>NZ_SMRO01000001.1 GCF_004359985.1 Paraburkholderia flava | reverse complement strand
TTTTCTGTCCTCTCGGACAGGTCGCTCACTCAAAGATGACAGGTCCTGAATCCTGAAATTCAAAAACCTGACTTACTTTAGTGTGAGACTCTCGATACTTATGCCGGCTTCAGACTCATCATCTGAAACCCGCCTTGCCATCGAGCGCCCACACTTATCGGCTGTTAGTTTTTAAAGATCGTTCACGTCGCAAACCGGCACTACCACCACCGACTCACTCCGCGTCTGCCGCCATGCAGCAGAGAAACGAGATTATGAAGACTTTCCGTTCGCTCGTCAACAGGTTTATCACTTCTTCCTGCTAACCTGCCCGCCCGGAAATCCCCGCCATTGCTGGCTCTCCCGCCTTCCGCACTCCACTTACCGAAGCGCGAAAGTCCGCAATTCTAGTCACCTGCCCCGCGCCTTGCAAGCGTTATTTCGAACTCAAGAAATCGACGCACGTCGCTCGCGCATCTCGACTAAGAGAACGCACAAAGCACCCACTCTTCTTGAACAGAAGAGCGGGCACGCTTAGACAATCAAACAAGGAGAAGCCGGTCGAAGAACATCGAACCGGGCGACATCGCTACGCATCAGCTCAAAGCAAACCCGCTAGCGACAACGACGTCTAAAGAAACAGGACAAACCCCTTAAGCCGGCACATGCCGCTCCATCACACCGCCGACTACATCGAGAAAATGCCCGATGTCCGGTGTAACGCGATTCGCGATCTTTGCGCGATCGTCCCAGCGACGCACACGCAAAGCATCCTCCGCATACGGCTTGCGCAAAAACGTCTGCGCATCTTCGTCGCTAAAGATGCCACCCTGCAGTTCGAGGCTACGCACCGAATCCGGCGACAGTTTGCCGAAATACTCCGGATCGATCGCGCACAGACAACGCTTGGCGTCGACATGCAGCCGGATCGGCTCAAGCACCGCTTCCGGTAGGATCGCGCGCAGAAACGGCAATGCGAAGTACTGGTGCAGATCGTCGACACCGCGCGCGCTGGGCGTCTCGCCCTTGCGGTTCAGCAGATGCCCGAGGTCGTGCAGAAACGCAGCGACGACCAGTTCATCGCCGGCGTCTTCTTCTTCGGCAAGCGCACCGCTTTGCAACGCGTGTTCGAGCTGCGTCACCGGTTCGCCGCTGTAAGACAGACTGCCGTACTGCTCGAACAACCCACGAATATCGTCAAGACTTAAAGCCATTCACTTACTCCCAAGGCAACGAAAACGTCTTCAGGTTCGTAAAGCTCTTCATCGCTTCCTGAACCCCTTCCTTGTATCCGAGCCCAGAATCCTTGATGCCGCCGAACGGCGTCAGTTCGACCCGGTAGCCCGGTACTTCCCACACGTTGACCGTGCCGACGCGCAGCTCGTTGACGAAGCGCGTAATCGCGTCCTGCCGGTTCGTGCACACCCCCGACGACAAACCGAACGGCGTGCCGTTGCTGATACGGATCGCGTCGTCAAGCGTATCGAACGTGAGGATCGGCGACACCGGGCCGAACGTTTCCTCGCGCACGAGCGTCATCGACGGCTCCACGCGATCGAGCACCGTCGGTGCATACAGCGCGCCGTCACGTGTATTGCCGGCGAGCAGCCGCGCGCCCTGCGCGACCGCTTCGTTGACGCGCGTCTCGAACAGCCGTGCGGCCGCCGCATCGATCACCGTCCCCATCTGGTTCGCACCGTCGAATGGATTGCCGTACGACCACGCACGCGTCTTCTCGACGAGCAGTTCGGTGAACGGCGCGACGATGCTCTTCTGGACGAGGATCCGCTTGACCGCCGTGCAGCGCTGGCCGGAATTCTTGTACGAGCCCTGCGCGGCAAGCGAAGCTGCGCGTTCGAGATCCGCGTCCTCGAGCACGATCAGCGGATCGTTACCGCCCAGTTCGAGCACCACGCGCCGATAGCCCGCCTTCGCCGCGATGTACTTGCCGATCGCCACGCCGCCGGTGAACGTCACGAGTTCGGCGAGCGGATGCATCAGCAGTTCGTCGGCGATTTCTTGCGGGTCGCCGGTCAGTACCTGCAGCATCGGCGCGGGCAATCCGGCCTCGTACAGGATGTCGGCGAGATAGCACGCCGACAGCGGCACCTTCTCCGACGGCTTCAGGATCACGCGATTATTCGTCGCGATCGACGGCGCAATCTTGTGCGCGACCTGGTTCATCGGGTGATTGAACGGCGTGATCGCGACGATCACACCGGCAAGCGGCTCGCGCTGCGTAAACACGCGACGCGTCTTGCCGTGCGGCGTCAGATCGCACGAAAAACTTTGACCGTCGTCGCGCAGCACTTCGATCGACGCGAACTTGAGCACATCGGCGACGCGGCCGATTTCGTAGCGCGAATCCTGCTTCGACAAACCGGACTCGAGCGAGATCAGATCCGACGCGACCTCCAGGCGTTCGCGCAGTAGCGCAGCCGCGCGTTCGAGAATTTGCGAGCGCTCATAGCGCGTGAGCTTCGCCTGATACGCGCCGGCATATTCGAATGCCGCGCGCACATCGTCGACGCTCGCGCGCGGCACCGTGCCGACGCGCATGCCCGTGTACGGATCGAACACATCGATCACGCGTTCGCGCACCGCCCGTTCGCCGCACAGACGCAACGCTTCTTCGCGAAACGCAGGATGGTCGGTCAGGATCGCGTTCATGATGCCGCCACGTGATTCAACGCAAGATCGAACACGTCGAAGTTGCGCAGTCGCCTGCCCGGCTCGATGCCGGACACCGACCGGTTGAAAATCAGCGGCACGGTCTGCTCCGACACGCCGCCATGCGAACGCAGCGGCACGGTCAGCCCCGACAGATCGTGCTCGTCCGCACGCGTGCCGAGCGCCACGTGCCGCGTCCCGACCACGACGACATCGCCGACGCGATCGTTCGGCAATTCGAACTGCTCGCACGCAGCGTGGTTGTCGAGCACCGTCTCGATGCCGTCGATCCCGCGCAGCCGTTCGATCACCGCACCAGCATCGGCGCCGGACGGCAGATAGATCGTCGCGAACGAGCCGAGCGCGCCGTGATGCACGACATACGGATCGGTGATCGGCAGAATCACGCGTGCGGCGCGCGCACCGAGCCATTCGTCCATCACGTCCTGCAGATAGATCACGTTCGGCTCGCCCGTCGCGGGGTCGTGTTTCGCGTTCATCCCGTGATCGGCGGTGAGTCCGATCACCCAGCCGAGCGCGTCGAGCTGCGCGAGATAGCCGTCCATCATCGCGTAGAACGCGTTGGCGCCTTCGGTGCCCGGCGCCCATTTGTGCTGGACGTAATCGGTGGTCGACAGGTACATCAGATCGAGCTGCCGCGTCTGCGCGAGCCGCACGCCCGCCGCGAACACGAATTCCGACAGACCCGCGCTGTACACATCGGGCACCGGCAAACCAACCACCTCAAGCACGCCGTCGATGCCGTTTTCGTCGCGCGTCGCCGCATCGGCTTTTTCCGCGGAGAAACAGATCCCGTCGAGCTGCCAGCCGAGCAATCGACGCAGCTTGTCCTTCGCCGTGACGACCGCCACCGATGCGCCCGCCTCTGCCGCCGCCGCGAGCAGTGTGCCGGCACGCAGATAAGCAGGGTCGTTCATCATCACTTCCGCGCCCGCGCCGCCGTTCGCCTGCGGATCCCAGAAGTAATTGCCGCAGATGCCGTGCACCGACGGCGGCACGCCGCACACGATCGACAGGTTGTTCGGATTGGTGAACGACGGAATCACGCAGTCGGCCTTGAATGCCGCGCCGCCGTGCAACATCTTGCCGATGAACGGCGCGACGCCGGCGGCGACCGCCGCTTCGAGGTAATCGTATTCGCAGCCATCGACGCAGACGACGACCGTCGGTTGCTTCGGCAGCCCGTAGCGTCGGCCGTTGACTTCAATGGTGCGTTCGGTATGAGTAAGCATCGGTTCCGTCCATGCGCACCATCGGTCGAGCGTCAGGTGCGCGGTTCATCGATCGTGGCCGGCAGCGGCCTCTTCTCAGCCCGCTGTCCAGCCGGTTCACAAGCTTCGTGCACGCGTTCACGGCCACCGTTCACGTGCGCATGCATCAGCGTCGCCGCGAGCGCGGCATCGCGCGAGGCGAGCGCCGTCAAGATCGCGCGATGCTCGGCAAGCGACCGCTCCATCGTGTCGTCATGCACGACGAGTGCCGCACGACGAAACAGACTCAATTCGCCGACGAGCCGTCGATACGTCTCGTACAGCTTGCCGTTGCCCGCCTGCGCGACCAGCGCGTCGTGAAACGCGACGTTCGACCGCGCATACGCATCGCGATCCTGCGCAGCGAGCGCGTCGCGCATCGCATCGACATGAGCCCGCAGCACCGCGAGTTGCCGCGCGTCGATCGTTGCTGCGAGCATCCGGCATGCCGCCTCTTCGAGCAGCGCGCGCACCGCATAAATCTCGTCCGCTTCCTCGAGCGTCACCACGCGTACGAACACCCCGCGGTTCTTCTCGTTGCGCACCAGACCCGCCTGCTCCAGCGCGCGAAACGCTTCGCGCACCGGCCCGCGCGACACCTGCAGACGCGCGGCCCAATCGGCTTCGGTCAGCTTGTCGCCGGGCGCCAGCGTGCCCTCAACGATGCAGCGCTCGATCTCGTCGCGAACCAGCGCGGTGAGCGACTGGCTACGTACGACGTCGAGCGGATCGACGGAGGAATCGGAACTTGGGCTCTCAGCGGCGTTTTGCATATTTTCGGTCATTTCGACAAAAATTGCCACATCGATATGTGTGTGGTGTCGCGTTCAGGCACACCTCGAAAAATCAGAAAAGCGGGTTCAGTCCGCGCGCCGGCGCGGCACGCGCGCGGCGATCAGTGATAGCGCGGCAAGCGACACCAGCAGCAAGATCAAAGACAGCGCCGAGGCCGGCAGGTAGTAGCCCCGCTCGACCTGGCCGACCACGACGATCGGCACGGTGGCGAAACCCGGCGGATAGACGGTCAACGTCGCGCCCAGCTCGCCGAGCGACAGCGCGAAGCCCAGCGCGAGACTCGCGCGGATCGCCGGCACGAGTTGCGGCAGCACGACCCGGCGCAACACCATCGACGGCGGCGCACCCAGGCTCGCCGCCGCTTCGCGTAATACGGTCAGCTCGGGACGCAACGCGGCAGCTGCGCAGCGATAACAGAACGGCAGCACGAGCGCGAGCTGCACGAACACGACGATCGCCGCCGAGCTCGACAGATCGACCGGCTTCTTGTGATACGCGATCAGCACCGCGAGCCCGAGCACGACGCTCGGCACGCCGTTCGGCATCATCGCGATCGTATCGACGAGCGCGCCGAGCCCGCGCCGGTCGCGCCCTTCGAGTGCAAGCGCGAGCCACAGGCCTAGCACGGTGCCGAGCACCGCGACGCCGAAGCCGATTTCGAGGCTCGTCGTCAGCGCGTCGAAATCGCTCTGACCGAGACGCTCGAACCAGCGCATGCTGAATCCGTCGGGCAGGATCGTGCCCGACCAGTGCGCCGCGACGCTCGACAGCGCAACGACGACCACCGGCAACACGAACAGCCAGACGCACAGCAGCGCGGCAAGCGCGAGCAGCACGCTGCCCAGCAGACGCACGGCAAAACTACGCCGCACAGGACGCGCGCGCGGATGCAACGGCGGCAGCACGGTGGGGTCGAGATCGACGGCCATTACTTCGCTCCTCCAGCCTTGCGCTTGTTCACCGCTCGATACAGCGCGTACAGCGACAACGACATCGCCAGCATCACGACGGCACCCGCAGCGGCAGTCGGCAGATCGAGATCGACGGTCGCCGAGCTGTAGATCGCAACCGGCAACGTGATCAGATGCGCGCTACCGAGCACCAGCAGAATGCCGAACTCGTTGAGCGTCAGCAGGAAACAGAGGATCGTGCCCGCAGCGATGCCCGGCCACGCGAGCGGCAGGATCACGCGAAACGCGACCATCCAGCCGTGTGCGCCGAGACTGCGCGCCGCTTCGACGAGACGCATGTCGAGCGTCGCGAACGACGCGAGTGTCGGGCGCACGACGAACGGCGCATAGAACACGACTTCCGCGAGAATCACGCCGCCGATGCCGAACAGAAAATCGAGCGGCGGCGCATCGAGATGAAAGAGCCGCTGCAAACCGATGCTGACCGACCCTTGCGAGCCGTACAGAAAGATCAGCGTGAACGCGACCAGAAATGATGGAAACGCGACGAACAGTTCGAGAAAACGCGTGACGAGCCGCGCGCCCGGAAACGGTTTGAAGAACAGCAGCGCCGCGATCCCGACGCCGAGCAGCGACGCCAGCCCGGCGCTCGCGAAGAGAATCCACAGCGTCGTGCCGATCACGCCGCGCGTGTCCGGATTCTGGAAGAACGTCGCGTACGCATGCGCGCTCAAACCGTGTGCACCGGTGAAGCTCAGCAGCACGAGCCGCACCAGCGGATAAATCACCAGCGGCCCGAGCACGCACACCGCGAGAAACAGCAGATGCCATTGTGCGACACGCTCGCGCCGTCGCTTCGCGGCCGCATGCGACGCTGCGGTCGCCGCGCGCCGTGCATCGGCGGCGATCAGCGCGTCATGACCGTCAGGCGCGGATAAGGACGACATCGTCTGCCTCGTATCGCAGTGAAACGCGTGCGCCCTTTTCCGGGTTCATGCCGTGGCCGCGCTGCATCGTGACGAGCACGGGTTCGTTCGGCATCGCGTCGAGCACGACCGACACGGACAGCACCGCGCCGTACCACTCGACCGACGCGATCGTGCCGTGCAGTTGCCCTTCGCCGAGCGGCACGATCCGCAGACTCTCGGGACGCAGACACGCAACGCGATCGCGTTCCGCGTGGCGCATATCGTCGAGCGGAAATGCGACTTGCGGCGGCAGCAGATTCGCCGCGCCGAGATAACGCGCGACGAACGCGTCTTCCGGCGTGTCGTACAGTTGCTGCGGCGTGCCGAGCTGCGCGATGCGCCCCTCGCGCATCAGCAGCGTGCGATCGGACAGCACGAGTGCGTCGTCCTGGTCGTGCGTGACGCAGACGATCGTCAGATTAGGCAGGCGCTCATGCAACGCCTTCAGTTCGGAGCGCACCGACGCGCGCAGATTGGCGTCGAGCGCGGACAACGGTTCGTCGAGCAGTAGTACGTCGGGTTCGATCACGAGCGCACGCGCCAGCGCGACGCGCTGCTGCATGCCGCCGGACAGTTGCGCGGGCATCACATGGCCGGAATCGCCGAGCTGCACGAGCTTCAGCGCATCAGCGACGCGCCGCGCGATTTCCTTCGCGGGCGTGCGCCGCGCGCGCAGACCGAACGCAACGTTCTCGAAGACGGACAGATGTGGAAACAGCGCATAGCTCTGGAACAGCAGCCCCAGATTGCGCCGATGCGGCGGTACGTGCGTGAGATCGCGGCCGGCCACCGTCAAGGTGCCGGCCAGCCCGTCCGCCTCGATGAACCCGGCGATGAAACGCAGCAGCGTCGTCTTGCCGCAGCCGCTGCGACCGAGCACGGTCAGCAGTTCGCCGCGCTCGATCGTCAGCGATAGATCGTCGAGCACGGTGCGCGTACCGAAGCGCACCGTCAGATGCTCGATCTCGACGCCGGCCGGCGCCTCCGACCGCGCATCGCCGAGCGCCGCCGGAACGGCGCCGAGCGCGCCGGGCTGAGCAAGACTAGCTGTGTTCACCGGGTTCATCCTCCTGCTGGCAATACTTTGGAACGAGTTGTGATGCGATGCTTACTTCGGCTTCACGACTTCGAGCTGCTTGCCCGAATTGCCGATCACGTCGTTCTTCCAGCGCGCGGTCCAGTCCGCCTTCTTCGTCATCACCTGGTTCCAGTCGACCGGGATCAGCTTCACGCCGGCGATCGCCTGCTTCACAGCCGCGCCGTTCTTGCCAGCGAGCGGCACGTCCGTACGACCCGGGATACCAAAGATGTCCGGCACCTTCGACTGCACGTCGGTCGACATCAGGTAATCGATCAGCTTCTTGCCTTCGGCCGGGTTCGGACCGTTCTTCAGCAGGCCGATTGCGTACGGCAGCTGGAACGTCGTCGGCTGGCCGCCGGGAGCGGCTGCGAGGAACACCGGCTTGAGCGTCAGGCCGCCGTTCGCTGCATCGTCGAGATCCATCTGCAGATCGCCGTTCGCGAGCGAGATTTCGTTACGCGACAGCAGCACGTCGAGATAGCCCGTGCCCTTCGTGTGGAACTTCGCGCTCTGCTCAAGCTTCTTCAGATAATCGAACGCCTTGTCTTCGCCCATCAGCGACGTCGTCAGGATGATCACGGCCATCCCGTCACCGGCCGTGGCCGGATTCGAGTAAGCGATCTTGCCGCTGTAGTCGGGATGCAGCAGATCGGCGAATGTCTTCGGCTGGGTCTTCACCACTTCCGGATTGATCGCGAACGAGAAGTAGTTGTTGACGAAGGTCGCCCACGCGCCGTTCGCGTCCTTCGCGATCGCCGGCACGTTCTTGTAGTTCGCGCTCTGATACGCCTGCAGCAAACCGGCCTGGTCGGCCTGCTGGATGAACGGCGGCAGCGTGACGAGGACGTCGGCCTTCGGCGAATCCTTTTCGATCGTCGCGCGGTTCACCACTTCGCCGCTGCCGGCGGTGACGATCGCCACCTTCACGCCTTCCTTCTTTTCGAAGGCCGGCAGTACATCCTTGTACAGATTCTCGAGACCGTCGGCCGTGTACAGCACGACCGTGTCGGCCGCATGCGCCGGCAGTGCGCCGAATGCAGCCGCCGCCACGAGGGCCGGCAGCAGTTTGCGGGCGAAGCCGGTAATCGCGTGGTGGGAATTCGTCTTTGTCATGTCGCTCTCTCCGAAAACGGAAAAACCATACGGCCGGGAAAACCCTGACCTGTTGTGATTGAACGGCGGTAGCGTCGCGCCGGTACGCGCCTATACGTTATCCAGCCTTGCAGCCGGGTTGCAGATTGCCTGCAAAACGGCGCGACGTCGATCTGCCGGACTTCCAGGTTACGACTGATGCCGACGCGCCACCCGCTCTGCAGCCTTACCGGAACGGGCCCGGCAAGAATCACAGATTTTGGTGACAGCGACATGACTATTTTCATGATTTCCAAAAAATGACACAATTCGCCAATAATATGCAAACCCATATTCCAGCCACTCACTGCACGGAAGTGCATCCAGGAATTGACGAAGGGAGGTCTTGTGATACTCGGAAACGATCCTGTCCTGCTGACCCCAGGACCTCTGACGACTTCGCCCGCGACGCGCGAAGCGATGCTGCGCGACTGGGGCTCGTGGGACACCGCCTTCAACCGCATGACCCAGAGCGTCTGCGCGGATCTCGTCGAAATCGTACATGGGCAGCATGACTACGTCTGTGTGCCGCTGCAGGGTAGCGGCACGTTTTCGGTCGAGGCTGCGCTCGGTACGCTCGTGCCGCGCGACGGTCGCGTGCTGGTGCCGAACAACGGCGCGTACTGCGCGCGCATCGTCCGGATCCTGCAGCGGCTCGGCATCGCGTACGTCGAGCTCGCACTGCACGAGGACGAACCGGTCGACGCCGCCGCGATCGAGGATGCGTTCAACAGCGACCCGCGCATCACGCACGTCGCGCAGGTGCATCTCGAGACCAGCGCCGGCCTGCTGAATCCTCTCGATGAAATCGCCGCGGTGTGTCAACGGCATGGCAAACGGCTGATCGTCGACGCGATGAGTTCGTTCGGCGCGCTGCCGATCGATCTGCGCAACGGCGGCATTGATGCATTGATCTCGGCGAGCGGGAAATGTCTCGAAGGCGTGCCGGGCATGGGCTTCGTGATCGTGAAACGCGCGCTGCTCGAAACCTGCGAGGGCCGCTCGCCGTCGCTCGCGCTCGATCTGTACGACCAGTACGCGTACATGAAGAAGACCACGCAGTGGCGTTTCACGCCGCCGACGCATGTGCTCGCGGCGCTGCGCAACGCGCTCGATCAGTTCGCGGCCGAAGGCGGCCAGCCCGCGCGCGGCGCGCGCTACGCACGCAACTGCGCGACGCTGATCGAAGGGATGAAGGGACTCGGGCTCGAACCATTCCTGAAGCCGGAGGTGCAGGCGCCGGTGATCGTCACGTTCCATGCGCCGCGCGATCCGGCGTGGAACTTCGCGAACTTCTATGCGGCCGTGCGCGACGCCGGCTACGTGCTGTACCCAGGGAAGCTCACGCAGGTGGAGACGTTTCGCGTCGGCTGCATCGGCGCAATCGATTCGAACGAGCTGCATAACGCGGTCGCGGCGGTGGGTCGGGTGCTGGTGGCGCTGGGGGTGAAGGTGCGCTGATTGCGCGAGAGCGCTGCGAACGCTGATGTTCGACGCGCTCAGGCGATCAGCAACTCGGGCCCGCGCGCCGCGATCGCCTTGCCGAGCGCCCGGTCCGGCGCCAGCTCGGTGACGACGAAGCGCGCGCTTTCGAAGCCGTTGATGCGCACCGGCGTCACGCGGCCGAACTTCGAGTTGTCCGCGACGACGACCACGGTATCGGCGGCGGCGATCATCCGGCTGCGCACTTCGGCGGCCAGCCGCGTGTAGTCGGTCAGCCATGCGTCCGGCGAGATGCCGCCCGCACCGACGATCGCGAAATCCGCGTGGTATTGCGTGAGCTGCTGCACGGTGTCGAGGCCGAAGGTCGCGTCCTCGTTGTCCGACAGTTCGCCGCCG
Organism: Paraburkholderia flava; assembly: GCF_004359985.1. Classification (NCBI taxonomy): domain Bacteria; kingdom Pseudomonadati; phylum Pseudomonadota; class Betaproteobacteria; order Burkholderiales; family Burkholderiaceae; genus Paraburkholderia; species Paraburkholderia flava. The sequence goes on along the minus strand of NZ_SMRO01000001.1, from coordinate 2,531,289 downwards.
AGCAGCGTCACGTGGTTGTCGTTGCGTCGTCCGAGCAGCAGCGCGATGCGCCAGTCGTTCGTGTAGACCGACAGCCGGTGACGATCGGTCAACGCCCGCGCAACCGCCTGGGTCGTACTGCCCGAATCGATCACGATCGATGCACCGTCCGGCACCAGCTGTGCCGCGCGCTCGCCGATCGCCCGCTTCGCGCCCGCATTGGCGGCCTCGCGCACGTCGAGGTCCGGCTCGCGCCGATCGCTCGACAGCGCACCGCCGTGCGTCGTGACGATCAGCCCGCGACTCGCCAGCGCGTTGAGATCGCGCCGGATCGTTTCGCGCGACACGTTCAGTTCGCGAACGAGTTCCGCCACGGACAATGCGCCGTTCCTGGCAACTTGCGACAAAATGTATTGATGACGTTGTTCAGCGAGCATCTTGGTGGCGAGGCGTCGGGCCGGGGCGCGTCAGCGCGCGTGTAAGTTCTTCGAATGCTTCGCGAATGCTCCGCGAATTCTTCAGTTAGTCGCCGTATTGTATTACGCGACAGACCGCAATGTGCCGTCAGCCGAGGTTCCTGCTAACCTGAGCGCCCGGGCACCGATCCATCTGCCGCCACGCCACCCCGCCACCACGTCGTCAAGCCGCTCCACCGATGCCGTCACTGTTTCGCCGCCTTGTCCTGCTGTTTCACCTGCTCCGCTACGGCGCGCGATTGCTGTGGCGCGCCGCGCCGCGCGATCACAAGCTGCACTGGATCGCGACGCTGGTCAGTCGCATGCACGAGGCCGGCAGTCCGGCCGGCCTGCAGCGCGCGCTGCCGCAGCTCGGGCCGATTGCGGCGGCGTTCGCGCAGTCGCTGGCCGAGCATCCCGAACTCGCCGCCGGCACGCTGCACGACGCCTTCGACGCCGTCGCGCATCTCGAGGAGCCGCTGCCGCCGCAGGCCGTCGAGTTCTCGCTGGCTGCCGCATTCGGGCGACCGTTGTCCGCGGTCTTCGAGTCGATCGATCTCGTGCCCGCGCAGAACGGTTTCGCCGAACAGATTCACACCGCCCGTCTCGCGGTCTCGGCGACCGAGCCTGCGGGTAGTCATCGCGACGTGTCGATCAAGCTCGTGCGCACCGCGCAGTTACGCCAGCTCGGCGACGACGCCGCGCTGCTGCGCTGGGCCGCGCGCTGGATCGAACGGGTGTCCGGCGCCGCACGAAGCCTGCAGGTGCGCTCGCTCGCCAACGCGTTCTGCGACGACCTGCTGCGGCGCTTCGACCTGCGCGCGGAAGCCGCGAACCTGAGCCAGACCGGTCATCATTTCGCCGGCGATGACCGACTCGTGATCCCCGACGTGATCTGGGACCTGTGTACCGATCACACGCTCGCACTGCGGCACGTCGAATCGCTGCCTGCGATCGATCTCACCGGGCTCGCCGAACATCGCGTGAATCTCGCGCGGCTCGCGACGCATCTCGTCGAGGTGGTCGCACAGCAGGCGTTCGAGCACGGCTTCTTTCACGCGGCACTCGACGCGCGACGCGTGCGTGTCAGCATCGAGCCCGACACGCTCGGCCGCATCGTGCTCGCGGATTTCGCGCGGATGTCGAGCCTCTCCTCCGATGAGCGCGCGTTCTTCGTGCACGGCGCCACCGCGCTCTTCGAGCAGGACTACGGCCGTCTCGCGGACCTGCATCGCGAGGCAGGACACGTACCGCACACGACCCGCACCGAAATGCTGGAAGCCGAACTGCGCACGCGTAGCGAAGCGCATTTCGCCTTGCATCCGCACGAGCGGTCTGCCGGCGAGCTGTTTCATCATCTGCTGCATGCGGTGCAGCCGTTCGACGGCGGCGTCTCGCCACGGCTCGCAGCGGCGCAGCGCGCGTTCGAAGAAGCCGAAGCGCTCGCGCGCACGCTACATCCGGGTGTCAACACGTGGCACATCGCGCGCACGGTGCTCGCGGACATCGCGCGACGCGATCTCGGTCATCGCGGCTGGTTGCGGCGTCTGTCGCACGAACTGCCGCATCTCGCGCAGACGATGCCGCGTATTCCACAACTTGCCGCACGCTATCTGCAACAGCAGCACGACCGGCATGCGTCGCGCCAGCAACGGCAACTGCTCGCGGACATTGGGCGCGAGTACCGGCGCACGCGGATACTGCTGTGGGCGTGTGCTATTTGCGGCGGGGTGCTTGGTGCGTGGGCGATGCTTGCGGTGCGTTGAGGGCCCGTGTTTCACGTGGGGTACGCGTGCGGTTTCGTTTCGGTACGCGCGCAGTCAAGCTTCGATCAGGAACGACAGCATTTCCGCTCGCTAGCGAATCCCACCGCATGTCGTTGCTACACTGCCCGCTCGTCATGTAGAGGAGCGACATCGGATGTACAGGAAAGGCATCGTGCTGGAAATCCAGTTCCCGCCGCAACGGCTCAACGACAGCGCAGGCGACCCGTACTGGATCGACCTGACACTCGACGAAGCGCGCCGCCTGCATGCACAGCTCGACGCGCGTCTCGCCGGACACGCCGCCGCCAACCAGCCGCTCGATACGTTCTCGCTCGACTAGCCCCATTGCTCCAGTGCAGAACCGAACAAGACCGATGCCTACCGACGGCGTGATACTGCTGCCTCGTTAGCTCTATTCGCCTGGTCACTTCGGGCCTGTCTGCCGATGCTTGTTTCCGTTACTGCTGCCGTCTTCGTCGTCCTGTGGTCGAGCGGCTTCGTCGTCGCGCGTGCGATCACGCCGTTTGCCGATCCCAATCTCTTTCTGCTCGCGCGCTTCAGCGGCACCGCCGTGCTGTTCGCGATCGCCGCGCTCGCGGCGCGCGTCACGTGGCCGACCGGACGCGATCTCGGCAAGCATCTGTTTGCCGGCGCGCTGCTGCAAGGCGTCTATCTGGGTGCCGGCTACTGGGCCGTCGCGCAGGGTGTCAGCGCGGGTGTGATGGCGCTGCTCGGCGCATTGCAGCCGCTGCTGACCGCGGCGCTCGCCGCACCGCTGTTCGGCGAACGACTGTCGAGGCGCGGCTGGGCCGGGATGGCGTTAGGACTCGTCGGTGTCGTGCTGGTGCTCGAACCGAAGCTTGTAGCGGCGAGCGCGCCGTCGGCGGCTGTGCATGGTGCAGCGCCGCCGTGGCTGGTCATCGCGATCTCGCTGCTCGCGATCGGCGCGATCACCGCCGGCACGCTGTATCAAAAGACCTCGCTCGCCGCCGCCGATCTACGCAGCGCAAGCGCGGTGCAGAACCTCGGAGCAGCCATCGTCGCCGCGTTGCTGGTGTTCGCGCTTGGCGAACATCGATGGGTGCCGTCGATACAGTTGTGGGCATCGCTGGCGTGGGGCGTCGTGATGCTGTCGGGCGTCAGCGTGACGCTGCTCGTGTGGATGGTCCGGCGCGGCGACGCGTCGCGCGCGACGGCGCTGCTGTTTCTCGCGCCGCCGCTCGCCGCGCTCGAGGGCTACGTCGGCTTCGGCGAAACGCTATTGCCTCTGCAGATCGCGGGGTTCGGCGCGGCGCTTGTGGGCGTGTGGCTCGCGCGGTCGTAGCGGTCGGGACGTAATCGCTCGCGCACTGCCTGAATTCGGTGAAACGCTGTTGCCTCTACAGATAGCGGGTTTCGGAGCGGCGCTCATGGAGGGGGGCTCGCGCGGCCGTAGCGGTCTCTACGTGATCGCTCGCGCATTGCCTGAAGCCCGTCAGCAACGTCGACACCTCATCGCGCGCGCGATCCGTACAATGTGACACGCACATGCCGTGCCCCAACCGGTTTCACGGAGAAGAGCCGATGACCCAATCAGAACGCGCCGCCCGCCAGCAGCGGATCGCCGCCGAAATGCACGTCGCCGCGACGTTCAACGCGGCACAGGAGATCGAGCGCCGCGTGACGTTCCTCGCGAACTATCTGCGCACGAGCGGCCTGAAGACCTACGTGCTGGGCATCAGCGGCGGCATCGACTCGACGACGGCCGGCCGGCTCGCGCAACTCGCAGTCGAACGGCTACGCTCCGGCGGTTATGACGCGCGCTTCGTCGCGATGCGTTTGCCGTACGGCCAGCAGCACGACGAAGCGGACGCACAGCGATCGCTCGCGTTCATCCGTGCCGACGAAAATCTCGCCGTCGACGTGAAGCCCGCTGCCGATGCGATGCTCGCCGCACTCACGGCCAGCGGCACGCACTTCGCCGATCACGCACAGCAGGATTTCGTACACGGCAACATCAAGGCGCGCCAGCGGATGATCGCGCAGTACGCAGTCGCGAGCGCGCGGGTCGGCGTCGTGATCGGCACCGACCATGCGGCTGAATCGGTCATGGGGTTCTTCACGAAGTTCGGCGACGGCGGCGCCGACGTGCTGCCGCTGACGGGCCTGAACAAGCGGAGAGTGCGCGCACTGGCGCGTGAACTGGGTGCGGCGGATGAACTCGTGCACAAGGTGCCGACCGCCGATCTGGAGATGCTGCGTCCGCAGCGGCCCGACGAAGACGCGTACGGCATCAGCTACGACGACATCGACAATTTTCTCGAAGACAAGCCCGTCACCGATGAAGTCGCGGACATCGTGCTGCGCTTCTACGACGCGACGCGCCATAAACGCGCGCTGCCGTACACGCCGTTCGACTGGCCGACCGAGTAACGGCGTGCGCCGTGCGCGATCGCGTCAGTGATCAGTGATCGCGTGCGGCGTCCGGCTCGTCGCCGAACGGCGCGGCGCTCACCTGCAATGCGACGCCGGCAAGATGCTTGCCGTGCAACTGCTGCGCGATCACGTCGGCGATGTACGGCTGCTCCGCGTTGAGTTCGACGGTCGCGTAGACCGCGGGCGTGCCCGCGTCGTACACGGCGATCTCTTTCGCGTAGTGGCCGAGCTCGTGTTGCAGGAAGTCGCGCACCTCCTGCTCGGAGCACGATTCCGGGATGTTCCAGATGCGCACGTTCATAAACGTGGCTGCCGTGCGGCACGCGGGTCGGTGACGCGGACGCGCACCGGTTGAAGGCGGCTGCGGCGGGCGGCCTCGTCGGCGAGCCGGCGCATCAGCACAGCGCCTGCCGCGCCGAGTACGCCGAGCGCAACGAACATCGCAAGGGTCGTCACCATCATCTTTCACCTCCAGTCGATATTTCGTTCACGTGCGGGTTACATGCAACTCACGTACCGCTCAAGCATAGCCAGATTTGTACCCGAAAGCGATGCGGCAATCTGCTGCGTGCTGCGATGCTCGCGTGAAATCAATCCGCGTCGACCGGCTGCACGCTGGCCGCGCTGACCCACCAGGCCATCTTGCCGCGCGGCACATGCACGAGCACGGCGGACGGATCGTCGACGCCGTCGTCGGCGATTTCGCAGACCGTCAAGCCGTCGTGTAATCGCTTCACTTCGCCGGCGTCCTGAAACAGCGCGAGCCGGGACGCGTTCACCGGCTGCAATTGCTGGTACACATCGAAGCTGATCGCGGCCGGCACGTCGCCGCGAATCCGCAGCATATCCGCGCCGACGCGGCAGTGTGCGGGCGGATCGGCGAACGCCGATGCGCTGGCCAGCAGGCATCCGATCGCGGACATCCACGCGAAAGTACGTAAAGGTAACGGGGTCATGTCGTTCTCCATCAATGAGGCCGGCGCGAAACGATCACGGCACGCCGGAGTACGCCAATACCGGTCAAGGTGCGCTGTCGCTGGTCGCGATATCGACGCGGCTTACGTCGCACGATGTATCGGCGAAGCCCTGATACCAGGACGACCAGTTGCCGGCGATCGCGGTCTGCGCTTCGCTCAGGCTGATCTTGCCCATGCACACGCAGCGCTTAAGTTTCGCGGTCAGCAGTTCCTTGCGGCGCTCGCCGTGGTGACCGGCCCACGGCAGCAGGCCGAGATTCGCCGGCGCATCGGGCGAACCGCCCAGCACGATCGGCACGCGCCGGTCGAGTGCGTAACCGCCGCCGTCGTCGGCATCGATGCCGCGTGCCGCGAGCAAGCGGTCCTTGTGTTCCATCAGTTCGTCGAGCGGGGGCGCCACGGTGTCCGCATAGCCCGGACGACAGATCGTCTCCGCAACCGAATGCTGCGTGACCCGATCGTCGAGCATCGCCGGCGTCTGTGCGCGCGCCACGACGACATGTATGCCGAGCGCTATGACCGCACAGAAGCGAACCGCGCGCATGACGAAACGCTGCGACGCAGCGTCCATGCAACCTGCTCGAGCGAGAGAAGCGAAACGTCGCAAAACGCGACGCGTAACCGGTATTGCTGCGTTCATCAGTCGGCGCGCCGTTCTGTAGCGCGAGGATTTTTCGCAGACCAATTAAAACACATTCATTATCGACGCGGGAAAACCGTGGCCCGCGAGCGGCATCGAATGGCCTGCTGCCCGCGAGCATTTCGAGTTACACGGACGGCTCCACTACCCGGCCCTGCGTGCCTGCAATGCGCGGATGCGGCTAACCGCCGCAGTATTCGACGAGGTGGTGTCGTACATCTTCGCGACATCGGCTTTCAGCGCGGTTCTCGATGGACCGTCGAGATAGACCATATGGCCCGACGGATAAAAACGCGCGGACAGGTTCTGCCGGATCTGATCGCTGACGAGCGGCATCTGCTGCAGATCGATCACGGTCTGATAGAACGGCGTCACAAAGTCGTAAAAGCCGTTCGCCGACAGTACTTTCAGATCGACGTTGAGCGCCATCACCGCCGCGAGATCGCCGGCGGTGTACAGCACGATGTTGCCCTGTGCGTCGAGTCCCTTCTGTGCGCCGGTCGGATCGATATGACCGAAGTCCCAGTTCGCGAACGCCTGATCGTTGAGGTCGGTGAACGACGAGTTCGATGTGAACTTGAGCTGCTCGTTCAGATACGTATTCCACATCGTCGTGTAGACGCCGGTCACCGCCGTCATCGTCGGGTCGTTGCCGCCGGAGTTCGGATCGACCTGGCCCGCGATGCCGGTTTCGATCGCCGTGACGCGACCGTCGTACGAACCGAGCGCGAGCCCCTTCGACTTCAGCAGCGTCGTGAGGAATAGCGAATTGCCGCGACTGTCGTACGCAGCGATGTCGAGGCTCCACGCGATCAGCGTCGTCTTGTCGATGCCGGTGTATTCGCTGAGCTTCTCGACGATCGCGTTGTCGGTGGTCGGGAACTTGCGCAGCGCCGCGAGGTAGTCCGTGCGCGCGAACTGCGCGACTTCCTCGGCGAACGTGCCGAGGTCGGTCGGCGTCGGCGCAATGCCGAGCTTCCGGTGGAACCATGCGTCGGCGGCGGCCGTCGGTAGCGCGCCGACCGGATTGCCCGACTGCGTGTAGTCGAGAATCGACGACTGCAACGTGATGCCGTTCAGGTCGACGCCGTCCTCATGCAGCTTGTACGCGAGCACGCAGCTGCGCGCGGTGCCATACGACTCGCCGTACAGATACTTCGGCGAATTCCAGCGGTTGTTCTTCGTCAGGAAGCGTTTGATGAACTGCTTGATCGAATCCGCGTCCTGATCGACGCCCCAGAAATTGCGGTTCTTGTTCGGCGCGATCGCCGCCGAATAGCCGGTGCCGACCGGATTGATAAAGACGAGATCGCTGCGGTCGAGCAGGCTGTCGCCGTTGTCCTCCATCTGGTACGGCGCAGGCGGCGTGAATCCCGGCATCGACGTCTTGATGCGCCGTGGCGCGAACGATCCCAGCAGCACGAACACCGACGACGACCCCGGCCCGCCGTTATAGAAAAACGTAACCGGCCGGGTTTCCTCTTTCTGGTTGTCCTGCGTGAACGCGACGTAGAACATCTTCGCGCTCGGCAGCGAGCTGCTCGAATCGACGGTGACGAGATGCCCCGCCGTCGCGGTGTACGCGATCTTCTTGCCGCCGATCACGACGGAGTGTTTCGTGATCGCGGCGTTTTCGGTTGCATCGGTGACGGCATCGTCGGGCCCGTTGCCGTACGCGACGGGATCGAAGAACGGCTGGTCGCCCGCACGATGCGCGGTGCTGGGAGCATGGGAATTGTGAGTCGACTGCGCACTGCCGGAAGCTGAATCGGGGTTCGTCATGATCGCTCCATCGGATTCGTTAACGTCGTATCGTTGTATGACGCCATCCGGGCTGCACGTACGACACCGGACGACGCGATGTCCCGCAACGGCATGCGCGACGCGCGGGCGAACCCGCGCGCGGCCGGCCGCCTACAGCGCTGCTGCGATTTTCTGGCCATTGGGGCTGCCAAGCCCCGTACACGCGTCCCATCCCGGCGACGCAGCGAAACTGCCGTTGTTGCCCTGCGTAATATCGTTGAACGCACTTGCCGCCTGATACAGCTTCGGGTTCACGAAGCCGACCGGTTTGCCCTTGATCGCGTTGATGCGCGCGATCAGCGCGGCCCACAACGGCGCAACCGCGCTCGTGCCCCCGACCACCGTCGTCGTGCCGTCGATCACCACGTCGTAACCGGTCACCGGCGATGCGTCGCCTGCGACGTCGGGCACGCCGCGCCCTTTCAGCGCCACCTTGCCGCCGCCGGTCGTCGCAGCCGACAACCCTTCCTGCCAGGTCGGCACCGGGAACGCGCTGCTGACGCCGCCACCGCCCGCACCACCGGATGCGCCGTCGTTCCACACCGCCTCGTGCGTGATGGCCGTGCCCGAGGCCTGCAGCGTCGTGCCGCCGCACGCGAGTACGTACGGGCTCGATGCGGGGAAGTCGACGTGATCGGCGCCGTCGCTGACGCCGTCGCTCGAACCGCTGTCGCCGGATGCCGCACACACTGTCACGCCGACGGCCGCCGCAGCCTGCAACACGCTGTTGAATGCCTTTTGCGACTGCGCGGTCCACAAGGTTTCGGGACCGCCCCAACTGATCGAGATCACCGACGGCTTGTGCGTCGTATCGTGGACCGCGCGACTCACCGCGTCGATGAAGCCGGCGTCGCTGTTCGTCGTGAAGTAGACCGCGATCGTCGCACCGGGCGCAATCGCGCCCGCGATCTCGATGTCGAGCGTGACTTCGCCGTCGGGGCCGCTCGGATCTCCGCTCGGCTGGTTCGAGCCCTGATCGACGCCGACCGACACGACCGTTGGCTCGGGCACACCGAGGCTCGAGAAATACGACTTCAGATCGGCCGTGCGATAGCCGCCGCCCAGCTCGATGATGCCGATGCACTCGCCGCTGCCGTCGCCCTGCGGAAACTGATACAGCGACGCGAGTTGCAGCGGCGTGTACGACACCTGCTGACGGCCGCTCGCCGGCTTGAACGGCGGACGGATACGGAAATGCGGCCGCGCCTGCGGCCGATTGTCGAGCCCGAGCACGGCCGTGACCACGCCGTGCAGATCGTCGGGCACGTTGATCGGGCCCGAGCGGCCGCGATACTCGCCGATCGAATGATGTTCGTAATGTTGCAGCGTGACGTCGAAAGCGCCCTGGAACTGCGCGACGGTGCCGCCGAGTACCACCATGCAGGCAGCAGGGTCTTCGCGTGTGACAGTGAGGCCGTGTTGCTGCGCGAAGGCTTTCAGTCGCGCGACGTCGTCAGGCGACGCACCGAACTGTTTTGCGAACGACTCGCGCGACAGCGGTTGTGCGGAAGGATCGCCCGACGCGATTTTATGAACCAGCTGATCGAACTGCTGCTCGCCCTGGCGGCGCAGCATCACGACGACCTCGATACGTTCCGCCGGATTGCAATGCCCGACGACCTTCGAACCCTGCGCAAAGCCCTTCTCGCTTCCTGGCAACGGATGTTTGGCCATGGTTTCGACTCTCCTTCGTGCGTGGCCGCGTGGGCCATGCGTTGGACCCGGCGGGACCCGCAAACAGACGGCTGGCTTCCGTCTACACCCGCACCGGGCCTTCGTTTCAGGAACTGCGTCAAGCCGTCGGACAAATCCATTCAAACACAGTTCCGGGCGTCGCGGTACCGGCCAAATGGACGACGTACCCGTTTCCGTCGATGACGCTATGATGCTGCAGCGGCGATCCTGCCGTTACGTTCGCATCCTCGCGCCACGGCGCGAACCCGATCGAAGAATCGAGGAATTCTCCATGTCAATTTCGATGTATCAAGCATCGGTGCCCGCACTGGTCCGCGGCCTCACCAATCTGAAAGTTATTCTCGGCAAAGCGCAGGCGCATGCAGCAGAAAAGCAGATCGAACCCGTCGCGCTGACCGGCGCGCGCCTCTTCCCCGACATGCTGCCCCTCGCGCGGCAGATCCACATCATCACCGACACCGCGAAGGGCTGCGCATCGCGCCTCGCCGCTACCGAAGCGCCGAAGTTCGACGACGTCGAATCGACGTTCGACGAACTGATCGCCCGTATCGACAAGACGGTTTCGTACCTGAAGGAATTCACTGCGGCGCAGATCGACGGTTCGGAAGAACGCCAGATCGTGCTGAAGATGCGCGTCGGCCCGGTCGAATTCACGGGGCTCGACTACCTGCTGAATTTTGCGCTGCCTAACTTCTACTTCCACCTGACGACTTCGTACGACATCCTCCGTCACAACGGCGTAGAACTCGGCAAGCTCGATTACCTCGGGATGCGGAACGGGAAGTAATCGCAGCACGGCATGCGCGGCCGGGCCCGACAGCAACGTCGGGTCAGCCGCGCGGCTGGAACGCGATGATGCTCATGCCGACCAGCGTGACCGCTGCGCCGGCAAAGTCCCACACCGTCGGGCGAATCTGCTCGACGGCCCACAGCCACACGATCGCCACCGCGATATAGACGCCGCCATACGCCGCATAGACGCGACCGGCTGCCGCGCCGTGCAGCGTCAACAGCCATGCGAACACCGCGAGGCTCACTGCGGCGGGAACGAGCAGCCAGACAGACCCGCCGTCCTTAAGCCAGCGCCACGGCAGATAGCAACCGATGATTTCGGCGACGGCGGTAACGACGTAGAGCAGGAGCGTCTGCATGATCGGCGCAAAGGGAAAGCCTGCAGGTTACCTGAACGGCACGCTTGCACGAGCAGTCCCCCTATTGCGTTCATTGGCACAATCGCTTGGCGCGTCTGCGCGACGCCGTGCGACAGTCGCAGCTCGCGATCAATGAATCTATGGGGCCGAGCGTCCGATGAGCATCAAATCTCCCTGTGTCGACATTTGCAAGTTCGACGACAAAACCGGTCTGTGCCTCGGCTGCCTGCGCACTCGCGACGAGTGCAAAAGCTGGAAGAAAATGAAGGACAAGCACCGCAAAAAGATCATCGACGACCGGCCGCGCCGGGAGGCCAAGCTCGACCGGTAGTCGTCATCACTGCGCTCAGTTGAATCTCAGTCGAGCGACAGACGCACCGCAAACCCGATCAACGCCGCAGAGAACGTCCAGCGCTGCACCGTCTGCGCGAGCGGATGCGCGCGTACCCACGCCGCGATGCGCGACGCGCCCGTCGCATACGCCGCGTCGAAGCATGCACCGACGGCAACCAGCACGCCGCCCAGCGTCAGCATCTGCAACGCGACCGGCCCCGCTTCCGGCCGCACGAATTGCGGCAGCAGCACCGAACAGAAAAGCAGCGCCTTCGGATTCAGCAGGTTGGTCAACAGCCCTTTGACGAATGCGGTCCGCAGCGGCTTCGACAGCGCACGGGGTGCGTCGCCGTCCGGCAGACTGAAGATCGGAGAACGGAAAATCTGCACCGCGATCCACGCGAGATAAACCGCGCCGCCGTAACGCACTGCTTCGTAGAGCCACGGTGCGCTGCGCATCAACGCGGCGACACCGCACGCGGACAGCGTGACGTGCGTGGCCCGCGAAATCGCGAGACCGCCGGCAGCGGCAAAGCCGGTGCGGACGCCCTGCCCGATCCCCGTTTGCAGGATCAGCGCCATGTCCGGTCCGGGCACCGCGTAGACGACGGCCAGCGCGGCAACATAGACGATCAGCAGATGAGTGGACACCATGGAAACCTCGCGTTGAAGAGGTTCCATGATGCGTCGAGACACTGAGCGATTGCTGGCGAATTCCAGACAGCGGCCAGCACATCATGGCGGAATGCACTACCATTTCGTCACTTACACCATGATTCCCCTCATGACCACCGACCTCGACAAAGTCGACCGCGCGATCCTCGCCGCGGTCCAGACCGATGGCCGCATGTCCAACGCGCGGCTCGCCGAAGCCGTTGGACTCAGCGAAACGCCGTGCGCGCGGCGCCTCAAAAGACTCGAAACCGACGGCTATATCGAGCGCTATCGCGCGATGCTGTCACGCCGGACGCTGGGCTATGGCGTCGTGTCGTTCGTGCTCGTGCGCTTCGCGGTCCACGACCGCGAGGTCGCCACGCGTTTCGAACGCGAAGTGCTCGCGATTCCGCGCATCCTGTCGTGCCACAACGTGTCGGGCAGCGCGGACTACGTGCTGCAGGTCGTGGCACGCGATCTCGACGACTACGGTACGTTCATGCGCGACCAGTTGCGCGGTCTGCCGGGCGTGACGTCGGTCGAATCGTCGCTGTCGCTACGCGAAGTGAAGGCGGACACGGGTCTGCCGATCACCTGAGACGTGGCATAGTGGCGCGAACATTTACTGATGGAGTTGAGATGAACCCAGAACAGGCACGAGCCGAAGAGGCGAGCGCGATGGAGCGCGTCGTCGCTGCGACGAAGCAGGTCCAAACCTCATTCACCGCATTGCAGTCGCAGTTTCCGCCGGCAGGCGAAGGCCGGCCGTCGCAGATCGCACTGCAGACCTTCGATGCCGCGCTGCAGGAACTCGAGGACGCGCAAGCCGCGTTCGACGAAATACTCGGCGCGCTGCTTGACGGCGAGCGTTGAGCGGATTATTCGCGGCCGGCTGATCGCCGGTTGGCCTGCGACGCGGACATCAGCCTTAGCTCATCCGCAGCGCAGGCAGCGTATTTCGAGGGGGCCGGCGCGGCAGACCGTTAGTTGCGCTTGGGCGTTCGCACGCAAAACTGCGCGCGTCGAAGCACCCCTACTACCCATCAATCCCGCACAGCGACGATCGCCTCGATCTCGACCGTGATATTCCGCGGCAGCGACCCGACGCCCACCGCCGACCGAGCATGCCGCCCCGCTTCACCGAGGATGTCGACGAACAGATCCGAGCAGCCGTTGATCACGCGCGGATGCTCGCCGAATTCGGGCGTCGCGTTGACCATCCCGAGCAGCTTGACGACCCGCTTCACGCGACCCAGATCGCCAAGTGCATCGTGCAACACCGACAGCAGATTCAGACCGACGAGTTGCGCATGCAGATACGCATCGTCGGTCGTGACGGTCGCGCCGACCTTGCCGGTCATCAGTTCGCCGTGTTCGTTCAGCGGCCCCTGTCCCGACAGAAACAGCAGGTCGCCTTCGCGCGTGCAGTGTGTGAAGTTACCGATCGGTGCCGGCACCGGAGGAAGCGTAAAGCCGCGCGTACGCAGACGGTCGTAGCAGTTCATCGAAAGCGGAGAAGCCATTGAGCGAGGGAGTGGAGAGCAGGATGTGGAATCGGATGAAGGGTGAACAGTGACGACGACCGTTACCGCTCGCCGCCACGTGTAGCCGCATTCAAGCGGCGAAATCGGACGAACGGTGTTGCCAGCCGAGCCGTGCCTCGATCCGCGCGGCAACCGTGCGCACTGCGTCGGCGAACGGCTCGGTGCCCTTCACGGCTTTTGCTTCGGGCATCACGATCGAGATCGTGAACACACACGTCCCGGTGTTGTCGACGACCGGCGATGCAAGACACGCAACCGACGCATCCGACTCGCCGATCTGGATCGACAGTCGCGCGTCGAGCGCTTCGCGCGCGGTGCGCGCGAGCACGTCGGCGCGCGTTTCGGCGCGACCGGTCGGCGAAGGTTTGGCGTAACGACGGAAGAACGCGACCCGCTCGGCATCCGGCAGATGTCCGACCAGCAAGCGGCCCGACGCGGTCCAGTTCAGCGGCACGCGGCTGCCGACCCGCGACGTCACACGAAAATGGCCTGGCCCTTCGGCCATCTGCAACACGACCATCATCCCTTCGACCAGCCCGCACACCTGTACGGTCTCGCCGACCTCGGCCGACAACGTCTGCATTTCTTCGCCAGCGACACCGAGATAGTCGAGCGAACTCGCGTAGCTCAGACCGTAGCCATAGAGACGCGAACCGAGCCAGATCGTCCCGTCGGCTTTGCGGCCGAGCATATTCCGCTCGACCAGATCGTTGATGATCGAATAGACCGTCGACGGCGGCGCGCCGACCAGCCGCGCGATCTCGTACGCGGTCGCGGGCCGGCCCGCTTCCTGGAGCGCGTCGAGAATCTGCACTGCCCGCTCGATCGCGCTGGTACGCGTGCGCGGCGCGGCTTCCGCGGCATCGGCCGGGTCGGCCGGCTGGGCTGCTGAGTCTTTGGCGGACGGCGGCGAAGTCCGTGTCATCGTGTCCTCTGATCCTGATGCGTGCTGGCTATTTTTGTCCGGTTGACCGGGAACCATTGTATGTTAGACTGATCCGCAATTACAACATATATTCCACAGTTACGGAATAAACGGAATACGTTGCGGAGGCAGTTCCATGGATATCCGTTCTCGTCTCGGCTTGCGCCCGGTCATCAATGTGTCGGGCACGATGACGGGTCTCGGCGCGTCGATCGTTGCGCAACCGGTCATCGATGCGCTCGCGGACGTGCTGCCGCAATTCGTCGAGATCGACGATCTGCAGCGCCATGCATCCGCGGCTATCGCCGAGGCCTGCGGCAGCGAGAGCGGCTACATTACCGCATCCTGCTCGGCGGCGATCACGCTGTCGATCGCCGCGACGATGACCGGCGACGACGCCGGTCTGATCGAACGGATGCCGGATACCTCGGGCCTCGCGAACGAAGTCGTCGTGCAAACCGGCCACCTCGTGAACTACGGTGCGCCGATCGACCAGGCGATCCGACTCGCCGGCGCCCGCGCCATCGCGGTCGGTGCCGCCACCGAAGCGCACGCGTATCAACTCGCCGCCGCAATCACCGAACGCACCACGGCTGCGCTGTTCGTCGTGTCGCATCACACCGTCGGCTACGGCCTGATCCCGCTCGAAGCCTTCATCGAAACCGCGCACGCGAAGGGTGTGCCCGTGATCGTCGATGCGGCATCCGAATACGACCTGAAGCGTTTCATCGCCGCGGGCGCCGATGTCGTGCTGTACTCGGCGCACAAGTTTCTCGGCGGCCCGACAGCCGGCATCGTCGCGGGCCGTAAGGCGCTGGTCCGAGCCGCGTATTTCCAGAACGGCGGTATCGGTCGCGGGATGAAGGTCGGCAAGGAAGGCATCGTCGGTGCGATCGCCGCGCTCGAGCAGTGGGCGCGGCGCGATCACGCAGCGGTACGCGCGCGTGAGCACGGCTACCTGACGTTGTGGCAAGAAGCGCTGAACGACTGCCCCGGCGTGCGTGCGCAGATCGATCCCGATCCGACCGGCAATCCGCTCGACCGTCTGAAGGTATCGATCGATCCGCGTGAAGCACGAACCACCGCATGGGATCTCGCGGATGCGCTCGCCCGTCCGCGCGACGCAGCGCGCCCGGTAATCGTCCGCGATCACGAGGTCGAGCTGCATTTCTTCTTTCTCGATCCGTGCAATCTGCATCCGGGCGAAGAGCACGTCGTGCTCGAACGTCTGCTCGCCGAGCTGCATGCCGCACGCGATGCACGGGAACCCGTCGTCACACCGTTTCACGCACACGACGCAAAGCGCGGCGCAGCCCGCAAGAACTGGCCTGACTGATTCACTGATGTCCGATTGAACGCGGCGGCGGGCGTCCGCTGCGCAGTCGCGCACGATTTTTACCATTAGTACTACTACCAATAGAAAGCACGCAGCAAAAACCCGAAACCGGTCAGCCCCCGGCATTCGCCTTTGACTTGAGGAAACCACCATGCAAAAGAAGATCCTTCACACGGCCGTCGCCGTCGCTATCGCGGGTATCGCCGGCATCAGCTCGCACGCCGCGTGGGCGCAAAGCAGCGTCACGCTATACGGCATCGCCGATGCCGGTCTGACGTTCACGAACAATCAGGGCGGCCAGAAGGCGTATCAGGCCACGCAGGGCAACGTGCAGGGATCGCGCTGGGGCTTGACCGGCACCGAAGATCTGGGCGGCGGCAACAAGGTGTCGTTCCGGCTTGAAAACGGCTTCAGCCTCGAGACGGGCGCATCGGGCCAGGGTGGCCGGATGTTCGGACGCAGCGCATGGGTCGCGTTGACCAATGCTCGCGCGGGCACGATCACGCTGGGTCGTCAGTACAACAGCGTGCAGGACTATCTGTCGAATCTGCAGATCAACGGCGTCGGCGCATTGAGCCAGTACGCGAACGCGATCTACGACAACGACGACCTGAACAACACGTACCGCACGAACAACGCCGTCAAGTACACGACGCCGACGTTCTCCGGCTTCACCGCGAACGCGATGTACGCGTTCTCGAACACCGCCGGCCAGTTCGCGAACAACCGCGCATGGAGCGTCGGTGCGGACTACGTCAACGGACCGCTGCACCTCGACGCCGCGTACTCGCTCGTTGACAGCCCGGCGACGAACACGGCCGGCGCCGCGCCGTCGGACAACTACTTCAGCACCAGCTCGTCGATCATCAGCAACGTGAAGCGCAACCAGGTGTGGGGCGGCGGCGGCGCGTACGTGTTCGGCCCGGCGACGCTCGCGTTGCTGTACACGAACTCGCGCTTCGATCTGCTGACGGGCGGCAGCCTGCGCTTCGCGAACTACGAAGCGAGCGTGCGTTATCAACTGACGCCCGCGACGCTGCTGTCGGCCGGCTACATCTACACGAGCCAGAACAGCAGCTCGGCCACCGCGGCGAACGCGCACTACAACCAGCTGAGCGTCGGCGGCGAATACTTCCTGTCGAAGACCACCGACCTCTACCTGAACGGCATCTACCAGCGCTCGTCGGGTTCGAACGCGTGGATCGAAGGCATCGGCAAGGCATCGTCGAACAACGGCCAGTTCGTGACGGTCGCGGGCATTCGCCACAAGTTCTGATTCAGCGCGTTTCTGCCCAGATCGCGTGCAGGTATCGCATCCGCAATGCGATGCCTGCACGCGTATCACATCGACCCCTTCCTCACCCGGAGCACCCATGGCGACTGTTCAAGGAAGCCTGTTACTCGTCTATGCGCTGATCGCAATCGTCGCACTCGTCGTACTGATCGCGCGCTTCAAGGTCAATCCGTTCATCACGCTGATGGTCGTCTCGGTTGCGCTGGCCCTCGCGGTCGGCATGCCGATGACATCGATTCTGAAATCGTTCGAAACCGGGGTCGGCGGCACGCTCGGCCACATCGCGATCGTCGTCGGGCTCGGCACGATGCTCGGCAAGATGATGGCCGAATCCGGCGGCGCCGAGCGCATCGCGCAAACGCTGATCA
This sequence comes from Paraburkholderia flava, assembly GCF_004359985.1. Taxonomy (NCBI): domain Bacteria; kingdom Pseudomonadati; phylum Pseudomonadota; class Betaproteobacteria; order Burkholderiales; family Burkholderiaceae; genus Paraburkholderia; species Paraburkholderia flava. Next base: position 2,513,954 of record NZ_SMRO01000001.1, on the reverse strand, counting down.
ATCTGTTCGGTCCGAAGAACGTCCACTGGGCGATGATGTGCATCGCGTTCCTGGTCGGCCTGCCGGTCTTCTTCGAAGTCGGCTTCGTGCTGCTGATTCCGATCGCGTTCAACGTCGCGCAGCGCACCGGCACGTCGATGATCCGCGTCGGCATTCCGATGGTCGCGGGGCTGTCGGTCGTGCACGGGTTGATCCCGCCGCACCCGGCCGCGCTGCTCGCGGTCACCGCGTACAACGCGGACATCGGCCACACGATTTTCTACGCGTTGATCGTCGGCATTCCGACCGCCGCGCTCGCGGGCCCGCTGTTCTCGAAGCTCGCGAGCCGCTTCGTCGTGCTCGACGGCGTCAATCCGATCGCGCAGCAGTTCATCGAGCAGGACGCGCAACGTGCGGATCGCGCACTGCCCGGTTTCGGCATCACGCTGCTGACCGTTCTGTTGCCGGTGCTGCTGATGCTGATCGGCAGCTGGGCCGATCTGATCGCCACGCCGAAGTCGACGCTGAACGGCGTGCTGCGTCTCGTCGGTCATCCGGACATGGCGCTACTGCTTGCGGTGCTGCTGAGCTTCTACACATTCGGCGCGGCGCGCGGCTTCGGACGCGAAGCGATCCTCAAGTTCACCAACGAGTGTCTTGCACCGACTGCGGGCATCACGCTGGTCGTCGGCGCGGGCGCGGGCTTCGGACGCATCCTGATCGACAGCGGCGCATCGAAAGCGATCGTCGACGTCGCGATGGGCGCGCACATGCCGTTGCTGCTGCTCGCATGGTTCGTCGCCGCGCTGATCCGCGTCGCGACCGGCTCCGCGACGGTCGCGATGGCAACGGCCGCCGGCATCGTCGCGCCGATCGCGTCGGCTGCCGTGGGCACCGCCGCTGCGGTGCGTCCGGAGCTGCTGGTGCTCGCGACCGGCGCGGGCTCGCTGATCCTGTCGCACGTGAACGACGGTGGCTTCTGGCTCGTCAAGGAGTACTTCGGCATGACCGTGCCGCAGACCTTCAAGACGTGGACCGTCTGCGAAACAGTGATCTCGATCTCGGCGCTCGTGTTGACGCTGGGGTTGTCGACGGTGGTCTGAACATATCGTCGACGCAAACCGGCCGGCTCGTAAAAGGATCGTAAAAGGATCACAAAAGGATCGTCCTAGCCAGCGCGGCCGATGCGATGCGACAGTCACGCGTAACACCCAGTCCGGAGCTATCGCGTGACCGTCGCCGAACCCATCTCTTCTGCTGCACCCACCACGTACCGCCCGTTCGCCGTCGACGACATCGCCGCAGCGCATGCACTGTCGACCCAGTTCGCGTGGCCGCATCGTGTCGACGACTGGCGTTTCGTCCTCGATGCGGGGACCGGCTTCGTCGCGGTGAGCGCGGACCGCGTGATCGGCACCGCGCTGTGCTGGGAGTACGGACGGCAGGCGGGATCGGTCGGGATGGTGATCGTCGAACCGGGCCACCAGGGCCAGGGCATCGGCCGCCAGTTGATGGACCGGTTGCTTGAAAAGCTAGGCAACCGCTTGACGCTGCTGCACGCGACGCCCGCCGGCCAGCCGCTCTACGAGAAGCTTGGCTTTCGCGCGATCGGCTTGCTGCATCAGCATCAGGGCGCGAACTTCAATCCACCGCCCGTCGTGCTGCTGCCGGGCGAACAACTGCGTCCACTACAGACAACCGATACGCCACGCGTCATCGAACTCGCATCGCGAGCCACCGGCGTCGACCGCAGCGCGCTGCTGCCGCCGTTGCTCGACATCGCACAAGGCATCGCCCTCGAACGCGAACGCGACGGCGCCCTGCTCGGCTTCTCGCTATTCAGGCGCTTCGGTCGCGGGTACGCAATCGGCCCCGTCGCCGTACTCGCCGACAACGCGAAGAACGAGCCCACGCTACACCGCGCGCAGGCGCTGATCGCCCACTGGCTCGCCGCCCATCCCAACACGTTCATTCGCGTCGATACACCCGAGCATCCGGGTCTGTCCGCCTGGCTCGACGGCATCGGACTGCCGCGCGTCGACACCGTCGTGAAGATGGCGCGCAACGGCACACCCGTCGACGACCCGTCGGTCCGCTCGTACGGCATCGTCAACCAGGCGCTCGGCTAATCGTCATGACGCTGCTCTATAAAGCGGACCCGGACCGCGGCCGTCAATGGGCGCAACTCTTCGCGGAAAAAGCGCCGGACATTCCGTTCCGTCTGTGGCCCGACATCGGCGATCCGTCGTCGGTCCGTTATCTCGCCGCGTGGCAGCCGCCCGACGATCCCGTCCGTGCGTTCTCGAATCTGGAGGTCGTGTTTTCGGTCGGCGCGGGCATCGATCAGTTCGATCTGTCGCGCGTGCCCGATCACGTCGCGGTCGTACGGATGATCGAGCCCGGCATCATCGAGGGCATGGTCGAGTATGTGACGCACGCGGTCCTCACGATCCATCGCGATCTGCTCGACTACGCGCAGCAACAGCAGCAGCGCGTGTGGCGCGAGCTGCCGCCGCGCGCCGCCGCGACGCGGCGCATCGGTGTGCTCGGCCTCGGCATGCTCGGCGTCGCGGTGCTCGAACGGCTGCGGCTGTTCAATTTTCCGTGCGCCGGCTGGGGTCGTTCGCCGCACGTGCTCGACGGCATCGAATGCTATGCGGGCAGCGAAACGCTCGACATGTTCCTCGCGCGCACGGACATTCTGATCGGCCTGCTGCCGCTCACGCCGGCGACGCGTGGCCTGCTCGACTGGCGCCTGTTCGCGAAGCTGCCGCGCGGCGCGTCGTTCGTCAGTGTCGGACGAGGCCCGCAGGTCAATCAGCAGGATCTGCTCGACGCACTCGACTGCGGCCAGCTGCACAGCGCGATTCTCGACGTGACCGATCCCGAGCCGTTGCCCGCGTCGCACCCGCTATGGACGCATCCGCGTGTGCGCATCACGCCGCACATCGCGAGCACGACGCGACCCGATACCGCCGTCGACGTGATCCTCGACAATCTGCGCCGGCATCGCGCGGGTCTGCCGATGCTCGGTCTGATCGACCGGCAGCGCGGCTACTGAATCCGTTCCCGGACGCTGCGCCCACACGCGCAGCACAAAATGCCGCCGACACCCCGCAAAACGCGGCGCCTGCGCTTTTCGACGGCCGATTTGACGGTGCAGCCGGACCGGTCCGCTCAGTAGTATTGAGCTATCCACCCACCGACCACACCGTCCCTCCGGAACGAGAGCCACCATGCCGACCTCCCCCCTCATCGAAGCCGACCGCAAGCATCTGATCCACCCCGTCGTCAGTTATCGCGCGCACGAGGCGCGCGGCGTCACCGTGCTCGATTCCGCCGACCGCGTGTTCCTGCGCGACATCGACGGCAACGAACTGCTCGACGCGTTTTCCGGGCTCTGGTGTGTGAACACCGGCTACGGCTGCGCGAGCATCGTCGAAGCCGCGCGCCGGCAGATGGAACGCCTGCCGTATGCGACCGGCTATTTCCATTTCGGCTCCGAACCGGCGATCGAACTCGCCGCGAAGCTCGCCGAACTCGCGCCCGCGTCGCTGCAGCACGTGTATTTCACGCTGGGCGGCTCGGATGCCGTCGATTCCGCGCTGCGCTTCATCACGCACTACTACAACGCGACCGGCCGGCCGTCGAAGAAGCACGTGATCGCGCAGACGCGCGGGTATCACGGATCGTCGGCGATCGGCGCGGGGCTCACCGCATTGCCGGTGTTCCATCGCGGCTTCGATCTGCCGCTCGCGACGCAGCATCACATCCCGTCGCCGTACGCATACCGTAACGATTTCGCCGACGACCGCGCGCTGATCGCCGCGTCTGTCGCCGCGCTCGAAGCGAAGGTCGCGGCGCTCGGCGCGGACAACGTCGCAGCGTTCTTCTGCGAGCCGATCCAGGGATCGGGCGGCGTGATCGTGCCGCCCGTCGGCTGGTTGAAGGCGATGCGCGACGCGTGCCGCGCGCTCGACATCCTGTTCGTCGCCGATGAAGTGATTACCGGATTCGGCCGCACGGGCCCGCTCTTCGCATGCGACGCGGAACACGTCGAGCCGGACCTGATGACGGTCGCGAAGGGACTCACCGCCGGCTACGCGCCGATGGGCGCGGTGTTGATGTCGGATGCCGTGTATCGCGGCATCGCGGACGGCGGCGATCTCAACGCGGTGATCGGCCATGGTCATACGTATTCGGCACATCCGGTGAGTGCTGCGATCGGTCTCGAAGTGCTGCGGCTCTATCACGAGGGCGGTCTGCTCGCGAACGGCATCGCGCAGGCGCCGCGCTTCGCGCAAGGGCTCGACGCGCTGCTAGCGCATCCGCTCGTCGGCGATTCGCGTCACCGCGGCCTGCTCGGCGCACTCGAACTCGTCGCCGATAAGGACAGCAAACAGGGTTTCGATGCCACGCTCGCGCTGCCCGACCGGATCGCCACGGCCGCGTATCGCAACGGCCTCGTGTTCCGCGCGTTCGGCGACGGCATTCTCGGTTTCGCGCCCGCGCTGTGCTACACGGAAAGCGACTTCGACATGCTGTTCGAGCGCCTCGAAAAAACGCTCGACGACGTGCTCGCGCAAGCCGACGTCCGCGCCGCGCTGAAGCGGTCCAACGAATTCAGACACGGCGTAACAGCGTGATATCTGCGTGATAACATCGGCCGACTACTCCGACATGCGGCACTGCCCCCGTCACGATGAGCACCGACTGCAAACTGGATCGAATCGATCTGCGGATTCTCTCGCAACTGCAAAAGCGCGGCCGCATCACGAACGTCGAGCTCGCCGATGCGGTCGGGCTGTCGCCCAGTCCGTGCCTGATCCGCGTCAAGCGTCTGGAGAAAGCGGGCTACATCCTCGGCTACGGCGCGCAGATCCAGCTGGAAAAGCTCGGCGACATCCAGGTCGTGTTCACCGAGGTCACGCTCGCCGATCATCGCCGCGAGGACTTTGTCCGCTTCGTCGCGGCGATCCGGGATGTCGACGAGATCGTCGAGTGCCATCTGGCGAGCGGCGGCTACGACTACCTGCTGAAGTTCGTCACGCGCAGCGTGAGCCACTATCAGAGCATCGTCGAGAGTCTGCTGGATCGCGACATCGGCATCGAGAAATACTTCAGCTACGTGATCATCAAGTCGCCGTTCGTGAAAACGCACTACCCGCTCGAAACGCTGTTTTCGCCGAACTCTCACTGACGCCCGGCGCGTTCGTCGGTTGCGGCAGTTTCAGCGGGTTCAGCCCAGCGCCCGAACTCGTCGGCAAGAAACTCCACGCAGGCGCGCACTTTCGCCGACGCCGCGAGCCGTGCCGGATACACCGCCCACACGTTCGCCGGCTGCGTGACGCCGGGCAGCACCTGCTGCAGCGCGCCGCTTTCGAGCAACGGCCGCACGTTCCACATCGACCGCAGCACGATGCCGCGTCCCGCCAGCGCCCATTGCACGGCGACCTCGCCGTGATTGGTCGACAGCGGGCCGGTCACTTTCACCGACACCGTCTCGCCGCGCTCGCTCAATCTCCAGATACCGAACGGACGATCGCGCTCCTTGATCGCGACGCATTGATGCGCGGCGAGATCCGCAAGCTGACGCGGCGTGCCGTGACGCGCGAGATAGTCCGGCGACGCGCACAGCACCCGATGATTCGACGCAAGCCGCTTCGCGATCAGATGCGGCGCGATCTCGTCGCCGACACGCACGTCGAGATCGAAGCCCTCGCCCGCGACATCGACAATGCGATCGAACAGATCGAGCCGCACACTCAGTTGCGGATAGCGCGCGGTGAGCCGGTCGAGCGCGGGCGCGACGATGTGCCGACCGAACCCAAAGCTGCTCGACACGCGCAGCGTGCCGCGCGGTACACGCCGCGTCGTCGATACGTCCTCGACCAGCCGGTCGACGTCGTCGAGAATTTTTTCTGCCCATGCATACACGCGCTCGCCGGCTTCGGTGATCGCGACGCGCCGCGTCGAGCGATGCAGCAGACGCGTGCCCAGTTCCGTCTCGAGCACGTTCACGCGCTTGCTCACATACGCAGCCGACACCGACAGCGCCTCCGCCGCCGCGCTGAAGCTTGCCTTGCGGGCCACCGTGCAGAACACGCGCAGGTCGTCGAGGTTCGGGGCTTTATTCACGATTCGTGCACAGTGGCTTAACCAAAACCGCGATTTTAGGGCCGAACATCAGGAATAGACTAGCCGCTGGCCCCCGACACAACCGAAAGAAACCAGAGAGACGCCCATGACCCGCACCCCCTATCGCATCGCCGTGATCCCCGGCGACGGCATCGGCAAGGAAGTGATGCCCGAAGCGCTGCGCACGCTCGACGCCGTCAGCCGCCGCTTCGATATCGGTCTCGAATACCGGCACATCGAATGGGCCAGCTGCGACTACTACGCGCAGCACGGCCAGATGATGCCCGACGACTGGAAGGCGCAACTGCAGGATTGCGACGCGCTGCTGTTCGGCGCAGTCGGCTGGCCGCAGACCGTGCCAGATCACATTTCGCTGTGGGGCTCGCTGCTGAAATTCCGTCGCGAGTTCGATCAGTACATCAACCTGCGCCCGGCGCGTCTGTTCGACGGCGTGCCGTCGCCGCTCGCGAACCGCAAGGCCGGCGACATCGATTTCATGATCGTGCGCGAGAACACCGAGGGCGAGTATTCGTCGGTGGGCGGCACGATGTTCGAGGGCACCGAGCGCGAACTCGTGATGCAGCAGTCGATCTTCACGCGCAAAGGCAGCGAACGCGTGCTGCACTACGCATTCGATCTCGCGCAGCAACGCGCGAAAAAAATCACGGTCGCGACGAAGAGCAACGGCATCTCGATCAGCATGCCGTGGTGGGACGCACGCGCCGCCGAAGTCGCGACGCAGTATCCCGATGTGACGTGGGACAAGCAGCACATCGACATCCTGTGCGCACGCTTCGTGCTGAACCCCGACCGCTTCGACGTGGTCGTCGCGACCAATCTGTTCGGCGACATCCTGTCCGATCTCGGCCCCGCGTGTACCGGCACGATCGGCATCGCGCCGTCGGGCAACCTGAATCCGGACCGGACCTTTCCGTCGCTGTTCGAACCGGTCCACGGCTCGGCGCCGGATATCGCCGGCAAGGGCATGGCGAATCCGGTCGCGATGATCTGGTCGGCGGCGATGATGCTCGATTTTCTCGGTGGCAATCAGGGCAGCGGTCCGGAGCGCGACGCGCACGACGCGATCCTCTCGGCGATCGAGGCGGTATTGAAAGAAGGTCCGCGCACCGGAGACCTGGGCGGCAACGCGAGCACGACCGAAGTCGGCAAGGCGATCGCGGAACGGCTCGGCTGAAAACCCGGGCGCAAGCCCATCCACCCCCACACACCAAGGAGCGTTCCGATGAGCGGCACCCTGCAGCTGGACGATCTGATCCGCCCGGACAATTTCATCGACGGACAGTGGGTTCCCGCCGCGAGCGGCAAGCGCTTCGCGGTGACGAATCCTGCGACGAGCGAACGCATCGTGGACGTCGCCGACAGCGATGCCACCGACGCGCGCGCCGCAACCGACGCGGCCGCGCGCGCGTTCCCCGCGTGGCGCGACACGCTGCCGGCGGAACGCGCCGCCGTGCTGCGCCGCTGGCACGCGCTGCTGCTTGCGAACGCCGACACGCTCGGCCGGCTGATCTCGCTCGAACAGGGCAAGCCGTTAGCCGAGGGACGCGGCGAGGTGCTGTACGGCGCGTCCTATGTCGCGTGGTTCGCCGATGAAGCGACCCGCATCTACGGCGACGTCATCCCGCAGCAACAACGCGGCAAGCGGATGTCGACCGTGAAGGAACCGGTCGGCATCGTCGCGGCGATCACGCCGTGGAATTTCCCGCTCGCGATGATCGCGCGCAAGATCGCACCCGCGCTCGCCACGGGCTGCACGGTCGTCGCGAAGCCCGCCGAAGACACGCCGCTCACCGCACTCGCGCTCGCATTGCTCGCGCACGAGGCCGGCGTGCCGCCGGGCGTGCTGAACATGATCGCGGCGTCGCGCGAACAGACGGTGCCCGCGGTTGCCGACTGGCTCGCCGACAGTCGCGTGCGCAAGATCACGTTTACCGGATCGACGGCGGTCGGTAAGCATCTCGCACGCGAATCGGCCGGCACGCTGAAAAAGCTGTCGCTCGAACTGGGCGGCAACGCGCCGTTCATCGTGTTCGACGACGCCGGTCTCGATGCCGCAATCGCCGGCCTGCTCGCGGCGAAATTCCGCAATGGCGGTCAGACCTGCGTGAGCCCGAATCGCGTGTACGTGCAGTCGAACGTGTACGACGCGTTCGCCGCACAGCTCGCCGAACGCGTCGCAGCGCTGAAGGTCGCGCCCGCGACCGACCCCGCCGCGCAGATCGGTCCGATGATCAACGCGCGCGCCGTCGACAAGATCGCGCGCCACGTCGACGATGCAATCACCCAGGGCGCACGTGTGCTGACCGGCGGCCAACGCCTGCCCGAACTCGGACCGAACTACTACGCACCGACCGTGCTCGCCGACACAACGCCCGCGATGCAGTTAAGCTGCGAGGAAACCTTCGGTCCGATCGTGCCGCTATTCCGTTTCGACGACGAAGCGGACGCGATCCGCGCGGCCAACGACACCCCGTTCGGTCTCGCCGCGTACTTCTATACTCAGGACGTGCGGCGTATCGATCGCGTCGCGCGACGTCTCGAAGCGGGCATCGTCGGCATCAACGAAGGCGCGCTCGCGAGCGAGGCTGCGCCGTTCGGCGGCGTGAAGGAATCCGGCTACGGCCGCGAAGGATCGAAATACGGCCTCGACGATTATCTGTCGATCAAATATCTCTGCCAGGGCGGCCTAGAATGACTCAGGATCACTACCCGATCGAACTCGCGTTCCCCGATATCTCCGCGCACGCGCACAGCGAATCCGGCATTCCATACGTTCACGTGTTCGACTCGGGCGTGCCCGGTCCGCACGTGATGATCAACGCGCTGACGCACGGCAACGAGGTGTGCGGCGCGATCGTCGTCGATGCGTTGTTGCGCGCGCGGCTGCGCCCGCGACGCGGCACGCTCACGCTGTCGTTCGCGAACGTCGATGCGTATGCGCGCTTCGATCCTTCGCAACCCGACGTAGCGCGTTTCGTCGATCAGGATTTCAACCGCGTGTGGACCGCGAAAACGCTCGACGACACTTCGCTCGATTCAAGCGAACTGCGACGCGCACGCGCGATGCGTCCGGTGATCGACACCGTCGATCTGCTGCTCGACCTGCATTCGATGCACGAGAAGAGCGCGCCGCTGATCGTCGCCGGGCCGCTCGCGAAGGGCATCGAACTGAGCGAACAGCTCGGCGCGCCGGCCACTGTGATCTGCGACGAAGGGCATCCGGAAGGCCGGCGGATGCGCGACTACGAAGGCTTTGGCGATCCGGGCAGCTCGAAGAATGCGCTGCTGGTCGAATGCGGTCAGCACTGGGAAGCGAGCGCGGTCGCCGTCGCGCGCGATACGACCGCGCGTTTTCTTGCGCTGTCGGGTGTCGTCGACGTAGCGGATCTGCCGCTCGACTGGACGATGCCGCTGCCCGCCGAAATGCGCATCGTGCGCGTGACCGAGCCAGTCGTTGCGACGAGTCTCGACTTCCGTTTCGAGGCGCCGTACACCGGTCTCGAAGTGTTCCCCGATGCGGGCAGCGTGATCGCGTGGTCGAACGGCGAAGCGATACGCACGCCTTACGCCGACTGCATGCTCGTGATGCCGTCGCTGCGGCAGTTGCGCGTGGGCGTGACCGTCGTGCGGCTCGGCAAGATCGAGCGGCGCATCGCTATTAATCGGTAACGCGCAGCGCGCGTCACGCCGGTTCGGCTGCGCGCGCGTGCCGCTGGAACGAACCCGGCGTCATCCCGCAGACGCGCTTGAAGTGCCGCGCCAGATGACTCTGATCGAAGAAACCAACTTCGGCCGCAACCACCGAGCCGGGGACGCCCGCCAGCAGCAACGTCTGCGCGCGCCGTACCCGCAGCCGGCACAGATAGCGATACGGCGATAACCCGACCTGCTGCCGGAACACCGTCGCGAAACGCGACACGCTCAGTGCCGACAGCGCGGCCAGTTGCGCGAGGCTCACCGTCTGATCGAAGTGCGTGTCGAGGTAGGCAAGCGCATCGTCGAGCACGGCTGCCGGGCGGTTCATGCTGGTCATCGGGACACCTCGACAGGAAGCGTAGCGGTCTGCGCGATGTTCTCGCTACGAAACCGCGCGATCGAAAACGCATCGAGCGGAATCGGCGTACTGCCCGTATCGATCAGTTCGGCCATCGTCTCGCCGACACCCGGGCCGATCTGAAAACCCGACCCGCTGAACCCGAACGCGTAGAACAGACCGTCCGTCGTCGTGCTGCGTCCGATCACCGGTTCGCCGTCGGGCAGATAGCTTTCGACGCCGCTCCACACACGGATCACATGCAGCGGCGCGAGCCCGGGCACGAGCCGGCGGAACTGCGCGAGCTGGTTCAACGTATGTTCCGGCAACACGGAGGCACGCCGCGTCCGCGTATCGGCCGGACCGTGCTTGCCGCCGCCGAGTACGATATTGCCGCGCGGAATCTGCCGGAAATACACGCTCTCTTCCTTGTGCGACGTATACACACCCATCGACGATCCAAACACGTACGGCACCGGCTCGGTCACGGCCATCTGCGGCCCGCGTGCGACGAGCGGTGCCGGTTCGCCGAATTGCGTCGACAGCGCACTCGCCCACGCGCCCGCGCAAATCACGACCTGTGCCGCGCGATAGACGTCGCCGGTCGCGCTCTCGACCCGAAAGCCGTCCATGTCCCGCTCCACGCGCACGATCTCCATGTTCTCGACGATGCGCGCGCCAAGACGCGCAGCCGCGCGCGCGAACGCGGGTGCGGCTAGACGCGGGTTCGCGTGACCGTCAAGCGGTGACACCGACGCGGCCAGCACGTCGCGACTCAAAAACGGAAAGCGCTCGAACAGTTCGGCGCCTTCCAGCACCTGGAGGTCGAGTCCATATGCACGCGCGTCGTCCGCATAGCGATGAAAATACTCGACCTCGTGCGCGTGATAGCAGACGCGCGTATGGCCCGACGGCAGAAACTCGACGTCCTCGCCGAGCAGTTCGCGCGAGCGGCGCCATGTATCGAGCGCGCGATTCGACATCGCAAGCTGCGGCAATGCACGGCCCTGACGACGCACGCCGCCGAAGTTCACACCGCTCGCCTGCTGCCCCGTCAGGCCGCGTTCGAGCAGGATCACCGAGCGTCGGCGACGTCGCAGGAAAAACGCGGTGGTCGAGCCGACGATGCCGCCTCCGATCACGATCGCATCGGCTTGCGCGTTCATTCGCTGTCCTCCTGCACTTCGGCGGGGGTTTCGTCGGGTGAGTTGTCGTGCGCTTCGGCTTGCGTTCTGTCGCACGCTTCGGCTTCGATCGCTATCGGCAACGGCCGCACCGGCGCCTGACCGCGCAACCGGCCCACGGCATCGAGCGGAATACGTGCTTCGGCTGCGATCACTTCCGCGCCCGCATGACTGCAGAAACGCCCCTGACAACGCCCCATCCCAACCCGTGAAAAGGCTTTCGCGCGATTCGCTTCGATCGCGCCCGTGTCGCGCACGACACGCCGCAGTTCGCCCGCCGTAATCGCTTCGCAGCGACAGACGATCGTGTCGTCCGGTAACGTGGCCGCGAAATGCGCGGGCCAGGGAAACGCCGCGCGCAGTCCGGCCGCGAAGCGCGTGAAGCGCGCGAGTTCGGCACGCAGTTGCCCCATGTCTCGCTGGACGCTAGCGACAGCAATACCCGCATCGTGCAACGCGGCCAGCGCCGCGAGCCGTCCCGAGCGTTCGGCAGCATCCGCGCCGCGCACGCGCACACCATCGCCCGCGAGATAAACGCCGGCAACGCTGCTGCGGCCATCGGCATCGATGTGCGGCAGCCACTGACGCGCGTCGGCATCGAAGGTGAAATGACAGCCCGCGAGATCGGCGAGCTGCGTTTCCGGTCGCAGGTGATAACCGAGCGCCACCGCATCGCACGCGATCTCGAGCATCGTGCCGTCCGCACGACGCGCACACACACCGGTCACGCCGTGTTCGGCGGAGCCGTCGATCGCGAACGGCGTCACGCCGCGATACACCGGTACGCCCGCGCGGCGCAGCACGTTCAGCAGCGCGATGCCCTTGCGCAGTGCGGCCGGCAGTGCAAGCAACTGCGGCAACGCACGCAGGCGCTGCGCGAACGTCGACGTATCGAGTACAGCACTCACCTGCGCGCCCGCCTTAACGTATTGCGCGGCGACGAGATACAGCAGCGGCCCGCTACCCATCATCACGGTCCGTGCGCCGATCGCACAGCCCTGCGACTTCAACGCGACCTGCGCGCCGCCGAGGCTGTACGTGCCGGCGAAGTGCCAGCCGGGGACCGGCATCAACCGGTCAGTGGCGCCGCTGCAGACGACGAGCACGTCGAACGGCAAGCGCCGGTAACGCGTGCCCCGCACGACGTGCACCGCGTTCTGTCCGACGTTCCACACCAGCGTCTCCGGCAGATAGTCGATGTGCTCGCGCAGCGCATCGAAGTCGCGATGCAGCGACGCGGCACGTTCGGCTTCGGTGCCGTACAGCGTGTCGTACGAACGCGAAAAACCCTCCGGCTGCCGGCGATAGATCTGACCGCCCGAACGCATGCCTTCATCGACGACCACCGGCCGCACGCCCGCTTCGACAAACGCCTGCGCCGCGCGCACCCCCGCCGGACCGCAACCGATCACGACCACGCGCAGGTTCGCTGCTGTTTTCACGCCGTCAGTCGCGGCCATACATCCTCTCCGATACGTTCGACGCGTGTGACGATCGACATGCCCGGTACAGCCGGCGTCGAACAGGCGCGCACGCGCTCGCCGTCCGTCGTCCAGACCCAGCAGTCCTGGCATGCGCCCATCAGACAGAAGCCTGCGCGCCGGCCGTCGCCGAATTCGGAATCGCGCAGCGCGTCGTGCGACGTCAACAACGCGACCATCAAGGTGTCGCCTTCGGCCGCGCGCGTTTCGACGCCGTCGACGGTGATCGCGAACGTCTTTCGCCCGGTCTCGGCCACTCTGACGAAGCGCGCGTTCATACGGCCTCCGGCGCGAGGGTCTGCAGGCGGCTCAGTTCAGCTGCCGGGTGATGACAGAGAATCTCCGCACCTGACGGCAGCGTCTTCGCCGACGGCGGCACGACATTGCATTTGCCGTCGATACGCACCGGACAGCGCGCACGAAACCGGCACAGCTCGTCGGTGTGACCGACCAGGCCGGTGTCGGTCTCCGCGCCGAGCGGCGGCAACGCTGCACTCGCCTGCGCGTGGCGCGCATCGAGCCAGCCCGGCCGCAGTGCTGGCACCGAATCGATCAGCAGGCCCGTGTACGGGTGATACGGCGGCGCCGCGAGTACGTCGCGGTGACCGGCTTCAACGCGCTGTCCTGCGTAGAGCACCATCACCTCGTCGCAGACCGCGCGCACGGTCGACAGATCGTGACTGATGAACATCAGCGACACGCCGGTTTCGCGGCGCAGCTCCGCGAGCAGTTCGAGGATCGCCGCGCCGACGACGGTATCGAGCGCGGACGTTACTTCGTCGCAGAGAATCAGCGCCGGGTCGGCGGCGAGCGCGCGCGCCAGATTCACACGCTGCTTCTGACCGCCCGACAGACCGCCCGGCTCGCGCGTCGCGACCGTTGCGGGCAGCTTCACGAGATCCAGCAGTTCGAGCATGCGACGCTTCGCCGCCGCGCCGCGCAGGCCGTGATAGAAGCACAACGGCCGCGCGAGAATGTCGGCGATCGTGTGGCTCGGGTTCAGCGCGGTATCCGCGTTCTGGAACACGATCTGCACGCGCCGGTACTGATCCGGCGTACGTGCCGCGAGCTTCGCGGGCAGCGGCTTTCCATCGAGCAGCACATCGCCGCGCGCCCGCTCGACCAGCCCTGCGACGACCCGCGCGAGCGTCGTCTTGCCCGAGCCCGATTCGCCGATCACGCCGAGCGCACTGCCGCGCGCGATCGTCAGGCTCACGTTGTCGAGCACGCGCGTGGCGGGCAGACCGTTCGCACCGGTGCGTCCATAGCCGGCGCTCAAGCCGCGAATTTCGAGCAGCGGCGGCACCGTCTGCCCGCGCTCCGTCGCGAACGTCGCTTCGGGTCGACGGGTCGCGTCGAGCAACGCGCGGGTGTACGCGTCGGCGGGCGCATCGAGCACCTGTGCAGTCGTGCCGTTCTCGCGCACGCTGCCGCCGTTCAGCACGACGATGCGGTCCGCCATCTGCGCGACCACGGCCAGATCGTGCGACACATACACCGCTGTCGTGCCGAGTTCGCGGATCACGCGTCTGAACGCGGCGAGCACGTCGACCTGCGTCGTGACGTCGAGCGCGGTGGTCGGTTCGTCGAAGACGACGACGGCGGGATCGGTGATCAACGCCATCGCCGCCATCACCCGTTGCAGCTGACCGCCCGACACCTGATGCGGATAGCGCGCGCCGATCGTCTCCGGCTCCGGCAGCGCGAGCGAGCGAAACAGTCCGATCGCTTTCTCGCGCGCGGCGGCCGGCGTCATCAGCCGATGCAGCAGTGCGGGCTCCGTCACCTGATCCATGATCGTGCGGGCCGGATTGAAACCCGCCGACGCGCTCTGCGCGACATACGCGACCGTGCGGGCGCGCAGTGCGCGACGGCCGCGCGCGTCGAGCGCGAGCACGTCGGTGCCGCCGATCCGCACCGAGCCGCCCGCGATCGCGCAGCCGCTGCGTGCATAGCCGAGCAGCGCGAGCGCGATCGTCGTCTTGCCCGAGCCCGACTCGCCGATCAGCGCGACAACCTCGCCCTTGCGCACCGTGAAGTCGACCCCCTTCACGATCTCGACGACCGGGTCCGGCGCGGCACCGGCCACGACCCGCAGCCCTGTGACCTCGATCATGTTCATTGCAGTGCTCATTGCCCTGCTCCCTGTCCGCGTCCGCCGTGGCGTCGCAGACTGTCGATCAGCAGATTCACGCCGATGGTCAGCGTCGCGATCGCGATGGCCGGCATTAGCACCGCCGACGCCCCTTCCGCGAGACCACCGATGTTCTCGCGCACGAGCGACCCCCAGTCCGCGTCCGGCGGCTGCACGCCAAGACCGAGAAAGCTGAGACCGCTCAGCAGCAGCACGATGAACACGAAGCGCAGACCGAAATCCGCGAGCATCGGATGGATCATGTTCGGCAGCACCTCGACGCGCGCGATATAAAACAGCCCTTCGCCGCGCGCTTTCGCGACCTGCACGTATTCGAGCGTCATCAGGTTGACCGCGAGCGAGCGCGAGATGCGGAACGCGCCGGGGATGTACGCGAGCGCGGCGACCATCGTCAGCATCGGAATCGACGAACCGAACGCGGCGATCACGACCAGCGCGAGCACCTTGCCCGGAATCGAGATCAACGCGTCGAACAGGCGGCTCAGGATCTCGTCGACCCAACGCCCGGCGACAGCGGCGAGCAAACCGAAAAACGTGCCGATGCCGCTCGCGAGCACCGCGGATGCAAGCGCAAGACCGACCGTATAGCGCGTGCCGTACAGCACGCGGCTCAGCATGTCGCGGCCCAGATAGTCGGTGCCGAGCGGATTGGCCGCACTCCAGCCCGCGAAGATTTCCGTCGACGTCAGCGCACCGCCTTTGTACGGCGCAACCAGCGGCCCGATGAACGCAATGCAGAGCCAGAACACAACAATCGCGAAGCCGATCAGCCCGAGCACCGACAGCCGGCCGGTCAGTCGACGCAGCACGCCGCGCTTTTTCTGCGCAGCGGGGGCGTTGGTTGAATTTTCAGTCAGCGTTTCAGCAGGCTCCGGGTTCGATGCTTCGGCCGACAACGGCTCGACAGAACGCGACGCATCGTCGTCGAGCATGTCGTGAGTCCCATCGTTCGGTACCGCTAATAGCGCGGCGGGCGGTGTCCGCCAGGTCGGGAGTCGGTTCATCGCTGGCGCAGCCTCGGGTTGGAAACGATCTGACACAGGTCCGCGATCAGCACGAGCGTCAGATACGCCGCGCAGAACACCATCACGCAGCCCTGCACGAGCGGCATGTCGCGGTTCGTGACCGCATCGACCATCAGGCTCGCGAGCCCCGGATAGTTGAAAATCGATTCGACGATCACCACGCCGCCGAACAGATAGGACAGACTCAGCGCGACCGCGTTGGCGATCGGGCCGATCGCATTCGGCAGCACGTGACGCAGCACCACGCGCATCGGCGACGCGCCCTTCAGCCGCGCCATCTCGACATACGACGTGCCGAGCTGGTCGAGCACCGCCGCGCGCGTCATCCGCGCCATCTGCGCGACCAGCACACAGCACAGCGTCATCACCGGCATCGCGTAGATACGCACGAGACCGCCGAACGACGACACCTCCGACAGATACGACAACGCCGGCAACCAGCGCAGCTTCACCGCGAAGATCAGCACGGCGATCGTCGCGATCAGGAACTCGGGCACCGCGACCGTCGACAGCGTGAACACGTTCAGCGTGCGGTCGAGCAGCGAGCCGCGAAACATCGCCGACACGATGCCGATCACCAGCGCGACCGGCACCGACACGATCGCGGTCAGGCCGGCGAGCACGAGCGAATTCGGCAGACGTGTGGCGATCAACTGGCTGACCGGCAGGTTGTTCGACAGCGACGTGCCGAAGTCGCCGTGCAACACGTGCATGAGCCACTGGACGTAGCGCAGCAGCGCGGGCTGGTCGAGTCCGAACTGGTGGCGCAGCGCGGCGACGGCCTCGGGCGTCGCCGCCTGGCCGAGCGCCTGCTGCGCCGCGTCGCCGGGCAGCAGACCGGTGATCGCGAACACGATGACCGACACCAGCAGCAGCGTCAGCAACGCGAGACCGAGGCGCGCGGCGATGAGTCGTTGCGCGTGAGCTTTCATCGGATATCGCCTCCTGGTTGAACGTACGTGCCGACCCGTTACCGGGTCCGGTTCCGTCCTGCTATGCGTCGAGCCAGACGTTCTCCGCGAACGCAAAACCCATCAACCCCGCGAGCGGAATCGAGCCGAGCCCCTTGAGCTTCGACGTATGCGCGTCGAGCGAACTCTGAAACAGCGGAATGCCGATGCCGCCGTCTTCGTGCACGAGCGTCTGCATGTCGCCATAGATCTGCTTGCGCTTCGCGTCGTCGGGTTCGCCGCGTGCGGCCAGCAGCATCTGGTCGAACTTCGGACTCTTCCAGTTCGCCTCGTTCCACGGCGCGTCCGATTTGAAGAACTGCGTGAACAGCACGTCGGCGCTCGGCCGCGCGTTCACCGATCCGAAACCGAGTGGATGCTTCATCCAGTGATTCGACCAGTAGCCGTCGGCGGGCACGCGCTGCACCTGCAGGTTCAGTCCCGCCTGCGGCGCGACCTGCTGCAGCAGCATCGCCATGTCGACGGAACCCTCCGCTGCCGGCGACGCAAAAATCTGCACCGGCGCGCTGCCGAGCTTCGCCTTCTGGAAGTGGAACTTCGCCTTCGCGGGATCGAACGCGCGCTGCGGCAGACCCGCGAGGTAGTACTTGTTGGTCGGATCGATCGGCTGATCGTTGCCGATCGCACCGTAGCCGCGAAACACCGCACGGCGAATCTGCTCGCGATCCATCAGGTACATCATGCCGCGCCGGAAATCCGGGTTGCCGGTGATGCCGCCTTCGTCGCGCACGATCAGATCGGTGTACTGGCCGGTCTTCGTCTCCAGCACCGTGAAGCCGCTCGTGCCCTTGATGCGGTCGGTCGAGCGCGGGCTCACCGCGTTGATCAGTTGCACGTCGCCGGACAGCAGCGCATTCACGCGCGCCGGTTCGTCGCCGATGCCGATCAGCTCGATCTCGTCGAGGTGCGGCATGCCGGGCTTCCAGTATTTCTCGTTGCGTACGCCGACCGTGCGCACGCCCGGCGAGAACTCCTTGACCTTGAACGGTCCGGTGCCGATGGCCGTTTTGAAATCGGTCGTGCCGTCCTTAATGATCAGGAAATGCGACGTCGCGAGAATCACCGGCAGATCGGCGTTCGCCCCTTCGAGCGTGATCGTCACTTCGTTCGGACCGGTCGCCTTCGCGTCCTTGATCTGGTCGGCGAGCGTCTTCGCTTTCGATGCAGTGGCCGGGTCCTTGTGACGCAGCAGCGAATAGGTCACGTCGGCGGGCGCGAGCGCCTTGCCGTCGTGGAACTGCACGCCGTTGCGCAACTTCACGACCCACACGATCGCGTCCTTCGTATCGAGCGATTCGGCGAGCGCGAGCTTTGCACCGAGATGCGAGTCGAGTTCGGTCAGGCCGTTGTAGAACATGTTCGCGCGCACGTAGTCGGTGCCGAGCGCGCCCTTCGCGGGGTCGAGCGTGTCGGCGGCGGACGCCGACTGCGTCGCGACGCGGATCCGGCCGCCCTGCTTCGGCTTCGCGGTCTGCGCGAGCGCACTGCCGCTCGCGGCGAGCAGCCCCGCGCCCGTCAGCGACATCATGCTGCCCGCGGCCAGTGCGCGCAGCACATCGCGTCGCGACGCGCCGCGACGCGTCAGGGCTTCGAGCCGGATGCCGGCATCGGCGACTGCTTCGGGCGTTTGATCAATGCGATCGGTGCGATCGATGCTCATGAACTTCTCCGCGTGACAGGGTCTGGGGAATCCGGCTATTTCTGCTTATGGGTGACTCACTGCAACTCGCTACTGCTTCAGTAGAAAACATCCTTGATCCGGTAATACGCGCCGACGAGCGGCAGAAACCACGGCTTGCCCGTATGCCCGGGAATCGCAGGCCACGCGAAATCGCGCCACGGATTCGCCGCCACGTTGCCGTTCATCACGTCGGCCATCACCTGGCCCATGTGCGTCGACATCTGAGTGCCGTGGCCGCTGTAGCCCAGCGAAAAATACAGGCCGTCGTGCTGTCCGGCGCGCGGCAGACGATCGGCGGTGAGATCGACGAGTCCGCCCCAGCAATAGTCGATGCGTGCATCGGCGAGACTCGGAAACATCTGCGCGAGATTCGCCTGCAGGATGCGTCCGCTGCGCGCATCGGACGGTTGCTCCGATGCAGTGAAGCGCGCGCGGCCGCCGAACAGCAGACGCGAATCCGGCGTCACGCGAAAGTAGTTGTGCATCAGGCGGCTCGTCGTGTACGAGCGACGTCCCGGCAGCAGTTGCGCAAGCCGCCCGGCGGCCAGCGGTTCCGTCACGACGATGAACGAGCCTACCGGCGCCATCCGTCGCCGGTACCAGCCGAACGGACCGTGCCGCGACGGTCCCGTTGCGATCAGCACCTGCTGCGCGTGCAGCGTGCCGCGCGCGGACACGATCCGATATCCGCCGCTGTTCGAGAGCGGTTCGATCGACGTCACGGCCGCGTTTTCGAACAGCCGCGCACCGTGACGCACCGCCGCGTCCGCGAGTCCGACGGCAAAGCGGCCCATGTGCATCTGTCCGCCGTGCTTCTGCAACAGTCCGCCGAAAAAACTGTCCGAGTCGACTTCGCTGCGAATGCGCTCGCGGCCGATCACGTCGATGTCGCTATCGACCTCGCGACGGATCAGCTCGGCAGTCCGTTCGAAGTGGTCGAGATGATGCGGTTTCGCGGCGAGCTTCAGCTTGCCGGTCGCGACGTAGTCGCAGTCGATCCGTTCTTCGCGGATCAAGCGCTCGACTGTTCCGACCGCTGCCGCATACGCGCGATAGCAGCCGGCCGCGCGCTCCGGGCCATACTGCGCGCGCAGCGCAGCGTAGTCCTGCGCGACGCCGGTGTTGCACTGGCCGCCGTTGCGCCCGGACGCACCGCCACCGATCCGCCCCGCGTCGAGCACACTGACGGTCGCACCGCGCCGGCCGAGCGCCAACGCCGCCGACAGCCCGGTGAACCCGCCGCCGATCACGACCGCATCGACGCGGCCCTCGACCGGCCCCGCGCTCGCCGACGTGCAGGCGGGCGCGGTATCGAGCCAGTAGGAGTCGAGTTTCATCGGGCCGCAGAACGTCAGAGACCGAGCAGCGATGCCACGCCGCCGATGTCGGCAACCTCGTGGTACTGGTAATACGGCGTCGACGGTTCGTGGCCGCGATTGATAAATGTCTTGTGCTTGATGCCCATGTCGTGCGCGGTCATCAGGTCGTAGCGCAGGCTCGACGACACATGCAGCACGTCTTCCGGATTGCAGCCGAGCTGGTCGAACATGTACTCGAAGCCCTGCATGCGCGGCTTGTACGACTGCGCCTGCTGCGCGGTGAACACCTTGTAAAACGGTGCGCCGAGCTTGTCGACGTTGCTCTGGATCTGATCGTTCGATGCGTTCGACAGAATCACCAGACGATACTTCTTCGCAAGCCGCGACAGCCCTTCCGGCACGTCCGGATGCGGGCCCCACGTCGGCACCGCCGTGTAGAACTTCTCCGCTTCGGCCTCGTCGAACGCGACGTTCATCCGCAGGCACGCACGGCGCACCGAATTGACGACCACGTCGCGATACGGCTTCCACGCGCCGAGCACCTCGTCGCGGCGATAGCCCGCGAAGAACGCGACGAACTGTTCGAGTTCGGCGCCTTGCAGACGGTTGCCGTACAGCTCGCGGGCCATGTCGGCCATACGGAATTTCGTCAGCGTGCCGTAGCAGTCGAACGTGATGTACTTCGGCTCGAAATCGATCATGGTGGTAGTCCTGTCGTGGTGTGAACGGTCGAACGGTGGAACCGTCGGTCGGCGTTCAGTGGCGAAAGCAGAAAAACGCAGCGCAACGCGCATCCCTGCAGAAAATTTAACCAGTGCAAAAACACGGATGTGGCTGATTCGCGTGGGTCGCGCAACACAATCGACCCGTTTTGAGGCCTCTGGACAGCAGACTCTGCGGCGCGCCCTTACGATTCATTCCATCCATTCGTCAGACCCTTGCGTCGATCAGCACGCTCTTGAAACGCAGGTTCGCTTCGTAGGCCTCGCGGCCCAGGTCCTTACCGATTCCCGAGCC
The DNA here is from genome assembly GCF_004359985.1 of Paraburkholderia flava. Lineage (NCBI taxonomy): Bacteria > Pseudomonadati > Pseudomonadota > Betaproteobacteria > Burkholderiales > Burkholderiaceae > Paraburkholderia > Paraburkholderia flava. The sequence continues at coordinate 2,492,950 of NZ_SMRO01000001.1, read as the reverse complement.
TTTGTAACCGCCGGTCGGAATCATGAAATCGCTGGTGCGGCCATAGCGGTTCACCCATACCGTGCCTGCCTCGATGCGCCGCACCATCCGCAGCGCGCGGCCCAGGTCTGCTGTATGCACACCAGCCGCGAGCCCGTATTCGGGGTGGTCGGCAAGCGCGAGCGCTTCCGCTTCGCTGTCGAAGGTTTGCAGCGTCAGCACCGGGCCGAAAATTTCCTCGCGCACCGCTTCGGTCGACGACGTGACGTCGGCGAGTATCGTCGGCGCGTAGAACGCACCCGACGCACCGGCCGCAGTGGCATCGATACGATGTCCGCCGTAGCGCACGGTCGCGCCGCTCGCGACGCTGCGTTCGACGATCGCGTCGATGCGCGCGGCCTGCGGCTCCGAAATGATCGGCGGCAGCGTCGTGCCGTGCGTCCACGTCGCGCCGGCCCGCAGTTCGCCGAACGCGCGCGCGACCGCGTCGGCCAGTTCGTCGGCGATCGACCGCTCGACCAGCAAGCGCGATCCCGCGACGCAAACCTGCCCCGCATTGACGGCAATCGCGGCGGCGATGCGGCGCGCGACGTCGGGCAGACGCGGCGCATCCGCGAACACGATCTGCGGACTCTTGCCGCCGAGTTCGAGCGTCACCGGCCGCGTGCCGGTTTGCGCGCACGCGGTCATGATCGCGGCTCCCGTGCGCGACGAACCCGTGAACGTCACCTTGCCGATCTTCGGATGGCGCACGAGCGCGTCGCCGGTCGTGCGGCCGTCACCCTGCACGACGTTGAAAATACCGGGCGGCACGCCGGCTTCGACCGCGAGTGCGGCGAGCCGCAGCACCGAGAACGGTGTCAGTTCCGACGGCTTCAGCACGACCGCGTTGCCCGCGGCCAGTGCCGGCGCGATCTTCCATGACGCCATCACCAGCGGAAAATTCCACGGCGCGATCGCGGCAATTACCCCATACGGTTCGGCGATCGTCATGCCGAGATGATCGTGATCGGTCGCGGCAACGTGGCCGCCGCTCTTGTCCGCGAACTCGGCGTAGAAGCGAATGCCTTCGGCGGTGAACGGCACGTCCCACTCATACGCATCGTGCACCGGACGCGTCGAGCCGAGCGCTTCGAGCGGCGCGAGCGTCGCGGCATCGGCGGCAACGAGGTCGGCGAAGCGCCGCAGGATGCGCGCGCGTTCGCGCGGCGCGGCGCTGGCCCAGCCGCTCGTGCGCGCAGCGGTCCATGCGTTCTCCACCGCGCGATCGACCGTCGCGGCATCGGCGAGCGGCACCGATGCGTACGCTGCGCCATCCGACGGCCGCGCAACGTCGATATACGACGGGGCGTCGAGATGCGATGCGGCGTCGAACACCAGCTTGCCGCCGATAAAATGGCCGCCGTGCACGACGATTGCTGCGGGATCGAAACTGTCCATTGCGCGAGTCCTTCATAGGCGTTCGCCTGCTGTCGATGCAATCCATCGTAGAACCGTCGCGGCGGCATATTTCGCCGACAAAAAAGCGGATTCAGCAGATTCGACGCGTTCTCGGCACTCAGGAGCCGCGTTTTGCGTTGCACCGTCGATAGCGGCCACCGCTCGACGCACGATAGAAGGATCGTCCTAGTCAATCGCGCCGGACGGTGAGACAGTCGCGGTATATAGGTTCAACGCAAATGCTCAAGGTAAATGCTCAAGGCAAGGAGGCCGGCGTGCCCGACCCGATAGAGAACCGCGCGATCGTCTACCGTCCGTTCACATCAGACGACATTCCGGCGGCGCACGCGCTGTCCATCGCGGTGAAGTGGCGACATCGCATCGACGACTGGCGTTTCGCGGCCCGCGCGGGTCACGGCTTCGTCGCGGAAGACGCGAGCGGCGTGATCGGCACCGTGCTCGTGTGGAAGTTCGATCGCGAGGCCGGGTCGCTCGGCATGGTGATCGTCGCGCCCGATCATCAGGGACGCGGCATCGGACGCAGGCTGCTCGAACTCGCACTGGCCGAACTCGGTCCGCGCATCACGCAGATCCATGCGACGCCCCCCGCCCAGCCGCTGTGCGTGAAGCTCGGTTTCGAAAAACGCGTGACGATTCGCCAGCATCAGGGCGCGGCGTTTCAGCCGCCGCTCGTCTCGCTGCCGCCCGGCGAACGGCTGCGTCCGATCGGTGCGAACGACACGCCGCGACTCGTCGAACTCGCGTCGCGTGCAAGCGGTGTCGATCGCAGCGTGCTGCTGCCGCAGGTGCTCGATGTCGCGAACGGTATCGCGCTCGACCGCGACGGCGAACTGACCGGCTTCGCGCTGTTCCGCCGCTTCGGCGACGGCCACGTGATCGGGCCGGTCGTCGCGCCGCGCTCGGGCGCGACGAGCCGCGCGCGGGCGTTGATCAGCTACTGGCTCGCGCAGAATGCGGGCATGTTCGTGCGTATCGATACGCCGGACGATAGCGGACTGTCCGAATGGCTCGAAGGGCTGGGGCTGCCGCTGGTCGATAGCGTCGACTGGATGATGCTGGGCGGTGCGCTGCCCGACGATCCACAGTTCAGGCAGTTTGCGATTACGAATCAGTCGGTGGGTTAGAGCAGGCGATGCGGCGTGCTACGCCGATTCGCGCGACACGATGCTGAATCCGACGTCGACGATCTTCTCGTCTTCCGCGCCGCTCAACCGGTCGAGCAGAAAGCGCGCGGCATTCGTGCCGATACGCGTGCCGTCCACCCGCACAGTGGTCAGTGGAGGCACCGTTTCGGTTGCGAATTCGAGGTCGCCGAATCCGCACACCGACAATTGATCGGGCACCTGCACACCCATCTGCCGCGCAGCACCGAGCGCGCCGATCGCGAGCAGGTCCGAGCCGCAGAACAGCGCATCGATACGCGGCGCGCGTTCGATCAACTCCGGCAACGCCGCCTTGCCGAGCGCCACGGAACTCGGCGGCGCGACCAGCGTTTCGGCGACATCAACGATGCCTTCTTTCGCGAACCGGTCGCGAAACCCCGCGCGTCGCGCGAGCGCGCGTGCATCGTTCGCCGAAATCAACGCGGGACGCCGCGCACCACGCGCGATGAAATGCTCCGCGACCGCCGCGCCGATCCGGTAATGCGAGAAGCCGACCAGCATGTCGATCGGCGTATCGGTCATGTCCCATGTTTCGACGACCGGAATGCCGACGTTCTTCAAGCGCTCGCGCAGCGAATCGGTGTGCGCGACGCCGGTCAGCAGCACACCTTCGGGCCGACGGCTCAACACGGTGTCGAGCAGATGTTCCTCGTTCGTATCGCTATAGCCGCTCAACGCGAGCAGCACCTCGTAGCCCGCGCGCGACATCGTTTCGCTGAACACCTGGATCGTCTCCGCGAACAGCGAATGCGCGACCGTCGGCACGATCGCCGCGATCAACCGCGAACGCGCCGACGACAGTCCGCCCGCAAGCCGGTTCGGTACGTAGCCGAGTTTCTGCACGACCTGACGCACACGTTCGAGCGTTTCGGGCGCGACCGATTCGGGGTTGTTGAACACGCGCGACACCGTGATCGGCGACACGCCCGCCTGCTGCGCGACGTCGGTGATGCGCAGCCCCTTTGGACCGCCGCGCGTGCGCCGGGCCGGTGCGACGGCATCGGTGGGATCGACGGGGGCAGTGACGGGTTTAGCGATCGGCATAAGAGCGAATAAAAAGCGAATGGAGGTTTACTCGGCGACCGGCTTACCCGGCGACTCGCTACGCGTCCGCGACAAACGCGCACCACGCCGCAGATTCAGCGCGGTGATCACCGCAAAAATCAGCATGCATGTCGCCGGAATCAGCATCGGCGCGCGCGTGCTGCCGCTCACCTGCCTGACGAACGGCACCAGCGTCTGCGCGATAAACCCGCCGATATTGCCAAGCGAATTGATCGCCGCAATCCCCGCCGCCGCACGCGCGCCGACGAGGAATTTCGGCGGCAGTGTCCAGAAACACGGGATCAGCAGATACATGCACGGCGCTCCGAAACACAGCGCCGCGAAACGCAACGTATTGGTCGGCAGAAACACCGACGACAGAAAGAACACCATCCCGAGCAGCGCCGACGCAAGCATCGCGATCATCGCGCGATTGCCGGCACGCAGCTTCGACGGCAGCCACGCGAGCACAAGTGTCGCGAGCAGCCACGGAATCACGTTGAGAAAACCGTTCGTCGTGTTGCTGACGCCGAAGCCCTTCACCAGCGTCGGCAGCCAGTAGCTGACGCCGTACACGGAGATCGACAGCATCATGTAGTACAGCGCCATGCCGATCACGCGCGGCTCCGTCAGCACGCTCCAAAGCGACGCATGCGCGGGCGCATTGCGGCGGGTTTGCGCGCTCTCGGCATCGAGCGTTTGAACGAGCCATTGCCGTTCGTGCGCATCGAGAAATCGTGCGTGAAACGGCGACGCCGGCAGCAGATAAAGCACGACGACCGTCAGCAACACCGACGGAATGCCCGTCGTGATGAACACCAGTTGCCAGCCGTGCAGACCGAACAGTCCGCCCTTGTCGAGCAGCCAGCCGCAGATCGGTGCGCCGACCATGTTGCCGAGACTGCTGCCCACGGTGAAGTAGCCGAGCATCCGCACGCGATGACGCTGCGGAAACCACAGCGTCAGGTAATAGATCACGCCGGGGTACAGCCCCGCTTCCGATGCGCCGAGCAGAAAGCGCAGCGCGTAGAACATCGTCGCGTTCTTCGTGAACGCGAGCAGGATCGTCACGACGCCCCACGTGAACATGATCCGCGCGATCCAGCGCGGCGCGCCGTAGCGATGCAGCATCACGTTGCTCGGCACCTCGAAAATCAGGTAGCCGATGAAGAACAGCGATGCGCCGAAACCGTACGCGACCTCGGAAAGCCCGAGACTTTCGAGCATCTGCAGCTTCGCGAAGCCGATGTTCGACCGATCGATATACGCGACCAGGTACAGCACGCCCACGAGGGGCATCAACCGCCAGGCGAGCCGGTTGATGAGACGCGCTTCGTCGATGGCCGGAGGGGCGGCGTTCATGGTGTCTCCTGCGCCCGCTTTTTTGGTGCGGGCGTCGCTATGTCGATGGATACGGCGATGAGCGGCGTTACGTTATGACTGTGCCGCCCGCCACTCGCGGTACGCGGCGAGCGTTGCTTCATCCGGCGGATAGGTCCCGCGCAACGGCCGGCCTTCGGCGATGCGCTGCGTGACGAATGCTTCGAGCTGTTCCTGTTCGGTTGCATCGCGTGCGACTTCTTCGGCCATTTCCTTCGGCACGATCACGACGCCGTCGACATCCGCGACGACGATATCGCCCGGGTACACCGCCACGCCGCCGCATGCGATCGGCACGTTCATATCGACTGCGTGATGCTTCGCGAGATTCAGCGGCGCGCTCGCGCCCGCACACCACAGCGGCAACCCGAGGTCCGAGATCGTGCCGCTGTCGCGCACCGCGCCGTCGGACACCATCCCCGCGACGCCGCGCTTCGCGAGCCGCAGCGCGAGGATCGAACCGACCGACGCGACGCTACGATCGCCACGGCAATCCTGCACGAGCACGCTGCCCGGCGGCGCCGACTCGACCGCCTTGCGCTGCGGATGATCCGGGTTCTGAAACACGCCGAGATGATCGAGGTCTTCGCGCGCCGGGATATTGCGCAGCGTGAACGCGGGACCGACGAGATTCGGCGTGCCGGGCGCCGGCTTCACGAGCGGCACGACGCCTTGCAGGAACACGTTACGCAGGCCGCGCTTGAAAAGCTGGGTGGTAAGCGTTGCCGTGCTGACATGGCGAAGCTGTTCGAGCGCTGCGGCGCTCACGGGTTGATCCGGGGTAGTCATGTCGTCGCTTCCGAAACAGATGAGTTGAGTTAGTGGATTTCCGGCTCGCCAGAAGAGGCGTCGGGAGTAGTCGTTGTGGTCAAGGGCTCTTCGAGAAAATCGAAATCGCAGCCCTTGTTAGCCTGCATCACGTGCAGTTGATGCATCACGCCGAAGCCGCGTTCGAAGTGACGTTTGGGCGGCTGCCATGCGGCCTTGCGCGCCGCGAGTTCGGTGTCATCGACATGCAGATGCAGCCGCCGCCCAGGCACGTCGAGCTCGACGATGTCGCCGTCCTTCACCAGCGCAAGCGGCCCGCCGACAAACGATTCCGGCGCGACGTGCAGCACGCACGCGCCATAGCTCGTGCCGCTCATCCGCGCATCGGAGATCCGCACCATGTCGCGCACGCCCTGCTTCAACAGCTTCTGCGGAATCGGCAGCTGGCCCCACTCGGGCATCCCCGGCGCACCGACCGGGCCTGCGTGTTGCAACACGATCACCGAATCGGCGGTCACGGCGAGGTCTTCGCTGTCGATGCGTGCGGCCATGTCGCCGTAGTCGCGAAACACGACCGCTGGCCCGCGATGCGTGAGTAGATGCGACTCCATCGCGGCGGGTTTGATCACTGCGCCGTCGGGTGCGAGATTGCCGGTCAGTACCGCGAGCCCGTCGCGTTCGACGAGCGGATTCGCGCGTCGACGGATCACGTCGTCGTTGAACACTTCCGCGCCCGTGATGTTTTCCGCGAGCGTGCTGCCGTTCACCGTCTGCTGCGTGCCGTCGATCAGATCGCCCAGTTCGACGAGCAGCGCGCGCAGGCCGCCCGCGTAAAAGAAATCTTCCATCAGGTACTGGCCCGCGGGACGCAGGTTCGCGAGTACCGGCGTAATGCGCGCGAGTTCGTCGAAGCGCGCGGTGGTCAGATCGATGCCCGCGCGCCGCGCGACCGCGACCAGATGCACGATCGCGTTGGTCGAGCCGGACATCGCGAGTACGGTCGTCACCGCGTTATCGAAAGATTTTGCGGTGAGGATGTCCTTCGGTTTCAGATCGGTCCACACCATCTCGACGATCCGCTGCCCCGTCAGCGACGCGAACTGCGCGTGCCGCGAATCGACCGCAGGAATCGACGAAAAGCCCGGCAACGTCAGGCCGAGCGATTCGGCCGCGCTCGTCATCGTCGATGCGGTGCCCATCGTCATGCAGTGTCCCGGCGAGCGCGCGATGCCGCTCTCGATGCCCTTCCACTCCGCTTCGCTGATCTTGCCTGCGCGCAGTTCCGCCCAGTACTTCCATGTATCGGAACCGCTGCCGAGCGTGCGGCCGTTCCAGTCGCCGCGCAGCATCGGGCCAGCCGGCAGATAGATTGCGGGCAGGTTCATGCTGATCGCGCCCATCAGCAGACCGGGCGTGGTCTTGTCGCAGCCGCCCATCAGCACGCAGCCGTCGAACGGATAGGACTTCAGCAGCTCCTCGGTTTCCATCGCGAGGAAGTTGCGGTAGAGCATCGTGGTCGGCTTCTGGAACGGCTCGGCGAGTGTCATCACCGGCATCTCGACCGGGAAGCCGCCCGCCTGCCACACGCCACGCTTGACCTCTTCGACGCGCTGCTTGAAGTGCGTGTGGCACGAGTTGATCTCGCTCCACGTATTGACGATCGCGACGACCGGCTTGCCCATGTAGTCGGACGGGTGATAGCCCATCTGCGCGGTACGCGAGCGATGACCGAACGAGCGCAGGTCGTTCACGCCGTACCAGCGGTAGCTGCGTAGCTGCTCGGGCGTTTTGCGGGTTGAAGACAAGGGGATCCTCCGGGGACGGCTTCGGGCGTGGCTTTAAGCGTGGCGCAATGGTAGCGCTATCATTTGCCATGATGGTAGCGCTATCATCGGGATGCGTCGCCTGGGGATATCACCGAGCCACTGCCAATAAACCTGTCGGGCGACGTCGCGCATCTGACGATCGGCGATGCGATGCAGTCGAACGGCGTGATGCATGTCATCGATACGCCTGAGCGAAAAACGTTGCACGCAAAAAAAACGCCACGGATTGCTCCGTGGCGTAAAAAGAATTCCTGCCTGTGCCGGGGGACACAGGCAGGAACCCCGAGAGATCGTCCGATGAACAACGCGTCGTCTACGTCGTTATGCCGCGCGTGAACGTTCGGGGGCACGTCGCATCGTGGCTTTAACATCGTGAGCGGCAACCGGAAGTTGCCCCTGGTACGGATACATTGCCGCTCTTCGCGAACGACCTCCCACCGTTAAAGAACGGCAGTCGCCGCCAGGCATTACCAGCGATAGCCGACCTGAGCCTTGAACGCCACGGAGCCGCCCTGACTCGACGTTGCCAATGCCGTCGCGACGTTCAGATGTGTGGTGGCCTGATACGCAGCGCCAACACCCATCGCACTTGCCGAGCCGTACGTGCCGAAGCCTGCACCGACCCATTTTTCGCCCGTAGCGAGTACTGGAATGCTGGGCATCGCCAGCGCCGAAGCGATCCCGCGATCGGCGTAGGTGCGTGCCTGAGCAAGACCGCGATCGAGCTGACCGACGTTCACCGCATCGTTCGGGCGAATGCCGTTCGCAACGTTCGTGATCCGGCGCCCCTGTCCCGGTTGACCGACCGACACCGTGTTGGGCTCGCTCGCAATCGATCCCGCACCGAGCGCCACCGACGAGCCCGTGGCCACCGCACCCGTCCCGATAGCGGTTGCGTTCGGACCGTTCGCGATAGCGCCGGCACCGAAGGCCGCGGCACGTGCACCATTCGCGCTGGCGCGCGCGCCGTACACCGTGGTCGAATCGCCGGTCCCTTGCGCATACGCGCCATGCACGGTCGATTCGTTGCCCTTCGCCGATGCGCCGACACCTAGCGCGATCGAATTCGTGCCAGCGGCGATCGCGTTATTGCCGATGACTGTGGCGTTCGTGCCGGTGGCCGTCGAATTGTGGCCGAAGAAGACAAAGGCGTTCGTGCCGGTGGCCGTCGAATTGCTGCCGATGACTGTGGCGTTCGTGCCGGTGGCCGTCGAATTGCTGCCGATGACTTCGGCGTTCGCGCCGGTGGCCGTCGAATTGCTGCCGATGACTTTGGCGTTCGCGCCGGTGGCCGTCGAATTGTTACCTATGGCCCACGAGTCCTGCACATTCGCCGTTGCATTCTGGCCCGAAGCAGGCGCGTCGTTGCCAGTAGGCGTCGGAGACGCCGGCACGACTGATGCCGTCACATCGAGCGGCGTTGCGGGTACGGCGGTGCTTGCAGGTGCTGCCGGCGTCGCAGAATCCACAGGTGCTACAGGTGCTGCCGGTGTCGCAGAATCTGCAGGTGCCACAGGTGCTGCCGGCGTCGCAGAATCTGCAGGTGCCACAGGTGCTGCCGGCGTCGAAAAATCTGCAGGTGCCACAGGTGCTGCCGGCGTCGCAGAATCTGCCGGTGCTACAGGTGCTGCMGGCGTCGCAGAATCTGCCGGTGCCACTGGTGCTGCCGGCGTCGCAGAATCCACAGGTGCTACAGGTGTCGCCGGTGTCGCAGAAGCGGCAGGTGCTACAGGTGCCGTCGGCGGTTGTTGAGTCGAGCTATTCGGTACTTGTACCTGTGCCTTTTGCGGCGGCGTAAACGTCCGTGCCCCTGCATCCCGTGCAGCCTGCGCCTGTCGATCCCGCTCTTTTGCCTCTGCCTGTTGTACAGCCGTTGGCTGTGCCAAAACTGTAGCGGTAGTCATTGCCAATGCTGCTGCCGCTGCCATGTGATGCAACTTCATTTTCTGTTTCCCCTATTTCAATAATGATTGCCGCGGTCTGTCTGACGCGAATATCCCGTGAGTCTGAAAATTCACACGCTGTGTCAACGTAGAGTTGCCGCGGCAAGCGCGTCCCCGCATGGCTTGCGCCAGTTGTATGAGGGGAACGCAGGTGGAAACCCTTTGGATAAGCCATTCGATTCGTCGAACCAAGCCGCGCCTGTCGCGCAATTTGTCAATCGATCTTCATCAGGCCTGTTAAGGATTTTCTCAATATGAGACAGGGACCGAAATTGGATAGCTCCTAGTCTCTTGTAGGAATAATCTTATTTATTGGCGAATGATCGATGGGTACAACGGATAGCGATGGGCATGTGTTAATTTATTCAGCAGCGCTTAACCATTTTCCAAACAATTCAATAGAGATTTAAATTGCAGCACAGCGAAGCACTCTCGGCGCGGGAGACTCCGACGGAAAACTTCCCTCCTCACCCATCGAGATTCACCTATGGCAACAGTCACGATAGCGATGACGCCGACGTTGTGCGTCGGATTCGTCGCGGCATAATCGATCGCGAATTCACGGTGGCTTTTCAGCCCATCGTTCATGCAGGTAGCCGCAAACTAAGCGCGGTCGAATGTCTGATTCGATGGCAGCATCCCGAATGCGGTCTATTGCTTCCCGGCTGCTTCGCTCAAGCCCTGGAAAATGTCGATATCGCACAGCGAATTTTTTATTTCGTCGTCGAGGAAGCGTTCCGGCAACTGGCCGCGTTGCCCCGCAAAACGGATATCCCGCGCGTTGCCGTGAATCTCCAGCCGTTTCAGTTGCTCGACGAGCAATTGCCGAAACGCCTCGATGAAATTGCGCGGCGACACGACATCGATCTGTCGGTGCTCGAACTGGAAGTTGTTGAAACCAGCGATGCGTCGCAGATACTCAGCCTGCCATCCGTGACGGAACCGCTTCGACAACGTGGCATGCATCTCGCCATCGACGATTTCGGCTCGGGGTATTCGTCGCTGCTAACACTCGTCTCCGCGCAGGTCGAGACGATCAAGCTGTCAGGCGAGTTGATGCGCGTATTTCCGGAGTCCGGGCGGGCGTGCACGATTCTGGAAGCGATGCTCGCACTGCTAGGGAAACTGCAGACCCGAATCGTCGTGGAAGGCGTTGAGACCGAAGAGCAGTTCGGGCTCGTTTCGAAACATCCGCACGTTCACGTGCAGGGATATTTTTTGAGCCGCCCGAGACAGACGCTGGCGGAAATTCTTGACGACAGGTGATGGCTGTTCCGACCGCGTTACTTCAAACGGCAGCTCAGCCGGTTACGCATGCGTCCGTGCCATCCCCAGGTCGTACTTCTATCTTCGCGGGTCATCGCGTCGATCCATGTTGTCGACACGCATGACGTAACCGCGAAGCGACGAACCATCGCTTCCGCGCATTCATCGACGTCAACGAAAAAGAGCGCTGGGGCATGCAATCGTTCACATGCCCCAGCGCTCCAATGCCGCCATCTCGATGGTTACCTGGTACGGGTGATTTTGCGGATTTCGTTATTCAACGCATCTGCCACATACACGTTGCCCTTCGCGTCCACTGCCAGACCAGTTGGGCCTTTGAACGACGCATGTGTTCCGACGCCATCGGCATTCGGCGCTGTCGCACCACCGCCCGCAAGGGTGGACACCACGCCTGAGGACGTAATCTTCCGGACGACGTTCCTGTACATCAACCCGCCATCTGCCACATAGACGTTCCCGGCAGCGTCGATGGCAAGACCCAGCGGAAAGGGAAACGAAGCCGCACCTGTGCCGGCACCCGACCCGGTCGTCCCACTGCCCGTGAAGGTGGAAACCACGCCAGCGGGGGTGATCTTACGAATCCGGTGGTTCTTGTTATCCCCCACGTAAACGTTGCCGTCCATGTCCACGACGATACCAAGCGGACCATGAAACGGCGCAGCCTCGCCGATGCCGTCAGCTCTTCCAGCTGTCACGCCAGTTGCGAAAGTCGATACCACACCAGCGGGCGAGAGCTTGCGAATCGCGTCGTTCGCGGTATCTGCCACATAGACATTCCCGCTTCTGTCCACGGCAAGCTTGAGCGGGGTATTGAACGACGCCTGTGCCCCCATACCGTCCGCATTTCCGGACGTCGCGCCGCCTGCCAGAGTGGACACCACGCCGCTAGAAGAGATCCGGCGAATCTTGTTGCCGTCCGTCACGTAGACGTTGCCGATAGCGTCCACGGCGACGCCGTTCAGAGCGTCGAAAGAAGCGGCCCCGCCGATACCGTCCGCGCTCCCTTTCGTCCCACTGCCCGCCAGGGTCGACACCACACCGGCAGGTGAAATCTTGCGAATCTGATAATTTCCTGAATCCGTCACGTACGCGTTGCCGCTCGCATCTACCGCTATGTCAAAGGGAAGGTTAAAAAGTGCGGTCGCCCCTGCACCATCGATATTTCCGGCCGTCGCGCTACCGGCCACCGTGATGACCATCGCATGAGCCGAATCCCAGTCTCCGCAATTAACCGCGACGGAAGTAATATCGACCGCCGCCACGCCGCTATGGCTGCTCACCGAACAGTACTGTCCGTACGGATGGTCACCGATGCTGACGTCGTACGACGAACCGGGGGCAAGCGGCATGGCGAAGATGAACTTCGTCGCATCCTTTGCGACGCGCAGCATGTCTGCGCCGTTGTCCAGCAGGACGAGCCCGGAAGCGCTCAACCCGTTAATGCTTCCGCCGATCGTATGCGCTTCTTTGAGCGACCTGTCGCCGCCTCCATGCCTGCTTGTGTTCGGTACAGAAGGCGATGCTCCGTCACCGCAAGCCACGAGCACGAGTAGCATCACTGCGGCAATTGCCGTCAGCGCAAATCGGGACCGGTTATCCCTGACTTCGACTGCTTGACGCGATCTCCAGATCCATTCCGTGCCGCTTTTCATGTGCATTCCTTAAATACGTTTCTCTAAAAACTCCAGCCAGTGTTTATTTTTTCCGCAGGCTGAAAACCATAGGCAATCAGGCAGCCAGTCATTCGTCGAGGCTCGCTGCACGCACTGGCTGGGCTGGACGTTCCCCGTCACCGCTCGGGCAAGATCCGGCACGAAAGCGAGCGCTCGCGTTTCGCCGTCCGTCACGGCAATCGCATCTGCTCCTGGAGGTCCCGCTGCTGGACAGGATTGCGTTGATCGGCCGACGGTTGCTCCGCACTGGAACGATCAAGCGGGTTCACCGAGGTCGCCAGCAGAAGATCGTCGGCGTTCTTGTCGGCGAGCCACTTCGGCGGCCGTCCTCGCCCAGACCAGGTTCGCCCTGTTTGCGGATCGATATACTTCGGCACGTATTTGCCCCGCGGTCCCGTCTTCATCTGCTTTGGAAGTGCTTTACGGATTTCGTCGATCGTGATGCCGTAGAGCGCCGCCGTCCGTGCGATCGCTGCGATCGCATGTCCGATTTCGCGCTTGCGCGCGGACAAAACCTTTTCTTCGAGTTCACGTTGCTGCCTCACAAGAATCTGATAGTTGTCCATCACCTTCCCCTTGCTTGCCCGCCGGCGTTGAGCCATGAACGGCTTCCTGCGGCGAGTCGCGTCGCAGCGGCGTCTTGCCGTTGCCCGGAGTCTGTCCGCACTGTCAGCCCACGTTAAAAGGACGTCGCAACCTCGCCTCCAGCCGGAAGCATCGCGACCCATATTGCTGCGTGATTTAATTCGAATCTCATTCGAGAGCCGCCTTTCGTCAGCGATATCGCTCATCAAATGTCAGGGATCTCATGCTCGGCGATATCGATGGTTTGTTAAATCAGCGGAGTCCGAAAAAGGAGTAGGAATAATCCTAAAAACGTAGCGTTTCCCGCTATCGGATCTGAGACAAACAGGGGGCGGGAGAACGATGCGGATCCGTTGGGATCGCTACAGGAACGGTGGACAGGCAGGCGGGCGAGCTTCATCACACCATCAAAAAATCTGCCCCACGGCGCAGATATCCGCGAGGAAAATGCGCATCTCTGACAGCTACGGCGTTTATAGGAATTTTCTCACCGCACCGTAGGTGCAATCCTATTCATGGCCTTTTACTTTTCGAAGAGAATCCGATACGTCGAAGCGTAAATTTACCTGCCGCATTTCGGGAAACGGGTCGTCGACATCCCGCGTTTAGCGGCACCGGCTAAACGTCGAAAAATCGATCGCTACGCGAACGGGCGTCCGCGGTCGGGCGCCCGCCGGCACGGACCTGCCTCGCAAGCCCTGCCCGGGCCTATAGTCGAATCGAAAGAATGCTCATGAAAAGTCAACTGGCATTTACGCGTTGCGCTGTGCGACTTTAGTCGTGATCAGGGAAAGAAAAGCGCAAAAGTAACGAGTAATATTCCGTACAAAATGGGAGGATTACCAGGCATGCCCTTTAAGTCTGACGAACCCTCATGCTGCAGTGCACGGAAACATGTGCAGCGGATGCGCCACCCACGCGATTTCCGGACGCGACAATCAGCGCAGAAATCCGCGTGGCGCGTCACGGCACGAATAACGACGAATGGATCGAGATGGACCGGATCATGTTAACGACGAAAAACAGCCCTCCGCAGACGATCGACGTCGTCATCGCAGACGACCATCCGGTCGTCGTGGCCGGCATCAGAAAGATGCTGGAGAACGTCGACGACATCAGCGTCGTGGCGACGGCGGGGGACGTCGAGTCGCTGATGCGTACGCTGGAAAAGCACCCATGCGACGTGCTCGTGTGCGACTTCACGTTCGACAGCGACGGCGCGCAGGACGGCATGCGCTTGATGGAGCGGCTGCTGAAGCACTTCCCGAAGCTACGCATCATCCTGCTCACCGTGCACGAGGATCTGCTGCTCGTCCAGCACGTGCTGTCGCTCGGGGTCGCCGGATTCATCGGCAAATCCAGCCGCACGCTGGAAACGCTGCCCGTCGCGGTGCGCACGGTCCACTCCGGCAGCGTGTACCTGGACCCGGAAATCTCCGGGACGCTCGTCAATCACCTGATCAGCCGGCCGCCGAACGGCACGGCCGCGTCGGGCACCGAAACGGCGATCAGTCAGGCGCTGACGAAGCGGGAGTTCGAGGTCGTGCGCCGTCTCGTCAAAGGGATGAGCGTGTCCGACATCGCGCGCGAAACGCATCGCAGCATCAAGACCGTCAGCACGCAGAAAATACGCGCGATGGAAAAACTGGGCGCGCGTAACGACATCGAACTCGGCACGCGTTTCCGCATGCTTGAGGGTGACGAACGCTGACTGCCGGCGCGACGCGATATCGAAGGAGGAGACGGCCGTGCGGATGCGGATGAAGCGATTCTTCTGGAGACCACTGGACGCTATCGTGTCGCGTCTACGCAGGCGCGATTCCGAGGGCTATGCGACGACGATCCTGTACGCCGGCGGCGCGTTGCTGACGGTCGCGATTCTCGGCACTGCATACACGATGGTCGTCATCGAAGTCGACGACTATGCGGCACGCCAGATCGTGGAATTCGATGCGCAGATCGACGCGGTCGACGCCGAATTGCTGCGGATCGGAAGCGGCATCTCGCGGGTCGCCGATCTCTACGGCGCACTCGAAGAACAGGACCAACGACACCGGCTCGACGCCCATGCCGGGGAGCCGATGCAGGCAGTCACGCCGGCCGATTGCTCGATGGACATCTACGTGTCGGCCCATGCAGGCGATCTCGCGAATCTGCCATGTGCGTCGGAAACGTCGCGCAGTGTCTGGAAGTGGATGTTGCACACGTGCGGGTTCTGCACGCCGATCCCCGTGTCGCTCGTCGATCCTGCCGGCCGATATCTGGCCGAATTGACAAACCAGCATCGGCCGACGGACTATCGTGCGGACGCGCGCATCGAGGATCGCACCGAACGCATCCGCCAGGCGCTTGTCGAGTGGCAGCGCAGCGGACGCAGCGTCGAACACGGTTTGTGGATCGAGCCACGTTTCGACCCGGCCATCCGCCAGTATCAACTGGACTATACGAGGCTGCTTCGCCTGCCTCACGAAGAAAAAGCCATCCTCGTTCGCTCGGTACCGCTGAACACGCTGCTTGCCGCAAAAGTTCCTGCGCAGACGCTGGGTACGCTTGCACTGGTGTATCCCAACGGGATCGTCGATTTCTCGGGGCATCTCGCGCGCGAGCCGGACCAGCACGCGACGCTGGAAGCCGTTGCGTCGCACGACCCTGCCCGGTTGCGCACAACCTGGATCGGAACGACGCTCTATCTGACGCGTGCTTTCCCCGGACAGCGCTGGACCTGGGTCTATCCGCTAAGCACGGCGAAGATCGCGGCTGGCATGTGGCGCGAAGGCCTGACCGAACTCCTGCCGTTAGCCGCGCTGCTCGTGTGCGTCTGGTCGATGATCGTGGTGTTCAACCGGCGCGTGCTGGCGCCGATCAAACGCCGCTCGAGAAGCGGCCGCGAAAGCGCAATATTCCAGCAGGCCATGGTGGAGTCGCTGCCGATCGGCTTCGCCGCGCTCAGGCGCGAGACCCGCGACTTCGTGCTGGTGAACGCCCAGTCCCGCGAGCTGCTCGCAACCGATCGCGACGCGATTCTCACGACGCTCTCCAACCGTCTCGACCGACACGATTTCGCCACGCACCCGGTACTGGTCGTCGAAATGGAAATTGTGCGCGCCGGCGAACCCCGGCATTACGAATTCGCGCTGCGTTCGACGCTCTACGCGGGCACCGAAATCCTGCTGCTGGCGATCTACGACATGACGGCACGCCGTCAGACCGAAGCGCTGCTGAACGAGGCAAAGACCACCGCCGAGGAAGCGAACCGCGCGAAGAGCGATTTTCTGGCGATCATGAGCCACGAGATCCGCACGCCGCTGCATGGCGCGCTGTCCAACCTCGAACTGCTCGCGCACGCGTCGGCGGATTTCCGGCAGCGCGAACGCGTGAGCGTCGTACGGCAATCGTTTGGTTCGCTGTTGACGCTGCTCGACAACGCGCTCGATTTCTCGAAGATCGACGCGCAACTGTTTCAACCTCGTTCGACACTCTTCAGTCTGCGCACGCTCGTCGAAGAAGTCGTGCTGTCGTCGCTGCCGCTGGCTACCGCGCAGGGCGTGCGCATCAACTATTCGGTAGCGGACGACGGCGCACGCGCATTCGGCGACGAACGCCTGATGCGGCAGGTCGTGCTGAACCTGCTGCACAACGCGCTCAAGTTCACGCCGCGAGGCCGGATCAGCGTGTCGTGCCGCCGCGCGCGCATGCCGGACAGCCGCGACTGCGTCGAGATCGACGTGTCGGATACGGGCCTGGGAATCGCGTCGCGCGACCTCGCGAGCATTTTCGACCCGTTCGTACAGAGCCCGTCGTCGTCGCGCACGGGCATGCTGCGCGGCACCGGACTCGGACTCGCGCTGTGCAAGCGAATCTGCGATCTGCTGGGCGGCGAGATCCACGTACGCAGCACACCCGGCGTGGGCAGCACCTTTTCGCTGCATATTCCGCTCGCGTGGAGCGGCACGCCCGACACACCGTACGACTGGCCCGCATCGCATGGCCGTCGAGCGGTCGTCGTGCTCGATCGCGCGGATTGTCCGAACGATCTCGTCGACGTGCTCGGCGCAGCCGGATGGCCGGTTCAGGTGATCCCCGCAGCCGATGCGCTCGCGGCAGCCGCAGAGACGCGCGGCGCACTGCGCGTGCTCGTCGCGAGCCATGTGCCGTCCGAGGCTGCGATGCCGGATGTCCATCTCGTCGTCGCCGACGATGGGCCGCTGCATCCGCAAATCGTCGCCAGCGGCGCGTACATCGTGTCCGCGTATGCGTTCGACGCGACGCGCGTCGCGTGGAACGCGATTGCCGGTGACGCAGACGACGCACTCGCGCACATCGAGACGCCGAGCCTCGCATCGGTACGCAACGATCTGCGCGCGATCCGCGTGCTGGTCGCCGATGACGATACCGTCTGCCGGCACGTGCTGGTCAGCCAGCTGGCGGCGCTCGGCATCGACCGCGTCGACGTGGCCGCCGACGGCGACGAAGGGATGAACCACGTGATGAACGAGGACTACGATCTGATCCTCACCGACCTCAGCATGCCGCAGGCGGACGAGCGCCTGTTCGCCGAAGCACTCGCGACTGTCGCGCTCGACACGCCGGTCATCCTGACCACGGCGGACATCGGCTGGGAAGAGTCGGTTCGCGGATACCGGCACCGCATTGCCGACGTACTGATCAAGCCATCGTCGATGGTAGCGTTGTGCGCAGCGATCAACCGCTGTTTTCCTGACGACCCGGCAAGCGCACGCACGCGTCACGCGCCTCCGCCAGATCAGGAGGTGGCCCGCCTGCTCGCCACCAGTCTGTCGACCGACTGGGCCGCCGTGCGTGCCGCGCACGCCGCAGCGGACACAACGAGACTCATGCGCGTCCTGCACAAGATGGCTGGGGCGCTGCTGATCGTCGGCGAAGAAGAGTTGGGCCGCACCCTGCGGGCCCTCGAACAGCGTTACGGTACCGCGAGCGCCGCCGAGCGCGACGATGCACTCTCGGCAACAGAAACGCTCGTCGAAGCAGCAATCGCCCGCTGTACCGCAGGAATCGAAAGCCGCTGACCGCGCATCGCGCGACAGTTGCGTTCAGTTTCGCGCGCTTGTCTGCGGCTCGAAATGCTCGACCAGAAAATCGATAAACGCACGCGTTCGCGCAGGCTGATTCTGCCGCGTCGGATAGTAGACGAACAGATCCGCATCGGGCAGCACGAAATCCGGCAGTACGACCTTCAACCGGCCGCTCTTCAGATACTTCACGAGATCCCACTCCGAGCGAATGAGAATGCCGTGCCCATCGAGCGCCCAGCCGAGCACGATGTCGCCGTCGTTGCTCGACAGATTGCCGTGCACTTTCACGGCCTCGCTGTGCTGGTCCCGCACGAAACGCCAGATGCCGTACGCGTCGTCGTTCTGTCGATGGACGATGCAGCGATGGCTCGCGAGATCGGCGGCATTCGACGGCGTGCCATGACGTTCGAGATACGCCGGCGACGCGCACAGAAAACGCCGGTTCGACATGATGCGGCGCGCGTTGAGCCGCTGGTCCGGTAATTCGCCGAAGCGGATCGCGACGTCGAAGCCGTGCTCGACCAGATCGATCGGCCGGTCCGTCACTTCGAACTGAACCTCCACATCCGGGAAACGCTTCGCGAACTTCGACACGAGCGGCGCGATCGTCGTGCGTCCGAAGCCGAGCGTCGCGTTCACGCGCAGCAGCCCGCGCGGCGACGCGCGACTGCTCGATACCGCGTCCTCCATCTCCCGCACCTGCGCGAGGATACGCGTCGCGTGCTCCAGGTAGGTCTCGCCTTCGGGCGTCAGGCTGACCGTGCGCGTCGTCCGGTTGACGAGCCGCACACCGAGCTTTTCTTCCATCTGCGCGAGCCGGCGCGTCGCGGCGGGCGGCGTCAGATCGAGCGCACGCGCAGCCGCCGACAGACTCTCGTAGCGAGCCAGCAGCACGAAAAAAGCGAAATCGGACGTGACGTCAGTTTTCACAAAAAATGAAATCTCTAGTGAATCCGGCTGAATTCTAACGCGTCCTTCACGACGTAATCTGGTGGCCTCTTATCGTTTTGATGCGCACCCGTCGCGCAGCCGTCCAGAGGAACAGAAATGAAGATTGTCGAAATCCGGGAAAAAACCGTACCGATCAGCTCGTCGATCCGCAACGCGTATATCGACTTCAGCAAGATGACGTTGAGTCTCGTCGCCGTGGTCACCGACGTGATCCGCGACGGCAAGCCGGTGATCGGCTACGGCTTCAACTCGAACGGCCGCTATGGTCAAGGCACGCTGATGCGCGAGCGTTTCATTCCGCGCGTGCTCGCCGCCGATCCCGCATCGCTCGTCGACGACAGCGGCGACAACCTCGATCCGCACAAGATCTGGGCGACGATGTTCAGCAACGAAAAGCCCGGCGGTCACGGCGAGCGTTCGGTCGCGATCGGCACGATCGACATGGCGATCTGGGACGCGGTCGCGAAGATCGCCGGCAAGCCGCTGTTCCAGCTGCTCGCGGATCGTTACGGCAACGGCGTGCCGGACCGCAAGGTGTTCGTCTACGCGGCGGGCGGCTACTACTACCCCGGTCAGGACATGGGCAAGCTGCAGGACGAAATGCGCAGCTATCTGGACCGCGGCTATACGGTCGTGAAGAAGAAGATCGGCGGCGCGTCGCTCGACGACGACCTGCGCCGCATCGACGCGATCATGGAAGTGCTGCAGGACGGCCAGAAACTCGCCGTCGATGCGAACGGCCGCTTCGATCTCGACACCGCGATCCAGTACGCGAAGGCGCTGTCGCAGTACGACCTGTTCTGGTACGAGGAACCGGGCGATCCGCTCGACTTCGAACTGCAGGCCGCGCTGCGCAACTACTACGACAAGCCGATGGCCACCGGCGAGGATCTGTTCTCGATGCAGGACGCGCGCAACCTGATCCGCTACGGCGGCATGCGCCCGGATCGCGACTGGCTGCAATTCGATTGCGCGCTCAGCTACGGGCTCGTCGAATACCTGCGCACGCTCGACATGCTGCATCAGCACGGCTGGTCGCGCACGCGCTGCATTCCGCACGGCGGGCATCAGATGTCGCTGAATATCGCGGCGGGTTTGGGGCTCGGCGGTAATGAGTCGTACCCGGATCTGTTCCAGCCGTTTGGTGGGTTCCCCGATGGCGTCAAGGTCGAGAACGGGACCATCACGATGCCGGATTTGCCGGGTATCGGGTTTGAGGGGAAGAGCGATCTGTATGCGGAGATGCGGAAGATTGCGGAGTGAGAGGTTGATGTAGCGAATGCGCACGCAGGGAGGCTGGGGCCCGGGTAAGAGCTAAAGCGCCGACTGGGGCCGACTGCCGGAGTACGGCGCTGAAGCGCCAACTCCGGCATGGGATCGGAGTAAGCGCTAAAGCGCTAACTCCGATCGACAGGAGACACTCGTATGCAACAGATCAAAAGAACCCTCTCGAAACTCTACGTCCAGGTGCTAATCGGCATCGTCATAGGCGTAATCGTAGGCCACGTAAGCCCGGAATTCGGCGCGCAGATGAAGCCGCTCGGCGACATCTTCATCAAGCTGATCCGGATGCTGCTCGCGCCGATCATCTTCGCGTCGGTGGTGGTCGGCATCGCGCGAATGAACGACATTCACGAGGCCGGCCGCGTCGGCATCAAGGCGCTCTTCTACTTCGAAGTCGTGTCGACGTTCGCGCTCGTGATCGGGCTCCTCGTCGTCAATCTGCTGAAGCCCGGCGCCGGGATGAACATCGATCCCGCGCACATCGACGGCTCCGCGATCGCGAGCTACACGCACATTGCGAAAGAGCACGGGATGCTCGATTTCTTCATGAACATCGTGCCGTCGACGGTGGTCGGCGCGTTCGCGAACGGCAACATGCTCGCGGTGATTTTCTTCTCGGTGCTGTTCGCGATCGCGCTCGCGCAGCTCGGCAAACGCACTGCCCCGCTCGTCGACATGCTCGACATGTTCCTGCAGGGGATGTTCGGTGTCGTGCGGATCGTGATGCACGTCGCGCCGATCGGCGCATTCGGCGGCATTGCGTTCACCGTGGGACGCTACGGCATCGGCACGCTGAAATCGTTCGGCGAATTGATGTTCTGCGTGTACCTGACGTCGATCGTATTCATCGTGATCGTGCTCGGCGCGATCATGAAACTCTGCGGGCTGTCGCTCTGGAAGTTCCTGCGCTACATCAAGGATGAAATCCTGATCACGTTCGGCACCGCGTCGACCGAAGCGGTGTTGCCGCAGATGCTCGTGAAGCTCGAACAGCTCGGCTGCCGGCGCTCGGTCGTCGGCATGGTGCTGCCCACGGGCTACACGTTCAACGCGGACGGCACGTCGATCTACCTGACGATGGCCGCCATCTTCGTCGCGCAGGCGATGAACATTCCGCTGACCATCTGGGACCAGCTGCTCGTGCTCGGTGTGTTGCTGCTGACGTCGAAGGGATCGGCCGGCGTCGCGGGCGCGGGGTTCGTCGCACTGGCCGCGACGCTCGCATCGATGCACCGGATTCCGGTGTCCGGACTCGTGCTGCTGCTCGGCGTCGACCGCTTTCTGAACGAGGCGCGCGCCGTCACCAACCTGATCGGCAACGGCGTCGCGACGCTCGCGGTGGCCCGCTGGGAAGGCGCACTAGACCGCACAACAGCGAAAGCCATCCTGGACGGCACGCTGCAACCGGCGGCGCTCGAACAGGCGAATGTGGGCCACGGCGCACTCGATACCGCACAGGCACATCCGCACTGACGCGGGCGCGTCGGCACACGGAATTTCTTCGTCGAAACACTCAAGTCGGGCAGCTGAAATGCCGTTATCAGCAGGGGCAACCCAGCGGCAAATCACCTGCCCGCACGTTCTCGCGCGGCAGGGTTTTTATCACCACCGACCCGCCCCGACATGTTCTCACGCCTCTCCATTTCTGCCCGCCTGCGCGCCACCATGGTCCTGCTCGGCGCGCTGATCGTCGCAATCGGCCTGCTCGCGCAGTTCGACATGCACAACTCGAGCAACGAGCTCGACTACGCGTATTCCAACCAGCTGTCGTCGTCGATTGCGGTCGGCAAGGCGAACCTGAACCTGACGATCGTACGCACCACGCTCGATCGCGTGCTGCTGCATCCGGAAGCGTCCGGCACACAACAACTGATCGACAAGGCTCAGAGCTACCTCGATATCTCGGACCGCGCGTGGCACGACTACAGCACGCAGCAGCACGAACCCGAAGAACAACCGCTCGCAGACGCCGTCACTGCCGCACGCACCGCACTCGTGCAGCAGGCCATCGTACCGATGATGGACGCGCTGAAACGCGGCGACCACGCCACCGCCGATGACCTCGTGATGAAAAGTGTGCCCGCATTGTCGGTTGCACTCACGAAAAGTTCGGATGCGCTCGCCGCATGGAAGATGGACAGCGGGCAGCACGCGTTCAACGCGGCACAGCAGCGCTTTCACACGCTACGTATCGTCGCGGGCGTGCTGATCGCGATCGGGCTCGCCGCCTGCGTCGCATGCGCGCTCGGACTGCATCGTTCGATCTCGGCACCGCTCGCGAACGTGCTCGATCATCTGCGGCGCATCGCATCTGGCGATCTGACCGGCCAGCTCAACGCGCACGTCGCGCACGATTCGCGCTCGCAGGATGAAATGGGCAAGCTGGTCGATGGACTGAAGACGATGCAGGGCAGCCTCACGCAAACCGTGCGCAACGTGATGCACAGTTCCGAGTCGATCGTCACCGCGACGCGGCAGATCGCCGCCGGCAACGACGACCTGTCGCAACGCACCGAGGAACAGGCCGCATCGTTGCAGCAGACCGCCGCGAGCATGGCGCAACTCACATCGACGGTGAAGCAGAACGCCGATCACGCACGTGAAGCGCAAACGCTGACCGGCAACGCAAACGACATCGCCGTGCGCGGCGCGACGGTGGTCGGCAATGTCGTCGATACGATGGGTGAGATCGATCGCAGCTCGCAGAAGATCGCGGACATCACCGGCGTGATCGAAAGCATTGCATTCCAGACCAACATCCTCGCGCTGAACGCGGCCGTCGAAGCGGCGCGCGCAGGCGATCAGGGGCGCGGCTTCGCGGTCGTCGCGGGCGAGGTGCGTTCGCTCGCGCAACGCGCGGGCGTCGCGGCGCGCGAGATCAAGGAACTGATCGGCGACTCGGTGGAACGGGTCAACACGGGCGCGCGTCTCGTCGGTACCGCAGGCGAAACGATGGAGGAGATCCGTCAGGCGATCTCTCACGTCACCGCGATCATGAACGAGATCGCGGCCGCATCGGACGAACAGCGCGACGGGATCGAGCAGGTCAATCGCGCGGTGTCGCAGATGGATCAGGTGTCGCAGCAGAACGCCGCGCTGGTCGAAGAAGCTGCGGCTGCAGCGGCCGCGCTCGATGGGCAGGCGAATTCGCTGCGGCAGGCGGTGGCGGTGTTCAGGGTGTCGGCGTAACTATCGCAGGAAGATGCAACTTAAGCCGCATCCTCTTCCGACTGATCCAGCATCCGCATCGCCGCCTTCTCCGCATTCGCAACGTGCAGGCTCGCAGCCTCGCGAGCCGCGTCGCTGTCGCGGGCCTTCAATGCCTTGTGCAGCTTGTCGATTTCGCGCAGGCTGGTCGGCAGACGGTCGGGATGCATCAACGATGTCGCGCGCAGCAGGTTCACGCGCGAATAGAGACTGGTCAGCACTTCCTTGACGAGCGAGTTGCCGCAGTTGTCGAGCAGCACGTCGTATAGCTCGGTCTTCGCCTGCAGCACACCGGCCTGATTCTGCGCGGTCGCTTCCGCGCGCAGTTTCTTCGCGGCCTGGCCGAACTGTTCGATCGCCGGCTCGCTCGCGACCCGCGCGAACTCCTGCGCCGCGAACCCTTCCAGCAGTCCGCGCAACGCGTACAGTTCGTGCGCGTCTTCCTTCGACATGATCGCGACCACCGGCCCCTTGTGCGGCACGTTGCGCACAAGCTTCTCCGCCTCCAGGCGACGCAGCGCCTCACGCACCGACGTGCGGCTCACGCCGAGCGATTCGCACAGCTCGCGCTCGACGAGCCGTTCACCCGGCGCGTAGTGCCCGGTCATGATCGCCTGCCGCAACACGTTCTCGACCCGGTGACGCAGCGTCTCAGGTCGCACGAGGCCCAGATCTTCCGACATTATTGTATTCCCGTCAGACAATAGTTCATCCGGATGATACAAGAATCCATCGGCGCTGACGACCGTCGCACCGCCGACACGCGGCCGTGCTAAACGCCATGCTACACACCGCGCATCACCGCCGCGCGATCGAGCGCGGCTTCGACGAGCGGCGCCGCCTCGATTGCACCGTGAATACCGAGCGTGCTGGCGATCTCGAGCACTTCCATGATCTCGCCGGCGGTCGCGCCGTAACGCAGCGCGTTGCGCATGTGCAGCTTCAAACCCGGCACGTACAGATGCGTCGCGGCCGCATCGAACGCGCAGTACATCAGCTCCTTGACCTTCGGCTCGAGCACGCCCTTGCGCCACGGCACCGATGAAAACTCGACGTAACCGTCGAACATATCCGGGTCCAGTTCGAGCAGCCCTTCCCACGACGCATGCCAGTAACCACGGTTCTCGATGAAGCGCTGCTTCGATGCTTCGCGACGCGCATCGAGCGGTTCTGCTTCGTTACGCAACCCTTCTTCCTGCAGCACTTCGAGCAGCACCGGCACACCGACGTTAGCCGCATGGATGCCGACGGTGCTCGCGAGTTCGAGCACCTCGACCAGTTCCTCGCGGGTCGCGCCGAACGACACCGCCGCGCCGAGATGCTGCCGCACGCCAGGCAGATACAGATGTGTGGCCGCCGCGCACACCGTGATCGCGACGAACGCCTTGACCTTGTCGTCCAGATGATTGTGCTTCCACGACACGCCGGAAAACTGCAGGTACGCGTCGACAAACTCCGCGTCGAGCCGCAGCAGACTTTCCCAGCGTGCATCCCACGTTCGATGCGTGCGGATAAACGCGTCCTTCACCTGCTGCTGCCGTTCGCTCAAGCTCATCGTTGCTCCTGCGTTTTCATGCGTAAATGCGAGCTCACTTCACCGCGCCAGTCGAGCGCAGATAAGTTTCCTCAGGCACTTCTTCCGCCCACACCGTTTTGCCGAGCGACGTCGCGGTATGCACCATATAGCTCGACGTCGCGGCGCCGTGCCAGTGCCGTTCGTGCGCGCCGATCCACACCACATCGCCCTGGCGGATCATCTGCGGCTCGCCGCCTTCGACGCAGATCCATCCGCAACCCGACGTCACCTGCAGCACCTGCCCCTGCTCGTGGTGATGCCAGTACGTGCGCGCGCCCGGCGAAAAGAACACGTTGCCGATCGTGACGGTGTCCGTCGTCGGCATGACCGGGTCGGCGTAGACGACGCCGCTGAACGTGGCCGAGCGCTGTTCCGATGCGGCGCCTTCCTGGCGTCCGTGAAATACCTTCATGTCCTGCTCCTTTTCAATGACTGGATCAATGAGTGGATGAGTGAAGCCGCACGCCGCCCGACGCATCGCCGATCGCATCGACGACCCGGTTGCTGATCACATCGCCGTAGCCAAGCGCCGTCGCGAGCCCGAAGCTCGCGAGCGGTCCCGCCGAATTCAGCGATGCGACGCCGAGTTCGCGAACGCGATCGATGTACAGCACGACGTCCTTCGTCATCAGCTTGCTCGTCAGGCCGCCTTCCAGATAATCGCCGTCGACGATCTTCGGAAAGCGGTTCAATGTCGCGAAGTTCACGCCGCTGCTGCTGTTCAGCACGTCGAGCAGTTTGTGCAGATCGAGGCCGGCCTGCTTGCCGGCGACCATCACTTCCGCGGTCGCGGCGAGACTCACCGCGTTCAGGAAGTTGTTCAGCAGCTTGGTCGTGTGACCCGCGCCGCTCTCGCCCATCGTCACGACCTTCGATGCGATCGGCTTGAAGGCCCAGTCGATCGCATCGATCGCGGCCGCGTCGCCGCCGACCATCAGCGTCAGCGTGCCCTTCTCCGCCGCTGCCGCGCCGCCCGAGATGCCGGCGTCGATGTACTGCACGCCCGCTTCCCGCATCCGCGCGTGCAACCGGATCGTCGAACTCGCGGCAGCCGTGCTCAGATCGACGACGGTCTGTCCGCGACGTGCATGTGCAAGCACGCCGCCGTTACCTTCGATCACCGCCTCGACGACCTTGCTGTCCGGCAGCGACAGCAGGATCACGTCGGCGAAGGCGACCACCTCCTCGATCGATGCAGCCGCCCGCGCACCGGCTGCTTCCGCGCGTCCCGCCGTCGCGTCGTAGCCGAGTACGTCGAGCCCAGCATCGACGAGCCGTTTCGTCATCCGGCCGCCCATGTTGCCGAGGCCGATAAAACCAATGCGTTCCCTGTTCATGGTGTTCCCTGTTGCATCACTCAAATTCAAATCAGAAATCGACGTCCTTCGTTTCCGGTCCCATCAACGCGCCGATCATGCCGATCAATCCGCCGATACACAGCAGCACGACCGGCGTCACGCGCAACGGCATCAGCGCGCCGAGCCAGTTCATGTAGAACGCGTAGAACGAAGGGATGATCACGGACAGGCTGAAACCGACGCCGAAGCCGGTTGCGCGCACGTCGGTAACGAAGCGCTCGTTGATGTACGTGACGATCACGCCCCACGGCGACGTGACCAGCACCGCGAGCACGCAGACGAGCGCGATGATCGCGGGCAAGCCGAGGTTATCGGCGGTGGACAGCACGTACATCAGCGCCGCACCGACCGTCGCGATCAGCGGGCCGACGATCACGAAGAACGTGCGTCGGCCGATCCGCTGACCGATCAACCCCGACGCGATATAGCTGAAAAACAGCACGAAGTACGTGATCATCAATGTCAGCGTCATCTCGAAGCCGGTCAGATGCAGCGTATGCAGCAACAGGCCCGTCGGCAGAAAGATCGTGATGATGTTCTGCGTGAGCCAGAAGCCCGTCATCAGCAGCAGCACCTGCACCAGGTTGCGCGCGCTCTTGCCGCGCAGCAGATCGGACAGCGGGAGTTTTTCGACGGCGGGTTTATCGCCCGCTTCGCTCTGCCACACTTCGGATTCCGCGACCTTGTGGATGTAGTAAAACGCCAGAAAACCCGCGAGCACCGCGCCGAGCACGAACGGCACGCGCCAGCCCCACTGCACGTACGGCGAATGCGGGCCGTTCAGCGGCGTGATGACGAACATCAGCATCGCGACGAGATTGATCGTCACGTACGCAGCCGGAAAGCCCGCGATGATGAAGCCGCCGACAAAGCCGCGCTGCGACTTCTTCGAATACTCGATCGCGAGCGGCATCGCGCCCGTATAACCGCCGCCTAGAAAAATCCCGTCGACGAAACGCAGCAGCACGAGCAGCCAGTACGACAGGATGCCGATGCTTTCGTAGCCTGGCAGCAGCGCGATCAGCAACGTGACGACACCGAAGCCGCTCACCGAATAGATCGATGCCTTACGCCGCCCGACCTTGTCCGCGACCATCCCGAACAGCAGCGCGCCGACCGGTCGGCCGAGCAGCGTCGTGATGAACACCAGCGACGCGAGAATCGCCTGCACGCCGCCTGTGAGATGTGGCGGCTGGAAGAAAAACAGCACCGGCGACAGCACGACCACCGGCAGGTAAATGTCGAACATGTCGATGAATTCGGAAAAGAACGCGCCTTTGATTGCGCTGCGTCGTTTCTCGTCGATCGATCTTTCTGCGTCGCTTTGGGTTATTTCGCTTGCCGTCAGTGCCTTCATGTTTCTGTCTCCAAGTATCTATCCCGCGCCGCTATAGTTGCGGCGCGTGGCCCGCCTGCGCGGTTTATATCTACGTCTTCCTAGCCCACCGAACCCACCTCAGCTTCATATGCCTTGATCGCCTCCGTCGCGACGCGAAACGCCGCAAGCGCCAGCGGCGCACCGCAATACACCCCCGCCTGCATCAACACCGCGCGAATCTCGTCACGCGTCACACCATTACGCAGCGCGCCCTTCACGTGCACCGCGAGTTCATGGTGCTGGCTCATCGCGGTCAGCATCCCGAGGTTCAGCATGCTGCGTGTCTTGAACGACAGCGTGCGGTCGCCCCAGATATCGCCCCAGCAGCTCTCGGTGACGAACTTCTGCATCGGCCGGTTGAAATCGTCGGCATTCGCCCACGATTTCTCGACGTGTGCGTCGCCCAGCACTTCCTTGCGGTTTTCGAAGCCGCGTTCGAAACGTTCGTTGTCTTCCATCTGATCGATCTCCATCGTTCGTTCTGCGATCATCGCGTCGCGATGCGGTGCGATGCCTCACCCACTGTCTGCGCGCCCGATTGTCGGACAATCGAAAAGCGCAAAATTTTTTGCGACCCAGCCGCGCACCCAATCAATCGTTGCCGTAACCGACGATCGACTTGTTCTCCAGATACTCGCGCAGTCCCGCTTCGCCCCACTCGCGGCCGTTGCCCGAGCGCTTGTAGCCGCCGAACGGCGCATGAAAATCCGCCGCCGGGTAATTCAGATGCACGCCACCCGCGCGCAGTTGCCGCGCGACGCGCCGTGCGCGTTCGATATCCGCCGACTGCACGTATGCGGCGAGACCGTAGTCGGTGCCGTTGGCGATCTCGATCGCTTGTTCCTCGGTGTCGTACGGCATCATCGACAGCACCGGCCCGAAGATTTCCTCGCGCGCGATGGTCATGTCCGGCGTCACGTCGGCGAACACCGTCGGTCGCACGTACCAGCCGCGCGTGAGGCCTTCCGGACGACCTGGGCCGCCCGTGACGAGCCGCGCACCTTCGTCGATACCCTTGTGAATCAGCGCCTGCACGCGCTCGAACTGATTGCCGTTGACGAGCGGTCCGAGTTGCGTCGAAGCATCGTCCGGTGCGCCGGTGCGGTACGTTTCGGCCGCGCGCTTTGCGATCTGCGCGGCGTCGTTCATCAGATGACGCGGCACGAGCATGCGCGTCGGAATCGAGCACGACTGGCCCGAGTTCGTGAAGCATCCGGCGACGCCGCGCGTCACTGCGTGTTCGAGATCGACGTCGTCGAGCAGAATGTTCGCGGACTTGCCGCCGAGTTCCTGCGCGACGCGCTTGACCGTTTCCGCTGCGAGCTTCGCGACCAGAATGCCGGCGCGCGTCGAGCCGGTGAACGACACCATGTCGATGCCCGGATGCGCGGCAATCGCCGCACCTACTCCAGGGCCATCGCCGTTCACGAGATTGAACACGCCGGGCGGCACGCCTGCTTCGTCGAGCACTTCGGCGAACAGCAGCGCGGACAGCGGCGAATACTCGCTTGGTTTGAGCACCATCGTGCAGCCGGCCGCGAGTGCCGGCGCAATCTTCACGACGATCTGGTTGATCGGCCAGTTCCACGGCGTGATCAAGCCGCACACGCCGACCGGCTCCTGACGCAGTCGCGTCGTGCCCTGCTGCGTGTCAAAGGCGAAACGTTCGAGCACGTCGATCAACGCATTCAGATGCGCCGGTCCGCGTGCGGCCTGACCGGTCCTCGCGAACGCGGCCGGTGCGCCCATCTCGACGCGCATCGCATCGGCGAATGCATCCACACGTGCTTCGTACAGCGCGACGATGCGCTTCAGCAACGCGATGCGGTCCGCGACGCTCCATTCCGCGTAAGCAGGAAACGCGCGCCGCGCAGCGGTCACCGCGCGATCGACATCCGCTTCGTTGCCGAGCGCGAGCCGGCCGATCGGTGCCTCGGTCGCCGGGTCCACCATGTCTAACCAGCGTGGTGCGGCCGGTTCGACCCATTGCCCATCGATGTAGCACTGCGCCGCATGCGCCAGCAGCGCCGGGTTCACTTGCGTCATGACGCCTCTCCGGAAAGTAGCCGGTACATTTCGGTGTGATCGGTCGTGGGTGTCGAATGCTGTGCGGCGCGATCCCACATCGCCGTGCAGGTTTCGCCGAGTTCCATCGGGTAGTCGAGCGATTCGGCCAGCGCACGCGCGATCTTCAGATCCTTGTTCATCAGTTGCAGCGCGAAGCCCGACGCGAACGTGCCGCTCAGCATGAACTGACGCACCTTGTTCTCCGACGTGTTGCTGCGCCCCGTCGATGCGTTGAGTACGTCGGTCATCGTTGCCGGGTCGATGCCGAAGCGACGAGCCACCTGCAACGCTTCGACGGTCGCGACGAGTCCAGCAGCCGATACGTAGTTGTTCAGCGCTTTCGCCGCATGGCCCGCACCTGCTGCGCCGATGTGCAGCACGCTCTTGCCCATCGCATCGAGCACCGGACGCACGCGTTCGAGTACCGCCGCCTCGCCGCCGACGAGAATCGCGAGCGAGCCGTCGGTGGCTTTCTTCACGCCGCCTGACACCGGCGCGTCGAGATAATCGAGGCCCGCGTCGCCGAGCGTCGCGCCGAGTGCACGCGAACGCGCCGGTTCCGACGAACTCATGTCGATGACCGTTGCGCCGCGCTGAAGGCGCGTGCTCCAACTATCGCCTTCGCCGAGCAGCACATGCTCGACGATCGCCGAATTCGGCAGCATCGTGATCAATACGTCGAGCGATGCTGCGTCATCCGCATGCAGCGGTTGGACCCGCTCGCCAACGCTCAAAGCGGCGACGCGTGCTTCGTCGGTATCGGCGACGAACACGTCGAAGCCTGCCTTCGCGAGACACAGCACCATCGGCGTGCCCATCATGCCCAGGCCGATAAAGCCGATGCGCTGCGGTCGAAGTGGTCGAACCATCTGCATGCTCTCCTCGTGAGTCGCGCGGTTAGCGCAGCGCTGAAAACGCGGTCGGCGTCAGCAGCTGGTTTTCGATCCGCTCGACGATCGGCCGTTCGGCCTCGGTCGCCGCGCGCTTCGCGATCCAGTCCGCGTCGGCCTGGAATGCGTTCCACTTCTGCTCGCGCTCGGCGAGGCTTTCCCATTGCAGCAGGTAGGTCAGCGAGTGATTGCTCGGGCCGGCGAGTGTCGTCCAGAAGCCGATCTGCTTGATGCCGTATTTATCGAAGAAGGCGAGCGTGATGTTCGAGAAACGGTCGAGCAACGCCGGCAGACGGGTGGGCGCGCAATGGTAGATTCGCATTTCGACGATCATGGGATCAGGTCTCCAGTTGGATGGTCCGGAATGGACCGATCAAGGGTATCTCAATTGCAGATCAGTCCGCAGGCGCATCGCCGGACGACCACTGCTCGACGTAGCGCACCAGCTCCGTCATGTCGCGCGTACGACCGCCCTGCGCGGCAGCGACGTTCCACATCTGCCGCGCGGTGTTGCCAAGCCACATCGGCACACCGAGCGCCTGGCATTCATCGACAGCAAGCCCGATGTCCTTGCACACGCTCGCGATCGGAAAACCGAAATCGAATGTGCGCGGCAGCACGTGCTTCGGAAACTTGTCGAGCGTCGCGCCGTTCTTGCCGCTGCCCGCGTTGATGACTTCCATCATCACGTCCGGATCGAGCCCGCCCTTCACGCCCGCGACAAACGCTTCCGACGTGATCGCAAGCGCCGTCGACGACAGCATGTTGTTCAACAGCTTCAACAGTTGCGCCTGCCCCGGCTGCTCGCCGACGACGAACAGCTTGCCGAGCACTTCGAACAGCGGACGCACTTCGTCGACCGCTTCGCGCTTGCCCGCAGCCATGATCGCGAGCGTGCCCTTCTGCGCGCCGGCTGCGCCGCCGCTCACCGGTGCGTCGACCGTGTCGATGCCTTTTTCGAGCAGTCCCTTCGCGACTTCCTGTTCCATCCGCGAACCGACCGTCGACAGATCGACCAGCACTTTCAATGCGCTGCCGCCCGAAAGGCCGCCTTCGCCGAGTGCGACGTCGCGGAAAATCGCGGGCGTCGGCAGGCTTGTGAATGCGATCCGTGCGGTGTCCGCGACTTCACGTACGTTCGAAGCGACGCGTGCGCCTTCTGCCTTCAATGCTTCGACAGCGGCCGCATCGCGGTCGTAGACGATCAGCGAATGACCCGCGGCGATCAGGCGATGTGCCATCGGCCGGCCCATCACGCCGACGCCGACAAATCCGATCCATTTTTGCTCTGCCATGTTGGTTCCTTTCTCGTTCAAGTTGAATATCGATTGAGCGTGGGCTGTGCGGCGCGCATCGGTGTCGATGCGTCGTCGGCCGCGTCCAGTGACCACAGCGACGCGAGCAGCGGCTGCGGATCGACCGTCGAGCCACCGTATGCCGCCAGCGTCGCGAGCTTCGCTTCCAGTTCGTGATCCGTGAGCGGCGCGGCGAGACTGCCGCGCGCCGCATCGACCTTGCACGCGAGCGTGCGGCCCGACACGAGATGCAGCACGACCTGTGCGGACTCCACTTCGAATTGCGGGTCGTCGACGAATGCGACGCGTGCGCCGAATGCGCTTAATGCAGGATCGGCTACTGCCGCATCGCTGAATTCGGCGAGCCCTGCGCGGCCGGTTGCAAGCGCCACCGCGACCGCGTGTTGTGCGCTGACCTGCGCTTCGCGTCCGCTTTTCGGATTCGGCCGGTCGGTGCGTGCACGCAGTAACGGATGTCCCGTCAGTTCGACGCGTGCGATCTCGTCGAGCTTTAGCGCTTCGTCGCGGGCCAAAGCGAGGCACGCGTCGATCACCGGGTTCAGCACGACGCCGCATGGGTATGGTTTGTATGCGTTCGACTGCAATGCCCAGTCGTGTCCAAGCTGCGTGGTGATCGCGGAGAAATCGGGTTCGTCGCACGTCACGCGCAGAAAGCCGCGCTCGCCTTCGAGCGGGTGCGCCGGACCGCGCACATCGCGCGCCGCCAGCAGCGCCGACACCACGCCGTTACGCGCGGCATTGCCGACGCTGACACTCTTCGACATGCTGCCCAGCGTCTCGACAAGCCCACCCGCCTGGGCGGACGCGTGCCCCATCGCCCAGCCGATGCGTGTCGCGTCGAGACACATCACGTGCGCAGCGGCAGCGGCAGCGCCGAATACGCCGCACGTCGAGGTGATGTGCCAGCCGCGTCGATAGTGTCCTGGAGACACCGCGTTGCCGATCCGGCACTCCACTTCGACGCCGAGTACGAACGCGGTCAGGAAACGTTCGCCGCTTAACGGCGTGCCTTTGTGCTGCAGATCTTCCGCGAGTGCGAACAGCGCGGCGGCGACGGGTGCGGTCGGATGGATGATCGTCGGCAGATGCGTGTCGTCGAAGTCGTGGACGTTCGCCGTCATCGCATTCAATGCGGCTGCGTTCAGCACGTCGGTTCGTTCCGTGCGGCCGATCAGTCCGATCGTCGCGCTGCTGCTGAAACCGCTGTAAACGTCGACTGCATTGCCGATGTCTACATCGCCGCAACCCGCGAGCGCCACCGCGAAGTAGTTGACGAGCGCGCGTTTCGCTTCATAACGCACCGCATCAGGTATCGCCTGCGATGGCGTGTTCGCGACGAACGCCGACAATGCAGCGGTCGGTCCGGACGCGCGATTCACGTCATGGTCGGGTTCACGCTGCAAGCCAGCCTCCTTCGATCGGCATCATCGCGCCGGTGATCTGGCTCGCCGCGTCGCCGCACAGAAACACCGCCATCGCGCCGACGTGTGCCGCATCGACGAGTTCTCCGGTCGGCTGCTTGCCTTGCAGGAATTCGCGCACTGCGTCGTCGCGGTTCATCCCACGTTCCTGCATCAATGCAGTGATTCGTCCTTCGATGTTCGGCGTCGATACGGAGCCGGGGCAGATCGCGTTGCAGGTGATGCCGGTGCCGACGTTCTCGATTGCAACCGCGCGCGTGAGACCGAGCAACGCGGTTTTAGTCGTCACGTAATCGACGCGATTCGCGACGCCTCGCGCGCCGTACACCGACGTCATGTTGAAAATGCGCCCCCAGCCGCGTGCGCGCATCGCGGGTAGCGTCAACTGGATTGCGCGGAACGCAGCCGTCAGATTCACCGCGAGCGCGGTGTTCCACTGCGCGAGCGGCAACGTCTCGACCGGCGAGAAGTGACGGATCACCGCGTTGTTGATCAGGATGTCGACCGAGCCGACATGTGCGCTCGCCGCTTCGACAAGACGATCGGCACCATCGGGCGCAGCGAGATCGGTCTGCACGTAGTGCGCGTCAACGCCGTAGCGCTGCGTCAGCGTCTGCGCGGCGCGCGTGCCATCGGACACAGGTTCGAGCCCATGCAGCACAACACGACAGCCAGCCTGTGCAAGCGCATCGGCCATCGCAAAGCCGAGCCCACTCGACGAGCCGGTGATCAACGCGCTTTTTCCTTCGAGTGACATGGCGTGCTCCGGATCAGCGCGGCGCGACATCGAGACGCGCGATCCAGCCTTCGGTTTCGCGGTCATGTGCCGCGTAGCGCTGCAGAACCTGCGGGTCATGACCCGGCACGACGTGCGCAGGCGAATCGGCGAGCTGATGCACCGCGCGGAATCCTTCGAGCATGTCGCCGACGTTGTAGACCGCCGGAAACGGCCGCGCCTCGTCCATGTTCGCGTAGAAATGCGACGCGTCGGAGGCGAGCACGACCCAGCCGCGTTCGGTATGCACACGGACGACCTGCAGACCGTCCGTATGTCCGCCGACCCAATGCAGACTCAGACCGGGCGCCAGCTGCGACACGCCGTCGTGAAACTGCACGCGACCGTCGAACACGCGTCCTACCATCGACTTCACGTCCTCCGGTTCGAACGGATGACTGAGCGGGTGGTGACACATGCAGCGTCCGGTGCAGTACGCCATCTCGCGATCCTGCACGTGATAGCGCGCACGCGGGAACATCGAGCGATTGCCCGCATGATCGTAGTGCATGTGAGTGATGATGACGTCCTCGACTTCTTCGGGGCGAATGCCGATCTGCCGCAAACCGCTGTCGACCGGATTCGTGATCGTGCGGCCCCGCTGCTGCGCACCTGTCTGATCGAAACCGCTATCGACGAGAAACACGCGCGATTCGCCGACCACGGCCCAGACGAAGTAATCGAGCGGCATCGACACATCGTGCGGATCGCCGCCGATGAAGTTGTCGCGCGCGGGACGATCGTGAAAAGCGTATTTGACGGCGAAGATGCGGTACTGCTCGATCGGCTGACTCATGTGTGTCTCCATCCTGATGTGCGATTCGGTTGGCAGGCGGTTCTAGCTCTGCGCGGCCCCTGCGCGCGCTTCGCCGCGTCCGGCGGCCATGGCATCCTGCGCTTCGACCGCGATTTCTTCGAGCGAGCGATGCTTCGTCTCGACGCCGAACACGCCGACGATCACCGCCTGCACCAGCAGCGTCCCGACGATCAGCGCAAGCACGCCAGCGATGCCGAGACCCGTGTACGCAGCAGCCACCGCATACGGCACGAGAATGCTGACGCCGCGCCCAACCGTATTCGCGAGGCCCGCGCCGCGCAGCCGCAGCGCAGTCGGGAACAATTCGGGCACATAGCTCGCGACGCTGAACGACGACAGCACGTAGATGCATGCGGTAATCGCGAAGCCCAGTGCGGTGATCGCCGTCGCCGACTGCGCGAACGGATAGGCAACGCCGAACCCCGCGCAGATCAGCGAGAACATCACAGTGCCCCACTTCCGTCCGACGCGCTCCGCGAGTGCAAACGCAATCAGAGAACCGACTGGGCCGCCCGCGAACATAACCGCCGTGAGGCCGAGTGAACTCGACACGCTGTGGCCCTGCTTCACGAGAAAGGTCGGAATCCAGCTGACGAACGCATAGTTCACGATGAACAGCGCGACGAGCACGGTGATCGCGGTGACCGTGCGCGTGAGCATGCCGCGTGCAAAGAGGTCGCGAATGCGTGCGGGCTCCTGCTGTGTTTGCGCGGCGAGTTTCGCCGACAGAGGCGACACCGCCTCGGTCGAAGGTGCGATGCCGCTTGCCGCTTCGATCGATTGCACGATCTCGCGTGCTTCGGCTTCGCGTCCTTTCGATGCGAGCCAGCGCGGCGACTCCGGCATCGTCTTGCGCAGGAACCACACGACAAGCGCGCCGCAACCGGCGATCGCGAACATCCAGCGCCAGCCGAAATGCGGGACGATCAGCCAGCCGAGAAACGTCGACAGGAACAGCGACGTATTGATGATGAGGTTGAGGATCGTGCCGAAACGGCCGCGCCACTTCGGCGGAATGAATTCGCTCAGCGTGCCGTAACCGACGACGATCTCCGCCCCCATCCCGACGCCCATCACGAGACGGAAAAAGATCAGCCAGTAGATAGACGGCGCGAGCGCCGCCGCAATCGACGCGAAGCCGTAGATGCCGAGATTGAACTGGTAACAGAAGCGTCGACCGTAGCGATCGCCGAGCACGCCGGACAGCCACGCGCCGGCCATCATGCCGACGAAGGTCACTGACACGAACGTCGCGTTGAGGCGCAACGTAGATTCGCCGCTGTGGATCATCGCAGCGAGCACCGTGCCGGCGATGTAGATGTCGAACGAATCGAAATACATGCCGGCCGCGATCAGCGCGAGCAACCGCCAGTGGAAGCGGGACAGCGGAACGCTGTCGAGGCGTGCCCCGATACGGGCTTCAGCAAGCATGGCGTGTCTCCATCCATCGTGGTGGCACAACCGGTGTCCGGCTGAGCTCAATGCGAACTGATTATATTCCTGTCATACAATCTGTCAATATTTTAAGTGACCGCCGAATGGGTAGGGGGTGACGCAAACGGGTCAGGCGGGTTTCGCGCGCCCGCGCCTGGGTCGCGCCGTCTGCCAGTTCCGCATTTGCGCGAACCAGTCGGTCAGAAAGTCGATCAGTGCACTGACTCGCGCGGAAAGGTTCGCCCGTTCGCCATACACAGCGTAGACGTCCGCCTGCGGCAACGACCACTCGGGCAAGACCTCGCGGAGCGCGCCCGAATCGAGATGCTGCCGGACATCCCACTCCGAACGCATCAGAATGCCGTGGCCCTTGAGTGCCCAGGCGAGCGCAGTTTCGCCGTCGTTGGTGCTGAGCGGGCCGCGTACCTTGACGGACTCCTCCTTGCGTCTGCGGGCAAGATGCCAGGTGCCATACGTAGCGTCGCTTTCGCGCAGCACGATGCATTGATGGCGCTGCAGATCGTGCGGCGTCGCCGGTGCGCCTGCGCGTTTCAGATAAGCAGGTGCCGCGCACAGGAAACGCCGGTTCGCGGCAATCTTGCGCGCCACCATGCGCGAATCGGGCACGGTGCCAAACCAGATGCCGACATCGAACGCCTGATCCGTCAGATTGACCGCGCGGTCTGTCAGCACGAGCTGCACCTCGACCTCCGAATAGCGCTCGACGAATGCCGAGATGGCCGGCGCAATATGCCGCCGCCCGAAACCAAACGTCGCATTCACGCGCAGCAACCCCTTGGGCTCGGTTCGCCGGCTCGACACCTGCGCGTCGAGCTCGTCGAGTTCGGCAAGCAGGCGCGAACCTTTCTCCAGGTAAAGCTCGCCCTCCTGCGTGACGCTCAGGCGCCGCGTGGTGCGATTCAACAAACGCACACCCAGCCTCTTCTCGAGGATCGACAGTCGCGTGCTGATGGCCGGCGGCGTGACGCCGAGCTCACGCGCCAATGCCGACAGGCTGCCGTGCTTGACCAGACGGACAAAGAACGAAAGATCGGAAACCTGATCCATCGCGTTGCCTCCTTTACTTGTTAATTGAATTTAATAATAGCTTAGTTGAGATTGCATTATCAGAAGCGAGCTGCGTCGTTATACTTTTTTCGCCTGCTACCACTCGAACATCCAAAATCAAGGAAGACAAAACGATGAAACCCACTATCGGACTCATGCTCGGCGACGTGACCGGCATCGGCCCCGAATTGATTGCCAGGCTGTTGGGTTCCCCGGCCACGCGCACGCAGGCGAACGTGCTGGTGATCGGCGACGAGCGCGTGTTTCGGCTCGGCATGCGCGATGCCGGCGTCGAGCTGGCTTATCGCAAGATCGGGAGCGTGCGCGAGGCCGACTTCGACTCAGCAGCCGTACCGCTGATCGACCTCGGCAACATCGATCCGGAGACACTCCCGCGCGGCGTGCTGTCCGCCGAGTCCGGCAGGCTCACAGGCGAAACGCTCAAGTACATGACCGACCTCGCGCTCGCCGGAGAACTGGACGGCATCTGCTTCGCACCCTTGAATAAAGCGGCGCTGCATAAAGGCGGCTGGAACTATCACGACGAACATCAGATGTTCGCGGACTGGACCGGGCACGTCGGGTATTTTGGCGAGGTCAACATCATCAATCTGTTCTCGACGTTTCGCGTGACGTCGCACGTCGCGCTACGCGTAGCCGTCGATATGGTCAAAGCCGAGCGTATCGAGGGCGCGGTGCGCCTCGCCTATGACACGCTGCGAGCAGCAGGCAAGACCTCGCCGCGTATCGGCGTGGCGGCACTCAATCCGCACGGAGGAGAAAACGGCCTGTTCGGCGACGAAGAGATCACCGTGATCCGCCCGGCGCTCGACGCGTTGCGCGAAGCCGGGCTGCCCTGCACGGGTCCGTTGCCGTCCGACACCATCTTCATCAAGGCACGCAACGGCGAATTCGACGGCGTGGTCATCATGTATCACGACCAGGGGCAAATCGCGACCAAGCTGCTGGGCTTTAGCGAAGGCGTCACGATGACCGGCGGCCTCAAGGCCGTCTATACGACCCCGGCGCATGGCGTTGCGTATGACATCGTCGGTACAGGGCGAGCCGACGTCGGCGCGATGACACGAGCCTTCGAAGTCGCCTGCGCGAATGCGCTTGCCCGGCGCACACCGAAGACGGTCGCGCACGTCTGAGGGTTTGACAGCAGGCGGGCAGTCCACGCCGGCTGGCGGGACGCCACGCCGCTGCGTACAAAGCCCCGCCGTCGGCGCCTGCTGCGCGTCGACTATAAAAGGAGGAGACATGATGGGTCTGACCAATGACACGGCGCCCGCGTCGTATGCGGTGCCGCGTAAGCGTGCCCGGCGCGCTTACTGGAGACACCCGAATCTGCTGATCGTGTTCGCCGTCGCATGCGGCGCCCTGGTCGGCTGGATCGATCCGAAGCTTGGCGTCGCATTGCGGCCGCTCGCGGACATGTTTATCGGTCTGATCAAGCTGGTCATCGGGCCGATCGTATTTCTCATCATCACGACCGGTATCGCGCAGGTTGGCGACATGCGCAAAGTCGGCCGCATCGGCATCAAGGCGATCATTTACTTCGAAATCCTCACGACGATCGCGTTGCTCTTCGGCTTTATTATCGGCAACCTCGTGCGGCCCGGAGACGGTGTCACGCCACCCACCGGCGGCATATCCGGGGAAATTGCCCGATATACAGCGGGACAAAGCGTGCCGTCGTTCTCGAGCTTTTTCTTCAAGCTGATCCCGAACAACCTGCTCGCCCCATTCCTGCACGGCGACCTGCTGCAGATTCTCGTGCTGGCCGTGCTGTTCGGGACCGCGCTGGTGCTCTCGCGTGAGAAGGGGCAACCCATCGTCGAGGGACTGGAACGGATGACGACGGTCGTGTTCAAGGTCACGGGCATCGTGATGCTGTTCGCGCCGCTGGGCGTGCTGGGCGCAATCGGCTTTACGGTCGGTGCGTTTGGCATCGCCACGCTGCTTGCCCTGGCGAAACTGGTGTTGACTGCGTATGCGAGCGTCGTGCTGTTCACGGGCATCGTCCTCGCGCTCGTATGCCGTATCGTCGGCCTGCGTCTCATGCCGATCCTGCGCTATATCCGCAGTGAAATCCTGATCGCGCTTGCGACCTCGTCGTCGGAATCGGTGCTGCCTGAACTGGCGGTCAAGCTCGATCGGCTCGGCGTGTCGCGCGCGGTCGTCGGACTCGTGTTGCCGACCAGCTATTCATTCAATCTGACCGGTGTCGCGTTGACGCTGCCGATCAGCGTGTTGTTCATCGAGCAGGTCTATGGACTGCACCTGACGTGGCTTCAGCAGGCGAGCATTTTCGGTTTGATGCTGCTGACGTCGAAAGGCGCAGCGGGCGTCACCGGCGCGGCCTTTGTGACGCTCGCCGCAACGGTGGCCGCGACCGGCGTACTGCCGCTGCAAGGACTGATGTTGCTGCTGGCTGTCGATCGCTTTCTCTCCGAGGCGCGTGCGGTGATCAATATCGTCGGCAACGTGATCGCGACGATCGTGGTCGGCAAGTGGGAAGGCGAATGCGATGCGCAGAAGATGCGGAGTGAGCTGCGGCTGAAGGTGTAGTCGATTTATATTGGCCGGAGCCGATCGTTGAATGCAGCACGGCGCGCGACGGTCGGTCGGGCTTTAAGCGGGACATCTACTTTCGAAGAGGCTACCCGACCACTTCGAATCGCACGAAAGCGGTGATAGACGAGATGAAAACATCTACCAACGTCGCCGGGCAAATACCCGGCGACCCGCAACAAACGTTACCTAGCTCTTCAATTGCACATGCAAACCCGTCGCGTCATAGGTCGGCGTAGCAGTGAATCCATCGACCACGATGGAAGTGAAGCGTCCCGACAGCGCGCCCGTGGAGATCAGATCAAGCGAGTCGCCGGACTTCGGCGTATAGCCGCTCGCAAATTTCACGTGCAGCGTGCCGCCTGCGAGCGTTGCCTGCCCGCCAACGCGCAGTAGACCTTGCCCGTTCGAACCGACGTCGAGTTCGAGCGTCGTGTTCTGAAGCTGGGTGTACTTGCCGGCGACAACGACTGCCTGCGTCGCGCCGATCGCCAGCGTGCCCGAACCCAGGTACACATCGCCGCTACCGAACGCGCTCCCCGATGCGGCGCGCAGCGTTCCGCCCTGCACTTCGGTGCCGCCCGAATACGTGTCGGTGCCGGCGAGCGTCAACGTGCCGCTACCCTGCAGCGTCAGTTTTCCTGCGCCGGAAATCGCATTGCGCCAGGTATCCGCCGCGCTAAAGCCGCCCTTGCTCGCATCCATCGCGATGACTACGCTGCCGTTGAACGCGCCGTAACCGTCCGCAGCGGCGAACAGGTTGAGGCGTCCCCAGCCCTCGGCGTCGTCCATCAGCGGATAGCCAGAAGCCATTTCGGTGGTCTTTAGCACAACGCGGCGCGCGTTGGCGTCGAGATACGGAAAGCGCGTCTCGAGCAGAACTTCTGCTCCCTTCGGTACGATCGGCTCAGCGTTGGTTGCGCCGATCTGCGAGAAGGAGAGCGTCATGCGACGCAGAAAGTTAGCGCGATTGGTGGCGTAGTCGGCAAAGCGATCGGTGCTGATGTCGCCCGAATGCGCAAACGCGTTGAACGTCGTCGCCGATGTCCCCGTCAACGACACCAGCGCCGTGTGGGCCTGCGTGTACGCGTCGGACTTGAGCGTGGCGTTGGTCGGGTCGTACAGATTTGCCGCTGCGCAAGCGATACCCAGCATGCGCCCTCCGATAACGTCGAGCGGCGAATGCATGCCTGCGACGATACGGTTCTCGCCCAGTTCGAGCCCGCGGCTCAGCATTTCCTGGAAGCGCTCGGGGACCACATACGCCATCCCGATCGCGTCACGCACCGCTTCGGCGGTGTGGCCGCTGATGAATCCGCCATCGGTTGCAGGCGTTGTGCTTTCCACCGGAACGAGCGTCGGCACCACGACGACACTCGAACTCCAGCGGAATGGACGCGGATACTTGTAGAAGCGTTTGGCCGGTTCGGTCGACGCGTTGTTGCCGAGTGCATTGACCAGATCGACGACCTTGCCGAACGTGCCGTTCGATGTGCTGCCGACACCCGTGTTGTTGCCGCTGTCGTTGTACGCGACGGACGTCGCATCGGCTGGAATCGACGTGATAGACGTGCTCTGCTGGGCTGCCGTGCGCCAGCTCGCGGTCAGCGGACCCATGCCGTCAGTGACGCTGTAGCCCTTGCCGCGGCGGTCGTCGTAATACGCGGCATCGGCTTGCGCTGACGTGCGACCGGTGGTCGTCGTGACGACGTACTGAATGTTCGCGCCAAGGACCGACGCGTTGAGAATGGTGCCGTTGGGCGTACCGTCCGTCGGTACGCCAGTGGCGGTCGATTGCACCACGGCCGGGAACGAGCCGACGGCCGGCGCGTTGACACCCGCATCCACGATCTCCGTGAGCGGCTTCCAATAGTTGAGATACGGAGCGACGACGCGTACGCCCGCATTGGTGTCGAGCGTCGCGAAGCGCGCATCGCCGCGCTGGTTCGTCGCGACCGTGTCGACGAATGCCGGGACGCCGGCGGGCGCAGCAGCGGAGTCGACAAAAGCCGGTGTAGCTGGAGCAGCCGGCACGGCGATCTGTCCGGGCGCTGCGTTGTCGACGTTGCCGCCGCAGGCGGCGAGCGCAAAAGCAGTGAACGCTGCGGCAACCGATGGTCGCAGCGACTGGAGGTTCTTGTTGTACATGACGCGTTCTTCTCTTGGTGGTGGCGTGGAAGTGAACGCGTGAGGTTAGGTAACATTCATGAATGCTTGATGAAAGCCGCAGAGTCTGGCGTCGCAATGAAGCGTTATTGATCACGCGGAAAACGTGGAGGTATGCGAAAAGATCTCCACGTTGTGCGTGGAAGCAGGCATTGGCGTAAGCTGGGACCGAACAGGTGAGATGGATTGCGGATTTAACGGCAGCGCCAGTTAAATTTTCAACGACAAAACGATCAGGATTCCACGCGAGGAGTTTTCGGCATTCGGGATGCTATAGGTTGGGTAAATCCGGCGGTGCTCAAAGCTATTCAGGAGACACCCTTCACGCAGGATTTCCATGCGACCGTTGCCTGTTTTGAGACCTTAAAGATGAGAACTTCTATTTGGCTCTGTGCACTCCCGCTTCTATTTTTGCTTGCCTCCAGTAGTTCGGCGGAAAATCGAACCACGGAGATATATCTCGATGCGGCTATGGCCGACATCGACCATGCAGCGATTCATGGACCAAGCCGGATCGACCTCGGTGGCGGCGCAGTGTTGGCTTTAGCCCAACATAGGTGCTTTGTCGGCAACGGTCCCACCACACGGTATTTCCACGTCTTAGGCCGAGATACAGACCCCAATCTAACTGCAGGAATGGTCTTCCCATGCGGGCTCTTTAGTGAAGCAGACTGGTTCGTCATGGTAACGATCGGACATGACGGTCACGTGAGCGACAACGCGCGCACCTGGACTGCCGACTACGTCCTGCATATATTGCAGGGAAAGGCGAACGCCCTCAGCACGTCGAACAAGCGGCAAGGACTACCGAGCGTGGAGATCAGTGGTTGGGCGCTTCCTCCGGTCTACGATGCGGCTGCGCACCGCACGGCATGGGCAGCAATCGTCAGAGCCGGATGCCCTTCGGAATGCCCTGCATCAGAGTTCGTGAGCTACGAGACGGTCATTTTGGGGAAAGACGGATATGTGGACGTATTCACACAGCCGTCATTGAAAGACTTCCCAAAACAGAAGCAACTCTCGGACGAGATCAGTGCGCACATCAGTTATCTACCAGCAGCGCAATATTCCGACTTCAAGCCGACACTTGACCACTATGCCTCCTACGATCTGCTCGGCCTGCTAACCGGAGATAGGTCAAATAGATGATCGTCTGCAATCTTTAGCAAGTTGACGCTGAAGGCTCGCTCGGCGGCGGCGCTGCCCGGTCGGACATACTTCCTGAAATGGACTCAATGCACGTCGGGCGCACGCATTGCCCGGTACTCCCGTCTCACGATATCCATCAGTTCGGAAACGGAAGTCAGCGCACTTTCT
Source organism: Paraburkholderia flava (assembly GCF_004359985.1). NCBI lineage: Bacteria > Pseudomonadati > Pseudomonadota > Betaproteobacteria > Burkholderiales > Burkholderiaceae > Paraburkholderia > Paraburkholderia flava. Next base: position 2,449,188 of record NZ_SMRO01000001.1, on the reverse strand, counting down.
TGCTCATAGGTCACGCGACCTCGCTGCATCAACATGATGCGATCAGCGATATCGAGCGTCTGCGCGTAGTTGTGCATGATCATGATGATGGACAGGCCGCCCTTCTCCTTCAAGCGCATCAGGAGATCGATGATGAGCCCTGCCTCGCGTGCGCCCATCGCGGCGAGCGGTTCGTCGAGCAAGAGAATCTTCGCGTTGGAGTGCACGGCACGTGCCACGGCGATGGCCTGGCGCTGGCCACCCGACAGTCGCTCCACGGGCAGATCCACCGAAGGCACATGCACGCCGATATCGTCGAGACATTGCGCCGCGCGCTCGCGCATCTGCTTGTGGTCGAGCAGCAGCTTGAACGGTCCGCGCCGCACGATCTCGCGGTTCAAGAACATGTTGTGGTAAATGCTCAGCGAATTCGCGAGCGCGAGATCCTGATACACGCATTCGATACCGAGCGAACGCGCATGATCGACCGAGCGCAATGGTGTCTCCTGCCCGTCGATGTAAAGCGTGCCGGCCGTTTGCTGATGAAAGCCCGTGAGGATCTTGACGAGCGTGGACTTGCCCGCACCGTTGTCGCCGAGTACGCCCAGAATTTCGCCCTTGCCGAGCGTGAGCGAAACGCCGTCGAGCGCGGTCACCGCGCCGAAACGTTTAACGAGGTTCTCGCCGCGCAGCGCAAGCGGCGCCTCGAGCGCGGCAGACACGCCTTGCGACGGGGTTTGCGATTCGTCCATTACCGCCCTGCCTTGCGGCGAATGCGCCCGACGTGGATATTGAAGATCATCGCCGCCAGTATCGCGGTGCCGAGAATAATGTTGAACGTGAACGCGTTGATGCCGATGAGCGTGAAGCCGTCGTTGAGAATACCGAGCACCGCCGCGCCGATGAGACCGCCGACGATCGTGCCCGAGCCGCCCGTGAGCGGTGTGCCGCCGATCACGGCGGCGGCCACGGCAAGAAACATGATCTGATTGCCGCCCGCCTGCGGGTCGATCGAGGTAATGCGAAAGGCTTCGAGGATGCCGGTGAAGCCCGCGAGCACCGCGGCGATGACAAAGTTGCCGAGGCGCAGCCGGTTCACGTGAATGCCGGCCTCGCCCGCGCCGAGTGGATTCGCGCCCGCGGCCTGCGTATGCAGGCCCCAGCGGGTATGCCGCAAAAGCACGTGCATCGCGAAGGCGATCGCCACGGTCCAGATGATCTCGCTGTAGCCCCATGCACCCATGAACCCCGAGAACGTAGACGATCCCGGCGTCGACGCGGGCGTACCGCGCGAGAGGGTGAGCGTAATACCGTTGATGAGAAAGAGCGTGCCGAGCGTGGTGACGAACGAAGGTAGCCGCAGCCACACCGTCACGGCGCCGTTCACGAAGCCGACAATCGCCGCGGCCACGAGCCCTGCGATCAGCGCAAGCCACATGGGCGCGCCCGCATCGTTTGCAAACACCATCATGAATGGCGCGAATGCGAACACCATGCCCGCCGATAGATCAATGTCGCCACCGATCATCAACATGATTTCGCCGAACGCGATGATCGCCACCGGCGCGATGAACTGCGAAAGGTTGACGAGGCTCGCGTCGGTGAGCAGGAAATCGTTGTTCGCGAATTCGAAGTAGGCGGCCAGCAGCACGGCGACGAGCAGGATACGAAGCTCGGGCGCCCAGTGTGACGCAAATGAAACCCCCGCGCGCGCGGGCGCGCGGGCGGCTTCGGTCTTGCTGGTTTCGTTCACGGTGTTCGTCACGACTTGATTGCGCCGCTCATCGGAACGATTTGCGGCTTGGTCGTCTTGCCTTCATAGCGCGTCGAAGTATTGAGGTAAGGCTCGACGGTATCTTTTGTGACGAATTTCAGGCCGGTGTTGATGTCGGCCGGCCCGACCAGTCCGCCCGAGGACAGGAACACGAACGCCTCCATCGCCGTATAGAAACCTTGCACATACGGCTGCTGATCGATGGTGAAGTCGAGGAAGCCTTCGTGGATCAGCTGGATCGTGGTCGGCAGGAGGTCGAAGCCGCCACCATGTATGCCTTTCGCGGGAAGGTTCGATTCCTTCATCAGTTGCGCGACACCCTGCGTGCTGCCCGCATCGACGGCGAACATGCCCTTCAGACCCTGATGGCCCAGATAGAACGACTTGATTTTCGAAAGCTCCTCGTTAACCGTCGCGCCGGTGGCCACAGTCTGGATGTCGATCTTCTTGCCGGACTTCTTGATCGCGTCGCTCGCACCGTCCAGCCGCGGCTGGATGTTGAGCTGTCCCGGCGTCGCAATGAAAAGCGCGACCATGCCGCTGTCGATGAGGCTCACGATGCGCTCGCCCATCTGATAGCCGGAGAGATACAGGTCCTGGCCGATATAGGCGAGGCGCGGATTCTTCTTGCCGCGCGGCGCGTCGGCGTTATAGGAGAACACCGGAATGCCCGCGTCGAGCGCAGCCTGGATCGGCTTGTCGAAGGCAGTCGGATCGACGATCGGCACCGCGATGGCGTCGGCCTTCGCAGCGATCGCGGAGTTCACGGCGCGGACCATTTCGCCCGCGTCGGAAGTCGCCGAGCCGGTCCATTGATAGTCCATGCCGAGCAACGAGCAGGCATCCTGAATGCCGTATTGCGTGGGCACGAAGAATGGGTTGGTGGTGACGTGATTGACGAACACGATCTTCCACTTCTTGTGCGGGGGGAACGCCGCCTCCGCTGCCTGCGCGGTGCCGATCAGCCCGCCCGCACCGCCTGCCATCCCCAGCAGCGAAAGCGCCGCGCCTAATCCCGTGCCCTGCATCAGCCCCCGACGCATCGCGTTGAAGCCGTTAGTACTGTGTTCCTGGTCGTCATCAGGTTTCTGTGCCATCTCTTCCTCCAGTTCTTTTCTTCGTGGGTCGATGTGGCCGACGTTGACCTGATCGCATGCGGATACTGGACGGCACCGGTAGCGCACTGGGTAGCGCGGAACTCGGGCATGGAGATGTACAACCCCGGACTGAAAGCGCTCGATACGCGCTGTGCAGCACAAAAATGTTAGTGCAGCGCGGTTACACCTTCTAGTCCATGTATACCCCGACCGACCCGAATATTGGGATGCACGGATAAGGACCGTCAAACCAGGAAGCGACAAAGCGAGGATGCGGGGGTGATGCATCACGCGGAAGCACAACGATAGACTTTGAAAACCGGTCGGCGTGGAGGCAGACCGGTCCGGCATGCGTCCGCTTACGCGGAGATAACGTAAAGGAAGTTGACGCAGCAGCGTCGATGGTCATCGCCGATGTCGGCCGTCGCGTTGATGATGTAGCCCGCACCGTTCGTGCCGGGCGTCTGGCCGCTTGCGCTGATACGCTTCGAGCGCATACAGGTCCGTCCGCTTCGACAGACTGTCGTACTGCGACAGGTTGAACTGCGAATTCCGGATTCAGCCGGACCCAGACGTTCGACAGAGGCAGCCAAATCATCAACAATGCAATGTCTGTCTCCACGCGATCCATCGCGCTCAACTCGACGTTACCGATAGCGTCGTCGATTGACTTCAATGTCGATGTCAGGGTTCACCTATGTCCCGTTCCGAGCGTCTCCTTCATCTGCTGCAAGTGTTGCATCGCCATCGACGCCCCGTGAGCGGCCAGGCTCTGTCCGAAGAACTCGGCGTGAGTATTCGCACGCTATACCGGGACATCGCCAGCTTGCAGGCGCAAGGCGCAATGATCGAGGGAGAACCGGGCGTCGGCTATGTGATGAAACCGGGTTTCATGCTGCCGCCGATGATGTTTCGCTCGGAAGAACTCGATGCGCTGGTGCTTGGCATGCGTTGGGTAGCCGATCGCGGCGGCAGCACGCTCTCGTCCGCCGCGTTGAGTACGCTTGCGAAGATCGCCGCCGTACTGCCCACTGAACTGCGTCGCGAACTGGACGAGTCTTCGCTGCTGGCCGGCGCGCCGTTAAAACGACTGGCCCACAAAGTCTCACCGGATCTTCTGCGCGCCGCAGTCCGCGAAGAACATAAGCTCGACATCACCTACGTGGACGCGAGCGGCATTCAATCGCAGCGCGTCGTCTGGCCGTTTGCGCTGGTGTATTTCGACCAGGCGCGGGTCCTGATGTGCTGGTGTGAGCTTCGGGGCGATTTCCGGAATTTCCGTTCGGACCGGATCGTGAAGGTCGAGCAACGGGAAGAGCGCTACCCCAAAAGGCGTTCGACACTGCTGCGCGAGTGGCGCAAGCTCAATCAGATCGCCAGTCGCACCATACTGCCAGAATCTGACAGTACGCATCGTTAGACTGAGCTTCCTTTTTCTGGCAAGGAGCTCAAAATGAAGTTTGCATCGGTTCGTGTGGTGACTGGGGATGTCGATCGGCTGGTCGGGTTTTATCAAAGGCTTTCCGGTATCGACGCGGTGCGTCCGGCCGATGGATTTGCCGAAGTGCGATTCGAAGGCGCGACGCTGGCGATTTCATCCGAGCGTCTGATCGCGCTTTTTAATGTCGGCGCTGCCAGTGCCGCTGCCAATCAATCGGCGATTCTGGAGTTCGAAGTGGACGACGTCGACGCGGTGTTCGAGCGGATGAATGCGTTCGGGACGACTATCGTGATGCCGGCGACGGTGATGCCGTGGGGCAATCGCTCTCTCCTGCTGCGCGATCCTGATGGCAATCTCGTCAATGTGTTTTCTCGGCCCAGGTCTTGAGAATACTTGCCGTCGTGAGCGCGCGAACGGCTGCTTCAGGAAGATGCTGAGGTCCGTGGTCGGTTTCCATTCAATCACCCTGATCCGCCGGCACTTCCGCGCCGAAGCGTTCCACGACGAAATCGATGAAGCTACGCAGTTTCGGCGCTGTCTGTCGCTCGCGCAGATAGAGCAGATTCAGTTGCCGCTCGGGCGCAGTGTAGTCCGGCAGCACTTCGATCAACCGCTTCGCCCTCAGGTCGTCGCTCACCAGGATGGCAGGCAGCATCGCGATGCCGAGGCCGCGCAATACTGCGCGCCGTAGCGCTTCGGCGTTGTCGATTTTCAGCCGGCCATCGACGGGTACGCTCACCGGTCCGTCCGGACCATGCAGAACCCACTCGGGCTGAGCCGCGTGCCATTCGGAGCGCGGCGGATACGCGTAAGTCAGGCACTGATGCGTCAGCAGTGTCTGAGGGGTGGACGGTGTGCCGTACGCTTTCAGATACGCACGCGACGCGCACAGCACAAGCCGATACGGCGTGAGCGGCCGCGCGACCAGATCCGGATTGCCCAGCGTGCCGATCCGGATCGCTGCCTCGAAACCATCGTCGATCAGATCCGACAGCGTGTCGGTCGCGACAATGTCGAGTTTCACTTCTGGATAACGCACGTAGTAATCGGCGATCGCTGGAATCAGGCATTCGTTGCTGAACACGACAGGCGCGGTCACGCGCAGTCGTCCGCGCGGCGTTGCGAGATGATCGAGCGCGAGCCGTTCGGAATCGTCGATCAACCCGAGAATCTCGATGCACCGTTCGTAGTACGTCTGACCGAATGCGCTCACTTGCTGCTTGCGCGTCGTGCGATGAATGAGCCGCGTCCCGAGCCGCGTTTCCAGCGCCTGCAGGTGATTGCCGACCATCGTCGGCGACAGATCGCACGCCACAGCTGCCGCCGTCAGGCTACCGGTTTCGACCACACGCACAAACACGGTCATCGATTTGAGAAGGTCCATTCCTCAATAATATTGGATTCTGTTGCAATTTGCCGTGCGTTTATCAAGCGCTGCTTCGGGAATACAGTTCGCTGCATGCGACGGCTCAACGGCCAGTCGGACCCGAATCGGGCCCGAGTCGCGCCAATCAACGCACGGACATCATGCGCAAAACTCTCACTTCGCCAGGCCGGTCATCGCGCCTCGCCCTGCTTGCGACGAGCCTCGGCTTCGTCATCATCTGTCTCGACGTGACCGTCGTGAACGTCGCGCTCGCGCGCATACGCGACAGCCTTGCAATCGATGCAACGGCGCTCGAGTGGGTCGTCAACGCGTACACGCTGGCGTTCGCCTGCCTGCTGCTGACCGCCGGCGCACTCGCGGACCGTTTCGGTGCCCGGCGTGTGTTCGTCGGCGGCTTCGTCGTGTTCACGTGTGCGTCGATCGGCTGCGGTCTCTCGGACGGCGCGGGAATACTCATCGCGTCACGCGTGTTGCAGGGCATGGGCGCAGCACTGTGCGTGCCGTCGTCGCTGGCACTGCTCGGCGCAGCATTCCCGGACTCGAGTGCGCGGGCGAAAGCCGTCAGCATCTGGGCCGGCACCGCGGCGCTTGCGCTCGGTGCGGGGCCGCTGGTCGGCGGCGTGCTGGTTGATCGTTTCGGCTGGCCGTCGATTTTCCTGATCAACGTGCCGATCGGCGTCGCCGGAATCTGGCTAACAATCAGGCATGCACCGGACACTGTTCGTCACGCGACACGCCGGATCGATCTGGCCGGGCAGACGCTCGCTGTCCTCACGTTGGCCGCGCTGGCGTATGCGGTCATCGAAAGCGGCAAAGCCGGATGGACGAGCATGACGGTGATCACATGCCTCGCCGTCACAGTGGCAGCGGGCACGTTATTTATCGCAGTCGAGGCCCGACATACCCAACCGCTGTTGCCACTCACACTGTTCCGTAACGCGACACTGAACGTCAGCTCGATAACCGGCCTTTCCCTGAATTTCGGCTACTACGGCTTGATGTTCGCGATGAGCCTGTTCTTCCAGAGCGTGCGTCACGACACACCGCTCGAAACCGGCATCGCGTTCCTGCCGATGACCGCCGTCGTGACCGTCGCGAATATTGTGTCGGGCCGGCTCACCGCCCGTTTTGGTCATCGGTTGCCAATGGTCTTCGGTCAGGTACTCGCGGCGCTCGGCTATTTCTCGCTGGTGTTCATCCACGCGAACAGCAGCCCACTCGCGGTGGCGTTGCCGTTACTCGCGGTCGGCACGGGCGTCGCGCTCGCGGTCCCGTCGATCAACACCGCCGTGCTGGCGCACGTCGAACCGTCGTCCATCGGCATCGCGTCGGGCGTGCTGAATACGGCGCGGCAGATCGGCGGCGTCCTGGGCGTAGGCGTGTTTGGTTCGCTTATCCAACCTGAGTCTCACGATCTCATCGACGGACTGCATGTCGCCGTGATCCTCGCCTTCGTGATGACGTTGCTGAGTCTCGTGACGATATGGCTGAGCCATGAAAAATCCCGATCGCCGGTTACGACGTGTGCGAGCTGAAGCGTTCGCACAACGGCAGCCGCGCGGCCAGCCGAACAAACCTGTCCTGACGAGCGATCGCGTCCGCCAATAAAAAACGGCCGGCATAAATGCCGGCCGTTCCTTCATACCCCTCGCGTGCGCGAGAACAACATCAAAGCAATGACGCAGCAGCGCCGCAAACCGACGCCGCCACGCCACTACACGACTAGAAGCGGTGGATGATGCCCACGCCCGCCGCGAACTGGCTGCGCGACGTTGCCGGCGTGCCGTTCATGCCGTCGCCGATGTCGGCCGTCGCATTGATGATGTTGCCTGCGCCGTTCGTGCCGAGCGTCTGGCCACTTGCGCGTTGATACGCTTCGAGCGCGTACAGACCCGTCCGCTTCGACAGGCTGTAGTACTGCGACAGGTTGAACTGCTGATAACGGGCCGAGCTGCTGATGCCGTTCGATTCCGTCGCGCGCGTGTAGCTGTAGCCCGCCGCCAGATCCAGCACCGTGACCGGCTTGAAGTGCAGCACTGCGCCGGCGGTGTTGAAGATCGCCGTGTCGTGGAACTTCGAACCCGTGCCCGGAATGTACTGCACGTTCGAGTACGAGAACGACACGTCCCACTGCGAATTGAACGCGTAGCCGCCCGTCACTGCGAAGCGCTGTTGCGCCTGCGCCGTCTGGTAGCCGTTGTTGATGCCCGACACAGCCGGTTCGCCGCCCGCGTTCGATGCGGTCGAATCCGCACCCCACGCGCCGCCGCCGAGCGTCGAGTTGTTGATGCGCTGGAAGCCTGCCGCGATCCCGAGCGGACCGTTCAGGTACTGCACAGCTGCGCTCCACGTCGAGCCCGCGTTCGTCCGCCCCGCGACACCGCCCAGGGAATACGAACCGCTGACCGTCAGACCGTGCATGCTCGGCGACGTATAGACCAGCGAGTTGTTCGCGCGGTACAGCGTATCGAGAGAATCGATATCGCCCGGATGCGCGCCGTAGTAGCCGGTCAGCCACGTGGTCGGGCTATACGGCGACAGCAGCGAGTAGTACGACGTGTACTGGCGGCCTGCGGTGAACGAACCGTACGTCGGGTTCGTCACGCCGACATAAGCCTGACGATTGAACATCAGGCCGGTGGTCGACTGTGCGCCGGTCGCGCTGTTGAAGCCTTCTTCCAACTGGAAGATCGCCTTCGTACCGCCGCCCAGATCCTCGCCGCCCTTCAAACCGAACCGGCTGCCGGCCCAGACGCCGTTGATCATCTTCACCGACGAGTGGCCGCCGGACGTCGCTCCGAGCGTCGACGTCTGGCTGCTCTGGTAGCCGATGCCCGTATCGACGATCCCGTAGAGCGTCACGCTGCTCTGCGCATGTGCGCCAAGGGCGACCAACCCAAGCGCGGAGGTTGCTATGACCTTCTTCATCTGTAGTACTCCTATTTTAGAAAAATATTCTCGTCCTACGACATCCACCTCGCGACATCCAAGCGCGGCGCGTACTGCGCCGCCATTACTGCAACTCCTGTAATTCCTGCTGCCAGCTACTGCAACCCCGTCGTCAAAACACCGGGTGTCCGTTGATGATGCTCGGCAACCACGTCGAGAACATCGGCACGTAGGTCACGATGTTGATCGCGCTGAAAATGGCGAGGTAGTACGGCCAGGCCACTTTCGTCGTCTCGCCGATCGATACATTGCCGATCGCGCAGCCGATGAACTGCACCGAGCCGATCGGCGGATGCACGAGTCCCAGCGCGCAGTTGAGCAGGATCATGATGCCGAACTGCACCGGACCCACGCCGGCATGCATCGCCATCGGCAGGAACAGCGGCGTCGTGATCAGGATGTGCGCGGCCATGTCGACGAACGTGCCGAGGAACACCTGAATGACGTTGATGTACAGCAGCATCAGCCACGGCATCGAGGTCGCGCCGTCGAGCATCTTCTCGATCGCGCCGGGGATCTCCAGATAGGCCATCTGGAAACGCAGCATGTTCGACACGCCGATCAGCAGCAGCACGACACCGGTGGTTTTCGCGGCCTTCGACAGCGCGAGGAACAGCTTCTCCCGGGTCATCGTGCGGTACACGAAGGTGGTCAGGATCAGCGAATACCCGACGGCGATCGCCGCGGCCTCGGTGGCGGTCGCAATCCCCTTCGCGACGCACACCAGGATGATCGCGATCACGGTCAGCCCCGGCACCGCGCCGAGGAACGTGCGCCCCACCGCCAGCCAGCCCGGAAAGCGCTGTAGTTCGGTCGAACCGTCGGGACGGCGCGGATAGCCGTAACGCACCGCCTGCCAGTACGCGGCGAGCAGCACGAAGCCCATCACCCACATCACCGGCAGCAGGCCGGAGAACAGCAGATCGCCGATCGACACACCGCTCATCTGCTGGCCGTGCAGCGTGCCTGCGATACCCTGCGCAGCGAACGCGTAGATGATCATGTTGGTCGACGTCGGCATCAGCGCGCCGGCGAGCGACGAGTGCGTCGTCACGTTCACCGCGTACGCCGCGCTGTAGCCTTCGCGCTTCATCAGCGGAATCACGACACCGCCCATCGCCGACGTATCGGCCGAAGGCGAACCCGACACGCCGCCGAACAACGTGCACGCAACCACGTTGGCCATCCCGAGACCACCGCGGAAATGACCGACCGCGGCCTGCGCAAACCGCAGGATGCGGTCCGCGATCCCGCCGTGCAGCATCAGCTCGCCGGAGAAGATGAAGAACGGCACGGCAAGGAACGAGAATGCGTTCATGCCGGAAATCATCGACTGCATCGCGGTCGCGGCCGGCAGACCTTCATACAGATAGGTCAATACGCACGACAGCCCCAACGCGAACGAAACCGGAACCCCAAGAACGAGGAAGACAAGAAAACTGAGGGCGAGAATGGCAAGTTCCATGTTCTTTCTATTTTTGATGCTTGACGAAGAGCGACAGCAGATGCTCGAGCGAGAACATCGCCATGCAGACACTCGCGATGATCGGAATCAGGTAACGCAATGCTTCGGGCAAACCGAGAATCGGAATGCGGTCGTCGATCGTGGTTTCCGCCATCTCCAGACAGCCGAAGAAAATCGCCACCGCGAGCGTGATCAGGCAGAGGTGCTGGAACCCTTCCGCGAGCACCTGTCCCTTCGGCGGCAGTTTCTTGACGAGCGAATCGAGCCCGATGTGACCGCCCTCGCGCACCTTCAGCGCAGCGCCGAACATCGCGATCGCGATCACCAGCAACAATGCGATCGGCTCGACGAAATCGGGCGCGTCGTTGAATACGTAGCGCATCACGACGCCGTAAATCACGATCAGGCACAACGCGGCCAGACTCAGCGACGCGATGACGACCAGCATCTGAAACAGAAAATCGTTCGGGCGTTTGATGAATTTCATTGACCCCATCCTTGCATGCCGCAGACCTCAGGCCTGCGGAACCCGCGCACGGCAAGGCCGGCAATCGCTGCCGGCCTTGATCGGGCGCTCCGGTTCCCCGGTCCTTATTTGATCGCCTGGATTTCGTCGACGATCTGCTTCATCTGCGGCGTCTTCTCGTACTTGGTCCAGATCGGCTGCATCGCCTTCACGAACGCTGCACGATCGATCTGCGAAGCCGGGATGATCGTCGCGCCGCCCTTCGTCACCGTCTTGCCGGCGTTGTCTTCACGCGCGGTCCACAGCTTCACGTAGTACGGCACGGAATCGACGGCTGCCTTCTTGATGATTTCCTGCTCCTGCGGCGTCAGCGTGTCCCACACCTTCTTCGAGAACACGAGCACTTCCGGCGTCATCGAGTGCTCGGTTTCCGAATAGACGTTCGCGACTTCGTAGTGCTTGGTTTCTTCGTAGGACGGCAGATTGTTTTCGGCGGCATCGACGAGGCCCGTCTTCAGGCCCGTGTAGACCTCGGAGAACGGCATCGGCGTCGGCGTGCCGCCCATCGCCTTGATCTCGTCGACCATCAGGTCGGACGGCTGCACGCGCACCTTGAGGCCCTTCATGTCGGCCGGCGATTTGACCGCCTTCTTCGCGTAGATCGAACGCGCACCGCTTTCATAGAAGGTCAGCGCGATCAAGCCCTTCGCCTTGAACGCGTCGAGAATCTTCTGGCCTTCCGGGCCGTACATCACCTTGCGGAAATGATCGATGTCGCGGAACAGGAACGGCAGCGACGGGATCATCGATTCGGGCACGATCTCGTTGAATGCGGCGCCGTTGCAGCGGGCCATATCGAGCGCGCCGATGCGCACCTGATCGACCGTGTCGTTTTCCGAACCGAGTGCGCTGTTGCCGAAGACCTTGATCGAATCCTTGCCGCCGGTCGCCTTGCTGATTTCGTCTCCCATGTACTTCACGGCCATGTTGGTCGGGAAGGTATCGCCGTGCACGTCGGCCGAGCGGAACACGCGCGCCTGCGCGGCACTCGTGCCGAACGCGAGAACCGCAACGGCAGTTGCGGCGGCGACCAGCGAAATACGGGAAGAGGCGAACTTGTTGTTCATCGTGTCGTTCCTTAAAAGTGGACCATCCGATCGATTGCGGATGCTGCAACAGGGTTGTGAATGCGTCTCCGGCTGCGAGCACGACGTGACTTCGTCGTGCCGCGCTGCCGGACTTCCCCGTACAGCCGCGCGGCGATGCTCGCGGACAACTCGATTTCTTGCTTGCTGCATCGGCGTGAGCCTCGCGCGTGAAGTGCGCCCACGAAGCTGCCGCTATTCGTCCCGACGCCCGTTCAAACCATCCGCTGCATCACGCCGGGTCACTCACCGGCTGCGAAAGTGCGAAAGGGATTTGTTTGGGCTCGTATGTTGTACGACGACATATGAAGTCTATAAAAGCTGCCAAGTGTTGTACAGACGGTATTTACCCGGACCGCATGGTGTCGAATATGATGGTATTGCGATGCGCCGGGCAAGCGCGAAAGGCTTTATTGATATAGGTGTTGGCCGTACGCGACAGATTTTTTGTCTCTGCTGGTCGGCACGTACTAATCGGAGAAAAGCGCATCCGATTGTTGTATGACGAGTGATGAATTAGAGATAACAATACGAGGCGGGCGGACGGGCCATCTGCACCCCGCCCGCCTCGCGTGCCGGCTACAGCCTGCCGGCGTATTCAGGCTCGGCCAGCCCGCGCACGCCTGGGCGCACCGCGAACAGATGACCGTCGTGCTCGGTCGCGCCCGTAGCCGGATGGATCGACGTGATGAACAGCGTATCGAGGTCGCGTCCGCCGAACGCACACATTGCGGGCTTCGCGGCAGGCAGCCCGATCTCGCGATCGAGTTCGCCTTGCGGTGTGAAACGCAGCACGCGCCCCGCGTCGTTCGCACAGATCCAGTAGCAACCGTCGGCATCGACGGCCGCGCCATCCGGTCGTCCCACATGTTGATGCAGATCCACGAACACGCGACGGTTGTGCGGCACACCGTCGTCGACGTCGTAGTCGAAGGTCCACACGAGCCGGCGCAACGGATGCGAATCGGACAGATACATCGTGCGGCCGTCCGGCGACCACGCGAGCCCGTTCTGCACGATCAGCGCGTCGATCACCGGCGCCGACAGCACGCCGCGTTCGTCGAAGCGGTACAGCGAGCCGGCCGGCAGCGCGGCCGACATGTCCTGCACCATCGTGCCTGACCAGAAGCGGCCCTGACGATCGCATCGACCGTCGTTGAAACGCATGTCGGTGGCGGGGAATTCGGGGGCTGCGAGTTTTCTGAACGACACGCTGCCTGGCGCGTCGGCAACGACAGCAGCAACAGGAGATAGCGTCACCGCGAAAAGCCCGCTCTCGCAACCGGCGAGCACGTTGCCGTCGCGATCGAACGCAATGCATGCGACCTTCTCCGGCAACACCCATTCGCTGCGCTCGCCGCGCTCTACCTGCAGCCGCACGATCTTGCGCGCCGGAATGTCGACCCAGTACAACGCGCCCTCTGCGGCACGCCACACCGGACTCTCGCCGACCGCTGCCGGCAGATTCCCCGCCGCTTCGACGCGTTCCGCCTTCAAGCCGGAACCCACGCTCACTGCTTCGGCTCCATCGGGCCAGCCAGCACGAATGCGCCGCCCTGATAGTGCTGCGTCGGATCGTCGAGATCGGCGGTCGGTGCGCCGGCGGGGAACAGATGCTCGAACTGCTCGGAGCTATCCTGCGGCCGGAAGCCGAGGAACGCGGCCTTCGTGTTGTCGACCCACTTCGTGCGGTTATCCGACACGCCGTACACGATCGCGTGACCGACGCGATTCGTGAACAGCGAGCAGCGCACGAGTTCGATGAAGTCGCGATAGCTCAGATACGTAACGAGCATGCGCGCGTTCTTCGGCTGCTCGAACGACGAACCGATCCGCAGACACACCGTCTCGAGACCGAAGCGATCGAAGTAGTAGCGCGACAGCGATTCACCGAAGCACTTGGTCACGCCGTACAGACTATCCGGACGCAGCGGCGCATCGACATCGACGACCGTGGTGGTCGGATGAAAACCCACCGCGTGATTCGAGCTTGCGTAAACGATGCGCCGCACACCATGCTTCTGCGCCGACGAATACAGGTTGTACAGTCCGCGGATATTCGCTTCGATCAGATCTTCGAACGGCGCCTCGACCGAAATGCCGCCGAGATGCACGACCGCGTCGACGCCTTCGAGCAGCGCATGCACCGCATCGCAATCGGCCAGATCGGCGACGACCGCTTCTTCGTGCGCGGCCACGTCGCCGAGCGAAGCGATGTCGCTCACGCGGACCACGTCCGCCCACGCGGCGAGCGCGCCGCGCATTTGCTGGCCCAGGTTGCCGGCCGCGCCGGTCAGCAGGATGCGCCGGAACGGCTTCGATGCGGCGGTGCGCTCAGCGCTGTTGGGATTCGAATCGGTCATGTCTTTTCGTCAGTCGTTCAATGATGATTTCAGGCTGGTGGAGGTCGGGCATCGGAGGTGATGCGATCCGCGATCCGGCCAGCGTCGTTCGTATGTGGTTGCGTCATTGCGATGCATCGCGATCGCATGCTCACCGCGCATTCGACACTGCGGCCTCAGGCCTCAGGTCACCGGCGCGGGATTGAACAGCACCAGCGCGTTGTGCAGCTTGAGCTTCTCCGCGCACGTCTCCTTGCGCCCGCTCGCGATGTCGAGCATCAGACGGAACAGTTCCCAGCCCACGTCCTCGATGCTCGCAGCGCCGGTCGCAATCGTGCCCGCGTCGATGTCCATCAGGTCATGCCAGCGGCGCGCCAGATCGGAACGTGTCGCGACCTTGATGACCGGCACTTCCGCGAGACTATACGGCGTGCCGCGACCGGTCGTGAACACATGCAGGTTGATGCCCGCCGCGAGCTGCAGCGTGCCGCAGATGAAATCGCTCGCGGGCGTCGCCGCGTAGATCAGCCCTTTCTGCCGGACCTTTTCGCCAGGCGACAGCACGCCCGAGATCGCCGAGTTGCCCGACTTGATGATCGAACCCATCGCCTTCTCGACGATGTTCGACAGGCCGCCCTTCTTGTTGCCCGGCGTCGTGTTCGCGCTGCGATCCGCGCCGCCGCGTTTCAGATAATCGTCGTACCACTGCATCTCGCGGATGATCGCCGCTGCGACATCCGCGTTGGCTGCGCGTGCGGTCAACTGATCGACGCCGTCGCGCACCTCGGTGACCTCGGAGAACATCACGGTCGCGCCGGCACGCACGAGCAGATCGGTCGCGAAGCCGACTGCGGGATTCGCGGTCAATCCGGAGAACGCATCGCTGCCGCCGCACTGCACGCCGACGACGAGGTCGGCTGCCGGACAGGTCTCGCGACGGCGATTGTTCAGGCGTTTCAGATGACCGTCGGCGGTCTTCATGATCGATTCGATCATCGACTGGAAGCCGACGTGCGCATCGTCCTGCAACACGACGACGTCGCCGTTGCCGTCCGTTTGCAGCTCACCGACGTCGGCGACTTCGGGGCTGTTCGCGGCCGTCGCGATCGGTATCGTGCCGGGCGGCATCAGACGCTCCGGCTGCAGCTTCTCGCAGCCGAGGCTCACCATCATCACCTCGCCGCCGAAGTTCGGATTCAGGCTGATGTTGCGCACGGTGCGGATCGGCACCATCGCGTCGGGCGCGTCGATCGCCACACCACAGCCATATGTATGGCCCAGACTCACGACATCGTCGACGTTCGGATAGCGCGGCAACAACTCGGCCTTGATGCGCGTGACCGCGTGCTGCACGACGTCGGCCACGCATTGCACGGTGGTCGTGATCGCGAGGATGTTGCGCGAGCCGACCGAGCCGTCCGCGTTGCGATAGCCTTCGAACGTATAACCGTCGAGCGGCGGCATGTCCGGCGCGCGCACGGTGGCGATCGGCAGATCCTCGAGACCGGGCGGGCTCGGCATGCGGATCACGTGCTCGTTGATCCAGCTGCCCTTCGGCAGCGCCTTCAGCGCGTAGCCGATCACGACGTTGTAGCGGACGACCTCGTCGCCTTCGGCGAGATCCGTCAGTGCGACCTTGTGCCCTTGCGGCACGCGCTCGCGCAACGCGAGACCGTCGGGAAATACCGCGCCCTCGCCCAGGCCGCCGTCGTTGACGACGATCGCGACGTTGTCGTTGGGGTGAACGCGAATGTAGAGCGGTGAGTGTTCCATTGCATCGATCCGTCGGTGGCGGCGCAACGGCGCGCGCCGGCGTCTCGCGCCGGTCGCGCGAGACATTCATACGTCATCCTACAACACACGGTGAACCGGACACGTCCCGTATTTACCCTATGGCCGGCATTATGCCGCAAATTAGCGTTGAGTTCGCCCAATCCTTGTTGTACGATGACATATAAGAAATCACCTCTTCTTATCTTTCATTGCCGAGTCTTGTTTCGAGCCACACCAGGATACTTACCATGACGACACCGCAGGAACTGAAGCAGATCGTTTCCGAAGGCCTTCTGTCCTTCCCCGTTACCGACTTCGACGCGCAGGGCGAATTCCGCGCCGACACCTACGCCGGCCGCCTCGAATGGCTCGCGCCGTACGGCGCATCGGCGCTGTTCGTCGCAGGCGGCACGGGTGAATTCTTCTCGCTGACGCACGACGACTACTCGCAGGTCGTGCGCACCGCGAGCGCGGTCTGCAAGGGCAAGGTGCCGATCATCGCCGGTGCGGGCGGCCCGACGCGCGTCGCGATCGCGTATGCGCAGGAAGCGCAACGCCACGGCGCGAACGGCGTCCTGCTGATGCCGCACTACCTGACCGAAGCCAGCCTCGAAGGCATCGCGATCCACGCCGAGGAAGTCTGCAAGTCGGTGCCCGATATGGGCGTGATCATCTACAACCGCGCGAACTCGAAGCTGAACGCGGACACGCTCGAACGTCTCGCGGACCGCTGCCCTAACCTGATCGGCTTCAAGGACGGCGTCGGCGAAATCGAGAACATGGTGTCGATCCGCCGTCGTCTCGGCGACCGCTTCTCGTACCTCGGCGGCCTGCCGACCGCGGAAGTCTACGCAGCCGCGTACAAGGCGCTCGGCGTGCCGGTTTACTCGTCGGCGGTGTTCAACTTCATTCCGAAGACCGCGATGGAGTTCTACCGCGCGATTGCCGCACACGATCACGCAACCACCAACAAGCTGCTCGACGAATTCTTCCTGCCGTACCTCGCGATCCGCAATCGTCGCGCGGGCTACGCGGTCAGCATCGTGAAGGCCGGCGCGAAGCTGGTCGGCCGCGATGCGGGTCCGGTGCGTGCGCCGCTGACCGATCTGACCGAAGAAGAGCTCGGCATGCTCGACGTGCTGATCAAGTCGCTGGGCGCGCAGTAAAGCGGCAATGACGCCGCAGTAACGCTGCGGCGATGTATTCATGCACGCGGCGGCGGATGCGGCCGCGTGCATCGCAATGCGACGCGCGTCCGCGCATCGTCGTCTTGCCGGGTGTTTCGGTGCTTGTGCGGGCCTCGCGAACCGCGTTGTCACCCCGCGCATGAGGCTGCGGATAAATCCGCGGCGCGAAGCCTGAACGTCCGCCCCCCTCGCACACACAAAAAAGCTTCCGGAGACGATCATGGAAATGAGCCGTACGGCGAGTCGCGCGGCGAACGCCGCCACGACACGCACCCGCGTCCGCTACGGGATCCTGCTGCTGGTCTTCCTGATCACGACGCTGAATTACGCGGACCGCGCGACGCTGTCGGTGACCGGCTCCGCGATGCGCGCCGAGTTCGGCTTCGACGCGATCAAGCTCGGCTACATTTTCTCCGCGTTCAGCTGGGCCTACGTGCTGTCGCAATTGCCGGCCGGCTGGCTGCTCGATCGCTTCGGTGCGCGGCGTGTCTACGCCGTGAGTATTTTCCTGTGGTCGCTGTTCACGCTGCTGCAAAGCTCGATCGGTCTGCTCGGCAGTGCGGCAGCCGCGGTGACCGTGCTGTTCGGGTTGCGCTTCGCAATGGGCGCGGCCGAATCGCCGGCGTTCCCTGGGAATGCTAAGGTCGTGGCCGCATGGTTCCCGACCAACGAACGCGGCACCGCGTCGGCGATCTTCAACGCGGCGCAGTACTTCGCGGCCGTCATCTTCACGCCGCTGATGGCGTGGCTCACGCATATGTTCGGCTGGCACTCGGTGTACCTCGTGCTGGGTGCGATCGGTTTCGTGTTCGCAGTAACGTGGTTGAAGGTGATGAAGAATCCCGCCGATCACCCGCGCGTATCGAAAGCCGAACTCGAGTACATCGAACAGGGTGGCGGGCTCGTCAGCGGACAGCGGCAAAGCAGCGAACCCGACACGGCGAAAACCGGTGGCTGGTCGCTGGTGCGTCAGCTGCTGAGCAACCGGATGCTGGTCGGCGTTTATCTCGCGCAGTACTGCATCAACGTGCTGACGTATTTCTTCCTGACGTGGTTTCCGATCTACCTCGTGCAGGCGCGCGGCATGACGATCCTGCACGCAGGCCTCGTCGCGTCGCTGCCGGCGATCTGCGGATTTTCCGGCGGTGTGCTCGGCGGCATTCTGTCCGACTGGCTGATCCGTCGCGGCCATTCGCTGACGCTCGCACGCAAGGTGCCGATCGTCGGCGGGATGTTGTTGTCGACGTGTGTGATCGGCTGCAACTATGTGTCGACGGACTGGATCGTCGTGGCACTGATGTCGCTCGCGTTCTTCGGCAAGGGCATCGGCGCACTCGGTTGGGCCGTGGTCGCGGACACGTCGCCGAAAGAAGCGCTCGGCCTGTCCGGTGCGATCTTCAACATGTTCGGCAACGTCGCAGGCATCGTCACGCCGATCGTGATCGGCTATCTGGTCGCGAAGACCGGTTCGTTCAACGGCGCACTGGTGTTCGTCGGACTGAACGCGCTGCTCACCGTGGTCAGCTACCTCGTGATCGTGAAGGATATCCGGCGGGTCGAGCTGCGCCACGGGTGAAGCGTCTTGAATCCTCTGATCTGATTCGCCTGGTTCGATTGTTCGGCTGATCCCGCAACTCAATTCGTTTCGAGCCGCTTTATCCCCTTCGACGAAATGCCTACATTCGTATCGTCTCCGGTTGCTGCCCAGCGCTGCTTGCGCGGCGGCACCGGTCCCGGTCAATTACGAATCTACATCGAAGGAATGGATCATGAGCAAGCTCACAGGCAAAGTGGCAGTCGTTACAGGCGCATCGAAAGGTATCGGAGCCGGCATCGCGAAGGCACTCGCGGCGGAAGGTGCTTCGGTAGTCGTGAACTACGCGACCAGCAAGGCGGGCGCCGATGCGGTCGTCGCAGCGATTACGGCGGCCGACGGTAAGGCCGTTGCAGTAGCAGGCGATGTGTCGAAGGCCGCCGATGCACAAGGCATCGTCAATACGGCTGTCGAAACGTATGGCCGCCTCGACATCCTCGTCAACAATTCCGGCATCTACGAATTTGCGCCGCTCGAAGAAATCACCGAAGCGCACTATCGCAAACAGTTCGATACGAACGTGCTGGGCGTGCTGCTCACGACACAGGCAGCAGCAAAGCATCTCGGCGAAGGCGCGAGCATCATCAACATCAGCTCGGCGGTAACCCGCGTTACGCCGGCGACGAGCGCTGTCTACACCGGCACGAAAGGCGCCGTCGACGCAATCAGCGGCGTGCTTGCACGCGAACTCGGGCCGCGCAAGATTCGCGTCAACACGATCAACCCCGGCGTCGTGATCACCGAAGGCACGCATACTGCGGGCATCGTCGGTTCGGACATGGAGGCATGGGCGCTTTCGAATACGCCGCTGGGCCGCTCGGGTCAACCGGACGATATCGCATCGATCGCCGTGTTTCTCGCATCCGACGACGCGCGCTGGTTGACCGGCGAACAGCTTGTCGCGAGCGGCGGCATGCGGTAATGACGCAAGCTCTTGCGCATCGCGCAAGACTGGCGGTGCGTACCTGACGAAGAGCAACGGGTGATGTTTCGCCCGTCTTGCCGATCCATGTAGCGCCACGGACGAAACGGGCTCGCAATCCAATGCGAGCCCGTTTTACGCGCGTTACCGAACGCTTCGCCATCAACGACGAAAAACCTCTGCCGACACGGCGTCGCTCGAGCAACGGGATTACCACTCCCGCATCAACCCCGCATTCCCCATCCGCTTCCCGATTACATCGCATGTAATTGGCGCACTGCATCGCCACGCCTACTCTTCGTCCATCGCGTCACCAATCCGGTCGCGTTCACTCTCGAGGAGATACCATGGCAACCTATCCCGTTCATACGCTCACATCCGCACCCGAGCAATCGAAGCCCGTCCTGAAGCAATTGAACGAGGTGTTCGGCATGATTCCGAACATCGCAGGCGCGATGGCTGCGTCGCCGGTGCTGATCAACGGATTCATCGGGCTGTTTCAACGCGTGCATGGCGGCAGTCTGACGGAGCAGCAAATCCAGACGCTGCTGCTGACCAACGCCGTCACGAACGAATGCGAGTGGGCCGTCGCGTTTCACTCTGCGCTCGCGCTGAAGCAGGACGTTCAGCGTGCCGACGTCGATGCGATCCGGCGCGGCAAGCTGCCCGGCGATGCAAAGCTCGCAGCGATGTCGTTGCTGGCGCGCACGTTGATCGAGAAACGCGGCCGCATTTCGGCAGCAGACCAGCAGCGTTTTCTCGACGCGGGGTTCAACGCCGAGCAGGTACTCGAGGTCATCGGTGTGGTCGCCGCATCGACGATCACGAACTATGCAGGCAGCGTGACCCAACCGCCGCTCGAATCGATGTTCGCAGAGTTCGCGTGGCAGGCTCCCGCGTAACGAAGTCACGCGAAGGCACGCGCGAAACACCAGGAGAAAGCCAGATGAACGCCGCACCGTCCCAACAGAAATCTCCAGCCCACGAACTCGGCGAGCTGCTGCGTTACTGGCGGGACGTGCGCGGCGTGAGTCAGCTTGCGCTGTCACTCGACGCAGGCGTCTCGCAACGTCAGATCAGTTTTATCGAAAGCGGACGCAGCGTGCCGGGGCGGCAGACGATCCTCGACATCGCGCAAACGCTCGACGTCCCGCTGCGCGAGCGCAATGCGCTGCTACTCGCTGCGGGTTACGCGCCGCTCTATCCGGACGCGCCGTGGAATGCGCAGGAAATGCAGGGCGTCGTCCGCGCGCTCGAACGCGTGATACGCCAGCACGAGCCCTTTCCGGCGATCGTGCTGGACCGTCACTGGAACGTGCTGATGACGAACGACGCAGCGCCACGCTTTTTCAACTGCTTCATCGATATGGCCGCCCGCACGGGGCCACGCAACATGCTGCATCTGGTCTTCGATCCGCAGGGCTTGCGCCCGTTCGTCGCCGATTGGGACAGCGTGTCGCGCAGCCTGCTGCAACGTGTGTATCGCGAATCGGTGGGCCGGGTGATCGATGCGGGGACGGGTCGTCTGCTCGACGAACTGCTGGCCTACCCCGACGTGCCGCGCGACTGGAAATCGCGCGGCACGTCGTCCTCCAGCGCACCGACGATGCCGGTGGTTCCGCTCGGCTTCGTCAAGGACGGCATCGTGCTCAACTACTTCTCGATGGTGACGAGCGTCGGCACGCCGGAAACGATCGCCGCGCAGGAGTTGCGCATCGAATGCATGTTTCCTGCCGACGATGCGACCGAGGCGCGGCATCTGCAACTGCTTGCCGATCGGGCCACCGCGAAGTAGACAAGCGGTTATCGCGCAGAACTAACGACGATCCCAACGGCCATCGCCGTACCCCCCCGTCAACTGCTCCGACGACCCCGAGCTGTTCGAATAGCCGTCGATACGCGACTTGCGGCCCGACGACGACCCATGCATCTCGTTGAACTCATCCAGTTTCGCCTGCAATTTACCCTTCAGTTTCCCGAACATACTTGTCTTCCCGGACGTCCCGCTGCTGGACGGCTGCGGCTGTGACTGCGCAACGGGCTTGCCCGGCCTGGGTGCGGTATGCGTCGGCCGGCTACTGTGATTCGACGTCGTGCTGGCCAGCGAACTGGTACTGCTGTGGGCAGATTGATTGAGCGAGAGCCTGGAATAGTACGAGCTCTGGCTCGACGCGCTGCTGGCCACCGACGTCGTACTGCCGTGTTGAGACTGCTGATAAAACGACGACTGAGGCCGCGAACTCGCATACGTGTTCGTCGACGCAGGGCTGGCAGGCCGCTCCCAGCGCGGCGGCGGCGGTTGATACGCAGGCGGTCGCTGCTGCGCCTGCGACGGATGGGACATCGCATTTGCCGGGCGTTGCGGCATCGATTGGTACTCGGGCATGCTCGGCATCTGCAGATGCCCTCCAGACGTCGACCCAGAGGGATAGGGCAGCGTCTGCGGCTTCGGTGGCAACGACGGCGGCCGGTTGTTCAAGGCCGGTCCATTGCCCGGCATCGGCCGACCAAACTGGGCGGCCAGTTCCTGCCGCAATTCCAGCGGCTTTTCCGGTACGGGCGGAGGCGCCATGTTCGGCAGCGATGCACTGCGCCTGGGCGAACCCTGGCTCTGCCACCCCGGCGGCTTCGGCGGCACAGGGGGCGCCCCTGCAAACACGCCGGAACGCTGCAATGCAGGCGACGATCGGGAAGCATTGCGACCGCCTTCGGTTTGCGGCGCGTGCTCGGGCAAATGGCCGATGCCGGAATTGCCCGGCGAAAAACTATTGATACGAGACATGCGCGGATCCTTTGGTTGCAGACTGATTACTCCAGACGATCCGATCGTAGTCCTATCGTTGGCGCGGCTTTACGTCGACACGAAGGCGCGTCGGTAAACCCGAAGAGGTACATAACAGTAAACCTGGGCAACCTGACGATAGTTTTCCGTCGCTCTCCTGACGATGAACGGAGCGGATCGAGATCGTCATCAGAAACAAAGCGCACCTCAAACCTTTCATAGGGATAACCCTATCCCCACACCCACAACAGTGCCTTTTCGAATATCGTCAATTTACGATATATGATTCGTCCTGAAGCGATGCAGACATCCGGGCCTCCGGCTACGGATCTGCTCCGCAGTTCATGGGCCCGAGATCCGGCAATGACGAAGATCGACATCGACGCGATTCACAAGGCGCTCGCCAATCCGATGCGCCGCGAGATTCTTGCGTGGTTGCGCGAACCGTTGACGCACTTCCCCGATCAGGAATTTCCGCACGTACACGGCGTATGCGCGGGTCAGATCGACGCGCGTTGCGGTCTGTCGCAGTCCACCGTGTCGGCGCATCTGGCCGCGTTGCAGCGCGCCGAACTGGTCACGTCGAAACGCGTCGGCCAGTGGGTGTTTTTCAAGCGCAACGAGCCGGTCATCGCAGCCTTTCTCGAACACATGAACTCGGATCTTTGACCCGGGTGCCGCGAATCAACGAGCGGCGCTCTTCCCTTACGTTGTTTTGTTGTTTTGATAGCGGCGGACCACCGGTTCGCCAGCATGGGTGAATAGCTATGCCGACACTTTTCGATCCTCTCAAGATTGGCGACCTCACGTTGCCGAACCGCGTCATCATGGCGCCGCTCACGCGTCAACGCGCCGGCGAAGAACGCGTGCCGAACGCATTGATGGCGCGCTACTACGCCGAACGCGCATCGGCGGGTCTGATCATCAGCGAAGCGACGTCCGTGACGCCGCAAGGCGTCGGTTACGCCGAAACGCCGGGCATCTGGTCGCAGGAGCAGGTCGAAGGCTGGAAGCTCGTCACGGAAGCCGTGCATGCCGAAGGCGGCTTGATCTTCCTGCAGCTGTGGCACGTGGGCCGCATCTCCGACCCGCTGTTCCTGAACGGCGAACTGCCGGTCGCACCGAGCGCAATCGCCGCGCACGGCCACGTCAGTCTTGTACGTCCGCAGCGTGAATACGTAACGCCGCGCGCACTCGATCTGTCGGAAATCCCCGGCATCGTCGCGGCGTACCGCAAGGGCGCGGAAAACGCGAAGGCAGCAGGCTTCGACGGCGTCGAAGTGCACGGCGCAAACGGCTATCTGCTCGACCAGTTCCTGCAGGACAGCACGAACCATCGCACAGACGAATACGGCGGTTCGATCGAAAACCGCGCACGTCTGCTGCTCGAAGTCACCGATGCGAGCATCGATGTGTGGGGCGCGGACCGTGTCGGCGTGCATCTGGCACCGCGTCGCGATTCGCACTCGATGGGCGATTCCACTCCGGCTGAAACCTTCGGTTATGTTGCTCGCGAACTCGGCAAGCGCAAGATCGCGTTCATCGCGGCACGCGAACACGTCGCCGACGATCGTCTCGGCCCGTTGCTGAAGCAGGCCTTCGGCGGCCCGTACATCGTGAACGAAAAGTTCACGAAGGAAAGCGCGCAACGCGTGCTCGACGCAGGCGAAGCCGATGCGGTCGCATGGGGCCAGCTGTTCATCGCGAACCCGGATCTGCCGCGACGCTTCGAACTCGATGCGCCGCTGAACGAGCCGAATCCTTCGACGTACTATGCGCGTGGCGAAACGGGCTACGTCGATTACCCGGCGCTCGAAACGACGGACTGATCGAAGGCTGTCTTGCTGTAGCGAACGCGGCGGGCGTCAACGGACAATGTTCCGGTGGCGCCCCCGCGTTTTTGTTTGCACGACTGCCCCGGTGAGCCGCATCGCCCGACGTAGTACACGACCTCTCGACGCCCGCCCGCAATGCCGACTACACTGCGCTCACCACCCCGTCATCCCCCACTGCGGAACCCCTTATGCATCTGCTGAATCTCGTGCTGCACTTCGACCGCAATCTCGGCAGCCTGATCGCGCAATACGGCACGGCCGTGTACGCGATGCTGTTCGCGGTCGTGTTCGTCGAGATCGGCCTGCTGCCACTGTTTTTCCTGCCCGGCGATCCGCTGATCTTCATCTGCGGCGCGTTTGCCGCGACCGGCGCGCTGAACGTATGGATCGTCACGCCGGTGCTGTTTGTGGCGACGGTCGCGGGCAGCATCGTTTGCTATGGAATCGGACGCGCGATCGGCGAAACCGTTTATACGTCGCAGTCCCGCTGGCTCG
The DNA here is from genome assembly GCF_004359985.1 of Paraburkholderia flava. NCBI lineage: Bacteria > Pseudomonadati > Pseudomonadota > Betaproteobacteria > Burkholderiales > Burkholderiaceae > Paraburkholderia > Paraburkholderia flava. The sequence goes on along the minus strand of NZ_SMRO01000001.1, from coordinate 2,424,555 downwards.
ACCGCAATGCGCTGCGGCGTGCCCATACGTTTTATGAAGCACGCGGTGGACTCACGTTTCTCGCATCGCCGTTTATCGCGGTCGTGCGCACGTTCGCGCCGTTCGTCGCCGGCGTATCGCGGATGACGTTCGCGCGTTTCGTGTCGTACGTCAGCGCCGGCGCGGCACTGTGGATCGGCTCGCTGGTCGCGGCCGGCTATCTGTTTGGCAACGTGCCGCTGGTGCGCGATCATATGAGCTCGATCGTACTGCTGGGCGTGGCACTCGGCGTCGGTTCGCTGGTGGTCAGCGCGTTGTGGCGTGCGGTGCGGCGTACCAGCCGGCCGCGCGCATAACGCAGTCTCGTAACCCACGCAATTTCGTTCGAACACGGAGGCATTCATGGCGTTATCCGGTCTGCTGGTATTCGCACTCGCGCTGATCGTCGCGGCCGGTTCACCGGGGCCGAGCATCGCGGCGCTCGTCGCGCGCGTGCTGACGAACGGTCTGCGCGACGTACTGCCGTTCCTCGCCGCGATGTGGCTCGGCGAAGCACTGTGGCTGACGTGCGCGGTCGCGGGTCTCGCGGTGATCGCACACACGTTCGCGATGGTATTCATCGTCGTGAAGTTCGCGGGTGTCGCGTACCTGCTGTTTCTCGCGTGGAAGATGTGGTTCGCGCCGGCCGACGTCCATGAAAATTCGCTGCCGAGCGGTCAGTCGCCGTGGCGCATGTTCGTCGCCGGTTTGATGGTGACGCTCGGAAATCCAAAAATTATGGTTTTTTATCTCGCACTGCTGCCGACGATCATCGATCTGTCGCGTGTCGGCACGGTCGCGTGGATCGAGCTGACGCTGACGATGCTCGCGGTGCTGATGTTCGTCGATTTCGCTTGGGCGACGCTCGCGTCGCGCGCCCGTACGCTGTTGACGAGCCGTCGCGCGGTGAAGATCGCCAACCGGACCAGCGCGACGATGATGGCCGGCGCAGCGGCTGCGATCGCGACGCGCTGAGTTCAGGCCACCGCGGCCGTCCGCTTCGAACGCGCCGCCGCATACGCATCGACCGCGCACAACACCGCACCCTGCAGCGCCGCGCCATGCTCGAACGCCGCGGGCACAACTTCAGGCGGATACGGCACCGCGCGCGCGAGCATCGCTTCGATGCCCGTGAGAATGCGTGGCACTCGCGCCATCCCGCCGCCCACCGCGATCCGCGAAGGATCGAACATCAGCGCAACGTTCGCGATCTGCACTGCAAGCACGCGCAATGCGTCGTCGATCAATGCAGCCACGCGTGCATCGTCGTCGGCGATCACGAACGCTTCGCGTGCACTCACGGGACGTCCGAGCAACGCGCTCGTACGCGCCGACAGCGCACTGCCGGACACGAACTCCTCGAGCGGCGAACCGCCTTCGGCGAACGGCGTTTCGTCCGGGACGCCACGCAGCTGATAACCGATTTCACCGGCCGCGCCATGAGCGCCGCGCAGCACCTTGCCGTCGATCACCGCAGCCGCTGCGAGCCCCGTCCCGAGATTCAGATACAACGCGCACTCGACGCCCTTCAGCGCACCGCATCGCGCCTCTGCGAGCGCGGCGGCCTTCACGTCGGTTTCGACGGCGATATCGACATCACCGAATCCATCGCGCAGCGTGCGCACCAACGGCAACGTGTCCCACCCCGGATTGTTCGGCGCGAGCTTGATGCCGTCCGCCTCGACGATGCCGGGCGTGACGAACGCGACCGTGCGTAGCGTGCCTCCATGCCGCGCGGCCGTTTGTGCGATCAGCGCGTGCGCCGCATCGAACATCCGCGACATCACGCGTGCGGCGCCCTGTTGCGCATGCGTCGGCAGTTCGGTTTCGATGAGCCGCGTCCCCTGCCCGGTCGCGGTGGCTAGCGCGATCTTCGTGCCGCCGATGTCGACTGCAAGCACGAAGTCCGCGCCGCTTTCCACACTGGCCTGCACCCCGCTCCCTGCCGCTTCGCCCACGATCCCACTTTCGTCGTTGTCGTTGTATCGCATGCCTGTCTTATCCGCTCACTGCATCGTTCAAAGTGTTCGCGTTCACTGCCCGCGCGCCGCCGCATCGTCCTGCTCCTGGCGCTCGACAAACACTTCGCGCACTTCCTTCGGACCGAACGGCCAGACCCGTGCCACCCGCGCCCAGACCAGGAACGCGATCACCCCAACGACGATCCATCCAGTAGACAACCATTGCGACTGCCGGTCGGTTGCGTAGTACACGTACAGCCAGCCGACCAGCGCGATAAGACTCGGCACCGGATAGAGCCACTGCCGGTAAGGCCGGCGCAGCTCCGGCTGACGACGACGCAGCACGGTCAGCGCGGCGATCTGCGCAACCGACTGCAACAGTACCGACACCGCGACGAGCATGTTGATCACTGTCGTCAGATCGAAGAAGCTGCCGGCGGCGGTAATCACGCCCATCACCAGCAGCGCGACGTGCGGGAAGTTGTGCTTCGGGTGCAGCTTGCCGAATGCCGACAGGAACACGCCGTCGCGGGCCGCGTGAAACGGCACGCGCGAGCCGCCGAGCAGCCCCGCGAACACCGACGCGAACGCCGCAATCAAAATCAGGATCGTCACGATCGCTGCGGCCGTATGCCCCCAGTTACGCGACACCACGAGCGAAGCCACCGAGCTCGACTTCGCCACGTCCTGCCACGGCACCGTGCCGATCACGCCGACGTTCATCGCGAGGTAGAACACCATCATCGCGATGATCGACACGATGATCGAACGCGGCATCACGCGGCCCGGGTTCTTCAGTTCGTCGCCCATGTACGCGGTCGTGTTGTAGCCCGCGTAGTCGTAGATCGCGATGATCAGACCCGCGCCGAGTCCCGTCATGAACTTGCCGATATCGCCTGCGCCCTGCGGCAGCGACATCGCGAGATTCAGATGGAAATCGGAGTACGCAGCAGCCGTCGTGAGGCCGACGGCCAGCACCATGATGATCCACAGCACGGCGCTCAGCGAACGGATCGACTCGATGCGCCGGTACAGCGCGAACACGACGAGCGCGGTGACGACGAGGCCGATCGCATGACTTTGCCACGGCAGCAGGTTCGGCAGGAAGAAGCCGAGGTACTGGACGAAACCGATGATCCCCGTGCTCATGATCAGCGGGATCGACAGCATCGCGGTCCAGATGAAGAGGAACGGCATCAGGCGTCCGGTGCGGTACTGGAACGCTTCGCGCACGTACAGGTACGTGCCGCCCGCGCCCGGCATCGCGGCACCGAGTTCGGCCCACACGAGACCGTCGGCCATCGCGAGCAACGCGCCCACGATCCAGCCGACCACCGCAAGCGGGCCGTTCATCACCGCGACGATCGCGGGAATCGTGATGAACGGTCCGATCCCGCAGATCTGGATCATGTTCACCGCGATCGCCGGGAACAGTCCGACCGAACGCTGGAAATGCGGTGTCTGTGATGTATCGGCCGGCGCGGATGCGGCGGCGTTCGCGGAACGGCCGTCGGTCCAGGTCGAGGGGGAATCGCTCATCGGTTGTCTCCATGCGGCAGCGCCGCGCTTGTCGTCGAAAGAAGCTGCTGTGCCTGCGTGCTTCGTCGCTTTGTTTTTTTCCGGGTGATGCAGACCATCTGCCGACCACCGCATGCTTCTCGAGGTCGATGGCCGGATGATAGGAAAGTTTCTTTACGAATGCAAATGCGCCAAAATTCCCCCCAGCGCACAGAGGCTTGCTCCGATCCGACCCGGTTGTTAGCATCGCGCGTCATCCCGTACGACCCGCTACGAATCCACCATGAATCTGCCCAGCCGCAAGCGCACCCGACCAAAGCCCCCCGTCACGCGAGGGCCCGCCTTCGTCCGCCAGGGCAACGAATGGGCGATCTACCAGCATCTGCTGGACCTTGCGCCCGCGTCGAGTCCGCAGCTTGCGGAGACGATCGGGTTGTCGAAGGTCACGATCTCGGCGGCGTTGAACAACCTGGAGCGGCTCGGTCTCGTCGAGCAGAGCGGCGTGCGCGCGGGCAACGCGGGACGCGCACCGCGCCTCTACGCGCCGCGTGCGGACGCCGGCTTCGTCGTCGCGATTGACGTCGGGGCCGAATGGATTCGCGGCGCGCTCGCGGACCTGACCGGCCGTGTGGTCGCGCGCCTCGACAAGCGGACGCCCGCGCGCGTCGCGCGGCTCGTCGCACAGATTGTCGAACTGGTCGCGACGATGCTCGGCGAGCGCGGCATCAAAAGCGACGACGTGCTCGCGACGGTGCTCGGATCGCCCGGCGTGTTCGATGCGGAGAAAGGTCGTCTGAGGCTCGCGGCGAATCTGCCGGGCTGGGAACGGACGGATCTGATCTCGTCGCTGCGCGACGCGCTCGGCTCGGACATCGTGATCGAGAACGACATCAACCTCGCCGCGCTTGGCGAGCAGAAGCACGGTATCGGCCGTGGCGTCGACAATTTCGTGCTGATGTCGGTCGGCACCGGCATCGGTCTCGGCATCGTCACCGACGGCAAGCTGCATCGCGGCGCACAGGGATTCGCCGGCGAAATCGCGATGCTGCCGCCCGCTCCTTCCGGCGCGGACACGCCCGGCGTGGACACGCTACCGGCGACCCGCCATCGAGGACTCTTCGAAGCGCAGGCCGCGGCGAAAGCGATCGTCACGCACGCGAACCGGCTCGGCCTGCATGCGGCCAGCGCGGAGGATGTGTTCGCAGCCGCGCATGCGGGCGACCGCCGCGCGCTCGAATGCGTCGCTGACGAAGCACAACACCTTGCATGGGCACTCGCGTCGATCGTGCCGATTCTCGACCCGACCCTCGTCGTCCTCGCAGGCGGGATCGGCCGCAACGGCGCGCTGCTGCTGCCGAGGATTCGCGACTATCTGGCCGAGCGTCTGCTGATGCCGGTGCCCGACTTCGCGATCTCGACGACAGGCACCGATGGCGTGCTGCTCGGCGCGATCGAACATGGGCTCGATCATGCGCGGCTGCGTGCGTTCGAACGGCTGGGTTACTGAGGACCCTTATCGTCCGGCGTACGCGTCTGGTACGACGCGAGCAACGCCTGCCACCACTCCGCGTGACGCAGCAGGAAAACGCGATCGGGAAAATGATGGCGCGCGACATGTTCCTGCGGCACGGAATCCCAGCCGCGATGCTCGACCGTCACGCGCGTTTCGTCGCCGATCGCTTCGAAACGCACTTCGACGTGCGTCAGTTGATCCGCAGCAAAACTCGCCTGACGCCATTCGAATGCGAGCCGTTCGCCCGGCTCCCATGCGGTGATGCGACCGATCTCGAACACGCTGCCGTCGCGTTGCGTTTCGATCAGACACCCTTCGCGACGCGACGCGTCATACTCGAACGACAGCACACCTGCAGCTTGCGGTGTGAACTGGAACAATTCGTTCGGCCGCCACCACGCACCGATCTCCTGCGTGAAAACGTCGAACGCGTGCTGCGGCGAAACCGCGACGCGCAACGACACTAGCACGCGCGAACTCACGAGCGACGCTCCACGTGTGCCTTGAACGCCAGCAGTTGAGTCGACCAGAGCTGTTCCATCTGTTCGAGCCATGCGCGCAGTTCGCTCATCGGCGCGGACCGCAGCATGTAGACGCGCACGCGCGCATCGAAACCGTCATGTCCATTGCCATCGCGAGACTCCTCGATCAGTTCGCTCGCGCGCAGCACCCGCAGATGACGACTCATCGCCTGCGGACTCAGCCCCGTCGCCTGCGCAAGTTCGCCCGCGCGCATCGGTCGCGCGCACAGCAGATCGACGACCTGCCGGCGATTCGGATCGGCAAGCGCGGCCAGCGTCCGGTTGAGCGAATCGGGATCGAGATCGAGATCGGGCGCAGCCGGTTTGCGTGGAGCGGATTTGATCGCAGCGGCACGTCCCATGCGCTACACCCACCCGTCGATTTTCAGGCCGCTCGCCTGCTCCATTTCCTCGCGCGACACCTGCCGTACCGTCTGACCGAAACTCCATACGTGCCCCTCGGGATCGCGCGCCGCGTAGACGCGATCGCCGTAGAACTGGTCCGCCGGTTCGCGCGTGATGACCGCACCGGCCGCGCGTGCCCGCGCGCAATGGCCATCGAGATCGGCTTGCAACTGCACGTGGACCGTCTGCGTGTTCTTGCCGTTCAGTCCAGCGGGGCTCACCATGTCCGCAGTGTATTCGCTGCCGATCATCAGCAGGCCGTCGCCGAATTTCATCTCGGAGTGCTCGACGCGCCCTTCGCTGTTGGTGACCACCATTGAGCGCTCGAAGCCGAATGCTTTCTCGAGCCAGTCGAGCGCGGCGAGCGGATCGCGGTAGAACAGCGCGGCGGTTAGCGTGGGACGGCGGAACGGGTCGGACATGACTGCCTCCTTTCTCTTTGATTAACCATCGAGTTGATATTTAACATCGTAGTTAAACAAATCGAAAAGTGCAAGGATAGCGGCAGCAATCGGGTTCGCCCCGTCGGACCGTGCCCACATCGGAGAGACTAACGCGCCGAGAACACCGAGATTCCCCCGTTAGGAAATCCTGCCGCGCCGGCTTGAAACGGCACATACACCTGCTCGAGCGTGCTGTCGATCGCAACCGAATGCGCCCCCGTGCCTACCGGAATCTTAAAGAGCAGTTGCCGCGAAGCGCCATCGATCACGCCCATCTGCGGACTGAACCCCGACGCTGCAGCGATACCGGTCGTGACGTAATGCCGGGCCGGCAAGAAATAGCGATTGGAAACCGGATCGTAGTCGACTTGATCCACGCCGCCAAACGGCAGGCTGGCTTGAATCGCTCCGCTTGTCCGATCGAGGATCAGCGTGATGAGCGGGTCGCCGGCCGGCGGATCGCATCCGATGAGCACGTCATTATTCGGGCCGAGCACGATCCCCGCCGGTGCGCACTTCCCTAGTGGAAACGCCTTGCTCACCGAAGGACTGCCCGCTACCGCAGAGCTCGCGGTGATGACATCGAGTTCGCCATCGGGATTCGCAGCGGTCCCGTCGTTGTTGATCAGAAAGCTCTTCGACGCATGGTCGTAGGTGCACGCTTCGAGCCCGGACGAGCCGTTGAACGGAAGCTTTGCGACCGGCTGCTGCGTCAGCGTGGAAATCAACGTGACGAACGGCGGCGTGTCGCCGGGGCTGGCGAACATCACCAGATGATCGTCGGGATCGTAGCAACCCTCATCGACGCGCGACCCGGAATTGCTGATGACGATCGTGTTGACCGTCTTCTGCGCAGCGGTATCGATCACTTTAACGGAGTCGACATCGCCGACGTAGATCGTATTCGTGCCGGTGACGCCGACGATTCCATCGGGACCGGACTCGTCCGTCGTCGCGCCTGCACCGATGAACGGTCCCGGGATTTGCGCGGTCAGCGTGTTCGATTTAGTGTCCACGACATCGACCGCCTTGTTGTTGCGGTCGGCGAGAAAGTACTTGCCGGCCTCCACATAGCTGATGTCGAAACTGAATGGCGGGCTCGATGCATTGGGGACGGCGATGTTCGTCAGCAGCTTTGGCGGTGTCGGTCCGCTGACGTTGTCTCCTCCTCCGCAGCCGGCCATTGCAGCCGCTGCGAGCAGCATCAAGGTCATTGCACGCTTGTCCATCAAGTTGTCTCCTTTCCGTTTATTGGCCTGACCGTCGACTCATGAACAACGACGATCGACGCGAGATTCCTTAAGGAATCTTAAGAAATCGCCATCTGAATAGATGACTGTCCCGGTCACACAATGGCGGCGTGACAGGGAATCGGAAAGTAAAACTTATTTATGGTCAGCATTACGTGGACGCAATACGTGTAATGAGTCTGAAGCCTCCATGGACGTGGCAGCAGCGCTGCCGATAGTAGTTTCGCAACTGCAGATTTCAACTGCTCGCACCGGGCTGTTTGCGATATCAGGCAGAATGACCACGCGCCCTCAACCGCTCGACAACCAGTAGCAGCGACGTCGAAAACACAATGAGAATGGTCGCGAGCGCGACGATGGTCGGTGTGATGCTGTCGCGGATGCCGCTGAACATCTGACGCGGCACCGTGACTTGATCCGGTCCCGCGAGAAACAGCGTGATGACGACTTCGTCGAACGACGTCGCGAACGCGAACAATGCGCCCGACAGCACGCCGGGCAGGATCAGCGGCAACGTCACGCGCCAGAATGTTTCGACGGCACCTGCTCCAAGACTACGGCTCGCATTCACGAGCGTGCCGTCGAAGCGCTTCATCGTCGCGCCCACCGTCGTCACCACAAACGGCGCACCCAGCAGCGAATGCGCGATGATCAGACCGCTGAACGTGCCGGCCAGGTGCAGCTTCATATAGAACAGATACAGGCCGACCGCGACCACGACGAGCGGCGCGACCAGCGGCGTGAGAATCAGCGCGGTAAGCAGCCGCTTGCCCGGAAACTCCGCGCGATCCAGACCGAGTGCGCACAACGTACCGAGCACGGTCGCGATCACCGTCGCGCACGGCGCGACGATAAAGCTGTTGCGCACCGCAAGCCACCACGTGTGCGAACCGAACAGCACGTGATACCAGTGCAGCGAAAAATGCCGGATCGGATAGACGAGAAACGAATCGCGCGTGAACGACAGCGGCATCAGCGCGACAATCGGCGCGACGAGATACGCGAGCACGCCGTAGCACAGCGCGCGTTGCGCGACGTACCAGCATTTTTCCGGCCAGCGCGCGAACGGTTCGAATTGAGGAGCGAGTCGCATGTCAGGCACCGGACGTCGTCGGCCGCCACGTCAGCAGCAAACGATAGACGTTGAACAGCAGCACGGTGGCGACGATCAGCAGCAGACTCAGCGCAGCGGCGAGTCCCCAGTTGATCGACGTATTCGTGAAGTACGCGATGTAGTAGCTGAGCATCTGATCGCCCGCGCCGCCCAGCAGTGCCGGCGCGATGTAGTAGCCGAGCGCGCTGATAAAAACCAGCATCACGCCGGCCGCGATACCCGGCACGGTCTGCGGCACATACACGCGCCAGAACGCGCCGAACGGATGACTGCCGAGCGACACGGCCGCCATCTGGAACGTGCGCGGAATACCGCGCATGACGGCGAACAGCGGCAGCACCATCACCGGAATCAGGATATGCACCATCGAAATGATCACGCCCGTGCGGTTGTACAGCAGATCGACCGGCGACTCGATCAGATGCAGCGACAGTGCAATCTTGTTGACCAGGCCCTCGCGCGGCAGCACGACCATCCATGCGGCGATCCGCACGAGAATCGACGTCCAGAACGGAATCAGGATCGCCATCATCACGTATTGCTGCCGACGTCGCGGCAATCCGGCAAGCCAGTACGTCAGCGGATAGCCCAGCAGCAGCACGAGAACGGCAACGGTCGCGCTGATCGAGAACGTACGGCCGAGAATCGGCAGATAGACCCCGGTTCCGTCCGGCATCGGTAGCACGCGACCATCCGGTGTGCGGCGATGATCGAGTGCGCGGAGTAGATAGGCGTCGGTCGTGGGTCGGATTGCGCGTGCGAGCACGCGCCATGTTTGCGGATCGGCCCAGCGGGCATCGAGCGTGACGAGGTCGTGCTGTTGTGCAACTGCTGATGTTTTCTGCGGCGCGGTCTGTGCAGGCGACGCGTTGCCATCGTCCCCCGACGCCTCGTCGAGATGACGACGCGTGCTCATCAACAACGCGCGCATGCCGGGCAGATCGTCGTTGAGCCGCGACGCCGCATCGCCAAGCGTGCCCGCGTTGTCTGCCGCGACGATGTCGGCGGCAAGCGCGGCATACACCGGCGCGGGCGGTGGCGCACCCGCAGCGGTATCGTGAAGCGCAGCGGCCGTCGCTGGAAACGCCGTCGCGACCGCCGGATCCCAAACACTACGCATCATCAGATTGACGATCGGCGCGACGAAGAACACGGCCATAAACACGGCAAGCGGTGCAATCAGCAGCAACGCACCGCGCAGATCGCCGCGCACGCGCCGCGTCCTGACCGCACGCACCCGGCTCTTCGGCGCATCGGATGCTGCCGCGCGTGCGTGACCGGTCAGCGCGCCCGTCGTGTCTGAAGTTGTCGTCATTGCTGATGTCCGGCGTTAGCGCGCCGCCCAGGCCGCGAAGCGCTGGTCGAGATCGTCGCCGTGCTCGTCCCAGAACTCGCGATCGTTCACAAGCCCTTCTTTCGCGTGCTCGGGCGTGTTCGGCAGATTGCTCAACTGCTCCGGCGACATCTTCGCGAGCGCCGCGCGATTCACCGGACCGCCCGGCTGCAGCGCGAGATAAGCGGCCTGCGCGTCGGGCGTGATCGTGAAGTTGATAAATTTGATCGCGGCGTCTTTCATCGGCGAGCCCTTCGGGATCACCCAGTAGTCGTAGTCCGAGATCGCACCGTTCCAGACCAGGTTGAGCGGCTGCCCCGTTTTCTGCGCGGTGATGATCCGTCCGCTGAACACAGTCGACATCGCCACGTCGCCGGACACAAGGAATTGCGCCGGCTGCGCGCCCGCGTCCCACCACTGGATCTCGGGCCGCAGTTCATCGAGCTTTTTGAACGCACGATCGACACCGGCAGGCGTCGCGAGCAGCTTGTACACGTCGGCCGGTTTGACGCCGTCGGCCATCAACGCGAATTCGAGGTTGCCGCGCGCCGTCTTGCGCATGCCGCGCTTGCCGGGAAATTTTTTCGTGTTCCAGAAGTCGGCCCAGCTCGTCGGTGCCGTCTTCGTCAGCTTCGAGTTGTATGCGAACGTATTGGCCCACGCGAACAGGCCCACGCCGCAGCGCGCCTTAGCGGCCTTCGTCAGTTGATCTCGCGCGGGAATCTGCGACCAGTCGATCCGTTCGTACAGTCCCGAATCGCAACCGCGACCGACATCGGTCGATTCGACTTCGACGACGTCCCAGCTGACCTGCTGTCCGTCGACCATCGCTTTCACTTTCGCCTGCTCGCCCGAATACGACGATGCGAGCGTGTCGATGCCGGTCGATTGCTGGAACGGTTTGATGAAAGCGCTCTGCTGTGCGTCCGCAAGCGTGCCGCCGTAATTGACGACCGAGAGCGGACGGGCAAGTGCGAGCTGCGGAATCTGAGCGATGCTCAACGCAACGAGTGCGGACAGAAAGTACCGGATACGCATGATGGACCCCGATGGGTATGTGGTTGGGTACTACACAAAAATACGCAGATAGCGCGCGGGAAACGCGAGCACGAGTTCGCTTCGCGCGGTATCGGGTGCAAGTGGCTCATTGCCGAGCGGCACCTTGACGAAGCCGGTTTCCTGATCGTGCAGCGTGTAACGCACGCGCACGTGATCGCCGAAATACAGCGTTCCTGCGGTGTGTGCTCGGATCACGTTCAGCGCGGGTTCATTCTTCGCAGCGATAGCAGAGGGATCAATCATCGACATCCGTTCAGGCCGCACGCACGCGCGCACCGTATCGCCTACACGCGGCGCGCCCGCCACGCTGCCGATGAGAATCTCGCCCGACGGCAAGCCGATTTCGCCGCGCTCGCCATCGAGTGTGAGCAGGCGTCCCACGAACACGTTGTTATCGCCGACGAAGTTCGCGACGATGTCGTTGGCCGGCGACTCATACAAACGATCCACACGATCGATCTGCTGGATCCGGCCGGCATCGAACACGGCGACGCGATCGGACATCGTCAGCGCTTCGCTCTGATCGTGCGTGACGTAGACGAAGGTCACGCCGAGCGTCTTGTGCAGTTCCTTCAGCTCAATCTGCATGTGTTCGCGCAGACGTTTGTCGAGTGCGCCGAGCGGTTCGTCCATCAGCACGAGACGCGGATTGAACACCAGCGCGCGGGCCAGCGCGACGCGCTGCTGCTGACCACCCGACAGACTCGCGGGCATCCGGTGCGCGAAGTCCTGCATGCGGACCATCTCGAGCGCGCGCTGCACCGCAGCCGCTTTTTCGTTCGCGGGCATGCGCCGCACCGTCAGCGGATAGTCGACGTTCCGCGCGACGCTCATGTGCGGAAACAGCGCGTAGTTCTGGAACACCATGCCGATGCCGCGTTTGTGCGGTGGCATCGTATTGAGCAGCATGTCGCCGAGCCAGATCTCGCCGCGCGTCGGCGACTCGAAGCCGGCCAGCATCATCAGGCACGTGGTCTTGCCCGAACCGGACGGCCCGAGCAGCGACAGGAATTCGCCTTCGAGAATGTCGAGGTCGAGTCCTTCGACAACATTCGTTACGCCGTCGTAGCTTTTGCCGACGTCCCGAAAGCGCACCAGCGGATGATCCAAAGCGCTCATGATGTCTCCGTGTCCGTTCGCGTCGCGTCGTGTCACGACAGCGCGGCGACGACGAGATCGCCCATCTGCGCGGTGCCGACGCGTCGCGTGCCCGGCTCCGCGATATCGGCCGTTCGATAACCCGACGCGAGCACGCGTCGCACCGCGCGTTCGATCCGCAGCGCCGCTTCGTCGTTGCCGAAACTCATGCGCAGCATCATCGCGGCCGACAGGATCGACGCCAGCGGGTTCGCGATGTCCTGCCCTGCAATGTCCGGCGCGCAGCCGTGCACGGGCTCGTAGAGCCCTTTGGTGCCCGCACCGAGCGATGCCGACGGCAACATGCCGATCGAGCCGGTCAGCATCGACGCTTCGTCGGACAGAATGTCGCCGAACAGATTGCCGGTCACGATGACGTCGAACTGACGCGGCGCGCGCAACAGGCTCATCGCTGCGGCATCGACGTACAGGTGATCGAGTTCGACGTCCGGATACGCGCGCCCGACATCGGTCACCACCTCGCGCCACAGCTCCATCGATTCGAGCACGTTGGCCTTGTCGACCGAACACACGCGACGCCGCCGTTTCCTCGCGGTGTCGAACGCGACGATCGCGATACGGCGAATTTCGTTCTCGTCGTAGCGCATCGTGTTAATGCCGACCCGCACGCCCGCTTCTTCATGCACGCCGCGCGGTTCGCCGAAATAGATATCGCCGGTCAGTTCGCGCAGGATCAGCAGATCGAGTCCGTCGATATGCGATGCCTTCAGCGGCGATGCACCCGCGAGCTCGGGATAGCTGACCACCGGCCGGAAGTTCGCGAACAACTGCAGTTCGCGGCGCACGGTCAACAGTGCGTCGCCGGGCCGCAAGCCGCGCGGCAGCGTCTCGTACTGGAAGCCCCCTTCTGCGCCGAACAGGATCGCATCCGCTTCGCGCGCAAGCGCGAGGGTCGCGTCAGGCAGCGGATGGCCACCCGCGTCGTACGCGCAACCGCCGATCAATGCGTGTTCGAATTCGAGCGGCATCCCTTCGCTCGCGAATACCGCGAGGACTTTCATCGCCTGCGCTGTCACTTCGGGGCCGATGCCGTCGCCCGGCAAGACTGCAACCTTCATGGGTTTTCCTTTTGATGCGTCGTGAAGCGTGACGATGTGACCGGTGTGCGGATCGCGTGCGCCTGCTCATAGGCGTCGATCCGCGCGTCCAGTTGCAACGTCACGTCGATTTCGTCGAGACCCGCGAGCAGCGCTTCCTTGTGGAAGGCGTCGATGGCGAAGTGATCCGCGTGACCGTCGGGCGCGACGACCCGTTGCGCCGGAAGATCGATCTGCACCTGTGCGCCCGGTGCATGTGCGACCGCGTCGAACAGCCGCGCGACGAACGCATCGCTCATGCAGATCGGCAGCACGCCGTTCTTCAGACAGTTGTTGAAAAAGATATCGCCGAACGTGGTGCCGATCAGCGCGCGAATGCCGAAGTCGGCAAGCGTGTGAACCGCCTGTTCGCGCGACGATCCGCAACCGAAATTAGGCCCTGCGATCACGATCTGCGCCGCGCTAAACGGCGCGCGGTTCAGCGGAAAATCGTCGCGCCGTGCGCCGGTCGCGATGTCGAAACGCAGGTCGTGAAAACAGTAGCGGCCATAGTCGTCGCGCGGCACGTGCATGAAGCGCGCGGGCAGGATCTGGTCGGTGTCGATGTCGGCGGCCGGCAACGCGACCGCGACACCGTCAATGCGCGAAAGCGGTGTCATCGCGAAGCAGCTCCCGGTAGTCGGTCAGGCAACCCGCGACGGCGGCCGCAGCCGCCATCCCAGGGCTCATCAGATGCGTGCGGACGCCGCGTCCCTGGCGGCCGACGAAGTTGCGATTGGTCGTCGATGCGATTCGCTCGCCCGGCCGCCCTTCGTCGCCGTTGATCGCGAGACACATCGAGCAGCCCGGTTCGCGCCACTCGGCGCCGGCTTCGACGAACACGCGATCGAGTCCTTCGGCAATTGCCGCTGTCTGGACAGTGCGTGAACCGGGCACGATCAGCGTCGGCACGCGTACGCGGCGACCTACGAGCATCGCTGCCGCAGCACGTAGGTCTTCGATGCGGCCGTTGGTGCAGGAACCGATAAAGACACGATCGACGGAGAGACCCGCCATCTGCTGCCCCGGCGTCACACCCATATAGTTCATCGCCGCAGCGAAGCGAGCGCGTTGTGCGGCGTCCTGCGCTTCGTCGATCGACGAAACGTGACCGTCGATGCCCGCCGATTGCGCCGGATTCGTGCCCCACGTCACCATCGGCGCGACACGCGATGCGTCGAGCGCGACACGGCGTGCGAAGTGTGCACCGTCGTCGCTGCGCAGTTCGCGCCAGCGCAACAGCGCGTCGTCCCACGCTGTGCCCTGCGGTGCATACGGACGACCATGCAGATAAGCGAACGTACGCTCGTCGGGTGCGATCAGACCAGCGCGCGCGCCCGCTTCGATCGACATGTTGCACAACGTCATGCGTGCTTCGACGCTGAGCGCATCGATTGCACTGCCGACGTATTCGATCACGTGTCCCGCGCCGCCGGCCACGCCGATCTGCGCGATCAGCGCAAGGATTAAATCTTTTGCGGTAACGCCGAGCGGCAACGTGCCAGTGAGTTGCGCCTGCATCGCAAGCGGCCGCTTTTGCCACAGCGTCTGCGTGGCGAGCACATGGCTCGCTTCGGATGAACCGATGCCGAATGCGAACGCACCGAGCGCGCCATGCGTCGACGTGTGGCTGTCGCCGCACACGACGGTCATGCCCGGCAGCGTCAGACCCAGCTCGGGGCCCGTAACATGGATGATGCCGTGACGCGGGTCATCGAGCGGGAACAGCGATACGTGTTGATCGCGCGTGAAATGCACCAGCCGCTGGACCATCTCGCGCCGTGCATCGTCGACGACATCGGCCACCGAGCGGCCATACGTCGACGCGTAATGATCGGCCATCGCGAACGTCGCGTCGGGGCGGCGCACGCGCAGACCTTTGCGCGCCAGCACGTCGAACGTATCGCGCGGCAGGTCGTCGCCGACGTAATGCCGGTCGATATAGAGCAGCGTGTGGCCGTCGTCGCGTTCGACCACGACGTGCGATTCCCACAGCTTGTCCAGCAAGGTGCGGCGCGCACTCGATGGATGAATCACAGGCACTCCATGCGGATCGCTGCCGGCATGGAGTGGCCGTGCCGGTTAGCGACGATTGATCGATGGAGTGCAGTCTGCGCACGTCAAAATCGTTGCAGAAGACGTATTTCGGAATGCTGGCTGCGTGGTTCGCGATGGCTGGATTGCGTGGGGCAGGAATCAGACGAAATCAGCGGGAGAGAAATTCGACCAGCAGGCGCGTCGCCACCGACATCTCATCGCGCTCGCGCACGCAGATTTTGTGCAGACGATTCGACCAGGCTTCGTCGAGCGGCACTTCGGCGATATGCATCGCGGCCGCGCGGTCGGTCACGAAGTAGTCCGGCACGATGCCGATGCCGAGTCCCGCCTGCGCCATCCGGCACACCGCATCGAAGCCGGCCACGCGAATCCGCGACTTGAGCGTGCGGCCCGCCTCGGCGGCGAGACGCTCGGTGAGGTTCTGGATCGAGCTGTACGGTTCCTGCAGGATCAGCGCGTGATCGAGCAGGTCGACGAAGGTCACGTTACGCCGCCCTACCAGTGCATGTCCCTGCGGCACCACCACGACGAGACGATCGACGTAACACGGCACCACCGTCAGCCCATCGACCGGCTGATCGCCCCAGAAAATACCGAACTCGGCGGCGCCTTCGCGAACCGCGAGCACGGCACCGGTACTCGTGTCCGGTTGCAGATCGACGGTGATGTTCGGGAAATCCCGCATGAAGCGGCTCAGCGCATCGGGGAAAAAACCGAATAGCGCGGACTCGTTCGCGCGTGCGCGCACATGGCCGCGCGCGCCTTGCGTCGTCGACGAAAACTCGCCGATCTCGCTCTCCAGCTGTTCGAGGTCACGCAGAATGCGGCGCGAATGCCGCAGCAGCGCATGACCGGCCGGTGTCAGCGATACGCCGCGCCGATGCCGCTCGAGCAGCGGCACGCGCATCATGTGTTCGAGGTCCGCCAGCCGTTTGCTGACCGCCGACGGCGCCATATGCTCGCGATCCGCTGCACGCGCAATGCTGGTTTCCTCGACGACCGCGATGAAGAGCCGCAGCGTGACCATGTCGATGCGCGACAGCAGATGACTGCGCGTATCGCCGCCTTGCAGCGCAACGGGAAGTTCAGGGGGAGGAAAGCTGGACGCTGACATGAACGGGCGGGAATCTCACGCGAAACGATAGTCTTGATCGGTCGATGGAACGATCGATCAAGGTTATCACAGCAAAAATTCGCGTCATGCCCGGGTCATGCCTAACTCATGCCTGGTGATCAAGCGAGGTGTGTTCGAAGCGTCAAGCCTTGCGCAGAATCGCCTGGACCAGCCCCGCCCGTCCCTCGACGAGATTGCGCGCAAGATTCCCGGCCATCTCGCGAAAGCCGGGACCCATCACGACATGAAGACCCAGCGCGGGCACAGCCTGTTGTTGTGCGCGTTTCCGCTGCACCTCCGCGAACCATTCAATACCAGCAGCGGTGGAGTCGGTCCACGACTCGACGCTAAAGCCTTGCTCGAGCAGCACAGCGCGCATCTGGTCGGCGGTCACGAGAAAGCTCGTGTCGGGCGTGGATGCCCAGGGCACCGGATAATGCAGCGGTTCATCCGATACGGACACGACGTCGAAAATCGCAAACCGACCGCCTCGACGCAATACGCGAAATGCTTCGCCGTAAAGCGCCGAACGATCGGCGATGTTCATCGCGACGTGCTGGGTCCATGCAACGTCGAACGCTTCCGCTTCGAATGGAAGCGCGAGTGCGTTCGCGCATTGATAGGTGACCTGATCGGCGAGTCCGGTTTTCTCCGCGAGAAATGTCGCCGCGTCGACAAAGGACGGACTGAGATCAATACCGCGCACTGTGCTGCCATAGTGCGATGCCAGGTAGCGTGACGGTCCGCCCAGTCCCGAGCCGATGTCGAGAACCTGCGTCGCCTTGTCGAGGTGAAGTGCCTGCGCAAGCTCGATCGTCGCATCGAGACCGCGAGAGTGAAACTGATCCAGCGGCTCCAGATCTTCGGGACGTGGCGCTCTTGCATCGAAACCTGCTGCTATCAGTGCGGCTTTAAGTCGCTCGACGAGACTGCCGCGCTCGTAGTGCGGGTCGACTTGTGCTTCGTTACTCATGCTCTTCTCCGTTGAAATGATGCTTCAGATTCTGTCTATGCCCGTTCCGACGATGCGGCAACGCCAGTTGCGGCATGCTGGGCCGCGACACCGGCACGATGGACCGCTGCAATCTTCCGGCCCGCCAGTTCCGTGGTGACAAGCGCTGCGGCAATAAAGATCGCGGCCACGTACCCGAGGCTATGCGCGCCGACCATCTGAAGCCCTACAGCACCCATGATGCCTGCGGCCGTCGCGCCCAGGAAAGTCGCGGAGTTGTTCAGACCCAGCAGGATCGGAGCCACAGCAGGCGCGATCGTGATGATGCGATGTTGCTGAGGTACGAGAATGGCCCAGCCGCAACCGCCCCACAGGATGACCACCGGAATGGTTGTCCAGAGACTGGCGCCCGCCCACCGCACCAGAAAGAAGTCCACAAGCACAATGGCCAGCAACGCGCCAAGTACCCTGCGCGTACCGATCCGGTCGATCAACCGGCCCACGATGATGTTGGTCACGACACCCGACAGCCCCCACAGAACCAGCGCCGCACTCAGCAGCGCCGGATTGCCGCCAATCGCGCGATCGAACACGACAGCGAAATACGTGTAGACCGTGAAGACCCCCGTGAAGAACAGCAACGTCGACGCGAGCGTGAGTCCCACGCGTGCATCCGCGAGCGGTGCGAGTCGCTTTGCGAGCGGGATCGGCGGGAGCTTGGGGATCTCCGACAGCAACGCGGCCACACCGATGAAGGACAACGCCGCGAGTGCCGCCACGTAGATCATCGTCCAGTGCCAGTTGCCGAGGCCGCCGATGATCGTGCCGATCGGTGCGCCCGTGGCCGTCGAAACGGTCAACCCGGTCAGCACGACTGCGAGCGCAATGCCCCTGCGTTCCGGCGGCACGATCATCGGCGCAGCACCCATTGCCGTCGGAGAAAACATCGCGGCACCAAGGCCCGCGATAGCCCGTGTCGCGAGCGCGATGCCGAAGGTCGGCGCGAACGCCGTGCCGACGTTCGCAATCACGAAGAGCGCAAGCGCTAACAGCAACAGACGTTTGCGCGGAACGCCGGCGGCCAGCGTCGCGAGGACGGGTGACAATATCGCGTACGTGATGGAGTAAACCGTCGTCATCTGCCCTGCCGCGCCGATGCTCACATCGAAACTGCGCGCGATCTCGGGCAGGACGCCCGCCATCACGAAGCTGTCGGTGCCGAGCGCAAACATGCCCAGCGCTAAAACCAGTAATCGTCGATCCATTGGAAATCCTGTTGACGTCAATTCGATGCGAGGTTTTTATCGGTGCGGATAAGGCGAACGGGAGCGGCCTTCTCATTCCGCTTTCGGGGCGTGGGTGACCAACACGACATGACGTGCGTCTTTTCGCGCTGTGGCGCGCGCTTCGTCAATGCCCCTGTGACCGATGCTTGTTGCGATATGCAACAGCGTTGAGTGTAGTGATGCGCACGTCCAGTCGCTATCGTCACAAACGACAACGTTGTGGGCGTTTACGCCAGACGCATCGCCTCAATTCGATGGCGTAAACACCACCAAAATTGGCGTCAAGGACGATAGTCGTTTTTCAGCGCACTGGCTAAAGTCAATTCCCCGAATCGACGTTTTCCAAAGGAGCGCTACATGAAAGTCCTGGCTGTCGGATCTATCGTTAAGCCGGTTTCAGATGAACAACGGAAGGAGATCATGCCGAAGGAGGTACCCGCGACGCTTAAGCACTATCTCGACGGCACGATCGAGCAGTTCTGGTACCGGCAGGATGCACCCGGCGTGATTTTTCTGATGAATGTCGCGTCGGTCGACGAAGCGAAGAGAGAACTCGATACGCTGCCACTCGTGACAGGTGGTTTTGCGAAGTACGATCTGATTCCGGTGGGCCCGCTGGCGCCGTTGGGTTTGCTGATTCAGGGCAAGTAAGCGTGACAAACGCGGCGGCGAATCGTCGCGAGATTCAAATCAACGCACGTGCAGCCCGACGCCGGTTTAAGCCCTCGAACCTCGTCGACGCCGGGCCGCACACTCACATCACTTCCGCCCTTGCACCGTGATCGACACATACCGATCCGGTTGCAGACACGCGATCAACTCGCGCGACTCGCCACCTTCCGGACAGTTCGATCGCGGTTCGCTGGAGCCCACACCCGTCGCATGAATCACATTGCCGTCGAGCCCGCGATCGATCAGATACCCACGCACCGTGTTGGCCCGCGCTACCGACAACGGTCCATTGATCGATGCCGGCCCGAGTCTGTCGGTATGGCCGACGACATCGATACCCGTCACGCCGTCGTGCTGACGGATGCGTTTCGCAATCCGGTCGAGTTCGGTTTTTCCGGCGGGCAGCATCGACTCTGTGCTCGATTTATCGAACGGAAACAGCGCATCGCTTTGCAGCGTGAAGCTCTCGACGGTCTTGTCCGCATGCTCCGGTTTCTCGACCGGCGGGGTGCTGACCGCACTCGCGCCGCACGCGAACAACATGCTGCGAGGATCGCGACGGTTGTCATCGGCAGCGCGCACGCGGTCGGTTTTTTCAATCGACCGCACGGCTTTGTCGCCGCAGATGCGTTCAGCGACCTTCATGCAGGTCGCCGCGCTTTCGAGCAGCCCTCCGCACTCGACCTTGTAGATCTGAACACCGTTGACCATATCGACCGAATAGGCGTTGTAGGTCGGCCCGGACGACGTCGAACAGCCGGTAACGGCCAGCACCGCTCCCGAAAACAGGCTTGCAAAAATAACTCGTTTCATTCTGTGCTCCAAAGAATTTGTTGACGACGCGAGATGCGCGGCGAACCAGCGTCGCGCTATCCACGCGATTTACCATTGCATCGCCGCACCGACACCGACCGTGGTGCCTCCAGGGCTCATGCCGACACCGGCCTTCATCTTGATGTTCTCGGTCAACCGCGCGGTGCCGCCGAGTGCGACCGCCTGATAGCCTCTGAACCCGGCGGTGCCGATGCCGAACGACACCGTCTTGTCCTTGTCGACTTCCGGAATCATCGTCAGTGCCGTCGCGGCGGCGACGCCCGAGTACGCGTTGCGTGCAGTCGAATTGATGCCGTCCTGCAACTGGTTCACGCGTGCATCGGTGTACGCGTTCGCCTGCGAGAGCGCGTTGTTCAGTTGCTGGACGTTGACTGCATCGGTCGGGGCCGTGCCGGCCTGCACGTTGATGATCTGCCGCGCCGAATCGCTCGACCCCACCGACACGACGTTGCTGCGTCCCGCATCGCTGCTGCCCGCGCCGAGCGCCACCGAGTTGTTGCCGCTCGACGAAGACCCCGCACCGATCGCAGTCGACCCGTTACCCGACGCCGTCGAACCGTTGCCCACGGCCGAGCTGCTGGAGCCGGATGCAACAGCACCGAGCCCGCCCGCCGACGAATTCGATCCAGTGGACGACGGTGACGTCGTGGTTCCCGGAGTGGACGTAAAACCGCCACCGGCGTTGTTCTGGTTGATCAACGTGAGCAGTTGCTGATTCACCGCATCGAGCTGCGACACGTTCACCGCATCGGTGCCCGCCTTGCCCGCCGCGACGCCGGTAATCTGCCGGTTGCCGATGTTGACTTCGCCCGCGGACGATTGCGGACTGCTCAACCCGTACGCGATGTAGTTGCTCAACGCGCCGACCGTCGTCACCGATCCCGCACCGAGTGCCACGCTGTTCGCCATCGAGGCGGTCGCGCCGGCGCCGAGCGCCATGCCGTCGATCGCGCTGCTGCGCGAACCCGAACCGATCGCGATGCCGCCCGCGTTCGCCGCGCTCGCGTTTGCGCCCTGGGCGATCGACTGCGCACCGCTTGCTGTCGAACCGCTGCCGAGCGCAATCGCATCCGCCTGCGCCGCGCTCGAGCTTTCGCCGATCGCGACGCCACCAGGTGCCGTCGCATCGACGACCGCGCCGTTGCCGATACCCACACCGTTATCGCCGTTGACGACCGTCGTCGGTCCGACGGCGATCGATTGAGAACCGACCGCAAGCGAATCCGCCGCCGTCGAGTTCGCATGGAAATACAGCTGACCGGTGACGGCGAACGACGACAGCGCACCCGCGAGCTGCCGGATGGTGACCGCATCGTGTGCCTGTGTGCCGTCGGCGACGTTCGTCAACTGGCGATACGTGTTGCCGGTCGCGCTGCCGAGCGACACGGCGCCGAGCAAGGTTTCATCCGACGTGTTGAACGGAATCGAGTGGGTACCGTTCGCGATCGAGCCGACACCGGAGAGCACCGCGCGGTCCGACACCGAGCCCGAGCCGAGCGCGACGCCGCCGGCCACCGACACGTTCGCCTGAGCGCCGATTGCGAGTGCGTTGTCCGCCGCCGCCGTTGCCGCGTTGCCGCCCGCGTAGCTGCTCACGCCGCTCGCCGTCGCACCCACGCCTGCCGCGAGCGAGTTGACGCCGGTCGCGCCGTTGTTGTTGAAGTTGCCGCCCTGCGTGCCGCCGTCGTTGACGCTGTAGTAGTGCGTCGCGCTGGCCGTCACGGTGGACGCGAGATTGTTGATCGCCTGATCGGTTGCGAACAGTTGCGAACCGTTCACCGCATCGGTGCTGGTCCCACTGATCTGGCCAGCCGATACGTTCGTGATCTGGCGCGTCGCGGTCGCCGTGCCGACGCTGACGACGCCGGCAGGCGTACCGCCTGCGTAGTTGAACGTCGCGCCGTTGACCGTGCCGGTCAGCGTCGGAACCGCGGCAGCGGCCACCGTCGCCCCCTGACCCAACGCCACGTTGGAACCCGTCACGCCGGCCGCGATACTCGCGCCCTGACCGAGCACCGTCGAGTTCGCGACGCCGTTGTCCGTCGACTGATTGCCAAGCACCACCGAAGCCGCACCCGTGGCCGTTGCACCGAAACCGCCGGCAGCGGCATTCGCACCCGACGAAACCGGCTGCACCGCCGTCACTGAGTTGTTCGAAACAAACGGACCGACAGTGCCGGTCGTCAGATTGCCGACGGCCTGGTTCGTCGCATACAGTTCGCTGCCGTTCACCGCATCCGTGCTGGTTGCGTTCACGCGGCCCGCGGCGAGGTTGGTGAGCGTGCGTTCGTTGCCGGGCGAGCCGATGCTCACGGTACTGGCCGGCGTCGTGCCCTGCACCGGACTCGTGACACCGCCCACCGTAACCGTGGGCGTAGGCACGGCCGCCGCCGTCGTGCTGCCCGTGCCCAACGCGACCGCGCCGGCGTTGCTGGCCGACGCGCCCGCGCCTAGCGCGATTGCATCCGCCTGGTTCGCCACCGCCGTATCGCCGAATGCAAGCGCGCTCGCACCGGTGGCGTTGCTCGCATTGCCCAGCGCGACCGCACCCTGACCGTTCGCGGTGTTGCCGTTGCCTTGCGCAATCGCGCCCTGGCCGGTCGCCGTGTTGTCCGCCCCCACCGCGATCGCACCGTTACCGTTCGCGCTATTCGGATCGCCGAGCGCGACCGCGCCGTTGCCGGTCGCGGTCTGAGCCTGACCCAACGCGACGGCTCCCGTCCCGCCGAGTACCTTCGAGTTTTGTCCGCCCGCAATCGAACCCGCGCCGGCAGCGGCGGCGACAGAGCTTGTGTCGCCGATCGCAACCGTCGATGCCGCGAGCGCATTCGCGCCATTGCCCACCGCGACCGCGTTGGTGGCATTCGCGACTGCCGTGGTGCCCATCGCGAAGGCATTGACGCCGTTCGCGATGGAGTTGACGCCGAACGCAATCGACGACGCCCCCACGGCATTGGCCGCCCCACCCATCGCGATCGCATTCAGATCGGTCGCACTCGCCGAGAAACCGACAGCCATCGCATGCGTGCCGTTAGCGACCGCCACATCGCCGATCGCAACTGAAGCGTTGCCCGTCGCCGTCGACGAAGCACCCAACGCCGTGGCCAGCAGACTGTTCGCTGTGCTCAGGTTACCCAGCGCGACGGCGCTGTCGTTCGTCGCCTGAGACTGCCCGCCGACAGCGATCGCGTTGTTACCCGATGCAACGGCGCCGGCCGTGCCGTTGCCACCCAACGCGACAGCGCCTACGCCGGAGGCCTGCACCGCTGTCGCGACGGTGGTGCCACCCATACCCAATGCTGTCGAATTGACACCCGTGGCCTGCGCCAGCATACCGATGGCCGTGGATTGCGCGCCCGATGCCTTGGCCCTCGATCCCACGGCCGTACTCCAGACTCCCGTGCCGATGGCTGCATTGCCGATCGCCACGCTTTGCATGCCAGCGGCAGTCGTACCGTTACCCAGTGCAACGGCTTCGAATGTCGTCGCCGTCGTGCCGTCCGGAAGGACGGCGCCCGACGCGCCGACTGCCTGGGCATTCGCGCCGATGGCGATCGGTGAACCGCCTGCGCCTGTGACGACGGCCTTGGCTCCACCGCCGAGCGCGACGGCGGGCCCATCGACCGTGCTGGCCGTCGCGTTAACGCCGATTGCTGTTGTGTTCTGCCCCAGCGCCTGCGCCCCTATGCCTGCGGCGAACGCGTTCGCTCCGTTGCCAACGGAGTTGGTACCAAACGCAATCGACGCAGAGGTCAATGCCTGGGCGGCCTGGCCGAGCGCAAACGCGTTCGTGCCGGTCGCTCTCGCGTCGTAGCCGATCGCCATCGCATTCAGGCCATTGGTGGCGCTGATATAACCGATCGCGATCGATGCATCGCCCGACGCGACATTGGAAATGCCCAGCGCAATCGAATCCTTGCCGTTCGACACGGCGCCGTTCCCGACAGCCACAGCCGCCGCGCCCACCGACGTCGCGCCGACACCCACTGCAGTGGAGTCACCTCCCGATGCGGTTGCACTCCCACCCAGCGCAGTGTCGCCGGCATTGCCGGCGGTGGACTGAAAGCCCACGCATGACGAACTACCGTTGTAGGCGTTGAACGGCGACCCGGCGCAGCTCACCTGCGCCTGCGCCTGGGCGCCCCATCCACCCATGCCGGCCAGCAACAACGCAGCCAGAACGCGCGGACGGGAACCATGCAGCGATGCAGCGCTGCGTCCGTCGCAGACGGCGGCGCTCGCTCCCGACCTGCCCTTGCCGCACGATCGGTCGAGTTCCGACGCTGCGACAAACGCGCCCAATGCCTTGTTCCAGATAGTCCGATATGCCTTGTTCATTTCATGTCCTCAGAAAGTAAATGGATTGATGCGAGTTACATAGAGACGAGCGCAGTCACTCGACCTTTATTTAGGATCACTACATGTAGTGAACAAAGGTTCGAGTTGCGGGTGCTACTGCTTTCAGCGCCGGAATTTGCACGTCCGCGTCCGGCCTCGATGACGGATCTTTAGCGCGAGCGAATCCCGTCCCCCTGGCAGGAGGAAGAATTCACGCGGGCAAACGACCCGTGAACGCGGCTAGACGGCTTGCGTTTTCATACGACCTGACCGCACAGACGGTGTGCGGGCCGGCGTTTCAGGAAGGTCCGAAGAGATGCCGTAGAAAGACGGGAACAGTGTGACGAGGCACAGACAGCTCGCCTGGATGAGACCTTTCTTGTACCGGGCTTGCGCCCAGCGCTTTTATATCTGGAATGCTCATGGTTACCGAACCCCCTCAGTAAACTGCCGCTTCCTCGCATACGGCCGGGTAAATGATCGATGCGACGCGGTCCGCGCCGCATTTCACTCGACAGCGTATTCGAGCACTATTTGGGACGACGACCATTAGAGTAATTCCGTTGGCCCGCATTTCTTGTCATCGTTCAATGTAACGAATAGTAATTTCAGTGCTCGGCGCAACTTTCTCATATGAATTTTTATTTGTCCACTTAGAGTTATTTTTAATAATGTGGCATTGCCAAATTTAACAATTCGACCATTGATGCGTGCACAGGATATTCCACGGCGGGAGCCTCGCGTTTCATCTAGCAGTGCTTCTCATTCCACACGGTGGAAGTGTCTATTCGCTCAGACTCAGGCTACATGCGGCTTTCAAGGCGGTGTCGGTACCGCGGAAAATTCCCGTTCGCGATGGCCGGTAAAGGCCTTCGATCGAAAGCCGTCAGACGGAAATGTCACGATTGCAAAGCCCGTTCACCTTGAAATGACATGGGAATTCATATGAGTGTCATTGACCGGGCGAGAAGAAATTATGAATTCCTATAAGGATTTTTTTATTCAATAACGGCATGCTGACAGATACTTTCTTGCATTGCGCACACAGATATCCAGCAGACCGAGACTGTTATTTCTGCCCGATTTCGGTGCAAACGGCTATTTCCCATTGCATTAAAAGCGGGGCGAACATCGGTAATGAAAGGCTTGGGGAAGGCGCGGCTGGCGCTGGGAATGCGTTCGGATCTGATTGCCGCATGGCCGATTGCGAGCGGCCATGCGCACCGCTCCACCACGAGCAGACACTACGCCGTAATCGCAGGATTAATTGCGGCGCAAAGGATGCGACTCACCCAGCGGCCCCAACCCAATGCCCTGAATGATCGAGAAAACGACCCGCAGCGCCTCGACATCCGGCTGCAAAGGAAGCGGTTCGCGCAGGCTTCTGAGGAAGAAGCCGGTGAGACCTGAGTGAATGATTGCCGCGGCACGCTGCGCATCCAGATCGGGACGCAACTGGTTGCGCGACATCGCCGCACGCAGCGCGTGTTCTATCTGCGTTTCGGCGTGACGTCGGCTGCTGTCCATCCTGTGCCAGAACACCTCGGTCTCGACCGACAGTTCGCAGCGCGACAGCAGGATCGTATAGAGGCGTCGCGCGGAGCCGGTGGACAACACCTGCGTGAGTAGTGCAACGAGGTTTCGCTGAAGTTGCCCGAGCGGATCGTCGCCCCATCCGCCGCTCTCGACGATAAACGGATCCACCGGCAACGACGCGTCGCTGAACAGCGCCTCGAATACCGCCAGCTTGTTTCTGAAGTGTCCGTACACGGCACCGCGGGTAACACCCGCTGCGTCAGCGACATCCGACAGCGATGCACGCGACAGACCATGCTGGATAAAGACGTGTTCGGCGGCGTCCAAAATGTGCGCTCGCGTATCGAGCGCATGTTTTCTGGTTCGTTTCATGCCCGGAGCCCTGCCGAACAGTAGTGCGCGCCGGGATGGCGCTGAAACAGGTTGAGCGGCGCATTCGTCGCGCGATGGAACCGATGGTCCGGCTCATACGCTCGCGAACGCGCCGCTACCGGCGCAGCGAACTTCGTCAGGCGTTGCTCTCGCCTTCGTGCCCTTCTGCAAGACGCAGCTTGTGCGTGACTTCGTCGAGCTTGTCGCCGAGCATCCGGCGCACCGACACATAGAACACCGGAATCAGCAGCAAGCCGAACACGGTTGCGAACAACATGCCGCCGATCACGCCCGTGCCGATCTCATGCCGCGACGATGCACCCGCACCCGACGAGATCACCAGCGGGAACACGCCGAGAATAAACGCCATCGACGTCATCAGAATCGGGCGCAACCGCAGCTTCGCGGCGTTCAGCGTGGCCTCGTACAGCGTCATCCCGTGAGCCTGCCCGTCCACCGCAAACTCGACGATCAGAATCGCGTTCTTCGCCGCCAGCCCGATCACCGTCACCATCCCGATCTTGAAGTAGATGTCGTTCGGAACGTTGAACAGCAGACAGAACGTCAGCATGCCCAGCAAGCCCAGCGGCACCACCAGCAGCACGGCAACCGGAATCGACCAGCTTTCGTACAGCGCGGCAAGACACAGGAACACGATCACGATCGACAGAACCGTCAGCAGCGTCGCCGAATTCCCGGCCAGGATTTCCTGATACGACTGTCCTGTCCAGTCCGCTGCAAAACCCGGCGGCAACGACTTGTTGACCATGTTCTGGATCGTGTCCATCGCCTGGCCCGTCGAGTAACCGGGCGCCGCATTGCCGACGATCTCGATTGCCGAATAGCCGTTGTAACGCGGTAGTGCCTGCGGACCCACGCTCCAGTTCGTCCTCACGACGCTCGACAGCGGCACCATGTTGTACGGACTGATCGCGCTGTTGCTGACCGACGGATTGCCCGGCGTCTGATAGCCGCTCGCGTTGGTTGCGGTGACCGTGCTGCTCGAACTGGTCGTCGACGACGTGCCCGTCACACCGGTCGGCGTGAACGTGTGCTGCAGCGCGTCGAGTCCCATCCGGAACGGTGCATCGGCTTCCACATACACGCGCTTCACCCGGCCGCCGTACGTGAACTGGTCGATGTAGTTCGGCGCGAGCTGCATCTGGATCGCGGCATATACGTCGCTCAGCGACAGGCCCATCGACTGCGCCTGCACGCGATCGACGGTCAGCTGCAACTGCGGTGCCTCAGGCAACGAGTTCGGCCGGATCCCGTAAAGCACGGGGCTCTTGCTCGCGAGACCCAGCAACATGCCGGTCGCCTTGCCCAGTTCTTCCCGCGATTGCCCGGAACGCGCCTGCAGGTACATGTCGACGCCGCCGAACTGGCTCAAGCCCTGAATGGTCGGCAGATTCACGACGAAGATCTGCGCATCGGTAATGCCGTGCAGGATCCCATTGGCCTGCGGGATCAGCTGCATCGCCGTTTTCGAGCGTGCCTTCCAGTCAGTCAGCTTGATAAAGACCATGCCGACGTTTTCGCTGTTACCGACGAAGCTGAAACCCTTGACGTTGAAGATCCCCGCAATGTCCTTGCCGATGTCGCTATTCTTCAGCTTGTCGTTGATCTCGGTCATCACCTTGTCGTTGCGCTCGAGCGTCGCACCGGTCGGCAAGCTGACGAGCGCCAGCATGAAGCCCTGATCTTCGTCCGGAACGAAAGCGGTCGGCAGCCGGGTAAACAGGAACCCGGTCAGTACCGCGACCAGCGCGAACAGGATCATCCAGCGCGGCGCGTGGCGAACCGCGCGGCCGACCTGGCCGAAATACGACGTGCTCAGCCGGTCGAACGCCTTGTTGAACCAGCGGTAGATGGCATTCGATTTCTGATCATGTGTCGGCTTCAGCAGCGCGGCACACAGCGACGGCGTGAACGACATCGCGAGGAATGCCGAGAAGCCCATCGAGATCGCGATGGTCAACGCAAACTGCGCGTAGATGATGCCGATCGCACCCGGTTGAAACGCGGACGGCACGAACACCGCAATCAGCACCACGGTAATCGCGACGATGGCGCCGGTGATCTGACCCATCGCCTTGCGCGTCGCCGGTTTTGGATCGAGCTTCTCGTCGGTCATTATTCGCTCGACGTTCTCGATCACGACGATCGCATCGTCGACGATAATCCCGATCGCGAGCACCATACCGAACAACGTCAGCTGATTGAGCGAGAAATTCAACGCCTTCAACCCGATGAACGTCCCCAGCAGCGCAACCGGAATGACCAGTGTCGGAATGATCGTCGCGCGGAGGTTCTGCAGGAAGATCAGCATCACGAAGAACACCAGCACAATCGCTTCGACCAGCGTGCGGACCACGTCGGAGATCGATGCCGTGATGAACGGGGTCGTGTCGTAAGGCACGTCCCACGTCACGCCGGCCGGCAGATCCTTCGCGAGGACCGCCATTTCGGCCTTGACCGCCTTCGCGACCGACAGTGCGTTCGAACCGGGCAGCAGGTACAGACCCATACCACCCGCCGCCTTGCCGTTAAACGTCGCGGACGAACCGTACGACTGCGCGCCGAACGTGATGCGCGCGACGTCGCTCAGGCGCACCACCGTACCGGTGTTGGTCGTCACCAGAATGATGTTCTTGAACTGATCGAGCGACGAGAACAGCTTGTCGCCGGACACGGTTGCCGTGAACACCTGCCCCTTCACAGCCGGGTCCGCGCCGAGCGCGCCGGTCGCGAACTGCGCATTCTGCGACGTGACCGCGTTGAGCACCTGGGTCGTCGACAGCCCGTAGCCTTGCAGCTTGTCCGGATCGATCCAGATCCGCACCGCGTATTCCGAACCCAGCTGGAACGTATTGCCGATCCCGTTGACCCGCGCGATCACCGGCTGGATCTGCGAAGCGACGATGTCGCTCAGGCGCGATGCGTCGATGTTCGGATTGCTGGACTGCAAGCTGATGAACATCAGAATGTCCGGGCTCGCCTTCGCCACCACCACGCCTTGCTGCGTCACTTCGGTCGGCAGCAGCGGCTGCGCGAGCTGGACCTTGTTCTGCACCTGAACTTCGGCGATGTCGGGGTTCGTGCCGGTCGCGAAGCTCAGCGTGATCGTCGCTGTGCCGTTACTGCCGGACGTCGAGTTGAAGTACAGCAGGTTGTCGATGCCGGTCAGCTGCTGCTCGATCACCTGCGTCACCGTCGATTCCATCGTGGCCGCATTCGCGCCCGGATAGGTCGCGGTGATCGTCACTTCGGGCGGCGCGATGTCGGGGTACGACGCAATCCCCATGCGCGTCAGCGAAATGACGCCTAGCAGACAGATCAGAATAGGGATCACCCACGCAAAGACCGGGCGATCGATAAAGAAACGTGGCATGAGTCAAACTCCTTACGACTTGTTGCCAGCGGGTTGAGCGCCCGACGCGGGTGCGGCGCCGGCCTGCGCCGAACTCGCGCCAGCCGGTGCGCCGGCCGCCGGTGCCTGCACGGGGCTGGCCTTCACAGGCGTCCCTTCGCGCGCGCCCAGCAACCCTGTCACGATCACCTGATCGCCTTCCGCGATGCCGCCCGTGACGATCCAGTCGTGCTGATAGCTTTCCGACGTGACGACGTCCTTGCGCACGGCCTTGCCGTCCGCGCCGACGGTCATCACATACGCGCCGACGGTATCGCGCTGCACGGCTTCCTGCGGAATCAGGAACACCTTGTTCTGCTGACCGAGTGCGACCTTCAGCGATACGTACATGCCGGG
The DNA here is from genome assembly GCF_004359985.1 of Paraburkholderia flava. Classification (NCBI taxonomy): domain Bacteria; kingdom Pseudomonadati; phylum Pseudomonadota; class Betaproteobacteria; order Burkholderiales; family Burkholderiaceae; genus Paraburkholderia; species Paraburkholderia flava. Next base: position 2,394,255 of record NZ_SMRO01000001.1, on the reverse strand, counting down.
CAGCAGCTGATGTTGCGGATTCGGCAGCTTCGCGCGCAGATTGACCGCACCGGTGGTCGAATTCACTTCGACGTCGGAGAAGTCGAGCGTGCCCGTCTGATCGTACGGACGACCGTTAGGCAGCACCACCTGCACGGCGATGTCGTTCTGCGCGTTGAGCGCGACGTTGCCTGTGCTTTGCGCCTGACGCAGCGTGATCAGATCGGCGGCGCTGATCGTGGTGTTCACGTACAGCGGGTCGATCTGCTGCACGGTCGTGAGCAGCGTGCCGCTCGAACCGCTGTCGGTCGTGCCGGAGCCGACCACCGCGCCGACCGTGACCTGCTGCTGTCCTGCGATGCCGCTGATCGGCGACGTGACCTTGGTGTAACTGAGGTTCACGCGCGCACCGTCGACCGCCGCCTGGTCCGCCTTGACCTTCGCCGCGGCGCTGCGTTCGGCGGCGTCCGCATCGTCGACGCTTTGTTGCGAGACCGAACCGATCGGCAGCAGCTTGTGCAGACGCTGCGCGGTGACGCGGTTGTTGACGTAGGTCGCCTGATCCTGCGCGAGCGTGGCGAGGTCGCTGTTCAGCACCGACTGGTAGAAGGTCGGATCGATTTCGAACAGCACCTGCCCCGCTTTCACAGTGGAGCCTTCCGTATAGGCGCGCTTGACCAGCACGCCTGATACGCGCGCCGTCACGTTGGCGCTGTAATAGGCCGACAGCCGACCGACAAGATCGCGGTTCAGCGGCACCGTCTTCAGCTCGGCCTTCATCACGCCGACCTGCGGCGGCGGCGGCGCCGGTGGAGTGCCCTTGCTGCAGGCAACCAGAGCGAGAAAACTAAAGGACAGTAGCGACGCGCGCACAGGCAGTAACGTCATAGGACACCATGCTTGCATGATCGTGGAAATGGAAAGGACCGGGAGTCGATGCGAAACGATCCGTCATGGACCGTCCCCGAACTCCGGTCTGAGTAGACCGCTTGTGATGCGCAATACAACGCGTGACCGGAACGTCGCAGCTGAACCGGACATGGCGAATCAAACAGGAAACCTGCGGCGACGAGTCTGCGCATCCTACTGCGCCGGAGCGGCCGATGTGGACGCCGCCGCCGACGTGGGCGCCGACACCTGCCCGGACGATGCGACGGTATCGGCTGCCCGCTCCTTCGCGTCATCCCACTGCCAGCCGCCACCGAGGTTCTTCACCAGCGCAACGCTGCTCTGCGTCAGCAACGCCTGCGTATCGACCAGATTTTGCTGGGCGAGCAACAGCGTGAGTTGCTGGTTCAGCAGGCTCAGCTCGCTGATCGTGCCCACCTCGAACTGCGTGTGCACGTTGCCGAACAGCTGCTGGTTGCGCTTGTAGATGTTCGTGAAGGCATCGGCCTGCTGCTGCAGATGGTTCCACGACGACAGGTTGTCCTCGACGTTCTGGAATGCAGTCAGTACCGCCTGCCGGTACGCGGCGGCATTTTCGTCATAGGTCGCACGCGCTTCGCGTACTGCTGCCGTACGTGCACCGCCGTCGAAAATCGTCGCGGCCAGATCAGGGCCGAGAGTCCAGAAGCGGTTCGGCAGCGAGAACAGATGCGCGAGCGTGTTGTGCTGGTAGCCGCCTTGTGCGGACAACGTCAGCGTCGGGAAAAAGGCCGCTTCCGCTGCGCCGATCTTCGCGTTCGCCGCTGCTGCGTTGCGCTCCGCACTCACGACGTCGTAGCGACGTTCGAGCAGTTGCGACGGCAACGCGAGCGGCACAGCCGGCGTGACGAATGCGTACTGACGTTCGGGTTCGATCGAGAAGCCGCCGGGCGGTACGCCGATCAGCACCGCAATCGCATGCTCGTATTGCTCGCGGGCAATCTGCGTGGTCTGCAGATCGGCGATGATGAGTTCGAGCGTGTCCTGTGCGGTCAGCACGTCGTCGCTCGACGAATTGCCGAACTTGAAGCTTGCCTGCGTCATGTCGAGGATGCGCTGGTCGATCTGTTGCTGCTGCTTCAGCAGATCGATGTCGACGTCGGCCTGGCGTAACTGGAAGTAATTGGTCGCGACGCTCGCAGCAATCGACAGACGCTCGCCGGCAAGCTGTGCATCGCTCGCCTGTGCGCTCGCTCTCGCCGATTCGACTTCGCGCCGCAGTTCGCCCCACAGATCGATTTCCCAGCTGGCCGCGAGGTTGACGTTGGCCGAATTGCGCACGCCCGGTATCGATGCGCTCGACGAACTCGTTCCCGCTGCGGCGGCGCCCGCCCCGGTGCCCGAGCGCGAACCCGATGCGCCGGCAGTGATAGTCGGGAACAGTGTCGACGTATTCGCGAGCACGGTAGCCTGCGCGAGCCGGTAAGCGGCTTCCGCCTGAGCGATCGACTGATTCGCCTTAAGCGACTGCTCGACCAGTTGTGTCAGCTTGTCGTCGTGATAGTCGAGCCACCATGTACTGGACAGCGAGGCCTGCGGATTGGCCTGGGCCCGTTGCCAGTCGACGCCTTCCTTAAAACTCGCGGGAATCTCGACCACCGGTTTGCGATAGTCAGGTCCGAGCGCACAACCCGCAGCAATGAACATCGCAGCGGCCATACAACCGTACTGCAGCACGCGCTTGCCTGCGCGCGCCACGGGCAACTTTCGGATACCAAAGCTGGGAGATGCGTTCATTCACGACCCTGCGGATGGGGATTGACCCTGGAACAATTTGGTCCAAGCGTAAGGTATTCTAATCAACGAATCAATTAATATAAAATTACAAAGCTTTCAAACCTTAGTAGATATTAATGAAAAAGTTAAGACAGCCCGAGGGACGCACGACTCCGAACGTGAGAGACGCTCGCGAGTACATGCTCGACACCGCGACCCGGCTGTTCGCCGAGCAGGGCGTAGGCTCTACTACGATTGCACAGATTGCGGCCGCCGCTGGAGTCACGTCGGCGATGGTGCATTACTATTTCACGAATCGCGACATCTTGCTTGACGCAATTGTCGACGAGCGTCTTGCGCCTACGATTCAGTTCGTGTGGGGACCAGTAGGCGAAGCGGCAGATGCTGATCCTTTCGCAATGGTCGAAGCACATATCGGCAGACTGTTCGCTCTCGCCGAACAAATGCCGTGGTTACCGTCGCTATGGATGCAGGACAATCTGTGCGACGGCGGCCTGCTGCATAAAAGAATGATGAAGCATCTGCCGCACGAACAGAGTGCGCTTTTTATCAGTTTGATCAAGCGCGCGCAGCGCAAAGGTCTCGTCAACCGGACGATCGAAGCCCCGCTACTGATCAATTCACTGTTTACGCTGGTGATGACGCCGCTCGCGACGTCGAAGCTCGCGAGCAAATTCCCCGGGATGCCCGAGGTCACGCGCGCGATGCTCGAAAAGCATGTGAAGGCACTGGTGATCGGCGGCATGCGGCCGCTTGCTGCACGCCCGCGCCGAGGCTGACTGATGGTCTTGGTCTTTCTTCGTTTCGTCAGGCCCGCGACATCCACGCGAAACGCATGAAGCGTATGAAGCGCGTGACCGGCTGCACGCTTGCAGCCGGAGTTGTCACAGCAGCGACTTACCTGAATACCTTAATGAACCAGGCTCTGGAAATTGCCGCTCGGGTATGCGCTATTCATCCAGGTCGCAAAGCGGTTCAACTGCGTGCCGTCGACACCTTCGGTGCGCATCAGCGGAATGCGGTTGAACGCCCACGTCGGAAAATTCTCGACGGTCGGCGTGTCGCCGCGCAGCGTGCCCGGCACGTAGTCGCTCCAGCATAGCGAACGGATACTCCAGCCGCACCACGTCGATTCGCCGGACGCCGGGTTCGTGCCCAGACGCTGCCACGTCGACACGTCGAAGCTGGTTGTGCGATCGAGCCACGTCTCGAGGAACGCGTTGACCACCGACTGCTCCGTCGCCGGCGCGACGCCCTTCCAGATACCGCTCTGGCCGAAGTCCCACACGTCCATCGGACTCGTGTCGCGCGTGGTCCAACCGCGATTCACATCGGTGACGCCGACGCCGTTGTCCATCTCCTGCGCGCCCTTCACGACGAACAGCAGTTTGCGCGCCGGTTCGGTCCGTCCGCTCGCCGACGAAAGATCGTCGAACAGTCCATACGCGTATTGCCAGTCCAGCGGCAGATGCACAAGATGCGCGCCGTTGCCCGGATTAAGCAGAAGCTGCATTTCATACCACTGGTTCGCCTTCATGATGTCGGCGACCGGGCTGCCGAACATGCTCGCGTTCACAGGGAAGCCGAGGATGTGCGGCGACACGTTGAACACGAAGCGCCAGTAACCGCACCAGCCGCGCGCTTCGATCTTCGGCGCGTTGTGCGCGCCCCACGCCGCCGGACACTGCGACTCGAGGTTGAAGTCCTGCGCCAGTTCCCACGATTTGAGCAACTGCCATTGCGCGGTGCCGTACAGGTTTTTCTGTTGCGCGATCGTGTACGAACCCGACGTGCCTTCGTTCGGCGGCGTGAAGTGATCGCCGAGTTGATCGCCCCAGTAATAGAGATCGTTGAAGATGTCGCCGGAGCGACCCGTCGCATACGCTGCGCCGCCCGCTGCGAGTTGCGCGCGCATGTTGTACGTCGAGTTGCCCGTACCTTCACCCGCGTACATCTTGTTCAGATTCGAGTTCGTGAAGTAGTCGCCCCACGCGTCCTTCGGATGAATACGCGGCACCCAGTGATTCCAGTCCGGCAATTGCAGACTGATCGGAATTTCACGCGCGTTCAGATGGCCGCCGGTTGCAATCGCACTCTTGTTGATACCGCTCGGGAAGATCGCGTTCAACGTGTCGAGGTCGCTGTCGGACACCGCTTCGAGACCCGCGCCGCAGGTCCAGTTGCGCACGTCGCCGGCATCGAGACCGGGCCCCGGCTGATACGGCGGATTCCACGGACGGCAATGCGGACCCGGCACGCCGAGCGTGCTGTTCAGACTGCGGATGTAGCTCGCGATCTGCGCGCCCTGATCGCTCGTCAGTCCATGGAACTGCGCGCGCACGGCAATCGAATAGTTCGAGTAGTTGAAGCGCTGCAGATCCGAGCCGTTGGCCGCATGGCAATCCATGCAATGCGCCTGCAATTGATGCCCGGGATTGATCGGCGACTCGAACAGCGTCGCGGACTTCCACAGTTGCGCGCCCGCCGCGATGTCGGCGGCCGTGTTGCGCGGCGGGGTCCACTGCGTCGGATCGTCCTGCGTGAAGTTGCTGCTGTCGACGAGATTGTTGCCCGACGCGTCGCGCAGATTCAGTGCGAGCACCCGATAACCCGACGACACGCCGTCGGTCTGATTGAACCGGAAGCTGACGAGATTCGTGCCGTTCACGGCGCCGCTCACCGCGACGCTCATCTTCAGCGTATCGAAGCCGCCGCCGATCCCGCCGTACGCACTCCCCGCTCCTTCGATCGTCACGTTGGCGTTCGTCAGATCGACCCACGGGCCGTCGTTCACCTTCACCGAACCCTTCGCGTCATACGACAGGTTGTTCGCCTGCAGCCATACCCGCTTCGCGGTGCTGCCATTCGGCACGTTCAGCTTCACCGTGACGACCGAGCCGGCGATGCCCATCACTTCGAGCGGCATCACGGCCGCGCCCGTCTGCGTCGACGTGGGATTGCTCGGACCGGATGCGAGGCCCGTCGGATTGCTGGTCGGAACCTGAGTCGTTCCGCCGGGGTTCGGATTGGCCGCGTTCGACGTCGCGTCGCTAGAGCCGCCGCCTCCGCCGCCACATCCGGACAGACCCAATATCGATGTCGCGACTGCGGCCAGCGATAGAATTCGCAAAGCGCGGATTATATTGTTTGTCATTTAAAATGGCATCCCGGTCCAATGAGAGGCCGAATCTTATACGTTATTTAATAAATTTCACCCCTTTTTACCGGTCACTTTCATTCCGTTACATTTCCACATACGGCTACGAACAAGCCCTTCGGGGAACGAGCACACGGAACCCATATACCCTTTAAAAACAGACACTTTTAGCTGTTTACATGGCCCGGAGAAGTGTGGTCTCGACCACATTGAATACGCGCGACGCGAAGTAAAACTGACTTTTGTCTGAATGAATCGATCGAATAACTCCATTTACTCGAATTGCGAATTTACGCAAATCGCGGATTAATCGCTGCAACGCAAAATGGTGGATTTTCACAAGAAATAATAAAATCGAAAGGAACGACGGTGGGTCGAAAAGGCTATCCTGCGAGCACAACGAACGCCGAACGAGAGACGAGACTCGCGATGCCCGCACACGACGACGACCTGAAAATCTTCGAAGCCCACGGCGCTCCCGCGCTACCGCCCAACGGCAACGCACATCACATCGAACACGACGGCGCGCGCATCTGGTACGCCGCCTGCGGCAGCGGTGCGCCGGTGATCCTGCTGCACGGCGGTCTCGGGCACAGCGGTAACTGGGGTTATCAGGTGCCTGCACTGCTCGATGCGGGATATCGCGCGATCGTCGTCGACAGCCGCGGCCACGGTCGCAGCACACGCGACGCAGAACCGTTCCGCTACGAGCGAATGGCAGGCGATGTGCTCGCCGTGATGGAGGCGTTGAGTCTGCCGCGTGCTGCACTGGTCGGCTGGAGCGATGGCGCGTGCGTCGCGATGATGCTCGCGATGCACGCAGCGGCGCGTGTCGCGGGCGTGTTCTTCTTCGGCTGCAACATGGACCCGAGCGGCACGAAGGAAATCGAATGGCCGAACCCGTTGCTCGAACGGTGTCTCGCGCGACACTCTGCCGATTACGCGCACCTGTCCGCGACGCCCGACCAGTTCGACGCATTCGCCGCAGCCGTCACGCAGATGATGCAGACGCAGCCCAATTGCACTGCAGCCGAGCTCGCGCGAATAGATGTGCCGGTGGAAATCGTACAGAGCGAACACGACGAGTTCATCAAGCCGGAACACGCCGCGTATCTCGCGCGCAGCATCCCCGGCGCGACGCTGACTGTGTTGCCGGGTGTCAGTCACTTCGCGCCGCTGCAACGGCCTGATGAATTCAATCGGGCGATGCTGGCGTTTGCGAAGCGGGTGATGTAACTGCGAAGCCGGCCGCGCACAAACGCGCGACCCGACCTCGCTATCACTGCTGCGGCGTACAGTCGGTACCCAGCTTGACCGTGTTCTTGTCCATCCGCAGCTGGTTACCCGTGAGCTTCACCTTGCCCGAGAAGCGCTCGCTTTCCCACATCACCTTGCAGTCCTTCGCGTCGATCGCGTAGACGATCTGCTCGCTGCCGGAATAGGTCGAGACGAGCACGTGCTGACCGTCGGTGTAGATCGGGCGCTCGATGATGCTGACGTTCGGATCCACCGAGCACGACTCGCCGCCTTCGCGAGCGAGCGTCATCGGGCCGATCCATGCGGTCGGTTTGTCGGTGCCGTCGCTCTGGCCGAGATCGATCGACAGTTGCCGCGTCGTGACCTTGCCGGAACCGGGATTCACTTCCGAGTAGCGGCACGTCTGCGCGACCGCAGCGACTGAGAGCGCAGCCTGGCCGGCGAGCAGCACGCCGGCCGCCACGAGAACCGTGTTCCTGATGAATGTCGAATTCATGGGCGGATAGCGAAGTATTGAACGTTGGCGAGGTCGGCATGCGTCCACGAGAAATTGATCGCGGTATTTTTACGCCCGGTGCCGCCAAATCGGCCCCAGTAACCCAGCGGATAAGGTTTCGACTGGCCCGGCATGATAATCACGACATGCCCGTGATGCGTCGCTTTCAATCCGGCGACGACGAGATAACCCATGCCGGCGTAATTGACTGCCTTGTCGGAGTCGCTGCCCACCTGAATCCACGCACCCTGACTCATCGAATCGATGATCGCATTCGCGTCGCCGGACAACGTCACGCCGAGATCGCCGGCGACGGCTTTCAGGAATCCGCTGCAGTCGTGCTTCCACTTATCCCATTCGGTTTCACACAGGGTTTTGATATCTTTCTGTTCGGCCATTATCGTGATCCATTATCAGGAGACGAGATCCGATACTCGTCGGGATGGAACGGGACAACCTGTTACAGCTCGGACGATAAATCCGCCCATGCGATGCCGGAAACATCCGGATTATAACGGCCGGCACGCAGGATTGAATGACCGGATGATTAAAAGAAAACCCGGCAATCAGACAGTCAATCGCTCAGCCCGGAAGGCACGCCGTAACGCGTGCCGTTGTAATCCAGCGTGAAGTTCGCGTGCGCCTTTTCGACGTCGCTGCGGTCGCAATCGTTGCCCTTCACTTTCGCGTGTTCCTGCTGCGTCGTTTCGCTGATCTTCAACGACGCGTAACTGCCGCTTCGCGCAGGCACGACCGACATCGTTCGCGTGGTGTTCGAAAAGTCGCCCGCGCAGTTGCCGTCCCATTCGCCGCTGCCCTTCGTCATCACGAGGTTGTCGAGCACCGGCCGGATGCGCGTGCCGTCGATCACATACAGACTCAGCACCTCCGACTCGTACGGATCGACCCGCGACGAACCGCGATACCCGATGCGCACGCCGAACGCGCGCACGCCCTGCGACAGCTGATAGCGCGCGGTATCGAGCGTGAGACTCGCGAACTGGATCGCATCCGAGGTGATCATCGCCTTGCGGTTCAGATGCGCGAGGATCTTGCCGCTCGCGCTGTCGGCGGCCAGCACTTCGAGGTCGTAGACGGTCTCGCCGTCCTTGCCCGGCTGCTGCGCGAACGGCAGCACCGCCAGCGTCACCGATTCGTCGGCCGGCCACACCTTGCACGCAGCCCGCTCCTGGTCCAGCGTGCGCCCCGGCTGCAACGCCGCGGCCCATGCGGGCAACTGCGCGTCGCATGCGGCATGCGCGACCACCGGGGCCACCAGCAAAAGACCGGCGAGGAATTTCAGCATCGTCGTTTTCCTTGTTTTGACGTCAGCGCGAGCCCGTCTGGACAAACAGGCCTGTTGGTGTACCATCCAACAATTACATCAACCAATGTCACATTTAAAGATGGGATGAAATCCGCCGTCGCGAATGCACTGGCGCGGTCTCCATTCCCATCGCGGAGACTGTCATGTCCGAGGCGCCTGCCGCGCACCCGATCAAGGCCCGCCACGTCCGGTTCGACTGGCGCGACACGCCGATCCAGTGGATTCCCGGCGACCCGTCGAGCACGCACGTGATCAACGTGCTGAACCTGCTGTTCCCTGCCGGCGAGCTGTGGTTCTGCCGCGTGTACAACAAGACGCTGCCGCTGATCACGGACCCGCAACTGCGCGAGGATGCCGAAGGTTTCCTGCGCCAGGAAGCGGTACATTCCCGCTCGCACGGCGGCGTGCTCACGCACTACTACAAGGTGCACGGGATCGACACGCAGCCGTTCACGAAGAAGCTCGACTGGATGTTCGGCAAGCTGCTCGGCGAACAGCCGCTCGGGTTGAAGATCGGCGGGACGCGTTTCTGGCTGCGTCAGCAGCTGGGCATCATCGCGGCGCTCGAGCACTTCTTCGGCTATCTCGGCAACTGGGTGCTCAACGCGAAAGGGCTCGACGCGGCCGGCGCCGATCCGACGATGCTCGATCTGCTGCGCTGGCACGGTGCGGAGGAAGTCGAGCACCGCACAGTCGCGTTCGACATCTTCCGGCACATGGGCGGCACCTACGTCGAGCGCTGCTTCCATATGTTCACGACGATCGTGATCCTGCTGTATTTCATGACGGGCGGCGCGCGCTTCATGCATCGGCGCGACCCGGATGCGGGCCACTATCGCGGCTTCGCGCTTGCCTGGCGAGCCGGCGCGCGACACGGCTGCCTGCCGTCGTTCTGGAAGATGATCGCCGCCGCGCTGCGTTACTTCAAACCCAGCTATACGCCGCATCAAGAAGGCTCGACCGAACAGGCGCTCGCCTATCTCGCGACGTCGCCGGCCGCGCAGGTCGCGGCGCACGGCGGCGCGTGGGTGCGCGAAGCGCGCTAACGCGCGGTGCGTCGCGATCACGCCGGCCTCGGCTGCCAGGGGAAACGCCATTCGCCGTTCGCGAGTCGCAGCAGACGTTTGCGCGCGCCGTCCATCACGTACATCGGCGCCGCGGCGAACTGCTGGTCGTACACGCTGATGAGCGCAGCGAGCGCGGCGCCGTCGTGCTCGTCGACGGCCCATGTGTCGGCGCTCGCACAGCACGCGACGCAGTGTTCGAGCACACGCTGCACGTCGTGATAGAGCGTGTCCGGCGCGGCAAAGAAACCCGCGTCGCGCAGAAAATAACTGAGGCAGGCGACCGCGAACAATTCGCGCAGCAGCGCGCGGCTGCCGGCGCCGCTACTGCACGCAGCGACGACCATGTGATTGCGCAGCGATAGCTCGCGCGCGGACTCGGGCGTGGGCGGCAGCAGCATCGCCTTCGTCAGCACCTTGCGCGGCGCCTGGCGCGAAGCCGGCTTGCGCGCGCGCCGGCTAATCATCGGATTCACCCGCGGATTCACCCGCGCCGTGGTGTCCGCGGCTCCGGCTCGATGCCGGTTGTACCGCCTCGCATACGATCCCGGCACGCGTACCGGCTGGCCGCTGAATACCCTTTGAGCTGTTCATCGATTTTCATTCCACCGGTTGCCTTTTAACGGAATCAACGCATTCGACCTGCGCCGCTTCGTGTTTCCGTTCCTCGAATATCCAACAACGGCCACCGGATTATTCAAAAATGTTAAATCGGCTTGCGCTTATGTCGAGACCTGATCCCGAATGGGTCAACCTGATAATGGACGGCCAGAAGCCCGATGCACTGGACCTCAGCATCTCATCTTACGTCCTGTAATTTGAATCGATTCGCGGATTCGACCGCACGGCATGATTACCCGTACCCGTGAACCGACGTAATTATATCGAGCGTCTGCTCGCGAAATTCATTATTCGAGAAAATTTCACAAATAACCCGTGTCATTTCACCGTTGAACGCATCGCCGCCAGTCGATAAACGATATCCACAAAGACTTTATTAAATCCCGCTGAACATTTTTATGAAATGAGACGCCGCACTTGTTACCGGATACGCATCTTCGGCGTCATTTTTACTTAATAGCGAGGGCGAATTCCATCCGTCGTTATTGGGCGAGGGCGATTCGACGTGCTTCGCTCAATCTCAATACGGCAATCACCGCGCGGGAATGCGATCTGCATGCGGCGACACGCACCGCCGCACGACGCGCCCGGCCGTCATCGTTTCAAGGTAATTTATCGCCACCCTGCCCCTTCGAAACGTCATGAACCGCCCGAACGCCACGCCCTCAAAACGCCGCTTCCGCTGGTCGATCGTTGTCCCCTGTGTGTTCCTGTTCCTGCTCGTATTGATCGTCGCCATCGTGGCCGGCGGCTGGGCGACGTTGCGCGCGAGCCTGCCGCAACTCGACGGCACGCACGTCGCGTCGACCTTGTCCGCGCCGGTGTCGATCGAACGCGATGCGCTGGGCGTGCCGACGCTACGCGGCAGCAACCGCGAGGACGTCGCATTCGCCACCGGCTTCGTCGAAGCGCAGGATCGCTTCTTCCAGATGGACCTGCTGCGTCGCGTGGCCGCCGGCGAAGTGTCCGCGCTGATCGGGCCGGCCGCGCTGAAGCTCGATCGCAGCAATCGCGTGCATCGCTTTCGCGAACGCGCGCATGCGCTGATCGAGGCGATGCCGCCCGCGCAACGTCGACTGCTCGATCGCTATACGGCCGGCGTCAACGACGGTCTCGCGTCGCTGACCTCGCGTCCGTTCGAATACTGGGCGCTGCGCACGCAGCCGGTCGCATGGCGCCCCGAGGACACCTTCCTCGTCGTGTACGCGATGTATCTCGATCTGCAGTGGGAAGAGGCGAACCGCATCCTGTCGCGCGGTGCGTTGCGCGACCGCGTGCCCGCCGATCTGCTCGCGTTCCTGCTGCCGACCACCAGCCACTGGGACGCCCCGCTCGATGTCGCGACGCCCACACTGGAAACTCTCCCGGCGCCGCCCACGACGCGCCCCGACTGGTTGCGCGGACCGCAGGCAACGGGCGTCGTCGCGCAGGACGCCGGCTCCCTACTCGACGATGCATCGATCGCGCACTCGATGACCGGCAGCAACGGCTGGGCCGTCGACGGCGCGCACAGTGCGCACGGCGGCGCGCTCCTCGCGGCCGACATGCACCTCGGCCTGTCGCTGCCGAACATCTGGTACCGGCTGTCGCTGCAATGGCCCGGCGCCGACGGACAACCGCGTCGCGTGACCGGTGTCGGTCTGCCCGGCACGCCGTTCGTGATCGCGGGCAGCAACGGACACATCGCGTGGGGCTTCACGAACAGCTACGGCCGCTTCATCGATCTGATCGAGCTGCAGCACAATCCCGCCGACCCGTTGCAATACCGCGTCGCAGGCGGCGGTTGGGAACACGCGACCGTTCATCACGAACGCATCGACGTGAACGGCGGCGCGCCGGTCGATCTGCCGGTCGTCGACACGCGCTGGGGACCGCAGATCGATGCGGGCTCGCACACGTATGCGGTGCACTGGGTCGCGCACGAACAGTCCGCGGTGAACGCGAACCTGCAGCAACTCGAAACCACCGACAACGTCGCGGACGCGCTGCACGTCGCGCAGACCAGCGGCATCCCGACGCAGAACTTCATGGTCGCCGATGCGCAGGGCAAGATCGGCTGGACGCTCGCCGGCGTGCTGCCGCGACGCGATCTATCGACGGACCCGCAAACCGGACTACTCAGCGATCAGCCCTACGATCCTTTGACGTATCGCGGCTGGCAAGGCTATTTGTCGCCGGACGAACACCCATCGCGAATCGATCCGCCGCTCGGACGCGTGTGGACCGCGAACAACCGCACGCTGCCGCTCGCCGAAGCGGCCATCGCGGGCGACTCCGGCTGGGACCTCGGCGCACGCGCGTCGCAGATCCGCGACGACCTGCTCGCATTGCCGCGCGCGACCGAGCGCGACATGCTCGCCATCCAGACCGATGACCGCGCGTTGTGGATCGCAAGCTGGCGCGGCATCGCGCTTGCCGCACTCGATGCCGATGCATTGCAGGGCCATCCGCGCCGCGCTGCGTTCAAGCATGTACTCGAAACGTGGAACGGCCGCGCGGATGCCGATGCGAGCGGTTATCGGCTGCTGCGTGCGTTTTACTTCTCGCTGTACGACGCGTGGTTCGGCAAACTCGATGCGAGTCTCGCGAGCGTCGCGCCGCGCCTCGGCTATCGCGCCGCTAGTCCGCGCTCCGACATCGCGATGGAAGCGCTCGCCGCGCATCATGCATGGGTGCCCGACGGTTTCGACGACTGGAATGCGTTCATGCTCGACCGCATCGATCATGTGATCGCGCAGCTCCCCCCGCACACGACCGTCGAAACCGCGACGTGGGGCGCGCGCAACCGTGCGGCGATCGCGCATCCGTTCGCGCAGATGCTGCCGTCGTGGGCGCGCGGCTGGCTCAGCGCACCGCGCGATCCTCTTCCGGGCGACTTCAACATGCCGCGCGTGCAGATGCCCGGCTTCGGTGCGTCTGAACGGATCGCCGTGTCGCCGGGACGCGAGCAGGACGGCATCCTCGAAATGCCGGGCGGTCAATCGGGGCATCCGCTGTCACCGTACTTTCTCGCGGGACACGAAGCGTGGGTGCACGGCGAACCGACGCCGTTCCTGCCAGGCGCAACCGTTCATCGACTCGAACTGGTCAAGAACGCACAGTGAAACAGCGTGCGACGCAACCTTAAGGAACCCTTAAGCGTTGCACGCTGTTACACGAAAACACGATATTCCGATTAGTTAGTAAACCGAAAGTACTTCTTCATCCCGACGACTTGATCCGCCTGCACATTCGGGTCGCTTACCAGATGTTTCGCGACCACTTGAAGAGGACAGGAATGAAAACGATCAGGAAATCGAGGCGTGTACGGACGGCAATCGGCGCGGGCAGCGTCGCACTCGCGGCACTCGCCGCACTGCATTCGACGGGCGCGGCGGCGCACGACGATCATGACGGGCACGAGCGTGCAAAGATCAAGCATGTGCTGTTGATCAGTTTCGACGGATTGCACGAGCAGGACGTCGCACGCTGCATCGCGTCGAACGCGTGTCCGAACCTCGCGCTGCTCGCGAAGGCGGGGCTCACGTACACGAACGCGCACACGCCGGGCCTGTCGGATTCGTTCCCGGGTCTCGCGGCACTCGTCACCGGCGGCTCGCCGAAATCAGCGGGCCTGTTCTACGACGTGTCCTATGACCGCACGCTGTATGCACCGTCCGACACGCACTGCACGGGCAAGCAAGGCTGGAACGTCGTGTTCGACGAAACCACCGGCATCGATGGTGAAAACGGCGGCGCGCTGATTCACCTGAACGGCGGCGGCGCATTCAATCCGCAGGCCATTCCGCACGCGCTGAAAAACGGTGTCTGCACGCCCGTCTATCCGCACAACTACGTGAAGACCAACACGGTCTTCGAAGTGGTCAAGCAGAACATTCACGGCGCGCGTACCGCGTGGGCCGACAAGCACGCGTGGGGCTACGACTGGTTGAACGGTCCGTCGGGCACCGGCGTCGACGATCTCGCGCGCACCGAGATCAACTCGATCGATCCGGCCACGCAGACCAACTACATCGACGTCTACACGCACACGGAACAGTTCGACAACTTCCACGTGCAGGAACTGATCAACGAAATCGACGGCAAGGATTCGACGGGGCAATCGCGCGCCGACGTGCCGACGTTGTTCGGCGCCAACTTCCAGACGCTCAGCGTCGCGCAGAAAGCGACGGTGGCGACCGGCGGCGGCTATCTGGATGCGTCGTTCACGCCGGGTCCGCAGGTCACGGCCGCGATCGCGTATGTGGATGAATCGCTTGGTCGCATCGTGTCCGAACTCAAGCAGCGCAACCTGTATGGGTCGACGGCGATCATCGTCACCGCGAAGCACGGCCAGTCGCCGAGCGATCACACGAAGCTCGTGAAAAACGGCGACACGCTGACGAAGCTGCTCGAAGCAAACAACTACCTCGACCCGAACGGCAACTTCGGCCAGAACAGCACGAAGAGCGGCAACCTGAACGACGGCACGGGTCTCGTCGATACCGGCATGGTTCAGACCGACGACGTCGGCCTGATCTGGCTGCGCGATCAAAGCCAGGCCGCCGCGGTCGTGAAGACGCTGAAGGACAACCTGAGCTGCAACGCGCCCGGCATCTGCGCGGACGGTGCTCAGGCGTACATCCTGTCCGGCCGGCAGGTCGCGCAGCGGTTCGGCGATCCCGCGCAAGGCCGCACGCCCGACATCATCGTGCAGCCGAACCCGGGTGTGATCTACACGTCGAGCAAGACGAAGGATGAAGAGCACGGCGGCAACGCGCCCGACGACAGTCACCTGGGTCTCGTGGTCTACCTCCCCGGCGAAGGCCATGCGGGAAGCACGATCGACGATCGCGTGACGACCACCCAGGTCGCACCGACCATCCTGCACGCACTCGGTCTGCAACCCGATCTGCTGCATGCGGTCGAGGCTGAAGAAACGCGGACGCTGCCGGACACGAGCAGCCACGGGCGCTTCTAGTCGAACCACGTGCCGCCGCGTCGCGATCCGACGCGGCGGCACGTGTTCTGGCCATTCCCATGCGGTATGACAGCGCGTCAGTGCGTCTCGACGAACGCCCGCAACGTGGCATCGCGAATCTCGAGCACGTCGAACAATCCGAGCGCGCGTAACGCAGGCAACGCATCGGCGATATCGCGCTGCGCATCGGCACGTGCAGCCTCGGACGCGGCAGCATCCTGCAACACACGCGCATTCGCGAGAAACGCGCCGACGGTGCCCTTGCGAACGGCAACACCGTCGATGTCGGTTTGATTCAGATGATCGGGAAGCAGGTCTTCGGCACGCATCGCGTACTCCTTCTGTGGTGAACGATGGCCCCACTGTAGATTGGCGTGGGTGGATCGGCTGCGGTATAAAGGCCAATCGATACGCTTTCCACGCCATCACGCCATCGCGTCATGCCCACGCCTCTGCTTCCGCTAGCGAAACTTCACGCAGCCGACGGTCCGCTTCTGCACGCCGTCGAGCTGACCAGCGACGACACGCGCGTAACCGACGCACATCGCCATGCGCGCGGCCAGCTGTTCGGCACGGTGACGGGGCTGCTGTCGGTCGGCACCAAACACAGTCAATGGGTCGTGCCCGCCACGCACGCAGTGTGGATTCCGCCCGACGCATCGCACTCGGTCCGCTCGCATGGTCCGTTCTCCGGATGGAGCGTGTACGTCGCCACTGACGCATGCGCGACGTTGCCTGACGAGCCATGCACGCTCGCGATGTCCGCGTTGCTGCGCACGGCGATCGCACGCGCGGCTACCTGGCACGATGCACCGCTCGACGACGCACAGCAACGCATCGCCGGCGTGATCGTCGACGAGATCCGTGCGTTGCCGCGCGAACCGTTCGGCTTGCCGCTGCCACGCGATGCACGCCTGCTGCGCATCGCGCAGGCATTGGCCGATGATCTCGCGGACAATCGTCGCCTCGAAGCATGGGCCGACTGGGCCGCGATTGCACCGCGCACGCTGTCGCGGCGCTTCGTCGTCGAGACGGGTTTCAGTTTCACCGAGTGGCGGCAACGCGCGCGTCTGATGCGCGCGCTAGAAATGCTCGCGGCCGACACACCGGTTACGCGTATCGCGATCGATCTCGGCTACGACAACGTCAGTGCGTTCATCGCGATGTTTCGCCGTATGTTCGGCGTGACGCCGACGCGGTATTTTGCGGCTCATGCGTCGGATGAAACGCAAGACGTCACGCACGAAACGGCTCAATAAGAAACGCCGTACAGACCGACCTCGATCAGTCTGTACGGCGCATGTTGCGCAACGCTCGCTACAAACGCGGTATCAAACCCGCCGCGACGCCAGCCGCTTGACAACCGCCACCATCCGGTCCACTTCGTCGCACGTGTTGTAGAACGCAAGCGACGGCCGCACGGTTGCCTCGACGCCGAAGCGTCGCAAGATCGGTTGTGCGCAGTGATGACCCGAGCGCACCGCAATGCCCTCTTCGTTCAACGCACGTCCGACCTCTTCGGTCTCGTAGCCCTTCAGCACGAACGACAGCACGCTCGCCTTGTCCCGCGCGGTGCCGATCAGCCGCACGCCGGGCACCGGTTGCAGCACGCCCGTCGCGTACGCGAGCAGGTCGTGTTCGTAGCGCGCGATGTTCTCGATGCCCACGCGCGTCACGTAGTCGATTGCCGCGCCGAGTCCCACCGCGTCCGCGATGTTGCCGGTGCCCGCTTCGAAACGCGCCGGCGCCGGCTGGAACACGGTGCGCTCGAAGGTCACGTCGGCGATCATGTTGCCGCCGCCCTGCCACGGCGGCATGTCGTCGAGCAGCGCGCGCTTGCCGTACACGACGCCGATGCCGGTCGGCCCGAACACCTTGTGACCCGAGAACACGAAGAAGTCCGCATCGAGCGCCTGCACATCGACGCGCATGTGCGACACCGACTGCGCACCGTCGACCAGCGCCTTCGCACCCGCGCGATGCGCGAGTTCGACGATTTCCTTCACCGGCACGACGGTGCCGAGCGCATTCGATACCTGCGTAACCGACACGATCTTCGTGCGGTCGTTAAGCAACCGACGGTATTCGTCGAGCCGCACCTGGCCCGTATCGTCGACGGGAATCACGCGCAGCGTCGCGCCGGTTTGCGCGGCGAGCTGCTGCCACGGCACGATGTTCGCGTGATGCTCGAGATGCGACACGACGATCTCATCGCCCACGCCGACGTTCTTCACGCCCCACGTCTTCGCGATCAGGTTGATCGCCTCGGTGGTGCCGCGCACGAACACGATCTCATCAGGCGACGATGCACCGATAAAGCGCTGCACCTTGCTGCGCGCCGCCTCGTACGCATCGGTCGCGCGACCGGCGAGCGCGTGCGCCGCGCGGTGAATGTTCGAGTTCTCGTGTGCGTAGAAATACGCGAGCCGGTCGATCACCGATTGTGGCTTGTGCGTCGTCGCGGCGTTGTCGAACCACACCAGCTGACGTCCGTTGACGCGCTCCTGCAGGATCGGAAAATCGCGGCGAATCGCGTTGACGTCGAATGGCGGATGGCCCGACGTACCCGCTAACGGCACTTCGTCGCCTGCGTTCGCAGCGTCGTCGATGAAGTAGCGCGAAGCGTCGCCGCTCGTCGATGCACCCGCAGCCGGCGCATCGTACGGAAAACGCGATGCGGACAACGGTTCGTCGACGCCCGGCAAACCGAACGACTGCGCAGTCACTTCGGTCCACCCCGGCACGACAATGTCCGGTGCCGCACCGGTAACGGACTGGCGACCGGCTGCACCATCGAGAAAGTAATACGGCGACGACACAGCGGCACCGCGCGCAGACTCACCCGGACCTTGAGAACCTTGAGGCACACCCAGCGCCGCCCCGCCAAAACGCGGATCGAGCGCAGGCGCAACCGTCACAACGTTATCGGGCAAACCATTCTGCGCAACCGCATGCGGAGCAAGCGACGGGGCGCGAGGGGCGAGCGACAAAACATGAGTCGGCGCCGACGGCAGCAGATTGGCACCCGCCACCTGGCCCTGCGGAAGCGCGGCACCGGGCACACCGGTGCCCGTGCCGCCCGGACCCGCGAGCGGTGAACCGGCGGGCGCCGGATTGCCCGCTTCTGCGAGCACCGGTGCCGCGAACGGCAACGCGCCTGCAGTATCCGGCACGCCCGTCGCGGCACCGCTACGTGCGACCGGCGCCGCTTCGCCCTGCACAGCGGCGAAAAATGCATTCGCCAACTGCGCAAGCAACGCAGGATCGGGCAAACCCGGCGGCGGCCCGGCAGGGACGTCCAGAGGCAGAGCGCGGTCCATGGGCTTACTTGTAGGTGTCTGGGTAGTCATGGTACTTGCCGATCTCCACGTCATCGAGAACCGCGAGCGCGTCCGGCGAATGCACGGCGAGCGAGCAGTACAACGAGATCAGATACGACGCGATCGCATGATTGTTGATGCCCATGAAGCGCACCGACAGACCCGGCCCCTGCTCGCCGGCAACACCCGGCTGGAACAAACCGACGACACCCTGACGCTTGTCGCCGACACGCAGCAACAGGATCTTCGTCTTGCCATCCGCGACCGGCACCTTGTCCGACGGGATCAGCGGAATGCCGCGCCACGTGAGGAACTGCGAACCGAACAGGCTGGTCGTCGGCGGCGGCACGCCACGGCGCGTGCATTCGCGGCCGAACGCGGCGATCGCGAGCGGATGCGTGAGGAAGAACGCCGGCTCTTTCCAGACCTTCGTGAGCAGTTCGTCGAGATCGTCCGGTGTCGGCGCGCCCGTCAGCGGAAACACGCGCTGCTCTTCGGCGACGTTCGCGAGCAGACCGTAGTCGGGGTTGTTGATCAACTGGCTTTCCTGCAGCTCTTTGATCGTTTCGATCGTGAGACGCAACTGTTCCTTGATCTGGTCGTGCGGGCTGCTGTACAGATCGGAGATGCGCGTGTGCACGTCGAGCACCGTGCTCACTGCATTCAGAAAATATTCGCGCGGCTCTTCTTCGTACGGCACGAACGTGCGCGGCAACAGGCTTTCGTCTTCGCGCGCGGTGCAGGCCGCGACGACGGCTTCCGGATTCTTCACCTGGTTCAGACGATAGATGCCCGCTTCGACCGGCAGCCATTGCAGCAGATGCGTGAGCCAGCGCGGCGTGATCGTCGAAAGCTGGGGAACGGTTTTGGTGGCATTGGCTAGTTGCCGTGCTGCGGTATCGCCGAGCGCCGTCAGGCCGCCCACTGTCGCTGTCATGTGTCGCTCCGGGTGTCGATAGAAGAAAAACGGGAAAGCTTATTCGCGAGCGTCATTATCGAAACGGCATGGCAGCCGCTCAACATGCTATAGACGTCAAGCCGGTACGTTTTGTGTTGTCGCGATGGCGGGTGCGGACGAAGCCGCTGCTTCGACGGAGAGCGGCGACGCTGCGGCAGCGATCGTGTCGTCCGAAGCAACCGAGGGCGCAGTACACAGCAGCGCGGCGATGCTCGCGTCGAGTGCGCGTGCCAGTTTCTCGACGGTCACGACGGATGCGATGACCGAACCCCGCTCGATCTCGCCGACATACGAGCGGTTCAACGCCGCATGCTCGGCGAGCTGTTCTTGCGACCAGCCGCGCGCCTCGCGCAGACGCCGCACGGTGACGCCGAGGTCGCGCACGATCATCGTCACGATGCGACTCCGGCTATCGCTGCATCGACAGCCGGGCTTGTAGCGTGCGCTGCGCCAGCCCCCGTCGCTTCGTTACGCGACACGGCCTGCGTCACGTGCGAACCCGGCGCGACGTCCTGCGTAAGCCACACGTTCCCACCGATCACCGACCCGCGCCCCAGCGTCACGCGACCGAGAATCGTCGCGCCCGCGTAGATCACGACGTCGTCCTCGACGATCGGATGGCGCGGCAAACCTTTTTCGAGGTGTCCCTGCGCGTCGCGCGGAAAGCGTTTTGCCCCGAGCGTCACTGCCTGATAAACGCGCACCCGCTGCCCGATCACCGACGTCTCGCCGATCACCACGCCGGTCCCGTGATCGATGAAGAAGCTCGCGCCGATCTGCGCACCCGGATGAATGTCGATGCCGGTTTCCGCGTGCGCCTGCTCCGCGACGATGCGCGCGAGCAGCGGCAGGCCGAGTCGATACAGCTCGTGGGCGAAACGATGGTGGATCATCGCGAGTACGCCGGGATAGCACAGCAGCACTTCATCGACGCTGCCCGCCGCGGGGTCGCCGTGGAAAGCAGCGAGCACATCGCTGTCGAGCAGCGCGCGGATCTCCGGCAGCTTCGCGGCGAACGCGCGCACTGCCGAACCGGATTGAGCTTCGATGTCGTCGGTGGAGCGCGGCTGATGACGCGTCCGGTAATGCAGTTCGAGCCGCGCCTGCGCGAGCAGCGCATGCAACGCGGAATCGAGCGCATGCCCGACGTAGAAATTTTCGCTTTCCTGGCGCAGATCGGCCGGCCCGAGCCGCATCGGAAACAGCACGCCCTTCAGCGTATCGACGATGTCTGCAAGCGCCTCGCGCGCCGGCAATTCGCGGCCGCCCGGTTCGAGCGAGCGGCGCTGTACTTCGCGCCATCGCTGGCGAGCCGTCTGCAGTGCTTCCACGATGTCGTCGATATCGAAAACTGCCACAGCGGCCCCCGGCTAAAAGTGTGTGATGCGCGACAGCGCGGTATCCGTCAGTCCTGCACCCACGGCAACCCGTGAAAGCGCCAGCCGTTATTCGTCCCGCGTCGCTGCGCGGCATCGAGATCGCCCTCGAAGCCTTCGAGTACGTTGAAGACCTGCGTGAAGCCCGCTTTCGTCGCAGCCTCGGCAGCCTGCGCCGAGCGGTTGCCGCTACGGCACAGCAGCAGCACGACTGCGTCCTTGCCGGTCTTCGCTTCGAGTTCGCGGACGAAGCGCGGATTGCGCGTCAGGCTCGTGCCCGTCGCCCACGCGACATGCAGACTGTCCGGCACCTGGCCGACGAACTTGCGTTCCTCTGCGGTGCGCACGTCGACCAGCAGCGCGTCTCCCGCCGATACCAGCGCCCACGCATCGCGTGGCGCGATCCCGCCCGCGTAGGGCAACCCTGCCTGCACCGCAGCCGATCGCACCGATTCGAGCAGCGTGTGCGCGGGCCGTTCTTCGAGTTCAACCGTCATGACGTCTCCTTGCCGAGTGACCGCGCGCTTGCAATGAGGAAGCGCAGCGGATGCTGGCGAGGCGGACAAAACCGCCTATAGCCATCACGACACACTATGAAAGAGCGCGAACGGAAGGCGAACCAATAAATTGTGCTTTCTAAAGAAGCATCGGTTTGGTTGCTGGACCGGCGTCGGTTGGGCGAATTTCGCGATGAACCCCGACCTGTAAAACGAACGCGGTATTCGACGTCTGCAGCGCGGCGACAATCACGTCGGTGCACATGCTCGCGAAAACCGAGCTGTTTCCCGTGCGGATCCGTGCGCTCGCGGTCGGCCTGCCCTATGCGCTGACGACAGCAATCCTTGGTGGCACGACCGAGTTCGTCGCGCTGCGTATGAAAGCGGATCGACACCGGTCGTGGTTCTGCTGGCACGTGACGATCTGGGCAGCAGTGTCGTTACTCGTCTATATCGGCATGCCGGAGACGCGGTTTCGTGTGGAACGCGGGGTTTGAATGCGTTGTGTCGTTCGGGGGTTAACACGATTCACCGCAATGGCCTGCGTGAGGCCCTAAAGTACCCGCCGTGCTGAATGCGGTTCGTTTCTCGCGTACGTGGTCGCGCAAACGGTCGAGGGCTGCTTATGATGGGCGTGCATCATTTCTCGCAGCCCTCTCGTCACCGCTCATGGAATTCGATACCAAAGTCGTCATCGTCGTTCTCGACGATCTCCCCGTCTGGCAAAAACTCAACGTCACCGCTTTTCTCGCAACCGGCATCGTCGATCTCGCGCCCGAAGCGATGGGCGAAGAACGCTACGAAGATGCGCAAGGCCGGCCGTACGCACGCCTGCTCGCGCAGCCGATGATCATCTACGCCGCCGATCCCGAAGGTCTGCTGCGCGCGTGGCGCAAAGGCATCGAACGCGAACTCGCGCGCGCCGCGTACGTGCGTGCGATGTTCTCAAGTGGCCACGATGCAGCGAACCGCGCGGTGTTCCGCGCCGAACCCGCCGACGCCCCCGACCTCGTCGGCCTTGCGTTACGCGGTCCGCGCAACGCGATCGACAAGACCGTCAAAGGGCTCGCGCTGCATTCGTGATGCGCGGTCGTCTGCATCATTCCTCCGGGCTCGGCCCGCGCTCCAGATACGTCGACAGCGCGATATAGCTGCGCGTGCCGGTGAATCCTTCGATCGAATGAATCCGCTCGAGCAGGTCTTCGAGCGTCTGTGTATCGCGCGTGCGTACCTTCAGCAGCATCGCGCTGTCGCCGGTGACGGTGTGAATCTCCTCGACGTCAGGCAACTCCTTCAACGCCAGTAGATGCCGCGTGACGGCCCAGCTCGTCGTGTCGACGTGCACGAACGCGAGCAGCGGTCGCCCCAGCTTGCCGCCGTCGAGCGCCGCGACCGTGCCGCGAATCACACCGTCGCGCTTGAGCCGCTTCACGCGCTCGTGCACTGCGGGCGGCGACAGATGCAGCGCCTGCCCGAGATCGGCATAGCTACGCGTCGCGTCCTCCGACAACAACGCAAGCAGACGCCGATCCGTATCGTCGAGCTTCGCAGCCGGCGACGCCGGGTTGCGCAGCGTGCGGGCGGGCGTCTGCACGACCGGGTCGACCGCAACGCTGGGAGAGGCTTTTGCCGGGGATTTAGCGGGAGTTTTCATCGAACGTCGAGGTGCGTGAGAGGTAGGCACGGCAGGGGCAGCGATAAAAATTACCACAGCGCGCACGTTCAGGGCGCAATCCGCCTCCCTTCACGCACCGCTCATTGCGGGCAACCCCTGGTAGTTAACATATGTTGCAGATATTTTTGTCATGGCAACATATGTATAAACCGGTTGTCTCCGACCGGTCGGCCTTTTCCATTGCTCACAGCCCATTGCCTCCAGGACGCCCGATGAAACGCTTCGCTCCGCCCGCCCTCGTGTTCTGCGCCGCGCTCGCGTGCGCCGCGTTGTCACTGTCGCAGTCCGCTGTCGCCGACGATCTCGGCCCGACGCTCACGAAAATCCAGTCGAGCAATCTGATCGCAATCGGTCACCGCGAAACGTCGACGCCGTTTTCGTACATGGACGCGAACAACAAGGTCGTTGGGTTCTCGCAGGATCTGTGCGACCGCGTCATCGATGCGGTGAAAGCCCGCACCGGCCGGCCCACGCTGCAGGTGCGCTTCATCCCGGTGACGTCGCAGAACCGCATCTCGCTCGTGCAGAACGGCACGGTCGATCTCGAATGCGGCGTGACGACCAACCTGACGTCGCGGCAGAATCAGGTCGCGTTTTCCGACACGTTCTTCGTCGCGACGACGCGTCTGCTGACGCGCAAGGACTCCGGCATCAAGGACTTTCCGGACCTCGCGGGCAAGACGGTCGTGACGAATCAGGGCACGACGTCCGAGCGCATCATCAGAAAGATGAACGAAGAGAAGAAGATGAACATGCAGATCATCAGCGCGAAGGATTACGGCGAAGGCCGGCTCACGCTCGAAACCGGACGCGCGGTGGCCTACATGATGGACGACGTGCTGCTCGCGGGCACGCGCTCGCTGACCGCGAAGCCGTCGGACTGGGCGATCGTCGGTACGCCGCAGTCGTCGGAAGCGTATGGCTTCATGATGCGCAAGGACGATCCAGCGTTCAAGCGGCTCGTCGACGATGCAATGACGCACACGATGAAAAGCGCCAGCTTCACCGCGCTGTACGACAAGTGGTTCATAAAGCCGGTGCCGCCGAAGAACCTGAGCTTCGATTTTCCGATGAGCGATTCGCTGCGCGCGCTGTACGCGAATCCGAACGACAGGGCATTCGAGTAATCCGCCGCACTCAGGTCGGCGCGCTGCCGAACTTGCGCCGGTACGCGCCGGGGCTCGTCAACGCGATGCGCCGGAAGTGCCGGCGAAACGATTCCTCCGAACCGAAACCGGCGCGCTCCGCGATGCGCGCCATCGGCATCCGCGTGTGCGTCTCGAGCAGTTCGCGCGCAATCGCCACCCGTTCGCGCAACAGCCACTCGTACGGCGCCATCCCGGTTGCGTCGCGAAACTGGCGTTGCAACGTGCGCGGGCTCATCGCCGCACGCTGCGCGAGCGAATCGAGCGTGTGGGGTGCAGCGGGATGCGCGCGCACCCAGTCCATCAGTTTCGCGAGACGCCCGCTGTCGTCCGGCGGCAGCGGACGCGGCACGAACTGCGTCTGACCGCCTTCACGATGCGGCGGTACGACGAGCCGCTGCGCAACGCGATTCGCGATCGCGCGGCCGTGATCGCGGCGCACGAGATGCAGCAGCATGTCGATCCCCGCCGCCGATCCCGCCGACGTGATGATCTGCCCTTCGTCGACATATAGCGCATCGGGCTGCACCTGCAGTTGCGGATAGCGCTTCTGCAATCGATCCGCGTAGCGCCAGTGCGTCGTGACCGTCTTGCCGTCGAGCACGCCGGCCGCCGCGAGCACGAACACGCCCGAACAGATCGAGCACAGTCGAGCGCCGCGCCGGTACGCTGCGCGGATCTTGCGCAGCAGCGGCTCCGGTGGCGTTTCGTCGGGATCGCGCCAGCCAGGCACGACGATCGTCGATGCGCGGTCGAGCATCCGCAGCGTGTACGGTGCTGCCAGCGTAATGCCGCCCGCCGCGCGAATCGGCCCCGGCTCGCCCGCACACACCGCGAAGCGGTACCAGTCGACGTCGAGTTCCGGCCGATCGAGCGCGAACAGTTCGGTCACGCAGCCGAATTCGAAGGTGCAGAGCCGGTCGTAGACCAGCGCGACGACGAGATGATCATTCATGGCGCGATGTTACCGGATATTGTCGATTGCGCCACTGCCGCTCGATGCATGCACGCATGACAATGCGTCATCCCAGCGCTCAACGGAGACCTCACATGACTGCTACTGCCCTCGCCCACGCACAGGACAACCCCGTCACCGCCATTGCCGCTGCCGACAGCGACGCCGCGCTCGCGCATTTCCAGCGCTCATTGCAATTCGAAACCGATTGCTCCGATGTGGCCGCAGCACTCGCCACGCCGTCGCCAGGTTTCGTACTGCTCGACGTGCGCGGCCCCGCGCTCTTCGCGCAGGGACACGTGCCGGGCGCGGTGAATCTGCCGCACGGCAAGATCGTCGCGTCGAAGCTCGCCGCGTATCCCGCCGACACGCTGTTCGTCACCTATTGCGCCGGGCCGCACTGCAACGGCGCGACGCGCGGCGCGATCCGCCTCGCGCAGCTTGGGCGGCCGGTGAAGATCATGATCGGCGGAATCACGGGGTGGATCGACGAGGGCCTGACGTTGGCAACGTAACCGGTCACACCGCGACAAGCTGTGCGAGCCGCCTTCGCAGATCGTCGGTCACCGACGTCATCGGCGCGCGCAACTCGTCGCGCAGCAAACCCTGCGCGGCCAGCGCTGCCTTCACCGGGCCGGGATTTGGCTCCTCCGTCAGCGCGTGGATCAACGGCACGAGCGCGTGATAGATCGCGCGTGCGTCGTCCAACCGCCCTTCTGCAACCGCACGATGCAGCGCGACGAACCGCTCGGGCCGCAGATGCGCGGACGCCGAGATCGCACCGCTGCCGCCGAGACACAGCGTCGGAAAGATGTCCATATCGTCGCCGGCCAGCACCTTCAGCCGACCGTCGAGAATCAGCGCGAGCCGCGTATCGAGCGAACCCGAACAGTCCTTGATCGCCTCGATGCGCGGATGCGCGGCGAGCGTCAACAGCGTGTCGGTGTCGAGCCGCACGCCGGTCCGCGCCGGAATGTCGTACAGCACGACGGGCTTCGTGCTCAGATCGGCGAGCCCCGTGAAGTAATCGACCAACCCGCGCTGCGCGGGCCGGATGTAGTACGGCGCGGACACCAGCACACCGGCCACCGGCTGCTCGTTCAGTTGACGGATGCGCTCGCGCACACTCGCGTCGCGGTTGCCGGACACGCCCGCCAGCACCGGCAGCGAACCGGCCGCGTCGAGCACGGTCGCGAGCACCGCATCCTGTTCGCGCGCGTCGAGCGCGGCCGGCTCGCCGGTCGTGCCGAGCGCGACCAGCCCCGACACGCCTGCGTCCGCATACACGCCGATCAGCTGCCGCAACGCGGCGTGATCGACGGCGCCGTCGGCGAACGGCGTGACGATGGGAATCCAGATACCCGAAAAAATAGACATGACTAAACCTCGAACGCGACCGTATCGATTCCGTTCAGCAGTGCGGGGGATGACGAGGCAGGAGAGAAAACGCGGGCCCGGCGAGTCGTTCCGTCGCACATCTGACGACGGAACAGCGGGCTCCGGTCAGATGAGCGGCTGTTTTTTGGCTTTGGCCCGAGCGGCTTCGCACGCGCATACGCTACCCGCCGTGAAGGCGGCGAGCGAAAGGCGGAGGAAGTCGTGGGCGGCTGGCATGTCGGGCAGTGTAACCGGACTTCTTGCGAACTTGCACGCAAAACGAGCAAAGCGCAGCGCAAAAAGCTTGACTTCCCGTCGCAGCGAACTAATATACGCACCGCGTATAGATTGATCGTTACAACCACCGACCTGAGGTGCCCGCATGAATGTCCCGCAGCAAGCCTTTCTCCGCGACGCGATGCGTCGCATGAACATGACCCGCGAGGCGTTCGCCAGCCGTATCGGCGTGTCGCGACGGGCGCTCGACACCTGGCTGCTGCCGGACGATTCGCAGGAATCGCGGGCGATGCCGGAGATCGTCGAGCGGTTTGTGTCGGAGATCGTCGTGCAGGGCGAGCCGGGCGAAAAGCATACGCAAAGCGTAGATTCGCAGTCGCTGGCGAGCCAGATGCTGTTCGAAGGCAAGCCGCAACTGCTGTCGGTCGACCAGTTCTCGCGCGACTCGGTGGAGGCGCTGTTTCGCGTCGCCGACATCATGCAGCCCATCGCGCGACGCCGGAAAATCTCCCGGGTGCTCGAAGGCGCGGTGCTCGGCAACCTGTTCTTCGAAGCGAGCACGCGTACGCGCGTGAGTTTCGGCGCGGCGTTCTGCCGGCTCGGCGGCTCGGTGTGCGATACGACCGGCTTCACGTTCTCGTCGATGGCGAAGGGCGAATCGATCTACGACACGAGCCGCGTGATGAGCGGCTATGTCGACGCGCTGGTGATCCGCCATCCGGAGCAAGGCTCGGTCGCCGAATTCGCGCGCGCGACCAACGTGCCCGTGATCAACGGCGGCGACGGCCCCGGCGAACACCCGAGCCAGGCGCTGCTCGACCTGTACACGATCCAGCGCGAATTCTCGCGGCTCGGCAAGATCGTCGACGGCGCGCATATCGCGCTCGTCGGCGACCTCAAATACGGGCGCACCGTGCATTCGCTCGTGAAGCTGCTCGCGCTGTATCGCGGCATCAAGTTCACGCTGGTGTCACCGCCGATGCTCGAGATGCCGACGTACATCGTCGAGCAGATTTCGCGTAACGGTCATGTGATCGAACAGACGCACGATCTCACGGCAGGGCTACGCGGCGCCGACGTCGTGTACGCGACGCGCATCCAGAAAGAGCGCTTCACCGACGAATCGTTCGAAGGTTATACGCCCGACTTCCAGATCAACCAGGCTTTAGTCGACGGCGTGTGCGGTGCGGACACCCTGATCATGCATCCGCTGCCGCGCGACAGCCGGCCCGGCGCGAACGATCTGAGCGTCGACCTGAATCACGACTCGCGACTCGCGATCTTCCGTCAGACCGACAACGGCATCCCGGTGCGGATGGCGATCTTCGCGGTGCTGCTAGGCGTCGAGAAACTGGTCCAACATTCGATGCGCGATGCGGCGTGGCGTCCGCCGGCTTATCTGGGCCCGGACGATGCGGTTTTTCATGGGATCGATTGAGGGGTGCGCTAACTGACGGTTGATCGATGGGACTTGAAGGGAATCGATCCGTATCTGGTTTGCCGGTTTGAGCACACGTCGAAGACGGTCACGCTTCATGCAGCGTCATCGAAAAGCTGTGTTGCCGGGCATAAGCCGTTTGCTGCGTACTGTGAGTGAGCGAGTGAATGATTGAGCGGAGTGGCGAACCTGCATGACAAAAGCCCCGCATTTGCGGGGCTTTTCTTTTGGCGCGTGAGGATGACCTCCGCTCACTCACAGCATCGCACCTTCACTGCGCCAGCGGCTCCAACCCCGTCTTCCGAATCACCGACGCCGCTTCCGGCGACGCAAGAAAACGAATCAACGCAGCCGCACCCGCCGGATCTTTCGACCCCGCAGCAACACCAGCCGAATACATCGTGTATTGCTGCACGTCGTCGGGCAGTTTGCCGACAACCGTCACGCCCTTCACCGGCAGCAGTTCGCTGACCTGCTGAAACCCGATCTCCGCTTCGCCGCGCGCGACGACGTTGCCGACCGGCTCGGCGGGAATCATCCGGCTCTTGCCCTTCACCTGATCTTCGATGCCGAGTTTCTTGAACAACTCGTTGCCGATATAGACGCCGCTAGCACTGTCCGAATACGCGATCGATTTCGCGTCGAGCAACGCGCGGCGCAATGCATCGTCGGAATGGATGTCGGGTTTCGGCGCGCCGTCGCGCACTGCGATGCCGATCGGCGAGCGCGCGAAATCCACCTTGCTGCCGGGCACGACCTTGCCGGCCTTCACCAGATCGTCGAGCGCATAGCCGACCATGATCAATACGTCGGCGGGTTCGCCGCGCGCGAGGCGCACGGGTATCGCATTCTGCGTCGTGCCCATCGACGGCCCCCATGCGGTAGCGAGCGTATCGCCGCTCTCGTGCTCGAACTGCGGACCCAGCTCACGATACGCCGCCGCGAAACCACCGGAGATCATCACCTTCACTTCGTCCGCGTGCGCCGCAGCCATCGTGCCGAACCATGCGCATCCCAACACGCACAACATCAGTGCGCGCCGGCCGGTGTGTGTCGTCTTTTCCTTGAGGTTCACTGCCGTTGTCTCCTTTGTTGTCGTACCCACGAATGGGGTCATCATATCGTCGATCCCGACGATGTTAACCGACACTGCCCACACCTCGTGCGCAACTCGGCAACGTGTAATCAAAACCCATTCACCGCCTCTTTACTTTGCTCTGTTTTAAGCGCAACGTGCAACGCGTCACGCGCGCGCTTCGCATCGCCGCTGCCCCACCCGACTTGCGACTCGCGTTCTTTCACGCGCCTTGCGTGCGCCTCGCAGATGTCTTGCATGCATGTCGCGCATGCATCCCGCACGCACTCCAGCGGCATCGAAATTGCTGCTGCTAACGATTGTCCTGCGATGCATCGCTTCGCTCATGATCTTGATGACACTGCGATGACGCGCAGCCCTGCATGATCTTTCACGGAGCAAGCAGAACATCATGTCCCGTCATTCCAAACATCAGGGTCCGGTCGACGACACCGACCCCTCGCCCACGTCTTCGTCGCCTCAACCTGTTCAACCGTCCCGCCGACGTTTTCTGCAATCGGCAGCGGCAGCGGCCACGGTCGGCGCAGTGCCGTACGCACATGCGCAGACAACAGCCGCACCCGTACGCCAACCGGCATCGCAACCCATCACGCATCCGCCGGTGCCCGAGCGCACCGTCACGCTCAACGTGAACGGCCGCGACTATGCGTTGCAACTCGAACCGCGCGTGACGGTGCTCGATGCGTTGCGCGAATATATTGGCCTCACGGGCACGAAGAAAGGCTGCGACCGTGGTCAGTGCGGCGCATGCACGGTACTCGCCGGCGGCCGTCGCATCAACTCGTGTCTGACGCTCGCGGTGATGCATGAAGGCGAAGCGATCACGACCGTCGAAGGGCTCGCGCACAACGACGTGCTGAGTCCGATCCAGCGCGCGTTCATCGCACATGATGCATTCCAGTGCGGCTACTGTACGCCGGGGCAACTGTGCTCCGCGACCGCGCTGCTGCATGAGTTCGATGCGGGCGCCGCGAGCACGGTCACCGCCGATGTGCGGCGTCGTCCGCCGCAACTCAGCGACGACGAAATCCGCGAACGGATGAGCGGCAACCTCTGTCGCTGCGGTGCGTATCCGAACATCGTCGCGGCGGTGCGCACAGTACACGCCGGCAAAACCGGCGCAGCATAGGGAGACCATCATGGATGCAATCTCCTACGAACGCGCCGGCGACGTCGCCGCTGCGCTGCGTGCCGCACAACAGCCGGGCACGATGTTTATCGGAGGCGGCACGAATCTGCTCGATCTGATGAAGGGCGGCGTCGAACGGCCTGCGAAGCTCGTCGACATCACGCGCATTCCCGGGCTCGACACGATCTCGACGCTGCCCGACGGCGGCCTGCGCATAGGCGCGCTGGTGCGCAACAGTGACATGGCGAATCACGCATGGGTGCGCGAGCGTTACCCGCTGCTGTCGCAGGCGCTGCTCGCCGGTGCATCCGCGCAGTTGCGCAACATGGCGACGGTCGGCGGCAATCTGATGCAGCGCACGCGTTGCCCGTACTTCTACGACACCGCGTTCGCTCAATGCAACAAGCGCGAGCCCGGCAGCGGCTGCGCGGCGATCGGCGGCCACAACCGCATGCACGCGATCCTCGGTGCGAGCGCGCAATGCATCGCGGTCAATCCGTCCGACATGAGCGTCGCACTCGTGGCACTCGATGCGCTCGTGCGCGTCAGCAGTCCCAGCGGCGAACGCGTGGTGCCGTTCGCGAACTTCCATCGTCTGCCGGGCGATCGTCCTGAATTCGACACGACGTTACAGCCCGGCGAACTGATCACCGCCGTCGATCTGCCGCCGCCGCTCTTCAGCGAGCACACGCACTATCTGAAGGTGCGTGATCGCGCGAGCTATGCGTTCGCGCTGGTGTCGGTCGCAGCGGCGCTGCAACTCGACGGCAATACCGTGCGCAGCGCACGCATCGCGCTCGGCGGTGTCGCACATAAACCGTGGCGTGCGAGCGCGGCGGAAGCGCGGCTCGCGAACCAGCCGCTCACCGACGCAACGCTGCGCGATGCCGCTGCCGCCGCATTGCAGGACGCACGCGCGCAACGCGACAACGGTTTCAAGATCGCGCTCGCGCAGCGCGCGATCGTCCGTGCATTGAATCAGGCCGCGGGGCGGCAAGGAGGTGTCGCATGACGACCGCCGCTCCGTTCATCGGACAGCCGCTCGACCGTACCGATGGCGTGCTGAAGGTCACCGGCGAAGCCCGCTACGCAGCCGAATTTCCCGAAGCACGGCTCGCACATGCAGTGCTGGTGACGAGCACGATCGCACGCGGAACGATCGAGTCGATCGATACCGCACGTGCCCAGTCGCTGCCCGGCGTGCTGCTCGTGATGACGTACGCGAATGCACCACGTCTGCCGAACAACGGCCGGCCCGCGCTCTCGCCGCCCGCCGGACGCAGACTGTCGCTGCTGCAGGACAACGAGGTGCACTACAGCAACGAGCCGGTAGCGGTCGTCGTCGCCGACACGCTCGAACACGCGACCGACGCCGCGCGTCAGCTGCGCATCACATACCGCAGCGTCCCCGCGACGGTCGATTTCACGCAGGCCCGCGCGCACGCGTATGCACCCGTCAAACCGCAAGGCCGGCAGACCGACACGCAGCGCGGCGATCTCGCGGCCGGCCTGCGCGATGCCAACGTACGCATCGACGCGACGTACACAACACCGATGGAACACCACAACCCGATGGAGCCGCACGCGACGATGGCCGTGTGGGACGGCCCTCATCTGACGCTGTACGACTCGACGCAAGGCGTGAGCGGCGCGAAGACCGCGGTCGCGGCGACGCTCGGCCTCGCCCCTGACGACGTGCACGTGATCTCGCCGTTCGTCGGCGGCGGCTTTGGTTGCAAGGGCTCGTCGTGGTCGCACGTATCGCTGTGCGCGATGGCCGCGAAGCAGACCAGTCGTCCGGTGCGTCTCGTGCTGGAACGTCCGCAGATGTTTGGCCCTGTAGGCGGCCGGCCGTTTACCGAGCAGCGTTTCACGCTCGGCGCGCGCCGCGACGGCACGCTCACCGCGATGCGGCACGACAGCTTCTCGAACACGTCGATGATCGAGGACTGGACCGAGACCTGCTGCATGGTCACGCGAATGTCGTACGCGGTGCCGAACCAGGTGACCACACACCGTCTCGTGCAGTTGAACGTCGGCACGCCGACTTTCATGCGCGCGCCCGGCGAAACGACCGGTTCGTTCGCGCTCGAATCGGCGATGGACGAACTCGCGTGGGCGCTGAAAATGGACCCGCTCGCGCTGCGTCTGAAGAACTACGCCGACATCGAGCCGCAGGACAACAAGCCGTGGTCGAGCAAGTCGTTGCGCGAATGCTATGAGCGCGGCGCGGAGAAATTCGGCTGGTCGCGGCGCACGCCCGAACCGCGCTCGATGCGCGCGGGCAATACGCTGATCGGGCTCGGCATGGCGACCGCGACGTACCCGGCGAACCGCAGCGAAGCATCGGCGCTCGCACGCATCCTGCCGGACGGCACCGCGATGGTCGCGTCGGGCACGCAGGACATCGGCACCGGCACGTACACCGTGATGACCCAGGTCGCCGCCGATGCACTCGGCTTCGCCCCCGCGAACATCAGCTTCGCGCTCGGCGATTCGTCGCTGCCGCGCGCGCCGGTGTCGGGCGGCTCGCAGTCGGTCGCGAGCGTATCGCCGGCCGTGCACGACGCGGCCACCCAGGTGCGCAACCAGTTGATCGCGCTCGCACTCGCGGATCCCGCTTCGCCGGTGTACGGCGCAACCGCCGACGACATCACCGTCGACAACGGCTGGGTCACGCGTCGCTCGGACCCGTCGCGGCGCGATCCGGCCGCAGCGATTCTCGCGCGTGCAGGCGGCCGGCCGATCGAAGCGCGCGTGACCGTCAAGCCCGGCGAAGAAAAGGCGCGCTACGCGTTCCACTCGTTCGGCTCCGTGTTCGCCGAAGTGCACGTCGACGCGGACCTCGGAACGATCCGCGTGGCACGCGTAGTCGGCACGTACGGCGTCGGGCGGCTGCTCAACGACAAAACCGCGCACAGCCAGTTGATGGGCGGCATCGTGTGGGGCATCGGTGCGGCACTAGAAGAAGCGACGTCGCTCGATCTGCGTTACGGACGCTTCGTCAACGCGAACCTCGCCGAGTACCACGTGCCGGTCAACGCGGACATCGGCGCGATCGACGTCGCGTTCATCGACGAGGTGGACCCGCATATCAACTCGCTCGGCACGAAGGGGATCGGCGAGATCGGTATCACGGGGGTGTCGGCGGCGATCGCGAATGCGGTGTTTCATGCGACCGGCGTGCGCGTGCGGGATCTGCCGGTGACGCTCGACAAGGTGCTCGTACAAGCTTGATGGATTCACATGCACGGCGGTCATGCGAATGACCGCCGTGCATGCGACAGATGTGCATCGACGCTTGCCTCGTCCGCGCTTGCGCCGCACAATCGCGCCATACCGCCCGTCACTCCCGCACCCGCAGTTCTTCTCTCAAGGCGCGTCATGACCTACGCTTCGCTCGCCACCGGCGTGCTGCTCGCAGCCGGCTACGGGTCGCGCTTCGATCCCGACGGCATCCACAACAAGCTGCTCGCGCGTCTGCCCGAAGGAATGTCGGTCGCACACGAGTCGGCGCACCGGCTGCTGCGCGTCGTGTCGAAAGTCATCGCGGTCGTGCGGCCCGGCTCCGATGCACTCGCCCGCGAACTGAACGACGCGGGCTGCGTCGTGGTGTTCTCGGCGGCGGCGGAGCGCGGCATGGGCGCGAGTCTCGCGGCGGGCGTCGAAGCCAGCGACGACGCGGACGGCTGGGTCGTCGCGCTCGCCGACATGCCGCGCATCGCGCAGGCCACGATCGAAGCGGTGGCGAAAGCGCTGGGCGCAGGCGCACCGCTCGTCGCACCGTTCTATCGCAACCAGCGCGGGCATCCGGCAGGCTTCGGCAACGCGCATCGCGCGGCGCTGCTCGCACTCGACGGCGATGCCGGCGCCCGCGCACTGTTCGCGTCGCAGGCGGTCACGCGCGTCGACGTCGACGACCCGGGCATCCTGCGCGACATCGATACGCCCGCCGATCTGCAGGCGCTCGACGACGGGCGCAGCTGACGCGGGCACACGGTTTGCGGAAATCCACACACGTCTTATTTCTCGCAACCTCACGATCATGAGTGAAACCAGCCCACGCCTGCTTGTCGTCTCCCCGCATTTCGACGATGCGGTGTTCGGTTGCGGCGCATTGCTCGCCGCGCATCCGGATGCCGCAGTGTGCACGGTATTCGCCGCGCCGCCCGAGCGCGACATGTGCACCGAATGGGATACGAAAGCAGGATTTACCGGCGCCCATGCGGCGGTCCACGCACGCACGATCGAGGACGACCAGGCGCTGTCCGTACTCGATGCGATTCCGCTGCGCATGCCGTTCCGCGACGGTCAGTACAACGACTCTCCTTCGATCGACACGCTCGCGACCGCGCTCGAGGAAGTGATCTACGGCTCGACCGCGAACACGCTGCTGATGCCGCTCGGCCTGTTTCACGCCGACCACATCCTGGTCTATCGCGCGTGCTGCGAAATCCTGCCGAGGCTCGCGCATCTGTCGTGGTTCGCGTACGAAGACGCGCTGTATCGCCGGACGGCCGGTATCGTGCAGGAACGGCTCGTCGATATGACGCGGCGCGGCATCGTCGCCACGCCCGCGCAACCGGATGAACTGAACACGCTCGATCCGCAGCGTCGCGTGCTGCTCAAGCGCGAAGCCATCGATGCGTACGGGAGCCAGTTGCAGGCGTTCGGCCCTGGCGGCTACGACGATGTGTTCGACGACGAACGCTACTGGCAGCTGAAGGTGTCACGACCGTCAGCGCGACGCAGGACGATCTGACGGTATGCGAACACACGCATGACCGGCACGCATGCGGCACACCGCACAGCGCATTCGCGCGGGATCGCCTACGCTACCTGATAGAGGCACGCGGATGCATGCCTCGCTCACCGAGGCAAAGAGGACGAGGGGCCACGCCATGAACCTCGAGATGCACACCAGTCCGGTTCCCGACCCACTCGCCGATCCGACCCGCGATCCTGAAGGCGATCCGCTGACGCCTCCGCCGCCGGGCCATCACAACGACGAGCCGCAGCGACCCGAAGGTCCGCCGGATAAAGATCCGGTGTAACGCGTTTCGCGAAGCACGCGTCGCGAGCGCCAGAAATAAGCCGGAAATAAAAAAACGCCGGGCGAACCCGGCGCTCACGAAATGGGGAGCCGGTGCCACCGGCACACGCTCCCCCGGACCACAACCGGCGCTACTGCACGAATGCGCCGATCGTCAGGAACGGATTCACTTTGCTCGTATTCGACGGGCTGTTCGTCGTGAACTGCTGGTTCACGCCGTTCATCAACAGACCGTACACCTGACCCACCTTGACGAGCACACCCGTGTCGCCTGCCTGGAAGATCGGCGTCGTGCCGCTCAGCAGATCCTTTGTCGCCGTGACGTTGACGAGGCCGGGCTGTGTCTGCGTGTAGTCGAGCGTGAAGCCGGACGTCACGGTCGCGGTGAACGGTGTCAGCAGCGAACCGTTCGGGTTCTGGAACAGCGTCGCGGTCGAGTTCACGGCTGCGTTGAACGATGCGCTGCCGTCGATGCACGCACCTGCCGACGGGTAGATAACCGAGAACGAGCCATCCGGGTTCGTCACGTTCGTCGCCTGCGCCGACTGTCCAGCGTATTCGACGAGTCCGCATGCCGACGCGCTGTTCGCACCAATGTAGCCGCCCGTCAGCACAGTCGGTGCGATCGTCGTGGCCGGCGCGAGCAGCGAGATGCCGATCTGGTCGTCGAGGATCGACGCGAGCAGATTGCCGTTCGGATCCGAATGGCCCGCACCGACGCGCACGATCACTGGCACCAGCGTCCCGGCCACCTTGCCGACGATCATCACGCCGTGCGCGGTGTTGCCAGCAAACGCAACCTGCAGAGTGCCGACCCCAACCGCCGGATACGTCGACGCGTTCGATGGAATCGCGCTCATGAACACGTTGTCGGCGGAACCGTCCGCGTTGGTCCGCACTACCCACGGCGCACCGGTCGACATACACGAATATTTGGACGTATCGGCCGTGCACGAGCCGTCCGCATTCAGCGTCTCAGAAGCCTGGATCGCGTCCGGCTGCCAGCCGATAAGGCCAGTTATCTGCTGCGCGGGGGTCTCGTTGGGGATGGTCTGGAACGTCGTGCCTTCCGGCGTCATCCGGAAACCAAGCTCGTTGTACTTGCCTGCGACCTGCGAGAAGTCGGTCACCGTCTCGCTGAAACCGATGAACGGGAACGAGTCGAACACGCGGTCCGGTACAACACCAATAAAGATACCCGCTCCGAGTGGTACGCCATTGAACTGGATCTCCGCGCCCGGACTCGAGC
Source organism: Paraburkholderia flava (assembly GCF_004359985.1). NCBI lineage: Bacteria > Pseudomonadati > Pseudomonadota > Betaproteobacteria > Burkholderiales > Burkholderiaceae > Paraburkholderia > Paraburkholderia flava. The sequence continues at coordinate 2,357,225 of NZ_SMRO01000001.1, read as the reverse complement.
CGCCGATGATCCCCTGGCCGACGAACAGCAGCGGCGGATCCTGGAGATTGATGGGGATCTTGTAGCTGCCGTCAGCAGTCTGGCCATCCTTCAGTACGATTGCGCAGCGATTCTGTTCGGCGCTCGGCAGCGCGAGCGGCGCCGTTGTCCCGCCGTCGGTACTGGTGGCCGTGGGCTTGTATGCGTCGGGCGTCGTGTACGAACCCGTGATCGTAAGACCCTGGCGCGTCGCATTGATCTGCCCCGCCCTCGTCGGCACCTCCGATTCGACGAACGTCATCTGATACTGCTTCGTCGCCGAATTGAATTTGGCCTTGATGTATTCGCCGCTGCCCGAGCCGCCGGTGAAGGTCGTCGAGTAGTCGAGTGCGTCGGGGCAGAGTTTGAGCGTCGAGGGCGGCGACGTCGGCGGACCGGACGGTGCGCAGGTGCTGCCCGAGCATTGCGATACGTCGACCGGGCCGGGCGACCCCGGATTACCGCCGCTACAGGCAACCATCAGTACCGCTGCGGCCGCTATGCCAACCAGGTTTGCGACGGCAAAACCGTCGCGCACGATGCGCGCCATCTTATGTCTCCTCCGGATTTATCGTTTGAATAATGCAGCTACTCCGCGCTGTCCGGACTCAATCACCGTTCGAAGCAAAATCGATATGTCGACGAATAATCGGACCGCGCAAATTGGGGAATCTTTTATTTTTAAGGCGGCAGAACGAGGCGATACGAATTCAGCGAAACGTTGCCTCGCATGAGGGTCTCCATTGGCCTGTATTTACTGGTAAGTAGTCGCGCAAAAGTTAAACCGGTTAACGGAGAATGTATATAGAGGCGCCTGTCCAAACCACGGCGAAAGCCGCTGACGGCCTGTACGCGGGCCGCTCGGTCCGTTTCAAACGCTCGTCCATGCGGGATGAATGGCGACAAATCCGCATGCGGCATTGCACCAGAGCGGCTAATGCGCCTCGCACAAGATCTCTGCCGGCGGATATGCCGGTTTCGCGATTCGGCTAACGTCGTCCGGCAAACACCGGGCTCTGCGCCAGTCAAACGGATTTTCGTGGATTCGGTAAAGATGGCGGAATGCCGCGCGCAATGCAGGAATATGTGCCGGGCGATTTATCCGCACGCGCGCATCCGGATGGCTATTGCGCTGCTCGACGCGCCGACGGTCGATCGCTGCGCGGGAATGCGCCACGCGCACCCGATGAAGCGCGGTGCATGCGGATGAAACATTCGTGAGAGGTGGGAAGTGGGAAGCGAGAGAGCCGCGATTGAGGCGACGATGTCACTGCGGATCGTGCTTGCGCCCAACACCGCGCAGCACACGCTAACGGCAGCCTCCCGGCACCACCGTTAGCCGTGTCGCCACAACACCGATATCAACGCGACAGTTCGTCGAACGACGTCAACAGCCGATCGACATCGGCGGCATGAATGTCGCCCATCGTCGAGATGCGGAACAGCTCAGCGGAAAGCCCACCCTGCCCCGCGTAAATCACGAAGCCGCGCGCCTTCAGCGCATCGTGCAGCAGCGGGTACGACACACCGTTCGGCAGACGGTACGCACGCAGCACGACCGACGACTGCTCCGGCGGCAACACGCTGCCGATACCGCGAGTCGCGAGCCCCGCGCGCGCCTGTTCGGCGAGCGCTGCGTAGCGTGCATGACGCGCCTGCCAGCCGCCCTCGTCGTGCATCTCGCGCAGCGCTTCGACCAGCGCGTAATACGCATGCACCGACGGCGTGAACGGCGTATTGCGCTGATCCTGCAGACGCGCGAGCCGCGTCAGATCCAGATAGAACGTGCGGCTCGACGCCTGCGCGAGCGCATCGCGCCGCACGATGACGAATGCCGCGCCCGGCACACCATGCAGACATTTGTTCGCCGTGGCGGCGACCGCTGCGATGCTGCCGTCGTCGAAGTCGATCGCTTCGGCACCGAAGCTGCTCACGCCGTCCACCAGCAGTTGCACGCCCCGTTCGCGGCATGCGGCGCCGAGCGCGCGCAAATCGTTCAGCCGGCCCGTCGTCGTCTCGTGATGGATCACCGCGACGTGCGTGAAGCTGCCGTCCGCGTCGAGCCGCTCGACGATGCGCACGAGGTCCGGCGCTTCCATCCATTCGTGCTTCACGACTTCGTGCGCGATCCGGTACTGCGCGGCGATGTGCGCGATGCGTTCGCCGTACACGCCGTTCTCGACGATCAGCAGTTTGCCGCGTTCCGGCACCAGCGCAGCGATCATGCTCTCGACGGCCGCGGTGCCCGAACCTGTCATCAGCACCGCCGCCCACTTCGCGGGATCGAGCCCGTACACGTCGACGAGCCGCTCGCGCGCCTCATCCTGCAAGTCGAAAAACTCGCTCTCGCGATGGCATAGATCGGTTTGCAGCAGACTGCGGCGCACGCGTTCGGTCAGCGTGACGGGGCCCGGGTTGAGCAACAGCATCAATGCGCTCCTTGCGCGGCGCCGATGTGGCGCATCAGGCGCGTCTTCACGTCGGGCGGGGTAATGGTGGGACGCGGCAGACCGTCGGGCGTGCCTCGCCGGATCGCGAGCCGCACGAAACGCGGACCGCGCTGCGAAGTGGACGCGACGGACGAGACGGGCGCGGCGAGCGCATCGAGGGCTTCGTCGAGCACGGCGAGATCGTCGCCTTCGACTGCCGACGCGTAGCCGCACGCCGCCGCGACACCCGCGAACGACACCTGCGGCGACACGGTGGCCTGGCCGCCGGTGGAATCGTGTGCGCCGTTGTCGAGCAGCACGTGCGTCAGATTCGCCGGTGCATACGCGCCGAGCGTCGCGAACGCGCTCATCCGCATCAATGCAGCGCCATCGCCGTCGAGCGCAACCACCTGCAGGTCGGGCCGCGACAGCGCGAGGCCGAGCGCGAACGGCGTCACGCAGCCCATCGAGCCGACCATGTACAGCTGGTTCGAGCGATCGTCGATTGCGTAGAGTTCGCGGCCGCAAAAGCCGGTCGACGCGAGCACGACCGTCGACTCAGTCGGCGTCCGCGCGATCACGCGCTGCAGTGCCTGCTGACGCGTCGGCAGTGCATCCGCCGACAGACCGCGCGATGTATTGCGTGCGGCAATCGCAGGCGCACGCGTCGGCGTCGCCGCCGCTTTCAGCTCGTACGGCGCGACGCTGCCCTTCTGCATCACGAGCGCATACGGGCGACCGGTTTCATCCATGTGCTTCGTTGCACGATCGAGCGCGGGGCCGATCGCGTCGGCCTCGGTCGGGAAGGTTTCCCACGGGATTTCCATCGTGTCGAGCATCGCGGGCGTCACCGGACCCATCAACGCGTGCTGCGGTTCGTCCGACACGCCGGGCTGGCCGCGCCACGTGACGATCAGCAGTTGCGGCAAACGGAACGTCCACGTGAGCGACGTCAGCGGACTCACCGCGTTGCCGAGCCCCGAGTTCTGCATCATCGTGACGCCGCGCCGGCCATTGCGCGCGCCGAGCGTGACGCCGGCGATCAGCGCGACCGCATCGCCCTCGTTCGCCGCCGACACGTAGTGCAGCGACGGATCCTGCAGCACGTAATTGATGAACGGCGTCAGGTACGAACACGGCACACCGGCATACCAGTCGAAGCCGCGCGTGCGCGCGGCCTCGACGAACTGTGCTGCTTCGATCATTGCGCCGCTCCGCGCGTCGCGTCGCCCGATGCGATCGGCGTCTGCGCATGCGCGAAGTCGCCTGCACGGCGGAAGTCTTCGAGATCGTTGACGCCGCGCCAGTGACCGTGCACGTACTGCACTTCGACTTCCTCGCCCGCTTCGATCAGCGCGTTGAGCAACGCGGGGATGTCGAGCGAGTCGAAATCGGGACGCTGCTGCAATTGCGCGAGCATCGTCTTCAGACGTTCGATGCCGGCGCCGCGCACATTCAACAGACCGATCCACCGGCCGTTCGGCGCGCCATCCGCTTCGTTCGACACGCGGCGCAGCAGCACCTTGTTGCCGAACAGGCCACGATCGTCAGCCGTCGAGCACCACGCGAAGTCGCGCACGCTGCTGTTTTCGGCCTGCGTCAGCGACGAATCGACGACCACGCTGAACGCTGCTTCGCTCTCGACCAGATCGCGCACGATGTAGCTGCGGAACAGCAGATCGCCGTACGAAATGACCGTGTCGTTCTGCAGAGTGCCGGCCGCGCAGGCGAGCGACGCGAGTTCGCCGGTCTGCGCATGGCGTTCGTTGACGACGAGCTTGATGCCAGCCGTGTCGATCGCGTCGGCACGATAGCCGCCGACCACCGTGATGTCATTGACGCCCTGCTTCTTGAAGCCATCGACGAGCCAGCGTAGCAGCGGCTTGCCGGCTACCGGCAGCATCACCTTCGGACGTTCTTCGGTCAGCGCTTCAAGCCCTGCGCCGCGGCTAGCCGCCAGCACGATCGCCGAGCCGCTTGCACGCGACGTCGACAGATAACGGCGCTCGGCTTCCGAATACTCGTCGGCATCCTGCAGGCGGAAAATCTCGTTGACGGTGGCCACGCGGTCTTCGACATCGACCAGCGTTTCGTTGTCGTGGATTTCCTTCGCGACGGTCTGCATCGCGGTGGTCGCCGCGCGCAGCAGATGGTTCGCCCAGATCACCGCGCTGATGCCCGCCTTGCGGAACACTTCGGTCGGCGTGCTGTAGTACTTGGTCGGCACGATCACGAGCGGGCCACGGCCGGCCCATTCCTTCGCGAACGCGAGAATCTCATCGGGACGCGACAGCTTGCTGTGAATCAGGATCGCATCGGCGCCGGCCTGACGGTAGGCTTCCGCGCGCTTCAGCGCTTCGTCCATCCCCCAGCCCGCGATCAAAGCCTCGACGCGCGCGACGATCGAGAAATTCTCGTCCAGTTGCGAGTCCTTGCCCGCCTTGATCTTGCCGCTGAACTCGTCGATTTCCGCGAGCGGCTGACGCTCGCCGTTAATGAAGCTGTTGGTCTTCGGAAACACCTTGTCTTCGATACAGACGCCCGCGATGCCGCGCTGTTCGAGCTTGCGCACGAGACGGCGCATGTTGTTGAAGTTGCCGTAGCCGGTGTCGCCGTCGAGCAGGATCGGCAGATCGCTCGCGTCGGCCATGAACTCGAGCGTATCGACGACCTGAGTCCAGCTCGCCTCGTTGTTGTCGCGCACGCCGAACTGCGCGGAGATCGTCAGGCCCGAGCCCCAGATTGCGCGAAAACCGGCTTCGCGGACGATGCGCGCGGACAGGCCGTTGTGCGCTTCCATCAGGAATTCGAGCTGGTTGCTGGTGAGCATCTGACGCAGCCGGCTGCTGCGCGAAGCGGGAAGGAGAGCGGTGTCGCGTGCGTTCATCTTGTCGAGTACTCCGGTGGCCGCCGTGTGGAGGGCGGCATGTTTGCGGGCCGCGCGGGCGGCCGCTGCGCCGCTCGCCCGCGCGGGTCGCACGGGTTCGGAGAGCGCCAAAAATCGCGACTATAGCGGAAATGAAACGCCGATGTCGCCGACGTGGCGCATTTATGGCAATTGATGTAAATGGTGGGAAAAATGTGGTGTTCAGCACCTGCGTGATGGCCGCTGAGCCCCTGTCCATGCGGGTCTTCGATGATTTGCGGAGCGTCGTCCGCCGGCGCTTTCATTTTGCTTTGGCGAGGCTTTCGCGTGATGGTTCGCGGGTCGCTAAACACGGCCCGTCACGCGTCGAATCGTCGCACGAGATCCGGATCAAACAGCAGAGGAATCAGGGCATACCCGCTCTGCGCCGCGCGCGGCGCGCGCCGTAAACAGAACAAGGAACACCCTTTTTTCCGTTACCCGCATCCGAACGACCGCCATGACCCTGAACAAGAAACTTGCTTCGATGATCGCCGTGCTGTGGATCGGTCTGATCCTGATCGGCGGATTCGGCGCGTGGCAGAACCGCGCGTCGATGATCGCCGACCGGCGCGACCAGTTGACCTCGCTGATCCAGCAGGCGAACGCGATCGTCAACCGCTACTACACGCTGTCGCAGCAACATGTGATGTCCGACGCCGACGCGCGCAAGCAGGCACTCGACACGCTCGCGGCGATACGCTACGGCAAGGACGGCTACATCTCGGTCAACGATTCGCAGCCGGTGATGCTGATGCATCCGATCAAGAAGGAGCTGATCGGCAAGAATCTCGGTCAGTTCACCGACCCGGCCGGCAACCATCTGTTCACCGATATCGTGAAGGCCGGCAATCTCGACGGCGGCGGGTTCGTCGATTATCTGTGGTCGAAGCCGGGACACGACGAGCCGGTCGCGAAGACCAGCTACTCGCTGCGCTTCGCGCCGTGGGACTGGTACATCGTCACCGGCATGTACATGGATGACGTGCAGCACGCGTTTTTCGCGAACCTGCTGCGCTGGCTCGCGATCACCGTCGCGCTCGGCGCGATCGCGACCGTCGTGATGATGCTGGTCCTGCGCAGCGTGAAGCGCGCGCTCGGCGGCGATCTCGAAGTCGCGGTCGAAGCAGCGCAGCGGATGGCGCGCGGCGATCTGTCGGCCGGTGTGCCGCTGCGGCGCGACGATCGCGCGAGTCTGCTGCATGCGTTGCACACGATGCAGCGCGGGCTCGTCGATACGGTGTCGCGTGTGCGGGCCGGCACCGAGAACATCAACGTGGGCGCATCGGAGATCGCGAGCGGCAATACCGATCTGTCGCAGCGCACCGAACAGCAGGCAGCCGCGCTCGTGCAGACCGCGTCGAGCATGGACCAGATGACCGCGAACGTGAAACACAACGCGGACAGCGCGATGCAGGCCGCTCAGCTCGCGGGCCAGGCAGCGGACGTCGCGACGCGCGGCAGCCGCGTCGTCGACGACGTCGTGCGGACGATGGGCGAAATCTCGACGAGCTCGCGGCAGATCGGCGACATCATCGGCGTGATCGACGGCATCGCATTCCAGACCAACATCCTCGCGTTGAACGCAGCGGTCGAAGCGGCGCGCGCCGGCGAACAGGGACGCGGCTTCGCGGTCGTCGCATCGGAGGTGCGCAGCCTCGCGCAGCGCTCGGCCACCGCCGCGAAAGAGATCAAGGCGCTGATCGAAACGTCGACGCACACCGTCGAATCCGGCTCGACGCTCGTCGCGAACGCGGGCTCGACGATGACCGAGATCGTGCAGTCGGTGCGACGCGTGAACGAAATTCTCGAAGAGATCAGCCATGCATCGCGCGAACAGAGCGCGGGTATCGAACAGGTGAATCGCGCGGTCGGCGAGATGGATCAGGTCACGCAGCAAAATGCGGCGCTCGTCGAAGAAGCCGCGGCGGCTGCGCATTCGTTGAAGGATCAGGTGGATGTGCTGCGCGAATCGATCGCGAGTTTCGCACTGCCTGCATGACGTGCGTGCATGCGTGACGCACGCGCAAACTTCATATCAACAGACCTGAAGCAGATAAGCGCAGATAAAAAAGAAGGCGCTCGCGGGAGCGCCTTGAAACACGCCGCGTCGGAGACGACGCTCTTATCGAACGAATCGCCTGCGCGGTTTTTCAATCAGACCAGTTGAATGTGACAGGGGCTTGGCGGGATGCATTCGGTTGTGTGTTCGGTACTGCACACGATGTCGCACCCACGCACGCAGATTAAGCAGAATTTGGCCTTAGCGAATTCTGCTTAATCGAATTTCTTCGGCAGACAGCACTGCCGATAATCGCCGCTTTCGATGCACGGCATCCTGCCGTGCCTTCACGAAGGCCGCGCGATGTTGCTCCACTCCCTCTACTTGCTTGCGATCGTCGCCGAAGCGATGTCCGGTGCCCTGATGGGCATGCGCCGCGGCATGGACCGCTTCGGGTTGTGCCTCGTCGGCACGGTCACCGCGCTCGGCGGCGGCACCGTGCGCGACGTGCTGCTCGGTCATTACCCCCTTGCGTGGATCGCCCATCCAGATTACGTTCTAATTACAATTGGGGCCGCGTCGGTCGCGGCGGCATGCGCAAGGCCTCTGCGGCATCTCCAGGGACTCTTCGTGACCGTCGACGCGATCGGGCTGATCGCGTTCACGATCATCGGCTGCGATATCGCGTCGGCGCTGCAGATCAGTCCGCTGATCGTCGTCCTCGCGGGCGCGATCACCGGCGTATGCGGCGGCATGCTGCGCGACCTGCTGTGCAACGAGATGCCGCTGGTGCTGCGAGAAGACCTGTACGCGAGCATCGCGCTGGCCGCGGGTGCGCTGTATCTCGCGCTGCAATGGGTCGGCGTGGGACGCGGCGCGGCGTCGCTCGTGGTACTCGTCGCGGGGTTCATCGTGCGCATGCTGGCGGTACGTTTCCGCTGGCGGTTGAAGCGTTTCAGTGCCGCCGATGCGGGCACGGGCGGCATGCACTGACGCGCTTCCGGCTGCATCCGCTCATCCGTTTCATGTTTTTTGTCGGGCACCGTACTACTTATGGCACACAGAAAGAAACCGCAGTCTCACGATTCGTACGCTCCCGTCGCGCGCAACGCCGTGCTCGATCCACGTCTGCCGATGTGGCGTTCGAAATTCGTCGTGCTGCTGGTGTTCGCGGCATTCGCTGCGCTCGTGGCCCGCGCATTCTGGGTGCAGGTGGTCAATCAGGACTTCTATGTCGAGCAGGGGCAGAAGCGCTATCAGCGCACGCTCGAACTCGATGCGACGCGCGGCCGCATCGTCGATCGCAACGGCGCGTTGCTCGCCGTGAGTCTCGCGACCTACGAAATCTGGGCCACGCCGAAACTGCTCGACGAAAGCGCTTATCCGCCGCTCGCGAAACTGCTCGACGTGCCGCTTGCCGAATTGCGGCGCCGGTTGAGTCCGGACAAATCGTTCGTGCTGCTGCGGCGCCAGGTCGACGCCGAGACGGCCGGCCACATCGAAAAGCTCGGTCTCGCGGGCATCACGCAGATCGCAGATTCGAAGCGTTTCTATCCGGAGGGCGAATCGGCCGCGCATGTGGTCGGCTTCACCGACATCGAGGACAACGGCCAGGAAGGCGTCGAGCTCGCCGCGAACGAACGGCTCATCGGTGCGCCGGGCCAGCGTGAAGTGATCCGCGATCGACTCGGCCGTGTCGTGTCGGAAACGCGGCCACTCGTGCCGCCGCGCAACGGCGCGACGATTCATCTGACGATCGATCGTCGCGTGCAGCAGCTCGCGTATGCGCAGCTAAAGGCGGCTGTCGCGAAGCACGATGCGCAGGCCGGCAGCGTCGTCGTACTCGACGCGCGCAACGGCGAGATTCTCGCGCTCGCGAACTATCCGAGCTTCGATCCAAACGATCGCGCGCGCCTCACTGGACGGCAGTTGCGCAATCGCGCGGTGGTCGACACGTTCGAACCGGGCTCGACGATCAAGCCGATCGTCGCCGCGCTGTCGATCGACCTGGGCAAGGTCCGTCCGCAAACCCTGATCGACACGTCGCCGGGCTACTACAAGATCGGACCCAGCGTGATCCACGATACGTCGAATCACGGACAGATCACCGTCGCGCAGGCGATCCAGAAATCGAGCAACATCGCGCTCGCGAAGCTCGCGCTGAACCTGCCCGCCGAAACGATCTGGACCAAATACCAGGAATACGGCCTCGGTCACGCGCCCGAGCTGACGTTCCCCGGCGTCGCGACCGGCCGCGTGCGACCGTATAACCGCTGGCGACCGATCGAGCAGGCGACGATGGCCTACGGCTACGGCCTGTCGACATCGCTGCTGCAGATGGCGCAGGTCTACACCGCGTATGCGGGCGACGGCACGCTGCATCCCGCGCATCTGCTGATCGACGACAGCGCAGCCGCTGCGGTGGCCGCATCGCCGACTGGCCGTCAGGTGACGACGCCCGCAACCGCTGCGGCGATCCGCACGATGCTCGAGATGGCGACGGGCGCGGGCGGCACCGGACGCGCGGCAGACGTCGCCGGTTACCGGACCGGTGGCAAGACGGGCACTGCGCGCAAACAGGTGGGCACGTCGTACGCGAAGAACCGCTATCGCGCGCTGTTCGTCGGCATGGCGCCGATGAGCGATCCGCGCCTGGTGGTGGCGGTGATGATCGACGACCCGGCGGGCAAGGCATTTTATGGCGGCACCGTCGCCGGCCCGGTGTTCTCGGCGGTGACGGGCGGCACGCTGCAACTGCTCGGTGTCCCGCCGGACGCTTGACGTGGTGCGGATACCTGTTCGTTGATCAACGCGCAGCGCAAGCGCCTGTACCGCAACATCGCGGAAGGGATCGCGGGCGTGCCGGCCGACATCGTCGAACGGCAACTCGCGCTCTTCGACAAGATCGATCCGGCCTATGGCGCAGGCGTGCGCAAGGCAATCGCTCAGGGTGCCGAAGGATCGGAGACCGCGCTGCCTTGAGGGGCGTGCGGGTTTGGATAGTTCTTCGGATAGTTCGATAGCCGCCGGTCATGTGTGGCCGGCGACATTCACACTGCGGTGTTCATCGCGCAGTGCTCTTAGGTTAACGGCTGATTTCAGGTGCGCTTGAGCGGTATGCGTTGCCGTCCCGCTCAAGCCTCCTCTCGTTTCTTCAGGTTTCCCTCCACTCTCCCCGCCGACGTTTAAATCCCCACGGCACGCCGCGCGTTTTTCGCATCCGCGCGTCACGCCTGCGACGTCTCGCACACCGCGTCGTCACGTCGTTTTAAACGTGCTGTACGCCTAAAGTCCCCCGTCCCCACGCCGATAACAGGTTCGAGGCTCGCACCTCGCCGGTGTCGACGATCGATACCGGCCAACGGAATGCCCGGCCGCACGCCTCGCGCGCGACGGTCCGGAGCAAACCTCCCGAACTGCCCGCATGGCCGCGCAGGCCATGCTGTTTTATCCCGGCATCGCCGGGGACTGGAGATCTTCCATGCGCAGCGTGCGTTCCAAATCGATGGCCGCATGTGCGGTCGTCATGCTGTTCGCTGCCGGTCTGGCCGGATGCGGCGGCGGAGGCGGCGGCGATTCCAGCCCTGCAGCCAGCGGCACCGCCAAAGGCACCGACACCTCGACCAACACTTCAACACCCGCGACGACGACAGCGGTTCTCGCCGACGGCAACATGCACGCAGCCTGCACAGGCTGCGGCGCAAGCGACGACTCCACCTATTCCGGCAGCGGCACCGGCCTCTGGCAGGCACTCAACACGAGCGCAGCAGCGCAGAACGTTCCGGTCTCCATCAAAGGCCTCACGGGGCAGAACGTCACGTTCGTTTTCACGAACGAAAGCACGTCGGCACAGACGGTCGCTGCGCTGAAACTCAACCCGTCGGTCTCGGCTGCTTCGTCGATGTCCGCCGTGATGCGCGCGCAGACGGAGCCGAACGTCGCGACGTCGGGTGCCGGCGAAAACGCAGCGCTCTCCGCGATCCGCGACTTCAACGCGCACGGCTGGGCCGCGTACACATCGAACGCATCGAACCCGTCGGCGGCCGCTTCATCGGTTGCACGCTTCTCGACGGCAGGCACGCCGTCCGCATCGGTCGCATACGCGATCGGCGCACAGCGCACGTTCTACTACCAGGACTTCTCGATCCGTCAGACGACGCTCGAACAGACGGCGACCACGTCCGACGGCACCACCGTGAACCTGTGGGTCGAAAACGGCGAGCTGGGCGCAAGCAAGGTCAGCCCGACGCTGATCAACACGCTGCTCACGCGCTACGCACAGGCGGGCGGCGTGTACGACATGCTGACGCGCATCGGCGGCCCGCTGTACGGCCCGAACTCGCATTCGGAGCTGATCAGCGGTACCGGCCAGCCGATCGATCTCGTCGTGATGAACTTCGATCACAACAACCAGCCGTTCGGTCTGCTCGGTTATTTCTGGGCGCTCAATGACTTCAAGACCGGCTCCGGCCAGCTCGCGTACAGCAATCAGTCGATCTCGCTGTATCTGGATTCCGAAACGCTCTACCTCGGCGGCGCTGCGGGCCTTCAGCAGATCACGACGACGATGGCGCATGAAAGCATGCACATGCAGAACTTCTACCGGCGCGCGGTGCTGATGGGTTCGCAATACGCATTCGATTCGTGGCTCGAAGAAATGAGCGCGATGATGATGGAAGACTGGGCGAGCACGAACCTCGATCCGAGCTACAACGCGATCCGCGATCTGCGCTTCCCGACTTACCTGAATTACGCGGGCCACGGCAGCTACGATTGCGGCCTCACGAACTGGACGCCGTTCGGCACCGATTGCGAAAGCTATTCCGTGTCGGGATCGTTCGGCGGTTTCCTGAACCGGCAGCTTGGGCTGAACTTCTACAAGACGCTGCTGTACGACAAAAACCAGACCGATTCGCTCGCGATCCTGAACGATGCGATCGTCCAGAACCGTGCGGGTTCGAGCGTGCAGCAGGAACTGCGGCACTTCGCCGCGGCGGCGGCCGGCCTCGTGCCGACCACTTCCGCAGGCGTGAGCAATTACCTGTTCGCGGCACGCAGCGAAGGCGGCTTCAATCTGCCCGCGATCGATCCGTCGGCCTATCAGAGCATGCGCGATTTGCCGTCCGCGGTGCCGAGCGCGCTGCCGTCGCTTGGCAACTTCCCGGTGCTGCGTCCTGCCGTCAGCGGAACGTTCAACGAGACGGTGCAGGTGCCGGCGGGGACGACGCTGTCGGTGGTCGTGGACTGACGCTGAGCGGGTCTGTCGTCACGTTGTATCGCAGTAGACTCGAAGCGGCGCAGTGCGCCGCTTCGTCGTTTTCACCGTGCGGTTTTTATTGGATAGCTATCTCAGGCTCCGTCATGCTCAAACGATTTTTTCCGCACGTCACGATGATTGCGCTCGTAGCCGTGCTGCTGGTAGAGACTGCATGTGCGGTTCAGCCTGCTGCGGGGACGTCGACCAGTCGCAGTCCATCCATCGGCCAGTCGATCGAACTCTCCGGCAAGCTCACGTTGCGCGGCAACGAACCGTTCGTCTACCCGGTCGTCCAGGATCCGGGCGGCGTGTGGCAACTCGACGGTCTGTCCGCTGCACGCGCATCGGCACTGCAGAATCAGCAGGTAAAAATTCGCGGCACGGTCGTGAGACTCGATCCCGCTGGCATGCAATTGCCGATGGTGCACGTCGAGTCGCTGACCACGCCCTGACGCTCATCCAGCATGCTGAATACACGCTGATACAGAGCGTCGCCGTGTTTTAAGTCTGGCTTAATTCTTCCCTGCAACCATACGCTCGACATCCCCTGTTGAGCCGCCGGAGTACAGGCGGCACTTTTTTCAGGCTTGTCGCCGCAGCGCCGCACTATCAATCGCATTCCTGCAGGAAAGGAGTCAAACCATGACTGAAGAAGCGGTGTTCACCCATCTGCAGGCCATGTCCGGCAACCTCCATGCCCAGCAGATTCATTCGTGCACGGTCACCGCGCCGCAGCAGCTTCCGTGGGGCCGGTCGTATCGCCTCGTCGAATGGACGCTGAAACACGATCCCGAATGCCGCCGTCTCGCGGTGCCCACCGAATACACGGCTCCCGAAATCGCCGAACTGGTGATCTCGCATGTACCCGGCCGACGGTTTTGCCAGTACACCGAAAACGTGTAGCACCCACGCTTCTTATTTGCTGCGACGGGCCAGTTCCTCGCGATACAACGCGAGTTCTTCGGCCAGCGCCCGTGCCACTGCCGGCCGCTCCACCAGGCGCCGGTAGTAGCGCTCTACTTCCGGCCACTGCGCCAGATCGACGCCACCGTGCGATGCCCAGTTCAGCACCGTCACCAGGTATGCGTCCGCGACGCTAAACGTCTCCACCAGAAATTCATGTGCGTCCAGATGCCGCTGCAGCATGCCCATCCGTGATGCGACCTTGTCGCGCGCGTAGCGTTTCACATCGTCCGATGCATGCCGGTCGAGCAGCGGAACGAACACCGCCTTGTGCAATTCGGTGCTGACGAACCCCAGCCATTGCTGCATCTTCGCGCGCGCCGCCGTGCCCGACACGGGTGCGAGCGCTGCGTCGGGATAACGGTCCGCGACGTACGGCAGGATCGCGGTGTTTTCGGTTAGCAGCCAGCCATCGTCTGTGCGCAGCACCGGCACCTGGCCAAGCGGATTGATCGCGAGAAAGTCGCTGCCGTCGGCAACCTGCTTCGCCTTCGTGTCGACCTGAACGAAAGCCGCATCGGCCCCTGCTTCGTATAGCGAGATCCGCGTCGCGAGCGAACACGCGAGCGGTGAAAAATACAGATCCATCGAATATCTCCGTCGTGATGACGCGTCGATTAGCCTCCGCGTCCTGTTTCTGTACTATATTGGACAAAAATCACCGGCGTCAATAATTTATATGCAAGACAGTACAAAAACCCCAACCCGGCCACGCGGACGGCCGCGTGCATACGATCCGGAACATGCGCTGAAACGCGCGCGCGATGCGTTCTGGCGCACGGGTTACTCGGGCACGTCGCTCGATGCACTCAGCGATGCGACCGGCATGAACCGGCCGAGCCTCTATGCTGCGTTCGGCGACAAGCGCGCGCTTTATCTGGCTGCCGTCGACCGGTATATCGAAACAGGGCGTGACTTGATGCTCGGCGCGCTGAGTCCGGACGTTCCGCTCGCCGACGGATTGCAACAGGTGTACGACGGCGCACTGGCGCTCTACCTGCCGGCCGACGGCGACGCGCGCGGCTGCTTTCTGATCGGCACATCGACGGTCGAAGCGATGACGGACCCCGACGTGCGCGCGCGTCTCGGCGATGCGCTGCGCGCATTCGACCGCGCGTTCGAAAAGCGCTTCAGGCATGCGCAAACCATCGGCGAGATCGATGCGCAGGCGGACGCCGCGCTGCTCGCGAAACTCGCGTCGGCGGTGTTGCATAGCCTCGCGCTGCGCTCGCGTGCGGGCGATACCCGCGCGTCGTTGCGAGCCACTGCGCGCGCGGGTGTGGCGATGCTGTGTGAGACGGTACGTCCTCCGTCTGAAACTTCCGCTGATGGCGAACCCAAGCCTGCTCGCCGCCAAAGCAAACGCCCCCGATAGCAACCCACAGCCAACTTGCCCGCGACCGCAGCAGACAAAGGAGACCCAACACCATGAACGAAAAAAACGCCGCCTTGATCGCCCGCTTCTACGAAGCGTTCCAGCGCCTCGACGCCGACACGATGGCCACGTGCTACGCGCGCGATGTCGTATTCAGCGACCCCGCGTTCGGCGAACTGCACGGCGACGAAGCACGCGACATGTGGCGCATGCTGGCGCAACGCGCGCAGGACTTTTCGCTGACATTCGATGAGGTCGTCGCCGACGATACGACCGGTAGCGCACAGTGGACCGCTCGTTACGTCTTCACGCAAAGTGGACGTCACGTCGTGAACCGGATTCACGCGCGCTTCGTGTTCGCGGACGGATTGATCGCCGAGCACCGCGACACGTTCGATCTGTGGCGCTGGTCGCGTGCGGCGCTCGGCATCAAGGGTGCGCTGCTGGGCTGGGCGCCGTTCGTACAGAACGCAATCCGCGCGCAGGCAAGGAAAGGACTCGCTGCGTTCCGCGCGAAGCGCGGCAACGCGAGTTGACACGAGACGTCAGAGCAGCAGCTTGAGCCTGCGGTCGAGTGGGATGACCAACACGCATGCGAGCAGGCTCAACACGATCGAGATCGCGAACAGCACGGTGCCCGTGTGCATGCCCACGAGTCCCATGAACGCGAAGACGAAAAACGGGTGAATGAAATAGATGACCGTCGAAATCTTCGCGTAACGATCGGTGTTCAGCGTGCCCTTGCGACGCAGCACGAACAGGAAAATCGCCGGACACACGATCAGCAGCGACGCGCAGTTGTCGAAATGGTCCCGCACCGGATGGAAGAAATAGATCGCCGAACTCTCGGCGAGCAGCGCGACGATGCCGACGATCATCCACACGAGCACCGCGCCGTCCGATAGCGCAGCCGCGCGGCCCTTCGCGATCAGATACCCGATCGCGTACATCGGGAAGCCCAGCAGCAGGAAGTTGCGGAACAGCCAGTAGTTGTTGAACAGCTTGTTCAGGTATAGATGGCTGCTGTTCACGTAGTTGAACACGTACTGCGCGATCGCACCGATCACGAACAGCAGCACCGCCGCGGTCAGCAGCTTCGCGTCGGACCAGCGCCGCACCGCATACAGCACGAGCCCCGCGCCGAGCGATCCCGCCAGATACCACAGGTGGTGATAGCCGATCGCGAGCTTCAGCACGAACTCCGCATCCTCCTTCAGCGAATGCGGATGATGCGGGTAATAGAACGGCAGATACAGCACCATCCAGACGACGTAGAGCGTCACCATCCGCTTGACCCACGGCATCAGCGGCTTGCCCTTCGCAACGATGTTGTAGAAGTAATAGCCGTTGATGATGAAGAATACCGGCACCGCCACCCGCAGCAGCCCGTTGACGAAGACGAAGCTGAGGTAGTCGGAGGTTTCCTTGAAAATCTCCGTATGCAGCGCGACCACCATCGCCGCAAGGGCGATCTTGGAGAAATCAACGCTGGCGCTCCGCTGCATACGGTTCCTCGATCGGGTCGGTGGGACCTGCGATCCTAGCCCGGCTCATCGAGCGAAATATCGAACAAAAATGAGAAATAAATGCCGTATTGAGCGCCGCCGCCGGGCCGCCGGCGTGCGATCGCGCGTCAGGTGCGTGGCGGTGCAGACGTGGACGTGCAGCGCGCGAGGGCATCGTCAAGGCGGTCGTTACCCCAGAACATCTCGTCGCCGACGAAGAACGTCGGCGCGCCAAAAATGCCCTTTGCCTGCGCTTCTTCGGTCGCGTGACGCAAAGCCGGCCTGTTTGCATCCGCGAGCGCATCGGCAAGGATCTGCTCTGCGGGCAAACCGAGTTGTGCGAGCACTTCGCCGATATCGGCCGGTGATTCGATATCGCGATCTTCGGCGAAATTGCGCAGCATCACCTGACGGCAATACGCCCCGATCCACGATTCGTGCACGCCGAACGCCGCGACGCGCAGCGCAAGCAGCGGCACGCGCGGAAACACACTGGGCCGAACCCATGGCAAACCGTACTTGCGGCATTCGCGCACCATGTCCTGCCACACGTACGCGCCCTTCTCCTTCTGTTCGACGAACGGGGACGTGTGGTGACCCAGTGCGCGAAAAATCGGCCCGAGCAGAAACGGGTGCCAGCGAACCTCGACGCGCTGCCGCGCCGCGGCTTCCTCGATGCGCATCACACTCAGATAGCTGTAGTTACTCGCGAAGTCGAACCAGAAATCGATCGGGGTCGGCGCGCCGGATGAAGCGGTCTGCATCAGAAGTCTCCTCAACGTCGTGTGCGGGTCATGGGCTTATGCATGACTATCGTAGACGAGAAGCAGCAGACAGCGAAGCACCGCCGATCGATGCCCGCACGCGACGGAGAATAGGGATGAGGACACAGAAGAAGTGTGACGAACCGGCAGATGAGGAGTCCGCCATCGCCCCCAGCCAGGAGCAAGATTCGTCACGGGATTCATTATCCGGCGCGACGCCGGATTCGTCATCGGCTGGCTTCGCAAGAAACCGTTGCCGGATTCGCAGGAATCGCCCTACACCGCCTGCAACGCGAGCACGATCGACACCACCAGCGACACGACAAAAATCGTCGCACCGATCGTGCGACGGCGATTCAGTTCGGTCCACAGAATGACGCCTGTCAGCGACAGCAGGATCATCGCGCCCGCAATCGAATCCGCGAACAGAATCCAGCCGACGCCCGCACCCTGCGAGCGATGCAACCCCTCGAGCGTCGAGATCAGCCCCTGATCGCGGCGTTCGACGTCGACGAACGTGCTGCCCTTCCAGTACTCCGCATCGATCAGATAGCCGGGCGCGACGAAGCGCACGCCCCAGCGCTCCGGCTGAACCACCGACTGATCGCCCCACGTCACTGGACGCGAAGCCTCGCGCAACGTGCGTAGCGGCGGCCGGTCGAGCTTCAGTTCTTCGCGCAGGAACTCGCCGAGCGCCTTCGGGTTTTTCGGCGGCGGGTTCGGCAGCGCGATGTGCACCGTCGATACGATCGGGCCGGCGATCTTGATCTTCATCGTCGCGCGATGGTTCTGCAACAGACCGGTCACACCGAACAGCAGACCGATCACTGCACCCCACAGACCGACCCAGCCGTGAATCTTGCGCAGCCATTTCAGGAATTGGCTGCGCCGCGAACGCGTGCGGTCCGCGGCCTGCTTTGCTGTTTTTTCCAAAACAGCGCCTTCACGCGGCCTGGCATCGACGCGCGTTACGTTGGTACTCATGCTTCTCTCCTGCATGCATTCTCGAATGACCTATGAGCGGCGCGCATCAGAACTCGAGCGTCGAACTCAGTTCGAGCGTCCGCCCAAGACCCACGCCCAGCTGATTCGACCCGGCCGCGCTCCAGTAGCGCTTGTTGGTCGCGTTCTCCAGATTCGCCTGCAGCGACACCTTCTTGCCGTACACGCGAGTCGAGTAACGCAGCCCCGCGGTGAACAACGTGTAGCCGCCGATATACGCCTGGTCCGCGCTGTTCACCGCGCGCGGTCCGATGTAGTACAGACCGCCGTTGACCGACAGCCCCGCCAGCACCGGCACGCGATACTCGGCGAACAGGCTCGCAGTCACGTGCGGCGTGTTTTCCGGGGTCTTGCCGCGCAGCGTCGGGTCCGACGAATCGACCTGCGTCGCGTCGAGATACACCGCCGACGCGATCAGCGACACGTCCTTCGTCACGTCGCCCTGCGCGGAAATTTCGATGCCGCGATAGCGCGCGTTACCGTCCATCACGTACACGTTGTCGGCATTCGTTTCGGCGGCGGGCTGCCGCAGATTGAACAGCGCAAGCGACACGAGCATGCGGTCCGCGACGCGCGTGCGCACGCCGATCTCTTCCTGACGGCTGACCGCTGCCGGCAAAATCTGGTTGGCGTTCGCGGCTGTCGCCGGCGCGCTGCCTGCGGACTCGAGCGCTTCGACGTAACTCGCGTACACGCTCGTGTTCTGCGTGAGCCGGTAACTGAGGCTGCCCGACGGCGAGGTCCGGCTGATGTCCTGATTCGGCGTGCCCGCCTGCGAACTGATGTACTCGGAGCGCCGCACGCCCGCGACAAACTGCAGCCGCGACGTCAGGTCGATCTGGTCGAACGCATAGACGCCGCTGTTGCGCACGTGCTGCGCGAAAAACTGCTTCGGCGTGCCGCTCGCGGTGAGCTTCGTGATCTCGATCGGGTCGTACAGGTTCTGGTTCGCGGTGAAGAAGTACGTCGTGAAATCCGGCTGAAACAGCCAGTTCTGCACGACGCCGGCCGTCAGCGTGTGATTGATCGAGCCGGTTTTGAACGCGCCGTTCACTTCGAGTCGCACGTTCTTGTTCTCGTACATCTGGCCGTTCTGCTCGCTTGCCTGCAGACTGCCCGCGCCCGTCGCGACGTTGTACTTCTGGAACACCCATGCCCAGCGATCGCGTCGCGTGATCGACTGGCCGAGCGTGAAGGTCGCGCTCCAGTTGTCGGAGAACGCGTAATCGGCGCGCAGCAGCTGCGTGTTCGCACTCGACTTCGTCGGATGCACATTGCTGACGAGCAGCTTCGACGGATCGGGCAAACCGGGCAGCGAAATGACGCCGTTCTTCGCCGCGAGCGGCGCGATGCCGGCCTGCTCGACGATGCTCGTCTCGATGTGCTCGAAGTCGTATTGCAGCTTCAGCTTGTTGCTGATCTTCCAGTCGAACGCCGCGCTGATGAACTTGCGATAACCGCGATCGCCGTCGATCGGTGTTTCGACGTGCTCGTCCATCGCGTTCACGCGAATGCCGAACTGATCGTCCTTGCCGAAGCGTCGCGCGATGTCCGCGCTCGTGCCGTACGAGCCGTTCGAATCGCCGAGCACCGACACGCTCGTCACCGGCTCGTCACCCGCGCGTTTCGTGACCATGTTGACGATGCCGGCCGGCGCGCCGAAGCCGTAGTACAGCGCCGATGCGCCCTTCAACACTTCGACGCGCGACTTGTCTTCCATCGGCATCCAGATGTTGTTGTCGATCGGCAGCACGCCGTTGAAGTAGAAGCTCGCGCGGTTGTCGAGCGGGATGCCGCGCACCGACAGGTTGTCGTACGCGAGGCCGCTCAACTGCTGACGCGTGACGCCGGCGACGTTGCGCAACGCGTCGTAGAGTCCGGTGTCCCCCTGCGCATCCATCACGTCGCGTGTGACGACGTTCACGGTGGCCGGCACGCTGAGCGCATCGAGTCCGCGATACGGGCCGGTTTCGACGGTCGCCGGCGCGAAGCGGCGGGTCTTTTCGGCGGTGATTGTCACGGGAGCCAGTTGCTGGCCGTCGGTGGGCGCGGCACTCGTGTCCTTGCTGGCGTCCGCCGTTTCAGCAGAAGACGCGTCGGCGGCATAAGCCCCCTGCATCGACAAACCGATCACTCCTGCCGCCAGCATCGCCCGGTACGACAGCTTTCGCCGCACGCCCGATGAAACCGTCCGTAAAGCCGCGCGCCGCCGTCTGATCCCCGCCATGAAACCGATCCCCGATTGATGAAAGTACTGTCAACAGGGCCGCTTGTTATGCTGAACCGACACTCAGGCGACCCAAAAGGCGCCTATATTAATGCGAATCATTACTATTTGCAGAGAAATTTTACGTACGAAAGCCTTTCATTTTCTCGACATAAAACCGGCTGAAGGAAGGATTCCGAAAGTGGCGAGGCGGAACCGGAAGGAGGCTCGCAGCCCTGGGAGGATCGCTCGGTGCGACGGCATTCGAGGTGCCATGCCGCGCGTCAATGTGCGTGAACGTCACGCGACGCGGAGGAAAACCACATCGACGAATAACGACGGAAACGCGGTGCTTCGACAAGCAAAACACCGCGCCCACCGCATCGTTTTACTTCGACGACTCCAGATACCGCTTCACATCATCGAGCGACACCTTGCCGCTGCCGTTACGATCGATCGCATCGAAATGCGCGGCGACGTAACCGAGTCCCGCCTGCTTCGCCTGCGCACGCGTCATCGCACCTTGTGCCAGCGCGGTGGATTGCAGGCTCGCGTCGAGCCGTGCATTCGCCTGCTGATCGAGTGCTTCGCCGGTCGACGGTGTCTGTCTCGCCGTCGGCAGACGCGACGGAAAAAACGGCCCGTCGACGCCGCCATGTGCGCCCGCATTCGCAGGGGCGATCGCCTGCGTGTCACCTGCCGCGTGCGCGACCGGCAACGTCGCTATCAGTGCCGCGAGCAGTCCCGCGGTCATGCACGTTGTTGTTTTCATACGCATCGTCATTTGCGTCTCCATTGAGTTGAGCGGCGAATGCTGCGACGTCGGACGTCGATCTGCATTCGCTCTGTCTTCATTTCGTCGCGCGTGCCGCAACCTGCGTCGTAGCCGGCGTGTTGGCCGCCGTCGCATCGGGCCACGCGTCGCCGAGACCGGCGAGCGTCGTCGCACCGGTCACCGCGCCCTGCTGGTAGTACTGCACCAGGTCGGGCATCAACTGCTGACGCGAACCGTCGTCGAGATAGATCATGTGGCCGCCGGTGTACTCCTTGATCTGCACGTCGGCCTGCAGATTCACCACCGTCTTCAGACGCGCGAGTTCATGCTCGGTGTTGACGTACGGCGTCGCGAGATCGTGCCAGCCGTGCAGCGTCAGCACCTTGAGCGCCGGGTTCAGCTTGATCGCGGCCAGCAGGTCCGGCACCGTGTCGGGCAGCACCTGGCCTGCATGCGAGAAGTCCCACGCGTTGATGATGTCGTTGTTCAACGGAATGTAGGTCGCGTTCGGCGCCGTGTACTTCAACTCGTTAGGCAACTGCGTCGCGAGCACGTTCGTGAACGGCGTCGAGATCAGGATGTCGGAAGGATCGGAATCGCCTGCCAGTCGCGGGTCGTTGCTCGGCAGCGAGACGCGTCCGTCGTAGCGGCCAATCGTCGAGCCCGGCACCAGTTCCGTGCCGTAGAAGTTCGGCCCGAAATACGCGTTCAGCGCGGACACCGACATACCCGTCAGGCCGCTCCATTGCGAGTACGTGGTCTGATCCGGAAAGACCGGGTTCGTCACCAGCGGCGTGCCGTTCAGTTCGAACGTCTGCCCGTACTTCGCGAGCGTGGTGTACTGGTTCGTGACGAACGCGTTCAACTCGGGTGCGTAGTTGAGCGGACTCGACGGTGCGGGGCTGACCTGGTTGAAGAACGAAGCCACCTGCGCGAACGATGGGAACAACCCGGCCATCGAATCGGTGCTGTACTTGAGCGCCGCGCTGTTGTTGCCGAAATTGCTCGCGAGTCCGGGCATGCCCGAGAAGTAGTTGAGAATCGGCGATTGCAGCACGATGCCGGTCAACGGCACGCCCGCCGTTTCCAGCGACAGCGCGAGCATCGCAGTACGCGGACCGCCGTACGATTCACCGTACAGATAGGTCGGCGAACTGTCGCGATGATTGACCGCGATATAGCGCTTGATGAAATCGCGCATCACGTTGACGTCCGGGTCCGCGCCCCAGAACGTCTTGTTGGTGTTCGGCTCGATCGCTTCGGACAAACCCGTGCCGGGCGGATCGATGAACACCATGTCGGTGGTCGCGATCAGACTTTCCTTGTTCGCGACTTCCGGAAAATTCGGCCAGTTGGTCATATACGGATCGGGCGTCGCGACGCGGGTCGGTGCGAACGAACCGAGGCGCAGCCAGATCGATGCCGAACCAGGGCCGCCGTTATAGAAGAACGTCACCGGACGGGCCACGCCGTTTTGCGCGGGCGCCGTGTACGCGACGTAGGACATCGTCGCTTCGGGATTGCCGGATGCGTCGCGTGCGATCAGGTGACCGGTCGTCGTCGTGTACGCGAGGTTCTTGCCGCTCGCGTCCGTCCATTGATGATTCGCGATCGCGACCTGCTCGTTGGCATCTGACGCGCTCAGGCTGTCGCCGGCCTTGCCGGAATACGCGGCGTTGTCGACCGTCGGTTGATCGCCGGATGCGGTGTTCGCCGTCGTCTGACCGGCAGGCGTATGGATATCGTCACCGCAGCCCGTCAGTGCGAGCAACAGGATCGCTGCGCTCACACTGCCTTGTGCCGCTCGCCGCAGTTTCAGCGGATGTCGTGATCTCACAGTGCTTCGCTTCACATCGTCTCTCCTCGTTAGCGTGCCTCGATCGCCCGGCACTTCGGCGGGTCCGTGTTTTTGTATTCATCCGGTGCGACCTGCGTGCATGACGCACACGATGTTTAGTCGTGTCGACTAAAACTTTTCGTATGCGGTGTCATGCACGCCGGGTCGTCCGGCACGGATGGCGCAGCTTAAGCGGGCGTCTAACGGGAGTGGGTACTTTTGAGCTTCTTTGATGAAGTGTGGAAATGGATTTGTCGTGCGTTGCACAGCGCACGAAATGTTAAGGCAGTAGTACCGTGGCACCCGTCGTCTGCCGCGCTTCGAGTCGCCGATGCGCCGATGCCGCGTCGGCGAGCGGCACGCACGACGGAACCGCAATTTTCACTGCACCGCTCGCGACCACGCCAAACAGTTCGTCGCTCATCGCGAGCACGTCTTCACGCCGCACGAGATGATCGAACAGCAGTTGCGATGTCGCGAAGAGCGAACCCTTCTTCATCAACAGAGCGAGATCGAATGCGTCGATCGCGCCCGACGCCGAACCGAAGTTAACGAAGTGACCGAAGCGTCGCAAGCAATCGAGCGATGCAAGGAAAGTCGCTTTGCCGACACCATCGTAGACGACATGGCAACCCTCGCCGTTCGTGATCTCCTTCACGCGCGCAGCAAAATCTTCGCGTCCATATTCGATCACGTGATCGCAACCGCTCTCGCGCGCGAGCAGCGCTTTTTCCGCCGAACCGACCGTGCCGATCACCGTCGCCCCCAGATGTTTTGCCCACTGCGCGACGATCGTACCGACGCCCCCCGCCGCCGCATGCACGAGCACGGTCTGCCCCGCTTCGACGCGAAACGTACGACGCAGCAGATACTGCGCGGTCAGCCCCTTCAGCATCATCGCGGCGCCGGTCTCGAAGTCGATTGCATCGGGCAGGCGCACGAGAAAATGCGTGGGGACGATGCGCTCGTCGGCATACGCACCGAGCGTGCCGACATACGCCACCCGATCGCCCGGCGCGAAATCCTCGACGCCCGCGCCGACCTCGACGACCTCGCCCGCACCTTCGTTGCCGGGAATGAACGGCAGCGCAGGCGGCGCATACGCACCGGTGCGAAAGTAGATGTCGACGAAGTTCAGACCGATCGCGCGATTGCGCACGCGGACCTCGCCGGGGCCTGGCCGGCCGATATCGACGTCTTCAAACGTCAGCACATCGGGGCCGCCGTGACGATGGACACGGATCGCTTTCATGTTTCCTCCTGGTCGGGCACGGTGTGCGTGCCGGGTTCGGTGCGGGATGGCGTTGTGCACTCGCAGCGAAAGGAAGATAGCGTCCGGTGAACGATGTTTGTAGACTGCTGACGATCACATCAGAGTTCAACGAAAATGATATCGGAGCAAATTGGTCTCGACCTGCTTCGCACATATGTGGCGGTCTGCCGGCAAGGCAGCCTGAATCGTGTCGCGATGCAGACGGGCCGCACGCAGTCCGCGTTGAGCATGCAGATGCGCCGGCTCGAAAGCCTGCTTGAGCGCCGGTTGTTCCAGCGCACCGGACGCGGTGTCGTGCCGACCGCCGACGGCGAGCTTTTTCTCAGCTACGCAACGCGTATCCTCGCGCTGGGCGACGAAGCGGCCGATCGTCTGCAGGAAGCCGCGATCAGCGGCAATGTGCGCATCGGGCTCGCCGAGGAAATCGCCACCGCGACCCTGCCGGCTGCGCTGGGCCGTCTGCATCGCGCGCACCCGGACATTCATCTCGACGTCGTCGTGAACGACAGCCTCGCGCTCGGCACGATCTGGAGCGACGACGCGCTGGACGTGATGATCGCGCCAACCTCTGCCGTGACCGCCGATGCGTTGACGACATGGAACGTCGAACTGCAATGGGTGTGCGCGACAGACTACGCGCCGAACCCCGAACGGCCGCTCGATCTCGTGGCATTCGCGGCGTCCTGCCTGTGGCGTCGACGGATGATCGATGCGCTCGCGGCACAAGGTCGCGAACATCGCGTGACGTTCACCAGTCAGAGCGTGACCGCGCTACACGCTGCAATAGAAAGCGGTCTGGGGATCGGCGTGCTGCCGCCGGAATCGATCGGCACCGCGACGATGCGAACGCTCGATGAGTCAGCGGGTGTACCTGCGCCGTTGCTCGTGCAATACGGGCTCTATGCACGGGACAGGCGGACGACGGTGATCGATGCTGCCGTCGATGGATTGCTCGAAGCCGTGCGAGCAATGAGTCACGCGTGGCCGTCATCCCGATCTGTTGGATAATTCCGGGCTCAGCTTCCTCCACCCGACATGCCCCACTCGCTAGCCGCTCCCACCACTCACGAACTCGACATCCGCAAGAGCCGTTTCATCGGACATGCGATTCCGGTAAACGACCGCGACGCGGCAATGGACGAACTACGCCGCCTGCGCGATGCGCATCCCACGGCGACTCACGTGTGCTGGGCGTTGCTTGCAGGCGGTCAATCGGGCATGTCCGACGACGGCGAGCCGTCAGGCACCGCCGGCCGGCCGATTCTCGAAGTGCTGCGGCATCACGATCTGGAAGGCGTGCTCGGCGCGGTGATCCGCTACTACGGCGGCATCAAGCTCGGTGCGGGCGGGCTCGTGCGCGCATACACCGACGCGATCGCGGGTGCGCTGCTGGACGCGCAGTTGATCGAACGTATCGTGCAGGTGAGTCTGGAGGTTGAAGTCGGGTATGCGGACGAAGCGCGCGTGCGTCGCTGGATCGAACAGCAGCACTACGTGCTTGAAGCGGGCGAACACGGCATGAACGTGCGACTGTCGATCCGTCTGCCGGCAACCGCGCTCGACAGCGCACGCATCGCGTTGCGCGACCTCACACAAGGCCGCGCGATCCTGCCGGAATAAGCGCAGTCCGTCGACAGAAAAAACGCTACGCCGCGCGTGTCGCGAACGCCGGATTCTGCTCGCGACGTCGCGTCACGCTACGTCGTCCATCGACGCTCACCGGCACATCGCCGGCAATCGTCACGCGACGCACGACACGATGCGCGTCGCCATAATCGTTCACTGCGTAATGCTGCGTCGCGCGGTTGTCCCAGATCGCGACATCGCCTGCACGCCAGCGCCAACGCACGATGTTCTCGAGACGCGTCACGTAGCCCTGCAGCAGTTCGAACAGATGCGCGGAAGCGCTCGGCGTCACGCCGATGAAATGCTTGATGAAGTGCCCGAGAATCAGCGTTCTTTCGCCGGTCTCCGGATGCACGCGCACGACCGGATGCTCGGTCTCGTAGCGCGTCGACACGAACTGCTCGCGATACCGCTTCACCGCTTCGACGTCACGGCCACGCTCGCCGCCGCCGTTCGCATGATTCGCGTAGTCGTACTCGTTGCTGTGCACGGCCCACAACTGCTCGGCAAGCGCCTGCAGCGCGGGCGGCAAATCCTGATACGCGGTCGCGGTATTCGCCCACACCGTGTCGCCGCCCACGTCGGGAATCGTCACACCGCGCAGAATCGACGCCTGCGGATAGTCGTCGACGAAGGTCACATCCGTATGCCACGAATTCGCGCGGCCACCGCGATGCGAATCGAGTTCGAGCAGATAGTCGGTGCCGTCGATCACGGGCACCGTCGGATGCGAGACCGGATTGCCGAGCCGTTTCGCGAAGGCTTCCTGCTCGCTGTCGGTCAGATGCGTCTGGTCGCGAAAGAAAATCACCTTGTGACGCAGCAGCGCGGCGCGAATCGCGTCGATCGTCGCGGGCTCCAGTTCGCTGGACAATCGCACGCCATGAATTTCGGCGCCGATGCGGCCGGTCACCGGATGAATGTCGAGTTCGAGTTCGTTCGATGCAGCAAGGCTTAACGTCATCGCGTGTCTCCGTCGGAAAGGGATAATGCCCGTCGACAGATCTAACCAGCGATCGCCGCTGCCGTAAAAGATTTGTTTTTGCTGTGCTTATCAGATGGATGCGGTAATGCATGTGCGTCGGGCGACGCTGCGTGAAGGTGTGAATTCGCACCGGCGCTATCGAAGCGATCGCGATGCGATGGTGGCGCTTTCTTTGTTTGTGTATGTCTGCGATATCGTGGGTGATGCTGCAATCACGTCGATGACTTTTGAGCGCGACCGCGCGCTCAAAAAACTACGCCTTCCAACCCGACGCCCCCGCCTGCCCATCCGCACGATCCAGATCGATGCGCCACCGCCCAGCAACAGACCGCACGCGCAGATTCCGATACTTGATCAGGTAATGCAGCGCCATCGCCGCCGCGCCGAAACCCGATGCCGCGCCGACACACAGCGCCCAGCGCGGCCCCGCCGTATCCGCGATCCAACCCACCAATGGCGCACCGAACGGCGTCGTACCCACTGCGATCGCGAGACGCAGTGCCATCACGCGGCCGCGCATCACGGGCTCGGTGGTCAACTGCATCAGGCTGTTGGTCGAGTTGCTGAAGGTCAACGCGGACACGCCGATCGCCACCAGCGACGCGCCGAACCACCACACGTTCGGTGCCACGACCGCCGCCGCGAAGCCACCGCCGAACACAGCCGCACCGACCACCAGAAACACGAAGCGCGGTCTGTCGCGGCCGGCAGCCAGCAGCGCACCGACCAGCGTTCCCACCGCCATCGTCGACGTCAACAACCCGTATTGATGCGCGTCGCCGTGAAAGACCTTCACCGACATCGTCGAGACGTAGATCGGAAAATTCAGGCCGAACGTGCCGAGCAGAAATAGCATCCACAGGATGATCCGCAGATCCGGTCGCGAGCGCACATAACGAAAGCCTTCGACAAGACTGCCACGTGCGCGTCCCGCACGCACGCCCGCATGCAGATCCGCGACGCGCAGCAACCGCAGCGAACACAGCACCGCGAAAAACGACAGACCGTTGAGCACAAACGCCAAGCCCGAACCGGTCGCGGCGATCACGAGGCCGGCCACTGCCGGGCCGACCATCCGGCCAAGATTGAACGACGACGAATTCAGCGCGACCGCGTTCGCGAGGTCGGTGTCGCCGACCAGATCGGAGACAAAGGTTTGACGCGCAGGCGCGTCGAGCGCGGAGACGCTGCCGGACAAAAACGCGAACACGTACACGTGCCACAACTGGACCCATCCGGTCACCGTCAGCAGACCGAGCGCGAGCGCCAGCACACCGAGCGATGCCTGCGTCGCCATCAGCAGCTTGCGCCGGTCGAAGCGATCCGCGGCATAGCCGCTCAACGGCAGCAGCAAAAGTTGCGGCCCGAACTGCAAGCTCATCACGACGCCGACCGCAGTCGCGCTATGGTGCGTAAGCTGCGTCAGCACCAGCCAGTCCTGCGCGGTGCGCTGCATCCACGTGCCGATATTCGACACGAGCGCACCTGCCGCCCACACGCGATAGTTGTAGACGCGCAGCGAGCGGAACAGCCCTTGCGCCATCGCTCAGGAACCCTTAGGCGTTGGCGCCGCCGTCGGTGCCATTGGTGAGTTGCCGCCGTGGAACTGGCCGAAGTGCCGCGCCGCAAACAGCCCCATCACGAACATGCCGACACCGGCCGCAATCGCATCGCCGGGCACATGCAGATCGAAACTGTCCCTGCCGATCAGCAGCACATACGCGATCACGACGTTCGCAAAACCCCACACGAGATTCACCGTCGACGACGACAGCCCCTTGCCGCGCGGATTCGCGAACGGGCTCTGAAACGGACGCCCCATCATGCCGCTGACGAAATGCGGAATCGCGTTCGCGAAAAACGCACCGCCGAAAAAATACCCGATCATATGCAGCGAGTTCATGCTCACGCTCCCTTTGCGAGCAGATCGAGAATCTGCTGCGTCGTGCCGGTTTCGCCGAACTTCGGAAAGATTCGCGTGGTGCTGTTCGCGTGTGCGTCGATGTCGAGATCGGTCATTGCGTCGATTGCATACGTGACGTTGAAGCCGAGTTCGAATGCGTTGCGCCCGGTCGCCTCGACACCGCTGCTGGTCGACACACCGACGAGCACGATCTGCGTCACGCCTTCGTTGCGCAGATGCGCTTCGAGGTCCGTCTGCGTGAACGCGCCGGGCGTGCGCTTCGTGACGATGTGGTCCTGCGGCTGCGGCGTCATCTCCGGAATGAAGTCGGCGAAACCGGCGGGAAACTCGGCGACGCGACGCGGGTGTTCGGTGCGGCCCTTCGGCACATCGGTCACGTTCACGAGCACGATCGGCAAGCCGCGCTCGCGGAATGCATCGACGAGCGCAGCGGCGCGCGACACGACCCCGTCGATCGGATGCACGACCGGCATCGCGACGATGCCCTTCTGCAGATCGATGACGACAAGCGCGGTCTTCGGGTCAAGCGTGGTGACGGGCATAACGGGTTCCTTCGTGTCGGGTGTCGAATAGGGATAGCGGCACGCGAACGCGATGCACGCTCACGGTTCGCCCAGACGCTTGAACAGCGCAACCGCATCGGCGAGCGTGCGCTGCTCGTCGGGATCGAGCTTCGCGATCGCGGCGATCAGCCAGTCGTGTTTCGCGAGACTGCGCCGGCGCCGCACTTCTGCCCCCTTCTCCGTCAGCGAGAACAGCACCTGCCGGCCGTCAGTGGGATGCGACTGGCGCTCGATCAGCCCTTCCTGCTCGAGATCGGCGAGCGTCGCGCCCATCGACTGCGGCTTGACCATCTCGATGCGTGCCAGTTCGGCCGTGGTCATCGGACCGGCCTTGTCGAGCCGCGCGAGCGCGGACGTCTGCGACCAGCTGAGGCCGCCTGTGTCCGAGCCCTGGCGCAAGCGGCGTAGCAACTGACCAAGCGCAAGCGACAGCTCGGTGACGGTGTGTTCGAGATCGACGGGTTTTTTGCGGGTAGCGTTCATGGCGCAAGTATGGAGTTAAACAGGAAGACTTGCAAGTTTCCCTGTTTAACTAACTCGATCGAGCGGGATCGGCTAGCATAGGCACTCCGCAAAACCGGCACCGCGTTTGTGATGACATTCGATCAGGCAAAGCGACTCACGCTCCCGCATGCGCTCGCGACGATCATGCTGCTCGGCATGCACAGCGGCCTCGCCGCGGCGGATTGCATCGATCCGACCGATCCGTCGCTGGACGGCGTCCGGCGCGGCCAGGTCAATCCGTTCCCCGGCACATCGCCGGTCGTGTGGCGTGCCGCGCAGATGAGCACGGGCCTCGATCAGGCGCAGGTGAGCGTCGATGTCGCGTGGGTCGATCAAGGGGGACAGCGTCGACACCAGACGCTGTTGATGGGCCAGAAGGCGGACCAGGTACCGATCGTCACTCACGACGGACCGGTTCTGATCGTCCACCTCCGTTACTGCGACTTCGCGGGGCCGTGTCGCGCCGGCAACGTGCCGTACGCATGGGATCGCGCGGCACGCCGCTTTATCGCGACGACCACGGTGGGACGGCGGGGAATGGCTGAGGCCGAGGCGTGTGAAGACGGGCAGGAATGAGCCTGCGTCGATGAACGGCTTCGCGATCCGGATCGCGCGGATGCGTTTCGTTTTGCGGTGACACGGATAGATAAGATGCAGGTCGCGAGAAGTCGATGGCTTCGATGACGTCGAACCCGCCGGAGACACGAACAAAGAGCCGAGGCCATCCAGCGACTCGCTCATCGCCATAAAAAACCGGCGGCCCAAACAGCGCCGCCGGCTCCATTCCTTCCCAAACCAAACCCGCCTACCCGATCCCCACCAGCGACCCCGACGGCACCACCTTCAGCGCATCCGGCCGTCTTGCCAGCGGATTCGACCACATCAGATGCATGCTCGCCGGTCCGGTGTTGTGCACGTACTCGACCTTGATCGACACCGGCCGCCGCGTATTCAGCCACGTCGTGCCCTTGACGGTCGACAGCGACGACGTCTTCTTGTTGATGATCTGCACACCGTTGATCCACAGCCGCGCGATGTTGTCGCTGTTGATCGAGAACGTGTAGAAGCCCGGTACCGCCGCCTGGATCGCGCCGGTCCAGCGCACGCCGTAGCCGGTCGCATTGACGCCCGCCGATGCATCCGGCGAATCGGTCCCGCGCTCGGTGTTCAGATCGAAGTCGATCAGCGGCGTGATCGAGCTTTTCACGGGCGCGCTGTTGAACGTCGGGTCGTTGTAGTACGCGACGTTCAACACCGGCAGCTTCACATCGAATCCACCCGTCAGCGCCTGCGTTTCCGATGTCGACCACGGATGGCCGTCGGGGTAGATCGTCCCCTGGAACGGCGTCGCCGGTTCGACGGTCGCGGGTGCGCCCGGCACTTGCCCCCAGTGGAAGCGCGTGTTCGTGCGGCCGATCATCAGTTCCCAGATGATGAAGCCCGTCGTACCGCCGTAGTTCGAGACGATCCCCGACATCGTCTGCCCGGTCGTGCCCGGGAAGCCGCGTTGCAGCGTTTCGGAATTCAGCGCGTTGACAGAGCTGCCGTTCACCGGACCCGTGTACGGATTGTTGTACGGATGGAACGCGTAGAAATCGGAGAAGTACGTGCCCTCGTCTTCCTGCACCTGCGGCGAGTTGATCGGCTGCGTGGCACCGGCGTTCAGGATCGCGATGCGCGCGTCGTTCATCATCACCGCGCGCGTCTCCTGCAGCGAGCCGTTGCCGCTGCAGCCCGGCTCGTTCATCGGCTCCCAGAAAATGATCCGAGGATCCTTGCGGTGCGGCGCGACGAAGTCGGTGATGTAGTTCGCGAGGCTCGCCTTGTACGTGACGTTCGCATTCGACGCGCTCGGCTGGAAGTACGCCTGCTCGATCGGCGTGCCCGGCGACTGCACCCACTGGCTGTTATGCACGCCCCACACCGGCGCGGGCTGCGGACCATACTGCGGCGTCGTGTTCCAGCAGTCGTCGTAGAAGATCGGCGACACCTTGATGCCGTGACGCGCGGCGATCTCCAGCAGGTTCTCGAACTTGCTCAGGAACGCGACGCGGTCGTTGGCCCACACGAGGTAATGCAGATACACGGCGATCGTGTTGATGCCGTAGGTCTGCGCATACGTCAGCTCGCGGTTGACGAGCGCGGGGTCGTAGTTCTCCCAGAAGTCGATCGCGTTCACCGCGTTCGACTGCGTGTACACCATGCCGACGACCTTCGAGAAATCGTAGACCGGTGACTTCACCGCCGGATACGTCTTGATCGTGATGTTGCTGAACGTCGCGCCGACGCCGAAGCGCCGCACGCCGAAGCTGCCCGATGCGAATGCCGCCGGCAGCGCGTTGGTCGCGTCGTTGACGCTGATCGCGCGTTGCCCGTCGAGATCGACGGTGATCGCGGTGCCGCTCGTCGTGACCTTCAGATGATGCGTGCTGCCGCCAACCGCGCTCGCGACCGGATACGCAATGAAGTTGGTCCAGTTGTTGTTCTCGCGGCCGACGACCAGCGAGTGCGAGCCCGTGTCAAGACCGATGAAGTACCCGGTCAGGCTGTCGGGACCACCTGCCGTCGGATTCGTCGTGCGGACGATGAAGCCCGCGTTCGCCGGTCCGTTGCCGACCGGCGCGCTGACGGTGATGTCCGCTTCGTACGACGCGGTCGCATAGGTGCTGCCGAGTGCGACAGCCTTGTCGCCGGCACCGGTGCCGTTGGTGGCCGGCGGCGGAATCGTGATGCTGCCGGCGGACGTGCCCGGCACCCAGCCCTGCGTCGAACCGGCCGCGAGATAGCTCGTGAAATCGCCATAGCCGAGCGTCACGGTCGACAGCGCGCGCGGCGGAGGAGGCGGCACGTACGGCGGCAGATGCTGGTCGGGATCCTTGATCACGACGGGCGGCGTCGACACCTTCATGCCGAGCGGCGTCGCTTGCGTCGCCCTGAATTCGTTGTCGGCATTGGACGCCGCAGCAGCGGAAGCCGCCGCATCGACGACCGGCGTCTGATTGTTCGCCGTCGGAACGGCGGAAGGCGAATCGCCCCCGCCGCCGCACGCGGCCAGCATCGTGGCTGCCGCAAGCACCAGATAATTGCGCACGTCTG
Source organism: Paraburkholderia flava (assembly GCF_004359985.1). Classification (NCBI taxonomy): domain Bacteria; kingdom Pseudomonadati; phylum Pseudomonadota; class Betaproteobacteria; order Burkholderiales; family Burkholderiaceae; genus Paraburkholderia; species Paraburkholderia flava. The sequence continues at coordinate 2,324,216 of NZ_SMRO01000001.1, read as the reverse complement.
TCTCCTCGGTCGATCGGAGCAGGCGCTCCGATCCCATGCAAGATGATTGCTGAGATCCCGTTCAGGAAGCGGTCTAAATTATTATTAATTTCTTGCGTACGCGACCAGCCATCCCACGAGAATTAGACAGGACGCAGAGGAAAGGTCTGGTAATGAATTCGCCGATGAATAATATTATTAGTAAACAGTATCTCTATCGGGACTTACCCTGACCGCTTGAGGCGACCGGACAAACGGGCGATCTAGACCAGACCGTCCGGCGGAAAAATCTCCGCAATCCACCCGACGAACGCCCTCACCGCCGCCGTCGCCTGCCGGGCTTCCGGGTAGACGATCGACACCGGCACGGGTGCGCGACGCATGCCGGAGAGAACCTCCTTCAATCGACCGGTCTCGATGTACGGCGCCGCGACGAACTCCGACATCTGGATCAGTCCGAGTCCTTCGAGCGCGCACTGCACGTACGCCTCGGTTTCGTTGACGGCGAAGCGGCTTTCCATCGTCAGCGCGAGATCTTCGCCGTCGACGGTGAAGCGCCAGTCCATCGGACGACCCGTCGCGTTCGTCACGTAGTTGATCACGCGATGCGTGCGTAGCGCGCTGACGGTCGCGGGTTCGCCGTGCTCTTTCAGATAGCGCGGCGACGCGCACGTCAGCCAGTTCAGTACGCCGAGGCGTCGCGCGATCAGACTCGAATCCGCGAGTTCGCCGGTACGGATCACGCAGTCGATGCCGTCGTAGATCAGATCGGCAGGCCGGTCGCTCAGTCCGAGCACCAGTTCGATATCGGGAAAGCGCTGCTCGAATTCGCGCAGTCTCGGCAACACGATCGCGCGGCCGATCACGCCTGGCATGTCCGCACGCACGCGGCCGCGCGGTAGCGTCGCATCGGTTGCAAGTGCGCCTTCCGCCTGCGCGATCTCCGACAGGATCGCGCGACACGATGCGTAGTAACGCTCGCCCGCCGCAGTCAGGCTGAGTGTTCGCGTGCTGCGTCTGAGCAGCGCCGTGCCGAGATGCTGCTCGAGATTCTTGACCGTCGTCGTGACCGACGAACGCGGCATCGACAGCGTCTGCGCCGCCTTGCTGAAGCTCTGCGCTTCGACGACGCGTACGAAGGTGGTCATCGCGTGAAGTTTGTCCATGAGCGCACGTCCCCGGTTCGGCCATCTAAAGAAAACGCATCTTACCGTCGCAGGAAAGACGGTTCTTCAGCGTTGGCGACACGTTTTATCAATTCCGGCACGGCGAACAATGACGTGGCTGACCGCCCCTACACTTCGCTCGAACCGTCTTCCCATTCCACGAGGTCATCCCCATGTCGCACCCTCATTCCATTCTCGTTCTCGGCGCCGGCGAACTCGGCATGGCCATGCTGCGTGCGCTCGCGCGACGCGCGACAGCCGGCGTGTCCGTCACGGTCCTGCTGCGTCAATCGACAATCGACTCCACCGATCCCGCGCGGCAACGCGACATCGCCGAACTGCGCGCGCTCGGTATCCGGATACTCGCAGGCGATCTGTCGGCGCAGTCGACCGAAGCCCTCGCCGCGACGTTTGCGCCATTCGACAACGTCGTGTCGTGCACCGGTTTCGTCGGCGGTCCCGGCATCCAGCGCAAGCTCGCCCGCGCGGCACTCGACGCGGGCATCAAGCGCTACCTCCCATGGCAATTCGGCGTCGACTACGACGTGATCGGCAGAGGCAGCGCACAGGATCTGTTCGACGAACAACTCGACGTGCGCGACATGCTGCGCGCGCAGCACGACACCGAATGGATCATCGTGTCGACGGGCATGTTCACGAGCTTCCTGTTCGAGCCGTCGTTCGGCGTCGTCGACCTCGACGCCGGCATCGTGCACGCGCTCGGCAGCTGGGACAACGCGGTGACCGTGACGACCGCCGAAGACATCGGCGTACTCACGGCCGAGATCCTGTTCGCCGAGCCGCGCATCGCGAACCAGATCGTGCAAGTCGCAGGCGATACGGTGACGTACCGGCAGCTCGCCGATACCATCGACGCGTTGCTCGGCCTGACCGTGCGTCGCGAAGCATGGAGCGTGCGGCATCTTCTCCAAACGCTCGCCGATGAACCGGGCAACACGATGCGCAAGTACCGTGCGGTGTTCGCGGCGGGAAGCGGTGTCGCGTGGGACAAGGCGGACACGTTCAACGTGCGGCACGGCATCCCGGTCAGCGATCTCGAAGCGTGGATGCATCGCCATTTGATCGCGGCGCCCACGTTTTAGCGAATAGCCTCTCCATCTGGACTACTCTGAATTCCGGAAACAGACGAAAAAATCTTCGATCGACGATGGCGCCGTTGTCGATTTCCGACTGTGCCGTTCGTCGTGCCAGTAGGGACGACGCTTATCGCTATGCAGCGACGCAGCGCGAGCGGCCCCATTCCAGTCCACCCAGAAGGAGATCGTTTATGACTTCGGCAAACGGATCCACACCGACGTTAAAACCCGCAAGCGAGCTGGCCCAGTCGCCGCTGCGTTACCCGGGCGAAAGTGCGGAGTACCGGCGTGCGCGCAATGCGCTGCTGGAGGAGGAAATCGAATTGCGGCGGCACATCGAACGCGTTGCAGTGCAACGCCGCGCGTTGCCGCCTGGCGGCGAGGTGCCCGAGGATTACCTGTTCCAGGGCGAGCACGGGCCGGTCAAGCTCTCGCAGATGTTCGGCAAGTTCGACACGCTCGTCACTTACAACTGGATGTTCGGTCCGCAGCGTGAACAGCCGTGTCCGATGTGCGCGTCGCTGCTGGGCGCACTCGACGGCGAAATGCGCGACATCCTGCAACGCGTCGCGTTCGCGGTGATCGGGCGCGCGCCGGTCGAACGTCTGGTCGCATTCGCGCATGAACGCGGATGGCGCTATCTGCAGTTGTATTCGTCGGGCGGCAACACGTTCAATCGCGACTACGCGCACGAACAGCCAGGCGGTGGCGACAATCCCGCATTCAACGTGTTCACGCGATCGGGCGGCACAGTACGCCATTTCTGGGCTGCGGAACTCGGACCCGAAACCGCCGACCCTGGCGAAGATCCGCGCGGGGCACCCGAACCGATGCCGATCTGGACGATCCTCGACATGACCCCGGAAGGTCGCGCACTGGACTGGTATCCGAAGCTGGAGTACGGGGCGGCGTCGTAGCGCGGGCAGGCGATGGGCTCGTTCGTTGCGATGCGATGTTGCTGTCGATCGTGGCGCTCGAGTCCACTGTCGCGTGAGAAGCGACGCATAACCATTCAGAGATACTTCACAAAAAATCTCGGCCACCAATGAAACACCAGGGTGTCAGTCCATCAAATCAGTCTCCATTTTGAGGCTCGAAAACCAAAATAATCGCACCGACACACATTCCCGCTTGACTTCCCCGCACCTCGGCGACTATCGTTAACCAATAACCAACGGGTTATCAATACGACATGCCGAATGCTCACGATGCGCTCTTCAGGACTCTCGCCGATCCCACCCGGCGGGCTATTTTCGAGCGCCTGTGCCGCGAAGGCGAGCAGACAGTCAGCGCGTTGACGGCGCGTGCCGGGATCTCGCAACCGGCGGTCTCGAAACATCTCGGTGTGCTGAAGCAGGCCGGGCTGGTACGCGATCGTCAGGCGGGCCGGCAGACGCACTACGCCGCGCAGATCGGTGCGCTGGCGCCACTGGCCGACTGGACGAGCGACATGATCGGGTTCTGGCAGAACCGTTTCGACCGCCTCGAAGACCTACTCAAAAGGATGGATCAATGAACAAGCCAACGACCGAAACCCGTTCCGTCATCGTCGAACGCGAGATGCCGTTTCCGCCGGAGAAAATCTGGCGTGCGCTCACGCAGCCGCACCTGATCTCCGAGTGGCTGATGCAGACCGATTTCGAGCCGGTCGCGGATCACCGGTTCAGTCTTCGCGCAGACTGGGGCTCCGTCGACTGCCAGGTTCTGGAGATCGAGCCGCACAAGACGCTGTCCTATACGTGGGCGGCGTATGGCCTGGAAAGTGTGGTCACGTGGACGCTGACACCGACAAAAACCGGAACCCAGCTGCGGATGGAACAGGCGGGCTTCCGGCTGGATCAGGAGCAAGCCTACCAGGGCGCCGGATACGGATGGCAGAAGTTCTTCGCGAATCTCGAACAGACGCTCGCGAAGATCGATTGACGCTTGCATGCACGGCGGCAGTACAGGAGAGATCGAGGAGACAAGGACATGAAGAAAGGCGCGACCGAGGCGGCACCACCCAGCGAATCGGCATCCGAACTGATCGACGCAAAAATCGCCGGGCTGAACGACTGGCGCGGCGAGATGCTCAGCAAGATCCGCGCGATCATCAAGGAAGCGGATCCCGACGTCGTCGAAGAACTGAAGTGGCGAGGCGTGCCGGTGTGGTCGCACGACGGCATGATCTGCACGGGCGAGACGTACAAGAGCGCCGTGAAGATGACCTTCGCGAAGGGTGCATCGTTGAAGGATCCGGCCGGCCTCTTCAACTCGAGCCTCGACGGCAATACGCGTCGCGCGATCGATTTTCATGAGGGCGAGGCCATCGACGCGAAAGCATTGAAGGCGCTTATCCGCGAGGCGGTGACGTTGAACGGATCGAAGGTTCGTCGGTAGTTGGCCTGTGGAAATGGGCGTTGACGGAGCGCCCATTGCCCATTAATCATCGAGACGCTGAGCCAGCGTCTCGATCAAAGCCCACCTCGCCATCACCGCGCAACAGCCGCCGCTCTTGCCGGAACACCCGACAGAATCGTGACCACTGCGACGACCAGCACCACCACTGCGCCCAGGAACACACCTTTCACACCGCTGGCGTCAAAGACGACGCCACCGACCGCCGCCCCCGTCGCAATCGCCAGTTGAACTGCTGCAACGATAAGCCCACCCGCACTCTCCGCTTCGTCGGGCACCGTCTGCGTCACCCACGTCGACCATGCGACCGGCACTCCGCCGAACGCCACGCCCCACAGCGCGATCAGCACCGCATCGGCGATCGGCGCGCGACCGAGTACGACGAGCGCGACGCCAATCACGGCCATCGCGGTCGGCATCACGATCAGCGTCAGCCGCAGACTGCGCTCGAGCAAACGCCCCGCCAGCGACGTGCCGACGAAATTCGCAACGCCATAGCCCAGCAGGATCGCCGACAGTCCGTTCACACCGACGCCCGCGACCCCTTCGAGAAACGGCCGTAGGTACGTGAAGAACGCGAAGTGTCCGGTGAACACGAGAATCGTGCCGAGAATGCCGAGGCCGACCGTCGGACGCATCAGCACGTCGATCAGCGTCCGTAGACGCGTCAAACCGCTCGGCGGCATTTTCGGCAACGTCGCCGCCTGCCAGATGAGCGAGAGGAAGCCGAGCGCGGCCGCGATCAGGAACACGTTGCGCCAGCCGATCAGATTGCCGAAAAAGCTGCCGAGCGGCGCGGCGGCAATCGTTGCGACGGCCACGCCGCTGAAGATGATCGACAGCGCACGCGGCACCATCGCTTCGGGCACGAGCCGCATCGCGGTCGCGGCGGACATCGTCCAGAAACCGCCGATCGCGATGCCGAGCAGCACGCGGCCGATCAGAATCGCTGGCAGGTTCGACGCGAACGCGACGAGGAAATTCGACGCGATCAACAGCACGGAGAACGCGAGCAACACGCGCCGGCGGTCGATGCTGCGCGTGACCGTGGCGATCACGAGGCTCGTCAGCAGTGCGACCGCCGCCGTCGCGGTGACGGCCTGGCCGGCGACGCCTTCGGTCACGCCGAGGCTCGACGCCATCGGCGTCAGCAAGCTCGCGGGCAGGAACTCGGCGGTGACGAGCGCGAACACACCGAGCGCCAGTGAAAAGACGGCGCTCCATGCGGGCTTGCTTGTCGACGTTGTAGACGTGCCCGTAGATTGCGCGGGCGGATCATTTGCGGCCGGCATGGCATCGGCGGCTTGCACGTAGGTATCGCGAGAATTCATTCGGCGTTCCGTTCCGGGAAGCAGGGGTTTCCAAGGGAAATGACAGGATAAGGAGCAGGGTCAAGACGGTCTATGACGTAAAATCCGCTATGCTTGATCGATCGTCCGAACCGTACGGATCACCGACATGTCATCCCCTTCCGACGCCCACGATCTGATCAGCGAACTGCTGCTGGGCATGCGCCTGCTTGGCGTTCAGTACCGGCGCATCCAGGTCAAGCGACCGTTCGGCGTGAGCTTCGGTCACGCGCCGGGCCGCGCGCAGTTCCACTTCGTCGGGCGTGGGCCCGTGCTGTTGCGCAGTACGAGCGGGACGCTCTACCCGCTCGAAACCGGCGACGCACTGCTGCTGCCGCACGGTGGCGCGCACGAGCTGCTGTCCGCCGCGGACGTCCCGAGCCGCGAGATCACTACGTTCGACATGGCGAAAATCTGCGATGCGATTGCGTCGGTGGAAAACGCGAAGCACTGCGCCGCGCACGCCGAAGCAAACGGTTCATACCCGCCCGTCCCACCGGACGATGCGCTGATGTTCAGCGGCTGCATGGAATTCGATCTCGGCAGCATGCAACCGCTCGTCACGTCGATGCCCGAGGTGATGCACGTGGGCACACTGCTCGGCCGATATCCGGAGATCCAGCCGATGCTCGACGCAATGGAGCGCGAGTCGCGCACCGAACGCGCGGGCTACGCGGGCATCCTCGCGAGACTCGCGGACGTCGTGGCCGCGTTTATCGTGCGCGGCTGGGTCGAATGCGGCTGCGGCGACGCGATGGGCTGGGTGCAGGCGCTGCGCGATCCGCGGCTCGGCCGGGCGATCGTCGCGCTGCATCGCGATCCGGGGCGCAACTGGACCGTCGCCGAACTCGCGTCCGAGATGGGCAGTTCGCGCTCCGTTTTTGCCGAGCGATTTCTCGCGGCGACCGGCATGACGCCCGTCCGCTATCTGACCGAACTGCGCATGCGCCTCGCCGCGCAGTGGATTGGTCACGATCGCGAAGGGATCGAGAGCGTCGCGTATCGGCTGGGGTATGGGTCGCTCGCGGCGTTCAGTCGTGCGTTCAAACGGGTGGTGGGGCATTCGCCCGGCGCGGTGCGCGCGCAGGGTGGTGCGAAGAGTGGGCAAGGTAAGGCGGTGCCGGCGTAGACAGGTGCTACGCGCCCAATTCAGCGCACCGCAGCACAAATCACTGCTTCACATGCGTCTTGTGCAGCTCGGCCTGCAACGTCTTCCACAACGCCGGACCACCCTTCTCCAGCCGCGCTGCAGCAGCGGCGCTTTCCTTCGTCACCGGTAGATGCTTGCGGCCCCAGATGCCGATCTGCGCGAGCACAGGCAGCAGATCGATGCCCATCGGCGTCAGGCTGTAAATCGCCTTCTGCCGGTGCGTCGGGTCGTCCGCCTTCGTGAGGATGCCCGCGTCGACCAGCCTTCCGAGCCGCTCGGCGAGGATGTTCGACGAAATTCCCTCTTCCGCCTGCAGCAGCTCGCGGAAATGCCGCCGGTCGGCGAACATCAGGTCGCGAATGATCAACAGGCTCCATTTGTCGCCGATGATTTCGAGCGCAAGATTGATCGGACAAAGCGATCGGTGATTGTCCATGACTGATCCTCTTATAAAACCGCTTGCATTTTAGGATCATTGAAACTAATCTGCAACTGCTTGCACAACACAACCAGTCAATGTCGCCTCGACGTCGCCCTTCCGAAGGAGGAGCAGATCATGGACACATCCGTTGAAAACCGTCTTTACACGGTAGTGGGCGCGACCAGCACGGTCGGAAGCGCGATCGTCGAACGGCTGACGGCAGCGGGCCACAGGGTGCGGCCCGTCTCGCGTGCAGCCGGTGTTTCGCTGGACGACACATCGGCGTTGCGCGACGCGTTCGCGGGCGCCGACGGCGCCTTCGTGATGATCCCGTTCGACTGGGCAGCGAGCGATCTGCACGAGCGCGAACGCGAGATCGGCGAGAAGCTGGCCGATGCGGTGCGGGCCGCGAACGTGCGTCGCGTGATCCTGCTGAGCGGTCTGAACGCGCCGCTGAAAAAAGGCACGTCGCTCGGCGCTGCGTTGATGGAGGATCGTCTGAACGCGCTCGCGATCTCCGAACTGCTGCATCTGCGCGCCGGCTTCTTCATGGAAAATTTCCAGAAGGGACTCGCGTTCGCCGCGCAGGCGGAAAGCGGCAGCTTCGCTACGCCGTTTAGAGGCGACCGGCCGATGCCGATGATCGCGTCGCGCGACGTCGGCGTCGTCGCGGCGGATCTGCTGACCGCGACGTCGTTTCCCGCGTCGAAGGTCCGCGAACTGCACGGTGCCGGCGACTACACGCTCGCGCAAACCACCGCTATCCTCGGCAATGCACTCGGCAAGCGGGACGTCGAGTACGTGCAGGTGCCGCTCGATGCCGCGCGTGCCGGGATGCTCGAAACCGGAATGTCGACGAGCTTCGCCGATGCCGTGATCGAAACGGCGCGCAGCTTTAATGATGAAGAGCGCTGGGCGGTTGAAACGCGGAATGCCGGCAATACGACGCCGACCACGCTGGAACAATGGGCTCGCGAGGCGTTTGGCAGTGCAGCCTGATCGCGGTCGATAGCAGATCTTTTTATGGAACCCTGGTAAGGAGACTCCCATGAGAAAGCTGATCGTACAAATGCAGATGTCGATAGACGGCTATGTCGGCGCAGCCGACGAATCGCTCGACTGGCAGGTGTGGAACTGGGGCGACGACTGGACCTGGGACGAGGCGCTCAAGCGCGACTTCAACAAGATCTTCGAATCGATCGGCACCATTTTGTTGAGCCGCCCGATGATCGAAGAAGGCTACCTCGATCACTGGGGCCACGCGGCCACGCGCTTTCCCGCTGACCCGGACTACGCATTCGCGCAACGCATCGTCGACACGCCGAAAGTCGTTGTCACGGACAAGCTCAGCGAATCGCGATGGGAACGCACGACGATCGCACACGGCGGCCTCGCGAGCAACGTCGACGCGCTGAAGCAACAGCCGGGCGGCGACATGATCACATTTGGCGGCACGGGGTTCGTGTCGGCGCTGATCGCCGAAGGGCTCGTCGACGAGTTCCAGTTCTTCGTGAACCCGACCGCAGTCGGCAAAGGTGACGCGCTCTTTCACGACACACGACGCGGCACGAAATTACGGTTGATTCGCTCGGACAGCTACGCAAGCGGGATCGTCGTGAACCGGTACGCGCGAGTGGCGTGAAGCTTGTGAAGCACGCAAAAGAAAACCCCGCATCGGATCACCGGGCGAGGCAAAGGAATGAGAGCATCATTCCGAGGGATGCATCCCGGAGTTCGGACCGGAATGCATGCGAGATCATTTCACGCCGCTCGGCAAAATGACTGAAGAAGCCTGAAGCGACGATGCGAAATGCGAACCTCGGAAACCTCAACAATCAGGACCGCACACCGCCTTCGGGTCCGAAGAAAATCACCCACGTTCTGAAATCGTCGGTGAAGCGCTCGAAGCGATGGTCGACGTGAGCCGGCACGAACAGCAGATCGCCTGCACGAAACTCGCACGTTTCGTCACCGCGACGGAACGTGCCCGATCCCGACGACACGATATACAGCTCGTCGCGCGCATGAGGCGTCTGCGTATCGACGCCACGCGGCGCGAACAGTTCGACGGACACATCGCCGCGTTCGAACAGAACGGCAAACGGCACAGGTAGCGCGGCCAGCGCGAGTGCAGCGGCGGCTTCGTCGAGATGAAGCGGATCGGCGATCATGCGATCCTCCTTGTGGGGATGAAAACATCAAAGCACCAAAGCAGCGGACGATTCTAGCGAAGGCTTCACCGCGAGCAACAGATACACCCACGCACAAAACCAGCAGACACAGCGCACAGCCGGCGCACGCCCCCAATCCGTACAGGACATCATCCTCAAAATCGTACCGGTACTGTACAGGCCATCCCCGATAGACTGCATGCAACGACTCTCATCGGAGCCTTTCATGCTGTCCATCGAAACCCTGAGCGCACTGCCCGCCGGCATCCTGTTCGCGCTCGTCACGACGATCACGCCTGGACCGAACAACACGATGCTGCTCGCGTCGGGCGTCAATTTCGGTTTTCGCCGCACGCTGCCGCATATTCTCGGCATCAGCCTGGGCGTCGTGCTGTTGATGCTCGCGGTCGGCTTCGGACTCGGCGAAGCGTTTCATCGCTGGCCGCTGCTGTACACGGTGCTCGAAACCGCGAGCGTGGTCTATCTGCTGTACCTCGCGTGGAAGATCGCGACGTCGGGGCAGGTGCAGGTGCGCAATGGCGATCGTCGTCCGATGCGCTTTCACGAAGCGATCGCGTTTCAGTGGATCAATCCGAAGGCGTGGATGATGGTGCTGACCGCCGCGACGACCATCCATCTGAGCGCCGACTACGGTCTCAACGCGACGCTGATGGCCGTGCTGTTCTACGTGATTGGGCTGCCGTGCATCTGTTTGTGGGCGGCGTTCGGCACAGCAATGCGTCGGCTGCTTGCGAAGCCGGTGTGGCTGCGTGCGTTCAATCTGGTGATGGCGCTGCTGCTCGTCGCGACGTTGTATCCGATTGCGTTGAAACTACTCGCGTAACGAACGCGAGCTAGCGAATCTTCTCGATAAACCGCCACAACGCGTCGTCCGTCGAGTACGGCGCGTTGAAACGGAACCACGCGCTCGGCGCGTCGTCGGGACGGAAGTACGAGCCCGGCGCGAGCCAGATGCCGTCGGCGAGCGCGGCGGTCGCGATATCGGCGGCACGTTCGGGTTCGACCGGCAACTTCGCCCACAGGAACAACCCCGCGCGCGGCCGGTGAAACACGTCGAGCCCGAGCGCATCGAGCCGCGCCTCGACCGCGAGATGTGCGGCCTTCAGCCGCTCGTTCACCGCGTCGACGTGACGCGCGTAGCGCCCCTCCAGCATCACCTTGTCCACTATCCGCTCAATCGTCTCCGACGACGTGAGCCCCACCGCCATCTTCGTCCGCGCGAGTTCGCGCAGTACGTCGCGTTCGGCGACGACGTAGCCGCAGCGCAGCGCGGGCGTCACCGTCTTCGAAAAACCACCGACGTACAGCACGCGCCGCAGACCTTCGAGCGCAGCAAACAGCGGCGCACCGGGCGGCGCGAGTTCGCGGCTCACATCGTCTTCGATCACCCACATCCCGTGCCGCTCCGCGACCTGCAGCAGACGAAACGCGGCGGCCATGTTGAAGGTCGCGCCGGTCGGATTCTGCAGCGTCGTGTTGACGAAGATCGCTTTCGGCCGATGCGCGGCGACCAGCGTTTCGAGCGCGTCGGTATCGATGCCGGCCGGCGTGCGCGGCACGCCGTGCACGCTTAGCCCGGCGAGCTTCAGGATCTGCAGCAGATTGCAGTAGCCCGGATCTTCGACGATCACTGCATCGCCCGCGCGCAGCAATGTCCGCACGATGAGGTCGAGCCCCTGCGTCGCGCCCTGCGTAAGCAGCACGTTCGCGACGTCGACGGGCAAGCCGTGACGGTCGAGCTGTTCCGCGATCCGCTCGCGCAGCGGCACGAAACCGTATGGCTGTCCGTAGTCGCCGAGGCGCGCGGCCGGCACGCGCGACAGCGCGCGCAGCGCGTGCTGCAACCCGCTCTCGTTGATCCACTCGTTCGGCAGCCAGCCGCCGCCCGCCTTGATCGGCACCGAGCGATCGGCGAACACGTCGGACAGCAGCCACGTCGCGGTCAGACTCGGCGGCTGCCATGACTGCCACTGGCCGGCGCTCGCGCGCGGCGCATCGCGCGGTGCGACGCGATAACCGGACCCGCGACGCGCGACCACGAGACCCATCGAAACAAGACGGTTGTACGCCTCGGTGACGGTAAAGGTGCTCAGCTGATAACGCTGCGCGAGCTGCCGCACCGACGGCAGCAACGCGCCCGCGCGCAGCGTGTGCGCTTCGATCGCGTGCGCGAAGCCCTGCACCAGTTGCTCGACGAGCGTCGGCGCGGTACGTCGGTCGCGATCCAGTTCCAGTTCGATCATGGGGAAAAAAGCCAATGGAGCAGCACAGTTCACGCCGTTTCGCCAGCACAGTCAGCAGCACAATGGGTGAACTGTTTATGTGCGTCATTTAACCCCGGGCGCTACAGTTGCGCAACGTCCAACGTCTCGTCCCACGCGCCCTTCAAGGAGAATTTCATGACTTCGCGCCCCGTCATCGACGACCTGTCGTCTTTCTGGATGCCGTTCACCGCCAATCGCCAGTTCAAGGCCGCGCCGCGCATGCTGGAATCGGCGAAGGGTATGTACTACCGCACGACCGACGGTCGCGAAGTCCTCGACGGTTGCGCCGGTCTGTGGTGCGTGAACGCGGGTCACAGCCGCGACGAGATCGTCGCCGCGATCACGCAGCAGCTCTCGACGCTCGACTTCGCGCCGACCTTCCAGATGGGTCACCCGCTCGCGTTCGAAGCAGCGTCGAAAGTCGCGGAGCTGATGCCCACCGGACTCGACCGCATCTTCTTCACGAACTCGGGTTCCGAATCGGTCGACACCGCGCTGAAGATCGCGCTCGCGTATCACCGCGCGCGTGGCGAAGGCCAGCGCACCCGCTTGATCGGTCGCGAGCGCGGTTATCACGGCGTGGGCTTCGGCGGGATTTCGGTCGGCGGGATTGCGCCGAATCGCAAGACGTATTCCGGCGCGCTGCTGCCGTCGGTCGATCATCTGCCGCACACGCACAACCTCGAGCACAACGCGTTCTCGAAGGGTCAGCCCGCGTGGGGCGCGCATCTCGCGGACGAACTCGAACGCCTCGTCACGCTGCACGACGCATCGACGATCGCGGCCGTGATCGTCGAGCCGGTCGCCGGTTCGACGGGCGTGCTGATTCCGCCGCAGGGCTATCTGCAACGTCTGCGCGACATCTGCACGAAGCACGGCATCCTGCTGATTTTCGATGAAGTGATCACCGGTTTCGGCCGCCTCGGCAAAGCGACGGCGAGCGAGTATTTCGGCGTGACGCCCGATCTGCTGACGATGGCAAAAGCGATCAACAACGCCGCGATTCCGATGGGCGCGGTGGCCGCGAGCCGCACGATCCACGACACCGTCGTGAACGGCGGTGCGCCGGGCGCAATCGAACTGTTCCACGGCTACACGTATTCGGCGCACCCGGCCGCGGCAGCCGCCGCGATCGCGACGCTCGACCTGTATCGTCGCGACGATCTGTTCGCGCGCGCCGCCGGCCTCGCACCGGCATTCGAAAACGCCGCGCACGCGTTGCGCGACGCGAAGCATGTGAAGGACGTCCGCAATCTCGGGCTCGTCGCCGGTATCGAACTCGAATCGCGCGACGGCGCGCCGGGCGCACGCGCGTACGAAGCGTTCGTCAAATGCTTCGAGGCGGGCGTGCTGGTGCGCTTCACCGGTGACATTCTGGCGTTCTCGCCGCCGCTGATCGTCGATGAGGAACAGATTGCGCGGATCTTCGGGACGGTGCGTGAGGTGCTGGCTACTGTGCAGTAAGCGTAGCGGTGTTGCGCCGGGCGTCGGTTGATCCGATTGCCCGGCGCGGTTCTTTGAGGCGAAAACGTTTAGCGATGCGCGCGCGCTGCCCGCGTCTGCGCCGCCTTCTTCGCAGCCGCCGACCGCCCCGCCGCCCCCTTCGTCTTCGCTGCTTTCTTCGCCGCAGCTGAGCGGCTTGCCGCCGGCCGATGCGCCGCCGCCGACTTTGCCTGCTTCGACATCGACGCGCTCGACGCTCCCCGACCGCTCTCTCGCTTGAGCACCGCTTCGCTGGTGCGGGCGCGCTTCGCCGTCGACTCGCTGCTCGCACGCTTCTTCTTCGCGGTCCCCTCGTGCTGACCGGCAGCATGATCGGCTGCGGCTTTGCGGCGAGTCGTTTCGCTCGTCGCCCCCTTCTTCGGAGCCTTCAGATCGACGCCCGCGCGACGCGCTTTCGACAGTCCGATCGCTATCGCCTGCTTTGCCGATTTCACGCCGTGCTTGCCGGCGCGAACGCGATCGACCTCGTCCTTGACGAACTCACCCGCCTGCGTACTCGGGGCGTTGCCCGCGCGCTTGTCGGCGCGGGCGCGTGACACGGTTTGCCTGTCGGGCATGACAGTCCTCCGGAAATATGCTGTGGGTCCTGTCATGCAGCAACGCGCGTGCCTTGTCGTGTCGGCGCTCGATGCACACACGGGATCACGTGCATCGCCCGCGACGACGGCGTATGGTGATGAAACCGGCCGGCACATTGTCCGGCCCGATCGGAAAACGGGAGACGTCGCATGAAACCACCGTCAGTCCGGGCGGGCGCCCATATCGAAGGAATTCACTGGATCGCCGAATACGCGGGGGGTCTGCACGAAATCCGCATCTACCGCGAAGGGTACGAAGTCGACGTGCACGATGCGCCGCCGACGCTGTTCGGCGACGAAGAGAACGCGGGATCGAAGAGCCCCGCGGATCATCGCGCGACGGAAGCCGCCGTGCTCGCGTATCTGCGGCGCTTCGTCGCCGAACACGATGCGGAGGAGTGACGGATCGTCGGGATGAATGCGTCGGGTTGCGTGCATCAGCAGCAACCCGACGCGGCATGCGCTACTACAGGTACCGCAAAAAGCAGATCACTCCGCCGGCCGCAGCTTCTTCACTTCGGCATCCGACGGCTGCACGCTCGCACCATCGATATAACGGTACGACGTCATTATGCCCTTGCCGTCCTTCACGCCGGTCACGCCTACGTACGCGCCCATCGTCGACTGGTTGTCCTGCGCGCGGTACGTGATCGGTCCGAACGGCGTGTTCACGTCGAGTCCCTTGAACGCGGCGGCCAGTTTGTCCGGATCAGTCGAACCAGCCTTCTTGATCCCGTTCGCGATCGACATCAACGCCGAATAACCGACCACCGATCCCAGCCGCGGATAGTCGTGATACTTCGCGCGATACGCATCGACGAAAGTCTTGTTCGCCGGCGTGTCGATCGAATACCACGGGTAGCCGGTGACGATCCAGCCGGTCGGCGCTTCGGCGCCGAGCGGGTCGAGATAGTCGGGCTCGCCGGTCAGCAGCGACACGACACTGCGATCCTTGAACAGACCGCGCGTATTGCCCTCACGAACGAACTTGCCGAGGTCCGCGCCGAACAGCACGTTGAAGATCGCATCGGGCTTCGCGTCGGCGAGCGCCTGGGTCACGGCGCCGGCGTCGAGATTGCCGAGCGGCGTCGCCTGTTCAGAGACGAACTGCACGTCGGGTTGCGCGGCCTTCAGCAGTTTCTTGAACGTCGCGACCGCCGACTGCCCGTACTCGTAGTTCGGATACACCACCGCCCAGCGCTGCTTGTGCAGCTTCGCCGCTTCGGGCACGAGCATCGCGACCTGCATGTACGTCGACGGACGCAGCCGGTACGTGTACTTGTTGCCGTCGGCCCAGACGATCTTGTCGGTCAGCGGTTCGGCGGCGAGGAAGAAAATGCGACGCTGTTTCGCGAAGTCGGTCAGCGCGAGACCGGTGTTCGACAGGAAGCCGCCGAATAGCAGTTGCACCTGCTCGCGCGCGATCAGTTCCTGCGCGACGCGGATCGTGTCGCCCGGATTGCCGTTGTCGTCGCGCGAGACGACTTCAAGCTGTTTGCCGAGCACGCCGCCCGCCGCGTTCACCTGATCGAGCGCGAGATTCCAGCCGTTCTTGTAGGGCCCGAGAAAGGCGGGCTGCGCCTTGTAGCTGTTGATCTCACCGATCTTGATCGTCTGCTGCGCGAGCGCGCCGGTGGCGGCGAGCGTCAGCGTTAACGAGACAGTAAGCGAGACAGTCAAGCGGGTCATCCATCGT
Organism: Paraburkholderia flava; assembly: GCF_004359985.1. Lineage (NCBI taxonomy): Bacteria > Pseudomonadati > Pseudomonadota > Betaproteobacteria > Burkholderiales > Burkholderiaceae > Paraburkholderia > Paraburkholderia flava. Next base: position 2,308,424 of record NZ_SMRO01000001.1, on the reverse strand, counting down.
GCGCGCGTGGTCATGCTTTTTCTCCGTTATCGAAGGCATTGCGGGAAAGCGGTTACGGACTGCAAAAACAAAGCGGCTGATACGACATCGACAACATCGCGCTCACTCTGCGCGCGGCGCCGCGCGAACTCGCGCGACTGTTGCCTCGACGTTCTGCCATTCGGGCTTGCCGCCCGCGAACTGGCGTCGCATGTACGACACGAGTTCGGCGATCTGTTTATCGTTGAAACTGTCGCGGTAAGCCGGCATCGTACCGAGTTCGGGGCGAGCCGGCGAGCCGATCCCGTCGAGAATCACGCGAATCAGATTATCCGGCGCCGCGCCGTGCAGATTCGTATTGAGCGCAAGCGACGGATGCGCGCCGAACAGCTGCGGTCCGCTGCCGGTGTGATGACACGCGGCGCACGCGCCGTCGAAGAGCCGCGCACCGACGCCCGTCGACATCTCGACCGCGACGCGGCTGCCGGCCGCCTGTTCGTATGCCTGCGCGAGCGCATGCGGATTCGCATTCGGCTCCGCCGGATTAAACGATGCGAGGTAGCTCGCCATCGCGCGAATGTCGCTGTCGGGCAGTTCGGCCAGTTCGCTGACGACAGGCGCCATCGGCCCTGCCGCGACACCGTGCAGCGGCGCATGGCCATGCCGCAGATAACTGAACAGTTCGTCCTCGTTCCACGGCACCGGCGCATCCGACAGCGACGTCAACGCAGGCGCATGCCAGCCGTCCGCTTCGCCGCCGCCGAGAAACGCGGCGCCCGCTTTCTCCGCGCCGAATGCATTGCGCGGCGAATGACACGCGCTGCAATGACCGAGTCCGTTGACGAGATACGCGCCGCGATTCCATTGCGCGCTCTGCGCGGGCTGCTCCGCGAATGCGGTGCGGCGCAGGAACAGCCCGTTCCACGCGGCCATCAACGGACGCATGCTGAACGGGAATGCAAGCGACGTCTGCGGCGGTCTCGAGCGCACCGGCGTCTGCGCCATCAGGTACGAGTACAGCGCTTTCATGTCGTCGTCGGAGACGTTCTGGAATGCGGTGTACGGAAACGCGGGGTACAGGTGCCGGCCGTCGCGATGGATGCCTTTGCGCATCGCGCGCGTGAACGCTTCGAGCGACCAGTTGCCGATGCCGGTCTGCGAATCGGGCGTGATGTTAGTCGTGTAGATGGTGCCGAACGGCGTGTCGAGCGGACGGCCGCCCGCATTCGGCACGCCGTGACTCGCGGTGTGGCACACCGCGCAATCGCCGGCTGCGGCGAGCAGCTTGCCGCGTGCGATCAGCTCGGGCGCGAACGAACTCGCGAGCGGCGGCGCGATCGGTGCAATCGGCGCGGGTGCAATCGACCACGCGCCGAGCCACCCCGCCGCCCCCGCCGCGAGTGCGCCGAGAAACCCGAAACGCCAGCGCTTGCGACGACGCGCCTTCGCTTCTTCGGCCTGCGCATCGGCGAGCGCCGCGCGGATCACATCGGGCGTGAACGGCGGCCTCCGAAAGCGCACGCCGGTCGCGTCGTACAGCGCGTTCGCGATCGCGGCGGCGCCGGGCAGCGACCCCGATTCGCCGGCGCCCATCGGCGGCTCGCCGTGACGCTGCATCATCACGACGTCGATCACCGGCACTTCGCGGAACGTGAGGATCGGATACGCGCCCCACTCCTGGCTCGTCACCGCGTTGTCGCCGAACGTCACGCGTTCTTTCAGCGCGCGGCTCGTCGCCTGGATCACGTTGCCGTGGATCTGGTGACGCACGCCGTCGGGGTTCACCATCGTGCCGGTGTCCTGGCCGGCGACGACGCGCGTCACCATCAGCTCGCCGCTGCGCCGGTTCACTTCGACGTCGGCGACCCATGCGGACCATGCGGCGCCGAAGCCGGGGAATTTGCTGTGGACGTAGCGTGCGTAGGCGAAGCCTCGGCCGCGCAGGATATCGCTTGCGGGTTCTGCTTCTTCTGCACGCTCGCGGTTCTCAGTCGCGTTGCGTGGCGTCCACTCCGCCTTCTCCGCAACCGCTTTCACGAGATCGATCGCGCGCGGATCGGTCAGATGCTTCAGGCGGAATTCGACCGGATCGACGCCGGCCTGCGCGGCGAGTTCGTCGATGAACGATTCGTGCGCGAACGTGTTCGGCAACGCCGATACGCCACGCAGCCACGATGCACGCACGATCGGCGGCGTATCGTCACAGACGATCCGCAGGCTGCGGTAGTCGTACGGCGGCACTGCCGTCCGGTCGCCCATCTCGAACACCTGCGGCTGCGGCGAGATTGCACCGGTCAGCAGCAGTGCGAGCGTCGGTGCATCGTTCGACGGATAGCGTGTCGCGAAGTCGTAGCCCGCGAGTTGTCCGTCCGCGTCGAGCGCGCCGCGTACGTCCATCAATTGCGCGGCACCCTTCGGTTCCCACGCGTGCTCGTCCTCGCGCGACAACTGCACGCGTACCGGCTGCCCGACCGCGCGCGACAGCAGCGCGGCATCGGCGGCGACGTCGTCGGCACAATTGCGGCCATAGCAACCCGATGCATCCTTGCGCACGACGTCGACACCCGCTTCGTCGATGCCGAGCAGCAGCGCGAGATCGGCGCGCAGCGAATGCGGATTCTGCGTCCCCGACCAGACCGTCACCGCGCCTTCGCGATAATCAGCCACCGCACACGACGGTCCGATCGATGCATGCATCTGAAACGGCCACACGTACGTGCGTTCGAGCGTCTGACCGGTCTGCGCAAGCGCCGCGTCGACGTCGCCTTCGATCACCAGATCGCGCCGCTTCGCCGGATTCGCACGCAACGCAGCCTCGACCGCTTCGCTTGTGTCGAGCGGCGGCAGCGCTTCGTGCGCATCGGGTTTCCAGCGCACGTCTAGCTGTTTCGCGGCCTGCTGTGCGATCTCCTCGCGCTCGGCCACCACGCCGACGAAATCGCGAATCACCACCACCTTCACGATCCCCGGCAGATGCGCGATCGATGCCTCGTCGACCCGCAGCAGCGAGTGTCCGATGAAATCGCCCTGCGCGACGCCCGCATACGGCGGGCGCACGACGCGTCCGTGCAGCATGCCCGGCACGCGCACGTCGTGCACGAACGCCGGCTCGCCGACGGCCTTCGCGGGAATGTCGATGCGCGGCGTCCGGCGTCCAACGATGCGGTAGTCCTCCGGTGCTTTCACCGGCGTATCGAGTGCGAGCGGTAGTTCGATCCGGCGTCCCGCGATCAGCTCGCCGTAGCCGATGCCTTGCGCGGGCGTTGAATCGCGCGGATAGACGATGCCGTCGCGCACGTCGAGCGCAGTCACGTCGCACGCGAAATGTGTGGCCGCTTCGGCGATCAGAAAGCGGCGCGCCTGCGCAGCGGCCGCACGCAACGGCACGGCGGAAATCTGGATCGTCGCGCTCGCGATCGTCGGGCCCTGGTTCGGCACGTCGCCGGTGTGGCCGAGCACGATTGATATGCGCGACAGCGGCACGTCCAGTTCTTCGGCGACGATCTGCGCGAGCGCGGTACCAATGCCGGTGCCGAGATCGACGTGCCCGTTGAACGCTACGATGCTGCCGTCGCCACACACTGCTATGAACCGTTCCGCCGCAGTCGGCACATACGAAGAGCGCGAACCCGGCTGACCCGGCGCGGGCTTCACCGGCGCCTGGGGCATGCGCGAGACGATCAGCACGTTCGATTCGAGATCGAGTCGACGTGTGCCTGGCGACTGAGGCTGCTGCGGCCCGCGCGACACGCCGAAGTCGGGGCCGGTCATGAGCGATCCCCGGTTGCGTTTTCGTGTACTGCCGTCTGCGCGACTGCCGATGCCTTCGCTCGCCGTTCGTCAGCTAGCAACTCCACCGCCCGCTGCACCGCGCGCAAAATCTCGACATGCGTCCCGCAGCGACACAGATTCCGCGACAGCTCGCGCCGGATCGTCTCCATGCTCGGCTGCGGATCGCGATCGAGCAGCGCCTTCGTCGTCATGATCATGCCGTTCAGGCAGTAGCCGCACTGCGCGGCGTCTTCGTCGATGAATGCCTGCTGCACCGGATGCAACGCCGCGCGCGTGCCGAGCCCTTCGAGCGTGACGATCGCGCGACCCTGCGCGACGCGCGCGGTCGTCACGCAAGAGCGCGTCGGCATGCCGTCGAGCAGCACCGTGCACGCACCGCACTCGCCGAGCCCGCAGCCGAACTTCGGACCGTTCAGCGCGAGATCGTTACGCAGCAGATACAGCAGCGGCGTATCGGGATCGACGGCGAGCGAATGCGTCGCGCCGTTCACGTCGAGCGTCAGGGGCACGGGGCGGTTCATCGGCGTAGACGCGCGGTACGTTACAGCACGACCGGTACTTCGGTCGCGGGCGGCGTGTTGCGGCTGCGCCGGCAGCGGATCAACCCGTCGATCATCACCATCCCCACGCCCGGAATATCGCCGAGCTGCACGCTTTCGAGCAGCGTGTCGGCCGCCGTGTGCTGTGCGCGGTCCATGAACACGAGGTCGGCGGGACGGCCGGCTTCGATCAGTCCTTGACGCAGATTGCGTTGCCGCGCGGTGTTGCCGGTCGCGAAGCAGAACGCGATTTCGGCGGGCACGTCGGCGAGGCTCGAGATCAGCGCGATCATCCGCAGGATGCCGAGCGGTTGCACGCCGGAACCGGCCGGGCTGTCGGTGCCGAGGATGATCCGGTGCGGACACTTCAGTTCGATCGCGTGACGCGCGGTGAGCAGCGCGATGCGTTCGTTACCGTTGTGGACGATTTCGAGCGCGCGGGTGGATTGCTCGCACAGATCGCACACGTGCCGGTACGACAGCGACGTGTGCCCGCCGTTGACGTGGCCGATCACGTCGGCGTCGGCTTCGAGCACGACGTCGCGATCGATCAGCCCCGAGCCGGGAATCGACGGACCGCCCGTGTGGATCGTGCTCTGGATGCCGTACTTGCGCGCCCACGCGACCATCTGCGCCGCTTCCTCGCCGGCCTTCACGCTGCCGAGTCCGACTTCGCCGAGCAGCTTCACGCCCGCGTCGGCGAGTTCCTTGAAGTCGGCCTCGACCATCCCCTTCTCGATCACCGGCGCGCCGGCCAGCACCTTCACGCCGCCGCCGACACCCGCGCCGCGCATCCCTTCGAACGAGCGCTGCGCGGTGATCGCGAGCGCCTTCAGACCGACGATATCCTTCGGGCGACCCGGCAGATGCACTTCGCCGGCGGAGATCATCGTCGTCACGCCGCCGTTCAGATTCGATTCGATCCAGCCCATCTGGTTTTGCCGGGGCGTCCAGTCGCCGAACACCGGATGCACGTGCGAATCGATCAGCCCTGGCGCCACCGCCGTGCCCTTGCAATCGATCGTCGTGCGCGCGCCTTCGGTGTCGCAGTCCTTCTCCTTGCCGACCGCGACGATCGTGCCGTCGTCGATCACCAGCGTGTCCGCATCGAGCACGGGATTGTCGATGTCACCGGACAGCAGCAGTCCGATGTGCTTCACGACGACCTTGCCCGATGTGCCTGCCAACGTCTCTACCGCCATCTGTCTCTCTCCTTTGAACAGCTCGCGCACAGCGCGACGTTACGGCGTCAGACACTCAGATAAGCGCGCCTGACCGTTTCGTTCCGCGCGAGTTCGTCGATCGTGCCGCCGAAGCGGATCTGCCCTTTTTCGAGCACGTACGCGCGATCGCTGACCAGCTCGGCGAAGTGCAGGTTCTGTTCGGACAACAGGATCGACAGCCCCTCGCGCTTCAGTTCGAGAATCATGTTCGCCATCTGCTCGACGATCACCGGCGCTACGCCTTCCGACGGTTCGTCGAGCAGCACGAGGTACGGATTGCCCATCAGCGTGCGCGACACGGTGAGCATCTGCTGCTCGCCGCCGCTCATCTGGCCACCGGGGCGCTTCGGCATTTCGCCGAGATTCGGAAACAGGCGGAACAGTTTGTCGGGCGTCCATTGCGGCGCACCGTCGCGCGGCGGCTGACGACCCGTGTCGAGATTTTCCAGCACGGTCAGATCGCTGAACACGCGCCGGTCCTCGGGCACGAAGCCCATGCCCATCCGCGAGATGCGATACGGCGGCAGCGTGCCGATGTCGGTGCCGCGAAACGTCACGTGTCCTTCGCGACGCGGCAGCAGACCCATCACCGCTTTCATCGTCGTCGATTTACCCGCGCCGTTGCGGCCCATCAGCGCGACGACTTCGCCGCGTCCGACTTCGAGGTTCACATCGAACAGGATGTGCGCGCGGCCGTAGAACGCGTTGAGGCCGGAGACTTTCAGCAGCGGCTCGCTGGTTGTGGTCATTGCAGCGCTCCCGATCCCGACGCGGACGATGCAAGCGGCGCACGCGGCTGAAACGTCTTGCCCGTGCCGAAGTAGACCTCCTGCACGCGCGTGTCGTTGCGGATCGATTCGGCGTCGCCTTCGGCGATCAGCTTGCCGCGCGCGAGGACAATCATTTTGTCTGCGTAAGCGAACACGACGTCCATGCTGTGCTCGGTGAACAGCACACCGATGTTGCGTTCGATAACCAGCCGCTTGGTCAGCGCCATCAACGCGTTGCGTTCCTGCGGCGCCATGCCGGCGGTCGGCTCGTCCATCAGCAGCAATTTGGGACGATTCGCGAGCGCGATCGCGAGTTCGACGCGCTTCACGTCACCGTACGCGAGCACGCCGCACGAACGATGCGCGTCCGCGGCCATGCCGACCTTTTCGAGCAGTTCGAGCGCTTCGTCCGCGTGCCACGATGCGGCCGGTTTCCAAAGACCGAACAGCTTGCGTTCGCGCGACACCAGCGCCATCTGCACGTTTTCAAGCACGGTCATCGAATTGAACGTCGCAGCGATCTGGAACGTACGGCCGACGCCGAGCCGCCAGATATCGCGCGGCCGCATGCCAACCAGTTCGTGACCGTCGAGCTGGATCGATCCCGCCGACGGACGCAACTGTCCGTTGACCATGTTGAAACACGTCGACTTGCCCGCGCCGTTCGGCCCGAGCAACGCCAGCAGTTGACCGGCGGCGAGATCAAAACTCACGTCGTCGACAGCGGTCAGTCCGCCGAACGCTTTCGATAAACCCGCGACGCGCAGCAGGCTCATAGGCCCTCCTTTATCGCGGTGGGTTGTGCGTGCGCAGTTGTATTGGGCGCATCGCCATTCTTCGTATCGGCATCGGAGTCGCCACCAAAGCGCTCGCGCACGAACCCGACAATCCCCTGCGGAAACGCAATCACAAGCAGCAGGATCGCGGCGCCGAGCAGCGCCTGCCAGTAATCCGTTTGACGCGCGACAGTGTCCTGCAGCCACGTGAACACGGCAGCACCGACCACCGGCCCGGTCAACGTCTGCAATCCGCCGAGCAGCACCATCACCAGACCGTCGACCGAACGGCTCACGCTGATCACTTCCGGCGAGATCGTGCCTTTCGAGAACGCGTACAGCGAACCGGCGAGTCCGCAAAACAGCGAAGCAACGACGAACGCGGCCCATTGCACGCGCTTCACGTCGATACCGATCGCTTCCGCACGCAGCACCGAATCGCGCGACGCGCGCATCGCATAGCCGAGCGGCGAGAACAGCATTCGACGCAGCAGCCACACGCCGATCGCCGCGCACACGAGCGTCAGGTAGTAGTACGCAACCGGCGACGACAGCCAGTTCGACGGCCACAGTCCGAGCAGCCCGTTGCTACCGCCCGTCACGTCGTCCCACTGAAACACGACTGACCAGACGATCTGCGCGAACGCGAGCGTCAGCATCGCAAGATAGACGCCCGACAGCCGCACGCAGAACCAGCCGAACACAAGCGCGCCACCGGCCGCGAGCAACGGACCGAGCAGCAATGCCGCTTCCATCGGCAGCGCGAGCACCTTGAGGAATAGCGCGGCACCGTATGCACCGAGCCCGAAATACGCGGCATGCCCGAACGAATGCATGCCGCCGGGGCCCATGATGAAATGCAGGCTCGCCGCGAACAGCACCGCGATCAGGATTTCGACGAGCAGCACCGGCATGTACGGAAACGCGTTGGCCGCGAGCGGAGCGAGCGCGAGCACCGCAAGGACGAGTACCGCGAGCCAGCGCAGCCGTTTTCCTGCGGGACGCAACGGCGCCTCGGGCGCAGCCATCGCGCGCACCGCTGCGCTCGCACGACCGAGCAAACCCCACGGCCGCACGACCAGCACCACCGCCATCACGACGAATTCAGCCACCAGCGTGAAGCGGCTCAACGACAGGTCGAGGCCAAAGATCGATACATGTCCGATGCCGATGCACAGCGCCTTGATCTCCGCGATCAGCAGCGCGGCGACGAACGCGCCGGGAATGGAGCCCATCCCACCCACGACGACGACGACAAACGCATTACCGATCGTATCGAGATCGAGCGACAGATTTGCGGACATCCGCGGCACCTGCAACGCACCGCCGAGCCCCGCGAGAAACGCGCCTGCGAAGAACACGCCGGTAAAGAGCCACGCCTGATTGATACCGAGCGCACCAAGCATCTCGCGATCCTGCGTCGCCGCACGCACCAGCGTGCCCCAGCGCGTGCGCGTGAGTGCGTACCAGAGCAGCAGCAACACAACAGGGCCGATCACGATCAACGCGATGTCGTAAGTAGGCAGCGCATGACCGAGCAGTTGAACCGAGCCCGACAGATGCGGCGCACGCGGGCCGAACAGATCCTCCGGACCCCACAGCCACAAAGTCGCATCGCGAAAGATCAGCACGAGTGCGAACGTGGCGAGCAGATGGAACAGCTCGGGTGCCTGATAGATCCGCCGCAGCACGACGAATTCGACGAGCGCGCCGAGCACCGCGACCGCGAGCGCCGCACCCACCACCGACAGCCAGAATCCGCCGAACGTCGCGCCGAAACGGGTCGTCAGCGTGTACGCGACGTACACGCCGATCATGTAGAACGACCCATGCGCAAAGTTGACGATGCGCGTCACGCCGAAGATCAGCGACAGGCCCGCCGCGACGAGAAACAGCGCAGACGCGTCGGCGAGTCCGTTGACGAGTTGTACCAGCAGATTCGAAAGCATCGGGTCCTCAGCTTGCCCGGACGTCGTACGGTACGGGTCCATCGATACCGCGGAGCCGCATGAAGCGCGGCGCTCCACACGACACTACCAGCGAAATAAATCAGCGCAAACCGTCTTCGCCCTTGATCTCGCTCACCTGCAACCCGCCGATGCGCGGCAGCGGACGGCCGCCCGCCGTCACCGCGACCGCGACGACGATCTCGTTCGCGCGCGGCGCGTCGGAAACACGGGCTTCGATCGCATCGAAATGGCTGCGCACGAAGGCGGCGTCCTTGTGGCCGAGCGGCACATCGATCGCGGTGCCGAGCGTGCCCATCTTCTTCGCCGACGGCACGAGCGCCGCGCCTTTCTGCACTGCGGCGCGCAGCGGCGTGCCGAGCTTCGGATGCAGGATCGCCGCCGCGTGTTCAAGCTCACCCGCCTCGCCGACGATCGCAGCCTTGCCGTAGCTCTGCGCGTCGCCGGGTGCGATGCCGAGCGCTTCGACGCAGCGCTGGCCGAGCAGTCCGCCGAGTTCTTCGCCGGCTTCGATCAGCGCGTCGAGTTTAGGCGCATAGCTGCCTGCATAAGGATTGTCGATCACCGCGATTGCGACCGCGCGGCGCACCGGCGGATCGATCGTCTGTCCCATCTCGATGCACGTCTCGTCGACCTGCACGATCAGCTTGCGAAGCTTGATTGCCATGTTGTTCTCCGGGTTCTTTCGGTGTTTCTGTTCTGCGTTTGCGTGTGCATTGCCGGTGCGTTCAGCGCAAGCCGTCCTTGCCGGTAATCGCATCCTTCGACAGCCCGCCGACGCGCGCATGCACGCGCTGTCCGGTGCTCATCGCCAGGATGTACACCACCTCGTCGGCAGCGGGTGCGCCGGGTACGCGGACTTCTATCGCATCGAAATGGCTGCGCACGTAGCTCGCGTTCACATGCGTCATCGGCACGTCGAGCGCGGTGGACGGCGCGCCGACTTTTTTCGTCGACGGGACGATTGCGTTGGTCGGCACGCCGTGTTTTTCCAGTAGCTCTCGCATCGCGTAACCGCCCGGTACATGCCACAGCGCACCGTGTTCAAGTTCGCCCCTCGACCCCACGATTGCTCCCTTGCCATAGCCCTCAATCGCCTCGTGCGGAACCGCCATCGCTTCGAGCAATCGATTCGCAAGCGCAACGCCAATCGGTTTCAGCAGTTCCATCGCGTGATCGATCTGCGGCTCGTACCGGCCCGCGAACGGATTAGTCATCACCGCGGCGAGCGCGCCGCGTCGCAGCGGATGCGCGGGCGGCGGCCCGAATTCGTGAAAAATGTCTTCGACGTGCGTCAGCACGCGGCGTATTTCGAACACGACGCCTCCATTGGGTCGGGGGTGCGGGCCGGTTGGGTGTTGTCCGACTCGGTAAGAGATGGGTCGCGCGCAGCGATGCCTGTTGCACGCGCTCGACGTTGCAGAAAGAGTGCTGCGCCCGCGATCGTGCCGTCGTCGCACAGACGCTGCGCGACGCGCGCGCCACGTTCAAGCGCGAAGTCGACGAGCGGCGGCGGTAGCAGCGGCACGTCGACAGTAACGGGTAATTCGCCGAGATCGCTGTCGTCCTTCAGCGACGATGCGGGACGTCGCACGATGCCGGCGTGATCGAGATCGACTGCGTTCGCGACAATCGTCGCAGCGGCGTCCGCGTCCGCCGCACTGTGTGCGAGCACGGTCGCGCTGTCGGCGATACCGAGGCTGAAGCTGCGGCCACGCCAGCCGCTCGTTGCGATGCCGCGTATGGGCATCGATGCATCGAGTGTCAGGTGTGCGTCGAGCGTGTTCGTGATGCTGCCATCAAATGCGGCGAGATCGGCGAATACGCCGATGCGGTAATGCTCGCCGTCGGTCAGATGCAGCGCGATGTCGCCGCCGTTGTTGACGAATGCACGCGTGACGCCTGGCCGCGCAAATGACGCGATCAGTTCGTCGGCGACGCTGCCCGCGACTGCGGCCATCGGCGTGATGTAGTGCGCGCGATGGGGATAGCAAGCGGACCACATGCGGCGTGCGATCGGGCCGGTGCATGGGTTGTCATCCAGCGTTGCGTCGGCACACAAAGGCCGGCGCAGCAGCGGCAATTCACCGACCAGTTCCGCAAGTACGTCAGCGAAGCGTTGCCAGCATGCGTCGTGTGCTGCTTGCAACGCATCCGCATTTCCGTCCGCGCCCACGATGATATCAATCGGACCATGCTGCAAATGCCAGCGACCGTCAGCCAGACGCGCACGCGTCGCACCGCTTGCTGCCGTTTCGACGGTGGCAAGCGTGACGGGCGTAGCAGTGGCAACGGTCGCGTTCATCGTCATCACCCAAGCATCGGCGAAATGCCAAGCGGCCACGGATTGTCCGGATGCCGCGCAATCGTACGACGCGCAAGCGGCGCACCTTCGACATGTTCCGGCCCACGCGCGAGCACCGTTTCGATCGGCTGCACCGCTTCCATATGACCGCCGAGATCGCGATACGCATCGAGCGTCATCGAGAATTCGATCGGCGCGACGATCGCCGGAGTCGGCACCGTGCCGAACGAATGGTCCGGCATCCGCGCGACATCGACCATCACGGTGATGCCGCCACCCGGCCACACATACGCGGGCGCACCACCGCACGTCACGTTGACGAGCCGGTCCTTGATCGCGCGCGTGAGACGCACCGGATTCTCGGTCGCGCCCGCGCGCAGACTGCCGCCCGCGCCGCCGATGAACAGCACCGTCGCCAGCGACGGCTCGCAGTTCTCGCCGATCCGCTCGACCGTGCTGCGCACCGCGTCGGGCATCTCGGCCGGTTGAGGCACGAGGTTCGCGTCGAGTTCATACCACTGCGCGTGTTCGCCGGTCGTCGACACCATCAGCACGCGCATGCCGGGCCGCGCGACCTCCGGATCGAAACCTTCGACAATCGCCAGCGGATCCTGAATGTCGGTACCGCCCCAGCCGATGCCCGGATTCGCGACCTGAAAATAGCGGCCCGGCGTCGATTTTCGGCCGCGAATTTTCAGGCCCGAGCGCGTCATGCCGAGGCAACGTCCGGCCTGATGTTCGGTCAGCACACCGGTGATGTGATCGTCGACGACAACCACTTCGTCGACATGACCGAACCATTGCTTCGCGAAGATGCCGATCGTCGCCGACCCGCAGCCGACGCGCATGCGTCGTTCCTCGACACCGTCGACCACCGGCGCCGCGCCCGCGCGGATCACCAGACTCGCGCCGCCGTCGATCGTCAGCTCGACTGCTTTCTTGTTGCCGAGCGCTTCCATCATGTCGCACGTAACGCGCCCTTCTTTCTTGCTGCCGCCGGTCAGATGATGAACACCACCGAGGCTCAGCATCTGCGAGCCATATTCGGCCGTGCTGACGTGCCCGACGATTTCGCCATGACAGCGCACGTTCGATTGTTCCGGGCCAAGAAAGCGGTCGGTGTCGATCTTCACCTTGAAGCTGCAGTAGCTGAAGATGCCCTCGGTGACGACCGTCACCATGTCGACGTTGTCCTGCCGCGACGACACGATGAACGGCGCGGGCTTGTAGTCGGGATAAGTCGACGATGCGCCGACGCCGGTGACGAAGAGTGATGCATCGGCGGCCGCAGGGGATGTCGCGCTGGACGCATCGAATTCGATCGCAGCCGCTTCATCCGCGACCGCCCCGCGCGACACGAAGCACACCGGGTCAACGCGGATCAACCGGCCATCCGCGTTCGCATAGCGATCGCACGCGCCGGTCCGTCCTTCCGAGATCTGGCACAACACAGGACACGCGTTGCATTCGATCTTGTTGGTCGCCATCCGCTCGCTGCGCGGCGCGGCTTTTTCGAGCACGGTGGGTCCCGGCGTCGTGGCGGTAGCACCGTCGACGCGATCTGCACCGAAATCGACCTTCGTATGTTCAGTCATGGGTGGGGTTCCATACGACGACATTACATCAGGTCCTGCGTGGCGAAAAAGTACCTTGTTTCATGGCACTTTTCTATGACACGCCGCATTTTCAATTTTGAAAAATGTTGCGGTCACTTACCATTCGTGTAGTATCCGCTACACCAAACTTGATTGAAATCTACTCGATCAAAATAGACTGCGCAACGTCTTTTCCCCTACACGCGCCAATGCTGCGCCGCGCCATTTCACGCGCTCAGCACCCTGTCGAAGGAGTCTTGCCATGACTCATGTCGTGACCGAAGCCTGCATCCGCTGCCGCTATACCGATTGCGTCGATGTCTGTCCGGTGGACTGCTTTCATGCCGGACCCAACATGCTCGTGATCGACCCCGACGAATGCATCGACTGTGCGGTGTGCATTCCGGAGTGCCCCGTCAATGCAATTTACGCCGAAGACGATCTGCCTGCCGGTCAGGAAGCTTTCGTCGGGCTGAATGCCGAACTCGCCGTCGTGTTCCCTACGCTGACGAAAGCCGGGCCGCCGTTGCCCGACGCCGATGCGTGGAAGGACGTGACCGGCAAGCTGTCGCTGCTCGAGCGCTGAGCCGGGCGAGCGACGCATCGCTGTACCGCTGTCGTTCCTTCCACTCATCTGAAATCCGAAGCAGGAGAACCCCATGAACGAGGTCGCCGACCGTCCGACCCAGCACGTCACCCCCGCCGAACCGCCAACGCCCATCGAGACCGACGCATTGATCGTCGGTGCCGGGCCGGTCGGCCTCTTCCAGGTGTTCGAGCTGGGCCTATTGGAAATCCGCGCACATGTGATCGATTCGCTGCCCGTCGTCGGTGGGCAATGCGTCGAGCTGTACCCCGACAAACCGATCTACGATATTCCCGCCGTGCCGATGTGCACCGGCCAGGAACTCGCCGACAACCTGATGAAACAGATCGAGCCGTTCGGCGCGACGTTTCACCTGAGCCAGGAAGTGCAGATCGTCGAACGACTCGACGACGGCCGCTTCTTCGTACGGACGAGCCGCAACACCGAATTCATCGCGAAGACGATCTTCATCGCCGCCGGCGTCGGCTCGTTCCAGCCGCGTACGCTGAAGGTCGCCGGCATCGACCGGCATCATGGGCGGCAACTGTTCTACCGGGTACGCGACCCGGAACTCTTTCGCGACAAGGACATCGTGATCTGCGGCGGCGGCGATTCGGCGCTCGACTGGGCGCTCAATCTCGTCGACGTCGCGCAGAGCGTCGTGCTCGTGCACCGCCGCGACGATTTCCGCGCGGCGCCGGCGTCGGTCGCGAAGATGCGCGCGCTGTGCGACGAGATGTCGATGCAATGCCTGATCGGCCAGGTCAACGGTTTCGAGGATCGCGGCGATGCGCTGCACCGGCTCAAGGTGACGGGCGGCGACGGCGTCACGCGCACGCTCGAACTCGATCACCTGCTGGTGTTCTTCGGACTGTCGCCGCAACTGGGCCCGATCGCGCAATGGGGACTCGGCATCGAGCGCAAACAGATCGGCGTCGACACCGAAAAATTCCAGACGAACGTGCCGGGCATCTTCGCGGTCGGCGACATCAACACCTATCCGGGCAAGAAAAAACTGATCCTGTCGGGCTTCCACGAAGCGGCGCTCGCCGCATTCGGCGCGGCGCCGTACATCTTCCCGGACAAGAAGATCCACATGCAGTACACGACGACGAGCACGAAGCTGCACAAGGTGCTGGGCGTTGAAACGCCAGTGTTCGACTGACGTGTGGTTGGTTATGATGGCAGCGCGCTCGCTTCTTATGCAGCCGGCGCGCTGCCATCACCATTATCGTCATCCGATTTTCAAGCGAGGCTGTCCATGAGTCCTACCGCTGTCCGCAAGCCCGGTGCTACCGGCATCCGTGCGAAACAGGCGCAGGACACGCGCGCGAAGATTCTGAAAGCGGCAATTAGGGTGTTCGCGAAACAGGGTTATGCGAGCGGGCGCATAGAGAGCATTTCGAAGGCCGCTCGGTCCCATGACCGAATGATTTATTACTACTTCGGCAGCAAGGAACAACTCTTCATCGAAGTACTGGAAACGATCTACACGCAGTTCAACGAAGCAGAAAGCCACCTGAATCTCGATCTCGACGACCCCGTACACGGCCTGTCGCAGATGGTCGAATTCGTCTGGCAGTATTACCTCGATCATCCGGAGTTCGTCACGCTGCTGTCGAGCGAGAACCTGCACCAGGGCAAGCACGCGAAAAAATCGTCGAAGCTAAGGGAGATTTCCGGTTACGCGATCTCGGTCGTGCAGAAGCTGCTCGACGCGGGCCGCGCACAAGGTGTGTTCCGCGAACACATCGCCGCGCGCGACGTGTACATCATGATCGCGTCGCTCGGCTACTTCTACAACGCGAACCAGTACACGCTGAGCGCGTTCCTCGGCGAAACGCTGATGGACAAGACAGCGCTCGCGCACTGGCGCGAGACGATCAAGGAGACGGTGTTGCGGGCGGTGTTGTTGAACGTGCCGGTCGATGGCGCAACGACGTAACGCGGCGGTCTGAAACTTCAGCCCTGTGCCGCGTCTTCTTCGCGGAACACTTTGTCGGCAAGATGAAACGCCGAATTCGCCGCTGGCACGCCGCAGTAGATCGCGGTCTGCAGCAGCACTTCCTTGATCTCGTCGCGCGTGACGCCGTTGTTCTTCGCTGCGCGCAGATGCAGCGCGAGTTCTTCGGTGCGGTTCAGCGCGACCATCATCGAAATCGTCAGCAGGCTGCGCGTGTGACGCGGTAACCCTTCGCGCGTCCAGATTTCGCCCCACGCGTAGCGCGTGATCAACTGCTGGAATTCCTCGGTCAGATCGGTGCGGTTCGCAAGCGATCGGTCGACGTGTGCATCGCCCAGCACCGCGCGCCGCACGTCGAGCCCGGCTTCGTAGCGTTCGTCTTCGGTCATCGCGGCTCCGTCAGGAAGTCGAGCAATGCGGCGGTGAACGCATCGGCCTGCTCGATGTTCGAAATGTGCGACGCGTCCAGTTCCAGATAGCGCGCGCCGGGAATCGCGTCGGCGAGTTCGCGGCCCTGAGCGGCGGTCGCGGCGAGATCGTGCGTGCCCGAGATCACGAGCGCGGGCACGCGGATGCCGGGTGCTTCCGGGCGCAGATCGGTTGCGTCGAGCGCTTCGCAGTTCAGCGCGTAACCTTCGCGGTCGGTATGCACGAACACGTCGCGCACGAAGCCCACCGCGCGCGGTTCGCGGGCCGCGAACGCTTCGGTGAACCAGCGGGTCAGCACGACGTCGGCAAGTGCGCCCATGCCTTCGCTGCGGGCGCGTGCGGCGCGCGGCACCCACACTTCCGGCGAGCCGATCCGCGCGGCGGTATTCGCGAGCACGACGCGATCGATCCGCTCGCTGTGACGCGCGGCGAGCGCGATGCCGGTGAGACCACCCATCGACACGCCCGCGAAATGCGCCCGCGCGATCTTCAGCGTGTCCATCAGGCCGAGTACGTCGCCGGCTAATTTATCGATCGAGTACGGCCCCTGCGGCGCTTCCGAATGACCATGGCCGCGCGTGTCGTAACGCAGCACGCGAAAGCGCTGTGCGAGCGCGGCGATCTGCGGCGTCCACAGCGACAGGTCGCTGCCGAGCGAATTGGACAGCACGATCCACGGCGCGTTGCCGTGACGGTCGCCGTCGATCCGGTAATGAAGCTCCGTGCCGTTGACTGCGGCGTAAGGCATGCCGTTACTCCTTTGAAGGCTGATGTGCGGTATGAAGCGCGAGCACCGCATCGACATATGCGTGCGCCGAGCCGACGCAGTGAGCGGGATCGAGCAGACGCTTCAACTCGTCCGGCGACAGGTGCTGCATGATTTCCGCGTCGGCGCACAGTGCGTCGAAGAGCGTCTGCCCGTCGCGCACCGCCGCTTTCGATATGGCTTCGACACGACGATGCGCATCGAGCCGTCCGATCCGGTCACCGAGCGCGAGCATCACCGCTTCGCCGAGAATCAGTCCATGCGTCGCGTCGAGATTCGTGGCGAGCCGTTCGCGGTTCACGTCGAGCCCCGCGACGATCTGTCCGATGTTCGCAAGCGCACCGCCCGCGAGCCGCGCGAGATCCGGCAGCGCGTCCCATTCGGCCTGCCAACCGCCGAGTGCGCGTTCGTGCTCCTGCACCATGCCGGCGAGCACCGTCGCGACGAGGCCGGGTGCACGCGTCGCGGCAGTCAGCACCGCCGCGCAGCCGACCGGGTTGCGCTTGTGCGGCATCGTCGACGAACCGCCTTTGCCGGCCGCGGCCGGTTCGGCCAGTTCGCCGATTTCGGTCTGCATCTGCAGCGAGATGTCGCGTGCGATCTTGCCGAGCGTGCCGATCAGCATGCCGAAGAACGACGCGGCATCGGCGATGCGGTCGCGCTGCGTGTGCCACGGCAGCGCCGGTTCCGCGAGACCGAGACCCTGTGCGAGCGAGCGCGTGACCATCGGCGCCGCGTCCCGCAGACTCGCGAGCGTGCCGGCCGCGCCGCCGAACTGCAGCACCAGCGTCCGCTCGCGCAATGCAGCGAGCCGGTCGCGATGACGCAGCAACGCGTCGAGCCATTGAGCGAATTTCAGTCCGAGCGTGATCGGCAGCGCTTGCTGTAGCCACGTGCGGCCGACCGCGGGCGTCGTGCGATGCGTGGTCGCGAGTGTCGCCAGCGACGCGCACGTCGACGCGAGCATGCCGTCGAGCAGATCGAATGTCGCGCGCAGTTGCAGCACCGTCGCGGTATCGATGATGTCCTGGCTCGTCGCGCCCCAGTGCACGTATTTCGCGGCCTGCGCATCGGTGGCCTGCACGCGGGCGGTGAGCTGTTTGACGAGTGGAATTGCGAGGTTGCCGCCGAGCGCCGCGTCGCGCACGAGCGCGTCGGCATCGAGTTGATCGGCGTGACACGCGGCTTCGATCGATGCGACCGCTGTTTGCGGAATCACGCGATGCGCGGCCGACGCGCGCGCAAGCGCCGCTTCGACGTCGAGCATCCGCTGCAACGTCGCATGCGGCGACCAGATGTCGTTCATCGGCTGCGTGCCGCAGATGAGGCCGGTCAGACGGGCGCTGTCTTCGAGCATGGTGGCTTGGTCGGCAAGACGAAAGAAAACACGGCGTTCGGACTCATTGTCTCCGAACGCCGCGTGCAGGTCACGCGGCGCGCGCCGCCTGCGTGCCGTCGATCAGCGCGATGCCGGTCAGCTTTTGCAGCGCGGCGAAGTCGATGTCCGACACGATCTCCCGCACGACGAGCCCTTTGTCCGTCACGTCGATCACCGCGAGGTCCGTGTAGATGCGATCGACGCAGCGCACGCCCGTCACCGGGTACGAGCATTCGGCGACGATCTTGCTTTCGCCCTGCTTCGTCAGATGCTCCATCATCACGTACACCTGCTTCGCGCCGATCGCGAGATCCATCGCGCCGCCGACCGCCGGAATCGCATCGGGCGCACCCGTGTGCCAGTTCGCGAGATCGCCGGTCGCCGACACCTGGAACGCGCCGAGCACGCAGAAGTCGAGATGGCCGCCGCGCATCATCGCGAACGAATCCGCGTGATGGAAGAACGCGCCGCCGGTGAGCAGCGTGACGTGCTGCTTGCCGGCGTTGATCAGCTCGTCGTCTTCTTCGCCGGGCGCGGGCGCGGGGCCCATGCCGAGCAGACCGTTCTCGCTGTGCAGGAAAATTTCCTTGCTCGGATCGAGATGGTTCGCCACCAGCGTCGGCACGCCGATGCCGAGATTCACGTACGCGCCTTCGGGGATGTCCTGGGCGACACGTTGCGCCATTTCATCGCGGGTCAGTTTTTTCATGGAATGGGTCTCCGGCTCAGGCGGCTGCAGTTGCGTCATGCGTGGCGTGCGCCGCTTGCGGCACTGCGATCACGCGCTGCACGAAGATGCCTGGCGTAACGATGTGTTCGGGGTCGAGCGCGCCGAGCGGCACCACTTCCGACACCTGCGCGATCGCGACCTTCGCCGCGCTCGCCATGATCGGCCCGAAGTTGCGCGCGGTCTTGCGATAGACGAGGTTGCCCCAACGGTCGCCGCGATGCGCCTTGATCAACGCGAAATCCGCATGCAGCGGAGACTCGAGCACGTAATGCCGGCCGTCGATCAAACGCGTTTCCTTGCCTTCGGCCAGCTTCGTGCCGTAGCCGGTCGGCGTAAAAAAACCGCCGATGCCCGCGCCCGCCGCGCGAATCCGCTCCGCGAGATTGCCCTGCGGCACGAGTTCGAGTTCGATTTCACCGGCGCGGTACAGCGCGTCGAATACGTATGAATCGGTCTGACGCGGGAACGAGCAGATGATCTTGCGCACGCGCTTCGCCTTCAGCAGCGCCGCGAGGCCGATGTCGCCGTTGCCCGCGTTGTTGTTGACGATCGTGAGGTTGCGCGCGCCCTGTGCGATCAACGCGTCGATCAGTTCGGACGGCATGCCCGCCGTCCCGAATCCGCCGATCATCACGGTGGCGCCGTCGTGCACGTCGGCCACCGCCGACTGCAGGGAATCGAAAATCTTGTCGATCATGCCGGATGTCCTTGAATGACACTGCGCCCGCGCTGCCGAACGCCTATGGCCTGTTGCCTATTGGATACCGAGTCGGTTCCGGTTGCAGCGAAGCCCACAAAGTTCATAATACGAACACAGATTCGTTTAGCGAACCTTTGCCGCATTATGGTCGGGGCGGCTTCGCGCTGTCAAGGCGGCGTCTCGCTTCATCCCGACCCACCCCGGCTTTCCCCAATATCCGCAAGCGAGATTTTCGCGCTAGCGTGTATACGGTTTGCCCATAGCGGTTTATCCCTTGTCGCGACACCGTTGTCGCGTTGTCGCGGCCCCTCCCCGCTCATGCCCGAACTCGATCTCAACCTGATCCCTTACCTCGTCGCGATGGAAGAGACGCGCAACGTGAGCCGCGCGGCCGAACGTCTCGGCGTGAGCCAGCCGCGCGTGAGCACTGCGCTCGGACGGTTGCGCGAGTACTTCAACGATCCGCTGTTCGTGCGAACGTCGCGCGGCATGGAGCCGACGCCGCGCGCGCTCGCGCTGATTCCCGCCGCACGCGACGCACTCGTGCGCATCGAGAAAGGCATGCTCGACGCGCAGGCGTTCGATCCCGCGACGAGCACGCACACGTTCTCGATCGCGCTGTCCGATGTCGGCGAGATCGTGTTTTTGCCGCGACTGTTGCAGCTGTTCGCGCAGCGCGCGCCGAATGCGAATCTGCGCTCGGTGTCGCTGCCGCATGCGCATGTCGAGCGCGGGCTGGAGTCGGGAGACATCGATCTGGCCGTCGGTTATTTTCCCGACCTCGGCGGCAATAACTTCTTTCAGCAGCGTCTGTTCACGCATCGGTTCATCTGTCTGATGCGCAGTGACCATCCGTTTGCAGGCGCGCCGTTGACGCTCGCGCAATTCGTCGCGTCAGGGCATGCGGTGGTGCGCTCCGAAGGGCGCAGTCAGGAAGTGCTCGAAAAATTTCTCGAGAAGAAACGCATTCATCGTCGCGCGGTACTCGAAACGCCGCACTTCATGAGCCTGCCGTTCATCCTCGCGCGCACCGATCTGCTCGCGACGGTGCCGCACGCGATCGGCTTCGCGTACGTGTCGGAACATGCGTCGATCACGCTCGTCGAACCGCCGCTCGACTTGCCGCGCTTCGATCTGCGGCAGCACTGGCATCGCAAATATCACAACGATCCGCGCACCGGATGGCTGCGTGGGGTCGTCGGCGAGCTGTTCAACGATGCGCTCGACGAGTGGCCGAAGTAGTGCGAAGCTAAAATCGAAGCGACCCGTCGATACGTAAGGTCGATGCGCGCACGGACACGAAACATGGAACAATGCCCCACCTGCAGCCGGGGTCGGCGACGATGCAACAGGAGCGAAGGATGGCCAGCAAGCCCAGAAAAACGAAGGACGTGAAGCAACCCGCGCAACCCGCAGCACCCGTGCGCCCGACTCGCGAAGAGGCCGAAGACGCGGTGCGTACGCTGCTGCGCTGGGCCGGCGACAATCCGCACCGCGAAGGATTGATCGATACGCCCGCGCGCGTGGTCCGCTCGTATGAGGAGTTTTTCGCGGGCTATACGGTCGAGCCGCGCGATATCCTCGCGCGCACATTCTCCGAAGTGGACGGCTACGACGAGATGATCGTGCTGAAGGACATCCGCTTCGAAAGCTATTGCGAGCATCACATGGTGCCGATCATCGGGCGGGCGCACGTCGCTTATCTGCCTCAGCATCGCGTGGTGGGCATCTCGAAGCTCGCGCGACTCGTCGATGCATTTGCGAAGCGTCTGCAGATCCAGGAGAAGATGACCGTCCAGATCGCCGACACGCTGAACGATGTGCTGCAACCGCGCGGCGTCGGCGTGATTCTCGAAGCGTCGCATCAGTGCATGTCGACGCGCGGTGTGCATAAGGCGGGCGCGTCGATGGTCACGTCACGGATGCTCGGCACGTTCCGCAGCGATCCGTCAACGCGGCGGGAGTTTCTGTCGATCGTTGGGGCGACGTCGACGGTGAATGTCGGGACGACCTGAGCGTTCGCGTCAAGGTCGGCGTCGCATGACCTGTAACCATGGCATCGGGCACGAAAGATTTTAGTGGGGCACGTCGGTGCTTGCGGTCGTCGTCGCCCGTCTGCCCCGCCCTCTGCCGCCGAGCGTCGCGAGCCACACCGCGCCCAGCACGCACGCGACACCCGCCAGTTGCGCGCCGGTAATCGGTTCGTGCAGCACCAGCGCCGCGAGCGCAACCGCCGACACAGGTACAACGGCCGTCATTAACCCGGCCTCCGCGCCGCTGATCCGCGCGGCCCCCGCGTACCACAGCACGAATCCCGCGACGGTCGGCACGAGCGCGTAGTACACGACGCCCGCGAATGCGCCCGTATCGAAAGGCAGCGTCCACGGCTTTTCGAAGCACGCGGGCACGATCGCGACCGCGAGCCCGATACCTGACATCAGCGCGGACAGCGGCAATGCATCGACGGGTCGACTGAGCTTGCGATTCAGCAGGATGAACAGCGATTCGCAGACCACCGCCGCGAACACCAGCAGATTCCCATCAAGCGACGCGACGCCGCGCGCCCCCATCAGCGCGCCGAAGCGCACCGTGCACGCGAGCACACCCGCTGTCGCAAGCGCGATCGCACCGAGCAGCGCAGGCGCAGGACGCTCACCGAGCGCAAGCACCGCGACGAGCGCCGACACCGCGGGCAACGTGCCCGCGATCACGCCCGCATCGGCAGCCGAAGCGAGCTTCATCCCACTGATCAGAAACACTGTGTAGCCGACGCTGCCCGCACCGGCCTGCGCGATTACAAGCCATACGTCGCGACCGCGCAGGCGCGGCCAGCGCACGCGCTGTGCGCGCATCACGATGACGAATATCGGGAACGCGATCGCGAAGCGCAGCGCGGTCGCGGAAAACGGCGGCAACCCAGCCGCGATCGTCTTGCTGACCACAACCGTACTGCCGACACCGAGCATCGCGAGCGCGCAGAACAGATAACCAAGAGAACGCTGATTCATGCTGCTGCTTCCTTTCGTGATGAGTGAGCATGCAGCGTAGCGTTCGCACGAACGCATCGTCTTGAACGAAATTGCAGCGTGAGGGAGCGGTGACGCGACGCGGGCTCGACCCGCAAAACTAGCGGACGGCGCTGGCGTACGCAGCAGGCGTCACGCCGAAGAGACGCACGAACGCGCGCGTCATGTGGCTCTGGTCGGCGAACCCGGCGGCTGCCGCGACGTTCGCAAGACCGAGCCCGGGTTCGATCCGCGATGCGATCAGTCTGCGCGCGAGCCTCACGCGTTGCTGCAACTGGTAAGCGTGCGGCGGCAAACCCGTTTCGCGCGCGAACGCACGCAGCAGCTGGAAGCGGCTCATGCCTGCTTCGGCGGCGAGTTCGGCGAGCGTCAATGCGGCGGCGGGCTCGTCGTCGATGCGCGCTCTCGCACGCGTAACCAGAGCGTCGATATCGCGGTGTGCCGGAGTGGCTTGCGTCGTGTGATGACGACCGACGTGCTCGATCAGTGCGAACAACGCTTCTTCGCATGCAAGCGGGTTGGGGGCACCCGCTTTGGCGTCGACGTGGACGGCAAGCGCGAACAACTGCTCGAAGCGAGCCTTCAACAGCGGATCGCGTGCAACAGGCGCGGTCAGTTCGAACGATTGCGACGCCGAGCCGTTCAGTTCGGCGAGCGCGCTGCCGAGCAATGCCGGTTCGAAATAAAACATGCGCCACGTGCGGCCGTGTTCGTCGAGCGGACTGCCGTCGTGGACTTCGCCGGGATTCACGGTGATGACGTCGTTCGCGCGCGCTTCGACGGGGCCGCGTCCGCTTGCGGAACGTTGCCCGCCGCTCGCCATCACGCCGATGCCGAAGCGGTCGTGCGAATGGCGCGGAAACGTCTGCGCGGTCTGCGCAATCGTCGCCTCGATGCCCGCAATCGCGCAACGCGGCATGCGGACACGGGTGGATTTCACGAGCGGCTCCATGTGCGCACGATGCAGCGCATCCGGCACGCGCGGACAAACACCGCGCTCATCCGCGCTTCCCTTCGTCGCTGCGATCGCCTTCGCGAATCTTGCCTTGCGACACGCTGCTGCCCGGCGCCACGCTATGCGTGAGCCACACGTTGCCGCCGATCACCGAGCCGCGTCCAATCGTCACGCGACCGAGGATCGTCGCGCCCGCATAGATCACGACGTCGTCCTCGACGACCGGATGGCGCGCGTTGCCTTTCACAAGCGCACCGTCGACATCCGCCGCGAAACTCTTCGCGCCGAGCGTCACCGCCTGGTACACGCGCACGCGCTCGCCGATGATCGCCGTTTCGCCGATCACGACACCGGTGCCGTGGTCGATGAAGAAGCTCGGGCCGATCTGCGCGCCTGGGTGAATGTCGATGCCGGTCGCCGAATGCGCGATCTCGTTGATGAAGCGCGCGAGCAACGGCACGCCGAGCCGATGCAACGCGTGCGCGAGACGGTGATGCATCATCGCGAGCACGCCGGGATAGCAGAGCAGGATTTCGGTGATGTGCTGCGCGGCGGGATCGCCGGCGTACGCGGCCTGAATGTCGCTCACCAGCAGCGCGCGGATGCTGGGCAACTGGCCGCCGAATTCGCGCGCGACATCGAATGCGCGGGCGCGGAGTATGTCGTCGGCGGTGTCCGCATGTTCGGGCAGAAAGCGCAGTGCGCGGCGGATCTGTTCCGAGAGCAGACGCAACGTGCTTTCGAGCGTATGGCCGACGTAGTAGTCGACGCTTTCGTCGGTCAGATCGGGCGCGCCGTAGTGCGTCGGGAACATCGCCGCACGCAGGCCGACGACGATCGAGCACACTGCATCGCGCGACGGCAGTTCGCGGATACCGCGCGGATGGCGCGTGCGATGCAGTTCTTCGCGCGACGCACGCAGATCGGCGACGATCTGTTCGAGGCCCCAGTTGTGGGAAGCATTTGACATGGCGGGCACGGTGCCGTGCGGCGGCACGGTCAGAGTGAAGTGTCCCGAGAGATTACCGCGTTTTGCAGCGTGTCGCGCGGCGTAGGCGGCACGCTCAACGTGAGGCTCAGATCGTCACGCTGCTCGCGTCGATCCAGCGCACGGCCCAGTCGCGCGCATGCGCGATCGCAGCGGCTTCATCGGGAAAGCGGAGATCGGTAGGAAAGAAACGGTTGGCAACCAGCTCGCCATCGCTCGAACGGGAGATCACGACATAAGGTTGCCAGCAGCCGTCGCCTGAACGCGCAGGCGCGCAGTTCAGCAAATAGCCGCGATGTGTGAATGCAGCATCGAAGTGCATGAGTCACCCGCCCTGACTGCCTCGTATGATGGTTCGAAAGGCGCGCTGCTGGAATGCATCGGCCGCTCTGCGACAACCCGTATTTCGTTGCTGTACCATGGGCTGTCGGGGACCTGAATAAGTGTCCGGTGCGCGCCGGCTCGTCGGAGTACGATCATACTCTGTCGAAAAGAACCGTCCATTAAAAAAGCAAAAATTTGACGTTTGGTTCATGGTGCGAACGCGTCATCATGCCGCCCGGTTCGCGTCGCGGCGCCCTCTCTTCCGCGCATGCACGCTCGCACTTTCATCGCGCCGTTATAGCGTCGTTATTGCGCGGCTCATTGCACCGTTCATCGACTACCCGGAACGGGTTTTGCTCCAGAGTTAACTCACTCGTCTTCGACGGCCGCCATGCACATGCGCGATCGCGCCGACGAATTTCAGATGGAGGAATCGCGATGGACACGACTCATGCAGACAAGCCCGACGACACGCCGCTCACGCAACCCGCCGAGCGCGGACTGAGCGCGGCGATCCACAACGATCGCACACACGACAGCACGGTCGACACCGACGGCAAGAATCGCGAGGCCGCGCGGCTCGCCGGCGACGGCCCGATCGCTGCCGACGAAATTACCGGCAGCGATGCGACGCTCGACAACAGCGTCGCCGAGGCACGCGACGGGTTCGCGGGTTTCGACAGCCGGCGCGGCGGCAATCACCTGATGCTCGCGTTGCAGCCGGGCTATCGCGTGATCGATCACGGGATGGTCGACCCGGACCCGGACGCCGTGCGCGAACACCGCCTCGACATACTCGATCCGCCCTCCGCCCCCAATGCACGCGGCCGCATTCACTACGCGCTGAATCACGTCCGACCCGCGCGGATCATCGAACTGGAGCGTGTCAAATGAGCGCGCAACAATGGTGCGGTTAGCAAACATTGTTTGACTCGATCCGCGTGTGGCCCGACCCACGCGGATGCGCAGAACGCAGACCGTTTTATTGTTCGCGCGGCGGTCTTCGCGTGAGGCCGTCGGATTCGAAACTCCAGGTTTCGGCACTTCAACCCGAGGCCGCCTTGTTCGTCCGCCTTCGCGCCGCCACAATCGGTTCGACCTCAAACCTTCGCAGGAGCAGCAGATGAAAAAGATCGTCGTCATCGGTGCCACGGGCACACTCGGCCGCGCGGTCGCCGCGGAACTCAAGGCACGTCACGAGGTGATCGAAGTGGGTGCGACGCGCGGCGCGCATCGCGTGGACGGTACGGACCCGGCGAGCATCGAACGGCTGTTCGCGGAGATCGGGCACGTCGACGGGATCGTCACGGCGACCGGCAAGGTTCACTTCGGCCCGCTGCCCGAAATGACCATCGAGCAGTTCTGGACCGGCCTGCGCGACAAGCTGATGGGCCAGATCAATTTCGTGCTGGCCGCGCAGCGTTATGTGAACGACGGCGGTTCGTTCACGCTGACGGGCGGCATTCTCGCCGACGAACCGATCCGCGAAGGCGCGAGCGCGACGACGGTGAATTTCGCACTCGAAGGATTCGTGCGCGGCGCGGCGATCGAACTGCCGCGCGGCATCCGCATCAATGTGGTCAGCCCGACGGTGCTCGCCGAATCGATGGACGCGTACGCGCCGTACTTCCGCGGCTTCGAGCCCGTCACCGCACAGCGCGCCGCACTGGCGTACCTGCGCAGCGTGGAAGGCGCGCAGACGGGGAAGGTGTATCGCGTCGGGTATTGATATTGAGTGGCGTCACGCGTGAAGCGTGGCGCTAGCCGCCCTTCACGCCCTGCGTATTCACATACAGCGAATAGAGGCCGTGCGCGGCCGCCATGAACAGGCGGTTGCGATGACGGCCGCCGAAGCACAGGTTCGCGCAACGCTCAGGTAGCGCGATGTGTCCGATCGCTTCGCCTTGCGCGGTGAACACGCGCACGCCGTCCAGTTCGTCGGTGCCCATCCCCCAGCCGCACCACAGGTTGCCGTGCACGTCGACGCGAAAGCCGTCGGGCGTGCCCGGGCCCGCGTCGATCAGCACACGATCGTTCGACAGCGAGCGGCCGTCGGCGGAGACGTCGAATGCGCGAATCTTGCGCGGCTCGCCGCGCGATTCGACGATATACAACACCGACTCGTCCGGCGAGAACGCCAGGCCGTTCGGCCCGAGGATCGAATCGGCGACGACGGTAATCTCGCCGGTCTGTCCGTCGACGCGGTACACGCACGGCGTCAGTTCAGAGTCGTGCTTCTCGCCTTCGTAGTAGCCGTCGATGCCGAAGGTCGGATCGCTGAACCAGATCGACCCGTCGGATTTCACGATCACGTCGTTCGGCGAATTCAGTGGCTTGCCGCGATACTGGTCCGCGAGCACGGTGATCGTGCCGTCGTATTCGGTGCGCGTGACGCGGCGCGTCAGATGCTCGCACGTGACGAGCCGCCCTTCGCGATCGCGCGTGTTGCCGTTCGCGTTATTCGACGGCCGGCGAAACGGCGTCACCGCGCCGGTCTCTTCGCCCCAACGCAGGATGCGGTTGTTCGGAATGTCGCTCCACAGCAGATAGCGCCCGTCGCCGAACCACACCGGCCCCTCGGACCAGCGCGTGCCCTGGTACAGACATTCGACCGATGCGAGCGCGACGCGCAATGCGTTGAAGCGTGGGTCGAGAATACGGACGGCGGGATCGGGATAGCGGCGGCTGGCGTCGGTCATGGCGCAGTCAGAAATTTTAGGTTGAGAGGCAAACGATCGCTAAACACAGGCGCGTTCGTGCGCTGTGTTTAGCGGTTCGTGGTTTGTGGTTCTTCATGCGGCGGATGCTTCGTCGATGCTGCACCCGCCGCACGAGCCTGCATTACTCCCGGCCGAGCTTGCCGTCGCGCAGGCGCCAAAGCTTCAATGGGTTGCCGTCGCGCAGCGACTCGGGCAGCAGATCAGCCGGCAGATCCTGATAGCAGACGGGCCGCAGGAACCGGTCGATCGCCGTCGCACCCACCGACGTCGCACGCGAATCGGACGTCGCCGGGTACGGGCCGCCGTGCACCATCGCATACGACACCTCGACGCCGGTCGGGAAACCGTTCGCGAGAATGCGGCCGGCCTTGCGTTCGAGCACCGGCAGCAGTTGCCGCGCGAGCGGATAGTCGTCCGCGTCCAGTTGCAGCGTGACCGTCAACTGCCCTTCGACGTAGCGTGCGACCTGCAGCATGTCGTCGAACGTCGGGCAGATCACGATCAGCGAAGTCGGTCCGAAGATTTCATCCTCGAGTTGCGGCGTCGCGAGAAACTGCATCGCGGTCGTCGTGAACAGCGCGGGCAGCGCCGAGCACGATGCGTCGCTTGCCATGCCGCGCGCGACGCTCGTCACACCGCGCTGTTCGCCGCGCTGCAGGACGCCGTCCTTGTACGCGCTCGCGATGCCGGCCGTCAGCATCGTCTGTGCACTTTTCTTCGACAGCGCCTGCGCGGCGACATCGATGAAGCGCTGCGTGTCCGCGCCTTCGAGCGCGATCACGAGGCCGGGATTCGTGCAGAACTGACCGACGCCGAGCGTTACCGATTCGACGAAGCCTGCGGCGATTTCGTCGCCGCGCTGCTTCAACGCCGCCGGCAGCAGAAAGAACGGATTCACGCTGCTCATTTCGGCGAAGACCGGAATCGGCTCGCGACGCTTCGCCGCGATATCGACGAGCGCGAGACCGCCGCGTCGCGAACCGGTGAAGCCGACCGACTTGATCGCCGGATGCGCGACCAGCGCTTCGCCGATCTCGTTGCCCGCACCGATCAGCAGCGAGAAGACGCCTTCCGGCAGATTGCAGTCGATGACCGCTTTCTGGATCGCACGCCCGACGAGCTCAGACGTGCCAAGATGCGCGGGATGCGCCTTGACGACGACCGGGCAACCCGCCGCGAGTGCCGACGCGGTGTCGCCGCCGGCCACCGAAAACGCGAGCGGAAAATTGCTCGCACCGAACACGGCAACCGGTCCGACCGGAAGCTTCTGCAAGCGCAGATCGGAACGCGGCAACGGCTTGCGATCGGGCAGCGCGGAATCGAGCGTCGCGGTCAGCCAGCGGCCTTCGCGCACGAGCGACGCGAACAGCTTCAACTGGCCGACAGTACGACCGCGCTCGCCTTCGAGTCGCGCTTTCGGCAGCGCGGATTCGGCCTGCGCGCGCTCGATCAGCGCATCGCCGAGCGCGAGGATGTTCTCGGCGATCGATTCAAGAAAGTGCGCGCGCGTCTCGAGCGACGCCTGACGGTATGGATCGAATGCGCGTGCGGCGAGGTCGCATGCCTGATCGACATCGGTCGTGCCGCCCGCGCCGAAGGTCGGCTCGATCTCGGCGTTGCGGGCCGGGTCGAACGCGCGCAGCGTGCCCTTGGTGCCGCGCACCGCCGACGCGCCGATCAGCATGTCTCCGGTAATCTGCATGTTGCTGCTCCTGTGAGGCGCCGCGCCGCCGCGGTCGATGCCGCTCGCGCGCTGCGCAAAAAATAAAAAGGGAAACTGCGTCGCCTGTATTCAGCGAATTGTGCGCTGTGTGGCGAGACGATGCTCGAACGCGAGTAGTGCCCGCGTCTCGGCGTCGATCTTCGCATGATGCGCGGCCGGCGTCGAACTCAGCAACGGCAGTAGCGGCCCCATGTCGGCGATCCCTGAAAACGTTACCGCGTCGTGCAGCACGCGAATCAGCGAGATCTCGTCGCGCAGCGTTTCGAGCGGCAGGAATGCGTCGTACAGACGCTGCGCTTCGTCGTCGCGTCCTGCCTGGAGCGCGTGCAGCAGTGCCGTCACCGCATGCGGCGCGATGCAGCCGGAACCCGTCGTCCATGCGGCCAGTCCGAAATCTCTCAGATGCACGAGCGCGGCCCGCTCGCCCATCCCCGAAATCACCCGCGACGGACTGACGTTTTGCAGCAGCCGGCGCAGGTACTCGTCGTGCGCGGGATGCTCGCGCACGATCGCGTATTTCACAGCAATCAACGTGCCCCGATCGACGAGCCGCGCGAGCGTCTCGACATCGACATAGTCCTCGTGTTTGATGTACAGCGTGAGTGGGATGCCGGCGATATCGGCGATTCTCGTGAGGCCGTCTTCGATCCCCTGCGGCGTCGTGAAGCCGGCGAGCGGAAGCACCATCGCGGTACGGTAGGCGGTCTGCGAAAGGATGCGCGCCTGATCGAGCATCTTGCCGTAGTCCGGTCCGATGGCGGGGATCACGCGTGTGTCGGGGCGGGTGCTGTCGGCGAGCAGATCGAGCAGTTCGCGGTACTCGCTGACCGGCAGGTGGTACAGGTTTGCGTTGCCGCCATACAGCAGCGTGCGTACGCCGCCTGCTTCGATGTGACGGATCAGCTTGTGGTTTTGCGCGGCGTCGAGCGTGAAATCGGCGCGGCGCGCGAGCGGCGGCACGACCATCACGGTGGTCGCGAATTCGCTTTCGGACAACGGGGAAATGTTCATCTGTCGGAGGCCGTGCGGGAGTCGGCCTCACGCTAGCATCGGCGTCCGAATGTTGTCAAACAACAGCTGCAAAATTTGTCCAATCGACCTTGACAACTGATATCGGCAATTCTGTCTATCGTGCACTGCGCCAATCGGTATTAACGACTTTTGAGTGTGCTTTTCTGTGATCTTTTGACGGCCGATTTTGCAATTTGGCGAGTTACGGACAATTGCCGACTTATCTTTCTATTCGGTCGAGCGAAACAATAAGCGCTTTATTTTGAGCACACCGAACAGTTGCCGGACAACAGTCCCAGCAAAGGTTTGCGCGTCGATCGACGAACCGCCCCGGCAATGCGTTTTTTTTGACATTCGGATCGATCATTCCACGGGTGGACGTCCCGAATAACGTAAAGGTTATTCAATTCCAATTTCTACTGTTTCTGAAATGATGATAAATTCCCACCCATGCAAGATACCGGAGCGTACCCCGCACCGCCGTCTTGGGCAGTCGGGCCACGCAACCTGAGAGAACTGACGTGTCGCTACACTTTATCGAGCAGATGTCACCGGTGCTCAATACCCCGGACGAATCAGCATGGTTCGGTACGGTAAGCAACCTCGCCGAGAAGTGGGGGTTTAACCAGGTATTCGTGGCAATCCTGTTACGCCCCGGCACCCGGTTCGAAGATGCGTTCATACGCAGTACGTATGCGCCGTCGTGGCGACGGATCTACGACGACAGGAAACTCTCGAATGTCGACCCCGTCGTGTCTCACTGCTCGACACATACCTCGCCGATCGCCTGGTCGCAGGAGTTATTCGCCACCGCTCCTGCCCCGCAGCAAGCGATGTTCGAGGAGGCGCGATCACATGGCCTGCGCGTCGGTATAACGCTGCCGATCCATGGACCCAAACAGGAATGGGGCGGGCTGTCTTTCGTCAGCGACCGCACTCCGACCGACGATTTCTGGCGTCAGGTCGATACGGCGCTACCCAATCTCATGCTGCTGCGCGACCTGGTGGTAGATACGAGTCAGCGGCATCTGAAGGCGCATGCGCAACCGCTGATCCCGCAATTGACGCCTCGCGAACGCGAGTGTCTGGTCTGGACTGCTCAAGGCAAGTCCACATGGGAAATCTCACACATCCTCAACTGCTCGGAAGCCGTTGTGAACTTCCACGTCAAGAACATCCGGGCAAAGTTCGGCGTCAATTCACGGCGGGCAGCCGCCGTGATTGCGACGCAACTCGGACTTATTGACCCAGGCTGATCAGGGATCTCGATTCCTGGCTGTAGAGCACCCGCTCAGCACGCCCCAGATCTCCGTCGGAGATCGTCTTCGTAAAGTAGAGCCCAAGCAGGATCGACACCGGTGCCGGAATTTCCGCGCCCGATTCGAACCGGCTGCCGCGCGACTGCGTCACGCCGAAGCGCGCCCAGAAACGTCGCTGGCTCTCTTTCTTCTTTTTCCGGTAAGCGATTATCAGCACGCGGTCGACAGCAGACGACACCTCCGGTGACCGTTCCTGAATGCCTGCTTGCCAATGATTTTCCAGTAGTTCCATGGTGTATCTCTCGCTGTGATAGTTAGCTGCCGGCGACTCATCAATCTGTTTACCGGTTATCCCAATTTTGCTGGAGGACGGCCGCCGAGACACCTACCCAAGTGGATAGTTAGCTGCCGGCGATTCATCCATCCGTCGACCGGTCATCCCAAATTTTGCTGGAGGGCGCCCTTGCCGACACCTACCCATATGAGTAGGTGCAATCTATATCCGGAGCGCATACGTTTCGCCCCTGTCGGACGACCAATACGCTCAGGAGAGAACGCGCCATGCAAACTACGATTCGGGTTGGAACGAGGCAAGACTTCCACAGAGAACATCTCAAGGAGATGTACCGGCTACGCGCCCGGGTATTCAGTGCACGTTTAGGTTGGGATGTTCCGATCATCGACGGCATGGAGATCGACGGCTACGACGCGCTTGAACCCCACTACGTAGTGGCTCAGGACGAAACCGGCCGTGTTCGGGGTTGCTGCCGCCTGATGCCGACGGAAGGCCCCAACATGCTGCGCGACACCTTCCCTCAGACACTGCACGGCGCGGCGGCACCTACCGGACGGCATATCTGGGAACTCAGCCGGCTTGCAGTTGATACGGAGGGCGAAGAACAGGGCTTCGGCTTTAGCGATCTGACTATCCGTGTGTTTCAGACCGCCATGACCTTTGCACAGCGGATGGGGGTGACGAGTTATGTAGTCGTGACGACCATGCCGATCGAGCGAATGCTGCGCCGCGCCGGTGTCGAGATAGATCGCCTGGGAGCGCCTGTGCAGATCGGCATAGAACGCTCAGTTGCTCTAGACTGGGCGGTCAGCCCTCAAACGTTGACGGCACTGTTCGGATCGATGGCGATCGCAGCCTGATTGCGGGCTGGCGGCAACGCGAGGAAAATTCGGATCACTCGGGGCCGATCGACGTCAACCCGGTCACATACCGGCGCAGCGGATGATTGCCCCGGAGCATGCAGACGCCAGCCCAACATCGCCAGGAATTCAGAGGAAGCTTCAAATGGAAATAACCGAGAGCCACGAGCTCATACCGACAGTTCTGGAAATTGGCACGCTCGAAGATCCCGATATGCTCGGACAGGCCATTGTCCGCCTGGGTCGAAAGCTGGGATTCGATTCCATGCTGTACGGTGGCCGGTTCGCAATGGACAGCGCTCGAAATATCGAACAACGAGTCACGTCGAACTATCACCCAAACTGGCGCGCGACATACGACCAGGAAAACTACATTGCGCTAGACCCCGTTGTCGTCCACGCGATGAACTCGCTAGCGCCGATCGTGTGGTCGAGCGCCATGGGCGGCTCGCCCGGACAGAAGCAATTCTGGGAGGAAGCGAGCGGCTACGGACTAAAAGCAGGCGTGTCTTTCTCCGTGCAGACGAGAGATGGCGACTTCGGAATATTGAGCCTGGCGCTGGACAAAAACGGGCGAGATGCGCAGAGACAGATCGCGACTAACATCATGTGGGGACCGCTGATTGTCACGATGGCGCAGGAAGCCATGCGCCGCATCGTCAAGGGTTCACAACCGCAGTTGCGCCCCCGGCTCACACCGCGCGAATGGGAAATACTACGCTGGCTGGCAGCAGGCAAGTCAACCGAGGAAATCTCCGTGATACTCAGCGTTTCAGAGCATGGAGTCGTGTATCACGTGCGCAACCTGCTGCACAAGTTTGGCACCCGAACGCGCGGGCAGATTGTGATCAAGGCGATGTCGTTAGGGATGCTGTGACTTGATAGTGAGTCGCGTTGCGTCAGGCTGCCCCACGATTCAAACCACAAACCCGCAACCAGAAGCCCCTCAACTCCGCCGAAACGTGATCTGCGAAATCCGCCGCACGGTCAATGCCGCGGCCAGCGCCGCGGCACCGGTCAACAGCACACCGATGTGTATCGATTGCACCAGCACGTGTCTCGCCGCGTCGACAAGCGCGGGGCCTTCGAGCCCCGCGTTCTTCAGCTCGACCAGCAGCGCGTCGCGCAGCGCCGGGTCGATCAGGATGCGCGGATCGCCGAGCTTCGGCAGCCACGTGGACACCACCGGCTCGCCGAGCACCTTCAACGCATCCTCGACCCCCGACGTATAGCGCCGATTCACGATCGTCGCGACGATGCTCGTGCCGAGCATGCCGCCCACCATCCGCGTCGATTGCAGTAGCGCCGTCGTGATGCCGAAGCGCTCGCGGCCGGCGATCTCCTGCGCGAACACGTTCAGGTTGTTGAGGATGAAGCCGAGCCCGATGCCGACCGCGCCCATCGCGACCTCGAGCCAGAGATGCGGCGTAGCCGGCGTCGCGAATCCAATCCCCAGCGATGCAGCAACGAGCAGCGAAAAACCGATCGACAGGATCAGCGTCGGCTTCGGCAGATGGATCACGATGCGCGTGTTGATCAGGCTGCCGATCGCGATGCAGGCCGCGATCGGCGTCGCGAGCAGGCCCGCCTGCTGCGGCGACAGACCGAAGCCGCCCTGCAACAGCAGCGGCGCGAAGAAGATCAGCGAGAACATCACGAAGCCGGACAGCAGCGACAGCGTGAACAGCGTCACCAGCTGCGCGTCGCGGAACAGGTCGAGCGGGACGATCGGATGCGTCGCGCGCCGCTCGCAGATCAGCAACGCGACCGCACCCAGCACCACCAGCGCAGCGAGCACGAGATTGCCGCTCGTCAGGCCGTCTTTCGGCACGGCTTCGATGAACGCCTGCAGGCCGCCGAGCACAAGCGCGACGAGCGCCGCACCGGTCCAGTCGATCCGCACGTCGCCGGTTGCGGCGCGCCGGTAGGACGGCAGATGCGCCCAGATGAAATACAGCGCGAGCGCGCCGACCGGCAGGTTGACGAGGAACGTCGAGCGCCAGCCGAAATGCTCGCTGAGCCAGCCGCCGAGCGACGGCCCCGCCGCCGTGCCGATCCCGTACGCCGCCGCCATCACGACCTGCCAGCGCACGCGGGCGCGCGGATCGGGAAACAGATCGGGAATCGACGCGAACGCGGTGCCGACCATCATGCCGCCGCCGACGCCCTGCAGCCCGCGCGCGATCGCGAGAAACGGCATGCTCGTCGCGACGCCGCACAGCGCCGACGCTGCGGTGAACACGATCACGGCGGCGATCACGAAGCGCTTGCGCCCGAAGTAATCGCCGAGCCGGCCGAACACCGGCACCGTCACGACCGATGCGAGCAGATACGCGCTCGCGATCCACGCGTAGTACTCGAAACCGCGCAGCTCGGACACGATCGACGGCAGCGCAGTACTGACGACCGTCTGATCGAGTGCGACCAGCATGTTGACGAGGCCGATGCCGAGCATGGCCAGCAGCGCGTCGCGAAAAGGCAGGGGGCGGGAAGCGTTCACAAAAGACGACCTGGGCGCGAGAGGCGCAAAACGGAAATGGATAGGGCGGAAAAAGCCGGGCGAAAGCGCCGGCCCTGACACATGCGATGACTGCGATTACGAGCCGAACATCCGGTCGCGCGCGTTCTCGAGATGCGCGCGCATCGCTTGCGCGGCCGCGGCGGCATCGTGGTTGCGAATCGCCTCCAGCACCGCGAGATGCTCGGCCTGCACGAGACGCTGCCGCTCGATCGTCTTCACCAGCGACAGATTGCGCGACAGGTTCATGCTGAACACGATCTGCTCGTCGATGAACGTCATCACCGTGATGAAGAACGGATTCTTCGACGCGCGCGCGACCGCGACATGGAACGCGAAATCGTCCTGCGCGCCGATGCCCTGCGTCTCGATGACCCGTTCGAGCTGGTCCCACGCGCGCTGGATCGCGGCGATGTCGTCCGCGTCCGCGTGCTGCGCGGCGAGCGCGGCGCCGCCCGCTTCGGTGACGATGCGAAATTCGTAGCAGCGTCGAATGTCGGACAGCGTTTCGAGCGGCGCGAAGCGGCGCACGTCCGGGTCCGGACGACGCGCGACGGTCGTACCCGAGCCGTGCCGCGTGACGATGATGCCGTCGGCGCGCAGCCGCGCGAGCGCTTCGCGCACCGTCGGCCGCGAGGTCGCGAAGCGTTCGGCCAGCGCATGCTCGGTCGGCAGGCGGGCGCCTTCCGGGTACTCGCCCTCGAGAATGCGGTTGAGAATGTCGCCGTAGATCTTGTCGGGCAGCCCCAACGTTTTACGCTCGTTCATCATCGACGGATCGGCTTGTCTGAATAGATCCGGATTGTAAGGCAAACCCGCGCGATTTTCGGGCGAATAACCTGTCGCAAATCGCGATACTTATCGCAAAAAGCCAGACGAGTCAGGTGCTTGGGCGCCAGCACGGATGACTCGCGAATTTGCCAGGCGGCCGCTTGACATCTCACCACGCTGCACGGATGCGAGCCATCATCTAAGCTCGGTGCAAGGCGACCGACCTCCTGGCCTGGCCGCCCCTCCCCCTTCAATGCGGAGAGCTTCATGTACACACGCATCCTCGTAGCCGTCGACGGCAGCCACACGTCGCGTCGCGCGTTCGACGCGGCACTCGGACTCGCTGCGGCACCGGGCGCCGTGCTGCAGCCGTTCTACGTGATCGAGAACACGCCGCTGTATTTCGAGTCGCCGGGTTACGACCCGTCCGTGCTGCGCACGCAACTGGTCGAACAGGGCAACGAGCTCGCCGCCGAACTTGGGGCTGCGATGCGCGAGCGCGGGGTCGCCGGCGAACTCGTCACCTCAGAGGCATCGTCGCTCGACGACGTGCCCGCACTCGTGCTGAAAGCCGCCGACGCATTCCACGCCGATCTGGTCGTGATGGGTACGCACGGACGACGCGGATTTCAGCGGCTGATTCTCGGCAGTGTGGCCGAGCGTTGCGTCCGTCAGTCGACGTTGCCGGTCCTGCTGATTCCATCGGCGGGCGACGGAGACGAAGCAAAGGCGGACTGACGCGCGATGCGTTGCTCGACGCGAACATGACAGCTACTGCCATCTCGTCGAGCGACGCACAACACGTGGCTATTCGTCGGCGGAAATCAATCTGGGGACGACAAGCGGAACCACTCACCGCACCGTGTCAGGTTTTCAAAAGCGTGGACGGATCGACACACGCGGCAGACCACGCGTCTCGTCGATCTCGTCGTGCGATATCGCGTGCGGCGGCCCGCTGCATAACGTCAGTTGCCGTCAGCAGCAGCCTGCACATGCCGTGGCACGTCTCGTGCAAACACGGTAAAGTTCAAGACCGTCCCCCAGCAAGGAGACCCGGCGACATGAAACGCGACCTCGCCTTCCAGCATCCGCTCGTTCAGCGCCTCATTGCCGCGCGCGACGTCACGGATGCGCTCTTCGCGATCGTCAAACCCGAATTTCTCTACGAGCGGCCGATCCGCGAGCGTCACCGCATCGTCTTTTACATTGGCCACCTCGAAGCGTTCGACCGCAATCTGTTCGACGAACGGCTGTGCGCGCTGCCTGCGTTCGAGCCCGAGCTCGACACGCTGTTCGCGTTCGGCATCGATCCCGTCGACGGAGGCTTTCCGACCGACGAACCCGCCGACTGGCCGACGCTCGACGTCGTGCGTGCCTATGGACAACGCGCGCGCGA
The DNA here is from genome assembly GCF_004359985.1 of Paraburkholderia flava. Lineage (NCBI taxonomy): Bacteria > Pseudomonadati > Pseudomonadota > Betaproteobacteria > Burkholderiales > Burkholderiaceae > Paraburkholderia > Paraburkholderia flava. Next base: position 2,271,080 of record NZ_SMRO01000001.1, on the reverse strand, counting down.
ACAGATCGACCACGCACTCGGCACACTTGACTTCGCGCAGGACGGCATGGCGACGAGTTCGCCCGCGCAACTGCTAAACGTCGCGATCGAACATCGGCTGATGCACGCGGAAACGCTCGCGTACATGCTGCATCAACTGCCGCTCGCACAGAAGATCGCGAACCCCGTCACGGCCACGCCCGCACAGGCGAGCGACGCCGTGCGCCATCTTCCCGCGCCCACGATGATCGCGATTCCCGCAGGCCCGACCGTACTCGGCCTGACGAAGGAAAGCGGACAGTTCGGCTGGGACAACGAATTCGGCGAGCTGCGCGTCGACGTGCCCGCGTTCGAGATCGACCGGCACATGGTGACGAACGGCGACTACCGCGCGTTCATCGAGGCCGGCGGCTACAACGAACGTGCGTGGTGGAACGACAAGGACTGGGCGTGGAAAGAAGCGGAGCACATCGAACATCCGGTGGGCTGGTCGCGTGAATCGCGCGAGTCCGATAGCGACGCATGGCGGTTGCGCACGATGTTCGACGACATCGCACTACCGCTCGACTGGCCCGTCTATGTCAGCCACGCGGAAGCGAGCGCCTACGCGCGCTCGAAGGGCAAGACGCTGCCGACCGAAGCGCAATGGCAACGCGCCGCTCACGGTGCGCCGCATGGCGCATCGGGCAATTTCGATTTTCGTCACTGGGATCCGCAGCCGGTCGACGCGCATCCGGACAACGTCAGTGCATTCGGCGTCGAAGGCCAGTTCGGCAACGGCTGGGAATGGACGTCGACGTTGTTCGCAGCGCTACCTGACTTCGAAGCGTTTCCGTTCTATCTGGGTTACTCAGCGAACTTCTTCGACGACCAGCATTACGTGCTCAAAGGCGGCTCGGCACGCACCGCGCAATGCATGTTGAGGCCGGCGTTCCGCAACTGGTTTCAGCCGCGGTATCAGCATGTTTATGCAGGGTTTCGGTGTGTGCGGGGCGGCACATAAAGCGACGGTCGATTCAAACATCGTGCGTCACGCGACGTTGCAGCCAGGGCCCGGAATCGCGACCCGGGTTGTATAAAGCGCGGACAGTCGCTTGCCGGTCATCAGATCTTCGGGTGGGCCATCGAACGTGATGCAGAACAGCGTTCGCCCATCTTCTCCGCCTAGCTGGCACGCGAGCGCGCGCTTGTTGCCGACGGAAATCCGGTCCGTCACGACGCCACCTTCGAGAATGCGGACCACTTCCCCGGTGTTGAAGTTCGGCACCCAGATGCCGCCTTCGCGATCGACGCAAATGCCGTCCGGCTGCCCGTCGCCCATGTCGGCATAGAGACGGCCGTTCGACAGGTTGCCGTTATCGTCGCGATCGAAAGCGGTCAGCCGGTTCGACCACGATTCGGCAACGACAAGCGTGCGGCCGCCGTCTTTCAGGACCACGCCGTTCGGGAAGTCGAATCCGCCTGCCGCGACGCGCGCCGAGCCGTCAGGCTCCACGACAAAGAGATCTGCTGGACGCTTCGGCGCACCGCCGAAGAGGTCGTAACCAAAGTTGCCGACATAGATGCGGCCGTCGTCATCGACGACGAGATCGTTCAGGTCGGCCGGCGCAAGCGCGGACAGGTCCGCGTGCAACACCAGCTTGCCATCGACGACTCGCATCAACCGACGGTCGGTCATCGACACGACAACAGGCGTGCCGTCAGGCAGAAAGCCGATGCCCGAAGGACGATGCGGCACGTCGCAGATCACTTCGCGCGTACCGTCCATCGCGATCCGATAAAGCTTCATACCGGTGATGTCCGACGCCCAAAGATGATTGCGATACCAGCGCGGTCCTTCGAGAAACGCAAAATCGTCGGCGAGTAGCGACAGGGGTTCGATGTTCATTTCGGTGTCTACTCCATGCAAGGGTGACGCTAGACGTAGCGATTCGCACGCTCCGTAAACGCGTCGTAGCCCAGTCTCGCTTCGAGCACGTCGGCAGGTTCCAGATAGACATCCGTGCTGTCGACGCTGGGCGTCGCGCGATAGGCAGACAAAGCCGTCGTCAACGATTTCGCCACGGCCTGCAGGCAAAATCCATAGTCGAGCACGATGTCCGCTGCACCGTTCCATTCGCTGCGGTCGCGCACATCAGGATGCTGGATCGTGACGTAGCGGGCCGGCACCGCGCGGCGAAACCGTCGCAATATGTCGGGCGTCGCGCCATTCGCAAAGATGTACTCGATGCCGATATCGAAGAACGCCTTGACGCGACGAATCGCCTCGTCTTCGTCGTGCACCGCCCAGATCGCGTCGGTTCTTGCCATCACGATGAAATCGGTGGAATTGCGCGCGTCGAGAGCGGCACGCAACCGGGCCAGCACCTGATCGAGCGCGACGAGGCGTTGCGGCAGCTGGGTGTGCTTGCCTCCCGCGTGATCTTCGATATGAATGGCGGCGACGCCGGCCTGCTCGAATTCGCGCACGGTTCGCCAGATATTGCCCGGCTCGAAGAAACCGCCTTCCGCATCCGCGATCACCGGAACCGACACTGCGGCGACAACCTTGCGTGCGTGATCGACGAGCTGGTCCAGTGTCAGAGCGCCAACGTCGGGCATTCCGTACGCAGCCGCGGCCGTCGCATAGCTGCCGACATACACCGCATCGAATCCGGCGTGCTCGACGAGCTTCGCGCTAAAGGCGTCGTAAGCGCCGGGAATGACTTGCGCGCGGTCGCGGTGTGCGAGGTTCAGCAATGCACGGGACGCTTCGCCGGGCTGGGCAACGCGGGGGAATGAGTTCATCGGTTGGTTGTTCATGAGCGGTCGCAGGATAAAGACTGAAGATATTTGACGAGGCCGCCGGCGCCGAGAATGTCCCTTTCCGAACGGGTCGGTGGATCGAATGGCAACGCGGCGCCGGTGGCAAGATTCCTGACGAGGCATTCGTCCCAGACGACCTCGATCGGATCCCAGCGTCGAACCTGTTCGAGAATGCCCGCGCAGGCGATCTGCGGAAATCCTTCCGCCATTTCGCCCCACCAGTAGCCGGGCGAAAACGATTCGGCAATGACGCACGAAATGCCGAGGTCGCGCATCGCGATCATCGGCGGATAGTGCGGGTGGCCGTAACCGAAGTTGCGTCCACCGATCAGCACGTCGCCCGGTTGTACCGTCGCAGCGAAGTCGGGATCGACTGCCTGCATCACGATGCGTCGCAGCGCGTCCGGGTCCTGAACCCGAATGTTTTTCACACCGACGATCTGGTCGACGTCGTAGTCGTCGTCGGCAAAGATGAACGCGACGCGGCCCGCAAGATTCTTCAGGTTCATGCCGATGCTCCGAGGTAGGGACGAGGATCGGCAAGGCGTCCTTCGATTGCCGACGCAGCGACGACGGCCGCGTTGCACAGATAGATCTCGGCGTCGGTGCTGCCCATGCGTCCAGGCACGTTGAGTGTGCCGGTCGATACCGCGCGCTGGCCGGCGGTGATCGTACCCATGCGTCCATAGCAGTAGTCGCAGCTGGGCGACGACAGGAACGCGCCTGCTTCCACGAGCGTGGAGAGCAGGCCCGCGCGGGACGCTTCGAGCATGATCTGCTGCGACGTTGGAACGATGTTCAGACTGAAGCCCTCTGCGACGTGCCGGCCGCGCAACACGGCGGCGGCCGCCTGCAGATCCTCGAGGCGACCTGACGCGCAGGACCCGAGGTAGCCTGCCTGCACGGGCACGCCGAGATGATCGCGTAACGCGCGCGTATTGGCGGGACTCGGCGGTATGACGACAATTGGTTCGATCGCGCCGAGGTCGATTTCATGCACAGCAAAGTAGTGCGCATCGGCGTCGCTGTAAAGCGGCTCGATCGTCTTCCTCGCGCGCGGAAGTGCATAGCGCAGCCGCGCCTCGTTCGGGTTAACGATGGCCGAAATTGCGCCGACGAACATCGCAAGACCCGTGATGGTTTGCAGTCCGTCGATCGACAGCGTATCGAGTCCGGGACCCGCAAGCTCCATCACCTTGAACCGGCAGCCGTCCGAACCGATCTGTCCGACGATATGATGAAACACGTCACGCGCCATCACGCCGGGGGTGAGCGAACCTTTGAGCTCGATGCGCACCGTATGCGGCACACGGAGCGCAATGCGTTCGCGCGAATAGGCTTCGAGCATGTTCCGGTGAATGCCGAGGCCGAGCGTTCCAAACGTACCCAACTGGCTGATGTGCGGATCGAAGTGAACCACCAGCGCGCCGGGAACCGCATAGCCGACTTCGGCCGCGACCTGGTGACCGATGCCTTTGCGTTCGAAGAGCGGGACGCTGTTCTCCGACGTCCATTGCCGCGTCTCGATGTGGAACGCCTCTTCATCGACGGACGCGGCCGGAACCATGTGATCGATAAAGATTCCGAACCGTTCGGGTTCGGCGATCCGCTCGATATGCAGATCCTCTTTCAGTTGTCTGAAGTAAACGTTCGTGTAGCCTGGGAAGTCGTAGGCGAGTACGAAGTCGGGCTTGACCATGACTTCATCGCCTGGCGCAACCGAAACAAGGCCCGCTGCGCGGGCAATAATTTTCTCAGTGATCGTCGCGCCCATGATCGCCTCTCCGGATAAACCGGTTCGCGAAAGACGCGAACACCGGTTACACCCATTATGTGGATCGACGCGTGCGGGTTGAAGCGCAAAGTTCGAATGGCTGCCAGTGGCATTGCATCTGGATAGATCGCGGTCTAGATGTGGCGCGGCTTTGTGTGAGCGGCAAGATGCATTAGGCGCATCGCCAGCAAAAGTGCTTTATCGAATCGACGCTAATTCGAGTCGGAGGTTCGAAGCGCTAGAACGAGCACATCGTGTGTGCGGGGGAGTGAGCAGGATCGCGTCGAGTGACGCGATCGATCGAGGTCACCTCGCGCGATCACCGATTCGATTGAAGCGGATTTCCGCAATCGTCTGCAGCAGCAACCAGAAACAGCACCACGCAATGCCAAACCGCTCCAACCATATGGCGTTGCGTGCGTTGTTCGCAGTCCGTCGATCGAGAGACTGCTGCGTAAGATGGAACACTTCCTCACCCGAAATGGTTAGACGGGCGCCCCGGCCGGCGCAGAACTCCGCACGAACGGGAGCACCGGTATGCCCGTCAAGCATCTCTTGCTGAAACGGTCCGCAGCCACTCTTCGAACAACTCGACAGCGTTGTAATGCCGCCAGGCCCCTCGACAAAGTAAGAACCGACGAAGTGCGATATGCGCCCGACAGCGACCTTGTCTATGACGACATTGCCGGACGCGTCCACGTTGCACATGTCCGACAGCTTGAACGAAGGCGACGGTATCAACATCGACGAAACCATGCCGACCAACGCGACGGCAGTCATGGTCAACGTAAAGCGACGCCACTTCGCAATATCGAATCTTGTTGTCATCGTGCGGATTCGCAGTGAGCGCTCTCATCGTCAGTTGAAGGGGATTTTCGACCATTCGTGAATGGGTGTCGACTGGCTGCCCATCCTCGATAGCCACCCGATTCTGCGGCTTCCAGAAGTTCAGGTACATTAGTCTCCGATCAAGCAACCGTGCCGCTCCCATGCCGGACTCCCCTCTCCCGATCGACCTGTCGAACCTCGCTCAAAGCCTCTACGCGCAAGGCAGCGAAGAAAGCATCCTGTCGCGCCTGCTGGAACGGATCGCACCAACCAGCCGCTTCTGCGTCGACATCGGTGCAAGCGACGGCCTGCGCAACAGCAACACCGCGCGGCTGCTCCGCGAATACGGCTGGCAGGGTCTGCTGATCGAAGGGAGCGACTACCGCTTCGGAAAACTCGAAGCACACTACGGTCGCGCGGATGGCGTCCGTTTGCGTCACGAACGCGTGCAGCCCGATACGGTGGATCGGCTGCTTGCCGAGGCCGGCGTCCCTATCGATTTCGATCTGCTGTCGATCGACGTCGACGGCAACGACTACTGGATCTGGCGTGGCCTCGAAGCGCACCAGCCGCGCATCGTGATCATCGAATACAACCCGTACTACACGCCGCCCGAGCGCTGGGTCATGTGCTTCAATCCGGACCACGAATGGGACGGCTCGACCTATTACGGCGCGAGCCTCGAATCGCTGCATCACCTCGGCAAGCAGAAAGGCTACGAGCTGGTGTGCTGCGATGACATGGGCAACAACGCGTTCTTCGTCAGACGCGACCTGTACCCGCTCCTCGGCATCGCCAGTAACGATCCATCGGTCGTGTTCCGGCCCGCGATGTACAAGCTGCGCTACGTCGGCCACAACACGTTTCTGAGCGGCCATCCGTATCGCCACGGGCCGGCCGAGCAGATCTGAATGAACGATCGGGCCGCCACCTTCGACGCGATCTGCGCAGCGTATGCCGTCACGCGCAATGGACCCGCACGCCAGGTCAGCGAGCGCGTATGGCGCCTGCCGACCGACGCAGGCGACCTGGCCGTCAAGCTCTACACAAGCGACCAGCACGCGAGAGCGACAAGAGAGGCCGCCGTGCTCGCGCATCTGCACGCACACGACGATGCCCGCTTCCGCGTCCAGACACTGTGCCTCACGACGACCGGCGAAGCTCTGTGGACCGGCCTCGACTCACACGCGATGCTGACGCAGTGGGGGACAGGGCAATTCAAGACCTACGATACGTTCACACCCGATCAATGGGCCGCACTCGGCGCGAGTCTCGCGGCGCTGCATCTGAGTCTCGACCGGCTGCGTCTGCCGGCACTCGACACGCTCCACGCACGCCTCGCTGCAATCGATGTCGATCACGTGCGCAGCAGCCTGGTCGACGCGCTCGACCACCCACCACCCGACACCGACACATCGCACCTGCGCACCTATGTCGATACGAGCCTGCGCCTGATCGACGAACACTATCCCGGCAGCATCGACGCGTTTCCCGTCGACGACCCGCAGCATCCGATCCACAACGACTACAACCAGTTCAACTACCTGTTCGATTCCGATGCCGAGCGAGATCGCGGCCTGCCTCCTGTGATTCTGGATTGGGAAGCCGTGATCGGCGCGCCACGGGAATTCGAACTTGTCCGCTGTCTGAATCATCTGCCGCTGGAAGCGCCGGCACTCGCCGAGGTTTTCGTGCACGCGTATCAGCAAGTCCGTCCGGTACGTGTCGAGCGAATCGCGTGGGCCGTCGACGCAGCCTGTCTGCAACATGCGCTCAAGCTGTGGGTCGTGCGCGGCTGGCTGGCCGATCCGCCGCGCTACGATGCGCATCTGCGTGGAGCCGCGACGATGGCGTCGACGATGGCCGACGCGCGCGGCCAGTTGATCGATTTCTTTTCCCGTTGCGTGGAAGCAGGAAGCTGACGTGAGTGCAAACATGAACCCTCCCTCGACCAGCGCGTCGCCCAACGGCCGGCAGCATGTCTTCCCGCCGCCGCTCGAACGCAACTACCGCGTGCAGGACGGACGCGTGCAGACGCGCTCGCTGGAAGCGCACATCGTCGATCACTGCAACCTGACGTGCGCGGAGTGCTGTTCGCTGTCGCCGTTGCTGCCGGCCTGGTACGCGAGCCCCGAATCGGTTGCCGACGATCTGCGCAAAGCCGTCAAGGTGCTGAATCCGCGCGTGTTCAAACTGGTCGGCGGCGAACCGCTGCTGCATCCCGAGCTGGTCGAGTTGATCAAGCGCGTGCGGGACACCGGCATCGCGCCCGTCATTTCCGTGACGACGAACGGGACGAAACTCGGAGACATGTCGAATGCGTTCTGGCAAACAGTCGATGCGTTGACGATCTCGCGCTATCCGAAGCCGTCGCTCGCGTCGGACCTGGTCGCGTACATCGAGAAGCAGGCGGGGCGCTTCGCAGTACGCCTGAACTGGAAAGTGCAGGACGTGTTCACGACGATGAATCGCGCGGAGCTCAGCACCGATGACGAAGCAAAGCGCATCTATCACGACTGCTGGATTCGCGAACGCTGTCACATGATCCGCGATGGGATGTTCTATACGTGCACCCGTCCCGCGCATTTTCATACGCTGTACAAGGGCACTCAAGATTTCCAGTCCGATGGTCTGCCGCTGCGCGACGATGCCTGCATGCTCGACGCGATGCTCGCGTACCTGCAGCGCGAAACGCCGCTCGAAGCCTGCCTGCACTGTCACGGCGGCAGTGCGGTCGTGGCGCCGCACCGGATCATGAAGCGCATCGAGGTGGAGACACTGAAGGCGTGCTATCCATGATCGTCGGCACGCGAGACTTCTTCGGCTTCGAGCGGCTGCACTACCATCCGCGCAGCGGCGCGTCGGCAGGCGGCATCCTGCAGGTACTACGGGCCTCCGGGCAACCCGCCGGTCCACCCGACGTGACCGCGATTGCCGGCTATCTGAGCGGCGAGCGCGTCGTCGGTCGTACGGTGTTGCGGGACGTGCTGGCGGTACCGCCCGGTCACGCGCTGATCCGTTCGTCGCAGGGTCTGGAAGTGCATGCCGCGCCGTCCGAACCCGTGCGCGCCGATCTGGAGACCGTGCTGCGCGACGCACTGCAACGCGCACTCGACAGCGGCAAGCGCGTCGCACTCGCATTGAGCGGTGGGCTCGATTCCGCGCTGCTGCTCGCGCTGTTGCGCGAACTCGGTGCGCACCGGCACGTGACGTCCTACATCCTCGCCACCGACATGCCCGACTACTGCGAGCTGGACGCCGCACTCGAACTAGCCGACCAGATGCAGGCCAGCGTGAAGATCGTGCGCGCGTGCGAAGCCGATTTCGTCGCCGCGTTGCCGAGGACCACGCACGCAGTCGAAGAGCCGATGTTCAACCTGCACCCGGTAGCAAAACTACTGCTGGCCGAAGCGATGGCGGCAGACGGCATCGAACTGGCGATCACCGGCGACGGCGCGGACCAGGTGCTGCGCCGCGACCAGTCGGCCAACTATCTGCCGTTGTGTCACGCGCTGTTCGATGCGGCGTCGGTGAGCCTGTGTCCGCCGTTCGTGGACCTGGCTGTCGTCAACCACCTGACCAGCATTCCGCCCGATCCCGACAAGCACTGCCTGCGCGAACTAGGCGCACGGCTGAACCTGCCGGATCGTCTGGTACGCGGTCCCAAGCGTGGCCGGCTCGCACCCGCGATGAACCTCGATGCACTGCTCGATCGCGACCGCATCCCCATGCTCGCCGACACGTTGAACCTTCCCGCTCCCACGCTGCAACCGGACACCGAGCGCGTGCTATGGACGACCCTCACGCTGACGCTCGACCACCTCGGCGCAACGCTTCCCACCCACGTAGCCCGCCCATGACCCGCATCCTGTTCTGCGTCGTGCCCGAGAAAGGGCACGTCAATCCTTGCATCGGACCGGCCCAGCATCTGCGAGCCGCCGGCTTCGACGTCGCCTTCTACGCGCCCGCCGACATCAGCGATCAGCTCGACGGCGCCGGCACTTTCACGTTCCTCGGGCCACGCGAAACGCCCGAACGACATGATCTGTCTCGCGGCGCGACATTCGCCGCGAACATTCGCGACGCCGCGTGGCTGCGACAGTGGATCCGGACGCTGCTGATCGATCTGGCGCCTGCCCAGACCGACGGCATCCGCGCCGTGATGCACGCGTGGCGACCCGACGTGGTCGTGATCGATCCACTGCTGTACGCCGCGGCCATTGCGGCCGAGCTGGAAGGATTGCCGTGGGTCGCGATGTCCAACTCGCTGAATCCCGTGTTGCCGGACGATCTCGACTCGGAGCTGTTGCGCACGGTGCGCTGGCTCGCGCCGGAACGCGATCGCCTGTTCGCGCGCTACGGTCTCGACGCGCGCTTTCGCGGTTGCGACATTCTCTCGCCGCATCTGACGCTCGCGTTCACGACAGAAGAACTCGTCGGCAAGCCGCCGGTCGGCGTCGAGCTGGTTGGCCCGGCGCTACCGTCGGGTCCTCGCGGTGACGAGACGTCTTTCCCGTGGGAACGCATCGACGCCGACCGTCCGCTCGTCTATATGTCGTTAGGCAGCCAGCTTTACTACCACCCGGATCTGTTCGCGAAGGTCATCGACGCGACACGCAAAACGTCCGCGCAACTGGTGCTGTCGGCAGGCGAACTGGTCGACGCCGACGTGCTGCCTACCGACGACGAACGCGTGATCGCCGTGCGCTACGCGCCGCAACTCGCGTTGCTGCAGCGAACCCACGCGTTCATCAGCCATGGCGGCGCGAACTCGGTGATGGAAGCGCTCGCATCCGGCGTCCCGATGCTGCTGTCGCCGTTCTGCAATGACCAGTTCCACTCCGCGCACTTCGTCGAACGGGCGGGAGCCGGATACCGGCTGGATCTGGAGCACGCAACGGTGCAGGACATCGCGGATGCAATCGGGCGCGCGCTGCGCCCCGGTCCGCTGCACGACCGCGTCGCGCAGATCCGTGCGAGCTATACGCGTGATGGGTCGGCCGAAGCGGCTCGCCTGATCAGCGAACTCGCTTCAGGAAGCCGCCTGGCGACAGGGTCATGATCACGCGATCCTCGATTTCTTCGTCGACCTCGAAGCGGTCGTCGTCCGCGAGAAACGCGCGCACCGCCGTCGCCGGGTTGTTGCCTTTTCCGTAGGGCTTGCCGTCGAACATCGACTCGGGCAGATACTCCATGATCGTGTCCATCACGACCACGTAGCTGCCCGGCGTCACGAGTCCCGCGTAACATTCGAGCTCGCGCAACACGTGCTCGTGTGTGTGCGTGAGATCGAGAATCACCATGACGCGCGAACAGCCGCGAATCTGCTCGCGGACCGATTCGAGCGTCGCGTCCGAACACGATTCGCCTTCGATCAGCACCATCCGATGAGCAAGACGATGCGATTGCAAACGCTGCCGGACGTCGTCGCGCAAACGCGGTTCGACGGCGACGACGCGGCCATCACCGGCGACCAGTTCCAGCATCGACGCGGAGAACACGACACCGCCGCCGGCCGCGATACCCGTCTGCACGATGCAGTCGGGACGCTCGCGCCAGACCAGTTCCTGGATCGCGAGCATGTCGCCCGGCAGATGGAAGAAGCGCTCGCCGAGCCAGCGCGTCTGAAACAGATGGTCGAATTCAGCTGCACGCGTCAGCCATTCGATATTGATGTCCCGCATGCGGGCGGAAATACGCTCAGACATGATCCCTGCAACGAGTAGGAGTGACGTGGAAACGCTCGAACTTTTGCTTCACCGGCACTGGGGCATCCGGCCCGCGCGCCTGCACGCGATGTCGTCGGGGCATACTAACAAAACGTATATCGTCGATTGTGATTCGCATCGCTCGGTGCTGCGTGTGTCGTGGCCCGGTAAATCGATCGAACAGGTTCGGCGCGAGGCGCTGGTGCTCGATCATCTTGGCGTTCTCAGCGTGTCTGCGAAGCTTCCCGCACTACCCCGGCTCCAGCCGACGACAGGCGCCCAACCCGGCGTACAGACGCCCGACGGAAGCTGGCTGCATCTGTTCGACTACATCGACGGCATCCCCGGCCTGCCCGCCGATGCAGAGTCCGGCACCACCGACGCGATGCACACCCTGGCCCGTCTGCACGCGGCCATGGGGACGATGCCCTTGCCCTCGCCTTCGCCTTCGCCCTCTACCGAATCCAGCCCCGTCGCGTGGTTGCGCGAACGCTATACGCGGGTGGCGAGGCGCGCGGCACCGACATTGCCCGCTGACCTGCCCGATCGCTACGACGTGCTGCTCGATCGCATCGGCGCCAGTCTCGATGCGGCGACCGCCTGGGTGACCGGTCCGACACACTGGCTGCACGGCGACTATCACGCGGGCAATCTGCTGTTCGTCGATGGGCGGGTGAACGGCGTGCTCGATTTCGACGACGTCGGGCAAGGTTCGCATTGGCTCGAAACCGCGTTTGCGCTGTTCGCGCTTTCGCGTGACGCGACCATTGACGATCGTTTCGTTTTCGATGCCCGGCTGTGGGACACGGGTCTGCTTGCATACGCCGCTATGCAACCTCACGCGGTGCCACAGTGGATGCACGAAAACCGCGACGCGCTGATGGTTCTGTTCTGCGCGGATCAAGTGCTGATTCATCTGGAAGCAGCGCAGCGCGGCCTGTGGATGCCCGGTCCCGGCATGGGATTTCTTGCGTGCTGGCGGCAGTTACTGGCCGACGTCTAGCAGGCTGCGTCGCCCGTCCGGATGGTCGAGCAGCAGACGCACCGCCTCGACCGTCTCGGGATGCGCTTCGCCGTGCCGCGAACTGTCGTGCAGACACAGCAGCGCATCCTGCCGCTGCGCCACGCGCTCGACGATGTGCTGACGCATCGCTTCGAATAGCGCGTGCGGCGACGGCGGCGGGCGGCACCAGTCGTCGAAGAGCGCAGTCCAGCCGATGTGATCGCGTTGCAAATGCAGCAGCACACGGCTGCGGACATCCTGCGCCTCGAGTCCATACGGAAGGCGCAACGGAATAGCGTCCGGCGCAGCGAAACCGGCAGCCCGATACGCGTTGCGGATCAGTGCGTCGGTCGCCTCGATCTCATCGATCAACGCTTCGTCCGACAACGCACCCGGCCGCGCATGCGACCAGGTGTGATTGCCCAATAGATGACCTTCGCGGACCATCCTCGCAGCGACGTCGGGCGCGTGCTCCAGGTTCTTTCCAAGCAGAAAGAACGTTGCGTTGCACGAGGCTGCGCGTAATACGTCGAGTAACGACGGAGTCGAAGGCCCTGGGCCGTCGTCAAAACTTAAGCGCGTTGGCATCGTGTGTCGAGGGGCGCGAAGATTGAAATGGAATCGAAACGATAGCGTAACCGGCCGGCTCGATGATGCAAAAAGCTTTCGCGTGAATCGCAGATCGACGACTACCTGCCAGCACGTCCCCGCGAACATCGACGACCATGCAGCGTATGCTAGCTGCAAACTGACTCCCCCAATCCCCCATCGCGCTCAAGGAGCCCATCGACATGTCGAAGCAGATCCGCATCCCCGCCGCCGAAACATCGTTCGACGCGTACGTCGCCCTGCCGGAAGCCGGGCATGGCCCGGTCATCGTGCTGCTGCAGGAGATCTTCGGCGTGAATGCCGAGATGCGCGAGGTCGCGGACCTCTACGCGGCCGAAGGCTACGTCGTCGTCGTGCCGGACCTGTTCCATCAATTCGCGCCGAACATCGAACTCGGCTATAGCGAAGCCGATCACGCGAAGGCCTACGACTACTACGCCCGCTTCGACGTCGCGCGCGCGATGCGCGATATCCGCGCGACAGTCGATCACGCGCGCACGCTGCCGGAATCGACCGGCAAGGTCGGCGCGCTCGGCTTCTGCCTCGGCGGCAAGCTCGCGTATCTGGCGGCAGCGGAATGTGGCGTCGATTGTGCGGTCGCTTATTACGGCGTCGGCATCGAGAAGTCGCTCGATCTCGCAGACAAAATCACCTGCCCGCTCGTGCTGCACTTCGGCACAACCGATCCGCTCAATCCGCCCGATGCCGTCGCCGCGATTCGCGACGCGCTGGCCGGCAAGTCCAACGTAAAACTATACGAGTACCCGGACGCTGGTCACGCATTCAGCCGCAGCGGCCCGACCTTCGTGAAGACCGCAGCAATGCCGGCTCACACGCGCAGCCTCCAGGGGTTCCGCAGGGTGATGGGACCCGACTACGATCTCGGCGCGATCGCCGATCATCATTTCTATCTGGAGTTCGCCGCACGCGACGCCGAAGAGACGATGAAAACGATGGTCCCCGAACCGTACGTGAACCACGTCCCCACGATGACCGGCGGCACCGGCCACGACGAACTGAAGCGCTTCTACGCGCATCACTTCATCCCCGGCAATCCGGACGACATGAAGATGACGCCGATCTCGCGCGTGATCGGCGTCGATCGGATGGTCGATGAATTCATTCTGAGCTTCACGCACGATCGCGAGATCGACTGGCTGCTGCCCGGCGTTGCGCCGACCGGCAAGCGGGTCGAGATTCCGATGCTGGTGGTCGTCGGGTTTCGCGGGCCGAAACTCTACAACGAACACATCTACTGGGATCAGGCCAGCGTGCTCACGCAGATCGGCCTGCTCGATCCGACCGGACTGCCGGTCACGGGCGTCGAGGCCGCGCGCAAGCTGCTCGATGAAAAGCTGCCGTCGAATACGTTGATGGCGCGGTGGAGCACCAGCAAGCCTGCGTGATGCCAGGTAGGCGGCGACGCGCAGCTGCATTGTGGTGAGTGCAAGTCAGAGCGAAGTCGGACTCGTTCAGGCTTGCACGGAGCACCATTCGCAGCGTCACGCTGCGCGGCGAACCGCACAGCCGCCCTCCTTTAAATCACCCTTCGATCAGATGAGTCCCATGCGTGATCGCCGCGCCCGCACGCAACGCCGCAGCGATAAACGTGACCTCCGCGAGTTCGACTTCGGTGGCGCCTGCCTTGATCGCGGCGCCCTTGTGAATCTCGAGGCAGTACGGGCATTGCGTCGTCAGTGCAACGGCGAGTGCCATCAGTTCCTTGTACTTGCGGGGGATCGCACCGTCGGCCAATGCGGCCTTGTCGAACGCAACGAAAGCGTCCCATGTGGCGGATGCTTTAGCGCCTAGTGCGGGCAATTTCTGCATGTTCTTCATGTCGTACATGTCGTCCTCCTGGTTCGCGGTGAAATGCCGCGTCGAGTGCCGCGCCGAAATGGCGATGGCGTCTTGTCCCCGGGGTAGAACTTTTTGCCGGCGCACGCATGGCAGTACGGCATGATGAATCGCGTACGCAGATTCTTATGCAGCCAAAGACGGCTGCCTGTCGGTCATTTTCAAGTTCCGTTTGCCTCAGGCAAGAGTATGCGCGCATGCGTCCGGACAGCAATCGATCGTGCCTGCGCGACGAACGCCGTCCGCAACCGGTCAATACAACGGCTGCGTAAAGTGCTTGCTGAACTCCCCTGCTGCCCAATCGAGGAACGCGCGCACACGCGGCGACAACTGCCGCGTGCGTGAATAGAGCAGAGACACCGGCGCCGACGGCGGCGGCGCGTCCTTGAAGATTTCGACCAGATCGCCGCGACGCAGATCGCCTTCGACGTGAAAGCGCGGCACCTGCGCGATCCCCAACCCGAGACGAATGCCAGCGAGATAACTCTCGGTGCCGGTGACCGTTAGCACCCCGCGCGGCGACACGGTGTGCACGCCATTGCCCACCTGAAATTCGAGCGGCGTGACGAGGCCCGTCGTGATCGAGCGCAGACCGACCATCCGATGTGCGTCGAGTTCGTCGATGCCGGACGGCGTACCGAACTTCTCCAGATACGCGGGCGTCGCGCAGGTCAGCCGGTCGAGCGTAGCCACCTGCCGCGCGACCAGTTCGCTGTCGCGCAACCGACCCCAGCGCAGCGCGCAATCCACGCCCTCCTGGACCAGGTCGACCCAGCGATCGCTCTCGCTCATCGACAGTTCGATCTCCGGGTAACGCTCGAAGAACGCGGGCAAACCGGGCATCAGAAAGTGACGCGCGAGCGTGCCCTGCACCTCCACGCGCAGCAACCCCTTCGGCTGCACGCCGAGGAACGCGCCCTCCGCATCTTCGACGTCGTCGAGGATGCGCACGCAGCGCTGGTGGAACGCCTCGCCGTCGAGCGTCGGACGCACGACCCGCGTGGTTCGCTGCAACAAACGCACACCCAGCTTGGCTTCCATTTCCGCGATCACCTTGGTCGCGGTGGAACGGGGAATCTCCATATCGTTGGCCGCGAGCGTGAAGCTGCGCCGCTCGACGATCCGTACGAAAAGCCGCATCGAGTCAAACCGGTCCATGCCAGAGCCCTATTCCCGTTGTTCGCTATTGTTCGTACCAGAGAAACAGCAACGTGCATTTTATACAGATTATCTACACTGGGATAAGTAGCATAGTTACCTCACCGCAACGCAGCGGCACCCACCCAGGAGAGAGATCATGAGCACCAGCAACCAGCAAAAAGTCGCCATCGTCACCGGCTCGTCACGTGGTATCGGCGCTGCGATTGCCACCCGTCTTGCAGCCGACGGCTTCACCGTCGTGATCAACTACGCCGGCAGGGCCGCCGAAGCCGAGCAACTCGCGAACACGATCGAAAAATCCGGCGGCCACGCGATCGCAGCTCAGGCCGATGTCAGTGATGCCGCCGCCGTCGCCCGTCTGTTCGATGCAGCCGAAGCTGCCTACGGCGGCGTCGACGTACTGGTCAACAACGCCGGCATCATGAAGCTCGCGTCGATGGCCGACAGCGACGACGCGCTGTTCGACAGCCAGATCGCGATCAACCTGAAGGGCACGTTCAACACGTTGCGCGAAGCCGCGCGCCGTCTGCGCAACGGCGGACGCATCGTCAATCTGTCGACGAGCGTGGTCGGCCTGAAGCTCGAAACGTACGGCGTCTACGCCGCGACGAAGGCAGCGGTCGAAACCATGACGGCGATCCTGTCGAAGGAATTGCGCGGCCGCTCGATCACCGTGAATGCCGTGGCCCCTGGCCCGACCGGCACCGATCTGTTCCTGAACGGCAAGTCGCCGGAACTGATCGAGCGCATGTCGAAGATGAATCCGCTCGAACGTCTCGGCACGCCGGCCGACATCGCAAATGCAGTCGCGTTCCTCGCCGGTCCCGACGGCGGCTGGATCAACGGCCAGGTTCTGCGCAGCAACGGCGGCATGGTTTAACCCCCTTGAACAAACAATCGATGCGCCCGTTAGCCGGCGCAAGCGTACCCAACGCCCTTTCAGGGAGCAGCATCATGAGCAAAGTCATCGTTGTTACCGGCGCATCCAGCGGCTTCGGCCGTCTCTCGGCCGAGGCACTCGCTAAAGCCGGCCACACCGTCTACGCGTCGATGCGCAACACGACCGGTCGCAACGCGCCGGTAGTCGAACAGATGGCCGCGTGGTCGAAGGAACACGGCGTCGATCTGCGTACCGTCGAAATGGACGTGCAGTCGCAGGATTCCGTCGATGCGGGTGTCGCGAAGGTCATCGCCGACGCAGGCCGTATCGACGTGCTGATGCACAACGCCGGTCACATGGCGTTCGGTCCCGCCGAATCGTTCACGCCGGAGCAGTACGCACATCTCTACGACGTCAACGTGCTCAGCACGCAGCGCGTGAACCGCGCGGTGTTGCCGCATATGCGCAGTCGCGGGCAAGGTCTGCTCGTGTGGGTATCGAGCAGCAGCTCGGCAGGCGGCACGCCGCCGTACCTCGCGCCGTACTTCGCCGCGAAGGCCGCGATGGATGCGATCGCCGTGCAGTACGCCCGTGAATTGTCGCGCTGGGGTATCGAAACGTCGATCATCGTGCCGGGCGCGTTCACCAGCGGCACGAACCATTTCGCGCACAGCGGTGTACCCGCCGACACGGCACGCGCGGCCGAGTACGACGCAGGTCCGTACGCAGGTTTCGGCGAACAGGTGCAGAAGGCTTTCGCGGAAATCGTGCCGCCGGATGCGGACGTGGGCCTCGTGGCCGAAGCGATCGTCGATGTGGTCGCGAAGCCGTTCGGCACGCGTCCGTTCCGCGTGCATATCGATCCGACGCAGGACGGTGCCGACCTCGGCTTCGCGGTGCTCGACCGCGTGCGGGCGGAAATGCTTCACCGGGTGGGTTTGTCGGATCTGTTGAAGCCGCGTATCAACGGCTGATGATCCGATCGATTGAAGTCGGGCAGGCCAGGTGCGAGAGCATCTGGCCTCAACGCATGTTCATCCTACCTTCCCCGGCATCCGCCATTGCACGTTCAGCAGATGGTCACGCATCCGTGCCGCTGCCGTTTCGCTATCGCGATCCTTCATCGCGTTCACGATCGCCTGATGCTGTTGCGCGAAGTGCCGGCGCGTTTCTTGATCCGCCGTTCTTTCGCGCAGGTTCGGTGTCATGCGCATCGCGTTGACCGCTTCCATCAGCGCGATGATCGCCGCGTTACGCGTGGCCTGTGCGATCAGCAGATGAAACCGGTGATCCCATTGCTGCCACTCGTAATCGTCGTTCACGATCGCATTGCGCTTCGCGCACTTTTCGAGTTCGGCGAGATCGTCGGCGCTGGCCTTGCGCGCGGCAAGTTCCACTAAAGCCGGTTCGAGCACGAGGCGCATCTCGGCGATGTCGGCGGGACTCGATCCCGCACGCAGACTGCGCAATGACGCCGCGAACTTCAACGGTCGCGCACCGAGATACGTGCCGCGTCCCACACCACGCCACACGCGGCCGGACGCTTCCATCGTCGCGAGCGCGCCGCGCAGATCCCGTCGACTGATACCGAGCGCTTCGGCGAGCTTTCTTTCCGGCGGCAACGCGTCGCCGTCTCTGAGGTTGTGCTCCGACAGGTAGTCGAGCAGCTTGTCGAGCGAAAGTTTTTCCATATTCCTATCTGCACCAATCAATACGTACCAATCAATATTGGTTCGAATCCTAACAGAAACGCGAATCACCGCGAACGGATTGCGCTACTTTTTACGGTGCAGTATCTTTGCGACATTCGTGGTGACTGCAGGAAGTTTGTTGCGTAACTCGCTCTATCGAGGCACGCCGAACCAATATCAAATGGTTTGTGTTTTATCGCAGTCCCGCCACCGACAACCTGGAACGACCGCATATGGCTTTCACGACACGCCCGGAACTGATCGGCACCTTCGGCATGGTCGCCTCGACGCACTGGCTCGCCAGCGCATCCGCGATGGCGGTCCTCGAAAAAGGCGGCAACGCATTCGACGCAGCGGCTGCGGCAGGCTTCGTGCTGCAGATCGTCGAACCGCATCTGAACGGGCCAGGCGGTGAATTGCCGGTGGTGTTCTACAGCGCGAAGGAAGATCGCGTGCGCGTGCTGTGCGGGCAAGGCGTGACGCCCGCCGCGATGACCATCGCACGCATGCAGGAACTCGGGCTCACCGTGATGCCCGGTACCGGCTTGCTGCCGGCGGTCGTGCCCGGCGCGTTCGGCGGCTGGATGACGATGTTGCGCGACTACGGCCAGTTGCCGCTCGACGACGTGCTGAGCTACGCGATCGGCTACGCGGAGCATGGCTATCCGGTGCTGCCGCGGATGGCCGCGTCGATCCTCGCGATCCAGGATTTCTTCCGCACGGAATGGCACACGTCCGCCGAGCAGTGGCTGCGCAACGGCGAAGCGCCGCGCCCCAATCACCTGTTCGCGAACCCCGCGATCGCCGACACCTACCGGCGCATCCTGCGCGAAGCCTGCACACACGGTGACCGCACGGAGCAGTGCGAGCGTGCGCGCACGGCGTTCTATCGCGGCTTCATCGCCGATGCGATCGACCAGTATTTCCGCTCGACCGACGTGCTCGATACGTCGGGCCAGCGCAATCGCGGTCTGCTGACTGCCGACGATCTCGCGCGCTGGGAACCGACGTACGAAGACTCGGTGTCGTACGAATACGAAGGTTTCCGCGTCCACAAGACGGGACCGTGGGGACAGGGGCCGATGTTCCTGCAGCAGCTCGCGTTGCTGAAGGGCTTCGATCTCGCGGCGATGGATCCGTTGGGACCAGACTTCGTGCACACGGTGATCGAGTGTTCGAAGCTCGCGTTTGCGGACCGCGAGGTGTTCTACGGCGATCCGAACTTCTCCGACGTGCCGATGGACACGTTGCTCAGCGATGCGTACAACGACACACGTCGTCGAGAAATCGATCCGCGCCGCGCGTCGTTCGAATTCCGGCCGGGTCGTCTCGGCGACAGCGAAGCGCGTGCCGCAAAGATTCTCGCGAACGCGGGACGTCAGCAGCCCGGTGGTTTCGGCCAGGGCGAACCGACCTTCGCGCCGCTGCCCGAACTGCGCGGCGACACGGTGCATCTCGATGTCGTCGACCGGTGGGGCAACATGGTGTCGGCGACGCCGTCGGGCGGCTGGCTGCAGGCATCGCCAGCAGTGCCGGGACTCGGCTTCAACGTGACCACGCGCGGCCAGATGTTCTGGATGGAAGAAGGTCTGCCGTCGTCGCTCGGTCCGGGACGGCGTCCGCGCACGACGCTGTCGCCGACGCTCGTCACGCGCGACGGCAAGCCGTACGCCGCACTCGGCACGCCGGGCGGCGATCAGCAGGATCAATGGTCGTTGCAACTCTTCCTGCGTCACGTGCATGGCGGGATGAACCTGCAGGCCGCCGTCGATTCGCCGACGTTCCAGACCGCGCATTTCCCCGGCTCGTTCTATCCGCGCGACATGCAGCTCGGCAAGATGTCAGCCGAAGGCAGCTTCCCGCAAAGCACGCTCGACGAACTGCGCGCGCGCGGCCACGACCTCACGGTGGCCGAGCCGTGGTCGCTCGGTCGCGTGTGCGCGGTCGGTATCAGAAACGGCCTGCTGCGCGGGGCGGCGACGCCGCGCCAGATGCAGGCATATGCAATCGGACGCTGACGCGAACCGCACTCCCCGCTCTGGAGACTCCTCACTATGTCCGTTGTTGCTGCCCGCCTTGAACGGCTGCCGCTTTCCGGTTTTCATCGCAAACTGCTGTTGATCGGCGGGCTGGGCTATATGTTCGACGGCCTCGATTCGTCGTCGCTGGCTTTTCTGCTGCCCGTCGTCAGCAAGATGTGGCAACTGACGAGCGCGCAGACCGGCCTCGTCGCGAGCAGTACGTACATCGGCTATTTCTTCGGCGCGTTTCTGTCCGGCGTGCTCGCGGACGTGATCGGCCGCCGCAAGATCATGATGAGCGCGCTCGCGATCTATTGCGTCGCGTCGCTCGGCAGCGCCACGTCGCACGACTGGCACACGTTCTTTGCGTGGCGTGTCGCAGCAGGTTTCGGTTCGGGTGCGGAGACCGTCGTGATCGCACCGTTCCTCGCGGAGTTCGTGCCGCGTCGCTATCGCGGGATGTTCTGCGGCGCGCTCGTCGGCTTCATGTCGTTCGGCTATCTGAGTTCGTCGATTCTCGGCTACACGGTCGTGCGTAATTTCCCGGACGGCTGGCGTTACCTCGCGGTGATCACGTCGCTGCCAGTGTTGATGCTGCTCTGGTGGCGCCGCACGTTGCCCGAGTCGCCGCGCTGGATGGAAAGCCAGGGGCGTACCGTGGAAGCGGATCGCATCGTCAGCGGCATCGAGTCGTGGTACGCGCTGCGCGGCATCGCGCTTGCGCCGCTCGCGGCCATCGGCAACATTCCGGCCGCCGCGCGCAGCAGCGGCAGCGCATTGCAGAACGTGATGACGTTGTGGTCGCGACGGCTCGCGGGCACGACCGCGGTCAGCTGGCTGATGTGGTTCTCGGTCGCGTTCGCGTATTACTCGTTCTTCTCGTGGATTCCCAGCCTGCTGCTGAAAGAAGGGCTGACGATGACCAAAAGCTTCGGCTTCTCGATCGCCATATACGGTGCGCAGATTCCGGGCTACTTCTCGGCGGCGTGGCTCAACGAAAAGATCGGCCGTAAGGGCGTGGTTGCGGCGTACATGACGCTCGGCGGGCTCGCCGCGATCATGCTGTCGCTGTCGCACACGGGTCCGCAGATCATCGCGGCGGGGATCTGTCTGTCGTTCTTCATGAACGGTGCGTTCGCGGGCGTCTATGCGTACACGCCGGAAATTTTCCCGACCGCTGTTCGCACGACGGGGACGGGTTCATCGTCGTCGTTCGGACGGATCGGTTCGGTGAGCGCGCCGATACTGGTCGGGCTCGTCTATCCGGCGTTCGGTTTCTTCGGCGTGTTCGCGATGACGACCGTCGTGCTGCTGGCCGGCGCATGCGTGGTGTTCTTTCTCGGGATCGAGACGCGCAACCGGTCGCTCGAGGACATCGAGATCAACGGCGCGACGGGTAGCGATGGACGCGAAGCGCTCGCGCCGACGCATCTTCGCGGCTAGGCGTTTTCGCTGCGCCTCTTAGCCTCTAACCAGACACCACCATGCAAGACACAGCAGACCATGCCGATTCGCGCACGACCCGCCAGCTGCAGGTACAAGATCTACAACGACTCGCGATCGCGATGCGCGAGTCCGGTCAACCGGCTGCACTCTTTCGCGCGGTCGAAGCGGTCGCCGCCGAGACGATCGGCTTTCGCCTGTTCACGATCATGACATACGACGCGCAGCAGCATGAAGTCGAGCGCGTCTACACCAACATGCCCGAGATCTATCCGACCGGCGGCCGCAAGACAAAACGCGACACCGCATGGGCGACGCAGATCATGCAGGAACTGCGGCCGTTTCGCGGCGAGACGTCGCACGACATCCGCAATGCATTCGACGATCACACCGTGATGACGGAGATGGGCCTCGGCTCGATCCTCAACATTCCGATCGCCTGGGACGGTCGGTGCATCGGCACGATGAACCTGACGCACGTCGAGCACTGGTACACACCGCAGCATGAAAACGCAGGCCTGCTGCTGGGCTCGTTTCTCGCGCCCGCGTTGCTGGCGTGCCGGGAAGTTCAACCATGAACAACGCGTCCGCACCGTCGGCCCACCGATGGCTGATCGTCTTCGCGCTCGGCTACCTCGCGCTGCTGGTCGACGGCGCGGACGTGATGATGTACGGACTCACGCTCACACGCATCAAGAGCGAGTTCGGTCTGACCAACGTCGAGGCAGGGGCGCTCGGTAGCCTGACGCTGATCGGTATGGCGGTGGGCGGTATTCTCGGCGGGTGGGCGAGCGATTCGTTGGGTCGCGTGCGCGTCGTCGTGTGGGCGCTTGCGCTGTTTTCGCTTGGCGCGGGTTTGCTGGGCTTCACGCACAGCTTCCTGCAGTTCGCAGTGGTCCGATTGATCAGTTCGTTCGGCATCGGTTGCATGGTGCTCGTCAGCACGCTGGTCGCCGAGTATGTGCCGACCGAACGGCGCTCGCTGATACTCGGCATGTTGCAGACCGGTGTGTCGGCGGGCTATATCGTCGTCATCGCGCTGAGCAGCTGGATTCTGCCGCACTATGGCTGGCGCATGCTGTTCTACGTCGCGACGGTGCCCGTTTTACTCGCGATCGCGATTCACCGGTTCGTGCCCGAGCCGCCGGTATGGCGAGCCAGCGAAGCGACCGACGGCGCGACCGCAACGCGCAATAGACGCAACTGGCGTGACAACCGCTACTACCTGATCTTCACCGACCGCGAAGCGCGCACGATGTTCGTGCTGTGGGCGCTCGCGTCCGTCTTCGCGCTGTCCGGTTTCTATGGCTTGAACAACTGGCTGCCGACTTACCTCGAGAAAGAGCTGCACATACGCTTCGGTTCGATGGCCGGCTACATGATCGGCACGTACGTCGTTGCGTTCATCGGCAAGATCGCGGCGGGCTGGCTCGGCGATGCATGGAGCCGGCGTGGCGTCTACGTAATCGGCTGTATGGCCGCGGCGCTGTTTCTGCCGGTGATCATCTTCTTTCACACGCGCGAGAATATCGTCTGGCTGATGCTTTTCTTCGGCTTCCTGTATGGCGTTCCGCTCGGCACGATGGGCGCGTTCATGTCCGAGAGCTTCGCGACGCGGGTGCGCGGCACTGCTGTCGGTGGATCGTATAACGTGGGACGGTTTTGCTCGGGCGCGGCGCCGGTTGTGATCGGTTATCTTGCGACACAGTTTTCACTTGGCATGGGGTTTCTCGTCGTCGGTGCGGTGTTTTTTCTGAGCGGGGTCTGTGCGCTGTTTATTCCGGATCGGTTGCACGATACGAGTGCGAGGGAGCCTGCGGGTGACAGCGCGCTCGCGCGGCGCGATGCTGCTGTGGATGGGCGAGTGGTTGAAGCGCCGGGGGCTTGATGGTGTAGCAGCCTGAGTAACCTGATCGCTCGATGCAACGTCGAGCGAATCTTTCCGGCGACGTGTGTGGCAATCTGTCGCGATGATCTCCGGCTTTAATCACTGCTCGTGGCGACGTCATCCGTCGTCGCGCGCAAAGTCCTGTGGGCTGCGTGGCTTTTGCACGCTATCGGCCACTCCTCCCCGTTTCCATACAAACATCTAGCAGATCGCGTCCTCGCGGCACGGCATACATGCGTACGCGCACCACTCAAACGATCAAAACAAAGGCTTTTGAAGCGGTTGCTGCGCTTCCGATTATTGACGGCCTTTGAATTAACAAGCCAATCCCCGTGTATTTATCGATCGACCGTCAACCGACATCATGGATACCACGATGTCTCCCCCCACTCGACGGAAATCATTCGATGACTACCAGCAAGCATTCCTCCACGATATCGACCGATCAGACGGCGATCGTCACCGGCGCATCCCGAGGCATCGGTCGTGCGATTGCACTGCGCCTCGCAGCCGATGGCTTCCGCGTCGCCGTCAATTACGCGGGTAACGCAGCGAAGGCTCAGGAAGTCGTCGCTGAGATCGAAGCGGCAGGCGGCAAAGCGATTGCGGTGCAGGCCGACGTGTCGAACCCCGACGATGTGCAGCGGCTTTTTGCCACGACGCTCGAAGCGTTCAGCACGATCGATGTCGTCGTCAACAGCGCGGGTGTGATGTCGCTCGCACCGATCGCACCCGACAGCATCGACACCTTCGACCGCGTAATCCATACGAATCTGCGCGGTGCGTTCCTCGTGTTGGGTCACGCAGCGAAGCATCTACGGGACGGTGGCCGCATCGTCGCAATCTCGACCAGCGTGATCGCGAAGTCGATCCCGCAATACGGCGCCTACATCGCGGCCAAGTCGGGGGTCGAAGGACTCGTCCGTGTGCTCGCCAACGAACTGCGCGGACGCAACATCACGGTCAATGCAGTGGCACCTGGCCCGGTCGCGACCGAACTGTTCCTCGAAGGCAAGACCGACGAACAGGTCGCGCAGTTGAGCAAGGCCGCACCGCTCGAACGACTCGGGAATCCCGACGACATCGCACGCGTGGTGTCGTTCCTCGCGGGTGCCGATGGCAGATGGGTCAATGCGCAGATCGTGCGCGCTAATGGCGGATTCGCCTGAGTTCAACCATTCAACCAGCAACGGTTACTGAATCGTCGATGCGCTGCGCGGGTCGCATCGACGCAAAGCTTTCTCCCGCATCGGCGTGGCCGCTTTTTATCTCTCGCTTTTTATCTTTCGTTAATTCACAACATACAGGGAGTTGAATCATGACCCGTCATTCTCTTTCCAATAACCTGAAGGTGGTGATCGGCGAATCGGTCATCGCGACGTCGGCCGCAACGCTTAGCGTGGTCGCTCTGGAGGTGCCGGTTTGGGCGATGTTCGTCGGCTGGATTGCATTCTTTACGCGCGGGCTGAATCTGAAGCAGGGCGCCATCAACCTCGCCTGCGTGCTGATCGGTGTAGGCCTCGGCATCGGTGCAGCACACGCGATGTCGGCGCTGACACCGCATCTGGGCAGCTATGCGATCAGCGCAGTCGTGTTCGCCATCACGGTCATCGTGTTATCGCTCGCGAAAGCACCGATCTTCAATAACCTGCTCGGCGTCTTCCTGGGTCTCGTGGCTTACTTCGCGATGCATCAACCGCCGTCGTTCGAGATCTTCGGAACGCTGGCCATCGCTACGACGCTGGGTGCAATCGCCGCTTTTATGGCCCATGCGTTGCAAAAACGCATTAACCAGAAAGCCGCGCATTAATGCTTGATGCACTGATGCACGACCGGCGATATGAGGAGCACATCGCATGTATGCCATGTGCTCCTCTCGCTGCGAGTTAACCCCGCTCGACAATAAACGCCGACATCGCAGCCGACAGTGTCCGCGCCTGTTCGCGCAAACTCCCCGACGCCGACGCAACCCCCTTCACGTTTTCGACGTTGCCCGCGAGCGCCACGTCCATTTCCTCGACGCCCTGGCTGAAGCGGTCCACATCGTGACTCTGCGCTTCGCTGGCGGAACTGATCCGCTCGATCAGTCGCGCGACATCCTCGACATGCCCGACGACCGCCTGCATCGTGTCGCCCGCACGCGTCGCGAGCACCGAGCCCAGTTCGACCCGCTGCAACGAATCCGCGATCAGTTGCCGGATCTCGCGCGCGGCAGTCGCGCTTCTTTGCGCAAGCGTGCGCACTTCGTCGGCGACGACGGCAAAGCCGCGTCCCTCGTTCCCCGCGCGCGCCGCCTCGACCGACGCGTTCAACGCGAGAATGTTGGTCTGAAACGCGATCCCTTCGATCGTCGAGATCATCTCACCCATCCGATGCACGGCCACATCGATCTCGCCCATCTTGCTAACCACTTCGCTGACGGCCTCGCCGCTCTGCTGCGCGACGGCGGACGTCTTCCGCGATAGCGAATTGGCTGTTGCAGCGTGTCCGGCGTTTTCGCGAATCCGCTGCGCGATCTGCGCCATCGTCACGCTCGTCGCCTTCAGGCCATCCGCCTGTGCGGCGATCTGTTCCAGCAAGGTCTGGTTGCCGGTCGCGATATGCTCCGACGACGAGGTCATCCGGTCGGTCGTGTGGGTGATTTCGCGCAGCGCGTGGTGAATCGCGTCGAGCGTCCCCTTGAACGTGCGGCTGCTCGCGCCTTCAAGCGTGATCTGCGGCAACCGCAGATCGAACTTCCCTGCTTCGCGCGACAGGCTTTCTCCAAGCAGCGCGAGTTCGATGCCGGCCTGCGCATCGGCTCGCATGTGCCGCGCGATGTAGATCAACAACCCGGCCTGAGCGACCACGTACGCCGCATGAATCAGCACGGTCGACAACGCCGGCTGCGTGAAGCAGAACACGCCGAACCCCGCGAGCTGCAGATAGTTGAACGTCAGATGGTGCACTGCGATCACGACTGCGGCAAACGCGATCGGTCGCCAGTCGCGGTACGCGAGCAGAAAAGACAACAGCACGAAGATGCCAAAGTGCAGTTCGGTCAATCCATGAGCTTGATGAATCTGTAGCGCTGAGAAGGTCATCAAACTGGCGGCAAGAAACAGCCGCGTCAACAGCGTGCCCGGGCGCCACCACACCAGCGCCGACGCGACGAGCGCGGTCGGCAGCCCGATCCACTGCACGGCCTCCCAGTTGTAGTCGCGGATCGCGAGCACGCATGAGATGCCGAACAGGCACCACACGACGGCGATCATCAGCCGGTCCGCTTTTGCATAGATGCCATGCAACAACTCGTTGCTCGAATTCATGTCGACCCTCGTTCTCTCGTATGTCGTTATCGTCAGGCGGACGGTGCGCCTGCAATTTTTTCGACTGCCATTGCCCGTTTACGGCAATTTCGCCCGTCGACTTTAGAAGTCGCCGCTCTAGTACCGCGTCCGTAAAAACACACACGACCACCGTGCGGAATGCATAGACGCGCGTGTACGCGCGTAAACAAATAGTTAAAGCAGATGGAACAGTGATGGCACGACGGCGGGAATGATCTTTAGAGAAGCATCGGCGATCATCGTTTGAATGTTCCCACCCACCTGGAGATCTTCGATGACCGTAGCAAAAAAACCGCGCGTTGCACTCGTTACCGGTGCGTCGCGCGGTATCGGCGCCACCATCGCGCGTCGTCTGGTACGCGACGGCTTTGCGGTCGCAGTGAACTACGCGGCCAGCTCGTCGGAAGCGGACGAACTCGTGACCGAGTTGACGCGCAACGGCGGCAAGGCGATCGCGGTGCGTGCCGACGTGTCGAAGAGCGACGAGGTTGGCCCACTGTACGAAACGGTCGAGCAGCAGCTCGGCAACATCGACGTCGTCGTCAACAACGCCGGCATCCTGAAGACGGCGCCGCTCGCACAGACCAGCGACGAACTATTCGCTCAGACGTTCGCGATCAACGTCGGCGGCGTGTTCAACATGCTGCGCGAAGCCGCGACGCGCGTGAACGAAGGCGGCCGGATCATCAATCTGTCGAGCACCACGCTCGCGCTGAATCTGCCCGGCTATGCGGTCTACAACGGCACGAAAGCCGCAGTCGAAGCGTTCTCGCGCGTATTCGCGAAGGAACTGCGCGGCCGTCGCATCACGGTGAACTGCGTGGCGCCCGGGCCGGTCGCGACCGAACTGTTTCTCAACGGCAAGACCGACGAACAGATCAGGCAATTCGCGCAGATGCCGCCGCTCGAACGACTCGGTCAGCCCGAGGACATCTCGGGCGCGGTCGCTTTTCTCGCTGGGCCGGATGGAGCGTGGATCAACGGCCAGGTGCTGCGCGCGAACGGCGGTGTCGCATGAGTTGAGGTTGTCGATCAAACGAAATTCAGACAGACGCCAACGCACAAAGGAAAACAACAGCATGAGCAAAGTCATTCTTATCACCGGTGCTTCGAGCGGATTCGGCCGCCTGACTGCGGAAGCCCTCGCGAAAGCCGGACACATCGTTTATGCGTCGATGCGCAACACGACTGGCCGCAATGCGGCAAACGTCGCGGAGATGATGGAATTCGCGCGGACGCATAACGTCGATCTGCGCGTCGTCGAGCTGGACGTGCAGTCGCAGGAATCCGCCGATGCCGCCGCGCAGCACGTGATGAGCGAAGCGGGCCATATCGACGTGCTCGTCCACAACGCCGGTCACATGGCATTCGGTCCTGCCGAAGCATTCACGCCGGAACAATACGCCCATCTCTACGACGTCAACGTGCTCAGCACGCAGCGCGTGAACCGCGCGGTGCTGCCGTATCTGCGCCGTCAGGGACAGGGCTTGCTGCTGTGGGTATCGAGCAGCAGTTCGGCCGGCGGCACACCGCCTTACCTCGCACCGTATTTCGCGGCCAAGGCCGCGATGGATGCGCTCGCGGTGCAATACGCACGTGAGGTGTCGCGCTGGGGCATCGAGACGTCGATCGTCGTGCCCGGTGCGTTCACGAGCGGCACCAATCATTTCGCGCATTCGGGATCGCCGGCCGATACCGCACGGGTCGCCGAATACGAAGCGGGTCCGTACAAGGACTTCGGCAAGCAGGTGCTCGAAGCATTCGCGGCCATCGTGCCGCCCGATGCCGATGTCGCGACGGTAAGCGACGCGATCGTCAGGATCGTCGATACGCCGTTTGGGCAGCGGCCGTTCCGCGTGCATGTGGACCCGACGCAGGACGGTGCCGACGTCGGCTTCACCGTGCTCGACCGGATGCGCACCGACATGCTGCATCGCGTGGGTCTGAGCGATCTGCTCAAGCCGCGCGTTCTGAAATAGCCGGGGCGAACCGGTTCGCACGACATCGAAGCTTAACGTTCAATACGAGGTGAACGTCGAAAAGTTGTGCAGCGGCGTATGTGATGGCGGCACAGACCGGGCGTGATTCGCTTGGGCTGTGATGCCGGATTGAAACAGGAGCATGCAACCTGCTCCGTGAATGAGCTGTGATGCCGCGGCTTTTGAATAAAGCGGCAATAAGACCGAATAAAAAACGCAACCCATCCTGCCAGAACAGGCACATACGGACCCTGCACAAACAGGAGACGCTCAGATGCAGACATATGAGCACGAAGATTCACAACTCCATTCCGCTCCACGAGGAAACCATTCCCGAAGCGCCTGGCGCGTGGCCGCTGCTGGGTCACATGGTGCCGATGCTGCGCCGGCCGCTCGCATTCCTACCCGCCATTGCCGCGCATGGCGACATCGTCAAGGTGCGGTTCGGGCGAATGCCGGTGTACGTGGTCACGCATCCGGGTGCGGTGCGCGAAGTGCTCGTGCCGGGCGATCGCGACTACAAGCGCGGGCGCATCTTCGAGAAACTGGAACCCGCGCTGGGTAAAGGCATCGCGACGGTGTCCGGCGACGAGCACCGTCGTCAGCGCAGATTGCTGCAACCGGTTTTCACGCGTGAGCGGATTGCGCAGTACGCCGCAATCATGCGAACCGCCGCCGAAGAAACCGTCGCCACGTGGCGCGACGGTGATGTGCTCGCCGTCGACGAAGCGATGAACGATCTCGCGTTGACCGCGCTCACACGCAGCCTGTTCCGGCTCACCGTGCAGGCCGACACCGCCGATGCAATCAAGCAGGGCATGCAGGCGCTCACACGCGGACTGCTGTTGCGCACCGTGTTGCCGAGCGCATGGGAACGCGTGCCGACGCCTGGCAATCTGCGTTTCGATCGCGCGATGGCACGCATGCATCGGGCCATCGACAACGTCATTGCCGCCTATCGCGAGGCCAGCGAGGATCGCGGCGACGTGCTGTCCGCGCTGCTCGCGGTACGCGACGACGACGGCTCGGCGTTGTCCGATGAAGAAATCCACGCACAGGTGATGACGCTCGCGCTGACCGGCATCGAAGCGCCCGGTGCGGCGCTCGGCTGGGTGATGTACGAGATCGGGCGTAACCCGGAAGTCGCGAGCAGGGTCTACGCGGAGATCGATGCGGTGCTCGGCGAACGCGCGCCGCAGTACGAAGACCTGCCTGCGCTCGAGTACCTGAGCCGCGTGATTACCGAAGTGCTGCGCCTGCGCACGCCGCTCGTGTTCACGCGACGCACGCTGAGCGCGGTACGCGTCGGCCGCTACACGATTCCTGCCGATTCGGAAGTGATCTACAGCCCGTACCTGATGCATCACGACGCACGCTGGTTCGACGACCCGCTGCGTTTCGATCCCGACCGCTGGCTGCCGGAGAACCGGCAGAGCATGGATTGGGAAAACTTCGTCATGTCGAGCGCGATGGTGTCGTGTGGGCGACGTTTGCGAAAGACACGCCGGATTTCGAAACGTATTTCGACGACGCCCTGCCAGGAATCGATCGTCTGTTTGCGCGCAAGGTCCGCGTGCTCGGCTACCAGCGGCAGATGCTGCCGTGCAACTGGAAGTTGTATATCGAGAACCTGCGCGATCCGTACCACGCCACGCTGTTGCACACGTTCTACGTGACGTTCGGCCTGCTGCGTGCCGGCAATTCGTTCAGCCTCGGCACCGCTGCGGGCGGTGCGCATTCGATCACGGTGACGCAGAACACCGGTCAACAGAGCAAGGACACCACCGGGGAAATTCAACGCTTTGGCGATCGTCTGACGCTCGAGGACATGGCGACCGTGGTGCCTGTTCCCGAGTTCGCGGACGGTAAGGTCGGAGGCGGCACGCCGCATCCGGGCATCGTCATGCATCAACAGGCCAACAGCCTCGCGATCCGTCATCTCGTTCCGAAAGGACCGGGACATACCGAACTGATCTGGACATTCTTCGGCTATGAGGACGACAGCGACGAGATGAAGCTGCGCCGGATCAAGCATGCGAATCTGTTTGGGCCAGCCGGCCTCGTTTCCGTCGACGACAGCGAGGTGCCGAAGTTCGTCCAGAAGACTGCCATGAGCTACCAGGAGAACGAAGGCTATTTCGAACTGGGCGGCCGCGATACGGGGGACGTCGAGCATATGCTCAGCGAGAGCCAGATTCGTGCGTTCTATGAGTTTTATAGAGGCGTGATGGCGGTGTAGCGGGAGCGGCCATCCTCCGAACCTATTATTGACATAAATGTCTAAAATCGGTAGCGTTGCACTACCCGACATATCCGCTAACCGCCCTTTCTATTTTTCCGATCCCATGGCACGCACTCGCGAATTCGATGAAGAGGAAGCCTTCGAGAAGGCCCTCGAAGTTTTCTGGCTCAAGGGTTTTCGCGGCACCACGATGCTGGATCTGGCGGAGGCAACGGGCGTTCAGCGCGGGTCGCTGTACCACGCGTATGGCGACAAGGAAGAAGTGTTCGTGCAGGCATTCGAGCGATACGCAGCGGCCTTTCTTGCTAGCGTGACCAAGGCGCTCACCCAACCCGATCTGACCGACGCGTTAAATGCCTTCTTCGACGTATCGATTCGCACGATCACAAAGGGCACCCCGGCGCGAGGATGCCTGTCCACGAGAACGGCTTTCGACCTCGACGCCGCTTCACCACGCGTCACGGAATCGCTCAAGGCGCTGCTCGACAAACTGTCGGCCATCATAATGATCACGCTCGATACCGACGAGAGAAAAGCCCAGCTCAGCGTGTCCCCGAAAGAAGCGACGAGTCTGATCGTCGCGATGACGCGTGGGCTCGGTGTGCTCGAACGCGTGTATGCCGACAAAAAGGCGCTGCGAAATACCGCGTCGGCACTGGTCAAGGCACTCGTGCGCGCTTGACGTCGCCACGCGAATCGCCGTCAACGAACGAGGCGGTCCAGTTGCCGCTGATCGAGCCCGTGCTCTTCGTAATGAGCACGGGCCGCCGCGAGCTTCGTGAACACATCCTCATAGCCCGTGATCCGGTCGCCATCCAGGTAGATATAGCCGGCGACCGAATGAAACCACGTGATCATCTCTGTCACGTCGCGAGGCACGACGAGCGTGTGAATCTCGCCCGGCGGTTCCATCACGAATGAGCCCTCGGTATACATCTCCTTGTGCTCCATGTAGAACCAGCGCCCCTTGAGTACGTGCGCATGAACGGCGCCCAGATGCCGGTGACACGACAGCACACCCGACTTGCGCACGCGCAGCAGATTGACCCAATACCCCTGCGTCACACCGAAACAAAGCGGCAGAAACTCCACGCCTTCAGCCTGCCGGATCCACATCGACTCATCGATTTCGCGAACGTCCTGGAAAAAGATATCCGGCTGCGCGTCCGGCGGCAGAGGATCGCGTGCTGGCTGGACGCCCAGCGGGTTATCGAAGTCTCGCGAATACTGCTGCATGGTTGTCTCCTGGGGCTTTGTCTCTTACGTCTTTTATTTCTCAAGACCGTCTTCGATTGTTCGGACGGTTTCCAGCCGGCGTCCGGGACCACCTTCATCCCAGGCGCCGCAACCCGGATCAGCTGCCGAAATAAATCGACTTGAGACCGGGGATGTCATCCGTGGCCCCTTGCCCACGCGCGCCGGATGCCGACGAACCCGCAGCACGGCCACCTACTCCGCTTGCCTTCGGTGCCTCCACGGACTGCACGCTGCCGTTCGCGACACGGCTTTCCGCTTCCATCAGTTTCGTCGGGTAGGACGCTTCGGTATCGCCGCGATAGCCGGCCTGTTGAAGTTCGGTCAATTCGGCGCGAACCTGGGCGCGCGTGATGGTGCTGTGCGATTGAGCAAACGCGATGGCCGGGGCCAACGCAAGTGCCACGACGGAAACTACGAGTCTGGTTTTCATGATGAGTACCTTTCCAAAGAGTTAAGTGCTGACGTCTGGCGATCAATCCATGTGCCGTTCGTCGTGATTCCAGTGTAGGTAGCGATGCGTCGATGTTTAAGGGCTTTGACGGACAGTGACTCTTTCAGCCGGTGCGGGTAATCGATGACCGGCATGCCCGGGGTACCACTCATGCATTTATTTCTTGACACTACTGTCAAATATTGAGAGCATGCACGCATGCCGGATAGATTCCGGTGCCTAGCAGGGACGTCTACCATGGACACCATTCAAAACATGCGACTGTTTGTTCGCGTCGTCGAAGCCGGTACATTCACGGCGGTCGCGAACGAAAACGACATGACCACCGCACAGATCTCGCGCGCGGTGTCGTCGCTGGAGAAGCAGTTGCAGGCAACACTGCTGCGCCGGACCACGCGTCATCTGGCGCCGAC
Source organism: Paraburkholderia flava (assembly GCF_004359985.1). Classification (NCBI taxonomy): domain Bacteria; kingdom Pseudomonadati; phylum Pseudomonadota; class Betaproteobacteria; order Burkholderiales; family Burkholderiaceae; genus Paraburkholderia; species Paraburkholderia flava. Next base: position 2,237,762 of record NZ_SMRO01000001.1, on the reverse strand, counting down.
AGAGGCCGGCGCGCGCTATTACGAGCGTGCGCGGTCCATTCTCGCGGACGTCGACCACGCGCACGCGGAAGCACGCAGCACGGTCACCACGGCAAGCGGGCATCTGCGCGTGCATTCGTCGCCGGGGCTTGCTCAACGGTTCGTGACCGCAGCGCTCGTCGACTATCAGGCCAGTCACCCTGAGGTATCGGTCGAACTCAGCATCGCGCAGGGTGTGCCGAGTCTCGTCGAGGACGGTTTCGACGTGTCGCTGATGTGCGCGTCACAACTGCCCGATTCCAGCTACGTTGCGAGTACGCTCGGGACCACGCATTCGGTGCTCGTCGCATCGCCGGCCTATCTGGCGAAGAACGGTGTGCCCGCTCTGCCCGAGGATCTTGCGGGTCACGTGTTGTTGCGGTTCGCGAGCCCTGTCGCGCCGGCAAACGAATGGCACCTCGAAAGCGCCGATGGCGCAACGGTCGTGCCCGTCGACGCGTCGCCGTTTCAGGCCAATACGCCCGATGCGCTCGCGCATGCGCTGCGGTCAGGCCTCGGCATAGGCGCACTTGCCGTGTACAACGCGCTCGACGATCTGCGCAGCGGAGCGCTCGTCAGAGTGTTGCCGCAATACGCGCTGCGCGCATTCAACGTGTATGCGGTGCATGCGCCTGGCCGCTACCCTGACACCAAGGTCCGTACGTTGATCGAGCACCTGCGTCTCGCGGTTCCCGCGGGTCTCGCCGCCATGCAGCGCGATCTCGATGCGATGAACTCGGTGCAGTCGCTCGCACCCGCGAAGACCGGGGTACTCCGCGCGGACGGGTCGAGGCCGCTGCTCCGTGCAGTCGAGCGCAACGGCACTTACAGTGCAATAACTCATTAGGTGACGCCGATGTTCAGAATCCCCAGGCGTTACGGTCATTTTGTATTTGGAACGGTTCAGTCCGGAATCACGTGCGCCGTGGCGTCCGCGATCGCAAACGCACACTTCATTGCCGATGGAACATTCGCGTCGCACTGGCTGAGCGCCTATCTTTTCTCGTGGCTCGTGATGCTGCCGGTTGTCGTGTTCGCAGCACCCTTGATCCGTCGACTCGCCGACCGGATGACGAGCTGATCGTGCATTGCTCCGTTCGGAGCGGAATGCAGCGGCCTGTCTGCACGCGGGGCAACCGATATGGTGCTCGACAGGGAGTGGGGTTTATCGAAAACGGGGAGCGACTGCGTGCTCAAAAACGAGCGTTCGAACAGCAGTAGACAGGCAGTGTTCGGTCTGCAGAATATTGGAGGTTGCGTCCCCGAGGGAAGAGGACGCGCGGACGCGCAACCGGTTTGCCTCAGACCAGGCACCTGTCGTCAACAGGTTATTTCGCCGCCGATGCTGCCGACGCCGCGCCATCACCAAAAATCGACCGGTAATACGCAACGCCGCTATCGAGATGCGCGCCGAATCCAAAACCTTTAGCCAGCATCGACTGCATCTCGCTGCGCTCGATGCGCATCACGTAGCTTTGTTCGGTCGTGACCAGCTCGCAAGGCTCGCCGTGCGCCTCCGTCGTGCTGAACCACTTGCCTGGATCGGCGTGTCCGCTCTTGAATGCGCGGCCGGCATGTTGCACCTGCCAGCCGCCGTCGAGTAATACCCAGTACGCGTCGTCGGAAACGGTAGCACCGCATTTCGCCACCACCGCTCCGGGGTCGGCCGACCACTCGCGTGAATGGTCAATCACCCACTGCAGCTGATCCGTGGCCAGTGCGGTGAAGAACGGCGTATGCCGCAGCAAGTGCAGGTATGTCGTGGAAGGTTTCATCGTCAGCTTCTGTGAGGCGTCCGGCTCGCGGCTGCCTTCGCATGCGGTTAGCCCAAGCGCTGCGACCAGCGCCAGCGCGGAAATCCGGAGCCTGCGGCTCCATCGGACCGCGCCCGTCTGAACTGGAGCCGTTTTCATACGCCGCCCTCGCCCGACTGCCGGCCGAATGCTTCGTATAGCCAACGACCTGTCACGATGCTGCAAAAAACCGGTTGCGTTGCCGCGTCCATCGCCGACTCCTTTCTGAAGAAAGAACATGCAGCCATGGTCGCCGATCCGTCCGCAAAAATCATCCCCGGTTCTTTGCCATCACCATTCCATCAGCGTCAACTATTCGGCCGGGATCAACCACCCGGCGCGCAAATAGTTAGATGAATCGCCTTCAGAGAGTGCCTGCGCTTTCCCTCACAGCCATCAAACTCCGATGCACCTCCAGCGCGTTCCGCTCGACCCAATTGTGCTGCAACAGTCCGTCTTCGCGTACGTGCAGTACCGCGGTTCCGGTCATGTCGATGGGTGACTGGCATGGCTCAAAACCCATGAAGCCATTGTTTTTCCCCGTCACACGCCACCGGCTCACAACCCGGTCACCCGTTTCGTTCTGAAAGCTCTCGACGACATGAAACTCAAAGTCGTCGATGCTCGCCAGAAAAGCGGCCACCCACTTCTTGAAGTTGCCACGCGAACGGATTTCCACACCACCCGACGTAATGCAAAAGTCTTCCGCAACCAGATGGTCGACCGCGTCGGGGTTGCGCGATTGCCATACTTCTCGCCAGAAGTTCTCGACGATCTTCACTGAATTTTGCTTGTCCATGCTCACACTCCAATAGGTTCGATCAGATCAATACCGCTGCGGCTCGATGGGTTTAATCCGCACCTGGAAGCCGGTACGTTCATTTTCTGCCCTTGCAAACAAGAAGACCAGCGACTAATATTTATTGAATCCAGCTGTTTCCCTTCTTAATCAAAATGACGCTCGACCTCGATCTTCTACGTGCATTCATCGCCGTTGCCGAAGCGGGCAGCTTTACGGCGGCCGCGGATGTCGTCGGTCGTTCGCAATCGGCCGTCAGCCAGAAAGTGCTGCGTCTCGAAGAGAGCCTGGGGCTTCAGGTGCTGGAGCGCACAAGCCGATCGTTGAGCGTCACGCCGGATGGTGAACGCGTGCTGGTCGCCGGGCGACGTCTGCTCGCGCAATACGATGCGTTCATGCAGGAACTACGCAATCCTGAGCCGCTGGAAACGCTACGCTTAGGTGTCTCCGAGAATCTGGTCCAGACGCAGTTGCCTTTGCTGCTTGCGCGAGTGCGTGAACGCTATCCGAATCTGCAGCTCGAGCTGACCACTGCGTCGAGTCAGGATCTGTTTGCAAACCACGAAGCGGGATTGCTGGACCTGGTGCTGGCGAAGAGGAAGCGCGAAGGTTCGGCGCATCGTGGCCGGGTCATCTGGAGAGAGCCGCTGGTGTGGCTGGCGGCAAGCGGCTTTCGTAGCGACGCGAAGCGGCCCGCCAGGCTCGTGATGATGCGTCCGCCCTGCGGGTACCGCGAAGTGATGACCGAAACGCTGGACGCGGCCCGCCGCGAATGGACGACTGCGTGTACCGCGAGCAACCTGGTCGGCGTTCAGGCCGCGGTCGCGGGCGGTTTAGGCGTGACCGTGCTGGGCAGGTCTTTTCTGCAGGACGGTATGAAAATCCTGCCGACGTCCGCACAATGGCCCGCGCTGCCTGCGTCGGAAGTCGCGGTCATCGGCGAGGATTCTGTCGCGCAGCATATCGTGCAGCCGTTGATTGCATTGTTCGTCGAGGTCCTGACGGAGAGTTCCACGTCCGCGCTGGATGTGACAGCGGGCAACCGATAGCAACGGAAAGCTCAGGGGACCCGTTCAAATCCAGGCGACGCAAAGCCGCTCGTCACCGTGCCTGTCAGCGAAGCGCCCGTGCATGTCCATGTCGTACGGTCATACGAGTAGTTCGTCTTGATCCAGCGATTGCCGACGTTGTCGCCGCCCGGCACACGGAACTCCCAGCCGTTCTCGACCGTATAGTGCGCGTTGTCGGGGCCGTCCGATGCAACGTCTTTCGCATCGACGATTCTCTGACGCGTCGCGCCGCCGTCGATCGGTACGGGATCGCTCTTCGCGCCTTTGACGTCGTCCGCATGCATCTGCCGTAGTGAGTCGACGCACGCCGCGAAGCTCGAGAACGTTTTCTCCGGCAGCGGCCTGGGTGGCAACTGGCCGCTTGCATGAGCGCGTGTTACGAACAGAACCACAACGATCAACGTCGATTGCGCTACCACGCCCGCGATCCTGCGCAGCGTGGAAGAATTCCGGATGCCCTTCTTCAGCCTGAGGCTTCCGCGTTCGATCGTTATCGTCAGACTATCCATTTTGAGTGAATTGAACGTGCATGCCAGCCGACAGTCAGAAGCTTCACTTGATCGACCTCGGCGGCGTTAAACGGCACGCGATAGAATCGCGCCGGATTGTTCGCCGCTCCGCCACGACAGGCGAACCGGACCACATTGCAATGCGGCCTGCCCGATAGACGATCGAAAGGTGCGGGTACTGAACGAGCCGAACTAGAATGATAAAGTGCGTCCCCATGACGGAGGGTTTGTGATGCGCGAGAGCAAGCGCCAGCAGGTCGTGGAAAAAGCCACCGAGCTGTTTTCCAGGTATGGCTTCCACCCGGTGGGCGTGGACTGGATCATCGACGATTCGGGCGTCGCGAGAATGACGCTGTACCGGCATTTCACCGGCAAGGACGATCTTGTCCGCGAGGTACTGGAACAGCGCTATCACTTCATCATCGGCAGCATGGAGCAGAGTCTCGAAGGCGTCACCGATCCGGTCAAACAGGTGAAGGGACTCTTCGACTGGTATGGCAACTGGTTCAGAACGCCCGAATTCGCGGGATGTCTGTTTGAGCGCGCACTCGCGGAATTCGGCACAAGCTACCCGAAGATTTCCGAAGTTGCGATTCGCTACCGCGAGAAAATCGTCAGCTGGATCGCGGAGATTCTGCGAGACGTCTTACCGGAACCGGCAGCCAAACGTTTAGCGGATGTATGCATGATGCTGCTCGATGGCGCGACCGTCGAAGCGCGGGCATTCAACGACGCGTCCGCGGCTGCGAAGGCATGGCAAGCGGTTGAGGCGATGCTCGCACAGGCGACGGTGAAGGCCGCTTAAGCGACCTCAAGCGCACGTCGTTAAAGCACTTACGGAATCTTTCGATCATTCGGGCGAGCAGGTTGCCCTGCCCGCCTCGCACCAGAATCAGTTCGGCAACCACCACGGAAGCGCACTCACGCGCGGTCCACAATAGCGCGAGTTGCCAAGGCACGATGCCAGCGCCTGATCGCCAAACCACTTCTGCGTGTCCAGGTTGTAATGCACGCTGCCGTCTCCGCCGCCTAGCGCACCGCCCTGGAAAATACCGAAGCCCGGCCCCTGGCCATTCCAGTCAGGCGACTTCGATGCATCCGCGAAACTGAAGGTACGGGGATCCGCATCGACGAATCCCTCGAACACCTTTTGCATCGACGCCAGCGCGTTCGGGTTATAAGGCGCAACCGCACCGCTGACGTTGTCATAAGCCGTCGACAGCGGCTTCACGATCATCACCGGGAATTTCGTTCCCACTGCCGCAAAGAAACTGCTGAAGAGGTGCGCATAGTTCTGCGGCGCGCGCTGGATCGTCGGCGCATTACCTGAAGAATTTAGCGGCGCAGCCTCGGCCTCCCATTGATTCCACTGCAACCCCAGGATGCGCGGTTTCTTGCCGCTCGCGAGAATCTGCTTGAGCCCGAGGTACATCATCCGGCGAGCGAACGGGGCTAGCGCGTAAGTCGGTATCTGGGACGCGTTCAGCATCGGCTGCCAGAGATTGACGCCATGCACGGTCCAGCCGCAGCAACCGCTGAACGCATCGTCGGCAGCGTCGACGCCCTGGCTGCCCCAGCCGATGTGGATGATGTACAGGTCGGGCAACCGTTCACCGGCATTGATCGCGGACTGCCATGCGTAGGCCGCGAAATTGGCCGCATTACCGCTGCCGCCGTAGTAGCCAAGATTCATGTCCGCCGACGTGCTGTCCGACCAGTTCACCCACGTCACGTGCTTGATCGTCGAGATCGGTTGGGTGAACGGCGCACCCGTGCCGTCCGCGTTGCCGGCGATGTTGCCCCATCCGTCGTTACGGATGCCCCAGACGTTAGGTGCCGGCATTCCGCCCGTGCTTGCGCCCGTGTTCGATGCGCCGGTCAACACAAGGTCTGGCGGCAGGCCATTAAGGCCCGCGCTATTGCTCTGCCCCATCACGAACAGCACGGCAACTTCATCGTGGTGGAAGCGTTGCCCTCGCTCCGAGGCCGTCGACGCGGTGTCGTTCGACTGGACTAACGAGTCGGCCGCAAACGATGTCTGTGCAAAACTCGTGGCCAACACCAACGGCAGTGCAATCCGCATCAAGAGATTCTTCATGCGTGTCTCCATGGATCGTCAAAGATCGTTTATGAAGCGATGCCGGCGATAACGCGGGCATCGCTTCGCCGTAGATCGATTACTGTTTGACCGCCTGACCTAACCCGTCGATGTCGGGACCGTAGTTACCGGACAGCACCGAGAACTTGACGGTGTTCATGCCGGCTTTAAGCGGGACCGTCAGTTGAACGCTCGACAGGATCGGGAAATCCCACGTCCCTTCGCCCGGGAACTGGACCGGAATCAGCGGACCGCCGTTGATGCTGACGTTCAATGCACGCGGCGAACCGCCGCCATCGTCCGCGCTGATGTAGACGACGGGGAGCGTGTACTGGCCATCGGATGCCGCAACGATGCCGTTGAACTGCAGGCTCGAATCCGAGTTCGTGAGATTGCCGACCTTGTTGTTGCCGCTGCAGATGTTGCATGCCGCGATGGACGCGTCCTGAATCACGTTGGCGGCGCTTTCCGCTTCATAGGCGACCGGCGGCAATGCGAGCTGCGGAGCGGCAAGCAAGGTCACCTTGTCGATTTCAGGCGCGCTGCGGCCCTTGCCCGGAAGCACGAAGGTCAGCTTGTTGCTCCCCGGAGTGAACGGCATGTACAGCGTGATCGTGCCTTGCGTGTTTCTCGGCGTCACCGGAAGCGTGATCGTCGTCAGGACGCTCTCGTTGAGAATCAGCGAGACCTTCAACGCGGACGTTCCCGTGTTGCGGTAGTTGACGTCGATGTATCCGCCCGTCGTCGCAGTCAACGTATAGCGGGCAACTCCATCCGCCTGCTTCATCGGTTTCGCTTTCTGGATCTTCGACGCGTCGTCCGTGCCGGCGATCGTCAGCATCACGGAACCGCCGGCCGGCACATTGGCCGCCGTGTAGCCGGACGTCGGTGAGCCGAGATCCGTGTGCGCCCAGACATCGCGCACGCGAGCCGAAGCGGACGGGTCCAGTCCGAGGTCTTTCCAGTTCACCGTGATCGCTGCGGCGGTCCCTGTCGTGTTGAGCAGAACCACTGCACGACGACCCTGACCCGACAGCAGTTTGGCCCATACACCCAGGCCATTCTGCGGTACCGCGACGCGAATCGCCTGCAGGCCGCGTGCGTCCTGATCGATCGCGAGCACTTCGGGATTGGTCAGCGTCGCCATCGTGTCCGCGCTAACGGGGGTCGTGAAATCGGTGCCGAGGATCAGCGGTGCGCCGGAAATCGCCCACAAGCTCATATGCGTGCGATCCTGCGCAGCCGTCAGACCGAACCCTGCGAGCATCATGTCCGCATCGTTGTAGACGCCCGTGTGCTGCGCTTCCGGAAAGTAGTTGCCGTAGAAGTTCTGGTTCACGATCCGCGAGAAGTCGGGCGTGCTCTGATGGCCCGGCGTGCCGGTGTCGTACGTGATGTCCTCAGTCGTTCTCCACAGGTCCGCGATTTGCCCCCAGTCGTACGAGCGACCCGTCTTGTCGCTATGGAAACTGTTCGGGTTGATGCTGTAGACGATGCGTCGATTCACCGCCGCACCTGCGCTGTTCAGCGCATCGCGCATCTTCTGGAAGCCCGCGACCTGATCGTCGAGCGTGCCGTCCGGCGTGCACCAGTCGTACTTCACGTAATCGACGTCCCACGATGCGAATGTTTTGGCATCCTGCACTTCGTGTCCGAGACTGCCCATCGGCGTCGTGTGACCGGCATACAGGTTATTGCGCTGCGCGCAGGTTTCGAACGAAGGGACTTCGTAGATGCCGAATTTCAGGCCGCGTGCGTGAACATAGGCGGCCAGTGCTTTTATGCCGCTGGGGAAGCGCACGGGGTCGGCGACCAGGTTGCCTTGCGGATCGCGCGACGGCGCAAACCAGCAATCGTCGACGTTGATATAGCTGTAGCCCGCTTTCATCAGCGGACCGTCTTTCTTCAAACCACCGGAGATCGCATTCGCGGCCGTTTTCACCAGGTCTTCGGTGATGTTGCAGCCGTATGCGTTCCATGACGCCCAGCCCATCGGCGGGAGCGCGATCGACTGTTGAGCCGCAGTTTGCGTTGAAGGCGTTTGAGACGACGATGCGTCTGCTGCATTTGCCTCGGCGTGCAGGACGCTCGCGGCTTCGGATGAATTCTGATCGCCGCCGCACGCGGACAGACCGAACATCATCATCGCGCTGACGAATAACAGAACCACCTGTGTACGACCCAGGATCTTCATGATTTTCCTTGGTGAAAACTTGGTGAGAAATGAAAATCGGGACTTCGGGGTTAACTGCCGGACAGCGCCGGGTTGCGGCGCTGCCGTGTTTCGTTTTGCTTCGGGCGGTGAGCCCGTGGATTGCCTGGCTGACCGGTTTATCCGGTAGCGGTCGCTCAATACCCTGGCTGGAGATTGCCGTCGAATCTCATCGTGCTGCCCGCCTGCATCGCGACGGTCCGCGTGCGGTTGCCGTATTGCAGCGTCGTGCGCGTCCCGCCGACGCTCGTGAGTTTCACCGACGACAACGATCCACGGCTCCACTTGAGATCCACCGTAAAGCCGCCCTTCGCGCGCAATCCCTTCACGCTTCCGGTGCCCCATTGCGTGGGCAATGCGGGCAGCACCGTGATGCGATCCATCCGGCTTTGCAGCAGCATTTCGAGTATCGCGGCCGGACCGCCGAAGTTCGCGTCGATCTGGAATGCAGACGAATTACTCGACAACGCGTACGCGTCGAACATGTTCGCGAACGTGCCGCTGACGCCATCGTTACCCGCCGAGTAACGCAACAGCTTCGGGATCATCGAGTAGCTGGTCGCGGCGTCGTGGAAGTGTGCCCAGCATGCAATGCGCCACGCGAGGCCCCATCCGAACGAATCGAAACCGCGCGCGGTCAGCAGCGCTTTCACACCAGCCACGAGCTTCGGATCGCTGTCGAGCGTGATGCGCTCGCCTTCGAACCATCCGATCAGCGGCGACAGATGCCGGTGTCCCGTCTCGCCGACGACGCTGTCGCTCATCCACTCCTGAAGCTGCCCGGTCGTGGGGCTCACCTTCGGCAGATAGAGCTGCGATTTCATCGTCGCAATCGTCCGCGCAAAGTCTGCGTCCTTGCCGAGCAACTGGCTCGCCGTGAGGTAGTTCGTGAACAGATCCCACACGAGTTCCTGCGCGTACGTGATGCCGAGCTGCTGATGCGGTCCCTGCTCCGGCGACCAGTCCTTGTCGTCGACGAGCAGACCCGTTGCAGGATCGCGGATCAAACGCACCTGCCAGAATTCGCACGCGGACTTGATGACCGGATAGATCCTCGCCAGATACGCGCGGTCGAGTGTGAACTCGTAGTGATTCCACAGCGTGCGGCAATACCACGCGCTTGCCGGCGGACTCCAGTCCCAACCGAGCGAACCGTAGATGCCCGTCGAAATCGCCACCGTCCAGCCCGCGACGTTGCCGCTGGAATTGCTGTAATTCGCGTTCGCGGCATCGTTGAAGTGATTCTTCGTCGACTGCACCCACGACGGCAGTTGCCCGGTCACGTAATCGACGAACGGTTGCTGGCACTCCGGCAACCCGGCCCGGTCGGCGAGCCAGTAGTTCATCTGGATGTTGATGTCGGTGTGGTAATCGGCCATCCACGGCGGGTTGTTCGTCGTGCTCCACAAGCCTTGCAGATTCGCCGGCAACGAGCCGCGCGACGACGAGATCGTCAGGTAGCGTCCGAACTGCACGTACATCGCTTCGAGTTCGGGATCGGCTGCGGATGGGTTCACCTGGCGCTGCAGCAAACGCTCGGGAATCGTCAGTGCGTTTTGCGAATCGCTCGATCTGCCGAAATCGAGATCCATGCGATCGAACAGCGAACGGTAATCGCGCACATGGCGCTCGAGCAGCGCGCCGTAGCGTCGCTCCGCAGCGCTTTTCGCGTCGGCGATGGCCGACTCGCGCGGATTGATACCGGTCAGATAGTTGTCGACGTAGCGGCCGTTGTAGTCGGTGCGCGCGGCGACGATGATCGTGACCGCCGGGCAATTCCGCAGCGTGATCTGCGCATTGCCCGCGCCGAGCGACGCGCTGCCTGCGTCCGGAACAACCAGCACGTAGGCCGAATACAGTTCTCCACTGCCGCCGACCGCGCCCGAAAACGACAGTGCCTGATTCGACTCGCCGACGGTTTGCGTGCCCTGCCCGTCGAACAGCGAAACGGTGCCGTTATACGCACCGCCATGCGACGACGTCAGACGGATCACGATCACGTTGTCGGGAAAACTGCTGAAAATCTCGCGCTTGTAGGTCTTGCCGCCGACGCGGTACTGCGTGCGCACAACCGAATTGCTGATGTCGAGCGAGCGCCTGTAATTCGTCGCGCCCGCATGCGCGGGCAGATCGATGTAGAGCCTGCCCAGCGACAGATACGTACCCATGCCGCTCGTCGTGTAGGCCGGATCGACGATGTCTCGCGTGCCCGACCACAGCGTGATTTCGTTCAGGTAAAGCACTTCGCGTTCGCTCGCCCCGCCCGCCATCGCGCCCAGTCGGCCGTTCCCGACCGGCAGCCCCTGGAACAGGATGCTGGACTCTACCGCAGGCGAGTCGTACTTGAACAGCAACGCCCGATCGGCCGAAACGAGCGCGTCGGACTGCGCGGAAGAGATCGCCGAATCGAACGCTTCGGACTGGATGGCGGAGAAGTCGCCGGTCGCACCGGCTGGAGAAAGAGAGGCTGCACCGGCACGGCCTGCAACCGGAATGATGGCGGCGGCGCCACCGAGTTTAAGCAGCTTGCGACGCTTTTGATTGACGGAAATCTTCATCGTGTCTCCTGCGATTGAGTTTATGCACAATCCACCTATGAACATTTCGTTCAAATATGCATTTGCAAGGATTGGTCAGACATTAGGTTTTTCCCTTGGTACGGCAGCGCAGATAGTGGGATGGGCAGCGTTTCGCGATGTGCGCTTTTGATGAAAATAGTTAGGAAGCCATATTTTTATAAAAACGCCGCTTTTAATTGATACGGATACCTTATCTATCTATTCAATGCGATTTACCGCGGACATCTCCAAGGATTCCAATACGAAGGAAATTCGCATCACGGTGCGCAGCAAGACCGCTCTGAACCTGAAACTTCAAAACAGCCCATCGATTCCCCTGTCTTCGATCCTGGCGATCGGCATGCAAACACAGCGGCCTCACTGCCGATACGCGCTCGCTTCATTTCTCAACAAATCTCAAAATCAAGCCGTTACCCTGTCTCTCAACAATTCACAGATGTTCACATTTCTCCCGCTATTCCCTGTTTCCATTGCACCTAGGGGCCGGGTAACGCGTCCTGGTCGAACATGAAAAATGAGATAATCGGCGGCAAAAATCACCTATTCAGCATCAGGGGTCGGTATTTTCGTCATGTTGTAGCGATGGGCCACGACTATCTAGCGGACTGAAGCCCGCGAAGCCAGGAGTACGAGGACCGGAACGACCATGCGCAGGGAACCTACGCCGTTGCACAAGCTTTATGCGGAGCATCACGGCTGGCTCGTCGGCTGGCTGCGCAGGCGCCTGGGCAACTCGGACCAGGCAGCGGATCTCGCTCAGGACACGTTCGTCAAACTGGTCGGCGAGCGCGACACCCCGCCGCTCGAGCAGCCGAGAGCGTATCTGGCCACCATTGCCCGCCGGTTGCTGATCGACCAGGCGCGGCGTCAGACGCTCGAACAGATTTATCTGGAGACGTTGGCAGCGCAGCCGGTCCACCACGCGCCGTCCGAAGAAGCCAGGGCGCTGGTGCTCGAAAGTCTGCGGCAGATCGACGCGATACTTCAGAAGCTCTCGGAGCCGGTGCGCGCCGCTTTCCTGATGTCCCAGCTCGACGGTCTGACTTACGAAGAGATCGCCGGACGACTCTCCGTGTCCACGCGGACCATCAAACGTTATATGGCCACCGCATTCGAAGAATGCCTTTGCGCGATGTACGAAGTATGAGCAACGATAAACTCGACCCCCAGCTATTCCGGCAGGCAGCGCAACTGCTGACGCGCCTCCATTCCGGATCCGCCACTGACGCAGACCACGCCGCGTTCTCGCGCTGGCAAACGCAAAGCGATGCGCACCGACGCGTCGGGGAACTGGCGCAACAGTTACGTCGCCAGTTCGAAGGGGTTCCGCAGGGGCTGAGCAACGCGCTGCGGCGCGACCAGGATGTGTTGAAGACACGGCGCCAGGTCGTCAGGGCCTTGTCGATGCTGGCCGTCCTCGGTCCGACTGCATGGCTCGCGAGCAGGATGCCGTGGCAAGTATGGAGCGCCGATTACCGGACGGCCACCGGCGCGCAGCGCGACGTCCGGCTCGCGGACGGCACGCATCTGATCCTGAACACCGGTAGCGCAGTCGACGTCGTGTCGAGCACGTCGATGCAGAAGGTCGTGTTGCGCGAAGGCGAGGTTATGGTGCTCCCGGCGAGCACCGGACAAACGACGCTGTCAGTGCAGACCGTCGAAGGATCGGTCGGATCCACAGGCGCGCAGTTCAGCGTGCGTCAACTGTCGGGGCTGACGCGAGTCGCGGCATTCATCGGCGATGTGCTGCTGTCGCCCGCTTCGGGTACTCCCTCTCGACTCCGGCAAGGACAGTGCTGCACCTTCACACGCGACACCGTCACCGCGCCGCAAGCCGTCAACGAACATGACGCGCTCTGGACACGCGGACTGATCTACGCCGACAACATGCGACTCGCGGACCTGATCGCGGAACTCTCGCGCTATCGCAGTGGCGTATTGCGCTGCGCAGACGATGTTGCCAATCTGCGCGTGTCGGGCATCTACCAGGTCTCGAACACCGACGCGACACTCGCATTGATCGAGCGTGCGTACCCGGTGCATGTCCAGTCGATCACGCCGTACTGGACGAGCGTCGAAGCACGCGGCAGCGGTGCCGACGACTCGCCGAAGCCGGCTGCCACCCAACACAATACGTAGCAGCGATGAAGCGGTATCGTCGCGGCCGACCGGCTCACATCGCTACGGAGCGCGTGATGCGTGGTCGCACGATCGCAATTCATCTTGCAGTCTGTCTGCTGTTTGCCCACACGCGTGCACACGCGGATCCACCACCCACCGCCGCTACACCCGCAGCAGATACGCACGTCCTGACATTCGACATCCCGGCCGGCCCCCTCGACAGCGTGCTTGCCCGCTTCGCCACCGAAGCGGGCGTATCGCTGTCGTTCGCGCCGTCGGACGTACAGGGCAAGCGCAGCGAAGGTGTTCACGGAACCTATACGGCAGCGAATGCGCTGACCGCGCTCCTGCACAACACCGGGCTCAGCGAAACCGCCCAAACCGCGAAGGGTTATCAGTTGCTGCTCTCTCCGGTTACGTCGCCGGGCCCGCGCTCGCCGGACGCGGTAACGGAGGCGATCGTGCTTCCTCCGGTCAAGGTGTCGGGTACGGCGCCTCCTGCGGATGAATTTGCGGCCACGTCGTCGTCGACGGCGACGCGCACCGCGACGCCGCTTTTCTATACGCCGCAGTCGGTTGCCGTCGTCACGCCGGCGCTGATAAAAAGCGAGCAGCTTCAGTCAATCGACGACGCGCTGCGCGACATCAGCGGCCTCACCAGCTTCATCTCGAGTGGAGCATCCCTGCAAGATAGAACACCGTATATCCGCGGTTTCGCTGCCACGGTGATGTTGAACGGTATGCCGACGACCTCAGCCGATGCGGCACTCAACCTGCCGGTCGCGGCACTGTCGAGTATCGAGGTGGTCAAGGGGGCGAACTCGCTCATCGGGGGCTCGACCTTGCCAGGCGGTCTGCTGAATGTGACGACCAAGCAACCGCAGAGCACGCCGGTTCACGAACTGACGATGCAGGCCGGCTCGTATGGAGACTGGCTAAGCTCGCTCGATCTCGCCGGCCCGATCGGCAATAGCGGACAACTGACCTACAGGTTTGTGGTGTCCGGAGAAAATGCAGCGCGCGACTTCTTCGGACAGAGAGGGGGGAGCAATGTTTATGTTGCTCCGTCGGTGGCCTACGACAACGGCAAAACGCGACTGGTCGTCGGCTTCCAGCAACACGCGTACAACGAACCGCTGGCGCCGTACACGGTGCTCCTTCCGTCGGGTCCACTGGCATTGAACTCGCAGCCCGTCACTCCCGCGGGTCGCGTCTACAGTAACGACACGTCGTTCAGCTACGACCTCACGCAGAAGTTGGGCGACGCGCTGACCTTTCACAGTCAGGCCAGGTACAACGCAGAAAAGAACTACGGCCCCGATGCCTGGGTTCTGCTCGACGTCGAATCGTTATCGCCGCTGACGGGCCGCTATCAGCCCATCCAGTTCCGGATTCAGACCGACAATCTCACGTTGGACAACAACCTGAAGGCCACGCTTTCCACCGGGCCAGTCAAGCAAACGCTGGTATTCGGCATGGCGTACAACAGAACCGTCCAGGTGTTCAATCAAAACAGCGGCGCCGACCAGTTCGAGCCGATCCCGTGGCAAACCGCGCCGCCTCCGACGACCCCGATTACCGACGTCGCCTCCGATACGACCACCGTTTCGAACACGCTCTATCTGCAGGATCAGATCGTGTGGAACGCGCTGCACGTAACGGTCGGCATCGACCGAAGCTCGCAATGGGGCACCGGCCAGCAGCATCAGAGCGCCTGGTCGCCAAGTGCCGGCATTCTTTATCAGCTCACGGACAGTGTCGCCGCGTATGCAAATGTTCAGAAGAGCTTTTATGCGCAGCCTGTGCTTGATGTGACAGGCCACGTCGCACCGCCGGAAACTGGGCGGTCCGTCGAAACAGGTCTGAAGTTCGACGCTCCGGATGCACGCTACGCCGGGACGGTCGCGCTGTTCCGTATCGCCGCCTCCAACGTTGCGATATCCGATCCGACGAATCCGGTTTTCTACGAGTTCATCCCGTCGGGTTATGTCACCCGAGGGATCGAGGTGGATGCGACAGCGCGCCTGGTCCCGGGGTGGAAACTGTCCGCGAGCTACACGTTTACGCTGTCGTCGAATCCGCCGGGCACGAATACCCTGCAGGTGCCCAAACATGCGTTCAGTCTCTGGACCACCTACGATCTGCAGTCGGAAGGCTGGCATGGCTGGGGCGCAGGGCTCGGCATCCGGGCACGGTCGTCCTATGCGACAGAGGACAGCGCCGGCAATGCATTGTCGATCGCCGGCCAGCTCCGTACCGATGCAAGCATCTACTATCACGCGCGCGACTGGTCGATGACGCTGGGCGTGAAGAACGTATTCGATCGCCGGCTGTACGGCGATTTCGCGCAGGGGCAATTCACTGAGGTGCAGCCGACGCGCCTGTTCTATCTGACCGGCGTCTACGACTTCTGACAATTGGCGGCGATGCTTGCGCGACGACCGCGATACTGCTGATTCGTTCTCTCTACTGATACGTCATCGTGAACGTCATGATGGCGTTCGCCGTACCAGGCGTTACCGCCGCTGCCGTCTGGTAGTACGCGGCCTTCAATGAGATCGTGTAGGAGCGACTGATCGTCTTGTCGTAGCCGCTCAGTTGATATTGCGTATCGAACTTGAGTGCAGCGTTGCTGCTGTCCATCAGCTTTAGACCGATACCCGTCGCGGTGGATGCCGCGGTCAACGCAATGACGCCGTTGGCTGTATCGATCACACCGCCTGGTGCGTCGAATTCGTACTGTATTTTTTTCATGTTTGCCGGGCAGTCATCGAGCGCCACGTTGAAGCTGACGGGACTCGTTGAAGAACCTTTGCCGGTGAAGGCCGATGTCTTGTACGAACCCATCGATACCGTCAGGTCGTGTGTCGAGCAGGCCAGACCCACGAAGGTCGTGGGGGTCAAGCTGAACTGCTTTTTGGCGATATCACCCTGAACGAAAGCTGCGCCGATCAAAGGCTGAATAACCGCGGCCGCCTGGAAAAGAACGCCTCCGGATGTCGTGCCGCCTGTAATCGGGCCCGTCTTCACGAAAGCCACCGATGCTGTACCGCCATTTCGAGCACCGCGTCCCATGCTGGCGCACATCGAGTCGACCTGCAATGGACTCGTTGAAGTCGATCGGTTATGGCCCAGGTCCATCGGTCCGCTCAAGCCGCACCTATCGGCGTACGAGCTGACGCTGATTGCCACTCCGACGCCGGCGACGTTGGTATTAAAAACGGTGTACGTGGTCTTCGCATCGGATATGGTCATACTCGACGGCGTAAGATTCGTCGCCACGAATCCGACTCCGGTAGAAAATCCGAAGAGCGAGAAACAGGTGTAGTAATTGGTGACCAGCGGCGTGCTTACCCACTTACCGATAATGGTGCCCACCCTGGCATCGCGCGGCACAGTCAACTGGGTGGGCATAGTGATCGTGTACGCATCCGGACCTGCGTCCTGGCAGACACCCAAGGTCTGCGCGGACGCATGCCCCCACAGCACCAGCAACATCACGCCCGTTGCCATCCTCACCAGATACCGCAACCCGCTCCGTCTCATTCTCCATTGAAGCCTACGCATCTTCGTCGCCCTCCGCGTGCACGCCAATGCCGTCGCAGCGCTGCCGACGGGCCCATCCTGCCAACTGCGATAGCTGGCCGCGAGCGCACTTCGTAACGGTAGATGCCGAGATAGTCGGTGCTTACCGCCTCACGGTCCCGCTATTGATATGTCATCGTGAAAGTCACAATCGCGTTCGCCGCGCCGGGCGTCACCGACGTAGCGGTCTGGTAGTAAGCCGCCTGGAGCGGAATCGTGTACGTACCGCCCTTCGAGCTGTCGTAGTTGCTCAGCGGATATTGCGTATCGAACTTGAGTGCGGCGCTGCTGTTGTCCATCAGTTTCAGACCGATGCCCGTCGCGGCAGATGTCCCGCCGGTCAACGCGATCACGCCATTGGTCGAATCGATGACGCCACCCGGCGCGTCGAACTGATACTGGATTTTCGTCATACCCGCCGGGCAGCTATTGAGCGTCAAGTTGAAACTCACGGGATTGGTCGCAGAGCCCATGCCGGTGAACGCAGACGACTTGTATGTGCCCATCAATACGGTCACGTCGGGCGTCGTGCAGGCGGCTGCGATCACATTGGTTTGACTCATCGAGAACGAAAGCAGACCCGTCGGCAGCAGCGAGTACATCGCGCCCACACCACTAGCCGACGTCCCCATCGCTGCCCCCTGGAACAGCACGCCGCCCGCGATGGTACCGGCCGTGACCGGTCCAGTCTTGACAAGCGCTATCTGAACCTTTGCTCCGAGCGACATTTGCTGTCCGCTCGATATCCCTCCGTTGCACCCACTGCCTACGCCTACCCATGGACTCGGCACAGTTACATCCGGATTGGCAGGGGAGAGACCGAACCAGCTATTAAAGTTGCACTGCGTCTCGTAATCGCTCACCGCGATCGCAATTCCGACGCCGGCAACGTTCGTATTCCAGACCGTGACAAGGGGACCACCCGGCGCAACTACCCCTATACCGGATTTCGTCAGCGACAACGGCTTGAATACGAGGCCCGCAGCCCTGTCGGTCGTGACCGTGCAGTTGAAGTAATTCATGGCCTGGGAAGTCACCCAGGGTGTCAATACCGTACCGACAGGCACATCGCGCGGCACCGTGGTCGAGGCAGGCATCGAAATGGGTATTGTCTGCGCGGCGCCTGAGCAACTGACGCTCTGAGCGAGCGCAGTGTGCGAGCCGAGGCCGCACACACCGATCAACAACGCCATGATCCATACCGGCAGACGGCGCACGCCGCGACTCCGGATCCAGCCGGTCAGCATCGCAAATGCGTGCATCATCGTTTCCATATCACGTTTGGTTTGAATGGCGATCACGCCGTTGTCGCGGTGCGAACCGGTCCATGCCTGGGCACAATCGATCAGTTCTGGCATGTCGCCCCCGCATCGGTCCAGGCTTGTTTGTTGTCGTCGTGTTTGCGCGTGGGCAGCCTGTACGACAGCACGCAGCTTTCGGCCGCCGTCTCGCCCCAGCTCACGTGCAGCGTGCCCGTATCGGACTTCACGCCGCGCAGTACGATGCGACCCGCCTGAGCGACAGTGCCGACGTTCTGGCCGGCGCCGTCGACGACCTGTGCGCCAAAAGGCACCGGCGCGCCATCGCCCATCCGCGCGCGCAGGATCACTGCACGGCCGCCGCCCTCGGTCTCGAACTTCAGGCGCACCACCGCGCCTGCCGTTGGGGCGATGTGCTGCGACGTCGATTTCAGTTCGACGCTCATCGGCAGTCCCTTCGGATCGATCTCGACTTCATTCGTGGAGAACGGCGTCAGGTTCGACACGATCGCGTGCCCCCAAGGGTCGACCCGCAAGCCACTGCTGTTGGTCACGCGCGCGCCGTCCGCATCCTTCGCTTCGATGATCGCGATGGTGTCGCCCATGCTCGGCGTCAACGCCACGCCACCGCCGTAAGCCACGATGCCGCCCGCAAGCCCGCCGCCATACTGCGTATAGCCGGTGCTCCTCGAGACGTTCCCCGTGACTGTCGCAACCGGCGACAGGTATGAGACGTTGCCGCCGAGGTTGGTCGTCGCGTTGCCGTTCCCGCTGGCGCGTCCCGCGTTCACACCGTAGGAAAGCGCATTGTCGGCGCCGAATGTGCCCGTCATCGATTCCTGCATGAGCGCCGTGCCGTCGGAGTCGTGTTGCACGCTCGTCGACGAGTAGACCGTGTGCGAGCCGAGATTCAGCGGGATGCCGACGTTCAGCATCACCCGGTTGTCCCAGTTGTGCTGGGTCAGATCGTATTGACGCGAGATCGACACGCCGTAGTTCACGCGCCGGAAGCTGTTGTTGTAGCCAGCCTGAAATTGCGTGTCCCGGCCTGAGCGATTCCAGTAATCCTGTGTCGATCCCGACAGATAAAAAGAGCCGAAGCCGTCCGGCAGGCTCTGGTTTACCGTCACTTGCAACTGACCGCGCTGGATGCCGTTGGACATGAAGTCGCTCATCCCGCGCGACGCCAGATCGCGCAGCACCATCGCGTCGCGCAGCCCCAGGTAGCCGCTGCTCGAATAACGGTACGCGGCCACCGTGATGTTGGTATCGGTGGGCGCGAGCAGCTTGCTGTAGGACAGCCGCACGCTTTGACCCGTGCGGTTCGACTGGTTCTGCAGCCTCGTGCTGGCCTCAGTGACATCAAGACCGAAGGCCCCATAGCTCGTGTTGAGCGCAGCGCCGACGATGCCGGCCATATAGCCGTCGGCTGCAACGATCCCGCCGTAACCCGTCACCATGTTCGTCAGGCCGCGCTGTATGGTGGCTTCGAACAGTTTCGGTCGCGCACGCACCTGCGGATCGCGGTACTGCCCGACGGTCACACTAAAGCGCGTGATACCGGGACGTAGCGCGTTCACCGCGGCCGCATACGGCACCTGCGACACATGCTTGCTGCCGTCGGCTTCGGTTACGGTCACTTCCAGATTGCCGCCGTATCCGGTCGGGTAGAGATCGTTGATCTCGAACGGGCCGGCCGCCACGTTGGTTTCGTAAATGATGTTGCCGTTCTGGCGGACCTGCACCAACGCGTTGCTATTGGCGATACCACGGACCGTCGGCGCGTAACCACGTTGCGACTCGGGATACATCCGGTCGTCGGTGGCCAGTTGTATGCCGCGAAAACCCAGGGTGTCGAACAACGTGCCATCCGTAGAGGCATCGCCGATCACCAGCTGGCTTTTAAGCCGCGCGATGGAACGCTGCAAACTGGTCCGCAGGTCCTGGTAATGTGTGCCGCTCTGCGCGTCGTGCGTCAGATTGCCGTTATGGCGAAAACGCCAGGGGCCCAGGTTCATCCCTGCGGTCAGTCCGACATAGCCCTGCGTGGACGATGGCCCCTGGGCTTCGGCGTGATAGATGTTTGCGGTGTATTGCAACAGCGCCGCCGGGACGCCTTCGTTCCAGTACCTCGGGTCGACATAACCGCGTGCCTGGCGGCTCATTGCCGCTTGCGGCACGCTGATATCCAGACGCAACTCGCCGCTATCGAACGATGCTGTCGCGTCAGGAATAAGCTGCGGTAATGGTGCGCAGGCATCGCCGGATGCCGGACCCGTCGCGAGTAGCGTGCTCGCCTGCGTTGACAGCTTTCCGAGATCGACGCCGATTCGCTCGAGCATTGCGCGATCGAAGCAAGGCTGCACGTTACGCGTGCCGGGGCCGATCTGCTTGAGTGTGATGTCGGTTCGACCGAGCCATGCACTGTTGACATACAGATCCGATCGAAACGTGCCCGGCAAGAGCGGATTGCCCTTGTTATAGCGGCTCACGTCGATGTGCGGGGCGCCTGGCCGCTGCAGGAACAGATCGTTGAACTCCACTTCCGCGACCTGGGTTGTACTCGATGCGTCCGCTGCATACGCGCCGGCGCTCGCAAAAAAACATAACGCGGCGAGACTGCATGGGCGTAGTCGCACGGAAAAGGAGAAAGAGAATTTCTGTTGCATCGTCGTAGTACCGTGGCCGGATTTTGGGCAAACCCTCCCCCTGCCGAATCCGTGGATTGAGCGTGAAGGCCCTTCAGGAATTGCCTGCCGTTGCAGGCGTGCGTTTTACCGGTGACTACCGGCAGTGACCGGTGCTATCGGGCGGCTATTGAGTTGCAACGGACATCACTTCGAAGAAGCAGCCGTTCCCTGCCGCAATGAGACATCGCCGTTGACCGGACCACCGTAATCGTTCAATGCGGTGTAGTGCACAGTCGCTCCGTCCGCGCTGGTCACGTCGCCCTTTAGCGGGAATGTGACGGTCTCATGAGGTCCTACCATTGCGCCGTCGTCGAAGGTCGCGACTTTTTCGCCGGCATGTACCTCGATCAAGATGAGCGATACGTGATACGGCGTCGGATTACTCACCTCGATCGCCGGTTCATTGCCAGATTTCTTCAACTGCCAGCCAAGCTTTTCAGGTGCATCGTCCGCCTGCCCCTGAAGACCCGAAGGCCGGAAGAAAAGTTTGATGCGCGAGCGGAACGCAAGCTGCAGATGATTGACATCGCTTTCATCCACGCCTGGCTTCGGCGGCACCTCCAGCACGTTGAGCCAGAAGACCGACTCCTTGTCCTTAGGCAACGGCTCGCCCGTATAGATGATGCGTAGCGTCTGCCCTTTGGCTGGATCGATCCGCGAAATGGGCGGTGAAATGGTGAAGGGCACGCTGGATGTCGATGGCGACGCCTTCGGGTCGCCTGCATCGATCCATGCTTGAACCAGTGACGGAGATTTGCCTTCGTTCGACAGTTTCAATGTCGTCTCCGGCTCCCCCGCGCTATAGATCACACGTGTACCCGCTATCACAACGGATGCATTCGCAGGAGCAGGATATGCACCGACAATCCAGGCGACAGCACACCCGACCGTAACGAGACTTTTAAAGACGTTTCTAAAATTCATGACGATGACTCTGCATGGGCCGGCGGATCGGTACTCCGTGAAGCAGGCTCACGCCCCACCTCGCCGGCCCTGTCGATGCCGGGTAAAACTTATTGATAGGAAATCGTGTACATCACGCTCGAGTTCGCCGTGCCTGCCGTTGCCGCACCCGTCGCGATGTATTGCGCGTAGTAGTTCAGCGTCGCGCTACCCCCGGTAATCGGAACCGGCTTCGAGTTCTGCGATGCATCCGCCGCGCCTGCCTTGATCGGCGAGGTATCCGAGTTCAGCAGCGAGATCTCGACGTTGGTGGCGACGTTCTTGGGAACGGTGCCTGCGGCGTTGCTGGTATTGCTGCTGTCCAGAATCAGGTTGCCGGTCTGGATATCCGTCGTCGTGCCCGGTTCGAAATACGTGTGGACGTTGCCCGTTGCAGGCGTACAGTTGGTCAGCGCAATGCTGAACGACGTGCGGCCCGCGGTCTGACCGGAAGTAGCAAGCGTGCTCGACGAAACGGTCGGGAGCGTGACGGTGAAATTTTTGGCGCCCGTGCCATTGCCATTGATCGTGCAGGTCTGCGCGCTCACGGCACCGTTGAACGTAATCGTGCCGTCGCCGTTCGTCGCAGCAGCGGCGACTTGCGAAATAGCCGCCGAACCGATCAGGACAAGTGTGGAAAGAAGCTTGGTGTTCATAGCGATTATCTTTTAACCTGGTTAATTTGAATTACGAAATAAAGGCAAGATCGACGATCTTTCCCGTCCAATAACCGTCAACATACTGGCGGCTCTTCATAGCCCTATCTGGCCGAGCCCCATGCCTGTTTTTCGTTCAATTTGGACGTATGTATCGTAGCTTTCGCTTACCATTCAATTGAGAAGAATCGTTACATCGCATCGAATTTTTAATTCGGATAACTATATTTATATTGCCGTTCTTCGCGACTATGAAAATTCGTCGCGCATGACGAATATCCGCGCATGCGGATCGGTTTTTATTAAATGGGATAACAGGAAAGAAAACCGGAAGAGACAGGTGAGCCGGCACAATCGGCGCACACGCGCCGTGGTGTCAGGGCTCGTAACCTGACACCACGCGTCAACAAACTTCGGATCAACGCGATGAGATAAAACCTTCAGGCGGCCTGCTTCTGATAATCGCCTTGCTCCGGCTTTTCAGCCTCTGCATTTCCTGCGGTCAGCCTATACCCATGGGTATAGACCGAATTCAGACGCATGCCATTTTCGGGATTAAGCGCGAGCTTTCTGCGGATTCGCGAGATATGCGTGTCCATCGCTCTCGACGAACCGTCATACGCATGCCCCCACGCCAGTCCCGCGATGACGTCCCGCGAAATTACGCGTCCGACATTGCGAAACAGGATCGCCGAGAGGTCGAATTCCTTCTCGGTCAGGTCGACCGGCTGACCACGCAGGTAGATGACACGGCCCGTAAAATCGAGCGTGTAGTGACCCACCGAGAGTTCGTCCTGAGTCTTCTTCGCGGCATTCTTTCGCCGCAACAGCGCACCGACGCGCGCGGCGAGTTCGCGATGCCGGAACGGCTTCGTCACGTAATCGTCGGCGCCCGCGTCGAATGCTTCGACGATGTCGGCCTCGAGTATCCGCGACGTGAAGAAAAGCACGGAAGGCTGAGCGCCCAGATTGGCGCGGATCCAGCGCAGAATGTCGAGCCCGCTCACGCCCGGCAGCTTCCAGTCGAGAATGATCAGATCGACCGGGTTCCTCTGCAGGAAGCCGATGACCTTCGTACCATCCGCGACCCTCGACAATTCGACGCCGAGGTCTGCCAGTGCCAGCGCCGCGGCGTCGGCGTTAGGGGCGTCATCTTCTACCAGTAGGACTTTCATTCGATTCTCTCGTTATCAAGACACGTTATTAATGATGGAAAAACGTAGTCGGGCCGACCGACGAAATACCCTTGCGCATAGACCGCCGTATGGCTCGCGAGCCAGTCCAGCTGCTCACCGGTTTCGACGCCTTCCACCACGGTTCTCAGTTGAAAGTCCTCGAGCATCGCGAACGCGCCGCGCATCACGCGCGCCGTGCGCCCCGGATCGCCGGACGACTGGCCCAGCAGAAACTCTCGCGCCAGCTTGACCGAATCGACATGCGCCGACGCGAGCACCGCCAGCGACGAGTAGCCGGTACCGAAATCGTCGAGTGCGAGCCGTACACCCATGTCGCGGATCGGCGCGGTGAATTCACGCGTCACGACCAACGCCAGCGTCTCCTCGCTTTCGACGAGTTCCAGTTCAAGCGAAGACGGCTGGATGTTGTAGCGACGCGTGACCCCGTCGATCTCCGTTCGCAACCGGTCGTCGAGGAGCTGGGACGGCAGCACATTGATCGCGACGGACGGAATTTCCTGACCCGCATCGCGTTGCGCGCGAAGCTCGCGACACGCGACGTCGAGCACCAGCGCCGACATCCGGTGTGCGACGCTCCGGTCGCTCAGCGCGCGCTCGAACGCGCCGGGAAATAGCAATCCGTAGTGCGGGTGCTGCCATCGCAACAGACACTCGACGCTATCCAGCGCCCCCGACTGAGCGTGCACGATCGGCTGAAACGCCACGTGGAACTGTCCGTGGTCCAGTCCCACGTGCACCTCGTCGACGAGTTCGGCATCCAGCCGCTCCGCGACCTCCGCCGTTGCCGTTAGTGCTCCCCGACTCCTGACCCTCTTCTGCATGACATTCACCGTTCGTCCTGACCATCCGGAAGCCTTTCCGGGACATGGGTATTGCTCGCTGTACATAGGTAGGACGCGGTTGTCGCCGAAAGGGGACACAAATCGTCAAAGATTTTTGGGATCGCCGGATTGGCCGCGTTGGGATGGCCGTGAAGCGCCCACAGACAAGGCTCACCACGCGGACGGCTCGCTATCGCGCCCCCGCTAAAGACATTCATCAGACGCTTCGCCGCCACCCGCCCCCACAGCCAACCCACACCATTTGTTCCTGCCGCGCATTTCTGTTTGTCCCCTCCGGGTATTCGAGCTTCCCGCCGACGCGACTAGATTGACGTTCATCGGCATCGCCGGCGTCCGGTGGCAAACCCACCGGCCCATTGCCCGGCGAGCGAGCCGAAGCCAATCATTCGAGGTTCATCATGAGCACATCGCAAAAAGTCGTTATCGTCACGGGCGCATCGCAAGGCATCGGCGCTGAACTGGTCAAGGCGTTCCGTCAGCGCGACTATCGGGTCGTCGCCACCGCGCGCAGCATCGCGCCGTCGGACGATCCGAACGTCGTCGCCGTCCCCGGCGACATCGCCGATCCGGCCACCGCACGTCGCGTCGTCGCGGAAGCAGTCGAGCGTTTCGGTCGCGTCGATACGCTCGTCAACAACGCGGGCATCTTCATCGCGAAGCCCTTCACGAGCTACACCGCCGAGGACTACGCGGCGATCGTCGGCGTCAACGTCACGGGTTTCTTCAACATCACGCAGCTCGCCGTCGCCGAAATGGAAAAGCATTCGAGCGGCCACGTCGTCAGCATCTCGACGAGCCTGACCGATCACGCCATCGACGGCGTCCCGTCGGTCCTCGCATCGCTGACCAAGGGCGGCCTGAATGCCGCGACGAAGTCCCTCGCGATCGAATACGCGAAGCGCGGCATCCGCGCGAATGCGGTGTCGCCCGGCATCATCAAGTCGCCGATGCATCCGCAGGAAACGCACGACGCGCTCGGCGCGCTTCATCCGATGGGTCACATGGGCGAAATGAGCGACATCGTGAACGCGGTGATGTATCTGGACTCGGCGCCTTTCGTGACCGGAGAAATCCTGCACGTCGACGGCGGCCAGAGCGCGGGGCACTGAGCGCTCATTGATCGCTCATCCGCCCTCTTGCCAAACCGCTCGCCGGCCGGCCAACGGGCGACCGATTCCAGCAACGCGAGCGCCGGCCGCCTCGGCGCTTCGCGTGAGCCAACCAGCCATCGTCCTAAAGGAGAACATCATGCCCATCGTCACGATCCAGGTTACCCGCGAGGGCACCCGCCCCGACGCCACCTCGGTCACCGCCGAAGAAAAAGCGCAGTTGATCAAAGGCGTGAGCCAGGTGCTGCTCGACGTGTTGAACAAGCCACTCGAAGCCACGTTCGTCGTCATCGAGGAAGTCGACAAGCAGAACTGGGGCTGGGGCGGACTACCGGTAGACGAATACCGAAAGCAGCTCAGCGCGAAATCCGCCTGAGGCCGCCGATATCTCCGCACCACCCTGCTATGCTTCCCCGACACGATCCACCGCGCGCCCTCACGCGCGAGCGATCGAATTCATGCAACACGCCGGATAGTCGGGAAGCCATGCAGCGTCAATTTGAAGATCTCCTGCTCGGCAGCATCGAGCTGTTCTGCCTCGCCGCCGAAGCGGAGAGCTTCACGGTCGCCGCGACCGCCGCGAGCGTGACGCCCGCGGCGGTCAGCCGGGCGGTCGCGAAACTCGAACAGCGTCTCGGCGTGCGGCTGTTCGTACGCACGACGCGGCAGATCCGCTTGACCGACGAAGGCCGTCGATACTTCGAGCAATGCCGGCTCGCGCTCGGCCAGCTTGTCGATGCGGAACGCGAAGCCACCGGCCAGCAGGCGACACCGACCGGCGTCCTGCGGATCAGCATGCCGACGCCGTACGGCCACTACCGCGTGCTGCCGCTACTCGCCGAATTCCGCGCGCGCTATCCCGGCGTCGCGGTCGAGACGCATCTGAGCAACCGCAACATCGACTTCGCCGAAGAAGGCTTCGACCTCGCGATCCGCGGCCGTGCGCCGCGCGACTCCAGCCTGATCGCGCGCAAGCTCGAAGACGCCGAGCTGGTCGTCGTCGCGGCGCCGGAATATCTGCGCCGCGCCGGCCGCCCCAAAACGCCGGACGATCTCGCCCAGCACGAGTGCGTCCAGTTCGAACTGCCGAGCAGCGGCCGCCCGGTCCCGTGGCTGTTCCGCCTAAGCGGCGACGAAACCGAAGTCGTGACGCACCGCACCTATGGCGCGTCCGGCGACGTACTCGCCGGCGTCACGCTTGCACGGCACGGCGCGGGCCTGTTCCAGACCTACCGGTTCGTCGTCGAGAAAGACCTCGCGCAGGGCTCGCTCGAGGAACTGCTCATCCCCTACGGCGGCTGCTCGCGACCGTTCGTGCTGCTGTATCCGCATAGCCGGCATCTGTCGTCGCGTGTGCGCAGCTTCGTCGACTTCCTGGTCGAGCAGCTCGCGCGCTAGCGCCATCCGATTTTTTTCTCCCTCCAGCGACGGATTTCCCCGCACCCCGCGTTTAACCCCGAAACAGCGAGAAAGCGGCGCACATCCCGCGCCGCCCGCTCATTCAGGGAGTGCAGATGAAATCCTTTGCCATCAAGCGGTTACTGCTGGGTGCGGCAGTCGCGCTCGCGGCGTCGAGTGCATTCGCGCAGGTCATCGTCACCGCGCCGCCGCCGCTGCGCGCCGAAGTCCTGCCTGCGCCGCGTGCCGGCTACGTGTGGGATCGCGGCCACTGGCGCTGGGCCGGCGGACGTTACGTGTGGGTGCCGGGCCACTGGCAGGCGGTACGGGTCGGCTATCACTGGGTGCCGGGTCACTGGGTGCAGCGCGGACCGAACTGGTTCTGGGTCCGGGGGCACTGGGCATGAGCGACATCACTGTATGCGCGCCCGTCTGGAGGACTCTCCGATGAAATTCGCGAAACTACTGATAGCGATGCTCGTCACGGCGACGCTCGCCGGCTGCATCGTCGTGCCCGCGCGTCCCGCGTATTACCGGCCGGCTCCGGTCGTCGTATATTGAGCACGTCGCACCATGCAGGCGAGACTACGTCTGCCCCGCGACGGACTGGGAGCCACCGCACGTGAACGACGTTCAGCCCGCACGGGCGACGCAAGCGGCACAGGCAACATATGGCATACGCGACCGGCGGATGCCGTCGCGCGCGTCGACGGGCCGTGTGCGTTGAGCGGCCCGGACGCGCACGATCCCGACGCCGAGCTGGTCGAGCGCGTCGCCCAACGGGACCCGGCAGCCGTGCGCACGATCGTGTCGCGCAAGCTGCCGCGCCTCGTCGCGCTCGCGACGCGCATGCTCGGCGACCGGATGGAAGCCGAGGACGTCGCGCAGGAAGTCTTCATGCGAATCTGGAAACACGCGCCGAGCTGGCGGCCGGGCGAAGCCCGCTTCGATACGTGGCTGCACCGCGTCGCATTGAATCTCTGCTACGACCGGCTGCGCCGTCATCGCGAGGAACCGGTCGACGAAATGCCCGAGCAGGCAGACCCGCAAGCCGCCCCCGACGTGCAGCTCGAAGCACAGGCGAACGCCGCACGGGTGCGTGCCGCGCTCGCGACGCTGCCCGCGCGGCAACGCGAAGCACTCGTGCTCAACTATTATCAGGAGCTTTCCAACCTCGAGGCCGCAGCGTCGATGGGCATTACCGTCGACGCACTCGAAAGCCTGCTGGCCCGCGCACGCCGTAACCTGCGCGCGCAGCTGGACGGCCGCAGCAAGGACACGCCATGACACCCGAGAGATTTCGAGCCATCGTCGACGCCTACGGCGCCGATTCCCGTCGCTGGCCGGCCGATGAACGGCACGCGGCCACCGAATGGGCCGCGCAGCATCGCGACGAAGCCGACGCGCTATGCGCGCAGGCTGCCGAACTCGACGCGTGGATGTCGAGCGATGTCGTGCCGTCGCCGGACGCCGACCTGCAACGGCGCATCGTCGCATCGGCACCCAAGCCGAAGATGCCGCGCGCGCAGATCTGGTGGTCCGGCGTCGCGTTCGCGGGCGTCGGTGCGATCGGCGGTCTCGCAGGCGCACTCGCGGTGTCGTTCTTCGTGCTGTCGGGCACGCCCTCCGCGGCTCACGAGGTGTCGTACCTGACCACGAGCTTCGGCGGATCCGTCGCGGACTGGACTGGAGCAGCGAATGAATAGCCGGTCGTGGAAAATCATCGTCAGCGTATCGATCCTGCTGAACGTGTTCCTGCTCGGCGGTATCGCGGGCGGGGCGTATCGCTGGTTCGCGACGCACGAACGCCAGGCCGCCGTCGCCGCCGCGCAGAAGAACGCGCTGCGTTTTGCCGCATCGGATCTGTCGCCGGAGCGGCAGTCGGAATTCGCCGATGCGCTGAAGGAAGCACGCCGCAATGCCCGGCTGTTCGCACGCGACGCGCGCGAAGGCCGGCGCGACGTGCTCGAGTTGCTCGCCGCGCCGCAGCTCGACCGTCCGGCGCTCGACGCCGCACTCGCCCGCACGCGTGAAGCCGACAGCGCGGTGCGCGCGCACGTCGAAACCGGCGTGGCCGATTTCGCCGCATCGCTCACGACCGACGAGCGCCAGCGCTTCGCGCAGAGCCTGCGCGAACACGGTCAATGGCGGCTGCCGCGAGCCCAGTGGCCTGCACCTAAGCCATCGAACCAGTAACCGCTCACGCACATGCACGCCCACTCGCATCGATACAACAAAAACTGAAGATCCCGCGACGGATTTCCCGACGGCCCGCGTTTAACGTCCATACGTCAACACGCAACGCAAGCCGGAAGGAGCAGGTATGGTCATGACCCCTGCGGCGATCGCGCTGAACCGCTTCGGGCTCGGCGCACGACCCGACGATTCGCCGCCACACGATCCACGAGCCTGGCTCGTCGCGCAGTTCGACGCGTGGCAGCCGCTGCCGTCCGCGTGGGCCGCGCAGCCGACCAGCCTCGCGCTCGCCGCCGATGCGGCTGCACAACGTCAACAGGCAAACGTAGGCGGAGCGGCTTCGATCACGCCATCACCGTCATCGTCGATCCCAGGAACGGCCGCAAGCACGAACCCGGTCCAGACCGCACGCCGCGCGCTGATGCAAAAGCTGCGCGTCGAAGCACGCGACACCTACCGCGCGGCCGTCGATGCGCGGCTCACGAGCGCACTCGTCACGCCGACGCCGTTCATCGAACGGCTCGTGCATTTCTGGGCGAATCATTTCGCGGTATCGGTCGACAAGGGGCAGGTCGCGACGTTCGCCGGCGCGTTCGAAGTCGAAGCGATCCGCCCGCACGTGCTCGGCCGTTTCGAAGACATGCTGGTCGCCGTCGAACGTCATCCGGCAATGCAGCTGTTTCTCGACCAGACCCGTTCGATCGGCCCGGACAGCATGGCCGCGCTGCGCGCCGCGCAACGCAACCCCGAACAGAAACGCGGACTCAATGAAAACCTCGCGCGCGAAATCATGGAGCTGCATACGCTCGGTGTGCGCAGCGGCTACACGCAGGACGACGTCACCGAATTCGCGCGTGCGCTGACCGGCTGGAGCATCGCCGCCGCACGCGGCCCGCGTGCCGACGCAGCGCCGCCCGGCAGCTTCGTGTTTCGCGCGCCGCTGCACGAGCCGGGCACGCGCACGGTACTGGGTCGTCAGTACGATCAGCCGGGCGAAGAACAGGCGCTCGCGATCCTGAGCGATCTCGCGCACTCGCGCGCCTGCGCGATGCACATCGCGGACAAGCTCACGCGTCACTTCGTCTCCGATACACCGCCGCGCGCGGTCGTCGCGCGTGTCGCGGATGCGTTCGAGCGCAGCGGCGGCGATCTGCCGACCGTGTATCGCGCGCTCATCGATTCGCCCGAAGCGTGGTCGCCCGCGCCGGCCAAGTTCAAGACGCCGTGGGAATGGGCCGTGTCGTCGATGCGCGGGCTCGGCTGGCGCGACATCGGCAATCTGCAGGCCGCGCCGCTGCTCACGCAACTCGGCGAGCCGATCTGGCGGCCGGGCTCGCCGGCCGGCTACGACGACATCGCCGCGAGCTGGGCCGCGCCCGATGCGCTCGTGCGCCGCGTCGAACTCGCGCAGCGGCTCGCCGCCCGCACCGGCGACGCGCTCGATCCGCACACACTCGGCGATGCACTGCTGCCCGGCTCGCTCAGCGAAACGACACGCAGCGCGGTCATGCGTGCGGAGAGCACGACGACCGCGCTCGCGCTGCTGATCGTGTCGCCTGACTTTCAACGCAGATAAGTCCAACGGAGACAGGCATGATCTCTCGCCGTGGTTTCATCCGCTGCGCCGCTGCCGGCGCAGGCGCGATACTCGTATCGCCGCACATCGCGTTCGCGGCCGCGCGCACCGAACGTCGCTTCGTCTTCGTGATCCAGCGCGGCGCCGCCGACGGTCTGAACATCGTCGTGCCGTATGCAGAGCCCGCGTATGCAACGTTGCGCGGCGCGCTCGCCATCGATACCTCCGCCGCGACCAAACTCGACGGCACGTTCGCGCTGCATCCGTCGCTTGCCGAGACCGCGAAGCTATATGCCGCGAAGCAGGCGCTGTTCGTTCACGCGGTCGCGTCGCCGTATCGCGACCGCTCGCATTTCGATGGCCAGAACGTGCTCGAAACCGGCGGCCTGCGACCGTACAGCGTGAAGGACGGCTGGCTCAACCGGCTCGCGCAGTTGCTGCCGCCCGCACGCGATACCGCGATCGCCTTCGCGCCCACGGTACCGATGGCGCTGCGCGGTGGCGCGAACGTCGCATCGTATGCGCCGTCCGCGCTGCCCGCCGCACCCGACGATCTGCTGATGCGCGTCTCGCAGCTCTACAACGAGGATGCGCAGTTGCGTCCGTTGTGGGAATCGGCGATGACCGCGCGCGGGCTCGCGACCGATGCCGGTGCGCGTCAGGATCCGGCGAGCGTCGGCCGGCTCGCGGCGAGTTTTCTGGCACGCGACGACGGTCCGCGCATCGCGATGATCGAGACCGGTGGCTGGGACACGCACAGCGCGCAGAACCCGCGCCTCGCCGCGCAACTGAAGGCACTCGACACGATGCTCGCCGCACTACGCGACGGACTCGGCGCGCATTGGGACAACACGACCGTGCTGGTCGCGACCGAGTTCGGCCGCATGGCGGCGGCGAACGGCACCGGCGGCACCGATCACGGCACCGGCTCGGTGGCGATGCTGATCGGCGGCGCAGTCGCGGGTGGTCGCGTGGTCGCCGACTGGCCGGGTCTGCGCAACGCCGATCTCTACGAAGCACGCGATCTGAAACCGACGGCCGCACTCGACGCGCTGATCGCCGGCGCCGCGAGCGAAAGCCTGCGACTCGATCCGCAGCGCACGGCTGCAGCGTTGTTCGGCACGACGAATACGCCGCGCGCGATTGCGGGGCTCGTGCGGACTTGAGTGCGCCTGCGAGTAAATCAATCGCTCGCGGCCACACACAACATCATTCAACCAGGGAGAGTAGCGATGAAGATTCGATCGGGATGGAAAACGGTGTCGTTGATATCGTCGGCGTCATTGATATCGGTGGGGGCACTCATCACGGCATCCGCAATGTTGCTGAGTGCGTGCGTCGTCGAGCCGGTGCGGCCGCCGCAACCGGAAGCGCGTGTCGAAGTGGTGCCGGCCGCGCCCGCGCCGGGCTATCACTGGGTCAAGGGACACTACCGGTGGGAAGGCAATCACTGGCAGTGGATGCCTGGCCACTGGGCGCCTGGGTATTGACACGTCCGCACCGCGCGATATCCGCATGAGCGCGGGTATCGCCCTCTAACGCATCGCACGCACATGACTGACGCCGCTATCGCGGCGGCTCACGCCTGCTTGCAGAGACGTCGTAACACCTACGACGACGCAACCGTTGCAGCAGGTCCCACCGCCCGTGCAGCAGCCAGCGTCTTCAACCACGCCATCGTCATCGCGGGCTGCGTGACCGGCAACATGTGACCGCCGTCGACGAGTTGCAATGTCGCGTGACCCAGTTTGTGCGTCAGTGCCTCGCCGTGATACCGCCAGTCGAGAATGCGGTCGCCGCGGCCGTACAGCACGTCGACGGGCATACGCAGCGTCGCGTAACGACGCTCGAGGCCAGGAAGGTCGCCTTCCACTGCCGCCATATCGGACGACGCCGCACGAAAACTGGCGGGCCGCAGACTGAACAGTCCGCCGCCCTTCATCGCGAAGTCTTTCGGTACCGTCTCGGGCTCGAACACGACCTTCACGATCGCGGGGCCGCGCAGGATGCCAAGCGGTATCGCGAGAGTCACCGACACGATGCGGCGAACCCACGATGACCCAATCGCAAGCGAGCTGAACACGCCGGGAGGCGCCGCGAGCATGTGAGTCAGCGGCGCGATCAACGCGAGACGACCGACCGATCGCGGATGATTCACACCGAGCGCCAGCGCGATCGCCCCGCCGAGCGAATGGCCGACGATCATCGGTTCGTGCAGTCCGAGCGCTTCGATGAACCGGGCGATGGTCTGCGCCTGCGCGGCGATACCGGCCGACGACCCCGCGCCGCGCGTCGAATGACCTGAACCCGGCCGGTCCAGAACGATCACGCGATGCGTCTGCTCGAGTTCCTGGAACGGCAGGTACGCGAAGTTGCGCAGCAGTCCGTTCAAGCCGTGAATGAAGAGAATCGCCGGGCCGTTGCCGTTACCGCGTTCGACGTAGTGAATCCGGTCCGCGCCGATATCGATGAACTTGCCTTGTGCGGGCAGCGCCCGTTCGATGCGGCCCGCCACCCATGCCGAAAAAATCATGAGTCCGGCAACGACGGCAACCAGCACCGCGCCGACCACGACGACACACCACATCGCAAACGTCATGATTGCACCTCTGCAGCCTGCTCTGGATTGTCCACCGGGCGGTCACGCCGCTCGAACCGCATCGCGCCGTCGCTCAGCGTGCCGAACTTCAGCGACGCGAGATCGAGCAGATAGTTCTGATGATACTTCCACGGCCTATGCAACCCTTGCCGCGGCAGCATGCCCGCGGCACGCTGAATGTAGCCCGACGTCAGATCGACGGCGGGTAGCGTGCCGGTCTCGTCGTCGCCGGGACGCGGAACGCAGCTGTCGTAACCGTGCGACTTCATGTGATTGATCAACCGGCACACGTATTGCGCGATCAGCTCGGCCTTCAGGGTCCACGATGCATTCGTATAACCGAACGACGACGCCAGATTCGGTACGCCGCTGTACATCATGCCCTTGTACGAAATGGTGTCGGCAAGCGAGACCGTGCGCCCGTCGACGGAAATCGTCGCGCCGCCCAGCATCTTGAGCTTCAGTCCGGTCGCGGTGATCACGATATCCGCGTCGAGATGCTGGCCGCTGCGCAACTGCACACCCGTTTCGGTAAAACGCTCGATCTCGTCGGTCACGATCGACGCGAGCCCTGCCCGTACCCTCTTGAACAGGTCGCCGTTCGGCACGAGACACAGCCGCTGGTCCCACGGCTTGTATTTCGGCGTCATGTGCGTCCCGACGTCGAAGTCGGGGCCCAGTTGCCGCGCCGCCGCGTTGATGATCAGCCGCTTCGTTTCTTCCGGCTTGCGACGCGCACGGTGGTACAGATAAGTCGTCAACAGCACGTTCTTCGCGCGGATCGTGCGATGCGCGAGTTTCGCGGGCAGCCAGCGACGCAGACGGTCCGCCAGCTTGTCGCGTGCGGGCAGCGAGAAGATGTACGTCGGCGAACGCTGCAACATGGTCACGTGCGCGGCCGAAGCGGCCATCGCCGGCACCAGCGTCACCGCCGTCGCGCCGCTGCCGATCACGACGACCCGCTTGTCCGTGTACGCGAGATCGTCGGGCCAGTGCTGCGGGTGGACCACCGTCCCCTTAAACCGCTCCATGTCGGCCCAGCGCGGTGCATACGCTTCGTCGTAGTCGTAGTAGCCGCTGCACATGTAGAGGAACGAACAGGTGTAGCGGAGTTCCTCCGTCTGGCCGTCGCCGCCCCCGTCTACATCGACGCGTTGCACGCGCACGGTCCAGCACGCCGCCGACGAGTCCCAGTCCGCACCGACCACCCGATGACCAAAACGGATCGACGAATCGACGCCGCATGCGTGCGCGGTGTCCTTGATGTAGTCGAGGATCGCGCCGCCGTCGGCAATCGCCTTGTCGCCGGTCCACGGACGGAAGCTGTAGCCGAGCGTGAACATGTCCGAGTCGGAGCGTACGCCCGGATAGCGGAACAGGTCCCACGTGCCGCCCATCGTCGTGCGGCTTTCGAGAATCGCAAAGCGGGCCGACGGACAGCGGGTCTGCAGATAATGCGCGGCAGCCACGCCCGACAGCCCCGCCCCGACGATCAGCACGTCGTAGTCGACCGGTTTCGTCGAGTTCGTCGAGCGGTTCGCTGTGCGCTGCCGTTCGTCGTTCGACGAAGCCGTATGTGCGAGAGTAGCCGGCGTCATGCGATGTCCTTGCGGGAAGAGAGAACCGTAGAAGAAGAAGCCGCGCGTTTGCGGCGACTCATCATCTTGCGATGAAAGCGCAACACATAGCGCTGGTAGCCGGAACCCAACAGGCGCGCGATAAGGTCGACGCGCTTCGCGTCCTGACCGATCAGCACGCGGCGTGCATTGCGTTCGACGCCCGCCAGAATCTGGCGGGCCGCATCGTCGGGCTGTGTCCCATTGATCAGCCGGTTGGCCTGGCGCCGGTGCGCGTCCGCATCCTGTCCGGTCAGCGCCTTGATGCTGTCGTCGACGCGCGATGCGGTCGCAATATTGGTCGCGACGCCGCCCGGATGAACACAGGTCACACTGACTGGAGCGCCCTCGATTTCAAGCTCCATCCGCAACGCCTCGGTATAGCCGCGCACGGCGAACTTGCTCGCGTTGTAGGTGCTTTGCGTCGGCATCGCGATCAGACCGAACAGGCTCGACGTATTGATCACATGACCGTCGCCGGATGCACGCAGATAAGGCAGGAACGCCTGAGTGCCGTGCACCACTCCCCAGAAGTTGATGCCCATGATCCATTCGAAGTCTTCGATCTTCGCGGTCTCTGCGGGTACGGCCAGTGCGACACCCGCGTTGTTGAAAATCAGGTTGATGCGTCCATGTGTTTCGGCCGCCTGCGCGGCCCATGCGAATACGGCGGCGCGATCCGCGACGTCGAGCCGCTGGGTCGTGACGCGCACACCGTACGCGACGCACGCATGCATCGTTTCGACGAGCCCGATCTCGTTGATGTCGCTCAACGCCAGTTCGCAACCGCGCCGCGCCAGTTCGATCGCGAGACTCCGGCCCATGCCCGACCCCGCACCGGTCAGCGCCGCAACTTTTCCTTTAAAGCCCTTCATGTCGGTCCCTCTGGTCGATTCCGCCCGCAAGCATCGGCGTCGAACGACAACGCCATTGCGGCACATGGTGCGGCGGCCCCAGCAATCCCCCAATGGCGCAACGGGACAATTGCATTAGTATTTGGGCCAAAGGGTCTTCTCTACGGGTATTTCCTGATGAGCTTCTGGGACTTCACGCATGGCCCCGCGCGCAGCCGGTCGCTGGTCGACTACGGGCGGCAGCAGGGCCTGTCCGCGACCGATCTGCTGGCCGGCACCGGGATCTCGCCGGCGCAGCTCGACGACCCGAACGCCGAACTGTTCGCGGAACAGGAGTTGCGGCTGATCCGCAACCTGCTGAAACTCACCGGCGCGCCGCCGCAACTCGGCATCAAGCTGGGACTGGCCGCCCGTTTTTCCGTCTATGGTGTGTGGGGGCTGGGGTTGATCAGCAGTGCGACGATGCGCGACGCGATGCGGCTCGCGCTGCGCTTTCTCCCACTGACGTTCGCGTTCACCACGATCTCGTATCACGAGGAAGGCGACCTCGGCGTGATCACGTTCGTCGAGCCGGACCTCGACCGCGAACTGACGCGCTTCATCGTCGAAGGCGATATGGCGGGCGCCGCGATGCTGCTCGCCGAAGTCGCCGGACCGGATTTCGTCATCGAGCGGATGACGTTCAAGGCGAAGCCGACCCACGCCGACAGGGCGCGCCGTATATTCGGCGCGCTTCCCCGTTACGGCGCGCCGTCGAACAGTCTGGCCTTCCCGCTCGCCTATCTCGACCGCAAGCTGCCACAGGCGAACCCCATTACCGCCGCGCAGTGCGAACAGATGTGCGCGGATCTGATCGCGCGTCGGCGGGCGCGACCGGACCTCACGACGATCGTCCGGCAATATCTGATCGCGCCTGGCGGACCCGTTCCCGATCTCGCGTCGATGGCGCGGATCGTCAACGTCAGCGAGCGCACGCTGAAACGCCGGCTCAAGGACGAAGGCACGTCGTTCAGAACATTGCTCGCGGAGTCGCGCCGCACGATCGCGGAGGACCTGCTGAAAGATCGCACACTGAGCCTCGCGGACATCGCCGCGCAGCTCGGTTTCAGCGACGCGTCGACGTTTTCGCAGGCGTTCAAACGCTGGCAGGGTGTCGCGCCTAACGTCTACCGGCAGCGCACTGCGACACGCGTTCGCATCGACTGAAACCGCGGGCGTGCTTCGCGTGATGCGCGTTGACTTCGCTACGCGACGACTTCGACGGATGAGGCCACGTTATCGTCTGGAGACGCTCCGACGTCGTTTCTCAGCGAAATTGCACCATGCCTCTCCGCGCTCCCGTACTACGTCCTGCCGCTGCTCCATCCGCTCCGCCACCGGAAACACGCCGCCCCTCCGTACCCGGACCCATTGCCACGGCAGCGACAGCATCGCCTCGTGGTTCGATCAGCGAAGGACCGTTCGGACCGATCTCCGATCGACGACGCTCGTCGGTCGTGTCGATCGCTTCGGCGGCGTCGTCTTCGGCCACGTTGAGCGACGGGAAAATCGCACGCATCGAGGCGAGTGCGAGGGCGGAAGCGCAACGCAAGCTGACGCCCGTCGAACAAAAGATCAGCACTGAATTCGTGCTGGGCGATCACCTCAAGTCGATCGGCGCCGCCGCGAAAGCGATGGGCGTCGCGGTCAGCTTCCGGCTGGCCGGCCCGGAGACGCTCAAGCGTCTCGCCAACGGCGCGCCCGCCAAGGGACACGACATCCTCGAGAAGAGCATCAAGCCCAGCAAGCTCGAAGAAGTCTACGGCGCGGCGAATGCGCCCACACGTCTCAAGCAGATGCAGGACAACAATATCGATGGATTCGTCGGCCATTGGGGCGACAACGGCCTACTCGGTCTGTACATGACGCCGGACGCCGCAAAGAACCCGAACCTCGCCCCCTTCCTGGAGAAAACGCCCGACGGCAAGCTCTACTATCCGGTCGATCACAACAACCTCGCGGAAAGCCTCAAACCGCTGCGGCAGCACGAGCCCGACTGGGAGAAAAAAACCTACACCGGAGACTACGACCTGCACGACATGATCAATCTCCAGGGCAACCGGAGTCCGATCCTCGCGGGCAGCGACGACGAACTGCGAACCCGGCAGGCGATCAACACGGCGGTCGCGGCAACGGACCCCAACCGTCCACTCGATACACCGGAGATGGCGGTCGTTCAGCACGGACCGCAATACAACTACGTGGCGTACATGAAGGCCATCGAGAACAAGAAACCGGACGACAAAATCTCCAAACCGTCCCTTCCCGTGGCGATGTGCAATCGTGGAGAGTGGAGCATCATCTCGACGGAAAAGGAACTCACCGCGTTCTACAAACGCGTCGGCGTGAATATCAAGGACGACTGGGATGCAGGGGACACCGGCTCGCGTCGGCCGTCGCTTGCGGGATCCAGCAGCGATCAGTCGCCGGTTGGTTCGAGGCGCCCTTCGATGCAAGCGGATGGCCGCCGCGCGTCGCTGCCATTGAATCGCCTCGCGCGCCCCAATCCAGCGCACGCACAAACGCCGGTGTCCGTGCCGACTCCTATACCTGTGTCTGCGTCTGAGCCCCCGGTCGAGTTTTCCAATCCATTCGACGGTTCGTCGAACGCTCTTCAGGCGCAGCACCGCTGGATGCCGGGCGACCCTTTCGGCTCCAACGCGCCGGCACAGAGCGCTCCTCTGCGCCGTGGCTCAGCGCAGGTGGACCCGTTCGCGAGTTTTGTTCCAAGCTCGCTGAGCCAGATTGCCGCCACTCGCGAAGAAGAATCCCCGCACAACTCCGACCCGGCCCCTGCGTGAACCCGGCACACGCGGCGACGATTCGCTTGAGCCGCTTACCGCTACGCCGAATACATCCCCTCCGGCCCGTTGCGCAAC
This sequence comes from Paraburkholderia flava, assembly GCF_004359985.1. Lineage (NCBI taxonomy): Bacteria > Pseudomonadati > Pseudomonadota > Betaproteobacteria > Burkholderiales > Burkholderiaceae > Paraburkholderia > Paraburkholderia flava. The sequence goes on along the minus strand of NZ_SMRO01000001.1, from coordinate 2,199,127 downwards.
GTCCGCGCGACGATCCGCAAACCGTCGCGCAGACTCTCTACCGTGCGCGCACCGCTCATGCTGATCCGCACCGCGTGCGGCGCCGAGCCGCGACCGATCACAAAGCTGTCCGCAGTCTTCACGAGCACGCCGGCCTGCCGCAGCGCCGCCGCGAATTCGGCCGCGCGCCACGGCTCTGCGAGCGGCAGCCATAAGTGCGCGCTCGCAGGATCGGTGCGATACGGAATGCCCTTGAGTTCGGTCTCGGCGAGCGCGTGTTGCGCGGCGATGCATTCGCGCTGCAACGCGATCAACCGTTCGATCTCGCCACCGTCGATCCATCGCGCGACGATCTCGGCCGCGAGCGGCGCGGTCATCCAGCAGTCGCTGCGAATCACCGCGACGATCTTGCCGACCCAATCCTGCGGCGCCTGGATATAGCCGATCCGCAGCCCCGGCGCGACCGCCTTCGAGAAACCGCTGATCGCGATCCCGTGCTCGGGCAGCAGCGCGGCGATCGGTTGCGGCGGACGATCGAGCAGCGCCGCCGGCACGAGGTCTTCGATCACCATCAGGTTGTGACGCGACGCGATCGCGGCGATCGCGTGACGCCGCGTGTCGCTCATCGTCGCGGTGGTCGGGTTGTGCAGCGTCGGCACGCAGAAGAGCGCGCGCGGCGCGAGCAGTGTGCATGCGCGTTCGAGCGCGGCGGGCACGAGCCCTTCGTCGTCGATCTCGATGCCGACCAGGTTGAGCCGCAGTTGCCGCGCCAGCGCGAGGATGCCGGGATAGCTGAGTGCTTCGGCGAAGATGGTGTCGCCGGGTCGCAGCACGGCGCGCAGCACACACGCGAGCGCATGCTGCGCGCCCTGCGTGACGAGCACGCGCTCGGCCGGTGCTGCGCTGCCCATCCGCGCGAACCACTGCGCACCCGCCTCGCGATGCGAGCGGCGTCCCGCCTCCGGCTGGTACTGCAGCAGTTCGCTCGCGAGGCGTTCGTCGGCGGCGATGTCGCGCAACGTTGCACCGAGTGCGCGCGCCTCCTGGGTCGAGACGGGCACGTTCTGGCCGAGATCGATCGGACGTGGTGTGCCCGCGTGCGGCAGCGCAGTCGATGGGTCGTCCGTGTGCCGGCCGGCTCGCCGCTCGAAGGGCTCTGCCAGCGGCGGCGTGCCGCGATCGAATTCCGCGACATACGTGCCGTCGCCGACGCGCGCGATCGCGAGACCGCTGCGCTCGAGCTCCGCATACGCGCGGCTGACCGTGCCTGTCGTCACGTTGAGTTCCCGTGCGAGCACGCGATGCGCGGGCAGCTTCTCGCCGGGCGGCAACTGGCCGTTGCAGATCGCCTGCGCGTAGGCCTGCGAGATCGCGCGGTATTTCGGCTCGTCGCTGCGCGTGAGTTTCGGCAGCCAGGTGTTCATCGGTGTCTCCTGCTTGTTCTTGCTTGCGCTGTCGCCATCGACGGCATCGCATCCGGACCCGCGATTGATATGCGCATTATGGGTGCCCAATCCCCCGAATTGAAGGCATTCATTTACTTCGATTGACTGCATTGAGTCGGTGTAATTGACCCTCTAGCATCGGTGGACGCCTCGACAGGCTTGGAGACAAACGGCGGCACGGCGCGCCAGATAACCATGAAAAACCGCATCGAACGCATCGCGATCAGTCATCACCGGCTCGAACTCGACCCGCCGTTTCCGGCGTCGTGGGACAGTCAGCCGCGTCGTCGCTTTCCCGCGACGATCGTGCGCGTCGAAGACAGCGAAGGCCGCGTCGGCATCGGCTCCGGCGACGCGATGTACGGCTTCGACGACTACCGGCATCTGTTCATCGGCACCGATCCGCTCGACCTCGCACGCCACTCCGCCGTGCTCGACAACCTCAGTTTTCATGCGGGCCGTCTGTGGCCGCTCGACGTCGCGCTGTGGGACCTCGCCGGCAAGATTCGCGGCGAGTCGTGCTGGCGCATCGCCGGTGGCCGTGCGCAGAAGGTGCGCGCGTATGCGTCGTCCGGGGTGCATCGTTCGCCCGACGATGCCGCACGCTGGGCCGAACACGTCGCCGCGCGCGGTTTCCCTGCGTTGAAGCTGCGCTTCGGTCGCCCAAAACTCGCCGACGATCTCGCCGTCCTCGCCGCCGTTCGCGCAGCAGTCGGCCATGCCGTCGACATCATGGTCGACTGCAACCAGGGCTGGCGCATGCCGTGGGACACGCAGCCCGCGTGGCAAGCCGACGACGCACTCGCCGTGATCCGCGAACTGGAAAAGTACGACGTCTACTGGGTTGAGGAGCCGCTGCATCGCGGCGACTACGCAGGCCATCGACAACTGCGCGCGCAGACCGGCATCCGCATCGCGGGCGGCGAGCTGACGCGCGACCGCCACGAATTCCAGGCGCTGCTCGATCAGGAGTGTCTCGACGTGTATCAGCCCGACGTCGTCTGCACGCTCGGTCTCGAAGGCAGCCGCAAACTCGCCGCCGACGTCGAAGCGCACGGCAAGGTTTTCACGCCGCATACGTGGGGCAACGGCATCGGGCTCGTCGCGAACCTGCACGTTGCAGCGGGCGCCTCGAATGCACCGTTCGTCGAGTACCCGTACGACCCGCCCGAATGGACTGCCGAACGTCGCGACTTTCCGCTGACGCATCCGATCGACGTCGACGCCGACGGCTGGATCGATCTCGGCGACGCGCCGGGCCTCGGCATCGCACTCGACGAAGACGTGCTCGCAGCGACGCTAGCCGAAGGCAGCCGCTACGACTGATGGTTTTACCGGCGCGCACGTCGCGTGCGAACCGGCGCAGTACAACGCATCCATACGATCAAAACAAAGGAGACAACGTCATGCGCAGCATCTCTCATCTCGTCCGCACGGCGCGCGTCGCGCTGCCGCTCGCGGTCGCGGCACTCGTCGCGCTACCCGCGCACGCGGCTGGCACCTGGTGCAGCCAGGGCAAGCCCGTCCGCTTCGCGGGCGTCACGTGGGAAAGCGGCAACTTCACCAGCGAAGTGCTGCGTTTCGTGCTGAAGAACGGCTACGGCTGTGAGACGGATACGATCCCCGGCAGCACCGCCGCGACCGAAACAGCGCTGTCGCGCAACGATCTGCAGGTCTGGTCGGAGCAATGGACCGGCCGCTCCGAAATCATCGCCGGCGCGGTGAAGAACGGCACGGTGAAGCTCGTCGGCGACACGCTGCCGGGCGGTACGAAGGAAGGCTGGTACGTGCCCGACTATGTGATCCACGGCGATCCGAAGCGCGGCATCAAGGCGTCGGCGCCGGGACTCGCGTCGGTAAGCGATCTGCCGAAGTACAAGGCGCTCTTCGTCGACGACGAGGAACCGGATCGCGGCCGCTTCCTGAACTGCCCGTCGGGCTGGGACTGCGAACGCGTGAACACGCGCCTGCTGAAACTGCTGAAGCTCGACGACAGCTACACGAACTTCCGCCCCGGCACCGGCGCCGCACTCGACGCCGCGATCGCGTCCGCGTACGAACGCGGCAAACCGATCCTCACGTACTACTGGGAACCGGCCGCGCTGATGGCGAAGTACAAATTCGTCCAGCTGAAGATGCCGCCGTTCAGCGACGCCTGCTGGAAGACACTCCGCGACGCGAACGCGACGCAGCCGTGCGCGTCGTCGTACCTGGTGTCGCATCTGAAGATCGGCGTGTCGACGCCGTTCTACCAGGCCGAGCCCGACGTGATGGCGTTCTTCTCGAAGGTCAGTTTTCCGATCGACTTTCTCGACAGCACGATTCTCGACATGACCTCGCACAAGGTCGACGCGCAAACCGAGGCCGCGCAATTCCTGAAGCAACATCCGGAAATGTGGAAGCCGTGGGTCCCCGCTGACGTCGCGGCAAAAGTACAAAAAGCGCTCGGCGCCTGATATCCGCCTGATACCCATTAACAAAAAACCCGGGCCGCCGGTAGCGGCCCATCGCATCGGAGGAGACAGCAGTGAAGAAAATGAATCTGGTCGCGGCGTTGCCGTTCGTCATCGCGGCGGGTGCCGCGCACGCGCAAAGCAGCGTCACGCTCTACGGCATCATCGATCTCGGGATCGACTACGCGAACAACGTCGAAGGCGGCAGCAACGGGCAGCTCACGCCCGGCAGCGGCGGCCGGCTCGTGCAGATGCAAAGCGGCGTGCCGGCGGGTAGCCGCTGGGGCCTCAAGGGCGCCGAAGATCTGGGCAACGGCTATCAGGCGATCTTCCGCCTCGAAAGCGGCTTCAACGCGGCGACCGGCGGACTCGGCGGCGGGCTCGCGTTCTCGCGCAATGCGTACGTCGGCGTGAAGTCGGACAAGTACGGTCAGTTGACGTTCGGCAAGCAGTGGGACGCATCCGTCGATCTGGTCGAGCCGTTCTCGCTGAACGGACAGTACGGCGGCTGGTACTTCTCGCATCCGAACGACATGGACAACCTGGACAACGGTTTCCCCATCAACAACGCGGTGAAGTACGTGAGCCCGACGATCGCGGGTTTCGTGTTCGAAGGCCACTATTCGCTCGGCGGCACGGCCGGCGCGTTCTCGACGAATTCGTCGTACAGCGCAGCCGCGCAGTACACGTTCAGCGCGTTCAGCGCGGGCGTCGGCTACCTGCGCGTGACCAACCCGATCACCGCGGTCGCCGGCTACGGCAGCGGCGGCAGCTTCGTCAACGCGGTGTACGGCAATGCGCTCGCGAACGCGCGCTATCAGGGTGTGCTGTCGGCCGGCGCGTCGTACACGCTCGGCAGTCTCAAGCTGATGGCCGACTACTCGAACGTGAACTTCGCCGCGCAGGGAGGCACGCACGACCTGCACTTCCAGAACTACGAAGTGTCGGCGACCTACCAGGCGACGCCGTCGCTGGCGCTCGGCGCGGGCTACACGTTCACGACCGGTCTCGATCACGCGAGCGATACCGAGCCGAAGTACCACCAGGTCAATGCGATCGCGCAGTACTCGCTGTCGAAGCGCACGTCCGTCTATGCGATGGGTTCTTACCAGCGCGCAGCCGGAGCGGCACAGAATGCGCAGATCGCGGGCTTCAACCCGTCGAGCTCGCAAAGCCAGGTCGTGACGCGGGTCGGTATCACGCATTCGTTCTGATGTTGCGGTCGAGCTTTATCGCTTAATCTGTTGCAGGAAGCGTCGCGCTCTCGTGCGCGACGCCGTATCGAAAGGATTGACCGTCATGCGCCGCCTTCCGTCCCTGTCGGCCCTGCGCTCGTTCGAAGAAGCGAGCCGCACCCTGAGCTTCACGAAAGCGGCACAGACGCTGCACGTCACGCAAGGCGCGATCAGTCGGCAGATCCGTCTGCTCGAGGAATACCTCGGCACCCCGCTTTTCATGCGCCATCACCACCGGTTGGAGATCACGCCGGCCGGCAAGCGGTTATTGCCCACGTTGCAGGCCGCATTCGACAGCATCGCGCACACACTCGACACGATCCGCAACGACCCGTCGAACAATCTGCTGAGCGTCAATGCAGCGCCGACGCTCGCGACGCGCTGGCTCACGCCGCGTCTGCGCGATTTTCAGCAGCGTTTTCCGGAGCTGCATATCTCGGTCACGAACGAATACGGCGCGCTGCACGGCGCCGAGCGCAACGAGGATTGCCAGATCCGTTTCGGTCTTGAGCCGCTACCCGGTGGACAAAGCACGCTGCTGATGCGCGAGCGTCACGTGCTGGTCGGCGCGGCGCGCGAATTCGCGCACGCCCCCGCCGATCCTGCCGCGTTGCGCGACGTGCTCGTTCATCATCCGTGGTTGTACATACTCGACATCGACCGGCGTCTGCTGGTGTGGGATGCGTGGCTCGACAAAGCGGCGCTTGGCGCGGATATCGCGCCGCGTGGCGAGCTGGAATTCAGCACGCTCGATCAGGTGATTCACGCGGCTGTCGCCGGGTTGGGGATCGCGGTCGCGGACCGGCACATGATCGAGCAGGAACTCGCGAACGGTAGTCTCGTTCAGTTGAGTCCGCTGGAAGTGGATGGGCCTTATGGGTACTGGCTCGATGTGCGGCCTGAAGTGCTTGATACCGCACGGGTGCAGCACTTTAGTCGGTGGTTGATAGAGAACCACGTCGATCCGGATGTTGAAGGTCGCGCCGCAAGTTAACCTGCGCGGCGCGACGCATGCACGATGGGCGCGTTACCCCAACCCACCCATCATCATGTACTTCATCTCGACATACTCATCGATCCCGTACTTCGACCCTTCACGCCCCAGCCCTGATTCCTTAACGCCACCAAACGGCGCGACCTCGGTCGACACGATGCCTTCGTTGATACCGACCATCCCGCTTTCGAGCGCACCGGCCACGCGCCATACACGACCGATATCGCGCGCGTAGAAGTACGCGGACAACCCGAACTCGGTGTCATTAGCGAGACGAATCGCTTCATCTTCGGTATCGAACCGAAACACCGCCGCGACCGGGCCGAACGTCTCTTCGTTCGCGAGCTTCATCTGAGCGTTCGCATCGACGATCACCGTAGGCTCGTAGAACGTGCCGCCAAGCGCATGCCCTCGCCCGCCGCAGACGATCTTGCCGCCCTGCTCAAGCGCATCGGCGACATGATCTTCGACCTTCGCAAGCGCCGCACGATTGATCAACGGCCCTTGGGTCGCCCCGCTCTCGAGTCCGTTGGAAACCTTCAACCGCCCGACCGCCGCGACCAGCTTCTCGACAAACGCGTCATGCACCGACGCCTGCACGAAGAACCGATTCACGCACACGCAGGTCTGCCCGGTATTGCGGAACTTCGACGCCATCGCGCCTTCGACCGCCGCATCGAGATCCGCGTCGTCGAACACGATGAACGGCGCGTTGCCGCCGAGTTCGAGCGAGACCTTCTTCACCGTGTCGGCGGCCTGGCGCATCAACAGCTTGCCGGTGCGCGTCGAGCCTGTGAACGAAATCTTGCGCACGTCGCGCGATTCCATCAACGCACCGCCGATCGCTGGTGCATCGCCCGACACGACGTTGAACGCGCCCGCAGGAATGCCCGCTTCCGCCGCGAGCGCGGCGAGGGCGAGCGCCGACAGCGGAGTTTCCTCAGACGGTTTGAGTACCATCGTGCAACCGGCTGCGAGCGCAGGACCGGCCTTGCGCGTGACCATCGCGAGCGGGAAATTCCACGGCGTGATCGCGCCGACCACACCGATCGGTTCCTTCGTCACGACGATCCGCTGACCCGGCTTCGGTGCCGGAATCACATCGCCGTACACGCGCCGCGCCTCTTCCGCGAACCACGTCAGAAAGCTCGCCGCGTAGACGACTTCGCCCATCGCCTCGGCGAGCGGCTTGCCCTGCTCGCGCGTCATGATCAGCGCGAGATCCTTCTGATGTTCGAGCATCAGCTCGCCCCAGCGACGCACCTTCGCGCCGCGCTCGGCCGCGGTGCACGCACGCCACGCGACGAACGCGCGCGTGGCCGCTGCGATCGCGCGTCGCGTGTCGTCGGCACCGGCCCGCGCGACCTGCGCAAGCGTTTCACCGTTCGCCGGATCGACGACCGCGTACGTATCGGCGGCATCGGACCACGCACCGTCGATAAAGCTCGCGGTGCGCCACAGTTGCGGATTGCGCAGGCCGTCGATCATGCCGCGATCTCCAGCACGCGAGCCGCGCGCGCCACACGCGGAATGCGTGCGCTCACGTAATCGTTGATCACGTCGCACGGCGTGTAGTTGCGTTCGAGTTCGTACAGTTCGTCAGCAGTGAGATGCGTGTCGAGCGCAGTCAGCGCGCCGTCGAACTGCTCGACCGAGTCGGCACCGACCAGCATCGACGTGATGCCTTTGCGGCCCAGCACCCACGCCTGCGCGATCTGCGCACACGACACGCCGCGCGCATGCGCGACGTCCGCGACCGAGTGCGCGATATCGCGCGACGCCGCATCGTCGTACATCTGCCCGGTGAAGAAATCGGTCTGGTTACGCACCGACTTCGGATCGCCCGACAGCAACCCGCGCGCGAGCGGACTGAACACCGACACGCCGATCCCCTGATCGATACAGAACGGGATCATCTCGCGCTCTTCCTCGCGATACGCGCAGTTCAGCTGCAGCTGCATGTTGACCGGTCGCGCGAAGCCGTAGCGCTCGCACACCTGCAGGATCTTCGCGAACTGCCACGTAAACATCGTCGACACACCGATGTAACGCGCCTTGCCCGCGCGCACGATGTCGTTCAACGCGTCCATCGTTTCTTCGACCGGCGTGTTCACGTCGAAGTAATGCAGCATGTAGACGTCGACGTAATCGGTCTGCAGACGCCGCAGCGAACCGTCGATCGCTTCCATCACGTGCTTGCGCGAATGGCCCTGGTTATTCGGACCGTTGCCGATCGGATAACCGACCTTGGTCGTCAGCACGAGTTCGTCGCGCTTCGCGATGCGCTTCACGATGCGCCCCACCACTTCTTCGCCGACACCCGTCGAATAGAAATCCGCGAGGTCGATGAAGTTCACGCCCGCTTCGAGCGCGCGCGCGACGATCGGCTCGCTTTGCTGCTCATTGAAAATCCACGGCTTCCAGTCGGGCGTACCCATGTTCATCGTGCCGAGGCACAGCCGCGACACCTTGAGCCCCGAGCGGCCCAGTTGCACGTATTCCATCGTGTTCCCCTGATTCGGTTGGCAACGCGTCACGCGGTGCCACGGTTCGCTAAGCGGCCTTGGCCTTCGGCGTATAGAACGGATTGCTGATCGCATCGCGCACGGCAGCCAGCTTGTCGAGCGCCGGCAGGCCGTTCATCGCGGCGTGAATCGCCGTGCGGCACGCGGTGTAGTTGTTCTCGTACACGGCGTCGAGGTCGTCGCACGACCAGTTCACCCAGTTCGCGGTGACGATGCACCATTCGTTTTCGGCTTCGGGCGGCAGCGTGCCGTCGAGCATCGCCTCGGTGACCGCCTTCGCGATCGCGGCCTGCGATGCGCCCCACGTCGCGTTGCCGTGCAGGTCGCCACGGATGTCGGCCTTGTTCACGTACAGCGTCATCGGCTTGACCGGCAGGTTCGGTTGCGCGACGACCATGAACGGCACGTGTCCCTGCGACGGCGACGACAGGCTGTTCGTAAACGCCTGGCCGACCGGGCCGCTGCGCGGTCCGATCATGATGTTGATGTGCGCGGCGTTCACGCCGGGGCCGGCGAACCCTTCACCGATATAGACTTCCATCGCTTTCATTTCCTGCTCCGTCTCCGTGTTGTTCAGGCGGCATGCGCCGCGGCAGATATCGCGTCGAATTGAAGCACGGCGTTTGCGCAGTCGAAAGCTATGAAAACTCATGGGGGCATGATGCGTTTTCATCCCCGCGTGAAAGTCATGCGACGGCATGAGATCAGGTAATGCGTCGATGATTATTTGTGCCTTTTGCTACCGACGACACGATCGGTACACTTAGTCGCGCAAGCAAATAGAACGCAGCGCGGCGACACGAGACACGCCGCAGCGCACAACACGAGACAACGCGGCAACCCTATGCGACGAAGCCGGAGCACCGGCCGCCGCCTGCCGCTTACAGGAGGAGAACAGTCAATGGGACGTCCGAGGTTCGCCGGCATCCGCTCAACAATCGCACGCTCACTCGTCGCGCTGGCCTGTGCCGCCGCGGCAACCGGCAGCTACGCCGCGCCGGCCTGGTGCGGCGCCGGCAAGACCGTGAAGTTCGCGCAGATCACGTGGGAAAGCGGCGCGCTGATGACCGAGATGGTCCGCACGGTGCTCGAGAAAGGCTACGGCTGCAAAACGGAACTCGTCACGGGTGCAACCGCCGCGACCGAAACCGCGCTCGCGCGCGGCGATCTGCAGATCTGGGCCGAACACTGGACGGGCCGCAGCCCGATCGTCGCGCGTGCGTTGCAGCAAGGCAGCGTGAAACTCGTCGGCGAACTGATTCCGGGCGGCGACCGTGAAGGCTGGTACGTGCCCGACTATGTGATCAACGGCGACGCGAAACGCGGCATCAAGCCGCTCGCGCCGCAACTGCATTCGATCACGCAACTGCCGCAATACAAGTCCCTGTTCACCGACGACGAAGAGCCCGATCGCGGCCGCTTCTACAACTGCCCGAGCGGCTGGGACTGCGAGCGTTTCAACACGCGGTTGTTCGACGCGTACAAGCTCGGCAACGACTATACGAACTTCCATCCGGGCACCGGCGCCGGTCTCGATGCGGCGATCGCGTCCGCGTACGAGCGCGGCAAGCCGATCCTGTTCTACTACTGGGAACCGGCTGGACTGATGGCGAAATACCATTTCATCCGGCTCGACGGCGCGCCGTATTCGGATGCATGCTGGAAGACCATCGCCGAACCGAACGCCACGCCGTGTGCGTCTGCGTTCAAGGTGTCGCATCTGACGGTCGCCGTGTCGACGCCGTTCTTCGATGCCGAACCCGATGCGGTCGCGTTCTTCCGCAAGGTCAGCGTGCCGCTCGAACTCGACGAACAGCTGGTCGCACAGATGCACGAGCGCAAGCTCGATGCGTCGACGGTGGCGAAAACGTTCTTCGAGCAGCATCCGGAAGTCTGGAAGCAGTGGGTCGATCCTGCCGTCGCGGCACGTGTGCAGGCTGCATTGCATTCGTGATCAAGCGGCACAGCAGCATCCGTCGATAGCACCCGCATCATCGCAACAGAAAGAGGTTCAACATGCATTCGCTTTTTCTTCGCCTGTCGATCGCAGACTGGGTCAACGACTGGGTCAACGCGTTCGTGCAGCGCTACGGCGACGCGTTCCACAACTTCAGCGTGCTGATGCTGCGTCACGTGCTGGTCCCGCTCGAAGGTCTGCTGCGCGCGATGCCGCCGTGGGTCGTGCTCGCGGCGGTCGGGCTGCTCGCGTGGCATGCGTCGCGACGCATCGGCGTCGCGGTGCTGTTTATCGCGCTGCTGTATCTGATCGGCTGCTTCGGTCTGTGGGACAAGCTGATGCAGACGTTCGCGCTGATGCTCGTCGCGACCGTGGTGTCGGTGGCGCTCGGCGTGCCGCTCGGCATTCTTGCTGCGGGTAGCGCGGGGTTGCGTCGTGTGCTGCTGCCGATCCTCGACATCATGCAGACGCTACCGAGCTTCGTGTACCTGATTCCGGTGCTGATGCTGTTCGGTCTCGGCAAGGTGCCGGCGATTTTTGCGACCGTGATTTATGCGTTGCCGCCGCTGATTCGTCTGACCGATCTCGGTATCCGTCACGTGGACGGCGAGATCGTCGAAGCGGCGCGCGCGTTCGGCACGACGCGCACACAGTTGCTGTTCAACGTGCAGTTGCCGCTCGCACGACCGAGCATCATGGCCGGCATCAACCAGACGACGATGATGGCGCTGTCGATGGTCGTGATCGCGTCGATGATCGGCTCGCGCGGACTCGGCGAGGACGTGCTCGCGGGCATCCAGACACTCGACGTCGGCAAGGGCACGCAGGCGGGCATCGCGATCGTGATTCTCGCGATCGTGATCGACCGGATCAGCCAGGGCTACGGCCAGGACCGCCGCACGCGGCGTCTTAAAAGCCGTTATGCACAGCCGTCGCGGATTCCGTTCCGTCGCGCGCGTGCTGCTGCGGCTTCGAACGTTGCCGCCGGCAGCAGCAACGACAACGCCACGGCCAACCCCGAACTCGCGAAGCAAGGCGCGAAGTAACTCACGCGCCCGAACGTCATAGCAAAGAGGAACCCGTCATGAGCGGCATCGAAGTCAAAAACGTGTACAAACTGTTTGGACCGCCGCACGCAGCACGCGACGCGCTCGCGATGCTGAAGAGCGGTTCAGGCAAAGCCGATGTGCTCGAACGCACGCGCTGCAACGTCGGGCTGAACGACGTCAGCCTGTCGATCGGCTCCGGACAGATTTTCGTGATCATGGGTCTGTCGGGCTCGGGCAAGTCGACGCTCGTGCGCCACTTCAACCGGCTGATCGAACCGACGGTCGGCGAGATTCTGATCGGTGGCCGCGACGTATTGAAGCTCGACGCAGGTGGACTGCGCGAGCTGCGCCGCTTCGGCGTCAGCATGGTGTTCCAGAGCTTCGGATTGCTGCCGCATCAGACCGTGCTCGACAACGCCGCGTACGCGCTCATCACGCGCGGCGAGAAAAAAGCGAAGGCGCAGGAACAGGCGAATCTGTGGCTCGAGAAAGTCGGCCTGCACGGCTACGCGAATCACTATCCGGATGAACTGTCGGGCGGCATGCGGCAGCGCGTGGGACTCGCGCGTGCGCTCGCCGCCGACACCGATGTGATCCTGATGGACGAAGCGTTCTCCGCGCTCGACCCGCTGATCCGCGCCGAGATGCAGGATCAGTTGCTGAACCTGCAGGCGATGCTGAACAAGACGATCGTCTTCATCACGCACGACCTCGACGAAGCGCTGCGGATCGGCAACCAGATCGCAATCCTGCGCGACGGCGCGCTCGTGCAATGCGGTACGCCGGACGACATCCTGCATCGTCCGGCCGATGACTACGTGCGGCGCTTTGTCGAACGGCGGGCGGGTACTCCGCACTAGGCATCGAGCGCCGGGCGCAGCCTGCGCTTTGCCCGGCGGGTTGACCGTCGGGTTGACCGTCGGGTTGCCCGTCGGGTTGCCCGTTATACTCTCGCCTTTTCACCCAGCGCCGCATGACCGCAGCGCTGCCGCGAGGAGGCGACCGTGAAGCGAAAGATGCCCGCCCTGAACGCGCTGAAAGCCTTCGAGGCGGCCGGCACGAGCGGTAGCTTTACGCGCGCCGCCGAACAGCTGAACGTCACGCAAAGCGCGGTGAGCCGCCAGGTGCGGCAACTCGAGGAACAGCTGGGCGAAGCGCTGCTCGAACGCCATCATCACCGGCTCGAACTGACCGCCGCAGGCCGCGCGCTGCTGCATACACTGCAGCAATCGTTCGATCGCATCGAACTGACCGTGCGGGCGATCCAGCAGAAGAGCGATCTGAACCGGCTGCGCGTCAACGTCCCGCCGACCTTCGCGAGCCGCTGGCTCGTGCCGCGACTCGGCAAACTGCGCGAACGCCATCCGTCGCTCGAACTGAGCCTCACCACCCGCCTGCAGGACAGCCTCGCCGATTCGACCGCGCTCGACTGCGCGATCCGTTTCGGCGACGGCGAATGGGAGGGACTCGAAAGCTCGCTGCTGATGCATGAGCAGCACGTCGCGGTGTGTTCGCCGGTGCTGGTCGAAGGCGATGCCGCGAACGGCGGCACGCTCGACCTCACGCGCCACACGCTGCTGCACGTGCTGTCCGGCGACAACCAGCGCTACCTCACGTGGCGACACTGGCTCGACGCCGCACGCATCGAGGGCGTCGATACGGCGGGCGGCTACGAATTCGATCTGCTCGATCACGCGATCCGCGCGGCCGTCGAAGGGCTCGGCGTGACGATCGCGGATCGTCATATGATCAGCCGTGAACTCGCGAGCCGGCAGCTCGTGCAGGTGCTCGACGTGCACGTCGATGGGCGGCAGTCGTACTGGTTTGTCGTGCGGCCGGAGCAGAAGGGTTCAAAGCCGCTGCAGCAGTTCAGAAAGTGGTTGATGGAGGAGATGGCTGAGGAAGAAAGCTGAAGGCCCCATCCTCCGCCCGTTCCCCTACCCTCTGGCCGGCACCTTCCCCAGCAACGGCCCCAACCCCTCCGCATAAGTCAGATGCGAGATCACCGCATCGCGGAGCTTTTGATACGGCAACCCGGCCAGTATCGCCGTCTGCATCGCCGCCATCACCTCGCCGGCTTCGGCGCCGATCATCGTGAAGCCGAGGATGCGGTCGTCGTCCGCACTGACCAGTACTTTCATGAAGCCTTGCGACTCGTCGGTTGCGAGCGTACGTAGCACGTTGTTCATCGGCAGCTTCGCAATGCGCACCGCGATGCCCTTCTGCTGCGCTTCGCGTTCGCTCAGACCCACGTGCGCGAGCGGCGGCTCGGTGAACATCGTGTATGGGATCAACCGGTCGCTTGTCTTGCGATCTCCGCCGGCCATGTTGTCGCGCACGATCCTGAAGTCGTCGACCGACACGTGCGTGAACTGCGGACTACCCGCCGCTTCGCCGATCGCCCACACGCCAGGCACAACCGTTTGCAGCCGCTCGTTCACGCGGATAAAGCCGCGCTCGTTCAACTCGATGCCGGCTGCTTCGAGCCCGATACCCGCCGTATTCGGCACACGTCCCACTGCGACGAGAAGATCGCTGCCTTCGATCGTCTGCTCGCCCGCGCTCGTGCGCAGCGCGACGCGGACGCCCGATCCCGACCGCCCTTCGACGCTTACCGTTTGCGCGCCGAGGATCACGTCGATGTCTTCGCCACGCAGAATGCGCAACATCTCTTCGGCGACGTCGTCGTCTTCGCGGGCCATCAAACGCTCGCCGCGATCGATGATCGTCACGCGACTGCCGAAGCGGCGATAGGTCTGCGCCATTTCGATGCCGATGTAACCGCCGCCGAGCACGATCAAATGTGCGGGTACGTAGCCTAGTTCGAGCGAGCCGATGTGGGTCAGTGGTTCGGCCGCGCGCAGTCCGGGAACGTCGGGAATCGCCGCATGCGTGCCCACATTGACTATCACCTGATCGCCGCTCAGCGTCCGCGTGCCGCCGTCGTTGAGTTCGACTTCGATGGTCTTCGGTCCGACGAACCGGCCGCTGCCCATGATCAGTTCGGCGCCGCTCGCCGCGTACGCATCGATATGTGCCTTCGCTTCGCGCTCGACCATGTCGCGCTTGCGGGCGCGTACCTTTTCCATATCGACGATCACCGGGCCTGTGACCGCGCCGAAGTTCGCGGCGTTGCGCGTCATGTGTGCGACGCGGGCGCTCCAGATTTCGTTCTTGCTCGGCAGACAGGCGACGGCCGGGCACGAACCGCCCACCCATTGCCGCTCGACGACGGCCACGCGTTGGCCGGATCGCCCAAGATGCCAGGCGAGAAGTTTGCCACCCTGGCCGCTGCCAAGGATCACGGTATCGAAATGTTCAGCGTGGGACATGGGTTGCTCCAACATGGGTTGCTCCAATCGGATAACGGTCGGGTGACCAGGTTCGGTACGGCCGCCGCGTGTCGCGAGACGGCCTGTGTGCGTCGCGATGTTTCGGTTACTTGACCGGAGGGAAATCGATGTCCGTATCGTTGATACGGTTGAACGTATTCGTGAAGATCGTCAGCGCGACGGCCAGCGAAATCTCCGCGAGTTGCGTATCGGTGTAGCCGGCCGCGCGAATCGCGGCGAATTCGCTGTCGCCGATCGTGCCGCTCGTCGTCTGCAGATTCAGCACGAAGCGCACGAGCGCATCGCGCTTCGCATCGCCGGTGGGCTGTCCCGCGCGAATCTGTTTGAGCGCGTCCGCCGACAGGCCGGTCATCTTGCCGAGCATCACGTGCGCCGCGACGCAGTACTCACAGCCGGTCCGTTCGCTGACCAGCACCTTGATGGTTTCGAGATCCTGTTTGCTCAGGCTGCCGGATGCCAGTGTGCCTTCGGCGGCCAGCACGGTGGACAACGTCGACGGGGCCACGTGACCGACCGCAGCGAAGAGATTCGGTACGGTGCCGCCGGCGATTTTCTTGACCTGCGCGTAGACGTCGGCGGTGGCGCCGGTGGCAGTGGCGATTGCGGGAACGGTGATGCGGCTCATGGTGGAACTCCTTCAGTGGTGGTGGTTAGGAACCTCCACTTTAGGTGTCTCGTTTGATCTTTACGATGCCATATATTGTCGATATTATGCTCAAAAGTATCAAACCACCGTGCCCATCGATATGGATCTGCTGAGTCGACTGCTGTCGTTGATACCCGTCACCGGGCGGCTCGAGTTGCGCTGTCTTTTCGGCGCGCCCTGGAAAATCGATCAGGCTGTTTCCGGCGTGCGAGAGATTCCATATCACGTGCTGCTGTCCGGCGAGGCGATTCTCGAAGACATCAATGGACCACCCGAGCGGTTGACGGCCGGCGACATCATTCTGTTTCCCGCCGGTAACGCGCACTACATCCACGACGGCAGCGGCACAACGGCGGGGCCGGAAACGCGACGGCCGAAGGCATCGCTGATCGTGTACGAAAACGAAGGAGCCGGCGAGACAGTGGATTTTCTGTGCGGGCGGTTCCTGCTCGGCGCAGTGCCGGACCGGCTGTTGCGCGACCATCTGCCAGGTCGCCTTGTGGTCCACAGTGCGTTGCCCAAACCGGAGGCCGATGCTGAAGCGCCGGCGCGGACCGTGGCGCGTACGCGGTTGCATCGCCTGATTCAATTGATGTACGAAGAAGCGAACGATCCGGGGCCCGGCAGCGAGATGTTCGTCAATCATCTGTCGGCGGCGCTGTTCGCGCTGACGTTGCGTTTCGCGACTGAGGGCACGCAGCCGCCGCATGGTCTGCTTGCGCTATCGCGGAAGCCTCGTCTGCAACCGGCCATCGACGTGATGTTCGAGGCACCCGGCGAACCGTGGACGCTGGATCAGTTATCGGCGCGCTGCCATATGTCGCGCGCGACGTTCATCCGGCAGTTTCAGGAAGCGATCGGCCGCTCTGCCGCCGATGTGCTGACCGAGGTTCGCATGACCCTCGCGGGTCGCATGCTGTTGAACACCGAAACGCCCGTCGCCGAGATCGGCGAGTCGGTGGGCTATCAATCGATGGCTGCGTTTCAGCGTGTGTTCAAGCGGCAGATCGGCGTGTCGCCGGCGCGGTGGCGTGCGTCGGGTGGGAATTTGCAGCGGGGGTAGTGCGACGCACGCCCGTATCGAATCCACGAGCGCACGTCGCATCACATCACGCTCACCACTTCCAGCCAACGCCTGCGTTGAATCCGACGTCGTGCCCGGTCGTCGAGACGCCTGCGCCGTATCCCCATCGACCGTTGCCCGACAATCCCTTGAACGTGAACGCGATCGCACCGTAGCCTTCGTAGCCGCCCATTCCGACACCGAGCGTCTGCTCGCCGGCGTTGAGCGTCGGCAGATAGGTGCCGGACATCGCCATGGCCATCGCGATCCCGGAGTACGCATGACGGGCCACGTCGTTGATATTGCCCTGCACGCCCTGCAACTGCGACAGGTTGACCGCATCGGTCGGCGCGACGCCGGGCGCGACGTTCGTGATGCGGCGCTCGTTGCCCGGCGAGCCGACCGAGACCGTGTTCGCCTGATCGGCCACCGAGCCCGCGCCCAGCGCGACCGAATTCGCGGCGGTCGCCTGTGCGTTTGCGCCGAGCGCGACCGAGTTGTCGCCTGACGCCAGCGAGTTCGCGCCGACTGCGGTCGCCGGATCGGCGATCGCCTGCGCCTGATAGCCGATCGCGACCGAACCGTCGAATTGCGCAGTAGAGCGGAAACCGATCGCCGTGCTGTTCGAGTCCTGCGCAAGCGACTGCGAACCGTACGCGGTTGCGCCGGTAGCCGTCTTCGTCGTGGTCGCGCCGTTGACGCCGGCGATCGTACCCGCGCTCGCACACAACCCGGTCGCCGTGCTGTCCACGCCGTTCGCGACGCCGCAGCCGGCCGCCTGAATGGTCTGCGTCGCGGTGTTGCCCGTGCCGCGCCCCTGCGTGGTGGCGTTGCCGTTAGTCGCGACACCGCCCGTCAGCGTGGCGCCGAGTGCCGCACCATGCGCGGCTGCGGCCGTGGATGCATCGTTTAGCGGGGCAAGCGAAGTCGACAGACTCGCGGCCACCGCGCCGCCACCGCCTCCTCCCGCACCGCTCGCCACCGAGCTGCCGATCGTGCTCAGGCTGGTGGACAGCGACGTCATGCCGGTCGACAACGAGGTCATGCCCGTGGACAGCGAGCCGATGCTCGACGATGTCGCCGTGGACAGGCTGACCACGGACGAACTCAATCCCGTCGACAGCGAACCGATGCTCGTCGAACTCGACGTGGACAACGACGTGATGCCGGTCGAAGTCGACGTCGAGAGGCTTCCCACGTTGCTATTCGTCGTGCTCAGACCGGTCGACAGCGAATTGATCGCGAACGTCACCGACGACGACAGCGAAGACAGTTGACCCACGTTGACCGCATCGGTCGGATTCGAGCCGGCGGCGACGTTGGTCAGGCGAACCGGCGCGTTGGCGCCGACGCCGCCGAGCGTGATGCTCGTGTGCGAGGGGTCGTCGTACTGAACGGAATTGGCGACGCCCGTCGACAGTGCGCTGATTCCGGTCGACAGCGAGCCGAGGCTGGAAGACGTGGTCGTCGACAGGCTGCTGACTGCGCTGCCGGTGGTGCTGAGGCCGGTGGACAGCGAGCCGACGTCGGTGGTGAGTGTGCCGAGTGCGGTCGACGTCGAGGTGGACAGGCTGCCGATGTTGCTGGTGGTCGTGCTGAGGCCTGTTGAGAGCGAGGCGACGTTGCTGTTGGTTGTGCTCAGGCCTGTTGAGAGTGATGTGACGTTGCTGGTTGTGGTGCTCAGGCCGGTGGACGTCGACGTCGACAGGCTGCCGAGGTTGCTTGCGGTTGTGCTCAGACCCGTCGATAGAGAGGTGACGTTGCTGGTCGTCGTGCTCAGGCCGGTGGAGAGGGACGTGAGGCCCGTCGATGTCGACGTCGACAAACTCGTGACGCTGCTACCTGTCGTGCTAAGACCGGTCGAGAGTGAGCCGATGCCGGTGGAGGTCGACGTCGACAAACTGCCCACGGTGCTGCTGGTCGTACTCAGTCCCGTCGAAAGCGAAGTGATGTTGCTGGTCGTAGTGCTCAGGCCTGTCGATAGTGAACCGATGCTCGTCGAGGTTGATGTCGACAACGATGCGATACCGGTCGACGCTGAGGTCGACAAACTGCCTACGCTACTGGTGGTCGTGCTCAACCCCGTTGAAAGCGACGTGAAGTTGCTGGTCGTTGTGCTCAGACCAGTCGACAGTGAACCGACACTCGTCGAGGTTGATGTCGACAACGATGCGATACCGGTCGACGCTGAGGTCGACAAACTACCTACGTTGCTGCTGGTCGTGCTCAGCCCCGTTGAAAGCGACGTGACGTTGCTGTTCGACGTGCTCAGCCCCGTCGACAGCGAACCGATGCTGGTGGAAGTCGACATCGACAGGCTACCGAGGTTGCTTGCGGTCGTGCTCAGGCCGGTGGATAAAGAAGTAACGTTACTGGTCGTCGTGCTCAGGCCTGTAGAGAGGGACGTGACGCCTGTCGATGTCGAAGTCGACAGGCTCGCGATGCTGCTACCTGTCGTGCTCAGCCCGGTCGACAACGAGGTGACGTTACTGGTCGCGGTGCTCAAGCCTGTGGAGAGCGACGTGATGCCGGTAGACGTCGAGGTCGACAGTGATGCGATGCCGGTCGATGCCGACGTTGAGAGACTGCCTACGTTGCTATTGGTCGTACTCAACCCAGTTGAAAGCGAGGTGACGTTGCTGGTCGTAGTGCTCAGACCAGTCGACAGGCTCCCGATGTTGCTTACGGTTGTACTCAGGCCACTCGACAGAGATGTGATGCCGCTGGTCGTGGTGCTAAGGCCCGTCGATAGCGAACCAATGCCGGTCGAGGCCGACGTCGACAGTGACGCGATGCCTGTCGATGCTGAAGTCGACAGACTGCCCACGTTGCTACTGGTTGTACTCAACCCCGTCGAAAGCGATGTGACGTTGCTGTTCGACGTGCTCAAGCCTGTCGACAGTGAACTGACGCCCGTGGAGGTCGACGTAGACAACGAACTAAGACTCGTAGAAACCGAACTTGAAACCGAAGTCAACTGACCGACGTTGACCGCATCCGTCGCAGCTGTACCCGCCGCAAGATTGGTGATCCGGTTGCTGTTGACCGAGACCAGTCCACTCAGCGATATCCCGCTCGGCCCATACAGCGTGATCGTGCCGGTAGCCGCATTGGCGTTACCGCCAACGAACAGGTAGGCGGAAGAGCCTGCTAACCCTCCGTCCGCGGTGCCGTTCTCCGAAATAATGACGCCACTCCGAGTGGAGCAATTCCCTTCATCCGAGCTCCAGTCGGTCGCGATACCCCAGTTGTACGACGTTCCCTCGGAAGAACTCCCCGCCTGCCCCGCCGTCCCCGTGCAATTGCCGATCGCCCCGGCCCATGCCGCGTCGGTCAGCACGCCCATTGCAAAGACAGCCATGACACCCTGAGCGATCCCCCTGACCAGTCCCGCTTTCACGCTCGCCGAAAACAGCGGAGTCGCGGCCGATGCCGTCGCCCGGCTTTTCTCCTTTCCCCGGCTCTTCGCAGCCTCGCTTACCACGCAATACCGGCCCACGCCTCTGTTCCAGATGACGCGATAAATTCTGTTCATGATCGGAGTCCTCGGTTTGTTATCCGTATAAAAAGCGCGGAAAAACAGATCGACGGAACTCGCCTCACCGTCGTTTTCCCGGCAATACATAAAACGCAGACGAACGGGATCAACGGCGTCCGGATTCATACCGGAAACTCATTGAAATCCAGGTCGATTAAATAGAGAAGAAGACGAAAGAATCGCGCCATTTCTCTGGAGCGAGAGGCACGGAACAATGGCCGCTGGGCAGTGCGACGACGTTAGCTACACGACTCCGCCGATGGCCGAAAGCGCGTGTCATCGGCTCGCCTTAATCGGACAACCCCACGATCGACGGGCACATGCTTACGTCACCGCAATACGACATGAATGCAATGAAAGCCTAACGCCTCTTGATTGACTTATTCACATATCTTCAAATTCTTTACGCTTACATCAGTCCGCCAAATTTATCCGCAGCAAAGATTTTGAGCAATCAGATATTTCTGAATTTTTATTAAGCATACTGAATAGATATATTCGTAACATTGAGAAACATTTCCCCGAATAATTACGGAGCCATTTCGCTGCGTGACGGAATGGTATGGATGCGCGTGGTTCGGGCGCCCGGAACGGCAGCGGCAACGATCGATGGGGAGTACAACGGGACGTCGCCGCGATGGACGTCGAGCAGGAAGACAGACGCCGTTCACCGTGCGACGCACGGCACAACGGGCAGGTGATGGCGATTCAACTTCAAAAACAGCACAGCAAACCGGTCGATGCGCGATCCTCGTCACGCATCGACAAAACAAACTTCAACGCGTCGCTCAGGACGAAACCGCCGCCGCTCGCGTCACGGCCCCGTCACGATCGAGCGACACAGCAGCCGCCGTCACCGGCCGTGCGGTCTCTCCTTGTTGTGCATCCTCCAGGATCATCGCCGCGCCCTTCTCCGCGACCATCATCGTCGGCGCATTCGTATTGCCGGACGTGATGTTCGGAAAGATCGACGCGTCGACGACGCGCAGTCCATCGATCCCATGCACCCGCAACCGCGCATCGACGACAGACGTGCGCGGGTCCGGACCCATCGCGCAGGTGCCGCACAGGTGATAGATCGACCCGCTCTGCTCGCGAAAATAGCGCAGCATGTCCGCGTCATCGACGACCTCTGCAGCCGGTGTCACTTCTTCGACCGTGACCTGCTGAAGCGCCTGCGCCTGCATCAGCTCACGCACCAGACGGCTACCCTGCACGACTTCGTCGCGATCCTTCTGCGTCGACAGGTAGTTGCCGCGAATCAGCGGTGCGTCCTCGACGCGGTTCGACGCGATCTCGACCGAGCCACGGCTCGTCGGCCGGCACGGATTGAACGCGACCAGAAAACCGGAGTACGGCTCGGGCGTCAGCGACGCGCGGCTCGACTTCGGAATCCGGTACGACAGCGGATTGAAGTAGATCTGCATGTTCGGCTGTGATCCGGCAGCGGAGCCCGTGCGGAAGAAACCGCCCGACTGGTTCACGCTCATCGCGAACGGTCCCGTGCGGCGCAGCAGATACTGCAACCCGAGCTTCAGCTTGCCGGTCCAGCTGCCGAACTCGTCGTTCAGCGTGCGTATGCGCGCGCGGTAGTAGAAGCTCACGCACAGATGGTCCTGCAAGTTTTGCCCAACCGCCGGTAGATCGTGCACGACATCGACGCCATGCTTCGCGAGCAACGCGCGCGGACCGACGCCCGACAGTTGCAGCAGCTTCGGCGTATCGACTGCACCGGCCGCGACGATCACTTCGCGTGTAGCGTGAAATGTCCGCTTCACGCCGCGCTGCACGATCTCGACGCCGGTTGCACGACCACCGTCGAATAGCACACGGGTTGCATGCGCGTCGTGTTCGATCGTCAGGTTGTCGCGATGGCCCGCGCGATGCAGGTACGCGACGCTGCTCGAATCGCGGCGTCCGTTGCGCGTATTCACATCGTAGATGCCGACGCCTTCGAGCCGCGCGCCATTGAAATCGTCGTTGCGCGCATAGCCAAGCTGTTCGCAGCCTTCGATAAAGCTGCGGCAGATCGGATGCTCGCCACCCTTCATCGGCGTGATGCGCACGGGGCCGTCGGCACCGTGATACTCGGTGTCGCCGAGCGGATGCGATTCGAGCTTGCGAAAATACGGCAGCACGTCGCGATACGACCAGCCCGGATTGCCGGCGGCAGCC
This sequence comes from Paraburkholderia flava, assembly GCF_004359985.1. NCBI lineage: Bacteria > Pseudomonadati > Pseudomonadota > Betaproteobacteria > Burkholderiales > Burkholderiaceae > Paraburkholderia > Paraburkholderia flava. The sequence goes on along the minus strand of NZ_SMRO01000001.1, from coordinate 2,176,715 downwards.
CAGTCGTCGAAATCGCCTGCGGCGCCGCGCACGTAGATCATTGCGTTGATCGACCCGGAGCCGCCCTGCACCTTGCCGCGTGGACAGTAGATCGAGCGGTCCGCGAGTTCCGGCTCGGGCTCGCTGTAGTACATCCAGTTCCAGGTCTTGTGGTAGTACAGCTTCGCGAAGCCGACCGGAATTTTGAACCAGAACGATTTGTCCGGGCCGCCCGCTTCCAGCAGCAGCACCGAATAGCGTCCCGACGCCGACAGCCGCTCGGCGAGAATGCAGCCGGCGGAACCCGCGCCGACGATCACGTAGTCGTAGTTCATCCGCATCCCCTTGTGCCTAGCCGCGCGCCGGCGACGTGTCCTTGACGTCGGCGGGCTGCGCCTGCATCTGCAGATGCAGGCGCTTGCCGGTGTACGGCGAATGCGCGCGCACGACGTCCATGTCGAGTTCGACGCCGAGACCCGGCGCCTTCGACGGAATGATGTAGCCGTCTTCCCATTGAATCGGCTGCTTGAGAATCTGCGCGTGAAAACCATCCCACGTGCCGATGCTTTCCTGGATCAGGAAGTTCGGTGTGCACACCGCGAGCTGGATGCTCGCGGCCGCGCCGATCGGTCCGTTGTACAGATGCGGCGCGATCTGCGCGTAGTAGACCTCCGCGAGACTCGCGATCTTCTTCGCTTCGAGCAGCCCACCGACGCGCCCGACGTTCATCTGCAGGATCGACGCCGCGCGTGAATCTAGCAGCTTGAAGAATTCGTACTTGGTGGTGAGGCGTTCGCCGGCCGCAATCGGAATGCTGGTGTGCGCGGCGACTTGCGCCATCGCCTGTTCCTGGCCCGGCGGCACCGGCTCTTCGAACCACAGCGGATCGAACTTTTCGAGCCGCTTCGCGAGCCGGATCGCCGACGATGGCACCATCTGTCCATGCGTGCCGAACAGCAGATCGCAACGCGAGCCGACCGCTTCGCGCACGCTGCGGCAGAAGCGCTCGCAACGGTCGAGCACTTCAAGCGACAGCTGATGACCCGAATACGCGGTGTACGGTCCCGCCGGATCGAACTTCACCGCCGTGAAACCGAGCTTCGCGTTCTGCGCTGCGCATTCGGCTGCGAGGTCGGCGTCGTCGTAGTCGTATTCGCCGTCGCGGTTCTTCGGATACAGATACGTGTACGAGCGCAGACGTTCGTTGACGACGCCGCCCAGCAGTTCGTACACCGGCTTGTTGCAAGCCTTGCCGACGATGTCCCAGCACGCCATCTCCAGGCCGCTGACGATACCCATCATCGTCAGGTCGGGGCGTTGCGTGAAGCCGCTCGAATACGCTTCGCGCCACAGGCGCTCGACGTGATGCGGATCGCGATCGAGCAGGTAGCGTTCGAACGCATCCTCGATTGCAGGGACCATCACGTCCGGGTGAAACGTCGCGGCGTAAACCTCGCCGACGCCTTCGATCCCGCAGTCCGTCTGCAGCGTGACGAAAATCCAGTACATGCCGCCGAGATGCGGCGGCGGGACGGCGACGACGTGCGTCTGAAGAGAAACGACTTTCATGTTCTATGCAGGTTTCGAGTTCGAATGTTTCATGCGAGCCAGCGCGAGCGCAGCGACGCAGCCCAGCGCGCCGACCGACGCCACGTAGGCGAAATAGATCTGGTAGCCCATCAATCCGGCGAAACGCTGCGTGACGTAGCCGTTCACGAGCGGCAGGAAGATGTCCGATGAATAGCCGATCAACGACACGAGGCCGATCGCGAGGCCGGTGATGCGCATCGGTAGCGCGCAGTAATCGAGCAGCGTCCAGTAGAGCCCGCGGATCGCATATGTCATCGCGCCGACGAACAGCACGACGAACGCGAGCAGTCCGACGCTGCGCGCAGCCGGCAGCACGATCAGCGCGACGAGTCCGAGCACCGCAGCGAACATCGCGACGATCAGCACGCGCAGATTCGAGAAGCGGTCGCCGAGATAGCCGCCGCCGATGCCGCCGAGCGGACGCATCCACAGCTTCGCGGTCGTCACGACGCCGGCCGCGACGACGCTCAGATGCAGGTCGCCTTGTTGCAGGTACGCGGAGAAACTGTAGGTCGCCCAGAAGATCTGATAGCCGCAGAACACCACCGCCGCGACGAGCCACAGTTGCGGAATCGACGCGAGGAATGCGAGGTCGCGCCACAACTGCCCCCGGTTCTCGCGTGCGGTTTCTTTTATGTCTGCGGGCGCAGCAGGATCGCGGAAGAAACTCATCAGCGCGCCGAGGCCGATGCAGGTGAACGAGTACAGATAGATCACGTGACGCAGGCCGATCGCAGGCGTACGTCCCGATGCCGCCGCCGATGCGAACAGCGCAAGCGCGATGGTGGCGAGCAATGCCTCGACGAGGCCACGTCCGCCGTCGAGCAGACCGAAGAAGCGGCCCTGCTCGTTCGGCCCCGCGATCATCCGCACGCGCTTCAACACCGACGCCCAGAACGTGAGCCCCGTCGTGATGCCCCAGCAGCAGAAGATCACGAGCAGTACGTGAAACGACGGCGCCGTCGAATACCACAGCCCGAGTGCGCCGGTCGCGACGAGTGAGAAGCAGATCAACAGACGCGGCGCGACGCGATCCGCGAGCCAGCCGCTCGGCAGATAGCTGACGAAGAACACGATGCCAAGCACCGAGTACAGATAACCGAGCTGCGCGTTGTCGATGCCGAACACGTCGAGCATCGTCGTTTGATAGACCTGACGCAGGTAGAGGATCGGGTAGATTGCGCCGGCGGCTAGCACTAGCAGAAGCAATTGCGCGTAGCGGTGCGAGGCGGTCGAGGTTGGGGCGTCGGCGATGCGCGGCATGCCGTCGTTTAAGAGGGATTCCTGCAACTGTGTCTCCTTCACGGATCGCTGCGGCGTAGGTACACCGCAGGCCGTCGGTATTGCTATGGTGTGTTGTGGTGAATCAAAAGACGTCGAGGGACGCCGCAAACGCACACATCAAAACGGCATCACCACCAGCCGCGTCTGCGTGAACTCAAGCATCCCGTGCTTACCATCATCGCCACCGAGCCCAGACCGTTTCCAGCCCGCATGAAACCCTTGATACGGATCGGCGGGCGTGCGGTTCACGTACAGCTCGCCGGCTTCGATCTCGTTCGCGACGCGCATCGCCGTGCGATAGTTTTCGGTGTAGAGCACCGACGACAGACCGAACTGATGATCGTTGGCCATCCGCAGCGCGTCGTCGATCGTGTCGTATGCGATCACCGGCAGTACCGGTCCGAAGATCTCTTCCTGGACGATCTCCATCTGCTGACGGCAATTGCTGAGCAAAGTCGGCGGATAGAAGAAGCCGGGGCCCGTGGGCAACTCGCCGCCAGTCTCGATCGTCGCGCCCTCTTCGACCGCGCGCTGCACCATCCGGTGCACCGAGTCGCGTGCCGCTGCGTTGACGAGCGGACCCATCCGCGTGTCGTCGAGCGCGCGATCGCCGATGCGTAGCGCAGCCATCCGCTCCTTCAGCAACGCGACGAAGCGATCGTGCACGCCGCGCTGCACGTACACGCGTTCGATCGCCGTGCACAGCTGGCCGCAGTGGGTGGTCTTCGAACGGACGAGCGCGTCGGCAGCGGCTTCGAGATTCGCATCCGGCTCGATGATCGCCGGCGTCTTGCCGCCGAGTTCCAGCGACGGCTTCGCGATGTTTTCCTTGCAGTAGTCGAGCACCTTGCGGCCTGCGCCGACGCTGCCCGTCAGCGTAATCATGCCGACCGACGGCTGCGTGCACAGCACGGCGGCGGTGTCGTGATCCATCGCGAGCACATTCAGCACGCCTGCGGGTAGAACGGCCTGCTGCGCGGCGAGCGCGATCTCGAATGCGGAGCACGGCGTGTTGTTGCTCGGCCGTACGACAACAGTGTTGCCCGCGATCAGCGCAGGCGCGATCTTGCGCAGCAACGTGTAGATCGGGAAATTGAACGGAATCAGACACGCGACGACGCCGATCGGCTCGCGCATCAGAAACAGGTTTTCGTTCGGGCTGTCGCTCGGAATGATTTCGCCTTCGATGCGTCGTGCCCACTGCGCGTGATAGCGCAGGATCTCGGCTGCGTAGCGCGCTTCGGCGCTCGCGTCGGCGACGCTCTTGCCGGACTCGGCCGCGAGCGCGACGCCGATCTGCACCGCACGCTCGACGATCGCATCGGCGAAGCGGTTCAGATGCGCGGCGCGCTCGGCGGCCGGCAGCTTGCGCCACGCACGCTGCGCGGTCGCGGCGACTGCCACGGCACGCTCGACGTCGGCGCGGCTCGCGGCACTGACGTGCCCGACGGCTTCTTCGGTGGCGGGGTTGTAGACGGCGATCCGCTCGCCGCTGGACGGCACGAACTGCCCGTCGATGAAATTTCGATCTGAACGCATGGTCTCGCTGCCGACTCGTCGAACGATGCCCGCCTGGCTTGAACGGACTTGCGGCGCGATGCCGCGGGGATGTGCGGCAGTATTGTTCGGCGGGTGGGGCCGCACAAACGATTAAAAGTCGGGCGGAGCATGAGGAAAACGCATGCTTGAAAACGGGAAGATGGCGGATCGCGTGATATGGATCCGGCGCGCGGTGTGGCCGGTTTACCGGCTTCGACTGGAAGTGGGGGGAAAGCGGAGATGCGATGCCGTCCATTCGCGGACAGCGCACGCGGTATCGGACCACTCGAACGGTGCTCCGATACCGCGTTTCGAGTACTACATTAAGGCAGCGTCACCCACGCAGCGTCAGCATCGACGACAATCGCCGCCGCCGCGAACCGATACGCCATCAACGCAGCAAACCCGCGCCGCCCATCGATCGAAGCCGGCGCGCTCGTGAAGCCATGCTTAGCGATCAACGCAGCCTCGATCGCATCGGCGGCAGCCTTGCCGATCTCGATCGGTTCCATCGCTTCGCCCGCATTGCGCGCAAGACCGGCAGCCTGGGTCGCTGCAACGCCGAGCGCGTGCTGCGTACGCGCTTCATCGAGCCCGAGCAGTCGCGCAACCGCAAGCACCGCACCGAGCACGCCCAACGACGACGCGACGTTCCAGCGCGCACGATACTCACTGCTGTCGACGGCGCGCTGCACGCGCGCAGCCGCTTCGATACCGATCGCGGCCGCGGCGGCGATATCCTTTTCCGTCGCGGAGAGTCGATCGCCGAGCGTCACTGCAGCAGCGACGATAGCCGCCGATGAAGAAGCAGGCGCATCGCCGGCCAGCAGTGCGCCGAGCGTCCAGGCCTGCACACGTGCATCGTGTTGCGAGCCCTGCGTGCGCAGCAGCCGCGCGACGTCCTGCTGCGCGTCGCCTGCGTTCGCGGTGCGCGTGCGTGCATGCGCGACTGCACGTCGCGCGGACTCGAGTGCAGCGGCCGCATGCTCGGGCGCCGGACCCAGCGCGAATTTCACCAGCGCATCGGAAACAGCGGAATGGGCAACGGTGTCATGCATGATTCAATTCCTTCGAAGGGAGACAGAGTTCGAACAGAGCGCAGGGATCGGCGGCCGTTTCCAGAGCGTGCACAGCAGCGGCGATCTTGTCGGTCGTGCCGTCGCCCAGTTGCGGGTCGATCAGCAGGCGCACCTTGTCCATCAGTTCGGTGGCGGTCAGCGGTCGCGCGAAGCTGCCGCGTGCGTGCTCGACGTGATGAGAAACCGTGCTGCCGTTCGCGAGCCGTGCTTCGATGAACACTTCGTCGCGATTCACCGACGTGTCCGGCACGAGCTTCGTCTTCGCGCGCACCGTCGATACATCCGCCTGCACGACGCGCGCGTCCTCGTACTGCGCGAGGCCGACGCGCTTGTCGCACAGTGCGGCAGCGACGCCGTGGATCGCGCTAAAGCGTGCCTGCAGTCCGTCCTTCGGCTGCGGATTGCCCATCAGTTCGGGCACGAGTGGATGGCAGCGCAGCGTGATCGATTCGATCGATGCAGCGTCGTCGATCTTCTCGGACAGCGCGAGCCCCGCATCGATTGCCGGGTGCGCGACGATCCCGCACGGGTACGGCTTGTACGTGTTCGACAGCAGTTCCCAACGCTCGCCCATCGCACCGTTCATCAAGTCGAAATCGACTTTCGTCGACAGCGAATGCGAATAGCCGCCTGCCGCTTCGAACACGTCGTCGACTGCGCGCTGTCCCTGCTGCGCGAGCCGCGCGGCAGCGATGCCGTTCGACGCAGCCTTGCCCGGGTGATACGGCTTGGTCATCGTGCCGAACGCTTCGCGCTGGCCGACGAACATCGACGCGGCAATCGACACCGCCTGCGCGAGCGTCGCCTCGTCGAGACCGAGCAGCAACGAAGCCGCAACCGCGCAGCCGATCACACCACACGTACCCGTGATGTGCCAGCCGCGATCGTAGTGCTCCGGCGAGATCGACACGCCGACCCGCAATTGCGCTTCGCAACCGAGCGCGAATGCAGTGAGCGTCTGCGCGCCGGTCGGTTGCGTCGACGGTGCGAGCGCGCTCAGCACGGCAAGTACCGATGCGGCCGGATGGATCACGGTCGCAAGATGGGTGTCGTCGAAATCGTCGAGGTGGCCCGCGAAGCCGGTCGCGAGCGCCGCGAAATGCACATCGACGAGTTCAGTGCGGCCGAGCACCGGCACGGCCGGCTCGGCACCGAGATCGCGAGCGGCAGCGAGGATCGCGTCGACACCTTGATGTTTCGATGCGCCGATCGACGTGCCGATCACGTTGATCAGGGAACGGCGTGCCTCGGCGGCCACTTCGGCGGACAGCGGCCGTTGGGCCAGCGTATGGAGGCCGTGCGCGAAGGCGGCGGCAATGGAACTCATTGGGACAACTCCTCAAGACGAATGCCGTTGGTGCGAGGACCGAACGCCCCCACCATCACGACGATGACGAACATGGCCGATGAAATCAGCACGAACACAGCCGGGACACCGAAATGCTTGAGCAAGGCGGCGACCCAGAAACCGACGAAGATGGAACTGACGCGGCTCCAGCTGAACACGAAGCCGACCGCGCGGGCGCGGATTCGCGTCGGATAGAGTTCTGCCTGATACGTGTGGAAGATGCCGATCAGCCAGTTGTTCGCGATCGTCACGGCACAACCGAACAGCAGGATCGGCACCGGCTCGCGGACGAAGCCGAACAGCGTGCCTGCAACCGCCACCACGATCGCGCAGCCGACCAGCTGCCACTTGCGCTGGAAACGCTCCGCGCAGTACATCGCGCCGACCGCACCGAGCGGCGTCGCGAACGCGATCACCATCGTGTACAGCAGCGAATGCGTAAGCGTGATGCCCTTCGTGTAGAGCAGCACCGGCACCCATGAACCGAAGCCGTACACGCCGAAGGTCTGGAAGAAGTTGAAGCACGACAGCATCACAGTGCGCTTGAAGTACTGCCCCTTCCACATCTCGCCGAACGACACGTTGCCGGATGCCGGCGGCTCAGCGGCATGCACTGCGGGCGGCGCGAGCGGCTTGCCCGTTTCGGCGATCACGCGTTGCTCGATCGCATCGACGATCGCGCGGGCTTCTTCATGCCGGCCTTTGCTTTCGAGCCAGCGCGGCGACTCGGGCAGTCCGCGGCGCATGACCCAGATCAGGATCGCGCCCGCCGAGCCGATGATCATCACCCAGCGCCAGCCTTCGAGACCGAACAGCACGTGCGGCACCAGCAGGTACGACAGCACCGCGACGACCGGCACCGACGTGAGGATCACGAGAATGCTGAACGCCATGTAGCGGCCACGCGTGTGGTGCGGCGTCAGTTCGGAGATGTAGGTGTCGACAGTGATCAACTGCACGCCGATACCGATGCCCGCGATGAAGCGCCAGAAGTCCATCGCGAGCGGTCCGTTCTGGAACGCCGCGATGAACGTCGCCACTGAATAGATGAGCATCGCGCAGGTGAACACCGCGCGCCGGCCGAGCCGGTCCGTGATGCCGCCCAGCGCAACGGTGCCGATGAACATCCCCGCGAAGAACGCGCCGAGAAAGCTCGCGAAGCCGTTCACGTCGAACAGGCCATCCGTCGTCGCGCGATACAGACCGCTGTGGATCAGCCCGAGCGCGATGTACGCCGCCATGAACATTTCATAGAACTCGAACCAGCCGCCGGTCGCGATGCGCGCGACCAGGCCGCTGAAATAGCGGGTCGGCGGTAATCGGTCCAGCCGCGCCGACACGCTCGCGCCGGTGCGGGCGTGGCCGGCAATTTCCTTCTCGATAAACATGACGTCTCCTGAGTAGCCAATGGGTGTTCTTTGTCTTAGTGTCGACACTTTGGCAAAGTGTATTCGATATATCTCACTTGAAACAAGGTTAACCGCGCAAAATGTCGACAGTTTGACGTTGGGCGTCGGCTGCTTCCGGATCGGTCGCGAGGCGCCTGCTAGAATCCGCGACCGGAATGGGCGGCATGCACCGGCACAAATGCGTCGGCACCGAGGGAGAGGAATGGACGGATATGGTGAAGAAGCGGAAGGCGATGCGAACGACGCGTCGCCGGTCGCGGAAATCGTGGACTGGGTTGCGCGCGGCATCATCGAAGGGCGGCTCGCGCCAGGCGACGACCTGAATTCGGTCGATCTCGCGAAGCGCTTCAAGGTCAGCCGCACGCCGGTGCGCGAGGCGCTGTTCGTGCTGAGCCGCGAAGGGCTCGTCGACTGGTCGCCGAGACGGCGGCCGCGTGTGTCGGCGGTGAGTCTGAAGTCGGTGCGCGAGCTGTATCAGCTGCGCGCGGTGCTGTATGCGCAGGTGTCGCTCGCGATCGCCGACTGCGCGACCGACGCCGACATCGCGGCGCTATGGCAAGCGCACCAACGTCTCGCCGATGCGGCGGCGAAGCACGACGTCGACGGCTACTTCTGGGCCAACGTCGCGTTCCGTGACGAAGAGCTGCGCGTCTGCGGCAACGCGATCTTCAAGGAAGTGCTCGACTCGATGCGGATGCGGACCAATCGCCTGCGGCATTTGAGCACATCGCTACCGGGGCGGATCGAGCGTTCGTGCGCCGATCATCAACGGCTTTGCGAAGCCTACGCGGAGCGCGACGGCACGCTGGCCGCGGCGCTCAACCGTTCGATCGTGCTGAGCGCGCTGAAAGCGATCGAAGCATCGTGGCAGGGGCCCGTCTGACAGGCACCTTGCAAAGGGCCTGCTGCGCGTCGCGCGGTGTGCTTCCCTGCTAACATCCCGTGGATCGGCAGTCCCTGCTTCACTCCGCGCGCGGCCGGTGTGGCCTGTATGGCCTGTATGTCTAACCCGCCGCCCGCGCCGCCACTTTTCGATTCGTCATGTTCCTGCTTCGTCTGCTCGATCCGTGGGAGCCTTCATTCGGGCTCGTCGTCGTCTTCATTGTCACAGCCGTGCTGTACGCACGCGGCGCGCGGCGCGCGCATGTCGGTCCGGTTCGGCAGGCCGCGTTCTGGACCGGGCTCGCACTGTTCTACATCTCGCTGCACACGCGGCTCGACTACTACGCGGAACATCAGTTCTTCATGCACCGGTTGCAGCATCTGGTGCTGCACCACCTCGCCCCGCTGATCATGATGTCCGCCTATCCGGGCAGCGCGTTGCGTGCGGGGTTGCCGTTGCGCTGGCGTCAGAAGCTGCGGCGCGCGCAACGCAGCGGACCCGCGCGCGCGGTCGCCGCTGTCGTGCTGCACCCGACTTTCATTTCGCTGGCGTTCGTGGTGTCGGTGGTGTTCTGGCTGATTCCGCCGGTGCAGTTCGTCGCGATGCTCGACTGGCGCATCTATACGTTCATGAACTGGTCGGTCGCGGTGAGCGGACTGCTGTACTGGTGGATGCTGCTCGACCACCGGCCGAGTCCGCCGAGCCGCGCGCGACCCGGTCTGCGCGTGCTGTCGCCGGTAATCACGATGACGCCGCAGATTCTCGTCGGCGCGATCATCACGTTTTCGTCGCAGGATCTTTATCCGGTGTTCACGCTGTGCGGCCGCGCGTTTACGTCGTTACCGCCTGCGCTCGATCAGAGTCTGGGCGGGCTGATCATGTGGGTGCCGGCCGCCGTCATCGAGTCGATCGGCGCGATGATGGCGCTGCGCCACATGATGCGGCTGTCCGCCATGCCGCAGCGCGTGCCGCCGAAACCGCGACGCGTACCGAAGCGCGCGCGGCCTGCGCTGCAGAAGTAGCGAACGTCGTTGTTGAAACGTCGCGAACGGTGGCGGCACCGTTCGCCGCGCGGCCCGTTGCGCGTGTCCGCACGCGTGCCTCACGGATATGCGAATATCAGAGGTTGTTTCGATCGCCTGGCCGGTGCGCCTCCGACATCCCCGCTCGCACGCCGACCGCTTCCCTCACTCCCATTCGACGAGGATCACGATGAACTCACGCTGGATCGACATCAAGAGCGACGACGGACAAACCTTCTCCGGTTACCTGTCGCTGCCACCCACCGGTAACGGCCCGGCCATCGTGCTGGTCCAGGAGATCTGGGGCGTCAACGAACACATCCGCGCCGTGGCCGATCAATATGCGCTCGCCGGCTACGTCGTGCTAGCGCCGGACGTGTTCTGGCGCCTGCAACCGCGCGTCGAACTGACGTACAACGAAGCCGACACGGGCACCGCGTTCGGCCTGTACCAGAAGCTGGATTTCGTGAAAGCCGCCGACGACGTCGCAAGCGCGATCAAGACGCTGCGCACGCTGCCGGAAGTGACGGGCAAGACGGGCGTGGTCGGCTTCTGCCTGGGCGGCCAGCTCGCGTATCGCTCGGCTGCGCTGACGAAAGCGGATGCGGCGGTCGCGTACTACGGCGGCGGCATCGATCAGTATCTCGACGTCGCGAAGGACGTCACGATGCCAATCGTGTTCCACTACGCGCTGCAGGATCAGCACATTCCGCAGACCGCGGTTGCGGCCGTCAAGGAAGCGTTCGCGGGCAAGTCCAACGCGACGTTCTTCGACTATCCGAACACCGATCACGGCTTCAACTGCTGGGGTCGTCCTCAGATGTATAACCAGCATGCGGCTGCGCTGGCGCATGGCCGGACGCTCGAGTTTCTGGCGCAGCATCTGTAAGTTCGACGGATGAACGGCGGGAGCGGGTCGCACACCGCTCCCGCCTGTCATGCACATCATCAACATCGACATTCTGCATGTGGGCGGTCTTTCTGACGACCCGGCCACGCGACGTCGCAGGTTTCGGCGACCTCACGTTCCGGTGACGAGATCGAGGTCACCTGAGCGATCACCTTGCGACCGGCCGGACCTGCCCAACTCCCACACGCGTTATCCTTGCAGTCCCGACCGGCATCGCGCCGGCATCCCGATCGCCTTCATCATGTTCGAGCTTTCCACCCAGAATCCGTCGCTGTCCAAAGCCGACCACTACGCCGAACTCGTCGCGCAAGCCCGTTCGCTGCTCGCCGACGAGCACGATCTGATCGCCAACGCGGCGAACTTTTCGTCGCTGGTATTTCATTCGCTGCCCGATCTGAACTGGGCCGGCTTCTATTTCCACGACGGTCACGAACTGGTGGTCGGTCCGTTTCAGGGCAAGCCCGCGTGTGTGCGTATCGCACTGGGCCGCGGTGTGTGCGGCACGGCTGCGCAAAGCCGCACGACGCAGCTGGTGCGCGACGTGCACGCGTTCCCCGGTCACATCGCGTGTGACTCCGCATCGCAATCGGAAGTCGTGGTGCCGCTGGTCGCAGCCGATGGCACGCTCGTGGGCGTGTGGGACGTCGATAGTCCCCTGTTGAATCGCTTCGACGAAGACGACGCACGCGGCATGGAAGCGTTATGCGCCGTGTTCATCGAGCTCGCGTGGCCGCACGCCGCAGCAGGCGACGTGCGCGCGAAATAGAACTACGCGAGCTAGACGCGTTACACCAGCAGATCTTCGTAGAACGCGCCGAACGGACGCTCCCGATGCGCGATCTGGATTTCGAGTATCCACAATCCTTCGGCGGGACGCGAATCGTAGTCGCCGAGCTTGCCGGCCTTGTGAATCGCGTGCGGGAAGTCGCTCACGCGATGTCCCTTGATGTCGACGTTCAACCGCCAGCCCGCCGCTTCGGCGCGCGCCGCTGCGTAGTCGTATAGCGCCTTGCCGCCGGCGCCGGTCGTGCGCCAGTGATGCTCGACTTCATCGAACACGGTCTTGCACGCCTTCGCGCACGCGTGCATCTCCGCATCGTCGCCGACCACGTACGTGGTGCCCGCATCGCCTTCGTGACCGTCCCACACCACGCCGATATCGATGAAGAAAATATCGTTCGCGGCCAGCACCGGATCGCTCGTCGAGCGCTCCTTGAACGTGCGCAGCGTGTTCTCGCCAAACCGGACCAGCACCGGATGCCAGATCCGCTCCATGCCGATGCCCGCGAGCACCTCCTTGCCGACCGCGTTAGCCTCGGACTCGAGCATGCCCGGCTTGATGCGCTCGGCGATTGCATCGACTGCTTTCCACGTCATCGTGCGTGCGTACTTCATCGTATCCAGCGAGAAACGCTGGCCCACCGCTTCCTGTGCCACTTCGTTCACGTTCAATCCTCCAGTGATCAGGCGTCGATGTTACCGCGTGCGTGCCGGATGCGTTGCAGTCGTTGCTGCCGATGCGGCACACGGTTTGCGGGGTAATGTGTTTCATCGTCACCGGAGCCCATCATGCAGCCTCGCGAATCGAAACCGAAAGAAGACCCGCCCAACGAAGGGGTCGATGCCGGCAAGCAGCCAATACCGCGCAGCAACGAGCACCCGAAGCAGACCGCCGAAGTACCGCTCGGCACCGGCGATCATGCCGAGCCGCCGGGCGGCGGCGGACGTCCCGCGCAACGTCGCGAGAAGTGATCGGGCGACGGACATCGATACGGTGTGCTCGCATCGCATGCGCTCGCCGCGCGATACGCGCGAGCGCAGGCGAGCGCGAGACAGCTGATCGTTATCGATAGCGCTCGCGGTACAGCGCATACCACTGCCAACCGGCATGCGGACAGATAGCTGGGCCGGCACTTATGCATCGCCCGTACTCCGACTGCATGCTCAAAATTGCCGCACATTCCCGCACGCAGGATTTTTGCCGTTCGTAGAATGAACCCAGCCGCGTCGACCGCGCGGCCATTGCCATTCATTCCTCGACGGAGCGCACCATGGTATCGAGTCGTGACGAAGTAACCCGGATGATCGTCGCCGCAAAAGTGGCGAAGGGCCTGAAGTGGGCCGACGTCGCCGAGAAGATCGGCCAAAGCAAGGAATGGACGACGGCCGCGTGCCTCGGCCAGATGACCTTCAGCAAGAGCGAGGCCGAAACGGCGGGCGAAATCTTCGGGCTGTCCGACGAGGCCGTTGCGTGGCTGCAGATAGTCCCGTACAAGGGCTCGCTACCCAGTGCGGTGCCGACCGACCCGCTGATCTATCGCTGGTACGAGATCGTCAACGTGTACGGCACGACGATCAAGGAGCTGATTCACGAGGAATTCGGCGACGGGATCATGAGTGCGATCGACTTCTCGATGGACATCCAGCGCGAAGCCGATCCGAAAGGCGATCGCGTCAAGGTCATGCTGTCCGGCAAGTTCCTGCCGTACAAGCGCTACTGACACCTGACGCGTCGCCAGGCAACGATCAATCGATTAATCGCCGTACACGTCGAAGTCGAAATACTTGTCCGCGATGCGCTTGTAGGTCCCGTCCTTGATCATCGCGGCAATCGCGCCGTCGAGTTTCTCCTTCAGATCGGTATCCTCCTTGCGCAGCCCGATCGCGGTGCCGGGTCCGAAGATCGCGCTGTCGTCGAGCGTCGGACCGGCGAATGCATACGGCGCACCACGCGACGTATCGAGAAAGCCGCGCTCGGCCTGCACCGCGTTTTGCAGCGACGCGTCGAGTCGTCCGGCGAGCAGATCCACGTAGACCTGGTCCTGATCCGCATACGACACGATATTCACGCCCTTCGTGCCCCAGTGGGTCTTCGCGTAGGTCTCCTGCATCGAGCCCTGCTCCACGCCGACAGATTTGCCGGCGAGCGAACTCGCGGTCGGTTCGATGTTCGAGCCTTTCTTCGCGACGAGGCGCGTCGGCACATGGAACAGCTTCGCGGAGAACGCGATCTGTTTGACGCGCGCGGGCGTCATCGACATCGTCGACAGCACGCCGTCGAACTTGCGTGCCTTCAGGCCGGGAATCATGCCGTCGAATGCGTTCTCGACCCACACGCACTTCGCGTTCAGGCGCCGGCACAGTTCATTGCCGACATCGATATCGAAGCCGACCAGCTTGCCGTCAGCGGACTTCGATTCGAACGGCGGATAGCTCGGATCGACGCCGAAACGGATCGTCGACCAGTCCTTCGCGTGAGCCGTACCCATCGTAGCCATCGTGCCCGTCGTGACCAGCAGCACGCCCAGCACTGCCCCCAGCCATCTCTTCCATGTCGTTTTCGTTTTCATCTCGTGCTCTTCCCGACTCTCCGTGACAACGTTGAAGCCGCGCGCACGAACCGCGCGCGCATGCAGAAGGCATTATCGACGATCGGGCGGGAAGAAAGAACGGACTAGAACGGACCGCGGCTCTTTAATTGCTGGTACTGCTGCTTGAGCACATCGATGCGCTCGCGATACGCGGTGGCGAGGCAACTGCGCGACGCGCCGCAGCGGCCGCGACGCTGCAGCCAGTCGTGCTGCGCGTCCTGCATGTCGCCGCGCGTGCCCATCGCGACGAGCCCGGTCAGCATTTCGAAGCGGACCGCCATCTCGACGTCCTGCTCGCTCAACGCACGCGACGCGCAGATCGCGCGCTCGTCGGGCTGTTTCGCCTTCGTGCAGTCGAAGCTCGCGGCCCACGCCGCGCCGCCCGGCAGCACGTAGAGCATGACCGCGCACAGCGCGACGGCAACACGACGATGGCGGCATGAATTGGTACCGCTTCCGGTATCGCTTCGGAACGAATGCATACGCATGGCAACTCCGGGAGAAAAACGTGCGAGTGAGACAGGATCTGCGACGCCGGGTTCGCCATGGCAGACGCGGGACGTGAAGCGTGGAACACGGATTGCTGAACCACCATCAGGCTCAGGGAAAAAAATGGCAACGATACTGCTCGTCGAAGACGACCTCAATTTGCTCCGTGCGATGGAAACGCTGTTGAAAGGCGAAGGTTACCGCGTGCGGACTGCGCCCAACGGCGCACTCGCGATGCGCTCGGCGCGCAGCGAGCGTCCCGACGTCGTCGTGTCGGACTGGATGATGCCGGGCATGGACGGCGTCGCGCTGGTGAACGCGTTGAAATCCGTACCGCAGCTCGCCGACATTCCCGTCGTGATGACGTCCGCGATCGCGTCGCCGCCGGGCGTGCCGATCCAGGGCTTTCTGCGCAAACCGTTTCCGATCGCGAAACTGCTCGACATGGTCCATCGGGTGCTCAAGCCCTAACGGGTAACAATCAGGGGTAACGATCAGGACAACGGTCGAGATTCACCTCGATTTCGCCCCGGCTTCGCACGGCGCGAACCGTTTCTACGCGCCTTCGCGCGCCTTTTCTCTCTTTTCCCCAATTTTCCCGAACACCTGGGACAACTCCCGAGTTCATGCCGATCCCGCACGGGCTCAGGCCCGGCACGCCCGTGCCCATATAGGGGGCATATCCGACACTGAATTGTCATCGGCACGACACACGTCCCGACCAGGATCGTAACTCCCTGCGACCCTCACCGAGAGACCAAGGCCATGCCGGAACTTTCGTATCCCCAGTCGAGTGCCTCAACCGGTCGCCGTAGTATCGGCCTGCTGATCTTCCTGGTCGTGATCGCTGTTGGAGCGATTTATTGCGCGACCCATCTGATCGACGACCTCGCACCCGTGCGGCAATCGTCGATCCTGCCGTATCTGCTACTCGGTATCGCACTGCTGATCGCGCTCGGCTTCGAGTTCGTGAACGGCTTCCACGACACCGCGAACGCGGTCGCCACCGTGATCTACACGCATTCGTTGACGCCGAACCTCGCGGTCGTGTGGTCCGGTGCGTGGAATTTTCTGGGCGTGCTGACGTCGACCGGCGCGGTCGCGTTCGGCATCCTGCAACTGCTGCCCGTCGAGCTGATTCTTCAGGTCGGCAGCAGCGCGGGCTTCTCGATGGTCTTCGCACTGCTGATCGCCGCGATCATCTGGAATCTGGGCACGTGGTACTTCGGCCTGCCGTCGTCGAGCTCGCACACGCTGATCGGTTCGATCATCGGTGTCGGTCTGATGAACCAGATGCTGCACGGCTCGTCGGGCACGAGCGGCGTCGACTGGAGCCAGGCGCTCGGCGTCGGCAAGTCGCTGCTGTTCTCGCCGATCGTCGGCTTCCTGCTCGCCGCACTGCTGCTGCTCGTGCTGAAGGCGGTCATCCGGGTGCCCGCGCTGTACGCGGAGCCGACCGGCAACAAGCCGCCGCCGTTCTGGATTCGCTGCCTGCTGATCCTCACGTGTACGGGCGTGTCGTTCGCGCACGGTTCGAACGACGGTCAGAAGGGCATGGGCCTCATCATGCTGATCCTGATCGGCACGGTGCCCACCGCGTACGCGCTGAACAAGGCCGTGACGCCCGCCGAAACGCAGACCTTCATCGCCGTCGCACAGCAGGCCGCAAGCGCGCTGAGTCACTACACGAACGGCGCACCGCCGTCGACGAACGCGCGCCACGACGTCGAGACCTACGTGCAGACGCGTCAGCTGACGCCGGCCACACTGCCCGCGCTGCAGCAGCTGACGACGCAGATCAGCCAGCAGGTCGGTGCGTCGGGCTCGATGGCAAACGTGCCGCAGGACACCGTCGACAACGTGCGCAACAACATGTACGTCGCGTCGGAAGCGATCCGCCTGATCGACAAGGCGAAGCAGCCCGCGTTCTCGACGGAAGACCAGGCCGCGATCGACAACTTCAAGAAGCAGACCGACCACGCGACCAAGTTCATCCCGACGTGGGTGAAGGTGGCCGTCGCGATCGCGCTGGGCCTCGGCACGATGGTCGGCTGGAAGCGGATCGTCGTGACGGTCGGCGAGAAGATCGGCAAGCAGCATCTGACCTACGGCCAGGGCGCATCGGCGGAACTGGTCGCGATGGTGACGATCGGCGCAGCGGACATGTACGGCCTGCCGGTATCGACGACGCACGTGCTGTCGTCGGGTGTCGCGGGCACGATGGCCGCGAACGGCTCGGGTCTGCAATGGAACACGGTGCGCAGCCTGGTGCTCGCCTGGGTGCTGACGCTGCCGGTGTCGATCGGACTGGCGGCTGGGCTGTACTGGGTGTTCCGTCAGGTGTTCTGATTGCCTGATGGCCGTTGCCGGTTGTGAGACCGGCAACGCATCACCAACGCATTACCGGTTGAAGAGACTTCAGCGCAATTGAAGGTGCTTCAGCGATTGGGCAGCGCGGTTCGGCCGCGCTGCTTTTTTTTGGCCTGATTTTATGAAGCATCGCGACGAAAAGCGTCCCGCCAAAACAAACCGGCCCGCTATGAAGCGGGCCGGCATCGAACATCGGTAGAAAGATCGGTAGAAAAAAGCGCGATCAGTAGAGATCAGGAACGATCATCGACGACGGCACCGGCTGGCGGATGTACTCCGCGTGGTGCACGCGCTCCGGCAGCGACACCGTCGAATGCTCGACCTCGGTGTACGGCACCTGGCTCAGCAGATGGTGGATGCAGTTCAGGCGCGCGCGCTTCTTGTCGACGGCCTGCACGACCCACCACGGCGCTTCCGGAATGTGCGAGCGCTGCAGCATCACTTCCTTCGCGTGCGTGTATGCCTCCCAGCGACGACGGCTTTCCAGATCCATCGGGCTCAGCTTCCACTGCTTCAACGGATCCTGAATGCGCGCCTGGAAGCGGATTTCCTGCTCTTCGTCGGTGATCGAAAACCAGTACTTCAGGATCTGCACGCCGCTGCGCACGAGCATTTTTTCGAACTCGGGCACCGAGCGGAAAAACTCTTCGTATTCGTCATCGTTGCAAAAGCCCATCACGCGCTCGACGCCCGCGCGGTTGTACCAGCTACGATCGAACAGCACCATCTCGCCGCCGGCCGGAAGATGCGTCGCATAGCGCTGGAAGTACCACTGCGTACGTTCGCGGTTGCTCGGCGCCGGCAGCGCAACGACCCGGCACACACGCGGATTGAGCCGCTGCGTGATGCGCTTGATCGCGCCGCCCTTGCCCGCTGCATCGCGTCCTTCAAAGATCACGACCATCCGGTGACCGGTGTGCACGATCCAGTCCTGCAGCTTGACGAGTTCGCCCTGCAGCCGGAACAACTCGCGGAAATATTGCTTGCGCGATTCGCGGGCCTCGGGTGTGAGCGCGGACGAGCCGTCGAGCAGACGGTCGTCCACTTCCATCTCGAGTTCTTCGTCGTACGCATCGACGAGATCTTCCTCGAAGCGGCGACGCCGCTCGTCCAGCAGTGCATCGGGTGTCGGATCCTGCTCGTTCATCTCGATTCTCCTCGGCGACGGAAAGGGAAACGCGCCATATGCGGCGCAGCGTCAACCAACGATTATCTTAACGGGTAGTGTCAGCCGTATTACTTTTCTGCTCGGGGCGGGCACGGACGGAACGCATTTCGCGAATGCGAAAATGCGGGAAAACCCGCCGCATCAGCCTTCCGATGCCCGACGCGGCGAGACGCGCAAACTCATCGCCACATCGTCCACCGAGCGGCCACGCAGACGAAAGCGGTCCGCGGTACGCCCCGTCTCGACAAAACCAAACGATCGGTACAACGAAATCGCCACGTCGTTCTCGCTGAACACGTGCAGATCGATCCATTCGATCCCGCTATCTGCGACGAAATCGATCGCGTGCACCATCAGCGCGCGACCAAGCCCCTGCCCGCAAAACGCCCGCTCGCATCCGATCCCGAGCGTGGTGCGATGCATCTCCGAAGGAATCGTCGAACCCGTGAGATCGAGATGCGCGATCGGTCGGCCGTCAGCGTCGTCGACGATCCACGCACGCGCCCATCCCGGCGACTTCACCGGCAATGCAAAACGTTTTTCGTAACGACTGCGGCCTTCGGGTGACGACGCGCCGGGCCACGTTTCGAGCGGCGAAAATAACGGCATACCGTCGCGCCCCGACTCCGCGAACAGGCGTTCGAGGTGATCGGCCCAGCGATCGAAATGCTGCGACGTGACTTCAGCAATGAGCGGCATCGGGAGAGCACCAGCGGATGAGCGTGCGTGTCATTCTACGTGGCCCATGTGCCCCGATGTGATTCGCCGCGCTGTCTGCTTCGCCCTGGCAAAGCAGACACATGCGACATGCGATGCTCGCGTGACTTCACGCCTTACTTGGCCCCCGCACGCAACCGCTGCACTTCCGCTTCCAGCTCGGCAATGCGCTGGTCGCGTTCCTCGAGTGCCGCAGCGACATCCGCCGCTTCGAACCGACGCGGAATGTGCTGCGGACAGTTCGCGTCCCACGCGCTCACCGTAAACACAATCGCACGTTCCGCCCGTGCCTTGTAATTCGCCGGCATCAGCGATGTCACGAGCGCGTCGTCGTCTTCCACCACACGCGCTTCGCCCCAGATCTTCATCCGCCGACGCAACGCGTAATCCATCAGAAACAGATGCGCCTTCGGGTTATCCGCCAGGTTGCCCATCGTGATGTATTGCTGATTGCCGGCGAAATCCGCGAACGCAATCGTGCGATCGCCGATCACGTGCAGGAAACCGGCGGGGCCGCCGCGATGCTGGATGTACGGCTGCCCGTCGCCGCTTGCGGTCGCGAGAAATACGCTCGTCTGCCGCGCGATGAATGCCGTGAGGTCCGGCGTGATACGCGTCTCCCAGCCGTGCGCCTGTTCCATCCGTGCGTAGCCATCACGCGAGCCGAGACGCTGCTGCATCGACTTGACTGTCGGTGTGAACGCCACGTCGCTGGGAAACATCAGGGTATCTGTCATCACAGTTCTCCTCGCGGAGCACAGCTGCGTTCAGGCAGTGTGCCGCGTATGCATCACCGGGAAATCGATATCGGTCCGGGCAACCAGGTTGAGATAGTTCGTCCACACGTTCAGCGCGACGTGCTGCACGATTTCGACGATCTGCGCGTCGTCGTAGCCAGCCGAGCGGACTGCATCGAGATCGGCGTCGGGCACACGACCGCGCTGCTGCGCAACCGCGAGCGCGAAGCGCACCGCCGCTTCCGCCTTTGCATCGCTCGAGTGCCCGTCGCGGCTCGCGGCGATCTCCGCGTCGTCGAGTTTTGCAAGATGCTTCGCGAGATACGCGTGAGCAGACAGGCAGTAATCGCAGCCGTTGAATTCTGCGATCGCGACGGCGATCCGCTGACGCGTCTGCAACGACAGGGTGCCTTTGCCGAGCGCACCGAACAGACCCATGTGCCCTTCGAGCGCCGCCGGGTTGACGCCGATCAGACGAAACAGATTCGGCACGGTGCCGAGTTGCTTCTCGACGGCTTCGAGCAGCGGGCGAGACGCAGCCGGCGCGTCGGCGATCGTGGCGGGTACGGGAATGCGGGACATGGCTGTTTCCTTTGAAATGAACGGTAGAAATGAAGCGCGGTTGCGATGTGTCCAACAATACGCACTTCCATTTTCAAAGAGAATCCAGCAGTATCGAGAATCATCCTCCCGCCAAACGAGATAGTTCGATGGATCGACTCGAATCGATGTCTGTGCTGATCGCTGTCGTCGAGGCGGGCAGTTTCTCGGCGGCCGCGCGGCGTCTCGGCATGCCGCTCGCGACGGTCAGCCGCAAGATCGGCGAACTGGAAGCGCATCTGAAGACGCGTCTGCTGCATCGGACGACGCGTCAACTCGCGCTGACGGAAACCGGTCAGTCGTATCTCGCCGCATGCCGGCGCATTCTCGAAGACCTGGGCGAAGCGGAACGCGCGGCGACCGGCGAATACGCGTCGCCGAGAGGCGAGCTCGTGGTCACGGCGCCGGTCGTGTTCGGACGTCTGCATGTCGTGCCGGTGATCGCCGAGTTTCTCGCCGCGTACCCGGAGATCGACATCCGGCTCATGCTGGCGGATCGCTTCATGCATCTGATGGACGAGCACGTCGACGTCGCGGTCCGCATCGGCACGCTGCCCGACAGCACGCTGGTCGCGATGGGTGTCGGCACGATCCGTCGCGTGATGTGCGCGAGTCCCGCGTATCTCGCCGAACATCGTGTGCCGACGAAACCCGCCGATTTAACCGCGCATCGATGCATCACGTTCGAGGGCATCGAGTCCGCTCGCGTGTGGGCCTTCGGGTCGGGCAAGTCGGCAATCGAGGTGCCGATTCATTCGCGGCTCGTCGTCAATACTGCGGATGCCGCGATCGCCGCGACGCTGTTAGGCGTCGGGATCACGCGCGTGCTGTCGTACCAGATCGCGGACGCCGTGCGCGACAAGACGCTGCGCGTCGTGCTCGAACGGTTCGAACCCGAGCCGTTGCCGATCCACCTCGTGCATCGCGGACAGGCACCGTTGCCGCTGAAACTGCGCGCGTTTCTCGACTTCGTGACGCCGCGCTTGCGTCTGCGCATGGACCACGAAGGACAGGCACGGAAACGTCGCGCGCCGGGGTAACGCAGACGTCTGCCCCCTCACGCGTCACTCAAACGCGTCTTCAGAAAATCGATGAACAGTCGCGCCCGCGCCGGCAGCAAGCGCGTTTCGGTAATCGCGTGCACCTGGACCGGTGCGAGGCTCCATTCGGGCAGCACGCGAATGAGCCGCCCCGACTCGACGTCTTCGCGCGCGATCACGTTGTCCAGCACCGCAATGCCGACATCCTCCAGCGCCAGCGCACGGCTCAGCCCCACGTTGTTCATCGAGAAGCGCGTCGATATCGCAACGGCGACCGTCTCGTCGCCCCGATAGAACGTCCTCGCGCCATCGGCCGGCCGCGCCGCGCCCTGCACGCCGCAGACCACATGCCGGTCCAGATCGTTCGGATGGTTGAGCGGCGCAGCGCGCTTCAGGTACGTCGGCGACGCGTACAGATAGCGCGGCAGCACGGCGATCGGCCGCGCGACGAGCATCGATGGCGCAGTGGGCGGCGGCCCGATGCGAATCACGAGATCGAACGGATCCGCCTGTAGATCGATGCGGCGCGGCGTCAGGTCAAACTCGAACGCGATCAGCGGATACGCCGCCGCGAACTCCGCGATGAGCGGTGCGAAATAGCGGGTAGCGAGATCGACCGGCATCGATACGCGCAGCGTGCCGGTCGGACGCTCGGCCACTTCGAGCAACGACTCGTGCGCGATCCGCGCTTCTTCGACGATGCTTTGGCAGCGCTTGAAATAGACCTCGCCCGCATCGGTCAGCTCGACCTTGCGCGTCGAGCGATTCAGGAGCCGCAGGCCGATCGTTTTTTCGAGCGTTGCGATGTGCCGCGACAGCGTCGAGTTCGGCATGTCGAGCGCGTCCGCCGCCCGACGAAAACTCCGCGTTCGCGCGACCTCCACGAACAGCCGCATGTAGCTCAGTAGTTCCACGTCGATTGCTCCACTGATGGATCAGTGTATTCAATTGTAGATCTTTATCCCTTCCACGGATCAGTTCATTCTGTCGATACTCACTCACCACTCAAGGAATCGACATGAACCCGCTGAACGAAACCGTACGCATCGGCCAACACACACTGCGCAACCGCCTCGTGATGGCACCGATGACCCGCTCCCGCGCCGACGACAAAACCGGTGTTCCTTCCCCGCTCACCGAGCAGTACTACGCACAGCGCGCAAACGCCGGACTGATCGTTACCGAAGGCGTGTTCCCGTCGGCGATGGGCAAGGGTTACGTCCGGACGCCGGGCATCCATTCAGCCGCGCAGATCGACGGCTGGAAGCGCGTCGCCGACGCGGTCCACGCGCAAGGCGGCCTGATCTTCATGCAGTTGATGCACACCGGACGCATCTCGCACCCGAGCATGCTGCCCGACGGCGCGACGCCTATCGCACCGTCGGCGATCGCGGCCGAAGGCCAGGTCTTCACCGCGGCCGGGCCGCGGGACTTCGTCGTGCCGCGCGCGCTCGAAACCAGCGAGATCGCCGGCATCGTCGACGACTACCGCCGCGCGACACGTCACGCGTTGCAGGCGGGTTTCGACGGCGTCGAGCTGCATGCGGCGTCGGGTTATCTGCCGGAACAGTTCCTGTCGTCGGGGACCAACCAGCGCACCGATGCGTACGGCGGCTCGCTCGAAAATCGCACGCGCTTTATCGTCGAAGTATTGACTGCGATGATCGACGAAGCGGGCAGCGCTCGCGTCGGTATCAAGATCGCGCCGGAAATGGGCTTCAACAGCGTGATCGACGCGACGCCACAGGAAACGTTCCAGTACCTCGTGCAGCGGATCAGCCCGCTGAAGCTCGCGTATCTGCATCTGATGCGAACGGGCAGCGCATTCGACTACCGCTCGCTGCTGCGCCCGCTGTTCGATGGTCCGCTGCTGCAAGGCGGCGGGCTCGATCGCGACAGCGCCGCCGCGCTGGTCGCCGAACGCAAGGCCGACGCCACCGTGTTCGGCAGCCTGTATCTCGCGAATCCGGATCTGCCGGAGCGCTTTGCGGCCGGTGCGCCGCTCAACGCACCGCAGCGCGACACCTTCTACTCGGACGGTCCGCAGGGCTATATCGACTATCCGGCGATGGAACACGCGTAATGCAGCAGCTGTAGTAGCGTCCTTGCAGCAGCAAAAAATGGCAGACGCGAAGCGGACGATCACAACGATCGTCCGCTATGATTTCGCGATACCCGCCGGACTGCCGCACCATCACTCAAGGACGCTGCAATGACGATTCGACGAAGCGGTCACCGATATCGCGACGTAAGCACGGGCAAGACGCTCGACGTCTGGTTTCCGTTGGCGGACACCCCGCGCAAACGCAGCTGCCTCGCCGAGAAAGTCGGCGTGATTGCGGGCGACATCGTGGACGTAACGATCGAGTCGCTCGACGCACCGCCCGCGTCCACCGAAGAAGCGTATCTGCGCCTGCATCTGCTGTCGGAGCGCACCGTCAAACCGAACGAGATCAATCTCGACGGTATCTTCGGTCTGCTGCCCATCATCGCGTGGACGTCGGCGGGGCCGGTATTGCCGGCCAACGTCGACGATCTGCGCGAACGCGTGGCCGCCGACTATCACCATCTCACCGTGCCATCGGTCGATCGCTTTCCGCGCATGACGGACTACGTCGTGCCCGAAGGCGTGCGCATCGCGGATGCGGACCGCGTCCGGCTCGGCGCGCACCTCGCGTCGGGCACGACGGTGATGCACGAGGGTTTCGTGAACTTCAACGCGGGGACGCTCGGCGAAGCGATGGTCGAAGGCCGCGTGACGCCGGGCGTGACCGTCGGCAAGAACTCCGATGTCGGCGCAGGCTCGTCGATCATGGGCACGCTGTCGGGTGGCGGCAAGCAACGGAACGCGATCGGCGAGCGCAGCCTGCTCGGCGCGAATGCGGGCATCGGGATTTCGCTCGGCGACGAATGCATCGTCGAAGCCGGTCTCTACGTAACGGCGGGGACGAAAGTGAAGCTGCCCGACGGTACCATTGTCGCGGCGAGGCAGTTGTCCGGACAGTCGGGCCTGCTGTTTCGCCGGAACAGTCAGAGCGGCGCGGTGGAAGTCCTGTACACCGATGCGTCGCGCTGGGGTGGCCTGAACGCCAGCCTGCACGGCAACGGCTAACCGCAGGCTGACCGCATCGCACAGAGACGGAGACAACCCAGGAGGATCGAGAACCATGAACGACCAGCGTAACGTAGCGCCGGAAAGCACCGCAGCACGCGTCGCGTTGTGGCGTGCACTGCACGCCGAAGTCGATGCGGCTCCGCACGTACTGGAAGACCGGATCGGTCTGCAGTTGCTCGCGCCGGGCGAAGACTGGCGTGCGCGCGGCGACATGAATCCGGAGTTCACGCGACCGTTCCGCGCATCGATCGTCGCACGTGCGCGCTTTATCGAAGACCTGGTCATCGAGCACGCTGCCCAGGGGCTGGAGCAGTACGTGATTCTCGGCGCCGGCCTCGACAGCTTTGCGCAGCGGCGGCCAGAGATCGCATCGCGTCTGAAGATTTTTGAGGTCGATCAACCCGATCCGCAGGAGTGGAAACGGCGGCGGCTGATTGAACTCGGCTTCGGTGTGCCTGACGGGCTGCGCTTCGTGCCGGTCGATTTCGAAGCAGGCGATGTCTGGCTCGACAAACTCGTCGTCGCCGGCTTCGACACCAGCAAGCCGGCGATCGTCGTGTCTACGGGCGTGAGCATGTATCTGTCGAAGGAGGCGAACGCCGCCGCGTTGCGCGAAGTCGCGTCGCTGGCCTCGGGCTCGATACTCGCGATGACCTTCCTGCTTCCGCTCGAACTCGCCGATCCCGAAGTGCGCCCCGGCCTCGAGATGGCGGAGAAAGGTGCGCGTGCGAGTGGCACACCCTTCATCAGCTTTTTCACACCGCCCGATATTCTCGAGCTCGCGCGCGAAGCCGGTTTTTCGGAAGCACGTCATGTGTCGGCAGCGGATCTGACGCAGCGCTACTTCGCGGGCAGAAGCGACGGTCTCCGGCCGCCCGCGAATGCGGAAGAATTGCTGATAGCGAATACATGACACCAGGCTTTGCAGAATCGCAAGGACACGCTCACATGGACAAAACCGATCTTCAACAGATCTACCGGGGCTACATCGCGTGCCTGAATCGCCAGGACTGGCCGCTACTCGGACAGTTCGTCGCCGACGACGTGATGTACAACGACAAGCGGATCGGTTTGTCGGGCTATCGCGAGATGCTGGAGAAGGATTTTCACGAGGTGCCCGATCTCTACTTCGAGGTCCAGCTGCTCGTGTCGGAGCCGCCGGTTATCGCGAGCCGTCTGCGATTCGACTGCACACCCAGACACACGTTTCTCAGCCTCCCCGTCGACGGCAAGAAAGTCTCGTTCACCGAAAACGTGTTCTACGAATTTCGCGAAGGGAAGATCCAGCAGGTGTGGTCGATCATCGACATGGCCGCGATCGCCTCGCAGCTGTAGCCGCGTAATCGCGCAATCGCGTGGTCGCGCGCGCGATCTCGTTGCCCGTACTCAAGGAAACCAGCCGATGCAAAGACCCGATTTCATCAAACATTGGACCGAGCTGGAGAACCCCGAGGCCAGCACTTACAGCGGCGATTCCGAGAAGATGGATTTCGACGCGCCGTTGTCGGCGGCACTGGGCATCACTCGAATCGGCATTCATCACACGAGGTTGTTGCCCGGCCGGCGTACCTCCTATCCGCATGCCGAAAGCACCGAGCAGGAATTCGTCTACGTGCTGCACGGCAAGCCCGACGTGTGGATCGACGGCGTGCTGCATCCGCTAGTCGAAGGCGATTCGGTCGCGTTTCCGGCAGGCACCGGCATCTGCCACACGTTTCTGAACAACACGCAGGAAGAAGTCAGACTGATGGTGATCGGCGAACGTCCGCGCGACGACAACCGCATCAAATATCCGCTGAACCCGGCGCGCGAACTCAACCGACCCGATCGCTGGGTGGACTGGCCGGAAAGACCGATCGGCGATCACGACGGGATGCCGGATAAAAATTCGAACGACTAGACACGACGCGGCATGCTCACCGGCATGCCGCGTCGCCTCCATCACTGACGGATAACGTCAGAAGTTCGCGTGCAGGTTCACGAACGCGCTCAACGACTCGCCGACAAACGCACCCGCCGCATTCGCCGCGACGAAGTAACGACGATCGGTCAGGTTGTGCACGTTCAGGTCGACACCCCAGCGCCGCGACTCATAACCGACTGCCGCATTCGCAATCACGTACGACGGAATCGAGTTCGCATTCGTGATGTCGCTGTAGGTCTTCGCGACGTAGTTGATGCCTGCGCCCACGTGGAACCCAGGAATCCCCGCGATCGAGAAATCGTAGCTCGACCAGAGGTTCGCGATGTAGGCCGGCGCACCTTGCGGACGATTGCCCACCGACGTGATCCCCTGCGGGTTGTCGGTGATGACCGGATCCTGCGCGGTGACGTTCGCGACGACATGCCAGTGATTCGTGATCGAAGCATCGATCGATGCTTCGGCGCCGCGCGTCTTCTGACTGTCGAACAGCACCGACTCGACGCCGTTGACCGTCGTCGCCGTCGCGACGTTGTCGCGCTTCACGTCGAACAGCGCCGTGTTGATGATGTAGCGATCGTCGAGCAGCGAGAACTTGACGCCCACCTCGTACTGCAACGCCGACTCCGGCGCACCGATACCGTTCTGCACGTTCTCCGAGTTGAAGTTCGCGAGATGGCTCTTCGAGATGCCGAAGTACGGCGTCATCCAGGGCGTCAGCTTGTACAGCACGCCGACGTTCCAGCTGACCGGCGCATCGTTGCGCGTGTCGGTCACGCCGGCGAGCAGCGGTTGACCGCCGGTGCCGAAGCTGCCCGGCACCGTCACGTTCGGCGTCAGCGACGTATCCCACCAGTCGCGGCGAACGCCTGCACGGACCTTGAGCCGGTCGGTGACGTCGATCTGATCGGTAGCATAAATGCTGTAGTAGTTCGCGACCATGTGGTCGTTGTCGCACGAATGCTTCGCGTCGCACAGGAAGTTCAGCGCACCCAGCGACGTTTCCGGCGGCACCGGATTGAACGCATCGGGGATGTTCGGCAGGTCGGCGGTATCGCGATCGGTGTTCATCACCAGATGCTGATATTCGAAGCCCGTTAGCAGCGTATGGCCGACGCTGCCGGTCGCGAACTTCCACACCGGTTCGAGCTGATAGTCGAACGTGTTGTCGCTGTCGTCTTGCTGGCGGATCTGCCGGCCGACCACTTCACCGCCGCTGACCTTCGTGCTCGTGCTGTCGCCGTTGGTCAGCACGTCGAGCGAACGATGCAGGTACGACACGCGGTTGTTGATCGTCAGGAAATCGCTGATGCGCCATTCGTCGGAGAGCGTCGGGCGCACGTAGGTCTGATGCGCGAACGCGAACGGCGACGAGAACTTCGCGTCGCGCGACACGTTCGTCAGCGGCGAGCCGTGGAAGTAGACGATGCCGTACGAGTCCGGAGTCTGGTGCGAGTCGCGCAGATCCAGCGAGAACTCGATCTTGTGCTGGCCAAGCTGCCATTGCAGATCGGGTCTGACTTCGTAGTCACGTCCGCTCAGGTCGCGGAATCCGTCGGTGCGCGACACCGTCGCGTCGACGCGATAGTTCAGGCCCGAGATGCCGGTCGGCCCGGTGACATACGCGCTGGTGTCGATCGTGCCGAACGACCCGGCCTGCACGCTACCGCCGTAATGAAATTCCGACGACGGCTGGTAGTGCACGAGATTGATCGTGCCGCCCGGCGGCCCGCTGCCGAACAGCGCGGACCCCGGACCTTCGAGGATCTCGATCCGCTCGACGCCATTCAGCGAATGCGAAATGCCGCTGAGTTCGTCGCCGTCGGAAAAGCCGTCCTCATAGACCTGCGCGTTCAGGCCGCGAATCAGGAAGTGGTCGTAGTAGCCCTTCGAATCCTGACCGCCGTAGTTGATCCCGCTCGCGTTGGCGATCGCGTCGTGCAGCGTCGTACCGCCCTGCTCGGACACCAGTTGACGCGGAATGACCTGGACATTCGCGGGCAGATCTTCGAGCTTCGTACCGGTCTTGCTCGATGCAGTGCGCTGATGCGGATCGTTGACCGTGTTGCTTTCGACCAGCGGTCCGTAGCCGTTCTGCGCGGTGCCTTCGACGTGAATCGCCGGCAGCGTCGTGCCGGTCGATGCGGGGCTCGTCGCGCCAGGCGATTGTTCCGATGTTTGCGCCCAACCCGTTTGCGCGCACACCGCGCCCAGACAGATCGCGGCGATACGCGCGTCGAATCCCCCTCGTCTGCTCACACGCACAACGCGCGTGGCACACGCAGCGCGGCGCGCTTTCTTGACTTTCATTGCCATTCCCCATTTTTGGAAGTGTTGCAGCACGAGCCGATGAACGGCACGCGCGCAACGACACACGCATTGCTCCGCGTGGCTGTTTTAAAAAACACTTTTCTGTGGGGATTGGCCGGGTGCGATCGCTACGTGGCGAACGCGGTTTGACGGCGCATCGGGCGAAGCTGTCGCAACGCCCGACGATGCAAACGCGGTGTGCCAGCGCTTTATTCCATCGAGGCGACAAAAAATTTCATCTGGACTGTTTGTCTTGCGATTGGCTTTCGGGTTGCCCGCAAGTTTCTTTCGAGGGTGTCGCCCACGTTGCAAGAAGCGGCTTCTTGAAGAAGCTTCGCGCGCACCCGGCGATGGGGCCTTGAGCACGATGGCCGCAAGAGGCCTGTTGAGAAACGCACAGCGACACGCACACATTGCAGTGAGAAATGTCGATCTCTCACTGCATCATGCTGTCGCTGCGGAACCGTCCCTACGAATTTGCCAAACTGCTCTGTTGGCTGCGCCAGGATCAAAAGACGCTACGAATCCCTACCCGCCCAACCGCCTGCTTCTGATTCCCCGACGGATTGAACCCGGCGATCTGCGCAACCTGCGCATCCCCCGCGGCCTTCTGAAATACACCCAGCACATAGACCGACGTCCGTTTCGAAAGCGCGTACTCAGCCGTCAGGTTGAACTGGTTGTATTTGGGCTGTCCGTTCGTGGCGTGGTCACGGCCCGTGGTGTAGGTATAACCCGCGCCGATGGTGATCGCAGGCGTGGGATTGAACAGGCCCGACAGCTCGTAGTTCTGGAACGTTGCGTCATGCCCCGCGCTACCCTGCTGAAAAGTCGTATTCGTGAAGTCCGCGAGCACGCGCAGCGATTCCACTACCCGATACGACACCCCTACGCCAAATACCTTCTGCGCGCGGGCGTTGGCGAGGAAGTTTCCGTAGACGGCATTCGTGAAACCCGGATAGTTCTGGTAACCCTGCGTCGATACCTCTGGATCGTTGATACGCAGATAGCCGACGCCCGCACTGAACGATCCTGCCGCGTAGGTCGCCCCGGCACTGTATGTCGTGTTGTCGGAAAACTTGCCGGCGATCCCGCCGGGCGCATAGAGTCCGCCAAACGTGAAGCCGCCGATCGTCGGGCTGCGGTACTTGATCGCGTTGGAAATGGGGAAGCCGTTGTCGGTGTTATCCATATCGTTCGGATGCGCGAAGTAGTAGCCGCCGATGTTGCCGTTCAGCGTAAAAGGCTCGACGAAATCGACGATCGAATCCCATTGACGCCCGAACGTCACCGTACCTGCCCGCTGGCTTTGCAAGCCCACGTAGGCATTGCGTGAAAACGCGAGTCCGCTGCCGAGCCGTCCCGAGTTGAGATCGAAACCGCTTTCGAGACGGAACACCGCGGCAAGGCCGCCGCCGAGATCTTCGGTGCCCCGCACGCCCCATCGACTGCCTGCCGTCACACCCGAAGCAAGCTGAACGAGATGAGCGCCCTGCACGTTGCTGACCACGTCGACGCCGTCTTCGACGATCCCGTACAACGTAACCGAGCTCTGCGCATGGACGGGCGATACGGCGACCATGACTGGAATAACCGCTGCAATTTTTTTCATCATATGAACGCCTGCTTTAGAGGGTGGGGAAATAGATCGGCTTCCAGAAAAAGCACTGCGGTCACCAGGTTGAGGCTCTGGCCGAAAAAATTCATCCGACCGTGATTTTGAGTGAACGCGGCAAATTCTCTTATTTTTATTTCGGATACCTATATTTATAGAATTCAGATAACTTTCTATTTATATCTTGGTTGGTCAGGCGTGGTTCAACAGAACCCTGGCTACCAGTCCAAACGCAATCACTCCGGCAATCACCGCAAAACCTTGCTGCAACCTCGAACTACTCAAGTGCGTTGCGAATCTGCGCCCAATGAGCATCGCGCCCACTGCGCCCGCTGCGAACGGAATCGCAATGGACCAGTTCATATGCCGTTGCAGCGCTGCCGACACCACGCCGCTCACCGAGACGAGCGCGACGACTCCGAGCGAAGACGCGACGATGGTCTGCATCGGCAGATCGGTCGACCGCTTCAGCGCGGGCACGATCACGAAGCCGCCGCCCACGCCCAGCAATCCCGACAGAAAACCCGCTACCGCGCCCCACATCGCCAGGACGCGCGCGCACGGCAGCGTCCAGATCAGGCGGCCGCAGGCGGTATCGAGATGGCAACGCACGGATGGCGCGGACGCAGAAGCCTCATGCGATCCGCTTGCCCGTCGATACATCTGAACCGCCACATAGGCGAGCACCCCGGCAAACAACACCGTGAGCGGTGTGTTCGGCACGTGCCGCGCGGCCCACAACCCTGCAGGCACCATCAGCATGCCGGCGGCTGCAATCAAACCTGCCGCGCGATATCTGACGATGCCCGCCCTGAGTCCGAGGCAAGCACCGAGCACCGCGGACGATGCCACCGCGAGCAGACCGATAGGCGCAGCCTCGACCACGGAAAGCCGCAAGCCGAACATCAGCAGCGGCACAGCGATGATCGAGCCGCCCGCGCCGGTCAATGCAAGCGTGGCACCGACACACGCACCGAGCGCGATGCTGGTCAACGCGATGAACGACAGCGCGCTCATGCTTGCGGCTTCGTCGAACCGGCGAGCCATTCGCGGCCCTTCAACAAGCCGTTCCAGTAAAGCCACGGAAGGAGACGGGCCTTCAGATGCCACATCAAAGCGCGCGGCACGGTCGGATCGAGCGGGAAGGTCGGCAGCAACTTGCCGCCGTAGCCGAACTCGGCCAGCACGACCTTGCCTTTCTCGACCGTCAATGGACATGCACCGTACCCGTCATAACGCGCGGGTAACGGTTGGGCATCTATCGCGGCCAGCAGATTCTCCGCGACGACCACGATCTGTTTGCGAACGGCCGCGGCCGTTTTGGCGCTGGGTGCCGAACACGCATCGCCAAGCGCAAAAACGTCCGGGTAACGCGGATGCACGAGCGTCTCGTGATCGACCTCGCACCACCCTGCCTTATCCGCGAGCACACTCTCGCTGACAACCGCCGGCGGAAGTTGAGGCGGGACGACATGCAACATGTCGAACGGCTTGTCGATACGCGCTACGCCGCCGGCCGCGTTTTTCACGCTAAACGAAGCGACTTTGCGGGCACCGTCCACGCTCACCAGATTCGAACCGAACGCCAGCGACGCGTGATAGCGCTCGATGTACTTCATCAACGACGGGACGAACGCCGCCACCCCGAAGAGCGCCTCTCCGGCAAGATTGAACTCGACATCGATCTGCTCGAGCACGCTCGTCCTGAGCCAGTGATCGCAGGACAGGTAGAGCGCCTTTTGCGGCGCCCCCGCACATTTGATCGGCATGGCCGGCTGCGTAAAGATCGCGTTGCCGCGCTTTAACTCGCTGACCAGCTTCCACGTGTACGGCGCCAGATCGAACCGGTAATTCGACGTCACACCGTTCTTGCCCAGCGTCTCTTCCAGTCCTTCGATTTTTTCCCACGCGAGCCGCAAACCGGGGCAGACGATGAGCCTGCGGTAACCCACTGCACGCCCATCGTCGAGCCGCACGACATGTCGTTCCGGCTCGATCGCGCTGGCGCTCGCCCGTAGCCAGTGCGCGTTGTCGGGCATCACCGACGACATCGGTCGCACCGTGTCGTCGATATCGAATGCGCCGCCGCCGACCAGCGTCCACGCCGGTTGATAGAAGTGCCGCTCCGCGGGTTCGACGATCGCGATACGCAATCCGGGCCGGCGACGCAGCAAACTCGCCGTCACGCCGATACCCGCAGCGCCGCCACCGATCACCACTATGTCGAACGTTTCCGCGTTCCCTGAAGATGCTGCATTCGTCGTCATCGCGATACCTGTTACCTGTGCTTCCAGATGGGTTGTCTCTATCTGCCGGCTGCGTCAAAACGTATCAAAACGTATTGAGCGGCAGCTTCAGATAGCGCACACCGTTTTCTCCAGCCGGTGGCAAAACGCCGGCATGGATGTTCAGTTGAATGGACGGGATGATCAGCGCGGGCTGGCCAAGCGTCGCATCGCGCGCGTTGCGCATCGCGACGAACGCGTCCACCGTGATGCCGTCGCGGACATGAATGTTCGCCGCCCGCTGCTCGGCCACCGTGGTTTCCCAACGCGCTTCGCGGCCATCGGGCGGATAGTCGTGACAGGCGAACAGACGCGTCTGCGAAGGCAGGCTCAACAATCTGCCGATCGATTCGTACAGCGTGCCGGCATCGCCGCCCGGAAAATCGCAGCGCGCGGTGCCGACATCCGGCATGAACAACGTGTCGCCCATGAATGCGAGGCCGTCGAATACATAGGCCACGTCGGCCGGCGTGTGACCGGGCACATGCATCACGCGGCCGGTCAGCGCGCCGACCTGAAACGCTTCGCCGTCGGCGAACAGATGATCGAAGAACCCCGCCTCCGTCCGTGCGGAAGAATCGAGATCGAAGATCCGTTCGAACACGGCCTGCACCGAGCCGATACACTCGCCGATCCCGATCGCGCCGCCGAGTTTTCCCCGCAGATACGCTGCCGCGGATACGTGATCGGCATGCGCATGCGTTTCCAGCAACCACTGAACCTGCAGGTTTCGCTCCGCGACGAAGCGGACCACACGATCCGCGGAATGCGTCGCGATGCGCCCGGCATGCGGTTCATAGTCGAGCACCGAATCGATGATCGCGCAGGGGGAACCCACGTCTTCGTACACCACATAGGTGATGGTCGATGTCTGCGGATCGTGGAATGCTTCGACGCATGGCTTCATGCCTGACTCCCGAATGAATGGCTATCGACGCGCATCAGCCGGGATACGTATGCAGCAGCGCGGCAGCTGCACGGAAATCCGGCGTGAGCGGCCGGTCACGCTCCAGGAACGCAACCTTGCCGCGCAGCGCGGTGTAGAGACTCATGGTAGCCGGCGAAAGCGTGAAGTCGGGTTGTTGTTGCCTGCGCAGATCGACGGCTTGACTCGCATGAATCAACTCGATACCCAGCAGCGTAAAACTGTTGTCGATCTGCTGCTGCACGCGTTCGACCACGCGCGGCGCGTTGGTCGCGATGTCCTCGATATCGCCGGCAACCGGCAGATAGTCCATCGACACCGGCATCGCGAGTTCCTTGTTCTCTTCGGCGAGCGCCACCGGCGGCTTTTCCATCGCGCCGAACGCGTGCACGGTCTGTGCCGTGCCGAGGAAGCGCGACAGGCCGCTGCGTACCGGATCGTTCAGCTTGATGATGCGCTGCGCCGACGCGAGCGAGTTATGCCCGAGCACCAGTCCCAGTTCTTCGAACGACAGCACCCACGGCAGCGGTTCGAAGTTCGCGCTCGGCAGCACCGCGCCGGTCACGCCGTTCGCATCGACATAACCGTGGCGATCCTGCCAGCGCGCCGAGTGCGCCTTGACGTTCACCGCGACGCCGGGGTTGTCATCGGACGAATTGAGCTGGATCGCGAGCAGTGCCTGCGCGCTCGCATATGCGCGCTCTTCTTCGCCGATCAGATACACCCCGTCGCGATAGCTCAACGGATCCTGCAGCGCACGCTTGTCGTCGCGATTCCAGATGCTGCTGCCGGCCAGCAGTGTGCGCAGTTCGTCACCCGCTCGCACGGTCGCCGGGAACGGGCGCAACGCGAGCGTGTCCTGCAGCAACGGCGACACATTGCCGTTGAACGCCTGCAGACTCAATGCGTAGACCAGCTTCGACACCTTCAGCAGGCGGCCCATGTCGTTGAGCGCCAGCGCCGCCATTCCCGCCGAATACGCGTTCGAACTCAGGATCGCGAGCGCGTCCTTGCCGTACGGCTGGATCGGTTTGATACCGGTAGAGGCGAGTGCTTCGGACGCAGGAATCTTGCGACCCTGGTAGTAAACGTCGCCTTCACCGAGCATCGCGAGACCGACGTGACTCAGAATCGTGATGTCCGCCTCGCCGAGCGAACCGCCCGACGGCATCGCCGGCGTCACGCCGCGATTCAGGAACTGCACATAGGTATCGACGATGCTGGTTTGCACACCGGCACCGCCGTTGAGCATCGCGTTCAGACGGGCTGCCATCGCGGCGCGTGCGGTACGCACGTCCATGTCAGGGCCGACACTGCCCGAATGCGCGTGAATCAGACCGACGTTGAAGCGCCCCGACGCATCGATGATTTCCTGCGTCAGTTTGCCCTTCGCGTCGACCATCGAGCGATCCTTGTTCTCGCCGACGCCGGTCGTCAGTCCGTAGATCTGCTGGCCGGCCTGCGCGGCTTCCAGCAGCACCGCATGCGCAGCTTCGACGCGCTTCATCGCCACCGGCGCAACGCTGATGGTTTCGCCGTCGGCGATACGGGCGATGATTTCCGGCGTGGCGGAATGACCGTCGAGCACGACATCGGCAAATGAGAAAGAGGCATGGGCCAGCGCGGCTACAACGAGCGCGCAGCGGATGGGTCGCAACATGATTCGGGATCCTTGTTTGTTTATAGTTCGACTTGACGACGGAGCCATACGAGGGAGATCAACGCAACGACACTGGCGGCCATGACGTACCACGCGGGCGCGAAGACATTCCCCGTGCTCTCGGTCAACCACGTCAGGATGGCGGGGGCGAAGCCGCCGAAAATCGTCACCGCCGCGTTATACGAAAGCGACATGCCGGTCGAGCGCACGCGCGTGGGGAACAACTCGGACAGCGCGGATGGGGCCACGCCGGTGAACAGCGCGACCATCACGCAGAACAGCACCTGAACCACGATCAGCGCAAACAGCGTATGCGTGGCCTGTAGCCACACCAGCAACGGATAGACGCCGATCAGCATCGACGCGGCGCCCCAGGTCAGCACCGTGCGCCGTCCGAAGCGGTCGGACCATGCGCCGGCATAGACGCAGGTCACCGCCATGAAGCAGTTGCCGATCAACGCCGCGAGGAATGCCTGCTTACCCGGAAAGTGCAGCGTGCGCTGCACGTAGATCGGCATGAAGATGATCAACACATACACGCACACCGCCCACAGCACCGAGAAGCCAAAGCCGGTTGCCAGTGCCTGCGGATAGTCGCGCACCACCTGCAGCAGCGGCGTTCTGGCGGCCTGATGCGCACGATGCTGACGATCCATTTCCGCTTCGAACTGCGGCGTCTCGTGCAGCGTTTTGCGCAGCCACAAGCCGACCGGTGCAATCGCGAGTCCGAGGATGAACGGCACGCGCCAGCCCCATTCGCCGATCTGCTCGCGGCTCAACAGCAACGTGACAGCTGTCGCGACTAACGCTCCGAGGATGTTCGAAATCGCCATGCTCGCCTGCAGCCACGACGCGTATTTGCCCTTCCTGTCCGGCGGCGCATGTTCGATCAGGAACGCGGCCGCCCCACCCACTTCGCCGCCGGCAGAGAAGCCTTGCAGCATGCGTCCGCAGACGATCAGCAACGGCGCGCCGAACCCAATCGCGGTATAAGGCGGGGCAAACGCGATGATCGCCGTACCCAGTGCCATCACCAGAATCGTGACGGTCAACGCAGCCTTGCGGCCCACGCGGTCGCCGTAGACCCCGAGCACGAGCGCGCCTAACGGACGCACCACGAAGCCGAGCCCGAAGGCAAGAAACGCCTCGAGCAATTCGGCACCGGCATCGCCGTGGCTAAAGAAGTTCTGCGCGATATACACCGCGAAAAACGCATACACCGAAAAGTCGTACCACTCCAGCGCATTGCCGATGGACGCGGCCAGTACCGCGCGGCGTCCGGTCTGCTGCGCACCGGGCGCGACTGGAACATCGGCGGCGTCGCTCGCCGCGATGGGGCTCGTATGGGACATGGGATCAGATCCGGATGTAGGCAAGAGACTTGCGTTCGGCTTCATCGAGCGCCTCGGGATAGCCTGCATCGGCGTAGCGCATCACGCCCATCGACGTGTCGTTGGTCATCGACAGTTGCAGGCGTTCGTCGGCCTGTGCGGTGCCGTCCGCGACCACGGTCACGCCCGCGCTTGTCATATAGCCGCTGTAGCCGCCGCCGCCGGAGTGAATCGCGACGAGGTCCGCCATCGACGAGCAGTTAACCATCGCATTGAGCAGCGGCCAGTCGGCGATCGCGTCCGAGCCGTCGCGCAGGTTCTCGGTCATGATGTTCGGATGCGCCATCGCACCGGCGTCGAGATGGTCACGCGTGAAGGCCACCGGCCCGCTGAGCACGCCTTCGCGCACCATCCGGTTGACCGCGAGCGCGAGTTCGGTGCGCTCGCCATGGCCGAGCCACGCGATGCGCGCGGGCAAACCTTCGAACGGCACGTATTGACGCGCGAGCCGGATCCAGTTGACGACGATCGCGTTGTCCGCGAAATGCTCGATCAGGTAGTCGTCGATCTTGCGGATGTCGTCGGCGTCGTTCGACAACGCGATCCAGCGGAACGGCCCGATCGCGCGACAGAACAACGGACGCAGAAACGCTTCGGTAAACACCGGAATCTCGAACGCGCGCTCGACGCCGCCGTCCTTCGCATGCGTGCGAATCAGATTGCCGTTGTCGAACACGATCGCGCCGCGATCCTTGAACCCGAGCATCGCGTTCACATGACGCACGATCGACGCGCGGCTCGCGTTCATCAGCGCGGGGATGTCGGTCGTGCGCAGCGCGCGCACCTGGTCGAGCGTGTGGCCGATCGGCACGTAGCCGTAGACGAGATCGTGCGCGGCGGTCTGATCGGTGACGATGTCCGGGATCACGTCGCGCGCGAGAATCTCCGCGTAGATCTCCGCGGCATTGCCGAGCAGGCCGACCGACAGCGGCTCCCGCGTCGCCTGCGCGTCGCGGATCATCGCGAGCGCTTCGTCGAGATCGCGGGCCTGCTTCTCCAGAAAGCCGATCTTGATGCGCTTGTCGATACGCTCTTGATCGACTTCGACCGTCAGGATCGCTGCACCCGCCATGCGGCCCGCGAGCGGTTGCGCGCCGCCCATGCCGCCCATGCCCGCAGTCAGGATGAAGCGTCCGCGCAGATCGTTATCGAAGTGCCGTTCGGCGATCCGCGAGAAGATTTCATAGGTGCCCTGGATCACCCCTTGCGAGCCGATGTATTGCCAGTCGCCTGCTGTGAGTCCGCCCCAGCAGATCAGGTTTCTCTGTTCGAGGTCGTAGAAATTCTCCGCCTTCGCCCACTGGCCGACCAGGTTGCAGTTCGCCATGATGACGAGCGGCGCGCGCGCATGGGTGCGCAGCAGGCCAATGGGTTTGCCGGACTGCACGACCAGCGTCTGATCTTCGGTCATGGTCTTCAGCGCGTGGACGATCGCATCGTGCGACGGCCAGTCGCGTGCGGCGCGTCCGAGCGCGGCGTAGACGATCAGTTGCGCGGGGTCCTCGCCCACGGCCAGTACGTTTTCCAGCAGACGCAGCAATGCTTCCTGTCGCCAGCCTTTGCAGCGCAGCGTCGTACCGGAAGCGACGTTGAATTCGCGTTTCATGTTCGGTGGTTCCTTGAACTTAGTCGGCGAGTGCGTACGCGGACAGGTCGATACCCAGCGCTTTCTCGACCGGCGGATAGACGGCGGGATCGCTCACCGACGACGACAGCGGCAACTGCTTCTTGTGCACATGGAGCACCAGAATCTCCATGCCCTCCTTCAGATTGCCGGCGCTGATCGGGCGCCCGTCCGTATCGAGCGTGGTAATCACATCGGGATAACTGGCGATGCGCACGCCGTGTGCATCGTCGACTGCCATGTGTTCGTTCATCACGTGGATCAGACAGCGCTGCGCGCCGGTGCCGATCTCCACGACGCCGACGTCGAACGCTTCGTCGGTGTACTTCAGCGTGTTGCGCACCACCTTGCCGCTACCGATGATCGAGCCTTGCGTGACCTTGCAGATCGCGTCGACGACGGCGGAAGGTCCCTTCGATTCCGCCGCGATGATCGCTTCGCCGAGCGCCAGCGCGCGGCTGATGCCGCCGAGCGCCGCGTGTTGGCGCACGTAGGAAGCGCGCACAGGATTGCGGCAACTGGCGATGAATCCACCGGACATGTCGGAGGCTTTGCGCAGCACCGGCGACACTTTCGCGGTCGCGCCGCGCACCACGAGTTCCATGTACGCATGCTTCGCGCGGTTGCCGCCGGCAGCGGCCTGGATCATCGGTTGAGGGCTCGAAGCGAGACCGAGCGAGCCCATGTCGCCGGTCGGATGCGCGCGGATATCGCCGACCGCGTCGACGACTTTGGTGCCGAGCAGCGCGGACGGCAGCCAGCCGTTGAGCGTGCTCGACATGCCGTTCTGGCCGATGATCAAGCCCGCGATCGACGCGCCGAGCGCGTCCTGCACGAGCTGCACGGCCTTCACGTAGTCGGCGCCGAGCATCTCCCATTCGGTGAGGCCGCCGGGCGCGCCGATCGCAGCAGCGGTCGCGATCCATGCGTCGTCGGCCAGCTCGTCGATCGATACCAGTTCGGGGCGACCGATCGTGACCGCGAGCGTCCCCAGTTCGCGACCGTGCGCGGCCCAGCCGCCACCGCCGCAGGCGAACACCGAGCCGCCTTTCACGGCCGCTTCAACGTCCTGCAGATTCAGGATGCGCCCCATGTCTTTCCCCATCGTTCGTTAAGAAGTGCTCGACGCCGCGCACGCTGCCGGCCGTTTTGCGGGCCAGGTGCAGTGCCGTGTAGCGATCGAATGGGGTGAGTCTAGGGAATCAATTTTTTAACGCGGTATTGCTTTTTTATGGCGGGAACATAACGCGATGTTATGAGGCGGGTATACGCGGATAGGCCGGATGCGTCGACAATCAGAGCTCGGTATGCAGCGTTTCGAGCGTCGCGATGAACGCCTGCGCCGTGCGCGACAACGGTTCCAGCACTGCGTGAATCACGCTGACCGGCGCGGCGACCGCCGGCTCGACCGGCCGCACGACCATGTTCGACCACGCCGGACCACCGATCGTCAGCTCGTCGATCAGCGCGATGCCGACGCCGGCCTGAACCAGCGCGCAAGCCACGTGAGCCTGCTGGACTTCGGTCTTGATACGCAGCGTGCAGTCGGCGTCGACGAACATCTTGCGCACCAGTTGTCCGAAGGGAATATCGCTGCCGTAGCCGATGAACGGCTGATCGACGAGGTCGCGTACATGCAGCGTCTCGCGTTGCGCGAGAGGATGGCCGACCGGCAGCGCAGCGACGATACGATTTTCGTGGATCGTGCGGATCTGGACGTTCGGATGCGTCTCCTGCATGAACGCGATGCCCAGGTCGACCTGCTGCGTCAACACCGCCTGCAGCAGGATGTTCGGCAGCAGCGTGTGCAGGATGATGCGCACATCCGGAAAGCGCTCATAGAACAACGCGATCGCGCGCGGGATCAGCGACTGCCCGAGGTTCGGGCTGCATGCGATGCGCAGATGGCCGATGCGGTTTTCGATCAGATCGTCGGCCACTTCGTTGACGCGCTGCACGCCCTGATAGACCACGTTCACTTCGGTGAACAGGCGCCGCGCTTCGGGCGTCGGATAAAGCCGCCCCTTGATCCGCTCGAACAGCGACAGCCCGAGCCGTTGCTCCGCGTAGGAAATCAGCCGCGATACCGCGGGCTGCGACACGTGCAGGAGCTTGGCCGCGCCGCTGATCGACCCCGTCAGCATGATGGCGCGAAACACTTCGATTTGCCGCAGATTCAGTCTCAAATGATTAACCTGATGTTATGTGGACCGGATAAATAAGCATAAGACATTTTGGAATGCCGCTGCCTACACTTGCCCGAATTCAGGTGACACCGAAGCGCGAACGCGCGGGAGACGGAGGCAAGATGAGCGATTTCGATCTGGTGGTGCGCGGCAATATCGTCGACGCGGAACGTGTCGTGATGGACGGCTGGCTCGCGGTGCGCGACGGTCGCGTGGCGCTGCGCGGCGACGGACCGCCGCCGGCCGCGAAGGATTTCGTCGATGCGCGCGGGCAATGGGTGATGCCGGGTGTGATCGACGGCCAGGTGCATTCCGGCAGTCAGGCGAATCAGGAAGGTCTGGGGCATGCGTCGCGTGCGGCGGCGGCGGGCGGCGTGACCGTGATGGTCGACATGCCCTATGACGACCCCGAACCGGTTGCGTCGCGTGCGCAACTGGAGGCGAAGATCGCCGAGGTCGAGCGCGACTGCCATGTGGACGTCGCGTTGTTCGGCACGCTCAACGACCGGCATGGGCTGCAGGCAGCAGCCGGCCTGATAGACGGTGGCGTGTGCGCGTTCAAGTTCTCGACCTTCGAAGCCACGCCCGGACGTTTTCCGCGCGTCGAAGAAGATGACCTGTACGAGGCATTCCGGTTGATCGCGCCGTCGGGTCTCGTGTGCGGCGTGCACAACCAGATGCAGGATCTGACGCGCAAGAACGTGAGCCGGATGATCGACGCCGGAGATACCGGCTGGGACGCGTTCATGCGCGCGCATACGCCGTTGATCGAAAATCTCGCGACCGCATTGATCTACGAGATCGGCGCCGAGACCGGTGCGCGGGCTCATGCGGTACACGTGTCGACGTCGCGGGGCTTCGAGCTGTGCGCGATGTATCGCAACGCAGGGCATCAGGCGACCATCGAAACGTGCGTGCAGTATCTGATGCTCAATCACGAAGAGCATACGAAGCGCTTCGGCGCGAAAACCAAGCACTATCCGCCGATCCGGCCGAAGGCGGAAACCGAACTGCTGTGGAGTCATATCGCCAACGACGCGTGTACCTTCGTCTCGTCCGACCACGTGAGCTGGGGACTCGAACGCAAGGGCAATCCAAACGTGTTCCGGAATTCATCGGGCGGTCCGGGACTGGAGACGCTGTTGCCCGCGTTCTGGACCGGCTGCGAAAACCACGGCATTGCACCGACGATGGTCGCGAAGCAGCTGGCCCGCAATCCCGCGCGCCACTTCCTGCTGCACGATCGCAAAGGCACGTTCGACACGGGCGCCGACGCCGACATCGCGATTCTCACGCCCGAACGTTATGCGTTCGATCCGTCGCATAGCCTCGCCGCCGTGCAATGGAGTTCGTTCGAAGGCATGGAGTTCAACGTGCGCGTCGCGGCGACTTACTGCCGCGGACAACAGGTGTTCGACGGTGCACGCATCGTGAACCAGAAAGGCGACGGACGTTTCCTGCGCCCCGCTTCCTTCAACCGCGCCGGCATGTTGCCGGCAGCCTCGTGAGCCCATTCGCCGCCATGTCCAGCATTCCTTTTCCGCCGCTCAATGCCGAGCGTTTGAACGCGCGTGTCGAGCGTCTCAGTCAACTCACGCGCCCCGATGTTCCGTGGACACGCCGGGCGTTTTCGCCGTTGTTCGAAGAAGCTCGCGTCTGGCTGCGCAGCGAGTTCGAGGCGGCCGGTTTGCGTGTTTCGCAGGATGCCGGCGGCAATCTGATCGGCCGGCGCGAAGGTTCCGGGCGCGCGAGCAAGCCGATCGTGACCGGCTCGCATTGCGACACGGTGGTGGGCGGTGGACGCTTTGACGGGATCATCGGCGTGCTCGCCGGTATCGAGGTCGCGCATACGCTGCACGAGCAAGGGATCACGCTCGATCATCCGTTCGAGGTCATCGATTTTCTGTCCGAGGAACCGAGCGACTACGGGATTTCATGCGTCGGCAGCCGCGCGTTTTCGGGCGGGCTCGACGCGGGCATGCTGGCTTCGAAAAATGCGGACGGCGAAACACTCGCGCAAGCGTTGCGGCGCATCGGCGGCGACCCCGATGCGCTGACCCACGCATTGCGCAAACCGGACAGCACCGCGGCCTTTATCGAGTTGCATATCGAGCAGGGGCCGGTACTCGAAAGCCGGCAATTGCCGATCGGCGTGGTCACGAATATCGTCGGGATTCGGCGGGTGCTGATCACCGTGACGGGACAACCCGATCATGCAGGCACCACGCCAATGGACATCCGCCGCGACGCCCTGGTCGGCGCCGCGAGGTTGATCGACGGCGCGTACCGGCTTGCGTCGAAACAGAGCGGCAATCCGCATTACGTGGTCGCGACGATCGGTCGGATTGCGATGACGCCGAACGTGCCGAACGCGGTGCCGGGACATGTCGAACT
The DNA here is from genome assembly GCF_004359985.1 of Paraburkholderia flava. Lineage (NCBI taxonomy): Bacteria > Pseudomonadati > Pseudomonadota > Betaproteobacteria > Burkholderiales > Burkholderiaceae > Paraburkholderia > Paraburkholderia flava. The sequence continues at coordinate 2,133,754 of NZ_SMRO01000001.1, read as the reverse complement.
GATGCTCGAGGTGCGCAGCGACAGCGATGCCATCCTCGATTGTTTTCCCGAAGACCTGATGCACAGCGTCGCGGCCGATCTCGCCGAATTGCGCGTATCGGCCAGCGCTGCACATGTCAGTCGCGCGAAACCGACGGACTGCCAGCCGCTTGTGATGGATGCTGTCGAGCGCGCCGCGGGCGCGTTGGGATACGCGAGCATGCGTCTGCCGAGCGGCGCGGGACACGACGCGGTCTATGTCGCGCCGACGGGCCCGATCGGCATGATCTTCATCCCGTGTCTGAACGGGCGCAGTCACTGCCCCGAGGAATGGATCGAGCCGCAGCAGTTGCTCGATGGCACTCGCGTTCTCTACCAGACGATTCGTGAGCTGGATGCGAGGCTGTGACGATCCAGCGAATGCGGGGTCGCGCAAACGACCCCGCATCGACAGACCAAACCGCAACGAACCCGCGCGCCGATTACCGGTTCGTCAACGCCAGATCCGCTTCCTGATACCGCCCACCCTTCACACCAAACGTGTTCAGCGCGTCGTCGATCTTGCGCAGATCGTCCGCATCGAGCACCACGTCCGCTGCACCGATGTTCTCGACGAGCCGTTCATGACGGCGTGTGCCCGGAATCGGCACGATCCACGGCACGATGAGCGTCCACGCGAGCGCGATCTGCGCCGGCGTGCAGCCCTTCGACTTCGCGATCACCGAGATCGCATCGACGAGCCGCAGATTGTTTTCGCGCGCCTCCGGCGAGAAACGCGGCTGCCGGTTGCGAAAATCGCTGGCTTCGAACGACGTGTCGGCCGTCACCGCGCCCGTCAGAAAACCGCGACCGAGTGGACTGTACGCGACGAGGCCGATGCCCAGTTCGCGGAGTGTCGGAAGCACGCTCTGCTCCAGCTCGCGCGACCATAGCGAGTATTCGGATTGCAGCACCGTGACCGGCGTCACCGCATGCGCGCGGCGAACGGTGTCCGCGCCCGCCTCCGACAAACCGAAATGCCGCACCTTGCCCGCGCGGATCAGATCGCCGACCGCGCCGGCCACGTCCTCGATCGGCACCTGCGGATCCACGCGATGCTGATAGAACACGTCGATGTGATCGGTCTTCAGCCGTTGCAGCGATTGATCCGCGACGGCCTTGATGTGCTCGGGCCGGCTGTTCAGTCCGACCGGCCACGGGCCGCCCATCGGATCGAGTTCGAAGCCGAACTTCGTCGCGATCACCACGCGGTCGCGCACCGGCGCGAGCGCTTCGCCGAGCAGTGCTTCGTTCGTCAGCGGGCCGTACACTTCGGCCGTGTCGAAGAAGGTCACGCCGCTTTCGACTGCATCGCGGATCAGCTTGATCATCGCGCCGCGCTCGCCGGCCTGTCCGTACGCCCATGTCATGCCCATGCAGCCGAGCCCGATGGCCGACACTTTCAGGTCTTTACCTAGAATCCGTTGCTTCATCGCATCCTCCAGTTGATGACGGTGCCGCGTCGGAATCGCACGCGAGTCGGCGCGTCGCGCGTGTGCCTGTGGGCATGCGCGGGCGTCGTGCGTGGTCTGTCGATTCCTCCGCCGCTTTCTGCCGTACGGCTCGTGGCGCACACGGCTTCGATACCGAACCGCCGACGCAACACCTTCGTGAAGTTGCGCGTCGGAACAGGTCTTATGGTCTATCGAAAGCGGTCGGCGATGTAGCCGGATCGTCGTTGTTTCCTGCCCGATTCTCCAGGGCTCGACGAAGGAGGATGAGAAAAATCAGACGCCGTCGGTTTCGGCGTATTCGCGGGTTTCGACGGTGCGTACGCGATCGTCGCTGCGGCGCTGCGCGACGATCGACAGCCACCAGATGCCTAGGCCGGCCACCGCGAGCAGCGCGCCGACCCAGCCCGGCGACGTCCATCCGAAGCCGCCTGCGATCGCAAGGCCGCCGAGGTACGGACCCAGTGCATTGGCCGTGTTGAATGCGGAGTGATTGAGTGCGGCGGCGAGACTCTGCGCATCTTCGGCGACGTCCATCAGACGCGTCTGCAACACAGTGCCGAGCGCGCCGCCGATGCCGATCAGAAACACGTCGATCGTCACCGCCCACACGTTGTGCGCGGCAAGCGGAAACACGAGCAGCGTCACGGCACTCCACACGAGCAGCCAGCCGGCCGTGCGCATCAACGCGCGATCGGCGAACACGGGCACGATCAGATTGCCGGCCGTCAGGCCGACGCCGAACACGCTGAGAATCAACGCCGTCGATGCAACCGATACATGCGTGACCGACGCGAGAATGTCGGCGAGATACGTATACACGGCGAACAGTCCGCCGAAACCGATCGCACCGATGCCGAGCGTCAGCCACACCTGCGGACGCGCGAGCGCGCTCAGTTCGCGCAGCGGGCTCGCGTCTTTGGCGGCGGGGGTCGACGGCGCGAAGAAGCGTACGGTGGTCATCGTCAGCAGGCCGAGCAGCGCGGCGAACCCGAAGCTCCAGCGCCAGCCGATCGCGTGGCCGAGCCAGTTCGCAAGCGGCACGCCGACGATCGTCGCGAACGTGAGCCCGAGAAACATGCGCCCTACCGCGACCGTGCGACGGCTCTCCGGCACCAGCGACGTCGCGACGAGCGCGGCGACGCCGAAGTACGCGCCATGCGGCAGACCGCTGATAAAACGGAACAGCAGCATCCAGTGGTAATTGGGCGCGAGCGCGCTCAGGCCGTTGCCGATCGCGAACAGGGCCATCAGCAGAATCAGCAACTGACGGCGGTTCACGCGCGCGCCAAGCACCGCGAGCAGCGGCGCGCCGACGACCACGCCGAGCGCATACGCGCTGATCACGTGGCCTGCTGTGGGCGCGTCGATACCAAGGCCGTCCGCGAATAGCGGCAGGATACTCATCGTCGCGAATTCGGTCGTGCCGATCGCGAATCCGCCGACGGCGAGGGCAAACAATACCAGGCCTGTCCTGCGTGCGGCGTCAATCTGTTGCATGTGCTGGCTCTGCGTTACGTAATGGCGGAAGCCGGCATTCTAAAGGTGTCCGAAGGCTTGCGTATGAAGTGGCGGTGCGCGGAGGGTGCGGCGGGAGACGTCAATCCGTGACGGACGACAACGAAACCGCGATCGTACCGAACCGGCATTCGCCCCACCGGCCCCGCACGATCGCGCGAAGAAACTCAGTCGACCTCGACCTGTTCCGTCAACCAGCGACGCCGGTCGCGCAGCGGCGGCGCGCCGAACAGCCGTCCATATTCGCGCGTGAACTGCGATGCGCTTTCGTACCCGACGAGCCGCGCGGTCAACGCGACATCCGTATCGCGCTCGAAGATGATGCGCCGCGCTTCATGCAGCCGCAGCTGCTTCTGGTACTGCAGCGGACTCATCGTCGTGACGGCCTTGAAGTGCTGATGAAACGACGACACGCTCATGTGGACATCGCGTGCGAGATCGTTCACGCGCAGCGATTGCGCGAAGTCGCGGCGCATCACCTGGATCGCGCGCGAGATGCGCTGTGTGTGCGTGTCCTGCAGCGCGATCTGACGCAGCCGTGCGCCCTGCCCGTTGGCGAGCAGACGGTAGAGGATTTCACGCTGGATCATCGGCGCGAGTACCGGAATATCCCGCGGCGTTTCAAGCAGCCGCAGCAGACGCAACACCGGATCGAGAACATTCTCCGAGAGCTGCGTCACCGACAGCGCGACCGGCGCGTCGCTGTGATCCGTCGGCCGCACCATCTCCTCGCGGATCAGTTCGCGCACCGCGTCCATATCGATGTCGAGCCGCATGCCGAGGTACGGCTCCGACTCGTTCGCGACGACCACCTGCCCCGCGACCGGCAGCTCGACCGTCGACACGAAATAGTTGAAGCGGTCGTACTCGTACACCTCGTCGCCGACGAACATCCGCTTCGCGCCCTGCGCAATCACCGCGAACAGCGGCACCTGCAGGTGATACTGCGGCGGTCCCGGATGCGCGATCCGGTGAATCCACACGCCGGGGATCGGCGTTTGCGTCGTGCCTTCGAGGTACGGACCGGTCAGACGGTCCAGCAGCTCGACCAGCTTTGCCTGCATCGCCTCGAGTTCGCCCGTGCTGTCGGCGGGCCGGGGAGGTTGCACAATGTCCGAGAGAAAATCGTCGATTCGCATGCTCGTTCCTTGGTTCAGTGCCGCCACGTCGGACCGTACGGCGGCGCAACGGGGCGTTGCACAGGATAAATCCTTCCCGGCGGGGCCGGATCCGCCGCTGTGATGTTTCGAAGAATCCTGCACGAATTCTGGAGAATCGGGCAAGTTTTGTGTGGGTGCGGCGGGGGTTGGGGGTTGTCGAGCGATGCGGACGGTGAAATACGGTAATTAGGCGCTTTCGGCCATGAATGGACATTCGACCGCGCGCCTGGAATCGGTGACAATTTTGGGAAGCAGGTAAAAGCCGCCTAATCAAACCGCGATGTTCAGGAAGCCGCTCGCTGAAGCAATACAAGGAAGGTTTTGTCGCCGGGCGGCTACGGCGCAGTGGTGCAGGCTAGAGTCGGTCCGCATCCAGCCCGCAATATTGCCGCACCCTTCACATTGCAAATTTCACCAGGGGCACTCATGACAAACAAAGTCTTGCTGATTCCCACGCCGGCGGCGGCAATTAGTGCGTCAGGATTGTCGCGCATCGATTTCGCCGACGGTTATTCCGCTCAGGCAGATCGAACCTACGTCAACGCCGAACAGGCCGCGCGCGCCGTGTTCGCCGATCCGCCGCACATGGTCCGAAGTCTGATGGCCTTGCGTAACGAAATCGTGGCACCGTTCGGACTAAAGGCAGGCGTGGACTTCAAAGATCGCGGGCTGGGGAAAATCGACGTGTTCCCGATTATCTCCAGTACAAACACTGAAGTCGTCGTCGGTGGTGACGACAGGCATCTGGATTTCCGCGTCTGGATAGGCATTCAACCGGGTGTGAGGGGATCGGAAGTGACGATTTCAACGCTGGTCAAAATCAACCATCCGCTTGGAAGAATCTATTTGTTTGCGATCATGCCGTTTCATAAGCTGCTGTCGCGCTCGCTGCTCGAGCAGGCGGTCAATCGGCACGACAACGTGTCTGCGCAAGCCGGTTAAGTGAAATACTGCAACTCCAGGAGGAGATATGTCTGAGCACAACAGCAAGCTCCATGGTTGCTGGCAGCTGGTTTCTTTTGAGACTGAGCGTCAGGATTCAGGGGAGCGCACCCAACCGTGGGGCACCCACCCCAACGGGCACCTGATTTTCCATCCCGATGGGCGAATGATGGTGCTGGTCACCGCACAGGCGCGGGAGCCAGGAAATACCGACGAGAAACTGGTCGCGCTTTTCCGTACTCTGATGACCTATACGGGACGGTATCGGATAGAGGAGGACCGATTCATCACAAAGATTGACTCATGCGGGCATGAGGCCTGGAACGGCACTGAGCAGGAACGCTTCTACACACTAGAAGGAGACACGCTCGACGTCAGGACGGCCTGGATGCCTAATCTGCTCATACCCGGTAATCCAATGGGACGAGGTATTCTCAGTTTTAGACGCGAGTAACGTATAGCAGCATCGGCCGCAGCAGAGGCAAAAGATCATGTCGAGTGAGTGGAAGCGCCGCTTCAGGCTGTTTATCCAGCGTTTCTGGCAACCAACCAGCGCATGCATGACCTGCATGCAGGGAAGCTGGGGCAATGTCATGAGCCTTGTCCACTGGTCGATTGCATTCAGGACAGGTCTGTTCACCGGGCTCCTCGCCGTGCTGCTGACTTTCACACCCGCGTCGAAACTCTACGGAAATCGATACGGCAACGCGCTGGTCGTCGGTGTCCTGACAATGTTGGGCGACGCCTACTCGCATGCGAGTCGCTACCGCATTCCTTATATCGAGCACATCGTGACGGGTATTACTTCGGGTCTTCTCGCGCTGGTTGCGTCGTATCTCTTCGAAGACCGTGCGCGTCGTGTTCGCGCGGCATGGGCGTGGGCTTTTGGGTGAAGTCATCCCTGCAATCAGTCGATCCTGCTCCAACGACCCGACTCCGGGCACACGTAAACCCGTTCGCCATTTAACCGGACGCCTTCGTCGTTCGGTTGCAATGAGGTCGAAGGCGCGATGTCGAAGGCAACCTTCAGTGCATGCGCGACATGAGGATCTTCAATGGGAAGTTCCCAGGTCAGGAAGATCTGGACGTCATCCTGGTCCATCGAGAAGTCGGCAAGATCGAAGCCGCTGCGGCCGCGTCGAATGACGCCATGAGGCTGGCCGGTATCGAAGATCAGAACCGTTCCCCGGCTTAGCGGAATGCGCTGGCCCAAAGCGGGAAAATGCACATCCAGCCCCCTGTCCTCACTCAGGAAAAGATTGCAAAAGGCCGAGCCGCCATATTGCTCGCCGTCATGGTGGTAGCGCGCACCGCGGCAGGCCATGAGGGCGACGTCGCTGGAGGCCAGTACGCCAGGCAGTCCAAGCTCACGCGTCCAGTCGGACACGGCCTGCACGCAGCACGTGTAGTCCGGCCAGCGCGCCTGCGCTCGCGCGAGAGGCATCGGCTCGACGTCACCGGGCTCCAGCACCATGCGTGTCGATATCTCTCTTTCCCAGTCCGCAAGCAGACGTGCAGACGGTGCAGGCACGTCGACCGTGCCGGATAGCACGATGTCGCTCACGCGTCGGCTGCGCATCGCGTCGCCGCTCCAGAAGCAGGAGGTCAGCATGGGTTGCGCTCGACATCGACTGTCGGCAGATCGGTCGCGCGGACACGGCGGATCGAACAAAGGTTTTGCATCGGCAAACTGAATTCATATCGACGGGAGGCGTCTGAGCATAGCATCGCCTGTCGAGTCGACACACGAAAGGTCTACCGCCGCAGCATCGCACCCGACCGCCCTTGAAAAACCCCTCCCCAGCCCCGCATCTCCGATCCCGTTTATCGGAGCTTCGCCATGGGAAGCCGTCCCCGTTTCATTGACGATTTATCGGGTGCCGAAGCGGCGGGCGCCGCGCCCGACACCCTCACCTCGAATCCGCTCGCCGATGCCGCCCTGCTCGACCAGTACTCCCGCACCGTCATCGGCGCGCTGGAGCGCGTGCGGCAGGCGGTCGCCTACATTTCTGTCGAGCGCCGCACGCCCGGCGACTCGAACGGCCGTGGCGCACGCGGCGGCACCGGTTCGGGCTTCCTGTTCACACCCGACGGCTATCTGCTGACCAATAGCCACGTCGTGCACGGCGCGACGCACATCCGCGTGACGCTCGCCGAAGGCGCGACCTACGACGCCGATCTGGTCGGCGACGATCCGGACAGTGACCTCGCGGTGCTGCGGATCGGCTCGGCGGAGCCGCTGCCGCACGTCGAGCTTGGCGAATCGGGCAAATTGCAGGTCGGTCAGATCGCGATCGCGGTCGGCAATCCGCTCGGCCTCGCGCAGACCGTGACGACCGGCGTGATCTCCGCGCTCGGCCGGTCGCTGCGCTCGACGTCGGGCCGCATGATCTACGACGTGATCCAGACCGACGCCGCGCTGAACCCCGGCAACTCGGGCGGCCCGCTGATCAATTCGGCGGGTCAGGTGATCGGCGTGAACACCGCTATCATTCCGGGCGCGCAGGCGATCTGCTTCGCCACCGCGATCGATACCGCGAAGTGGGTGATCATGCAGCTGTTCACGTATGGTCGCGTGCGGCGCGCGTACATCGGCGTCGCGGGCACGACGACGCCGATCTCGCGACGCGTGCAGCGCTACTTCGGGCTCACGGCGTCGAGCGGCGTGCATGTGATGGAAGTCGTCAAGGGCAGCCCGGCCGCGGCCGGTGGCCTGCAGACCGGCGACCGCATCGTCGCGCTCGATGAGCAGCCGATCGACGGCGTGGACAGTCTGCAACGCACACTCGACGCGTCGAGGATCGATCGTCCGGTAGCCGTGTCGGTGCTGCGTGGGGCGCAGCGGGTTGAGCTGACGGTGACGCCGAGCGCGCAGGCTTGAAGTGATGGGGGTGCTGGGTGGGGCGAGGTGCTTGCTGCTGTGAAAAAAAGTGGCGCAGCTATCAACTCACGATTTGAGTCGATTAGACAGTCAATCGACTCATCGTGAGCTATACTTATTCGACTCACAATCCGAGTCGAATAGCACCCACAATCGCCTCAGCGCTCACCCAAGACCATGTCATCGCCCCCTTCGCTCATCTGGCAAGCCCCCACGTGGCCCGGGATGCACTACGACGCGGTTCGCGTCGGCGGTGAGCTGGCCCGCGCGCATCGAGCTCAAGGCGTCGTCGAAGGCAAACTGGCGAGCCTTGGCTTCGAACAGCGCCTCGAACTCGCCGCCGAAGCCTGGAGCCAGGACGCGGTTGCGACGGCCGCCATCGAGGGCGAACGTATCGACCTCACTGCCGTGCGCTCGTCCGTGGCGCGGCGCTTAGGTGTCGGGAATCAGGATGGGCCCAACGCGCCCCGCAACGTCGAAGGCCTGCTCGACATCATGGACGACGCGGTGCGGCAAAGAGAAGCGCCGCTCACGCACGAACGTCTGTACGCGTGGCAGGCTGCACTCTTTCCGACCGGCTACTCGGGCATGACCCGCATTCTTGTCGGCGCCTACCGCCAGCATGCGGAGCCGATGCAGATCGTCAGCGGGCATCTCGGGCGCGAAAAAATCCACTACGAGGCCCCGTCGTCGGACCGCGTTCCGGCCGACATGCAGACGCTCCTCGACTGGTTCAACGCGACGACCGAACACGACAGTCTGGTCAAGGCGGCGCTCGCTCATCTCTGGTTCGAAACGATCCACCCGTTCGAGGATGGCAATGGCCGCATCGGCCGGGTCCTCATCGACCTTGTGCTGGCACGCGACAGCGGCGAAGTCAGCCGCCTGATCCGAACCTCGCAGCGCCTGCTCGACCGGCGACGGGACTACTACGAGCAGCTCGAACGCGCGCAGCACGGCGATCTGGACGTGACCGAATGGGTTCTATGGTTCGTCGAACAGGTGCGCGTGTCCTGCGAAGAGGCGTCCACGGCCGTAGATGCCGCGCTCGGCAAAGCCGTCTTCTGGATGAACCATCAGGACAAGGTACTCACGACCCGACAACGCAAAGTCGTCAACCTGCTCCTCGACGCCGGACCCAACGGGTTCGAAGGCGGCATGAGCACAAAAAAATACGAGAGTATCGGCGGCACGTCGCGAGCCACGGCCTCGCGTGAACTCATCGAACTCGAGGACATGGGGCTGTTGTCCCAGGTCGGTGCCGGGCGCTCGACCCGCTACTACCTGAACATCCCGGGATGGGGACCGGCGGACACGGCCCTCGCCGAAACGCCGTCTCGCGACGGCGTCAAATAAACCCGTCCAAAGTCATCAGATCAAGAAAAAGGCGTCCCGCAGGACGCCTTCCTCACTACAGCACCACCTCGTCAAACTAGCATCACCGAATCAACCGCGTCACCCCACGCCCACGCGGATCCGCTGCCGGCTCCGGCGTATCGCCGTTGATCTTGATCGCCTGGATGTCGCCGCTGAAATCCTGCCCCTTCAGCACGTAGCCCTTCGCTTCGATCTGCTTCGCGAGTTCGCCGTCGATCGGATGGTACGGCTCCCAGAAGATCGTGTTCGGCGGCAACAACTGGTGATGGAAGCGCATCGCGGCGACCGCATCCTTCAGCGGCATGTTGAAGTCGTAGATGTTGTTGATCACCTGGAAGATCGACGTGAAGATCCGCGAGCCGCCCGGCGTGCCGATCACGAGCGACACCTTGCCGTCCTTCGTCATGATGGTCGGGCTCATCGACGACAGCGGACGCTTCTTCGGTTCAATCGAGTTCGCGTCGCTGCCCACCACGCCGAACATGTTCGCGACGCCCGGCTTCGCGGAGAAGTCGTCCATCTCGTCGTTCAGCAGGATGCCCGTGCCTTCCGCGACGACGCCCGAACCGAACCAGCCGTTCAGCGTGTACGTGTTCGACACCGCGTTACCCCACTTGTCGACCACCGAGAAGTGCGTCGTTTCCGCCTTCTCCGGCATCGACGTGCCGAGGCCCGGCTGCACGCTCTTCGTGTCGGACGGTTTGTCCGGATTCACTTCGGCCGCGCGCTTCGCGATGTACGCGGGGTCGGTCAGCTGTGCAATCGGCACCTTATAGAAATCCGGGTCGCCGAGGTATTGCGCGCGGTCCGCGAACACGCGCTTCTCGATTTCCGCGATCAGGTGCACGTATTGCGGCGAATTCAGCGTGACGTCCTTGAAGTCCGGCGCAAGGTCGGCCTTCATCTGCAGCAGTTGCAGCAAGCCGATACCGCCCGAACTCGGAGGCGGCGCGGTGATCACGTCATAGCCGTTCCACTTGCCCTGGATCGGCTGACGCCACACGGCCTTGTACTGCTGCAAGTCCTGCTTCGTGATGAGCCCGTGACCGCGCATCGCGGCCGCGATCAGGTCGGCCGTCTTGCCGTCGTAGAACTCCTTCGCGCCATTGTTCGAGATGCGCGCGAGTACCGCGGCAAGATCGGGCTGCTTGAACGTCGCGCCCTGCTTCATCCCGCCGAAGTACGTGTCGAAGTTCGTCCTGCCGGCGATATCCTTCGACGCGTCCTCGCGTCGCTTCTCGAGCTGCTCGTCGACGACGAAACCATCGCGTGCGTACTTCAGCGCGGGCGCGAGCACCTGCTTCCACGTCAGCTTGCCGAAGCGATGCTGCGCTTCCCACATGCCGGCCACCGTGCCCGGCACGCCGACCGCGTAGTAACCGATCAGGCTCTTGTCCTTGACGACATTGCCCTGGTCGTCGAGGTACATGTTCTTGGTTGCCGCGAGCGGCGCGCGTTCGCGATAGTCGATGAAGTACGGCTTGCCGTTGACGTACAGCGTCATGAAGCCGCCGCCGCCGAGGTTGCCTGCTTCGGGATACGTGACGGCGAGCGTGAACGCAATCGCGACGGCAGCATCGACCGCGTTGCCGCCTTCCTTGAAAATCTGTTCGGCGGCATCTGCGCCGTACTTGTCCGAGACCGCGACGGCCGACGCATCGAGTACGGTCGGCTGTGCCTTCGACGGGGCTTTCGCGTACGCCGGTGCGGTTTCGATAAAGCCTGCAGAAACGGAAACGAGCGCGACAGTTGCGAGAGCGGCAGCGGACAACTTGCTTTTTTCGATTAATTTCATTGGGTGTCCCCCATGACAGTTCCTCTGTTGGCACAAAAAGTCTGTCTTGGGCTTATAACACGCCAATTGCCCGTTTGCGAAGCCGCTGCATGCCCTGATGGCATGCAGCGGCGCGGCTGTGCGCGTGTTTGCGCGTGCGTTGTTTACGCGTGTTTCGCGTTATGCGGAGGCCGGCTGCGCAAGCACCTGGCCCGCGACTTCATCGACTGCTTCGCGCGCGAGCCGCACGATCTCGTCGACGTCCGCACGCGTCGTGACGAGCGGCGGCGCAAAGCCGAGGATGTCGCCGTGCGGCATCGCGCGCGCAATCAAACCGCGTTGCAGCGCAGCAGCCGACACGCGCGGCCCGACCTTCAGCGTCGCATCGAATGGCCGGCGTTCGTCGCGATCCGCCATGAACTCGAGCGCCGCGAGCATCCCCGCGCCGCGCACTTCGCCGACGAGCGGATGCGCATCGAACGCGGCATGCAGTTGCTGCAGCAGATAGCCGCCGGTATCGGCTGCGTTCTGCGTGAGGTTCTCGCGTTCGAGAATGTCGAGATTCGCGAGCGCGGCCGCCGCGCAAATCGGGTGGCCCGAATAGGTCCAGCCGTGTCCCATCGGTCCGAGTTCGCGCGAGCCGCGATCGATCACGTCCCACACACGCTCACCGACGATCACGCCCGACAGCGGCGCATACGCACTCGTCAGCCCCTTCGCGACCGTGATGAGATCGGGCTCGATGCCGTAGTGCTGCGCGCCCATCTTCGAGCCGAGCCGGCCGAAGCCGCACACCACTTCATCGCTGATCAGCAGGATGTCGTGGCGCTTCAGCACCTGCTGGATCGCGGCCCAGTAGCCGGCCGGCGGCGGCAGGATGCCACCCGTGCCCATCACCGGTTCGGCGATGAACGCGGCGATCGTGTCGGCGCCTTCCTGAGCGATCAGCTTCTCGAGTTCTTCGACGCAGTACGCGACGAACTGCGCTTCGTTCATGCCGGCCGGTGCATGCCGATACCAATGCGGACACACCGTGTGCTTCACGCGATCGATCGGTAGATCGAAGCATTGATGAAAACTCGCGAGTCCCGTGAGGCTACCGGTGACGATGCCCGAGCCGTGATAGCCGCGTTGCCGCGAAATGATCTTCTTCTTGTTCGGACGGCCCAGCACATTGTTGTAATACCAGACGAGCTTGATCTGCGTTTCGTTCGCGTCCGAGCCGGACATGCCGTAGTAAACCTTCTTCATGCCGGCGGGCGCCCAGTCGATGATCCGCGACGACAGTTCGATGATCGTATCGGTCGAGTGGCCGACGTACGTGTGGTAGTACGCGAGCTGCTTCGCCTGTTCGTAGATCGCTTCGGCGACTTCAGTGCGGCCGTAGCCGATATTCACGCAGTACAGTCCCGCGAACGCGTCGATGTACGACTTTCCCTGATGGTCCTCGATGCGGATGCCCTTCGCGCCGGTGACGATGCGGCCCGGCAGTGCGCCGCTCGCGTGATCGTGCGCGTGCGTCGACGGATGCATGAAGTGCGCGCGGTCGGCGGCGAATAGCTGGTCGAGTTGAGTCATGATGGTCCTCTCTTTGAGACGTGACGTTGAATTGGGCTGACGTTAAAGCTTATGCAGCAAGTTCATTTGCCAGGATCATGCCGGTTCAGGCAGCTTGGCCTGGAAGGCCAAGCTGGCCGAGGCAGAAGTAACGCGTCTCGACGAACGGCTCGAAGCCTTCGGCCCCGCCTTCGCGACCGAGCCCCGACGCCTTCATCCCGCCGAACGGCACCGGCGCGCCGGTGAACTTCGCGCCGTTCACCGACACCATCGCGAACGCGAGCCGGCGGATCGTCTGGAACACAGTGTTCAGGTCGCGCGCGCACAGGTACGCGGCGAGGCCGTGCTCGGTGTCGTTCGCGCGATCGATCGCTTCGTCGAGCGTGTCGAACGGCGACACCGCCGAAATCGGCGCGAAATTTTCTTCGTCGTAGACACGCATGCCGGGCGTTGCGTCGGCGATCACGGTCGGCTCGAAGAACCAGCCGCCTCGTGGATGCGGCGCACCGCCCGTCGTGATACGCGCGCCCTTGCGACGCGCATCGTCGACACGCGCGACAGTCGCATCGAACGCGCCTTGATGCATCAGCGGGCCGACGTCGGCCGCGCTTTCGAACGCCGCGCCGACACGCAGCGCACGCACCGCATCGCTGTAGCGCTCGACGAACTGTTCGTACAGCGGCCGCGCCACGAGAATGCGATTCGCCGCGCAGCAGTCCTGCCCCGACGTCTGAAACTTCGCCGCGACCGCGACGCGCACCGCTTCGTCGAGATCGGCGTCCGCCGCGACGATGAAGGGCGCATTGCCGCCGAGTTCGAGTGCGGTCTTCTTGATGCCCGCCTGCGCGGCGGTTTGCATCACGAGTGCGCCGACGCGCGTCGAACCGGTGAAGCTCACCGTGCGCACGCGCGGATCGCGGACCAGTGTTTCCATCGCCATCTGCGGTTCGCCGAGCACGACGTTGAACACGCCCGGCGGAAAGCCCGCTTCTTCGGCGAGCTGCGCGAGTGCGAGCGCCGAGAACGGTGTTTCGTGTGCCGGCTTCACGACGACGGTGCAGCCCGCCGCGAGTGCGGCGGCCGCTTTGCGCGTGATCATCGCCGACGGAAAATTCCACGGCGTGATCAGCGCGGCGACGCCGGCCGGTTCGATCACGGTGCCGAGATGCGCGCCGTCGATATGCGTGGGAATCGTGCGGCCGTACAGACGCCGGCCTTCGTGCGCGAACCATTCGATGAAGCTCGCGCCATACGCGATCTCGCCGCGCGCTTCGGCAAGCGGCTTGCCCTGTTCGAGCGACAGGATGCCCGCGAGATCGTTCTGGTGACGCAGCACGAGCTCGTGCCAGCGCAGCAGCAATGCCGCACGCTTCGCGACCGGCACCCAGCGCCACGTATCGAACGCGCGCTGCGCGGCGGCGACCGCTTCCTCGATCTGCGGCGCTTCGAGCATCGGCACGTGGCCGATCACTTCCTGGTCGGCGGGATTCTGCACCGCGACTGTCGACGCGCTGTCGCTATGCACCCAGCGTCCGTCGACATAGCACAGCGATTTGAACAGCACCGGATGGCCCAGCAACATGACTCTCTCCTGAATTCGTCAGCACTGGTTGTGACTGTACGGGCCAGGGTCATGTGGAATTTTTGGTTCGGGCTGCTGTGGCTTTCGGTTTTTTCTGAATTGAGTGTTGGCGGGATGGGGTTTTTCGCACGTGCGTTTGCCGTGCGTTTGCCGTTAGCGCTCCGACGACGGCATCGCCGTGTGCGCGACGAAGCGCGGTTCTCTGCGCCATTGCGTCGCCTGCTCGAACGCGTAGCCCATCGCGAGCAGCCGCGCTTCGCTCCACGGCGCGCCGACAAACGACAGGCCGACCGGCAACCCGCGCACCATGCCGGCGGGCACGGTCAGATGCGGATAGCCTGCGACCGCGGCCGGCGTCGAGAATCCATCGTCGCCGCCACCGTCGCCTCGGAGCATATCCGTCAGCCACGCGGTGCCGCCCGTCGGCGCGACGATCGCATCGAGACGGTTGTCGCGCAGCACGCGTTCGAGCCCGTCATCGCGCGCGCCTTTACGGCACGCAGCGAGCGCTTTCAGATAAGCGTCGCTGTCGAGATCGCCGAGCCCCTGTGCTTCGATGAACTGCTCCTGGCCGAAGTACGGCATCTCCTGCGTGCGATGCGCGTCGTTGAACGCGATCACATCGGCGAGCGTATGTACCGGCGCGTGAGGCGCGAACGTCGCGAGCCAGAGCGGCAGGTCGTGCCTGAACTCGTACAACAGCACCGCTTGCTCGGCGGCTTCGTAGTGCACCTTCGGCAGATCGACCGGATCGACGAGTTCGGCACCGAGCACGACCAGTTGCGCGAGCGCTCGCTCGATCTGTTTGTCGACGTCGTCGCGGCCCGTGAAGAAATTGCGCGCCACGCCGATGCGTGCGCCGCGCAGTGCGTTCGGGTCGAGTGCGGCGACGTAGTCGTCGGGAGGGGGGGCATCCTGTGTTGCAGGGTCGCGCGGGTCCGAGCCTGCGATGACGCGCAGCAGTCGCGCGGCGTCAGTCACCGTACGCGCGATAGGACCGGCAGTGTCCTGCGTGTGCGAGATCGGCACGATGCCGTCGCGGCTCACGCAACCGACCGTCGGCTTCAGTCCGACCACGCCGTTGATCGACGCCGGCGATACGATCGATCCGTCGGTCTCCGTACCGATCGCCATGTCCGCGAGACCCGCAGCCACCGCAACCGCCGAGCCCGCACTCGAGCCGCTCGTGTTGCGGTCGAGCGCATACGGATTGCGCGTGAGGCCACCGCGTGCGCTCCATCCGCTCGTCGGATGCGTCGAGCGGATGTTTGCCCATTCGCTGAGGTTCGTCTTGCCCGCGATCACGACGCCCGCATCGCGCAGCTTGCCGATCAATGCTGCATCGCGCGTCGCGCGCACGCCGTCGAGTGCCAGTGAACCCGCGGTCGTCGACATGCGGTCGCCGGTCGCAATGTTGTCCTTCACGACGACGATCGCGCCGTGCAGCGGTCCGCGTGTCTGTCCTGTGCGGCGCTCCGCGTCGAGCGTATGTGCGATCGTCGCTGCGTCGGGATTCAGTTCGATGATGCTGTTCAGGCGCGGGCCGTTGCGATCGAGCGCGGCGATGCGGGTCAGGTAATGGCGTAACGCACCGGCCGCTGTGGTCGCTGTCGTCGTCGAATCGCGCACACGCTGCGCAGCGAAGGCCGGCGTATTTTTCGTGGACACAGCGGCCGCCAGCAGGCCAAGCGAAGCAAAGAAACGACGTCGTTGCATGAAGGCTCCTGGGGCGCACGGTAAGGCACGAAGGGCACGATTATCGGCTGTCAAAATCCAGCCGCGCGAGCGCTGCCCGCGTTCGAACTTCCGCTTCATGGGCGGTAGGCTAAGATATGCCGATACCGCCGGTATTCACAAGACAACAGAAGCCGGTTCGCCATCCACCTTACGATGGCTTTCATCTGCATTGCTCAAGCTCCGGGGGGAGACCTTGCGCCATTTGCCGAAGCCGACCCATGCGGCACTGTTCGCCCTGTGTTTTGTGGGCGCGCACGCGATATGCGTCGCGACGTTTCGCTCGTCGGCGAGTCGGGTCACCTACTTCTTCATGATTCTTGCGCCGATGCTGGCGCTCGCGAGCTGCGTCCGGCGCGCCCGTGCGGAAGAACCTGCAGCGCGCGCGCCGTGGGTACTGCTCAGCCTGGGCATGCTGCTGTGGACCTGCGGCATCACGATCAGCGGGTGGGAAACCCAGATCCAGCTGTTGCCCAACATCACGTGGTTCTCCGACTTCAGTTTCTTCCTCTACGGCGTGCCGATTCTCCTCGCCATTTCGTTCGCGCCGAATGAGCGACAGATTCCGTTCTTTGTGTGGATCGACGCGGCCCAGGCCGTCCTGACCGGCTACCTCGTGTACATCGCGCTGTTTTCGGTGGTGCCTTTTTCGGAGCACGCGCTCGAACCGATTCCGGTCTCCGCGCTGGCGCAGACCTACAACGCCGAGAACGCGTTGCTCGCGATCGCGGCGACGCTGCGTCTGGTGATCCAGCCGCGCGGAAAAGAGCGCAGGTTCTACGAGATCCTGTGCGGCTACCTGTGGATCTATGCGGTCGTCGCCGCCGTGTACAACTATTGGGCCGTGACTTCCAGCGGAAGCCTCCTGCTGGACACGATCGTCGACGTGCCGTTCCTTTTGCTGGCCATCGCGTGCCTGATGCAGCCGCCGCTACGCATCGACGTCGACGCGGCGGAAGACCGGCGACCGCTCGCCGTCGTCATCGAAAACGGCAGCTCGGTCTTTTATACGGTCGCATTGCTCGTGTTGAGCCTCGTGCTGATACGCGAGCATTTCGTGATCGGTACGATCGGCACGCTGACCGCGCTGCTCGTGTACATGCTGCGAACAACCGCTCTGCAGAGCCGGCTCGTCGAAACGCAGCGGGCGTTGAGCATGGCCCGGGACATCCTGGAGGAAATGGCGCTCACCGATGCATTGACGCAGACGGCGAACCGTCGCTGCTTCGATCAGACGCTGGCGATCGAATGGCGACGTGCGGTTCGCGACGGCGTGCCACTCAGCCTGCTGCTGATCGACATCGATCACTTCAAGCAGCTCAACGACCGCTACGGTCATCCCGCAGGCGACCGGTGTCTCGCAGCAGTAGCAGCCGCCTTGCAGTCGATCCTGCCACGCGGCAACCTGCTCGCGCGCTACGGCGGCGAGGAATTCGCGGCGATCATGCCGACCGCCTACGCGGACTACGCGCAGGTCGTCGCCGACAACATGCTCGAAGCGGTCGGCGCGCTGCGCATCCGCAATGAAACGTCGTTGGGCAACTACGTGTCGGTGAGCATCGGGATCGCGGTGTCGGGACCACCCGACATGGACGCGCCGCATCGGATCGTCGAAACCGCGGACCGCGCGCTTTATCACGCGAAAGAGCATGGGCGGAATCGTGTCGAGTCGATCGTGCAGCATGAATCGCTGAATTCGCTGGAGGACTGACGTTATCGCGTTGTTATGCGATGGTCAGTGTGCAGCGCTGCCGCTCCCTCGCCCACCGCGTGCGAGTTCATCGCCGCTGCCATGTGGCAAACGCGCAGTCACCGGAATCGACGCAACCGCGAACAGACCCACGACAAGGAACGCCGGCCAGAAATCCGACTGCACGACGGTCGTGTGCCCATGCAGATCGCGCGACAGTTGCAGCACGATGCCCGCGATCGTCACGCCGAGGCCGAGCGAGAGCTGCTGGATCACGCTCGACACGCTGGTCGCACGTCCCACATCCGCGCTGGGAATATCCGCATACGCGAGCGAATTCAAGCTCGTGAACTGCAGCGACGGAAAGAACCCGCCGAGCAGCACGACACACCAGATCAGCCAGTGCGGCGTGCCCGGAAAGAACAGCCCATACACCGCGATCGCCGCGCCCGCGAATACCGCATTGACCATCAACACCGAACGGAAACCATAGCGACGCAGCACGCGCTGCGCGAGCGTCTTCATGAACATCGAACCGAACGCCGACGCGCACGTAATCGACCCGGACGCGAACGCGGTCATCCCGAGCCCTTCCTGCAGCGCGAGCGGCAACAGAAACGGCACTGCACCGAGGCCGATGCGAAACAGCGAACCACCGGCGACGCTCGCATGAAAACTCGGAATGCGTAGCAGCCGCAGATCGAGCACCGGCCGTTCGACCTGCTGCGCGTACCACCAGTACAGCACGAGCAGCACGCCGCCGACCACGCACATCCCGATCGCCCACGTATTCGAAATCAGCTCGCCGCCGACCAGCGACAACCCGAGCATGAACAGCGATGCGCCACCGGCTGACAGCACGAAGCCGATCCAGTCGAGCGGGCCAGGATGCGCTTCGCGCACGTTCGCGATGTACTTGTTCGCGAGCCAGATGCCGAACAGGCCGATCGGAATGTTGATGAAAAAAATCAGGCGCCAGTGCAGATAGGTCGTGATGAAGCCGCCGAGCGGCGGCCCCACGACCGGCCCGAGCAACGCGGGCACCGTCAGGTAATTCACCGCGCGGATGAAGTCCGACTTCGGCACCGAGCGGAAGATGATGATGCGGCCCACCGGCACCATCAGCGCACCGCCGATGCCCTGCACGAAGCGCGCGAAGATGAACATGCCGAGCGACCCCGACGCCGCGCACAGCATCGAGCCGGCGACGAAGATGCCGATCGCGGTGCGGAACACGGTGCGAGAACCGAAGCGGTCGGCGACCCAGCCGCACACCGGAATGAACACGCCGAGCCCGATGACGTACGCGGTGACCGCGAGTTTCAAGGTGATCGGATCGTGGCCGAGATCGCGGGCGAGGACCGGAAGCGACGTGACGAGGACAGTGGAATCGACGTTCTCCATGAACATCGCACACGCGACGATCAGGGGAACGATGAAAGCGCCAAGGGCAAGCGGCATCGGAGCGTGGAAGATGGCCCGATCAGGCCATCAGCAGGAGAGAATCAGGCGCCGCCGCGAGGAATGCTAAGAAGCGGCGCCGGACAGTCGGAACGGATCAGAACAACCCAGACAACTTCAACTTCAACGACAGGGACATGCACACGTTCAACGCGATGCGCTGACGATCGGTTGCAGTTGCGGCAGGATTTCGCGGGTCGCGCGTTCGACGTCGTTCGGGAAGTCGATCTCGATCCACGGTGCGCCGGTCACATCGGCGGTATCGAACACCTGGGTGCGTTCGAGCAGCAGGTCGCGCACCGCTTCTTCGTGCGGCAGGTTCGCGCGGTTGCTGTCGATGTAGCCCGCGACGATCTGCGCGAAGCGGCGTGCGGTTTCCTCGCGGAAGCGGAAGAAGCCGACCGATTCGCCGATCGTGTCGTACTCGAGATTCACCGCCAGCTGCTTGCGCAGTTCGACCGGCACGTTGTCCTTCAGGCACAGCTTGACGGGTTCGTCGCCGGTTTCGAAATCGCGGTCGATCAGCAGACGGTTCGTCGTGTCACCGGCCACGAGCGCGGCGAGGATGCGCTCGTCGTACAGCACGTCGGCGTCCATCAGCAGCACGTCGCCGCCGCGCGTCAGCGCATCGGCGACGGTGTGCACGGTCAGCACGCTGCCGAGGTCGAAGCGCGGGTTCAGCACGATCTCGACCTTGTGCGGCCAGTTGATCCGTTGCAGTTCCTTCTCGACCGTTTCCGGCTGGAAACCGAGCGCGAGCACGACGTCGGTCACGCCGGCGGCTTCGAGCATCTGCAGATGGCGTTCGAGCAGCGTCATGCCGTCGAAGCGCAGCAGGCATTTCGGAAACTGATCGCCCGCCGGCTGCTGGAGACGCAGGCCGAGACCCGCTGCAAGAATGATGGCGCGCATGGGCGGTCCTTTAAAAAGTATCAGTCGACAGCCGGCACGCTTGTCGCGCGCCGCCGCTGCCAGCTTCGTTCGCTGAAATGGAGATAGAGCAGACCCGGCAAGCCGAGTATCAGTTCGCGTGCGCGCTTTGCGAGAGACAGCGCGAGCGCCGCATCCGGCGGCAGACCGACGAGCGGAGCGAGCAACAGATAGCCGCCCTCCTGCACGCCGAGCGAACCGGGAATCGCGAACGCGGCACCCCGGATCGCCTGACCGACGCTTTCGAGCAGCAACGCATCGATCCAGTCGACCGGGTGGCCGAGAAAGCGCAGCGCGAGCCACACTTCCACAGTTCCGACGATCCAGCCCGCGAGGCTCAACGCAAAACTCGCGGCCACGCGTGCGCGATTGCGGTACAGGTCGTGCACGGCTGCATCGACGGCATCGGCGCGCGTCATCAGCGACGACCAGTCGCGCTTGCCGAACACCTTCGACACGACCCGCAGCAACCGGCCGAACAGCCCGCGCCGCTGCGCGACGTAGAACATCACGATCATCCCGCCGAGCACCGCCGTCGCGACGATCGCCGCGGTGCGCAGATCCTGCAGCGCGCCGTGCGCCGCGTACGCGCCGAACAGGCCGAGGCCGAGCAGCGCGAAGAGTATTTGTGCGAGCGCTTGCGCCGTCGTGCTGACGGTGATCGCGGCTGCCGCGTCGCGCATCCGCATGCCGCGCTGCGCGAGCTGCCGCACCATCACGACCGGCCCGCCGATCTGTCCGGCCGGCAGCAGACTGTTCACCGATTCGCCGATCCAGCGCGAGACCAATGCATCGCGCTCAGTCACGCCGTCGCGACGGCGGTCGAACAGCACGGAGATCGCCGTCGCATCGAGCACCAGCGGCACCACGTGGAATGCGGCGACGAGCGCGAGGCCCCAGCCGGCTGCAAACAGCGTCGACGTGACCGAGCCGAGTCCCTGCCAGGCGAGCAGCGCAACGAACAGCGCTGCCCCGATCGACAGCAGGACCATGGCCGCGCGGGTCATGCGGAATCCCCGCCGCGCTTCATCAACTGACGGAACACCTGACGGAAGCCGAAGTACGCAATCGCGTCCTTCATGTTCGACATGAAACGGCGCCACGGCCGCATGTTCGGATTCGTGACGTATTCGAACGTCAGCGACACGCGCATTTCGTTCTCGCCGGCCGGCGAGATGCGATGGCGCAGCTTGTCGCCGTCGAAGAACACGAGACCGCCCGGCGGAATCTGCACGGAGCCCGGCACGTCGGCGACGTCCTCGTTGCGCGTGTGCAGTTCGTAATCGAGCCGGCACGACGATTCGTCGATCACACCGAGCAGCAGCGTGTAGCGGCGACCGTCGTAGTAGGACGTGTCGTAATGCCAGCCGATGTGATCGCCCGGCTTCGTGTAGTAGTACAGCGCGTACGCGTGCGGGTCGTCGACGGGCGACACCTGCAGACGATCGCCGGACAGTTGCTCGAGCCAGCCGATCAGTTCCTTCGAGCGATACAGCTGCGCGATGAACGGCGCGAGCCGGTCGATCGTATGGCGGCTGACGCTGCCGCCCTGCTTGTGACCCGGCAGGTAATTGCGGTTGACTTCGCCGAGCAGCGCGCGGGCGCTGTGCGCCAGTTGCGCGGTGACCTCGGGCGCGAGGAAGTCGTCGAGATACAGGAACGCGCCCTGATCGACGAACGCCTTGCGCAGCTTCGGGTTATCGAAGTGGCGTGTGCGGCCGGCGACTGCGCGGTCGGGATCGGGAGTGGTGGCGGAAGTGTTGGACTGCGGCGGGAGGCCGGTCGGCGTTGCGCGGGTCGTATCTGCGGACGCGACGTGTGCGTCGACGGGTGTACTCATCGGCTCACCCACATCTGGCTGGCTTCGGCCGCAGGTTGTGCAACCGGCTGTGCAACGAGCAGCGCACGACGCATCACGCGGCGATAGTCGAACACGACCCACAGCAGGAACAGCGGTGCGCCGATTGCAGCAGCGACGAGGAACGGCACGATGCCGCCGGTCAGCGTGACGATCGGCAGCAGATACAGCACGTCTTCCGTCTCGAAGCCCGCAGCGAACGCCTGCTTCGTACTGGCCTTGCCTTCCTTGTCTTCGATGCGCATCCGCAGGAAGAAAATCAGCGCGACCGCGATGCCCGAGACGGCGCCCATCAGCACCGGCGACACGATGAAGCCCCCTGCTCCGGCCGTTGCAGCAGCCGCGAAACCGAAGCCCAGGAACAGCAGCACGGTGACGATCGCGTCGCACGCGAGATCGTAAAAATGACCGATACGGCTCGACTTCCCGCTGATGCGCGCGAGCTCACCGTCGGTGTGGTCGACAAAATTGGAGAGAACGATCAGCAGCGCGCCGGCATTGGTCCACGCGAAGCCGCCGCGCGCGAGACACAGCGCGCCGGCGAGTCCGATTGCGAGGCGGACGGTCGTCAGGTGGTTGGGGGTGATCCGGGTGTCGACCAGCGGCGTAACCAGCCGCCGGGCGAGGCGTGCATCCCAGGTTCTGGGCGCGGGAACGTTCTGCGGGGATTGCGGTCGTGAAGTCATAACCCGGAAATATATACGGGATCGTAAAAGCTTGCTATTTTGCGGGCGTGTTTTTTTGTAGAAACTCTGTTGCAAAACGGGCACCGGCCTTTCGGGTGAAGCAGAAAGTCCCGAACGCAGGTACAGTGCCGTTTTTCCGCTGCACCGTTGCGGCGAACGTGTCGCCTGCCTGCCATGAAAAGCGTTCTTCTCCCGTTATTCGCCGCGCTGCTTGCCGCAGCGCCGTTCGCCGCCCATGCCGCCCCGCTGGACGACGCGCTCGCGTGCAACGAGTCCGCGCATCGCTTTATTTCCGACCTCACGACGCAGCAGTTGATCGACCCTAAACCGAGCCGGGTCGAGAGTAATTCGATCAACGCATTCAGTCCCGCGAAAGGGGTCGATCTGACCGCGTACGGATTCCGCGTCATCGCGATTGTCGGGTACGAGAAAGACGACCCGATGTTCCGCACCGGCGACGGCGAGCCGGTCGCGCAATCCGCTTACGGCGCGGTCGTCTTTGGTGGGACAGAGAAAGTGCAGACCGCCGTCACCCAGGGCGGCAGCACGGCAATCGTTCATCACGTCGCGCCGTTCGTCACGGCGATTTTCTGCAAGCGCAGTTAGGCTGCGTGCCAGCGGTTATTTCGCGGCGACTTCACGAAAACGACAAATAAAAAAAACCCCTCCGAAGAGGGGCGACGGCAGGGGCACCCGCCTAAAGTCCCACGCGATGAATCCACCCATCACACGGTTACACGCACTGCTCCATCACAGCTTGAGCGCGGAAGGGTCGGCCGTCAGATAACCGACCGACGAACCGAAGCGGTCCTTGTAGTTGGCCCGCACGAGCGGATCGAGCGTTGCCTTCACCTTGTCGTGCAGCGGGCTTTCCCAGTCGCCGACGTGCTGGAAGTTGCTCATCACGTACGTCCAGCCGTTGATTTCGTCGACCGCGTGCAGCCCCGTCGATTCCGCGCCGGCCGGGCACGACAGCACACGCGCGAGCGTCTTCGTGTCGACGTGATACGCCCACAGGAAGTTGTTCACGTGCAGGCCGCTGTCCTCGCCGATGAACAGCGTGCGCAGCTTCTCCGAATACTTGAGGTTGTCGGGGTTCGCGATCTTCTCTGCATTCGCGAGATTGCCGAGCGCATCCGCCGTGGCCAGGTCTTCGCCGACGAGTGCCGCCGGCGCGCTCATGTCCACCGGCACCCAGTCGCTCGCGATCGCCGCGCCCGCACGGTCGCGCTGGCCGCCCGTCAGGTTCAGCGCGTACACGGCGCCCGCGTTGATCGTCTTGTCGACGGCGACGTCGGTCGATGCGGCATTGCCACGCACCATCGATTTCTCGATCCGCGACATCGCCGAATACAGCACCTTGTCCTTCGCGTTGACCGTCGTGCCTTCGAGCTTCGTGAAGCCCATGCTGCCGCCCGCGAGCGCCGCGTAGCGATGCGTCTCGAGGAACGCGGCGGCCTTCGTCATGCCGGGCTTGATGCGAATCCAGTTGAATGTGCCGTTGAAGTTGATCTTCGTGTAGCTCGCATCGGCCGGGTCTTTGGTCGCGACGTCGAGGATGTCGGCGGCGGTAAGGCTGTTCGCGAGCGCTTCGATCTCGTCGCTGGTCGCGTGGCCGAGGTTGATCCACGACAGCGTCGCGGCACCCGCGCCCGCCGACGACGTCTGCGTCCACTTCGCGACGTACAGCGTGCCCGCCGACAGATCCGCCTCGCGATCCGCGATGAACATGAAGAGGCCGCCGTTGGTCGCGTCGTCGCCCATCAGCACGGTGCGCCGGTCGGGCATCACCTGCACGAGTTCATGCGAGATACGGCCGAGGCAGTAGTGCTTGCGGATCGAGCCGGTGCCATCGGGATTCACGGTCACTTCGGGCAGATGGCCGTAGTGATACGGGTTCGCCTTCGTCTCGTCGCCGTAGAGGTTGCGGCTGAAGCCCTTGAACTGGCTGTTAGTTGCGATCGTTGCCGCATCCGGCTCGTACTCCTCGCTCGACAGATGCGTGTTCCACGGCGACAGACTCGCGCCGCACGTGATCCACAACCCATGCGCACTCGACGTATCGACGTTCGAATAGCTGACGAGCGTCAGCTTGCCGGTTGTCGGATCCTGATCGAGCGTGAGCACCGCGATCGGCGACGGCAGCTGGCCGTACATCGACACGAGGCTCTGATCGCGCGTCGCGTATTCGAACTGCACGACCGCGAACACCGGGTTGCCCTTCACGCCTTTCACCGTCGGCTTGTCGAGGCGGATCAGCGAGCTGCCGTCCGGACAGTCGGAGAAGAACTGGCGCTCTTTACCCGCGACCGAGCGATCGATGATGGGTTGATTCGAGATATCGAAATAGCCGCCCGCGAGGATCGTGCCGCCCTTCGTGTCCGGCACCGTGTCGCCGGTCGTGAAGAAAGGCTGGTACGCGAGCTTCCACGTGCGGCTGCTGCCGTCGCTGAACTGCGCGGTCAGCGACGAAGCCACCGACGTCCGCGCCATCGCGGCCGGGTCGGCGAGCGTCGGCGCGGCCATCGCGGCGAACGCGGCCGTCGTGAAGTTCGCGATCGGCTTGACCGGTGTTGCAGGGTTCAGATCGTCGCTGCCGCCGCAGCCGGCCAGCAGCGCCGTGGACGCGAAGCCGAGCGGCAGCATCGGCGCGCCGGCGAGAATTTTGAGGGCCTTGCGGCGGGAAGGGTCGAGCTGCTCTGCCATGTGTCGAAGTCCGGTGTAGGTAGCGTGTGGGGTACGCGCATAGCCGGCCCGGGCCGGAGACGACATGACTCTTCGCTCGCGCCGCTATGACGCGAGGATTCTATGAAGTGAATATGAAAGTATATTGACAGGCGTTGTTAATGTTTGAGTCGGGATTTCGTTGGCAACCCGTCATCCGCCCATCATCAACCTCGGCGGCACCATCAACCTCAACGCGGCCGGCCGAAACCGCCCTCGACCCACGCCTCGGCATTGCCACGCGCCAGCCTGAAGCCCGCCGACACCTTCGCCTGCGCGAGCTGTTCGCCCAGCGCGTCGAACGCGGTCAGCATCGCGTAGGGATCGTCCTCGTCGGGCACGATGTCGAGCGTGACGAGGATCTCGCCGTCGGGGGAATCGACGGTCACGCGCTTGTGCAGCTGCGCATGCAGTTGCTGCTCGTGACGGCGCAGCACTTCCGATGCGGTCTTGACCAGCGTGTTGAACGCCGACGTATCGAGCGGCTTTGGATTCTTCTTGTCGCGGCCCATCGTCCACGGTCCAACGAGCGCGGGTTCGGCTTCGCCGTCCTTGATCATCTCGACGGCCCAGCCGTCGTCGTCTTCGTTCTTGATCACGCGCGCGGTCCAGCCGTTCGTGCGCCACAGGCGTGGGTCGAACTGTTCGTCGGGTGTGTCAGAGGCGTGGGAGGTGTCGGGGGTGTCGGTCATCCGGCTTGCTCGTGTGATGAGTGAGGCACGCAGTGCAAACCAGGCATTCTACCCGCGCGGCGACACCCGCCCGCTCCCTCCGACGATCGGCCAGGACCTCGCCACCAGCCCAGCCGTTCATTTCATTTTAAGAAAAAATCTATTGCGATCTGACCGGCGGATTTAAATTGAACTTATCGAGATAATTTAATCGCGCATAAAAAAACGCGGCCCGAAAGCCGCGTATAAAAGATGAAAAAAGACCACCCTTGGTCAAAGGGGCAAGACGAATTGTAGTGTGTCGGCGGCCCGTCTTCGACCCCGCAAACAGGAACAGTGACTTGCTTAAAATGTGCTGAATTCAGGCGCTTGATCGCGATCGGCGTTGCATTTCAACGCAATCGATCAGCATTGCCGTCGCAATGCCGCAACACCCCTTTCATTGACAGCCTCAATTCGTTCCACGAAGCATTCACGAAATCTCTTTATTCATATGGGTTTACCAATTTCAGGATGGCCATTCCCCATAACGGAATGCTTTGTTGTGCAATTCGAGATTAAAGCTTGCACTGTTAAGAATAAACTTCGCTGCGAATCGTCAGACCGCCGGTAGCACCCGCGGCGCGCGCTGAAGTGCGATTCCCCATGCACTGTTCTCGGAGTTGGAAATATGAAAAAAACCCTTATCGTTGCGGGCATTCTGGGTAGCTTCGCCGCCGCTGCGCATGCGCAGAGCAGCGTGACGCTGTACGGCACGCTCGATGCCGGCCTGATCTACTCGAACAACCAGGGCGGCCACAGCAACTGGCAGCAAGGCAGCGGCTCGGTGTCGAACACGTACTTCGGCCTGCGCGGCAGCGAAGATCTCGGTGGCGGTCTGCACGCGATCTTCACGTTGGAAAGCGGCTTCAACCTGAACAACGGCAAGTTCTCGGAAGACAACACGATCTTCAATCGTCAGGCGTTCGTCGGTCTGCAAAGCGACCGCTACGGCACGCTGACGCTCGGCCGTCAGTACGATTCGGTCGTCGATTATCTGGCACCGCTGTCGGCAGCCGGCGCGGGCTACGGCAACAACCTCGCCGCTCACCCGTTCGACAACGACAACCTCGACAACTCGTTCTCGATCAAGAACTCGGTCAAGTACACGAGCACGAACTATGCGGGTCTGCGTTTCGGCGGCCTGTATGGCTTCAGCAACGCGGCGGGTCAGTTCTCGAACAACCGTGCGTGGAGCGCGGGCGCATCGTATGACAACGGTCCGTTCAGCGTCGCGGCTGCCTACCTGCAACTGAACAACTCGGGCAGCAACAACACGGGCGGCGCAGTGTCGTCGGGCGACGGCAGCGCGCAGATCGCGGCGCAACTGCAACGTACGTACGGCGTCGGCGCGAACTACACGTACGGCCCGGCGACGGTCGGCCTCGTGTACACGCACACGCAGCTCGACAACATGCAGAGCGCGAACGTCGGTGGCACGTTCATCGGCGGCCTGTCGGGCACCAACCTGCACATGGACAACTACGAAGTGAACGGTCGTTATGCACTGACGCCGGCACTGAGCCTCGCGGCTGCGTACACGTTCACGGACGGCAAGGTGTCGGGTTCGAACGGCACGGGCGATCCGAAGTGGCACACGGTGTCGCTGCAAGGCGACTACTCGCTGAGCAAGCGTACCGACGTGTACCTCGAAGGCGTGTACCAGCACGCATCGGGCGAACTCGGCAACTTCGGTGCGAACGTGGCGGCGATCAACACGCTGTCGCCTTCGTCGACCGCGAACCAGACCGCCGTGGCTGTCGGCCTGCGTCACCGCTTCTGATCGACGTTGCGAACCGGGCCCGCATGCGGGGCCGGTTCGCAACTTGCAGGAAGCTGCGCGCGCACGACCTTGTGTCGTGCGCGCGTTTTTTTGTTGCTAAAGTTTTCCGCGCAAAACGGCTGCGGATCGCGCGGGTATACTGCCCGTCAGCCGTCCTGCCATCGCGCACGCATCGTCTGCCGTGCGCGCGCAAGCCGGCCTCTTCGCCGCGATGTGCCCCTGTGCGCATCGTTCGCCCGACAGCATTCGCGCCGCACGCGGCGTTCGGAATCCGGCGGCTTCGCGAGGTGCGCATGCGTTGATCGTTCGATCGCTTTGCGCCGCACGCATGCGCCGTCGCACCGAACGTCACGCGCGACCATCAGCCGATCTTCGACGATGAAACGACTCCTCCTGCTTGTTCCCGCTGTTGTTCTCGCCGCTTGCGGTTCTTCACCCGTTGTGCCGCCGCAGGAAGCGGTCTCGCTTCCGCCGCTGGTGTATGTGTCGTCGGCACGCCAGCCCGACGACATCGCGCGCTGTCTCGACGATCGTCTGTCGCGCGTGCAGAAGTCGAGTGAAAACGGCGTGATCACGCTGTCGGTCGGTTCGCGCTCGCACGCCGCGTATTACGTGTGGCTGACGCCGTCGCGCGGCGGCACGGTGATCAAGGTCGTGCATCCGGACGGCGCACCGGACGATCCGGCCGAAGAAGAAATGCGCTTCGACATCGCTCGCTGCACGACGTAAGCGCATCTAACTTTCACTCTCTGCGATATGGCCTCCAGCCACGCGCATCACGCGACCGGCTGGGCCGCCGGCGTGATCGCCGCCGCCCTCGTGCAGCAGGCGGGCGCGGGTGGCCCATTTCATCTGTGGACCCTGCTGACATTCGTGGCCGGCGTCGCGGGTGCGACCGCGCCCGACTGGCTCGAGGTCGCATGGTGGTCTCGCTCGCGACGCCTGTGGATCACGCATCGCACCGTCACGCACTGGGGCATCGGCTGGGTCGTGCTGCTCATCGTGTCGTGGCACTTCGCTGTGACCTCGCATCGTCCGCTCGCTGCCGCAGCGTTCGGCTTCGCGTGCGGCGGCCTGATGCACCTGCTCGCCGACTGGCCGAATCCACTCGGCGTGCCGTGGATCGCCGGACGTCATTCGTTGAACTGGTGGAATAGCGGGCGGTGCGATCTGTTGATCGTGGGGGCGTCGTGGGGTGCTGCCTGGGTGGTTGCCGCGCATGTGTGGCTGCATCGTGCGTATGCGTGGCCTTGGGCTGTGCATTGGCGGATCGGTTAGCGCGGCAACCCGCACCGCGCCAACCGACGATCGACGTGCCCGCCATGACTCAACCACCTCCGACGACTGGCCCGCGATCATGAACACCTGCCTGCAACGTCGACATCCACGCGCTAGAACCGGTAACCCATCGACAGAAAGGTAACGATCGGGTTAACCGCCAACTTCGCTTCGCTATGAACCTGCGCACCCGTCGGCAATGTCGTCGTGATATGGGCTTTCGTGCTGAACGGCAGATAGGAAACGGACGCCGAAACAGACCAGTGTTTGTCGAAGTTGTACATCAACCCGGCTTCGAATACCGGCGCCCATGTGCTGTCCACCGTCGCGTTCGATGGTGCAGCCGTCGTCGCACCGGACGTGACGAGTCCGCTGAGCGATCGCTCGAATGCGGGGTTCACGTGCACATGATTGAACCAGATATAACTCACGCCGACGCCAAGCGACGGGCGAAACTTCGAGTCCGCATCCGTGAAGTAATACTTCATCAGTAACGCGGGACTCCATTGCCGCGCGTTTGCAACCGGATTGATGCTGGGGGAAGCAAGTACCCCCGTTCCCGACACATCGACCCGTGGAGGGATGCCCACGACACCTTCCACAGCGATATGGTCTGTAAAGAGATGCGTCAATGCGATGCCCGCCGTGTCCTGATTGTTGACACTGGCACCGCTGTTCCGCAAGGTGTTGCCCTGTATTTTCAGAGGATCGCTCGAGTCTTGCGGCGCGAGGTGCATCCATCCGAACTGAACGACGTTGCTGCCTGCTGATTGTGCGAAAGCACCGCTACTGACGACGAAAGCGAGCGGCACCAAAGCAAGGTTTCTGAATTTCACGAGCGTGTGTCTCCGATACGATTTTTACTGGCGGGGTGGCCCATGGGGCCTTCGAGGGATCTACAACGGCCAGGCCGGCGGCGATACTTCAGGCGATGGCAGTTTTGCTAGTGATTGACGGCATCGCGCATGCGGGTCGGCGTTTTCTCGTCGCGCAATTCGCGGCGCAGAATCTTGCCCACGTTTGATTTGGGCAATGCCTCACGAAATTCGATGTGGCGCGGCCTCTTGTAGGCGGTCAGTTGCTGACGGCAGTGATCCATCAGTTGCTCGACGTTAAGCGAATGATTCCTTCGAACGACGAATAGCTTGACTGCCTCACCTGATTTCTCATCGGGAATGCCGACGCATGCACACTCGAGAACGTCAGGATGGGAAGACACCACGGCCTCGATTTCGCTCGGATACACGTTGAAGCCGGAGACGAGAATCATGTCCTTCTTGCGGTCCACGATCCTGACGAAGCCGCGTTCGTCCATCACGCCGATATCGCCGGACTTGAGGAAGCCGTCGTCGGTCATCACGCGCGCGGTTTCTTCGGGGCGATTCCAGTAACCCATCATGACCTGCGGCCCGCGAATCGCAATTTCGCCTTGCTCGCCGATCGGTAGAGGCTGGCCGGCGTCGTCCAGAATCGCGATGTCGGTCGATGAAACCGGCAGACCGATCGTCCCGGTGAACGCGTCGATCGTGGCCAGGTTCATGGTTGCAGTGGGAGACGTCTCAGAGAGACCGTAACCTTCGAGGATCGGGCAACCGGTGACCTGCATCCATTTTTCGCTGACGGCTCGCTGTATGGCCATGCCGCCGCCAATCGTGATCCGCAGTCCGGAAAAATCGATACGCGAAAAATTTGCGTCGCTCAACAGAGCGTTGAACAACGTGTTGACGCCGGGAAAGAAGTGAATGCGATGCTTCGACAGTTCCCGCACGAGGCTTGGGATATCGCGAGGATTCGGAATCAGGATATTCATCGCACCCCGGCGTGCACCGAACAGCATGCATGCGCCGAGCGCGAGGACGTGATACAGCGGCAGCGCGCATACGGTCACCATCGCGTCGAGCGGCGGATTCCGGTCCAGCACCGGGCGAGTCCACGCATCGTTCTGCAGGATGTTCGCTATGACATTCCGGTGGCTCAGGATCGCGCCTTTAGATACACCGGTCGTACCTCCCGTGTATTGCAGGAACGCAACATCGTGATGACCGAGCGCGACGGACTTGAGCGACAGCTCGCCACCTTCATGAAGCACGCATCGAAACTGTGTGGAACCCGGTAACCGGTAGCGCGGCACCAGCTTCTTTTGCTTTCTGATAACGAAGTTGGTCAAGGCCCCCTTCATCGAGCCCAGCAGATCGCCCATCGCGGCGACCACGACATGCTGGATTCCGGTACGTGCGACCACCTGCTGCAGCGTCGCCGCAAAGTTCTCCAGAATGACAATAGCCTCGGCGCCCGAGTCTCTGAGCTGATGCTCCAGCTCGCGCGGCGTATATAGCGGGTTGACGTTCACGACGACCAGCCCGGCCCGCAGAATGGCCGCGACGGCCACCGGGTACTGAAGCACGTTCGGCATCATCACCGCTACCCGCGCGCCTTTCACCAACCCTTTGCCTTGCAGCCATGCACCCAGACTGCGCGAGTGCGCATCGAGTTCCGCGTACGTCATGGTTTTACCCATGCAGACGTACGCGTTGCGGCTGGCGAACATCCGGAAAGACTCGCTTAGCAAATGAGCCAAAGACGGATATTGCGTCGGGTCGATTCGTTCCGGTACGTCATCCGGATAGGAATCCAGCCAGGGTTTGTTCATGGTCGTCTTGCTCAAGCAATATTCATGGAGCGCTCTTTCGGCGTGCCATGACCTCATTCGTTAAATTCAGCGTTAAGGGGAATCGGGTAGGCTGCGGCTAAGGCGCGAACTGTGACTGGTGCGTTAGCGACGCGCAGCGCTAGAGAGCAGATCGCGCAAGTGAAGCAAGCAGAATAAATTTCCACGCATGTCCCTACCTCCAATGTATTTTTCGGCTACACCTCTTTTGCCGGGGCGCCACTACATCGATCGGGTAGTGGGTCGGTCTGCCACGAAGATTCGCTTTACTAAGCGCTCCCTGTCTTGACAGCGTTTGCCAATCCATTGTGAAATCCCGCCACAAGAAACAACAGGAAGCGCGAGGATCTATGGACGTGATCGATCACAAGCGGGCCGGCACGGTGGCAGGACACTATGTCGGCCTGTTGCTGGATTACCTGCGTTCCTGTGGACATTCTCCCGAGGCGCTTTTCGGCGCGGCACGGGTTGCCGGGATCGAATCGGTGGACGTGCCGTTACGTCTGACACATGACGAGTATTTCGGCATTCTTGAACGGGCCGTGGCCGTTACCGCCGACCCCGATCTGGGCTTCAAAGCGGGCCTTCTCATCGCGCCACGCCATCTGGGCGTAGTGGGCTATGTGGTGATGTGTTGTGCCAATTTCGCAGAGGCACTTGCGCAATTCGACCGCTATGTGCGGCTGCTGCATGGCATTGGCCGGCCGTTGCTGGTCCAGCACGGCGATCGCGTTGAAATGCCGCTCGACTGGTCGGGAACATCGGTGCCCTCGCCTGTGTTCGCGCAATTGATCATGACGACCCGTGTGAGAATGTGCCGTCTGCTAACCGGTCAGGAAACCACGCCGGTGGACGTCGATTTCCAGTTCGCCACGCCGCGCGACCCCGGCCCGTATCAGCGCTTCTTCGGTGGCAAGGTCAATTTCGGTGCGGCTCAGACCCGACTGTCGTTTCCCGCAGAGTGTCTCGATGCGCCGGTTATCACGGCCAGCGCAGGAATGGCTCGCATCATCCGCGCCCAAGCCGATGCGCAGATGAGGCAACTGGCCGATGAGCCGGAATTCATCCGCGAGCTGAAGGTCATGCTGACTCAGGGCCTCACGATAGGCCGCATAGGCATGGCCGATATCGCACAACGCATGGGAATCTCCTCGCGTACGCTTCACCGGCGCCTGTCCGACTGTGCGTATGCTTTCCGCGATGTCCTGGACGACGTACGCCGTGAACGTGCCGAGTCTTATCTCGCGCTGTCGCAGCACTCGCTGGCCGATATCGCATTCATGCTCGGATACACCGAGCAAAGCGCTTTCCAGCACGCGTTCAAACGTTGGACGGGAACGACGCCGCAACAGTATCGCGTGGTTGCCGTGAAATGATTGGACACACCCCTTAAGCGGTTGACGCGGTACCTCACTGCGGGTGAAGCGCGCTCCCGCGCCTAAGCAGGCTACCCCCCCTTCTCCAGGCTAAACGTGCAAGTAGTATCAGCGTCGTGACGAATCCCCTTGACCTTCAACATAGCTTTAACCCTAGCATCTGATCGGAATCGCTCCATGTTGCTGCTTGCATAGCTTGCGCTAGCCGGCAGATCAACGGCATGGCGAGCGCAGAAAGAGATTCGATCAAGAAGATGTGAGGAAGAAAATATGTTTAAGCGTCATTTTTTTCGGAGCTGGCTTGTAGCCATCGCTGCAACTCTGTTCGCAGGGGCATACGCCCATGCAGCCGATACAGCCCAAAGCGAGGCGACACCACACCTAAGCGGAAAGATCCTTGTCGTCATGACGAACCATGCGAAGTTTCCCTCGCGGTCGGACACGACAGGTGTCTGGTTGACGGAGCTCACGCACTTCTACGACGTTGCCCAGGCAGCGGGGCTGCAAATGGATTTTGTGAGCCCGCTGGGTGGAGAGGTTCCAATTGATCAGCGCAGCCTGGGATCCTTCTATCTCGACGACGCAGCCCGGGCGCATCTGGCCGATCCTGCCTTCATGGCGAGATTGAAAACGACGCTGCCGGCCGGCGCCGTCGATCCTGCGAACTACAACGCGATTTATTTCACGGGTGGTCATGGAACGTTATGGGACTTCCGTGACGACAAGAATCTGAAGCGCGTGACCGAGCAGATCTATCGCCAGGGCGGCATCGTCGCGGCGGTGTGCCATGGCGTATCGGGATTACTGTCGCTGCAGGATGAAAACGGCAAGCCGTTGATCGACGGCAAAACCATTACGGGATTCTCCAATTTCGAAGAGACCCTGTCGAGGATGAAGTCTCAGGTGCCGTTTCTGCTGCAGGACGCGCTCACAAGTCAAGGTGCTCACTACACGAAGGCATTTTTCCCGTTCACGTCTTATGTCGTGACTGACGGTCGCATCATCACGGGACAAAATCCGCAATCCAGCAAGGAAATCGGCGAGGTCGTGGTTAAGCGGTTAGCTGCCGGAAATTGACGATCCGGTCGCATAGACAGCGTGACCGTTGCCTTTAACGTGTGTTTTCAAAAGCGCAATGAGCGGACTTCTTTGAGGAGGATTCAAGTTGAATGATCTGAGGCAAGCTGCTCTTGCCATACCCGTCTCCGCAAAAGCGGAAAGCGGCTGTGTCCGGGTAAATGGCATCGACGTAACCTACTACGACTCCGGCGAGCCCACTGCCGACGTCAATCAGCGTGCCCCAGTGGTGCTGGTGCATGGCACCGGCGGAACCGCTGCGAGTCACTACGGATTCCTGTTTCCCATTCTCGAATCGGGACAACGCGTAGTGGCGCTGGACTTCGCCCCTCCTGCCGAAGGCGTGACGCTAGCTTTGAGCGATCTTGAGGATCAGGTAAAGGCGGTCATCGAACACGTATTGCCTGGCCGCGCGGTAACGCTGGTCGGCTATTCGCTGGGTGCCGTGGTCGCGGCAAGCATCGCATCGACGCGCCCAGACCTGGTGAGCAACCTGGTTCTGATCGCAGGCTGGCTTAAGACCGATGCCCAGCAGTTGATCCGCAATAAGGTCTGGCAGGAACTCTATCAATCGGGAAGCCGGGCGATTGCCGACTTCACGGTTTTCTGTGCCTTCAGTCACGGCTTCTTCCACTTCCTTTCGCCCGAACGCCTGCATGCGATCACCGAGATGATTCGGCCGGGACCGTTCGACGCGCAGCAAATGGCGCTTAACCAGAAGGTCGATCTCTCCAGTCAGGTCTCGAGTATTCGGGCAAAGACCTTGATCGTCGGTTGCAGCCATGACCAGATGGTGCCCATCGAGCACAGCAAGCTGTTGTTCGGTGCGATCTCCGATGCTCGCTTTGCCGAAATAGCCAGCGGACACGGCGTGGTATTCGAGCGCCCAGGGCAGCTCAGTCAAGTGATCGATCAGTTTAACGAGAACCCCGAACGCTATCCGGCAGGCACGATCATTCCTGCCGATCATCCTTAAGGATTTTTCAATGACTGATTCGCTCAGGAATACGTTTGAAATAGCCATCATCGGTACGGGCTTTGCCGGGCTCGGCATGGGAGCGCGCCTGAAACGGGCGGGGAAAGACGACCTCGTCATCCTGGAGCGCGCCGACGAGATTGGCGGTACCTGGCGCGACAATACTTATCCCGGCGCGGCCTGTGACGTCCCCTCGCCGCTTTACTCGTTTTCGTTCCGGCTCAATCCAGAGTGGACACGTTTGTTCTCGCCTGGCCCCGAGATTCATGCCTACATGAAAACGGTGGCTCGCGAAGAGGGTTTGATTCCTCATGTGCGCTTCAATTCACCGGTCGCAAACGCAGCCTGGGATGTAGAGGCCAAGGTATGGAGACTCGATACGCCAGACGGTGAAGTGCAGGCGAAAATCCTCATTACCGGTACCGGTCATCTGGCCGACGAAAGCCTCCCATCCATCCCGGGTCTGGATAGATTCTCCGGTCAGGTGTTTCATTCGGCGCGCTGGCGTCATGACGCATCACTGGAAGGCAAGCGAATCGGTATCGTGGGGTCCGGTGCATCGGCGATCCAGATCGTTCCGGAAGTCGCCAGGCTGGCTGGACAAGTGGTCGTGTTTCAGCGCAGCGCCCCATACATTATTCCGCGCCCGGATCGCGCTTTTACCGAAGCCGAGAGGCAGATGTTCCGTCGGGATCCGTCGACGATGCGGAAGCTACGTGACGATATTTTCTGGATGCTTGAGAACACGTTTGCTTCCCGGCGTAGCGTGCCGCGTTATCTGGCGGAGAACAAGCGCGACGCCCTCGCGCATCTGGCGCGACAGATCTCCGACCCAGCGCTGCGTGCAAAGCTGACTCCCGATTACGAAATCGGCTGCAAGCGGGTATTGCTGTCGAACGATTACTACCCGACGTTCCTGCGCGATAACGTTACGCTGGAAAACGCGGCTTTGGAGCGCGTCGAAGGAGGGACTGCGGTTGCGGCCAGCGGTGCGCGATTCGACGTGGACGTGTTGATCTTCTGCACGGGGTTCGAGGCGGCGATACCGCCTTATGCGGGGCTCGTATGTGGCGCTGACGGACGTAGCCTGGCAGAGCACTGGCAGTCCGGTATGGAGGCCTATGCATCGACGACGGTGAACGGCTTTCCGAATCTCTTTGTGCTCAACGGACCGAATACCAGTCTGGGGCACAACTCCACCATTTATATTATCGAGAGTCAGATCGAATACGTGATGGACGCACTGGAATGGATCGATCGCACTGGGGGCGAACCTCTGGAGCCGCTGGCCACCGAGCAGGCACGCTATTCGGACCAGCTGCAAGCGAGCGCTGCCGATACGGTATGGCTCAGTCAGGGATGCAAGAGCTGGTACCTCGATCCACGCAGTCGAAAGTTGACGCTCATCTGGCCCAGCTTCGCGCATGACTATCGTCATCGCAACGGGCACTTCGACCCCACGGGCTATGTTGCCGAATCGGCGCAGGCATAGCGTTACGCTAGACATACT
Source organism: Paraburkholderia flava (assembly GCF_004359985.1). Taxonomy (NCBI): domain Bacteria; kingdom Pseudomonadati; phylum Pseudomonadota; class Betaproteobacteria; order Burkholderiales; family Burkholderiaceae; genus Paraburkholderia; species Paraburkholderia flava. The sequence goes on along the minus strand of NZ_SMRO01000001.1, from coordinate 2,097,033 downwards.
CCGGGGCAGAGAGGTTTCGATGGGATTGCGACAGGTTCAGGTAGCAGACCCAAAAGGAGCGGCAACATGACCAAACGCATACTGCACGTCGTCAGCAACGTCGCCAGCTATGCCGACCAGGCCGAGCCGACCGGCTTGTGGCTATCCGAGCTGACGCATGCCTGGCACGTCTTCGCCGAAAAAGGATATGACCAGCGCCTCGTCAGCCCGAAAGGCGGCGTCTCGCCGCTGGAACCACGCTCGCTCAGATGGCCGATGTCCGATGCGTCCGTGAAAGCGTGGCTGACCGACAAGGACCGCCAGGCACTTCTGGCGACGACGGCGCGCCCGGACCAGATTGATCCGGCGGACTTCGATACGATCTATTTCACGGGCGGGCACGCCGTCATGTGGGACTTCCCCGATCATGTCGGCCTGCAGCGAATTACGCGGGATATTTACGAGCGAGGCGGGATCGTCTCGTCCGTCTGTCATGGCTACTGCGGACTGCTCAATACGACACTCTCGGACGGCACCCTGCTCGTTGCAGGGCGCCGGGTCACCGGGTATTCGTGGGTGGAAGAAGTGCTGGCAGGCGTCGCGAAAAAAGTGCCCTACAACGCCGAAGAGGAGATGAAGCGGCGCGGAGCACGCTACGAAAAAGGCCTGCTCCCCTTCGTCTCGAAGGTCGTCACCGACGGTCGGCTGGTGACAGGGCAAAACCCGCAGTCCGCCAGGGCGACGGCCGAGCAGGTCGCGTCACTATTGTGACGATCGGCACGGAGGCCGCGCGGCAGGTGTTGAAGCGCCCTTAACCGCGCTTGACCTGCCGCTGCTGTTTCGCGTTGCGAAGCGGCGTGAGATTTTCGGCCGCCCGTGCCGGCGTTTTCATTTCCCCCGATTGCATCCGGGACAGCACTCTCTTCGTATTGTCCCCGCAGTCCATGTCGTCGGGTTTGGCTTCTATCTCCGCCACGAGCGCGACGAGGCGCGCCTTGCGTTGCGCCAGTTGCGTTTGCAGGGATTCGATGTCCTGCACCTTGCCGCGCAGTGCTTCGAGCAGTGAGTCGTGCTCCCATTGCGTCAGATCGGGCGGCACCAACGTACGAATCTCGTCCAGCGTGAAGCCGTCCCGCTGTGCGGCCGCAATCAGATTGAGCATCAGCACGGCTTGTGATGAATACGTCCGATAGCCGTTCGACTCACGTTCGACCTTCAGCAGCCCGATACCTTCATAAAAGCGAATACGTGAAGCGGAAAGGCCCGTGCGCTCCGCAAGTTCACCGATTTTCATGTTTCCAGCACTCCCTGGTCAGACCAAGACTCATCGCTGGCTTAATGTTGCCCGGTAACGGGAGCGTTGTCGACGAGTGCGCGATGGCGGCGCCGCGCATATGCGCCAGCTCGACCCGCACGTCGGCGAATCGGCCAGCGCTCCAACCTCTACCTGCATCAAATCCCCGCCAACCCCTGCAAACTGATCTTCGACTGCGTGTTCGCCGGCTGCTCGCCGAGCTTCGTCAACGCACCGCTGCTGGCGATCGAATAGACGACGATCTTGTCGTCGCCGGCGTAGTCCTGATACAGGAACTTGCCATCCGGGCTGATCCACGAATCGTTCGCGAAACTCGACGTCGATGCAGTCGACGTCGCCGGTTCACTCGCCGCCGTTGCATTGACGAGCGCGAGCTTGCCGCTGCCGTCGATCGAGAACAGCGACACCGCGCCGCTGCCGTTGCCGATGTACGCGAACCGGTTGTCCGGTGTCAACGAGACCCAGCACGGCGCCGCCTGCCCCGTCACCGCGAGCGGTCCGCTCAACGCCGTGAAGCTGCCGCTCGACGCGAGCGAATACGAACTCGCAGTCACGCCCGCCGCATCCGATACCACGAAGGTCGCCGCCATCGCGCCGGTCCCGAAGCGTCCGCCGAACGGCCCCGTGCCCACCGACGTCGTCGCGACCGACGTGCCGAGCGTCCCGTCCGCATTGATCGGAAACGCGAGCAGCGTGTTGGCGGGCTGGACCGGCGTCAGCGTACGCAGGAACCCGTTCACGACGACGAACTTGCCGTCCGGGCTCACGGCCACCTGGGTCGGCAGCGCGTCCTGCTGCACGACAGCGTACTGACCGATCTGCGTGAGCTTGCCATCGTCGCCGACGCGATACGCGCCGAGTTCCGTCGCGCCCTGCTGATGCGTCACGTACAGCACGCCGTTGTGAAACGCGAGCGACGTCGGACGCGTGCCGCCCGTCGGCGACACCGCGAGCAGGGTCGGGTTGCCCGACGCCTTGTCGATCGACAGCACGCTGACCGTGTTGTCACCGGCATTCGCAACGAAGAGGCGCGCGCCGTCCGGCGACACGATCACGCTGTTGTTGCTGGTCAGCGCATCGGGCGCGACTGCGTTGCCCATGAAGTAGTTGACGCCGTTAGTACCCTTGCCGCCCGTCGGCACGGTCGCCTTCGCGGTCAGCGTGCCGTCCGCGTTGCGCATGAAGTGCAGCAGTTCGTTGGTCGTGTCGTTGGTTTGCGCGAACAGTTGCGGAACGGGCGCCGACGTATCGTGGACATCGCCGCCACAGGCCGCGAGCAAAGCGGACAACAGGACGGTGGCGGACACGTACGTCGCGGTGGACGCCCGGAAGCGGAGAGGATTGGAAGGTTGCATGCTGGCTCCGGCAGAAAGAGAAAGGACAGGCCGAACCGCGACCCTCGCGTAGCGGGTCGACCGATGGGGTATCGGAGGGGTAGTTCGGCGGAGCCGGCCGGGCGGTTACAGCGGAGGAGAAATTTTTTGTGCGGCTTCGTCGGAGGGCGACGAGGATGAGGCTGGCCGCATGGGGCGCGTGCGGCCAGGCGCGAGGTTCAGCGCAGCCGCGTCATCAATCGATCAATGCACCGCCGCCGCATCGCTGGCGGCCTGCGCGGCTTCGCCGCCGGCAGCCGCGCGCTCGATTGCATCGGGCGTATAGGACGGCACAGCCGGCTGCTTCGATGTGGCAGGCGCAGCGAGTGTCGGAATCGCTACAGCCGGAGTTGCGGCAACTGCGGAGGCTGCAGCAGCTGTTGCGGGCGCGACGGCTGGCAACGACAGTTTGGGAGCAGAAGCCGCAGCGGGAGCAACAGCAGGGGTTACCGCCGGAGTCGTAGCCGGGCTCACCGTAAGAGGCACAGCCAGCCCCACACCCGGCACCGGCGCCACCGGCACATCCCCACCCGGCAACGGCCGCGCATCGACCTTCTCCGCCGACACCGGCCCTGCCCGCACGACCGTCTGCAGATAATGATCGACGAGCGCGAAGAAGCGCTCGTAGAACTTGCCCGACGGAATGGTTTCGCTCGACACCTTGACCATCGCGTCGTTGTTCGAGCGGATCGGCAGCGACAGCGACCCAAGGATGCTCAGCCCGACGCTCGCCGACGTATCGCTCTTCTTCATCGCGTAGCCGTTCTGCACCGCGTTCACGTAGACGACGCTCGAGTTGGTCTGCTCGATGCCCGGCGTACACACCACGTGGAATTCGACGACGACGTGCGAGTCGCTGGTCGGCTGGAAGTTCTTCGTGCCGTCAACGGTGTCGCTGCGCGTCATCGTCGTCATGTAGCCCTGGCTCAGCAGCGCGCGGCGCGCGCCTTCGCAGGTGTCCGCGGTGCTCGCGTTGAAGCCGCGCGCGAATGGGCTCGCGCCGGTGTCGAACAGTTCCTGCTGGAAGGTCGGCGGCTTCGTGCCGGCGCAGGCGCCGAGCAGCAGCAGCGCGGCGCAGGCAGCGACGCGACGCACGGTCGACGGAATGAAAAACGCGGGAAACGTGGAAAGCGAGACGGACATGATTCGGATACGGCTTAACAGACTATCGGGCTATCGGGCAAACGGACTGCGCGTCGAATTTCGCGACGCGCTTCGACGCGGAGTGCGAGCATTGTAGCGGTTGCGGGAGGCCGCAGACGGTTTGCCGAAAACCGCCACCGCGCCGCCGAGGTCGCGAGCAAGTTATCAACAGATTTTGTTCGTAAGCCTGTGGATATCCTGCGCGTGGCACCGCCAACTCCATGATCTTGCGAAGTTTCGTCTGCCTGACCCCGACACGCATCAACCTCGGCAGCGGCAAGCCCAACGATCACTTCGCCTTCGCGCACATCGCCCGCACCGCCGCCCACTGCTCGGGCGTCAGCGCACTGTCGCCCAGCGACGAGCCGCGGTTCTGTGCCTCCCGATCCGCCGTGCGCGGATGGTCGGACAGGAACGCGTCGCGATTTTCGCCGCCGCGCTGCTCGAGCTTCGCGAAGAACCCCGCGAGTCCGTCGCTGCGCAAGCCGCTGCCCTGCAGATACGCGACGCCGTCCGCGTCGGCCGCGCGTTCCATGTCGCGGCTGAACGACAGCCGCGCGAGATGCCCGGCCCACGACGATACATCGCCGAACCCGACGTTCACGCCGACCGCCGCGCTGACGAGCCCGATGCCCGCGCTGCGAAACAGCGCACGCAGCGGATCGCGATGCGCGATATGCGCCGTTTCATGCGCCATCACGCCGGCCAGTTGATCCGCGTTGTCCACATGATCGATCAGCCCGCGCATCACGATCATCCGCGCGCCCGGCAGCGTCAGCGCATTGACGCGCGCGTCGTCGATCACGACGAGTTGCACCGGCTGCCTGATGCCCGCCGTTCGTGCGAGACGCGCTTCGAGCGTGTCGAGTGCCTGCTGTCCCGCACTGCCCGTACAAACGCGCTTGCCATGCAGCAACGGCGCTTCGACGGCGCTGCCCAGCCGGCTCTCGAGCTTCATGGGCACCAGTGCGGCAGCGAACGCGGGCACACGTTCGATCAAAACGAACGCGACCGTCAACGCGACGAGCGCGCACGCGGTCCACGCGAGCCAGCCGAACGTACGGTTGCCGCGCGAGCGCTCCATCATGTCGGGCGGCAGCTTCGTGTAGTCCGTCAGCACGCGGCCCGCTTCGCCGTCGCACGACAACATCACCCCGCCGTCCGGGTCGCGCTCGCCGACCGCGACGCGTGCGAGCGGCCAGCGGGCGAGTTCGTGCGCATCGCCGGACTCCGCAACGACGATCAGCGTGTCGTCGTTCCATACGAGCGTCGCGGCGTGAGCCGCGGCGCTCAGGCCGTCGTAGTAGCGCGTCGGGCGCACGGGTTCAGAGCACGCCGCCGTGATCGAGCAGGTTCAGCATGCCTTCACCGGTACGCGGCGGCAGCTGGTCGCTCTGACCGAGCGACTGCGGATCGACCTGCCCTTCCACCAGCAGCGTGTTCGACACGAACTGCAGCGCGCGATGCAGCGCCAGCGGAAAACCCAGGCCGAGCGTGAACACGACGATCGCGAGATTGCTCGCCGAAATCGCGAGCAGGCGCCTGCCGGTGATGCTGGTCCCGAAGCGCAGCTGCGAACCGAGCGTCGTATTCCCCAGAATGTGCTGACTGACCTGCGCGAAGTAATAGCAGCGCAGCAGCAACGCCCCGACGATAAACAGCACGTAGAACGCGACCAGCGAAACCATCGCATGCGGCGAGGCCGGCTCGGCGTGCGGGAATCCGCCACGGTGAGCCGCCATCTGCATGATCGCCGGACGCAGGAACAGCCAGCCGGTCACGGCGAACCACGCAACCATCCCGATGAAGCTCACCACGAACACCGCGTACACGGTTCCCGCGCGGCCCTGGAAGCGGAACGTCTCGCTGCCGAAGCTGCTCGCGTTGATGCGGCGCTCCGCAAGCCGCACCGTGGTCCACGGAATCAGCTGGCCAAGCGTGACGATGCAGCCGAGACCGTACAGCAGCGCACGCACGCCGTACGCGAGCATCGAGCCGGTCATGCCGCCGCGAATCCCGCACCACGACGTGCGGCTCAGGCGATAGCGCTGCGCGCTGAAATACGCGCCGGCCGCGAACACGATGATCAGCACATAGACGGCGATCACCGGGATAAACGCCACGACGAAGCTGCCCGTAATCAAATGCAGCACGTACGCGAGAATCTCCGAGGCGATTATCAGACCGAACAGCACGCCGACCGCGATCAGGAACCCCTTGAAGAGCTCGCCACCCGTGCCGGTGTATTCGAAGCGTTCGTCCTGAAAGCGCATCCGCGACCACACGTAGCGCCGCATCGCGGTCGTCGCCCAGAAGCGATAGATGCCGACGGTGATGATCGTCAGCAACAGGTTCCTCAGGAAGATGCCGTACAGCTCGCCGACGTTGCCGTCGTAAGTGAGCAACGGTCGTTGCCCGACGTTCTGGTCCATGGTGTTTCCCCTGTTCGATTGCCGTTCTTCTGCGTGCGGAGTGCGCGCGTCTTTTCAACGTTTTCAGTTGCTGCCTGCCGCATCGCTGGCCGCGCGATGCCCTTCATCGACTACGATGCGCTGCGCTGAAGTCCGTCGCGTCGCCGCTCTCGCTCTTCTTCAAGGCAGCACGAATTTCTTCACAAGCGTTAGTTCACCCGCGGCGCGCATCGGCACGCGGATCGTTTCGCTCTTTTCGTCCGGCGTGTTCTCGTTGGTGATGATCGTGATCTGCGCGACGGTCATGTCGCTGCCGCTGTTGCCGCTGCCGTAGTAGTTCACGTAGACGAGGTACGTGCCGTGCAGCGGTGCCGGCGACGAATAGATTTCCGGACCGTAGCCCGTCGTCACGTCGACGTCGAGCGCACCGCCGTTCGGCGCGACACGGTTGCCGTAAAACGTGTGGACGCCGTCGGGCGACACGACGTGCAGGTCGAGATCGGTGCCGTCGGTGTCCCATGCGAGCACGACGCGCAGCCGCGTCTGCGTCTTGCCGGAATACGAGTCGTAAAACTGCACGCGACGGCTCGCACCGTCCTTCGTGCGCACCTCGACGCTGTTGCTGCCGCCGCCGAATGCATACGGCCGCGAGAAACTGCCGTCTTCCTCGACGCGTTGCGGCAGCGGCGTCCCGTTGACGATCATCGTCGCCACCGACGTCTTGCCCGGCTTCTTCGGCGCGTTGCGAATGTGCCCCGCGATCATCGCGTTGACCGACTGCCCTTCGGGCGTCGTCACCGCGACGGCCGGATAGTGGACGTCTTGCGTGTAGCGCGCGTTGGTGTCGCCGGCGGTGTTGCGCCAGCCGTTCACCGGCGCGCTGAATTCGATGTCGGTCGCGTGCGCGGTCTGCATGCCCGCGGTCAACGCGCACAGCACGCACGACGCGAGCGACATCGTCAACGTGGCGAGTGAAGAAGCCGCGAGCCGTCGCGTGGTGCTGAAATTCGTGCTGACGTTCATCGTCGCTGGTCCCGGTCGCGGTTCATCGCAGTTAAGCGTGGTTAAAGTCGTTCGCTCTTGACGAGCTGCAGGTCGCCGATCTTGCGCAACGGCACGACCATCGTTTCGCGTCGCTCGTTCGGCGTATTTTCGTTGAACACGAGCGTGAGGCGCGCGGTGATGACGTCGCGATCGTGCGCGGCGGCATCGAAGTTATAGCCGGTCGAATCGAAGTTGCCCCAGTAGTTCAGGAAGAACAACCACGTGCCGTGTTCCGGTGCCGCCGACGAAAAGATCCCCGGCCCCGCACCGTCGACTGAGTCGACGTCGAACCCGCTGCCATCCTCCAGCGTCGGGTTCGCGAAGAACGCATGCAGACCGTCCGGCGTGATCACATGCAGATCGACCTGCGCATGCGGATCGTCCCACGTGACGATCGCGCGCAGCTTCGCCTGCGGCTTGCTCGTATCGGCTTCGTAAAACTGCATCCGCTGATGTTTGCTGCCGTCCGCCGAGATGATCTCGATGCTGTTCGAGCCCGAGCCGAACGCCCACGGCCGCGCGAAGCGGCCATCGTCGTCGGTATAGAGCGGCGTCGGGTTGCCGTTGACGACGAGCGTCGGCGGCTTGCGCGCGTGCTTGTCGACGTGCTTCAACTGCCCTTCGATCAGCGTGCGAAACCGCTGCGACCCGCGATCGACCGGCGGACGCGGATAAGCCGCGACGAAGCGCTCGCCTTCGTTCGTGAGACCGCTGTGCCGCCAGCCGTTGAACGCGCCGGTCATGTCGGCTAGCGGGGCTTGTGCGGCGTCCTGTGCGAACACAGCGAGCGGCACGAGCAGCACACCGCTCAACGCAAGCCCGGCAGCAACACGCGACGAATAAAGAAGACGTTTCATTGAATCGAAGCCTCCGAGCGGATCAGCTCGCGCGCCGTGTGCTCGACGAACGCTTCGTCGAGTCCGCGCGGATGATGCTGAAACGCGAGGTGAATGTATTCGTGCGCGAGCGCGATCCGGTCGTCCTCGGTGCGCAGCTGATGGATGTACACGCGGTTGCGCTGCGCGTCCGCATACGGACGCCCGTCGCGCACCGCACACACCGCCGGCAAGTCGGGCGTCTCGTAGCCCGCCGCGCGATCGAGCCGGCGCGCCCAGTCAGGCGCATTTCGTTGCAGCCATTCGCGCGCGCCGGCCACCGGTTCGCAGTCGCCGGCGAGCGGGCTCTCGAATGAGGTGAGCGTCGCCTGCGGCCAAGTGCGCGCGAGAATCGCGTCGAAGCCGAGACCGCGCTGCGCGGCGGCCTTCGCATCGAGCCAGCTCATCTGGCCAGGCGCGGCCTTGTCGTGATGGTATTGAACCGGCACGCCGGTCAGCACGAGTGCATCGGTCAGATCGGCAGCGCGGCGCGCATTCGCGCCCGGCGGTCGCGCGAGCACGCGCTGCGTGCTGCTGCTGTCATCGATCCGGAAGCAGCCGCGCTCGCGGCTAGCATGCTGGACGACGTAGCTGCGCGCCGCGACGGCCAGTGCCTTCGCGGCCTCGGGCGCCTGCGCATCGCCCTCGCGCTCGACCACGCGCGCGATGTAGTCGTTCATTCCGAAGCGCCCGACGATATGCGGCGCCTTGCCTGCATCGCGCTCGAGCAGCAGTTCGCCCCGGCTCTCGATGCGCAGCCAGTTGCCGTTCGCAAACCCGACGCGAAAGATGCCGCTCAACGGCCCGTCGGCCGTCGGTTCGCTGCCCTTGTCGGGCAGCACGTCGTGGATCGGATAACGCGTGAAGAAATCGACGACGACGCACGCGCCGTCATCAGGCACGACCGTCTGCGCGAGCAGCGGCGCGATGCGCGGTGCCGCTGCGGCCAGCACACGCACGCTACCGCCGGGTCCGCCGAGCCAGACCGGCGTGCCATCCGCGAGCCAGCCCGCCGCACCGCCGATCGACGCGCCCGGCCGCGCCGGGTCCGGCATCGTCCATGTCTTCGCGCGCAGCAGACTGCCGTACAGCGCGACGGTGCCTTCGCCGCGTCCGCTCGTGAGGACAGATACCAATGTGCTCGACGCGGCCTCGCGCGGACGCGAGGGCACCGCCTTCAGCGCGGCCAGCAGATCGGCGACGGCAACGCGATGCGTGGGGGTCATCGAATGCAGATCGCGCAGCCACGCAGGAGCGCCGGCAGCAGTCCAGTACTGACGCCAGCCGTTTGCATCGAGCCGAAGACGGGCAGGATCGAAAAACAATCCACACGACTGCACGAGCGCATGCTCGCGATCGATATGACCGCCCGTCATGCAGCAGTAGACCTCTTCGCGATCGCCGCCGGTGCACGTGTAATCCGGCGTCTCGATCCCACGATCGACGACGTACGCGTACACGAACAGTTTCCATACGCTGCCGAGCGGTGTCTCCACGGTCTGCGGCAACGGTTGCGCGGCTTGCGGATCGAGCGCGCTGTCGGCTGCGGCCTGGCTGTCAGCGCGCCAGTATTGCGCGCGACCGTCGCGCAGCCACGCGAATTGCAACGGCTCGGTGGGCTCGCGGGTTGCGGAACGCGGCGCAGCGTTCGCCGTGTTGACGTGCTGCGTAACAGGTGTGTTCGCGTACGCAGCAGTCACCAGCGTTGCGCAGACGAACGCAGCGACGCGCTTCGCCCACCCCAAACAGGTGACCGAAGAAAAACGTGCGTCGCGCAGGGCCGGTTTCATCGCCGTTCCGCTCAGTTGATCCGCAGCGTGACGAGCCGATCGCTACGCCCGCCCTGGAACGCCTTCGCGTCCGGCTGATACATGCGGAAGTAGCGCGCGGGCGGCACGACGAACGTACCCGGCAAGCCGAAGCGCACCAGTTGCCGCAACGCGACGCGTCGATCGAGCAACGGCACCGGCTGGTGATAGTTCAGCTCGCCCATCTCATAGGTCACCGCGCGCTGGAACGGCTGCGGACCGCTACCGCCTTCCGTCGTGCCTGGCAATCCGTCGATGCTGATACCCCAGCTCGTCGCCTCCACTTCGCCGCCCGGCGGCAGCGGCACTTCGAGCAAACCGTACTGGTACGCGGCGTTCTCGGGCGGCGTCAGCGTCACTTCGTCTACGTAGAGCGCATTGCTGTCGATCGCGTCGCCTGGCTTCACAGCCTCGGCCTTGAACGTGAAGCGGGCTGCTGCGTCCTGCTGGTCTGCCGGCTTGCCGGTCTTCTTGTCGGCGGCAACGTCGGCTGCATCCGACGGCACCAGCTTGTACAGCTTGCGCTCGACGGTGACCGGCAGACGGCTCGTGTCCGCCGCGCGGCTGCGATACGACACGAGCGCGGTGACGTCCGGCCGCACTGCGCCGATATCGACCGATTGCGGCAGACCGGTGCCGGTCCACTTCCATACCGGTGCGCCGGTCGGCGTCGTGCCGCGCTTCCATCCCGCGCCCTGCAGTTCGGGCAACGGCCCCGTGTCGCTGTCGCCGCCGAGTGCCTTGCGCAGCCACAGCAGCGTCAATGCGCGATCGAAGGTCGGGTACGACGCGCTGCTCTTCGCGAGCAACGCGGGGACGTCGACTGGCGCGCCGCCTTCGTTGCCCGCTGTGCCTCCCGTCATCAACAGCAGACTCTGCACGAGCGGTGCAGGATCGCCTGCGAGCGCGCCGCGTGCGGTCGCGACCGCTGCATCGAAACCGTCCGGCAACGACACGCCCGTACCGCGTGCCATCGATGCGACCAGCACCAGCGCAACCTGATTGCCGCGCGTGGTATCGGCCTGTGCAAAGACGACGCTGTCCGATGCACCAAACGATTCCTTCCCTGCGTCAGCCGGCGCTTTCATCAACTGCTGCGCGACACCGGACAGCGGCGTCGTCACCGGCAGCCCCATCTGCTGCATGAACCACAGCGCGAGCGCACGATGCAGCAGCGGTTCCTTTGCGCCGGCGTCGCGATAGACGTCCATCGCGTGCTGCCAGTTGTCGGCGGGTAGCGAGATCGACAGGCTGCGGCTCGCGAGCCAGTCCGCGTAGTACGCGTACGCGGTGATCAACGCGTTGCCGCCGGTCGTGTCGCCCCACCAGCCGAACGTCCCGCCGACGCCCGCAAGCAACGCCAGCCGCTGACGCTGGTTGCGCAGCAGCGCTTCGATACCTTGTGTCGCGCTGGCGTTGGTATTGCTGCCGCGAGCGATCGCATCGTGCGCGAGCGACAGCGGAATCAGCCGGCTCGACGTCTGCTCGGCGCAGCCGTACGGGTAGTCGATCAGATCGTCGGCGACGCGCGTGAACTGGCTTGCCGCGCTCGTCATCAGACGGACGTTGATGTCCTGCGCGTCGGCGGCGAGATTCAGCGGCTTGCCGGCGGCATCGAGCGCGACCGGCGTCTGATGCAGATCGAGCCAGCCGGTTGCATCGAGCGCGATCGACGTCTGCAGACTGTCGACGTCCTTGCCGTTCTGCCGCAGCGTCGCACTGACCACGCCGGGCTTCAGCGCCGAAGCCGGCAGCTTCAGATAGTTCGCGCCGCGCTTCAACGTGACCTTCTGGTTCACCGACAGCCCGCCGCCATCGACGATCCAGTCCGCCTGCACGTCCGCATCGGTCTGGTTGAACGCGAGCATGTCGAGCGTCGGCTTGTCGTTCGCGCGGAAATGCGCGGGGCCGCTCCACTTCAGATACAGCGCCTTGTCGGAACGCACGTACGCGGTGCGCTGACCGACCATGCCGTCGGCCGACACGGCGCGCACGGTGATGCGCCAGCGCGCGAGCGCATCGGGCATCTTGAACGTCATCCGCACGTGGCCGCTTGCGTCGGTCTTCAGTTCCGGCTCCCACGCGGCCGTGTCCTGATCGTCACGACGCGGCCGTTCGAGCACCTTCACGCCGCGCTCGTTGTAGGTGCCGCGTTGCGGTCCGCCGGGCGCCCCGCGCAGCGACGACAGCGCGAGATCGTATGTGATGAACGACAGGCTCGACGACGTGCGCACGTTATTGCGGCGCGGATGATAGAAAAAGTCGACGATGCTCGGCGCGATTTCCGGTTGGAGTACGTAGACCATTTCGTCGACGACGCTGACCGTCAGATCGGCGGGCATCGGTTTTCCGTTCATCGCGCTGGTGAGGTCGAGCGTCACGGTGTCGCCTGGGCCGTACACCGGCTTGTCGCTTTTCACATCGAGATCGATGGTCGGTTGCGCGACGACGATGCCCGCGTTCTGGAACACGTACTCGCCGTTCTGCACGTACAGCACCGAGAACGTCATGTTCGGCGCGAAGTCCGGGCCGACCTTGATGCGTGCCTTCCATTGCGACGGCGCGACGCGCTGCAGTTGCAGCCAGTCGCCGCCCGCCGTCAGCAGCGCACGCCGCTCGACCTTGTCGCGCTCGAGCGTCAGCAGCGCATCGCCGACCGGCTGCGGGAACGTGATCAGCGCTTCGGCCGTATCGCCGATCTTGTAGCGGTCGCGATCGAACACGATCTCGACGCTGCCCGGAATCGCCTTCACGCCTTCGCCCGCGACCCAGTGGCTCGTCGCGCCGAGCAGATTGCCCGCGTCGTCCTTCACGGACAGCATGTACGAACCCGGCTCGTCGAACTGCACCGGCACGGTCTGCGCACCGCCGGCCTTCGCGTTCGTGATCTTGCCGTTGCCGTGCGTCTGCGATTCGAGGCGCACCCATTCCCACGTCGCCGGCGCGTGCGCGTTCTGATCCACTGCACCGAGGGCCTGCAGCGTGAAATCGACGCGCTCCTTCGGCTGCGAGAACGACTTCGCCGCGAACAACCGATACGGCGTCACGCCGCGCGCGATCAGCACTTCACGCGTGACGCGCACGCGGTACGCAGCGCCGTCGCGAGCGAACAGCGTCAGCGCGTAGCGGCTCGGCTCTTTCGCGGCGGGCAGCGTGAGGCTCGCGTTACCGTCGCTGTCGGTGGTCAGTTCCTGCTGTTCGAGCTTCACCGGGAACAGGCCTGCGTAACGCAGTTCGCCGTCGACGATCGTCACCTGCTGCGCGCGCAGCGTCACCGAAATCTTGCTGTCCTTCACCGGCTTGCCGTCCGGATAGCGCAACTGGATCTTGCCGTGCAGCGCTTCACCGGTCGCGTAGTCGGTCTTGTCCATCGACAGGTTGACATCGAAGTGCGGCTTCACGTATTCGGCGACGCGGAACGCGCTGCCGTACGTGTCGCCGTTGTAGTCGAAGCGCAACGTGTAGCCGCCGGCCTGGGCATCGGCGGGAATCGTGAACGTCGCCTGGCCGCCGGTATCGGATGCGAAATGCGTGGTCGACGTCGAGATCGGCGAGCCACTCGGATCGATCACGTCGAGCTTGATGTCGGCTGCAGCGGGCGCGGACGACTGCGTCGCGTTCTGGAACGTGCGGCCGATGAACTTCACGTACACGCGATCGCCGGGGCGATACATCGGACGGTCGGTGACCGCGTAGATCTTCGTGTTGTAGATCTCGCTGTCGTAGTAGAAATTCTCCGATACGAACACGCCGCCTGCCGGATCGCTGCCGATCACATAGCTGCGCTCAGGACTCACGTGTTCGAGCGACAGCGCGCCGTCACTACCGGTAGTGCCGCTTTGCAGGACACCGACGCCATCGGTCCAGCTGATCGCCGTATTCGGCACCGGCTTGCCGTCGGCGCGCTGTGCGGTCCACACGAGCAAGCCGCTCGACGACGCCTTCACCACGGCCACCGTGTCCGATACGAACAGCAGCGTATGCGCACGGTAGTTGCCGATGATCGCTTCGACGAGATAGAGCCCCGGCTGCAATTTGCCGACCGGAATCATCACGTTGCCCGAACTCGCCTCGATGAAGTTGCTGCTGCTGCCCGCGAGTTCGACGCCCTTCGGCGGCTGGATCGTCTTCGCGTCCCAGATCGGATAACGGAAGCGCGCGACGAGGTCGTAGCCCTTCAACGGCGCGAACTGGCTGTTCTGCGCGAAGTGCGTCGGCTGCCCGAGCTGATCGCCGAGCTTGAACTGCGGCGCCGCTTCGGTCGCCTTGCTGCGCGTCGCGAACGACAGCACCCGCTGCCACGCGCGCCGCGCTTCGGTGAACCAGCGATCCCACAGATACGCGAGCGTGTTTGCGAGTCCTTCGCCCTGATAGTTCGGCGCGATGTTCAGCCGGTGCAGGTTCTTCTGCGCCTTGAGGAAGTCGAGCGGCTTCGGCACGCGGTACACGACGATGTCCGCGCCGCCGTAGCCCGCCAGTTGGTCCTTGAACTCGCGACCCGGCGCTTCCAGCCGCACCTGCGCGATCTGGTCGCTGCCGAAGCTCGCATCGGACAGCAGGAAGAACGGCTGGCCGTCGATCTTCTGCGTCTCGAAGCCGCTCGGCGCGGCCGGTTGCAGTGTCGGGTTCTGCGCGACGTTGGTGTCGTCGCTGGATGCGGCGTCGTCGGCGAATGCTGGCGCAGTGCCGATCGTCAACGTGAGCGCGAGAACGGAAATAAGCAGTGCGCCGAATGCGCGCGTACGCGAAACGAGCGATAGACGTTGCACGCGCGGACGCTGGAGATCGACGGAAGTGTGATGACGGGTCATGGTGTCAGAAAGGCCAGGCGGAACACACCCACGAAATTCGGATTGCCGTCGAGCGGCTGCCAGCGGGAGTCTTTCCATTGCATCAGATCGGAAACGGCGACGGCGCGCAGACCGGTATCGGTCGGCGTGACGGTGCCTGTGTGATAAGCGATGTAGCGATCCAGCCAGATCATCAGATGCTGGTCGTCGCCCTGGTCGAAGAACAACAGGTCGCCGGGCAGCGCCTGGTTCACGTCTTTCGAAATAAAACGACTGTTGCGCTGGATCAGTGCGATCGCCGACGCGTACGCGCCAGTGCTGCCGTCGATCCGCGTCCAGCGATGGGCAAGCGAGCGCTGCTGCGGCGACAGTTGCAGCTCCGGCGGCAACGTACCCGCGTCGATGCTGTCGCTCATCCCGTTCGCGCGCAGCCAGCGCGCGTCGTGCGGTTTGAGCGCCTCGCCGGCCGCGAAGCGCACGAGGCCCGCGCAATCGCGCTGGGTCCAGCGCGGTGTCGGACCGCGACGCAACTGCTGATCGACGATGCGAGCGAACCAGGCGCGAAACGCGTTCGACTGCGCAGCCGATAGCGCATCGGGTTCCGGCGCGACGGTGGTGGGCATCAGCGCGAACGCGTGCGGTGTGACGCACATGGCGATCGCGGCGACGAGCCACGCACGGCGACCGTTCGTTGCGGTATCAGTGAGGCTGCGCGAAGCGCAACGCGGGCGCATCTCAGTCGCTCCCGACGCCGGGCTGATCCCATGCCGCGCGGGCGGCCGCGGTGCCGTCCGCTGCAGCAGCCGCAGCCGCGCCGCTGCGATCGAACCACCAGTCGACCGGCACCCAGCCCGGCGACGTCGGCAGTGTCTGCGGCAACGTCAGCGAGACCGGAGGATAAGCGGCAAGCGCGTGCAGCTTCGGCACGAGGTGCGTGCGCGCGGCGTTGCGGAAGATGGATTCCTGATCGGCAGGCAGCGCCGACGCGGACTCGCGTTCGATCAGCGAGGCAGCGGCGGCCGGCGTCAGCGTGACGACGGTGCGCGGCACGCGCGGCGCGGCGAGCGTATCGGAAAGTGCCGGATAACGCTTGTCGAGCACCGCGAGCGTATCGTCAACAAGCCGTGCATCCGGCGAGAAAATCACATAGCCATGTGCGAGCGCGAGCGTGACCGGGAAGTAGCGTTGCGCGGACAGTTGCGCGGCGAACGGCGCCTTCGCTGCCGATGCGGTGCCCGAGCGCGCGCTGACCGGCCGCTGCCACACGGTAACGTCGGCGGATGGTGTGCGCGTCGTGACCGGCAGACGGCGGTAAGGATCGGCATCGCCGGCAGTTTTCGCCGCGTGCGCTTCGTATGCACCGATCACGTCGCTAAACGTCTTGCCGAGCGTCGCCTTCAGCGCATCGCCGGCGCCCGCTTTCACGTGCGCGACGAACACTGGTGCGACCAGCGTCGACTTTGCGTACCAGCAGATCGCGGCCGGGCCGTCGAGTGCGGCGCCGATCTGCGTCGCGCCGTCCGTGGCGTCCTTGCCTTGCGCGACGACCTTGCCGAGCAGATCCGAAGCGCCCTTCCAGTCGGCCGGCAGGCTCGCGCATGCGGCCGGACCGGCGGGCAGCGCGTGCCACAGGTTCGTGCCGTCCCATTGCTCCGGCAGACGCGCTGGATCGACCAGCGCGGCGGTCTGCCAGGTGGCCGATGCATTGCCTGCGGCCGCGCCAGTCGCGAAGTCGAAACGCAGCGCTTCGATGCCGGAGAAAAACGTCTGATAGCCGAACGACAGATAGTTCGCCGACACGACGAGACGATGTCCCTTGGGCTGATCGGAAACATCGTCGAGGCGGAATGCGTGCGCCGCGTCGTCGTGGCCCGACGACAGCAGATCGTCGATCACGTCCGCGCGCTCGCGCACCGGCGAGCCGTCGGAGCCGAGCAGCACGCCGGGCGCCGACAGCACGACGAGCCGGTCGTCCTTCGCCGCGAACAGCAGCGTGCGCCCGACCGCGAGCTTCAGCGCGTACACCGGCACGCCGCCCGACAGCTTCGCGACCTGGCTCAACTGCGTATCGCTTGCGGCCACGTTACCGATGCCTTGCAGCAGTTTCGCGAGGCCGTTCCGGCGCATCGACATGACCCAGTAGCCGAGCCGCCCGTCCGGCGAGCGCCACAGCAGCACGTGCGCGGGCTCGTCGAAAATACGGCGGATCATTTCGTCGCGGAAATCGAGTTGGTGCTCGAACGCGAGACGGCGCAATGCGCCTTCGGCGGAAAGACGGGTATCGGTGGACTCGTAATAATCGACGAAATCCTGAGTGAGAACGTCGCGCAGCAACGGCACGCGCAACATATCGCGCGGCAGACGCGATAATGCTTCGCTGTCGATCAACGCATCGGGATGGTGAATGTCGAGAACGATCTCGCTGGCATTGACTTTTCCATGACCGCCGAATGGCCGCCATACCGCCTGAATGACGATACCGGCAACGATCAGAAGCCCCAGAAGACCCACGCCGATAACGGCGATTTTCTTTCGCGACATCTTCATCTGATTTTGGCTGTTATTTCTTTTGCGGTGTGCCGTATGGCACGGCGCCTGCGGCATGCGTGGCAATATGCCGGCCGGCGGTGAATGTCCCGATCGCAGCGATGATAACCGTAATGTTTTGTACAAACCAGCATCGCGCGTTATTCGGCCGTGGCTTCGTGGAAACACGCTTTTAGCGTAAAACGAAAAACGGTCACATAAATTCAATAACGGCAGAATTCGGGGTGTGGGTTTCGATGTGCGGGTTTGATGTGCGCACGCACAGTAAACCAGAAACCGCTATGTGGCTGGTTTAACGAAAATGTCGAATGGCCGTGTGTGAGGATTGACTGGATTGGTCGACCACGACATTAACCACTGCGCTGCGCGTCACGTGCAGTGCGCGAGTAAACGACAGAACGGGAGAATGAATAGCGCACGAGCCGGCATAGAACCGGCCGTGCGTTTGGGAATGGTTTTAGAAAACCGCTCAGCCGCGCTCGAATGCACGCAACGCGGTGCCGAGCCGTTCGACGCCGGTCTCGATGTCCGCGATGCCGGGCGCCGCGAACGACAGCCGTAGCGACGCGCGGTCCACCGCATCGTGATAGAACGCGACGCCCGGCACGAACAGCACGTTCTGCGCGATGCACGCCTGCAGCCAGGCGGATGCATCGTGACCGTTACGCAGCCGCGCCCACACGAACATGCCGCCGTCCGGCCGATGCAACGCGATGTCCTGCGCGAGTTGCGCGTCGAGCGCATCGCACAGCGCCGCGCATTTGCGCGCGTACGCGGCGGCGATGTGCGGCAGATGCCGTTCGAGCGCGCCGTCCGCGAGATATGCGGCGGCAATCGCCTGGGTCCACGGCGAGCTGCACAGATCGACGGTCTGCTTCGCGACGACGCAACGCCGCACGATCTCCGCAGGCGCGATCGTCCAGCCGACGCGCAGCCCAGGAGCCACGATCTTCGAAAGACTCGAAAAATGCACGACCCAGTCGCGCACGCCTTCGATGTCGGCGGCTAGCGCGAGCAGCGACGGTACCGGGTCGCCTGCGAAACGAAGATCGCCATAAGGATCGTCTTCTACGATCAGAAACCGGTGACGTGCCGCGAGTTTCAATAAGGAAACGCGGCGTTCGCGTGTGAGCGTTGCGCCGGTCGGGTTCGCGAATGTCGGCACGGTGTAGAGCAGCTTAGGCTGCATCGACGGGTTCGCCGCGAGCATCGCCTCGAGCGCCGCGACGTCGAGGCCGTCGCGATCCACCGGCAGCGTGACGATGTTCGCCTGCTGCAAGCGCAGCGCCTGCAACGTCGCGGGATACGCGGGCTGTTCGACCAGCACCGTATCGCCGGGCGCGACGAGCACGCGCAGCAGCAGATCGAAACCCTGTTGCGAGCCCGTCGTCACCAGCAAATCCTGCGGTGCACATGGCGTGCCGCGTCGGGTCATCAGTTGCGCGAGTTCTTCTTTCAATGCGGGCAGACCGTCGGTCGGACCGTACTGCAGACACAGCGACGGCTGCGTTGCCGCGCGCGCGGCAGCCGCTTCGAGTCCCGCCACGTCGAACAGATCGCTCGCCGGATAGCCGCCCGCGAACGAGATCATGCCGGGCTGCGACAGGTACTTGAACAATTCGCGGATCGGCGAACCGGCCGGCGCTTCGAAGGGGCGGGTGAACGCGTACATGGTGTAGGCAAGGATGGGTTCGGATGCGCGTCGATTGTCGGCCCGTGCTTTTGCTGCGGCAAACGATATCTAGTCAATACGTGGTGAGTTTTTGGAACTATTCGAATCGGCGGCACCATCGCTGCACGCTGCACGCTGCACGCTGCACGCTGCACGCTGCACGCTGCACGCTGCACGCTGCACGCTGCACGCTGCACGCTGCACGCTGCACGCTGCACGCTGCACGCTGCACGCTGCACGCTGCACGCTGCACGCTGCACGCTGCACGCTGCACGCTGCACGCTGCACGCTGCACGCTGCACGCTGCACGCTGCACGCTGCACGCTGCACGCTGCACGCTGCACGCTGCACGCTGCACGCTGCACGCTGCACGTCACCTGATGCCTGATGTCGCAAAAGAAAACGGCCGCACCGGCACGACCACGATAAGGTCGGCAAGGGCGGCCTGCTTCCAGTCTCTTCGCGGCACGCAAACGCCACCACATCACACCACGTTCTTCTCCACGAACGGCCGGTTCTCCAGCACCCGCGCGAAATTCAGCGCAGATAGATCGAGCGTCGTATAGCGCCCATGCAGGATCAGCTCGCTGACACCGCGCCCGGTCGCCGGGCCTTGTTGCAGACCATGTCCGCTGAAGCCATTCGCGAACACGCAGTTATCGACGTCGGGGTGGTAGCCGATGATCGCGTTGTGATCGAACACGTTGTACTCGTAGTAGCCCGACCAGCAGTTCTGCACGCGCAGCGCTTCGAACTGCGGCACGCGATGCGCGAGCGTCGGCCAGATCACGTCGTCGAACAGCGCGTGATCGACTTCGTCGAGCGGCAGATCGTCCGGATCGTTGTCCGCGGCCGGCGACGTGCCGCAGATAAACGACTTGCCCTCGGGACGGAAGTACACACCGGTCGGATCGATCAGCAGCGGACACTGTTCGAGCTGCGCGGGCGAACTCACGTTGAAGATGCTGCGACGGCGCGCAAATACGGGCAACTCGATGCCGATCATCTGCGCAACGCGGCGCGACCATGCACCTGCTGCATTCACGACGACATCGCACGCATGACGTTCGCCGCTCGCGGTGACGACGTGCGTGACGCGCCGGCCATCGCGCTGCAATTCGGTCACGTCCTCGGCGATATAGCGCGCGCCGAGTGCCTGCGCTTTCTTGCGCAGCGCCTGCACGAGTCCGTAGCCGTCGAACCAGCCTTCGCCGCTTTCGCCGAATGCGCCCGCCGCGAGGTCTTCAGTATTGAGCCACGGGAAGCGCGTTTCCAATCCGCTCGTATCGAGCAGGCTGATGTCCGCGCCGAGTTGCCGTTGCAACGCGTGATTTTCCTGCAGCGTCGCGACACCAGCGGGCGTCGCGAGAAACAGGTAGCCGCCTTCATGCAGATCGATCGACGGTGCGCTGCCGTCGACTGCAAGCCGCTCGCCGATCGAGCGCAGAAACTCGATACCGAATAGCGACATCTGCACCGACAGCGGCGTCGAAAACTGCTGACGGATCGACGCGGCCGACAGCGCCGACGATGAACGCGCATAGGTCGGATCGCGCTCGATCACGGTCACGCTGACCGTCGGGTCCGACGCACGCAGGAAATACGCAATCGAACTGCCGATCACGCCCCCGCCGACGATGACGACTCTGGAACTCACGTGTCACTCCACGAATGCACGAATCGATAAACGATGGGGCGCATCACGCGCCCCATCATTGAACCTTGCTCTCGATCAACCGATGTTGAAATCGATACCCTGCGCGAGCGGCAGCGCCGACGAATAGTTGACCGTGTTCGTCGCGCGGCGCATGTAAGCGCGCCACGCATCCGAGCCGGACTCGCGTCCGCCGCCGGTTTCCTTTTCGCCACCGAATGCACCGCCGATTTCCGCTCCACTCGGTCCGATGTTCACGTTCGCGATCCCGCAGTCGCTACCTGCCGCCGACAGGAAACGTTCGGCTTCGCGCAGATCGTTCGTGAACACGCACGACGACAACCCGTGATGCGCCGCGTTGTTCGCGTCGACTGCATCGGCGAAATCCGAGTAGCGCAGCACGTACAGGATCGGCGCGAAAGTTTCCTTCAGTACGACAGCGGTTTGCGACGGCATTTCCACCAGCGCCGGCCGCACGTAGAACCCGTCTTCGTGTCCCTTCACTTCGACGCGTTCGCCGCCTGTCACCTTGCCGCCCTCGGCCTGCGCCTGCTGCAGCGCTTCCTGCATCCGCGCGAACGATTGACGGTCGATCAGCGGACCCATCAGCGTGCCCTTCTCGAGCGGGTTGCCGATCGGCACCTTCGCGTACAGCTGTTTCAGACGCGCGACGGTGTCGTCGTACACGCTGTCGTGCACGAACAGACGACGCAGCGACGTGCAGCGCTGGCCTGCGGTGCCGACTGCGGAAAACAGGATGCCGCGCAGCGCGAGTTCGCGATCGGCCGTCGGTGCGACGATGCCCGCGTTGTTGCCGCCGAGTTCGAGCAGCGAGCGGCCGAAGCGCTTCGCCACTTCGACGCCGACGGTGCGGCCCATTTCCGTGCTGCCCGTCGCGCTGACGAGCGAAGCGCGCGGATCGGCAACCAGCTTCGCGCCGACGTCGCGGCCGCCGATGACCAGCGCGGTCAGGCCGGCCGGCGCGTCGCCGAACGCTTTCAGCGCGTCTTCAAGAATGCGGTTGACCGCGAGCGCGGTAAGCGGCGTCTTCTCGGACGGTTTCCAGATCACCGCATTGCCGCACACCAGCGCGAGCGCCGCGTTCCACGACCACACGGCCGCCGGGAAATTGAACGCGGAGATCACGACGCAGGTGCCGAGCGGATGCCACGATTCGGCCATCCGGTGGCCGGGGCGCTCCGATGCGATCGTCAGGCCGTACAGCTGACGCGACAAACCAACCGCGAAATCGCAGATGTCGATCATTTCCTGCACTTCGCCGAGCCCTTCCTGGAGGATCTTGCCGGTCTCGAGCGTGATCAGGCTGCCGAGCGCCTGCTTCTTCTCGCGCAGACGTTCGCCGAGCAGTCGCACCAGTTCGCCGCGGCGCGGCGCCGGGACGTTGCGCCACGTTTCGAATGCCTGCGTCGCGGCGGCGAGCGTCGCGTCGACGTCGGTGGCGCTGTGGCTCGCCACGCGGCCGACGAGTGCACTGGTGATCGGCGAATGCACGGCGATGTCGCCCGCTTCCGCCGCTTGGGTAATGCCGAGATCGGCGAGGATGGTCGAAGCGTTCATGAGCTTTTCCTTAATTTCCGATACGAAACAAAGTCGATTCGCAGACTATACACGCCGCACAATGCCCTTACAAGCAGGCTGATTTATCAGTCAAGACAATACCGATGCATCGTTTCCCATCGGAAAAATCAATCGCAAAGCGGTAAGCGGGACTGCACCGGCGCCACTTGTTCATCATAGACGTGGCACAGGCTAAATGCGTCAGATGCCCGCCTTCGTCGTGACCGCCACCCACGCGCCTCCCTTCACCTGATACAGCGTCGAACTCGGGCTCTTCAGGTCGCCGTTCGGGCGAAACGCGATGCGTCCGGTGATGCTGTTCGAGTCCGTCGATTTCAGCGCGGCGTTGAACGTCGCGGGCTGCACCGAGCCGGCCTGCTGCATCGCGTGGATCGCGACCCACGCGGCGTCGTAGGCGAACGGCGCGTACGCGAGCATGTCGGTGCCGTACTTCGCCTTGAACTTCGTCTCGAACGCGCGGCCCTGCGGCAGCGTGTCGAGCGGCTGGCCGTACTCCCACACCATCGCGCCTTCGGCGGCGTCGCCGGCAAGCTTGATGAAGGTCGCGTCCTTCACGCCGCCGCCCGCGAGAAACTGAGTCTTCATGCCGAGCTGCCGCATCCGTTTGACGAACATCGCCCCCTGCGCGTCGAGCCCGCCGAAGAACACCAGGTCCGCGTTCATCCCCTTGATCTTCGTCAGCTGCGCGCTGAAATCGACGGCCTTGTCGTTCGTGTACTCGCGCCCGACCACCGTACCGTTCGCCGCTTTCACCGCCTTCTCGAATTCGTCGGCCTCGCCCTGGCCGAACGCGGTGCGGTCGTCGATGATCGCGATGCGTTTCGCGTTCGCAACTTTCGCCGCGTATGCGCCCGCGTTGCCCGCGTTCTGCGAATCGGTGGCGATCACGCGGTACACGGTCTGCAAACCGCCCTCGGTAATCTGCGGATTCGTCGCGGACGGCGTGATCATCGGAATGCCGGCCTTCGCGTAGATCTGCGATGCGGGCAGCGTGGTGCCGGAATTGAAGTGGCCGATCACGACCGCGACGCCGCCGTCGACCAGGTTCTGTGCCGCCTGCACGCCGACGCGCGGATCCGCCTGGTCGTCCTGCGACACGACGGCGAACGTCACCGGCTTGCCGCCGATGCGCATCTGCTGCGCATTCGCCTCGTCGACCGCGAGCCGCACGCCATTGTCGATGTCCTTGCCGTACGCGGCCGCACCGCCCGTCAGCGGCACCGCGACGCCAATCTTCACGACCGTCTGCTGCGCGAGCGCCGCGACGCTAGACAACGACACGACGCCGACCACCGCGACGTGCAGGAAAAAGCCGGAACGTACTGCCATGCCAGACCTCCTTCGATAAATGCGTTGAACCGTGCGACAGAACAGAAGCCAGTCGCGCGACCGAATTTCTTATCGTCGACAAAATTTCCTATCGGAACTTGAATCGATTATATCGACGGCTCCGTGGCGAAAAACAATAAAACCGCGCTGTGCCCGATCAGGACTTACCCCGATACGGAACCGCGCCACACGGGACACGCACGACACCCTGGCCGAACGGCCAGCAGACGACCGGCAGCCGCTTCGCCAATGCTATGATCGGAAACATCGCGTGCCGGGAGGGCACGCCCGAGGTCACCCCATGGATACCCACATCACCAAACCCAACGAGCCGTCCACCGCCGATCTCGGCCGCCGCGTGCGTGCCGCGCGGCTCGCGCACGACCTCACGCTGGAAACCGCGAGCCGCCTGTGCGGCGTGTCGCGCTCCACGCTGTCGAAAGTGGAAAACGGCCTGATGTCCCCCACTTTTGATGTGCTGCAGAAAATCGTGCTCGGCCTGAAGATCGATCTCGGCGAGCTGTTCGGCTCGACGCCGAAGGTCAGTGCCGGCGGCCGCCGTGCGTTGACGCGCAAGGACGCGGGTCAACGGCACGCGTATCGCGGCTACCAGATGGAACTGCTCGCAACCGACCTCGCGCACAAGGCGATGCTGCCGTTTCGCATCCGCATCTCGGCGCACACGCTCGATGCATTCGACGACTGGGGCCGTCATGAAGGCGAAGAATTTCTCTACGTGATCAGCGGCACCGTGTGCCTGTATTCGGAGCTGTACGCGCCCACGCATCTGAACGCGGGCGACAGCATCTATTTCGACAGCCGCACCGGTCATGCCGCCGTCTCCACCAGCGACGAAGACGCCGAAGTGCTGTGGATGGCGACGAGCGCGGACCTGCCGCAACCCGGCAACGAACCGGCGAAGAAGTAGCCGCTCGCAGTCGAAACACTCATGCTTTGGCTCCTTCGAGCGCGCGCTGCGCCAGCTGCGCGATGTGCAGCGCGTGGCGTCCTGTGCCCTGCTCGATCTGCTCGCGGCAACTGAAACCGTTGGTCAGCACGACGACGTCGCGACCCGCTTCGCGCAGCGCAGGAAACAGCGCGTCCTCGCCGATCCGATCGGAAAGCTCGCGATGCCGTGCATCGAAGCCGAACGACCCGGCCATTCCGCAGCAGCCGGTATCGAGTAATCGCCACTTCACACCGAGCCGCGTGAGCAACGCGGTATCGCCCTGCATGCCGAACAGCGCCTTCTGGTGACAGTGCCCGTGCACGACCACGTCGGCGTCAAGCGTCGGCCAGTCGAACGGCTCGCGCGCGACGAAATCGGAGAACAGAAAAGTTTGCGCTGCGAGCTGCTGCGCGAGCGGATGCGTCGGCATCTGCTTCAGCAATTCGTCCTTGAAGACCGACAGGCAACCGGGTTCGAGCCCGACGAGCGGCACGCCTGCGGCGATGTCATCGGCGAGATCATCGAGGATGGTCGCGAGCAGTTCGCGCGCGCGGTCGAGCAGGCCGAAGTCGTACAGCGGTCGACCACAACACAGCCGGCGCTTCGGCAATACGACCTGCCAGCCGAGTCGCGTCAACACATCGGCGGCGGCCTCGGCGATCTCCGGCGAGAAGTGGTCGTTGAACGTGTCGACCCACAGGATCGCTTTGCGCATTTCAGCTTCGTTGCCGGTTCGCGTCGAAGTTGACGATACGTCGCGCACGCTGCGCCGGTAAGTCCGAGGTGCGAACTTCGGCAATGCACGCGTCTGCGCGACACCGGCAACCCACTTGCCGAGCGACGAAAACCCTGGTGCCGATGAGAGAAAATTCGTCGCGCGTGGAAACCGCGCTGCGACCGGCGCCCATTCGCCGATGCGCCCCATGAACCACGCCTGGCGCGGCCGACGATGCGACGTGTAGTAATGCGCGAGAAACTCCGATTTGTACGACGCCATGTCGGTATGCGTCGGGCAATCGGAACGGCAGCCCTTGCACGCGAGACACGTGTCGAGCGCGTCCTTCACTTCGCGGCTCTGCCAGCCGTCCTCGATCACATCGCCTTGCAGCATCTCCCACAGCAGATGCGCGCGGCCGCGCGTCGAATGCGCTTCTTCGCGCGTGCCGCGATAACTTGGGCACATCGTGCCGCCTTCGAGCGACCGGCACTTGCCCATCCCGATGCAACGCTCGACCGCGCGCTGAAATCCGTCGCCCTCAGGGCTCGCAAACGTGAGCTTCGTCTGCCACGTCACCGGACGGTACGCCGGCCCCATCCGCAGATTGTCGTCGACGCGATACGCGTTCACGACCTTGCCCGGATTCAGTCGATTCGAAGGGTCCCAGATCGCCTTGAACGCCTGCATCGCGCGCATCAATTCCGGCCCGTACATGATCGGCAGGAATTCGGCTTTCGCCTGGCCGTCGCCGTGTTCGCCCGACAGCGAGCCACCGAATTCGACCACCAGTTCCGCCGCTTCGCGCAGGAAGCGGCGCCACGTCGCGACGCCTTCAGTCGAGCGCAGATCGAACGTGATGCGCGCGTGCACGCAGCCGTCGCCGAAATGGCCGTACAGACAGGTCTCGTAGCCGTAGCGGTCGACCAGCGCCTGGAACGCGCGCAGATAATCACCGAGCCGCAGTGGATCGACCGCCGCATCCTCCCAGCCGACGACCGGATCGGGCCGTGCCGGATCGACCGACAACGAAACCGCCGACGCACCTGTCTCGCGGATCGACCAGACCTTCGCTTGCTGCGCGCGTTCGTCGACGAGCTTCGTCGAAACGCCCGAACCCGCTGCGCCGGACGCGAAATAAGCCGACGCGTCGCGAGCCTGACGCAGCGCATCTTCGTGCGTGTCAGCGCCGAACTCAAGCACGACCCACGCATCGCCCGCAGGCAGCAGCGCAATCTCTTCGCGCTTCAACCCACGCGCCTGCAAACCGCGAATGATCGCGCGATCGAGTCCTTCGATCGCGATCGGCGAGCAGCGCATGAAATGCGGCACGGCATCGGCCGCGGTGTAGATGTCCTTGAATCCAACGACAACGAGCACGCGCTGCGCCGGGCTATGCACGAGCCGCACCTTCGCCTGCAGCGTCACAGCACACGTGCCCTCGGTTCCGACGAGCGCACGCGCGACGTTAAAGCCGTTCTCGGGCAACAGTTGATCGAGATTGAAACCGGACACGCGACGCTTGATCTGCGGAAACTTCGCGCGAATCAGGTCGGCGTATCGATCGCGCAATGCCTTCAATGCCGCGTAGATTTCGCCCTGCCGGCCACCGGCTGCGATGATCCGTTCGAGTTCGTCGTCGGACGTGGGGCCGGTCCAGAAGCGGGCACCATCGTAGGTCAGTACTTCGAGCGCTTCGACGTTTTCGACGGTCTTGCCCGCCATCACCGAATGCGCGCCGCACGAGTTGTTGGCAATCATGCCGCCGAGCGTGCAGCGACTGTGCGTCGCGGGATCGGGGGCGAACGTGAGGCCGTGTTTTTCGGCGGCGTCGCGCAGCGTGTCGCAGACCACACCAGGCTCGACGATCGCGGTCCGCTCGACCAGGTCCACGACGACGACGCGGTTCACATACTTGCTCGCATCCGCGACGACCGCGACGTTCACGCATTGTCCGTTCTGCGACGTGCCGCCGCCGCGCGGCAAGAATGGCACGTCGTGTCGTCGGCAGGCGGCGAGCGCCGCAACCAGATCGTCGACGTCGGCGGGCACGACGACGCCGACCGGCACCTGTCGATAGTTCGATGCATCGGATGCGTACAACGCTTTCGCCGACGCATCGAAACGCACTTCGCCGCGTAACGTGCCGCGCAGATCCGCTTCAAGCGCGCGCAGCACGGCCTCGGTGCCGTTATAAGGCACCGCGCGGGCGGGTAGTTGCTCAGCCGGTGCGTCGTTCACGTCGACGATGTCCTCATCGCGCAGCGTCAGGCCGCTGCGCTTGCCGTCATTCTGAAAATACCCTGCGCGTTACCCGCGTCGAAACGCAAGTCCGTTTCCCAGCGGCGCGTGTCCTGATCGAATGTGCGCTTGCGCGTGATGAATTCGTAGAACGAGCCCGGCACGTCGCGTGTCACGCGCGAACCATCCGCCGCACGAAACTCGCGCCGCACGATGTCCGCGCGATACGCGGTCTGAAACACGCGACCCGAACGCGAACGTTCGACTTCCGGTTTCATCGGACGACCTTTCGCTTTCTCCTCATCGGCGAGCGCGAACACATCGGAAACGCGATCGGTCGCGTGGTTGAACGCGTTGCCTTCTGTCGCGATCCACGCCATTTCCGCCGATTCGGCGAGCAGCACCGCGTAGTCCGCTTCCGACGGCACGTCGTGCTGACGCGCAAATGCACCGACGATCACCGGCAGCAATGCGTGTGCCGCATCGAGCGACAACACGCCGTCACGTTCGAGTTCCCACAGTTGCGTAACGGCGGCGGACGTCAGCGGATCGCGCGACGTGCCGACCACGTTCGTCACTGCGCTCTGGAACGCATCGGAGAAGCGCTCCGGATGCAGTTCGCTGACGAAGAACTGCGCGATCTCATCGGGGGCGTCGTCATGCGCCCACGCGCGACCGGTCATGCCGAGCCGATCGAGCGGATAGCGTCCGTTGATCCGGAAGCCGAGCGGTCGAAGGATGCGTGCAAACGCCGCTTCGCCAGGCGGCAACGCGCCGCTGTGCGCCCAACGCACGGTACGTAACGCACCATGATCGAAATAGACACCGCCGCCCACCGCAATCGCGTCCTGCGTATACGCGCGGCCGTTCGGCGAGCGCGCGAGCAGGTCTTCGAACAGCGCCATGTTCATCGCCTGCGCGAGTTCCGCACGCGTCACGACGCCGTCCTCCCATTCGTTCAGCACTGACGGATGATTCAGCGTCGCAAAGAGCGTTGCCGTTTTGTCCGCGCCGATCAGCGTCGACAGCAGGCATTCGACGTTCGCATTTCGCACAGTTCGCATGAGGGGATTCCGGATGATGTGATTCGTTCGACTGCGATTATTCAAAACGCAAACGCACCCGTAAAGCGAGATAAAATCCAGACTTGATGCGGTTTAGGAATTAACCAGGAATCACGCAGGAAGCACCCGTGCGCAAATTCAAGATCCCCAACATGGGCGCGCTGCTCGCGTTCGAAGCAGCCGCGCGGCACGAGAGCTTCACGCTCGCCGCACGCGAACTGTTCCTCACCGAGAGCGCGGTGTCGCGGCAGATCAATACGCTGGAGAGCAATCTCGGCGTGCGACTCTTCGTGCGGGTCAAGCAGCGTGTTGTGCTGACGAAGGCGGGCAAGGTGTACGGCGCGCAGGTTCGGCGTGCGCTCGAAGGTCTCGACCGCGACACGCTGTCGATCATCGCGCACGGCAGCGGCGGCGGTTATCTGGAGCTCGCGGTGCTGCCGACGTTCGCGTCGCAATGGCTGATTCCACGGATCGGCGATTTCAATGCGCGTTATCCGGACGTGCGCGTGAACATGGGCGCGCGCGCCGATACGTTCCCGTTCGCGGACTCGCATTTCGAAGCGGCGATTCACTACGGCAAGCCGACGTGGCCCGGTACATCGGCGGATTTTCTGTTTCGCGAGGAAGTCGTGCCCGTGTGCGCGGCGAGCATGCTGAAGCGTCGCGTGAAGAACCCGGCCGATCTGCTCGCATGGCCGCTGCTGCATTCCACGACGCGCCCCGATGGTTGGGCCGCGTGGTTCGCGAATCTCGGCATCGAAGATAAGCGCACGATGCAGGGCGTGCGCTACGAATTGCACACGATGCTGATCAGCGCGGCAGCGGCTGGTCTCGGCATTGCGCTCGTGCCGCGCTTTTTCGTCGAGACGCAGCTGGAGCGGCTGGGGCTCGTCGTGCCGTTCGATGCGCCGGTCATTTCGGATTCGGCGTACTACCTCGTTTATCCGACCGAGTTGAGCCACGGCAAACCGCTCGCGAGTTTTCGCGAATGGTTGCTGCAGGAGGCACAGGGGTACGCCGAAGCGAATCCGCGGCTTGCGCAGACTGCTGCGGATTAAAGCAGATCAGTTCGAGCGTAGCGGCGCAGGCACGTCGAGACTCAGCAACGCAGAACCAAGCGATTTACCGTGCGCATCGAGCGCAAGCGAACGCGTCACGCCGCCACCCAGTGCGTGACGCAACACGAAATTCAGCGCACCGATCGCGGGCATCTCGAAGCGCGTCACGTCGCCGCGCACGACTTCGCGCAAATGCGCTTTCACGCGTTCAGCCGTCACGTGCTCGCAAAGATGCGCGTAGTCGCGCGGATCGCGGCAAATCACCGATACGTTCAGCGTATCGCCCTTGTCGCCGGTTCTCGAATGAGCCAGTTCGCGCAGCAGCATGTCAGCCCTCCACCAGTTCGAACGTCGGATGCACCAACTCGCGCGGCAACAGCACCGACTGCACGGCGATCACCTCGCGTGCCGATTTCGTCGCACCACCTCCACCGGCCGGTCCGTTCGTGTACAGCGTCTCGACCTCGTTGCCGATCCGCACCGCTTCGTTAAGCGTCCCGGTACGTCCCGCGACGCGCACGCGCACCTCGTACGGTTCGGCCTCGCGTGCGGCAAGCGTCGCGCCGTGCAGCGCATCGACGCCGATCAGATCGAAGCGCAGTTCGCTCGCGTGTACGCCGGTCAGACGTAGCCGCTCGCGGACGACATCAAGCGCAAGCCGTGCACGCGCGAGCGCGCCCGGTCCCGCATACGAAATCTGCCCTTCGCCGATAAAACCGTCGACATACGCGACCGACGTCTTCAACGTCGCCGTGCGCGGCGTGCCGCGTCCGCCGCTCACGCGCACACGGTCGCGTGCTTCCTGTTCGATGCGCACGCCGGTGAAATCCGCGACCACGTCTGGCTGCAGATAGCGACTGCAATCGTGGACTTCGTACAGCAGTTGCTCCTTGCAGGTCGCTTCGGTCACGCAGCCGCCCGCGTGCGGCACCTTCGTCACGATCAGTGAACCGTCGGCGCTCACTTCTCCGATCGGAAAACCCAGTCGCGCGAGATCGGGCACATCCTTGAAGCCTGGGTCCGCGAAATAGCCGCCGGTCACCTGTCCCGCGCATTCGAGCAGATGACCGACCACGGTCGCCTGACCGAGCGTGTTCCAGTCGTCCATCGACCAGCCGTATTCGTGGATCAGCGGCGCGATGAACAGCGACGGATCGGCGACGCGGCCGGTCAGCACGATATCGGCACCGGCCGCGAGCGCATCGACGATCGGCGCGGCGCCAAGGTACGCATTCGCCGACACGATCCGTCCATCGAACTCAGCGACACGTTCGCCCGACTCTTCGAATTTGTAATCGCCTTGACGTACTGCATCGAGCACATCGTCGCCGGTCACCGCCGCGATTTTCAGCGGCGGCAGGCCAAGCTCGCGCGCGAGTTCGGCGGTGCGGCGCGCAGCAGCAAGCGGATTCGCCGCGCCCATGTTCGACACGATCCGCACGCGATTGCGGACCGCTATCGGCAGCACCGCGCGCATCCGTGCGTCGAGCAGCGGATCGTAGCCGAGCGCCGGGTTGCTGCGGCGCGTCTGCTGCGCGAGCGCGATCGTGCGCTCAGCGAGGCATTCGAACACCAGGTAATCGAGCGCGCCGTGTTCGGCCAGCTCGACGGCCGGTTCGATCCGGTCGCCCGAATAGCCCGCGCCGGTGCCGATGCGCACGGGGCTTTTGCGTGTCGTCGTCGATGTCATGTGTTGCTGCCTGATTGAATCAAAGCGGAAAGATCCCCAGCACCACGCACGCGGCGGTCATCACCAGCGATGCGCCGAACAGCAGCGGGAACGTGAATTTCTGGTGATCGGCGAGTTCGATGCCGGTCAACCCGACGACGAGAAACGTCGCGGGCGTCAGCGGGCTCACCGGGAAGCCCGTCGTCATCTGGCCGAGCAGCGCAGCCTGGCCGACGTGCACGGCGGGCACGCCAAGCTGACCCGCGACTTCAGCGATGACCGGCAGCACGCCGAAATAGAACGAGTCGGGATCGAACAGCATGCTGAGCGGCATCGAGAGCACGCCGAGCACGACCGGAATGTGACCGGCCATGCCCGGCGGCACGAGACCGACTGCGGCTTGCGCCATCGCTTTCAGCATGCCGCTGCCCTGCAGCACGCCGGTGAACACACCGGCCGCGAGCAGGATGCCGGCCATCATCAGCGCGGCGCGTGCATGCGCGTCGATGCGTTGCCGCTGCATGTTCACGTCCGGGTAGTTGACCATCAGCGCGATGCAGAAGCCGACCATGAACATCACCGCCGGCGGAATTTTCTCGCCCATCACGACCATCGTGCCGAGCACGATCACGGTGAGCACGATGTTGAACCAGAAGTTACGCGGCCGGCGCAGCGCTTTCTGTTCGTCGGTGAGTTCGCGTTGCGGCAGCGGTATCGAACCCGACGCGGACGTATAGCCAAGCCTTCGTTCTTCGCGACGTCCGAGCCACCATGCGGTGCCGAACACGAACACGAGACCCACGGCCTGCACCGGAATCAGCGGATTGAACAGCGCCGACACCGGCAGCCCGAGCGATGCGGACGCGCGGATCATCGGCCCGGTCCACGGCAGAAAGTTGATACCCGCCGCCAGCGACGCCGCAGCAGCCAGCACGCGCCGGTCCATCTTCAGGCGATCGTAGAGCGGCAGCATCGCGGGGATCGTCACGAGGAAACACACGGCCCCGGAGCCATCGAGATGAATCAGCAGCGCGAGCAGCGTCGTGCCCATCACGATGCGCGTCGGCTTCGTGCCGACCGCGCGCAGGATGCGATCGATGATCGGATCGAGCGTGCCGGCGTCGGTGATCGTCCCGAAGTAGAGGATCGCGAACACGAACATGCCGACCACAGGCGCGAGACTGCGCAATCCGTCGAGGATGAATTTGCTCGTCTGCAGCCCGAAGCCGCCGATCAGCGACGCCGCGATCGGCACGACGATCAGCGCGACTAGCGGTGACATTCGTTTCGAGAGGATCGCGGCTAGCAGGACGGCTATGGTGGCTAGACCTAGTAGGGGCAATGGCACGTACGTATCTCCGTCTATTGTTTTTTGAATCGCCCAAGCGTAATTTCCACCCAGCAATAGAACAATTGAAATGATTTGATCGCAGCCATCACCATCTGTAATGGATCTAAGCCTTCGAGATATCCGCGCTTTTATCGCCGTCGCGCAGACCGGCAGCTTCACGCGCGCGGCTACGCGGCTGCATCTGTCGCAACCCGCGCTGACCGTGCAGATCCGTCGCCTGGAAGAAACCCTCGGTACGCGTCTGTTCGACCGCAATAGCCGCAACGTCGCGCTGACCCCAGTCGGACGCGACCTGCTGCCGCTGCTGCAAAAATCGCTGCACGACATGGAGCACGTGCTCGCCGACGCCCGCGCGTTGAGCGGCGGCGCCTCGGGGACCGTGCGCATCGCGTGTCTGCCGTCGTTCGCGGCAAGCGCGCTGCCCGACCTGATCCGCGATTTCCGCGCGGAATTGCCCGACGTGTCGTTCCAGATCCGCGACGTAGTCGCGAGCGTCGTCGATGCGCTGGTTCGCAACGAGGACGTCGACATCGGTCTGACCGGCGGCACGGAGGCAGCAGGCCAGACCGGTGCCGCCGATACCGCGCTCGACGTGCTGTATGAAGGTGAGGACCGGCTCGTTGCGGTCTGTCCAAAGCGTCATCCGCTCGCCAGGCGGCGTACGGTACGCCTCGCGGACCTGCTGCGTACGCCGCTCGTGCTCACGGCACGCGGCACGAGCGTGCGCGCGGTGGTCGACGCGGCGCTCGCCGATGCAGACACATCGCCGACGATCGCGTGCGAACCCACCTATATGATGACCGCCGTCGCGATGGTGCGCGGCGGTCTCGGCGTAACGATCCTGCCCGCTTCGGCGCGCGAAATGCGTGCGGAAGCGGACCTCGTCGCACGGCCCGTCGACGATCCACGCTTCGTGCGCCCGATCGCGCTCGTGAAGAAACGTGGCCGGACGCTGCCGCCGGTCACCGAAGCGTTCGTCGAGCGATTGGTGCAGCGCATGAAACAGGACCGCTAACGGTCGCGGACAAAGACAGAATGAGCGCTGCAGCATGCCGTTTATGCATTCACGTCTCATATTGCCAACGGCCTGCTACAGACCTATCGTTGACGCCAATTTCCTAAAGCCGCGGGTAAGAGGGCTGTTTTACTTAAGAAAGGCGCCTCCAGCGCCGATAACACGAGCACCCCAAACGGAGACCGACCATGAGCAGCATGACTGAACCGAACACCACCGGTTCGCCCCCTTTCTTTTCGAAGCAGGCCACTGTCGCCGGACCGGGATTTTCGCGCTGGATGGTGCCGCCCGCGGCACTGGCCGTGCACCTGTGTATCGGCCAGGCCTACGCCTTCTCGGTATTCAACGGACCGCTCACGAAAGTGATCGGTATCACGCAATCCGCACCCGACGACTGGACGCTCACGACGCTCGGCTGGATCTTCTCGCTCGCGATCGTCTTCCTCGGGTTGTCCGCCGCATTCGCCGGTAAGTGGCTCGAGAAAGTCGGCCCGCGCCGCACGATGTTCACCGCAGCGTGCTGCTTCGGCGGCGGCTTCGTCGTCTCGGCGATCGGTGTGTGGCTGCATCAGATCGCGCTGCTGTATATCGGCTACGGCGTGATCGGCGGCATCGGGCTCGGGCTCGGCTACGTGTCGCCGGTATCGACGCTGATCCGCTGGTTCCCGGACCGCCGCGGCATGGCAACGGGCCTCGCGATCATGGGCTTCGGTGGCGGCGCGATGATCGCCGCGCCGCTGTCGGTTGCGTTGATGAACCACTTCAAGAGCGCGACGAGCATCGGTGTCGCCGAGACCTTCATCGTGCTCGGCATCGCGTACTTCATCTCGATGTCGATCGGCGCACTCGCGATCCGCGTGCCGCCCGCCGACTGGAAGCCGGCCGGCTGGACGCCGCCCGCGACCACGACGAACAAGATGATCACGCGCAACCACGTGCACATCGACGAAGCGTTGAAGACGCCGCAGTTCTACCTGATCTGGCTCGTGCTGTTCCTCAACGTGACGGCCGGCATCGGCATTCTCGGCCAGGCCTCGGTGATGATTCAGGAGAGCTTCAAGAACACGGTGACTGCTGCTGCGGCCGCGGGCTTCGTCGGCCTGCTGTCGCTGTTCAACATGGGCGGTCGTTTCGTGTGGGCGTCGGCGTCCGACTGGGTCGGCCGCAAGAACACGTACTACATTTTCTTCGTGCTCGGCGCCGTGCTGTACTTCTTCGTACCGACCTTCGCATCGACCGGCAACATCGCACTGTTCGTGCTGTCGTACTGCGTGATCCTGTCGATGTACGGCGGCGGCTTCTCGACCGTGCCCGCGTATCTCGCGGACATGTTCGGTACGGCATTCGTCGGCGGCATTCACGGCCGTCTGCTGACCGCGTGGGCCGCGGCCGGCGTCGCGGGCCCGGTGCTCGTCAACTACATCCGTGCGTACCAGGTGGGCCACGGCGTCGCGAAGGCCGATGCGTACACGATGACCGTGCACATCATGGCCGTGCTGCTCGTGGTCGGGTTCATCTGCAACCTGCTCGTGCGCCGCGTGAACGAAAAGCACCATATGACCGACACGCAACTCGCGTCGGGCAACTAAGGAGACCGTCATGACCGATCAGACCGCCGTTCATCCGACCAACAAGGGCATGCTCGTCGTCTTCTGGGCGTATGTGCTGATTCCGCTTGTGTGGGGTGTTGTGAATACGTTGACGCAGGCGATGAAGTTGTTTCATTGAGTGCAGCCGCGTCGCCTTGTAGACAAGGCGGCGCGCGGATACAACAAAAGCCGGGCATGCGCTTCGTCGCATGCCCGGCTTTTTTCTACGCATGTCCATCAAGGAACATCACGCGCCGGATCATCCCCACGCCCTTCCCGCTCCTCATGCGCCAGATCCTTCGCGGCCTTGTTCGCCTGCTCCTTCGCATCGCCATAGGCCTTGCGCGCTTCGCCCGCGCCCTGCTGCAGATCGCCCTTCATCTCGCGCGACTTGTCGCCGGTCGCCTTGCCGACTGCCTCGTTGACCTTGCCCTTGAGGTTTTCCGCCGTGCCCTTTACCTGGTCCTTGTTCATGGTTCGCTCCCGTGAAGATGCCGGCACGCCGTCGTGCCGGTCACCCTGAACATCGAGCAACGCACGTGCCCGGGCACAACGGACGCAACGTGTGCGCAACAGACGCTACTTGCCGTCCGTCTCTCGCATCTTTTCAGCAACGGCCTTGTAATCGTAGGTAGGATAAAACTCAGTGCGATAACCGCCCCACGCGGTCGTTTCGATCGCCCGGTTGACTTCGCGCAGACGGCTCGCCGGTACGCGCAGCGTAACGACCTGGCCCACGCCCATCATCACGTACCACGACACGACTTCGATGCCCGGCGGCGGAAACGTCTTGAAGTAGCCCTGCGCGCGCAGCTGGTCGTTGATCTTCGGCAGCGGTTTGGACTCGTCGTGTCGCAGGAAGATGGTCAGCAGGAAGGTGTCGTCGGCGGGCTGTGCGGAAGCAGAAGACGGCTGTTGCGCGACGGCATTCGCAACGAACCCCGGGCTACAGACGATCCCCGCCGCAAACGCGACGAACGCGGCGGACATAACAACACGACGGAGGCTACGGCGAATCGGCGATGTCGACATCGATGGCTCCACGTTGAGAAAGGACGCGCTGCGCGACGTCGTCGCATCGCAGCGGCACGAGCCGCACACGGCTCTCGCGCAGCCATTCTGCCGCGGTCATGACGACCGCGTCGTGAAGCTCGCAACGTATCGATCGATGGAAATCAGGCGGTCTTGAGCGGACGAACCTGAGCAGAAGTCTGCCTGGGAAGCTGGACCGAAGAAACCGGCCCCGGCATGTCGAGAATCATCTGACCGAATGCGCGGACCGCGGGCGTCTCGCCATTGCAGATCAGCACGAATTCGGCGGCGGGCAGCGGCGGCAAACCGTACAGCCCATCGACGCGCTTCATGCCCGGCTCGAGATCGTCGAGCGTCAGCACGGTAACTGCGAGCCCCGCCAGCACCGCCGCGCGCAAACCCTGCTGACTCGGCGACGTGAACATGACGTGCCACTTCACGTCGGTACGATCGAGCGCGGCGACACCGGCCTGCCGGTTGATACACGGCGACGGAAAGAACGCGAGCGGCAGCGATTCGCCTGCACGTGCGTCGAAGTAATCGGCGGCGATCCACGCGAACTGCGCTTCGCGCAGCACCGTGCCGACCTCGCTGCCCGCCTTCACCATCACGACCGCGAGATCGAGTTCGTCCGCATCGAGCATCGCGCGCAGATCCTGATTCATGCTGACGCTCACGTCGAGCCGCACGTCGGGGTACACGCGCGCGAACTGACACAACAGCGACGGCAACCGATCGCCCATGAAATTTTCCGGCACGCCGAAACGCACGCACCCACAAACCGGAGAAGACTGAAAACGCCGGCTCAATGCATCGAGCGAATCGAGAATCTGCGTCGCGTGACGCAGAAAATCCTCACCGTCTTCGGTGAGCGTCATGCTGCGCGTGGTGCGGTATAGAAGCGGCCGCCCGACCTGCTCTTCGAGACGACGGATCTGATGACTGACAGCAGATTGCGTGAGATGCAGCCGTTCGGCGGCACGTGTGAAGCCGCCCGTTTCCTTCACGGCGACGAATGCGCGCAGAAGCGTGGGATCGAAATCCATGGCGGCCAATAGATGATGAGCGTTAATGGATTCTACAAAATTAAATCATTTCCATCATGAAGACAGCACGCAGAGAATGGTTTCCATCCTGACTCGCAGACGCCCGGCGCCGATCCTGCTGACAGTACGCCGTCAGTAGCAGCGGATCACGCTGGGCGACCGGCCACCGCTTACTACGAAAGAACGACATGACGCTCTCTCACTCCGGCAGAAACTACGTTGCGCTCGCGGCGGTCTGTCTCACCGCGATGATGTTCGGCCTCGAAATCTCCAGCGTGCCCGTCATTCTCCCGACGCTCGAACGCGTCCTGCACGGCAGCTTCAGGGACGTGCAGTGGATCATGAACGCGTACACCATCGCGTGCACGACGGTGCTGATGGCGATCGGCACGCTCGCCGACCGTTACGGCCGGCGCCGCGTGCTGGTCATCGCGCTGATCGCATTCGGCATCACGTCGTTCGTCTGCGGGATTGCGCAGAGCGCGTCGGTGCTGATCGTCAGCCGGTTTTTGCAGGGCATGGGCGGCGGCGCGATGCTGATCTGCCAGATCGCCGTGCTGTCGCATCAGTTTCAGGAAGGCCGCGAACGCAGCAATGCATTCGCGATCTGGGGCATCGTGTTCGGCATCGGTCTCGGCTTCGGGCCGATCATCGGCGGTGCGATCGTCGCGCTGTCGAACTGGCACTGGGTGTTCCTCGTTCACGTGCCGCTGTCGGTGCTGACGCTCGCGCTCGTGTTCACGGGTGTCGAAGAATCGCGCGATCCGCAGGCGAAGCGTCTGGATATCGCGGGCATCGTTACGCTGTCGCTGGCGGTGTTCGGCTTCACGTATTTCATCACGCAGGGGCCGGACCTCGGATTCACGAGCGGTACGGCACTCGCGATCGTCGGCGGCGCCGTGCTGTGCTTCATCGCGTTCCTGTTCGCAGAACGGATGAACCCGCATCCGATGTTCGACTTCTCCGTGTTCCGCATCCGCAATTTCTCGGGCGCAATCATCGGTTCGATGGGGATGAACTTCAGCTTCTGGCCGTTCATGATCTATCTGCCGATCTATTATCAGAGCGGCCTCGGTTACGACGCGGTCACGGCCGGGCTGTCGCTGCTTGCGTACACGTTGCCGACGCTCGTCATTCCGCCGCTCGGCGAGCGGCTCGCGTTGCGTTATCGCGCGGGCGCCGTGATTCCGGTGGGACTGTTCACGATCGGCCTCGGCTTCATCCTGATGCGCTATGGCAGTGCCGCTGCACACGCAAGCTGGACGACCATGCTGCCGGGCGCATTGATCGCCGGCATCGGCCTCGGTCTGACGAACACGCCGGTGACCAACACGACGACCGGCTCGGTGCCGGTCACGCGTGCCGGCATGGCATCGGGCATCGACATGAGCGCACGATTGATCACGCTCGCGATCAACATCGCGCTGATGGGCTTTATCCTCGTCGAGGGCATCCAGTCGTATCTGAAGCACGCGCTGCCCAACTCGGCCGATCCGCTGCGGCTGCGTGTGATTGCCGAGCAGATCGCCGCCGGCAATTTCGGCTCGCTGCAACACACGTTCCCCGAACTCGCGACACTCGATGCATCCGGCAGCGCCGTGCATGCCGCGCTCGTGCACGGCTTCGGTACGGTGATGCTGTATGGCGGAATCGGCGTGTGGGTGCTCGCGGCGCTCAGCTTCGCGATCTTCGGGACGGCGGATGCGGATGCAACGCGGCGTCCGGCAAAAGCGAATGTGGATGCGACGGGGAATGCGTGCTCCTGACGATGAATCGATGCGCGGGTAGCGGTATGCTTTCGGTTCAACGGCACAACGTCATCCCGCCCATCGAAACGGAACCGCTTCGACATGACCCAGAACATCTACGACGACGACACGTTCTTCGAAGGCTATAGCCGCCTCGATCGCTCGCTCGAGGGACTTGTGCGCGCGCCCGAATGGCCCGCATTGCAGGCGATGCTGCCACCCGTGACGGGCAGCAGCATCGTGGACCTCGGCTGCGGTTACGGCTGGTTCTGCCGCTGGGCGCGCGACGCAGGCGCAAGCAGTGTGCTCGGGATCGACGTATCGGAAAGGATGCTGGAAAGAGCGCAGACATTCGATAAGGATCGAATCGATCCCGCGATCCGCTATGAACGCGCGGACCTCGAAACGCTCGCGCTGCCGCATGCATCGTTCGACCTCGCTTACAGCTCACTCGCGTTTCACTATGTCGAAAACCTGGTCACGTTGCTGCGCACGATTCATCGTGCACTGGTGCCAGACGGCATGCTCGTGTTTTCGGTCGAGCATCCGGTCTACATGGCCTCGCGCCATCCCGGCTGGATCGTCGATGCACATGGCCACAAGACGTGGCCGCTCGACAGCTACCAGTTCGAGGGGCCACGCGTGACGAACTGGTTTACCGACGGCGTGATCAAGCAGCATCGAACGCTGGGCACGCTGCTGAACACGCTGATCGAAACCGGCTTCGCGATCGCGCACGTCGACGAATGGGGACCGACGGATGCGCAGATCGCGGCGCTACCCGCGCTCGCCGAAGAGCGCGAACGTCCGATGATGCTGCTGGTCGCCGCGCGGCGCGAGAGCAATACTCCATCATCTCACCGCTCGACATGCTCAAGAAGGTAGCCGCATTCGTCTCACGGCCCTTCACGCAATGGCGCAATCCCGGACGGTTCTGCCGAGCAGTCAGCTAACCTCTTCGCGCACTTCCTGGCCGCGCGCTACGGAGTCCGAGAAACCTGATGACGCGAGCATGCTGGACTGGTTTGTCGATAACCCGGCCGCGCTCTATTCATTCGAATAGCCGCGTTATGGGTTCTGTCGCAAGAACATCTAAATGCGCCGCGGTATGGCCTCTGCGAAAAAATCGGTGACTTGTCGCACACGCGCCGGTACAAACCGGCGTCTCGGCCAGACGAGACTTATGTCTCGGGCGTCGCCTATAAATTCGTCGAGAACGGTGATGACGTCCGGATGCCGGAGATCATCGGCAAGAGAGACCTTGGCAAACCGGCCGATTCCCACGCCGGCTAAAACACCAGCCCGGATCGTTTCGACGCTGTTGGACGTGAGATTTCCACGGACGGACACGCTAAATTGACCTTCTGGTCCTGCAAAAGGCCAATGCGTTGACTCCGCCAAGCCGCGATATAAAAGGCAATTGTGATCAACGAGCTCGGCGGGGGTCTTTGGCATTCCGCGTTGCTCGAAGTAGCGACGGGATCCGACGCATACAAGGGGAGTGCTGGCCACGCGCCTGACGATCGCGTCAGGATCGTTCACGGGCCCCACCCGGATCGCCAGATCAATCCCGTCCTCCACCATATCTCGCACGAAGTCAGAGAGAATGAGATCGACCTGAAGGCCAGGATTGAGTGATAACAGATCGGGAATCAGCGGCAAGACATGAAGACGGCCGAAAGTACCTGATGCAGCGATCCTGATCAGACCTGAGACATCGTGCGTGCTGCTGGTCAGTTCGCTGTCGGCGTCATCCATCTCGTCAAGCAGCGGTTTTGTCCGATCGTAGTATCTCTGCCCTTGATCCGTCAGGATCACACGGCGCGTACTTCGGTTAAATAACGCCACGCCGACGCGTCTCTCGAGCGCGCCGATAGCCTTGCTGATAGCTGACTGTGAGTCGCCGGTTCGACGCGCGGCAGCTGTAAAACCGCCTGCTTCAACCACGGCTATGAAGGCGTTTAATTCGTTGAATCGATCCATATTAATTCCCTTTTGGAATTTATATTATGGCAATTCAAGCTATTATCATCGGTTCCGGCATCACTCACAATGCAGCTCTCTCCACAGCTACAGGACTGGTGTCATGAATATCGATCTCACTGGCCGCAAGGCCGTCGTTACCGGGTCAACGGCGGGTATCGGCCGAGCCATTGCAGAAGGGTTGGGGCGCGCAGGCGCCGCGGTCGTGATCAACGGCCGCACAGAGAAGCGCGTCTCCACGGCGCTTCGAGAGCTTCGCGAACTCTTGCCAAAGACTGAGTTTACCGGCGTCATCGCAGATCTTGCGACCCCGGAGGGCACGGCGAAGTTGTTCGCTCAGGCGCCGGATGCGGACATTCTCGTCAACAATGTGGGTACCGGGCGTCCGAAGTCCTTCTTCGAAATTGAGGATAGCGAATGGATCAATCTCTTCGAACTTAACGTCATGAGCGGCATTCGCGCCTCCCGCCACTATGTGCCGAACATGACGAAGCGTGGGTGGGGGCGCGTCGTCTTCATCAGCAGCGAGTCCGCGCTTGCCATCCCTAAGGACATGATCGACTACGCCACGACCAAGACCGCTCAGCTCGCCATTGCGAGGGGCTTGGCCGAGGTGGTCGGCGGAACAGGCGTCACCGTCAAT
Source organism: Paraburkholderia flava (assembly GCF_004359985.1). NCBI lineage: Bacteria > Pseudomonadati > Pseudomonadota > Betaproteobacteria > Burkholderiales > Burkholderiaceae > Paraburkholderia > Paraburkholderia flava. The sequence goes on along the minus strand of NZ_SMRO01000001.1, from coordinate 2,055,391 downwards.
TCGGTTCTCCCGGGTCCGACGAATTCGGAGATCATGGGTGGTTGGGCGCAGGCGAACGCAGATGCGCAAGGCATCACGCGTGAGGAAGCCGAGCAGCAGTTCCTGAAAACGAATCGCCCGACCACGCTCCTCAATCGCTTCGCGACAACCGAAGAAGTCGCCAACCTGGTCGTCTATGTCTGCTCGGAGCAGGCGTCGGCGACAACAGGTACTTCCTTGCGTGTCGACGGCGGTGTCGTTCGGACAATTGCATAAGCGCCCGCTTTTTCACTCGTTCAACGCGGCTTCGGGAAGGGCCAAACCATCGGTTCCTTCTCGAGGTAGACGACAGCCCGATTCAAATTGGGAACGTGCTCTCGGGAACCTGCGATCGGCTGGAGTAGCTGAATCTCGTACCGCCGCGGCGACCGAATGCGCGCCGCCGTCGACGAGCGAACGAGAAAACCGCGCTGACCGTATTGGGCGTTATGCGCGCACCGTGCTGGACGAAGACTTGCCTGCGCGCGCACGCGTGGCTTTGGTGAGTTGCACCGCCTCATGCCGCCGAAAAGTCTCCGCAGCGATATCGCCCAGCAGATCGATCGCGCGCTTCAGATTCCCGAGGTGCAGCGCATGCACCAGCCACGCATCGAGCTTCAACGCGAAGTCGCTCACGTTCACGATATCCAGATCGCGAGCCATCGCGCTGCGCGACAGCACGCTACGCGGCACGAGCCCCAACCCGAGCCCGGCCGCGACGAGCCGCAACTGCATCTCGGTGCCGTACGTATCGACACCGACGCGCAGGCTGCGGCCCGCGTCGTCCATCGCCTGCTCGAGTGCCGCGCGGTAACCGCAGCCGTCTGGATTCAGCACCCATGTGTGCGCCGAAAGCGAACGGATCGTCGGACGCCTCTTGCCGGTGACGAGCGGTTGCGTGCGGCTCTGCACGACCAGCACGTCGAGCGTCGTGAGTCGGCGGCCCTCGATACCGTCGGCGGGCTGCGCGCGCGACGGCAGCACGAGCACAGCGGCGTCGAGCGTGCCCGACAACATCTGCTGCTGCAGCGTACTGCTGTGCTCGGTGTGCAGCCGCACGTCGAGTGCGGGAAACACTGCCTTTAGCTGCATCACCGCGTCGAACAGCACGATTTCCTCAACCACCTGCGTCATGCCGAGCCGGAACGTGCCGCTCGGCGCGGCGTTTTCGACGGGCACTTCGAGCAGACGATCCAGATCGCGCAGCAGCGGAATCGCGTACGCATAGATGCGCTGCGCGAGCGCCGTCGGCTTCGGCGGCTTGCTGTTGCGGTCGAACAGTTCGGCACCGAGCGACTCCTCGAGCCGCTGGATCCGGCGCGACACCGCGGACTGCGTCACGCACAACATATCGGCCGCGCGCGTCAGCGAAGCCTCGTCGATCACGACGACGAACGAGCGAAGGTCTTCGGTAATCATGCTCAATCCTCATGGTAATGATGAAAATCATGCGCTTGTGGTAAGTCCTCACCGAGTCTAACCTGATGCTTCAGAGGTTGCCACCACCGTGTCAGCCGACTAAACCGTTTCGCTATCGCACAGGAGTTCGACATGCCGCTCGCCCGCATCAATCTTTCGAAAGACGCTTCACCCGAAGCCGTTCGCGCCATCGGCGACGTGATCTACGACGCGATGGTCGAGTTCGCGAACGTGCCGAAAGACGACCGCTTCCAGATCGTCACCCGTCACGCCGCCGACGAGCTGATCTATCCGGCGGACGGCTATCTCGGCATCTCGTACACGCCGGGCATCGTGATGATCCAGGTCACGTGGAACGCGGGGCGCAGCACGGATGTGAAGAAAGCGTTCTATCGCGCGGTCGCGGACGGTATCCACGCGAAAACGGGTATTCGTAAGGAAGACGTCTGGATCAATCTCGTCGAGGTCGATCGCGAGAACTGGTCGTTCGGCAACGGCGAGATGCAGTACGGGCCGAAGTGACGCGCTGCGGGGCACGCGGCGGCCCTGTCACGTCGGGCCGCCGTGTCGTCGGCACTTGAATTGGGCACCGTCACACGCAATCTGCGTTTTTCGCGGAAAATAGCGGTCTTGCCCGCCCGTTTTCAGTGTCGGGCAGCCAATTTCGACATCGCAGCCCCATTCCAAGGAGAGACGCACGATGAGCACCTCACAAACGAGCTATCCGGACACCCAGCTATACATCGATGGCGCGTGGCACGCCGGTTCGCGGCAGACCGACGTAATCAATCCGGCGAACGAAATCGCGATCGGCCGTCTGTCGCTCGCGGGCGAAGCCGAACTCGAACGCGCCGCGCAGGCCGTGCAGCGCGCGTTCGGCGAATGGCGCAAGGTGTCGGCATTCGAACGCAGCAAGCTGATGCGTCGCGCCGCCGACAATCTCCGCGCGCGTGCCGAAACGGTCGCCGCGATCATGACGATGGAACAGGGCAAGCCGCTCGCCGAAGCGCGCGTCGAAACGCTGTCCGCCGCCGATACGATCGAGTGGTTCGCCGAAGAAGCGCGCCGCACGTATGGCCGCGTCGTGCCGTCGCGTAGCGGTGCCGTTCAGCAGATCGTCACGCGCGAACCGGTCGGTCCGGTCGCCGCGTTCACGCCGTGGAACTTCCCGCTCAACCAGGCCGTGCGCAAGGTCTCGGCCGCGCTCGCCGCCGGCTGCTCGATCGTGCTGAAGGGACCGGAAGAAACGCCGGCCAGCTGCGCCGCGCTCGTCGCCGCGTTCCATGACGCCGGGTTGCCCGCAGGCGTGCTTAACCTCGTGTTCGGTGTGCCGGCCGACATCTCGCGCTTCTTCATCGAACATCCGGTGATCCGCAAGATCTCGTTCACGGGGTCGACCGCGGTCGGCAAGCAGCTCGCCGCAATGGCGGGTCTGCACATGAAGCGCGCAACGATGGAACTGGGTGGTCACGCTCCCGCTATCGTGTTCGCCGACGCCGACATTCCGCGCGCCGCCAAGCTGCTCGGCATGGCGAAGATCCGCAACGCGGGCCAGGTGTGCATCTCGCCGACGCGCTTCATCGTCCAGGACGCTGCTTACGACGAGTTCGTCGAACACTTCGTCGCGACGATCAAGTCGGTGAAGGTCGGCAACGGTCTCGACGACGGCGTGCAGATGGGACCGCTCGCGAACGTGCGCCGCGTCGAAGCGATGGAACGTCTCGTCGCCGATGCACGCGAACAGGGTGCGAAGGTTCAGACCGGCGGCGAACGCATCGGTCGCGAAGGCTACTTCTTCCAGCCGACCGTTCTCACCGACGTGCCGCTGTCGGCCCGCATCATGACCGAAGAGCCGTTCGGCCCGGTCGCGCCTGTCACGCGCTTCAGCAGCTACGACGACGTGATCCGCGAAGCGAATCGCCTGCCGTACGGGCTCGCCGCCTACGCATACACGCGTTCGACATCGACGGCCGCAGCACTCGCCGACGATATCGAAAGCGGCATGATCTCGGTGAACCACCACGGCCTCGGCCTGCCGGAGACGCCGTTCGGCGGCGTGAAGGACTCGGGCTACGGCTCGGAAGGCGGCACCGAAGCGATGGAAGCGTATCTCGTCACGAAGTTCGTCAGCCAGCATCGTTAAGCCGGCCAGGCGATAGCGTGCTGCGACGATATGAGGTCTTGCGGCTTCGGCCCTGGGCCCACGCATCGTCGCAGCGCGTGCAGCAATCACGGGGAACATCGGTATGACTCGATCGAGTGCGATCGTCGTTGGTGTCGGCGCGGAAGTGGGTCTCGGCGCGGCGCTATGCAAACGCTTTGCCCGCGAGGGCTATCACGTGTACGTGTCGGGCCGCTCGGCGACGAAGCTCGCGCATGTCGTCGAATCGATCGTGGCCGCGGGCGGCAGTGCGGAAGCCGTCGTCGGCGACACGACGGTCGAAGCCGACGTGCTCGCGCTGTTCGACAAGGCGATGGCGCCGGCCACGGGCATCGCACAGCCTGACCTCGTCGTCTATAACGCGGGCAACAACAAGCGCATCCCGTTTGCGGAACTGAGTGCGGACGATTTCGAAAGCTTCTGGCGTGTCGGTCCGCTCGGCGCGTTTCTCGTCGGGCGCGAAGTAGCGCGGCGTATTGCGCCGCTCGGACGCGGCACGCTGATTTTCACCGGTGCGTCGGCCAGTCTGCGCGGCAAGGCGGGCTATGCGCAGTTCTCCGCGTCGAAAGCCGGCGTGCGCATGATTTCGCAGAGCATGGCGCGCGAGTTCGGGCCGCAGGGGCTGCATGTCGCGCATGTGATCGTCGATGGCGGCATCGACGGTGCGCGGCTGCACCGGTTGCGTCCGGGCGTCGCTGAAGAGCGCGGCGAAAACGGTCTGCTGAACATCGATGCGATCGCGGACGCGTACTGGTATCTGCATCGACAGCATCCGTCCGCATGGACGCAGGAAATCGATGTGCGTCCGTTTAAGGAACCGTTCTGATGCGCGGTGAAATGCACGCGTCGATACGTCGAATGTCCCCTGTCGTCCGCCTCTAACGGCGACGTAAACCCATCGCACGTATACACTGAAACAAGCCTGTCAAAACAGCGCGATAAGTTAACACAGCCGCGCGAAAGTTAACAGTGAATAACCATGCCGGGTGAGAAATCGCAACAAGGTCCTGGCACTTCGCCCGAGTTCCTGGCAAGCTACGCAGATCGAGCGCATACACCGCTCTTTCGGTATCAGAGGAATGGAGGTTCAGACATGTCGGTCATCGCCCGTTCACGTGAAGGTAACGCCGCGGAACGATTCGTTCGCGCATCGCGCAAGGTCGATCTCGCGTTTCGCGCAGTGCGTGGCGAAGCGACGCCCGAAAGCCTGGAAATCGAGCATGCGCTCGCTGTGCTGCAACTCGAACAGGCACTCGACGAACTCGCCGAAGCCGAAGCGCTGTTCGACATGACAGTCAGCGGCAGCGTGCCGAAACGCATCACCAACTAGGCGACATAACGTCGCATCCATGCGCGGGGCCTGTGCAACGCAGGCCCGCCGGGCACCCATCCGGCCTGTCGTTCCGCGCGATTGTTCACGTTCTGCAAGCAGTCTTTTCACTTTCCGCGTCTTTATCCGGCCGGCCGTCGCGTCTAACGTGTAGACATGCGCCGATTGTCGTTTGCATTCGTGTTTCGCCATCAAGTCCATGAGGCATCAACGCACGCACAGGCATCGGCTTAACCTGATCGAAGTCGAGAGGTTTGTATGTCACGCACGCATCGTCAATGGATGTCGGGCATCGCCGCAGCGTTGCTCGCCAGTTTCGTCGTCGCCGGTCACGCTCAGGAAGTGAATCCCGCAGCGTCGGACGGTTATTCGGATCGCGGTTCGGATCCCTCACAACATACGCAGGCCGGCGCACCGTCCGTGCGTCGTTCGATCTTCTCGCGCAGTTCCGCCGATTCGATCGCAGCCGAACAGCGTAACCGCGACATCGTGCGTTCGGTTACGGGGCTGCCTGGCGGATCGAACGGCGGCGAAGGCCGCTAATTCATCGCGCTCACCGCACTCACCGCGTACGCAAAGAGGATTGAAACCGTATGGCAGCAGTCGTCGCCCTTGTCGTGTTCGTCGCCGCATTGGTGGGCGGCCCATCGCTCGTGGGGAAACTCTCCACGCAGGCGCCGGCTGCGGAACACGTCGCTGGAACGCAAGACGGATCGCAGTAACGCAACGCCGTCACGAACAGGAACTCAACGTATGACACGCCCGTTGTCGCCGGAAAACGCCGCGCTGCTCGCCCGCGCGAGTGAATCGAGTCTCAGCCATCTGCTCGCACAGCGCGGGATGCGGGAAATCGCGCGGCTTCTGAACGACGCACTGCGTTCGCTGAACATCAGCTCCGCGCAGTTCTGTCTGCTCGCGTTACTGCATCGGGATGAACCGCCGACGGTCAGCGAACTCGCGTACGAGATGAATCTGGATACGTCGCATGTGTCCGCGCAACTGAGCATCCTCACGCGTCGCGCGCTGGTCACCGCCGCTGCGGGACCACGCGATCGCGGGCGCCGGCGTCTGATGTTGACGCCGTTCGGTCAGTCGGTGCTGGTGGATGCGTTGCCGTTGTGGATCGCGGCGTCGGCGGAGGCGTCGAATTTTCTTGGTCGCGCGGATCTCGAGAGATTATCCGCGCTAGCGAAAGCACACGATCACGTGCATGACGAAGCAGACACCGACGAAGAAACGCTCGCAGAAAACAAAAGCACGCGGTGCGCGTGTCGGCACGATCGCGAGATCTCGGTGGAAATCGAACCGGCGCATTGAACGCGTAGCGATTCGTTCAACGCGCCGTTAGCGTTATCGGTCGAACACCAGCAACGTCGACGTCGCCGATGCATACAACTTGCCCGCCTCATCGGTCAACGTCGCTTCGGAAAACCCCGCGCGTCGGCCGACGCTCAGCACGCGCCCTTCCGCCCGCAGCTTGCCCGTATTGACAGTGATCGCCTTGTGATACGCGACCTTCAATTCAAGCGTCGTATAAGCCTGGGTTGCACTGAGCCGCGAATGAACCGCGCAGCCACACGCAGAATCGAGCAGCGTCGCGATATAGCCGCCGTGTACGGTGCCGATCGGGTTGTAGAGGCGCAGCGTCGGCACGCTCTCGAACACCACACGCCCTTCCTCGACTTCCGTCAGATAGAAATCGAGCGTGTCGCCGATCGGCGGTCGCGATTCCGCGCCCAGCAAGCGTCGCAACTGTTCGAGCCCGGTCAGACCGGCCGGCATGTCGGCAACCTGATTCATACTGCGCCTCCTCGATCGAAGATGGGATGATGTTTGATTGATGGATGCCGCGAAGTCACGGGCAGTGGTTCACCGTGTTTGCGAATGGCAGCATGCAGTAAAGACGATGTATGGATGCAGCGTTTACGATTCCGCGTCGGCTACACCACGCGGCAACGCCACTTCGATCAGAAACCCGCGATCGGTCCGGCGCATCGCCACTGTGCCGCGATGCTTCTGCGCCGCGACGTTGACGAATGCGAGGCCGAGCCCCCAGCCCTCCACCTTGTTCGCGATCTGCGAATCGAGTCGCGCAAAGCGTTGCTGCGCTTTCTCGTGCTCGTGTTCGGCGATACCCTGTCCCGCATCTTCGACACCGATCAGCCACGCATCGTCGGTCGACGACAGCATGCAGCGCACTTCCGACTGCGGCGGTCCGTACTTCAATGCATTGTCGAGCAGGTTCGAGATGAGCCGCGTCAGCATCAGCCGGTCGCAGCGGCACAGCGATTCTGTCGTCGGCGTACTGACCTCGATGTTGCAGCCCTTCGCGCGCGCTTTCTCCCACAGTTGATCGGCGGCGACGATCAACAGGTCGTTGAGATTGACCGTGTCGAGATGCAGCCATTCGGACTGCGCGCGCGCGAGATGCGTGAAGCCGTCGGCAAGCGTGAGCGCCGCACTCGCATGCGTCGCGATGCGTTCGAGAATCGGCGGCAACGTACCGTGTTGCGTGCGATGGCCCTCGATCAACGCGAGAATCGACGCTTGCGGCGAACGCATGTCGTGCGACAGAAAATCGAGCGCTTCCTTGCGTTGCAGTGCGCCGACATACGAGTTCGAGTGATAGCGAATGCGCGCGATCAACTCGATCGCATCGGGCAGCTTGACGAGATAGTCGCTCGCGCCCGCGACAAACGCGGCGCTCTTCACGATCGGCTGTTCGCGCGACGACAGCACGATCACCGGAATCCCCGCCGTGGCAGGGTCCGCGCGATAGCTGCGCACCACGTCCAGACCATCGACACCCGGCATCACCAGATCCTGCAGGATCACCGTGGGCTTGAGCGCGGTAGCCGTCGCAACGGCTTCGCGACCGTCGAGGCAAACCTCAAGCGCAATGTCTTTCTCACTGGCGAGCATGCGTCGCACCAGCTCGCCGATCATCGGTTGATCGTCGACCAGCAGGACCGATGCAGCAGCCGACATCAAGGGCGAAGTGGCATCCATCTCACGTCGTGTCTCCGGTCAGATTCACGTCGAAATTGTTAAATACGGCTCTATTGGGGCAACAACCCGCAATCGATGCGCACTGCTATGTTAGCCGTAGTGTCCCCAGATGTCCCCTATTCAACGGAAGATTGTGCGTCAGGCTACCCGAATGAGGAGGCATGCACAGAGGTCGAAGCACACGCATGCACTCGCGCATGCGAACGCTGCGCCGCTCTGCAACGGTTGCGCCGCGTCGATCGACGCTGGCATGATGGCATTCGATCGCTCTCTGTCATCACGTCACATCTCATCGCAAAGGAACACGCATGAAGCCGCTGCCGCCCGACGCCGCCCTGATCGTCATCGACGTGCAACAGGCCTTCGACGATCCGAGCTGGGGCCCACGCAACAACCCTGGCGCCGAAGCCAACGTCGCGACGCTGCTCGCCGCGTGGCGCAATACACGGCGCCCGATATTTCACGTGCAGCACCGCTCACCGCGGCCGCAGAGCCTGTTTCACCCGGAGCGTCCCGGCTTCGCGGTCAAGCCCGAAGCCGTGCCGTTGGCTGACGAGCCCGTGATCTACAAGGACGTCAACAGCGCATTCATCGGCACCGATCTCGAACAACGCTTGCGGGAGGACGGCATCGAGACGCTGGTGATCGTCGGCATCACGACCGACCACTGTGTGTCGACGACAACACGCATGGCGGGCAACTTCGGCTTCGATACGTACCTCGTCTCCGATGCGACCGCGACATTCGCGCGGCGTGGCCCCGATGGCAAAACGTTTACCGCGGAGCAAATGCACGAGACTGCGCTCGCGAGTCTGCATGACGAGTTCGCGACAGTGGTCGCGACGGCTGCGGTGCTCGAAAGCGTTTAGCGGATTTGTTTAGCTGTTTAGCTTGCAGCTTGATTTTTCAGGTACCGCGCGGTCCGCAGATACGCGCGTACCACGACCGCAGCCACGTATCGACAGCAAGCGGCCCGCTGCCGCCAAACACAAGCGTCAGCAATCCCACCGCATAGAGCAGATCCGTCTCGTACCCCGGCGGCCCGAACTGCGGCACGCCGCTCACGACGTCCATCAGCTTGATCGACGTGAACCCGTACGGCAGATGGACCGTGAGCGTCGCGACCAGCAGCACGACGAGCATCGGCACCGTCGCGATGGGCACGAACGCCCCCACGAAAATCGCGAGCCCGCCAAGCAACTCGATCGCGATCGTCGCCCATGCCATGAAATGCGCAGCCGGCACGCCGAGCGCATGAAGGATCGCAGCGAAATGCTCGGGGTTTTTCGCAATCTTCGCGAGCCCGTGCGCGATGAAGCCATAGCCGATCGCAAAGCGTATCGGCAGCGGCGCGTAACGGTGGAGTTTTGAGGCGAGCCACGATGGATCGGCGAGGCGGAACAGCGAAGCAAACGGCGTCATGTGCAATATCCGTAAAGGCATAGGCACGCCGGCAGAACAATTCGACGCGGAAGAACTGCACCGGCGCGATCAGGATGTACGCGTCATACAGTCATTCGGTGCAGCGCGCCGTTCGGTTACATGAAGGCCGATTATTTTTTTAGATCACGTTGTGCTACATCATGTCGATGTTCAATCGAACAGCGCGACCACGCCCTGCAGGCCGTTCACCTCATGATCGGGTCGTTGCCCCATCTCTTCGAAAACGTTACCACTGCGGTTGATCCAGCAAACCGGGAAGCCGAACGAGCGCGCGCCCGTCGCGTCCCACGCATTCGACGAAACAAACAGAATCTCCTTTCGATCCAGTTGCAACGTCCGCACTGCGATCTCATACACACGATGATCTGGCTTGTAGACCTGTGCCTCGTCGGCGCTCAGCAGGTGATCGAATGCGTCGCGCAACCCCGCATGACTCACCACTGCACCAATCGATTTCGGCGAGCCGTTCGACAGGATCGCGAGTGTCAGTCCGCGTCGTTTGAGTTCGCGCAGTGCATCGGGCACTTCGGGAAACGGTGCGAGCTGCAGGTATGCATTGCACAGCGCGTCGTGCGTCGTTGCATCAAGTGTGAGTCCGAGTTGACGGCACGTGTAGCGCAACGCATCGGCGGTTGCCTGCTCGAAATCGACATAGCGGTTCATCAGGCTGCGCAGCCACGTGTATTCGAGCTGTTTTTGCCGCCACAGCGCGCTGATCTCGCGGCCGCGTCCGGGATACGCGTCGTCGCAACGTGCGGCCACCGAATGCACGTCGAATAGCGTGCCGTACAGATCGAAAGCAATGCCCTTGATGCCGTTCATTTCGCGTTCTCCCGATTAAACAAGCCGTAGCGCCAACGCTCAACCGCCTGCCTGTTCCTTCTGGCGTTTACGATGCGCCGCGACTTTCGCGCGATTGCCGCACATCGCCATGCTGCACCACCGGCGTCCGTGACCACGCGTGTGATCGGCGAACAGCAACGTGCACGTCGGTCCCTCGCAGGCTTTCACCAGCGAGAAATCTTCTTCGCACACGAGTTTCGCGAGCGCTTCGGCGATCGGCAGCAACAGCGATTCCGGCGAGCGCCAGCGACGCGCAGCGCGCAATTCCAGCGGCGTCGACGAGCCGCGCTCGGCGGCAACGATCTCGCCGTAACCCTCGTCGCGTTCCAGTAACCGGTTGAGCGGCTCGAGTTCGCGCAGATCTTTCGCGGCAAGTTGCCGCCCCTTGGTCTTCTTCACGAACGCCCGAAACCACTCGCGCAGATCGCGCGCCTGCAACGCGACGTTATCCAGTTCGCCGGGCGTCGCGTGCGCGCGCAGCGTGTCGATCGTGTTGCGCGACACGAAGCCCGCCTGCTCCAGCCATGACAGAAACCCTTCTCCGTCGCCGATCCAGTCGACCGGCTCGTTCGACGGCGTCGCAATCGAATTCAGGAAATCGAGGCCCGGTGCGTCAGCCACGAGGATGGCAGGAAGGTGTCGGTAGTCCATATCGAGCCCCAGCTCTCAGTTGGTCATTGGTAAGGAGTGTAACCGTCAAAAAAGCACTTGACAAGTTACATCACCGATAAGTAACCTTCATTCAACGAATTTAGAGGTTACTTCTGTGTTTCGACCAAAGGAGCGGGAAATGTCTTCAGGCAATGTGAAAGTGGTACTGGCGCACGGCGCATGGGCGGACGGTTCGAGCTGGAGCAAGGTGATCAGCGGGCTGGCCGCGCAAGGTATCGAAGCGGTCGCGGCGCCGCTGCCGCTGACCACGCTCGACGACGACGTCGCCGCACTCGATCGCACGCTGGAACGTGTCGACGGGCCGGTCGTGGTCGTCGGGCATGCGTATGCGGGCGCCGTGATCGGCGCGACCCGCAGCGACAAGGTAGCGGCACTGGTGTACATCGCGGCGCTCGCACCGGACGAAGGCGAAACGGTCGCCGACGTGTTCTATCGCGGCACCGCGCATCCGCAGGCCCCTGCGCTCGCACCGGACGCGCACGGCCTGATCTGGCTGCCGCACGACGCGTTTGCCACCGCGTTCGCGCAACACGCGACGCCGGAAGAACTCACGGTGCTCGCCGCGACTCAACGGCCGATCGCCGCGGCATGCATCGGCATCGCGCTCGGTCGTCCGCTGTGGAAAGACCTGCCGAGCTGGTACCTCGTCGCCGGCCAGGACCGGATGATCAATCCCGACACGCAGCATTTCATGGCCCAGCGGATGAACGCACACGTGCGCTCGCACGACGTCGATCACACGCCCAGCGTGACCGCACCGGATCAGGTCATCGACATCGTGCTCGAAGCAGTACGCGCCGTTTCGGCACATTAAGGTTTCAGCACGTTAAGCATTCGCCATCACCCAACGTCATCGAATCCTCCAGGAGAACTCACATGTCCACCATTCACTATCGCCAGACCGACGTCGACGGCTTCAACGTTGCTTACCGCGAAGCCGGCAACGCCGGTGCACCAAAGCTACTGCTGTTGCACGGCTTCCCGAGTTCGGGCCACATGTACCGCGATCTGATTCCGCTGCTCGCCGACCGCTTTCATATCGTCGCGCCGGATCTGCCGGGCTTCGGCCGCTCGGATATGCCGTCGCGCGACACGTTCAAGTACACGTTCGACAACCTCGCGAGCGTGATCGACCGCTTCACCGAAGTGATCGGCTTCGATCGTTACGCGGTCTACGTGTTCGACTACGGCGCACCGACGGGTTTCCGTCTCGCGGTCAAGCATCCGGAGCGGATCACCGCGATCATTTCGCAGAACGGCAACGCATACGAAGAGGGTTTGAGCGACGGCTGGAATCCGATCCAGGCGTACTGGCGCGATCCGTCGCAGGCGAACCGCGATGCGCTGCGCGGCTTCCTCGCGCCGGAAGCGGTGCAATGGCAATACACGCACGGCGTGCCCGACACGACGGCGATATCGCCCGACGGTTATTCGCTCGATAACTTCTATATGGCCCGTCCCGGTGCCGACGAAATCCAGCTCGACCTGTTCGGCGACTACAAGAGCAACGTCGCGCTGTACCCCGAGTTTCAGGACTATTTCCGCACGCACCGGCCGCCGCTGCTCGCCGTGTGGGGAAAACACGATCCGTTCTTCCTGCCGCCCGGCGCCGAAGCGTATAAGCGTGATATCCCCGATGCGGTCGTGCGTTTCCTCGACACCGGACACTTCGCGCTCGAAACGCATGCGGTTGAAATCGCCGCTGCGATCAAAGAGTTTCTGCCCCGTTAAACATATGGATGCGCGGGCTCGACAGGCCCGCACAACACCAGGAGAGTTTTCATGCGAGCCATCGTGATCGATAAGTTCGGCGGCCTCGACAGCCTCGTCTATACCGATCTGCCGGAACCGGAACCGCTGGTCGGTCACGTCGTGATCGAAATCAAGGCGTTCGGCATCAATCACGCCGAAATGCACATGCGTCGCGGCGAATGGGCCGAGGCCGCGAAAGTGAGCGGCATCGAGTGCGTGGGCATCGTGAAGTCGTGTCCCGGCGGCGAATTTCCGGTCGGCGCGAAAGTGGCTGCGTTGATGGGCGGTCTGGGCCGGACGATCAATGGCAGCTATGCGGAGTACACGCGCGCACCGGTGTCGAACGTCGCGCTGATCGAATCGGATCTGTCGTGGGCGCAACTCGCGGCACTGCCGGAAACGTACGCGACCGCGTGGACCTGCCTGTTCCGCAATCTTGAACTGACGAGCGGACAGACCATCGTGATTCGCGGCGCGACGTCGTCGCTCGGACAGGCAGCGGTTAATCTCGCAGTGAATGCCGGCGCGACTGTGATCGCGACGACGCGCAGCGAAAAACGCTTCGCGATGCTGCGCGATCTCGGCGCGGCCCGAGTCGAACTGGAAGGCCCCGACCTGTCGAAGCGTCTCGCCGAAACGAAGCAGCTCGATGCGGTGCTCGATCTCGTCGGCAACAGCACGATTCTCGATTCGCTCGCGATGCTGCGGCGTGGCGGTCGTGCATGCCTCGCGGGCTGGCTCGGCGGCCTCGCGCCGATCGCCGATTTCAATCCGCTGCTGCAAATGGCGAGCGGCGTTTATCTGACGTTCTTCGGCAGCTTCGTGTTCGGTACGCCGGGCTTTCCGGTGTCGGACATACCGCTGCAGCAGATCGCCGCCGACATCGCAGCAGGCCGCTTCAACGCGAAACCGTCGCGTGTGTTCGGCTTCGACGAGATTCGCGAAGCGCATCGCGTGATGGAAGCCAACGAAGCGGGCGGCAAGATGGTAGTCGTCCACTGAGCGCTCCATTCATTTAACTCATTCGAATTCATTCAAGGAGCAACGTCATGTCGAAGAAAGTGGCCATCGTGACCGGTGCAAGCCAGGGCATCGGACGCGCAACGGCAATCCGCCTCGCAAAAGATTTCTCCGCGATCGTCGTTGTCGCGCGCAACCGCGAAAACCTTGAGCAGACCGCTGCCGATGTGAAAAAAGCCGGCGCCGAAGTGCTCGTGCTCGATCTCGATCTGTCGCAGCCTGAAGCGGCGCAGCAGGTAGTCGACCAGACACTCGCGGCATTCGGACAGATCGACGCGCTGCTGAACATCGCCGGTGCAGTACCGCAGATCGACGTGCTCGAAATGACCGACGAACAATGGGACGCCGGCCTCGCGTTGAAGCTGCACGGCGCGCGTCGTCTGACGATCGCGGCGTGGCCCGCGTTGAAGGAAACGTCTGGATCGGTCGTGCTGATGTCGGGCAATTCCGCGCTGTTTCCGAAGGCGCCGTATGCGGCGGTCGGCACGATCAACGCGGCGATCGTCGCGCTCGCGAAAGCGTTTTCGGATCGCGGTATCGGTGACGGCGTGCAGGTCAACAGCGTGCTGCCCGGTCCGGTGATGACGGGTCGACGTCAGTCGTACCTCGAACACTGGGCGCCGCTGCACAACATGAGCGTCGAGGAAGCGACCGAGAAGTTTCCGCGTGAAGCGGGTATTTCCCGTTACGGTCAGCCGGAAGAAATCGCCGAGCTGATCGCGTTCGTCGTGTCGCCGGCTGCGAAGTGGATGACGGGTTCGACGTTGCGGATGGATGGCGGCGAGGTTAAATCGATCTGACCGCGTCGCGCTGAATGCGTGCGGGTTGTTGCTGCTGTACGTTGCGAGACTCGCGGTGCAGCAGCTTCAAACCCGGCGACAACCCGACTCAACAAAGATCGGGTTGCCCCCTTCGCCACTACTTGTTTCAATCCACGTTCGACGCAATGCCGCGCGCGTTGATTGCCGCGCCGGCCTCACGAGGCGCGCCGAGCGCATGAATGACGGCGGCGGCGATCCCCAGCGCGATACCAAAGAAGACGATCCCCATCCAGCCGAAGTGCGCCATCAGCCAGCCACTGACCACGGTCCCCGCCGCACCGCCGAAGAACGTGGCGGTCATGTAGAGGCTGTTGATACGCCCCTGCGCTTTCGGATCGACTGCGAACGCGCGCGTCTGATTTGACACCAGTCCGGCCTGCACGCCGATATCGAGCACGATGACGCCGATCACGAGGAAAGCGATCGACGCGTTCGCGCCGGCAAGCAGCACGTACGCAAGCGTGACGATGCCGATGCTCACGCCGATGACCGCGCGCGTGCCGAGCCGGTCGGATGCGCGGCCGCCCAGTGACGCGGCAAACGCACCGGCTGCGCCGATGATGCCGAAGCCGCCCGCCCACGCGCTGCCGAGATGCCACGGTCCGCTCGCGAGCAGCGCCGCCAGATTGACCCAGAACGCGTTGAAACAGGCCCACAGCAGCGCCTGAACGATCATCGACTGGCGAATCGGCGCGTTGTCCCGCGCCAGTGGCCACAGCGAAGCGAGCAGCCGGCCATACGAAAGATTCGTCGACGGCACGCCGCGCGGCAGCAGCACAGCGGCGCCGATAAACACCGGCACCATGAATGCCGCTTCAAGGCCGTAGACCGCACGCCAGCCATACGTCGCACCGACCACGCCGGCAATCGTGCGACCCAGCAGGATGCCGACCATGATGCCGCTGACGACGGTCCCGACGTTGCGCCCTCGCTCCGTCGGCCGCGACATGACGGCGGCAAACGGCACGAGTTGCTGCGGCACGCAGCTGACCGCGCCCAGCCCGAACGAAGCCGCGATCAGTGTCCAGATGCCGGGCGAGACCACCGCTGCGACGCCGAAAACGAACGCGAGTGCGATCTGGCCGAGCACGAGCTTGCGCCGGTCGAAGCGGTCGCCGAGCGGCAACAGCAACCCCAGTCCGGTAGAGAAGCCGAGCAACGCTGCAGCTGCGATCAGATCGACTGTCGCCAGATCGACGCCGAGGCCCGTCTTGATCAACGGCAGAATCGGCTGGATGCAATAGACGTTGGTGATCACCGCTCCGGCGATGATGGCCATCATGACGATCTTGCCGCGTGATGCGACGGCGGGTGCGGCGGGATTATCGGGCGGGTTAGCTGAGGTGGGTAGAGCGCTCACGGCATTCTCCTTGGGCTTGAATGTCCCCGGATCGGTAGCGACACGCTGCGATCCGGGAGTCGATGCCCAAGGTTATGCGCTTGCATTTATAAAGAGAATCCCGCACGATCAAGAATCATTCTTTCATTATCTGGTAGGCCCATGAACCTTGTCGAATCCATGTCCATCTTCGTGACGGTGGTCGATTCGGGCAGTCTGTCGGCTGCCGCGCGCCGGCTCGGTGTGCCACTGCCGACGGTCAGCCGCAAGGTCAGCGAACTGGAGTCCCATCTGAAGACCCGTCTGCTGCATCGGACGACGCGACTGCTTTCGCTGACGGAAGCCGGGACGTCCTACGTGGCCGCCTGCCGACGCATTCTTGAAGAAATCGGCGAAGCCGAGCGTGCCGCGACCGGCGAGTACACCACGCCGAAAGGCGAACTCGTCGTCACGGCACCGATCGTGTTCGGACGCCTGCACGTGGTGCCGGTGATCACGGAATTTCTCGCGCAGTATCCGGAGATCAACGTGCGCCTCGTGCTGACGGATCGCGTCGTGCATCTGATGGAAGAGCAGGCCGACGTCGCGGTCCGCATCGGCGAGTTGCCCGACAGCACGCTCGTGGCGGCGGGCGTCGGGACGGTTCGTCGTGTCGTGTGTGCGAGTCCGGACTATCTGGACGCGCATGGCGTGCCGGCCAAACCGCGTGATCTCGCCGCGCACGAGTGCATCACCTTCGAGGTCCTTGCGTCAAAGCGTGCTTGGGTTTTCGGGTCCGGCAAGGCAGAGGTGTCCGTGCCCGTGCGTTCGCGGCTCGAAGTCAATACGGCAGAGGCCGCGATTACAGCCGCGCTTCTGGGAGCGGGATTGATCCGCGTGCTGTCCTACCAGGTCGCAGACGCGGTACGCGACAACGCGCTTCGCATCGTGCTCGATGCGTTCGAATCGGCGCCGCTGCCAATCAGTCTCGTGCACAAGGGGCAAGCGCCGCTGCCGTTGAAGCTGCGTGCGTTCATCAACTTCGTGGTGCCTCTGCTGCGTGCGCGGATAGCGGCACTCACCGGTGCCACGGCGGGTTGACCGGCGGGTTGATATAGCATCACGCGGCTAATTTCGTTGACCGAGGTTGCGCAACGTCTGCATCAGTTGCGCGAACGCCTGCTGCATATCGACGCGCAGCGGCGCATCCTGCTGCCACGTCGCATGCGCGGTATCGAGTGCGCGTTGCGCGGCGGCAGTTTGCTGCGCGAGTCCGGTGTCGAGGTGCGTGAGCAACGCGTCGCCGCTGCGCTGCGCGTCGCCCACATTCCTGCCGATTGCTTCGAACGGAATCCGGTGGCTACTTCGGCGAAGAGCACGATGGCTGGGGCGAAACCGAAAGCTCAAGCGAAAGCGAAGAAGCCTTCGCGGTAATTGGCCTTTTTTTTGTCGAGGCTGCGTAGCCGCATAAACCGCGCGATGCGGCGGCAGCCATGCCGATCTGCAGCGTCGAGAAAACCCTACAACGTCCCGACCCACTTTAGCGCATCGTCTGCAAATCTGCGCAGTAGATGCGCAAGCGTGCGCACGTCGTCGGGCTCCCAATCGACGAGCATTTTTTCGATCAGCTTCTGGCGCGCAGCATCCAGCGACCGCGTCATCGTGCGTCCCTGCTCCGTGATGATTGCCGCCTTCACGCGCCCGTCTTCGGGACTCGGACAACGCGCAACCAGCCCCAGGCTTTCCAGTTTCGCGACCTGCCGACTGACCGTGCTGTAATCGCGCCCCGCCAGTTCGGCAAGTTCGACGATACCCAGCGGCCCCAGCCGCGCAATTCGGGCCAGCAGCGGAAACAGCGCGCGGTCCAGGTCGACACCTGCCGCCTCGATCAGCGCTGCGTCGGGCTGCGGCCGATTGATGACGCCGGTCAGATCCAGCATCGCTTCGCGTAACTCGCGGATCTCCTTCCTCATCGCAATTCGACTCCTGGGGCAATTTCATTATATGTGTATAATACACGCATATTCGGTGAGCCGTGCGGTACGCTTCAGCATCTTGTCCTGGCTGCATCGCCATCCCTGCCTCGCAAAGGAGAGCACGCATGAAAGCAGCACTCGTTAAGGAATCCGGTGCAACGCCGGTCTATGAAGATTTCGCCGAGCCGTCCGCGGCCGAAGGCACCACACGCATCGCCGTCGCTGCGTCCGCACTGAGCCACGTCACGAAGAGTCGCGCATCGGGCAAGCACTATAGCGCGTCAGGCAAGCTTCCTTTCGTGCCTGGTGTCGACGGCACGGGTACGCGCGAGGACGGCACGCGCGTCTATTTCGTTCTACCGGAAGCACCGTATGGCGGGATGGCCGAATACTGCGTCGTCAAGAGCACACACTGCGTTCCGTTGCCGGCGGAACTCGACGACGTGACGGCGGCAGCCATCGCGATCCCGGGTATGTCGTCATGGGCCGCGCTGGTCGAGCGAGCCAAACTGGTGAAAGGCGAGACGGTGCTGATCAACGGCGCGACGGGCGTATCGGGTCGGCTCGCAGTCCAGGTCGCGAAACACCTGGGCGCGAGCAAAGTCATTGCCACCGGCCGGAATGCGGAAGCGCTGGCCGCTCTGCGAACGATCGGCGCCGACGCGACGATCGACCTCACGCAAGACGGGAAAAGGCTCGCAAGCGAATGCGAGGCCCATTTCCATGCGGGTGTCGGCGTCGTACTCGATTACCTGTGGGGACCCAGCGCGGAGGTGTTGCTGGCGTCTGCCGCGAAAGCAGCAGCAGAGGCAGTGGCGGTCCGCTTCGTTCAGATCGGCGCCATCAGTGCACCCGCCATCACGCTGCCGAGCGCCGTACTGCGTTCATCGCCGATCGAACTCATGGGCAGCGGGATCGGCAGCATTCCGCTACCGCGCATCGTGAAAGCAATCGGGGAATTGCTCCGCGCAACGGTTCCATCCGGCTTCAGGATCGCGACGAAAGCGGTGCCGCTATCGCAGGTCGAACAGCACTGGGCCGATAACGAAAGTTCAGCGCGGACCGTGTTCACGACCGGTGTGCGGCCGTGATACACGTCATGCGAACATACAGCGCGGCACGCGCACGTCTGTCACTCCACGACAGCGGCGCGCGACGGATGTGCGGCCGCTCGTTGCCTCGCGCCGCACACACGACGTGTCTGCTTACTCGCCCGTGGAACCAGCGGCACCTTTGGCATCCTTCCGCGGCCGGCGAATCGCCCGCACCTTCCCGCTACTTCCGCCGCCGCAGTAAAACCGCTCGCCGCCATCGGACTCGAGCCCCGACACCATGGTGCCGTCCGGCATGTCCAGACTCTCCAGCACGTTGCCCGAACGCGGATCGACGTGCCGCAGATCGCTTTGATCACCCTCCCACGTGCCGTGCCACAGTTCGCCGTCGACCCACGTGACGCCGGTCACGAAGCGGTTCGATTCGATCGTGCGCAGGATCTTGCCAGTCGCGGGATCGATCTGATGAATCTTCCGCTCGCGATACTGCCCGACCCACAACGTCCCTTCGGCCCATGCGAGCCCCGAGTCGCCGCCTCCTCCAGGTGATGGAATCGTCGCGAGCACGTCGCCGGTCTGCGGATCGATTTTCTCGATGCGATTCTCGACGATCTGGAACAGGTGCTGGCCGTCGAATGCAGTGCCCGCATGTGCGGCGACGTCGAGCGAACGCTGCGTCTCGCCGCTCGCGGGATCGAGCGCGCTCAACGTGCCGCCGGTCGCGATCCACATCTGCCGGCCGTCGTAGCTGACGCCGTGCACGAAGTCGACGCCCGGAAAAGGCCCATATTCACGGATGATTTCTGCTGGCGATCGTTTCATGTCCCGGTCCTCTTCGATGGTGGATGATGAATGATTCCATCCTAATCGCCCGGCAGCGGAGCGGGGAGTAACAAGGTCGTCGCGAATCCCGGCACCGGCGGCGTAGTCCAGCGACGCGCCCGTCCGCGACCGAACGACTGCACCTTGTCCGTGGCCGCCAGCGCGTCGAGCGCACGCTGCGCGGTGCGCTGGCTCGTGCCGAGCGCCAGCGCGAGCGCCGAACTCGACCACGAACCGCCATCGGAGAGAAACGCGAGCACCGTCGCATGCGCTTCTTCTACGGGCCGCGCCAATACGGCGACTTCCTGCGCATCGGCGGGCAGCAGCACAAAGCCACGCGGCGTCGCATTCACGCGTGCGAGCGGCCGCAGCATCGCACGCAACCGGCCGATCTCGACACGCAGCCGCGCACGATGCGACTCGTCGGCATGCTTCGTCCTGAATGCACGCGCGATCAGCGTGTCGCGCGACACATCGTGAGGCCACGCTTGCGCCAGCTCGCGGGCAAGCGTGAACAACACTGGCCGCCGTGCGAGCGACACCGTATGGTGCGCATCGCGCACCGTGTAACGGCATGCGTCTACGACCAGTACCGTCGACTCGAGCAGCGCTTCGACTTCGTCGAGCAACAGCAGCCGTTCGTGACCTTGCGAGATCAGACGTGCGGCGGGCGTATTCAGAATGTGCGATACGTCGTCGACTTCCGCGCACAACGCCGCGATGCCCGCGCGGCGAGCCGCGTGTGCGGCACGTTCGAGCGCGGCGCGTGCGGACTGCGTACGCAGACGCCGCATCGCGATCCCCGCGACGACCAGTTCGTGCGCAGCGCTCAACGCATGCGGCAGAGGGCCGGCGGACGCAAGACCGTCGAGCATCAGTTCGGCGTCGTCGAGACGTCCGATCAGCAATAGACGCCTGACTTCCAGATATCGCGCATGCGCAGCATTCACGCGATCGCCGTGCGCTTCGAGCGTCGTGCGTGCAGTATCGAGCGCTTTGACAGGCCAGTTCAGATCGCGCGATACGAGCGCGACTTCGGCCTCGGCGACAACGCAGCGTGCGCGGGCCACCGCCTCTTTCGGACCGAATGCACGCGCGGCGCGGCGCAGCAATGTCTTCGCGCGATCCAGATCGCCCAGTTGCGCCATCGCGATGCCGCGCAGCGCGAGCGCCGGCGCATCGTCGCGCAACGCCACGCGATTCAGCGCGCCGAGCGGATCACCCGACGCAAGCGCATGCGCTGCAGCGTTGATCAGCGAGTCCATCGGAATCCCGCCACACTTGTCACTCCCACCGTTCGAGGTCGAGAACTAATCTAACACACGACCCCTCAACGTCCGTCGCCTTGCAAACCATGCGAATGACGACTTAACCGAACGGAGCAACACATGACGACCACGCATCCCACCACCACGCGCGAAGCATGGCTGACCGCACGGCTCGACCTGCTCGAAGCAGAAAAGGAATTCACGCGACGCAGCGACGCACTCGCTCAACAACGCCAGGCGTTGCCGTGGGTTCGCGTCGACAAGACCTATCGATTCGAGACCGGCACGGGCAACGTATCGCTGAAGGATCTGTTCGCGGGACGCTCACAGCTGCTCGTCTATCACTTCATGTTCGGCCCCGACTACAAGGCGGGATGTCCGTCGTGCTCGGCGATCGCGGACGGCTTCGACGGCATTGCCGTGCATCTCGCGAATCACGACGTAATGCTCACGGCCGTATCGCGTGCGCCGTTCGCGAAGCTGCACGAATACCGGCAGAGAATGGGCTGGACGTTTCCGTGGGCATCGTCGGTCGGCAGCGATTTCAATTTCGACTTCAACGTGTCGTTCACCGAGCAGCAGCAACGCGACGGCTCGATCGATTACAACTACCAGCGCGGCGGTCACGCGATGGATGCGACGCCGGTACCGCCGCCCGTCGTCGAGTTCGCGGCCACGTGCGGCACCGACGCATCGACGTATTCGCGCGATCGCCCGGGCTTGAGCGCGTTCGTGCTCGAAAACGGTGTCGTGTATCACACGTATTCGACTTTCGCGCGCGGACTCGATGGGTTGTGGGGGATGTATCAGTGGCTCGATCACGCGCCGAAGGGACGCAACGAGACGGGTGTGTGGTGGCGTCGGCATGACGAATACGCGAAGCGGTAAGGCGTGCGATGAACCGCGTCGGATTCGTGCGCGTAGGGTCAGGTCGTGGCTTCGTCGTCGCAATGGCGCTGCTGCTTCTTGCAGCGCTGGTCGCGACGTTCGCAGCACACACGTCGATGTCCACGATGAGCGACATGCCGATGCCTAGCGGCTGGACAATGTCGCCGATGTGGACACGCATGTGCGGGCGAACGTGGATCGACGCTGCGGTGTCGTTCGTGCGGATGTGGATCGCGATGATGACGGCGATGATGTTGCCCGTCATCGCGCCGACGTTGTGGCGATACCGAGCGACCTGCGAGACGCACGCGAACCGGAGGACCGTCTACGTCGGCATGGCGTACCTCACGGTGTGGGCCGCGTTCGGCATCGCGGTGTTTCCGCTGGGCGTCGCGTTGGCCGCGCTCGTCATGCATGCGCCGAGGCTCGCGCACGTCGTGCCGATTGGGGCCGCTGGCGTCGTGCTGATCGCTGGCGCGGGTCAGTTCACTGCGTGGAAGGCGCGGCGGCTCGCGTGTTGCCGCCATGCGTGGCGAGACGATCAGCGCACGACCACGGACGCCCGCAGCGCATGGCAATACGGTTTGCGCATGGGGCTACATTGCGTCTGTTGCTGTGCGGGACCCACGGCAGTCCTGCTTGCCGTCGGGATGATGGATCTACGCGCAATGGCTTTGGTCACCGCGGCCATCGCAGCCGAACGTCTCCTGCCGGCGGGCGAGCGTGTCGCGCACGCGACCGGTATCGTCGCGATCGGCGTAGGCTTCTTCATGATCGCGCGATTGATCGGTGTCGTATGATGCTTCTCACAGTGGTGACCGAACCGCCGCAACCTTTTCTCCAACGGCCTGCACCCATGTCTTTAGCAACGCCGACGCTGCATACCTCTCGCCTGCTACTGCGCGCCTTCACGGAAGCCGATACGGACGCCATTTTCGCGCTGCAAAGCAACGCCCGCGTATTGCGCTACTGGGACACGCCGCCCTGGAAGACGCGCGCGCAGGCAGAACGCTTCATCGCGATGTGCGGGCAGATCGAACAGGAAGGCACGGGCGCGAGGCTCGCTATCGAGCGTGTCGCGGACGGTGCTTTCATCGGCTGGTGCAGTCTGGGCCAATGGAATCCGGACTATCGCAGCGCGAAGCTCGGCTACTGTCTCGACGACGCCGCATGGGGCCATGGCTTCGCGACCGAAGCGGCACACGCCGTGCTGCAATGGGCTTTCGATACACTGGACCTGAACCGTGTCCAGTCCGAAGCCGATACGCGCAACAGCGCATCGGCCCGCGTGCTGGAGAAGCTCGGATTTGTCCACGAAGGTACGCTGCGAGAGGATTGCATCGTGGATGGCGACGTATCGGATACGTGGGTGTACGGGCTACTCAGAAAAGAGTGGCAGCGGTCGCGCATCTGACCCGGAAGGACAGACACGCATCGTCGCGCGACCTAACTCCCAAACCGCTCACGCACCGCAGCAAGCCAGCGACACACCACCTCAAGCTCACGATCGTCGAACCCATCGGTCAGCTTTGCATTGAGCGGCCCAAGTTGCTTCGTCGCCGACACCGCCGCCGCGCGACCCGCCTTCGTCAGCCACAAACGACTGTTGCGCCCATCGTCCTCGTCCGCGCGCCGTTCGATTAGCCCGCCCTTCACCATCCGGTCCGCGAGTCCCGTCATCGCCGACGGCGCGATATCCAGCGCGACCGCGACCTCGCCGCTCAACGCGCCGTCCTGGCGCTGCAGCACGAACAGCGCCGCCGCCTGCGCGACGCTCGCTCCGGACTGCTCGCTGACCTGCCGCTCCAGATAGCGCTGCAACGCCTTCTGCGCGGTGTTCAACAGAAACACATATCTACGGTCTTGCGCCATGTCGCTCACTCGGGATGTGTCGTTCAAGCCATTGCGTAATGACGGGCCACAACGTGTCCGCATGATGCCGACGGAAAAAACCGAGATGCCCAACCGTCTGACCGCGGCTATCCGCCGGCCCTAACTGCTTGCGGTCGACTGCGCAGCCCGATAGCTCGCGTGCCAGCAGATCGATTGCTTCCGGCGGCGCCCACGGATCGTCGTCGATACCCAGCGACAGCACCGGCAACCGCTGCCCGCGAAAACGTTCGAGCGCGCGCGTACGCGGATCGTCGAAGAAGTAACGCGGCAAGCTCGTCCAGCGGGACCACTCCAGCATAACCTGCCCCGGCAGATTTTCGCCGAAGCCGAGTTTGCGTCCCGGCAGGAAACCGATCGTCCGCGCGCATAGCGGTCCGATGATCTTCAGAAAAAGCGCGCCGCGCAGCCGTTCGCCGAACGGCCGGATGAACCGCAGGCACCCCGCGTGCGCACAGATCATCACGGCAGCGGACAGCAGACGGCTGCTGTCGCACAGGCCGATCGCATGGCCGCCGAAACTATGGCCGACCGCGAGACGCGGAATGTCCGGGTAGCGTTCGGCAACCCAGTGCGTCATGGCGTCGACGTCCTGATCGGCCCACGTCATAAAGCCAGCGTCGACCGACTTCGGATGCGGGCCGCCTGCGCGCATGCCGCGATAGTTGTACGTGACGACGTCGAAACCCTGCGCGGCCAGATACTCGGCGAACGGGAAGTACATCCGCTCGGTGACGGCCGTGGCCGGATTGATCTGCACGACCGCTTTCGCCGGCTGCCCAGCGGCATGGACGGTGGCTTCGAGCATGAAGCCGTCGGAACAGTGAACGGAGTGGGTTGTCGAGGTCATGATCGTTATTTCGCATGCGAAGTATATTATTTAGCATGCGAAATAACGAATCGCAATCATTCGAACCGAGGATAGATTCGAACGACTGCAGTGGAATGTGCGGGCTTAACCGCCGCGCCGGTTGCGGCGGATCTGGTCGAACAGCACCGCGAGCAGCAGGATGCCGCCGCGAATCAGGTATTGATAGAACGTCGGCACGTTGAGCAGGCTCATCGCGTCCTGCACCGAACCCATGATCAGCACGCCGACGATCACGCCGGAGATCGTCGCGACGCCGCCTGTCAGCGACACGCCGCCGAGCACGCACGCGGAAATCACGCCGAGTTCGAGACCGACCGATGTCTTCGGATCGCCGAGACTCATCCGCGATGCGAGCATCACGCCGGCAAAACCGGTGACAAGCCCCTGCAGCACGAACACGGTGATCTTGATCCGTTTCACAGGCAGCCCGGCGAGCAGCGCAGCCTCGCTGTTACCACCGACCGCGAGCACGTTCTTGCCGAATACGGTCCGGTTCAGAATGAAGCCGAACACGACGAAGCCGATGATGTTGCTCCAGATCGGATAGGACACGCCGAGAAACGACCCGCCGCCCAGACCGAAGAAGCGTTCCTCGGAGATCATCACCGCATCGCCGTTCGACGTGATGAACGCGAGCCCGCGCACCACTTCCATCATTGCGAGCGTGACGATCAGCGAATTGATCCGGTAGCCGGCGACCAGCACGCCGTTCACGAGCCCGACCAGGCCGCCCGCGAGCACGCCGCCGGCCACGCCGAGCAGCACGCTATGCGTCGCGGTGATCAGCGTCGACGCGACGACGCCGGAGAACGCGACGATCGATGCGACCGACAGGTCCACTTCGCCGAGCGCAAGCACGAACATCATCGTGACGGAGATCGAGCCGATCAGCGTGACCGACAGCAGCAGCCCCTGGATGTTGCGCGCGCTCGTGAAGTCCGGCACCGTGAACGACAGCACCGCGAACAGAATGATGAACACCATCACGATGCCCGAGCGGTTGATCAGGTTCCACGTTCGCGACGCGCGTGTGCTGCTCCCAGTCGCGACCGTAGAGGAAGTGGAGGCCGTACCGTTGCGGCCTGTCGATTGCGTTTGCATGTGTCTGTTCCTGTTGCTATTGCTCTTGCGGCCGGTCAGCGCGGCAGCGCGAGCTTGATCAATGCATCGGGGGTGGCTTGCGCGCGCGGCAGATCGCCGACGATGCGGCCTTCGCGCATCACCAGCACGCGGTCGGCGATGCCGATCACCTCGGCCATGTCGCTCGATACGACGATCACGGTGCGGCCTTCGTCGGCGAGTCCGTACAGCAGGCCGTAGATTTCGCTGCGCGCGCCGACGTCGATGCCCCGTGTCGGCTCGTCCATCAGAAACACGTCGATTTTTTCGGCGAGCCAGCGCGACAGGATCACCTTCTGCTGGTTGCCGCCCGACAGCGTGCCGATTTTCGTGTCGCCGTCGCGTGTCTTGATCGCGAGGCGGTTCACGTAGTCCGTCGTCACGCGTGCTTCGCGGCGCCGGTTCAGCACGTTGAAGCGGCTGAAGTGTCGGCGGCAACTGATGTTCAGATTGTCGGAGACCGACGCGATCGCGACGATCCCATCCTGCTTGCGATCTTCCGGACACAACGCAATGCCCGCGCGTACTGCGTCGCGCGGCGAATGAAAGCGGCGCTTCTCGCTCTTCAGTACGATCTCGCCGGCGGTCGGTTTGACCGCGCCGTAGATCAGCTTCATCAGTTCCGAACGACCCGCGCCGACGAGCCCGAAGAACCCGACGATCTCGCCCTTGCGCGCGACGAACGACGCCGGCTCCGCGAGCCCCGGTCCCATCAGTCCGGTCACTTCGAGCTGTACATCGCCGGTTTCGCGCGGCCGGTAGCCGTACACGTCGTTAATCGAGCGACCGACCATGCAGCTGATCAATCGGTCGCGATCGAGTCCGCCCTGCGCATCGAGCGTGTCGATCCGCCGGCCGTCGCGGAACACCGTCACGCGATCGCAGAGTTCGTACACTTCTTCCATACGATGCGTGACGTAGACGATCGCGTGGCCCTCCGCCTTCAGCGCACGGATGATCTTGAACAGCTGCGTGGTCTCACGCGACGACAGCGAGCTGGTCGGTTCGTCGAACGCGATCACGCGCGCGTTGCGCATCAGCGCCTTGCCGATCTCGATCATCTGCCGCTGACCGATCGGCAGTTCCTTGACCTTGCGGCCCGGATCGATCGTCTCGCCGAGCCGGTCGAGTGCATCGACTGCGCGCCGCACCAGCGCTTTTTCGTCGAGCACGCCGAGACGATGCGGCAACGCGCCGAGCAGCAGATTCTCTGCGACTGTCAGTTCCGGTACGAGATGCAGTTCCTGATAGATGATCGCGATGCCCGCATCGATCGCGTCTTTCGGCGCCGCGAATTTTCGCTCGACACCGTTCAGCACCAACGTCCCTTCGTCGGGATGATTCACACCCGACAACACCTTCAGCAGCGTCGACTTGCCCGCGCCGTTCTCGCCCATCAAGCCGTGCACTTCGCCGCCGCGCACGTCGAGCGCGACCTTGTCGAGCGCCAGCACGCCGGGGAAACGCACCGTAATGCCGTCGAGCGCGATGTGCGTCTGCTCGTTGCGCAACGTGTCGCTGCCCGTCTGTTCCTCGCTTGCCGGAACGTTCATCTTTCACCCATCGATTGCAACGACGCCGCGCATCGGCTGCGCGGCGTCGTCTGGTTCGCGGGAAAACGGACGCATGCGCCCGCCCCCATCATGCTTCAGCCCACTTAAATACCCAGTTCTTTACGCACGTCCTGCCAGTTGCTGCGGACCATCAGCTTGCCGGTGGTCTGCGTGTCGGCGGGCGGTTGCTTGCCCGTCTTGATCCAGTCGACGAGGTTCTGTGCGCTCTCCTTGCCGTGGTTCGTCGAGCTGACCGCGATCGTGCCGTAGAAGCCCGTCGGTTCCTTCTTCTGGAACTCGGCGAACGCTTCGCCCGCACCGTTGATGCCGACGCCGATCACGTCGGCCGACGGAATGTGCAGCTGTTCGGTTGCGCGCACGGCGCCCAGCACGGTTTCCTCGTTGATTGCGTAGACGACCCACAGCTTGATGTTCGGATGCTGTGCGAGCACCGGCGATGCCGCGTTGAAACCGCCTTCGTCATCGGTCGTCTTCTGCGGCGCATCGAAGATGTTCTCTTTCTTGAAGCCGTTCGCGAGCAGCGATTGCGTCGCGCCGTCGGTGCGTGCCTTCGCGGTCGGCAGTTCGTAGTCGGTGATGCGCAGCGCGCCGACCTCTTCGGGCTTCCAGCCGCGCTTCTTCATCTCGTCGGAGATCGCCTGGCCGACCTGATTGCCGATCTTGAACGCGGACATGCCGAGGTGCGGCACATCGGCAAGCGCCTTGCCCGACGAATCGACGAGCTGGTCGTCGACGGTCACGAACTTCATGTTGTAGCTCTTCGCACGCGCGCGGATGGCCGGTCCGAGACGCACGTCGGGTGCGCAGATCACGAAGCCTTTCGCGCCTTGCGCCGCGAGATTGTCGATTGCGCCGAGCACCTTCTCGCCGTCCGGCGTGCCGATGTTGATCACCGTGAAGTTGTCCTGCTTGCCGAGCGCCGTCGCGGCTTTCTGCTCGTTGATGAACCATGCCTGCTCCGGCATCTTCACGAGGAAGCCGATCTTCAGCGGCTCGTCGGCGTGCACGGACAGCGACGTGCCCAGCGGAATCGCGAGCGTCGCGGCGGCCAGCACCGACAGGGTCAGGCGGCGAAGCGCGGGGTTCATCTTTTTCTTTGACTGCATCTGAGTCTCCTTGAATCGAGGTTGTTTTAGTGCGTCCTTCGGTACGTCATCGGGCGGTGCATTTACATCGTGCTACTTGCCCCATCGCAGCACGAGCGGGTCGAGCCGCCGCGCGATATCGATCAGTTCGCGGCGCGTGTCCGGGTGCATCGCGGGCAGCGGATGACGCGGCAACTCGCACGCGATCACCCCGCCCTCCTTCATCAGCGACTTGCACGCGAGCAGGCCCGCCTGGCGGTTCTCGTGATTGATCAGCGGCAACCACTTCTGGTAGTGCGCGTACGCATCGTCGTGACGGCCTTCGCGATGCGCCACGATGATCGGGCGAATGCCGTCGGGAAAACCGCCGCCCGTCATCGAGCCGGTTGCACCGGCGTTCAGATCGGCCAGCAGCGTGATGCCTTCTTCGCCGTCCCACGGTCCTTCGGCAGCGTCGCCCGCGAGACGGATCAGCTCGCGCAGCTTGTTCGCGGCGCCCGGCGTTTCGATCTTGAAGTACGCGACGTGTTCGATCTCGCGTGCCATGCGTGCGAGGAATGCCGCCGACAGCACGGTGCCGCTCGCGGGCGCGTCCTGGATCATCACGGGAATGTCGACCGCATCCGACACGCGCGCATAGAACTCATAGATCAGCGGTTCGGGCACGCGGAACGTCGCGCCGTGATACGGCGGCATCACCATCACCATCGACGCGCCCGTCTCCTGCGCACGCTTGCTGCGCGCCGCGCAGACGCTCGTGCCGTAGTGCGTGGTGGTCACGATCACAGGTACGCGGCCCGCGACGTGTTCGAGCACGGTGCGCGTGATGGTTTCGCGCTCGTCGTCGGAGATCGAGAATTGCTCGGAAAAATTCGCGAGGATGCACAGGCCGTCGGAACCGGCGTCGATCATGAAATCGACCGCGCGCTTCTGGCTGTCCAGATCGAGCGCGCCGGATTCCGCGAAGGTCGTGGGCACGACCGGAAAGATGCCCTGATAGCGGGGAGAAGTCATAAGCGGATCAATGAGAATGACGCGGCACAGCGGCGCCCCGCATGCCGACGAGGAAGTCGAGATCGCAGCCTTCGTCGGCCTGCAGTACATGGTCGACGTATAGCTGGCGATAGCCGCCCTGTCCTTGCGGCGGCGGTGCAAGCGACTTCATCCGGCGTTCGACTTCGTCCGCATCGACGTCCAGATGCAGCACGCCGTTCTCGCAGTCCAGTTCGATCCAGTCGCCGTCCTGCACAGCCGCGAGCGGGCCACCGGCTGCCGCTTCGGGTGCGACATGCAGCACGACGGTGCCGTACGCGGTGCCGCTCATCCGCGCGTCGGAGATCCGCACCATGTCCTTCACGCCCTGACGCAGCAGCTTCGGCGGCAAGCCCATGTTGCCGACTTCGGCCATGCCGGGGTAACCCTTCGGGCCGCAGTTCTTCATCACGAGCACCGAATTCGCGTCGACGTCGAGCGACTCGTCGACGATGCGTTCCTTGTAGTGCTCGAGGTTCTCGAACACGACCGCGCGACCGCGATGCTTGAGCAGTTCGGGCGTCGCCGCCGACGGCTTCAGCACTGCACCGCGCGGCGCGAGATTGCCGCGCAGCACGCGGATGCCACCGTCGGCGATCAGCGGTTGGTCGAGTGGCCGGATCACTTCGTCGTTGAAATTGGGCGCGTCCTTCACGTTGTCCCACAGCGTCCTGCCGTTCACCGTGAGCGCGTCCGGATGCGGCAGCAGTTGCGCTTCGCCGAGCCGGCGCAGCACTGCCGGCAGACCGCCCGCGTAATAGAACTCTTCCATCAGGAAGCGGCCCGACGGCATCAGGTCGACGATCGTCGGCGTATCGCGGCCGAGGCGCGTCCAGTCTTCGAGTTCGAGCGGCACGCCGATGCGCCCCGCAATCGCCTTCAGATGGATCACCGCATTAGTCGAGCCACCGATCGCCGCATTCGTGCGAATCGCGTTCTCGAACGCTTCGCGGGTCAGCACCTTCGACAGCGTGAGCCCGTCCTTCGCCATGTCGACGATGCGTATGCCCGACATGTGCGCGAGCACGTAGCGCCGCGCATCAACCGCCGGAATCGCTGCGTTGTGCGGCAGCGTGACGCCGAGCGCTTCGGCCATGCACGCCATCGTCGATGCGGTGCCCATCGTGTTGCAGGTGCCCGCCGAGCGCGACATGCCGGCCTCAGCCGACAGGAAGCGATGCAGATCGATCTCGCCGGCCTTCAGCGACTCGTGCAGTTGCCATACGGCCGTACCCGAACCGATGTCTTTACCGTCGAGCTTGCCGTTGAGCATCGGACCGCCGCTCACGACGATCGCCGGCACGTCGCAGCTCGCCGCGCCCATCAGCAGCGCGGGCGTCGTCTTGTCGCAGCCCGCGAGCAACACGACCGCATCGATGGGATTGCCGCGAATCGCTTCCTCGACGTCCATCGACGCGAGGTTGCGCGTGAGCATCGCGGTCGGCCGCAGATTGGATTCGCCGTTGGAGAACACCGGGAATTCCACCGGAAAACCGCCGGCTTCGAAGATGCCGCGCTTCACGTGTTCGGCGAGCTTGCGGAAGTGCGCGTTGCACGGCGTCAGCTCGGACCACGTATTGCAGATTCCGATGATCGGGCGCCCGTCGAATTCGTGATCGGGGATGCCCTGATTTTTCATCCAGCTTCGATACATGAAGCCGTTTTTATCCGCGGTTCCGAACCATTGGGTGGACCGCAGTTTGGGTTTCGATTCCGGCATGGTTTCTTTTTGAAGGAAGTCTGCGGCGTCGTGACGGTGTCGGGTCGGCAGCGACGACGCACAGCTCTGGGCGGCGGGCCGTTACGCGAAGCCGCATGGGCGTCTTGTCGTGACGGCAGGGACGCAGAGAGTGTAGGAGTAGGCCCAATACCAATCCAATGAAAATTCCGGCAGTATCGATATCCATTCCAGCATTGATATAAACCCTATGAGCACCGCGCCCCCCTGGTACATCCGCACGAGGCTCAAGCCGCGTCAACTGCTGCTGCTCGTCGAGATCGCCGAGCTGGGCAACATCCATCGCGCCGCCGATGCGCTGAACATGACGCAGCCCGCCGCGTCGAAACTGCTGCGCGAACTCGAGGAAACGCTGGGCGTGGATCTGTTCGAGCGGCTGCCGCGCAATATGCGACCGACCGTCTACGGCGAGGTGATGATCCGGCACGCGCGCGCGGTGCTGGGCAGTCTCGACCAGGCGCACAAGGAAGTGCTCGCGGTACGGACCGGCGATCTGGGTCACGTTGCGGTCGGCGCGATCACGTCGCCGGCGACGCGCGTGCTGCCGTCGGCGGTCGCGCAGTTGAAGCGCAAGCATCCGGGACTGCGGATCGCGCTGGAAGTCGAGAACAGCAACGTGATGCTCGAACGGCTCTCGCAGGACAAGCTCGATCTGGTGGTGGGGAGACTGTCGGCCGAGCACGACAAGCTGCAGCTGCATTACGAACCGCTATCGAGCGAACCGGTGTGTGCGGTTGCGCGGCCGGATCATCCTTTGATCGGTGCTTCAGACCTAAGTCTGCGCGATGTGCGCGACGCTGCGTGGATCGTGCCGCAGGCCGGCACTGTGTTGCGGCACCGGTTCGAGCTGATGTTTCAGCGCGATAGTCTCGTGCCGCCGACGAACATCGTCGAGACGAGTGCGCTGCTCGTGCTTACGCGACTGCTTGCGGAAACCGACATGTTTGCGGTGCTGGCGACGGAGGTCGCGCGGTATTACGCGTCGTTCGGGATGGTCGCGATACTGCCGCTCGCGTTGCCGTGTCACATGGATGACTTTGGGATCATCACGCGTACGGATCGTGCGCTGTCGCCTGCGGGGCTGTTGATGATCGAGGCGTTGCGGACGGCGGCGGGGATGGCTTATGGGGATGGGCCGCAGAGGTGAGGGGGTGCTTGTGACGTTCGTCGTTCGCCGATCTGTTTACGTAGGGCGACGCCGTCACACGCTGCCGAACTTCTCCTCATACAACCCCCGCAACCAGTCCACAAACACACGAACGCGCGGCGACACCTGCCGTCGATACGGATAAAGTGCGGTAATCGGTAGCGCCGGGCTCGCCCATTCCGACAGCACCTCGACGAGCCGGCCGTCGCGCAACTCATCTTCGATGTGAAAACGCGGAATCTGGATCAGACCGCAACCACGCAGCGCGCACACAACGTTGTTCTCCGCATCGTTCACCGCCATCCAGCCGCCAATCTCGTACTTACGAAGCTCGCCGTCGATAACGAATTCGAACGGATAATCGACGCCGCCCGCGCTCGAAAAGAAACGCACTGCCTGGTGCGACGGCAATTCATCGGGATGACGCGGCACGCCAAAGTACGCGAGATATTCGGGGCTCGCGCACATCACCTGCGGGATCATCGCGAGCCTTCTTGCGACCAAAGTCGAGTCGCGCGGATTGCCGCCGCGAATCACGCAGTCGACGCCCTCGCGCACCAGATCGACCAACCGGTCGCCACTGCTGACCACCAGATCGATGCCCGGATACCGACTGCGGAAATCGTCGATGCGCGGCAACACGATCCGCGTCGCATGCGTGCCGTGCATGTCAACGCGCAACACGCCGCGCGGATTCGATGCGACGTGCTGCAACGATGCTTCGGCATCGTCGAGTTCGCTGAGCACGTGCACGCAGCGTTCATAGAATGCCTGGCCGTCGAGCGTCGCGCGCACCTGCCGCGTCGAGCGTTCGAGCAGCGTGGTGCCGAGTCGCGCTTCCAGTTGCTTGATCGCGTGGGTCGCGGTCGCGCGCGGAATGTCGAGCATGTCGGCAGCGCGGCTGAAGCTGCCTGTTTCGACGATGCGAGTGAAGAGTTGGAGCGCGTCGAGACGGTCCATGGCGCGGTGTCGGAAGTATGGGGTGCGGCTGACTCTATCACCATTTATCGCCGCCGTAGCACGCGAACCCCCACGTATGCGCACGTCGATTATTGAGCCCCGTTGAATTGAATTCGCAATCCTCCGGTATTTATCTACGCGGCCCGCACGACAACAATAGGTTCCTGTCAGCCACCTACTGAAGGACACAACCATGCCGTTCGCCAACTTCAAGTTTCCCGAAGGAACCATCGATGCCGCCCGCAAGGAAGAGATCATCCATCGCACGACCGCGATGTTCGTCGAGTATTTCGGCGAACGTGCGCGTCCGTATTCGATGGTGCTGGTCGAGGAAGTCGCCGACGGCGGCTGGGGACGCGCCGACGAAACACTAACGCTCGAAAAAATGGGGCTTCCGCCGAAGTCGAGGTAAGCGGAGAAACCACGCCGTGAACCCGAACGACAGTCACCGTTTCCGCATCCGTGTCGAACCGCTCGATGATCCTGAGCATGCGTCGTTGATGTTCGAAGTCCGGCATCCCGACGATCTGCTCGCGATCGTCGAGCGCATCGGTGCCGGCACCGGGTTCACGGCGGACGACGCAAACGCGCTCGCGCTCGGCATCAAGCTGTTGAGCCACGTTGCGCAGGCACACCGGAACGATCCGTTGTTCGCCGACATTCAGCCGGCAATACGCATATTGCTCGGCAACCTGAGATCGCGCGCTGCGGCTGCGGCCGCTACTTCGAAACGACAACGGACACCGCAATGAACGACGACACACGCCCCACGCTACGCCGCTTGATCGAGCGTGGCGAACCTGCGTTCTACGCGCTGCTGCGCGTCGCGTTCGGCGTGATCCTGTTCACGCACGGCTTGCCGAAGCTGCTCCGGGTATCGCATGGGTCGATGGCCGATCCGATGGCCGGGTCGATTGCGTTGATCCGCAACGGCATGGGTCTGCCGTTCGCACCGCAGGCGGCGTTCCTCGTGATGCTGCTCGAAACGGTCGGCGCATTGATGCTCGTGGTGGGCTTTCGCACGCGTGCGGTTGCGCTGCTCTTCTGCGCGGAAATGATCGGCATCAGCTACGTGCTCGGACCGACGTGGCCGTGGATCGATCGCGGCATCGAGTATCCGGTGCTGATGGGATTCGTCGCGCTGTATTTTGCGGTCAAGGGCAGCGGGCGTTACGCGCTGGACGGGCCAGCGCGGACGGCTGCGTGAATACACGCCACCGGGCTATGATCACGATTTATCTCGAAAAGCGACGACACCGCCGATGACCTCTCCCGATCGACTGATTTCTCACGAAGACCAATCCGACCGTTCGTACGAACAGGCCGCCGAGGCCGCGAAGGCGCGACTGCGCGCCGGTGGCGATCTGCCCGGCGCGACGGTCGAGCAGCAGCTTGCCGTTGTCGACCAGCTCGCATCGTTCGAACTAGGCCGTTTTCTGCTCGTCAATCGCGGGCTCGATGCGTACTGGACGCATCGTCTGGTGACCTACGTACCGGGCACGCTGAAACGCGGTGAAGTGTCGGACCTCGAATATCAGGTCTTCGAACAGATGCCTGCGGTGCTTGCGACGCGCGAGCGCTTCGGCATCTTCCGTCGCGAAGTGCAGGCGATGCTGAAGCCGGGCATCGCGCTCGCGTCGGTGCCGGGCGGATTGATGGGCGATCTGCTGCTGCTCGATCACACAGCATGTCCCGATGCCACGCTGCTGGGTGTCGATCTCGATCAGCGCGCGCTCGACGGCGCACGTTCGCTCGCGACCGAACGCGGCCTCGCGCAGCAACTGACGCTGCGTCATGCGGATGCATGGGAGATGGATCTGAACGGCGCGGCGGACGTATTGACCAGCAACGGCCTGAACATCTACGAACCCGACGACGAACGCGTGACCGCGCTGTATCGCAAGTTCTTCGATGCGCTGAAGCCGGGTGGCCGGCTCGTGACGAGCTTCCTGACGCCGCCGCCGATGTTGTCGCCGGAGTCGCCGTGGGACATGAGCGCTGTGACGCCCGCGCTGCTCGGGTTGCAGCACCTGCTGTTCGTGAAGATCATCGAGGCGAAGTGGAGCGCGTTCCGCACGCAGGCGCAAACGCGTGCGCAACTTGAAGCCGCGGGTTTCACCGAGATGACGTTCATCGACGATCGCGCGCGCATGTTCCCGACAGTCGTCGCGCGCAAACCTGCTTAAGCCGTTTGCATTGCTCGCATCGGGCGGCGGATCAGTGCGATCACGCCGCCTTTCTCACTGTTGCAGACACTGGCTTCGCATTCGACGTGCGATAGAGACGTCGCGCCATCTCCAGAAACTCCGACATCGCACTCGACACATACGCATCGCGGCGGCGGATAAACAGCGTCTGCACGCGCGCGACTTCGCGCGGCAACTTGTGGATCGATATCTTGCCCGCGTCGCGAGCAGGTTCGACGATCGGCAGCGGCAACAGCGTCACGCCGACACCCGCCGACACGCAGCTGACGATCGCATCGAGCGAGCCGAATTCGAGCGGTCGCACCGCGACGATGCCCATCCCCGACAGAAACGTTTCGAGCCGCTGACGATACGAACAGCCGGACTGGAACACGACCGTCTTCAGGTCGGGGATTTTCGTCAAGTCTTTCAGCGTGCGCACGCCGGGGTTCGCGACCAGCACCAGTTCTTCTGTGTAGATCGCTTCCTGATGCAGATCGGGATGATCAATCGGACC
Source organism: Paraburkholderia flava (assembly GCF_004359985.1). NCBI lineage: Bacteria > Pseudomonadati > Pseudomonadota > Betaproteobacteria > Burkholderiales > Burkholderiaceae > Paraburkholderia > Paraburkholderia flava. Next base: position 2,019,460 of record NZ_SMRO01000001.1, on the reverse strand, counting down.
GGCAACGAACGCGCCCTCGAGCCGGTACTCGGCGACGTCCTGCACGAGCCTGCGCGTCGTGCCCGCACTGACCACGAGCCTGACGTCGGGCCATGCCTTCGCGAACTCGGTCAGCAGCGGCGACAGACGCAATGCGGTCGTGGTTTCGAGCGCGCCCAGCGTCAGCGAACCGGACGGTGCGCCATCGTCCTGCACGGCCGCATGCACCTCGGCAAGCAGCCGCGTGATACGTCCGACGAACGGCAGCATGCGCTGCCCCGCCGGCGTGACGATCACGCCGCGCGCGTGGCGGCGGAATAGCGGCAAGCCCAGCTCATCTTCGAGCGCGCGAATGCGCGCAGTCACGTTCGATTGAACGGTATGCAGTTCGGAAGCCGCCTTGTTCATGCTGCCATGCCGGGCGACGGCTTCGAATGTCTTCAGGTCGGCGACGTCCATATGCAATAAGTGCGCGTAAGGTGAAGGTTTTCGGGAGCTTTGTCGGAAGCCACGGTTCGATTCTAGTCGCCGTGGAAGCGATTCAGGCGCGGAATTTCAGCATAGCACCTATCTGCAAATAAGATAGCTGCTATCAAATCAATTCAGTTCTTCGGATTAGTGATAGCGCGTAGCCTTCAGTTATCGAATTGAGTGAAGTGAAGGATCGGACCATGAACACGATCGCGACATCTCGCCGCACATCCGGAAAGCCTGGAACGCATGCAACGCCCGTCAATACGCGCTGGGCGACCGTGGCCGGCTTTTGCGCCAGCCTCGTCGGCATTGGGCTTGCGCGTTTTGCGTACACGCCGTTGCTGCCCGCGATCATCGGCGCGCACTGGTTCGATGCGTCGATGGCCGCGTATCTCGGCGCGGCCAATCTGGCCGGTTATCTGGCGGGCGCATTACTCGGCCGACCGATCGCCGCCCGCACGAGCGTCGTCGCCACGCTGCGCGCGATGATGGTGCTCGCGACGCTTGCGTTCATCGCGTGTGCGTACCCGGTTTCGTTTTCGTGGTTCTTCGTGTGGCGCTTTCTGTCCGGCATGGCAGGCGGTGCGCTGATGGTGCTCGCCGCACCGGCCGTGCTGCCGCACATCGCGCCGTCGCGGCGCGGTCTCGCCGGCGGTGTGATCTTCATGGGCGTGGGCGTTGGGGTCGCGGCGTCGGGCACGCTGGTCCCGCTGCTGCTGCAGAACGGTTTGCGTGCCGCGTGGATCGGGCTCGGCGTGCTGTCGCTGATTCTGACCGCGATCGCGTGGAAGGGCTGGCCGACGCAGGCTGCTGCGCCGACGGCCTCCGCTCATGCTCACGCTGACACGCATGCCCATGCACGTCATGCGCCGCGCTCCAGTTCGCTGTACGCGCTGTACGTCGAGTACGCGTTGAATGCGGCCGGCTGGGTACCGCACATGATCTTTCTGGTCGACTTCGTCGCGCGTGGGCTCGGCAAGGGGTTGCAGGTCGGTGCCGAGTACTGGGTACTGTTCGGTATCGGCGCGACCGTCGGACCGGTTCTCGCGGGCGTGCTCGCGGATCGCGTCGGCTTCGGCCGCGCGCTGCGGATCGCGTTCACGCTGCAGATCGCCGGCGTCGCGATCCCTGCGCTCGGACTCGGCAGTGGGTGGCTGATCGTGTCGAGCGTCGTCGTCGGCGCCTTTGTGACGGGCACCGTTCCGCTCGTGCTGGGACGAGTACACGAACTGCTCGCGCATCATCCGTCACAACAGGATCCGGCGTGGCGCACGGCGACTGTCGCGTTCGCGTTGTTCCAGGCCGTGGCCGCGTACGGATTGTCCTTCGTCTTCTCGCACGGTAGCGGCGACTACCGGCTGCTGTTCTCGATCGGCGCTGCGGCGATGGTGCTCGCACTGGCGATCGATCTTGTCGTCGCTGTGAGTAACCGTAATCGCTCTCTCACCGAACAACCTTGAAAGGATCATGAACATGAAACCCGATCAGATCACCGGCAACGAAGTGCGCGCTGATGACGGCAGTCCGCTCGATGCACTCATCGGCTTCTACCACGCGTTCAATCATGGCGATCTCGATGCGCTCGCCGCGAACTGGGCCGATGGCGAACGTCCGAGCATGGACAACCCGATCGGCGGCATTCGTCGTGGCTGGCCGTCGATTCGCGACGGGTATCAGAAACTGTTCAACGGACCGGCGAGCGTTCACGTGACGTTCCATGATTTCACGAGCGACGGTGGCGACGACTGGCATATCTTCGTGGGGCGCGAGAAAGGCACCAGCACGGTGGGCGACACGACGATCGATCTGCGCATCCGCACGACGCGCTGGTTTGTGAAGATCGATGGGGTGTGGCGTCAGGTGCATCATCATGGGTCGATCGAAGAGCCTGCGTTGCTGGCGGAGTATCAGCGGATGATTTTTGGGGCGCCGGTGGATTTGTCTGCGGGTGCGGGTGCGTGAGCCGATCATGAACCGCTCATTGGATATGCCTGCCGATGCGGCCGCAGCGCCGCTTGTTCGGCCCAGTTACGTCGAGCGTAATCAGCCGTACTGGAAACGCAACCTCGCCGTGTGCGTGTTCGGATCGTTCACGACGCTGGTGAGCCTGAGCATGCTGCTGCCGTTTCTGCCGCTGTATGTCGAGCAGCTCGGCGTGACGTCGTCGGCCGCGATCGTGCAATGGTCGGGCGTCGCGTTCGGCGCGACGTTCCTGGGTACTGCGGTTACCGCGCCGCTGTGGGGACGACTCGCCGATCGCTATGGCCGCAAGCCGATGCTCATTCGCGCGGCGATCGGGATGGCGGTCGTGATGTCGTTGATCGGCGTTGCGCACAGCGTCGCGATGCTTGTTGGGCTTCGGCTGGTGGCGGGCCTGGTCGGTGGTTATGCGTCGGCGTCGATCGTGATGGTCGGCACGCAGGCGCCGCGCGAACGGGCTGGATGGGCGCTCGGTGTGCTCTCGACGGGCGCGCTGGCGGGTAATCTGATTGGTCCGCTGGTGGGGGGATTTTTGCCTGCATGGGTCGGCATTCGCGGGACGTTCTTCGTCGGCGGCGCGATGATCGCGGTCGCTGCGGTCGCGACGATTTTTCTGGTCCGCGAAGATTTCGACCCGCATGTGGACGTGCGTGCGCGCGTGGCCGCGCCGGGTAATCGCGAGACCGCGTCGCGGCGCGCGGTTCTCGTCGCACTGCTGCTGACCGCGATGATGGTGCTGCTCGCCAACATGTCGATCGAGCCGATCATCACCGTGTACATCGGACAACTCGGCGTGCCGCACGATCATCTGACGCGCGTGGCCGGCATCGTGATGGCGTCGTCCGCGTTCGGCAGCATGCTGACCGCGCCGAGGCTCGGCGCACTCGCCGACCGGGTCGGCAGCTGGAACGTGATCATCGGTTGCCTCGTCGTGACGGGACTCGTGATGCTGCCGCAGGCGTTCGTCACGCACTGGTGGCAACTCGCCGCGCTACGCGGCGTGATGGGGATGACGATTGCGGGTCTGCTGCCGTCGATCGCGAAGCTGGTGCGCCAATCGGTCGATGAAAATCATTCGGGGAAAACGCTGGGGTATCTGCAGTCGGCGCAGTTCACGGGGCAGGTTGTGGGGCCGTTGATTGGTGGGCAGATCGGGGCGCTTGTGGGGTTGCGGGAGGTGTTTTTTGTGACGGGGGGGTTGTTGGTGGTTTGTGCTGCGGTGAATTGGTGGGTGCGGGGGCGGGGACTTCGTCACAGGCTCATGCGTGATAGCGCCGTGTGACGTTTGCTCCTGGAAGCACTTGACGCGAAGAGATCGGACAGAGACTGCAAGAGGAAGGGTTTAGACGAGGGTGACGCGAACCACTGGTGGGTGGGACGGGATTCGAGCGGACTACGAGCCCATACAAGGTCACCTCTCGATGCTTTTAGATGCATTAAAGCCCAAGAACACGAGGTTCATGCGGTCCGAAACAGCAACGATGATTGCTGTGTGACCCAACACTCCACTAATAGTGAAAAGGTCGACGCCTGCGTTGATCTTTTCAGACGCAGTGGCATGTCTGAAATCGTGGAAGAGCGCCGATGAATAATGTGAGCCCGCACACGCCGGAACGCGTGATCGAACACCTTGTCTGTTTGCGTGAATTTGATTCGTCGTGCGAGGACGGCGATTTTCGGGTGGATCGGCACAATGCGCGGATGGCCAGTTAGACCATCATTTGCACCGGAAACCTCGGGGGTAGCAGTGGATGTTGAGAAGCGGCTAGATCGATGATCGTTCTAGCCTCTGACACCCTTTATCTCAGGGTGTCGATTGAACAGATCGAGAAAGTGAAGTAACCATTTTCTGACCCATTTCGACAAACCCTCTTCGAATAGTTTATTAGCTACATAGGCTACGGCGACGGCAAACAGGATTATCGACAATGAGCCCCACCATGTATGTATGAAGCCCGCGTGTCCGGCCGTCAATATCGCCATTTCCAGGCCGTCGGCCGCGATTGGATGGAACAGGTAGAGCGAATAAGACACTCCGCCAAGCCATACCAGCATTCTCGGTACTTTCAATTCGATGCGCTTGCTGGCAAGCGCCATCACGATCAGCATGAATGGCAGCGGCACTCCCCACTGGTCAAGGCCGTTGAAAGTTCCATGCCATGAAAAGTCGTACCACAGCGCAAAGGTGATCGATGCGGCAAGCAATGCGTATGTCGCGACGGATTTTGGAAGCGCTATGTCGCTGTTGTATAAAAGGCCGATTGCGGCCCCAATGGCGAACTCCCAAATAATAGGGTTTGTGACCATCACGAAATATGCCCGCGAGAATCCGTTAGTCACCTGGATATTCAATCCTGCATGGCCTGTCATATGAATCGGCAGGATGATGAGGGTAAAAATAAACCACACAGCCAACGCTACCCATCTCAGTTTGCCGAACAGGAGAGATACGGCAAAGACAAGATAGAAGTAAATCTCGAAATTGAGAGTCCATCCGACAGCGTATGGCATGTCGAAGAATGGCGGCTTCGTTGCATCGTTCGGCAGGAACATCAAGCTCTTCAGATAGAGGCGCGAAAGATCCCACGACGAAAGCACGATTCCGAAGTGCGTCGGAGAAAGCATCAGATTCGCAATGACGGCCGCGACGTATACAGGCCAGATCCTCGCCAGCCGCTTTATCAGGAATGCGGCTGTGTAGCGAATGGAGCCATCGTTATGTGCTGTCGTGTAAGTCATGATGAATCCGGAGATCATGAAGAACAGATCGACACCTAGTGCTCCGGGAGTCATTGCCCGTTCTGCAAAAGCTTCATACGGCGTACCTCGTAGCACGACGCGGGCATGGCAGATGACAACAAGCAGCGCAGCGATACCGCGCAATGCCTGAATCCAGTCAAGTTCACGTTTCATTGTGGAGTGCGCCCGTCTGGTCGGGAAGATTTTGTATCTGAAGACCAACAATATACCAGCCAGCCCCAAGCGGGCTTTTCATTTCCGGGGCTTGCATGGATAACACGGCAGTCGTTGAGATCCATTGCGCCGGTGATCGTTTGGAGGATGGACAGCGCGTTATCAAGCCTATGCACTATCATTGTGACCCCGCTGGCAAATCGAAGTTTACGATACGAAGTTTCCAGGCGCCTGTATCGCTCGTCAATAGTCTCGAACGCTTCTGGAAGGGGCAACTCGGGTATTCACATGGCCTCGCGCTGGTCGACGGTTTCTATGAGAACGTGAAACGGCACTGCATGGAAGGCAGGGAATTGGAGCCCGGCGAAGAGAAAGAGAACATCATCATCGAATTTCGGCGCGAACACAGGCGAGCCGATGCTCATTGCCTGCTTGTGGTTGCACTGAACTGGTGCCGATGAGCCAGATCTACTTTCGTTCGCCGCAATCACCGACGAGCCGCCGCCCGAGGTTGCTGCGGCCGATCACGATCGTTGCATCAACCCTATCAAGGCCGAGCATATCGATGCGTGGCTCAACCCGACCCGTCGAATCTCGATGCACTGTACTCGACCTCCACGATCGCGAGCGGCCGCACTGTGAACATCGCTTGGCTGCACAGGGTGTGATGTAAGGCGACAAGACAATTGGGATGGGCAGAAAAACCCACACCTCGAAAATCGTCGGTAACGTCTCGATTTTTTCGGGCCAATGCTGGCTTGGTGGGCCGGGTGGGATTCGAACCCACGATGTCCTTTCGGAGGCGGATTATGAGTCCGCTGCCTGCAACCAGCACGGCGTCCGGCCCGAAACGAAAAGACCCGGCGGAGTCCGGGTCTGCGTTTATAGACTGCGCGCCATGGTACACGAAAAAGGGGCCTCCGTGGACCGCCTCGCTTGCGCGAAACGACCGGGAGGCCCCTATGCCGCGACGTCAGTCGCAGCGTGCGATCAATTGCCTTCGAGGAACGATTTCAGCTTGTCCGAACGGCTCGGGTGACGCAGCTTGCGCAGCGCCTTCGCCTCGATCTGACGGATCCGTTCACGCGTCACGTCGAACTGCTTACCGACTTCTTCGAGCGTGTGATCGGTGCTCATCTCGATACCGAAACGCATCCGCAACACCTTCGCTTCGCGCGGCGTCAACGAGTCGAGCACGTCCTTCACGACGTCGCGCATGCTCGCATGCAGCGCTGCATCGGCCGGTGCGACGGTGTTCGTGTCCTCGATGAAGTCGCCGAGATGCGAATCGTCGTCGTCGCCGATCGGCGTTTCCATCGAGATCGGTTCCTTCGCGATCTTCATGATCTTGCGGATCTTGTCTTCCGGCATCTCCATCTTCTCGGCGAGCGTTGCCGGATCCGGCTCGAGACCGGTTTCCTGCAGGATCTGCCGCGAGATGCGGTTCATCTTGTTGATCGTTTCGATCATGTGAACCGGAATCCGGATCGTGCGCGCCTGGTCGGCGATCGAACGCGTGATGGCCTGGCGGATCCACCACGTCGCGTACGTCGAGAACTTGTAGCCGCGCCGGTATTCGAACTTGTCCACCGCCTTCATCAGGCCAATGTTGCCTTCCTGGATCAGATCCAGGAACTGCAGGCCGCGGTTCGTATACTTCTTCGCGATCGAGATCACGAGACGCAGGTTCGCTTCGGTCATCTCGCGCTTCGCCTGACGCGCCTTCAGTTCACCCGCCGCCATCTGACGATTGGTTTCCTTCAGGTCCTTCAGCGGCAGCACGACACGCGCCTGCAGATCCAGCAGACGTTGCTGCTGTTCGCGGATCGCCGGGATGTTACGCGTGAGAATCGCGCTGTACGCATGCCCCTCGGCAACGATCTTCTCGGACCATTCGAGATCCGTTTCGCTGCCCGGGAAACGCGCGATGAATTCCGCGCGCGGCATGCCGCACTTGTCGACGACCGTATGCAGGATCTGCCGTTCGACCTGACGCACTTCGTCCACCTGCGCACGCAGCGTGTCGCACAGACGCTCGACGGTACGCGCGGTGAAGCGGATGCTCATCAGTTCGTTCTGGATCGTTTCCTGCGCCTTCAGGTACGACTTCGACTTGTAGCCTTCCTTCTCGAACGCGCGGCGCATCTTGTCGAACCATTCGCTGATCGACGCGAATTTTTCGAGCGACGCGCGCTTGAGGGCTTCGAGCTGCGCCGCATTGGCCGTGGCCTGCGCGGTGCCGTCGTCGTCTTCCTCTTCTTCCTCGTCGGCTTCCTCTTCTTCGGTCTCGTTCTCGATCTCTTCCGCTTCCTGCGCGGAGAAGCCGTCGGCGTCAGCCGCGTCGGCATCGATCAGACCGTCGACGAGTTCGTCGATGCGGATCTCTTCGTTCGCGACGCGCTCGGCATTCGCAAGAATTTCCGCGATCGTCGTCGGGCACGCGGAGATTGCCATCACCATGTGCTTGAGGCCGTCTTCGATACGCTTCGCGATTTCGATTTCGCCTTCGCGCGTCAACAGCTCGACCGTGCCCATTTCGCGCATGTACATGCGGACGGGATCGGTCGTGCGGCCGAATTCGGAATCGACGGTGGACAGCGCGACTTCCGCTTCCTCTTCGACTTCATCGTCCGACGAAGCCGCCGGCGCGTTGTCGTTCAGCAGCAGCGTTTCGGCATCGGGCGCCTGCTCGTACACAGCCACGCCCATGTCGTTGAACGTGCTGATGATGCCTTCGATCGCTTCGGTCTCGGCAAAGTTGTCCGGCAGGTGATCGTTGATTTCGGCGTGCGTGAGGAAGCCACGCTCCTTGCCGAGCTTGATCAGCGCGCGCAGTTTCGCACGGCGCTCTTCCAGTTCTTCGACCGTGCCCGGCTGCGCGGACGCGAACGCGTCCTTCAGCAGCGCCTTTTCCTTCGCGCGACGATCACGTGCCTTGGCCTTTTCGACCTTGCCGGGAACGGCAACGGCAACGGGTTCTTCGCTCGGGGTTGCTTCGTCATCGACGGATACTTCGTTCAGCTTTTTCGTCATGGAGTTCGCCGTACTGGCTGTAGTCTCGACTCGCGGCTGCTGGACAACAGCCGGTTGAACCGTGGATACTGGAGTCTCGCGCGCTGCCGCATCGTCCTGCGCGGCAGCCGCTTCCCTTGCGCTTCTGGAACTCGGCCGCTTCGCAGCCGGTTGCACAGCTTTCGCCGAGGCCTTGGCCACGGGTTTTGCCACGCTTTCCGGTGCCGCTCGCGCGGCGGATACGGTCGAGGGTTTCTTCCTTGATGCAACAGGCGCTGTACTTTCGGCTGACGTTTTTTTCACGGAAGTAGCAGATCTGGCCTGTGTGACCGTTCTGGTCGGCTCCTCAGAGCCCTTGCCTGTCGCTTTCTTTCCGCCTGTAGTCTTTGCCATTGCAATTCGCCTTTTGCCTTGGAAAACAAACCGCTGAAAACCTTTAATTATAGCACCTCGGTTTCAGCCCCTCCCTGCTTACAGCCCGAGCTGACGTTTCATGTCAGCCCGCTTCTGATTCAAGTCCGTCAGTTCCGCGAAATCCTCGGGGGTATGCTTCGACTGCCGCGAGAGCTGTTCGAGCCGGTCGCAGCATGTGTCGTAACGCATCTTCAGGATCGCCGCCTTCAGTTCCTCGCCCGCCAGCCGTTCGTGTTCGCGGCGCTCCTCGATGACGGCGGCGTCTTCCGGATTCTTCAGTAACAAATCCCGGACGTTTTCATCATAGTCCAGAATTTCGCGAAAGATTTCCTCGAAGGTGGGGGCGTTTGCCCCGTTTCGCAACAGGTCCGACAGCAGCTGGAACTCGGCGGATTCACCGAGTGCGCGCGCATGCGTCGCGACCTCTTCGAACAATTCTCCGTGGCGCGTGATCGTCACCAGCGCCTGCTCCGCGTCGTCATCGAGCGCAATCACGATACGCGGATGCATGACAAGGTTGCGCAATGCGCGCTGCTCGATACCCGTGACGCTGCGACGATCCTTGCGCGCCGGTGCCGTACGCGCCGCAGCCGCGATCCGCGCATCGACCTCGCACAGCGCCGCGACTTCCTCGAACGGTATGTCGAGCCGGTCCGCGAACATATGCATGATCTGCGCCCGCAATGCATTGGCGGGCAACGCCTGCAGCAGCGGCTTCGCGTCGAACAACGCGCGAGCACGCCCTTCGGGCTGATCGAGTTCCTTACCGGTCAGCACTTCGTTTAGCAGGAACTGCGACAGCGGCATCGCGCGCTTGACCTGCTCTGCAAATCCTTCCGTACCGAACTCGCGCACATAGCTGTCCGGATCGTGCTCGGACGGCAAAAACAGGAAGCGGATCGTCCGGTTGTCGGCCGCGTGCGGCAGACACGCGTCGAGCGCGCGCCGCGCCGCGCGACGCCCGGCCGAATCGCCGTCGAAGCTGAAAATCACCGTATCGGTCTGACGCATCAGCTTCTGCACGTGAATCGGCGTGCACGCGGTACCGAGTGTCGCCACCGCGTTCTGGAACCCCAGTTGCGCCAGCGCGACCACATCCATGTACCCTTCGACCACCAGCACGTACTGCTGTTCGCGAATAGCCAGCCGGGCCTCGAACAGCCCGTACAGTTCGCTACCCTTGTTAAATAGCGGCGTTTCCGGCGAATTCAAATACTTGGGCTCGCCCCCATCCAGCACCCGTCCGCCGAAGCCGATCACCTGCCCCTTCACGTTGCGGATCGGGAACATGATCCGTTCGCGAAAGCGGTCGTAGCGGCGCGACTGACCTTGCGCGTCGGACTTTTCGCTGACGATCACAAGCCCCGCTTCGACCAGCGCGTCGTCCCGATAGTTGGGGAACGTAGCCTCGAGGTTCTGCCAGCCGTCCGGCGCATAGCCGAGCCCGAAGCGCGCCGCGATTTCACCGGTCAAGCCCCGCTTTTTCAGATACTCGATCGCGTTCGGCGCACCGCGCAACTGCTTGCGATAAAAGTCGCACGACGTCTGCATGAGATCCGACAACGCCGTCGTCACCGCCTTCGATGCCGCCGGCGCATAGCCTTCGCCGCCCCCACCGCCACGCATCGGCGACGGCTCGCGCGGCACCGTCAAACCTACCGACTGCGCAAGCTCGTCCACCGCTTCCGGAAACGTGAGCCCGGCATGCTCCATCAGAAAACCGATCGCGGTACCGTGCGCGCCACACCCGAAGCAGTGATAGAACTGCTTAGTCGGACTAACGGTGAACGAAGGGCTCTTCTCGTTATGAAACGGGCACAGCCCCATGAAATTCGCGCCGCCCTTTTTCAACTGCACATACCGTCCGACCACGTCGACGATATCGACGCGGGTCAGCAGGTCCTGCAGGAACGAGGGTGGAATCACGGTGTACGACGATGTCCCGAAATACACGGGCCACGCGGCTCCGACGAGCCGCGTGGCCTCAAAAAGGTTTACTTGCTGAGCGCTGCCTTGACCTTGGCGGACACGGCGGTCATGTCGGCACGGCCTGCGAGCTTCGGCTTCAGAACGCCCATGACCTTGCCCATGTCCTGCGGACCGGCGGCACCGGTCTGCGCGACGGCAGCGTCGACCTCGGCGGCGATTTCCGCGTCCGACATCTGCGCCGGCATGTACGCACTCAGCACCGCCAGTTCGCCCTGCTCCTTGCTGACCAGGTCGTCGCGACCGGCCGCTTCGAACTGGCTGATCGAGTCCTTGCGCTGCTTGATCATCTTGTCGATCACGACGGTGATCGCTGCGTCGTCGAGCGTCACGCGATCGTCGACTTCACGCTGCTTGATTGCCGCGAGCAGCAGACGGATCGTGCCGAGACGTTCGGTCTCGCGCGCCCGCATCGCGGTTTTCATATCGTCGCTGATCTGATCCTTGAGGCTCATTCGTCACCTGGTGCGTTGGAGGGTTGCAGCAATCTCGAAAAGCCAGGCGCATCAACACAAAAACCCGCTTGAGAACACCTCCAAGCGGGTCGGCGCAATTGCGCGTAGTGGATGCGGCCTTACCATGACGGCCTCACAGGCCTGGCTGTTCCGCTTGCGGTGCCGAGGGCACCGCCGGTTGCCGGTTTGTGGATACGTCGCCGGTAGCCGGAGCCGCGGCAACGCCAGAATCAGTAAAACTTCTTTGGCAGCATCTGGCTGCGCAGCCGCTTGAAATGACGCTTTACCGCCGCCGCCTTCTTGCGCTTACGTTCGGCCGTTGGCTTCTCGTAAAATTCGCGCGCCCGGAGTTCAGTCAACAAGCCGTTTTTCTCGATCGTGCGCTTGAACCGGCGCATCGCGACCTCGAAAGGCTCGTTTTCTTTTAAGCGGATCGTCGTCATTTTTCAATAACGGAGCTTGGCAAAGATTGACGATTATAGCAGACGTTCTGCACAAAGACACGGTCGAGTCAAGCCCCCAGCGTATAGTCCGCTGCCGCCTGTCCGGCAGCCACGCCGGATGCCCATGCCCATTGGAAGTTGTAGCCCCCCAGCCAGCCGGTGACGTCCACGGCCTCGCCGATAAAGTACAGCCCGGGCACGCGAGCACTCATCATCGTCGCGGACGACAGCTCCCGCGTATCGACCCCGCCCTTCGTCACCTCCGCCTTCCGGTAGCCTTCGGTGCCGTTCGGCGTCAGCGTCCAGCGCGACAACGCATCGCCGATGCCGCGCAACGTCCGGTCGGGCAGATCGGCGACCCGCGCGTCGGCGGCGATCCGGTGCGTTTCCAGCCAGACCTGCGCGAGCCGCGCGGGCACCCATTCGGCGAGCAGGTTCGCAATCTGGCGCTTCGAGCCGGCCTTCGCCTCCAGCAGCGATGCGACGGCATCCTGCTCGGGCAGCAGATTCACGTGAATCGGCTCGCCGGGCTGCCAGAAGCTCGATAGCTGCAGCACGCCTGGACCCGACAGGCCGCGGTGGGTCAGCAGCAGATCCTCAACGAACTCGCCGCCCGTCTTCTTTGCACCGGTATTGAGCCGCACCTCGAGCGATACGCCGGACAGCGCCGCAAAAGGCGCCCAGTCGGCTGCGGCGAAGGTCAACGGAACGAGCGCCGGGCGTGTGTCGATCAGCTTGTGCCCGAACTGTTTCGCCAGACGATAGGCGAAGTCGGTTGCACCGATCTTCGGAATCGACAGGCCGCCCGTTGCAACGATCAGCGCGCGGGCGCCGATCGGGCCTGAACCGGTATCGAGCGTAAAACCGCCGTCCGCGTTTTGCCGCACCTGCTCGACGGCGAGCGGCCGGCGCCACGCGATACCGCCTGCGTCGCACTCGCTCTTGAGCACGTCGATCACCGCATCGCTCGACTGGTCGCAGAACAGCTGGCCCTTGTGCTTCTCGTGCCATGTCACGCGATAGCGCTTGAGTAGCGTCATGAAATCGCGCGGCGTATAGCGGGCCAGCGCGGAACGGCAGAAGTGCGGATTAGCCGACAGATAGTTCGCAGGCCCGGCGTGCAGATTCGTGAAGTTGCAGCGGCCGCCGCCCGAGATGCGGATTTTCTCGGCAAGTCGCGGCGAATGGTCGATCAACACGACGCGCCGGCCAAGCTGGCCGGCCACCGCCGCGCACATCATGCCGGCCGCCCCCGCGCCGATCACGGCAATATCGAAAGATTCCATGGCGCGCATTGTACCTGCGGCCCCACCCCCTCACTGCTATACTTTCAGGCTTCCCTCAGACCTTGCGGCACGCGCTCCTCGCAGCCGCCCAGCCCACGAATCATGCTCGTTCTCGGTATCGAAAGCTCCTGCGACGAAACCGGTCTCGCGCTCTACGACACGGAGCGGGGCCTGCTCGCTCACGCGCTGCATTCGCAGATCGCGATGCACCGGGAGTACGGCGGCGTGGTGCCGGAACTCGCGTCGCGCGATCACATTCGCCGTGCGCTGCCGCTGCTCGAAGACGTGCTCGCGCGCTCGGGCTGCGCACGCGAAGCGATCGACGCGATCGCGTTCACGCAAGGGCCAGGACTGGCCGGCGCGCTGCTGGTCGGCGCGAGCATCGCCAACGCGCTCGCGATGGCCTGGAACAAACCGACGATCGGCATTCACCACCTCGAAGGGCATCTGCTGTCGCCGCTGCTGGTCGACGAGCCGCCGCCGTTCCCGTTCGTCGCGCTGCTGGTGTCCGGCGGCCATACGCAGCTGATGCGCGTTACCGATGTCGGCGAATACGAAACGCTCGGCGAAACGCTCGACGACGCAGCCGGTGAAGCCTTCGACAAAACAGCCAAACTGCTCGGCCTCGGTTACCCGGGCGGCCCGGAAGTCTCGCGACTCGCCGAGTTCGGCACGCCAGGCGCCGTCGCGTTGCCGCGCCCGATGCTGCATTCGGGCGACCTCGATTTCAGCTTCAGCGGTCTCAAGACCGCGGTGCTGACCCAAGTGAAGAAGCTCGGCTCCAATCTCTGCGAGCAGCCCAAGGCCGACATTGCGCGTGGTTTCGTCGATGCAGCCGTCGACGTGCTCGCGGCGAAGTCGCTGGCGGCGCTCAAGCGCACGCAGTTGAAGCGGCTGGTGGTGGCGGGTGGTGTCGGTGCGAACCGGCAACTGCGCGAGGCGCTGTCGGCGGCCGCGAAGAAACGCGGGTTCGACGTGCATTACCCGGACCTGTCGCTGTGCACGGACAACGGCGCGATGATCGCGCTGGCCGGCGCGCTGCGTCTGCAGCGCTGGCCCGCGCAGGCAAGCAACGACTACGCGTTCACGGTGAAGCCGCGCTGGGATCTGGCATCGCTCGCGCGCTAGCCGCGTCACAGCGAACGCCCTTCAAAAAAATGGCCGCTCATCGAGCGGCCATTTCTTCATCACGACAACCGTATAACCAACGCCCAGATCAACGCACGCGCTTGTCGTGTTCGATCAGCGCATACGCGCTGTGGTTGTGGATCGATTCGAAGTTCTCGGCTTCGAGCACATACGCGACGACCCGCTCATCCGCATTCAATCGCTGCGCGACATCGCGCACCAGATCTTCGACGAACTTCGGATTTTCATACGCACGCTCGGTGACGAACTTCTCGTCGGGGCGCTTCAGCAGACCCCACAGTTCGCACGATGCCTCTTCTTCCGCGATCCGGATCAACGCTTCCACCGGAACGTCGCCGGCCAGTTCGGCGTCGATCGTCACGTGCGAGCGCTGGTTGTGCGCGCCGTACTGCGAGATCTTTTTCGAGCACGGGCACAGGCTCGTCACCGGCACCAGCACCTTCAGAAACACCCGCGTCGTCCCGTTGCGGGTTTCGCCGGTCAGCGTGACTTCGTAATCGAGCAGGCTCTGCACGCCCGATACCGGCGCCACCTTGCTGACGAAATACGGAAACGACACTTCGATACGACCCGCTTCGGCTTCGAGCTTCTCGAGCATCGACGCGAGCATCGAGCGGAACGCAGCGACGTCGAGCGGCGTGCGGTTCTCTTCGAGCAGCGCGACGAAGCGCGACATGTGCGTGCCCTTCTGGTCGGCGGGCAGATGGACATCGAGGTTCCACATACCGACCGTGTGCTGCACGTCGCCGGCTTGCGTACGCACGGTCACCGGATGCCGCACCGCCTTGACGCCGACCCGCTGGATCGGAATCTGGCGTGTGTCGAGCGTGCTTTGCACGTCGGGCATCACGAAGGCGGGATTCATCTGGTTCATCTTCTTGTCCTCATTGGTCGCACGGCGATGTGAATATAACGTCGCACGCGGCAATCTATTCCATTACGCGGGCAAAGGCGAAACGGCAAACGCCGGCAGATGCCGGCGATGCATGACGGGCCGTCAGGCCCATCGACTCAAGCGGGGATTGTTATGTCAGCGAAGACCGGGCGAAGCCGGCCATCTCACTTGTGCAATCAGGCGACGCGCTTCACCGACTTGCCGGCCGCATGATCCACGAAACGCTCGCGAATCGACTTCGCGATGCCGGCACCGTCGAGGCCGCATTCCGCCAGCAGCTTCGCGGGGTCGCCGTGATCGATGAACCGGTCGGGCAGGCCCAACTGTAGCACCGGCCGCATAACCCCACTCTCCAGCAGGGCTTCGACGCAGGCCGAACCCGCGCCGCCCATCACACAGCCTTCTTCGACCGTGACGATTGCGTCGTGGGTTTCTGCGAGCTGGCGGACCAGTTCGGCGTCGAGCGGCTTAACGAAGCGCATGTTCGCGACGGTCGCGTCCAGTTGCTCCGCGGCGGCGAGCGCCGGCGCGACCATCGTGCCGAACGCGAGGATCGCGATGCGTTTGCCGGCGGCTTGCGACGTCTCGCGACGCACTTCGCCCTTGCCGAGCGGCAGCGCCACCATCTGCTTGACCGTCGCGACACCCGTGCCGGCGCCGCGCGGATAACGCACGGCCGTCGGATTCGGCTGCTGCAATGCCGTGTAGAGCATCTGACGGCATTCGTTTTCGTCGGACGCGGCCATCACCGTCATGTTCGGGATGCAGCGCAGGAACGCGAGGTCGTATGCGCCCGCGTGCGTCGCGCCATCGGCGCCGACGAGACCCGCACGATCGATCGCGAATACCACCGGCAGGTTCTGCAACGCGACGTCGTGAATCAGTTGATCGTATGCACGCTGCAGGAACGTCGAATAGATCGCGACCACCGGCTTCATGCCGTCGGCAGCGAGGCCGCCCGCGAACGTCACGGCGTGCTGCTCGGCGATGCCGACGTCGAAATAGCGATCCGGGAAGCGCTTCTCGAACTCGACCATGCCGGAGCCTTCACGCATCGCCGGCGTGATGCCGACCACGCGTGCGTCGAGCTCGGCCGCGTCGCACAGCCATTCGCCGAACACGTGCGTGTAGGTCTTCTTGCTGGGCGCGGTGGACGGCTTGATGCCTTCGGCCGGATTGAACTTGCCGGGACCGTGATACAGCACCGGATCGGCCTCGGCGAGCTTGTAGCCCTGGCCTTTCTTCGTCACGACGTGCAGGAACTGCGGACCGCGCAGTTCCTTGATGTTCTGCAGCGTCGGGATCAGCGAATCGAGATCGTGACCGTCGATCGGCCCGATGTAGTTGAAGCCGAACTCTTCGAACAGCGTAGCCGGCACGATCATGCCCTTCGCGTGTTCTTCGAGCTTGCGTGCGAGGTCGAGCATCGGCGGCGCGACGCGCAGCACGCGCTCGACGCCAGCGCGAGCCGCTGCGTAGAAACGGCCGGACATCAAACGTGCGAGATGGCGATTCAACGCGCCGACCGGCGGCGAGATCGACATGTCGTTGTCGTTGAGGATCACGAGCAGCGGGACGTCGTCGGCCACGCCCGCATTGTTCAGTGCCTCGAAGGCCATGCCCGCGGTCATCGCGCCGTCGCCGATCACGGCGATCGAATAGCGCCCTGCGTTCTGCAGCTTCGACGCGACGGCCATGCCGAACGCGGCCGAGATCGACGTGCTCGAATGCGCGGTGCCGAACGTGTCGTATTCGGACTCGCTGCGACGCGGAAAACCGGAGATGCCGTCGAGTTGACGCAGCGTGTGCATCTGTTCGCGACGGCCCGTGAGAATCTTGTGCGGATACGTTTGATGACCCACATCCCAGACGATCCGGTCGCGCGGTGTTTCGAACACGTAATGCAGCGCGATCGTCAGTTCGACCGTACCGAGATTCGACGACAGGTGGCCGCCCGTTTGCGAAACGCTGTCGAGCACGAAGGCACGCAACTCGTCTGCGAGCGGTTGCAGCTGGCGACGATCGAGGCGGCGCAAGGCCGCCGGGTCGTCAATGGTTTTCAGCAAGTCGTACATCGTCGTTCCATTGTAGGAAAACTGCGTGCCCGCACTTCGTTCACACACCGTAGCGTCGTATGTGTGGCGGCAGGCTTCCGCGTTGATACTGCGTCAGCTCACCCGGTTGACGACCAGGTCGGCCAGCTCGGCGAGGCGCTGTGCGCGCGCGCCGAACGGTACGAGCGCCGCATGCGCGTCCGCCCGCAATTGCGTGGCGAGCGCGCGCGAAGCGTCGAGCCCGATAATCGATACATAGGTCGGCTTACCGTCCTTCGCATCCTTGCCGGCCGTCTTGCCGAGCGTCGCGGAATCGGTCGTGACGTCGAGAATGTCGTCGACCACCTGAAACGCCAGACCGACCGCGGCCGCGTACGCATCGAGCGAACGCATCGCAGCCGCATCGGGCGTCTCGCCCGCGAGGGCGCCCATCCGGACCGCTGCACGCAGCAGCGCGCCCGTCTTCATCCGATGCATCGTTTCCAGCTGCGGCCGCGTGAGCGTATGACCGACGCTCGCGAGGTCGATTGCCTGACCGCCCGCCATCCCGACCGAGCCGCTGGCCAGCGCCAGTTCGCGCACCAGCGCCGCCTGCTGGGGCGCCGCGAGCACGTTGGCGGTCAGCGCGACGAAAGCCTGCGACTGCAGCGCATCGCCGACGAGCAGTGCCGTCGCTTCGTCATATTTGACGTGTACCGTCGGTTTGCCGCGACGCAGTGCATCGTCGTCCATACACGGCATATCGTCATGCACGAGCGAGTACACGTGAATCATTTCGAGCGCCGCCGAAGCCGCCTCGACACAGCCGGCCTGAGCACCGGTCAATTCGCCGGCAGCATGACACAACAGCGGGCGCACCCGCTTGCCGCCGCCCATGACCGCGTAGCGCATCGCCTCGTGCAACTGGGCGGGCTCGACCGTCGTGGCCGGCAAATAGTGATCCAGCGCCGTCTCGACACGGTCGAGCACGGAACGCATCCATTCGTCGAAAGTCATAAATCGTCTCCGCTCTCGGCGGCGGTTGGTCCTGCAGGGTTCGTGGGCAGCGGCTTCAGCGTCTCGCCATCGAGGACGCGCACTTGCTGTTCCACCTTCTCCAGCTGTTGCTGGCAAAACGCGACGAGGGCCGCGCCGCGCCGGTACGCGGCGAGCGATTCCTCGAGGCTCAGGCTGCCGCCTTCCATCCGCGCGACCAGCCCTTCCAGTTCCGCGAGCGCTGCCTCGTAACTCTCGGGCAGCGGCACACCGTCGACGCCTTGCACAGACCCGCCGGCAGCGTCCTTTGTTGCGGTCTTCGCCATGAGTCGTCGCAAAATTAAAACAAGTCGGACATTCTACGGCAAAAGCGACAATTCCGATCCGCTGGAGCGCCCGCAGCCGCGTGGCGGGGCTCTGCGAGCCGCGCCACGCCGTCGGAACAATATTCTCGCGACCCTGAAAATACCGCGAACTTCCCCGACAATTTTGACCCAAATCAGGGACTTAAGTGTCCCCCGGGAAGGGGAAACCGGTATAATCGCGGGCTCCCTAAATCGAATTTTCGATGGTTGGGTTGTTCACTGCTTTCACGTCTTCACGGGAGTGGGAATGTCCAATCTGAGCAATGCATTGCAGTTGCGGTCTGTCCACAGCCAGCTGCCAGTCACGGCTTACTTTGACGAAGCGCTTCTCAAGCGCGAAATCGACACCCTTTTCAAGAAAGGTCCTCGCTACGTCGGGCACGAACTCATGGTGCCGGACGCGGGGAGTTATTTTGCTCTGCCCAGCGAGAAAGAGGGCCGGGTGCTCGTGCGCAACCAGCAGTCGCAGGTCGAACTGCTGTCGAACGTGTGCCGCCATCGCCAGGCGATCATGCTCAACGGCCGCGGCCAGACGGAGAACATCGTCTGTCCCCTGCATCGCTGGACGTACGATCTGAACGGCCAGCTTCTCGGCGCACCGCATTTCGCGGACAACCCGTGTCTGAATCTCGGCGGCACGCCGCTGCAGAACTGGCAGGGGCTGCTGTTCGAAGCGCAGGGTCGCGATGTCGCGAAAGATCTGTCGCGCCTCGGCACGAAGCGGCATTTCGATTTCTCGAACTTCATGTTCGATCACGTCGAAGTCCACGAGTGCAACTACAACTGGAAGTCCTTCATCGAGGTCTACCTGGAGGACTACCACGTCGCGCCGTTCCATCCGGGCCTCGGTAGCTTCGTCAATTGCGACGATCTGACGTGGGAATTCGGCGACTGGTACAGCGTGCAGACAGTCGGCGTGCACAAGGATCTCGAGCAGCCGGGTAGCCCGACGTACCGCAAGTGGCACGACGAGGTGCTGCGCTTCCGCGGCGGCGAACCGCCGGAATTCGGCGCGATCTGGATGGTGTACTACCCGGGCATCATGATCGAGTGGTATCCGCACGTGCTGGTCGTGTCATGGCTGATTCCGCGCGGACCGCAGAAAACGACCAACGTCGTCGAGTTCTATTATCCCGAGGAAATCGCGCTGTTCGAGCGCGAGTTCGTCGAGGCCGAGCGCGGCGCCTATATGGAAACCGCGCGCGAGGACGACGAGATCGCCGAACGCATGGATGCGGGCCGCCGCGCGCTGATGGAGCGCGGCGAGTCGCAGGTTGGGCCGTATCAGAGCCCGATGGAAGACGGCATGCAGCACTTCCACGAATTCCTGCGGCGCGAACTCGGCACGATCTGAACGCAGGCGGCAACTCACCAGGAAAGACGGGCTTCGAGCCCGTCTTTTTTGTTTAGACTACAGACATCGTTCGGTGCAACCGAACCTGCTGTCAGGAGCCGTCATGTCCCACACCCACTACACCACACTGATCTCCGCCGCGAACCTGGCGGAACGGTTAGCCGCCGCCCCCGACAGTGTCTTCGTCGCCGATTGCCGCTTCGATCTCGCCGCCCCGACCGCCGGCGAAGCCGCGTATGCGGCGGGCCATGTGCCTCACGCGCATTACCTGCATCTCGACCGCGATCTGTCCGGCGCGAAGACCGGTTCCAACGGACGTCATCCGTTGCCGGACCGTGCACAGCTCGTCGATACGCTCGCAGCGCTTGGGCTCAAGCAGGGCCAGCAGGTCGTCGCGTACGACGCGCAAGGCGGCATGTACGCCGCACGGCTATGGTGGTTGCTGCGCTGGCTCGGTCACGATGCGGTCGCGCTGCTCGACGGCGGTCTGCCTGCCTGGCAGGCCGACGGCCAGCCGCTGACTCAGGACACACCGCCACACGCACGCGGCGATTTCCAGGCCGGCAAGCCGCTCGTCGCGACGATCGATGCGCAGGGCGTCGAGCGCAATCTCGCGACGCGCGAACGCACGCTCGTCGATGCGCGCGCTGCCGACCGCTATCGCGGCGAAAACGAAACGCTCGATCCGGTGGGCGGCCACATCCCCGGCGCGCTGAACCGCTTCTTCAAAGACAACCTCACCGCCGACGGTCGCTTCAAATCCGCCCACACGCTGCGTGAGGAAATCGGCGCGTTGCTCCCCGGCATTGCACCGGAGAAGGTCGTCCTGCAATGCGGCTCCGGCGTGACCGCATGCCACAACGCACTCGCGATGGAAGTCGCCGGGCTGCACGGCGCTGTGCTGTACCCAGGATCGTGGAGCGAGTGGAGCACGGATGCGTCGCGCCCGGTAGCGACCGGCGCGACGCCCTGAGCGCGGGCGGGCGACGCTCGCCCGTCTCTCGCCGTGTTACGCGACGCCGTGCTGCCTGAACCAGGTTAGCGTGCGTCGCCAGCCGTCTTCCGCATCCGCCTTGCGATAGCTCGGCCGATAGTCGGCGAAGAACGCGTGGCCCGCATCGTCGTACACGACGAACTGCGAGCCGCGTGCCTCGCGCGGTCCTTCAGCGATCGCCTGCTTCATCTGCGCAAGCGTGTCCTGCGGAATGCTCGGATCCTGTCGACCGTACAGGCCCAGCACCGGCACGCGCAGGCTGCTGGCGAGATCGAGCGGATTGGCCGGCGTATTCGCGGTGTGGTCGCCGGCGACGCGCCCGTACCACGCGACCGCCGCCTTCACGTGCGGATTGTGCTCCGCGTAAAGCCACGCGATCCGACCGCCCCAACAAAACCCGTTGACCCCCACGCGCTTCAGATCCCCACCGTGTTCGCCGGCCCACGCGACAGTCGCGTCGAGATCGGCGAGCACCTGACTGTCGGGCACCTTGCTGACCAGTTGTGCGCTGAGTTGCTGGATCGTCGGGTAGATCGACGGATCGCCTTCGCGCGTGTAGAGGTTCGGCGCGATCGCCAGATAACCGGCCTTCGCGAAGCGCCGGCACACGTCGGCGATGTGCTCGTGCACGCCGAAGATCTCATGGACGACGATGATCACCGGCAGATGCGTCTTACCCGACGGCTGCGCGCGATACGCCGGCACGATGGTGCCGCCCGACATGACGGCGACCTCGCCGGCTTCGAGCCCTTCGCTATCGGTGTGAATGGTTTGTGCGGAGACCGGCAGTACGGCAGCGGCGAAACCGCTGCCGAGTGCGGCCTTGATGAACGTTCGACGATCGAACGGAACGTGCGGAACCAGACTGTCGACTTCGGGTTTCAGCATGCGGCGCTCCTCGGATGGACGGCAACGAGGCAACAGCATACCTCTTGCCGGCCAGCCGCTGCATCGACGCTGCCGGTTTGACTCGCTCGCCTGATGCAGCTTCGCACGCGTCGAGAACCATCAACGCCGATGCGTCACTCACTCGCCTAACGCAGCTTCACACGCGGCAACGTGGTCCGGCGCAACCAGCGCGCGAACGCATCGAGCGCCATCACTGCGTCACCCACCCGCCTAATGCAGCTTCACCCTCGGCAGCGTAGTTCGCCGCAGCCAGTGCGCGAACGTATCGAGCACCATCCGCGCATATCCATGCAGCGCGGCGATATGCAACCGATACAACGACATGTACATGAAACGCGCAAAGAGCCCTTCGATCAGCATGTTCCCGCCGATCACGCCGCCCATCAGATTGCCGACTGCACTGAAATGCCCGAGCGACACCAGCGATCCGAAATCGCGATACGTGAAGTCCGGCAGCGGCCGGTTGTCGAGCCGTGCGGCGAGCGCTTTCAACAAAAAGCTCGCCTGCTGATGCGCAGCCTGCGCGCGCGGCGGCACGTTACGATCGGTGCCAGGCCACGGACACGCCGCACAATCGCCAAGCGCGAAGATGTTGTCGTCGATCTCGGTCTGCAACGTGTTGCGCACGAGCAGCTGGCCGAGGCGATTCACCGCGAGCCCGTCGAGTTTGCCGAGCACGGCCGGCGCCTTGATGCCTGCAGCCCACACGGTCAGATCCGCGCGCACGGTCTTGCCGCTCGCGGTGCGCACGAGGCCCGGTGCGACTTCCGCAACGGTCTCGCCGGTCATCAGCTTCACGCCGAGTTTCACGAGCAGTTCGGACGTCGCGGTCGATACACGCTCGGGCAGCGCCGGCAAAATCCGCGTACCCGATTCGATCAGCACGATGCCAACATCGTGCCGCGGATCGAGCTTGTGCAGACCATACGCGGACAGCACCTGCGCGGTATTGCGCAGTTCGGCCGACAACTCGACGCCCGTTGCACCACCGCCGACGATCGCCACCTGAACGCGCGGCTCGCCCGACTCGGTTTCGACGCGCTCATGCACCTGATGTTCGGCGCGAATGCACGCGGCGATCAGACGCTTGCGGAAACGCTCGGCCTGGCCGACGGTATCGAGTGCGATCGAATACTCGGACGCGCCCTGCACGCCGAAGAAATGCGTCGTGCTGCCGATCGCGATGACGAGCGTGTCGTATTCCAGTTCGCGTTGCGGCAGCATGTCGGCGCCGTCTTCATCCGCGACCGCCGCGAGCGTGATGCGTCGCGCCGCGCGATCGAGTCCGAGCAGATCGCCCTGCTGAAACTCGAAGCCGTGCCAGCGCGCCTGCGCTGCGTATTCGAGTTCCTGCGTGAACGGGTCCATGCTGCCCGCAGCCACTTCGTGCAGCAGCGGCTTCCAGATGTGCGTCGGATAGCGGTCGACCAGCGTGACCTGCGCGCTTGATCCGCCCTTGTTCTTGTGTGGAGCGTAGCGGTCGCCGAGACGCGTCGCCAGTTCCAGTCCCCCCGCGCCCCCGCCAACGACGATAAAACGATGCATCGCGATCCTCCGTGTGTCGATGGGTTGTGGGTCGAGCGGCACGCATACGCATGCCGTCGTTATCGATTGTCAGCGCGCATACGGCTTCTCACAAGCCACAGGGCGGCATGTGTGACATGCACACGACGATATACGAACACGGGGTTGCGCAACGGCTCATTCAGCGCATGCTTAAGCGGACCAGACAGCCGCGTACACGCGTATAAGCGCGACGCGGCCGCGCAACGATCAATGCGCCTCTTCCCAGTTATCACCGGCGCCGACTTCCGCGACGAGCGGCACCTTCAGCGAAGCGACGCCGCACATCAGCTCGGGCAAGCGCTTGCGGACATTGGCGAGTTCGCTGTCCGGCACTTCGAGAATCAGTTCATCGTGGACCTGCATGATCATCCGCGTGCCGACACCCACGCGCGAGTCGTCGAGCCACTTCTGCACGGCGATCATCGACAGCTTGATCAGATCCGCCGCGGTGCCCTGCATCGGCGCGTTGATCGCCGCGCGCTCGGCGGCCTGGCGACGCGGGCCGTTGCCGCCGTTGATCTCCGGCAGCCACAGGCGCCGGCCGAACACGGTCTCGACGTAGCCCTTCTCTTTCGCGCTCGCCCGCGTGTCGTCCATGTAGCGTGCGACGCCAGGATAACGCGCGAAGTAGCGGTCGATATAAAGCTTCGCCGCATCGCGCGTGATGCCGAGATTCGACGCGAGCCCGAACGAACTCATCCCGTAGATCAGCCCGAAGTTGATCACCTTCGCGATGCGCCGCTGATCCGAATTCACTTCGAGCGGCGTCACGCTGAACACTTCGGCAGCCGTCGCGCGGTGAATGTCTTCGCCGCCGGCAAACGCGCGCAGCAGCGCTTCATCGCCGGAGATGTGCGCCATGATGCGCAACTCGATCTGCGAATAATCAGCCGATACGAGCTTGTGTCCCGGCGACGCGATGAACGCTTCGCGAATGCGTCGGCCTTCCGCCGTGCGCACCGGAATGTTCTGCAGATTCGGATCGTTCGACGCGAGCCGCCCGGTGACCGCAACCGCCTGCGCGTAATTCGTATGCACGCGGCCGGTCTGCGCGTTGACCATGCGTGGCAGCTTGTCGGTATAAGTCGATTTCAGCTTCGACAGACCGCGATGCTCGAGCAGCAGCTTCGGCAGCGGATAGTCTTCCGCGAGCTTCTGCAGCACTTCTTCATCGGTGGACGGTGCGCCGCTCGGCGTCTTCTTCACGACCGGCAGTTGCAGCTTCTCGAAGAAGATCTGGCCGATCTGCTTCGGCGAGCCGAGATTGAATTCGCCGCCCGCCAGTTCGTACGCTTCGCCTTCGAGCTGCACGAGGCGCGTCGCGATTTCGCTGCTCTGGCGCCGCAGTTTCTCGGCGTCGATCAGCACGCCCGCGCGCTCCATCTTGCGCAGCACGCGCGCAGTGGGAAGCTCGATCTGTCGATACACATGTTCGAGACCGGCCTCGGCCGCGACCTGCGGATACAGCGCTTCGTGCAAACGCAGCGTGATGTCCGCGTCTTCCGCCGCGTACTCGGCGGCCTGCTCGAGCGCGACTTCGTCGAAGCCGATCTGCTGCGCGCCCTTGCCCGCCACCTCTTCGTACTTGATCGTCTTGATGCCGAGATGGCGCAGCGCGAGGCTGTCCATGTCGTGCGTGCGATGCGATTCGAGCACATACGATTCGAGCAGCGTATCGTGCTCGACGCCGTCCATCTCGATGCCGTAGTTGGCGAGCACCTGCTCGTCGTACTTCAGATGCTGGCCGACCTTTTTCTTCGCGGGATTCTCGAGCCACGGCTTCAGCTTCGCGAGCACTTCGTCGCGCGGCAGTTGCTCCGGCGCGTCCGGTCCGCGATGCGCGACCGGAACGTACGCGGCATGGCCCACTTCGACCGAGAACGACAGGCCGACCAGCTGCGCGGTCATCGGATCGAGCGACGTGGTCTCGGTATCGAATGCGGTGAGCGGCGCGGCGTCGATCTTCGCGAGCCACGCGTCGAACTGCTCCCACGTCTGCACGGTGTCGTAATGCCGCTCGACGTCGACGGTCTGCGCGGGAGCCACGTCGGTCTGCGGACCTTCGACCACCTCGGCGATCTCGACTTCGCGCAGCCACGTCTTGAAGCCGTGCCGCGCGAAGATGTCGCGCAACTCGGTACGCGCCTCAGGCCGGCTCGCGAGCGACGCTTCGATCGACACGATGTGTTCCGTCAGATCGCATGCGGTATCGACCGTGACGAGCTTCCTCGCCATCGGCAGGAAGTCGAGCGCGCGGCGCAGGTTGTCGCCGACTGCGCCCTTGATCTCGTCCGCATGCGCGACGATGCCGTCGAGCGAGTTGTACTGCGCGAGCCACTTGAGCGCGGTTTTCGGGCCGCACTTGTCGACGCCCGGCACGTTGTCGACGGTATCGCCGATCAGCGACAGGTAATCGACGATCCGCTCCGGCGGCACGCCGAACTTCGCGAGCACGCCGGCGCGGTCGAGCGTCTCGTTCGTCATCGTGTTGATCAGCGTGACGTGATCGGTGACGAGCTGTGCGAGATCCTTGTCGCCGGTCGACACGATCACCTTCATCCCGCGCTTTTCGGCCTGCACGGCGAGCGTGCCGATCACGTCGTCGGCTTCGACGCCGTCGATCATCAGCAGCGGCCAGCCGAGCGAACGCACGGCCACGTGAATCGGTTCGATCTGCCGCACGAGATCTTCGGGCATCGACGGACGGTTCGCCTTGTACTCGGGGTACCAGTCGTCGCGAAACGTCTTGCCCTTCGCATCGAACACGCACGCGCTATACTCTGCCGTGACTTCCTTGCGCATGCGCCGCAGCATGTTGACGATGCCATACAGCGCGCCGGTCGGTCCGCCATCGGGACTGCGCAGATCGGGCAGCGCATGGTAGGCCCGGTACAGGTAACTCGAACCGTCGACCAATAGCAGGGTCTTCCCTTCCAGCTTAGCTTCCAGGTACTGTTCTTCAGGCATTATGACTAAGAGAAAAGTGATTCCGAGTCTGCGATCACTCGCAGATCAAGAGCGCGCGACGGCCAAGAAAGCCCGCGCATCGTGGCAGATGTTCACGATTATGGCAGAGTTTATTGAGGCGACCGAGTACCTCTCGGAGATCCGCCCGGCTGTCAGCATCTACGGTTCGGCGCGTCTCAAACCGAACTCGCCGTACTACAAACTCGCCACGCAGATCGCACGCAAACTGTCCGATGCGGGCTTCGCCGTGATCTCCGGCGGTGGTCCCGGCATCATGGAAGCGGCGAACAAGGGCGCGCACGCGGGCAAGGCGCCGTCGGTCGGTCTGAACATCGAACTGCCGCACGAGCAATCGGGCAACCAGTGGCAGGACATCTCGCTGCGCTTCCGGCATTTCTTCACGCGCAAGGTCACGTTCGTGAAGAATTCGGATGCGGTGATCGTGATGCCCGGCGGCTTCGGCACGCTCGACGAACTCGCCGAAGTGCTCACGCTGATCCAGACCAAGAAGTCGCGTCACGTGCCGATCATTCTGGTGGGTGCGGAATTCTGGAAGGGTCTGCTCGGCTGGTTCAAGGACCAGCTGATTCCGATGGGCCTCATCAATCCGAACGACATCGATCTGATGCAGGTCATCGACGATCCCGACCAGGTGCTCGAAGCCGTGCTCGCGTTCTACGAGGATCGCGAAGAAGGTGAAGCGCATCCGGCGAAGTCGGACGAAGACCGGATGTTCTATCTGTAACGT
This sequence comes from Paraburkholderia flava, assembly GCF_004359985.1. Lineage (NCBI taxonomy): Bacteria > Pseudomonadati > Pseudomonadota > Betaproteobacteria > Burkholderiales > Burkholderiaceae > Paraburkholderia > Paraburkholderia flava. Next base: position 1,992,542 of record NZ_SMRO01000001.1, on the reverse strand, counting down.
TCTTGTCTAACGCGCAAGCCGGTGCTCAAGTGGCATCGGCCTGCGCTTCCAGCCAGCGGCAAAACTGCACGACGAGCGGCGCATCGGCCACCTCGCGTCGTGCGACCCACCAGTAGCCGCGCGCATCCAGATGCGGACCGGGCAGCGGCGTCACCAGACGCCCGGACGCGAGTTCGTCCGCAATCATCGGCAACGGCCCGAGCGCCACGCCCAGACCATCCACCGCCGCCTGCAACGCCAGATAGAAGTGATCGAACGACTGCTTCTTGCGGCACTTCGCTTTCACGCCTGCTGCCGTGAGCCAGTTGCGCCACGCGTCGGGTCGCGTGTCCGAATACAGCAGCGTGTGCCGTGCGAGATCGTCGGCGACGACGATCGGTGCGCGCTGCAATAGCGCGGGGCTGCAGACCGGGATCTCGTGCTCGTCGAGAAAATGGCCGCTCACGCAATGCGGCCAGTGCGCGGGACCGCGCCGCACGGCGACGTCGAAGCCATCGAGCGTTTCGACCGGTGCGTTCGACGTCGACAACCGCAGTTCGACGTTCGGCGCCATCCGCTGAAACTGCGAGAGTCGCGGCAGCAGCCACTTCATTGCAAACGTCGAGAGCGCATTCACGCGCAGCACGTGCACGACCGAGGTGTCACGCAACTGGTCGGTCGCGACCGCAATGCTGTCGAACGCGACCTGCACCGTCGCGAGATAGCGGCGGCCGTCATCGGTGAGGCGCACGCGCTTGCCGATCCGATGAAATACCTGCACGCCGACCCACGCTTCGAACGCAGCGACCTGACGGCTGATTGCACCGTGAGTCACATGCAGTTCGTCGGCGGCAGCGGTGAAACTGTCGCATCGGGCCGCAGCTTCGAACGCGCGGAGTGCCGGAAAGGGAGGGAGATTTCGAGCCATGCTTGTGATTCTAAGTCACAAGGCCGCGTCCGAAAAATCGTTTTGCCGGGCTGCGCATCGGCGTTAACCTCGGCGGTACATACCGGACGTTCGACAACATGATCACAACGACACCTTCCCCTGCCGCTTCTTCTCCCGCAGAGACCCCCACCGCGCCACCCACCTTGCGCGCGCTGTTCAGCGGCTTTCTCGGCCTCGGTCTGATCTCGTTCGGCGGCGCGCTGCCGCTCGCGCGACGCGCGATCGTCGAACGGCGCGGCTGGCTCACGTCCGCCGAGTTCACCGATCTGCTCGGCCTGTGCCAGTTCCTGCCGGGCGGCAACGTGATCAATCTGTCGGTGGCGATCGGCATGCGCTTTCGTGGCCTGGCCGGTGCGCTCGCGTGTCTGCTTGGGTTGATCGCGGGGCCGTCGCTGGTTGTGATCGGTCTCGGCGTGCTGTATGAGCACACGCAGAACGACCCACACGTCCGGCATCTGTTCGCCGGCCTCGCGGCGTCGGCGGCTGGTCTGCTGGTCGCGATGGCGATCAAGATTCTCGCGCCGCTGCGGCGCGACCCGGGCGGTGCGACGATCGCCGCGCTCGGCTTCGTCGCGATCGCGATCCTGCGTGTCCCGCTGCTGCCGACGATGCTCGTGCTGACGCCGCTCAGCATGCTCGTCGCCGCACGCGCCCACAAACTCGCCGCAGCAGAAAAGGCCGCACGATGAACGACACACTGGTTTCACTCGCGATCATTTTCAGTCAGCTGTCGCTGCTCGCATTCGGCGGCGGCAATACGATCCTGCCGGAGATGCAGCGGCAGGTGGTCGACGTGCATCACTGGATGCCGGCCAGCGAATTCAGCGCGCTGTTCGCGCTTGCTCAAGCCGCGCCCGGTCCGAACCTGATGATCGTCACGCTGGTTGGCTGGCACGTGGCCGGCTGGTCAGGGATGCTGGTGACGTCGATCGCGAAGTTCGGACCGTCGTCGATCGTGACGATCCTCGCGCTGCATGCGTGGGATCGCTTCAAGGACCGTCCGTGGCGAGGCATCGCGCAGAAGGGACTGGTGCCGGTCACGGCCGGGCTGGTCGCGGCGAGCGCCGCGTTGATCGCAGATGCGTCGGACACGACGGCGATCGCGTGGGCGATCACCGCCGTGTGCGCGACGCTTGCGTGGAAGACGCGCATTCATCCGCTGTGGTTGCTGGCCGCCGGCAGCCTGGTCGGGCTGACGGGGCTGGGGCAGTTCTGATCCTTACTGAAACGCCACTTCCGCAAAGCTGCGCAGCTTCCGGCTATGCAGCCGGTGCAGCCCGTTCGTCCGCAGAATTTCCATCGCCTTCACGCCGATCTGCAGATGCTGATCGACCTGCGCGCGATAAAACTGATCGGCCATGCCCGGCAGCTTCAGCTCGCCATGCAGCGGTTTGTCGGACACGCACAGCAACGTGCCGTACGGCACGCGGAAGCGGAAACCGTTCGCGGCGATCGTCGCGCTCTCCATGTCGAGCGCGACCGCGCGGCTTTGCGATAAACGCTGCACCGGCTCGCGATGATCGCGCAGCTCCCAGTTGCGGTTGTCGACGCTCGCCACCGTTCCCGTACGCATCACGCGTTTCAGTTCGGCGCCGTCCAGTTGCGTGACCTGTGCGACCGCTCGCTCGAGCGCGACCTGTACTTCGGCGAGCGCCGGGATCGGCACCCACAGCGGCAGATCGTCGTCGAGCACGTGATCCTCGCGCACATAGCCGTGCGCCAGCACGTAGTCGCCGAGACGCTGCGTGTTGCGCAGCCCCGCGCAGTGACCGAGCATGATCCACGCATGCGGACGCAGCACCGCGATGTGATCGGTGATCGTCTTCGCGTTCGATGGCCCGACGCCGATGTTGACCATCGTGATGCCGCTGCCGTCCGCGCGCTTCAGGTGATACGCGGGCATTTGCGGTAGACGCGGCGGCTGCGTGCCCTCGTCGGCCTGCTCGCCGAGGTTCGCGTTGTACGTGATCACGTCGCCCGGCTCGACGAACGACGTGTACTCGCTGCGGTACGCGCGTAGTTCTTCGTCGTCGGTGGAGGCCATCATCGTGCGGCCGAGCTTGACGAATTCGTCGATGTAGAACTGGTAGTTCGTGTACAGCACGTAGTTCTGAAAATGCGTCGGCGACGTAGCGGTGTAGTGCCGCAGCCGATGCAGCGAAAAATCGACCCGCGCCGCCGTAAAAAGCGCCAGCGGATGCGGCTCGCCCGGCGGCGGTTCGTACGTGCCGTTGACGATGCGATCGTCGAGCAACGCGAGATCCGGCGTATCGAAGATATCGCGCATCGCAAACAGACGTTCGCGATCGAGATCGCCTTCCAGGTGAATGCCCTCGGCGAACGCGAAGTGGATCGGCACCGGTTGCTCCGACACGCCGACTTCGATCGACACATGATGGTTCTTCGCGAGCAACCGCAACTGCTCGCGATAGTAATTGCCGAACAGGTCCGGCCGCGTCACGGTGGTTTCGAATACGCCCGGGCCGGCGACGAAGCCGTACGAGCGGCGCGAATCGATATGTGTGTTGACCTCGGTGCGCACGCGCACGAACGGATAGCACGCCCGCACGCGGCGTTCGAACGGCTCGTTGCGCCGGTAGCGCGCGAACGCATCGCGCAGGTAGGACGTGTTCGCTTCGTAGATCGCGGAGAGTCGCGTGACGGCATCGGCGGCGTCGGCGAACGCCTCGGTCGGAAAGTTGCTGGCGGGTGTCTGCACCGCGCGTCGGTTGAGTTCGCTGTTCATTTTTTTTGCCTCGGTTGATGCGACGACATTACCATGAACCGGTGTCCGCGACGCCTGCCGGGAGCGTCGAACGGTCGCGTGGCGCGGGGTTCGCGGCCGCCTCCGTGCGTGACCTTGCACGAACCGCAACGATGCTGTGACAAACGGTATTCAAGCGGTATTCAAACCATATTCAAACGACCGGCGAACGACGTGCCAGCTGCGCGCAGACCGCGCGAAAGCGGCGCAAAATAAGGGGCATCGACCGTGCCGGACGCACGGATTTGCTAGAATCTGGGCACCCAATCGGAGAATCACCATGAAGCCGCTCCTTACCGTCGCCGTTGCGGTGACGCTCGCCTTCGGCGGCGTCGCACTGGCCGCCCAGCCCGCCGACGACGCCCAGGCCACTGCCGAAGCGCAGTCCGCCAACGAGCGCGCCGGTCTGCCGGACCTGAAGGCGATCAATCGCCCGGCTGCCGAAGTCAGTTCGAAAGTCGAGATCGACGTGCCGCGCACGCCGAGCTTCTACGAACGCAGCGGCAGCGGCACTGAAATCACCGAGTACCGCGACAAGGGCAAGCCCGTCGAAATCGACGTGCACTCGAACTTCGGCACGCGCTACCAGATGAGCGCGCCGCTCGACACGTCGCCGACCGTGCGCGACAACGGCCGGGCCAGCACGCGCCTGCCGTCGATCAACCTGCACTACTGATCTGCTGCAATACCGAAGGTTCGCGCGGCACGACGCTTGCCGCCGCGCGCGATGCACCCTGCCCGCGTGCACCTTCGGTTCAGTACCGGGCGACGTTTGCCCCGCTTGACCCGCTCCACCCGCCGGCCGCCGTGAGGCGCCCCGACCAACCCGACCCGACGTTTCCCGCATGGCTGTCTTCACTGCTGTCACCGACTCCCAACTCGCGCAATGGATGCGCCACTACGACCTCGGCGATGTCGTCGGGTTTCGCGGCATTCCGTCCGGTATCGAGAACAGCAACTTCTTTCTGACGACGACGCGCGGCGAATACGTGCTGACGATCTTCGAGAAACTGACCGCAGAGCAACTGCCGTTCTATCTGGATCTGATGCGGCATCTCGCTGCGCACGGCGTGCCGGTGCCCGACCCGGTGCCGCTCGAGGACGGCAAGCTGTTCGGTCTGCTGCACGGCAAGCCGGCGGCGATCGTCAGCAAGCTCGAAGGCGCGCCGGAACTTGCACCGGGAGAAGAGCACTGCATCGAAGTCGGTCAGATGCTCGCGCGCATGCACCTGGCCGGCCGCGGCTTCGCGTCGCAGCAGCCGAACCTGCGCAGTCTCGCGTGGTGGGAAGAGTCGGTGCCGGCAATCCTGCCGTTCATCGACGGTGCGCAGCGCGATCTGCTGACCGCCGAACTCGCGCATCAGCAGGCGTTCTTCGCATCGGACGACTACGCGGCAATGCCCGCAGGCCCGTGCCATTGCGACCTGTTCCGCGATAACGTGCTGTTCGCACACGCGGCGCCGGAAACCGGTCATACGGTGCGGCTCGGCGGCTTCTTCGATTTCTATTTCGCCGGCTGCGACAAGTGGCTGTTCGATGTCGCGGTGACCGTCAACGACTGGTGTACCGACCTCGCCACCGGCGTGCTCGACACGAACCGCGCGGACGCATTGCTGCGCGCGTATCAGACTGTGCGACCATTCACGCCGGAAGAAATCCGCCACTGGCCAGACATGCTGCGCGCAGGCGCGTATCGTTTCTGGGTATCGCGTCTGTACGATTTTCATTTGCCGCGCGCGGCCGAGCTGTTGAAGCCGCACGATCCCGGTCATTTCGAACGCATTCTGCGCGAGCGCCAGCCCGGCGTCGCGCTTCCAGGCATCCCTCACTCATGCAATTGATCGAAGTCCCCGCGAAGACCGGCTATGTGTGGTTCCGCCAGGGCATCTGGCTGTTTCGCAAGAACCCGCTCGCGTTCCTGACGCTGTTCTTCGCGTATCTGCTCGTGATGACGCTGATCGCACAGATCCCGCTGATCGGCGCCGCGCTGCCGCTCGTGTTCGTGCCGGGCGTCGCGGTCGGCTTCATGGCCGCGTGCCGCGACACGATCGCCGGCAAGCCGGTGTTCCCGACCATTCTCATCGACGGCTTCCGTTCGTACGGGAACATCGCCGCGCGGCGACTGTTCCTGCTCGGGGCGCTGTATATCGTCGCGATGACGCTCGTGCTGCTCGCGTCGACGTTCGCCGACGGTGGCGTGCTGCTGCATCTGATGCTCGGCACCGGCGATCTCGACGAGAAAACGATCATGAACAGCAACCTGTCGCTTGCTGCACTGACCGCGTTCGCGATCTACGTGCCGGTCGCGATGCTGTTCTGGTTCTCGCCGATTCTGTGTGCGTGGCACGACGTGCCGCCGATGAAAGCGATGTTCTTCAGCGTCGTCAGCTGCTGGCGCAATCGCACCGCGTTCATCGTGTATGGCGCGCTGTGGTTCGCGGTGACCATCACCGTATCGCTTGGACTGTCTTTCCTGATGCAGGCGCTCGGCATGCTCGGATTCGCACCCGCCGTGCTGTTGCCCGCGTCGATCGTCGTGATGACGATGATCTACTGCTCGTTCTATGCGACGTATCGCGGCTGCTTCGGCGTGCCGCCGCCTGCCGCCGATGCGCCCGACCTGCCCACCACGCCGCCGGCGTAAGCGTTGTATCGCGCGTCATCCTCGATAAAAACCCGACCAACGATGACGCGTACTCCCCACGTCGCTAACGATTTCGACACCGGCCTCGTGTGGTTTCGCCGCGACCTGCGCGGCAGCGATCACGCCGCGCTGTACTACGCGCTCAAGCATTGCCGCAAGGTGTGGTGCGCATTCGTGTTCGACACGACGATCCTGCAACCGCTCGTCGACGAATGGCAACGCACGACGCCCGAACGGCCTGCAGAAGACCGGCGCGTCGAATTCATTCTGGCATCGCTCGCCGAACTCGACGACTGGCTGCGGCAACACGGCGGCGGTCTGATCGTGTTGCACGACGACCCGCGCGAAGCCATTCCCGCGCTGGCGGAGAAGCTCAGCGTCGATGCGGTGTTCGCGAACCACGACTATGAGCCTGCGGCCATCGCACGCGATGAGCACGTGCGCGAATCGCTCGCCGAGGCCGACCGCGCACTGCTGACGTTCAAGGATCAGGTGGTCTTCGAGCGGGATGAGATTCTCACAGGTCAGCAGAAGCCGTTCAGCGTGTTCACGCCGTACCGGAACGCGTGGCTGAAAGCGGTCACCGCATTCGACCTGAAGCCCTACCCGGTCGACGCTTATGTTGGCTCACTCGCCGCACCGCCTCGCGGGGTCGCTCGTAGACTACCGACGCTCGCATCGCTGGGCTTTTCTCCGAGCAATTTCGCCGACCTGAAACTACCGGCCGGCATGAGCGGCGCGCAGCAACTCTTCGAGGATTTTCAGTCGCGGATCGACAGCTACGACGAGCGCCGCGATTTTCCCGCAGCGAAGGGACCGAGTTATCTGTCCGTGCATCTGCGCTTCGGCACGGTGTCGATCCGCACGCTCGCGCGTGCCGCCTACGAACAGTCGTTGCAGCCCGACGGGCGCGGCGCCGCGACGTGGCTGTCGGAACTCATCTGGCGGGACTTTTACTTCATGGTGCTCGCGCATCATCCGCGACTCGCGGAGGGCGCGTCGTTCAAGACGGAATACGATGACTTGCGATGGGAGACGGGCGCGGCAGCCGATGCCGCGTTCGCGGCGTGGTGCGAGGGACGCACCGGCTATCCGCTCATCGATGCAGCGATGCTGCAGATCAACCAGACCGGCTACATGCATAACCGTCTACGGATGGTGACGGCGAGCTTTCTCGTGAAGGATCTGGGTATCGACTGGCGGCGCGGGGAACGTTACTTCGCCGCGCGACTGAACGACTTCGACTTCGCGGCGAACAACGGCGGCTGGCAATGGGCGGCATCGACGGGATGCGATGCGCAGCCGTGGTTCCGGATTTTCAACCCGGTCACGCAGTCGGAAAAGTTCGACCCGCAAGGGCGCTTCATCAAGCGCTATCTGCCGCAGCTCGAGAACGTGCCACCGAAGTGGGTGCACGCGCCGTGGCAGGCAGACGCGGAACAGCTTGCTGAATGGGGCGTGGTGCTCGGCGAGCACTACCCGCAGCCTGTCATCGACCATGCCGACGCGCGGCAGCGAACACTCGCGCGCTTCGGCAAATAAATTTAGAACTGGTTCATCCAGGACGGATGACGCGTCACCGCTTCGCGATCCAGCTTGCGCATGCGGAACTCGAGGTCGTAGAGATCGGTGGCTTCGGCCAGATATGCGTCGTTACGCTCTTTGGCCATCACATCGGACGACTTCGTCAGGAACAGGAACAGGCGGCTCAGCAGGTACATGATTGGCTCTCAGGGAGTTAGGTGTTTACACCTAGGCAATAACCCGTATTATAGGGAAAACCCTAGTTTATTGCCAGCCCCTTCTTTCGAGTGCCTCTTCTACCGATTCCGGGCGCCCTCACGCGCCGGACGGCAAAGCCCCGGCGCCCGCGAATTCCGCTGCGGCACCCACCCGACGCTGATGCTTGAAGAACTCCCAGATCAGTCCGGTCGCATCCGGCCCCTTCGACGAGTGGAACGGCACCGCATCGTCGCCGCCGCTCCACGCATGCGACAAACCCGTCACCCGGCACAACCGGACGATACGCCGGCCGCCCTTCAGATAATCCCGTGTCAGGACGCCGGCCTTGCGGTCCTCGCGCACTTCGCCGGCTTTCGGCTGACCTTGCGCATCGATGAGGCCGTTCAGCCGCGCGAACTGCATCGCGAGCTGGTCCGCGTTGACCGGCGCGACGACGCGGTCGGTGTCGCCCTGAAAGATGATGGCCGGCATGCCGGGGTACGCGGCGACGTCGACGGCCTGGTCGATCAGTTCGACCGGATCCTGGCGCGTCCCGCGCCGCATCACGTCCATGCCGGCGATACCGGAATGCGCTTCGCCGAACGCGGTCCCGGAATGCAGCGCGACCGCCGCGAAGCGCTGCGGAAAATGCACCGCGAGCAGTGCCGCCAGCCCCGCGCCCGCCGACAGCCCCGCGACATAGACCCGTTCGCCGTCGAACTCATGCTCGGCGACGAGTGCGTCGACCAGCGACACGACCGCGCGCATCTCCGCACCGCCCGCGTGATCGCTTGCGTCGTACCAGTGCCAGCAGCGATGGGCGTGCGCGTGTTTCGATTGCTCGGGATAGACGACCGCGAAGCCGAACCGGTCGGCGAGCAGGTTCATCCGCGTGCCTTCGGCGAATTCGTCGATGGATTGTTTGCAGCCGTGCAGCATCACGACCAGCGGCATGTGCGCGAGCGGATGGCCCGCAGGAATGTAGAGCCCGTACTGCAGATGATTGACCAGCCGCCCGGCTGCAACCGGCGCCGAATGGAACGATCGGGTCCACGTGCCGCTCGCCCAGGCCGCCGCGCGCGGGCGAACCCGCGATTCACGCGCAGCCGGCGGCGCCTTCGCGCGTGCGGACGGTGTCCGCACCTTCGCCGACGGCTTCGCGACCGGTTTCGGCCGGGCCGGGCGCCTCGGTTTGCGCTTTTTCGTGGCCGCCTCGGCGTACTCGGTCTGCACCGCCAGCAGGCGCTTGAGCCCGCCCAGCCAGAGCTTCGTCAGACTTTTTGCCATCGTGTACCTCGCAAAAAGGGACCGAGACCCAATGGGTTCGCTCCGGAACATCGATGTGTTTGTGCAATGCACAATAGCATCATTTTCCGTGCGATGGTGGTCGCTTGCCACACCGGTTTATGTCCGGTTCGGCACGTCGGCGCATAGTCGGGTGCGTTGCGCCGTTTATACTTGCGATAGATATTTGACGTGTTGTCTGCCCGACTGCCGGCTCGCGCGTTGATCCTGTTACCCGGTTGATTTTACGCGGCCCCTGTCGCATCGCATCCATGCCTGATTTGCCCACCCATCTTTGGTACTCAATCACGAGCTTCGGCGGCGCCGGTCTCACGTTGCCGCTCGCCGTCGCAATCGCCCTGTGGCTCGCGTTCGGCTACTCGTGGCGGATGGCGGCCGCCTGGCTGCTGCTGCTCGGCGTCGCGGTCGCGCTCGTCACGGTGACCAAGCTGGCGTTTCTCGGCTGGGGCGTCGGCGTGCGGGTATGGGACTTCACGGGTTTGAGCGGCCACGCGATGCTGTCGACCGCCGTCTACCCGGTCGCGTTCTTCCTCGTGCTGCTGCCTGCGCGGCCGGCCATCCGGATGGCCGGTGTGCTGTGCGGTCTCGGCGTAGGCGTCGCGGTCGCGTTCTCGCGGGTCGTGCTCGACGCGCATTCACCGTCCGAAGCGATCACCGGTTGTCTGGTGGGTGCGTTGACCGCGCTCGTGTTCATCCGCGGATCGTGGCATGCGGCGCCGGGCCGGCTGTCCGCGGCAGCAGTCACGATCAGTCTCGCGATCCTCGCGTTCGCACTGCATAACGTGCAGGTGCCGACGCATCGCTGGGTCACGCATCTCGCGCTGAAGGTGTCCGGACATGACCGTCCGTTCGTCCGCGCACGCTGGAAGGCGGGCCATGACGCGCGGCCCACCGGCGCGCCCGTCTCGCAGACGCTCAACATGCTGTCGCCGCCGGTCTCGTCGAAAGCTTAACCATCGAGTTTGGGCTTGCCCAGCTGACGCAGCAGCCGTTCACCTTCCCGCGCGGTATAGCGCTTCGCCGCTTCGCACCAGCCGCGCGCAAAACCCAGTTGATACGCGTCCACGTGGAGCTGCTCGAGAAAGCCCAGCGCGACCGCCGCATCGTTGCCGTCGCCGAGCACGCCCTGCATCCGCGACAACGTCTTCGCCACTTCGACACGCGTTTTCTTCGTCGCGAGCGGCGCGAGAAATTCGAGCGTGTAGCGCAGCCGTTTCGCGCGAATCCGTTCGCGATGTCGCGATGCATCGTCGAGCGTCGTGAGCTTCGGTGCCGCCGCGAGTTTTTCGTATGCCTTGCGCACGCTTTTCTTCGCGTGTTTGCGTAGTGTCTGTCCGGCCGACTCGGGCAGCACGCGCGCGTTGTCTTTCATCAACGCGCCCTGCCACTCGAGCCATTCAAGCACGAGCCATGCATAGCGCGGCGACGCGAGCGCCTGCTGCACGCCGGCGCGTAACGCGAGCCGGCGCGCATTCGCCACTTCGCGTGTCGCGGACCAGCGGGCCGCATCGCCATCGGCGGCGCTCAGATCGGGCAGCGTCGAATCGACGAACACATCCCAGTCGCGCGCATCGCCGAGCAGATCGCCGAGCCACTTGAGCCCCGGCGCGATCCGCGTCGTCCACGCGTCGTCCTGCCAGTCGCGGAACAACCGCATCGCGGTCTTCAGGCGACGCTGCGCGACGCGCATCTGATGCACGAAGTCGACGCTCGCCGCATCGCGCACACCGGCTTCGTTGCCGAGCCAGTGGTGCGCGAGATTCCAGCCGATCGCGAGCAACGCGGCGCGCTGCGTCGCGTTGCCGTCCAGATCGACAGGCAATGCATACACCGGCACATGTTTGCTCACGACTTCGCCGCGGCTCGCACGTTCGACGGCGCCGTCGAGCACCGCGAACGCAGGCAATGCGGCGGCGATATCGCGTGCGAGTTCGAAGAGCACGCGTTGCGCGTCGGTGTCGTGACCTGCCGGTGGATCGACGGGGATCGGTGTAGTCAGATGAATTTCGCGGACCGACGCCGGGTCGTCACCCAGTGCATCGATTCGTACGAATACGACGTCGACGGGAACCGCGTATTGCGTCGGCAGCGACCAGCGTGTGCGCGTGCATCCGAACGATACGGTGCGTTCGAGCGCGCCCGCTTCGTCGAGTATCGATGCGAGTGCGGAAGGAGCGGAATCGAAGAGCGCAACAGGCAATGCGTTGAGCGCATCGCCGGCATCGACGTCGACATCGAGCGCCGCCTGAAACGCCGCATCGCGAATCGTGATCGCAGGCGCGTGCAGTTTGCCGTGCACGGCAACGGCGCGTCGCCCCACGTCAGATGTTTCGATCGCGAGCCGCCAGCCCGCTACGCCGAGCACGCCCTTCGCATCGAAGCCATGCACCGCGAGCCGCGCTTCGCTGCGGCGCCGGCGCTTCATTGCAGGCAATGCGGCGAGCGCCGCGACGATCGACGCATCGGGTTGCGCCGCCGTTTCGTCGCGGCGACGATGGACGCGCGCGGCGGCCCAGTCATGTGCAGCAGCAGCTGGGATATCGAGCACGAGTTCAAAAACGCGGGTCATGAACGCTCCGTGTGCGGTGGACGGCCCGGCGCAAGCGCCGCGAGCCGGCCATCCGCGAGACACGTTTTATCGTACACGAACCACGCCTAACGGCGCCTTTCAGACCCGACAGTCTAGGTCGCGTACTGCGCGATGCCGTTGCCGAACGACCAGTTCTCCTTCACTACCTCGACAAGGTTGATGAAGACATCCTCCTGACGCACGCCGGGACTTTCCGCGAGTTCGTCGGCGATGCGCCGGAACAGCGCCTTCTTCTGCTCGAGCGTGCGCGTGTTGCTCACGGTGATCTGGATCAGCACGAAGTCGTCGCTGCGCGCGATGCCCGGATAGTTGCGGTCGAACGAGAGGCCGGCTTCGTCGTGCTCGGACACGATCATGAAGCGGTCGTCTTCCGGCACGTTGAAGGTGGCGACCAGTGCGCGCTGAATGCCGTCCATCAGCGCCTGACGATAAGGGGCCGGCTTGCCGGCACGTAATGCGATACGGGAAAAGGGCACGGCATTCTCCGAGGCATCGAAACGGTTTCGGGCCGCCCGGTCGGGCGGGTCCTCCATAATAGAGGGTCGCTCATGAAGCGTTCAACGCAAGGCATTCAGTGGACCTCGATCCCCGTCAGACTGCGGCGGTTCGCGCCGTCATCGAAACCGGCAGCTTCGAGCAGGCCGGTGCGCGTCTCAATGTCACGTCGTCGGCGATTTCGCAGCGCGTGCGTGCGCTCGAAACGCGGCTCGGCACGCCGCTCGTCGTGCGCACGCGGCCATGCCGCGCGACGCCGATGGGCCAGCGGCTGCTGCAGTATCTGCGGCGCACTGCATTGCTGGAAGACGATTTCGCGAGCGATCTAGCCGGCGCGAACGACGCACTGCTGAACGTCGCAGCGGCAGTCAACGCGGACACGCTGTCGACGTGGTTCTTCCCCGCGCTCGCCGACGTGCTGCTGAAAGAGAACGTGCTGCTCGACCTCACCGTCGACGATCAGGACCACACGCATGCGTTGCTCGCATCGGGACTCGCGATCGGCTGCATCACGACCGAACCCGCGCCGATGCGCGGCTGCGTCGCCGAGCGGCTCGGCGCGATGCGTTACCGGCTCGTCGCGTCGGCAGCGTTTGTCGAGCACTGGTTCTCGGGTGGCTTCACACGCGACGCGGCACGACACGCGCCGGTGATCCTGTCGTCACGCAAGGACGCGTTGCAGGCGCGTTTTCTGGAGACCCGCTTCGGCCTGCCGCCGGATGCGTATCCCTGCCATTACGTGCCCGCACCGGGGCCGCGCTACATGGCGATCCAGCGTGGCCTCGCATATGGGATGGTGCCGGAGCTGGAGTTCGGCGCGGCGGTGGAGCGCGGCGAACTCGTCGATCTCGCGCCGCGTCAGCCGACCGACGTCGAGTTGTACTGGCATGCGTGGAAGGTGCAGTCGCCGAGGCTGGAGAAGTTGTCGGCAAGGATTGTCGAACTGGGGCGGGCTGCGCTCGGAACACAGACGGGGGCGACGGGCGCTCGCAGGCACAAGCGTACGAGGTAGCACGCTGTGTGTCTGCGTTATGCGTCTGCGTTGCGCGGCGAATCGTTCGATGCCGGGCGGTGACGCAACGCGCTACGAGATCGGCGGCTCGGCCTTTGCATGTGCGGGGAGTGCCTTCGCGAGTGTCTGCGTTGTGCGGCGAATGGTCTGATGCTGGGCGCGGTCCCGCAACGCGCTACAGGATCGGCGGTTCGGCCCCCGCACGATGCGGAGCATTCTTCGCGAGCGTCGGCTGAGGGCGCGGCGCGGATGGGGTTTGCTTCGCGATGCGCGTCGTCGTCACATGCGACGCGTGCGTCGAGGTCGACACCGGATGCTTCTTGCTGCCGGCTCTATTCGCGACCACGGTTTTCGTTTTCGACGGCGCCCGGGTAACGCTCGCGGTATGTATAGCGTGCTTGACGTGCGCGGCGTGCTTGATCTGCGAAGGATGCGCGGCCGATGCCACAACATGCCCCTCCGTGGCCCTGGCAGTTTTCGTCACCTTCACCGCCCGCTTCGACGCCCGCGGAGCCGCATGCTTCGCCGCACTCGCCTCCGGTGGATTCCATACTTCGATGTACTGCCGTTGCACCGCCATCGCTCCGCATGACACACACGTCGCGACGATCGCCGCCACTGCTGCTGCTCGTGCTCCCATCTGCTGCCACTCCTCGTGTCGATCGTTTAGCGGGCCGCGATTATAACCGGGCGGTCCCCGCAAAAACGTCAACCATGGTGAGCTTTGCAGCAGACGTCCACTACGCCTTGCTCGGCCATCGCTCGCCGCGCACCATCGAGTTGAACACCACCGCGATCAGCAGCAGCGACAGCACGCCGACCAGAACCGGAAACAGCAGGAACCCGAACGAAGCGCCGCCGCTTAGCATGATGACCAGCGGATCGGCGCCGGCGGGCGGATGCACGGTGCGCGTGAGCTGCATCAACGCGATCGCCGCGCCGACTCCGAGCGCCATCTGCCACAACCCGCTACCGGCCAGCGCGAAGATCGCGAGACCGACCGTCGATGCGATCAGATGCCCCCACACGAGATTGCGCGGCTGTGCGAACGCGCTGTCGGGCGCGCCGAACAACAACACGCTCGACGCACCGAATGGCGCGATCAACAGCGGCGCATCGAGCAGCTTGCCGAGCAGACCGGTCAAGGCAATCGCCAGCGCGCCGCCAGCGAATCCGCACACCGTCTGCATGACGAACGCACGCGACACGGAGCGCGCCGGGCGCTCCGCGAGTCCGGAAGATGGCTTCATAAAATGGAAGAGGAAAGAAAGAGAGAGGAGCAGGCATGTGCCCGCTCCGTGTGTGTCACTCAAGCGCGATTCACACTCGAATCACACTCGAATCACACCCATCACGCCGTCTTGAATCGCGCCGCTTCTTCGGTACCCTCGGTCGCGTTGCCGGCCGAGTACGAATGCGCACCGACGCCCGCGAGCTGCCCGCCATCGACGACCAGATACTGCTCGCGGATCGTCTTCTTGCCGAACCAGCATTCGAGGATCTCGCGCGTGCCCGCCGCGTAGCGCGCCTGCGCGGACAGCGTCGTGCCCGACGTGTGCGGCGTCATGCCTTGATGCGGCATCGTGCGCCACGGATGGTCGCGCGGCGCGGGCTGCGGGAACCACACGTCGCCTGCATAACCGGCGAGCTGTCCGCTTTCGAGCGCGCGCGCAATCGCTTCGCGATCGCAGATCTTGCCGCGCGCCGTGTTCACGATATACGCGCCGCGCTTCATCTTCGAGATCATCCGCTCGTCGAACAGATGCTCGGTTTCCGGATGCAGCGGGCAGTTGATCGTCACAACGTCGCACACCTTCGCCATCGATTCGACATCCGGATGCCACGTCGCGCCGAGTTCGCGTTCGACGCTTTCCGGCAAGCGATGACGATCCGTGTAATGCAGCTTCACGTCGAACGGTTTCAGACGACGCAGCACGGCGGCACCGATGCGTCCGGCAGCCACCGTACCCACGTGCATGCCTTCGAGGTCGTACGCGCGCTCGACGCAGTCCGCGATGTTCCAGCCGCCCTTGCGCACCCATTCGTGCGACGGCAGATAGTTACGCACGAGCGACAGGATCATCATCATCACGTGCTCGGCGACGCTGATGCTGTTGGAGTACGTGACTTCCGCGACGGTGATCTTGCGTTCGATCGCGGCCTGCAGATCGACGTGATCGGAACCGATGCCCGCGGTCAGCGCGAGCTTCAGCTTCGGCGCCTTCGCGATGCGCTCGGCGGTCAGATACGCCGGCCAGAACGGCTGAGAAATCACGACCTCGGCATCGGCGAGTTCGCGCTCGAACACGGAATTCGGACCATCCTTGTCGGACGTGACGACCAGCGTATGGCCTTGCGATTCGAGGAACGCGCGCAGTCCGAGTTCACCCGACACGCTGCCGAGCATTTCGCCCGGCTTGAAATCGATTGCCTGCGGCGTCGGGGCCGTCTGGCCGTCGTGATAACGGTCGATGGTCGGGATATCGTCGCGCGCATATTTTTTCGGCATGCCGTTGACGGGATCGTCGTACAGAACACAAAGAACCTTGGCCACTTGTCTCACTCCGCTCTGACGCAGTCGCATGCCGGCAGACCCCGCCGACCGGTCGCGCGACTGCGAAGACGACCGGCACGCAAAGTGTCGGCGAGCGTGATGTGGACGGTCCAATCGTTTGAACGGATGCGGTGATAAGCGGTTGTTATCAACGTGGCGATATGGCACGCAGCGAAGAGCGATTACGCGACTGGCAACAGCGCATCGAACTCACGCTGCAGATCAAGCAGCCCAGCCGCACGCCACATCGCCGACGCAAGCGCCGACATCGACGGCTGGTTACGCGCGATCAAACCGATCTCGCGCGTGAGTTCAGGCAGCAACAGCGTCGCGGTCACGCCGTCCTTCGCTTCGAGCGCACTCAGCAGACTATGCGGCAGCACGCTATGCAACCCCGCGTGCTGCACATGCGAGTACAGCACCAGCAGCGAATCCGCTTCGAGCACGACGTCGGGCTGCACGCCGCCGCGCCGGAACGCCGCGTTGATCACCTGACGGTTCTGCATCGTGTTGCCGAGCAGGCAGAACGGCAGCGCACCGACCTCGTCCCAGCGATTCACGCCTGCACACGCACCATCGCGCGACGACGACGGCGACAACAGCACATAGCGCTCGCGATACAGCGGCAGCACTTCGAAGCCGGCCTGCACGCGCTCGTCGAGATAGGTGAAGCCGATGTCGAGTTCGTAGTCGTCGAGTTCGCGCAGGATCGCGTCGGAACTCAACGAACGCAGCGAATAGCGGATCGCCGGATGCGCCGCGCGACACGCGGCGAGCAGCAGACTCACGACCGGCATCGTCGTCGGAATCGCGCCGATCCGCAGCGTCCCGGAGAGACGCACCTGCGCCGCCGACGCATCCTGTCGCATCCGCCCAAGCGCATCGAGCGTCTGCCGCGCCCAGCCGAGCACGCGCTCGCCCTCCTCGGTGAAGCCAAGAAAACGCCGGCCCCGGCGGACGATCACAAGCCCCAGCTCCTCCTCGAGATTGCGGATTGCCGACGACAGCGCCGGCTGCGACACATGACACAGCTCGGCGGCGCGCGCGAAATGCTGCTCGCGCGCAAGCGTCACCAGATAGTCGAGCTGGCGGATGAACATTGACGGGTGCTCCGAAGATGGGCGGGTTCGGCCGGCATGCGAACGTGTGGACGTGCGGATCGCACGGCGGTTTGCCGGTACGCATAGGCACGCGTTATATTCGAACGTATACTACGCTACGCTCGATGCGGCGAACCGCCGGTTGCCGTCGTGCTGGGCGCTGGGGAAAAGAAAGCATGTTCATCGACAAGGGCCGCCGTCAGGCCGGACTGGCGGGCAAGATCACACCGCTGCGGCCGCCCGCCGATCGCCGCCGCGCCGAATCGATCCGCGATGTGGTCGACGCGTTCATGCGTCTGCACGGCAGCGTGTCGCGTTTCGTGGAAACGCTCGCGCGCAGCCGCGGCCTGCCGTTGTCGGTCAGCGCGGCCGCGCCGCAGCCGTTTGCGATGCTGCTGTCCGCGCTGCAAAGCCACGCGGAGCAGGCGGGCTTTCCGCGTCTGCCGGAACTGAATGCGTTCATCGAGCGCGCCGCGCTCGCCGAATCGCTGCGCGACGTGATTTTCCAGTCGCCCGCCGCCGACCAGACCGTCCTCCGCGACGCCGCCGCCGCGCTCGACCGACTGGACGCTGCGCTGATCTCGCTGTGCGTCGGGCAGGTACTCGAACGCCAGGCGCGTGTCGACGCGCTGGCCGCCCACGCCGTCTAACGCTCCCTCCCACGCCGTTTCCCATGCCGTTGCGCCATTGTTCGTGCGCAACCGGTATACTTCGCTTGCATTAATCCACAAATGGACTAATATCAGTTAAGAGTTCAATTCAGGACTAAATCATGTCATCTGCCGCTCGAGCTTCCGCCTCCCGGGAGCCGCATCGCCGGCCAGCCGGGGAACCCACCGTCGCGGAAATGTCGGCGGCGGGCCTACGCGCGTTCTTCAACATTGCCCGCGACTGGGATCTGAGCGCCGACGACCAGATCGTGCTGCTAGGCTCGCCCGGCCGTTCGACGTTCTTCAAATGGAAAGCCACGCCGCAAGCCGCGCGACTCGGCCGCGACACGCTCGAACGGCTGTCGCTGGTACTCGGCATCTATAAGGCGCTGCAGATTCTGCTGCCGCAACCCACCGCCGCCGATTCCTGGGTCAAGCAGCCCAACAGCGCGGCACCGTTCGGCGGCCGCCGCGCGCTCGACCGCATGCTGGCCGGCAACATCAGCGATCTGATCGCGGTGCGCCAGTACCTCGACGCAATGAGAGGCGGCTGGGCGTGACTGAACCGCACTGGCAGGACCGCTGGCGCTCGGCGCCGCTCGCCTGGTCGCCCGCGTATCGCGTGATTCCGACGCGTTTTCCCGCGGTCAACCTGTTCGATCGCGTCGCGTCGCCCGAAGACTTCGATGCGCTCTACGCGCTCGAAGCACTCACCAACGACCACATCCGCACCGAGGTCGGCGATCTCAATCTAGTGCCGCCGGACGAGCGCCGCTTCGGCGAGGGCTCGGGGCCGATCATGGCCGCGCTGACGCATCTGAATCCTGGCGGTAGCCGTTTTTCGGACGGCACGTATGGCGTGTTCTATTGCGCGCGCTCGCGTAACACCGCGATCGCCGAGACGCGCTTTCACACCGGTCAGTTTCTCGCCGCGACTCAACAACCGCCGTTGCGGCAGCAGATGCGTCTCTATACGGTGATCGCGCAGGGCAACGTCGTCGATCTGCGCGACGACCCGTCGCTTGACCCGGGCGTGCTGTCGCCGGTCGACTATCTGCCGGGCCAGACGCTCGGTCGTGCTGCGCGCGAAGCGGGAGCGCCGGGTATCGCGTATCCATCGGTGCGCGATCCTGGCGGCGAATGTCTCGCCGCGTTCCGCACGATGCTGCTACGCGACTGCTATCACGCTGCGTATCTCGAATACAACTGGAACGGCAACGCGGTCGATGTGGTGTTCGAACTGAATCAGGTGGGGTAAGCGCACAGCGCTCAAAACAGCATCAAGGCAACACCAACGCCGCCGCCCCTTCCGCTTGCGCAGCCGCGACGCTCACCGACCACCGATGCGGCTTGCGCGCCTCCACGATGGTCAGCTTGCCGCCCGGCCCGAACGCGCCGGTATCGATGAACACCTGCGCGCCGATCTGCTGCAGTTCGCGCATCGGTGTGTGGCCGCAGTACGTGAGCGAGAGCCCCGCCTGCCGGTACGGATCGCCGTTGCCCATTGCGAGCTGACGGCCCCACAGCAGTTGCTGCCGTTCGTCGTCGGAGAAGCGGGCGGTATCGAGTTCCTCGTCGGAACCGAAGTACTCCGCATGCAGCACGTTGTAGCGCGTGCTGCCGTGGCCGATCACGCGCACCAGCGGCAGCGTGCGCAACTTGCGCGCGTAGTGCTGCAACCGTTCGTCGGGCAGCGCCGCCGCCCACGCGCCGCCGATCCCATACCACCACTGCCGCTTCAGGCGTCCTTCGGCGACCGCGCACAACGCGTCCTCGTGATTGCCGAGCACCGCGTAGAACCATGGCTTGTCGAGCAGCGCGAGCGCGTCTTCCGACTGCGTGCCACGATCGACCAGATCACCGACCGAGAACAACCGGTCGCGTGCAGGATCGAATGCGATTTCGCGCAGCAGATAACGCAGCGCATCGACGCAGCCATGCAGATCGCCGACGACGAAATCGCGACCGGCGGTGTTGGCGTCATGATGCTGGACGACGGGATGGGCAGAGCTGAAGTGCATGGCACCCATGATAGTCCGCTACGCGTTGCGCGTATGCGCGCTGCCTCGCTTTTGTGTGGCCTGCGAGACACACGAACCACACGCGTTCGCGAACCTCAAGCACAACGGCCGATGAAACGACCACGCGCCCGGCAATCGCTACCGGACGCGCGCCGTCCGCACGGTCATTGTTGCTGCGCGCGCAGCTTCGCGATCTGATCGACCGTCACGACCGACTGCGGATTGCCGAACTGCTTCGTCACGTAGTTGGTGATCGCCGCAATCTGATCGTCGGTGAGCTGGTCGCCGAACGACGGCATCAGCACGTCGGCCTGCTTCGTCGTGCGGCTCACGCCGTGCAGGATCACCATCGCGAGATTGTTCGCGTCACTGGCACCGACCACGCTGTTATGAATCAGCGATGGATACGCGCCCGGCGCGCTCGCGCCGACACCTTGCCCGGTCCAGTTATGGCAGGTCGCGCAGTTCGCGACGAACAGTTGCGCGCCGTTCACCGAGTTGATCGTCTGGCCGCGCAGCGCGGTGACGTCGTCGGCGGGCTTGCCCCAGTCGTCGCGCGACCGCGTGACGCCGCCGCTGACCGGCGGCACGGTCCGCAGATAGATCGAGATCGAGCGCAGGTCTTCGTTGCTCAGATACTGCGTGCTGTCGGCGACCACTTCGGCCATCGGTCCCGCTGCGTTCGCGCGGCCCGGTGCCACGCCGGTCGACAGATAGCTGACCAGTTCGTCGTCGCTCCAGTTGCCGATGCCGCCGTTCTTGTCGGGCGTGATGTTGAACGCGTGCCAGCCGGCCTGCGTCGCGCCGGAGAATCGATCGCTCGATTTGAGCCCCTGCATGAAGTTACGCGGCGTATGGCACTCCTCGCAGTGCGCGAGCCCTTCGACCAGATACGCGCCGCGATTCCACTCGGCGCTCTGCTTCGGGTCGGGTACGAAGCGCCCTTCGGTGAAGTTGAACAGATTCCAGAACATCATCGCCCAGCGTTGATTGAACGGGAACTTGAGACTGTTGCGCGGCGGCGTGTAGTGCACCGGCGTGACCGTGTTCAGATACGCGCGGATCGCGAGCACGTCCTGATCGGTGACGCGCGTGTACTCCGCATACGGGAACGCCGGATAAAGCCGCTCGCCGCTCTTGCCGATCCCTTCGTGCATCGCGCGCAAAAATTCCGCGTCGCTCCACTGACCGATGCCGGTGTCCGGATCCGGCGTGATGTTCGGCGTATAGATCGTGCCGAACGGCGTGTTGATCGGCAGGCCGCCGGCGAACGGACGGCTCTTCTCGACGGTATGACACGCGATGCAATCGCCCGCGCGTGCGAGATACTCGCCGCGCTTCACGAGGTCGGGACTGGCCGCGACGGCAACCGGCTGATCCGACGACGCATCCTGCGCGAGCGCCTGGCCGATCGGCGATTCGTCCGGATGCAGCGCCTGCGGATCGTGCCACGCATGCCACGCGAGGTACAACGCGAACAGCGAGAAGATTGCCGCGAACGTCGCGACGCGCATGCGGCGCTTGCCCTGATCTTCCGACCGGGCGCGAGACGTAAATTTCGTCATGATGTCTCTCCGTCGGTCGGGTCAGATTTCGCGCTTCAGTTTGTCGGCCAGCTTCAACGCCAGCGCGGCAATCGTCAGCGTGCAGTTCACCGAAGCGGCGGTCGGCATCACACTGCTGCTCGCGATAAACAGGTTCGAGTGATCGTGCGTGCGGCAATCCGTATCGACGACCGAATCGGCCGCGTCGGCACCCATGATCGTCGTGCCCATGATGTGATTGTTCGGCGCGAACGTATCGTCGAACGTTACTTCTGTGCCGCCGAACAGCCCCGCGATCTGCGCATACAGTTCGTGCGTGTTCGCGGCGCTCTTCTTCACATAGTCGTTGATCGAGTAGTAGATCTCGGGCTGCGGAATGCCGAGCGCGTCCTTGTGATCCGCCGACGGAATGATACGGTTCTGCGGCTCCGCCAGATGCTCGTGGAAGCTGTTGATGTTCAGCGTGCGCGCAGCGCGATCGCGGATCTGCCGGTCGAGTTCGGCGCCTGTCACGCCGTTCTTCAGCAGTGCGGCGGTGACGCTCATCGTGGGCACGCCGTTCGACAGATGCAGCTTCTTCGCCGCGTAGTCGGAGCGGAACGCGCCGTCGCGGAAATTGACGATCGACGTCATCTCCATCGGCCCGCGTCCCGGCCACAGCGGTTCGTTCGCGAGGAAGGTCACGCCGGTGCCCGGATGATCCATCAGATTGCGGCCGACCTGATCGGAACTGTTGCCGATGCCGTGCGGGAATTTATCGGAAGTCGACATCAGCATCAGCTTCGGCGTCTCGATACCGTTCGCGGCGAGCACGAACAGCTTGCCGGTCACGCGTGTGCTGTTGCCGTTCGGATCCTTGTAGTGGACCGCGGTAATGAGCCCTTTGTTGTCGGCCTCGACCTTGTACACGACCGCCTGCGGAATCAATTTCGCGCCGGCCTGCTCCGCTTTCTCCGCGTGCACGACGCCGTTGTACATCGCGGCGATCGGACAGATCGGCATGCAGTTGTTGTTGCCGCAGCAGGTGGGCCGCGCATCGTACGGCCGGCTGTTGCGCGCGACCGGTTCGGGCACGACCTTGAAGCCCTGCGGGTTCAGCGTGTCCATGAAGCGCTGGTCCATGTACGACAGCGGCAACCCGCTCATCGGATACGGCTTCGAGCGCGGCGAGCCGAGATCCACCGATGCATCGGGACCGGACACGCCCAGTTGCACTTCAGCGGCGTAGTACCACGGCTCGAGCGTTTCATACGGATACGGCCAGTCGCGACCCACGCCGTACAGCTTCTTCAGCTGGAAGTCGGACGGCAGCAGGCGCCACGTCGCCGCAGCCCAATGCCACGTCGTCCCGCCGACGAGCCGCACATACTGCGAGTTGTACGGATACTCGCCTTTCTGGATCAGGTAGTTGTTCTCGGGCGAATACTCGGGATGCGGCGCATACGGCGTCGATGGATACGGCGTCGCGAAATCGTTTTTAGCAGGCGAGTTGCGGAAGTTCTCGACGATCTGCCAGCGCGGAATGCGCGGCCCTGCTTCGAGCAGGATCACCGATGCGCCGGCGAGCGCCATCTGATGCGCGACGAGACCGCCTGCCACGCCCGAACCGACTACGACGACGTCGGCGGAATTCGAATTTGCCATTGTTGCCCTCTCTTGCTGGCTTGTTTCTGCTTGCTTTCTGTTTGCTCGATGGATTGCCGTGCTGTCTGGACGACGCGTGCGCTCACACGCTCGCGGGCTTCTGCGTCCAGTAGAACGGCACGTCGCGGCAATACGACGGAATCGTCAGCACGTCTTTCACGGGCTCGAACATCAGCGCGCGCTCGTACGCGACGACCTGCACGTGCGGCATGTCGCCGACGAGGCCGAGGTACCACGCGCGCATGATCGCGCCGACGGTTTTCGCGAGCGCCGGTTGATCGGCTTGCAGTGCCTGCGTGACGGTATCGGAGGGCACGCCGCCGTGGCCCTGCAGCCAGGTGTTGAGGGCGGCGACGTTTTGCGTGAACTGGCTGTCGGCTTTCGACAGCGCTTCGTAGATGCGCTTGCCGAGCACCGGGTCGAAGGCCGGATGGCTGGTGAGACGCTGCGACAGCGCGACGAAGGCGTCGAGGCCGCCGCCTGCGGATGCGTCGGCGGGAGTGGCACCAAACGCGGGAGAAATTCCGAACAACCCGGCCGGCATGCCGAACCGCCCAGCCGCTGCAAAAGCAAGTGCGGCAGCCGACGCGCACGCACCCAGCATCCACGCCCTGCGCCCTGCGGAATGCGTCACCGCAGAGGGGTGCGCATCGTTCTCAGTTACATCTGTCATGGGGGCTCCAGATGATATGTATTGTGTCGGCCGGTGTAGCAGTCGCGGTTCTATCCCGCGAACCCTATTGCCGGCAGTCCGCCCCAAAACCTGGTCTAACGTGCCGCTTCGAGCGGTCTCTTGTGCTTCGGTGTTTCGGATGCTGCTGTATTGCGTCCACCACGCGCGCTACCTATGCCGTATAACCCGTCGATCGCAAGCGTTCGACATCCCAACGAAAGCTGCGCGCAAGGCGGCGTGCGAAAACTATAGCCTCCGCGCGACGATTCGACAAATCACACCGGACCGGCGGGTAGAATCGCCGCAGCGGATTCAATCACGGTTGATCTACTTTCAAGCGCGTCTTTTCACACTCACGCCCATGACTCTCTACCCGCAAGTCCTCCGCAACCGGCCGCGCATGATGATCGGGTTCGCGATCGGTGTCGCCGCGATGCTGCTCCTTCCGTGGTCGCTGCGACCGACCATGCGTGTGCTGATCGCGTGGGACGTCGCAGTATGGACGTATCTCGTCCTCATCTGGTTCCACATGGCCGGCGCGCATCACGACGAGGTGCGCGAGTTCGCGGTCCGCGAGGACGAGAACGCGGGTGTCGTGCTCGTCGTGATCTGCGTCGCGACGGTCGCGAGCCTCGCGGCGATCGTGCTCGAACTTGCGTCGGCGAAAGGCGGCGGCGCGTCGAGCGTGCTGCATTCGCTGCTCACCGGCGTCACGCTGATCGGCGCGTGGTTCCTGATTCCGACGATCTTCACGCTGCACTACGCACGGCTGTATTACAGCTCCGGCGAAGAAACGGCATTGCAGTTTCCGGACAGCAAGCTCGATCCGAACTACTGGGACTTCCTGTACTACTCGTTCACGATCGCGGTCGCATCGCAGACATCGGACGTCGTGCTGCGTTCGCGCTCGATCCGCCGCGCGACGCTCGCGCAGTCGGTGCTGTCGTTTTACTTCAACGTGGCGGTGCTCGGGCTGTGTGTGAATATCGCGGCGGGGTTGCTGGGGTCGTAGGGCAGCCCGGCACCGGCGGCGTCAGCGGTTCGTCTCAGAAATCTCGCGGTTGCCTCTTACCTTGCAGCCACGACACACACGCACAAGCAGAACCACAACCCGACCTCGATGACGCTCCGATGACCGCCGTGTGACCACGCTCCGACACGGCTCGCATCCATCGCTCGCATACCTGCTCACACCTCCGGTAAAACACGCGCCGCGTTAGCGCGTTTTACCTGCAACCCGCATCGCCCGATGCGGAACGCACCGGCCACCCAACCCGTCGAACACCATGACAGGCATCGCCGCACGCGATCGCGACCGCCTCGCTGGCACAACGCTTGCTGCACTGCATTCACGGCCCGGTCGCGACGGCACAAGCGCAGAATGAGGTCGACACCTCGCTCGTCCACGCGATGGTCACGATAAAACGCTGCGACAGAACGCACACGCGCACCGCAGCGTCACGATCTTTGCACTACATTGACCATAGGCGCCCGCGTTTCGACGCACGCCGCGTGTCATCCGGCTCTGGAAGCCCAATGGGCGGCTGTGATCGCACCTAGCGTGCATCCACACCGCAGCAGGACGAACTGGAAACGACCGATGGAAGCTCCACACGCGTATGCGCCGCGGATCTACTTTGTCCACGCTCCTCTCATCGGGCCGCTCGATGCATGGCCCACGCAGTTCGCCCATGCGGCGGCACTCGGCTTCGATCATCTGCTGATCGGCGGGTTGTTCCAGCCGGGACGGGCCGACCATGCGCTCGTCGTCGGCGATCACGCGCGGTTGCATCCGGCGCTCGGCGCGTCCGATGCGCACGCCGCAGACACGCTACGCAAACTCGTCGCACAGGCCAGCGAACACGGCCTGACGCTGCTCGCCGATCTCGCGGTCGATCGCGTCGCCGCCGACGGCGCATTGTTTAACGCGCATCCCGACT
Source organism: Paraburkholderia flava (assembly GCF_004359985.1). Classification (NCBI taxonomy): domain Bacteria; kingdom Pseudomonadati; phylum Pseudomonadota; class Betaproteobacteria; order Burkholderiales; family Burkholderiaceae; genus Paraburkholderia; species Paraburkholderia flava. The sequence continues at coordinate 1,966,956 of NZ_SMRO01000001.1, read as the reverse complement.
GGTTCCATCCATTCGAATCCGAAACCGCGCGGCTCGACCCACGTCATGCGCATCGCGACGACCACGTCGCGTATCTCAATTTTGCGAGCGACGTTGCACCGCTGATCGACTGGTGGTCGCAGACCTTGCTCTCGCTCGCCGACGCGGGCCTCGGCGGCTTTCGTGTCGACTCGCCGCATCGCGTGCCGGCTGCGGCGTGGCGCTCGCTGTGCGCGGCGGTGCGTGCGCGGCATCCGTCGATACGTTTTCTCGCGGCGACGCCGGGACTCGCGCGCGCGGATCTCACCGCGCTTGAAAGCGCAGGCTTCGATGCGGTGTTCTCGTCGGTGCGCTGGTGGGACTATCGCGCGTCATGGATGACCGAAGAGCACGAAGTACTCTCGCGCATCGGTTCGCCGGTTGCGTTCCCCGAAGCGCCGTACGGCGTGCGCCTCGCCGCCGAGTTCGCGAGCGCGCATGACGTGGCGCTCGTCGAGCGCGCGTATCGCCGCGCGCTGGCCATCGCGACATCGACCGGCACCGGCTGGCTGATGCCGATGGGCTTCGAATACGGCGCAACCGAACCGGTTTCGCTAACCGCTTCTACCCATCGCGTTGAATCAGCCCAAGACGCGCGCTTCGATCTATCCGACGCGATCGCCACAGCCAACGCCGTGCAACGCGATACGTGGACGCTCAACACGATCGGCGAACTGCGCACGCTGAGCGGCCCGGGCGCACCGGTCGCGGCGCTGCTGCGCGGCGCGACACGCGACCTGCGCAATGCAGACGAAGCGGTGCTGATCGTCGTCAATCCCGATCTGCACGCGGCAGCACAAGTCGACCCCGCGCGTTTCCTCGACGGCGTACCGGGCAACTTCACGCGCTTTAGCGAACTCGATGCGTCGTCGGGCGATGTGCCGCGCGCGCTGCCCGCGTTCACGCTCGCACCCGGCGCGTGCCGTCTGTTCGCCGCAGTGGCGCAACCGCCCGTGCAACTCGCGCCGCCTGTCGATAAAGGACGCGGCAAGGAGAGCGGCCGCAAGACCGTCGTCGAGGCACTCGACGCGCCGCGTATCGCCATCGAAGACGTCTCGCCCGCCGTCGACGGGGGACGCTTCCCGGTCAAGCGGATCGTCGGCGAGCGTGTCGAGGTTCGCGCGGCGATCTTCGCCGAAGGCCATGACAAGATCGCGGCCGCGGTGATCTGGCGCGCGGCCGGCGAAACCGCGTGGTACGAAGCGCGAATGCTCCCGATGCAACCCGCGGGCACCGACCTGTGGCACGCGCACATTCCGCTCGAACGGCTCGGCCGCCACGAGTTCACGCTGTGCGTATGGCGCGACGATTTCGCGTCGCTCACCGATCACATCCAGAAGAAGCTCAACGCGGGTCAAACGGTAGAACTCGAACTCGACGAAGCCGAGCAGCTGTTCGCACGGGTACTCGCGCATCTCGACACGCTACGCACGGCCAGCTTCAAAGGCCCGCATGCCCGCCCGTTCGCCGAGTTCATCGAGCGCTTCGCAAAAAGCGATACGGCGACGCGGATCGAAATGGTCCAGTCTCCCGAAACCGCACGCGCGATTGCGCAGTCGGGCTACCGCCCGTTCCTCTCCTACGACTCGACCGTCTACAAGATCGACGCCGAACGCGCGGCCGCGCGCTTCGCGAGCTGGTACGAGATCTTTCCGCGCTCGATGAGCGACGACGAGAACCGTCACGGCACGTTCGGCGATGTGATCGCGAAGATGCCGCGCATCCGCGACATGGGTTTCGACGTGCTGTACTTCCCGCCGATCCATCCGATCGGCGTCGCGAACCGCAAAGGCCGCAACAACACGCTGACAGCGCAGCCGGGCGACGTCGGCAGCCCGTATGCGATCGGCGGCGCCGAGGGCGGCCATACCGCCGTGCATCCGCAGCTCGGCACGCTCGACGATTTCCGCGCGATGCTCGCCGCCGCGCACGAACATGGCCTCGAAATCGCGCTCGATTTCGCGATCCAGTGCGCGCCCGATCATCCGTGGCTGAAGGAACATCCGACGTGGTTCGCGTGGCGCCCCGACGGCACGCTGCGCTACGCAGAAAATCCGCCGAAGAAGTATCAGGACATCGTCAATCCCGACTTCTATGCGCACGACGCGAAACCCGCGCTGTGGCTCGCGCTGCGCGACGTGATCCTGTTCTGGATCGACGCGGGCGTGCACATCTTCCGCGTCGACAATCCGCACACCAAGCCGCTGCCGTTCTGGGAATGGATGATCGCCGACATCCGCTCGCGTCATCCCGACACGATCTTTCTGTCCGAAGCGTTCACGCGGCCGCGCTTGATGTATCGGCTCGCGAAGGTCGGTTACTCGCAGTCGTACACGTACTTCACGTGGCGCGAATCGAAGCGCGATTTCACCGAGTACCTGACCGAACTCACGCAGACACCAGTGCGCGAATTCTTCCGGCCGAACTTCTTCGTCAATACGCCGGACATCAACCCGCGTCATCTGCAGTCGTCGGGGCGCGCGGGCTTTCTCATTCGTGCCGCGCTGGCCGCGACGCTGTCGGGACTGTGGGGCGTGTATAGCGGTTTCGAGCTGTGCGAAGCGAGCGCGCTGCCGAACAGCGAGGAATATCTCGACTCCGAGAAGTATCAGTTGCGTGCATGGGACTGGCATCGGCCGGGCAACATCGTCGCGGAGATCGCGGCGCTGAACCGCATCCGTCGCGCGAACCCCGCGCTGCATTCGCATCTCGGCATCACGTTCCTGCCGGCGCACAACGACCACATCCTGTTCTTCGAGAAAGCTACCGACGCACGCGACAACGTGATCGTCGTCGCGATCAATCTCGATCCGTTCAACGAACAGGGCGCGGACGTCGAGCTGTCGCGGGCCACGTTCGACCGCTGGCATCTGCACGATCACGCGGCACTCGAAGTGACCGACGAAATGAGCGGCGCACGCTTCGAGTGGCACGGCCGCTGGCAGCACGTGCGGCTCGATCCGGGCGCGCGGCCGTTCGCGATCTGGCGCATTGCGCCGGTCGGCGGCCTGCCGCCCGGCGAACCAGTCGACGAAGACACCGACGCGCGCGCCGATGCGGCGCCCTTCGACCATCCGAACGAGGGTGAATAAATGGCAAACGAGTCACACGAAACACCCGAAACGCACGACGAGGACGTCCGCGCTCACGACGATGAACACGCATCGACGTCGTCGCATCGCGCGCATCCGGACGACGCGTCCGCGCACGGCGCAAAACCGCGCACCGGCCGTCGCAGCAAACCGTCGCTGCTCGGCGACGATCCGCTCTGGTACAAGGACGCGATCATCTATCAGGTTCACATCAAGTCTTTCTTCGATGCGAACAACGACGGTATCGGCGATTTCCCCGGCCTGCTCGCGAAGCTCGATTACATCGCCGAACTCGGCGTCAACGTAATCTGGCTGCTGCCGTTCTATCCGTCGCCGCGCCGCGACGACGGCTACGACATCGCCGACTATCGCGGCGTGCATCCGGACTACGGCCAGCTCTCCGACGTGCGCCATTTCATCCAGGAAGCGCACGCGCGCGGCATCCGCGTGATCACCGAACTCGTCATCAATCACACGTCGGATCAGCACCCGTGGTTCCAGCGCGCGCGTCGCGCGAAGCCCGGCTCGAATCATCGCAACTACTACGTGTGGTCCGACACGGACAAGAAGTATCAGGACACGCGCATCATCTTCATCGACAGCGAGCCGTCGAACTGGACGCACGACCCGGTCGCGGGCGCGTACTACTGGCATCGCTTCTATTCGCACCAGCCGGATCTGAACTTCGACAACCCGTCGGTGCTGCGCGAAGTGCTGCAGGTGATGCGCTTCTGGCTCGACATGGGTATCGACGGGCTGCGGCTCGACGCGGTGCCGTACCTCGTCGAACGCGAAGGCACGAACAACGAGAATCTGCCGGAAACGCACGCGATCCTGAAGAAAATCCGCGCGACGATCGACGCCGAGTACCCGAACCGGATGCTGCTCGCCGAAGCGAACCAGTGGCCGGAAGACGTGCAGGAATACTTCGGCAACGAAGACGAATGCCACATGGCGTTCCACTTCCCGCTGATGCCGCGCATCTACATGGCGATCGCGAGCGAGGACCGCTTCCCGATCATCGACATCATGAAGCAGACGCCGGACTTGCTGCCGAGTTGTCAGTGGGCGATCTTCCTGCGCAATCACGACGAACTGACGCTGGAGATGGTCACCGATTCCGAGCGCGACTATCTGTGGAACACCTATGCGAGCGACCGTCGCGCGCGGCTGAATCTCGGCATTCGTCGCCGTCTCGCGCCGTTGATGGAACGCGACCGCCGCCGCATCGAGTTGATCAATTCGCTGCTGCTGTCGATGCCCGGCACGCCGGTGATCTACTACGGCGACGAACTCGGCATGGGCGACAACATCCATCTCGGCGATCGCGACGGCGTGCGCACGCCGATGCAATGGTCGTCGGATCGGAACGGCGGTTTCTCGCGCGCCGATCCCGAGCAACTCGTGCTGCCGCCGGTGATGGGTTCGCTGTACGGCTTCGACGCGGTGAACGTCGAAGCGCAGAGCCGCGATCCGCATTCGCTGCTGAACTGGACGCGCCGCATGCTCGCGACGCGTCGCGCGAAGCATTCGTTCGGACGCGGCAGCATCCGCTTCCTGCGGCCGGACAATCGCAAGATTCTCGCGTACCTGCGCGAAATGCCCGGCGAGCCGCCGATTCTGTGCGTCGCGAATCTGTCGCGCGCGCCGCAGGCAGTCGAACTCGATCTGTCGGAATTCGCGGGCTCGGTGCCGATCGAGATGACCGCCGATTCCGTGTTTCCGCCGATCGGCCAGCTCACCTATCTGCTGACGTTCCCGCCGTACGGCTTCCTGTGGTTCCTGCTGTGCGAAGGCGGCGCGCGACCGACGTGGAGCCAGCCGGCGTCCGAACCGCTGCCCGAGTTCGTCACGATCGTGATCCGCGAAGGCCAGGCCGGACCGACGCCGGAAAATGTCCGGTTGCTCGAATCCGAAGTGCTGCCGTCGTGGCTGAAACGGCGTCGCTGGTTCGCATCGAAGGATCAGAAACTGAACGCGGTGCGCCTCGCCGCGCTGACGACGATCCCGAACGGCGGCTTCGCGTTCACCGAGATCGAAGCCGATGTCGGCGATCACACCGAGCGCTACGTGGTGCCGATCGCGATCTCGTGGGGCGCCGACACGACCACACCGCTCTTCATGCAGCTCGCGCTGGCACGCGTGCGCCGCAACCGCAACATCGGTCACCTGACGGATGCGTTCTCGCTGCCGCTGTTCGCGCACGGCGTGCTGCGCAAGCTGCGCGAACGCGCGGTCGTGCCGACCGTGCAGAAGAGCGAGATCCGCTTCGTACCGACCGGCCGTTTCGACGAACTCGAACTCGGCGAGCAGCCGGAAATCCGCTGGCTCGCGGCGGAGCAAAGCAACAGCTCGCTCGTGATCGAGGATGCTGTCGTGCTGAAGCTGGTGCGGCGTCTGCTCGACGGCGTGCATCCGGAAGCCGAAATGAGCCGCTATCTGACGCAGTTGGGCTACGCGAACACCGCGCCGCTGTATGGCGAAGTGGTGCGTGTCGATCCGGCCGGCGTGCCGCACACGCTCGCGATCCTGCAAGGCTTCATCGACAACCAGGGCGACGCGTGGAACTGGGCGCTCGATACGCTGCGCCGCTCGATCGACGAACTCGCGCTCGCAGTCGAATCGACCAACGGCGACATCGAACGTGCTCGCGCGAACGAGGAAGAAGCGATCGAAGGCTATGCGGCGCTCGCCGGTACGATCGGCAAGCGCCTGGGCGAACTGCACGTCGCGCTCGCATCGCCGTCCGACGATCCCGCGTTCGCCCCCGAACCCGCCGACGCGAAGCAGATCCGCGCATGGATCGACGGCACGCAGACGATGCTCGCCGCGTCGCTCGACGTGCTCGCGCGACAACTCGACCAGTTGAGCGGCGACACACTCGATCTCGCGCGCAGCGTGCTAGGCCGGCGCGCGCTGTTGACCGAAGCCGTCGAGCATCTGGTCACGCCCGATGCGGTTGCGCTGCGCACGCGGATTCATGGCGACTTCCATTTAGGTCAGGTGCTCGTTGCGCAAGGCGACGCGTTCCTGATCGACTTCGAAGGCGAGCCTGCGCGTTCGCTCGAAGAACGTCGTCTCAAGTCGAGTCCGCTGCGCGACGTCGCGGGGCTGTTGCGCTCGCTGTCGTATGCAAGCGCCGCCGCGCAATCGACCACCGAGAACGCTCCGCAGCAGACCGCCGATCGCAAGCGCGCGCTGTTCGAGCGCTTCCGTGTCGGCGCGGCCGAACGTTTTCTCGACGAGTATCGAAGTGCGGCCGCAGCCGCGTCGCAACCGCTCGTCGCCGAGAACAGCGAACAGGCGCTGCTCGATCTGTTCCTGATCGAGAAGGCCGCGTATGAAATCCGCTATGAAGCGGCTAACCGGCCGACGTGGCTCGGCCTGCCGGTGCGCGGCCTTGCAGCGCTCGCAAGCAGACTGCTAGGCGACACGGGCGCACCGCCCTCCGACACAACCGGCACAGAAGACGACCATGACTGAGTACGCTGCCGACAACAACGCAGGCCTGCATCCGCTCGAAATCGACGCGCTCGTCGAAGCGCGTCATCCCGATCCGTTCTCGCTGCTCGGGCCGCATCGCACGGACGCGGGTGTCGTCGTGCGCGTGCTGCTGCCGAACGCGTCGCATGTCGCGGTCGTCGCGCGCGCGGACGGCAAGCTGCTCGGCAACCTGTCACAGATTCATCCGGCCGGTCTGTTCGCCGGCCCGATCACTGACGACGTACCGTATCGCCTGAAAATCGACTGGCATGGCACGTCGCAGGAAATCGAGGACACGTACGCGTTTCCGCCGGCACTGCCCGACGAGCCGCTGATCCGTGTCGCACACGGCGACCCATACGCGGTACTCGAATGCCTCGGCTCGCGGCCGACGATCGTCGACGGCGTGCCCGGCGTGCGCTTCGCTGTGTGGGCACCGAACGCGCGGCGCGTGTCGGTGGTCGGCGACTTCAATGCATGGGACGGCCGGCGCCATCCGATGCGTATCCGTCACGAAGCCGGCGTGTGGGAGCTGTTCGTCCCGCGTCTCGAAGCGGGTGCGCGCTACAAGTACGAGATCGTCGCGCGCGACGGTCACACGCTGCCGTTGAAAGCGGACCCCTGCGCGATGCAGACCGAGCGGCCGCCCGCGACCGCCTCGGTCGTCGCGGATGTCGAAGCGGTCGAACGCTTCGCGTGGAGCGACGCCGAGTGGATGCATTCGCGCGGCGACCGTCACACCGAACGCCAGCCGCTGTCGATCTACGAAGTCCACCCCGAATCGTGGCTGCGCATCGACGAAGAAGGCCGCCGCAATCTGAGCTGGGACGAACTCGCCGACCGGCTGATTCCGTACGTGAAGGAAATGGGCTTCACGCACGTCGAATTCCTGCCGATCGCCGAGCATCCGTTCGGCGGCTCGTGGGGTTATCAGCCGTTGGGGCAGTTCGCGCCGTCCGCGCGTTTCGGCACGCCGCAGCAGTTCGCCGCGTTCGTCGACCGTGCGCATGCGGCGGGGCTCGGCGTGATTCTCGACTGGGTGCCCGCGCATTTTCCGAACGACGCGCATGGGTTGATCGAATTCGACGGCACGCCGCTGTACGAGCATGCGGATCCGCGCGAAGGCTATCACCAGGACTGGAACACGATGATCTACAACCTCGGCCGCAACGAGGTCAGCGCGTTCCTGATCGCGTCGGCGCTCGCGTGGCTGATGCGCTATCACGTCGACGGGCTGCGCGTCGATGCGGTCGCGTCGATGCTGTACCGCGACTATTCGCGCGCGGCCGGCGAGTGGGTGCCGAACATCTATGGCGGCCGCGAAAATCTCGAATCGATTGCGTTCCTGAAGCGCCTGAATCACGAAGTCGCGTACGTGCCGGATGCGCGCGGCGCCGTGATGATCGCGGAGGAATCGACTGCATGGCCTGGCGTTACTGCGCGCGTCGAGGACGGCGGGCTCGGCTTCCACTTCAAGTGGAACATGGGCTGGATGCACGACACGCTGCACTACATGCACGAAGACGCGATCCATCGCCGCTACCACCATCACAACATGACGTTCGGGATGGTTTACGCGTACTCCGAGCGCTTCGTGCTGCCGCTGTCGCACGACGAGGTCGTCCACGGCAAAGGCTCGCTACTCGGCAAGATGCCCGGCGACCGTTGGCAACGCTTCGCGAACCTGCGCGCGTACTTCGGTTTCATGTGGACGCATCCCGGCAAGAAGCTGCTGTTCATGGGCGGCGAATTCGGCCAGATGGCGGAGTTCGATCACGACGGTTCGCCGCACTGGCATCTGCTCGACGATCCGCTGCATCACGGCGCGCAGCGTCTCGTGCGCGACCTGAACCGGCTGTACGCGGAAGAGCCTGCGCTGCATGCGCTCGACAGCGAGCCCGGCGGGTTCGAATGGCTGATCGGCGACGACAGCGACAACAGCGTGTTCGCGTTCCGTCGTGTGGACGGCAATGGACGCGAAGTCGTCGTGATCTGCAATTTCACGCCGGTGCCACGCCACGGCTACCGGCTCGGGATGCCGCGCGCGGGTCGCTGGGTCGAGGTGCTGAATACGGATGCGGGGCTGTATGGCGGATCGAATGTCGGCAACGGCGGCCTGATCCATACCGAGGACATCGCGAGTCATGGCAAGCCGCAATCCGCGGCGCTGATTTTGCCGCCGCTCGCGACGATCGTGCTGCGCGCGGATTGACCGGCGCCTGTTCGATAGCAAACGCGGCAGATCCAGCCGCGTGATGGAGCAACACCGCGTGCCACGAGGCGCGTGCAATACCTAAGGTACCAAAGGGCGGACATCACATCCATGAGAAAAACAGGAACGGGATTCATGTCGCACGTACTGCCCGACCGACTGGCGCCGGGCCTGCCCTACCCGCTCGGCGCGAGCTGGGACGGGCTCGGTGTGAACTTCGCGGTGTTCTCGGCGAACGCGCAGAAAATCGAACTATGTCTGTTCGATCCAACCGGCCGCAAGGAACTCGCGCGTCTGCCGCTGCCCGAATGCACCGACGAAATCTGGCACGGCTATCTGCCGTACGCGCATCCGGGCACTGTGTACGGTTTTCGCGCACATGGGCCGTATCAGCCGCAGCACGGGCATCGCTTCAATCCGCACAAACTGCTGATCGATCCGTACGCGCGCAAGCTGGTCGGACAGTTCCGCTGGTCCGATGCGCTGTTCGGGTATCGCGTGCATTCGAACCGCGTCGATCTGTCGATCGACCGGCGCGATTCCGCGCCCGCGATGCCGAAGTGCGTGGTCGTCGACGAAGCATTCGACTGGTCGCATGACACGCGACCGAACGTGCCGTGGGGCGAAACGGTGATCTACGAAACCCACGTGCGCGGCGCGTCGATGCTGCGGCGCGATCTGCGCGCGCACGAACGCGGCACGTTCTCGGCGCTCGCGTCGCCGGAATTCATCGATCATTTATGCACGCTTGGCGTCACCGCCGTCGAGTTGCTGCCGGTGCATGCGTTTCTGAACGACCGCTTTCTCGTCGAGCGCGATCTGCGCAACTACTGGGGGTACAACACCGCTGCGTTCTTCGCGCCGGACCCGATGTACCTGTCGACGCACCGTCTCGACGAAATGCGCATCGCGGTGCGCCAGCTTCACGCGGCGGGCATCGAGGTGATTCTCGACGTCGTCTACAACCACACCTGCGAAGGCAACGAGATGGGGCCGACGGTATCGTGGCGCGGTCTCGACAACGCCAGCTACTACCGCCTGATTCCCGGCGACGAGCGTCATCACATCAACGACACCGGCTGCGGCAACACGCTGAACCTCACGCATCCGCGCGTGCTGCAGATGGTCACCGATTCGCTGCGCTACTGGTCGACCGCGTTCAACATCGACGGCTTCCGGTTCGATCTCGGTGTGACGCTCGGACGCGAGCAAGGCGGCTTCGATCCGGGTTCAGGCTTCTTCGATGCGTTGCGTCAGGACCCCGTGCTGTCGCAGCGCAAGCTGATCTCCGAACCGTGGGACATCGGGCCGGGCGGCTATCAGCTCGGCAATCATCCGCCGGGCTTCGGCGAATGGAACGACCGCTTCCGCGACACGGTGCGCCGTTTCTGGCGCGGCGACGCGGGACTGCGGCCGGACCTCGCCGCGCGCCTGACCGGCTCGGCGGATCTGTTCAATCGACGGCATCGGCGGCCGTGGGCGTCGGTGAACTACGTCGCGTCGCATGACGGCTTCACGCTCGCCGATCTCGTCGCGTACGAGCAGAAGCACAACGAGGTCAACGGCGAAGGCAACAACGACGGCCACAACGAAAACTGCAGTTCGAACTGGGGCGCGGAAGGACCGACCGACGACGCCGCCATTCTCGCGACACGCGAACGCGTCGCGCGCTCCCTGCTCGCGACGCTGTTCGTCGCGCTCGGCACGCCGATGCTGCTCGCCGGCGACGAAGGCGGCCGCACGCAGCGCGGCAACAACAACGCGTACTGCCAGGACAACGAGATTTCGTGGATCGACTGGATGCACACGTCGAGCGAAGACGGCCGGAAGATGACCGCGTTCGTCGCGCAGTTGATCGCGCTGCGCAAACAGCATCCGCTGCTGCGCGAAACGCGCTTCCTGTTCGGCGATCGCGAAGCGATGGAGGGCGTACCCGACGTCGGCTGGTTCGACGAACGCGGCGAGCCGCTGTCGACCGAGGCCTGGGGCAACCCCGAAGGCCGCGCGTTGACGTTACGGCGCGCGGGGCCCGGACCGGATGGCGAAACCGAAGTATTGTTGATGATGCTGAACGCGTCCGGCGACGCGTTGCCGTTCACGCCGCCGCCGCAACCGCAGCAGCTGGAATGGCACGTGCTGCTCGATACGGCGCAGCCCGATGCGGCACCGCATGCACTCGAGGCCGCGCAGATCGACGTCGCCGCGCATGGCTTCGTACTGCTGGCCGCGCAGCCGACCGGTAACGCCGACTGGCATGCGGGCTGGCGCGCACACGAACGGGTGCTGTCATCGCCCCCGCCGCTCGCCGCCGACGATATGGGTCCGCCGGAAGCCATACCCGAGCCGGTGCCCGAACCCGTCGATGCCGGCCCCGACGACGATCAGGACGACGGTGCAGCACAGGAATGACGTGCGATGCACCCAACCGAAGGGTAACGAATCATGTCCGACCATCCGATCGATCCACACGCGCATCACTACGCGCATTGCCTGCCGTTCGGCGCGCAGCTGATCGGCGCGTCGTGCGCGAAGCCGCGCACACGCTTCCGCTTCTGGGCGCCGTCGTGCGACGCGGTGCAGGTGCTGCTCGAAGGCCCCGGGCAACCGGAAGCGATCGACATGACGCCGACCGGCAACGGCTGGTTCGAAGCCGAGGCGCCGTGCACGGCCGGCACGCTGTACCGGTTCCGGCTCGACAGCGGACTCACCGTGCCCGATCCTGCGTCGCGCTTTCAGCCGCACGACGTGCACGGTCCGAGCGAAGTGATCGATCCGCGCGCGTACACGTGGCAGCACACGCGCTGGCATGGCCGGCCGTGGGAAGAAGCGGTGCTGTACGAAGTGCACGTGGGCGCGCTCGGCGGGTATGAAGGTGTTGCGAAGCGGCTGCCCGCGCTGGCCGCGCTCGGCGTCACCGCGATCGAGTTGATGCCGCTCAACGATTTCCCCGGCACGCGCAACTGGGGCTACGACGGCGTGCTGCCGTACGCACCCGATTCTAGCTACGGCCGCCCCGACGCTCTTAAAGCGCTGATCGACACCGCGCATGGCCTCGGGCTCGCGGTGCTGCTCGACGTCGTGTACAACCACTTCGGACCGGACGGCAACTATCTGCATCAGTACGCGAAGACGTTCTTCCGCGAAGGTACGCATACGCCGTGGGGACCCGCGATCGATTTCGAACGCACCGAAGTGCGCGAATTCTTCACCGACAACGCGATCTACTGGCTCAACGAATATCGCTTCGACGGGCTGCGTCTCGACGCCGTGCATGCGATCGCGAACGATCGCTGGCTGCGCGATCTGTCCGACACGATCCGCGCGAAGATGCAGCACGGCCGCTACGTGTATCTCGTCCTCGAGAACGAGCACAACACCGCGAGTCTGCTCGACGAGCATTTCGACGCGCAATGGAACGACGACGCGCACAACACGCTGCACGTGCTGCTGACCGGCGAAACCGAAGGCTACTATCGCGCGTTTTCCGAGCAGCCGATTCGCAAGCTCGCGCGCGTGCTCGGCGAAGGGTTTGCGTATCAGGGCGAAGCGTCGCCGAATCATGATGGCGAGCCGCGTGGCGAAGCGAGCACGCAATTGCCGCCGACGTCGTTCGTGATGTTCCTGCAGAACCACGATCAGATCGGCAATCGTGCGCTCGGCGAGCGGTTGCGCTCGCTGTGTTCGCCCGATGCGTTGCGCGCAGCGACCGCGTTGCTGCTGCTGTCGCCGCAGATTCCACTGCTTTTCATGGATGAAGAGTATGGCTCGCAGCAGCCGTTCCTGTTCTTCACCGACTACACCGGCGATCTCGCGGATGCGGTCCGTGAAGGACGGCGTCGCGAGTTCGCGCGTTTTTCTGCGTTCAGCGATGAGCAGCGGCGCGCACTCATTCCTGATCCGAACGATCCGCGGACGTTTGCGGCTTCATCTCTCACGGTCGGCGCACCTGATGACATCGATCGCCGCGAATGGATGCACTTCTATCAGTCCGCGCTGGCCGTCCGCGCAAAGCTGATCGCGCCACGGCTCGCGCATTCGAAGGCACTCGGCGCTGACGTACTCGCGAAGGCTACGGGCGGCGATGCGGATGCGCTCGTCGCCTGCTGGGGTCTCGGCGATGGGCAGACGCTGTCGATTGCGTTGAATCTATCGAGCGACGCAGTGCCGTTGCCCACGCTACCCTCGGGCAAGGTCATATTCGAAACGCCGCCACGTGCACGCGAACGCGCGGATGCGCACGAGTTGCCTGCATACGCGTGCATCGCGTGGCTTACGGGTGATGTGTCGGAGTACGCGTTGCATCACGATGCGCGTGTCGCCGTGAATCCGAGGCAACACACATGACCACAACGCGACGCTCCGGCAACACGATCGACCACCTCGCTTCGCGCGCGGGCTTCGAAGTCGACTGGTCCGACGCGCACGGCTCGACGCAGCGCGTGCCCGACGCGACGCTCGCGGTGCTGCTCGAACGGATGGGTCTGCCGTGCGGCAACGCGACGCAGATCCGTCAAAGCGCAGCGGCGATCGACAGTGAAACATCGGGACGTCGTTTGCCGCCGTTGATGACTGCCGCATGCGAACGCGCGATCGCACTGCCCGCGTCGTCGATCCGCTCGGGCAGTCGTTACCGGATCGAACTGGAAAGCGGAGCGCTGATCGATGGTCGTTTCACTGCGCCGAAGGGCGAGCCGGCACTGCTGTCACCGATCGGCGAAGCGGGTTATCACACGCTGGTGATCAACGAGCAGCGCGTGACGCTCGCGGTCGCACCGCCGCGTTGCTACACCGTCGCGGATGCGTGGCGAACGCTGCACAACGCAGACTCGAAGCCGCCGCCGCTCTGGGGCATCGGCGCGCAGCTGTATGGCCTGCGGCGCACAGGCGACGGTGGCATCGGCGACTACTCGGCGCTTGCGGCGCTCGCGGTGGATAGCGCGAAGCACGGCGCGCATGCACTCGCCGTCAGTCCGACGCACGCGATGTTCAGCGCGGCGCCGAACACGTTCAGTCCGTACTCGCCGTCGTCGCGGTTGTGGCTGAACGTTGCGCATATCGATCCGGCCGCCGTGTTCGGTCACGATGCAGCGCGTGCTGCCATCGACGCAGCCGGTCTCGCCGATACGTGGCAACAACTGGAACAACTACCGCTGATCGACTGGCCGCATGCGGTGCGCGCGAAGCTCGCGGTGCTGCGCGTGCTGTTCGACCGGTTCCGCGCACACGACATCGCACAGCAGTCGCCGCGCGCACTCGAATTTCACGGCTTCTGCGAACGCGGCGGCCGCGCGCTCGAAGACCACGCGCGCTTCGAAGCGCTGCACGCGCAGCACGGCGACGGCTACTGGCGCAACTGGCCCGACGCGTTGCGCGATCCGCGCAGCCCGGAAGTCGACGCGTTCGCCGACGCGCATCGCGACGAAATCGCGTTCCATCTGTTCCTGCAATGGCTCGCCGCGAAGGGGCTGTCGCACGCACAGCACGTCGCGCGCGACGCCGGCATGGCGATCGGCCTGATCGCCGATCTCGCGGTGGGTTGCGACAGCGGCGGCAGTCACGCGTGGTCGTATCGCGACGACATGCTGCAAGGCGTGTCGGTGGGCGCGCCGCCGGACCTGTTCAATCAGGCCGGCCAGGCGTGGGGGCTCACGACGTTCTCGCCGCGCGCGATGCGCAACCAGGGCTTCACCGCGTTCATCGACATGCTGCGCGCCGCGTTCGCGCACGCGGGCGGCATCCGCATCGATCACATCCTCGGGCTGCGGCGTCTGTGGCTCGTGCCCGAAGGCGCGCAGGCGAAGGACGGCGCGTATCTGCGCTATCCGCTCGACGATCTGCTGCGGCTGATCGCGCTCGAATCGTGGCGGCATCGTGCGATCGTGATCGGCGAAGATCTCGGCACCGTGCCGCCGGGTTTTCGGGAACGGCTCGACGAGCATGGGCTCGCCGGCATCCGCGTGCTGTGGTTCGAGCAAATGAAACAAAGTAAAGGCTTCAAGGCGCCGCGCGCCTGGGACGCGAACGTGCTCGCGACGACGACCACGCACGATCTGCCGACCGTCACCGGATGGTGGCGCGGCGAAGACATCGCGTGGCGCAACCGGATCGGTCAGACGCTGCCGCGCGCCGATGGACGCGATCCGGTGCAGCTCGCGCTGGCCGAGCGCGCAACGCAACGCGATGCGCTGTGGAGTGCGTTCCAGCAAGCCGGCGTCGCTGCGCGCGACGTGCCCGCGCCGCCGCAAAGCGAAGCGCCGGTCGACGAAGCGCTCGCGTTCGTCGCCGCGACGCCCGCGCCGCTCGTCGCGTATCCGCTCGAAGATCTGCTGGCGCTCGTCGATCAGCCGAACCTGCCGGGCTCGATCGACGAGCATCCGAACTGGCGCCGCCGTCTCGCACTACCGGTCGATGCGCTGTTCGACGACACCGCGTTCGTTGACCGGTTGCTGGCTGTCGATCGTGCGCGTAGCGCTTCTTCCACCGCGCCGTTGCCGTCGGATACGCCATGAACGGCCCCCGCTCGACGTACCGGTTGCAGTTCCACAAGGACTTCACGTTCGACGACGCGCTCGCGCAACTCGACTACTTCGCGGCGCTCGACGTGAGCCATCTGTACGCGTCGCCGGTGACGACCGCGCGACCCGGTTCGACGCACGGCTACGACACCGTCGATTACTCGACGGTCAGCGTCGAATGCGGCGGCGAAGCGGCGCTCAAGCGGCTCGCGGACGCGCTGCATGCGCGCGGGATGGGACTGATCGTCGACGTGGTGCCGAATCATATGGGCGTCGGCGGTGCGCACAACGCGTGGTGGCTCGACATCCTCGAATGGGGACGGCATAGCGCGTACGCGCGTCATTTCGACGTCGACTGGCATTCGCCGGACCCGGCATTGCGCGGCAAGGTGCTGGTGCCGTTTCTCGGCGCGCCGTACGGCGACGAGCTGAACGCCGGGCGCATTACGCTGCGCTTCGCGACCGACACAGGGCGCTTCGAGATCGCGTACGGCGAGCACGTGTGCCCCGTGTGCCCGGTCGATTACGCGAGCATCCTGCAGGCCGCCGATCGCACCGATCTCAATGCACTCGCCGATCTGTTCGCGAGCCTGACGACGCAGCCCGCCGATCATCCGCGCGCCGCCGCCGCGCGCGACGCACTGCGCGAATTCGCCGCGCAGAATGGCGCGGCCGCATTCGACGTCGCGCTCGCCGCGTATTCCGCCGACACGCCTGTTGCGCGCGACCGTCTGCATCGGCTACTCGAACGTCAGCACTTTCGGCTCGCGTGGTGGCGCGCCGCCGCGGACGAGGTGAACTGGCGGCGCTTCTTCGATATCAGCGCGCTTGCAGGTGTGCGCGTCGAGCGGCCTGATGTGTTCGATGCGGTGCACGCGCTGGTGTTCCGGCTGTACGCGGAAGGCACGATCGATGGTCTGCGTATCGATCACGTCGACGGGCTCGCGGAGCCGCGTGAATATTGCCAGCGTGTGCGTCAACGGTTGAGCGAGTTGCGTGAGTCGGGTGAGGACACGCCGTATCTGGTGGTCGAAAAAATTCTCGCGCGTGGTGAGGCGCTGCGCGACGACTGGCCCATCGACGGTACGACCGGTTACGACTTCATGAACGACGTCGGCGCGTTGCTGCACGATGCGGCAGGCGCGGAACCGCTCGCTGAGACGTGGGCAGAGATCAGCGGCCGCAGCGCAGTGTTCGCCGATGAAGCACTCGCGGCGCGTCGTCAGATGCTCGCGGAAAATCTTGCGGCGGAACTGGATCGCTGTGCGCGTGCGTTGCACCGGATCGCGCGCGAAACGGTCGCGACACGCGACTTCACGTACACCGCGATTCGTCGCGTGCTCGCGGAACTGGTCGTTCATTTTCCGGTATATCGCGTGTACCCGCTGAACGGCCTGCGCAGCGACGACGACAACGTGTACTTCGACGCAGCGCTCGATGCGGCGAAACGCACGTTGCCGTTGTCGGATCATGCGGTGCTCGAACAGGTCGATGCGTGGCTCGGGCGCAATGGGCCCGATGAAGTCGCGGAGAGCACACCACCCGCGCAGCCCAACCCGCACGCAGGCGTTTCGCGTCGCACCGCGCAGACTGTGTTCTCGCAACTCACGGCGCCGGTCGCCGCGAAGTCGATCGAAGACACCGCGTTCTATCGCTATGGACGACTGCTGTCGCGCAACGAGGTGGGCGCCGATCCCGGTGAATTCGCGTTGAGTGTCGAGCAGTTCCACGCGACGAATCTCGAACGCGCGCGCCGTTTCCCGAATGCGATGCTCGCGACCGCGACGCACGATCACAAGCGCGGCGAAGACGTGCGTGCGCGGCTCGCGGTGCTGAGCGAAATCGCCGATGACTGGAGCGCGACACTGCGCGGCTGGTCGACGTTGAACACGCCGCATCGACGTTCGGCCGGCGATGACTGGGCACCCGGTGCTGCTGCGGAGGCAATGCTTTATCAGACGCTCGTCGGTTGCTGGCCGCTCGATCTTTCGCCCGACGACGAAGCCGGCGTGAAAGCGCTCGCCGAACGCGTCGCGCAATGGCAACTGAAAGCGCTGCGCGAAGCGAAGTTGCGCACGTCGTGGCTCGCACCCGACGAAACGTACGAACAGGCTTGCCACGATTTCCTGTTCGACATCGTCGCGCCGCAACGGCGCGACGGCTTTCTGCACGAACTGTCGGCGTTCGTCGCGCGGATCGCGTGCGCAGGCGCGATCAACGGCTTGCAGCAGACGGTGCTGCGGCTCGCGTCGCCTGGTGTGCCCGATCTGTATCAGGGCACGGAGCTGTGGGACTTCAGTCTCGTCGATCCGGACAATCGACGGCCAGTCGATTTCGCGCAGCGGCATGCGTGGCTGGTTGAAGCTGCCGGCGCTCAGCCACCTGGTGCGCCACCGTCGACGCAACTCGACCACTGGCGCGATGGACGCGTGAAACTCGCAGTCGTGCAGCGTGGTCTTGCACTGCGCGCGCATCTGCCGGCGCTGCTCGGTGCGGGTGCGTATCTGCCGCTGGAAATCGAAGGCGAACACGCGGCGCATGCGATTGCGTTCGCGCGGCGGCATGGCAATGCGTGGGCAGTGATCATTGCGACTCGGCTTGCGATGCCGTTGCTTGATCTTCACAGCGACGTGCCGTGCGTCGAAGCGGAAACATGGGGCGACACCGCCGTCGTCGTGCCGAACGATCTCGCGTCGCGTGCGCTGTTCGACTGGTTCAGTCCGGCGGCACCGAAGGTCGACGAGAACGGCCGGCTTTATCTGCGCGATGCGCTCGCCGCGCTGCCGGTTGCGTTGCTCGTCGAGGATGGCGTGCCCCGCGCTTGACGGGCGTTTTGCGCATGCACTGACGACAGCGGTATGCTTGCGCGTGTCGTCGCGCATGCGGTCGATTCCGCACCACTTGTTGCGCCGCAAGCTTCGAAAGGTACGCGCTACGCGATCGCTATGTGGCCGCCGTCTCTCCGTCCGGAATCCGACATGAAGAACGAACCGAAACGCGTCGCGTGGCCGACCTTCCACAGCGGCGCGGCCGATGCGCTCGACGGCGAGACCGTCGAGCTATCCGGCTGGATGATGGCGTTCGACGTGCAGCGCGCTACCGTCGACTACTGCCTGCTGCTTCCCGATGCGCCGTGCTGCGGCACGCACGTCCCCGCCGATCCGTTCGCGTGCGTCGAAGTTTTCGCTGCAAAGCCGATGCCGTTCGTCGCCACCGATGCCGTCGTGCTGCGCGGCCGTCTGCGTCGTCTGATCGATGATCCGACCGGCTGGCGCTATCAACTCGTCGATGCGGAGCCGGTCGCGACGCCACGCGGCGGTATCAGTCGACGTGCGTTTCTCGCGTCGGGTGCGGCGCTCGGTCTTGCGGCGTGCGCACCGGGGCGCTTCGCGAACTACACCGGCGATGCGCCCGAAGAAACTCACTACACTGCATGGCGCACGCCGTCGACGATCACGATCGACATGCACAGCCACGGCGGCCGCATCATCGTGTCGCACGATCCGAAGATCGGCGCGAACCGCCCGTTCGTTCCGCTCGCCGCGCCGATGCGCGAGGGCGGCATGAACATCATCTGCCTCGCGATCGTCACCGATACCGTCGTCACGCACGTCAACGCGGACCGTCATCGCATCGAAGCGTGGCGCACGCCCGAGCCGGGCGAACTGTATGCGCTCGGCCAGGCGGAATTCAGACGCGTCGACGAACTGGTCGAGCGAGAGCAGTTGCACGTGATCACCGATCGGGCGTCGCTTGCCGCACTCGGCAATGCGGGACCGAGTGTGATCGTCGCGTCCGAAGGTTCGGATTTTCTCGAGGGTCGTCTGGAGCGAGTCGACGAGGCTTATAGCGCGCATCGGCTGCGTCATCTGCAGCTGACGCACTATCGCGTCAACGAACTCGGCGACATCCAGACCGAGCCGCCGGTGCATGGCGGCCTCACGGATTTCGGCGCGGACGTCGTGCGACGTTGCAACACGCTCGGCATCGTGGTCGACGTCGCGCACGGCACCTACGATCTGGTCAAGCGCGCGGCCGCGACGACGACGAAACCGCTGGTGCTGTCGCACACCGCGCTCGCGACGCATCCGTCGCCGCGCAGCCGGCTGATCACGCCCGATCACGCGCGCGCGGTCGCGGACACCGGCGGCGTGATCGGCGTGTGGCCGAACGCGGGCAACTTCCGCGATCTGCAGGCGATGGCCGAAGGGATGAAACGGATGGTGGACGTGGTCGGCATCGAGCACGTGGGGCTCGGCACCGATATGTACGGCTTCGTCACGCCGCCGGTGTTCAAGCGGTATCAGCAGTTGCCGGCGCTTGCGGGTGCGCTGCTTGCGACGGGGTTTGATGCTGACGAAACCCGGATGATTCTGGGGGGGAATTATCGAAGGGTGTTTGAGGCTAGTGTGGGGTAGCCGACGCGCACGTTAGATCGCGTCAACCCCCCTCATCATCCAGCTCCTTCGGATACACCCTAACCAACACAATCCGCGGCCCGCGCATCTTCTTCACCACCACATCAAATCGATCGAACGCCACACGCTGCCCTTCCTCCGGCAGATCGCTGAGCGCCTGAATCACCAGACCGCCAACCGATTCCGCACGCCCTTCATCGATATCGATGCCGAGCGCGCGCTCCAGCGACACGACCGGCAAACTGCCCTTGCCCATCAGTGTGCCGTCGTCCATTCGCGTCCAGTCGGCGTCGCCCTGGCGAAACTCGTCGTGAATCTGACCGACCAGCGCGCCGAGCAGGTTATCGAGCGTGAGGAAGCCGATCGGCTGCGCGTTCTTCTCGCCGACCAGCGCGAGATGTGGCGCGCCTTTGCGAAAGCGGCGGAACAGTTCGAGCGCGGGCATCGTCGGCTTCACGTACTGCACGGGCCGCGCGTATTTCGCGAGATCTTCGAGCGTGCTACCCGCATGACGCGCGAGCAGCAGATCCTTCAAATGGATCATCCCGTCGACCCGTTCGCCCGACGCATCGTCGAACAACGGATAGCGGCTAAAGCGATGCCGCGCAACCACCTGCATGTTTTCGCGCAACGGCAGATCGCGCCGCAGCCCGACCATCTCGTGCGCGGGGCGCATCAAGTCGGAGACGGTCATCCGCGAAAAATCGAGCGAATGCGCGATCGTGTTCCATTCGTCCTGGTTGTACGCGTCGTCGCCGAGCGTGACCGGTTGCGGCGACGTATCGCGTGACTGCTTCGCCCTGTCCTGCGCATCAGCGCGATGCTGGACGCCCGCGCGACGGCCGCGCAGGATCAGCTTCAGTTCGTCGGTGGAGTAATGCGAATCGGAGCTGTGTTCCGACGACAACCCTGCGATCCGCAGCACCGCGTTCGCGCTGCTGTTCAACACCCAGATCGCCGGATACATCGCCCAGTAGAACGCGTACAGCGGCATCGCGGTCCACAGCGAAATGCGTTCGGCCTGGCGGATCGCAAGCGACTTCGGCGCGAGTTCGCCGACGACGATGTGCAGGAACGAAATACAGGTGAACGCGAAGAACAGCGAGATCGCATGCGCGATCGGCAGCGAGTGGATGCCGAACAGTTCGAACAGCGGCGACAGCAGTTCGGCAAAGGCAGGCTCGCCAATCCAGCCGAGTCCCAGCGAAGCCAGCGTGATGCCCAGTTGACACGCGGACAGATACGCATCGAGCTGACTATGAACCTTCGCGAGCAACCGGCCGCGCATGCCGAATTTTTTCGCGAGCGCCTGAACGCGGGTCTGCCGCAGTTTGACGAGGCCGAACTCGGCCGCCACGAAGAAGCCGTTAAGCACGACCAGCAACAGCGCACCGATGAGGGCGACAACCTGGATCAAGAGAGAAAACTCCGGAAGCAAAAGTTGTCAGTATAGAGGTGCAAGCCCGATGAAAGCCTTTTGCGCGCAAAACGGCGCGTGGCGCGAGCGAACCGCGCCGTTCGCCCCAATACGTTAAGCCGACGCGAGCGGCACGCGCAACACGAGCGATGCCGTGTCGTTACCCTCGGCGGCGTCGTGCTGTTCGAACGCACCGCCATGCGCTTCCGCGACCCGCTTGCACAGCGCGAGCACCCACGCGATACGTCCGGCTTCGCGCGGCGCCTGGGCCTGCTGTAGCGCGAACGCTTCGAGCAGATGCAGCACGTCGGGATCTTCGCGCGACGCAGGCGTCACGACGAAACGCACGGCGACGTGCCATGCGTTCGTATCGACGGACGTCGCGAGCGTGACCGGCGAACCCGCCGCGCTCGACTCGACCGCGAACGCGAGCATCAGCCACACCGTCGCCGCGAGACGCTCGCGATCGCCGGCGAGTTGCTCGGTCGCGAGCGCGGTGTCGACGTCGATCTGCACGTCGCGCGACATCGCGAGCGCGCTGCGCACTTCGCCGATCGTTTCATCGACGAGCGGCCACAACGGGAACGACGTGCGCTCGAGCGCGAGCGTGCGGGTTTCGGCACGCGTCGCATCGACGATCTCTTCGAGCAGCTTCACCTGCTGCTCGACACCCGTGCGAATGCCGCCAAGCGCGCGTTGTGCGGCCGCATCGGCTGCATCGAACTTGCGTTCGAGCACGTAGGCCCAGCTATGGATAGCGTTCAACGGGCCGCGCAGATCGTGCGACACAAGCGACAGCACATGGTCGCGCATGAACAGCGCCACTTCGGCGCGGCGACGCGCGGTGCGCTCATAGGCGACGGAATCGGGACGGCCGGGCTGGGCGACGCCGGCGCCCGCAGGAGACGTACTCACTTCGATGCCCTCTCGTACCAGGGATGTTCGTCGAGTCGACAGGAGTCGACATTATAGGCAGGCCGGTTCGTCACCCTGTGCGACGAACGGTCCGTCGGATGGTGTAGCACGTAGCGGGCCCGGTCTGCTACCGCGCGTACGAAAACGTGTTGGGCGTGGCGAACGCGCCGTGGGACGGGCTGCCGTTGCTGCGATGACCGGATCGACCTCGGCATCGCGTGTCGGCGGTGTCATCGGGCGACCGGTCAAACGCGCCTACAATACCGGTTTTAATCGATTTGTCCGAAGGAGTTTCGTATGTCCATCGTCACCACCGACTCGGGTCTCAAGTATGAAGATCTGACCGAAGGCAGCGGCGCAGAAGCGGTTGCAGGCAAGAGCGTCAGCGTGCATTACACGGGCTGGCTGACCGACGGTCAGAAGTTCGATTCGAGCAAGGACCGCAACGATCCGTTCGCGTTCGTGCTCGGCGGCGGCATGGTCATCAAGGGCTGGGACGAAGGCGTGCAGGGGATGAAAGTGGGCGGCGTGCGTCGTCTGACGATTCCGCCGCAACTCGGCTACGGCCCGCGCGGCGCAGGCGGCGTGATTCCGCCGAATGCGACGCTCGTGTTCGAAGTCGAACTGCTCGACGTCTGAGCGGATTTTTCTTCAGTTCTGTCTGAATCACCGTGCACGCCGCCGTCCTCTCCCCCAGCGTATCGCTGCGCCGCTTCGGCGCAATTGAGGCGTCGGACGTGCACGCGTTCCATCAGGTCGTGCTCGGTCTCGACGGCTCGATGACGATGGCGGTGGACGGCATCGGCCAGCGGATCGAGAGCGGCTTTGCGTGGCTCGTGCCGGCGGGCGCGCGGCACGACTACGCAGGACTCGGCGAGAACCGTCAGCTGGTGCTGGATCTGCCGGCGGCATCGCTCGCGGTGCCGCAGCGGCTGTTCGACCGGGCGCGTGCCGTTACCGTCGATGCATCGACGACCCAGCTCGTGCGCCGGCTCGCCGCGGGCGCGACACCCGGCGATCCCGCCGATCTGCCGACGCTCACGCCGCACGCGCGACGCTTCAACTGGAATGCGTCCGCACAACTGTGCGCGGCGATTCTCGCGCACACGGGCACCGTGGTGCGCGGCAGCGACGAGCCAGCCGGTGCGGGGCTGGACTTCGTGAGAATCGATCGATGGCTGCGGGCGCGGCTCGCGGAGCCGCTGCGTGTCGCTGACCTCGCCGTGCATTGCGGCTTCGGCATGCGACGCTTTCATCAGCTGTTTATCGAGGCGTTCGGCGAGACGCCGAATCGCTACGTGCAGCGATTGCGGCTCGATACGTCGGTGACGCTGCTCGCCGATCCGCGCCGCTCGCTGACCGACATCGCACTCGATGTCGGCTTCGGCGATCAGAGCGCTTTCACGCATGCGTTCACGCGACGCTTCGGCATCGCGCCCGGGCAATGGCGCGCGGTGCCGCAGTAGTTTCTCAATCGCGCGGGCCGAGAAGCGCCACGCGACACTCCATCAAGCCTGTCCCAACCCGTGCGCGAGATCGTTACGGATATCGCCGGCATTCTCCAGACCGACCGCCAGTCGCAGCAGCCCTTCGGTAATACCCGCCGCCACGCGCGCTTCGGGCGTGATGCGGCTGTGCGTCGTCGTCGCCGGATGGGTGATCGTCGTGCGCGTGTCGCCGAGATTCGCGGTGATCGAGCAGACCTTCACGCCGTCGACCACGCGCCACGCGTTCTCGCGCTGCGCTTCCGGCGTGTCGCCCTTCACCTCGAACGACACGACAGCGCCGCCCGACTTCTGCTGACGCTTCGCGATCTCGTACTGCGGATGCGACGGGAGCCCCGGATAGAACACGCGCTTCACGGCCGGATGCGTGTCGAGCCAGCTGGCAATTTCGAGCGCATTCGCCGACTGCTTGTCGACGCGCAGCGACAGTGTCTCCATGCCCTTCAGCAGCACCCACGCGTTGAACGCGGACAGCGTCGGACCGGCGCTGCGCACGAACGGGAACACCTTCTCCATGATGAACTGGCGCGACCCGACGAGCGCGCCGCCGAGCACGCGGCCCTGGCCGTCGAGGAATTTCGTCGCCGAATGCATCACGACGTCGGCGCCGAGTTTCAGCGGCTGCTGCAACGCCGGGCTACAGAAACAGTTATCGACGACGAACAGCGCGTTCGCGGCCTTCGCGATCTTGCCGATCGCTTCGATGTCGGCGATTTCGGTCAGCGGATTCGACGGCGTTTCGAGGAAGAACATTTTCGTCTCGGGACGCACGGCGTTCTTCCATGCGTCGAGATCGGTGGGATCGACGAACGTGGTCGTGATGCCGAAGCGGCTGAAAATCTGCGAGAACATGCCGAGCGTCGAACCGAACAGACTGCGCGAGCTAAGCAGATGATCGCCTGCCTGCAACGCCGACATCACCACCGACATGATCGCGCTCATCCCCGACGCGGTCGCCATGCACGCTTCGCCGCCTTCGAGTGCCGCGAGGCGGTCCTGGAACATCGTGACCGTGGGATTGGTGAAGCGCGAGTACGTGTAATAGTCCTCGGAGTGCTTGAAGCGGTCGGCGGCTTCGGCCGCGCTCGAGAAGCAGAAGCTCGACGTGAGGTAGATCGCTTCCGAGTGCTCGTTGAACTCGCTGCGCACCGTACCGGCGCGTACCGACAGGGTGTCGAAGTTGAGAGAGTCGTCCATGTTCGTTCGGTTCCGTTATACGACCATACGACCGGCGCACGCGGTTCGCGTTTCGCGCCGGCAACAAAAAGCCCGCTTTGCGTCGGCATAAGCGGGCTTGTGTGCGGGGAAGCTGGAGCGTGGCGGCAATGACACTGCCCACCATTCGCTTTAGCTGTTTTGGGTTGCCCCGCGTCCGCAAGCTGAGTTCAAATCGACGCAAGCCCTGATCGTAGCACAGGCAGATGCACGGCGGCGACACGCATCGTACGTGCCGCTACCGTGCTGTGTGTCACTCCACCGAGAGTTGCAAGTGCAGCTGCGAACGTGCCGCGCCACCGCCGTCGATCGCGTCGCTTGCAGCGTCACGGTCCGACAGCGCGTCCGGTGCGAGACGGGCAAGCTCGACACGGTCGAGGTACTCGGTCGTGATGTCGCCGGTGATGTAGTTGCCGTCGAAGCACGACGCGTCGAACTCCTTCAGCGCCGGGTTGATGTCGCGTATCGCCTGCTTCAGCGCGTCGACGTCCTGGTACACGAGATGATCAGCACCGATCATCCGTGCAACTTCTTCGTCCGTGTGACCGTGTGCGACGAGTTCGCCGCGCGTCGGCATGTCGATGCCGTACACGTTCGGGAATTTCACCGGCGGCGCCGCCGAAGCGAAGATCACCTTGTTCGCGCCGGCGCTGCGCGCCATCTGCACGATCTCGTGCGACGTCGTGCCGCGCACGATCGAATCGTCGACGATCAGCACATTCTTGCCCTTGAACTCGATGCCCATCGCGTTCAGCTTCTGCCGCACCGACTTCTTGCGTACCGCCTGGCCCGGCATGATGAAGGTCCGGCCGACATAGCGGTTCTTGAAGAAGCCTTCGCGATACTCGACGCCGAGCTTCGCCGCGACCTGCATCGCGGCGGGCCGCGACGAATCGGGAATCGGCATCACGACGTCGATCTTCACGTCCTTCGGCAGCACGCGCATAATTTTTTCGGCGAGGTAATCGCCCATCCGCAGACGCGCGTTGTAGACCGGCACGCCATCAAGCACCGAGTCGGGCCGCGCGAGATACACGAGTTCGAAGATGCACGGGTTCAGGCTCGGATTCGTCGCGCACTGCTGCGAGTACAGGTTGCCTTCGAGATCGATGAAGATCGCTTCGCCCGGCGCCACGTCGCGCACGAACTCGAAGCCGATCCCTTCGATCGCCACCGACTCCGACGCCACGATCCACTCGACGCCTTCTGCCGTCTCGAGCTTGCCGAGGCACAGCGGCCGGATCCCGAACGGATCGCGGAATGCGAGCAGCCCGTAGCCCGCGATCAGCGACACGATCGCGTACGACCCCTTCACGCGCTTGTGCACACCGCTCACGGCCTTGAAGACCGCATCCGGATCGAGCTGCAGACCCGAGCTGGACAGCTGCAGTTCGTGCGCGAGCACGTTGAGCAGCACCTCGGTGTCGGAATTGGTGTTGATGTGCCGCCGGTCGACGCGGAACATCTCTTCCTTCAGCTGCGGCCAGTTGGTCAGGTTGCCGTTGTGCGCGAGGATGATGCCGAACGGCGCGTTCACGTAGAACGGCTGGGCCTCTTCTTCGCTCGACGCGGAACCTGCGGTCGGGTAGCGCACCTGGCCGATGCCGGTGGTACCCGGCAGGCTGCGCATGTTGCGCGTGCGGAACACGTCGCGCACCATGCCGTTGGCCTTGTGCATGTGGAAATTGCTGCCGTTCGCCGTCGCGATGCCGGCTGCGTCCTGGCCGCGATGCTGCAGAAGCAGCAGGCTGTCATAGATCAGCTGGTTGACGGGGGAGCGGGAAACTACGCCTACGATGCCGCACATGGCATGTCCTTCAAAGGTACGAAATCCGTAACGGCGGCCGGTGCCTGGCGGCACCCGGATCGCGCCGGGGTTCTGCGTGTCTGCCCGGCGGGCCGCACCGGTTTCATTCGCGTGACCGACGGGTCAAACGCGGACGTAGGCGGCTAGCGGCGCCGGAAGCAGTGGTCTCAGTTCGCGCACGCCCTGCTCGGCGTAGGGCCGCAGCAGCGCATTGCGCCAGAATTCCTGCTGGGGCAGCTCGGTCAAGCCCGAGAGGGCGACCAGCAGCAGCACCAGCACGACCCCGCGTACGAGGCCGAACAACAGGCCGAGCGAGCGGTCCACGCCGCTCAGGC
Organism: Paraburkholderia flava; assembly: GCF_004359985.1. Classification (NCBI taxonomy): domain Bacteria; kingdom Pseudomonadati; phylum Pseudomonadota; class Betaproteobacteria; order Burkholderiales; family Burkholderiaceae; genus Paraburkholderia; species Paraburkholderia flava. The sequence goes on along the minus strand of NZ_SMRO01000001.1, from coordinate 1,940,024 downwards.
CGCTTGCCTGCACGATACGGCTCAGCAGCGCATTCAACACCCCGGCCACCAGCACAACCCCGACGACGATCGCGGCAAACGCGATCAGCCACTGGGTCAGCGCACCGCCCGGCCACGTGGCCGGAATCCACGGCACGACATAACCGACGAAACGGCACGCGATAAAAAACGCCGCCACCCAGCCGATCAGTCCGAAAATCTCGGACAGGAAGCCGCGCCACGTGCCCCGCAGCGCCGACAACCCGATCACCGCCATTACAGCGTAGTCGAATGCGGTGAACATCGCCGGATTACTGTGCGCCGCCGTTGGCGCCCGACGTCAGCCCCGCGCCGCGCACCTTCGCGATCGCCGCCGACGCCGCCGCGCGATCCGGGAACGGACCCGCGAGCAGCATGGTCCGGCTCGTGCCGTCTGCCAGCTTGCGACGTTCGGTATATGCGGACACTCCCGCCGCTTTCAATTTGGTGGCCCAACTCTTTGCGCTCGCTTCGTCCCGGAACGAGCCGAGCTGCACCTGGAAGCGGCCGCCGGGCGGCGACGCGGGCGTGCCCGAATCGGCGTCGGCGCCTGCGGCCGGTGTGTTGTCGGCGGTCTGCTGTGCGGGCTTCGGTTTCGTGCTGGTTTGAGCGTTGTTCGTAGCGCTGTGCGTGGTGTTCGCTGTCGCGGCCGGCGTGTCCGGCTTTGCGCTCGCGTGCACTTGTGATCGTGTGGTCGTGGCCGGCGCAGTGGGCGTCGTATCGGCCGTGCTTTGCGATGCGCCGCCTGCCGATGCGAGGCCGGATGCGGCGAGGCCTGCATCGGTGGTTGCCGGATTGTCGGGGGCGACACCTGCCTGGGTATCGTCAGGCGCGGTGCTGGCCTTCGGGACCGGGCGATTCGGGATGTCGATTGAGATGTCGTCGGTGACGGGCTTCGGGTGCGAGTCGAGCACCATCGGCAGGATCACGACCGCCGCGACGACCAGCGCGATTGCACCGACGAGGCGCCGACGGGCGCGCTGCTTTTCGGGCAAGGTCGGGTCGAGCAACATCGCGTCGGCGTCGCCGGACCGCTCCGTGCGGCGGGTGCGCCGTTCGGTTCCCCGCGGAGATTCGCTGCGGGTGCTCCGGCCGGAACCGGATGGTGCGCTGCGCCGGGTGGGCGCATCGTCTTTCTTGCCGAACGAGAAAATTCCCATGAATGGCTTGGTCTAGGCTTCCGCGCGTTCAGTGGTGCTGCGATTTACGATAGGCCATCACACCCGCTACCGTATAGAAACTTCCGAAAACCACGATTCTATCATTGTCGGACGCGCGTTTTAGTGCGTCCTGGAACGCTTCCGCAGGCGATAGATGACGCGTCACGCCGCCATCCGGCCCATCGACCACACCGGCATCGCGCAGCGCGGCTTCGAGATCGTCTGCGGAGGCCGCACGGGGCGTCGGCAGATCGGTCACGCACCAGTGATCGATTTCGCCCTTCACGTGCTCCAGCACACCGGCGATGTCCTTGTCGCGCATCGAACCGAACACTGCATACGTGTACGGAAAAAAGCCCATGTTGCCGAGATTCTGCGCGAGCACGGCCGCTGCGTGCGGATTGTGGCCGACGTCGAGCACGATCGCCGGCTTGCCCGGCAACACCTGGAAACGGCCGGCCAGTTCGACGTTCGCGAGCCCGAGGCGAATGTCCTGCGCGGACACCGGCAGACGGTCGCGCAGCGCCTCCAGGCCGGCCAGCGCCGCCGACGTATTGATCAGCTGATTCGCGCCGCGCAGCGCCGGGTACGCGAGCGCGGAGCGCCGCATCGTCGGTCCGACATAGCTCCATTGCTGGCGCTCGCTGCCGGCCTGCCCTTCGTAGCGGAAATCGCGGCCGAACAGCCACAGTTCGGCGCCGATCTGCTCCGCGTGATCGATCAGCGTTTGCGGCGGCAGCGGGTCCGCGCAGATCGCGGGCTTGCCGGCGCGGAAGATGCCCGCTTTCTCGAACGCGATTTTCTCGCGCGTATCGCCGAGATACTCGGTGTGATCGATGTCGATGCTGGTGATGATCGCGCAATCGGTATCGAGGATATTGACTGCATCGAGCCGGCCGCCGAGGCCCACTTCGAAGATCACCGCGTCGAGTCCGCGCGCGGCGAACAGATGCATGATCGCGAGCGTCGTGAACTCGAAGTAGGTCAGGGAAACCGGCTCGGCGAAGCTGCTGCGCGCGGCTTCGACGGCTTCGAAATGCGGCAGTAGTTCGGCATCGGTCGCATCCACGCCGTTGATGCGCGCGCGCTCGTTGAACTCGAGCAGATGCGGCGACGTATGGCAGCCGACGGTATAGCCCGCGCGCAGCAGGATCGATTCGAGGATCGCGCAGGTCGAGCCTTTACCGTTCGTGCCGCCCACCGTGAAGATCGGACACGCGAACTGGAGTTGCAGCGCGTCGCGCACCTTGCTGATGCGCTCGAGGCCCATGTCGATACCGACCGGATGCGCGGATTCGAGATGCGTGAGCCACGCGTCGAGACTGGGATAGGAAGTGCTCATCGGACGGATCGCTTGAAACGGGGTGAAGCGGAACAACGGCAGCGCATTATCGTGGAAACGCGTTGAAACCGCATTCGTGACAGCATGAAAGCGGCACCGCAACGCCCTCGCGAAAAACACACGAGGCGACCCGTGGGCCGCCTCGCTGGTTACTACGCCGACATCAACGCAGAACAGCCGCTCAGGCGACCGCGTCGGCGGGCTGACGCGTCAGCAGCGCCATCAATTGTGCGATTTCTTCGCGCAGCTTGCGCCGGTCGACGATCATGTCGACCGCGCCCTTCTGCAGCAGGAATTCGGCGCGCTGGAAGCCTTCCGGCAATTTCTCGCGGACCGTCTGTTCGATCACGCGCGGGCCGGCAAAGCCGATCAGCGCCTTCGGTTCGGCGATCACGACGTCGCCGAGGAACGCGAAGCTCGCCGACACGCCGCCCATCGTCGGATCGGTCAGCACGGAGATAAACGGCAGCTTCGCTTCCGACAGCTTCGTGAGCATCGCGGTGGTCTTCGCCATCTGCATCAGCGACAGCAGGCTCTCCTGCATCCGCGCGCCGCCCGACGCCGTGAAGCAGATGAACGGCACCTGCTGTTCGAGCGCGTTCTGTGCACCGCGCGCAAAGCGCTCGCCGACGACCGACCCCATCGAGCCGCCCATGAACGAAAACTCGAAGCACGCGACGACGACCGGCAGCGTATGGATCGCGCCGCCCATGATGACCATCGCGTCGGTTTCGTCGGTTTCGTCCATCGCCTCTTTCAGGCGGTCCGGGTACTTGCGGCTGTCCTTGAACTTGAGCGCATCGACCGGCAGGATTTCCTGGCCGATTTCATAACGGCCTTCCGGATCGAGCAACCCGTCGAGCCGTTCGCGCGCGCCGATCCGCATGTGGTGATCGCATTTCGGGCACACGTGCAGATTGGCCTCGACGTCGTTGCGATACAGCACCGCCTCGCACGACGGGCATTTGATCCACAGCCCTTCCGGAATGCCCTTGCGGTTCTTCGGGTCGGTTTGCTTGATTTTCGGCGGCAGCAGTTTGTCGAGCCAGCTCATGATGATTCCTTCTTCGGTCGTTCGGGCCGGCAGCGGGATCTGCGCTGCTGCCGGCCTGAACTACGATGTAAAACGACGATGATGGTTACCGGGTTATCGAGGCGTCGCGCCGACGCTGTCGATCGCTGCGCGCACTTCGGCGATGAAGCGCGTCAGCGTGTCGGCGGCGGTCTCGGGCGGTGCCGTTTCCAGCAACTGCACGATACGGCTACCGATCACGACGGCATCCGACACCTCGGCCACCGCACGCGCGGTCTGCGCATCGCGGATACCGAAACCGACACCCACCGGCAGCGGCACACGCGACTTGATGGCCGGGATTTTACCCGCGATGCTGGAAACGTCCAGATTTGCGGAGCCGGTCACCCCTTTTAGCGACACATAGTAGACGTACCCGCTCGCCACCCGGCCGACTGCGGCGATGCGTTCGTCGGTCGACGTCGGCGCGAGCAGAAAGATCGGATCGATCTCGGCGGCACGCATCCTTTGCGCGAATTCGATCGATTCTTCCGGCGGATAGTCGACCACCAGCACGCCGTCGACGCCCGCATCCTGCGCGGCCGCCGCGAACGCATCGGCGCCCATCCGTTCGATCGGATTCGCGTAGCCCATCAGCACGACGGGCGTCGTCGTGTTGTGTTCGCGGAAGCGTTTCACGTCGGCGAGCACGTGACGCAGCGAGACGCCGTGCGCCAGTGCGCGCTCCGACGATTGCTGGATCACCGGGCCGTCGGCCATCGGGTCCGAGAACGGCACGCCGAGTTCGATCACGTCGGCGCCGCCGGCGGCGAGCGCATGCATGAATTCGACGGTACGTTTCGGATCGGGATCGCCCGCCGTCATGAACGGGATCAACCCTTTTTTGCGTTGTGCGGCCAGTGCCGCGAAAGTTTTTTCGATACGGGACATGGATTTTCTCTTGAAGAAGACTGCGCGCCGACCGCTCAGGTCGTGGCAGCGACCGGACCGGCAGCAACGCCGGTCGCGGCCGGCCCAGCCGAGGCTTGCGCTGCGACCGCGATCACGCGTTCGCGCGCTATCGCGCAGTAACTCTCGTTGATTTCATAGCCGACGAATTCGCGTCGCTGGCGGGCACAGGCCACGGCCGTGGTGCCGCTCCCCATGAACGGGTCGAGCACACGGCCGCCCGGCGGACAACTCGCGAGCACCATCCGCTCGACGATTTCCAGAGGCTTCTGGGTCGGGTGATCGACCCGCTCCGCGTGCTGCCGGTGCAGGCGCGATACCGACCAGACGTCCTTGGGGTTGTAGCCGATTTCCAGCCATTTGCTGCCAGCGAACAACTTGCGCGAACGCGCCTTCTTCGTAACGGCATCGTACGGGATGCGGACGGGATCGAGATCGAAGTAATACTCCTTCGATACCGCGAAAAAGCCGATGTTGTCGTGCACGGACGTAAAGCGGCGGGTCGTGCCGCCCATGCTGGGGACGCGCCGGTCCCAGATGATCTCGTTGACCATCGTGAGCCGGGTCTTCAGAAAGCAGAAGATCTCCGGCGCGTATTGCCAGGTGCAGAACACGTACAGCGAACCGGTCGGCTTGAGTTTCGGAATCGCCAGAGCGAGCCACTCTCGCGTCCACGCGAGAAAGTCTTCGCCCGAGCGCATATCCGAATCGTTGCCGTAGTCCTTGCCGAGCCCGTACGGCGGATCGGCGAGGATCAGGTCGATCGACCCGTCCGGAAGGCTGGCCACATCGGTCAGAAAATCGCGGTTGTGCAGTTCGATGCCGGGCGGCAGCGGCGGCAGTTCCGCGGGACGTACGCCAACCGGCGCGTCCGCCCGCTCCTGGGTCGCTGCAGCCGGACCGGCAAGCGCCGTTTCGGCGGCGTCTGCCGGCTGCGGCTCGTCGAACTCGTCGCGCATCGTCGCGGCGCTCAGAACTGGATGCCCGATCGCTCAGCGACCGTATGCATGTCCTTGTCGCCGCGGCCCGACAGGTTGACCAGCAGGAGCTTGTCCTTTGGCAACGTCGGCGCGAGCCTCGCGGCGTACGCGAGCGCATGACTCGATTCGAGCGCGGGAATGATGCCCTCGATCCGGCAGCAGTCGTGGAACGCTTTCAGCGCTTCGTCGTCCGTCGCGCAGACGTACTGCGCGCGTCCGCTGTCCTTCAGCCATGCGTGCTCGGGTCCGACGCCCGGATAGTCGAGTCCGGCCGACACCGAATGCGCCTCGATGATCTGGCCGTTTTCGTCCTGCAGCAGATAGGTGCGGTTGCCGTGCAGTACGCCCGGCGTACCGCACGTCAGCGACGCAGCATGGCGGCCGGTTTCAAGGCCGTCGCCGGCAGGTTCGACGCCGATCAGTTGCACGGACTTGTCTTCGATGTACGGGTAAAAAATCCCCATCGCATTCGATCCGCCGCCCACGCACGCGATCACCGCATCGGGCTGACGACCGGTCAGCTCAGGCATCTGCACCTTGCATTCGTCGCCGATCACGCGCTGGAAGTCGCGCACCATCATCGGGTACGGATGCGGGCCGGCCACGGTGCCGATGATGTAGAACGTGTTCTCGACATTGGTGACCCAGTCGCGCATCGCTTCGTTGAGCGAGTCCTTCAACGTCCGCGAACCCGATTCGACCGGCACGACCGTCGCGCCGAGCAGCTTCATCCGGTAGACGTTGGCCGCTTGCCGGCGCACGTCCTCGGAGCCCATGTAGACCACGCACTCCAGCCCGAAGCGCGCGGCGATCGTCGCGGTCGCGACGCCGTGCTGGCCGGCGCCCGTTTCGGCGATCACGCGCGGCTTGCCCATGCGCTTCGCGAGCAGCGCCTGGCCGATCACGTTGTTTATCTTGTGCGCGCCGGTGTGGTTCAGATCCTCGCGTTTGAGGAACACCTGCGCGCCGCCGAGCATTTCGCTCCAGCGTTTTGCGTGATAGATAGGGGACGGACGACCGACGAAGTACTTCAGTTCGTGCTCGTATTCGGCGACGAACTCGGGGTCGTGTTGATATCGGGCGTAGGCCGCACGCAGCTCGTCGAGCGCATGGACCAGCGTTTCGGCGACGAACACGCCGCCATACTGGCCAAAGTGGCCTCTTTCGTCAGGCAAGTTGTACATTGCGTCACTCTTCTCAGTGGGCGGAGCCGGGTGCATGACACACCGGCGCCACCGGAATCATCCGGCGTCCGCGTCGCGCACTGCGCGTACGAACGCCGCCATCCGGGCGTGATCCTTCACGCCCTTTGCGCCCGCTACCTCGATGCCGCTGGAGACATCGACCGCGTACGGACGCACGCGATGGATCGCGTCACTGACGTTTTGCGCGTTCAACCCACCACTCAAAACGGCCCGACGCGCGAGCTCTGCTGGAATAAGTGACCAATCGAAGACCTTCCCGCCGCCGCCATAGCCCTCGACATGCGTGTCGAGCAGAAGGCCACTGGCAGCCGAATAGTTAAGTGCCGATTCTACCAAATCGGCTCGCTGAGTATCCGCCGCGACGCGTAACGCGCGCAACCAAGGCAAACCCGCAATGGCGGCGAGCGAGTTGCATTGCGCGGGCGTTTCGTCGCCGTGAAACTGCAGCAGGGTCAGCGGCACGTTGCACGTGACTTCCTGGATCCATTCCGGCGACGCGTTGACGAACAGTCCCACCACCGACACGAACGGCGGAATGTCGCGCGCCATCTCGAGCGCCTGCACGATGCCGACCGAACGCGGGCTCGGCGGATAGAACACGAAGCCAATCGCGTCGGCGCCGAGGTCGATCGCGTGCTCGACGTCGGCGGGGGTTGAAAGACCGCACAGCTTGATTCGCGTCCGGTGCGGTACGGTAGCGGCGGCGCGGGTCTGCTGTGTGGTGTCTGCGTCTGCGGCGGGCGCGGTCTGGTCTCGGTTCATGGCGGAAATCAGTCGGTCCATAAAGTGCTCCACGGTACGCTGCCGGATTGCGGCGGCGGTACCGTGAATATGTCAGGATAGCCGACCTTTGCGAGGTATAACCCGTCTGGCATGAAGGTCGGCGCGGCGCGCGAACGGTCGCGGCCCGCCAGCACGTCGGCCAGCCATTCGACCGGATAGCGGCCACGGCCGACCGCGACGAGGCAGCCCATCAGGTTGCGCACCATGTGATGCAGGAACGCATTCGCACGGAAGCGGAAGTGGATGAAGTCGCCCTGCTGGCGCACGTCGATCTGGTGCAGATGCTTGACCGGCGTCTTCGACTGACATTCCGACGAGCGGAACGCCGAAAAATCATGCTCGCCGATCAGACACGCGGCGGCCGCACGCATCGCGTCGACGTCGAGGGGCGTATGCACCCAGCCCGCACGACCCACGAGCATCGGCGAACGCACCGGATGCACGTAGAGCGCGTAGTAATAAGTCCGCTCGAACGCGGCAAAGCGTGCATGAAACGCGTCCGGCATCGGCTTCGCCCACTGCACGGCGACGCTCTGCGGCAGGAACGCGTTCGTGCCGCGTACCCACGAAAAATCGTCGCGTTGCAGATCAGTGTCGAAATGCGCGACCTGGCCGAGACCGTGCACGCCCGTATCGGTCCGTCCCGCGACGACCGTCTGCAGCGGCGTCTGCGCGAATTCGCGCAGCGCGCGTTCGAGCGCATCCTGGACGGTCTTGCCATGCGACTGCGACTGCCAGCCGTTGAACGCAGCGCCGTCGTACTGGATGCCGAGCGCGATCCGCATCACGACAACGGCGCGAGCGTCGACAGCAACGCGCGCGCTTCGTCGCGCGTGCCGGTGTCGTTCGCGGCGATCACTTCGTTGATCAATGTGCGTGCGCCGTTCAGGTCGCCGAGCGCGATGTATTCCGACGCGAGATCGAGCTTGTTGCGCGCGATCCGGGCGAGTTCTTCCGCCGTGAACGCGGGAATCGGTTGCGCGGGGCTTGGCGGGAGTTCGAGATCGAAGTCGAGGTTTAGGGCGCCGAAGCGGGCTGCGCCGAGGCCGGCGATGGCTGCGGTGGTGGTTGTGGCTGCGGCTGTCTCGGCGGCGGCGTGGGTGGGCTCGGGCGTAGGCGTGAGCTGCTCGGGTGCAGGCGACTCAGTTGAAGCTGTCAGTGGGGGCTGTTCACCTACGTGCGATTCGGTCGAAGCTGTCGGCGCGGGCTGCTCAGTTGCGTGCAACTCGGTCGAAGCTGTCGGCGCGGACTGCTCGTCAATGTGCGATTCGCTTGAGGCTGCCGGCGTCAGCTGCTCAGCTGTATGCGATTCGGTCGACGCCCCAAACACCGGGTGTTCGGCTGCGTGCGGCTCGACCGGGGGAGGCGTCGTCGGAGTGTCTACCAGCGGAGCGGGTTCATCCGGCGTCGGCTCGGGTTCTGCGTGCGTTGTTGCAGGCAGCGGAGGCACATCGACTGCGGGGCCACTGCGCGGCGGCAAAGACAGGTCGAGACTGCCGAACGCGACCATTGCGTCGCGCGGGAACGGTACGGGTACATGGGCCGGTGTCGGCTCGACGGCAGGCGACGGCGTGTCGCGTTCCTCGTCCGCTTCGAGCGAAGCAGGCGGCAACGCGTCGGCGCCAAGTTCGGTCGCCGCGCCAAGACTCGCCGTGGTCGTTGCGTCGTTCAGCGACGGAGCTGCGTCTTCCTTCGCACCATCGACAGGCTGTGGCTCATCAACATGCGGCTGGTTTGCATCGACGGGCTGGATGGTCTGCGTCGGCAATGCCTCGGCACCCAGTGCAGCGGCGGCTGCAAGACTCGCGGCGGTCGTTGCGCCATCGAGCGTCGGATGTTCGGCGACGGCAGTGAGCGTTTCGGCGGGTTTCCCATGCTCGCCATCGTCGTGAACCGTCGAGGCGGGCTCGTCGGCCTCAGGCTCTTGCTCCTTGAGTCGCGCGGCGTAGGCAGCCGCGTCCTTCTCGAGCAGCGTCGCCGGACGCGCAGGAGCGTCGGTCTGCTTCGCGGCATCCGCTGCCGGCTTCGCCGGGCGACGCTTGCGCATCGACAGACCCGTCAGCAACACGACGAGCGCAGCGCCGATCACTGCGCCGATACCCAGTTGAGTCTGCGTGAAGCCGAACTGACCGTCAGTCAACGATGACCCGCTACCAGCCTGCGTCGCCGGAACGGTCGACGCACCAGTCGCAGCGCCCCCACTCGCGGATGTCGAAGCCGCGGATGCGACCGCAGCCGTCGACGCGCCATTGGCACCCGCCTTCGATTGCCCTGTCGATCCGATCCCGTGCTTCTGCAGTTCCATCAGCACGCGGTTCTTCAACGCGAGCAACTGCTGGAGACTCGACACCTGCGCGCGCGGCTGCGACGCCGCCGGAACCGAAGCCGCCCCGGCCGACGCCGCTTCGGGCGCACTCGCGGACTGCTGGATGGTGCCGCTCCACACATGTGCGCCGCTCGCGTGCGCATCCTGCGGCGCGACGGACGGCTGGGACCCGGCTTGCGTCGTATCGGCAGCGGAAGAGGAAGAGGAAGAAGGCGTCGACGAGGCTTGAGCAACCGAAGCGGACGCCGACTGAGCAGCAGTCGCGCCCGCAGCAGAGGAAGCCGCCACCGAAGCCGCGCTCGCCGACGCATTCCCCGTCGGCGCACTTGCTGCCGCACTCTGGCTCGCAGACGTCGACGATGCCCCAGCCGCCGATGCCCCCGCAGCACCCGACGCCCCCACAACCGCCCCCGACGCATCGAGCGTCGGCACATTCATCACCGCACCGATTTTCATCCGGCTCGGGTCGTGCCCCATGAACGCGGCGGGATTCGCGTCGAACAGCGCGCGTGCCGCGCGAGCCAGCGTCGCGCGATCGTGCGACTGCGTCACAGCGATAGCGACGTCGTTCAGCGACTCTCCCGCGCGCACGGTGTACTGCGCAGCCGGCAGACCGATCGCAGAAACAGGCTCGGACGCACCGACAGCGCTGGTCGCACTTACAGCGCTCGAAACGCTCGCCGCACTCGCAGCCGAAGCCGGCGCCCCCTGCGCAACGCAGGTGCCGGTAACAATCAGAAAAGCCGCCGTCGCGGCCGCCGGCCAGCGATACAGGCGACTACGCAACGCAGGTCGCAAAAGACCGGGTTGTCGAACGATCATCGGGACTCCTGGCGCGTCGTCGCGCGGCCTTGTTTGCGATGGATTGAGAACAGGATTCGGAGCACACAATGAAAAAAGCGCCGCGGAATACGCGACGCTTGCAGACTGTCTACGCGTCGTGAGCGCGTAGTTTACTTTACTTGTCGAGCAGAATGCGCAGCATGCGGCGCAGCGGTTCCGCGGCGCCCCACAGCAGCTGGTCACCGACCGTGAATGCGGACAGATATTCGCCGCCCATCGCGAGCTTGCGCAGCCGGCCAACCGGCACCGTCAGCGTGCCCGTCACCACGGCAGGCGACAGATCACGCATCGACGCTTCGCGCTCGTTCGGCACGACCTTCACCCAGTCGTTCGCCGACGCGAGAATGCTGTTCACTTCGTCGAGCGGCACGTCTTTCTTCAGCTTGATCGTCAGCGCCTGCGAGTGGCAGCGCATTGCGCCGATCCGCACGCACAGGCCGTCGACCGGAATCGAACCCGGCGTGCCCATCGCAGGCTTGCCGAGAATCTTGTTGGTTTCGGCGCCGCCCTTCCATTCTTCCTTCGACATGCCGTTGCCGAGATCCTTGTCGATCCACGGAATCAGCGAGCCCGCGAGCGGCACGCCAAAATGGTCGGTCGGCATGCTGTCGCCGTTCATCGCGGCGAGCACGCGGCGGTCGATATCGAGAATCGCCGACGAAGGATCAGCGAGTTCGTTTTGTACCGCGCCGTGCAGCGTGCCCATCTGCGACAGCAGCTCGCGCATGTTCTGCGCGCCCGCGCCCGATGCGGCCTGGTACGTCATCGCCGTCATCCAGTCGATCAGGTTTTCACGGAACAGGCCGCCCAGCGCCATCAGCATCAGGCTGACCGTGCAGTTGCCGCCGATGAAATTCTTCTGGCCCTTCACAAGCGCGTTCTTGATCACGTCGAGGTTGACCGGATCGAGGATGATGACGGCATCGTCCTTCATCCGCAGCGACGATGCCGCGTCGATCCAGTAGCCGTTCCAGCCCGCCGCGCGCAGCTTCGGGAAAATTTCGTTGGTGTAGTCGCCGCCCTGGCACGTGATGACGATGTCGCACTTCTTCAGGTCGTCGATGCTCGACGCGTCCTTGAGCTTTGTCTCGTTTTTGGCGAACGACGGCGCGTTGCCGCCCGCATTGCTGGTGCTGAAAAACACCGGTTCGATAAGGTCGAAATCGCCTTCCTGCTGCATACGTTGCATCAGGACGCTGCCGACCATGCCGCGCCAACCTACGAGACCTACGTTCATGACTTACCCTTCGAGTGGAAACTTCCCCGCTACCTTGCCCGGCGTGACCGCGCGGGGAAGACGGGCGGGCACGACGGACGATCAGCGCTTCGTGATCGTTTTCGGGGTAATCGTTTTGATCGACGTCTTGACGACGATGGCGAACTCAACCGCACGGGCCGTTTTGCCGTGGAGGTTAGAAATCGAGGAGATTTGAGTCATCTTCGCCATGCGGAGAGTCTACACGAAAACCCGAAAACAGCGGTACAGGCCGCCCAAACATGCCATTTTTAGCGCAACGGACCGCGAAAGCGGTCCATTGCGAACTTCACAACCTGAACCCTGCAACAACAACAGACTGCCCAGGATCAGAGCGCTGCCAGCACCGCGTCGCCCATCGCGACCGTACCGATCTGTTTGCAACCCGGCGTCCGGATATCGCCGGTGCGATAGCCCTGCTCCAGCACCGTCTTCACCGCGCGCTCGATGCGATCGGCCTGCTCCACCTTGTTCAACGAGTAGCGCAGCATCATCGCGGCCGACAGGATCGTGGCGAGCGGATTGGCGATGCCCTTGCCCGCGATGTCCGGTGCCGAACCGTGCGACGGTTCGTAGAGACCCTTGTTGTTCTTGTCGAGCGAAGCCGAAGGCAGCATGCCGATCGAGCCCGTCAGCATCGCGGCCTCGTCCGACAGGATGTCGCCGAACATGTTGCCGGTCACGATCACGTCGAATGATTTCGGCGCCTTCACAAGCTGCATCGCCGCGTTGTCGACGTACATGTGCGACAGCTCGACGTCCGCGTATTCCTTCGCGACGTCGATCATCACGTCCCGCCAGAACTGCGACGTTTCAAGCACGTTCGCCTTGTCGACGGAGGTCAGCTGCTTGCCGCGCTTCTGCGCTGCCTGGAACGCGACGTGCGCGATGCGGCGCACTTCGGGCTCCGAATAACGCATCGTGTCGAAGCCTTCCTTCGCGCCGGCGAACGGACCGTCCGGTGCGTCACGCAAACCGCGCGGTGCACCGAAATAAATATCGCCGTTCAGTTCGCGCACGATCAGGATGTCGAGGCCCGAAACGATTTCTTCCTTCAGCGACGACGCACCCGTCAACTGCGGATAGCAGATCGCCGGACGGAAATTCGCGAACAGCTGCAGATGCTTGCGCAGCCCGAGGATGGCCTGCTCCGGACGCAGCGCGCGTTCGAGGTTGTCGTACTTCCAGTCGCCGACCGCGCCGAACAGGATTGCGTCGGCTTCCTTCGCGAGCGCGAGCGTCGAGTCGGGCAGCGGATGGCCCTTCGCCTCGTAACCCGCGCCGCCCACCGGCGCTTCTTCGAGCTCGAACTTTTCGCCGAGTGCATTCAGAACCTTCACGGCCTCGGTGACAATCTCGGGGCCAATGCCGTCGCCCGGCAATACTGCGATTTTCATGCGGAATTCCTTGCTGGTTGCTCTTGGAAGAAACGCTTCAATGAAACGGCCGTGTCAGCCGACGATGCGGTGATTCAGCCACGGCTGCTTCGCGAGACGCTCGGTTTCGAACTGACGAATCAGATCCGAGTGACGTAGCGTAAGGCCGATGTCGTCGAAGCCGTTCAGCAGACAGTACTTGCGGAAACCCGCGACGTCGAACGGATATTCGGCGCCGCCGTCGGTCGTGCGCACGACTTGCGCTTCGAGATCGATCGTCAGCTGGAAGCCGTTGAACGCGTAGGTTTCGTTGAACAGATGATCGACCTGCTGTTCGGTCAGCACGATCGGCAGCACGCCGTTCTTGAAGCAGTTGTTGTAGAAAATATCGGCGAAGCTCGGCGCGATCAGCGCGCGAAAACCGTACTGCTCGAGCGCCCACGGCGCATGTTCGCGCGAGCTGCCGCAGCCGAAGTTCTTGCGCGCGATCAGCACGGACGCGCCTTGATAGCGCGGCTGGTTCAGCACGAAATCGGGATTCAGCGGACGCTTCGAATTGTCCTGCCCAGGTTCGCCGTGATCGAGGTAACGCCATTCGTCGAACGCATTCGGCCCGAAGCCGGTGCGCTTGATCGACTTCAGGAACTGCTTCGGAATGATCGCGTCGGTATCGACGTTCTCGCGATCGAGCGGCGCCACGACGCCCGTGTGTACGATGAATTTATCCATGGCCCATCACCCACCAGAGTTGAGACCGGCACGCGCAACGTGCGATTGAATGCACGATGGCGCGGCCGGTGAAATCGAAAAGCACCGTGCGGCAGCGGATACGCCCCGCACGGCATGGCGACGTATCAATCCGCCGCCTTCTTGATCGCGTGTCCGGCATCGCTCATGTCCTGACCGAAGCCCGAGACTGTGTTGCAACCGGCTAGCCCGACCAGCATGCCGGTCAGCATCAGCAGCGCGGCACGGCGCCAGAACGTGGAGGTCTTCATGGCATTCACCCCAGCTTGCGAATATCGACGAAATGCCCTTCGATGGCCGCAGCCGCCGCCATCGCCGGACTGACCAGATGGGTGCGCCCGCCCGCGCCCTGACGTCCTTCGAAGTTGCGGTTCGACGTCGACGCGCAACGCTCGCCCGGATCGAGCCGGTCGGCATTCATCGCGAGGCACATCGAGCAGCCCGGCGCACGCCATTCGAAACCGGCGTCGGTGAACACCTTGTCGAGCCCTTCGCGTTCGGCCTGCGCCTTCACGAGACCGGAGCCCGGCACCACCATTGCGAGCCGGATGGTCGGCGCAACGCGCCGACCGAGCTTCTTCACGACGTACGCGGCCGCGCGCAGATCTTCGATACGTGCGTTCGTGCACGAGCCGATGAACACCTTGTCCGGCTTGATCGATTCGATCGGCAGGTTCGGTTCGAGCGCCATGTATTGCAGCGCGCGTTCGATCGCACCGCGCTTCACCGGATCTTTTTCACGCTCGGGATCGGGCACGCGACCGTCGATCGACGTGACCATTTCCGGCGATGTGCCCCACGTGACCTGCGGCACGATTTCAGCCGCGTTCAGTTCGACCACGCGATCGAAATGCGCACCCGCATCCGAATTGAACTGCTTCCAGTATTCGACGGCCTGATTCCATTCGACGCCCTGCGGCGAGAACGGACGGCCCTTCAGGTATTCGATGGTTGTATCGTCGACGGCGACCATGCCGGCGCGCGCGCCCGCTTCGATCGCCATGTTGCAGACGGTCATGCGGCCTTCCATCGTCAGCGAACGGATGGTCGAGCCGCCGAATTCGATTGCGTAGCCGGTGCCGCCCGCGGTGCCGATCTTGCCGATGATCGCGAGCACGATGTCCTTCGCGGTGCAGCCGCGCGGCAGCGCGCCTTCCACCTTGACGAGCATGTTCTTGCTCTTCTTTTGCAGCAGCGTCTGCGTGGCCAGCACGTGCTCGACTTCCGACGTGCCGATGCCGTGCGCGAGCGCACCGAACGCGCCGTGCGTGGACGTGTGTGAATCGCCGCACACGATCGTCATGCCCGGCAGCGTCGCGCCCTGCTCCGGCCCGATGATGTGCACGATGCCCTGACGCATGTCGTTCATCTTGAACTGCGTGATGCCGTACGCGTCGCAGTTCGAATCGAGCGTATCGACCTGCAGCTTCGAGACGGGATCGGTGATGCCGTGCGAACGGTCGGTGGTCGGCACGTTGTGATCGGACACGGCCAGGTTTGCGCTGATGCGCCACACCGGGCGCTCGTTCAGCTTCAGACCTTCGAACGCCTGCGGGCTCGTGACTTCGTGCAGCAGGTGCCGGTCGATATAGAGAATCGTGGTGCCGTCTTCTTCCGTGTGGACCACATGCGTGTTCCACAATTTGTCGTAGAGAGTCTGTGCCATGGTATGCGGGTAGTAATGACGGAAGCGCGGACTACAAGCGGTCCGTGTGCGGTCGATTATGCCACGCAGCTCACGCGTTTTGCTGGCAGCCCGAGCAGAAAACCGATAAAAAACATGGGGTTGGCTGGTAGTGGCGATACCTGTATCGGAGGCACCCGGCATATCCTCCGTGTACCTCGCCCATGCACGCGTTCGCCGCTTAAGCTCGGGCAGCGAACCCCAGTTGCGCGCGACCCGACTCCGTCAGATCGCTCTCTCCAGCACGCCCGACAAAATCCGTCTCGAAGTGATCGCCCGGAAAATCCGGCGGACTCTCGCCGCTCAGAAAAGCCGGCAACTGACGCTTCAGATACGCGTCGTTCTTCGCGCACGATGGCGCCGCCGCGATGTACATCACGTTGCTGTCGCCGGCGCCACGATGCACGTCTTCGACCGAATGCACGACGTCCGCGTGCCAGAACACCGCGTCGCCGGGTTGCATCTGAGGAATCGGCACAACTGCATCGAGTAGCGGTGCGTGCCACTCGGGCTTGATCGACAGCGCGCGCGCCGGTTGCGCGCCGCACAGTGCGTCGTCGGGCACGTCGTCCTGCAGCGCGCGCAGGATCACCCAGGCCATCGCATTCGCAACGGGGATCAATTGCAGCGTGCCGTCGCCGGGGCCTTGCGGTGTCAGCGCGGTCCAGCCCTGGAACGTGCGGAACATCGAGCACACTGCCGGCGACGCAATCTCCTGCACGTCAGGTCGCCATGCGGCATCGAACGGATCGTACGCACGCCAGTTGCCCGACAACACGTGCCGATAGACGCGCTGAAAATTCGGATCGAGCCAGCGTTCGACCGAGCCGCCATCGACATGCGGCGACAGGCCCAGCGATTCCGAACCCGGCGGACGCCGGCGAATCCGGTCGGCGTAGGCCGGCACGTGGTCCGGATCGAAATGCTGCCGCCCTTCGCTATGCGCGCGCCACAGACGATTCAGGAACACACGTGTGCGCGTGAGTGCCACCGACTGCCGCGCGGCGACCTGCGGCTTCGACCAGTACACGCCATAGATTTGCGGCTTGCTCGACGACAACGTGCCGAAGTATTTATCCTCGGCGCGATGCGCGAGACGCTCGTCGAGCCGGTTGCTTGCGACGTATTCGCCGATCTCGTCGTTCCAGTCGCTCGCCTGGCGCGCGTCGAACACGCCGCGCACGACGCACGCGCCGCGCGTGCGCAGTTGCGCGACCGTCGCTGGATCGACATCGTCCGCAGCGATCGACGCGTAGTTGAAGACCGGAATCGTATCCACGCCACGCGCGTGGTCGCGGCGAATCGCATCGACCTGCCGCACGATCTCACCTTCGAGTTCGCGAAACACGCGGGCGTAGTCGGGCAGCGCGGCGCGTAGCGCGCGTTTCGTCGAGCGGATCGCGTCGGGCAGGTTGTCGATGACGAGCGGCATGGGAGGTCTCCTCGTGAGTCGGTTGTAGGTGCGCGGTTGCGTCGAAACGTGCAGCCAAGATTAGGCGCGTTCGACAACCGGAAGCCATGCTTTCCTGCCAACTATCGATACAATCCAGACATTCGCCGCTTTCCAGTTTTCATCCTAACGACTGGACGATTCTCATGAAGCCCCAGTACGAACGCGTGACGATCCCCGACGGCTGTTCGGTGCGCGTCTATCACCGGCAGCTCGCGCAGATTCCGTTCGAGTGGCATCACCATCCCGAATACGAACTCACGCTGACGATGAACAGCCGGGGTCGTCGTTTCGTCGGCGATCACGTCGGCGACTATGCGGGCGACGATCTCGTGCTCGTGCCGCCGGACATGCCGCACACGTGGGCGTCGAGCGCGCCGCTGAAAGCGCGCGAGCCGCAGGTGGCGATCGTCGTGTGGTTCAGCGGGGATTGGGTGCGGCGCATCGCCGACTGCTGTCCCGAGTTCGCCGCGCTACGCTCGCTGTTGCGTCGCGCTGCGCCGGGGCTCCAGTTCACAGCGGAGACGGCCGCCGCGATGCGGGCACGCGTGCCCGACCTGCTGGATGCTGAGCCCCGTCGTCGACTCGCGGCGGTGCTCGACGTGCTCGCGCTCGTCGCGGAAGACGACGCGCAGCCGCTCGCAGCACCTGGCGCGCATGCAAGCACGAGAGCAGGCAGCGCGCCCGAGGCCGAGCGGTTGAACCGCGTACTCGATCTACTCGACCGGCGTTTCGCGGAGCCGCTGCGAATGGCCGACCTGTGCGCCGTCGCGAATCTGTCGGAACGCTCGCTGCATCGTCATTTCGTCCGGCATGTCGGCGAGAGTGTCGGGCGTTATCTGAGCCGTGTGCGCATCGCGTATGCGACGCGGCAACTCACCGATACGACCTGGCCGATCGCAGTCATCGCGGCGAAGGCGGGCTTCCCGAATCTCGCCAATTTCAACCGGCAGTTTCTCGCGGCGCGTGGAATGACGCCGGGCACGTGGCGGCGTTTTTTCGAAACCCATGGGCACACGCCGCCGGCTGCTTCGGACACGCCGGCGCTCGATGCACGACCGCCTTCGCTTGAACACGCGCCCGCTGCACGGCAACGGTTGAAAACGGCTCAGCATTCGCGTTGATTGCGCCGCGTACTAAACTGGCCAGCAAAAACAAGGAGGCGATCGTGACCGACCTTTCCTCAGATCAACTCGACGAGCACGCGGCAACCTTCGAACGCGACGGCATGGTCGTCCTGAAGCACCATTTCCCGAAGGCGACCTTGATCGCGTGGCGCGCAGCGTTCGAGCCGCTACTGCGTGAGCGCATCGCATCGGGCACGACGGCCGTTCGCGGCGATCACCGGCACTACATCACGTTGCCGTTCGCGGGCGTGTTCGCCGACGAAAGCATCTTCTGCGACCCGACGATTCTCGGCATCGTCGAGCGCGTCGCGGGCGACGATCCGGTGATGTGCCAGCTCGCAACCGACACGCCGCTGAACGGGTCGACCTATCAGGACGTTCATCGCGACACGCCGCCGCTCTTCGACGTGCTTCCGGAAACGCCGTCGTTCCAGCTTGCGGTCAACTTTCCGCTCTGCGACGTCACGCTCGAAAACGGCCCGTTCGAAACAACGCTCGGCACGCATCGGATGCGTCCGGACGAAGCACAGCGAGCATGGCAAGAAAAGCGCGTCGACTTGCACGCGATCGAAATGGAACTCGGCGACGTGATGATCCGCGACGTCCGCGCGTTGCATCGAGGCACGCCGAATCGAACCGACGAGCCGCGGCCGATGGTCGTGATCGGCTACAGCCGAAGCTGGTACTTCCGGCCCGAGGTTCATATCGATGTGCCGGTCGACATCGACCGGCGCCTCAGCCCACGCGCGAAACGGCTGCTGCGCCACATGCCGCGCGTCGGCTCACTCGATGCGCCGGGTACGCCAGAGGCCTATCAAAAGTTCGCGTACTAAAACCGGCTTCGACAAAGCCGCCAACACACACAAAACAAAACGCCCCGACGGATAACCCGCCGGGGCGTTTTTACGAAGCGATGCGATGCGTCGCGCGCAACTGCCGCGCGACAGCGACAGCTTTTAACGCTTGTCGACAGCCTTAGCTTCGCGCGGCGTTTCGCCGACGAACAGCTGACGCGGACGACCGATCTTCTGTTCCGGATCAGCGATCATTTCGTTCCACTGCGCAATCCAGCCGACCGTGCGAGCCATCGCGAAGATGCACGTGAACATCGACGTCGGGATACCCAGCGCGCGCTGCACGATGCCCGAGTAGAAGTCGACGTTCGGGTACAGCTTGCGCGACACGAAGTATTCGTCTTCCAGCGCGATCTTTTCGAGTTCCATCGCGAGCTTGAACAGCGGATCGTCGTGCAGGCCCAGTTCTTCGAGCACTTCGTAGCACGTCTCGCGCATCAGCTTCGCACGCGGATCGTAATTCTTGTACACGCGGTGACCGAAGCCCATCAGCTTCACGCCGGAGTTCTTGTCCTTCACCTGCTTGATGAATTCGGGGATGTTGTCGACCGAGCCGATTTCTTCCAGCATGTTCAGCGCGGCTTCGTTCGCGCCGCCGTGCGCCGGGCCCCACAGACACGCGATACCCGCAGCGATACACGCGAACGGATTCGCACCCGACGAACCGGCAAGACGCACCGTCGACGTCGACGCATTCTGTTCGTGATCCGCATGCAGGATCAAGATGCGGTCGAGCGCGCGCACCAGCACGTCGTTGACCTTGTATTCCTCACACGGATTCGAGAACATCATCCGCATGAAATTCGCGCTGTACGACAGCTCGTTGCGCGGATAAACGAACGGCTGGCCGATGCTGTACTTGTACGCCATCGCGACCAGCGTCGGCAGCTTCGCGATCATGCGGATCGCCGACACTTCACGGTGACGCGGGTTATTGATGTCGAGCGAGTCGTGATAGAACGCCGACAGCGCGCCCACTGCCGCGACCAGAATCGCCATCGGGTGCGCATCGCGACGGAAGCCGCGGAAGAAGAACTGCATCTGCTCGTGCACCATCGTGTGCTTCGTGACGGTGTCTTCGAACTCGGCTTTCTGCTCGGCGTTCGGCAGTTCGCCCTTCAGCAGCAGGTAGCAGGTTTCGAGGAAGTCGGCGTTCTGCGCGAGGTTGTCGATCGGATAACCGCGATACAGCAGTTCGCCCTTGTCGCCGTCGATGTACGTGATGGCCGAGTTACACGCCGCCGTCGACATGAAGCCCGGGTCGTACGTGAACTTGCCGGTCTGGCCGTACAGTTTGCGGATGTCGATCACGTCCGGGCCCATCGTGCCCTTGTAGATCGGCATTTCAACGCTAGGCGAGTTGTCGCTGAACGATAGCGTGGCTTTTACATCAGACGGGGTCATGGCACATCCTCAATCGAAGAATAGAAACAGGGTTTCGATAATCTGCACGCCCGGCGGCACCGGTGGCGGTGCCCGCGTGCACTACTTGCGCTGCCTGCCTGTACTCGCGACGCTCACGCGGTACGCAACAGCTGCAGCACCCGTATGACATCCGGGGCGGCAAGGTCGCCTTCAGGTTCCTTGCGCACGAGCAGCAAGTCCATCAGGTCGTTATCGCTCAGCTCGAGCAGGCGCGTGAGTGCGCCGACGTCGGCATCGCTGAGGTCATGCTCGTATTTGCCGAAAAAACGCTCGAAAATCAGATCGTTTTCCAGCAGACCACGCCGCGCGCGCCAGCGAAGGCGCGCGCGGCGCAGCGGGTCGGACTGGTGCGCGGTTACGTCCATGTCAGACATCAGACCGTGCGGCGAACCATCAATTCCTTGATCTTGCCGATCGCCTTCGTCGGGTTCAGGCCCTTCGGGCACACGTCGACGCAGTTCATGATCGTATGGCAGCGGAACAGACGGTACGGATCTTCCAGATTGTCCAGACGCTCGCCGGTCGCTTCGTCGCGGCTATCCGCGATGAAACGGTAGGCTTGCAGCAGGCCGGCCGGGCCGACGAACTTGTCCGGATTCCACCAGAAGCTCGGGCACGACGTCGAGCAGCTCGCGCACAGAATGCACTCGTACAGGCCGTCGAGCTCGTCGCGTTCTTCCGGCGACTGCAGACGTTCCTTTTCCGGCGGCGGCGTATCGTTGATCAGGTACGGCTTGATCGAGTGATACTGGTTGAAGAACTGCGTGAAGTCGCAGATCAGGTCGCGCACGACGGGCAGGCCCGGCAGCGGACGCAGCACGATCTTCTGCGGCAGGTCGTTCATGTTCTGCAGACACGCCAGACCATTCTTGCCGTTGATGTTCATCGCGTCCGAGCCGCACACGCCTTCGCGGCACGAACGACGGAACGACAGCGTTTCGTCGACGGCCTTCAGCTTGATGAGCGCGTCGAGCAGCATGCGTTCGTGCGAGTCGATCTCGATCTCGTAGGTTTGCATGCGCGGCGCTGCGTCCTTGTCCGGATCGTAGCGGTAGATTTCAAATGTACGCTTGGCCATGTCAGGTTCCTTTGATTCGGCTCGGGCTTAGAACGTCCGCGCTTTCGGCGGTACCGATTCGACTGTCAGCGGCTTCATGTGCACCGGCTTGTAATCGAGGCGATCGCCTTCGCTGAACCACAGCGTGTGACGCAGCCAGTTTTCGTCGTCGCGATGATCGAAGTCGCTTTGCGCGTGCGCGCCGCGGCTTTCCTTCCGCGCTTCGGCGGAGACCATCGTCGCGCGTGCCACTTCGATCAGGTTCGCCAGTTCGAGCGCTTCGACGCGCGCGGTGTTGAACACCTTCGACTTGTCCTTCAGATGCACGTTGTGCACACGCTCGGACAGTTCCTTCACCTTCTCGACGCCTTCGGCCAGCAGCTTCGACGTGCGGAATACGCCGGCATGCGCCTGCATCGACGAGCGGATGTCGTTCGCGATGGCCTGCGTGTATTCGCCCGACGAGGATTTGTCGAGCTTGTCGAGACGGGCAAGCGCGAAGTCGGCGGCATCGGCCGGCAGCGGCTTGTGCTCCTTCTGCTCCTTCACGTGCTTGACGATGTGGTTGCCGGCTGCGCGGCCGAACACCACGAGGTCGAGCAGCGAGTTCGTGCCGAGACGGTTCGCACCGTGCACCGACACGCACGAGCATTCGCCGACCGCGTAGAAACCGTTGACCGGCTCTTCGTGATCACGCGACGTACCGACGACCTGGCCGTGCATGTTCGTCGGGATACCGCCCATCTGATAGTGGATGGTCGGCACGACCGGGATCGGTTCCTTGATGCAGTCGACGTTCGCGAACTTCAGCGCGATTTCGCGGATCGACGGCAGACGCTTCAGGATCGTCTCCGCGCCGATGTGCGACAGATCGAGCAGCACGTGATCCTTGTTCGGACCGACGCCGCGACCTTCCTTGATTTCCTGGTCCATCGAACGCGAGACGAAGTCGCGCGGCGCCAGATCCTTCAGCGTCGGCGCGTAGCGCTCCATGAAGCGCTCGCCGTCCGAGTTACGCAGAATGCCGCCTTCGCCACGCACGCCTTCGGTAATCAGCACGCCTGCGCCGGCCACGCCAGTGGGGTGGAACTGCCAGAACTCCATGTCCTGCAGCGCGATGCCCGAGCGGGCCGCCATGCCGAGGCCGTCGCCGGTGTTGATGAACGCGTTGGTCGACGCCGCGAAGATCCGCCCTGCACCGCCGGTGGCGAACAGCGTGGTCTTGCCTTCGAGGATGTAGACGTCACCCGTTTCCATTTCGAGCGCGGTGACGCCGAGCACGTCGCCGTCGGCGTCGCGGATCAGATCGAGCGCCATCCATTCGACGAAGAACTGCGTCTTCGCCGCAACGTTCTGCTGATACAGCGTGTGCAGCAGTGCGTGACCAGTACGGTCGGCTGCCGCGCACGCGCGCTGCACCGGCTTCTCGCCATAGTTCGCGGTGTGGCCGCCGAACGGACGTTGATAGATCGTGCCGTCGGCGTTGCGGTCGAACGGCATGCCCATGTGTTCGAGCTCGTACACGGCGTTCGGCGCTTCACGGCACATGAACTCGATCGCGTCCTGGTCGCCGAGCCAGTCGGAACCCTTGATCGTGTCGTAGAAGTGGTAGTGCCAGTTGTCTTCGCTCATGTTGCCGAGCGATGCACCGATGCCGCCCTGCGCCGCGACGGTGTGCGAACGCGTCGGGAACACTTTCGACAGCACGCAGACCGACAGGCCCGCACGCGCGAGTTGCAGCGACGCGCGCATACCCGAGCCGCCCGCGCCGACGATGACCACGTCGAAACGGCGACGCGGCAGACCATTCTTGATTGCAGCCATTCTTTACACTCTCCAGAGAATCTGCGCAGCGTAGCCCGCGCATGCGAGCAGCCAGACGATCGTCAGCGCTTGAAGCACCAGCCGCGTGCCGACGGGCTTCACGTAGTCCATCCAGATGTCGCGGATACCGACCCACGCGTGATAGAACAGCGAGAGCAGCGCGACGAACGTGGCGAGCTTCATCCATTGCATCGCGAAGATCGACGCCCAGCCTTCATAGGAGAAGTCCTGTGCACCGAAGAACAGCGCCAGCAGGATCACGGTGTAGACCGCCATCACGACGGCGGTGATGCGTTGCGCGAGCCAGTCGCGCAGACCGTAATGCGCGCCGACGACGAGACGCTTCGGGCCGATTCGATTGTGGGCTGACATTTTTTTAGAAGGCTCCGAAGAGTTTCGCCGCGAAAGCGAGCGTGAGAAGCGACGACACGACGAAAACGATGATCGACGTCCGCTTGCCGTTTTCCTTCGACACCGCGTGGTGGTTCGTATCCATCACGAGGTGACGGATGCCGGCGCAGAAGTGGAACAGGAACGCCCACGCGAGAACCAGCGTGATGAGCTTGACGATGATGTTGGAGAGGACGGCCTTGAAGACTTCGAAGCTGAGTTCGGAAGTGAGGCTCTGCGAGAAGAGGTAAAGCAGGAACGGAAGGAAGAGGAAGAGCAGCGCACCACTCACGCGATGCAGGATCGACAGTCGCCCCGCTAGCGGGAGACGGTATGCCGTCAAGATCTGCCCGATACCGATGTTCCGGAACTCCGGCCTCGGCTTTTTTACGGCTTCAGTCATGCTAGACCCCTACTATGTAGTCACACTAATCCGCAATTTTAGCGCCTTTTTATATCGCGCTGCAGCGAAAAGCCATGCCGGACCCGCGTTAAACCTCTACGCGGCACGCGGCGAGAGCGCGCTCCGACAGCCTCGCGCGCGGTTCGCGCAGGCCGTCGCACCGTGCTTCAACTCAAGTCGTTCTGATAGTAATACCCGGTTGTGACATACCATCCACGACGCACTTCGACCGGTCGATCGCCGTAGGTGTACGACACGCGTTCCACCGACAATAGCGGGAAACCGGCAGGGACGTGCAGCAACTCGGCAACCGCAGGATCGGCGGCCACCGCGCGGATTTTCTCCGACGCGCGGATCATCCGTGTGCCGAACTCGGTCTCGAACATCGCGTAGAGCGGGCCTTTGTACTCCGACAGCCGCTCGAGCGTGAGGCCGCGGAACACGCCGCCCGGCAGCCAGATTTCGTCGAGCACCGTGGTCTCGCCGTCGAACTGCAGCAGACGTCTGATCAGCACGACGGGATCGGCGGGTTTCAGTTCGAGTTGCCGCGCGATCTCGGCCGGCGCGCGCAAACGCCGACATTCGAGCAGATGGCTGACGTGCGGATGTTCGACGCCGTCGTCGGCGAGCAAACGCAGAAAGCGGAACTGCGCGCGGTCTTCATTGTGCGTTGCAACGAACGTGCCCTTGCCCTGACGGCGCACCAACAGGTTATCGGCGGCGAGTTCGTCGATTGCCTTGCGCACCGTGCCCTGACTCACCTTGTAGCGCGCGGCCAGCTCGACTTCGCTCGGAATGATTTCACCCGGCTTCCATTCGCCCGATTCGAGGCCCTGCGTAATGAGCCCTTTGATCTGCTGATACAGCGGGCTGAACGTGGGCGAAGCGGGTACGATGCCGGTGGGAACAGAGGAAGCAGCAGGCGTGGAAGCGTTTGAAGAAGCGTTTGAAGAAACCGCGGACGATCCGCCCTGCGCGGCACCAGGCAAACCATCGCCCGAGCCTGCCTGGCCGGTGGAATTCGCAGCGCTCGCCTGGTTCGAAGTCATCTTTCCATTTCATCATAAAGGCCTGTCCGGCGTCCAGCCTTTTCCCGCCAACACTTATGTCTTATATAAGACATAAGATAATGTTGACTTTGCGTCGGTCGACTCCTACACTCCTTGGCGAGCAAGGGTTTGCGGGAAGTTGGCGGTCGTTGTCCACATGGCCGCCGCACACCGAAAAAGCCGCCCTGCACATGCTGTTACCCTCACGCAGTCCAGCTTTCGCCTGGCTCGCCGGTCCGTCCGACGCTCGCCGAAACGCGCTGTAGCAGGAGCCGGCACGCAGCGGCCAACGCGATGTCCGTGACGCTCCGCAATCCGCTCGGTTGCACAGGTTATCCGGCACGGCGATAACGCCGCAGCGTCCTCGAGCTTCCGTTTATTCCCACAGAAGTTCACGCGCAGCGAATTCCGCCGTGTTTCACCGACGCTTCTGGTGGCGCGCATATAAAATGGCGTTTTCCCCTAGCGTCTAACGCATCGTCCTGGAGATTTCTCAATGGCTAAGCCCGCAAAGCGTGTTGCCGTCACCGGCGCCGCAGGTCAAATCGGTTACTCGCTGCTGTTCCGCATCGCGAACGGCGACATGCTCGGCAAGGACCAGCCGGTGATCCTGCAACTGCTCGACCTGCCGCAGGCGCAGGCAGCCGTCAAAGGCGTCGTGATGGAGCTCGAAGACTGCGCGTTCCCGCTGCTCGCGGGCGTCGTGGTCACCGACGATCCGAAGGTCGCGTTCAAGGACGCCGACGTCGCGCTGCTGGTTGGTGCCCGCCCGCGTTCGAAGGGCATGGAGCGCAAGGACCTGCTGTCGGCCAACGCCGAAATCTTCACGGTGCAAGGCAAGGCGCTGAACGAAGTCGCGAGCCGCGACATCAAGGTGCTGGTGGTCGGCAACCCGGCGAACACGAACGCGTACATCGCGATGAAGTCCGCACCGGATCTGCCGAAGAAGAACTTCACGGCCATGCTGCGTCTCGACCACAACCGCGCGCTGTCGCAACTCGCGGCGAAGTCGGGCAAGCCGGTCGCATCGATCGAAAAGCTCGCCGTGTGGGGCAACCACTCGCCGACGATGTACCCGGACTTCCGCGTCGCCACGGCTGACGGCCAGGACCTCACGAAGCTGATCAACGACGACGAATGGAACCGCAACACGTTCATCCCGACCGTCGGCAAGCGCGGCGCGGCGATCATCGAAGCGCGCGGCCTGTCGTCGGCGGCATCGGCAGCCAACGCGGCGATCGATCACGTGCGTGACTGGGTGCTCGGTACGAACGGCAAGTGGGTGACGATGGGCATCCCGTCGGACGGCTCGTACGGCATCCCCGAAGACATCGTCTACGGCGTGCCGGTCACCTGCGAAAACGGCGAGTACAAGCGCGTGGAAGGCCTGGCCATCGACGCGTTCTCGCGCGAGAAGATGGATCACACGCTGAACGAACTGCTCGAGGAACGCGACGGCGTCCAGCATCTGCTGGGCTGAACCACGCGATGAAACCGGGCCTGCCATACTGAGCAACTAAGTGCGGCGGGTGCCGGTTCGGGTTCTGGTTTTCGCACGCCCGGTCCTGACATGCGAACCTGTGCGCGGCGCGTGCTTCAAGCGCCGCATGCGAGATTCGCGTCCGATCCGGATGCGTTTTGTCCGCCGCGTTGCTGCACGTTAGTGCTACGCCGCCCAGAACGCGCCCGAATCGGTTTCCCCCACGACACAAGCCACGCCCCTCACGTCGAAGATGCGCGCACTCACACCCGCCGAAGTGCTGTTTGACGGCGAAGCGCCCCCTGCCGTTCTGCCTGCCTGCGATCACTACGCCGGCAGCGAAAAGCTGATGCTGAAGTCGCTCGCGCTTCAGCAGGAGCTGGGTCCGGTATTCGACATCACACTCGACTGCGAAGACGGCGCCCAGGTGGGCCATGAAGCGGAACACGCGGAACTCGTCGCGTCGCTCATCGGCGGCGAGCACGACCGCTTCGGCCGCGTCGGTGTCCGCATCCACGACTACGCGCATCCGCACTGGCGCGACGACGTACGCGTCATTCTGCGTGCGGCGCAACGTGCACCCGCCTACATCGCGCTGCCGAAAATCCGCAACGTCCCCGATGCCGCCGAGATGTGTGCGTTCATCGAAGCGACGCGCCGCGAACTCGGCATCGCACAACCGGTGCCGGTTCAACTGCTCGTCGAAACGCACGGCGCGCTCGCGCGCGTGTTCGATCTCGCCGCGTTGCCCAGTGTCGAAGCGCTGAGCTTCGGCCTGATGGATTTCGTTTCCGCGCACGACGGCGCGATCCCCGACAGCGCGATGCGCTCGCCCGGTCAGTTCGATCATCCGCTGGTGCGTCGCGCGAAGCTCGAGATCGCGGCCGCGTGCCACGCGCACGGCAAGGTGCCATCGCACAACGTATCGACCGAAGTGCGCGACATGACGGTCGTTGCGAACGACGCCGCACGCGCGCGCAACGAGTTCGGCTATACGCGGATGTGGAGCATCCATCCGGCGCAGGTGCCCGTCATCGTCGCGGCCTTCGCGCCACGCGACGACGAAATCGCCACCGCTGCCGAGATCCTGCTCGCCGCGCAACACGCGCAGTGGGGCCCGACGCGTCACGGCGACACGCTGCACGATCGCGCGAGCTATCGCTACTACTGGTCGGTGCTGCGACGTGCGCGCTCGACGGGCCGCAACGTACCCGCCGAAGCAGCCCCGCTGTTCGCCTCTTCTTCTGCTGATAAAGGAGTTCGCGCATGACGACCCGCACGAATCCGTCTGCCGGCGCGGCATTCCGCGCAGCAGTGGCCGCCGAAAAGCCGTTGCAGATCGTCGGCGCCATCAACGCGAACCACGCACTGCTCGCGCAGCGCGCGGGCTTCAAGGCCATCTACGTGTCAGGCGGCGGCGTCGCGGCCGGCTCGCTCGGCTTGCCCGACCTCGGCATCTCGACGCTCGACGACGTGCTCACCGATGTGCGCCGCATCACCGACGTCTGCGATCTGCCGCTGCTCGTCGATGTCGATACCGGCTTCGGTCCGTCGGCGTTCAACATCGCGCGGACCGTGAAGGCGTTGACCAAGGCCGGCGCGGGCGCGATGCACATTGAAGACCAGGTCGGCGCAAAGCGTTGCGGTCACCGGCCGGGCAAGGCGATCGTGTCGCAGGACGAGATGGTCGACCGGATCAAGGCCGCCGTCGACGCGCGCACCGACCCAGACTTCGTCGTGATGGCACGCACCGATGCGCTCGCGGTCGAAGGCCTGCAGGCCGCGATCGATCGCGCAGCCGCATGCGTCGAAGCCGGCGCCGACATGATCTTCCCGGAAGCGATGACCGAACTCGGCATGTACCGGCAGTTCGTGCAGGCCGTGAAGGTGCCGGTGCTCGCGAACATCACCGAGTTCGGCTCGACGCCGCTCTTCACGGTTGACGAACTGCGTAGCGCCGACGTGTCGCTGGTGCTCTATCCGCTGTCCGCATTCCGCGCGATGAACCGCGCCGCTGAAAACGTTTACCACGCGATCCGCCGCGACGGCACGCAGCAGGCTGTTGTCGATACGATGCAGACGCGCGCCGAGCTATACGAAAGCATCGGCTATCACGCGTACGAGCAGAAACTCGACGCGCTGTTCAACCAGAAGAAGTGAGCAGGCCCACAGGAGATTGCAGCAGATGAGCGAGACGAAAGACAACGCCGCGCAACCCGCCGCTCAACCGGGTGCAGCAGCCTTCAAACCGAAAAAATCCGTCGCACTGTCAGGCGTGACGGCGGGCAACACCGCGCTGTGCACGGTCGGCCGGACCGGCAACGATCTGCACTATCGTGGCTACGACATTCTCGACCTCGCCGGTGCGTGCGAATTCGAAGAGATCGCGTACCTGCTCGTCCACGACAAGCTGCCCAACGCCGCCGAACTCGCTGCGTACAAGACGAAGCTGCATGCACTGCGTGGTCTGCCCGCGAACCTGAAGGCCGCGCTCGAATGGCTGCCCGCATCCGCGCATCCAATGGACGTGATGCGCACCGGCGTCTCGGTGCTCGGCACCGTGCTGCCCGAGAAGGACGACCACAATCTGCCCGGCTCGCGTGACATCGCCGATCGCCTGATGGCGTCGCTCGGTTCGATGCTGCTGTACTGGTATCACTACTCGCACAACGGCCGGCGCATCGAGGTCGAGACCGACGACGAATCGATCGGTGGCCACTTTCTGCATCTGCTGCATGGACGTGCACCGTCGAAGTCGTGGGTCGATGCGATGCACGTGTCGCTGAACCTGTACGCAGAGCATGAATTCAATGCATCGACGTTCACCGGTCGTGTGATCGCCGGTACGGGCTCGGACATTTACTCGGCGATCACCGGTGCGATCGGCGCGTTGCGCGGACCGAAGCACGGCGGCGCAAACGAAGTCGCGTTCGAGATCCAGTCGCGCTACGCGAGCCCCGATGAAGCCGAAGCCGACATCCGCCGCCGCGTGGAAAACAAGGAAGTCGTGATCGGCTTCGGGCATCCGGTGTACACGATCTCCGATCCGCGCAACAAGGTGATCAAGGAAGTCGCGAAGAAGCTGTCGAAGGAAGCATCGGACACGAAGCTGTTCGACATCGCCGAGCGACTCGAGAAGGTGATGTGGGATGCGAAGAAGATGTTCCCGAATCTCGACTGGTTCAGCGCCGTGTCGTATCACCAGATGGGCGTGCCGACCGCGATGTTCACACCGCTGTTCGTGATCGCGCGCACGGCTGGCTGGAGCGCACACATCATCGAGCAACGCATCGACAACAAGATCATCCGGCCGAGCGCGAATTACACCGGCCCCGAGAATTTGAAGTTCGTGCCGCTAAATAGGAGAAAATAGCGTCCGCTGTTCGCTTCGCGGCGCGGGGAACCCGACCCGAGGGGGTCGCATCCCGAGCTATTCAAACATTTCAACATATCGACATAAAGGCTTCTTCCCATGAATAAACTGCTGATCGCTGCCGCCGCTGGCGTGCTGTCCACGGCGTTGCTCGCCGCCGCGCCCGAAGCATTCGCTCAAGCCGCGTCCACCACGACGGCCACGACCAAAGCCAAGCCCAAGGCGAAGCCGCGCGCACCGGCGCCGAAGAACCGCCTGATCAAGCGCAAGCCGAACGCCGCGAAGGCAGCGAAGGTCGATCCGGTACCGGACGGTTCGGAAAAGTGGTCGTGCGACGAAGGTCTGTCGTTCGATCTGAAGGGCGACATGAAGCGTGACCAGATCGTCACCGTGCACTGGGGCAGCAAGAACTACAACCTGCCGCGCGAAGCCACGACGACGGGCGCCGACCGCTTCCACGACGCCGCTTCGGGCATGGACCTCGTCGTGATCCCGACGAAGGCCATGTTGTTCTCGGACAAGGACAGCTCGCGTCTCGCCGATGAGTGCAAGACCGCCGCGATGCAGCAAGGCGCGCCGGCTCCGACGCAGTCGAACGAGCTGATCAAGAACCCGAACAACTAATCGTTCACACCAGGAACCTCCGATGTCCGCACCGATTTCAAACGTCCGGCCCGAGCCGGATCAAGTACTCGTCGATATCGTCGACTACGTGCTCGGCTACGCAATCGACAGCACGCTTGCGCTCGAAACCGCGCGCAACTGCCTGATCGACACGCTCGGCTGCGGACTCGAAGCGCTCTCCTACCCCGCCTGCACCAAGCTGATGGGCCCGATCGTGCCCGGCACGATCGTCCCCCATGGCGCCAAGGTCCCCGGCACGCAGTTCCAGCTCGACCCGGTGCAGGCCGCATTCAATATCGGCGCGATGATCCGCTGGCTCGACTTCAACGACACGTGGCTTGCCGCCGAGTGGGGTCATCCGTCGGACAATCTGGGCGGCATCCTCGCGACCGCCGACTGGCTTTCGCGTAACGCCGTCGCCGTGGGTAAAAAGCCGCTCGCGATGAAGGACGTGCTGGTCGCGATGGTCAAGGCTCATGAGATTCAAGGCTGCATCGCGCTCGAGAATTCGTTCAACAAGGTCGGGCTCGATCACGTGCTGCTGGTGAAGCTCGCGTCGACGGCGGTGGTCGGTCAGCTGCTCGGCCTCACGCGCGACGAGCTGATCAATGCGGTGTCGCTGGCGCTGGTCGATGGCCAGTCGCTGCGTACGTACCGTCATGCTCCGAACACTGGCTCGCGCAAGTCGTGGGCCGCAGGCGATGCGACGTCGCGCGCCGTGCGCCTCGCGCTGATCGCGAAGACCGGCGAGATGGGTTACCCGTCGGTGCTGACCGCAAAGACCTGGGGCTTCTATGACGTGCTGTTCAAGGGCAATGCGTTCAAGTTCCAGCGCCCGTACGGCAGCTACGTGATGGAAAACGTGCTGTTCAAGATTTCGTTCCCGGCCGAGTTCCATTCGCAGACCGCGGTCGAAGCGGCGATGACGCTGCACGGCCAGCTGAAGGCGAGGGGCAAGACCGTCGAAGACATCGCGAAGATCACGATCCGCACGCACGAAGCAGCGATCCGCATCATCGACAAGCAGGGTCCGCTCGCGAATCCGGCCGATCGCGATCACTGCATCCAGTACATGATTGCCGTGCCGCTGATCCACGGCCGCCTGACCGCCGCCGATTATGAAGACTCGATCGCGCAGGACGCGCGCATCGACGTGCTGCGCGCGAAGATGACCTGCGTCGAAGACACGCAGTTCACGAAGGATTATCACGATCCGGAGAAGCGTTCGATCGCCAACGCGCTGACCGTCGAGTTCACCGACGGCACGACGCTCGACGAGGTCGCGGTCGAATACCCGATCGGCCACCGTCGTCGTCGCACCGACGGCATTCCGCTGCTGGTCGAGAAATTCCGCACGAACCTCGCGCGACGCTTTCCGGTCAAGCAGCAGCAAGCCATTCTCGACGTCTCGCTCGATCAGGCACGGCTCGAAGCCATGCCTGTTCACGAGTATGTCGATCTGTATGTGATCTAGTTCGAAAACGTAGCACCGTCATCTCCACGACCCGCGATTCAACCAGGGAAAAACACCATGGCCCACAATCTCCACAAAACCCTCAAGGAATTCGACAGCGGTTCCGGCAAAGGCAAGTTCTACTCGCTGCCGCAACTTGGCAAGGCATTGAACGTCAAGATCGACCGGCTGCCGGTTTCGATCCGAATCGTGCTGGAATCGGTGCTGCGTAACTACGACGGCAAGAGGATCGCCGAAGAGCACATCGAACAGCTCGCGAACTGGAAGCCGACGGCGTCGCGCGTCGACGAAATTCCGTTCGTCGTGTCGCGTGTCGTGCTGCAGGATTTCACCGGCGTGCCGCTGCTCGCCGACATCGCCGCAATGCGCGGTGTCGCGCAGCGCGCCGGCAAGAACCCGAAGGCGATCGAACCGCTGGTGCCGGTCGACCTCGTCGTCGACCACTCGGTGCAGATCGATTACTTCCGTCAGAAGGACGCACTCGACCTGAACATGAAACTGGAATTCCAGCGCAACAACGAGCGCTACCAGTTCATGAAGTGGGGCATGCAGGCATTCGACACGTTCAAGGTCGTGCCGCCGGGCGTCGGCATCGTTCACCAGGTGAACCTCGAATACCTCGCACGCGGCGTGCACAAGAAGGCTGACGGCGGCGATACCGTGTACTACCCGGACACGCTCGTCGGCACCGACAGCCACACGACGATGATCAACGGCATCGGCGTGGTCGGCTGGGGCGTGGGCGGCATCGAAGCGGAAGCGGGCATGCTCGGCCAGCCGGTGTACTTCCTGACGCCGGACGTCGTCGGTGTGCATCTGAAGGGCAAGCTGCGCGAAGGCGTCACCGCGACCGACCTCGTGCTGACCGTCACCGAACTGCTGCGCAAGGAGAAGGTTGTCGGCAAGTTCGTCGAGTTCTTCGGTGAAGGCACGAAGTCGCTGTCGCTGCCGGACCGCGCGACGATCGGCAACATGGCGCCGGAATACGGCGCGACGATGGGCTTCTTCCCGGTCGACGAAAAGACGATCGACTACTTCAAGGGCACGGGCCGCACCGAAGCCGAAATCTCCGCGTTCGAAAAGTACTTCAAGGCGCAGGGTCTGTTCGGCATTCCGAAGGACGGCCAGATCGATTACACGAAGGTCGTCACGCTCGATCTCGGTACCGTCGCGCCGTCGCTGGCAGGTCCGAAGCGTCCGCAGGACCGGATCGAAATCGGTCACGTGAAGTCGACGTTCACCGATCTCTTCTCGAAGCCGGTCGGCGAAAACGGTTTTGCGAAGAAGGCTGCCGACATCGACACGCAATACACGACGACTAACGGCGTCAACGTGAAGAACGGCGACATCCTGATCGCCGCGATCACGTCGTGCACGAACACGTCGAACCCGAGCGTGCTGCTCGCCGCCGGCCTGCTCGCGAAGAAGGCCGTCGAAGCCGGCCTGACGATCGCACCGCACATCAAGACTTCCCTGGCTCCGGGCTCGCGTATCGTCACCGAGTACCTGACGAAGACCGGCCTGCTGCCGTATCTGTCGAAGCTCGGTTTCGAACTCGCCGCGTACGGCTGCACGACCTGCATCGGCAACGCGGGCGACCTGACGCCGGAACTCAACGAAGCGATCACGAAGAACGACATCGTCGCGGCCGCCGTGCTGTCCGGCAACCGTAACTTCGAAGCGCGTATCCACCCGAACATCCGCGCGAACTTCCTCGCGTCGCCGCCGCTGGTCGTCGCATACGCGATCGCCGGCAACATCACGCGCGACCTGATGACCGAACCGGTCGGCAAGGGCAAGGGCGGCAAGGACATCTACCTCGGCAACATCTGGCCGTCGAGCGACGAAGTCAACGCGCTGCTCAAGTTCGCGATGGACGCCGATGCGTTCCAGAAGAACTACTCGCAGCTCACGAAGAAGGGCGATCTGTGGAGCAAGATCGAGGGCGAGGAAGGTCAGGTCTACGACTGGCCGAAGTCGACCTACATCGCCGAACCGCCGTTCTTCGGCGACGACTTCTCGATGCAGCCGGCTGCCAGCATCGCCGCCGTGAAGGGCGCGCGCGCGCTCGGCGTGTTCGGCGACTCGGTGACGACCGACCACATCAGCCCGGCAGGCTCGATCAAGGAAGACTCGCCGGCCGGCAAGTGGCTGAAGGCGAACGGCGTGCAGAAGGCCGACTTCAACAGCTACGGCTCGCGCCGCGGCAACCATGACGTGATGATGCGCGGTACGTTCGCGAACGTCCGGATCAAGAACCTGATGATCCCGTTGAAGGCAGATGGCACGCGCGTCGAAGGCGGCCTGACGATCCATCAACCGGACGGCGAACAGCTGTCGATCTACGACGCCGCGATGAAGTACATCGACGCAGGCACGCCGACCGTGGTGTTCGCCGGCGAAGAGTACGGCACGGGTTCGTCGCGCGACTGGGCGGCGAAGGGCACGCAACTGCTGGGCGTGAAGGCCGTGGTCGCACGCAGCTTCGAACGGATCCACCGTTCGAACCTGGTCGGCATGGGCGTGCTGCCGCTGCAGTTCAAGGGCTCGGACAGCGTGCAGTCGCTCGGCATCACCGGCGAGGAAACGTATGACGTCGAA
Organism: Paraburkholderia flava; assembly: GCF_004359985.1. Taxonomy (NCBI): domain Bacteria; kingdom Pseudomonadati; phylum Pseudomonadota; class Betaproteobacteria; order Burkholderiales; family Burkholderiaceae; genus Paraburkholderia; species Paraburkholderia flava. The sequence goes on along the minus strand of NZ_SMRO01000001.1, from coordinate 1,905,193 downwards.
GGCCTCGGCGACGACTTCAAGCCGCAGCAGGAAGTCACGCTGGTGATCCACGGCAAGGACGGCAGCACGAAGCGCGTGCCGGTTCTGCTGCGTATCGATACGCCGATCGAAGTCGACTACTACAAGCACGGCGGGATTCTGCCGTTCGTGCTGCGGTCGTTGCTCGCGGCTTAAGTGTTGTTTGGCGTGTAGTGCCGCTTGCGGCGCTACACGCTGCTGTTCACGGCCCGAACGTTAATGCGTTCGGGCCGTTTTCTTTTGGGGGGCGGTTGATCGATGGGATGCGCCGCTTGACCTCTTCTCAACTGTGATCGCGTCGTACTGCCGGACGCGGTCCTGCCTGACTTCCTCGTGGCCTGGGCGATCCGTTCTTCCGGATGCCACGGACCGATCACGTCGCCCGGTTTAGTCGCGACACTGCCTACATCGTCTTGATCACCATTGACTGAGTGTTCGCGTCTCCAGACGCGCGCGCCGACGGATGACGCATGTCTCGATTGTTGACATATGGACGACGGCGTTCATCAACAATGGTCGACATCGCTCTTCAATGTATTGGCCTGTTCCTTCCTTCGAGAAGCCGTTCATGCGCTATCCACGCCAGTCCCGCACGCTAGCCATATCCGGCGACGCGCTTCCTGTGTGGGGCGGCCGCCCGGTGCTCGAGCCGGTACGGCTGTCAGGCACAGAGAAGCTCGGCGCGTTGTACGAGTACGTGCTGGAGTCGGCGACGACCGAAGACGAGACCCTTCGCGTCTGGCAGGCGCAGGAACTCGTTCTCCCGGAGAAACTCGTCGGCAGGGAAATGCGAGTGTCCGTCGAATACGAGGGCAAGGGCACGTTCCGACCCGGTCTGCCCGGCAATACCGGGCTTGGCAACGTCGGGGCCGGCCGCAGGGAGATCGTTGGCCTCCTCTCCGAAGTGCGCAGCATGGGCGCCGACGACCGGCACGCGTATTACACGTTCGTCGTACGGCCATGGCTGTGGCTCGCGACGCTGAACCGCGAGAACCGCATCTTCCAGGGAATGAGCGTCGTCGAGATCACGCAGTCGATTCTCAACGGGAAACGCTATCCGTTTCCGTACGAGCTACGTCTGGGGGCGATCGGTTTTAAAGCGGGCTATCCGAAGCGCGACTATGTCCGTCAGCACTGGGAATCGGATTTCCAGTTCCTGAGCAGGCTCTGGCGCGAGTGGGGCATCTACTTCTTCATGGATCGATCGACGCTCGTGCTGTGCGATTCCCCGGGCTCGCACAAACGCCACGGGCCTGCGTACGAAACGCTCGCGTACCACGCACCGGAAGGCAAGCGTATCGACGAAGAGCACATCCACAAGCTGTCGCTCTCCCGCGAACTGACAGCCGGCATCGTCACGCTGACCGACTACGACGCCACCCGCTCGCGCGCGGCACTCGGCGTCAGCGTGGGCGACGCCAGCAGCATCGCGTTTGACAACGCCGAACGCTACGGATGGGGTGATTACTCGCAGCCGAAAGCGGGCTTCATGGGCCTGTCGGAGACGCCAAACGACTATCAGCGGGAAGGAGAATATCTCGCGCGCGTTCGCCTCGATGCCGAGCGCTGCCGCAGCCTGCGCGCACGCGGTAAAGGCAACCTGCTCGGCCTCGTGACCGGCTGCACGTTCCATCTTGAGCATCATCCGGTCAAGCAGGCCAATGCCGAGTACCTGGTCATCTCGACCACGATCGATATCCGCAACGTCGACGAAACGAGTCAGTCGGACAATATCGCGCAATACCAGTGCGAGACCGCGTTCGTGCTGCAGCCGGCCAACACGTTCTTCAAAAACCGGCTGAAGAAGAAGCCTCGCTGCGCGGACGAAACGGCGATCGTCGTAGGGCCGCAGAACCAGCCGATGTGGGTCGACCGCTATGCACGCGTGAAAGTGCAGTTCCTGTGGGACCGCCTTGGCAAGAGCGACCAGAACTCGAGTGTCTGGCTGCGCGTGTCGTCGCCCTGGCAAGGCGACCGGTTCGGCACGATCTATCTGCCGAGAATCGGGCAGGAGGTGACGGTCAGCTATCACGAGGGAGATCCCGACAAGCCGTACGTGTCAGACCGCATGGTGAACGAGCTCAACCAGCCGCCGTGGGCGCTGCCGGATAACCACGCGCTGTCGGGCACGCGTACGCAGGAAATCAACGGCGGGATGTCGAACAGCGTCGTCGCGGATGATACGACCGGCAAGCTCCAGGTTCAGGTCGCGAGCGACTACGCGCAATCGCGGCTCGTGCTGGGGTACAACACGCGGATCGCGGGCAATGCGGGGCGCAAGGAGGCGCGGGGCGAAGGGGTTGAGCTGGCGACGGATGCGTGGGCGGTTGTGCGGGCGGGAAGAGGGATGCTGCTCTCGACCGAAGCACGTCCAGGTGCAACGGCGCAGGTCAAGGACATGGGTGAGACGGTGCAACGCTTGACGCAGGCGCGAGACCAGCATGAAACACTCGCGAACGCAGCGGTGCAGGCACAGGCTCACGACCCGCAGGACAAAACCGATATCGCCGACGCACTCAAAACCCAGAACGACGATATCCGTGGAGAAGGAACCGGCAATGGCAACAGTTTCCCTGGACTTGCGAAGCCCCACCTGGTGCTGGCGTCACCCGCAGGTATTGAAGCAACGACGGCAGGCAGCACCCATCTGGCGAGCGGCGAACACACGGCGCTGACCAGTAGCGGACACATCAGCATGAGCAGCGGCAGCAACCTGCTGATGTCGGCACGAAACGCGGTGCGGATCTTCGCATACAGACTCGGTATCCGGATCGCTTCGTACGCCGGGGACATCGATATCACGGCGCTGAAAAAGAACATCAACCTGCTGGCCAGGCTGGAGATCACGCAGAGCGCGGACAGCATCGTCATCAAGGCCACGAAGCAGATCGTGCTCAACGGTGGCGACAGTTATATCCGGCTTGAGAACGGGAAGGTCACGGTGGGTGCGATGCGGTATCTCGTCAATGCGCAGATGAGCAATCTGCCGCCGAAGCCGATGGGTGTGAATCCCGCTGGACTACCTGACGTGCAGGCGAATGACCAGATTTTCCGTGTCCTCTCACCGGTGGGCCTGCCTCTCGCACGCGTCGCCTACAGGATGCAGGCGTCTTCGGGCGCGCACGTCGCCAGCACAAGGGTTGAAGGCCACGCACCAGCGGTTAATACCGAACAACCCGACAACGTGAAGTTCGATCTGCACCTGGACGAATTTGCGGCTGCGTCGGGACGGCCCTTCATCCCGGCATCATCCCAAACGTAAAGCCAGAGCCGACTTGTGCCTACCCATCTCGAAGTAACCGGCCCAACCAATCCGACGCCCGATACCCGCGTCGATTTGCGATGCGATTGCCACGCTATCTGGACTCTTGCACAACAATTCGTGATGCGTCAGATCGTGACGCACGCGCCTGTTTGTGAAGCGATGCCTGATTATCGGGAAGGTGATCCTCGTATCGTCAACAAACAACTCGACAAGTCGCCTCCAGAATTTGTGAGCAACTTTGCCGTCAGGGCAAGACGCATTGCAGCCGCCTATGCAGCTGTTTATCTGGAGGACTTTCACCTTGGAAAGAAAGACCAGATTGGTCGCTTCTACTGGCTCGGACTTGGCGCGTTCGCAGCCAAGCAGGTGGCGGTCACGCTCGAATGGCCACTTCTTCAAAGCACGAAATTCACGACGACGTACAAGCTTCTTGGTCAAGGAAACCTGTGGCTCTTCAATGACGTCCTGCCATGGTTCTATGGCTATGCCGCCGGCGCGGACACATTCGCGACGTGCGCTAAAGAACGTCACAGCGACAAATTCATGGAGCCCACGAAGAAGAGCTTTCGCCGCCAGTTGGACTACGAAACGGTGATCGCACATACGCCAATGGAACGTGATGGCAAAACGGGAGCGGTGATAGACGATCACCTTGGATACCTTCAATGCACGCCTTTGGTTGCGCAGGGATTTGCGAAGGTTACTGATTGGGAAAAGGCGGACTCGCGTGGCCGTCCAAAAGCCGCATTTCAACATCTTCTTTTAATCGCGCAACATGAACAGGGGGAAGTTCTCCAGGGCTTGATTTACGACAACGCAATTTTCCAGGCAGGTCTTGACCTCCAGAGTGCTCTACTCAGCAAGAAGCCAACCGATAACCCGGTAATGGCAGTCGCAATGGGACCGGTCGGAATCACCGCTTTCGAACTCTCGATTCTGGCCCACGCCACGATACCAGGTCTCCAGCTCGTCCTGCGCGCCGAGGACAACACATCCAACATGGATTACAGGTCGGACGCACCTGACGGCATCGTGCTGCAGAACTATCTGGAACGCATGCGCTGGATCACAAACGCAGCGGGAAAATATGACAAGTTAATGCGAAACCGTACCGCCGAGATGCACGCGCACCTCACCACTATCGCAAGTTTCGGTGACCTCGCGGATACACCATGAAGACTATTCGACGTCTGGCGTTACTCGCGGCAGCTGCATTATTTGCGGGTCTGGCTACCTGGCTTCAAACCGCGCATTCATTTTCATCCATATCAACTCATATGATCGATTCAACTGCCATCCTTCGCCTCGGCAATCCTTCACTTTCTCACCTCGGCGGAGTTGGGGCGTCCGTAGACAGGCACCCTGCCGGAATGAATTTCTATCAAAAGGAGTTCCCGTCGGACAGCCACGGGACTGTTGAGTTTGCGCATGGAGCGCACAGCTTTAAGGTCGACAACGCGCTCTCGGCTATCGGTACCGAGGATGTGGATGTATCGGGGGGGATCTTCGAATGGGACATTACTTTCAGTCCAACCGGACAGCAGGCCGACACTCCTGAGACCGCGAGGAATCGGATCATGCAGTTTCTCAGCACGCTACGTGCAGCGGGTTGGAAGCGCTACATAGATGTCGACCGGCCCCGGCTTGACGGCAGACAGGCATGGCAGTACGGCACAACCGGCAGCGCCGCTGGCGACTATTCACTCGACTCGACCTATACCCCGACTATCGACGAATGGGAAACGTCGGCTTCCGGTTTTCCGGAGTGGATCTTCTATGCCGATGGCGTATACGTCGAAATATTCGTCCAGGAAAGCAACATGGGCGGCTTTGTCGGGAAGAGAACCTATCTGGTCAGCGTCGACATCAAGAATGAGTATGCCTTCTATTGCGTCGGCTTTTTCGGCGGTCACGAGGATCAGATGCGAAACTGGAAAGCACTGCTTCCAGCCGAGTTGAAAAGGTATCACGTCACGAGAATGAAGGCCGAAGCCGAACTGAAAACCCAGGGCTATTCGATCGACACGACGTACCAGGACCCATCGATCAGAGCGTTGGCATCCTCGCCCAGTACATCCGGCAATTGATCTGGAATCCGTGATAATGGAACGCGCAGACATACACGGCAGGAAACAGATCGTGGTCGGTGACGCTACGAGCCACGGCGGCAAGGTGACTTCCGGCAGCCCTTCATCCACCTGGAGCGCCGCGAAAATTCCCATTGCCCGCAAGGGCGATCGGGTCACGTGCCCACTATGCGCACCGCACATCTTTGAAATCGCTGAAGGCCTGGCGGGCTGTGAGGATTTCGATCAGCTCATGGCGGTCGAGGGGAATAAAACCACATGTGGTGCAACGCTAATCGCGCGCCATGCACCGGACAACAAATGACCCAACGATAGTCAGGTCCGAAAGAATCATCCCTCCCCCTCAATCCCTAACCGCATGCGGATCCGCATTCACCACCACCCGATTCTTCCCATCCCGCTTCGCCTGATAAAGCGCAACATCAGCAGCTTCAATCAAGGAAGTCATCGCCGAATCGATCTCCGGCACCACCGTCGCCCCACCGATACTGATCGTCACATACGCCCCACTCGCCGCATGACGATGCGGCAGCTGCAGCCCTTCGATCCCCGCGCGGATCTTTTCCGCGAGCAGCCGCACGCCGCCCATCGACGTCCCCGGCAGCACCACCGCAAATTCTTCGCCGCCAAAGCGCGCAGCCAGATCGCCGGCACGCCCGAGGCACCCTTCCACCGTCGACGCAATCCGCTTGAGCACTTCATCACCGGCAACATGGCCGTACGTATCGTTGTACAGCTTGAAGTTATCGACATCGATCATCAGCAGCGACAGTTCGGCCTGGTCGCGCGTCGCGCGGCGCCACTCGGCGCTCAGGTATTCGTCGAGATAACGGCGGTTCGACAACCCCGTCAGACCATCCGAATGCGTGAGGCGCCGCAGCTCCAGGTTCGCCTCGAGCAGTTGCTGCTGCGACTGCCGCAGCGCGCGATACGCCTCGTCGCGTTGCAGCAGGTTCACGTACGAGCGCGAGTGATAGCGGATCCGCGCGACCAGCTCGATGCGGTCCGGCAGCTTCACGAGGTAGTCGTTCGCGCCGGTCGCGAACGCGGCGCTCTTGATCACCGGCTCCTCTTTCGTCGACAGCACGATGATCGGCACATCGCGCAGCGCCGGATTCGAGCGGTACGCCTTGACGAGCGTGAGCCCATCGGTGCCCGGCATCACGAGGTCCTGCAGGATCACGGTCGGCCGTGTCTGCACTGCTACGTGCATCGCTTCGTCCGAGCGCGCGCAGTAGTGGAAGTCGATGCCGTCTTCATCGGCGAGCGCGCGCCGCACCGCCTCGGCGACGATTGCCTGATCGTCGACGAGCAAAACCATCACCGGCACGTCGGTGGCCGGCAGTGTGTGCAGGGCAACGTGCGCGGCGTCGAGCGCCGGATAGGCGCCCTCCGCTGCGGCGCCCTTTTGGGCACCCTCCGGCACGATGCGCGCGCCCCTGTCGGGCGCTCCGCTGCGTTCATTGTCCATGTTCAAACCCTCACGACTCTCTCTGATTCAATTTTCGTTATGTTTTTTTGACTCGCGACAGCAGTTCGTCCGCAATCTGCGGCAACGGCAGGATCGACTTCGCGGCGCCGACCGCGGCCGCCGCTTTCGGCATGCCGAACACGGCGCTCGTCGCTTCGTCSTGCGCGATCGTGTGATAGCCCTTCGCGCGCATCGCCTTCMGTCCGATCGCGCCGTCGCGGCCCATGCCGGTCAGCAGCACGCCGATCGCATCGGTCCGCCAGTGCTGCACGACGCTATGAAAGAACACGTCCACCGACGGCCGGTACGGCGTATCGGCCGGCTCGCGCGTGTACTCGAGCGTGCCGCCCGCCGTCAGCCGTAGATGATCGTTGGTCGCGGCAAGCAGCACTTCGCCGCGCCGTGGCCGGTCGCCGCTTAGCGCAACGCGAACTTTCAGCGGCGTCTGGCCGTCGAGCCATTGCGCCATGCCGTCGGCGAACGCCTTGTCGACATGCTGCACGATCACGATGCCGCCGCCGAAAGTCGCCGGCAGGCGGCCGAGGACCGCAGTCAGCGCGGTCGGCCCGCCCGCCGATGCGCCGATCGCCACCAGCGTCGATGCATTGGCCGCGTCCGCTGTATGGCCGTGCCGCGTGGTCGTGCGGCGGGCGCTCGGGCGTTCCAGCAACTGGCCGATCTGGTCGATTTTCGCGAGCAGCGGTTGCGACGCATCGGCGAGCGTATCGTCGGCAAGCGTCGGGGTATCCACCGCGTCGAGCGCGCCGGCCCCCATCGCCTCGTACACCCGCCACGCGTTCGCGCCGACGCTGCTCGTCACGATCAGGATCGCGCACGGCGTGTTCGACGCCATGATGCGGCGGGTCGCCTCGACGCCGTCGAACATCGGCATCACGAGATCCATCAGCACGACGTCGGGCGGCTGCGCGGCGCAGAAATCGACCGCGCGCGCGCCGTCGGTCGCCACCCACAGCACGCGATGCTCGGGCCGCAGCGCGATCGCGCGACGCATCGCCTCGACCGCGAGCGGCATATCGTTGACGATCCCGATGTTCATGAACGGGCCTCCCCGATCAGATCGCGCACCGCGTCGAGCAGCGCCTCGTCGTGAAAACTCCCCTTCGCGAGATAGTAGTCCGCGCCGGCGTCGAGCCCGCGGCGACGATCTTCCTCACGGTCCTTATACGAAACGATCATCACGGGTATCGATTTCAGTACGGCGTCGCGCCGGATCAACGTGACGAGTTCGATGCCGTCGACGCGCGGCATGTCGATGTCAGTCACGACCAGATCGAACGATCCGTTGCGCAGCGCGTTCCAGCCGTCCATGCCGTCCACGGCGACGGTCACCGCGTAGCCGCGTTTTTCCAGCAGCTTGCGTTCGAGTTCGCGCACGGTCAGCGAATCGTCGACCACCAGCACGTGCCGGCGCGCCTCGACGGTCACGCCCTGCGCGCGCCGCACCTTGTCGAGCTGGCCGCCGCGCACGAGCTTGTCCACCGAGCGCAGCAGATCGTCGACGTCGACGATCAGCACCGCCTCGCCGTTCTCCATCAGCGCGCCGGCAGCGATGTCCTTGACCTTGCCGAGCCGGCTGTCGAGCGGCTGCACGACCAGCATCCGCTCGCCGAGAAACCGGTCGACCGCGATCCCGCACAGGTCGCGCTCGTCGCCGATCACGACCACCGCGACACCGCTGCGGCTGTCTTCCGGCACCGGCGTGCCGAGCAGCTGATGCGCGGTGACGAGCCCGATCGGCCGTCCTTCGAAACCGAAATGCTGCTGCCCTTCGAGCATGTCGATCTGGTCGCGCGCGAGTTCGAGCGTGCGCCGCACGTGCGCGAGCGGGAACGCATACGCTTCGCCGCCCACTTCAACGAGCAGGCTGCGGATCACCGACAGCGTCAGCGGCAGTTGCAGCACGAAGCGCACGCCCTGCCCCGGCTCATTGTGGATGCGCACCGTGCCGCGCACCGCCTTGACCATCTCGTGCACGGCATCGAGCCCGACGCCGCGACCCGACACGTCGGTCACGCGATCGCGCATCGAGAAGCCCGGCAGCAAAAGGAATTCGAGCAGCTCGTGATCGGTGAGGCGCGCGGCCGTCTCTTCGTCGGCGAGGCGGCGGCGCACGACCGCCGCGCGCACGCCGTCGAGATCGATGCCCGCGCCGTCGTCGCTGACGGAGATCAGCAGCTTGCCCGCGCTGTGCCGGGCCTCGAGCGTCACGGTCGCTTCGGCGGATTTGCCGCGCGCAACGCGCTGCTCCGGCGACTCGACGCCGTGATCGAGCGCATTGCGCAGCAGATGACCGAGCGGTGCATCGAGCATGTCGAGAATGTCGCGGTCCACCTGCGTCGATTCGCCGACCACCGAAAAATGCACGCGCTTGTCGAGCGAGCGCGCGAGATCGCGCACGATCCGCGGATAGGCACGCGCCGCGTCGCCGAACGGCCGCATCCGGCACAGCAGCGCTTCGTCGTACAGCTGCTGCGCGAGGTGCGCGCTGCGCCGGTCGAAGCGGTCCAGCTCGTCGATCCGCGCGCCGAGCAACTGCTGCATGTTGCCGAGCGTTTCGCGCACGCCGTTCAATGCGGCGAGCGCATCGGCGTCGAGCGTGTCGGCGAGATTTTCGTAGAACGTGTCGAGCGCGCGCGACGCGTCGCGTTGCGTGCGCTTCACGCGCAGCATCGATTCGGCGAACGGTTTCAACCAGCGCGCCTCGACCAGCGATTCGCCCGACAGACTCAGCAGCCGGTCGAGATTGTCGGCGCGCACGCGCAGCATCCGGTCGGGATCGCGCGGCGCGTCGACGCGAAACGGCGCCGGGCGTTCGGTTCGTTCAATCGGTGCGATGTCCTGCGCGGCAAGCGTGGTTTGCGGGAGCAATGCGGGTTCAGCGGCGGGCAACGATTCGCTGTGCGTCTCTGCGGGCAGCGCGTCGGCCTGGGCGTTCAGCAATGCGATCGCGGTGCGCAGCGTCGCGTCGTCGTCGGCATCGGACGCTTCCGCGAACAGATTGCCGGCGCCGGCTGCGGGCAGAACCCGCGCGCCCGTGAGCGTGGAAAGTCCGCCGGTCCACGCGTCGACCTCGTCGCGCGCGACAGGCGCCGCCGGATTCGCCTCGCCGATGCGCAGCAGCAGGTCGGCGCCGCGCAACAGCTCGTCGATATGCTGCGCGGTGAGCAGCAGTTCGCCGTGCTGCGCGGCGACGAAACACTCCTCCATCGCGTGTGCGACGTCGACGCCGTCAGGCACGTCGACGATGCGCGCCGCGCCCTTCAACGAATGCGCGGCACGCATGCAGGCTTCGAGCGCGGCCGCATCGGCGGGCGTGTGTTCGAGCAGCAGCAGACCATCGGACAACACGCGCGTCTGCGCGCGCGCTTCCTCGCGAAACAGTTCGAGCAGCGACAGGCGGGCCGGATCGTCGGCGAGGCTCATCGGAGGCTCCGGGCAAGCGAGTCGAACACACGCGCGGTGTCGAGCAGACCGATCGTCGTGCCGCGCCACGCGAGTACGCCGCGCGCGTGCAGCGCGGTGGTCTGCGCGAGCGTCGGCGGCACCGGCATCAGCGCGGACGCAGCGAACCGCACCACGCCTTCCACTTCATCGACCGGGAATACGGCGGGCTCGTTGCGGTGCGCGGCGACCAGCATCCGCGCATATGCGTTGCGGCCCGCGTGACGCGTCGCGCTGTGATCGAGATTCAGCAATTCGCCGAGCGACGCGGCGACCGTCAGCGTGCCGCGAATGTTCACCAGACCGAGCACCACGCGATTGCGCCGATGCGGCAGCGAATGGACCGGCCGCGGCTCCTCGACCTGCCGCAGCGCTGCCGACGGCAGCGCGAGCCATTCGTCGGCGATACGGAACACGAGCGCGGACTGGATGGTCGCGCGGTCTTCATCGGAGAGCGGGCTATCGGTCGACGCACGCGCGCGTTCGCGCGCCGCCGCATACGCGGCACCTGCGGCGGTGCGCGCGAGGTCGGGCATGCCCGGCTCGTCGAGCAGCGCGCCGTCGTCGCTGACCGGCCGGTCGAGCAGCAGCGATGCGTTGCGCTCGAACACCGGGCAGTTCAGACAACGCGCGTGCTGCGGCAGGCGCGGGCACGAGTTGTCTCCCCGCGAGCCGATGCGGTTCCAGCAATCGTCGACGAGTACGGTCGCACTCGTGTGGTCAGCAGCGACGGACGTCATGCGCTCCTCATGAAGACTTCACGCGGCCGGCACCGGCCGTGGACTGACGCGCGATCGCGCGCTGCGCACGCAGCGTCATCTGCTGCGCGCCGGCAACGTCGCCGCTCACGTCGAGCAGCGCCGCCAGATGCATCAAGGTCTCGTAATGGGCCGGCGCGAGATACAGCGCCTTGCGATAGAAATCGGCGGCTTCGTCGGCGCGGCCGCGTGCGTCGGCAATCAGGCCGAGCAGATAGAACGCTTCCGCATCCGGCTCGTGGCCACGCGCGAAATCGCTGACGATACGCAGCGCGTCGTCGAAACGTCCGGCATCGGCGAGACGCTGCGCGTCCGCGAGTCCGGCGGATTGATTTGCACCCGCAGGACCAGCCGGTTCCGACGCGAGCACTTCAACTGCGGACGACACCACCGGCGCCGGATGCGCAGCCGCGAACGGCAGCGCGGGCCGTCCCGCCGAGGATACCGCAGCGGCAACCGGCGCGACGGACAGCGCCGGCGCCACCGACAGCGCTGCCGGTTTGCCCGCCAGCACAGCCGCTGCCGATGCGGCAGACGCATACGCGTCGCGCAGCGCGGACGACATCGTGGGATCGGTTGAATCGGTGAATGCTGCGGCTGATTCGGCAGTGGGCCTGCGCACCGCCTGCGTCTGCACCGAAGCTTGAGCCTGAACCGCAACGTTCCAGCGTGCAATACCGCCGACGCCGTCCGCTTCATCAGCCGAAGTGCGATGAAACGCAAACGCAAGCGGAATACGCGCCGACGTCATCGCGTGCCGCATCATCAGTCCGGTCTCGGCCGGACCGACGAAAATCGTGCCGCCGTCCGCGAGCTGCGCGTCGAGCAGATGAATCGCGCGATCCTGCGCATCGCGATGAAAATAGATCAGCACGTTGCGACAGAAAATGAAGTCGTAGCGCGTGTCGGTCCGTTGCAGCGGCTCGAACAGATTGCCGCGCGAGAATCGCACGGCCTGCTGCACGCGCTCGTGCAACTGCCAGCCGTCGGCGGTTTCGGTGAAGTGACGCGCGCGAAATTCGAGTGCGTGGCCGCGAAACGAATTGCGCCCATACGACGCCTGCTGCGCCCGTTCGATGGCCTGACCGCTGATGTCGATCGCGTCGATGACGAAGCGCGACGGATCGAAGCCCGCATCGAGCAGCGCCATCGCGGCCGAATACGGCTCCTCGCCGCTCGAACACGGCACGCTGAGCACGCGCAGCACACGCGCGGGCGCATCGGCAACGCGCGCCGCCGCGAGCTTCGTCAATGCAGCGAACGCGTCGCGGTCACGGAAGAACCAGGTTTCCGGCACGACGAGTGCCTCGACGAGCGCCTGGCGCTCGTCCACCGAGCCGTGCAGCAGATGCCAGTAAACGTCGAGCGCGCCGCCCTGCAGTGCGTCGCCCTGGGTCGCGCGCATCCGCTCGTTCACCACGCGCGCAAGCGTGTTGATGCCAAGCGACGACGCGTCGATACCCGTCTCTGTCGACAGCCACGTTTCGAAGCGGGCATCGACGGGAAGCATCGGTGGGAGGGTGGGCGAGCGGCGCATCACGGAGGGTCCGAGAGTGCGGAGGGTGTGGCCGACGTGGCCGGAAACAGCAGCGCCTTCATATCGTCGTCGAGCATCTGCGCGACATCGACCCACTGCACGAGCCCTTCGGCATCGCTTGCCACCGGACCGAGCCACCGTGCGTGCGGCGTCGCGACGCCGCTATCGGCGAACGCATCGCGGTCGATCCGATAGGTGCGCGTCGCGTGTTCGACGATCAGGCCGAGCAGACGCGTGACTTCTTCGCCAGCCTGATCGTCCCCGACGCGATAGCGCACCAGCACGAGCCGCGTCGAGCGCAGCGCACGCGCAGGCCGGCCGAGCGCGAGCTGCGCGACGTCGACAACCGGCACCGGCTCGCCGTCGTGCTCGATCACGCCGGCGATCCATGCGGGCGTGCCGGGAATCGGCCGGGCCAGCGCGTACGCGCGCACCTGCGCGATGCGGGTGGCGTCGAGCGCGTAACGGTCGCCGTCGAGTTCGAACTGGAGAAAAAGCATCGTTGTTGCCTGCGCTATCGGGCCCGACGGTCAGGCCTCGATCTTGAAACGCGAGACGCCGGTGCGCAGCTGGTTCGCGACCAGCGTCAGATCGTCGATTGCCTGCGACGACTGGCGCAGCGATTCCGCGGTCTGCTGCGCAGCCTCCGACAGCTGCGACAGCGCCTGCGTGATCTGCTCGGCGCCGCTCGCCTGGGTCTGCATCCCTTCGTTGACCATCTGGAAACGCGGCGCGAGCGTCTGAACTTCGTTGATGATCTGCGACAGCTGGCCGCCCACCTGATGCACGTCGCGCATGCCGCGCCGCACTTCCTCCGAGAATTTGTCCATGCCCATCACGCCGGCCGATACCGCCGACTGGATGTCCTTCACCGTCTGCTCGATGTCATACGTCGCGACCGCGGTCTGATCCGCGAGCCGGCGGATTTCGGTGGCAACGACCGCGAAACCGCGGCCGTACTCGCCGGCCTTCTCGGCTTCGATCGCCGCGTTCAGCGACAGCAGGTTGGTCTGGTCCGCGACCTTGGTGATCGTCGCGACCACCTGGTTGATGTTGATCGCCTTCTCGTTGAGGATCGCGAGCTTCGCGTTGACCGAGCCCGCTGCTTCCATCACGCTGCGCATCGTCTCTTCCATCCGCGACAGACCGGTGTGGCCTTCGCCTGCGAGCGTCGCGGACTGCTCGGCGACGCTCGACACTTCGTTCATCGTGCGCACCAGGTCACGCGACGTCGCGAAGATCTCGCGCGACGTCGCGCCGATCTCGGTCGTCGTCGCGGCGGTTTCGCTCGCGGTCGCCTGCTGTTCCTTCGACGTCGCCGCGATTTCCGCCACCGACGTCGTCACCTGCAGCGACGACTTCTGCGCCTGCGACACGAGACTCGCGAGTTCGTCGGACATCCGGTTGAAACCGTCCTCGAGCCGCCCGAATTCGTCGTTGCGACGCAGATCGAGCCGCTGCGTCAGATTGCCGGTGCGCATCGTGTCATGCACCTTGACGAGCTGCGCCATCGGTACGGTAATCGCCTTGTACAGCGTATAGCCGGTGCCGAGCGCGACCAGCAGCACGATGCCGAGCGCGGTGGCGAGCGTGATCTCGGCGCCGGTCACCGAGCCGCGGATCACGTCGGTCGATTCCTTCGCCCTTGCACGGTTCTCGGTCACCAGCACGTTGGCGAGGCGAATCACTTCGTTCCATGCGGGCGTCAGCTGGAAGAACGCGGTCTGCGCGGCGTCCTTCGACGTCTGCATCTGCTGGGCCGCGTCGTTCAGCATCGGCACGTAGCGATCGTACGCGGTGCGAAACGCGCGGAAGCGGTCGCGATCCTTGTCGTCGAAGATGGTCGCCTGATAGTCGGCCGCCAGCTGGTCGAACTTGCGCAGCGATTCGGGAATCGCGTCCAGATCCGCCTTGATCTTCGCCGGGTCGCGCTCGACGAACGCGGCGTGTTCGAGCAGCGTGTAGCTCTCGTTCGACGCCGCACGCAGCGTCGTCGCGAGAAACAGTCCGGGCACCGAGTCGCGACTGATGCTGTTGGCCTCGTCATCGATCTGGTGCAGACGGTCGTATGAGACCGCCGCCATCACGAGCATCAGCAGGAACAGCATGCCGAAGCCCAACATGATGCGGTTACCGATCGACAGCCGGCCGCCTGACATGACGGGCTGATTCTTGTTGTTTCCAGTTGACGACGTGCTGGCCATGTTTCGAAGAACTCTCAAATCAGGACGAAGGGAAAACGCGAAGCGCCCGCCACCCGCTAACCGGATGTTTCGGAAAACCCGCTAAACAGGGCGCCAGTGCGGAGGATACACCGCGCGGGCGGTGCCCCATACGGGGAAAAACCTCTGAAACGGGTTCGATCGGAGTTCGTTGCAAAAGCGCGCAATCGGCCGCATGCCAGGAGGGTGAATGCGGGCCGGCTACCGGCCGATTACTGCCGGGCTACGGCGAAGCCGCCGTGAAGTCGCTGTCAAGCCACTGTCAAACCACGACAGGGCCGCCGAGCCCGTCCTATCCGTCGATCGACCGCCGTTCAACCCACCCGGCGACGCCGGTAGAACCATCCGCCGATGCCCGCCAGGCCGATGAACAGCACGGCCACCGGCACATACAGATGGCGATGCACCCAGTAGCGCGTGATCCGCCATGCATGCACATAAGGGAAGCGCGCGGCGGCACTGAAATCCGGCGCCGGACAGTCGCGGCCGAAATGCGCGGCGAACGGCACGGCCGCGCCCTGCTTCACGTAGCGCTGGTACAACGCGGCTGCGCGGTCGGCGTCGTCGGATGCGAAGTTCGCGCCGTGGCATAGCACGGCCGCGAAGGCCTGTGAGCGAGGCGGCAGCAGGTCGGCGGCGGAACCCGCTTCGTCGGCGGCGATGGCGCGGTAGTGGAAGCGCTCGTTGGGCTTCGCCTCGCTCGATGCGTAGCGGTGCCGTTCGCCGTCGGTGACGAACGGTCCGGGCAGATCGGCGGCGGCGCGCTGCGCGGGTGTATCGCGTGGCGGTTGCGGCGCCGACGCACTCGTCAGGTAGGCAGCCACCATCGGGCCCCGGCGTCCGACTCCATGCGGGAACATGCCATCGAAGGTCGCGAAATCCGGGTCCTGTTCGTAGCCCATGATTTCCATGCCGTGCTCGCGCGCGAGCGTCGCCGCGTCGAACCAGCCGCGCGCCCGCGCGTTGCGGCTCCATGCGTGCTGTGCGTCGTGCAACGCCGCGCCGTACGCGGCGGCCCAGTCGCGGACCTTCCATGCGGTGACCTTGTAGCCGTTGCCGCTGCCGGTATAGTCGACGTCGACGAAACGCGCGTCGTCGTCGGCGGGGAAGTACGGCAGCGCGTCGTCCACCCGACCGTCGCGCACGAGCCGTCGCGCAAGCAGCAGGCGCAGGCTGTCCGCGAGCGTGCGCGTGTGCTGGGCTCGCCACGCGTAGAACTGCTCCGGCGTGAACGCCGCGAAGCCGGCCGGTAGCGGCACGGTCGCGGTGGCCGGCGCGTGCGCGTCGACCCAGGTTTTCAGTTCGTCGGTGGTCAGCACGCGCTCGGCGATGTACGCCATGTCCTGCTGATAGCCGACGCTGCCGCCATCCGTGCCGGCATAGGGATCGTCAGTGACCACGCCGGCACGCGCGCGCTGCGTCGCCGCGTACAGCTGGTCGAGCGCTACCAGGTACTGGCCGCGCGACAGCGCGAGCACGCCCTGCTCGCCCTTCACAAGCGCAACGCTGCCGGCGTCGAGACTTCCGTCGATCACCGGAAATGCCTTCGATGCCTCCGCATACGCACGCGCCGCGCTGGCCACGTCGCCGTCGCGCAACGCGAGCTTCGCGCGCACCCAGCTGGAAAGCGCACTGTTGTCGTGTGCGATCAGCGTGCGCGCGAGATCGTAGCGTCCGGTCCGATACGCGAGCGCAGCCAGCCGGTCCGCGCCGGCCGGCTGCGCGATGCCCTGCTGACGGATCGCATCGACGAGCGTTTCCAGCACCGGATTCGGCTTCACATGCGGCGTGCCACGCGCGACGTCCGCATAGCCCAGATGACCGGTGACGTCGAGCATCGCGTAGTAGTCGGTCGTGCTTGAGGGATCGTCGTTGACCACGTCGCCGACACGCGCGAGCCCGTACGCGACGAGCAGGCGCTGCGTCAAAGGATTGCCGATCAGACGCGTCGCACGCGCGGGACTGCTCAGCGCCCACGATGCGATCAGCACCAGCGACTGGAACCCGATGGCCGAGCCGCGCGCCGCCTGCTCCGCATACAGCCCGACCGCGCGATTCATGTCGGCCGGATCGATCGCGTCGACGCACGCGGTGCGGCCGGTCAGGTCGGTGTCGTCGCACTGCCCTTTGGAGGATGACCGGAGGAACAGCAGCGCCTCTTCGCCGTAGCTGAAGACGGCCAGTCCCGACGGGTCCGCTGCGCCCGCGCGAGCCCGTTCGCGTGCGACCGCGAACGCGCGTTGCGCCGCGCGGGTCTCGTCGGCGAAGTCGTAGCCGGCTTCGGACGACGCGCGCTTATGCATCTCGCCGAGCGCGTACGCGACCCACACTGCGCCCGGGCCGGCGGTCGCGGCGGGTACATCGAGCGCGGCCTGGAAGCGCCGCTGGGCGTTTTGTTTGTCTACGGCGGCGATGGCCTGCGCGTGTTTGCGGTCCGCGCGGCAGGCGGCTTTTGTGGTGGCGGTGGGTTTGGCGAGGGGACTGGCCGCGTTGGCGGTAGTCGTTGCTGCGTTGGTTGCGTGAGTCGCGCTGGCATTGCTGGATGTATCGGCTGCGCGGGTTGCTGTTGCCGGGGTTGTCGTGCTGTTTGGCGTGCTTGCCGTGCTGGTCGAGCTTGCTGTGCTTGCGACATTGGCGACACCTGTCGCAACGCTGGCACTTGCGACGCTGGCCTCGCTCGCTGCATCGGTTGAGCTCGCCGCATTCGCTGCACTCGCTGCGTTCACCGCGCCAGCGACTTTAGCCCCGCTCGCTGCTCCCGCCGCTTTCGCATCGCAATCCGGCAACGGCGCTTCCGCGTGCACCTCATCGACGACGCCAGCGAAGTACAACCGCACCGACTCCGGCAAACCCTCGCCGCGCGCGTACGCCGCGTCGCCGTCGCCGAGATCACGCATCGCGCTGACCGTCGCGAGCTGGGCCGCGTTCAGCGTCCCGTTGCCTGGCAGATCCGACGAGTGATCGGGGACTGCAGAAGTCAGCGCGGCCGGCGTCGCCTCGTACGCCTTCAAACTGTCGGCGGGCTTCACGAGATGCGCCGCTTCGTAGGCGAACGTGTTCGACGGCGTGCTCTTCAACGTGCCCGCGCGATCGTCGAGCAGTTGCAGCGGGAATTCCGGACCGCACGCCATCACGACAATCGCCACAGTAGCGATGGCGGCCGCAATCGCGAGAGCGACGGGTTTCTTATGGTTCGACATGAAGAGCAGGCGTTCCCTGGTTGCAGCGAATCCAGCCGACCGTGCGCTGGCGACCCGCGCGCAGCAGCCCATCCTGCGCGCGTCGGAGAAACAGACTTCGGCTATCGCGATCGATCACGTAGCCGTTGATACCGTCGGCGGCAGCGCAGCCTGCATCGACGCGGATGCGTGCCGGCAGCGGCGCATCCGCGTTGCCCGCGTTCACGAGCACGAGATCGCGGGCCGCCGAACCGGCTGCTTCATTCGCGCGGACCGTCAACTCGGGTTGCAGCGGCGCGTGCGCGAGCACCGCGCGCCACGTCGCGAGGCTCCATGCGCGCGTGTCATCGTCGGTGGGCAGGCGGAACCACACGATGCCCGCGAGCCCGTCGGGCCGCTCCTTCGCGATGCGCGCGGCAAACGCGGAAATCTCTCCGGGCTGCGCGACGAGTTCGTGCGCGAGATCGCCGGACGCTAAAGTCGGCCGCTCGCTTTCGATACCGGTCACGCGACCGTCGCGGCTCCACGTTACGCGCGTGCCGTACGTCGGCAACGCGACACGCCACGGATGACGACTGTGCCCCGCGAACGCGTGCATCCACGCGAGCGCACGCGTGTCGTCGAACAGACCCTGCACCGGATTCATCACCGCATGCACCTGTAGCACCGCTTCGTCTGTTTGCGCGAGCACGCCGTCGAGCGCAGCGGGACTGTCGAGCCAGGTCGGCAGCGCGGTGATCGACAGCTTGATGGACGGATCGAGCCGCGTGCGCAGCGTCGCGAGAAAGCGTTGATAACCGGCGAGCCGGGCGGTCGCGCAGTCGTGATCGATCTCGACGCCCGCGACATTCACGCCGCGACGCTTCCACGCATCGAGTACCACCGCGATATGAGTGATCGAAGCTGCGTCGTCAAGACGATCGAGCGTGCCGTCGATCCGCACCACTGCCACCACCTGCGTATGCGCAGACACGAGCGCGTTCCAGTCGGGCGTCACGTCGTTCCAATGGGCGCGTGCATCGAGTTCCGCGGCCAGCACATGCCACGTACCGACAAGCCCGCTGCTTTCGCGCATCGCCGCGACGACGCCGTCGGTCCACACGCGCTGCCACACGTATGCGTCATTCGGCAGCGGCTGCACCGGTTTGCCGCAACCGGTGAGCGCCAGCAACGCACATGCGACGACAAACCAGAAGCCCCGACGCCGCATACCCCGCACGACGAAAGCGGTACGGGCTACGACGTCGTGCACGGCGATGGCCGACATTCCACGCCCTCCCGCTGAACGGAAACGATGCTGGCTACGACGTCGCGCATGGCGCTGGCGAACATTCCGCTCCCTCTCGTTGAACGGAAACGATGCGGGCCAAGACGTCGCACATGGCAATCGCCGGCATCCCACGCCTTCCTGGTGAACGGAAGCGGCACGAACTGCAACGTCGGACATAGCGCGCTGGCCGGCATACCGCTCTCCCGTTGTCTGCCGTCCCACCGCGAACGAAGCTTCACGCGTGAACCGCCGTCACTTCAACCCAAAGTCCACCCGCGTCGCCGCGCCCTTGTCCTTGATGCCGTCCGCAGTCAACTTCGGCGCGACGATGAAGATCCGGCTGCTGTCGATCTTGCCGTCGAAGTACTGCTGCACGCTTTGCGCGCGCCGTTGCGCGAGGTCGCGCAGCGACGCGTCGTTGACCGGTGCATGCTCGGCGATCGCGGCCTTCATCTCGTCGGCGGGCAGCGTTTTCGTCAGGCCGACGAAGTTGCGCGGCTTCTTGAAGTCCGCCGACTTGTACGCCTTCGCGAGGTACTTGTCGTACTCGCCCGGATCGACCGTCACCGACGACGTATCGACGCTTTCGCCATTGCCCACCGTGTCCTTGATCTTCTGCTGCTTGACGAGGCGTTCGACGTACGCGGTGCGCAGCGCGGGTTCGTCGGCGGCCGGATCGACGCGGCCGATCAGGTCGATCTTCACCGACGGTTTGTCCGCGAGCGCCTTCGCGATCGTGTCGAGCTTCTTCGTCGCCGCATCGGACAGCTTCGCCGAGCCCGGATCGAACTCGACGTAGCCGAGTTCTTCGCCACCGCCGCCGAACGCGTTCGCGAGTAGCGAGAACGGTGCGGTCACCGCCTTCTGCAGCAGGTTCAGCACCGCATGCCAGATCAGCCCGCCGATGCTGAACTCGGGGTTCGACAGCGAGCCGGACACCGGAATGTTCACGTCGATTTCGCCGCGTGAGTTTTTCAGCAGCGAAATGGCGAGGCGCACCGGCAGCTTCGTCGCGGTGTCGTTGTCGATGTGATCGCCGAACGTCAGCTGGTCGATGAAGATGTGGTTGTTCGCGGTCAGCTGGTCGTTGTCGAGCTTGTAGTGCAGATCGACGTTGAGCTTGCCCTTCGTGATCGGATAACCCGCGTACTTCGCCGCATACGGCGTGAGGTTGGTCAGCTCGATGTCGTGTGCGCTTGCGGTCAGATCGAGCGCGGGCTTCGCGATCAGCGGGTTGACCGTGCCACGAATCGACAGCGGTCCGTTCGCCGCGAGCTTCGCGGCGACGTCGACGGGTGCAGCCACCGTCGACTGCGTACCGAACGCGCCGATCTTGCCGGTGATGCTCACGAGGTTCGCCGTGTAGTTCGGCTTGATGAAGTTGTCGGTGTACGTGACGCGGCCATCCTGCAGCAGCAGCTGGCCGAAATGCAGCTTCACCGGACTTTGCGGCGGCGTCGCGGCGGTCACCGTCGGCGCCGGGCCCGATGCGGGACGGGGCGCCGAGACGGCCGCTTCCGATGCGGCCTGCGGTGTCAGCGGAATCGGCTCGCCCTTCGCGTTCTTGTCGCGCGTCAGCGACTGCGCCTCGCCGGTTTCGTGTGCGACGACATCGCTCAGGTTCAGCTTGCCCTGCGCGTCGAGCAACACGCGTCCGTAGAAATTCGAGAACGTGACGCGGCCCGCGTCGACGTCGGTGCCGTGTTCGTCGTAGCGCGCCTTGAGGTTCGTCAGCGCGAGCGAACGCCAGCCGGCGAACGGATCGGAGGTCGCCTTGTCGAGCATCCGCACGTCGACGAGCGCGACGTCGCCGCGATACGTCACGTCCAGCGCCTTCGCCTGCGAAAGCGCGACGTCACCGCTCGCGTTCAGCAACGCGCTCGCGATGGTCGCGTTCAGCTTGCCGCCGAAGTACGGTTCGAACGCCGCCGCGTCGAGCCGGTTCGCGTCGATTTTCAGCGCGAGTTTCAGCGGGCTCGCGGTGACGTTGCCGGTCACGCCGAGCGTGCCCTTGCGATTCAATGTGGCGTGCAGATCGATCGGCAGCGGGTGGCTCATATCGTCGCTGATCTGCTGCACTTTCAGCTGGATCGGCGTGACGGCGAGTTTCACCGGACGCGGCGTCGTTTCGTCGGTGAAGTTCGCGGTGCCGTCTTTCAGGTTCAGCTCGCCGATCGTGTAATGCCATGCGGCGTCTTTCGACGATGACGATGCCTTTGCTGCGGGCCGCGCTTCACGCTGCGCCGCCACTCCGTGCGGCGGGTTCGCCAGTTCCGCGAGATCGATGCGGCCGTCTTTCATCCGGCGCGCGTTCACGACGAGCCCCGTCACATCGACGCTCGACACCGTTGCCTTCTGCGCAGCCACATCGACCTGGCCGATCTTCGCGTCGGCCTGCGCGAGCGCGAGCGCCGGCTCTTTCGAATCGGCCGCGTTCACTTTCAGCGACTGCAACGTCACGGTGCTGTCGCTGACCTTCAAGTCGAGGGGCGACTTGCCCCAGTTCGTGTTCAGGTTCACGGCGGCGGACACCGTGCCGTCCGCGATCCGCGCGGACGTCGCCGACGCGAGGTACGGTTGCGCGAGCGGCAGCGGCAACGACTTCACGTCGAGCTTCGCGTCGGCGGTTTGCGTCGCGAGCGTGAACGAGCCCGACGCCGCGACCGAACCGCCTTGCTTCAACGACGCGGCGAACGCGTAGTGCGCGGGCGTTTTCGCGAGCATCGCGAAGTCGGCGAGCGTTGCCGACATCTGCGTGACGTTGAGCGCGACCGGCTGCGCAGCCGAGTCGTCGCGGAAGTTCACGGTGCCGTCGGTGAGTTCAAAGCGCTTGATCGACAGGTCGAGCGGGGCGGGGGTTTTGTCTGCGTCGTTAGCTTCTGCGGGTGTGGACGCGGCGCCGGATGCTGCCGCTGCTTTCGCCGGAGCTGACGCTGCGGCGGGTGTCGATGCTGCAGCCGTTGCCGGCGCCGGTGCAAACATCTTCTGCACGCTCAACACCCCGGCCTTATCGCGAGCAAGCGCGACGGTCGGCGCATCGATACGGATATCGTCGAAACGATAGACGTTCTTCAACGGCTCGAGCATCCCCGCTGCGACGTGCAGCTGATGCACCGACACGAACGGCGCGTTCTGCGCATCGCGTGCATCGACGTCAGCGAGATCGACGGTGCCGGTGACGCTCAGCGTCGGCGCATCGCCGGACATCACGAAGTTCAGCTTCAGATCGCTCGACAATTTGCCGGTGCGCACCGTGACCGGCAGCTTCGTCGGTACGTACGACAGCAGTTGCGGCACGTCGAGGCCGTCGAAGCGCAGCGCCACTTCCGATTCGCGCGATGCCGCGAACGGCTTGGTCTTGCCGTCGATTGCGAGCGGGCTGCCGTCGATACGCGCGCGCAGCAGCGGCTGCACGAAGATGTCGGTCTTCGACGGCAGCGTCGCGATGAACGGAATGCCGAGCTTCCATTGATCGATAACGTGCTTCATGCCGAGCAGGCGGTCGTCAAAATCGATCCGGCCGTTTTCGACGCGAATGTTCGACACCGAGAACAGCGTCGGCTTGCTCGACGGCGTGGACGGCTGTTTCGAGAACTTCTCGATCAGGTCGGTGAAATTGAAGCGCTGCGCGTCGTAGCGAATGATGTGGAAACGCGGCGAATCGACCTGCACTTCATCGACGATCGGCGCCGCACGGAACAGCGACGACCACGACGGCCGCACGATCAGCCGCGCAATGTCGACGAAATCGCCGGCACCGCCCCGCTCGCCGATATGCACGCTATCGGCTTCGAAATTGAGCGTGTACGGATTGAGCGCGATGCGGCCGATGGTGGCCGGCCGGTCGAGTTGCTTGCTCAGTTGCTGCTCGGCGATATGACGGATCAGCGGCGGTGCCGCCAAGAAACCGAAGAGCCCGAACAGGACCAGGAAGATCAACAGGCCGATCAGGATGCGCCGCGTGCGGCGAGCGTGCGCGACGTTGCGCACAGCCTGAAGGGAAGAAGCGAGCTTTGCTTTATCGAGGCTTGCCATGCGTGTTCGTTCACCGGTGATGCGGCGGCCACGCCGCCGCGATACTACGAAAGTCCAGACTGGACGAAGTATACGTCCTGGAAATTTCGAGACAGGCAAACCGAAAGAAATCTCACTGCGACAGTTTCACTGCGACAGCCATCGCACCATGTGGTGCGCATCGGCGTGCCCGTGCTCCGGACAGGCTGCATCCGCCGGAGACGGCATGCCCGGCCGCTTGCGTGGCCGGGCGAACTGCACGATTAAAAGCGTACTACTCGATACCCTTCGAGATGCCCTACTGACGCACCACTGCCGGCGGCGACCACGAACCGTCGGTGGCCTGCGGCTTCGGCGCGTACAGACGCATCATCAACTGGAAGTCGGCGCGCGGTGCCGGCAGCCAGTTGCCGGCTTTCGTGCGCACCGCCGATACCGTCACGTCGACCGAACCGTCGCGATTGCGCCGCACGCCGTTGCGATCGCCGACCGCGATATGCGCCGGCGCGCTCTCGCCGAGCGCACCGTCCTTCGTGTACGCGGTCACCGACCAGAAGCCGCGCACCGGCGGCAGCTGGTTCGGCGCGAAGTGGATCAGATAACGGTTCGCGCCGTTCAGCGGATGGCCGTCGCTGTCGAGCGATACGGTCGCGCGCACTTCGTCGTCCTTCGTGCCGATACCCGGCTGCGCGAACGCCGCATACGCGCGCAGGCCGTAGTCGGGACCATAGTTGCCGACACCGTCGCCGAACCAGCTCCAGCCGTTCGCGTTCAGCAGGTTCGTCGGCGGCGTCGCGACGCGGTCGTGACCGTCGGCGAGACCGGCGGCGATCGCATCGCTTGCGCCGGTCGGCAGTGCGGCCGGTGCGCCGGGCGTCACGCCGAGATCGGACAGCGTCTTCAATGCGTGCGGATCGGCGGGCGACGGCGGGTTGTCCGGCAGCGCATCGGCGAGCCGGTTGAAGAAGGTGCTCGCGTCGAACGCAGCGACCTGCGCGGACGGTGTCGCGGGCGGCGCGGCATCGGCAGGATTGCCGCCGCGCGGCGCGGATGCTGCACCAGTCGATGCAGCCGACGACGTGCGTGCGTCGCTCGCGACATACGCGCTCAAAGGCGCGAGACGGATCGCGCGCTGCAGCTTGCGCACGGCCGCGAGATCGCGTGTGCCGGCGGACTGGATGCGCACAGTCAGCCACAGGTTGCGGGTCGGCACGTCGAAGCGCTTCACGCCCTTCGGCAGATCGCCTTGCCAGCCCGGACCGACGAACGCAATCGTTTGCGCCTTCAGACCCGCAGGTCGAACCACGGTCTGCGCGCCGGTCGACCACACGACGTTAGTCCACATATCGAGCGCGCGGGCGTCGACGTAACGGCCGTGCGAGTCGGGCAGCGACAGCAGCACCGGCTCGTTGCCGACGTCGAGCCAGCCGGTGGAGTCGAGCGTGTCGAGACTCGGCGTGGTCGGGTTCGACGCGCCGACAGGCGGCAACGCCTGTGCGTGACGCAGCGTGTTGACCGGCGCCTGACCGATGTCGTCGCCGACTGCAGCGTCGCGCGCGACGCTCATCAGCACGAGCGGATAACCGAAGACGTACGAGTCGGCGACCTCATCCTTGATCCAGCCAGTGGACTTCGGACTGGTTCCGGGTGTGGCGGCACAGCCGGCGAGGAACGCAAGGCCTGCGAGCGACACGCAGGTCCGGTGAAGCGAAAATGAAGCTCGGCGATTTTTTATCATTCGATGGGTGACACGGCGTTCGGTGAAATGATGCGGACCGGGCCGGCCATGCCCGCTGAGCCCCCGCTCATTGGCGAACCGCCGTGCCACCGACTCCGACAACGGGTTTTATCGTATCCGTGGCGGCGAAGCAAGTACGATCGTGGGGACACGCCGCTGTCATCTTGTTGCCGCGAGTTTTTGCTGTACGTTCGGGCTTTTGCGCGGTACTTTCAGGTGAACCTGTCGCGCATCGCCTGTCTGCTTTCATTGGCTTTCATTGTTATTGCCGCGATTTTTTCGGCTGTTTTTTTCGGCCGTTTTTTGTTAGCGCATTTCACCCTGATTTTTTCGCCATCATCCGTCCGTCCCCGGAGCGCCTCATGTATGTCCCCGCCCACTTCGAAGAGAACCGTCCCGAAGTCCTGCAGGCACTGATCGCCGATCAGCCGCTCGGCGCGCTGGTCACGGTTAGCCCGCAGGGGCTCGACGCGAACCACGTGCCGTTCGAATTCGACACGGCGCGCGGACCGCACGGCACACTGCGCGCACACGTCGCGCGTGCGAATCCGGTGTGGCAGGAAGCGGCGGCCGCACCGGATGCGCTGGTGATCTTCCAGGGCCCCGCCGCGTACGTGTCGCCGACGTGGTATCCGAGCAAGCACGCCACGCATCGCCAGGTGCCGACTTATAACTACATGGTCGTCCATGCGCATGGGCGGATCGTCGTGCACGACGACGAGACGTTCCTGCGCGGACTCGTCGCGCGGCTCACGCGGAAGATGGAAGCCGGCGAAGCGCAACCGTGGAAGATGGGCGACGCGCCGCCCGATTACATCCAGCAGATGCTCGGCGCGATCGTCGGGATCGAGATCGAGGTGACGCGGATCGTCGGCAAATGGAAGCTGAGCCAGAACAAGGAAGCCGCCGACCGCCGCGGCGCGTCCGATACCCTCATTGCCCGCGACAGCGACGCGCAACAGGCCGTCGGTCAGGCAATGCGCGACGCGCCGCCGGCGTTCTAGCGCGGCTGGACGCGTTGCCCGCATGAATTTAGCGCGTGTCCTTGACCTTCCCATCATGGGAAGGTCGATACTGGGTTCATCGTACGGCGAGATGCCGCCAGCCGACTGAACCATGCAATGACCACCGACCTTGCCCCCTCCGAACGCCCCGCCGACGCCTCTGACCGGCAGGCGGAATTCGATATCAGCGGAATGACCTGCGCGGCGTGCGCGACGCGCGTCGAGAAAGCGCTCGCGAAAGTGCCGGGCGTTGCGCGCGCGTCCGTCAATCTCGCGACTGAACGCGCTACCGTCGATGCGACTGCGTCCGTTGCTGCCGACGCACTTGTGAACGCGATCCGCAAAGCGGGCTACGACGCGACGCCGGTCGCGCGTGAAGCGAGCGCGGCGGACACCGCTGCGCACTCGGCCGAACTCGCGATCGGTGGGATGACGTGTGCGTCGTGCGCGATGCGCGTCGAGAAGGCGCTCGCGAAAGTGCCGGGCGTCGCGCACGCGTCGGTGAATCTCGCGACCGAAAAAGCGACCGTCGATCTGAACGACACCGTATCGCTCGATGCGCTCGTCGCTGCGGTGACGAAGGCCGGTTACGAAGCGACGCCGCTCGTCGACACACCAGCCCTGGAGACAGCACCCGACCGCGCGGCCATCGCCGCTGTCGCCGCCCGGCGCGAACTCGTTGCGGTCATCGTGTCGGCGCTGCTGACGCTGCCGCTGGTTGCACCGATGTTTTCCGGGCCCGGCTTCGAAGTCACACTGCCCGGCTGGCTCCAGCTCGCGCTCGCGACCGTCGTCCAGTTCGGCTTCGGCGCGCGCTTCTATCGCGCCGCGTGGCGCGCGGTCCGCGCGGGCGCGGGCAATATGGATCTGCTGGTCGCGCTCGGCACGTCGGCGGCTTATGGCGTCAGCGTGTACGGGCTGCTCGCGCATCCGGGCGACACGATGCATCTGTACTTCGAGGCGTCGGCGGTCGTGATCACGCTCGTGCGTTTCGGCAAGTGGCTCGAAGCGCGCGCGAAACGCCGCACGACCGACGCGATCCGCGCGCTCAACGCGCTGCGTCCGGAGCGGGCGCGCATCGTCGTCGGCGAACGCGAACACGACGTGCCGCTCGCGCAGGTGCGTGTCGGCATGATCGTCGCGGTGCGGCCGGGCGAGCGCGTGCCGGTCGACGGCAAGGTGCTGAACGGGCGCACGCACATCGACGAATCGCTGATCACCGGCGAAAGTCTGCCGGTGCCGAAGCAACCCGACGACCCGGTGACCGCCGGCTCGATCAACGGCGAAGGCGCTATCTCGATCACGACGACCGCGACCGGCGCCGAAACGACACTCGCGCGTATCATCCGGCTCGTCGAAACCGCGCAGGCGGAGAAGGCGCCGATCCAACGGCTCGTCGATCGCGTGAGCGCGATCTTCGTGCCGGCGATTCTAGCGATCGCGGCGATCACGCTGGTTGGCTGGCTGCTGGCCGGTGCATCGGTGGAAACCGCGATCCTCGATGCGGTCGCGGTGCTGGTGATTGCGTGCCCATGCGCGCTCGGTCTCGCGACGCCCGCCGCGATAATGGCCGGCACCGGCGCGGCTGCGCGGCGCGGCGTGCTGATCAAGGATGCGGAAGCGCTCGAGATCGCGCATCAGGTGAACATCGTCGCGTTCGACAAGACCGGCACGCTGACCGTTGGGCGGCCTTCGGTCACGGCATTCGAGACATCGGCAGGCATCGCGCGTGACGAAGCGCTCGCGCTGGCGGCTGCGGTGCAGCGGCATAGCGATCATCCGTTGGCGAAAGCGGTCGTCGATGCACATAAGGATGCAGGTGAAGCGCTACGTCATACGGCGGCGCAGGCTCGCGCAGTGCCGGGACGCGGCGTCGAGGCGCAGATCAATGAGCGCCGTATCGGCATCGGCAGCAGCGGCTGGCTCGCCGAGTTGAACGTCACGCCGCCGTCCGAACTCGCGACGCGCGCGCAGGCGCTCGAACAGGCGGGCAACACGGTGTCGTGGCTGATCGATTTCGGTGCGGACGGTGTCGATAGCGCATCGGTACTCGCCTTGATCGCGTTCGGCGACACGCTGAAACCCGGCGCGCGCGAAGCGGTCGAGCGGCTCGCGCGGATGGGTGTGAAGAGTGTCCTCGTGACCGGCGATAACAAAGGCAGCGCGGCAAACGTCGCGGCGGCGCTCGGCATCGACGAGTACCACGCGCAGGTGTTGCCCGACGACAAGGCGCGCGTGATACGCGATCTGAAGATCCGTTCGGCGGGTATCGTCGCGATGGCCGGCGACGGCATCAACGACGCGCCCGCGCTCGCCGCCGCCGACCTCGGCATCGCGATGGCGACCGGCACCGACGTCGCGATGCAGGCAGCCGGCATCACGCTGATGCGCGGCGACCCGACGCTCGTCGCGGACGCGATCGATATCTCGCGGCGCACGTGGCGCAAGATCCGGCAGAACCTGTTCTGGGCGTTCGTCTACAACCTGATCGGTATTCCGCTCGCGGCGTTCGGGTTGTTGGATCCGATGCTCGCCGGTGCGGCGATGGCGTTTTCGAGCGTGAGTGTTGTGGCGAATGCGTTGCTGCTGCGTGGGTGGCGGGGGGTGAAGTAAGTTGCGCGCGCCGCTCTGTTCGTGACAAAGCGGCGCGTAGTCGAACGATCAAGCAGTCGGCCGGAACATCTGAAACATCGCGCCGATCTCCGCATAGTCCGCGCGATAACCCGCCCGCATCACCGGCTGCGCGGCGTGCGTGTCGAACAGGCCATCCTTCAGATACGCGTTGTCGATGTGAACGCCGACCACCTGACCGAGCGCGAGGAAGTTGTCCATCGGCGTGCCGTCGAGCGTGTTCAGACGGATCACCTGCAACAACCGGCATTCGAGCGCGGCCGGCGTCTCGCCGACGTGCGGCACGTTCACGTTGCGGCCGGGCACGGCAGTCAAACCCGCGAGCGCGAATTCGTCGACGCCGGGCGCGACCGGCGCCGACGTGCGGTTCATCTGTTCGGCGAGCGGCTTCGTCACGAGATTCCACACGAACTCGCCGGTCGCCTCGATGTTGCGGATGCTGTCCTTGTAGCCTTCGCTGGAGAAACCGATGATCGGCGGAAACGTCGCGAACGCGCCGAAGAAACTGTACGGCGCGAGGTTCGGACGACCGTCGGTATCGCACGTCGAAATCCAGCCGATCGTGCGCGGCGCGACGATCGCCTTGAACGGATCGTGCGGCAGCCCATGCCCTTGCATCGGGTCGTAGAAATGATGCGACATCGTCATCGTATTAACCCCCGCCGATTACGCGCTTGCGCAGCGCCTTCACACGCGCGATGCGCGCGTCGTCCCATTCGTAAAAACCTTGACCGCTGCGCACGCCGACGTTCCCTGCATCGACCCGTTCGCGTAGCAGTTCGAGCACATCTTCATCCTTCGCGAGTTCGGGCAGCAGATGCGTGCCGACATTGAACAGCGTATCGAGTCCGCCGAGATCCGCGCTTTCGAGCGGCCCGACGATACCCCAGCGGCGTCCAAGCGACGCCTTCATCACGCGATCGACGACCTCCGGCGTCGCGACGCCCGCGCGCACGATGTTCAGCGCCTCGCGCAACACCGCGAACTGCAGCCGGTTGCCGATGAAACCGGGAATCGCTTTCGCAAGCACGACCGCTTCCATGCCGATCGCCTCCATCAGCGCGACGGTGCGCTGCGTGACATCCGCCGACGTGGCCGTGCCGGGCACGACTTCGACGAGCGGGATCATGTGCGGCGGATTCCAGAAATGCGCGATCAGAAAACGCTCGGGCGCGCTCAACGCGGCCGCGAGACGGTCGGGCGGAAAGCCGCTGGTGTTGCTCGCGAAAATCGCGTCGTCGGCGAGCAGGCCGTCGAGCGACGCGTAGAGACGCTGCTTCAGTTCGAATACTTCGGGGACGGCTTCGATCACGAAGTCTGCATCGGACATCACATCGAGCTGCACATGCGTTTCGATGCGCGACAGCGCGGCTGTTTTCGCGGCGCTGTCGATGCGGCCCGCGTCGATCAGTTCGTCGAGCACCGCAGCCGCTTTCGCTTCGACGCCCGCGAGACGTTCGGCGTCGACGTCATGCACCAACGTGCGATAGCCGTGCAACGCGCCTTGCGTCGCGATCCCGACACCCATCAACCCGCTGCCCACCACACCGATGACGGTGGTCGGCGCAAGGGCGCCGGCATTGTTCTGATTGTTCAAGCTACGCTCCCGGCGCTTCGATAAAGACCTGAAAGCATAGCGTAACGCGTCTTTTCCGGACGCCAGATGCAGCAAGGGCCGGCGATCCTCGCGGACGCCAGCCCTGCTGGTCCTGCTACCCGACACCGCCCCACGCCGCGTCGGGTTCACTACTCATGGCCTGCCGCTCAATAGCGCGGCGGCGGACGATGATCGTGGCGCGGACCCTGATCGTGCGGATGACGGTGCATCCACTCGTCGTGTGCCCAATAGCGATGGCCGTCCCAGTAGCGGTCGCCATGCCAGCCGATGTTGACCTGCACACCCACCGGAATCATGCGCGCCTGGTCGTACATCGCCGGCGGCGGACCGGCCTGCGCGAATGCACTACCGGCTGCCAGCAGCGCACTGCCTGCGACGGCGGCCGCGATGATCGTCTGCGAAATCCTGTTGCGTGTCTTCATGGAACACCTCCCGTTTTTTCAGGTTTGTCGCGAGGGGGTCGGTTGCGTTGACCCCGCGCTTGAAATCCACTTTAACGACGCATTCATCGTGAATACGTGAGGACTTGTAAGAGCAGATTTCACGATAAACGGGAAGCGAAAACACCGTGCGACAGGGTAAGGCCGTATTTTTGCGGGCTTCGGATGCGATTGCCGAACGACCATCGACGGCGCGCCGGTCAGCGGCCGTTACATCCATTTCGCGCTCGAAATATCGGGTAAGACGAAACGCGGCGCGCAAAAACGGAAACGCGGCACATCCTTGAGGGGATGTGCCGCGTTTCAACGTCAGGCTTTGTGTCCGGCAACGTGCGCGGCGTGGGCCGCAGCGCGTCTGCCGTATAGCCGACGCTTAGTCGATCAGGCGAATGCCGAACAGCGTGGACTGCGACTGGCGCATACGCAGGTTTTCGCGTGCGCGCGCTTCGTACGAGTAATCCGAGTCCAGCGGCAGATGCGGCGACGCGAAGAGGCCGCTGACCTTTTGAAACAGTGCGAGGATAAAGCTCATGGCGACTCCCGGTTAATGAATGCTAGGGTTTTCCCTTAAGACGCATCATAGGGTTTTCCCTATAGAATGTCTAGTGCGACGCAGCATTTCTTTGCGTGACGGGTTGTCGCACGGCTGCACAGGGGTTGGTGCGTTGCGCCAATGCAACGGGTTTATCTGGAGCTGTTTTTCGACGCGACCGTCAGGACAGACGCGGCGAGGTGCCGGGCTGGCCTGTCTGAACGCGCCGGAAATGGCTGTCACACGGGGCGCGCCGGCATCTCCGAGGGTTGTGCGTGTTCCGGCCGTAAGGTCCGTGGCGGGTCGATGAGATACGTTGGGAATATGCCCGGTCGCACGACGGCGTCGGCGCCCGCGCAGGAAGCGGCGCGAGGCCTCGCGCCACTTCTGCTACTTCGATAACGATCGGAAAGTACGTGCGCGGTACGGTACGCCATGTGCGCAGCGACGCACGCGAGTCAGTGTGCGTTCGTCGGCTTCGGCTTGTGCGAATGCGCGGTCTTCTTCGCCGGGTGCCGGGTGGCAGTGGCCGGATGCGACGGCGCAGGAGCCGCTGCTGCAGGCGCAGGCGGCGTGACCGCCGGTGCCGACACGGTTGCCGAATCGGTATCGAGCAGCGTCGCGAGCGTGGCCTGCTGGTTCAGCATCATCTGTTCGATGCGCTGTTGCTGGAACGCCGTGTTGCGCGCGAGGCGCATCAGCAGCATCGTCTGCGCGATACCGACGACCACGGTGACGAGCAACGCCGCCACCACGATCGACAGCATCCACTTCATCCGGCGCGAGTGATCGAGTGCGCCGCGTCGTTGATCGGCGATCACGCCGTACAACGCATCGACGGTATCGGCGAATGCGGTAGCGCGGGCGCGATCGAGTTCCGGCGTGTCGCGCGTGGTCTCGTGCGAGACCGTGGGCGCGGGCGGGCGAAACGTCGTTTGGATGGGAGGCGTCTCTGATGCTGCAGGCGTGCCGTCGCGCGAACCGGCCGACGCTTCCTCTGCTTCACGCGACGCGGATGCAGCCTTCGCGAACGTCGCGGCAAAACGCTGCGGCGGTGGCGGTGTGGTTCGGCTGGCTGAAACCGGCGCAGGTGCGGGCGCCTCGGACTCCGCACTACTGCCCTCACCCAGCTGCCGCAGCGCAGCCACACTGCGCACGACGCTCGCCGCCGCCATCGACGACGGCGTTGCGCCGTCAGCCTCTCCTTCGGCAGTCTTCTCACGAGCCGCATCATCGACGGAAGCCGTCTCTACACCCGCTTCAGCCGATGCCGTCTGCGCCGCCGGCTCGTGATTCCACATATCGTGAACTGCACCCGACACGGACGACGACACCTCGTCTTCCGTTCTGGCCGGACGCGTCGCACGACGTGCAGTCTTCGTGTCTACGCCAGGCGTCGCGTGATCGGACACGCCGACCGCGACCCGCACGACATCGGGCAATTCGAAGCCCGACAGCGTGCCCTGACGAACATCGATGTTCATCGCCTGCAGCGTCGCGCGCGTGGGATCGTCGGGGAACAGGTCGAGCGTGCTGTCGTCGGCGGGGACGTCGCTCAGTTGTGCGAGACGCTGCGCGGAACGGGCCGCGCGCGCGAGCTTGTTTTCGGTATCGGTCGAGACAGGCGACGGTTGTGCCTGCGTTGCGCCGGCGCGGCGCGAACGGGTCGTCGGGGATGCTGCGGGATCTGCGGAATCTGTCATGCGGGTACGTACAGGTGCGATGAAGTGACGGTTGCGCGAGCGGTCGTCGCCAGGACTCAGGCGCCGGTCGCCGCCGCGAGGCCGCCGGTTTTTTCAAGACCGCATTGTCGCACGGCCGCACGCGCGCGCCTCAGGGAGTCGGGCCTTCCTCGCGAAATTCCTTCACGCACGGCAGTTGCCGCAGCTGCTGCGAGATCGCCGCGTACTCGGTCGCCGACACGCGATGCAGCGTGATCATCACCTCGTCGAGATCGGGTGCATCGTCGCTCTGCTGCATCACGAACTGCTTGACGCGCGGACTCGCCGCACCGAGCGCGTCATGCACCGAGTGAAACGTCATCGAGCCGCGCTCGACCAGCAAGGTGAGCTGACGCCGCTGCCTCACCGTGATGAAACGCCGCTCGATCGGCTTGATGCCCGCAAGAATGATCAGGATGATCACAGTCGCCGCAATCGACGCGGTGTACAGTCCGCCACCCACCGCGAGACCGATCGCCGCGACCGACCACAGACTCGCGGCCGTCGTCAGTCCGCGCACGATCTCGCCACGCAGCAGGATCGACCCCGCGCCGAGAAAGCCGATGCCCGACACGACCTGCGCAGCCATCCGCGACGGATCGAGCACGACGTGATCGCCGTTCAGCACGTCCGCGAAACCGAACGCCGACACCATCATGATCAGCGCGGAGCCGACGGACACGAGCATGTGCGTGCGCAATCCCGCAGCCCACGAGAGCCGTTCGCGCTCGAAGCCGATCACGCTGCCGAGCGCGGCCGCAAGCATCAGTCGGGAAATGAGTTCGACGTTTCCCAGCATGGTTTTTCTCCTTATCGATATCGATGAAACCGCTTCAACCCTTCCGGCAGGATGCTCGCGACGGTTGGCCGTTTGCTTTATCCTTGGGCTCGACGTGCGAAGCCGGCCGGCTGACGCACGTCGCCACTCCGTGCACCTCCGAATCCCGTCGACACCCGAACCGCCGCATGAACCCATCCGCCGCCTCGTCCGCTTCCGCCGCCGCGCCGCTGCGCGAACATTTCGCACGCGTCGTGCTGCCGCTCTGGCGCGGCCCCGGCTTCAACGCCGCGCTCGGCCTGCCGTTCGAAGCGATGCAGGGCGACGGCCGCGCACCGATGCCTGTCGTACGCTACCGCGCGATGGCCTGTGCGCGCCAGCTATTCGTATTTTCGCAGGCAGGCGACGCCGCGCACGCCGATGCGTTGTTCGATGCACTGCGCCGCTACTTTCATGACAGCGCACGTGGCGGATGGTTTTACAGCGTCGACGAAAAAGGCGCGCCACTCGACACGACTAAAGACCTGTACACGCATGCGTTCGTCGTGTTCGCGTGTGCGGAATACGGTGCGCGCAGCGGCAATCGCGATGCGCTCGACATCGTGCAGCGCACGTCCGCGCTGATCGGCGAACGCTTCGCCGCGCGCGAGGGGCTGCTCAACGCGGCACTCGATGCATCGTTCAAGACAGTCACCGGCACGCCGCTACAAAACCCGTTGATGCACCTCACCGAAGCGTGGCTCGCCGCGCGCGATGCAACCGGCGACGCGGCATTCGACGATGCGCTTGCGCAACTCGGCGCGTCGATCGAACGGACCTTCGTGCATGCGCCGACGGGTTGCATTGCCGAGCTACCGCTAGGGCAACCGGATAACCGGCTCGAGCCTGGTCATCAGTTCGAATGGTTCTGGCTCGTGCGCCGTGCGGGCGCGCTCTTTAATCGAACGGGTCTCGATGCTGCATTGACGCGTGCGTTCGCGTTCGCCCAGCAACACGGGATCGATACGACGACGGGCGCCGTGCACGCGGCACTCGATGAAGACGGCAACGTGAAGGACGCGACACAGCGCATCTGGGCACAGAGCGAATACCTGCGCGCGCTCGCGACGCACGACGACGTCACCGTGCAAGCTGCACTACCGCAGCAGATCGCGCGCTTTCGCGAGCGTTTCCTGCAGCCGCAGGGCTGGTTCGAATGCAAGACGCCGGATGGTGCGATCGCGCGTGCGGATCTGCCGTCTACTACGCCGTACCATCTCGCTACTGCGTACGCGGCGTTGCCGATGTGATGACGGTACGTGTGCTGCATGCACGTACCCGGTGACGCATTCCTCGTTGAATACGCGGCGCGTCTAGCGTGTGTTTAGCGCAGCGATTGCCGTTCGCATCGAGCAGCAGCGTCACTGCAGACAGTCCCTCAAAAACTCGACGCTAACGCACGATCGAACGATCGCGGACGCAGAGAAATTTGCGAGCCACCCAAATCGCAGAACCGCGTCGCTTCAATCCCAGCAATTCCGGAACGCGACCGCCACGATCACCGGCACGCACATCACGAGTGGAATCGCGAAGTAAGGCACTTCGAGATCGACGAACCAGCTATACACGAGCCAGCCGATACCGGCGGCGAGCGTCACGATGCCGACGAGCGCGGTCAGCACGTTCAGCATGACAGGCGACGGACGACGGCGAGTCCGTTCTTTGACAGGGGGCGTTTTCATCGCGGCACCGGTGGAGGATGACGGATGCGCGTCGCGGAGTGCAACGCGTACCCAGACAAGTCATTTTACCCCGCCCATCCGGCCCATTACAAAAGCACTTCACACGCGCTTTTACGATGAATTTCGTAGCACGGTGCGCTACGATGGCGTGCGCTTTCCCTCGTCGTTCTCCCTTCCACAGGACCACGCCATGAACGAGCCGAACCCGTCTCCCACCGAAGCCCATGAGCATCACCGGCACGTCCGTCATCTGCGGTTTCATCTGCCTTACGCACATCTGTCATCTCCGTTCGGCGACGACTGGTTCGCACTGAAAGCCGAAGCGTTCGCACGATTCTTCGGTACA
Organism: Paraburkholderia flava; assembly: GCF_004359985.1. NCBI lineage: Bacteria > Pseudomonadati > Pseudomonadota > Betaproteobacteria > Burkholderiales > Burkholderiaceae > Paraburkholderia > Paraburkholderia flava. Next base: position 1,869,381 of record NZ_SMRO01000001.1, on the reverse strand, counting down.
CCGACGTTTCTGATCGCGCAGACGGTGATCGTGTTTATCTGGATCGTCGCGAACGTGACCGGCATGACGAAATTCGACATCTATCCGTTCATTCTGCTGAACCTCGCATTCAGCCTGCAAGCGGCCTACGCCGCGCCGCTGATCCTGCTCGCGCAAACACGTCAGGCCGATCGTGACAAGGCGCACACCGACGCGGATGCGCAGCATCGCGAAGAACTCGCGCAGGCCTCGGAACAGCGCGAAGTGCAGATGGCCGCACAGACCGCACAACTCGCCGCGTTGCTCGAACAGAACACGAAGCTCACGGAACTCACGCGACAGCTGAGCGAACGCATCGAAGTGTTGACGAGCGACATGCATCGCAAGTTCATCGCCGCGAACTCGTAGCCACTTGTAGCCACTCGTGGCAGCTCGCCGCACAATCTTTCCAGCGTAACGGTTCGAAAGAACGCTGTAGCCAAACGGTCGCGTAGCGTCGCTAGCATGTCGGTATTGCCTGCGCTGTCACGAGGTTTCGCATGCTGAGTCATCACGAACTTGCCACCCTGCTGCTGTTGCGCGACACGAACCTGCGCTTCGAGGAATTCGATTCCGACATGCTCGCGCTGTGCCGTTACGAACTCGTCGAGGTGCGCGGACGCGATCCGCGCGGCTCGACGCTCGAATTGACGACGCGTGGCCGCGATCTGCTGCGGCGTTTGCGTCTCGATGGAGCGGCGGATCCGCGTGAATTGCAGTGATGCAGCAGACACGTCATCGATCTGCCACGCGTCATGCGTGCGCTAAACGCAGGGCTATCGCTCACTCCGCACTGACATGAAACACCGTCGCGTGCACATCCTTCAACAACGCGCGATGCCCGAGGCCGCCGCTATCGATCGGTCCATACGCGCCGCCTGCAAACAGACGCAGCACCGTATCGGCGCGACCGATCCGCGACGTCGTCTCGTTGTATAGCTCCGCGCGTCGCTGCAACCGTTCGCCGAGCCGTCGATAGTAATCCGCGGCCACCGCAGCGCGTTGCCGGATCGAAGAAGGCGCATCGGCCGACACGTTGCGCAGTTTCTCCGCACGCGCGAGCGCCGACGTCGCCATCCTGCGATAGTGCGTCTCGCCAGCGGTGCGTGCCATCTTCACCTTGTCGCCGAGATCGCGATCGGGTGCCACGCCGCAGCTGTTGTCGCCATGCTGTCGATACAGCACGAGCGGATCGTCGATCGCCGCGATCTTGCCCAGCGACGTCGCGACGAACCACGCCCACGTATCGTGCGACATCGGATAGCCGGGATCGACCGGATGCTCGGGACGTTCGCGCCAGTCGATGTATTCGTAGATCGAGCGTCGCACCACCGTCGACATGCCGAACAGCACGTACCACGGGTTCGTCGTCAGCGGATCGTGGACGCCGCGATACGACCAGTGATCCGCTGTGTGATCGGCGCGCACGTTCAGCCCGGCATCGACCACGTTCACGCCGTGCACGACCAGCATCACGTCGGGATCCTCGAATTCCTTCGCGACACGCTCGAGCTTGTTGTCGGCCCACACGTCGTCCTGATCGCAGAACGCGATGAAATCGCCGCTGCACAGCGAGATCGCCTTGAAGAAATTTTCGTGAAACCCAAGACGCTGTTCGTTCCGGACGATGCGCACCGGAAACGCGACGCTGCGAGCGAAGTCGGTCACGATGTCGTACGTGCCGCTGTCGGGACTGTCGTCGGTAATGACGAGTTCAAACGGTGGAAGCGTTTGCCGGCCAATGCTGTCCAGCTGTTCGCGGATAAAGCGTTCACCTTTGTAGGCGGCCATCGCAATCGATATTTTCATGGCAGTCCTTATGCAGGGGTCCGATCGAAAATAACGCGTGGGGCGCGAGTTCATCGTAGCATCGGTACGCAGGCCCTCATACGTTCGTGCTTCGTAGTCGGAGTTGCGATCGATGCGTTTGTGCCTTGTTTTGCAGGCCTTTTGTAACGTTCAGCTGTAAGCAGCGTTAACGATTGTTATAGACATAGCTACGCGTTTTCGTTCGTGAGAGGATGCCCGCTCACGTTCTCAACCTCGATGGAGATGACCATGGGCATCCTGAACACGGTAGGTGAAATTGCAGGCGCGGTGGCGGCTGTCGAAGCTGCAGAAAAAGTCGATCCGGATGCGGGTCTGCTGACGAAAGGTCTCGCGGCAGTAGCGGGCTTCAAGGGCGCCGAAGCAGTCGAAGGCCTCGTCGAGAAGAAGGAAGACCAGGCAGACAACAACACGGCTGCACCGGACGCGGACGCGTCGACGACGTAATCCGTAGCGGGTCGGAGCCAATCGCGACATCAATCGCGAAACGATTCCCGAAATACCCCGCAGCAGCACCCAGAACCGACACACCGCCATGCAGGGCCTGCATGGCGGTTTTTCTTTGTCCAGCCGCCCCCGCCACCCGCCATTCCCCGTACCAATCCTCAGACGATTTTTTCGAATCACCTTGACGCAGCGCGCCGCGACTTCCTAGAGTGGGTACAACCAGTGCGGGCACAGCCCGAAGGAGCCGGCGATGACAGATCTCCTCGATCGGGCGCGCGCCGCGCTGCATGCACAGCCGTTCAGCGTGCTGCTCGGCGCGGAACTGATGCACGTCGGCACCGAAGAACTCACGCTCTGCCTGCCGATCCGCGACGAGCTGAAGCAGCAGCACGGATTCGTCCACGGCGGCGTCCTCAGCTATCTCGCGGATAACGCGCTGACCTTCGCGGGAGCGCTCGCGCTCGGCCCGCGGGTCGTCACCGGCGAATACAAGATCAACTATCTGCGGCCGGCCGTGCGCGGCATGCTGCTTGCGCGAGCCCGCGTGATCTACGCGGGCCGCCATCACGCGACCTGCCAGTGCAACCTGTTCGTGCTGGATGATCGGGAGGAACGGCTCATCGCGGTCGCGCAGGGAACGATCAACCGGATCGGCGACGGCACCGAAACGAGCGCGCCGGGCTGGGCACCGACGAAGGGCGACGGCGAAGGGGAGTCGTAGCGGCGGGTCGTAGTGAATAAGCGCACAACGAAAAACGGGCCGCTCACACGAGCGGCCCGTTCCACATACACGTCTATCAACTACGCAAACGCTTATTCCGCCGCGTACGTCGTCTGCTGCTGCTCGCCCAGGCCTTCGATGCCGAGACGGATCGTCTGACCCGGCTTCAGGTACACGGGCGCGGGCTTCACGCCCATGCCGACGCCCGGGGGCGTGCCGGTCGAGATCACGTCGCCGGGTTGCAGGCTCATACATTGCGACAGATACGACACGAGCTTCGCAACGCCGAACACCATCGTCTTCGTGCTGCCGTTCTGGTAGCGGTGGCCGTCCACTTCAAGCCACAGGCCGAGGTTCTGCGGATCGGGTACTTCGTCGCGCGTAACGACCCACGGACCGATCGGGCCGAACGTATCGAAACCCTTGCCCTTGTCCCACTGACCCGCGCGCTCGATCTGCCATTCGCGTTCGGACACGTCGTTGATCACGCAGTAGCCCGCGACGTAATCGAGTGCGTTCGCTTCGTCGACGTACTTCGCCGGCTTGCCGATCACCACGCCCAGTTCGACTTCCCAGTCGGTCTTCTTCGAACCGCGCGGAATTTCGACGTTGTCGTTCGGACCGGTGATCGCGCTCGTCCACTTGTTGAACACGACGGGTTCGCTCGGCACTGGCAGATTCGATTCGGCCGCGTGGTCCGCGTAGTTCAGACCGATACAGACGAACTTGCCGATCTTGCCGACACACGGCCCGAGACGCGGATTACCTTCGACGACCGGCAGCGATGCCGGGTCGAGCGCGCGCAGCTTCGCGAGACTCGCATCGGTCAGCGCGTCGCCGTCGATATCGCCCACCACCTTCGACAGATCCCGGATCTTGCCCTGCGCATCGAGCAGGCCCGGCTTTTCCTGACCTTTCGGTCCATAACGAAGCAGCTTCATCGTGACACTTCCTCTTTATCCAATGACCTTCGAACAAGAAAACAAATGCGTGGCGGGCTAGTTCGACCAGCCGCCGTCGATCACATGCGCATGGCCCGTCGTGAACCCCGATTCGTCGGAGGCGAGATACAGCGCGAGCGCTGCGATCTCTTCCGGCTTGCCGACGCGACCCATCGGCTGGCGCGCGACGAACGCGGCCTGCACGGTGTCGACCGACGCGTTCTGCGCGGCCGCCTGCTCGGCGATCCGCTGTTCGAGCGACGGCGACGACACGGTGCCCGGGCAAATCGCGTTACAGCGTACACCACGCGCAACGAAGTCCGCAGCAACGGCCTTCGTCAATCCGATCACGGCCGCCTTCGACGCGCCGTACACGAAGCGGTTCGGCACACCCTTCACGCTCGATGCCGCCGACGACATGTTGATGATCGAACCACCGCCCTTCTCGAGCATGCCCGGCAAAAACGCGCGGATGGTGCGGTACATCGCCTTCGCGTTCAGATCGAACGCGAAGTCCCAGTCTTCTTCGCTCGCCTCGAGAATCGAGCCTGCGTGCACGTAGCCCGCGCAGTTGAACAGCACGTCGATCGGGCCCAGCTCGGCGGCGAGCGCGGTAATTGCCGCGCCGTCGCGCACGTCGAGCTTGCGCGCTTCGACCGGCTTGCCGGCGAGCGCATCGATGCGGATGTCGGTGGCGATCACGCGCGCGCCTTCCCGCGCGAACAGTTCCGCCGTCGCGAGACCGATGCCTTGTCCTGCGGCGGTGATCAGGGCCGTCTTCCCGGCCAGTCTTTGTATCATCTACGGCTCCAGTTGAAATGGCATTTGCGTCATACCCGGTATTGCAGCGCGCGCGTCATACGTGTGCCGTTACCGGTTCGAAAGGAAGGCGTTGCTGTCCGCTGTTGCAGCAGGCGGACAGGCATCGCGCAAAGCTTCGCACAAGTGCGCGGTGCGTGACACGCGACGCACAGGGGAAACAGAAAAAGAAACACACGTCTGCATTACAGACGATAGAACGCAGCCGCGTTCGCGCCGAAAATCGCGTCGCGTTGCGAGGCCGGCAGCGCGCGCAGCAACCGGTCGGTTGCCGCGTGCCACTGTGCGTAGTCGCCGTTCAGGTTCAGCACCGGCCAGTCGCTGCCCCACATCAAGCGCTCGGCGCCGAAGCACGCGAGCAGATGATCGACATACGGCTGCAACGTATCGACGGTCCAGTCCGCCGACGCTTCGGTCGCGAGCCCCGACAGCTTGCAGTGCAGGTTCGGCAGACGCGCGAGCCGCGCGATGCCGTCGGCCCACGGTTGCCAGCCGGCACGGCCGTCGCGGATCGGCGGCTTCGCGCCGTGATCGACGACGATGCGCAGCGTCGGAAAGCGCGTCGCGAACGTTTCGAACGGCACGACGTGGCGCGCGAAAATCAATGCGTCGAATGCGAGGTCGTGCGCGAGCAGCGCGTCGATGGCCGGCGCGAGCTCCGGGTTCGCGATCCAGTCGTCGTCGGGGATGTCCTGCAGCATCGGCCGCACGCCCTTGAACTTCGGCTGCGCGGCGAGTTCGCCGATCAGCGCGGGCGTGTCGGGCAGCAGCATCGGCACCCAGCCGACCACACCCGCCACCGACGCTTCGTCGCGTGCGAGTTCGAGCAGATAACGCGTTTCATCGACGGTCGGCGCCGCCTGCACAACAACCGATTTCGCAATGCCCGCGCGTTCGCGCAACGGCGCGAGATCGGCAGGACCGAACGTGCGGTAGAGCGGCGCAAGCGACGGCGTGAGCCAGCCGTAATCGCCGCGTGCGGGGTCCCAGAAATGCTGGTGCGCATCGATCTGCATCGCCACGTTCAGGCCTCCGGCAACGGTGCGCGCGAATCGATCAGCCCTTCATCGCGCAGTGCGCGCCACAGCGCGGCAGGAATCGCGCGTTCGAACGACGCGACGTTCTCGTTCAGTTCGTCAGCATTGCGCGCGCCAGTCAGCACCGTGACGACCGCCGGATGCGCGTACGGAAACTGCAACGCAGCGGCCGCGAGCGGCACATCGTGCGCGCGACACACGGCTTCGAGCCGCCCAACGCGCTCGATGATCTCGGGCGGCGCCTCACCATAGTTGAACTTCAGATCGCCCTGCACGCCACGCGCGAGGATCCCCGAATTGAACGCACCGCCGAGCAGGATGCCGACGTTGCGCGCGGTGCAGGCAGGCAGCAGATCGTCGAGCGTCGCCTGTTCGAGCAGCGTATAGCGGCCCGCGAGCAACGCGCAGTCGATGTCGAATTCAGCAAGCGCGTCGAGAATCACCGCGCCTTCGTTGACGCCGAGACCCACTGCCTTTACCGCGCCCGCCGAGCGCAGTTCGTCGAGCGCGCGAAAGCCGCCGCCCGTGGTCAGCTGATTCCAGTAGTGCGGATTGCGATCGCCGTGCGTGACGTGGCCGATGTCGTGAATCAGCAGGATGTCGATATCGACGATGCCGAGCCGCTGCTGACTGTCTTCGAACGAGCGCAGGATGCCGTCGTGCGTGTAGTCGTAGTGCGCTTCGAACGGCAGCGGGTTCTGCCAGCCTTCGCTGCCGTCGTACGGTGTGGTGCGCGGCACGAAGCGTCGTCCGGCTTTCGTCGACAGCACGTAGTCGCTGCGCGGATAGCGGCGCAGCGCATGACCCAGCCGATGCTCGGCCTTCGTGTGACCGTAGTGCGGCGCGGTGTCGAAGTAACGCACGCCGACGTCCCACGCGGCGTCGACGGCGGCTTGCGCTTCATCGTCGGACAGGTCGCGATACAGCCCGCCGAGCGGCGCGGTGCCAAGACTGAGTCCCGTCACCTGCAACCCGCGTGTGCCGATGCTGCGTCGTTGCGCGACGCGCGACGAGCCCGCCGGTCGAACTCCTTCTGTCATGCCGTTGTCTCCATCATGAAACGGTAACGGCCAGCCTCGTGGCCGGCCGTGGCGTACGTTGCGCTCGGTTCCGTGTGCTTATTGTCGCGTGTTCGGCGCGACGGCTCAATGCAAGCCGCTCAATGCGGTGCAATCTCCACGACGCGATGTCCACCGCGCGGCGCCGCGCTCGACGGCAAGCACGCAGGACCAACGGGCTCGAACGTCTTGTACGTGAGAATAAATTCCTGGTGCCCAAGCGATTCGGATTTCGACGCCGCACCCTGCGCGACCGCGACGGTCTGATCGAACACCTCGCGACCCACTTCGTCGAGCGTGCCGCGCCCTTCGAGAATCCGCCCCGCGTCGACGTCCATGTCACCGGACAGGTTGCGGTACGTCGCCGGATTCGCGCACACCTTGATCACCGGCGAGATCGCCGAGCCGACCACCGAGCCGCGCCCGGTCGTGAACAGAATCACATGCGCGCCGCACGCGATCAGCTCGCCGATCTCCGCGTTGTCGCTGATGTTCGGAAAGCCGAAGCGTGGTTCGCCGTCGGGCACGACATCGAGCAGATAGAGGCCGCCGGTCGGCGGAACGTCGCCGGGCTTCACGATGCCGACGATCGGCGATGCGCCGCTCTTCGCATACGCGCCGAGCGATTTCTCTTCCTGCGTCGTGAGCCCGCCATCCGCGTTGCCGACCGCGAAGCTGCCGTGTCCGAGAATCGAGTAATAACGCGCCGCCTTCGCAACAGACGCGACGATCTCGTCGCCGAGTTCGGGCCGCGCTGCACGCGTCTTCATGTGAAATTCGCAGCCGACCAGTTCGCCGGTTTCCTCGAAGATGCAGGTCGCGCCCTCGTCGATGAACTGATCGAATGCGCGGCCGACGGCCGGATTCGCAGTAATCCCGCTGGTGCTGTCCGAGCCGCCGCAGATCGTACCGATCACCAGTTCGCCGAGCGCCATCGGCACGCGCGGCTGTGCCGCGAGTTGCCGCCGCGCATCGCGCACCCAGTCGACACCGTACTGGATCGTGCTGCGCGTGCCGCCTTTCTCCTGAATGGTCAGCACCTCGACGGGCCGGCCGCTCGCGCGCACGGCATCGACGAGGAAGTGTTTGTTCATGCTCTCGCAGCCGAGCGACACGAACAGCACCGCGCCGACGTTCGGATGCGTCGCGAGCTGCTGCATCATCTTTTCCGCGTAGCTGTTCGGATAGCAGCCGGGAAAACCGATCAGATGCACAGGCGGCTCGCGGTCGGCGGCGGGTGCATCGAATGCGTCGAGCGGTTCGCGGAACTCCGCGACGATCTCGCGCGCGACGTGATGCGCGCATTCGACAAGATAAGCCACCGCGACGACGTTGCGGATGCCCTTGCGCCCGTCGCTGCGCAGCCAGCCCTGCAGCACGGGTTCGGCAGCAGGCGTTGCTACGGATGTTTCGGTCATGATCGTTCCAGCACGGCGCGTGGCCGCTTCAGTAATGCACGTTCAGTGATGCACGAACTCGTGGCCCGCATCGTGCGTATAGGTGGGCAGATAGTCGCTCTCGAGGTTGTGCGTGTGCAGATGCTCGCCGCGCGCGACCGGTCCCGTCACGTGGCCGATCACCGCGCCGTAGCGCAGCACTTTGTCGTCTTTCGACAGCGCGTGGCGCGCGACCTTGTGACCGAGATCGATGGTCTTCGCGAGCGTCACGCGTTCGCCTTCGATGTCGAGCGCCGTGCCCGCTTCGAGCCGCGCCCCTGCGATCAGGCAGTTGTCCTGCGGGCTCAGCAGGATCAGGCGCGGGTCGGTGTTCGATGAACTGCTCAAAGGATTCTCCGGGTATTCGTTGCTGTCTTCAGTTCTGACCTTCGCCGCTCGCGAGCCGGGCCACCATCAGCGAGCCGAGAATGATCGCGCCGTAGATCGCCTGAATCCAGAACGACGGCACCTGCGCGAGCGTCAGCAGGTTCTGCACGACGCCGAGCAGCAGCACGCCGGTCAGCGCGCCGAGCATCGTGCCCTTGCCGCCGTCGAGTGAAATCCCGCCGATCACCGCCGCCGCGAACACCGTGAAGATCATCCCGTTGCCCTGGTTCGCGTTGATCGCGCCGACGTAGCCGGTCACGACCAGTCCGCCGAGCGACGCGAGCATGCTGCCGAGTACGAACACGCCCCACGTGATGCGCTCCACGCGAATCCCCGCTGCGCGTGCCGCTTCCGGATTGCCGCCGATCGCGTACAGCGCTCGGCCGAGCCGGTGATAGCGCAGCATGAACGCCGCGATCGCGAACGCAACAGCCGCGAGCCACACCGACAACGGCAGGCCGAACACGATCGTGGTCGCGAGTTCGAAGAACGACGGCGGCATGTCGAACAGCGTGCCGCCCTTCGTCGCGCCGACCAGCATCCCGCGCAGCACGATCAGCATCGCGAGCGTCACGATGAACGCGTTGAGCCGCAGCCGCACGACGAGAAAGCCGTTGATGAAACCGATCACCGCGCCGACCACGACGATCGCGAGCAGGCCCGCGGCCGCCGGCCATTGCAACCCGAAGCCGGCGGACGCCGCCGGCATCACGAGCATCGCGCCGATCGCCGGTGCAATGCCGACCGTCGATTCGAGCGACAGGTCGAACTTGCCGGTCAGCACGATCAGCGATTCGGCGAGCACGACGAGCGCAAGCGCCGCCGACGCGCCGAGCACGCTGATCAGATTCGCCTTCGTCAGGAAATTCGGATTCACGAACGCGCCGATCACGATCAGCAGGATCAGCGCGGGCACTAGCGCGAGATCGCGCAAGCGGGCGAATTCGATACGCGGACGCGCACGCCCCGCCGCCTGGGCAGCTTGCCCTTGCCCGGCCGCGAACGCGGGACTAGGCACACTATTCTTCATGGAGACTGACTCCTTCAACGGATGCAATCAGGTCGTGGTCTTGCCAGCCTGCAGGAAATTCGGCCGCGACGCGGCCACGGAACATCACGAGCACGCGATCGCAGGTACGCAGATCGTCGAGTTCGCCCGATACGACGAGCACCGCCTTGCCCTCTTCGCGCACGCGATGCACGACGGCAAGCAACGCCTCTTTCGACTTCACGTCGACACCGGCGGTTGGGTCGATCAGCACGAGCACGTCGGGATCGGTGGCGAGTGCACGAGCCATCACGACCTTCTGCTGATTGCCGCCCGACAACCCCGACACGACGTGGTCAGGCCCAGGTGCAACGATGCCGAGCGCGTCGATCATCTTGCGGCCGAACGCGTTCTTCTTCGCGGGCGGCGCGATGCCGAAGCGGCCGAGCATCCGCGCAATCGTCATCGAGGCGTTTTCCGCGACCGACTGCGTGAGCACGAGCCCTTCGTGATGGCGATCCTTCGGCACGCAACCGATGCCGTGCGCGAGCGCGGCGGGCACATCGCCCGGCGGCAGCGTCTTGCCGCCGACGCGGATCGCACCGCGCTGCGATTTGCGCAACCCGGCGATCGCTTCGGCGACGCTGGTGCGGCCGCTGCTCGTCGCGCCCGTGAGCCCGACGACTTCGCCGCGCTTCAATGTGAACGACACGTCTTCGTAATCGGAGCCGCACAGTGCGTCGAGCTGAAGCGCGACCGGCGTATCGGCGGGCAGCGCATCGCGATCGGCCGCATCGGCAACCGCGAGGCCGCCGCGTTCGCCGGTCATCGCTTCGATCAGCTGCTCGCGCGGCAACGCCGACACGGGCGCGCTGACGATATGCCGCGCGTCGCGCAGCACGGTCACCGCCTGGCAGATCTCGTAGACCTCCTGCAGATGGTGCGAAATGAACAGGAACGTGACGCCTTCGCGCTGCAGCTCGGTGATACGGCGAAACAGCCGCTTGATTTCGTCGCCATCGAGCTGCGCGGTCGGTTCGTCGAGGATGATGAAGCGCGCGCCGTACGACAGCGCCCGCGCGATCTCGACCAGCTGACGCGCTTCGACAGTCAGGTCACCGGCGCGCGCATCTTCGCGCACGTCGATCTTCCAGTGATCGAGCAGCGTGCGCGCATCGCGGCGCATCGTGTGCCAGTCGATCATCCCGTGCCGGCGCGGCTGGCGGTTGATGAACAGATTCTCCGCGACCGTGAGGTCGCGGATGATCGTCGAATGCTGATAGACGCATGCCACGCGCTCGCGCCATGCGTCGCGGTCCGCGATCGCGGGCGCCGGCGTGCCGGCGAAACGCACCTCGCCGTCGTCGGGCTTGCGTAGGCCCGTGAGAATCGACACCAGCGTCGACTTGCCCGCGCCGTTACGCCCGACGAGCGCATGCGACTCGCCGGGCATCACGCGGATGCTCACGTCCTTCAGCGCGGCCGTCGAGCCGAAGCGCTTCGTCACACCCAGCGCTTCGACCACCGCGACCGGTTCGCGGACTGACTCGTTCATTTGACGGTATTGCCCCAGAGGTTCTTGTCGTCGACGTTCGCCTTGGTGACGAGCGGCGCCGGCAACTGGTCTTCGAGCACGCCCGGCGACAGTTGAACAATCGTGCTGTCGTGATCGGTCGGACCCGGCTTGAACGTCTTCCCTTCGAGCGCGGCCTTGATGTAATAGAGGCCATACTTCGCGTACAGATCGGCGGGCTGCGAAATGGTCGCGTCGATGTCGCCACGGCGGATCGCGTCGTATTCCTGCGGGATGCCGTCGTTACTGACGATCACGATGTGCTTCGCGTTGCCGACCGGAAACAGCATCTGCTTGCGACGCAGCGTTTGCAACGTCGGCGACAGGTACACGCCGCCCGCCTGCATGTAGATCGCCTTCACGTCCGGGTTCGCGGTGAGCAGGCTGTCGAGCGCGGTCGCGGCGACGTCGCCTTTCCATGCGGCCGGAATTTCGAGCAGCGACAGGTTCGGGTAATTCTTCAGACATGCGCGGAACGCTTCCGAGCGGTCGCGGCCATTCACCGATGCGAGGTCGCCCATGATCTGCACGACCTTGCCCGACTTCACATGCTCGCCGATGTACTTGCACGCGTTCGAGCCGTACGCACGGTTGTCGGCACGCACCACCATTGCCACCTTGCCCTGCGTCGGCGCAACGTCCACCGCGACGACCTTCACGCCCTTCGCGGCGGCGCTATCGAGCGCGCGGCTGATCGCGGCCGAATCGATCGGTCCGACGACGATGCCCTTCGCGCCGAGATTCACCATGTTGTTCATGTCGGTGATCTGCTGCGCCGGATCGTTGTTCGAGTTCACCGGTGCGAGGATGTCGATGCCCATCTGCTTCGCGTACTTCGGCAGATAGTTGTTGTACGACTCCCAGAACGGCGACGTGAGTAGCGGCAGGCCGAGGCCGACCTTGCCGACGTCGGCGGCGTGCGCGACGCTGCTCATCGCGAGGCTCGCGACGCAGGCAGCAGCGAACGCGGCCGGAACGGCAGCGCGGAGTATCGAGCGACGGGCCGCGCGCGGCCCTTTGGGGAACGTCATGTCTTGTCTCCTTTGTAGATCGTAGTCAGCCTTGGGCTTTGACTGCGATCCCATCCCAGATGGTTGTGGGACCTGCGTTGTTGAACTGCCTGGACCGGTCGCGAAGAGTGCCCCGGCACATCGTCCTGCGCTTTCTTGTATATTGGTGAGCGACGATTCACCAATGAACGTATTATTCATATGCGGACTTTTTGAAGTCAAGCAAAGTGCGCGGCAGGACCGTCGGTATTTTCCCTGGCCGCCAGTCGACAGGGGTATCGACCCTCTGCGGCGTGCGACGCTCTACACTCTCGCGCCATGTCCATGAAAAAAACTGCACAAGACCTACGGCCCAGGATGGAAGCGGAAGAAAAAGACGATGCCGACCGTTACCGCGCGCCCGCGCTCGATAAAGGTCTGGATATTCTCGAACTGCTCGCCGAGCAGAAGGATGGACTGACGCGCGCGGAAATCACGAAGCTGCTGAACCGCAATGCGAGCGAGATGTACCGGATGCTCGAACGGCTGGTCGCGCGGCAGTATGTCGTGCGGTCGGCGGGGGGCGACCGCTATTCGCTGAGTCTGAAGCTGTATGCGCTCGCGCATCGTCATCCGCCGACGCACCGGCTGATCTCCGAAGCGCTGCCGCACATGCATCGCTTCGCCGATGCGGCCGAGCAGTCGTGTCACCTGGTGGTCTACGATCGCGGCAATCTGCTGGTGATCGCGCAGGTCGACGGACCGGGTACGTGGGGGATGTCGGTGCGGCTCGGCTCGCGTGTCGGGTTGATCGATACGGGCTCGGGTCGCGTGATGCTCGCGTTTCAGAGCGAAGAGCAGCGCCAGCACATGCTCGCCGAACATACGAAGGTGAAGGGCGAGGTAACCGTCGATCACGGTGCGCTCGAAACCGCGTGCGCGAAGATCCGTGCGGCCGGTTTTCTGCAGAAGGACAGCCAGCAGATTTTCGGTGTGACCGATCTGACGTTTCCGATTCTCGGTCCGTCGGGTCAGGCGATCGCGGTGCTGACCTGTCCGTATCTGCGACGGATCGACGAATACGCGGCGCCGACGCTTGAAGCGGCGACGGTGTTGCTGCGCGAGATGATCGAGGGGTTGTCGATGTTTCGTGAGCAGGACGCGTAGCGTTTTACGTTCTCACGCTACGCGCGCCGCTCAATGCGGCGGCAATTCCCGCACGTCCGCGGTCGGCACGCTGCCGAACGCATCGCTCAACGCATAGTCGATCAACTGACGCGCTGCATCGTCCGGCGTCGCGAGCTTGCCGCTGCGCTTCATTTCGTCGAACCGCTCGCGCAGCGGGAAATGCTCAGTGTCCGTGCTGCGAATCGCAGCCTGCATATCCGTATCGACGACGCCCGGTGCGACGCTACAAATGCGCAGAGCGCGATTCGCGTCGAGCGCTGCGGCGCGCGCGTGATGATCGAGCGCGGCCTTCGTCGCGCAGTAGACGCTCCAGCCGGGATACGCGTTGCGCGCGGCACCGCTCGAGATGTGCACGATGCGCCGGTCGGTCGCATCGGCACTCGCGGCCATGAGCGCGCTCGCGAGCATCAGCGGCGCGGCAACATTCAGACTCACCGCGCGCGCGATGGCCGCGACGTCCTGAGTCTCGATCGGCCCGACCGGCTCGACGACGCCCGCGTTGTTGAACAGCACGACCCGCTGCGCGCCGCCGACAAAACGCTTCAATGCATCGCTCGCGAGCCATTGCGCGGTCGCGACCAGATCGGCGAGATCGAGCGTCACTTCTTCGTACAGGCCCGCGTGGCCGGCGGCAAGCGCCGCGTTACCGCGACGGGCAACACCCAGCACCGCGATGCCGCGTTCGAGCAGTTGCGCAGCGAGCGCAGCACCGACGCCGCGTGTGTGTCCGGTGACGATTGCGCGTGTTGAAGAAGGAGAAGAGTTCGAAGAGGTCATGGCGATTCCGCGAGAAAGGGGTGTGAGGCGAGCGCGTGCAATAGGTGCTCAACGCAGCCGCTCGAAAGAGAACGGTGTCATTGTCGTCGATGCGCGGCGGGCGTGCATGGGTTCGCTCAAACGCAGCCGAACGACGAATTTGTGCAGCACGCCGCTGCATGATTGGAATGTGCGCGTCATGACGTTAGAATAGCGGCCCTTCCGAAACGCACACACGCCGCACGTGCGCGTTTCTTCCCGTTCCCTCTCGACACCGTCATGGCGAAACTTCTGACCGATACCGAATTCCAGCGCTTTTCCGATCTTCAGCAGAAGCAGGCAAGCTTCACGATCAGTGCCGAAGAAGCCGATGAACTACGCGACATCGTCGCGCGTGCGCAGCAGAAGCGCGACGACCGCGCCACCGCGATGCAGGCGATCGAAACGCACATCGCGCAATTCGACATCACGCCCGACGAGCTGTTCTCGCCGGAACAGATCGGCGACGCCGCGCGCACCTACGGCCTGATCCCCGCGACGAAGAAAGAGCGCGTGCTGCCGCCGTCGATCACGTTCAACGGCAAGCCGTATCAGTGGACCCGCAATCTGCCCGACGAAGTCCGCGATCCGCTGTTCGACGCGTTCAAGGCGGGACAGTCGGTGAAGGGCTTCATCGCGACGCCGAAGGACGCTGCGCGCTGCGCCGCGACGATCGCGCGACTCGAGCGCGAAACGGGTGCCGTGTATGCGGACGCGTGGCTCGAAGAACTCGCGGTGTCGCGCGGCCAGATCGACGAGGCTGCCGCAAAACTCGCGGCCTGACCGCTATGTAAACCGCTTCAGCGTGGCGCGGATGATTCGAGCGCCATTCTGAAGCCGACGACGCCCGGATCTTCGGTCGTCGTCATCGTGAAGCCGCAGCGCTTCGCGAGCGCGATCATCGCGGTGTTCTCGCGCAGCACCTCGCCGACCAGCCAGCGCGTGCCGCGCGAGCGCACGTACGCGATGATCCGCTCCATCAACAGTCGCCCGAGTCCGTTGCCCTTCAGGTCGGAACGGATCGCGAGCGCGAACTCGGCGGTATCGTTGTCCGGATCGGCAATTGCGCGTACGACGCCGAGCGTGCGCGGCGCGCCGTTCTCGCCGGCGACGGTCGCGATGAAAGCCATCTCCCGGTCGTAATCGATCTGCGTCATCCGCGCGAGCTGCGAATGATCGAACGTGCCGACCGCGCCGAAGAAGCGCAGCCGCAGATCGTCTTGCGTCATCGCGCCGACGAAGTCGCGATGCGCAGTCTCGTCTTCCGGCCTGATCGGCCGCACGGTCACGCGCAGGTCGTGCCAGTCCAGCGTTTCTTCGAAGCGTCGCGGGTACGGCATGATCGCGAGCCGGCTGCGCGTCGTGGCGAGACGCACTAGCGGCTCGACGAGTTGCACGCGATCCTTCAACACGCGCAGCGTCAACGTCAGGCCAACGATCTCGCGAATGTCGCAGACCGCCTGCGACAGCGCGGTCAATGCCGCGAGCGTCGGTTCCGGCGCGACCTGGCGCGCGTACGGCGAAGTCGCGGCGATGTCGCGTGCGAGTGTGGGGTTCAGCGGTGGCAATCCGTAGACACGCATCGGCGCCGCGACGTCATCCGGCGACGGGGTCGTGAAGTGGAACACGGGGCCGAAATTCTCGTCGTCGTGGAGTTCGATCGCGATGTCGACGACGGCTTTGTTGTTCGTCTCAGACGATGCCGCCGCGACCGTCAGTCCGAAATGCGCGAAGAGCCGCGCGGCCGCCTCGCCGCGTAATTCGTTCACGCCTCGTGCGAGCGCATCGCGCGCTTCGGCCTGAGCGGCATCGATCGACGCGGGAACTTCGGCTGGCGCGCTTTCGGGTGTCTGCATCAACAGTTCGCGGCCGAGCCGATAATCGACGAGCCGTGCGAACGCGCGCGCGAGGCGCTGCGGTGTCGTGTGCACCGGAATGCCCTGCGCGTGCAGCGCATCGCGTGTCGCTGCATCGACGCCGCCGAAGAAACACGCGAGCAACCCACGGTACGCGTAACGCTGATGTTCGATCAGCACGCGCGCGACGTCGGCTGCGGGCGCGCTGTGCGTCGATGCATGCACGACGAACGCGGTGCCGCTCGCGCGATGATCGGCGAGCGCGCGCAGCGCCGCACCGAAATGCTCGGGCCGCGCGATGTCGCCGAGCACCAGCGGATTGCCGGATGCGACATGAGGCAGCGTTTGCGCGAGTGCATCGGCGGTGGACAGTGGCCAGTGCGCGAGCGTGTCACCTGCGGCGGCGAACGCATCGCACGCAAGCGTCGCGACACCGCGATCGCTGGCGATCAGCGTCGCGCTGTCGCTCGCGGCGACACGGCCCACGCCGAGCGTTTCGATTTCGTCGAGCAGATCGTCGAGCGCGTCGACGCGCACCATGCCGGCACGCCGGAACGCTGCGGTGTACAACGCGTCGTCGGGATCGGCGCGGCCCGAGCGCAGCGCGAGCACCGGCTTGTTGCGCGCAGCCGCGCGTGCCGCCGACATGAACTTGCGCGCCGAGCGCACCGCGTCGAGTTCGAGCAGGATCGCGCGGGTGCCGGGATCGCTCGCGAGATAGTCGAGCACGTCGCCCGCATCGACGTCGGCCTCGCCGCCGAGTGCAACCGCATGCGAGAAACCGAGCCCACGCGCATGCGCCCAGCCGAGCACCGCATTGGTCAGCGCATTCGATTGCGACACCCACGCGACGCCGCCCGCCGCGACCGTGCACGACGGCGCGCCGAGATGCGCGCGCAGCGCGGGCGTGATCACACCGAGGCTGCCCGGCCCGACGATCCGCAGCAGATGCGGCCGCGCGGCCGCGAGCGCGTCCTGCACGGCCTGACGGTCCGCGTCGCTACGCGCCTCGCCGACGATGATCGCCGCGCGCGTACCGATCCGGCCCAGCCCGTGCACGATGCCGGGCCACGTCGCGGGTGGCGTGCAGAGGAGCGCGACGGTCGGCGCTTCGGGCAGGTCGGCGGTATTGGCCGCGACCGGATGGCCGTCGAGTGTGTCGAGCTTTGGATTGACGGGCCACAGCGGTCCGGGAAAACCGCCTTGCAGCAGCCGCGACCAGACCATCGCGCCGACGCTGCCGGGCCGCTGCGAAGCGCCGATCACAGCGACGGAGTGCGGACGGAAGAGTGCGTCGAGGTTGCGGACAGTCACGGGGGGGCCTGGTGTCGGAGGGCGTGCGGTGGGGCGGGTGCTAGTCGCCGGGCGCGTATGTCGACAGGATAGGCGAAGTCGGAGAGCGAAGGGAGGGACGTGTAGCGCGGAGCCGATGGACGGCCTTGTGGTCGTATCGTCGCCCGAAATCTGGGAAGCCTGATCGACGTCTTAACGATGAACGTGCGGATGTTCCGTAGCGACGACAGCGAAATCCGATGTGCGCGACTCACCTGCCTTTCTGTAGTCGCAACACCGCTTCAATCATGCAGCCGACGCTCAATCGCCGGCCCTATCGTCAGATCCCGAAACAACACCTCGAAACCCTCCCGCTGCGGCGAGCAACACATCACGCCTACATCGACGCTGGCCGTCGGCGGCAAATACGCGAGGCGCACCATCTGCCACTGGCTGTCCGATTCACGCAGGTATTGCACGCGCACCGCTTCGGCGTGTCTCGTCACGCGCAAACGCAGTTCACCGGACGCAGCCGTCAGACGTTGCATCGACCAGTCGGAGTGGTCGTTCGTGACGACGACCGACATACACACCTCGCCATCGGAAAACTCGGTCCCGGCTTTTATCCAGTCAGCCTCGCTCACGCGGATCATCAAGCCGGCCTGGTCGTATAGCGCTTCATAGCGACCGATGACGGTGACCTCCGCAGAAAAATCTCCGGACACCGTGACGTAACCGAAATGACCGTTGTCGCGCCAGAAGTCGTAGAACGTCCCGCGCCAGAAGTCGGTTCGATCGCCGGTCTTGACCCACAGGTCTCCCGATCGAAGTTCGGACGATGCCGGGGCGTTAAGCCATTTGAGTTCTTTGAACGTCGTCATGTCGCACCTTGTCCTGCTTGAGCCGGTATCCGGTCAGTGTAAATGACGGACGTACTCGTAACGAGAGACGCCGATGCGCACGTAGGGTGCCGCGGCTATCGCGACGGCGCAGATCACAAATCACGGACTTACGTGTAGCCGCGCCACGATTGCCAGGGCGGATGCATCAAAGTTCTTGCGACCGACCGAGGTCTGCGCCGAAGCGGTAGGATTTTTTCTGATGCGATTGTCCGTAGACGACCCTTCTTGGCCGGTCAGCCGGTTGCGGGCCGAGCGTCGAGTTCCAAAGTTCCACGGTCACTCGCGAGTGATATCGTTGCCGACGGGCTTTCGGCCTTCGAACGCGGTGGAGGCCCTCGCTTAGTAAGAAATATCGCACATTGTCGTCGGTCGCCTAATTGTCATTCATGGGCGAGTCAAAAAATGGCTGAGAGATCAATCATGCAGGATGACTGGGGGGCAGATGCTTAGACACATGTTTTCGATAACTTCAGACTGCCAATTACCAGGTCGTCCAATCCGTCGGCGTCGAGGTGCTGTCTAGAACGACCAGTTGAATCTTCCGAGAACCAGCGTAACCACGGGCGAAAGTTACGGCACTAGGATAGTCCGGCAAGATACGGAGCGATCGTTTCAGCGTGGGCGCGGGCGGCGGCAGTTGCTCTTTTCGCACGATGAAGCGATCTGCTGATCCGGGCTTCGGGGCCACGAACACCAATTGGACGTCCGTGTGCTTCATTGCGGGGCGATTGTCTTTGTTGGGTCCGAGCTTATCGTTGAAAAGCCGCTGCGCATGGGAGAGCAATAGGTCAAATCCTATGCAAATCGCCAACGCTGAACGCAACGAGCCTTCCAAATCCGGATGCAAGACGCTCGCCGTAAGAGCATGCGCAGAATCGTGTCTGCGCTCCTTGATGGTAACAAATTCGCTTTCGCAATCCAGAGTTCCGACGCCCAACCTCCTACTAAGTTCGGTAATTTGCGCCCACGGACTGTACACACCAAATGCTCTCAAAATGTCGGCAACGTCGTCCTCGACAAGATTCGAAGCGGCTTGGCCAAAGGAATACGTTGATAGCTGAGCAAGATTGCTCGTCGCGGACGCAACGGGGGCCAGTGCCCCGACGAGCCAATTTATTTTGTCCGGTGTTGGCTGTAGCTTGAGACGGAAACGAATACCGTCTAACGCCCCGATGGTAGTGGCCTTTTGTAAAGAAGGAAGTAGGTCGGAAAACGCCAGATGAGGATTGGAGAAGGATCGAAGCAATTCTCCAGTTCGCTCTCTGATGAATGACTCCATTGTCGCAAAGACTAACACCGCCAAGCCTTGTCGAAGCATGCTTGCGCGTAGATTGTGCTCGACCGTCAAAGCCGTGTCGATCAGCGCGGCGTCCTTTAAGCAGTCCCCGAGAACGGTCAATGTTGCAAGCAACGAGTTTTTCGCGCTCATGCTAGGCAATATTCTTCAACGCTTCTTTCATTGTGTCGATACGATACAGCACCTTACTGGGTGTGTTCGTAGATACTCGGATCGCGTCAACGAAACGATCATCCTTGAAAAGCTTCAAGGTCTCTTTTCGAACCGTCGTTGTTTTGGTGCAAAGCGCGTTGTACCGCGCTTCGCTTAATTCGGATGCAGTTATCATCTGCGCATCGAACATCGCTGACATGAACTGGTCACGATACGCAGCTCCCTGATGTCGTTTGAATGCATCGTCTCCCCATAGATGTTCGCAACGCGCAAGAGCAGTCTCAAATTTCTTCTTAGCTGCCGAGATCTTTTGCTTACTGATGTCACGGTTCGCCGCCGCGAACGCATCCAACGAGTAACGCATGTTTCCGCTAAAGTCCGACCAGTTCAAACTCAAACTTAGAAAACGCAAAACCGCTTCTACATCTTGCATTTCCTTATATGGTGTCTCTTTCATCGACACAATCTTCAACTGCCGATGAAGGAACGGTGCATCCGCCAATTCAAAAAGCAGGTCGTTCAACGATCCTCGGTAAAGCGCGTTACGAATTTCTTGGGGCAAAAGAGGTTCGCCACCAGTGTTCAGTCGAGTGAACACTTCGTATTTGAGTTCGGGATCCGTTTGTTTTAAGAGCGTAACGACTCGCACGTATGGCCGAATCGTCAGAGCGTTGTAAAGTTCCGGCGGCAGGTTTGAGAACTTGAGCCCGTTGACCTCCGGGAATTTATGAAGACCCTCTAGGGCAAACTGGTCGAAAAGAAATCGATGAATTGTCGTGATGCGTTGCTTACCGTCAATGACCGAATAAGTGCCAAAGTCATCTTCCGCTAGGTAGACAGGTGGAATGGGAACATTGATCAAGAATGACTCGATCAGTTCTGCTTGTGCAAGCGGTTTCCATCGCTCGCGCCGCTGGTATTTCGGCGAAACATCAATCGCTTTGCTCTGCACCATTTGCGCGATCGTTTGCAGAGAAAGGTCGGAAGCCTGAAGAACCAGTGCGTTTTGCGCTGCCTCGAACTTCTGGACAATTTTTGTTAGGTTGCTCATGGGCCTCCAGTGGAGAAAGTGCCAGATCTTTGCGGATTTTAGCATTGCAGATCGCTAGACACTTCAGCCGCCGGCCAGCTTGTTCGCCTGCTTTTGGCGAAGTCTCCGGAGGTGGCATCAGGCCTCGCACGCGACGTGAGCCAGTGACACGACGCCGGCTCTCGGTGATCGAATGACCGCTTGCGAACAGGAACTGCCTCCCGAATGTCATGGCGTCGCCGCCAACAAACGTCGCTTGTTGGCCGGGAACCGCCGCACGACAGCGGGCGTAGGGCCGTCGCACATACTTCGGCGCCCTACTACCCCCATCAAGTCCTAAACACCGCAATCGCCGCCCGCAACGTATGCGCCTGATCTTCTAACGAAGCCGCCGCAGCCGTAGCCTGCTCGACAAGCGCAGCATTCTGCTGCGTAACCTGATCCATCTGCGCGACCGCAAGATTGACCTGATCGATGCCGCTGCTCTGCTCAGCCGCCGCCGACGCAATCTCGCCCATGATCGAACTCACCCGCGTAATCGCGCCGACGATTTCCTGCATCGTCGAGCCCGAACGCTCGACGAGGTTCGCACCGGTTTCGACACGCGTCGTTGACGTGTCGATCAGTTCCTTGATCTCCTTCGCCGCCGTCGCGCTACGCTGCGCGAGCGTACGAACTTCGCTCGCGACCACAGCAAAGCCGCGACCCTGCTCGCCAGCGCGCGCGGCTTCGACCGCCGCGTTCAACGCGAGGATGTTAGTCTGAAACGCGATGCCCTCGATCACGCCGACGATATCGGCAATCTGCTTCGAGTCGTCGACGATGTGCTGCATCGTCCCGACCACTTCGCGCGTGAGTTCGCCACCGCGCGCGGCGAGGCCCGACGCATCGTGTGCAAGCGAGCTGGCCTGCAACGCGTTTTCTGCGGTCTGCTTGACGGTCGAGGTCAGCTGTTCGATGCTCGCGGCGGTTTCCTCGAGCGACGCGGCCTGCTCCTCGGTACGCTGCGACAGATCGGCGTTGCCCGATGCAATCTCGCTCACGCCGGTATCGATCGACTCGGTGCCGTCGCGCACCGCGCTGACCGTCGTGATCAACGACGCCTGCATCTTCTGCAGCGCCGCCGACAGCTTGCCCATCTCGTTGTTGCTTCTGACCACGACGCGTTCGGTCAGATCGCCGCCCGCAATACGCTGAAACTGCAGGATCGCCGCATCGACCGGATGCACGATCGCGCGCATCAGCCCCGCGCGCGCGAGCCATCCGCCGAGCAGCGCGAGCACCATCCCGACGACCACCGCGATACTCACCGCGACGAAGCGGTCCTGCGCGGCCTGGTACTGCTGCGCGCCGTGATCGATCTGCCGCTTCTCCAGCGCGAGCATCGCCTTCTCATAGCCGTTGTAGAGCGACGGCAGCTTGTGCGCCTGGATTTCCTCGAAGCCGTTCCGGTCGCCCGATTTCAGCGCGGCCAGCGCAAGATCGACGCCGTCGTGCAGAAACGTATTGCGCTTGTCCTGCATGTCCTTGATGAGGCGCCGGCCCTCGTCGTCCCAACCGGCAATCGACACATAGTGATCAAGTCGATCGTTCGAAATCTTCAGATACTGGTCGAAGCGGCCGAGCACGGCCTTCGCGCCGTCGTTGTCGTTCAGATCGATCAGCGACGCATAGGTCGCAAGCGCGAGCCGCAGACGCAGCAACTGGCCCGCACTCCCTTCGAGATCGGCGACGGCCGGCGTGTTGACGGTGTACATCTGTTGCAGCGATGCATTGCCGGCGCGAATCGACAGCAGCCCGACAGCGGCGCCGATCACCAGCACGACGCCGAAGAACGCGACGATCAGGCTCAGGCTCGCGCGAATTGACAGCTTGCTCAGCATTTTTAATGTCCCTCCAGTTGGCAAGCACGACGCCGGCGCGTGTACTCCCCGCGGTTTTACGCAACGGTCGGGCATGCGAAGGAATACATCTGCCGGTGGAATCGTTCTTTTTCCGCGCCCGTTTAATATCTACGGCAGCGATGGGCAGAACTTTATGGCGATGGGGTGTTTTGTCGGACGAAATGCCCGCGGATGTGCAGTACAACTGGATTTAAGGCGTGCAGGCTTCCGCCGCAGGGGCCGGTTCCAGGCAGCCGGAGCCAGCCTGCTTACGCTGCCTGCTGCCGAAGATTCAATGTCTTCGGCGATGGCGTGACAGGCTTCCCGGTGCGGCACGACCGTCGGCCCTGTTTCGCGGTCATCGCTTCGCAGACGCGATCATCAGGGGTACGTCGCATGGAATTTACCCGGCGTGTCGCTTCAGGTTCTCCACCAGGCGTCGACATGCCGACGAGATCATCGGCAACACGCGATATTCGCCGGCTTTCTTCGTGTCCCAATGCGTGAATGCCAGCGCCCGAAGCCGGGAAATCTCCTTCTGCAGGACATCTCCCGGAACATCCGACGTGGCCGGCATGTCGGACCTTCCCGCGGCTAGAGCCGACATGACCTCCGATCGGGCATAACCGCACTCGCAGAACACCTGCGCGACTTCGTCCTCGATACTTTCGTAAAAGCGCGCCTCTGCTTTCGGGAACACTGAACCTGCCAGCCTGGCATCGCAGAACGCCAACCCGTCGATGCCCTCGAGCGACAACGCATGCACGACTTGAGCACGGTAATCCTCGCTGTTGAGCTTGTTGATGCAGATGGTTTCAGACGTGTGTCGCTCGCACTCGATGAATGAGTAAAGCCACATACCGAAGAACGCAAGGTAGCTCTCTCGCGAACCTATTGGATGACTGCGGTAAAAGCCAACCTCCCGGTTGACGGACCGTCCCCGGAAGCAGTGGATGTTCGCGAGCGTCCGGATTTTCATCAGCACTTCCGGCAACCGGAACGCGTTATAGGTTGCCTGGGTAGCGGCATCGAAGTAGTCGGACACTTTGTATGACCACCACTGACCGCGCGGCTCTCGCCAGAGATGAATATGAACGCCGCCGAATTCCCGCTTGAGTGCTTCGATGCGTCCTGCGCTTCGGCAGAACTGCAGCAACGGTCGTTTAGGCGCTGCGTCGATCAAGGTAGCGAAATAGTCCCTTTGATCATCCGGAAGCGTGGGACCCGTGAAATAGTCTTCGTAGCTAAAGGCTTTTCTGAACAGCCCTTTTAGACGATCGCGAATACAGTAACTCTCGTAAAAGTAAGGGGCGGTAAGTGTGGGATGTCTTAGTAGACGGCTGTCGTAGCCGGGAGATTTCATGAACCCGTCTGGATTTCTGTCCAGATCGATGAGGGCTTCGTTGCATGGTTCCTGATAACAATAAAAGTTATCCGTGGACCGAAATTTGTGGAACAGGTAAGTGCTGCCCGATCTGAATAACGAGTGTATGAATATCGGGGATATCGTTGGCGCTGTCTCTTGCATAAATCATCCCAAGCCGTGCAATGGCATACGTTTCGCCCATGCCGGCGAGGACCGGCATGACGTGACGCCAATGGCCGAAATGCTAATGGATGAAGCGCCGCCACGGTCTTCAAGAGCCCCGTTCTTGCAAGGCGCCGTAATACTTCAACAGCACCGGCGAGGATCAAATGGCGAAGAGCCGTTTATTCAGTGGGGTCATGCGCGTAAGCAACGGTAATACGATGTCGACGTTTTACACTCTGATTGATCGTCCGACTGCCTCCGGTAAAGTGGCGTAAATATTTCGACTCCGGCTGTAACACACCGGCAGGCGTAGCCCACTAAACTATCTGCCGGCCGCGGAGGTTAAATGAATCTGCCAATCGACAGCACGCAACACATTTACCCTCATGCTTCTGCAGTGAGTGCGACGGACCGCGCCGGGTCGCTGCGACAAACGCCCGGCATCGTCTGGTTCACGGGTCTATCCGGAGCCGGAAAGTCCACCATCGCGAGCGCCGTGGAACTGCAGCTCCACAGAAATGGCAAGCACACTTTCCTGCTGGATGGCGACACGCTGCGCGGCGGATTATGTCGGGATCTCGGCTTTTCCGATGAGCACCGACACGAAAACATCCGGCGCGCAAGCGAAGTCAGTCGACTGATGGCGGATGCCGGTCTGCTGGTGCTGGTCTGTGCGATCGCCCCCTTCGCTGCCGACCGGCAACTGGCACGAGCGATTGCCGGACCTCATCGATTCATCGAAGTACACGTGCACGTACCCGTCGCCATTGCAGAGCGACGCGATCCCAAAGGGCTTTACAAGCTGGCTAGACTGGGAGCGATCAAGAATTTCACGGGTATCGATTCCCCTTATGAGGAACCGGCCACGCCCGACATACGCATCGATACCACTCAATGTTCGGTAGCCAACGCAGCCGCGCTGGTCATGCGCCAGCTTGGTCAGCCTTGAGTGGATCTTTCACAGGACACCGGCCGCGACTCCATCGGAGGCGGCCCGGCGGTGATAAAAAGACAAGCCGCGTTACAGCGCCTTCTTGAACGGCGCGCCCGAGTGCTCGCGCAGTTCGTTGAACACGATCTTCGGCCATGCCTTCTGCGCGACTTCGATTTCCGATACGTGCGACGCGAGATACGTCGGCGCATTCGATGCATCGAGCGCGATCCGCGCCGCGTACGAATCGGTGAAGCGGCGCAGTTCGGCGGCATCGTCGCAGGTGACCCAGCGCGACATCCGATAACGCGCGGGCATGATCCGCACGTCGACCTTGTACTCGGCCGACAAGCGGTGCGACACGACTTCGAACTGCAGCTGACCGACCGCGCCGAGAATCATCGCGCCGCCGACCACCGGCCGGAACACCTGGATCGCGCCTTCTTCGCCGAGCTGCTTCAGCGCTTCGCCGAGCTGCTTCGCGCGCATCGGATCGACGACTTCGATAGTCTGAAAAATTTCCGGCGCGAAGAACGGCAGGCCGACGAACTGCAGGTCTTCGCCTTCGGTCAGCGTATCGCCGAGACTCAGCGTGCCGTGATTCGGAATACCGATGATGTCGCCGGGGTACGCCTCGGCTACCGTCTCGCGACGCTGCGACAGGAAGCTCACCACGTTGTTCGCGCGGAACATCTTGCCCGAGCGCGTGACCTTCAATGCCATCCCGCGCTCGAAGTGCCCCGAGCACACGCGAATGAACGCGACGCGGTCGCGGTGCGCGAGGTCCATGTTGGCCTGCACCTTGAACACGACGCCGGTGAATTTGGGCTCGTTCGGTTCGACCGCGCGCTGCACGGTCATCCGCGCGGACGGCGGCGGTGCGAGGTCGACGAGTGCGTCGAGAATTTCCTTCACGCCGAAGTTGTTGATCGCCGAGCCGAACAGCACCGGCGACTGCTGGCCCGCGAGAAACGCGTCGCGGTCGAACGTCGGCGTCGCGCCGGTGATCAGGTCGATTTCTTCCTTGGCCTTGATCCACGGATGACCAAAACGCGCTTCGCCCGCTTCGTCGCTCAAGCCCTGCAGCGTTTCGACCGCACCGCCTGCGGTGTCCTGCCCCGCGCGGAACACACGCACCTGGTCGCGCTGGATGTCGTACACGCCCTGGAACTGTTTGCCCATCCCGATCGGCCACGTGAACGGCACGGCGGCGACGCCCAGATGCTGTTCGATTTCGTCGAGCAGATCGAGCGGTTCGCGCACTTCGCGGTCGAGCTTGTTGATGAACGTGACGATCGGCGTCTTGCGGCTGCGGCACACCTCGAGCAGCTTCAGCGTCTGCGCTTCGACGCCGTTCGCGCCGTCGATCACCATGACCGCCGCATCGACGGCGGTCAGCACGCGGTACGTGTCTTCGGAGAAGTCTTCGTGGCCCGGCGTGTCGAGCAGGTTGATCACGGCGTCGCCGTACTCGAACTGCATCACCGAGCTCGCCACCGAAATGCCGCGCTGCTTTTCGATCTCCATCCAGTCCGACGTCGCGTAGCGGCTGCTCTTTCTGCCCTTCACGGTACCCGCGATCTGGATCGCGCCCGAGAACAGCAGCAGCTTTTCCGTGAGCGTGGTTTTACCCGCATCCGGGTGGGAAATGACCGCGAATGTGCGGCGACGGTTGAGTTCAGAGACTGGCATGGAACGGACTTAACTAGGGATCGGCTGGCGAATCGGATCTGGCCGGACGCACGCGCAGCGGCGGACGCGGCGGCGATGGCTGCGGAAGGGTCCGGGCCGGCCCGCATCGTGCGCGACTCCGTGGTGTGAAACAAGCGCGACGGAAATAGCACGAGCGGCAGGGAATGCTGGAAACGCCAGCACAGAACAGCGCCGGGACGAATGATACACGTCGCGGACGGCAGCGTCGCCAAACGGTCGGGTTGCCGGGTCGGCACGTCGCTCGCGCCTGGCTGTCGATCCGCCTCATCGCGCCTTACGCGTAGCTGTCCGGATGCCCGCTTCGCTGCACTGAAATACACGGTAAGCGCAGAATGATTTCGCGAGCGGGAACATTGCGCGCGCGCACGGTTCGTAGCGGAACGGGCCTGCGGCGATACGCGCACGGCATCCTCTTCTCCCATCAGCTGTCAGCCAGCGAGAATCCAATGGAATCACGCCAGGGACGTTCGATCGAAGTCGATTTCTTTCGCGGTGTCGTGCTGATCGTCATCGTGCTCGATCACATGCCGGGCAGCCTGCTCTCGCATCTGATGCTGCATGCGTACGCGCTGTGCGACTCGGCGGAGGTGTTCGTGTTTCTCGGCGGCTATGCGTCGGCGGCCGCGTATATGGCGGTGCTCGCGCGCAGCGGCGTGGTCGCGGCGCGCTCGCGCTTCGTCCGGCGCTGCGGGGAAATTTACCGTGCGTATCTGTTGACCGCGCTGCTCACGCTGGTGTCGGGCGCGGTGCTGGCGCTGCTGCATCTCAATCATCCGATGGTCGATCTGACGGGCTGGCAGCCGTTCGCAAATCACCCGATGCGCACGACGTTCGACATCCTCCTGCTGCGGCAACAGCCGTATCTGTCGAGCGTGCTGCCGATGTATGTCATATTTGCGCTGTTCGTGCCGCTCGCGGTGCCGCTGGTGCGTCGTTCGCCGGTTGCGGCGCTCGCGTGCAGCCTGGGCGTCTGGTGGTTCGCGCCGCTGATCGCCACGGTTTTCAGCCTCGACGACGTCGCCGGCTGGGCGTTCAATCCGTTCGCGTGGCAGTTGATGTTCGTGCTCGGCATGATCGGCCGGTTGCATCCACCGACCTCCGCGCATCTCGCGTCGCCGGCCGGACGCTGGCTGTCGCGCATCGCGCTCGCCGCGGTGATCGGCTTCGCCGTCGTCAGGCTGTTTATTCTCGTTCAACCGTTGCCCGGTGCCATGAAGCAGCATCTAGCGTTCGTCAGAGTCGTCAACTTCGTCGCCATCGCGTGGGTCGTCTCGCTGTTCGTTGCGCGCGGCGCGGTCGCGCGGCTCGCGCAGCGTCTGCCGGCCGTCGTGACGGTGGGGCGCACGGGGCTCGTGTGCTTCGTCGGCGGCACACTGATTTCGCTCGTCGTCGATACGGCGACGCCGCACGGATGGCACGGTCTCGCCGGCTTCGTCGCCGCGCTCGCGGGCGACTTCGCAGCGATCGCCGCCGTGCTCGCGCTCGCCCGATACTGGCGTCACTGGCGTGGCCCGCATACTCGCGCGGCCGTGCAAGGCGCACGCGCCGGATGACGGCGCGGATCGCGCGTGTCGCGTCGCCTCGTGCATCGCATGCGTATGTCTGTGCATATGTCCATGCGGCGACGCAGTCACGCGCATGCAGTCGCGATCTCGCACGCGTCCTCGCGACGCTTCTCTGTATAGGACTCGCGACCACCGCGCGTCCCGCCCACGCGTATCACGCCCCCCTCGTCCCGCCACGTTGCACGGAATTCGCCGGGCTCGTGCTGCCGCCTGCCGCGATCGGTCTGCCGACACGCGGTGCGCAGATCGACGACGCCACCGTGATTCCCGCCAACGCGCCGGCCAACGTCGACGGCGAGTATTGCCGGATCACCGGCAGCATCAAGTCGATCAAGATCGGCGCGCCCGATATCCGCTTCGAACTGAATCTGCCGCGTCGCTGGAATGGTCGCGCGTTGCAGTTCGGCGGTGGGGGCTATAGCGGAGTGGTCGTGAGCGGAACGGGCACCGTGCCGTTCTCGCCCGACAAGCCGCCGCTCGCGCGCGGCTACGCGACGTTCGGCGACGACTCGGGCCACGTCGGCAATCCGGGTGTCGCGGCATTCGGACTCGTCGACGAGGCGGTGATCAACTTCGGCTACGCGCATCTGAAGAAGACGCACGACGTCGCGTTGACGCTGATCGCGCGCGGCTACGGCAGGCTGCCGGAGCGCATGTATTTCGCGGGCGGCTCAACCGGCGGACGCGAAGGCTACACGGCGATCCAGCGCTTCCCCGACGACTACGACGGCGTGATCGCCAACTCGCCCGCGCTGAATTTTTCCGGCGTGCGTCTGCTCGGCGTCAAGGTCGGGCAAGCCGAATATCACACCGTCGGCGGCTTCATTCCACCGGCGCTGCTCGATCGCGTCTATCGCCGCACGATCGATACCTGCGACATGCTCGACGGCGCACCCGACGGCATCGTCGGCAACATCGAAGCGTGCCGCGCGCTCGAACCGCAACTGATCCGCTCGATGCGTTGCGGCCCGCACGCCGACAGCGACGACGAAAGCTGCCTGAGCCCCGCGCAGGTCAAGACGTTGTCCGTGCTGCGCGACGGGCTCACGCTGCCCTATACGCTCGCATGGCAGGTCAACCGCTATCGCGGCTACAACGTCTTCCAGGGGACGCGCTTCACCGGCATGCTCGGCCTCGCGCATACGGCCGAGCGTCTGCCCGATCCGGCGTTCTTTCCGAACGGTTATCTGTTCGCGCAGGGCGACGCGTACATCCGCTACTTCGTGACGCGCGACAACAGCGTCGACTCGCTGCAGTTCGATGTCCAGCATCCGGGCGCGTATCTGCCGAGGCTCGTCGATCTGTCGGGAACGATCGGCGCGATGAACCCGGACATGTCGCGCTTCATCGCGCGCGGCGGCAAGCTGATCACGCTGCAAGGACTCGCCGACGAAGTGATCAGCCCGAACCAGACCATCGCCTACTATCGCGCGCTCGTCGCGCGCTACGGCGCTGCGCAGGTCGATGGATTCATGCGGCTCTACATGGTCCCAGGATTCCAGCACGGCAATGGCGCGTTCATTCCGTCGGTCGACATGCTCGGCGCGCTCGATAACTGGGTCACGCATGGCGTCGCGCCGCAAACGCTCGTCGCAACCGATCTCGCATCGGCGACATACGGACGCTCGCGACCGTTGTGCCGCTTCCCTGGTTTTCCGCGCTACGTCGGGTATGGCAGTCTCGATCGTGCGGAAAATTTCCGCTGCGCCGAGTCGATGAGCGATAGGTGAGAGTTTTCGGGACCGGTGAGTAAAGGCTCGTGAAGTGCGATCGATGCGTGATTGTGTTGCGTGCTTCGATGTGAGCGAAGACGCGTATCGCAACGTGCTGCATCCTGGTTCAACGTATGCATCCGCATCATCTCACCGCTTGCCGACGAAACCCGCAGAGGCTTATAGATAAAGGCTTTTCGGGCGGTATCGCCATCATTGCACGACGCTCGAATCACACACACGCAGCGACGATATTCAACACTTCACTCGCGCAAACGCTCGCGCTCGCATCGACACACAGGTGCATCGAGAAACATCGCACCGCTCACCGGTTCAATCTAAAGGTGAGCGTTTTCGGGACTTGCGTAACGGTGCGCATCCGTTCGGTTTCGTCGTCACCTTGAACGCCAACGGCCGATGCATCGCGTGAATGCATCGGCCGTCGAAGGGTGTCGTGCGTGTGGCCAGCGTCCGTCAGTCTTCGATCAAAAAGCGCTCGCGGTTCTTGCCGATCAGCCAGCCCGGCGTGCGGCCACGGCCGCTCCAGGTTTCGCCGCTCTTCGGATTGCGGTAGCGCGGCGGCAGCGGCGGCTTGCGCGCAGTAGTCGGACGCTTCGTCGAGAAGCCAAGCTCCTCGGCAGTGATGCCGTACTCGGCAATCTGCTGCTTGATGTCGGCAATCGCCTGCGCCACCTCTTTCTCGCGCGCGACGGCCACGTCCCTGTGAAGCTTCTCGAGCTGTGCTGTCAGTTGCTTATAGGTGGCCATGACACGTGTCTCCGATCGGTTTGGTAACGGACTGTGACCCTATCAGATAGAAAAAGTGCCGGATAGACGTATTTCGCCTCAGGCTTGCCAGATATGCCTCGCAAGCCGGTGAAACGTTTAATCGTCTAATGCTTCGTAGAGCCGTCTTTCGTAGTCGAGCACCATCGGAAATGGCTCGACCGTGCGCAACTGGATCAGCATGATGCCGATCATCTCTTCGACCGGATCGGCGAACCAGCTCGTGCCGAATGCACCCGGCCAGCTGAACGAACCGACCGAACGGTAACCGAGCAGCAGTTGCTGTGCCGGATCGTCGATCACCGACAGTCCAAGCCCGAATCCCTGGCCCGCCCAGCTCACGTGTCCGATCGCCGGCATGCGCCGCTGATCGCGCGTGAGGAAGTTGCTGCGCATCAGATCGACCGAGCGATGCGACAGCAGCCGCGTACCATCGACGCGTCCTCGCCCGAGCAGTAGCCGCGCGAACTGCAGATAGTCGTGCGCAGTCGATACGAGCCCGCCGCCGCCGCTCTGGAAGCGCGCCGGATTCGTCCAGCGGCTGCCCTCCGCCCGCTCCTCGACGACGCGTCGCCGGCTGTCTGCGTCGACACGCCACGAGGTCGACAGCCGTCCGATCTGCGACGACTCGATGCAGAACGTCGTGTCGCGCATGCCGAGCGGCTCGAAGATCCGGCTGCGAAAAAACTCGCCGAGCGACATGCCGCTCGCGCGCTGGATCAGCACGCCGAGCACGTCGGTTGCGATGCCGTAGTGCCAGCGCGTGCCTGGCTGGAACATCAGCGGCAACGTCGCGACACGCGCGAGCCAGCGATCCGCATTCGCATGTCCGTCGATGCCGTTGAACACTGACATGTACGCGTCGGAGAGCGGTCCCATCGACGTGAAGCCATACGCGAAGCCCGCGCGATGCGTGAGCAGATCGAGAACGGTTAGCGGCGTGCGCGCGGCGTCGGTCGCGTCGAGCGGCCCGGCCGGATCGCGCAGCACGCGCCGGTCCGCGAGTTCGGGCAACCAGCGCTCGACCGGCGCGTCGAGCGACAACCGGTCTTCTTCCATGAGTAACAACGCGGCCACGCTCGTGATGGGTTTCGTCATCGAGGCGATCCGGAACAATGTGTCGCGCTCCATCGGCAACGCGTCGATCTCGTCGCGCAAACCCAGCGCGTCGAACTGCGCGATCTCGCCGCGCCGCCACGCGAGCGTCACCACGCCCGCGACGTCGCCGCGCTCGACATAGGCCTTCATCGTGTCGGTCACCCGCACGAGCCGCGCCGGTGAAAACCCTGCTGTCGCCATCGTCGATCCTGCCACCTTGTTCTTCGAAACTCGTGTTCCCGTTCCGCCATGTCGTGGCGAACAATCTTCAACCTTGCGGGTACGCCTGCGTACCGCGCACGTCGTTCACGCGCGCTTCGAGCGCGCGCAGCGCTTCGTTGAGACGTCTGACGCGATGCGCCTGCGACGGCACGATCACCGCCACCGACACCGATTCGATCCGGTTGCGCCAGTATGACAAAGGTATGCGGTCCGATGACGAGATGCGAGCCATCACGTGTTCCAGATGTTCAATATCTTTTTCGAGCTGGAGGTGGTTCATTGTGTTTCCCCGGAATTCTCATTCAATTTTTAATGCCAAGCATTAATCATGCCTCGTGCGATTACCTGAAAAGCGGAAGCAAATGCCATCCGACTGCCTTCTTTGGGCTGTCTGGAAAAATTTACAGAAAGTGTTAGAAACCGCGTGAATCAAATGTAAAACCGCGGTCTGCGGAGTTCCGTTAGGCGCCGCACCGAACGCAGCGCTTCGTCTGAAGATAATCTGACGTAAGAAACGGAAGACTAACGTTGGCCAATCGGACTGTATATTCCTCATTTGCGGAACGGCCCGCATTGACGGCCAATCGGGTAGCCGACATTCCGACATCACCGAGGCCGCAGTGAATCCCCACGAAGAGCAATATGAGCGTCTTATCCATCGTATTTATGACACGGTCGGCAATCCCGCCGGATGGCAGACGATCTATGCCGACATTGCCGAGGCCATTGGCGCAAAAACCATTCACGTCCTCGCGTTCGACAAGGGCCACGACACGCTGTCATTCAGCGACGGTTTCAATCTGCCGATAGCGGGCGAGCTCGGCTATATCCAGCGGCATTATCGGAACGACCCACGGCTCGCGCTGATGTGGGCGCAGCCCGTGCAGCAGTGGCTGCACTGCCACACGCATTTCGACGATGCGTTCGTGCGCGGCAACCGCTTCTTCCAGCGGTTCCTGCTACCGCTCGGGCGGCGCTATGTGTCGGTGTGCAAGCTGATCGACGACGAGCGCGTCGCGGTGATGTTCGCGTGTCTGCGCGGCGCCGAGCAGGGACCGCTCGCAACGGATGCGGTCGCGTTGCTCGAGCGCCTGACGCCGCATCTCGCACGCGCGGTCGCGCAGCAGGCTACGCGCTACGTGTTCTCGACCGACGATCTGGTCGGCCACACGTTCGTGAGTCGCTGGGGGCAGCCGGTGATCCTCACGACGACAGGCGGCGAAGTGCTGCGCGTGAACGGCGCGGCTGAGCGGTTGCTGCAATCTACGTCGCTCGTACGTGTTGCGGGCCGCGCGCTGATCCTGCCCGCACCGTTTCTCGCCGGCTTTCTCGACGACTGCGCGCGGACCGAAGCCCGTTTGCGCATCCCCGACGCATGGGCGCGAACCTCGGCCGCGCGCTACCGGGCGTTACGCATTGCAGACGAAATGGACGAAAGCAGCGAAAGCGGCAAAACCGCGCTTTACGCGTTCTACAACCTGATCGTGCCGGGAGACGTATCGGAGGCATTCGGTCTGCGGCCGATCGCGATGCTGATCTTCTTCCACCCGGCCTCGGCGCCGGTGGTCGACGACGAACTGCTCGCCGCCGCATTCGATCTGACGCCGGCCGAATGCCGCGTCGCGCACTGGCTCGCGGAGGGTCAGTCGCTCAAGGAAATCGCGGAGCGCGTCGGCGTCCAGCACGACACCGTGCGCAAGCAGTTGCAATCGATCTATCAGAAGACGTCGACGAATCGTCAGCCGGATTTGATCCGGCTGCTGCTGCATCTGCCTGGGGCGCTGACTTGATTCGTACCCGGGCTTAGGTAGGTCACTTCGGCTTGCACGCGTACAGCAGTGAGCGCTGACCGTTGTCGGTGGACTGGCGCACGGTATCGAACGCGCCGCCGCACGCCGCGCGCGCCTGCTGCTCGCACGAATCCTGGCCGTCCGGACATTGCACCTGCGTGGTCGGCCGGCCGTCCGACAGAAACAGCGGCGCGCTGCTGCCGCAGCCCGCAAGAGCGACGCAGCCGGCAACGGCGAGCATCGCGCCCACCCGGAATAAACGACGATTGTGTTCCATGAAGAACCCCGATCGGCTTCTTGTTTTTCGACGACGAGATTGTGCCATGCGCGGGTTGCAAATCGACACTTGCGTGACAGTTATTCAGTCTGATGCGGCAAGCGTCTTGTAGGGGGCGATGCGTCATGTTCGTGCCAGCGTGTGTTGCAGCTCATCGACCCTACAGATTTAGCCCGACCTCGTGGTTACGTAAAAATGCAAAGCGTGTGTCACATTAATGCCCCGTCTTTTGGGTGGTTCATTTCGTGCGGCTCATTAAGGCTCGTCTCTCAATACGATTGAGTGCCGTGTCGCGTACAGCATTCACGCAGACAACGTTATGATGACCGGCGCCGACGGCTATTGCAGATGCAATGCCCGCCTGTTCTTCGCATGACACTTTCGAAAAATAACGGAAACAACTGCGCGATATAAACGGCGTGTCAGGTGAAACGATCGAACGCCTGCTTGCCGAATGCACTTTGTCTGGAGACTCCATGTCCTTCGTGATCGTCCTTGCCGCTTTGCTGTTCCTGATGTTCGCTGCGTATCGCGGCTATAGCGTGATTCTCGTCGCGCCGATCGCGGCGCTCGGCGCCGTATTGCTAACCGATCCGTCAGCAGTCGCACCGGTGTTCTCCGGCATCTTCATGGACAAGATGGTCGGTTTCGTGAAGCTCTATTTCCCGGTGTTCCTGCTCGGTGCGGTATTCGGCAAGGTCATCGAGCTGTCGGGCTTTTCCGAGTCGATCGTCGCGGCCGCGATCCGCTATATCGGACGTTCGCGCGCTAACGCAGTGATCGTCGCCGTCTGCGCGCTGCTGACTTACGGCGGCGTGTCGCTGTTCGTCGTCGTGTTCGCGGTCTATCCGTTCGCGGCCGAACTCTACCGGCAAAGCAACATTCCGAAGCGTCTGATGCCCGGTGCAATCGCGCTCGGCGCGTTCTCGTTCACGATGGATTCGCTGCCGGGCACCCCGCAGATCCAGAACATCATCCCCACGACGTTCTTCAAGACCACCGCCTGGGCTGCCCCGGTGCTCGGCGTGGCGGGGTCGATCTTCATCATCGTCGTCGGTCTGACGTTTCTCGAATGGCGTCGCCGCGCCGCGATGAAGAAAGGCGAAGGCTACGGTACATCGCTCGTCAACGAGCCGGAACGCGTCGAAGCATCGCATCTGCCGCATCCGCTGCTGGCTCTCGCGCCGCTCGTGCTGGTCGGCGTCGCGAACTTCATGCTCACGCGCATGATCCCCGACTGGTACGGCGCGTCATACACCGTGACGCCCGACGTGCTGCCCGGCATCCATGCGCCGGTCACGACGTCGATCAAAAGCGTCGTCGCGATCTGGTCGGTGGAAGGTGCGCTGCTGCTGGGAATCGTGCTGGTCGTGATCACCGCGTTTGGACGTGTGCGCGAACGCTTTGCGACGGGCACCAAGGCCGCGGTCGCCGGCGCGCTGCTGGCGTCGCTGAACACGGCTTCCGAATATGGTTTCGGCGGCGTGATCGCCGCGCTGCCCGGCTTTCTGGTGGTCAGCGATGCGCTGAAGAGCATTCCGAATCCGCTCGTCAACGCGGCCGTGTCGGTGAGTTCGCTGGCGGGGATTACCGGTTCGGCATCCGGCGGCATGAGCATTGCGCTCGCGGCGATGTCCGACACGTTCATCAAGGGCGCGCAAGCCGCGCATATTCCGCTGGACGTCCTGCATCGCGTCGTCGCGATGGCAAGCGGCGGGATGGACACGTTGCCGCACAACGGTGCCGTCATCACGTTGCTGGCGGTGACCGGCCTGACGCATCGCGAATCGTATCGCGACATCTTCGCGGTTACGGTGATCAAGACGCTGGCGGTGTTCTTCGTCATCGCGCTGTACTACGCGACCGGGCTTGTTTAACGGACCCTGGATCGAGCGGCGATGTGTGGTCTTCTGGAAAAATGACTGCACGTCCCGCTATCTGAACCCGTTACGCTGCCCGCAGCCCGCGTAGATCGACTTCAAGAATCACGGCAACGCGCTCTCCGGCGAGCGGACCGCGCCAAAGAAAGCACTTGAATTTGGGAATCTGGGGAATACGACGCCCGCTGCAGAAAGAGCGGGCTCGTTACAACGAAAGGGCGCGCGATGCGCCCTTTTTCATGACGTCACGCTTGCGCTGCTGCGGCGGCCGGTGCGGCTGCAACAGCCGCTTTCTTTGCGGCAGCTTTCTTTGCGGGTGCTTTTTTAGCTGCGGTCTTTTTGGCCCCGGCTTTCTTCGCGGGCGCCTTGGCACCAGCGGTTTTCTTCGCGGTTTTCTTTGCGCCGACCGCCTTTTTTGCCGCAGCCTTCTTGCCGGCTACTTTCTTCGTCGCTGCTTTAGCCGTGCTTGCGGCACCGTCGGCAGCACCGGCAATCAGGAATTTCGAGCGATCCTTGACGTCCTTGATCCATGCCGGCGGACGCGCATGGCCGCTCCACGTTTCGCCGGTCTTCGGATTCAGATACTTCGGCGGCAGCTTGCCCTTGGCCACCTTAGGCGCTTTCGTTCCCTTAGCCGGCCTGCCCACGCCTCGTGCACCTTCCCGGCGTGCCTTTGCACGCGCTTCGATATCTTCGCTGGTCAAACCATGTTTGATCATCAGCGCGCGGATCTGATCGAGTGCAGCTTGCGCACGGGTGGCGATGATCTTTTCCGCTTGCGCCTGGAGCTTTTTCATACGTGTCTGAATCTGTTCGAGCGTGGCCATTCGAGCCTCCCGTTAAGTAACGTGGGGGCACTATGCCACGAATATCAAAGGCGACGCTACTCTTTAGAGAATCGGTTACAGCAAATTTCAGTAAGGACGCTTCTCAAAGCGATGCCTTTGAATAGCTTCAGCACATGATTTACGCTGGGACGGCTACGGGATCTGTTCGCGTGCCCCGACTGCTTTCGCATTGAATTAATTCAAGCGGAATGCGATTGCAAGGTCGCTATATAGATGCAGTGACCAGGGCCCATTTCGTGCTGCCGCATCGCATATCGGCGTATTCGATCGTTTATCCGGACATCTATGCATCGCGTAGTCTGACCCGCGCATTGCATTTCAGGCTTCACGACAATGAGACGCCGGGCATATCCGGCTAGCCGCTTGCTCAAGCCTCAACGCGGCTTCGCTAACCCCTCTTTGCGCCTAAACGTTCCATGCACGACGCACGCGTTCGCGGATATCGGCGAGCCGTTCGAGCGGCTCATTCGCGAACACGAAGCGCAAATAGCGCTCGGCCTGCGGGCCCCAACCGGTCATCGGCGTTGCCGCGACGTCGCCCTTTTCGAACAGCAGACGCGATGCGTCGGTCGAAGCAAGACCCAGTTGCACGGTGTCGATCAATAACGACCATCCGCCGTCGGGACGCACGACCGGCAAATCGCGTAGCTCGCGCAACAGCAGATCGCGACGTGCCTGCCATTGCGCGACCGCTTCCGCGACGCCATCGTGCTTCGAGGTCAACGCGGCCGCCGCACCCGGCATGCCGATACCGACCTGGCACACCACGTTAGACAGACTGGTCAATCGCACGTCTCCCATGATCGCTTCCGGTCCGACGATCCAGCCGACCCGCCAGCCGATCATCCGGTATTCCTTCGATACCGAGCCGACCGTGATGGTCCGCGCGCGCATCTCGGGCAACGACGCGGGATGCACGATCTCGCGACCGTCGAACACGATGCGCTCCATCGCGGCGTCGTAGACGAGCCACGCATCGGCACGTCGGCAGTGCTCAGCGATCGCCTCCCATTCGGCCCGCGTCGCGACGAAACCGCTCGGCATCGATGGCGACATCACGAGTAGCGCACGCGTGCGTGGCCCGATCGCCGCTGCGAGGCTGTCGAGGTCAAGCCGCCAGCCGTCCGCCGATGGAACGAGCCGCGCGAACCTCGGCTCGCCGCCCGCGAGCCTCACGCGATTGATCAGCCCCGCGTAAGTCGGATCGGTCAGCACAACTTCGTCGCCGGGTTCGAGGATCGACAGCAGCACGTTGAGAATGCCGGCAAGACCACCGGCCGAAATCACGCATTCGCTTGCGGCATCGTATGAGGTGCCCGCACTCAACCCGACCCGCGCAACCGCCGCCTCGCGCAACGCAAGCTGACCCGTGAACGGCAGGTAGCTGTTCGCATCGTCGTCGTCGATCGCTTCGTGTGTGCGGCGGATCGCGTCGACCGGCGGCCGCAG
This sequence comes from Paraburkholderia flava, assembly GCF_004359985.1. Classification (NCBI taxonomy): domain Bacteria; kingdom Pseudomonadati; phylum Pseudomonadota; class Betaproteobacteria; order Burkholderiales; family Burkholderiaceae; genus Paraburkholderia; species Paraburkholderia flava. The sequence continues at coordinate 1,830,962 of NZ_SMRO01000001.1, read as the reverse complement.
ATCGGTATCCAGATTCTCGAGCCGTAGAATGTCGCGATCGCTCGATGCGTCGGCCGCGTCGCCCATCTTGTCGACGCCGATGCCGGGAATATTTCGCAAACGTGATACCGTCATATCTACCTCCTCATCGTTTTTAATATATTAAAATGAAGAAGTCCGCCGGTGCAAAGGTTTTTTCCGAGTCGTTATGCGAGCGTCTGTGCGAGCGCATCCTGCGCGGCGAACTGACGCCGGGCACGCAGTTACGGCAGGACCGTATCGCGGAGGAATTCGGCACGAGCCATATCCCCGTGCGCGAGGCGTTCATTCAGCTCGAAGCGCGCGGCTTCGTCACGATCTTGCCGAATCGCGGCGCATTCGTGTCCGCGATGACGCGCGACGAAGCAGAGGAATTGCAGGCGATGCGCGTCGCGCTCGAACTGCTCGCGCTCGATACGGCGATCGATGCATTCAGTCCCGCCGATGCCGTGACCGCCCGCAGCGTGCTCGAACAGGATGCACGTGCAAGCGACGTCGATCAGTGGTCGAAGGACAACTGGGCGTTCCATCGCGCGATCTATTCGGCAGGTGGCAAGCGACATCTGATGGATGCGCTCGAATCGCTATGGCAGAAAGCGGACCGCTATCTGCGACTGGTCTGGCAACTGGCCGCGTATCAGGACACGTCGTTTGCCGAGCACACGCAGATTCTCGCGGCCGTCGAAGCGAAAGACCGGCGACTCGCCAAACGCCTGACCAAAGAACACATCACCGAGGCCGGCATTGTGATGCTCGAAGCGTTGCACGCGCATCGGTCAGCATGACGATGCAAACACGTGTTTGCTTAAGGAAGTCCGCTAAAGAAACCAGCGGATTGGTCTGATAGATCGGCGTTAGCCCCACCTCGACAAGCGGATATCGACGGCTCACGATAATGCCGTCAGCAGAAGTGCGATCGTGCGATCAGGCTGACTCGAGTAACAACGGCGTTTAGGCGGCCCGTCCCTGTCGGACGGGCTTTTTTTTATCGTACGTTCGTGCGTGGTCAACGATCAGAGCAACGCGATCTGCTGTTGCTGCACACTCTCGGGACGTTCGAGCGACAGCAGCGCCTGCTTCCTGTGCAGGCCACCCGCGTAGCCGGTGAGATCACCCGCACTCGATATCACGCGATGACACGGCACGACGATCGACACAGGATTGCGCCCGTTCGCGGCGCCCACCGCACGCGCGCTACCGGCCGCGAGACCGAGACGTCGCGCGATGCGTCCATAGCTCTCGATCTCGCCGTACGGAATCCTCACGAGCTGATCCCAGACGCTGCGTTGAAACGAGGTGCCGCGCGGCCGCAACGGCAGCGTGAACGCGTGCCGTTCGCCCGCGAAGTATTCGACGAGCTGCATCTGCGCGTCGCGCAGCACGCGTGGCAACGCTCGCGGAAATTCGTCCGGCGACGTGCAGCGCGGTGCAACCGAAGCGGCATCCATCGCAGGAAAATACTTCTGTCCGACGAAGAAGAGACCGGTCAGCGCATCGTCTTCCGCGCGCAGCAGGATGTCGCCGAGCGGGCTCGGCACGAACATGCAGGTCGTACTCATGCGGCACTCGCCTGTTGTGCGGCTGCGTAGGCGATGTGCTGGACCGCGTAGGCACGCCACGGTGCCCAGCGTTCGCTATCGTCCACGCTCTCATTCACCGGGTATGCATTCGGCCAGCCGAGCGCATGCATCGCGATGTATTGCACCGACCACTCGTCGAGACCCACGACATCGCGCAGATGCGCAAGCGTTTCATCGAGCGGCGTGAACGGTTCGAGAAACACGCGCTGCTGTGCGACTTCGGCGGCAAGCGTCAGCACGCATGCGGCGGCACGGGCAGGCAAACCGGTCGCGCACAACGCATCCGCAGACACATCGACGAGCGCATCCGCACGCGGAAACGCGCGACGCAACCCTTCGGGTGCATGTGCGACCGGCGAGCCGAACGTGTCCGCGATGCGCTGCAGCCAGCCGTGCGCCTCGACCGGCGACCACTCGCGCAACGCGATCGCACGCAATGCGATTTCGAAACCGTCGAACGCACCCGGTACGCGCAGGCCCGGCGTCGACGTGGCGAGCGCACCGAGTTGCGCATCGATCAGATCGGGCCGGCAGTCGAGATCGAAAAAGCGTCGCACCTGCGCGAGCAGCGACGGCACTGCCGGCGTTAGCGAAGACGACACCGCAATCCGCAGCGCCTGACGCTGTGGCAGATGCGTCGCGCGCAGCCAGCCGGTCAAAAACGCACCGTCGTGCGGCACTTCAAGGGCGCGCAGATAGCTGTCGTGCGTCACGCGCTCCACGCCACTTATCGCCTGACCGGTGAGGATATACAGGAGCGCATCCCACGCGAACGGTGGCCGGTACGGCAACTCGAGCGACAACATATCGGCGTCGGACACCGCAGTCACCGCGCGTTTGCGCACGCGCGCCGGACTGAATCCGTAGCGACGGCTGAACAGATCGTTGAAGCGTCGCACGCTGCCGAAGCCGGACGTCAGCGCGACCTGCGCAGCCGGCAACGCGGTTTCGGCAAGCAGGCGTTTCGCGAGCAGCAGACGCTGCGTCTGCGCGTACTCGATCGGCGACACACCGAACTCCGCTTCGAAGATCCGCCGCAGATGACGTGTGCTGACGCCAACCCGTCCCGCCAGCGCGGTCAGGTTGCCGTCGTTCAGAAAGCCCGCGCCGATCAGCGCGGCCGCCGCCTGCGCGAGCCGCCGCGACACGTCGAGCAAACCATGCCCCGGCGCAAGCTCGGGACGGCAGCGCAGGCACGGCCGGAAGCCGGCCCGTTCCGCAGCAGCCGCGTTCGGATAGAAACGGCAGTTTTCGAGCTTCGGCGGGCGCACCGGGCAGACCGTGCGGCAGTAAATGCCGGTCGACGTCACGGCAACAAAAAACCAGCCGTCGAAGCGCCGGTCGCGGGCCAGCACGGCCGTGTAGCAGGTATTGCGATCGAGTTCCATGGGGGTACTGTAGCCTGGGCGGCGCACGAACTCTGGCCGGAATCGGACATGAGTGTGACGCGGCGGCGGGCGGTTTCGACGGCCCTTCGGGGCAGCGCTCGCGAGGGTGCTACGCTGACGGGCACCGGACACGCACCCGTCGACGGAGAACCGATATGACCACGTCCATCAAGTCTGCCTCATCGGCCGCCGCTTCGCTCACCGCCCATTACTCGGCGATGGCGCGCAACAACGCGTGGTCGAACGCACGCCTGTTCGGCGCGTGCCTCGCGCTCGACGACGCAGCCTTCGCCGCCCCGCGCACGAGTTTCTTCCCGTCGCTACGGCAAACGCTGAATCACGTGCTGCTGGTGGATCGCTACTATCTTGATGCGATGGTCGACGGCGGCATGGGGCTCGCGATCTTCGACGACGAGGAGCCATGGCCGCATGCCGCCGACCTATGGGCCGCGCAGTCGGACACCGACCGTGCGGTCATCGCATTTTGCGATGCGCTGGACGAAACCGCGCTGGGGCGCGAAGTCCGCATCGACCGGGGGCCGCGTATCGGCATTCATCGCGAGACGGTCGGCACCGTTCTGCCGCATCTATTCATTCATCAGATTCATCATCGCGGCCAGGCACACGCGATGTTGTCCGGCACTGCGATCGCGCCGCCGCAACTCGACGAATACTTCCTGATTGCCGATACACCGGTGCGCGACCGCGAACTGGCCGCGCTGAAGATCGAACCGCCCCCACCCCGTTGAACAAACAGGTCGCCCGCGAGGTCACCCGCGAGCCAACCCGCGCCGCCACTGCGTCGCAGCGTAATACGCAGGTGCTACACAGGCATGACATCGGCGCACGACGTCAAGCGCATTCGCTGCGCCGCACCGGGACATGTAAAAAGGCAAACGGCGAAATCGCGAGTCGCGTTAAACTGGGTCCGATTACTCTGCGGCAGGTCAGGCGCGCCGCAGCGCCCACGCCCGGCAAAGCACGCCCTGTGAGCGCTGTACGACAGACGGCACGCGCACCCGCCCATACAATGATGGTTCGATTCAACAATGAAACGAGGACAGTCGATGCGTACTACCGGGTCTTCCGGGTCCATGGCCCTGCTCACCGAATACGACGACGCGACGGCGCGCGAACTGCGTTCGCTGCGCCTCGAATCGACAGAAGACGGTAAAGGCATCCTTCTGGTCGAAGTCGACGAGCGCAAGCCCGGCATTCATCGTGAAGTGCGCTACGAAATCACGCCCGCCGAACTGATCGCCGCGATCCGTGCGCACGGCGCCGAACTGCCCGGCGAACAGCACAATCACCGTCAATAACGTTCAATAAAATCCGGCGCGGCGGCCAGCGCAGTGGCGAGTTTTGCGGGCGCCGCCGCTTTGTCCCGCTGCCGCGATTCCCCTTGCTCGTAATGCCCATCGGTCGCCACGGTCCGGCGCCATGACCGACTACGTTCGGGAACCCTTGCACGTCTCGAAAATGCGTCCATAATCGTTGGGTTCCCGTCACATCGCGGCTCTCAAGGCCGCCAGGTAAGTCGATGCTACATGACCTCGTCGAACAGTACGGGCCTGTACTGGTTTTTGGTAATGTTCTCGCCGCTTCGCTCGGGCTGCCCGTGCCCGCGATGCCGACACTCGTCCTGTTCGGCGCCATGGCGGCCCTTCATCCCGCTTCAGTCGGTACGCAGTTGCTGCCGGTGCTGGTTCTCGCCGTCTTCGCGACGTTGATCGGCGACAGCGTGTGGTTCCTCGCCGGCCGGCTGTACGGCGGCAACACGCTGAAAACGCTGTGCAAGCTGTCGCTGTCGCGCGATACCTGCGTGAAAAAGACCGAACGCTTTTTCGGCCGCTGGGGCGTGCGCGTGCTCGCGGTGGCGAAGTTCGTCCCGGGCCTGTCGATCGTCTCGATCCCGATGGCCGGCGCGATGGGCACGACCTACCGTGCGTTTCTGAGCTACGACGCGATCGGCGCGGCACTGTGGGCCGGCGTCGGGCTGGTGCTCGGCGTGATGTTCGCGCCGCAGATCGACATGCTGTTCGCCGGCGCGAGCCGCCTCGGCAAACTGACGGCCGGCGTCGTGGTCGTGCTGTTGCTGCTTTATGCCGCGTACCGCTGGTACCGGCGTCGGCAGCTGATCAAGAAGCTCGCCTCCGCGCGGATCGGCGTCGACGAGCTGTACAAGATCATGCTCGCCAAGGCGCCGCCGGTCGTGCTGTTCGACATCCGCTCGCGCGAGAAGCGCACGCTCGACCCGTTCGTGATTCCAGGCTCGATCTTCGCGGACGAACGCGAACTCGACCAGATCGTCGCGAAGTACCCGCACGATCACAAGATCGTGATCTATTGTTCGTGCCCGAACGAAATTTCGGCGGCATGGATGGCGAAAAAGATGACCGACGCCGGTTTCGCCGACGTCGTGCCGCTGCTCGGCGGCCTCGACGCATGGCGCGATGCGGGCTGCGAAGTCGAGGCGCTGATCGAAGAGTCCGACCATCCAGCCGACGTGCACATCACGCCGAACCCCGCATAACCGTATAAGCGCGCCCGCCGCGCAATCGCAGCGCCCAACCCCATCGCGGCGCGCGTCAAGTGAAGGAGTGAATCGATGGGAGCAATTCACGATGTAGTGATTCAGCCGGACGTCGTCGCCGACGCGCCGTTCTCGAATCTGTCCACCCGGGGTCATCAGATGTTCCCGAAGCTCTCGACCGAAGAGATCGAGCGCATGCGCCGCTTCGGCGAAGTCCATCGCTGGCAGCCGGGCGAGATGCTGTTCGAGACCGGCCAGCCCGGTCCGGGCATGTTCGTCGTGCTCGAAGGCGTCGTGAAAATTTACCAGCGCGACGGTCTCGGTCGCGAGCACGTGGTAACCGAACATCGGTACGGTGATTTCATGGCCGAAGTCGGTCAGCTGTCCGGCCGTCCCGCACTCGTGAACGGCGTTGCACTCGAACCGACCGAATGTCTGCTGCTCGTGCCGGAACGGCTGCGCGCGTTGATCGTCGCGGAAGCCGATCTCGGCGAACGCATCATGCGTGCGCTGATCCTGCGTCGCGTGGCGCTGATCGAGAAAGGCGCGGGCGGTCCGATTCTCGTCGGTAAACGCAATGATTCGAGACTCGTCTCACTGCAAGGCTTTCTTTCGCGCAATGGTCATCCGCATTCGGTGATCGACGAACGCGACGAGGACGCACTCGGCCTGATCGAACAGTTCGCCGAGCGCCCGGAAGATCTGCCGCTCGTGATCTGTCCGGACGGTTCGGTGCTGCGTCATCCGAGCGATCCCGAACTCGCGACCTGCCTCGGCCTGCTGCCCGATCTCGACAACTCGCGCGTGTACGACGTCGCGATCGTCGGTGCCGGTCCGGCCGGACTGGCGACTGCGGTGTACGCGGCATCGGAGGGTTTGTCGGTGATCGTGCTCGACTCGCGCGCGCCTGGCGGCCAGGCGGGCGCCAGCTCGCGGATCGAAAACTATCTCGGCTTCCCGACCGGCATCACCGGGCAGGCGCTCGCAGGCCGGGCGTTCGTGCAGGCGCAGAAGTTCGGCGCGCACGTCGCGATTCCGGTCAAGGTGAAGGCGCTGCATTGCGACGAGCAGCCGCATCGTCTCGAGCTGAAGTGCGGCGGCAGCGTGACCGCGCAGGCGATCGTGATCGCGAGCGGCGCGGTGTACCGCCGGCCGGCGATCGAAGGACTCGAGCGTTTCGACGGTCGCGGCGTGTACTACTGGGCGTCGCCGGTCGAGGCGAAGCTGTGCAAGCACGAAGAGATCGTGCTGGTCGGCGGCGGCAATTCGGCGGGCCAGGCCATCGTTTATCTCGCGACGCACGCGAAGCGCGTGCACGTACTGATCCGCCGCAGCGATTTCGCCGCGACGATGTCGCGTTATCTGATCGACCGCATCGCGTCGCTGCCGAACGTGATCGTTCATCCGCACACGGAAATCGGCGGGATCGACGGCGACGAAAGCGGGCTTACGTCAGTCGGACTGAAAAAGCCGCTGCCTGACGGCACGCAGCAGTTCAATACGCGCCATCTGTTCCTCTTCACCGGCGCCGATCCGAATACCGACTGGCTGCGCACCTGCGGCGTGCAACTTGATCCGAAGGGCTTCGTGCTGACCGGCGTCGACGGCGACAACTCGTGCTCGCTGACCACCAGCGTCGACGGCGTGTTCGCGATCGGCGACGCGCGCGCCGGCTCGACGAAGCGCGTCGCGGCGGCGGTCGGTGAAGGCGCGGCAGTTGTGTCGCAGATTCACCAGATGCTCGCGGTCAATGCGGGCGAAGCGATCGCGCTCGGGGCGTAAGTTGTAGGGCTTGCCCTCGTGGGCAAGCAAGAAAAGGCAGCACGGCACACAAGCCGCGCTGCCTTTTTTATCGCCCGCACTTACCGACCGTTACACATCACAGACTCTGCTTGCACCCGACCTGCTTTCTGCATCGTAATATTCAGTCAGCATTTTGATAGCACCTGACGGCGCGACGAACAGCAAAAGAGGACGGACATGATTCAACGCACCCTGCTACTCGCAGCACTCGGCATCGCAACCGTGTTCGCTTCGGCGAGCGCATCCGCTCACGTCAACGTCGGCGTCTATCTGGGCGCGCCCGGACCGGTCTACGCCGCGCCGCCGCCGGTCATCTATCAGCCGCCCCCCGTCGTCTACGCACCTGCACCGTACTATGGCGGCGGGTATGGTTACGGCGGCGGCTGGCGCGAACGCCGCTGGCACGATCGCGGCGAACACCGTGGATGGGATCATGGTGGCGGACGCGGCTGGGACCATCATCGCGGCCGTTACTGATCTTCACGCAGCACGATCCGCGCGGCCGTCGCGCCGGGCGCCAGGCCAGGCTCGAACCGCGCCGCTCGCGAATCGCCGCTTCACGCTACAGTAGCGATTCCGTGCGGCGCCCGGCGTGTGCCGAAGCCGCCTTCCATCGCCGATCGACTGCGTGAACACACTTCCTCTCTCCGCAGCCCGCACGCTGCACCTGGCCGCACAAGGCCTGCTGACTCCGCCGCGCCGCAAGGCCACTAAAGCCGACGTCCTCGACGCGATCCGGCGGATGGCGCAACTGCAGATCGACACGATCCACGTCGTCGCGCGCAGCCCCTACCTCGTTCTGTTCAGCCGCATCGGCGCGTACCCGCAACAGTGGCTCGACGAGCATCTCGCGGAAGGTCGTCTGTTCGAATACTGGTCGCACGAGGCGTGTTTCGTGCCGATCGAGGACTACGGTCTGCTGCGTCACCGGATGCTCGATCCGTCGGACATGGGCTGGAAATACGCGGCCGAGTGGCATGCGCAGTATCGCGACGACATCGCGGCGCTGCTCGAACACATCCGCGCGACCGGTCCCGTGCGCTCCGCCGATTTCGCGCGCGAAGCCGGCACGGGCAGCGGCTGGTGGGACTGGAAACCGGAGAAGCGGCACCTGGAAGTGCTGTTCGCGATCGGCGAGTTGATGGTCGCGGAGCGGCGCAATTTCCAGCGCGTCTACGATCTGACCGAGCGCGTGCTGCCGAGCTGGAACGACGCACGCGATCTACCGCCCGCCGGCACCGTCACCCGCGCGTTGCTCGAACGCAGTTGCCGCGCGCTCGGCATTGTGCGCGCCGACTGGGTCGCCGATTACTACCGTCTGCCGCGCCGCCCGTACACCGATGCGCTGCATGCGCTCGCCGATGCGGGCGAATTGCTGCCGGTCCAGGTAGAAGGATGGAAGCACGATGCGTTCGTGCATCGCGAGTTTGCGCCGCTCGTCGACGATGCCGCGAACGGGCGCATCGCGTCGAGCGTGACGACCGTGCTGTCGCCGTTCGATCCGGTCGTGTGGGACCGCAAGCGCGCAGCGGCGCTGTTCGATTTCGATTATGTGATCGAGTGCTATACGCCCGCCGCGAAACGTCGCTATGGCTACTTCGTGCTGCCGTTGCTGAGTCGCGGAAAACTGGTGGGCCGCGTCGATGCAAAGGCGCATCGCACGAGCGGCGTGTTCGAACTGAAGGCGGTGCATCTTGAAGATGGCGTGCGCATCAGCGGTCGACTGATCGCGGATCTGCGGCGCGCGCTGCAACGCTGTGCGCAATGGCATGGCACGCCGCAACTGGAGATTACGTCGGCGCCGTCGCCGTTGAAGAAGGCGCTGCTTGCGGAAATGGAAAGCGACTGAGGTAGCTGGCGTTCAGCCAGAGCAACGCAAGTCAGACATCGACGGAAACATGTCATGCCCGATGCGGTCACTCACGCTAACGCCAGTCGTTCACTGACTTGCTAGAAATCGCGCGGCACATCGCGCAGGAACACCGGCAGATCGGTCGCAACCGGCCTGACGCCTGCCTGATACAGCATGTCGCCGACAAACCCGCGGTGATACGTGCCGTGATTCACGATATGAAGAATGATCTCGTTGCACGTCATCGCACCGTCGCCGCCGCCGATAAACTCGAAGCGGATCATCCGGTCGAGATCTTCGGCCGACATCTTGTCGGCGAAGTCGATGTACCACGCGTCCATCGCGCGAACTGATTCCCGTAATTCTTCAAGCGGCGGAGTATCGGTCGTATTGCGCGCCGTGTAGCCGTGCGAGCGTCCTTGCAGATGCGCCTGAAACACCGCGTCGATCACGTACGCGTGGTTCAGCGTGTGAACCATGTTCTTGAAGCCCGTCTTGCGTTGCATCAGCGCTTCTTCCGGCGGCAGCGCTGTCACCATCGAAAACACGATTTCATTGGCCCACGCCTTGTAGCGGGTCAACATCCGGACATTGTTTGTAGCGGTCATAAGTTTCTTCCACGGAGTCCTGTCATCAGCGATCGAGCTTCACGCGCAGTTCGCGCGCGGATTCGAGCAGCCCTTCATAACCGGAGCGCGCATGCTCCGGCAGATCGGGATCGCCGAGCAGTGTACCGAGCGTTTCGATCAGGCTGTACACAAGGCCTCTCGCGGCGCTCGTCGCGATGCTGCCGGATGACACCAGTTCGTTAACGTGGCTGACGGCCGCGTCGAGATGTTCGAGATCGGCGGCATTGTCGGTACGGGGTTTGTCTGGGGCTTCGCGGGTCATGAGAGGCGGCTCTCCTTCCAGGTCATAGTGAACAAATCGTTCATCCAGTTATATACCGATCGCGCGTAGCCGTCCATCCGGCGCGACGTCGCGCGGGGTCACGCGGCGTCACGCGCGGTCACGGTTCATCGAGTGCGATCTTCGTTTCGAATTTCGAGCAGTTCATCGCGAAGTTGCTCTTGAAGTTGCGCACATTGTTGTTCGATGAAAACACGCGTCGCGTGAACGCGTGATACGCATCCATCGAAGTCGAATTGACGATCAGCATGAAATCGAATTCACCGGACACTTCGTAGCACGCCATCACGTCGGGCTCGACTGCCATCTTCTTTTCGAATGCGCGCAGCAACGCATCGTTCTGCCGGTCGAGTTCGACCGACACGAACGCGGTCAGTGCACGGCCCACTTTCAGCCGGTCGACGATCGCCACCTGGCGCAGCAGTACGCCGTCGGTCTTCAGTTGCTCGATGCGTCGCTGGCACGTCGCGACCGAGCTATGCACGCGCGCCGCGAGCGTGCGCAGCGGCAGCGCCGCATCTTCCTGTAGCAGGTTCAGTATCTGCACATCGAGGCGATCAAGCGCCATCGCGAGTCTCCGGATCAGGCGAATGAGGAACGAACGGATTTTCCATCGTCGTACGGCGGCGTGCAAAGTTTTCCCGTGGGGTGGTCATGCTCCGGGAAAACGTCTCACCGCGCGATCCTATACTCATTGCACCGCGCCGCATTTACCCAGGACTCATTTACCAGGAGACCCGCCGATGAGCACCGTCCTCCCGTTCGAACGACAGCTGACGCAGTGGCGTCGCCAGTTGCACCGTCATCCGGAAACCGGTTTCGAGGAAGTGCACACGTCGGACTTCGTCGCACAGGTGCTCGCGGATCTCGGCATGGAGGTGGTGCGCGGTATCGGTGGCACAGGGTTGGTCGCGAGTCTCAAGCTCGGCAGCGGACGCGGCGTGATCGGTCTGCGCGCGGAGATGGACGCGCTGAACATTGCCGAAGACGCAGCGGATCGCCCATACGTCTCGCAGATCGCGGGCAAATCGCACGCATGCGGCCACGACGGCCACATGACGATGATTCTCGGCGCCGCGCAGTTGCTGTGCGAACGACGCGATTTCGACGGCACCGTGCGGATCATTTTCCAGCCGGCCGAAGAGCACGGACGCGGCGCGAAAGCGATGATCGACGATGGCCTGTTCGAGCGTTTTCCCATCGACGAAATCTACGGCGCGCACAACATGCCCGGCATGCCGGCGGGACACATCGCAACGCGCGTCGGCGGCATCATGGCCAGCGAAGACAACTTCACGATCCACGTGAAAGGACGCGGCACGCATGCTGCACGTCCGCACATGGGCGTCGATCCGATCGTGATCGCCGCGCAGATCGTGCTTGCATTGCAGACCGTCGTGTCGCGCACGCTCGACCCGAGCGTGCCCGCCGTCATCTCGTGCACTGAGCTCTTCACCGACGGCATCCGCAACGCGATTCCCAGCAATGTGATCATCAAGGGCGACACGCGCAGCTATACGCCCGACGTGCAAGCGCTGCTCGAACGCCGGATGCGCGAGATCGCTGAAGGGTTGTGCGCGCTGCACGGCGCGCAGTGCGAATTCAGCTACACGCACGAGTTCGCGCCGACCGTGAACTGGGAAAGCTGCGTGCCGACCGCCGTCGAAGCGGCGACGCGCGTCGTCGGTGCACAGAACGTCGACGCGAACGTGCAGCCGATGATGATTTCCGAAGACTTCGGCGCTTTCCTGCGCGTCGTGCCCGGTGCGTTCGTTTTCATCGGTAACGGCGATGGCGACAGCCCGGGCAGCACGCCATTGCACAACGCGCGGTACGACTTCAACGACGACGTGCTCGTCACGGGCGCACGCTACTTCGCGGAGATCGTGCGGCTACGTTTGCCGCGCGCTTCTGCGTGACTGGATTGATGCCCCGCTATTACACGCCCCAGGTAAATCATGACCACGACGTTCATCCCCAACCCACAGGCCACCCGCGCGCCCTATAGCGACGCACTGCAGCTCATCATGAGCGTCGCGCGCGCCGACGAAAGCCGGCGCTGGCTCGCGCACTGGTCCGTGCTGTCGCGTGAACCGACGCCGCTGTGGCATCTGCCCGATCTCGCCGCGAAGATCGGCATCGCGCAGCTTGCGATCAAGGACGAGTCGAAGCGCGCATCGCTCGGCAGCTTCAAGGCGCTCGGCGCACCGATCGCGCTCGCGAGGCTGATCCTTCGGCAGCCGGCCGCGCGCGGGTGGCACGCCGCCGATCTGTTCACCGGTCGACATGCGAAGTCGCTCGACCGCTTCACGGTCGTCAGCGCGACCGACGGCAATCACGGTCGCGCACTCGCGGCCGCCGCGCAATCGATCGGCTGCCGCTGCGCGATCGTGATTCACCGGCATGTGAGCGAGGAACGCGAAGCATCGATTGCGGCATTCGGCGCGCAGATCGTGCGTATCGAAGGCAATTACGATGCGTCGGTCGAAGAGGCCGCGCGGCTTGCGGCTGAAAACGACTGGCACGTCGTATCAGACACCTCGTGGGACGGCTACGAAGACATTCCACGTGACGTGATGCAGGGCTACGGTACGATCGTCGCGGAAGCGCTGGAACAGGCCAGCGCACAACCGGACGACGCGTGCCCGTTCACGCACGTGCTGCTGCAAGGCGGAGTCGGCGGTCTCGCGGCTGGGATCGTCAGCTACTTCACGGAGGGTTGGGGCGCGCGGCGGCCGACCTTCGTCGTCGTCGAGCCGCAGCAGGCCGACTGTCTGCTGCAAAGTGCGCTCGCGCAGCGCGCGGCGCACGCGACGGGTTCGGTCGATTCGGTGATGGCCGGGCTCGCGTGCGGTGCGGCGTCGCCGCTCGCGTGGCGTTTTCTCGAGCACTCTGTGGATGCGTTCATGACCGTCACCGACGACGCCGCCGTGCGCGCGATGCGCATCGTCGCGGAGGGGAGCGCTCGGGACGTGCCGATCGTCGGCGGCGAATCGGGTGTTGCGGGTGTCGCGGGTCTGCTTGCGCTGGCGCGCGATGCCGCGTCGCGTGAACGCATCTCGCTCGATGCACACGCTCGCGTGCTGCTGATCAACACCGAAGGTGCGACGGCACCGTCGGTGTATCGCGAACTCGTGGGACGTAGTGCGGATGACGTGCTTGCCGCGCAGGAGCGGTTTATCACGCGGCAGGTGCAGCAACAGCAGGCGCAGCAGTAAGCGCTGCACGCGCAATGCAAGCCGTGCACGCGAGACGTGTCGCGCGCATCGTCTGCGCGACGGCCACGTCAACAATACGCTGAAAGACGCACCCGTCACGTGGCCGACAAACTAACCGCATCGGCCACGCACAGGTTCTGGTTCATCGAACCACGCGCACATCAAAACCCGAACAACCCATCAATGCCACGGCCACGAATGGCCGGGACCGTCGTGTCCATCTTTCACGAAGCTGCATTCATTCGAGTGGCCGAAAAATCCCTGACCACCGCCGAACGGGAAGCCAGAGAACTGCTGCGGCACATAATCCGGCAGATCGCTCTTATCCATCGCGAAGACGAAGAACTGGTTCGGATTGTCGATCCCCGCCGGATGATTCGAATCGGTGACCGTGCCGATAAAGTCGTTGTCGTTCGCGATCAGGAACGTGTGCTTGCGCACGCCGTTCATCGTGATATCCGGACCGAACGTCAGGCTTTCGAGTTTCGCGGGGATGTCCTTCGCGCTGAAGCCGTGCGACGTCAGCACGGCGACCACATCGAGGAACAACGACTTCTGCACCGCATACGGCGCGAGGCCCGCCTGACCGCTCGCCTGGCTGACGTCCTGCGCACCGTTCAGGTCGACGCGAAACACCTGCTTGAATTTAGCGGTCGAATCGTCGCCGAGCCCCTTGCCGTCGCGCTCGTCCATCAGCAGCACGTGGTCGTTGACGGCGACCACGTCGCTGATCGTCGGATAGTTCGGCTTCGCCGACGTGCCGATATTCGTGAGCGGATACGCAAACTGCTGGCTTCTGCCCGTGCGCAGATCGACGCGCAGAATCCGCGTGAAGCCGCCATTGGTGCCGCCGTCCTGCAGCAGCGGACTTTGCATCGCGCCGAACAGCGTTCTGCCGTCGGGCGAAATCGCGAGCCCTTCCATGCCCTTGTTCGCGACGCGACCGGAGGTGTTCGCGCTGATCTCGGTGTTGCCCACGGAACTGAGCGTCGACACGGCGAACGAATCGGGCACCTTGATCACATCGATCCGGCGTCCCGTGCGGCGATCGAATCGATAGATGTACGGACCGTACTCGTCGGAGATGAACACGCTCTGTCCGTCGTTGCTCACGCGGATGCTTTCGGGATCGAGACGCGCGTCGAGCGGATTCGTCGACAGATGCGTCGGGTCGAAGTTGTCCGAGCGTCCGGTGAAGTAGTTCGTGTGGTTCTGCCGGTTCAGCTTCGGTGCGCCGTTCGGCACACCGGCTGCTGCGCCGTTGCCATACACGAGCCGGTCGGAGGTGTGCAGCAGTGTTGTGTCGACCAGTTTCGGCGTGAGCGCGTACGGCAGATCCGAACCCGCCGGCGTAGCGGACAGCGACAGACGGAACGTCTCGAAGCGGTTGATGTACGACACCGTGTCGTCGATTGCCGCGTTGTACGAGATCGCGTTGGGACCACGGTCAGGCAACGCGACGAACGTATTGCAGCCCGCGTAGCTCATGCCCGAGCCGAGACCGCCCAGCAGATTTCCCGGCGCGCCGTTTTCGAGCGGCGCCGCCGTTTCGCGCGACAGGTCGGAGATCGTGCCGCTGATCTGGCCTTTCGCGATCAGATCGACGGTGGCGTTAGCGTTCGACATCACGGACATCGCCGACATCGCAAGAAGCGATGCGATCGCGGTCAGCGCAAGCTGTCTGGGTTTCAGCACGGATATCTCCTTCGGATTATTTTCGACGGAACATCGTTAGGTGGACGTACAGGCCGGCGTTGACGCATGCGCGGAAAGACCCGGAAAGTTTCGGTAACTTTCGTGTCATGCGGGTGAAACTGAACGCGAGACTGTCGCGATGTCCGTGCGTCGAGGTGCCGCAACGCGTCAGAAGATTGCCTCCCGACGAACCGCGCCCAGTGCCGCACTCAATGCGCCCCCGCCGCAAACTCCTCCGTAATCGCCGCGATCAACACCTGCATCCGCGCGGTCTTGTACAGATCCGCGTGCGCGACGAGCCACGCGTCGAAACGCTCGACCCGCTGCGGCATCACCCGCACCAGCTCCGGCTCGTAATCCGCGCGAAAGCACGGCAGCTCGGTCACGCCGATGCCCGCGATCGCGGCTTCGAACAGCATCATCGTCGACGCGGTCTGGAACACGACGCGCCCGCGCGTCGTCGGCTCGCCGCACAGCGAGTCCCACATCGACGGCACCACCGGCTGCTGGTACATCACGAGATCGTGGCCTTCGAACGCTTCGCCTTCGCGCGGTTCGCCGCGCGCCGCCACGTACGCACGCGACGCGTAAATGCCCGCATCCAGCTGCGCAAGCCGGCGCACGATCAGATCGGGCGAATCGGGCCGCAGCGTGCGGATCGCAATATCGGCTTCGCGCCGTGTCAGGTTCGCGATCTGCGGCGACGTCACGCAGACGATGTCGATGCCCGGATGCGCCAGCCGCACGCGCGCGATGGCCGGGATGATGAAGCGCTTCGCGAGCGAATCGGTGGTCGCGAGGCGGATCGTGCCGCTCAGCTGGTCGTCGAGACCCGCGACACGACGCTCGATCTGCAGCGCCGCCTGTTCCATCGCTTCTGCAGGCGCCTGCAACGCTTCGCCTGCCGGCGTCAGCACATACAGCGCCGGCGTACGCAGAAAGAGCCGCGAGCCGAGCGCCGTTTCAAGCGCAGCGATGCGCCGCCCGACGGTGGCCTGATCGACCTGCAGACGCGCGGCGGCGCCGCGTAGTGTGCCCGCGCGCGCGACCGCGAGAAAGTAGCGGGCGTTGTCCCAGTTGAGCGTCGAACTCACCGGCGATTTCATCTGGCGATCCTCCGTGCTGCCATCTGCCTGCGGCGCGCTTTAAAAGCGCAGGCGCCGTGATGCAGATCTGCATCAGCATGATGCGAAATCGCTGCTTTATTGCAGCATCTCCAGTTTATAGACTATCGGTCATGCAAAAGGAATCCATCATGTCCGACACCACGAGCTGCGCGACCTGCGCGATCGACCCGCTCGACACCTCACTCACCACCTCACTCACCGCGGAATCCAACGAACGCCGTCTCGCCGCGCGCCGCCGGCTCACGCTCGGCCTGGTCGCGAGCGGCATGTTCATGGCCGTGCTCGACACGACCATCGTCAACGTCGCGCTGCCCGCATTACGCGCGAGTCTGCACGCGACGGTCGCGGGGCTTGCATGGATCGTCGATGCGTACACGCTGAGCTTCGCCGCGCTGATCCTCGCGGGCGGTGTCGTGTCGGATCGCTTCGGCGCGAAGGCCGTGTACCTGAGCGGGCTTGCGCTGTTCGTCGGCGCGTCGGCGGCGTGCGGACTCGCGCCTTCGGTCGGCATGCTGGTCGTCGCGCGTCTCATGCAGGGGATGGGCGCGGCGCTGTTTCTGCCGGCTTCGCTCGCGATCGTCCGCAGCACGTTCGACGATCCCGCCGAACGTGCCCGCGCGATCTCCGTGTGGGCGGGAATCGCGTCGGTTGCGGCAGCGATCGGGCCGGTATTCGGCGGCGTGCTGGTGGACAGCTTCGGCTGGCGCAGCGCGTTTCTCGTCAACGTGCCGACCGGCATCGCGGCACTCGTGGGTGCATGGATCGTCGTGCGCCACAGCACGCGTAGCCGCACGCGACGCTTCGACTGGGGCGGTCAGATAACCAGCGCAGTCGCACTCGGCGCGCTGTGCTACGCGGCGATCGAACTGCCGACTCGCGGCCTCGCCGCACCGGAAGTGTGGATGGCCGCGCTGATCGCCGCACTCGCGACGCTCGCGCTCGTCGCCGTCGAACGACGCGCACACGATCCGATGGTGCCGGTCCACTGGTTCCGCAACCGCGTGTTCGTCGCGATGAATATGACCGGCACGCTCGTCTACGTCGGTTACTTCGGGCTGCTGTTCGTGTTGAGCCTGTATCTGCACGGCGACATGGGGCTCAGCGCGCGGCAGACCGGTCTCGCGCTGCTGCCGCTGGCGGGCAGCCTGTCGATCGGCAACGTGCTGTCGGGCAAACTGCACGGCCGCTTCACGCCGACGCAGCTGATCACGACCGGCCTCGGTCTCGCGACGCTAGCGGTCCCCGCAATCGCCGCGCTGCTCGAACTACGCACACCGTGGGTCTTCGTCTATCTGGCGATGGCTGCATTCGGCGGCGGCACGTCGCTGTCCATTGCGCCGATGATCTCGACCGTGCTCGAGCAGGTGCCCGGCGAACTCGCGGGCGTCGCGTCGGGGCTACTGAATGCGCTGCGCCAGGCGGGCAGCCTGTTCGGCGTCGCGATCGCGGGCGCGGCGACGATCCTCGCACCGCATCTGTCGAAGGCGTTATGGGTGGTGGCGGCGGTGGGGTTTGCGACTTATGCGGTCGCGACGGTGGTGGCTGCGTATGCGGTGGCGAAACGGAGTGAAGCGGCTCAGTGATCGCTACCTGACATTGCGTGGTGCGGCGCGAAGCGGTCGCACCACACAGCACGTTTGCTCGTGCTTTTAGCCATAAAGGTGCTTGTGCCGTGCGCCGACGCGATCGGCAACGCGCACGTGGCACGTGGCTTTTCAATGCATGCGGGGCACGCTTGAACCGTCCGCGTGCGGGTCCCGAAAACTCTCACCTATGTCGGAGTTGGCGCTTTAGCCATCGGCCAGAGTCCGTTCTTCAGAGAGTGCGCGCTCCACGCCGTTAACCGCCCCTCCAACGTTCAACGCGACACCGCAGTCCGCACAAACAACCGCCGCGTCAAATCGAACGCGACCAGATTGCCGGCCACGACAAGCACGAGTCCGATGACCGCAAGCGCAGACCATCGATAGCCTTCGAACACCGTCGATACCGCCAGCGCGACGATCGGAAACAGCACTGTGCAATACGCGGCGCGCTCCGGGCCGATCCGTCCGACGAGCGTCAGATAAGCAGTGAAACCGATCACCGAGCCCGGCACCGCGAGGTACGCAAGCGCGCCGAGGTAGCGCACGGTCGGCTCGAACGTGAACGACAGACCGGCGAGCGCGCTGCCGACCGTCAGCACCGTCGCGCCGATCAGCATCGCCCAGCTGTTGGTGACGATCGGGTGCAGGCCCATCGACTGCATCCGGCTCGACAGCAGATTACCCGCCGAAAAGCACAGCGTGCCGAGAAACGCGATGCCGAGACCGAGCCACGTCGCCTGATCGCCGAGGTGGCCGGACATCTGCTGCATGAACAAGCAGACGATGCCGACGAGCCCCAGCAGCGCCCCGACGATCGCGGTCGGTTGCAGCGGACGTCCCATGAACAGCCGGCCGTTGATCGAGTTCAGCAGCGGCGCGGTGGAAAACACCACGGCGACGAGACCGCTCGGCACGACCTGTTCCGCGTAGTAAAAGCACAGAAAATTCAGGCAGAAGAGCGCGAGCCCCTGCGCGGCGAGAAAACGCCATGCTTCGCGCGGCGGCCAGATCGGACGGCGCATCAGGCGCAGCAGCGCGAACAGCACGGCGGCGGCGATCCAGAAACGCCACGCGATCGACACCGGCGGCGCGACGACGCCGAGCTGCCACTTGATGGCAATCCAGGTGGTGCCCCAGATCAGGACGGTGAGTGCGTAGAGCGACAGATTCATGATGGAGCGTGTGCAAAAGCGGGGTAACCAAGGAAACCGACTATGCGCGCCGGACAGAACGGCGCGTTGTCCAGGATTGCGCAGATTTTCTCGGCGGCGTACGGCCCCGGTATTCACGCCGTATACTGCGAAACATCATGTCCCGCCGCCCAGCCGACCTCGCGAATCCCCCGGATTCCGCGCCGATCCCGCAACCCGATGCCGCCGACACGCCGTTCGGACTGCAGTCGGTTTGCCATACGCTGAGCGACGCGAACGCGACGCTCGAACGCTTCGCATGGCTCGGCGACCATCTCGCGATTGCCGAATGGAGCCGCTTCACCGAAGAAGCCGAAACGGTCTACGAGCAACCCGGCCATCACACGCTGTCGTGCTATCTGGACGGCGGCTACCGCACCGAGCGTCAGAAGCTGCCCGGACGTTTCGGCGCACCGAGCCGGCTATGCGCGCTGCCCGGCGATCACGAGTCGCGCTGGTGGGTCCGCGGTGAAATGCACTTCATGCATCTGTATTTTCTGCCCGAGCATTTCACGCAGCGCGCGGTGCGCGAGCT
Organism: Paraburkholderia flava; assembly: GCF_004359985.1. NCBI lineage: Bacteria > Pseudomonadati > Pseudomonadota > Betaproteobacteria > Burkholderiales > Burkholderiaceae > Paraburkholderia > Paraburkholderia flava. The sequence continues at coordinate 1,811,528 of NZ_SMRO01000001.1, read as the reverse complement.
GGATCGCGAGCCGCGCGAACTGACGCTCGCCGACCGGACGTACTTCGAAAACGAGCGGATCGCGAACCTGTGCCAGTCGCTGATGTTCGAGCGCTGGGACGATCCGGACGGACGTCTGCGCACGAACGAGACCGCGCACGAAGTGTTGAGTCTGCTGTTGCAGTCGCAGAGCGTGAATCGCACGGGTGCGGCGCTGAAGGGCGGTCTGTCGCCGGTGACGCGCCGCCGGCTGCGCGATTACATCGATAGCCATTTAACGCAGTCGATCACGCTCGGCGATCTTGCCGACGTTGCGTGTCTGTCGGAATACCATCTTGCGCGGATGTTCCGCGTGTCGTTCGGCGCACCACCGCATGCGTGGATCGCACAGCAACGGCTCGATCGTGCGCGTGCTTTGCTGCGCACCACCGCGCTGCCGCTCGCGCAGGTCGCCACGCAATGCGGCTACGCGGATGCCAGCCATTTCAGTCACCGGTTTCGCGAGGCGTTTGGTGCGGCGCCGGCGGCGTTTCGGCAGGCTGTGCAGGTGATTGAGGCGGCTTGAGACCCCTACGTCTCTACTCCCGTTCCAAACCATTTAGCCAACGCATCCGCAAGCCCCTCCCGCTTCGCATCACCCACCCACGCGACGTATCCGTCCGGTCGAACCAACACAGCCTCAGGAGCCGGAACCGCCCCAAGCGCAGGAAGCTCCCATGTCCCGGCGTATGTTGCATCGACGAGCCGGACGTCATCGGCCCACGGCTCGATATCGAAACTGCCCCGCCCGCCAAAATTAATCAGCACCGCACGCGCATCGTGCAGCAGTGTGAACACGCGCAGCGGCCCATCGGCTGTAACGAGATCGAGATCCGGCATCCGACGCCCGAGCAGCGGATGTCCACCGCCGAAATCGTAGCGAACATCCAACCCTGACAGCGTCGCGGCGAACCGTTTGCGCGGCTCGTCCATCGCGAGAAATTCGGCGAGGACGTCGCGTAACGCGCTCGTGCGATCGTCTTCGCGACGCAGCACGATCGACGCCATCGTGTTGCGCAACACACGCGCAGCGACCGGATGACGCTCGGCGTGATAGGAATCGAGAAGACTGTCCGGCGACGTGCCGTTGACCACACGCGCGAGCTTCCACCCCAGATTCACCGCGTCCTGAATGCCGGTCTGCAGACCCTGCCCTCCGTCCGGCGGATGCACATGTGCAGCGTCGCCGGCGACGAGCATCCGTCCCGCGCGATACGCGGCTGCCTGTCGCGTAGCGTCGGTGAATCGCGAGAGCCATGTGGGGTTGTTCACGCCGTAGTCGGTCCCGTACACGGCGATGAGCGCGTCGCGCAGATCGTCCAGCGTGGGTTCTCCGGTATGGGTCGCATGCAGCTCGGTGACGAGGACACGCACACGATCACTATCGTCGATCCGGCTGAACGAATGCGTGCCGATCGCGTCGCGGTGGATGCCCCACTCGGGCTCACCAGTCAGCTCGACTTCCGCGATCAGGTTGCTGATCGTCGGATCCGATCCGGGAAACGCAATGCCGGCTGCCTTGCGAACGACGCTGCGTCCTCCGTCGCATCCGACGAGATAGTCCGCGTGCAGCAGCCGTCCATCGGATAGCGCGACGTCGACGCCAGTGTCGTCCTGCACGGCGCCCGTCACGGTGCAGCCGCGATAGATCGGCACCTGCTTTTCGGCGACCCATTCGGCGAGGATGCGCTCGATGTGGCTCTGCCAGAGCGCGAGCCCGTAGTTGTGACGAGTGGGGAAATCGCCGATGTCCAGCTTGACGCCGGCAAAGCGCGCAACCTGCGCCGTTTGCCCATGTGCGAGAAACCGCTCGGCGATGCCGCGTTGATCGAACACCTCGATGGTGCGCGCGTGCAGACCGCCCGCCCGCATGCCCATCAGGTCCTGACTCTCGCGCCGCTCGACGATCGCGACGTCCACCTGCGCCAACGCCAGTTCGCCCGCGAGCATCAAACCCGTCGGACCCGCTCCGGCAATCACGACTGCGTGCCGGTTCATCGCGGGCTCGAGCCCGGCAACGGGCGATCCATCGGTCGATATCGAAGCGTCCATTTCGTGACTCCGCGTTCCGCCGGTTCCGGCAACAGTCAGCGATGCTACTGCACGCCCCGGGTCTTGCCGCAAGCCTTGGGGGGCACGGTATACTGAAGTTATCGGCGCGCGGTACGCGGTCCATTCGACTCGCCCGATACACGACGTCAAGCATGTGCTGCCGCCCGACATCGCACTAACGTTGCTGATGGAATCCGCGATCTATTGCAGCAAACTCGATCAGTCGGCGATCGAGACAGGCTAAACCAGTCGCCGCAATCGGCACAATCGGCACAATCCTACTTCCGGCTCAAGCCCGCCCGATACTGCTGCGGCGTCGTCCCAGTCCAACGTTTGAACGCGTGCTGAAAAGTGCTTTGCTCCGTGTACCCGAGCATGAACGCGATCTCCGCAAGCGAGTGCTGCGACAACGCGAGATAAGACTCCGCACGTTCACGACGCACGTCGTCCAGGATATCGCGGAACACATACGCACACGCGGACAGACGCCGGTGAAGCGTGCGCGACGAAATTCCCATCCGCTGTGCGACGTCGGCCGCGCCGACGCGGCCCATCGTCAGACCCTGGGTCAGCATGATCTTGAGCGCGTGCATGAACTCCGGCTCATCGGCCAGTTGCCTCATCTGCGCTTCCGCCTGCGCGCCGATGACACGAGCCATCTCCGCACTCGCCATAATCACGGGCGACTCGAGATACTCCGCGGCAAACGTCAGCCTGGTCTGTGCCGCACCGAAGTTCACCTTGCCGCCGAAGAAGCGCTGATACGCACCGGCCTCGCGCGGTGTCGCGAACTGGAAATCGACGTCCATCGGCGCAGTCTCCCGACCGATCAATAGGCGGCCCATGCGCGCCCGCGTCGTCATGATCAACTGCGCGAACGCAGGCGGTGGCGTCGACTCACCCGACCAGTCGAGCGGCATTTCAACACGATCGCCATGCCGCACCATCAACGGCCGGCCAATGCCATGCACCAGCCGCACATAGCGGTCGTATTGCGCGAGCGCTTCCATCAAGCTGGCGCAGGACATCACCACATACCCCACGACACCGAGATGTCGCGGCGCGATGAGAGCACCCGCGTGGAAGCCCAGGTCGGGATCGCCGGTAGCGGCCACGGCCCGTTCCAGAATGCCGAAGTACTCCCCCGCCGTCAGCCGTGACGACACCTCCACGGATTCGACTCCGGCGACCCATGCCGAGCCGAAAAGCGCCTCCGGAGAATGGCCGCGGGAGCGCAGGTAATCCAGCAGCAGGCCGACGTAGTGTCCTGCCACTGTGCCGGCCTGTTTCTGATCGATCACGTCCATAACGCTCCCTGCCTTCCATCGCTTCTTGTGGCGCGATTTCACAATGGCGCGGCAAACGCTGTCAAGACACGCGACGCCTGCTAGAGGGAATCTTCGTAGCGGATCGACCCGCTGACCGACGCTCCTTCAGCCACGCAGCGGTGTTCGACACATGAGACTTAAACGAAAAATATAGGAGATGGGACATGCGTCAATATTCGTTCTGCTTACCCCGCCTGCGCAATCTGCTGTCGATCGCCGCTCTCGCTAACGCACTGGTTGCCGTTCCCGCCTTCGCCGGAACCTATCCGGTGGCGCCCAATATCGTCGCCGGCGTGGTCGACGCGCTTCCCGATCCGGCAGCCGCGCCCGCCGGTGCCAACCTGGAGTCGTGCAGCCTCAAGCAGCATCCCTATCCGGTGATCCTGGTGAACGGCACGTTCTCCGTGATGAAAGACGATTTCGGCGCCCTGGCACCGTCGCTGGCCAACGCCGGCTACTGCGTGTACACCTTCAATTACGGCGGCGCTCCCAACGCGCTGATTCAGGCGACGGGTTCAGCGGTCTCGTCCGCGTCGCAGCTCGCCGGCTACGTGCAGCAGGTGCTGGGGAAGACCGGCGCGACCAGGGTCGATCTGGTCGGGCACTCGCAGGGCGGGATGCTGACCGAATACTATGCGAAGGTACTTGGCGGTGCGTCGTACATCCATAGCCTCGTCGCGCTGTCGCCGACCACCCACGGCACGACGCTCGACGGCCTGGCCCTGCTGGCTTCCGTCTTCCCCGGTGCCAATCTGCTGGTCGGCACGGCCTGCCCGGCCTGTCGCGACCAGGAAAGCGGCTCGCCGATGATCCAGCAGCTCGTAAGCGGCCCGATCGCCCAGCCGGGTGTTGCCTACACGATCATCGAGACCAAAAACGAATTCGTCGTTACGCCGGTGGGCTCGTCGTTCATCAACGAACCGGGCGTGACCAACCAGTACGTGCAATCCTACTGCCCGCTCGACGCGGTCGACCACGCGGACCTCTCCTACGACAACGTCGCAATCCAGCTGGTCAAGAATGCGCTCAGTCCGACGACCGCAAAGGCACCGAATTGCACTATCGCGTTCCCTTGGCCTGCGCAGTAAAAAAATTCGAACCGTTTGACCAGGGCGTGGATTTCGCAAGCGAGGGGGCGTAGAGCGGGCATCGCCGCATCGTAGACCGCTCGCCTCTGACATCGAATGCAACGCATGAAATCGCGGCGCGCCGCCATGGCGCGCCGAAGTATTTTTAATCAGGCTTACTATGAATAAACCATGGCTGGATTCCTATCCGGACGGCGTGCCGGAACGAATCGATCCAGCGCAATATCCGTCTTTGTCGCATTTGCTCAGCGAGTCTTTCCGGATGTTCGCGAACCGCAACGCGTACGTCTGCATGGGTAAAACCATGACGTACGCGGAACTCGATGCGCATTCGCGCGGCATGGGTGCGTGGCTGCAGAGCAAGGGATTGCTGAAAGGCGCGCGCGTCGCGGTGATGATGCCGAACGTGCTTCAGTACCCGGTGACCGTCGCAGCCATTCTGCGGGCGGGGTTTGTCGTCGTGAACGTCAACCCGTTGTACACGCCGCGCGAGCTGGAGCATCAGCTCAAGGATTCGGGCGCGGAAGCCATCGTCATTCTGGAAAACTTTGCGACGACGCTGCAGCAGGTAATCGGGCGTACGCGGATCCGGCACGTCGTGGTCGCGGCGATCGGCGATCTGCTGGGAACGGTGAAGGGGGCGCTGACCAACTTCGTCGTCAGAAAGCGCAAGAAGCTGGTGCCGCCTTATCGCTTGCCGGGTTCCGTGCAGTTCCGGCAGGTGCTGCGTGAAGGGGCTCGACTACCGTTCAAGTCGGTCGTGCTTGGCCATCGCGATCTCGCGTTCCTGCAGTACACGGGAGGCACGACGGGTGTGTCCAAAGGCGCAATGCTGAGTCACCGCAATATCATCGCGAACATTCTGCAGAACGATGCGTGGAGTCGTCCGGCGCTGGATCGGGAGCCGAAGATCGAATCGCTGGTGACCGTATGTGCGCTGCCGCTGTATCACATCCTCGCGCTCAGTGCGTGCATGCTGATGGGCGCGCGCTGGGGTGCGATGAACATCCTGATTCCGAATCCTCGCGATATTCCGGGTTTCGTGCGGGAACTGTCGAAGCATCGCATCCACTTCTTTCCCGGCGTCAACACGTTGTTCAATGCGCTGTTGAACGACGAGAATTTTTCGCGCGTCGATTTCTCCGGACTGCGGATCGCGCTAGGCGGCGGTATGGCCGTGCAGCGAGCCGTCAGCGAAAAATGGATGGAGGCCACCGGCTGCCCGATCCTCGAAGGTTACGGCCTCTCCGAAACGTCTCCCACTGCAACCCTGAACCCGGCCACGCTCGACGCGTTCACCGGGACGATCGGTCTGCCGGTTTCATCGACCGACATCGCGATTCTGGACGACGCCGGCCAGCCTCTACCGATTGGCGAGCGCGGCGAGATCGCCATTCGCGGGCCGCAGGTGATGGTGGGCTACTGGAATCGCGCCGAAGAAACCTCGCGCGTGATGACCGATGACGGCTTCTTCAAATCCGGCGATATCGGCGTGATGGACGAACGCGGCTTCGTCAGGATCGTGGACCGGAAGAAGGACATGATCCTGGTCTCCGGCTTCAACGTGTACCCGAGCGAAATCGAAGCTGTGGTGTCTTCCCATCCGGACGTTCTGGAATGCGCATGCATCGGCATTCCCGATGAACACTCCGGGGAGGCAGTCAAGCTCTTCGTCGTCCGAAGAAACCATTCGCTCGGCGTCGAGCAACTGATGGAGTACTGCCGTCAGCAACTGACCGCATACAAGAGACCGCGCCACATCGAATTTCGTGAGGCATTACCCAAGTCGAACGTGGGCAAGATCCTGCGCCGCGAATTGCGCGACGAGAAAACGCCAACCCGTATTCGGGATGCGCTCAATCACTAAACAGCGCAAGGCAAAGGGGTAGAGAGCGATCGCTGTCGCCCCTTCAATTGATTCTGCATCACTGAGCCACGCTCAATCCAGAAGACAAGTTCTACTGGGTCCGTCCACGTCGAATTACCGACGCCACCATCGTAAAACCGTCACGATTGTCGCCATAGAATCAGTCGGGATGCACAGCATCTTTTCAAGATAGCTAGAAGGTCGCGCTGTGGCAGAAAGATGGCGGGTTTGAGTCGTACGACATTGACACGGCAGATCTAAAACTTAGGTGTCGCACAACACCCAGATGTTTGAGCGATCGCTTCTCACGCTTGAATCTCCGCTTGATCCGCATTTCAGCTTTCGCGAAATTGGCCGCGACACGATGCATGCATTTCCAAGATAACAAACAGAGTCCTTGATTGGCGATGACAGGGAGGAGTATGGCAATAAAAAACTCATCACGAACGGGAACGTCCGCGCATCGCAGACGACATCCGCGACTTCTACGCGCGCACGTTGCGTGCATGCTCGCCGCGCTACTGTGCGGCTCGCTCAGCGCGTGTGGCGGCGACTCGCAAACCGCAGCGGTCGGCAGCTCGTCTTCTGCCGCGGCATCGCAGGCGAACGGCAATGCCGCATCCCCCGCATCGAGCGGCACAACGGCCAACGCTTCAACGTCGACCACGCCGGTCTACCACTGCGCGTCGGCTTGTTCGTAACGCCAACGAAGTCTCACTGTCCGACGTGCCGTATGTGCGCGCAACGCACACACGCACGCGCGCGTCGACGACATCGTGAGCCCGGATTGCGATTCGCGCTAAAGAGAAATCATGCTAAAAAAAACCTCGTCCCGACGTCAGTTCATGCTCGATGCCCTGAAGCTCGCAGGCGCATCGGCCACCGCAACCCTGTTGCCCGAGAGCATTCTCAGGGCCCAGTCGATCCCCGCCGCCGGTCCCACCGGCACGCTCCAGGATGTGCAGCACATCGTGATCCTGATGCAGGAGAACCGCTCGTTCGATCACTACCTCGGTAACGTACCCGGCGTGCGCGGTTTCGGCGATCCGCGTCCCGTCGTTTTGCCGAGCGGCTATCCCGCGTGGTATCAGTCGAACGTGTTGCCGTTCAGGCCGACGTCGTCGGCGCCGACGAACGCCGATGTCTACTACGCAGACCTCGCACACGACTGGACGTCGACACACAGCGCATGGAACAAAGGCTGGTACGACAGCTGGGTGAGCGCGAAAGGCTCATCGACGATGGCGTATTTCACGAGCCAGGACATCCCGTACTACTACGCGCTCGCGCAGACCTTCACGGTCTGCGACAACTACCACTGCTCGATGCTCGGGCCGACGGACCCGAACCGCATCTATCTGTGGACCGGTAGCTGCGGCAACGTCGCGGGCTCGTCGCCTCACGTCGACAACAGCACGTCGGGCTATAACTGGAAGACGCTGCCGGAGCGGCTGAACAAAGCCGGTATTACGTGGAAGGTCTATCAGGACAAGGGCCAGGGGCTCGACGCGAAGAGCGGTGTCGGCGAGTATCCGACCGGAGGGTCGACCGATCTGTGGTGGAACGGCAATTACGGCGACAACCCGTTGCTGAATTTCACGCAGTATCAGAATCTCGGCGCAAACGATCCGCTGTCCCCTGCGTTCAACGGCACGCAGATCGATCCCACGGGACAAGGCAAGGAGTACGACGTCGGCCTCTTCACGCAACTGCAGAACGACGTGACCAACAACACGCTGCCGCAGGTCTCGTGGATCGTCGCGCCGTACGCGTATTGCGAGCACCCGTCATGGGCGCCGAGCGGCGGCGAGTGGTACGTCAATAACGTGCTGAACGCGCTGACGTCGAATCCCGCCGTCTGGGCACGCACCGTGTTCCTCATCACCTACGACGAGAACGACGGCCTGTTCGATCACATGCCACCGCCGGTGCCGCCTACGTCGACGAACGGTAAATCCAACGTCAGCACAGCCTCGGAGTTTTACAGCAGCAGCGGTGCGGCATCGGATGGTTCGCTGTCGGGCGATGCGCCGTACGGGCTCGGGCCGCGGGTTCCGATGATCGTCGTGTCGCCGTGGTCGAAGGGCGGCAAGGTCAATTCGGAAGTGTTCGATCACACGTCGGTGATCCGTTTCATCGAATCGCGCTTCAGCACGACAGCGGCGCCGCTGCTGGAGACGAACATCACCGCATGGCGTCGCGCGGTTTGCGGCGACATGACGTCGGCGTTCGATTTCACCGCATCGGATTCGTCCGCACCGTCGATCGCGGCAGCAGCCAGCAACATGAATCCGAGTGGGCCCGTGGTCGGTGCGTTCCCGCCCAGCACGCAGACGATGCCGACACAGCCGGTCAACCAGCGTGTCGCGTGCAGGCTGCCGTATGAGTTCTTTGTCGCCGGTCAGGCCAACCGGAGCACGCAAAAATTATCGCTGACGTTCACCAACACCGGACAGGCCGGCGTGAGCCTGCAGGTCAGATCGGGCAATTCGGCGAATACGCCGTCGCACTACACGATCGCAGCGTCGGCAAACCGGTGTGCGAGCCTGCAGGACACGTTCGCGATGAATTCCGACGGCAGCTACGATTTCTCCGTCTCCGGACCGAACGGCTTCCTGCAGGAATTTCGCGGCAGTATCGGCTCGGCGGGAACGACGGGCGCTCATGCGGAGATCAACGCGTGCTACGACGTGCAGAACGGCAACGTTCGTCTCACGCTCGATAACACCACGGGCACTCAACCGGCCACGTTCCAGCTGACCGACAACGCGTACGGAAAAAATCCGTTCACGGCGGTCACGGTCGCGGCGGGCACGTCTACCAACGTAACGTGGCTTGGCAACGCGGGCTGGTACGACGCGAGCATCCGCGTGGCGGACGACGTGAATTTCTTCCGGCGCATCGCAGGCTGCGTGCAACAGCAAACCGGCACGCTCTATACGGACCCGGCGATCGGCAACACGACCCAGTTCGTTCCGTTGCTCGCAATCCAGGGCTCGACCTACGCGACGCTGCGTTTCGATTACGTCGCGCCGCCGTGGCTGCATAGCCCGAAGAACTGGGTCGGCGTCTACAAGAAGGGCGTCAAGCCGAGCGGCTCGCCTGCGTCGCTCGCCTGGGCCTATGCACCAGAGAGCGCCGGATCGGTGACGCTGACGAGCCGAAGCGGCAACACCGCGTTGCCGTCCGGTCAGTACGACGTGTGGTATCTGTTTGATGACGGCTACAAGGGACTCGTCGGTCCGATCTCGTTGAGCCTCTAGCGCGCAACGACATGCGTTAACGCAAGCGGCCCTCTCGACGAGGGCCGCTTCGCATCAACGCATCAACACATCAACGCGCGAACGTATCGCCGAGCACGACACCCTCGCGACGCGGATCGGTCCCGCCCTGCAGCACCACCGACTGCCCCAGCTGCACCCGCATCACCGTGTTGACGCCGCTCGACTGCGCCGACGTCGACACCGTATGACCGAGCGCGGTCAGTCCGACGATCAACGGATCGTGCGTGCCGTTGTCCGTGATGTTGACGTTCGGATGCTCGCCGCCGATCGTCGTCGTCGGGCTGTTGCTCGCGCCGAAGTCGACCAGCCCCGCCGATTGCTGCGCGTCGAGCCCCCAGTCCAGCGAACCGACCAGCGTCTTCACGACGTACTGCGGAATCGTGCCGCCGCCCGGCGAGCCGGTCGCCATCACGAAGTCGCCCTTGGAGCCGTCGGCGGCCTGCGCGAACACGAGCGTCGGCGCCATCGAACTACGCGGACGCTTGCCCGGTGCGAGTCGATTGGCGACAGGATTGCCGTCGCTGCCGATCGGGTTCGCGGAGAAGTCCGTCAGCTGATTGTTCAGCAGGAAGCCGTTGGTCATGTGGAACGAACCCATGCTCGACTCGACGGTCGTCGTCGCGCTCAGCACGTTGCCCTCGCCATCGACGATCGTGAACTGGTTCGTCCCGTGCTCGATCAGCGTGTGGTCGACACCGAGCGGGACCGCGCCGAGGTTGCCGGGCTGCGCGGTGCCCATGCTCTTCGCGGGATCGATCAGCGCGGCGCGCGTCTTCATGTACGGCTTGTTGAGCATCGTGTCCCACGTGCCGCCAGGCAGCGGCACGAAGTCGGTATCCGCGACGTACTTGTCGCGGTCCGCGTACGCGAGCCGTTCGGCTTCGGTGATCAGATGCACGCCCGCGACGGTCGGCTTGCCGCCTTCGAGATCGATCGCCGTCGGCTTCAACGACTTCAGATCGAAGTTCTCGAGGATGCCCAACGCGGACGCGACCGCAATCCCACCCGACGACGGCGGCGGCATCCCGCACACCCAGTACGTCCGATACGTCGTGCAGACCGGATCGCGTCGCTTCGCCTGATACGCAGCGAGATCCGCAACGGTGGTCTTGCCCGGCGTGATCGGCGAACCGTCGGCACCTTGCGTGACCGCGATCTTCGCGACGATGTCCTGCGCAATCTGTCCGGTGTACAGCGCGTTCGCGCCGTTCTGCGCCATCAACGTCAGCGTGTGCGCGTACGCGGGATTCTTCAGCACCGTGCCGAGCGCCTTCGGCGAGCCGTCCGCGTTGAAGAAGTACGCGACCGCTTCGGGATCGCGCTTCAGGCTCGTCGCGTTCGACGAAATCGCGGCTGCCAGACGCCCGCCGATCGGGAAGCCGTTCGTCGCGAGATTGATCGCGTCGCCGAACAGGTCTTTCCATTGCAGCTTGCCGTGGTCCTGCTGCAGCTTCTCGATCAGCCGCGGCACGCCGATCGTGCCGATCGAGCGGCCGCTCGCGCGCGCGCTGGGCACCGGCGTCGAGTGATCGGTCGTGTCGTCGACATAGCGCAGATAGTTTTCGGTCGATGCCGCGGGAGCCGTTTCGCGTCCGTCGTAGGCGTCGACGGTCTTCTTGCTTGCGTCGTAGTAGAGCAGCACGCCGCCGGAGCCGAGGCCCGTCGCCTCGGGCACGGTCAGCCCGAGCACGGCCTGCACGGCGACGGCCGCGTCGGCGGCGGTGCCGCCTTTTTTCAGCACCGCGCAACCGGCCGCGCTCGCGTACGCATTCGACGTCGCGACCATGTAGGTTTTCGCGTAGACGGGCTTGAGGCCGGTGCGGTAGCCGGATGCCGCTTCGGGCAGCGACGGGTCGCCCGGCTGGCTCGAACCGACCACGACGGTCGAGCCGCTGCTGTCGATCGCCTGGCAGCTGACGTCGGGCGTGGTCACGGGGCCGGCGTCGTTCTTGATGTCGTCGCCGCTGCAGGCAGCCATCAGTGTCGCCGCGAGCAGAGCGGACACGTACGGCGTTATCGTTGGTTTGTTCATCGGTTGAGAGTGGTTGTCGGGTTGGCGTGAGGAAAGACGCGTCGGGCTATGGTTTCCCGAATTATTGCAATTGGCAATCGGAAAATTTTCGTATTGCCTACATGACGCGGGCGTGATGGCCACGACCCAAGTCCCGCTTATCGCGATTGACGCACCCTTCAGGTTCTCTCAACCCCTATCCCCATGCCGGGAAACTACGCTCTGGATCCCCGGCGGGATGACGTCGATCTGGCTCTGCGCGTGGGCTTCTGAAGCGCGGCCAGCGCCGCATTCAGCGTATCAAGCCAGCCGCTTTCGTAGCCGATCCCTGCCCTCAACACGACAAGCTGCAGCGCCGCTTCGCGGTCGTCCGGCTCGACGGGGAAGTCACGCTTTTCAATCTCCCGGTACTGCGCGAGCTTTTCGGTATGCGCCGCGATGCGACGCCGAATTTCCTTGTCCAGCCCGGTGGGCCCGACAACAGCTTCTGCTCGCAGCCGAACCATAAACTCATGGCGAAACGGCGTGTGCTCCTCTTCCATGCGAATCCATCGCTTCAGTTCGTCGCGCCCCGCCTGCAGGATTCTGTACGCGCGCTTCCTGCCGCGCGTCGACTCCTCAGGTAACGACTCGATCAACGCCGACTCTTCCAGTCGAGCCAGCTCGCGATAAATCTGCTGGTGTGTAGCGTTCCAGAAATAACCAATCGACTTGTCGAAGCGAGCCGCGAGTTCCGAGCCGGAACAGGACCGTTCGACGAGTGTCGTAAGCAACGCATGAGGGAGCGACATCTGACGGGAATGGAGAATTGGGCTGACGGTAAAGGATGTCCTCTAAAACTATACATTTCATTTGATCGTTTGTGAAACTGGTTGCATTATCGGATCCCATCTATGCAACCAGTTTCATAAAGATCATGGAATGCTTCCCCAACCTGCTGCGCCCGCTTGACCTGGGTTTCACCACCTTGCGTAATCGTGTCCTGATGGGCTCCATGCACGTCGGCCTGGAAGAGGCACCGAACGGCTTCGAGCGTATGGCGGCTTTTTACGCCGAACGGGCACGCGGAGAAGTCGGCTTGATCGTGACGGGCGGCATCGCGCCGAACGAACGCGCACGTCCGATGCACGGCGGCGCGATGCTGACAACGGAAGACGAAGCCGCGAAGCACCGGCTGGTCACCGGGGCGGTCCACGCGGAGGGCGGAAAGATCGCCATGCAGATCCTGCACTTCGGCCGCTACTCCTATCAACCGCAACTGGTGGCCCCTAGCGCGCTGCAGGCGCCCATCAATCCGTTCAGGCCTCACGCACTGGACGACGACGAGGTAGAGGAAACGATCGGGGACTTCGTTCGCTGCGCCGCACTGGCGCAGCACGCGGGCTATGACGGCGTGGAAATCATGGGTTCGGAGGGCTATCTCATCAACGAATTCATCGCCGCGCGAACCAACCATCGCGCGGATCGATGGGGCGGCAGCTACGAGAACCGCATCCGTTTTCCGCTGGAGATCGTACGCAGGGTACGCGAACGCGTCGGCACCAACTTCATCATCATTTACCGCCTCTCGATGCTCGATCTGGTCGAGGGCGGCTCGACGCTGGAGGAAGTGATCCAGCTTGCCCAGGCCATCGAACACGCCGGGGCCACCATCATCAATACGGGAATCGGCTGGCATGAGGCGCGCATTCCCACGATTGCCACCAAAGTGCCGCGCGGCGCCTATACGTGGGTCACGCAACAGCTGATGGGGAAGGTCTCCGTTCCGCTGGTTGCCACGAACCGCATCAACACACCCGAACTCGCCGAGCAGTTGCTGGCCGACGGTGCCTGCGACATGGTGTCGATGGCGCGTCCCTTCCTGGCCGACGCCGCATTCGTGCGCAAGGCACGCGAGGGCCGCGCCGACGAGATCAACACCTGCATCGGCTGCAATCAGGCTTGCCTCGACCACACGTTCGCCGGCAAGGTGACGTCGTGTCTCGTCAATCCACGAGCGTGTCACGAAACCGAGATCGTCATTCGACCTGCCAGCCAACGAAAGCGCATCGCCGTCGTGGGTGCAGGGCCGGCCGGACTCTCATGCGCGGTAACGGCTGCCGGGCGTGGCCACGCCGTCACGCTGTTCGAGGCAGCGACCGAAATCGGCGGACAGTTCAACATTGCCAAAAAGGTGCCGGGGAAGGAGGAGTTCCACGAAACGCTGCGTTACTTTCGTCGCCAGATCGAACTGACCGGTGTCGAGCTACGCCTCAATACGCGCGCGACAGCAGATCTCCTGACGCAACGGGACTTCGATGAGGTGGTGATTGCAACAGGAGTGGAACCGCGCCGTCCGTCGATCGACGGTGCGGATCATCCCAAAGTGCTGGGCTATCTCGACGTGTTGCGCGACGGCAGTCATGTGGGACGTACCGTCGCGATTGTCGGTGCGGGAGGGATCGGCTTCGACGTGGCCGAATATCTGGTGCACAACGGAGAAAGCGCCAGCCTCGACACCGGGAAGTTCTTCGCCGAGTGGGGCGTGGATACGACCTACGCCGCGCGCGGCGGACTCACCCGGCCCTGTGCGGAACCGCCTGCGCGCTCGGTACATCTGCTGCAACGCAAGACCTCGAAGGTCGGTGACGGTCTTGGCAAGACCACCGGCTGGATTCACCGAACGGCCCTGAAGGCGCGGGGCGTGAACATGGTTTCGTCGGTGGACTATCGGCGCATCGACGATGACGGACTGCATGTGACCGTCGATGGAGAATCCCGAACGCTCGCCGTGGATAACGTGGTGATCTGCGCGGGGCAGGAACCGCTGCGAGAACTTGCCGATCAGTTGCAGGCTGCCGGCCATAGCGTGCATCTGATCGGCGGCGCCGCCGAGGCGACCGAGCTGGATGCCAAACGAGCCATTCGTCAGGGCACCACGCTCGCTGCCGTACTTTAACCACCCCTTTGCACTGAGAACGGAGTTCCCATGAATCCAGTAGACCTCGGCCTTCAGCCGGCAGTCGCTCTTTCGCTTGAGACGTGGCACCGATTGATCAAGTCCAGGGATCTCAGCACATTGAGTTCCATCGTGCACCCGGATGCCGTCTTCCGTTCACCGATGGCGTTCAAGCCTTACGCGCCCGCACCTGCGCTGCTCATGGCGTTACAGACCGTCGTGACTATCCTGGAGGACTTCACTTATCACCGCCAGTTCGGCAGCAGCGACGGGCTCAATGTCGTGCTCGAGTTCAGCGCCAGGGTGCAGGACAAACACCTCAAGGGCATCGATATGATTCGCTTCGACGAAGACGGCCTGATCGTCGAATTCGAGGTCATGATCCGGCCGTTCAATGCGCTTCAGTTGCTGGGTGCCGAGATGGGTGCGCGCCTCGCGCAGTTCCTGCCCGCCTATAAGGCTACGTCCTGACGGCTACGACACTGTGAGTACCGCATGCGTCTCGGGACCTCTGGGCCGGACGCATGTTTCCGCTACCGGAGATCTGGCAGGTCCGCCGAAAATCCATCGCCCCGCCCCGTCACTCTGCTACGGACGAATTTATTCCGATTCGTCTATTTGAGACATTTCGTCTATACTCATCCGGACACGCACCGTGTGGTGCGCGTGTTCAACCGGAGAGGCAGAGGTCATGAAGATCAGGGAATTCGGTGTCGAGCGCTGGATGGACCAGTACGAAAACCATTGCGAGCTGAATCTCGCCGAGACGTGCGTCGAGTCGCTGACGGTGGAAGAACTGCTCGATCTCGCCGGCAAGAAGGACGCGATCCTCGCCGACATCCTGCCGATGAAGCTGACCTACGGCGCGATCGACGGTACCGAACGGCTGCGCTCGAACGTCGCGTCGCTGTACGAGAAGCAGGCGGTGCCGAACGTGCTGATCACGCACGGCGCGATCAGCGCGAACGCGCTGGTCTATGAAACGCTCGTCGAACCCGGCGATCACGTGATCTCCGTGCTGCCCACCTACCAGCAGCATTACTCGATTCCCGAGAGCTACGGCGCGCAGGTCGAGATCCTGAAGCTGCGCCCCGAAGACGGCTTCCTGCCCGACCTCGACGCGCTGCGCAAGATGATCAAGCCGCACACGCGGATGATCTCGATCAACAACCCGAACAACCCCACCGGCTCGCTGATGGACCGGGCGTTCCTCGAAGCGCTCGTCGAGATCGCGCGCAGCTGCGGCGCGTGGGTGCTGTGCGACGAGGTCTATCGCGGCACCGACCAGCACGGCAACGGCTTCACCGCGTCGATCGCGGATCTCTACGAAAAAGGCATCGGCACCGGCAGCATGTCGAAGACGTGGTCGCTCGCGGGGCTGCGGGTCGGCTGGATCGTCGCTCCCGTCGAGTTGATCCATCGCGTGCAGATTCATCGCGACTACAACACGATCAGCGTCGGCATGCTCAACGATCTGTTCGCGTCGATCGCGCTGGAAAACCGTGGCGTGCTGCTGGAACGCAATCACGACATCCTGCGGACCAACCTCGCGCTGCTCGACGCGTGGATCGCGAAAGAGCCGGTGCTGTCGTACGTGAAGCCGAAGTCCGGCACGACCGCGCTGGTGCGCGTCGATCTGCCGGTTTCGTCGCGTGACTTCTGCGTGGCGCTGCTCGAAAAGACCGGCGTGATGTTCACGCCGGGCAGCGCGCTCGATATGGAAGGCTACGTGCGCATCGGCTATACGAATAGCCGCGACGTGCTTGAAGCTGGGCTCGCGCGCACGTCGGAATTTCTCGCTGCTTATCCCGCTGCCCGGTGACGCGCGATGAGCATCGTTACCGAATCGATCGATCTGCCGGGTCTCGCACCCGGTGCGGCGTTTCAGCTGACCACGCATACGTTCGACTGCGCTGACAGCAACGGACGTAGCGCGTACATCCAGGCTGGCCTGCACGCGGACGAACATCCTGGCCTGCTCGCGATCTCGCACCTGCTGCGTCATCTCGCCGAACTCGAACGCGATGGGCGACTGCGCGGGCGCATCGTCGTGCGGCCGTTTGCGAATCCGGTCGGGATGGCGCAGCGGCTGTTCGGGATGCCGGTCGGGCGCTTCAATCTCGACAACGGCGAGAATTTCAACCGCCGCTTCCCGTCGATCACCGATGATGTGTGCGACGCGATCCGCAACGGCACCACGCTTGCACGCAACGATACGCGCGCGTTCAAGGCGTTGTTCGCTGCGTTGCTCGAACAACGCGGCGCGCACGATCCGGTCGCTGCAACCAAACTGCATCTCCTGCGCGAAGCGTTGAAGCACGACGTCGTGCTCGATCTGCATTGCGACACGCGCGCGATCCTGCATCTGTACAGCAACCGCGCACAGCAGGCGCGCGCGACGACGCTCGCCGCCGCGCTCGGCATCGAGACAGTTTTTCTCGAAGACATCGCGGGCGGCGGTCCAATCGACGAGGCGTATACGCAGCCATGGCGTGCGCTGCGCGACGCGGACCTGGTCGACGATGCGCATCTCGGTTTTTGTGCGTCGATTGAGCTGCGCGGTCAGGCGGATGTGGACGATACGCTGGCCGAACAAGACGCGCGCGGCATTCTGCGTTTTCTTGCGGCTGACGGGTTGATCGAGTGGAACGATCACGAGGATCATGCGTTGAAAGTAACGCCGCGCATTTACCCACTCGAAGGCGCGTCGCATGTCCCCGCCCCCGCCGCCGGTTTAGTCACCTACCGGCAACGTCCCGGCGATGCGGTCCGCAAAGGCGAACTGATCGCCGAGATCGTGCCGCTCGACGGTGCGTTCGATGCGCCACGTCATCCGGTGTATAGCGACGTCGACGGCATTGTCGTCGTCCAGCAGCAGTTCGCGCTCGTGCGCGCAGGGCAGCGCGTCGCGTTGCTCGCCGGCATGGAGCCGCTCGCGCATCGCAAGACGGGTCAACTGCTGCAAGACTTCTGATCGAAAGGAACCCTCATGGACAGTCTGTACGAGCGCATCGTCGACGCGCATCGCGCGATCCGGCCGCAGGTCGCCGTGACACCGCTCACCCATAGCCCGCTGCTGTCGGCGGAAACCGGCTGCGATGTGTTTCTCAAATGCGAGCATCTGCAGCACACCGGCTCGTTCAAGTTTCGCGGCGCGACGAACAAGCTGCGCCTGCTCGATCCGGAACAGCGACGCAACGGCGTCGCGACGGTGTCGACCGGCAATCACGGCCAGGGCGTCGCGCTCGCGGGCAAGCTGGCCGGCGTGCCGGTCACCGTGTACGCAGCCGTGACGGCCGCGCCGGTGAAGCTCGATGCGATCCGCGCGCTAGGCGCGACGGTCGTCACCATCGACGCGTCGACGCTCGAAGTCGAACTCGAAGCTGCGCGCCGCGCGGCACGCGATGGTCTGCCGTTCATCTCGCCGTACAACGACGGCGACGTGATCGCCGGACAAGGGACGGTCGGCCTCGAACTCGCCGAGCAGCATCCGGGACTTGCAGCGGTATTCGCATCGGTCGGCGGCGGCGGGTTGATCTCGGGCATCGGCACGGCGCTCGAACAGGCGAGCCCAACGACCGATGTGATCGGCTGCTGGCCGGCGAACGCGACGACGCTCTATCGCTGCATTCAGGCGGGCAAGGTGATCGAGGTCGAAGAAAGCGATACGATTTCCGACGGCACCGCAGGCGGCGTCGAGCCCGACGCGATCACGCTGCCGATCGCGCAACGCGTAATCGATCGCTCGGTGCTCGTCTCCGAGGAAGAGATCAAGTCGGCGATGAAGCGCCTCGCGCAGACCGACCGATGGATGGTCGAAGGCGCGGCCGGCGTCGCGCTCGCGAGCCTGCTTCAGATTGCACCGACGTATCGCGGCAAAGCGGTCGCGGTCGTGCTGTGCGGCCGCAACATCATGCTCGACAAGTTCGTCGCGGCGGTTCAATGAAGGTACTGACGAAAGACGAAATCGTTGCGCGTTTCGACGCGGCGCGCGCGGTGCGAATGATCGAAGCGGGCTTCGTCGCGTATTCGCGCGGCGAGACGCAGGTGCCGCCGGTGCAGAACTTCCAGTTCGCGGACGCGGACGGCGACTGCTGCATCAAGTCCGCGTACGTGACGGGCGCGGACACGTTCGTCGTGAAGGTATCGACCGGGTTCTATCGCAATCCGTCGCGCGGGTTGCCGAGCAATAACGGTTTGATGCTCGCGCTGTCGGCACGCACCGGCGAACCGCTCGCGCTGCTGCAGGACGAGGGCTGGCTGACCTGCGTGCGCACCGCGCTCGCGGGGCAAATCGTTGCGCGGCTGCTCGCGCCGACGCATGTCGACGCGATCGGGATTGTCGGTACGGGTGAGCAGGCACGTCTGCAACTCGAATATTTGCGCGCAGTCACCGAATGCCGCGAGGTCCACGTATGGGGCCGCAGCGACGCGACGCTCGATGCGTACGCGGCATTCGCCGAAACGCTCGGCTTTCGCGTGCATCCGCAGCGCGACGCGAACGACGTCGCGCGACACGCGAACCTGATCGTTACCACGACGCCGTCGCGGCAAGCGTTGCTGTCGCGCGATGCGATCCGTCCGGGTACGCATATCACCGCCGTCGGTGCGGATGGTTTAGGCAAGCAGGAACTCGACCCGCGGATCGTCGGTGCGGCCGATATCGTTGTCGCCGATTCGATCGCGCAATGCAGCGCGTACGGCGAGATTTCGCACGCGGTGTCGGCGGGACTGGTCGAGAAAGAAACGCTGGTGGAACTCGGCGTCGCGCTCGCGCGCGGCAGCCGGGTCCGGCAAAACGACACACAGATCACAGTAGCGGATCTGACCGGCGTCGCGGTGCAGGACTCGGCGGTTGCGGCGAGCGTGTTGAACGCAGACTGATCAGGCCGAAGGCGGGAGATACGCGGGCGTCGCCGACGACAGCGACTGCTTCACATGACGGCCCACGTCGTCGACGAGAATTTCGTCGAGATTATGTTCGATGCCTTCGAGCACGATCCGCGCGACGTCTTCGGGCCGGCTCTTCTGCCCGTCGATACCCTTCGTCATGTCGGTATCGATGTAGGCCGGATGCACAGCGAACACACGCGTCTGCTGCTCTTGCAGTTCCAGGCGCAGGCCGTTCGTCAGCGACCAGCCCAGCGACTTCGACGCGCTGTACGTCGCGAGACTCGGCAGCGCCACCCAGCTCAGCACCGACAGAACGTTCACGACCGCACCGCCGCCGTTGCGCTTGAGCACCGGCGCGAATGCCTGCGTGACGGTCAGCAGGCTGATGCCGTTCGTCTCGATATGACCGCGCAGTTGCTCGACCGCACCCGCAGCGAGCAGCGGGCCGGGGTTCGCGATACCGGCGTTGTTGATCAGCAGATCCACGTCCGATGCGCGTTCCGCAGCCGCCGCGATGCTGGCGGGGTCGGTCACGTCGAGCTGGATCGGCACGACGCCGGGGATATCGACGCTTGCCGGATTGCGGGCGGCTGCGTACACCTTCGTCGCGCCGGCTGCGAGCAGTGCTTTCGCGAGATGCAGGCCGAGCCCGCGATTGGCGCCCGTGACGAGCGCGGTTCTACCTTTGATCTGCATGCTGTTTCTCCAGAATAATGGGCCGTGCGCGTGTCGTAGCGATGCGCGCGCGGCGTGTTCGATGGGCTTGGTCGAAGCCGGATCGGCGGTATCGATCACCTTTTAGTGTGTATATTCACTCTGAAGGGCGATCGGCACACCGCCAACGCTGGATCGAACGATAACTGTGCATAAGCACTCAGTCAAGCAACGCGCCATTGATTTTTCTCATTGGCGCGTTCGGTCGACGACTATCGGAGTGCCCGCTCCAGTACGCGAGCGACGTGCAGCGCGGCGACATCCGCGCCGTCGTGGATCTGATGACGACAACTCGTGCCGTCCGCGACGGTCAGCGTGCCGGCCTCGGCGTTGCGAACCGCCGGCAGCAGCGACAGTTCCGCCATCGCCTGCGACGCCGCGTAATGCTCCGCTTCGTAGCCGAAGCTGCCCGCCATCCCGCAGCACGACGATTCGACCGTCGACACCTTCAACTGCGGAATCCAGCCGAGCACCGTCTGCACCGGCGTGAACGCAGCAAACGCCTTCTGATGGCAATGGCCATGCACGAGCGCCTGCGTCGTGTCCGCGAGCGGTTGCAGATCGAGATTCAGACGTCCCGCGTCATGCTCGCGCACGAGGAATTCTTCGAACAGGAACGCGTGTTTCGACAGACGCGCCGCGCGTTCGCCGAAACCGTAGTGCAGGAATTCGTCGCGCAGCGACAGCAGACACGACGGTTCAAGTCCGACCACCGGCACGCCAAGTGCGATAAACGGTTCGAGCATGTCGAGCATGCGACGCGCTTCGTGCTTCGCTTCATCGACGAGACCTGCCGCTAGAAACGTGCGTCCGCAGCACAGTGGTCGGTCATTTGGCTTTGTGTTGAAGTGGACCGTGTAGCCGGCCGCTTCGAGAACGCGTTGAGCAGCACGCGCGTTGTCCGGTTCGAAGTGGTCGTTGAAGGTGTCGACGAACAGCAGGACTTCTTTTTGTGCATCCTGCGTGTTCTGCCGCGCCGCCGCCGTCGCAAGAAACGATGACGTGAAGCGCGGCAACGTCCGCTGCGGCGCGAACCCCAGCGCACGTCTCGCCCACGCGGACACGACCGGCACGTTGTTCGCGAACGCGACGAGCCCGGACATCCGGCTCGCGAGCGGCGCATAGCGCGGCAGGTACGCGACCAGCTTCTCGCGCAACCCGATGCCGTGACGCGACGCCCACGCCGCGCGCGCCTCGATCTTGATCTTCGCCATATCGACGCCGGTCGGACAGTCGCGTTTGCAGCCCTTGCACGACACGCACAGATCGAGCGCGTTCTTCACGTCGACACTCGCAAGCCCCGCCTCGCCCAGTTGCCCCGACAACGCGAGCCGCAACGTATTCGCGCGACCGCGCGTCACGTGCTGCTCGTCCTTCGTCACGCGATAGCTCGGGCACATCGTGCCCGCGTCGAACTTGCGGCAGTGGCCGTTGTTGTTGCACATCTCGACGGCCTTCGCGAGACCACCCGCCAGATCGCCGCCGGTGCCGGGCGCAGTTTCCGCACCGGTCAGCGGATCGCGTTCGACATTCCACGCGGACCAGTCGAGTGCAGGTTTCAGCGCCCGCTCGCGATAGCCGGGAGCGAAGCGAAAATTGCGCGTATCGTCCATCGCAGGCGGCCGCACCATCTTGTCCGGATTGAAGCGATTCTCCGGATCGAACAGTTGCTTGATCTCGCCGAATGCGCGATTCAACTTCGGCCCGTACTGCCACGCAATCCATTCGCCGCGACACAGCCCGTCGCCGTGCTCGCCCGAATACGCGCCCTTGTACTCGCGCACGAGCGCGGCGGCTTCGTCGGCGATCGCGCGCATTTTCTGCGCGCCGTCGCGGCGCATGTCGAGAATCGGCCGCACGTGCAGCGTGCCGACGCTCGCGTGCGCATACCAGGTGCCTTCGGTGCCGTGACGATGGAACACTTCCGTCAGGCGGCTCGTGTAGTCGGCGAGATGTTCGAGCGGCACCGCGCAGTCTTCGATGAACGACACCGGCTTGCCGTCGCCCTTCATGCTCATCATGATGTTGAGCCCGGCCTTGCGCACTTCCCACAGCGCTTTCTGCGCGTTCGCGTCGGGCATCTGCACGACCGAATCCGGCAAGCCGAGATCGCCCATCAGTTCCGCGAGACGATCGAGCGCGGCGAGTTGCGGATCGAGCGTATCGCCGGCGAATTCGACGAGCAGGATCGCTTCGGGTTCGCCGACCAGCGCCTTCTCGATCACCGGACGAAACGCCGGGTTGCTCATCGCGAGATCGATCATCGTGCGATCGACCAGTTCGACCGCCACCGGACGCAGCGTGACGATGTGCTGCGTGAGTTCCATCGCCTGCCGGAAGGTCGGAAAATTCACGACGCCGAGCGCCTTGTGCGCGGGCAGCGGCGCGAGCTTCAGCGTCAACTGGCGGCTGAACGCAAGCGTGCCTTCCGAGCCGACCAGCAGATGCGCGAGGTTCGCCACGCCGTCGTCGCTATAGGCGCGCGGATTCTGGCAGTCGAACAGATCGATGTTGTAGCCGCCTACGCGACGCAGCACTTTCGGAATGCGCTCGACGATCTCGTCGCGTTCGCGCAGCGCGATGCGCTTCAAGCCATCGACGATCTGCCGCATCCGCGCGTAATCGGGTCTCGTGTGCAGCGAGCCGAAGCGGGCTTCGGTGCCGTCGGCGAGCACCGCGTCGATCGCGTGGACGTTGTGCACCATGTTGCCGTATTCGATCGAGCGCGAGCCGCACGAGTTGTTGCCCGCCATCCCGCCGATCGTGCATTGCGCGGCCGTCGATACATCGACCGGAAACCACAACCCGTGCGGCTTGAGCCACGCGTTCAGATGATCGAGCACGACACCCGGCTCGACGGTCACGGTGCGCGCTTCCGCATCGAAGTCGACGATGTTGTTCAGCCACTTGCTCGTATCGATCACGAGCGCTTCGCCAACGGTCTGCCCGCACTGGCTCGTCCCCGCACCGCGTGCGAGCACCGGCGCTTTCTCGCTGCGCGCGACATCGAGCGCGAGGCGCAGATCGGCCTGATCGCGCGGCACGACGACGCCGATCGGCGTGATCTGATAGATCGACGCGTCGGTCGCGTAACGGCCGCGACTCGCCGCGTCGAACAGCACGTCGCCGCGCAGCGCGCTGCGTAGACGGCTCGCGAGCGGCGTCGTCGGCGCGCGCGACGCGCTCGGCACGAGATGGATCGGCTTGACCAGCAGCGAAGCAGTGGAATGCGTCATGGCGTGTGCATCTAGAGAAGGAGCGCGGCGCGGCCGCTTATTCGAGCGTCAACTGAAGCGGTGCGAGTCCGTCGATCTGCGCGGTCAGCACGCCGCCGCCAGGCGGGAAAAACATGCCGGTGTACGAACCGGTCGTGACGATCCAGTCCGGTGTCACCGCGAGTCCGCGTTGCTGCGTGCAATGATTCACGAGCCACGCGAGCAGCCGGCGCGGATCGCCGGCGGGATTCGCGGGCGCACCGTCGAACACGCCACGGCCATCGAAGCGCACCTGCACCGACGGCGTAACGAACGAAAAATCCGCGCGATACGCCACCGACTCGCCGACGATCAACGCGCCGTGATTCTGCAGATCCGCAAGCTGCGCCAGACGATCGACGTCGGGCCAGCCCGCAAACCGGCTCGCGACGATCTCGACTGTCGCCGCCATCGCACCGATGCCGGCCAGCACGTCGGCGTCGTCATAGGGTTCGGCGCGCGGCTCGAACGTGCGTCCGAAGCGGAACGCGACTTCCAGTTCGATGCCGCACGGCAGCGTCGCGTTGCGGGCGACGCGCGCACCGCTCGCGAGCAAACCGCCTGCCGGCAGCGGCGCGCCCTGCACTGGTCCGGTGTCGGACTTCGCGCCGATCTTCCAGCCGCCGATCTGCGCGTCCATGTGTTGCAGCAGTTCGTGCTGGATCGCGTAGGCGGTCTGCGCATCCGCAGGGACTTCGTGCGGCGCGAGCGCGGCGATGCGGGTCTGCGTGCGACGCGCGTCGGCGAGCGCCAGGGTCAATGGATGGGACATTGCGTTCATGCTCCCGCCGGATGAGCGCCCGGCGCCGCGTCCGTTTCGAAACGACTGTCGGGCTGCATGCGGAACGCGAGCACCACGCCGATCGCCATCAGTAGCATGCTGCCGGCGAACGGCAATTCCCAGCTGCCGAAGCGGTCGATCAGGAAGCCCGAGAACACTGGCGAGATGATCGCGGCCAGTGCGGAGCCCGTGTTCATCATGCCGCTTGCGGTGCCCGAATACTCGGGTGCGATGTCCATCGGAATCGCCCACATCGGGCCGATCGTCATCTCGGCGAAGAAGAAGCCCGCCGACAGGCACACCATCGATACATACAGGTTGTGCGCGAACATCAACGGCACGAGCACCACGAGCGTCAGCAGCATGCAGATCGACACCATCCAGCTGCGTGCACGCCGCAGGTTGCGTGTGCGTTCGAAGATGCGATCGGTAACGATGCCGCCGAGCGTATCGCCGAGCACGCCCGCGAAAAACACCGCCGACGCGAATACCGCCGATTTCTTCAGATCAAGGTGATAGCTGTGCAGGAAGTACTGCGGAATCCAGCTGAGAAAGAGCCACAGCGTCCAGCCGTAGCAGAAGTAGACGATCGTCACCGGCGCCATCCGGCGGAACAGGCGACGCCACGGCACATTGGCGGTTTTCGTTTTCGGCGCGGGCAGCACGTCGAGTTCGGCAGTCGTGATGCGCGGATGGTCCTTCGGATGTTCGGTGAACGTGACCGCCCAAACGATCACCCACAGCAGACTCACCGCACCGCAGATATAGAACGATTCGCGCCAGCCCCATGTCGCCATCACGAGCACGATCGCGCCCGGCGCGATCGCGTTGCCGATCCGCGCGGCCGCATGCGTGATGCCCTGCGCGAAGCCGCGCCGTTCTTTCGCGACCCAGCGCGACATTGCAGCGGTCGCCGCCGGGAACGTCGCGCCTTCGCCGAAACCGAGCAGCACGCGCGCGGCGAGCAGCGACGCGAGACCGCCGGCGAAGCCGGTCAGCAGCGTTGCGAGCGCCCAGATCGCACCGCACGCGATCAGCGTGCGCTTCGCGCCAAAGCGATCGCTCACCCACCCGCCGATGATCTGAAACACGAGATACGGATACGCGAACGCGGAGAACACGAGTCCGACTTCGGTATGCGAAAGACTGAATTCCTTGCCGAACCCCGCCGCCGCCGTACTCACGTTCACGCGGTCGAGGTAGGTGATGAAGTACATGATGCAGAGCATCACTAGAACGATACTGGTCGCACTGTTCAAACGAAACCGCTTCATCGTCTGTCTCCGTTGCTGGTCGGCGGCACGCCGGAATGGCGCGCTTCGCCGCTGCCCGCCGCGCACTGGGGGGCGGTCGGTCGGCCTGCATGTGGTGAATCGCCGCGCTCTGCGGCGCGTTCGCGAGAGGTGATGCGCGTGGTTCATCGCGCGCATCACCCCGCTCCCTTTTTCTATTTGCTTTTCAATGAACGGATGGTTTATCGAAGCCGGCGGATGCTGCCGGCTTGTGCATCTCGCTTGTACGTCGTTAAGCGGCTGCCTTCAGCTTCGTTGCATGCGACTGCTCGGTCAGCCACGCCATTGCAGCAGGCAAACCGCTCGCGGCGAGCGGCACGCCCGCGAGTCGCAGACCCATCTCGCAACCGGCGAGCGTCGCGAGCAGCGTGAGGTCGTTGCAGTCGCCGAGATGGCCGATGCGGAACATGCGGCCCTTCATCTTGCCAAGGCCCGTGCCGAGCGACATGTCGAAGCGCTCGTAGATCAGCTTGCGCACCGCGTCCGCGTCGATGCCGTCGGGCATCATCACGCCGGTCAGCACCGGGCTGTACACGTCCGGGTCCGCGCACTGGATCTCGAGTCCCCACGCGCGCACCGCGCGGCGGCACGCTTCGGCGAGCCGCGCATGACGCGCGAACACGTTGTCGAGCCCTTCGTCGAGGATCATGTCGAGCGCTTCCGACAGGCCGTACAGCAGGTTCGTGTTCGGCGTGTACGGCCAGTAGCCGCTCTTGTTCATCTCGACGATTTCGGTCCAGTCCCAGAAGCTGCGCGGCAGCTTCGCGTCGCGGCTCGCCGCGAGTGCCTTCGGCGAGATCGCGTTGAAGCTGATGCCGGGCGGCAGCATCAACCCCTTCTGCGAACCCGATACCGTGACGTCGACGCCCCATTCGTCATGCCGGTAATCGGCACACGCGAGACCCGAGATCGTGTCGACCAGCAGCAGCGCCGGATGACCCGCCGCATCGATCGCGCGACGCACGGCCGCGATGTCCGACGTGACGCCCGTCGACGTTTCGTTATGGACGACGCAGACGGCCTTGATCGTGTGGCCGGTGTCTTCGCGCAACCGCGCTTCGATCATCTGCGGCTGCACGCCGCGCCGCCAGCCTTCGATGCCGGGCAAGCCGAGGAATTCAGGCTTCAGGCCAAGGCTCTCGGCCATCTTCTTCCACAGCGTCGCGAAGTGGCCGGTCTCGAACATGATCACGGTGTCGCCGGGGCTCAGCGTATTCGACAGCGCCGCCTCCCATGCGCCGGTGCCGGACGCCGGGTAGATCACGACCGGCTGCTTCGTCTTGAAGATCTGCTTGATGCCGTCGAGCACCTTCAGCCCGAGCGCACCGAATTCGGGGCCGCGGTGATCGATGGTCGGATAGCTCATCGCCCGCAGGATGCGGTCGGGCACCGGGCTCGGCCCCGGAATCTGCAGGAAGTGACGGCCGGCGGGATGAAAGTCCAGTTTTAGCATGCGATCTCCGTGAATTGAATTTTGCATGCAAAAAACTATATCAACGAATCGCCGTCAACCCAAGTGCAAAATCGCCAGGGTTTACGCCCACCCTTACGTATTCGTCATCCTTTGGATAAAATAGGCATAAACCAGCTTCAGGATTTTTGTATGCAAAATTCGGATATCGATGCGGATTTCCCGGCCCCCCCGCTGCTGCCCAAGGTGGAGCGCCAGCGGCTGCACGATACGGTCGTCGAGCACATCCGCCGTTTTATCGTCGAGGGTGCGCTGGTGCCGGGCAAGAAACTGAACGAGCGCGAGCTGTGCGAAACGCTCGGCATTTCGCGCACGCCGCTGCGCGAGGCGCTGAAGGTATTGGCCGCCGAAGGGCTGATC
Organism: Paraburkholderia flava; assembly: GCF_004359985.1. Classification (NCBI taxonomy): domain Bacteria; kingdom Pseudomonadati; phylum Pseudomonadota; class Betaproteobacteria; order Burkholderiales; family Burkholderiaceae; genus Paraburkholderia; species Paraburkholderia flava. The sequence continues at coordinate 1,784,177 of NZ_SMRO01000001.1, read as the reverse complement.
GACATCGAGCCGAATCGCGGCGCGTCGGTATCGAAGATGTCGGAAGCGGAGTTGCGCGAGACCTTCGAATTGATGAGCGGCCTCGAAGCGTTTTCTGGCGAACTCGCGTGCGAGCGGATCACCGCCGCCGAACTTGCGGAGATCAAGGCGCTGCACTATGCGATGCTCGCGTGCCGCGCGCAGAACGATCTGCCCGGCTACTACAGCCGCAACCAGGCGATCCACGAGAAGATCAACGAAGCGGCCCGCAACGGCGCGCTACGGCAGACCTACATCGCGGTGAACCGGCGGCTGCAGGCGCTGCGGTTTCGTTCGAATTTTCAGGTGCCGAAGTGGGATCGCGCGATCCACGATCACGACGAGATGCTGAAGGCGCTCGAAGCGCGCGACGGTAAACGGCTCGCGACGATTTTGCGCAAGCATCTGCTGGATAAGCGCGATGCGGTGCTGCAGTTGCAGTCGAGTGAGGATGCGGCGGGGGCGACGTTGAAGGCTTGATGCAACGCTCGCGGACGGGCGGCCGCGATATCTACGAACCCACGAAACCTGGGATCGCCTCGAAGTTCTGCGCGACGGCGTCCGGAAGCACGCCGAGCCGTTCGGCCGGCGATGCCATACGGTTGACCCAGATCGTCGGATAGCCGAACGACTTCGCGCCCACTGCATCCCAACCGGCAAAGGCAACGAACGCAATCTCATCGCGCTGCAGTCCGAACGCGTCGACCGCCATTTGATAGGCGCGCGGATCGGGCTTGTAGGCCTTCACGAGATCGGTGGACAGCAAGTGGTCGAACACGCCGGTCAAACCGGAATTCGCGATCGCGGCTTCCAGCATCGGCACGGTGAAGTCGTTCAGCGGCGCGAGACCCAGGCCCCGCTGCTTGAGCGCCTTGAGAACCGGCGGCACGTCCGGCCACGCTTTCAGGTTCATGAAAGCGGCAACCAACTGGTGACGTTGCGCATCGGTGATGGCGATCTTTTCCGCGTCTACGGCGAACATCAGTGCATCGTCGGCGACCTGCAAAAAATCCGCGTAGGTTCCCGTGAGCGTGCGCAGCCACGTGTAGTCGAAGAGACGGCCACGCCACGTTGCGACCAGCGATCGACCGTTGCCTGGGAACAGCGTTTCCGCCGATGCGAACACCGGACGTGGATCGAATAGCGCCAGGCCATCGAATGCGACGGCCTTGATGCGGTTCGTCGCAGCCAACGCCGGGATTGCACCGACGGCTGCGCCTGCGATTGTCGCGGCCATGAAGTGACGTCTGTTCAAGGTGATGTCCTCTTTATCGGTGTTGCGGGCTCGTACGACGCAAGCTCATTGAAGATGTGCCTTCTACACGATCGGAACCTCTCGACGCTCACACGCCAGGCGTCAATCGTCGTCGCCGGTCCGGCTGCGCACGTAATCGATGTGCGTCTGCATCGCGGTGCGCGCTTCTTCCGGCTGCCGCGCGCGAATCGCGTCGTACAGCATCCGGTGTTGAACCAGCAGCAGCGCGGATGCATCGCTGTCGCGCTCGCGTATCCCCGTGCCCGTGGTCCCGATGTGTTCGCGCAGCATGCCGATCACGCTCGTATGCAAATGCAGGAACATCGTGTTGTGCGATGCCTGTGCGATCGCTTCGTGCAGACGTGCATCGGCGGCGGCTTCGGCGGCCTTGTCGTCGCGACGGCGGGCTCGTTCCAGTTCGCGCATCTCGATGCCGATCCGTCGTAAGTCCGCTGCATCCGCGCGCTGCGCCGCGAAGTAAGCGGTCGCCCCTTCCAGCACGCGACGAAATTCCAGAATGTCTTCACGCAGCGCCGGATGATCCGCGACCAGTTGCCCCCACGGCGATGCGATGCCGGTACGTAGCTGATCGGTGACGAACACGCCCGACCCACGCCGGCTTTGTAGCAGACCACGCGCCGCAAGTCGCTGGATTGCTTCGCGTACCGTGTTGCGCGCGACGCCGTACTCCACTGCGAGCATGCGCTCGGCAGGCAGGCGTTCGCCTGCGCGCCACGTGCCGTCGAGCAGCGCGGTTTCGAGCCGGCGCATCACTGCTTCGACCCGGCCGCGCGTGGACGTGCCGTCGTCTTTCATCGCTGCCCCTCTGTCTTCTGTCCCAGGTTCTGCACTCGCCACTGGTCCAACCAATTTGAACCCCGCGCGGGAAGCGGGAATTATGCGCTATTGCCCCACACGCCGGACGTCCCTATGCCGACCGGCCAGCCACGGAGACACCTCATGCACGAGCGGTCCTATCCCGAGACGCGGCCGCGTCACGTCTATCTGTTCGCGACCTGTCTCGTCGACATGTTCGTACCGCAGGCCGGTCTCGATGCGGTGAAGCTTTTAGAACGCGAAGGGATGACAGTCCATTTTCCGCGCGCACAGAGTTGCTGCGGACAGCCTGCGTATAGCAGCGGTAATCCTGAGCAGGCACGCGCAGTCGCACGCGCGCAGTTCGATCTGTTTAGCGAGCCCTGGCCGATCGTCGTGCCGTCCGGTTCGTGCGCAGGAATGATGCGGCATCACTGGCCGACGCTGTTCGAAGACGACCCCGACGCGCGCTCCAAAGCCGATTCACTCGCTTCACGCGTGTACGAACTCAGCGAATTCCTGCTGCGTGTGCTGAAGCTGCGTTTCGATACGCCCACCGACACCACGCTCGCACCTGAAACCGTCGTACTGCACACGTCGTGCGCCGCGCGACGCGAGATGGGTACACGCGTGCACGGCGTCGAGATCGTCGATGCGCTGCCGGGCGTTACGCGCGTCGAGCATGTACGCGAGTCCGAGTGCTGCGGCTTCGGCGGCACGTTCTCGTTGAAGCATCCGGATATTTCCGGCGCGATGGTGCAGGACAAGATCGCGTCTGCGTGCGCGACCGGCTGCGACCGGCTCGTGTCCGCCGATTGCGGCTGTCTGCTGAACATCGGACACGCGGCCGAGCATGCGCATGCGCCGCTGCCGGTCGAGCATCTTGCGTCGTTTTTGTGGCGGCGTACCGGCGGCTCAAGTACGCAGGCGGCTAAAGCGAAGCAGTCAGGAGAAGCAGCATGAACGCACGCGAACGGATGCTCGGACGACTGCGTTCCGCCGCGCCATCGACAGCCGACGTATCGATCGATGAACTCGACGCACGCATTGATGCGCACTACACAGGCCGCCGCGCGTCGCAACCACAGTCGATACAAGAGCGGATCGCAGCGATGCAAACCATGCTCACCGCCGCGCATGCGGACGTGTGGTGTGCCGACATCGCAACGTGGCCCGCGCAACTGGCCGCGCGTCTCGCGGCGGAGGGCGTACGCAATCTGCTGCTCGATACGACGACACCCGAAGGCGCGGCGCTCGCTGCCGCGCTGCCGCCCGACGTGAACGCGCGCACCTACGCGCAGCCGATCGAACACTGGAAAACCGAACTCTTCGACACGATCGACGCAGGCTTCACCGTCGCGCGCTCGGGCATCGCATCGACGGGCACGCTGATCGTCGCACCCGATGCGGGCACACCACGCACCGTCTCGCTCGCGCCGCCGCTGCACATCGCGCTCGTGCACGCGCACACGCTGCATGCGGACCTGCACGCGGCCGCGCACGCCGAGCGCTGGCGCGACGGCATGCCGACGAATCTCGTGCTGATCTCGGGACCATCGAAGACTTCCGACATCCAGCAGACGCTCGCATACGGCGCGCACGGCCCACGCAAGGTGTGGGTCGTGATCGTCACCGATACTGCAAACGCGCACGAAGGAGCCACGCAATGAGCGCCCAACCGCTGCACTTCGTCCCGCAGACGGATTTCAAGGCCCGCGCCCGCGCCGCACTCGACGACCCGAAATTGCGCAGCAGCTTTCGCGGCGCGATGGACTTCCTGCAACAGAAACGCGCCGTCCAGTTCCCCGACGATGCCGAACTCGACGCACTACGCGATCTCGGCGAAGCGATCCGCCAGCATGCGCTCGCACGGCTACCCGATCTGCTGGTGCAACTGGAGGCGAAGCTGACCGCAGCCGGCGCGCACGTCCACTGGGCCGAAACCGCCGACGAAGCGAACGCGATCATCCATCGAATCGCACAGGAACGCGGCGCGCGGCGCGTGATCAAGGGCAAGTCGATGGCGAGCGAAGAGATCGAGCTGAATCACTATCTCGGCGAACGCGGCATCGAGTGCATCGAGTCGGACATGGGCGAGTACATCGTGCAGCTGGCCGGCGAGAAGCCGTCGCACATCGTGATGCCCGCGATCCACAAAACGCGCGGCGACATCGCCACGCTGTTCGAAGAACACATCCCCGACACGCCGTACACCGAAGATGTCGACGAGCTGATCCAGACCGGCCGGCGCGCACTGCGTCACGCGTTCGTCGATGCGGACATCGGCTTGTCCGGCGTGAACTTCGCCGCCGCCGACACGGGCACGCTGTGGCTCGTCGAAAACGAAGGCAATGGCCGCCTGTCGACCACCGTGCCCGACGTGCACATCGCGATCATGGGGATGGAGAAGGTCGTCGCGAAGCTCGAACACATCGTGCCGCTGTCGAGCCTGCTCACACGCTCCGCGACCGGCCAGGCGATCACCACGTACTTCAACCTGATCTCGGGACCGCGCCGCGCAGGCGAACTCGACGGTCCGCGCGAGATGCACATCGTGCTGCTCGACAACGGTCGCACGCAGGCCTACGCGGACACGCAATTGCGCGCGACGCTGCAATGCATCCGCTGCGGCGCGTGCATGAATCACTGTCCGGTCTATACGCGGATCGGCGGTCACGCGTACGGCACGACGTATCCCGGCCCGATCGGCAAGATCATTTCGCCACATCTGCTCGGCCTCGATGCGACCGCCGATCTGCCGACCGCATCGAGTTTGTGCGGCGCATGCGGCGAGGTGTGTCCGGTGCGCATTCCGATTCCGAAGCTGCTGATCCGGCTGCGCACCGAAGCGAACCGCTCACCCGACGAAACGGTCGCGCATCCGCTGCGCGGCCAGGGCGCGAACTTCAGTCGACGCGAGCATATCGTGTGGCGTTTCTGGAGCGGCGCGTTCGCGCATCCGCGCGTGTACCGGCTGTTCCGCTGGGCCGCGACACGGCTGCGTGCGCTCACGCCGTCGCGGCAGATGGGTTGGACTCGCCACCGCGCGCCACTGGTGCCGGCGCCGCGCAGTCTCGCGGATCTGCTGCGCGAGCGGGGGCAGCCGGAATAGCGCAATCACGGCGGAGTCCCGGGGTTATTACAAAAGCCTTTCTGACGTGATATGCTCGCGTCTGTCCTTGGGGAGTAGCCGGCTTCTACCCAGAAGCGCCTGCATCAACATTCTCGGTCGCCCAGACCGTGGTGCAGGTAGCCGTCAGGTTGGCAAGACCATCGACATACCACGCGACCGGTCGGGCGCGATGGTGTGTCGCGGTTTTCCGCCCGACCTTGAGCGCTCCTCTCATGAATCCCGTTGCCACTCTGTTCCTCGCGTTTGCCATGTCGACCGATGCCTTTGCCGCGGCAATCGGCAAGGGCACGACGCTTCATCGTCCCCGCTGGAGCGAAGCCCTCAAAACAGGCTTGATCTTCGGCGTCATCGAAGCACTGACTCCGCTGGCCGGATGGTTTCTCGGCAGGGCCGCCGCGCAATACGTGTCCGCGTGGGATCACTGGATCGCGTTCACGTTGCTGCTTATCCTGGGCGGCCGCATGGTGTTCAACAGCTTTGCCGCGAAAGAGATCGAAGAGGAGAAGCCAGCGACGCACTCGTTCTGGCTACTCGCGTTAACCGGCTTCGCCACCAGCATCGATGCAATGGCGGTCGGCGCGGGCCTCGCGTTCGTCGACGTCAACATCTATTCGACTGCTGCGGCGATCGGTCTCGCCACTGCGTTGATGGTCACGATTGGCGTGCTGTTGGGCCGTGTGCTCGGTCATGTCGCCGGGAGGCGCGCGGAACTGGCCGGCGGTGTCGTGCTGATCGGCATCGGCGGCACTATTCTTGCCGAGCATCTGAAGATTTTCGCGTAGGCGTCGTAGGTTCGCGATACGCGTGCGTCGTACAGCCTTCGCTTGCTGTGTCATTGCGCGCTACGCGATGCGGTCATGCTCGCGCGCGCCGCATTCGCTACACTTGTCCGGCGTAGCGCACATCGAGCGCATCGACGGACACGGAGGCGGCATTCATGGCAACGAAAAAGGCCCGGATCCTGACGGGCATCGGCGGCTGGACGTTCGAGCCGTGGCGCGGCGGCACGTTTTATCCCGAAGGTCTCACACAGAAACGCGAACTCGAATACGCGAGCCGCAAGCTCACGTCGATCGAGATCAACGGAACGTTCTACGGTTCGCAAAAGCCGGAGACGTTCGCGAAGTGGCGCGACGAAACGCCGGACGGTTTCGTGTTCTCGCTGAAGGCGCCGCGCTTCGCGACGCATCGACGGGTGCTCGCCGAATCGGGCGAATCGGTCGAGCGGTTCTTTTCGAGCGGCGTGCTCGAACTACGCGACCGGCTCGGCGCAGTGAACTGGCAGTTCGCGCCGACCAAGCAGTTCGATGAAGAAGACTTCTGCGCTTTTCTGGACCTGCTGCCGAAGCGCGCCGACGGACTCACGCTGCGTCACGCGGTAGAAGTGCGGCACGAGAGCTTCCAGTGCGATGCGTTCGTCGCGCTCGCGCGCAAGTACGGCGTCGCGATCGTGATGGCCGGCGATTCGAAGTATCCGCAGATCGCCGACGCCACCGCGCCGTTCGTCTACGCGCGGATCATGGGCACCGACGAAGCGCACCCGCACGGCTACGACAAGGGCGCGCTCGATCAATGGGCCGCCCGTGCCCGCACGTGGGCAGCAGGCGGCACGCCGGAAGGGCTCGAAACCTTCGGCAAGTCGCCCGCGAAGGAAACCGCACGCGACGTGTACCTGTACGTGATCAGCGGCTACAAAGCGAGCAATCCGTCTGCGGCGATGGCGTTGATCGAAAGGTTGTCGAGCTAGCGGTAGGTCGACGTCACGCCTTTCCGGCCTTCGGATGAGCGAACGCGCCGGAGCGGCGGTTCGCATCCGGCAACTGCCGCGTCTCACGCAGCGAACGCGGATGCCACAGCTTCGCGCCGCCCTCGATACCCGCATCGTTCGACACGACCGCAACGTTCGGCGGCAGCTTGAACGTGATCCGCGTCGCATTGCCGCCGCCGATCCACAGCTTGTCGTAATTCACGAGCGACGAAAGAATCGCGATGACCTTCTCGACGCGGTGATTCCAGCGCTTGACGCCGGCCTTCTTGCGCGCCGCATCGCCGATGTACTGATCGTACGCACGCCCCTTGCTGACCGGATGATGCGCAAGCTCCAGGTGCGGCATCAGTTCGCCGTCGCGAAAAATCGCCGTGCCGACACCGGTGCCGAGCGTCAGCACGAACTCGATCCCGTCGCCTTCGATCGCGGCGAAGCCCTGCATCTCCGCATCGTTGATCATCCGCACCGGCAGATCGCCCAGGCGCGCGGCAAACGCGGACGCAAGCGGAATGTCGTGCCAGCCGTCGACGCCGATGTTCGGCGCCGTCAGCACGCGGTTGTTGCGCACGAAGCCGGGGAAGCCGATCGAAATCTGCGTCGGCGGGAACGCGGCGATGATCGGTTGCACGAGCGCGACCAGCGCATCGACGAGTTGCCCCGGCGTGCACGGATGCGGCGTCGCGACGCGCACGCGCTCAGTCAGCATCTTGCCCTGCGAATCGATGATCGCGGCCTTCAACCCCGTGCCGCCGACGTCGACGGCGAGGATGTGTTCCGCCTTGCGGCCGCGTGCGGGCGAGGCTTTCTTTGCGGCAGCGCGAGTGGTCTTCGCGGTCTTCGACGCGTGAACGGTTTTAGTCGCCGTTGTGCGCCCCTTCGCACCGGAAGTGGAAGCGGTCTTGCGCACGGTTTTTCGAGTGGTCGTTGTCTTGCGAGTCGTCACGCCAGGTCCCCTTTAAGGTCGTTCGTGTGAAGTCGGTCGTCTAACCGGTTTATCACTTCGAATCCTGCTTCTTCGCAGCAGGCTCCTGCACCAGCGGCCGCCATGCCCGCCCATCGCGCGCAAGCAGCGCGTCGCTTTCCTTCGGTCCTTCGCTGCCCGCCGGATAGCCGTGCACCTGCACCGCGCCGCCCTTCGGATGCAGCACGTCCTCGACGGCGGCCCACGTCGCCTCAATGCTATCCGCGCGCTGGAACAGCGTCTCGTCGCCGAGCATGCAGTCGTACAGCAGCGTCTCGTAACCGACGTTCGCGCGTTCCGCGAAGAAGTTCGAATAATCGAAAGTCGATTGCACCGCGCCGATCTGCATCACCGGGCCGGGCACCTTCACGTTGAAATCGAACGTCGTGCCGTGCGCGGGATCGATCCGCAGCGTCATCACGTTCGGCGTCAGCGCATCGACGGGCGTGTCGCGGAACAGACGGAACGGTACGGGCTTCAACTGCACGGCGATTTCCGTGCGGCGTGTGGCCAGCCGCTTGCCGGTGCGCAGATAGAACGGCACGCCGGCCCAGCGCCAGTTGTCGATGAATACACGCGCAGCCGCGTAGGTCTCCGTCGAGCTGTCTTTCGCGACGTCCGGTTCCTCGCGATATCCCGCGCCCGCCGGTCCTTTTTCGTACTGGCCGAAGACGACGTCGTCCGGATGCAGCGGCTTCATCGCATCGAAAATCTCGGCCTTCTTGTCGCGCACGTTCTCGGCGTCGAACGAATTCGGCGGCTCCATCGCGACCATGCCGAGCAGCTGGAACAGATGGTTCGGCACCATGTCGCGGAACGCGCCGGTCTGCTCGTAGAACTTGCCGCGCGACTCGACGCCGATCGTTTCGGCCGCCGTGATCTGCACGTGATCGATGTACTCACGCCGCCACACCGGTTCGAGCAGCGCATTCGCGAAACGCACCGCGAGAATGCTCTGCACGGTGTCCTTGCCGAGAAAGTGATCGATCCGGTAGATCTGCGATTCCTGCGCGTACTTGAGGAGCTGCGCGTTCAGTTCGCGCGCCGACGCGAGATCGGTGCCGAACGGCTTTTCGATCACGATACGTCGGAACGCGTTGTCGCTTTCCTTCAACAGCCCAACCTTGCCGAGCCGTTGCACGATCGGCTCGAAGAAGCGCGCGCCCACCGCGAGATAGAAGATAACGTTGCCGCCGCCCGCGCTGTCGAGCTGCTGCTTGACCTTCGTGAACGTATCGTCGGTTTCGAACTCGCCGGCCATATATTGCATTCGCTTCGCGATGCGGTTCCATGCGTCGTCGTCGAGTTTGCCGGCGTGGAACGTGCTGGCCTTGTCGGCGGCGAACTGGTCGAGCGAGCGTTTCAGATCGTCGCGCCACGCGGAGGTTTCCTGCTCGCCGTGATTCACGCCGATGATCGTCATGCCCGGATCGAGCAGCCCATCCACCGACAGGTTGTACAGCGCGGGCATCAGCAGACGTTTGGTCAGATCGCCGGCTGCACCGAAGATCACGAGCGTGCACGGCGGGGCGGGATGTTTTCCAGCGGGCGCCGGCGTGGTGGCAGCGGCGGAGTCAGTTGCGTTCGGAGTAGTCGTCATGGGTTTCGCCTGAAGAAGAGTCGAACGAAGCGGTACAGGAAAGACAGCGCCCGAACCCGGACAGTTCAAAACAATCCGCATGGAACGGCGCGACGTTCCGTCGCTCTCCGTTGCATGGCGCGTGCCTGCACGTGCCTGCGTGTGCCTCGCGGTTACTTCATCGCCGCCATATCCGCGCCGGCCGTGTTCGGCACGCTGCCGGACACGCCCGCCATCCGCGGTTGCAGCAGCAGCGCGACGAGCCCGCTCCAGCCGGTCTGGTGCGACGCGCCGACGCCGCGGCCGTTATCGCCGTGAAAGTATTCGTGGAACAGCACGAGGTCCTGCGAACGCGGGTCCGCTTCGAGCAGCGGGTATGCGGCCATCACCGGCCGCAAGCCGTCCCGGTTGCGCAGGAACAGGGTCGTCACGCGGCGCGCGAGTTCGTCGGCGATTTCGCTTAACGAGAACTTCTGTCCCGAGCCAGTCGGGTACTCGACGCGAAAATCGTCGCCGTAATAGCGATGGAATTCGTACAGCGATTCGATCAGCAGGTAGTTGACCGGCATCCACACCGGGCCGCGCCAGTTCGAATTGCCGCCGAACACGCGCGAATCCGATTCGGCCGGCAGGTACTTCACGCAGAAGCTCTGGCCGTCGTGACGAAACTCGAACGGCTGGTCGCGATGCACGCGCGACAGCGCGCGCACGCCGTGATCGGACAGGAATTCGCTTTCGTCGAGCGTGCGGCGCAGCAGCGCTTTCATCCGGTGGCCGCGCAGCAGCGACAGCAACAGCGCGTTGCCCTTGCCCGGTTCGTTCCAGCGCGAGACGAGCCGCGCCAGATCCGGACGATGCTCGAGGAACCACACCAACCGGTCGCGCAGGCCGGGCAGGTCGCCGTGCAGGCGCTGTTCGAGCACGTGTACCGCGAACATCGGAATCAGCCCGACGATCGAACGGACGCGCATCGGAATGCTCGTGCCGTCGGGTAGCCGTAGCTTGTCGTAGAAGAATTCGTCGGCGCTGTCCCACAGGCCGGTTTCGCAGTCGTCGTCGCTGCTCACTGCCTCGGCGATGTACAGGAAGTGCTCGAAGAACTTCACGCCGATGTCGACGAACACGTGGTTCGCGACCGCGAGTTCGAGCGCGATGCGCATCAGGTCGAGCGCGTACGCGGCCATCCATGCGGTGCCGTCGGCCTGATCGATGTGACCGCCGGTAGGCAGCGGCGACGAACGGTCGAAGATACCGACGTTGTCGAGCCCGAGAAAACCACCCTGGAAAATATTGCGGCCGTCGGCGTCCTTGCGGTTCACCCACCACGAGAAATTCAGCAGCAGCTTGTGGAACACGAGCTCCAGAAAATCGCGGTCGGCCTTGCCGGTCAGCGCGCGATCGATCTCGTACACGCGCCACGCGGCCCACGCGTGCACCGGCGGATTCGCGTCGCCGAACGCCCATTCGTATGCGGGCAGTTGTCCGTTCGGATGCTGGTAACGATCCTTCACGAGCAGCAGCAACTGACGCTTCGCAAACGCCGGATCGATCAGCGCGAACGCGGCCGCATGGAACGCAAGATCCCACGACGCGTACCACGGGTACTCCCACTTGTCCGGCATCGACACGATGTCGCCGTTGCACAGATGCCGCCAGTCCGCGTTGCGGCCGCGCTTGCGGGCGGCCGGCGGCGCCGGTTGCGCAGGGTCGCCGTCGAGCCAGCGCTGCACATCGAACTGGTAGTACTGCTTCGACCACAGCATCCCCGCGAGCGCCTGACGCTGCACGAGCCGCGCATCGGCATTCGGGATTTCGTGCTGCAACGCTGCGTAAAACCCGTCGGCCTCGGCGATACGCTGTTTGAACAATGCATCGGCGTCGAGCGGTTGATCGTCTTCGGTCGAGTCATGCCGCCAGCGCAGATAGATCACCGCGCGACCGTGCGGCCCGAGTTCGAGTGGCACGTGCGCCGCCGCGCGCGTGCCCATGTCGCTACGCACCGCATTCGCATCGCCACCGACGATCCAGTCGTTGAAGCCATCCTTGAACGGACCCTCGCCTTGTGCGCCGAACAGACGCCGCACGTTGGTCTCGTTCTCGCAGAAACGCCAGTCGGGTTCGGGGGCGTTGCCGGTGCCGGTCCCGGTACCGGTCCACGCGGTGACGATGATCGTCCCGTGGTCCGGGTCGTCGCCGATCAGTTCGGTTGCGCCGTGCTTCGAGTGGCTTTTCGTCAGCGACGGTTTGTTCTTCAGCCCTTTCCACGACCACTTGTTGCGGGCCCAGATCTGCGGCAGCACGTCGATCGATGCGGCTTCGTCCGCGCGGTTCTCCACCGTCACGCGCATCACGATGTCTTCGGGCGTGTGCTTCGCGTATTCGACCTGCACGTCGAAATAGCGGTCGTCGTCGAACACGCCGGTGTCCAGGATCTCGTACTCGGGCATGTCCGCGCCGCGCCGCGCGTTTTCCTGGATCAGGTCGTCGTAGGGGAAGGCGGCGTGCGGGTACTTGTAGAGCATCCGCATGTACGAGTGAGTCGGCGTGCCGTCGACGTAGAAGTACAGCTCCTTCACGTCCTCGCCGTGATTGCCCTGCGAGTTCGTCAGGCCAAAGAGGCGTTCCTTCAGGATCGGATCGCGCCGGTTCCACAGCGCAAGCGACACACACCAGCTGAGCGTATCGTCGCCGAATCCCGCGATGCCGTCCTCGCCCCAGCGATACGCGCGGCTGCGCGCGTGATCGTGCGGGAAGTAGTCCCACGCGGTGCCGTTCTCGCTGTAGTCCTCGCGGACCGTGCCCCACTGACGTTCGCTCAGGTACGGTCCCCAGCGCTGCCAGCGCGCGCATTCGTGCGAATGCAGGCGGGAGCCTTCGATGGTGTCGAGCAGATTGGCGGCGCGCAGCGGTGGCATGAAGATCCTTTTTTCTGGGTTGCCTCTGGCTTGCCCCTGGCATCGGGACACACATCGTAGCGCGGTTTGCGCGTGGGTGCGTCTTTGTGCAGTGCGTTAAACGCGGGTGCGAATTGCTTGCTGGTTGCTTTGCGTGAGCGGCCCGGCCCGCGCCTCAGGGCTTGGCGAGCATCCGCTCGATGCGCAGCAGTTCGCCGAGCGACCACGCCTGGAACGGTGCGCCGCCCGGCGTATGCGGTGCATCGCCGTCCGCGACTTCGGACACGTGATCGAGCCCGGCCTCGTCGAGATGCGCGATCAGCGGCGCGAGAAAGCCCTCGCGCACTTCCGCACGGCTCACGTCGCTCGTGCCGTGCACACGCAGCCACGCTTCGACGAACGGACCGAGCAGCCACGGCCACACGGTGCCCTGGTGATACGCGCCATCGCGCTCGCGACGATCGCCCGCATAGCGGCCGCGATACGCGGGATCGGATGGCGCGAGCGTGCGCAGACCGAGCGGCGTAAGCAGATGCGCATGGACCTGGTCGACCACCGCGCGCGCCACCGCACCTTCGAGCAACGCGAACGGCAATCCGCCAACCGCGAAGATCTGGTTGGGACGCAACGCACGATCGACGGTGCCCGCCACATGATCGACATCGACGACATCGAACAGGCCGCCGCCCGCCGGATCGACGAAGCGCTGCAGGAACGCATCCGTCGCGCGCGCGGCCGGTGCCTGCCACGCAGGGTTCCATGCGGACGCGATACGCAGCGCGTTGATCCACAACGCCTGCACTTCGACCGGCTTGCCGATGCGCGGCGTGACGACCCAGTCGTCGACTTTCGCGTCCATCCAGGTCAGTTGCACGCCGGGCACGCCCGCGCGCAGCAGGCCGTCGTCGTCGGCTGCAATGCCGAAGCGCGTGCCGGCTGTGTAGCCTGCGAGGATTGCATCGACGGTGTGCTGCAGGCGATCGCGTGTTGCATCGGATGCGCTGCCCGTCGCCAGATAGTCGTGGACCGCGACCGCGAACCACAGCGATGCATCGACCGAGTTGTATTCGGGCGCGCTGCCGCCGTCCGGAAAGCGGTTCGGCAGCATGCCTTCCGATAGCGTGCCGACCCATTCGAGCAGGATCGACTCGGCTTCCTGGTAGCGGCCTGTTGCGAGCAGCAAGCCGCGCATCGAGATGAACGTGTCGCGGCCCCAGTCGGTGAACCACGGATAGCCCGCGACGATCGTGCGGCCTTCGCCGCGTGCGATCACGTAGGCGTCGGCTGAGCGTTGCATCCGTGATGCGGTGGCTACGCGGCGTGTGTGTTCGGTGGTAGCGAGTGCGTCGGCGCGTTGGGTTGTCTCGTGGGTCTCTGTCTGCGTGTTTGTCTGCGTGCCTCCGGGCTCCGCGCGCAGGATCATCGTTGCGGGTCCGGCGGCGAGATCGAACGAGAACACGCCGGGCGTTGCGAGGTCTTCGATGCAGTCGAGGCCGCGTTCGCGCTCGCGCAGGTAGCAGAAGTTGCGATACCAGTCCGGCGCGTGCGCGTACGTGCCGTTGGTCGACGCGACGATCGCGGGCAGGCCGCCGTACGGTTGCCACGCGATCCGTTCGCCGTCCGCGTGCGCGGTGAAATCGAATGCGGGATTCTCGTGATGCAGCGTGTGATAGTCGCGGCCGGATAGCAGCGGGCGTACTTCGAGTCGAAGCGTTCGTGCGGTGTTCTGCGTTGAATCAGTCGATGCGTCGATGCTCCAGCGCAGCACGGTCTCGCCGCTCGACTTCGCGACGAAAATCTCGGCGACGACTGTCGTGTCCGCATCGACACGAATGCGCCACGTCGGCCACGGTTCGGTATCGAAGCCGAGAAAATTGCCGGTGAGGTCCGGATAGACGACGTCGGGCGCGTAGCGCTGCATCGTCAGCGGGACACGCTGACCGTCCGCGTCGAGCCACGCTTCGACGCCGTTCGCGAGCACGATGCGGCCCGCCGGGGTCTGCACGCAAAGCAACGCGTGATAGCGACGCGTGCGCGCGATGCCGACGGTGCCCGACGCGAAACCGCCGAGGCCGTCGGCTTCGAGCCATTCATCCTGCAGGTGTGGTGCGGCGATGGGGGCTTCGATGCGTGTCATCGGTTGACCTCGGCGATGAAGCGGACGGAATCGGCGGCGGGCTCGCGTTCGCTCAGCTCGCCAGTTGCGCGTCGATCGCTTCGAGCAGACGCGGATCGTCGGCGGTGACGTCCGGCGCGAAACGTCCGACCACGCGACCATCCCGGCTCACGAGGAATTTCTCGAAGTTCCACAGCACGTCGGGTGCCGGGTTCGGCGCAATGCCGTAACCCTTCAGACGTTCGCGGAACGGACCCTCGCCGGACGTGGCCGGCTGCGCGGCGGTCAGCGCGCGATACAACGGATGCTGCTGTTCACCGACCACCGAAATCTTCGAGAACATCGGGAATGTCACGTCGTAGGTCGTGCTGCAGAAGTCCTTGATCTCTTCGTCGCTGCCGGGCTCCTGGCCTTTGAAATCGTTTGCCGGAAACGCGAGCACTTCGAGACCCGCCGCGCGCTTCTGTTCGTACAGCGCTTCGAGCCCCTCGTATTGCGGCGTGAGCCCACACTTCGACGCGACATTGACGACCAGCAGCGCCTTGCCCTTGAACTGGCCGAGCGTCAGATCCGCGCCGTCGATCGAACGTACCGGGATGTCGTAGATTGCGTCACTCATGTTTTGTCCTCTTGGGGTGAAGGAGCGCGGTGCTGGAGGAGTCCGGCGTGCGCGCTGGGGATCGTGGCTGCGCGCGCAGGTCGCGCGGCACGATCAGGAACGTCGATGATGCCACGCTGCGCGGAATCGTTCAGAAGCGGTGTCCACCGCTTCGAGACGTTTTACCAACGCTGATGGACTTCAGGTGCGATGTGGCGTTCATAGACGTCACGGACGCGTTGCATCACCTCGTCGGACAGTGGCGCAAGATTCGCAGCCGAAACGTTCGACGCCGCCTGGGCCGCATTTTTACTGCCCGGGATGATGACGGAGACGGCGTCTTCCATGAGAATCCAGCGAAGCGCCAGCTGCGCCATGGAGGCGTCCACCGGTACAAGGCCGCGCAGTTCGTCGACTGCTTTCAACGCGATGTCATAGGGCACGCCGGAGAACGTCTCGCCGACGTCGAACGCCTCGCCATGGCGATTGAACGCACGATGATCGTCCGAAGCGAACGTCGAATCCGTGGACATCTTGCCCGTGAGCATGCCGCTCGCCAGAGGCACGCGCGCAATGACGGCGACGTTTCTCCGTTGCGCCTCGCGGAAGAACAAGCTGGCAGGCCGTTGACGGAACATGTTGTAGATAATCTGCACCGAAACCACATTGGGATACTCGATCGCCTTCAGCGCTTCCTCGACCTTTTCGACCGACACACCGTAGAACCGGATCTTGCCGGCAGCGACAAAATCGTCCATCGCACCGAATACCTCGGGATGGTAATAAACCTCCGTCGGCGGGCAATGCAACTGCACCAGATCGAGCGTATCGACGCCCAGGTTCAAAAGGCTTCGGTCGATGAAAGCTTCAAGCTCACGCTTGTTCGTATAGCCACTCGTCACATGAGGATCGAGCCGGCGCCCAAGCTTGGTGGCGACCATGGGACGCTCGCCGCCTCGTTGCCGCAACACGTCCCGGATGATCCGTTCTGAACGGCCGTCGCCATAGACGTCAGCCGTGTCGATGAAGGTGACGCCGATATCGAGCGCGGCGTTTAGCGCGGCCCTGGCGTCGTCTTCAGCGACATCGCCCCAGGAGCCGCCGATCGCCCATGCTCCAAAACCGATTTCCGATACATCCCAGCCGGTACGACCGAATTTTCGCTTCGAAAGCGTCATGTGATTGCCTTTCCTTTGGTTTGCGATGTTACGTCGCCGGCGCTTCGATGAGTGCTCTGCATCGGTGCCGGCGGCGTTGTTCATGATCAGGAACGTCGATGATGCCACGCGGTGCGGAATCGTTCAGAAGCGGTGTTTGCGCGTACACCGCCGCGCGATATTGCTGTCGACCCAGGGTTGCCGTTGGAGTTGCTCCGCAACAGACCTTTGCAAGCACACGCTCAGCGCGCAACCTGACGAACAAGGGAGGGCCATCGAACCCACAACGTCACTGGCCGTCTACTCCCATCGCTTTCAATGCGGGAGCTAAAGCCCGGCCCAATTGTTTGCCAAATTGCCGTTGCCTTTCTTGCTCCGCACGACTGGCCCACATATTCGGGAGCAATTCCCGCTCCGAGTCGCTTGCATATTCGGCACCCTGGTCCAGATATTTCTTTGCGAGCTCTGGATTGCCGAGTGGATCTTTTTCCCCGGTGAGATGGGCAAGGGACGACTGCATCCCAAGAGACATCATTGCCGTCGGGTCTCCCTGTTCAGCGGCCTTGCGCATCCAGATCAGGCTTTGCTCTTCGTCCTGTTTAACACCATCCCCATGCTTGTAATCGTAGCTGAGCCTGAACTCCGCATCGCGCTGTCCCTGTTCAGCCGCCTTCCGATGCCAGAAAGCAGCCTGGACAGCATCCTTCGGGACACCTCGCCCCGTCGTGTAGAAGGTGCTGAGAACGAGTTGCGCGTCCACGTTCCCGTGGTTAGCTGCGTTCAGGCAGAGATCGGCGGCTTGCTTCATTTCCGCAGGAATGGCCCAGTCATCATCTGAGGCCGAGATTGCGGCGGCAAGGCACCGCGCTTCGATCTGGCCTTGTTCAGCAGCTTGCTGAAATAAGTACGTTGCCTGCGTCCGATCCTTCGCCACGCCCATGCCGGTCAGGTAATCGATGCCCAGTTCCAGTTCAGCATCTGCGTCTCGTTGAGCGGCGGCAAAATAGGCTCGCGAGAATGACAGCGACTCGCTCTCCGATTGCTGCACGAGCCCTCGCCACCACGGTCCGCTTTGGTTGTCGTCAACAGGTTTGAGCTGGCCATTAGCGACCATCTGCCTGATGCGCGCTCGGGCAAGAACAAATCCCTGTTCTGCTGCTTTCCGATACCAAAGCACGGCTTCCGTCTCATCCTTTTTTACTCCGTGGCCCAGCTCGTAGCATTGCCCCAGGTTGTATTCGCCGCCCGCATTTCCCTGGCCGGCCGCCTGACGGAACAGGGCGAGTGCCTTGCCGTAATCCTTCGATGGGCCCATCGTGTACAGAAGCCCGCGTAGTACTTCCGTGTCGGGGCCAGCGTCGAGATGCTCAGTTTTCACCTGGGTGGAGGAGTTACCTGCACCGTTGTTCTGAACGTGTGCACATCCGCTAATAGCAGTCACTGCGACTAGCAGCCAATTTGCCAATCTCTTCCGCAAGATCATATTAGTCCCCCGGTTGGCGCACTTTTGCTGTTCGCTCACCCCAGCCCGACGATTGTCGACGAACCTGGCCTGTCTGTCGAACGTCGGCTATTGGCTGAACTGAGCCCACCCGGTTTCGCGGCCTCTTCACTCTCCCTGCGTCGTCCTGCCCCATGTCGCCGACTGCTGGCCTGGCCGAAAATATCTGCACTCGTTTGCTTCGCTCGACCGACTGCGCAGCGCAGCGCAGCGCAGCGCTCAAGGTTAAGCGAACGAAGTTCAAAGGCAGGTGAATCTCGACGATTGAGCGTCTGTTTCCCGCGCGTGTCTGCTGTATGTCCAGCGCAAGATAACCCCACGAAAAAGCATTGCATCCTTCCTGTCAAAGAGGAGATACGAAGCGAATCTTGAAGGCACGACTATCTAAGATATTTTTCGATATCCGACTTCTCTTGCCGGATATCCTCAAGGTCACGCGCACGGTCCTCCGACGAGGGTGAATCCGCGTTTAGACATCGCGATCAAGAGGAGCGTCCCTTGATAATCCATCAATCTATCAAGTAGCCTCGCGTCACCGAAACTCTGGTCCTTTTGATTCTGAGCACCTGGATAGCGGTCAATTTCTTTCTCGATCGCGTTCAGCCCTGGATCAGACGAGCCTTTAATCCTCCCGGAAAGAACGTCGGGTTCCACGGCCCGTAGCTCGCTGTAGATATGCAATCCAACATGACGGGCGGCATCCGTTCGAGTTGTGTTTGTTCGATCTGAACCTGTTCCGCTCCATTGCTGGTGCCAGTGTCAGCCTGTGCTCACGATGACAATCGCAATGGCGATCATGAGTCTCGCCCACCAGCTACTGGGGCTATGGATATGCAGTGGTTCCCGATCTTCCGGTACGTTGCTTTCCTGCTTTCGGATAATCAACGCGCGATAATCGATTGCCTCATGAGTACCTGAATTTCGTCTGATCGCGTCAACCAGCCGCCCGAGCCAGCGGGCCACAATTGCGGCTAGCCAGCCACCGCCATAAATCAACGCGGTCAATTCCACGCCATGGTTCCGGGCCAGATCCATCAAGACAAAGAAGGACTCGTTCGTGAATATCGAAATCCAGTCCCAGATACCGTTCATTATGTGAGTTCCTCGGCGCGGAGCGAGGTCTTATGTGTGTATGTGTCGAACGTCTCAACCTGGCCGACCGCTACGGGGGTGTTGGGCTCAGTTCGACCCGGCGCGGACCTCTCGCTGCGCCAGGAAGGTTCCGTTGGGCTGGCGGAAGATGATCTTCGTTACAGCCTCACCCTCGTCGCGAACAAACTCCACGCGGTAGCCTTTCAGCTCGCGAACTGCGAAGACACGCTCACCATAAGGATCGAGACGATATGTCGGCTGGCCGGTCGGTGAGATCGTGAGTTCGCCGTCAGCGTTGATCGCGACCACGTGCACAGTCGCGCCTCCTCGGTAGGTGCCGACACAGGCTTGGCGAAACGCTGCGTCGAGCGCTTCACCTGAGGCACCGCGGTCAAACACAATATCCGCGACATTGGGCTCGAGTGGTGTCAGGAGGCGATCGATCCGCCCCTCGCGGTCATAGGCGAATGTCACGGCAACGCCGTCTGGCCACAGCGTTTCCGGCTGCTCGTCGAGTTCGAACGCGTCGTAGTGACGATGGATTAACGCGCCCGACATGCCACGATAGCGAAACATGAGCGCGTCACCCGCCGCTTCGATCGCTACGCGGCCGTAGGCGGGATGGACATAATCCCCGACGTATTCGCCCAGAGGCCGGCTCGGCGCATCGGTCCGCCGCGACGCGCGCTTTGCTGCGACATCGAGCGGCCGTTGCGCCACATGGGCGCGCCGCGACTCGCGGTGACGATCAAACCAGGGAATCTCATCCTTACCCGTAAGATGATCGACGATCGCATTCGTGACGATTTCGGTGACGGGACTGCCGCCTCGGTTGATAAGCACCGTGACGCCGAAGCGCCGCTCGGGCACAAGCGACATCAGCGTGCTCCAGCCGATCCAGCCGCCGGAATGACTGATGACCCGTTCGCCGCGGTAGTGATGGGTAGAGAGGCCAAGCCCGTAATGGCTCTCGCCGATTTCGGCGAAGTGCGACTTTCCGGTATAGACGCGCGGCTGGTAGAGCGCCTTCAGCCGCGCAGAGGAGACGAGCGGTGTGCCATCGATCTTGCCGTCGGCAAGATACAAGCGCATGTATCGCGCCATGTCAGACGCAGCAACATTGATCCCACCCGCTGGCGTATCGGCGATCGGCCAGAGCCGCGCGCGCATGCGCACGAATTCGCCTGCTTTCTCCTGATCATGCAGGATATAAGGACGCGCGCTGTCGGAGGCGCGCTCCAGCTCCGTGTCTGAAAAACCGATATTGACCATGCCGAGCGGCGTCATGATCCGCTCCCGCGTGAAATCCTCCCAAGTCTGGCCAGAGATCCGTTCGGCGACCGCCCCAGCCGCAACATAACCAAGGTTGCAATATTGATAGGCCGTTCGAATGTCTTTGCTCGGCTCGAGATAGCGCAGCGCTGCGAGCATCTCGGCGCGCGAAGTGTCGGCAGGCATCCAGATCCAGTCGTGACGCGGCAATCCGGTGTGATGAGAAAGCAGATCGATGATGGTGACGCGCTCCGTCGCGATCGCGTCATGTAGGCGAAACTCCGGCAGATAGTCGCGTACCGGCCTGTGCCAATCTAGACGTCCCTCGTCGACCAGCATCGCCAGACCGAGCGCCGTGAAGGACTTGGTGACCGAGCAAAGGATGAACTGAGTATCTCCCGTGACGGGCAAGCCAGCCTCCACATCGCGCAGTCCATAGGCTCTGACCTGATCCTCCTCGCCGTCCTGTGTGATCGCCAGTGCCAAGCCGGGGACCTGCCATTCCTCCATCACTTCGCGGACGAGGGTGTCGAGATGTTCGGGCACGGTGTTTGTCATTCGAATGGCTCCCTTGTTCCTCCGCAAGCTGACGATTGAGGAGGGGCGTCGATTCCGACGCAAACAGCCTGTGATCTGGCGACAGTGGAAAGATGACCCGATAGCCCCGCATCTTACGGAGCACCAGGAGAGACTCAGGCGAGTATGTGGATAGGTGAATATTCTAGCGATATAGATGCTCTGGATATTGATCCGCTGAAGTGGTCGGGGATTTATGCGTTGATGTCGAAAGGCAGTTGCTGGCCGAACCGAGCCAACCCAGTTTCATGGCCTCGTCGCGCTCCCTCCTTCGTCCTATTCCGTTTCGCCGGATGCTAGCCTCCCCGAAAGTAATTGCGCTCCTTTACTTTGCCCGGCCGGCAGTGCCGAGTCCAAGGTTAAGCGAACGAAGTTCAAAATCAGGTGAATCTCGACGGTTGTGCGCACGTTTCTCAAGCGTGTCGCCCGCATGTCCAGCACGCGACAACCTCACGAAAACGCATCCCATTCTTCCCATTAACTTTCTATTTTCTTTCGACTAACAAACGAAAAATCCCAATCTCCACCCGCACGCAAACGTTTCACAATTTCTTCTTCAACGACGTGGAGACTTCATGCGCACACCCCGACTGCTTCGGTAACACACGATATCAAACGGATGCCCCCGATGAACGGAGACGCTCTTTCGCGCGTGGCCGCTGCCGCGCTTGCGACGCTGACCGCTTTTGCATTGACTGCCTGCGGACCCGACGAAGCACCATCCGCCAACGCAGGCACTAGCGCTTCAAACGCCACCGCCCCCAAACACGACGCAGCGAACAGCTTCGCCCAGGCCGCCGCCGTAATCCAGCCCGGCCCGGGCGCGGCAATCACACCTCACCAGGAAGTGTCCGCGGGTGCCGCCGCGAACATCGGCATGACCGCTTCAACACAAGCCGCAAGCGCAACCTCGGCATTACCTGACTCCATCGCGGACAATCCTGTTGCGAGCGTCGTGGCGAGCCTTGCCGCCGACAGCCAGCAGGTCACGCCGGTGATCCACGCCGCGCCCGGAGACGACAGCTACTGATAACTACCGTGCGCGTCCGCCGCGCGCTCTTTCCCCCCGAGAAGAAGGTGATAAGCAATGACCTCGAATAGCCGTCGTCGTTTCCTTCAAACCGTAGCATCGTCGGCGGGTGCCGCTGCCGCGATGACCGCGTTGCCGGAGTCGATCCGCAACGCGCTGGCCGTGCCTGCGAACCATCGCACCGGCACGATCCGCGATGTCGAGCACATCGTCGTGTTCATGCAGGAGAACCGTTCGTTCGACCACTACTTCGGCCATATGCGCGGAGTCCGTGGTTACAACGATCGCTTCCCGATCCCGCTGCCGGGCGGCAATCCGGTGTGGTATCAGCCGTCGAAGGAAGATCCGACGAAGCCCGTGCTGCCGTTCCATCTGAACACGCAGACCACGAGCGCGCAGTGCGTCGGCGATCTCGACCACAACTGGTACCCGACGCACTACGCGATCAACAACGGCGCGCACAACCAGTGGCCGCAGTACAAGACGGACATGACGATGGGCTACCACCTGCGTAGCGACATCCCGTTCCACTACGCGCTCGCCGATGCGTTCACCGTCTGCGACAACTACTTCTGTTCGATGCCCGGTCCGACGCACCCGAACCGTTCATATCTGATGACCGGCATGGTCGATCCGACGGGCACGCTCGGTGGTCCGCTCCTCGACAACAACGACTACGTCGATAACGACGGTCCGCCGAAGTACCAGCTGCTGTCGTGGACGACGTATCCGGAACGTCTGCAGGCCGCCGGCATTTCGTGGCAGGTGTATCAGCAGGGTCTGACGGGCTCCGATCCGCTGAACGGCAACTACGGCACGAACATCCTGCAGAACTTCACGAACTTCATCAACGCGCAGCCGGGCTCCGCGCTGTACGAACGCGCGCAGACGGTTCGCACGATCGCCGATCTGAAGAACGACGTGCTCGCGAACAATCTGCCGCAGGTGTCGTGGCTGTGCCCGCCGGCCGCGTACTCGGAGCACCCGAGCTACACGCCCGCGTACGGCGCCGAATACACGTCGCAGATTCTCGAGGCGCTGACGTCGAACCCCGAGGTGTGGAGCAAGACCGTCCTGCTCATCATGTACGACGAGAACGACGGCTTCTTCGATCACCTCGTGCCGCCGCAAGCGCCCGCGAACAGCACGCAGGGCAAGTCGACGGTGAGCGTCGAAGGCGAAATCCACAACGTGATCAACCCGGCCGGTCGCGGGGGTACGTACACCGTCGACAACTTGCCGTACGGTCTCGGACCGCGCGTGCCGATGACGGTCGTGTCGCCGTGGAGCAAGGGTGGTTTCGTGTGCTCGCAGGTGTTCGACCATACGTCCGTGATCCGCTTCATCGAAGCGCGTTTCGGCGTGCATGAGCCGAACATCACGCAATGGCGTCGCGCGGTTTCCGGCGATCTGATGTCCGCATTCGACTTCCGCACGCCGGACGCGAAGATCCCGCCGCTGCCGGACACGAGCAACTACATGAGCATGGCCGACCAGCAGTGCAAGGCGAATCCGAAGCCGACCGTGCCGACCTCGCCGACGCCCAGCCAGATCGACGCGCAGGAGCCCGGCATCCGTTTCGCACGTGCGCTGCCGTACGAGCTGCACGTGAACGGCCATGTCGATGCGAAGCAGAACACGCTGACGATCGACTTCGGCAACACCGGCGATCAGGGCGCGCACTTCTACGTGTACGGGACGAACCGCACCGACGGTCCGTGGCGCTATACGGTCGAAGCGGGCAAGTCGCTGAACGACACGTACGACCTGTCGACGACCAACGGCGTGTACGCGTTCGAGGTGTTCGGCCCGAACGGCTTCGTGCGCAAGTTCGCCGGCAATGCGGCGCATGCGGCCTCGCACGGCGGCGGCATCCTCGGTCTGCTGGGCGGTGCGCCGGTGCCGGAGATCAAGGTGCAGTACGACGTCGCGAACGGCAACGTGTTCCTGAAGCTCAGCAACAAGGGCGGCGGCATCGCGCGTCTGACGGTCTCCGACAACGCATACGGCGCACGTCCGCGGACGGTGCTGGTGCCGGCAGGCCTGACGATCGAGGAACCGTGGGTGCTGGCGGCAAGCCATCACTGGTACGACCTGACGGTGACGAGCCACGACGACGCGACGTTCTCGCGCCGCATCGCGGGGCACGTTGAGAATGGTCGGCCGAGCATCAGCGATCCGGCTGCGGTTGCGCCGGTGACGACGCTGTCGTGATGTGATGTGATGTGGTAGATCGGCGGCGCCTGGCGCTGCTGTGGCTGTCGATGAACCCCCGGATGGGTGATGCGTCCGGGGGGTTTTCTTTTGTGGCTTTCCGTTGCTGCGTGCGAAATACGCTCTCAAGCGAGAGCCCAACGAGACCGCGTAGCTATTGCGGCCGTCCTGCTTCGATCCATTGACGGGTCTGTCCCAACGTCAACCTGTAGCGCGCGCAATTGTGCAGACCCAGCGTGCGCAGATCGGCATCGAGCAACGACTGGAACACGTCGACTTGCTCCTCGGGCAGGGACAAGGCCGCGACAGCTTCGCCCAAAGTCTTGCGATCGCGAACGATGCTGCCGATCGCCTCATTCAAGGCTTCGCGAAATTGCAGTCGCACCGGATCCGGAACACCCATCGCTTCGAGTGTGACCGCATATTTTCTGATCGAACGCCGATACGCCCACTCGAACAGATCGACGGCCAGAGCCACGTTCCGATATTCGTAAACACCCATCATCGCGAATGCGTAGTCCCCGGCATCGACATCGAGAAACGACAGCGGCGCGCAGTTGTACAGCATCAGCGGGATGTTGGCCGATAGCCGGCTCGTCCGCTTGTTGCCGTCCTCGAATGGCTGCAGATACGCCAGGTTCACCCACAGAAAAAACGCCGATTCCACGGGGTTCTTGATCTGCCGTGCTTTCTCGACAATGTGCTCGAACATTTCCTCGAGCAGCGAAGACACCTGCGTCGGAATGTATGCCGTGTCGCTGATGTTAACGACCTTCCGGCGAATGCTGCCTAGCCCATCGGCATCGGCGAGAAGATCGCGCATCAGGACAGCATGCAGATTGCGGACAAGAGCGGTGATCAGGCCGTATTCGGGCGCCGCATCCACAAGGAACTCGATGGCCGCCTTGTGGTTGAGCAACATGACCGCATCCATATCGCCGCCGGCGACACCGCTTCTGAACAGCTCTTCCGTGGCCAGCAGCGTGTAGCGATTCCCCTCCAGGCGCGAAGACGACCAGGACAGGTCAATGAGCAGAGGTTCCAGCACCTTGCGTGCGTACGTGGCCGCAGGCTGCTGACCTTTCATGCGCCCCTCTTCAGCCAGCGTCGCCGCGAGTGTTTCTGGCAGCAACGAACTCTGGTTGGGTACGTAGTCGTCCACGAAGCGACGCTGGTAGGTCACGACGTCACGCGCAGCAAGCGGGCGGGATAGCAGGTTTCGTAGCGTCTGACTTTCCGCTGACCACACAGGCCCCGTGCCCGACATTGAGGAGATGAGCGTTGGAGCAGCAGCAGGCGGAGCCGCGGCAATCCGGTAGCGCGTAGCGCGCGCCTTACCTTCCCGCAGAACCTCACCGCTTTGCACCAAAAGATCGAGATGACGCTTAACGGTGGACCAACTGGCCGAAAGCTTGCCGGCAAGTTCCGAGGAACTGGTCCAAAGGTTTCCCTGCACAATTTCCCGGCTCAGCACGGCAAGGATGTCGTCTTTCATGGGCATCGCGTGCTCCGCATCGAATCAGTATCGGCTCATATTAGCTCAAATCAGCTCAAATCAGCTCAATCGGCCTGGAATCAGCTCATTCGAGGTACTGGCGTGAGCTGATTCACGGGACGCGGTCACTTTCGCGAGCTGCCAACGTACTTCGTCTCGGCTAATCAGTTCCAAGAGGTTTGAAAGTACAAAACCTCGGCCGCGCCTGGTTTTCAGGCGCGGCCGAGGTCTCTGTCCCAGCGAGGGCTACGTCATAGCGGCGTCATGATTCACTGCACCGCCGTCGCCTCCCCCACCCGTATCCGCTCACCCGCTCCACCCTGCTCCCCAATCCCCGGCGAAATCGCCTCCAGCGTCAACTGACTCGTCTCGATCCGTAGCGCAAGAATCGCGACACTGAGCAACGCGAGCACCGCGCTCACCATCGTCACCACACCGGTCACACCGAAATGCGTATACAGCACGATCGCGACGTACGGCGTCGACATCGACGCAGCACGTCCGCAGGTGCCCGCGAGACCCGTGCCGCGCAGCCGGTGCGTCGTCGGGAACAGTTCGGGGATGTAGATGAACAGCCCGAGCGTGCAGACCGTATAGATCGTGGTGACGAGCGCGAAACCGGTGATCGAGATCGCCGCCGGCGCACGCATCTGCACGTACGCGTAGCCGAGCGCGATCGTGATGATCGAGAACAGCACGAGGCCATTGCGCCGGCCGATCCGGTCTGCCGCGAAGTAGCCGAGCACTGCCCCCGCCGGCGCGCCGAACGACATCAGCAACACGAAGCCGAGCGACTGCACGATCGTGAGCCCTTCCTTCACGAAGAACGTCGGCAGCCACGCGACAAAGCCGTACAGCGACATGTTGATCGCCATGCAGGTCAGCGCGGCGACGAGTGTGCGGCTCAGCATGCCGCGCGCGAACAGCGCCGAGAACGGCGCGTTCGGCGCCTCGTGGCTAACCACATGCGCAACCGGCGGCAACGTGCCGACGCGCGCGGCCACCTCGCGTTCGATCGCGGACACGGTAGCCTCCGCCTCTTCGAGACGGCCGACGGTTTCGAGCCAGCGCGGCGATTCGGGCATCCGGTGCCGCAGCACCCACACGACGATCGCGCCAACACCCGCAATCGCGAACATGTAGCGCCAGCCGAGATGCGGAATCACCCAGTAGCCGATCGCGGTCGCGCCGAGCAGTCCCGAGTTGACGATCAGCGCGAGCAGCGACGTCCAGCGTCCGCGCGATGCAGGCGGCACGAATTCGCACAGCGTGCCCGCCGCGACCACCAGTTCCGCACCGAGCCCGACGCCCATCGCGAAACGCAGCAGAATCAGCCAGTAGATGTTCGGCGCGAAGCACGCGGCCAGCGACGCGAGACCGAAGATCGCGAGATTCGCCTGATACGAGTAGCGTCGGCCGAACCGGTCGCCGAGATAGCCGGACAACCCGGCGCCGATCATCATCCCGAGGAACGTCGCCGAGATGAAGAACGAGCCGAGCCGCAGATCGGTGAAGCCGCTCTTCACCATCGCGGCGAGCGAGCCGTTGGCGAGGTAGATGTCGAACGCGTCGAGGAACGCGCCCGCGCCGATCAGTCCGAGAATTTTCCAGTGAAAACGGCTGATGGGCAGCCGGTCCAGGCGAGCGCCCGAGTTGACGATAGCCAAATGTGTCTCCGGTTAGTTCTATCGACGGCACCGTCCGGCGCGCATGTCCTCTTGCGGGGCACTGGGGAGCGGACTGGATGGTGTCGAGGAACGGTTTGTTACCGGAGCTTGCGCCCGTCAAAAGCCGAGCGGAATTTGCTTTTTTGGAAGGGCTTGTTCGAAGGGTGCGAATGAGGGAGATGCGGGTGTGGTTGCCTGTGCATTCGTACATTTGCGCGTTTGCGTTCGCTTATGTGTTCGTACACCGCAGCGGATTTCGCGAACAACGGCGCGTGTAGCGTCCGTCAGCTCGCGTCGCTCACCAGCATATCGATCAGCGTGCGGGAAAACTGCGGCAGATCGGCGAGGCTGCGCACGCAGATTTTCAGCTTGCGTTCGGACCACGCGTCGTTGAGCCGGACGAGCGCGATACGCATCGTCTGCGTATGCCGTTGCGCGACGGATTCCGGCACGATGCCGATCCCGACACCCGCCGCAATCATCCGGCACGCGGCCTCGAAATTGCCGACCTGGATGCGCAGCTTGATGCGTCGTCCGAGCGCGTTCGCGGCGATCGTGATGAACGAGTGAATCGCGCTCGATGTGGGCAGGCCGATGAAATCGTCGTCGAGCGTTTCCGCGAAATCGACCGACGCACGCTGCGCCAACGGATGATCCGGCGACGCGACAAGCACGAGCCGGTCGTCGCGATACGGCAGCATTTCGAGGTGGCCCGCGTCGACGTTGCCGGCGACGATACCGATATCGGTCGCGCCGTCCGCGACGCCCTTGACGATCTCGCCGCTCAGCACTTCGCGCAGCTCGACGTTGACGTCCTGATGGTCGCGCAGGAACTGGCTCAGCACGGTCGGCAGGAATTCGCTGATCGCGGTCGTGTTGGCCCAGATCCGCACGTGGCCCTTGATGCCTTCGCCGAAGTCCTGCATGTCGGCGGCGAGGTGTTCGACGCGCTCGAGCACCGAGCGCGCGTGACGCACGAACGATTCGCCCGCAGGCGTGAGCGTCATCCCCTGGCTCGTGCGATACAGCAGACGAAAGCCCAGGTCCTCCTCGAGATTCTTCACGCGCGTGCTCGCGGCCGGCGGCGACAGGTGACATCGCTCGGCGGCGCGCGCGAGGTTCTTCGTGTCGGCGAGGGTGACGATGAGCGTCAGGTCGACGAAATCGACGTGCATGGCGGTCCAGATTGCAGCGGTCACGATGCCGCGAGATGCCGCTATCAAGCGGCGGTCATCGATATTAACCGGTTGCGAACTGGAGGGTCGGGAACGTCGCATGGGTTGCGGTTGTGCCTGACCGGAGCGAGGGGAAGCGTCAGCGGTCCAGAATCCGCCTCGCCTTGAGAATCACCGGCATGTCGACCATCTTGCCGTCCACCGCGATAGCCGAACCGCCGCTCGTCTGCACGGCTGCGAGCACGCGCGTGGCCCATGCTTTTTCGTCGTCGGTCCATGCAAACGCGCGATGTACCGCGTCGATCTGCTTCGGGTGGATGCACAGCTTTCCGCCGAACCCGAGACGCCGCGCGCGGCGCGTTTCGGCTTCGATCGCGGATGGATCGTCGAGTACAGTGGACACGCCGTCGACCGGCGCATCGATGCCCGCGAGCCGCGACGCGAGCACGATCTGCGAGCGGAAGAACAGCAGCTCGTCGCCGTCGCCTTCGAGGTTCAGATCGATCTGGAAATCGAGCGTGCCGAACAGCACGCGCGGCACGTTCGGCGCTTCGCACAGCGCTGCGATGCGCGCGATCCCGACCGCGGTTTCGACGATCGGCAGCACGACGAGCTGCGCATGCGCGTGCGCCACGACCGCGCCGATCTGTTCGCGCGATTCCGCTTTCGGCAACACGATACCCGCGACGCCCGGATGGCCGGCGAGCGCGGCGACGTCGGCGGCGAACCATAGCGTGTCGGCTGCGTTGATACGTACGAACACGGGCCGCGCGGCGCCGACGTGCGCGAGCACGGTCGCGCGCGCGGCGGGTTTTGCATCGGGCGGCACCGCGTCCTCAAGATCGAGGATCACCGCGTCGGCACCGGCTGCGCGCGCTTTCTCGAAGCGCTCCGGCCGGTTGCCCGGCACGAACAGGTACGAGCGCGCGGTCATGCGGTAGCGCTCGCGGTTTCCGCTGCAACACGTTGACGCGTGCCGTCGAACAGCGGTCCGAGATGCGAAGCAGCCGCGACATTCCACGCCGCATCGAGCAACAGCGACACTTCCACTTCCGTCGCCGCTCCCGAGAACGCCGCAAGCTGCCGGAACTTCGCATCGATCTCACCGCGCGACAGCGTGTTGCCCGGATCGCCCTTCGGCTCGTCGACGCGTCCGTGCAATTCACGGCCATCGCGCGTCAGCACGCTCACCTTGCCGATCCAGCGCACCGGATACTCGCGATCGACTTCATCGTCGAGCGTCATCTGCACCTTGTCGCGGAACGCGACGATGTCGGCGGCCGAGAAATCGCGCTCGAAATCGTTCACGCCCGCGCGGCCGCGATACGCGACCAAACCAAGCACGGTGCCCATGTTGAACTTCGCCTGATGCACGGTCGTCGGCGTGTGCACGGGGCCGAGCACGTCGAGCGCGCCCTGATGCACGCGCGCCGTCACGCGGACGATGTCGTCCGCATCGAGCCCGTGTTCGTTGAGCACCGCGAGCAATGCATCGGCGGCCGGGTGCGTGTGCCGGCATGCAGCGTGATACTTGAACGACGTCTCGACGGTCGCCCAGCGTTCGCCGAGCTGGTCGACGAGCCGCGCCGGATCCGCATCTGTCGACATCCCCGCCGCCATGCCCTGCGCGCCTTCGAGAATGTGCGTCGCGCCCTTGAAGCCGTCGGCGGCGAGCGTCGCCGCCATCAGGCCGTTCGCTGCCGCCATCGCGGTGTGGAGTTGCTTCGAATCGGCCGCGTCGCGCAGGAATTCCCACAGGCCGCTCGCCTGCGTACCCGCCGAGCCGAACGCGTCGAGCATCCTCTCCGGTGCGAGGCCGAGCAGCCTGCCCGCAGTCGCCGCCGCCGCGACCGTACCGACTGTGCCCGTCGTATGAAACACCTTGTAGTGCGAGCGCCCGAGAAACTCGCCGATGCGGATGCCGACTTCGTAGCCCGCGACCGCCGCAGCGATGAACTCGCGACCCGATGCGCGCGTGGCCTGCGCAAGCGCGAGCGCGACCGGGAACACAACCGCCGCTGGATGAAACACCGAGCCGTTGTGCACGTCGTCCTGTTCGACAAAATGCGATGCGGCTGCGTTGACCATCGCTGCGAAATACGGCGTCGCGTGTGTGCGGTCAGTGAGTATTTCGGCAGGACCCGTTCCTGCTCCCGCTGCGCGCGCAAACCGCGCGATGCTCTCGACCGGCCGCGCACCCTTACCCGCAAGCGTTGAGCCGAGCCAGTCCACATACAGGTTCACCGTGCGCTCGACGACGTGCGGCGGAATCGCATCGAAGCGCAGTTCGGCTGCGAAGGTCGCGAGCGTGCGGCTCGGATGATCGGTCATCGCTGGATCTCCAGATAGTTCTTTAGATGGCGCCGGCCGCGCGCAGCGCATCGATCTGCGCGCGCGCGTAGCCGAGTTCGCCGAGAATCGCGTCGGTGTGTTCGCCGAGCGCGGGCACCGCGTCCATCCGCGGCTCGACTGTATCGGGCACGCCGACCGGCAGCGGCGCGAGCACCGGGCCTGCCGATGTGTCGACGGTGCGCCAGCGCTCGCGCGCCTGCAACTGCGGATGCGCCCATACGTCGTGCAACGTGTTGACCTGCGCGTTCGCGATGCCCGCGCGGTCGAGACGCGCGATCACGTCCGCTGCGCTCAACGTCGAGAACGCTTCGACGATGATGTCGCGCAGCGCATCGCGCGCTTCGGAGCGCTTCGGATTTGCATCGAAGCGCGGATCGACGGCGAGCGCGGGATTGTCGAGTACCTGTTCGCAGAAGAGCTTCCATTCGCGCTCGTTCTGCAGACCGAGCATCACGGTCTTGCCGTCGCCGGCGGGAAACGGGCCGTACGGATAGATCGTCGCGTGCGCAGCACCCGACTGCGCAGGCGGACTCTGCCCATCGATCGCGTAGTACAGCGGATAACCCATCCACTCGACCATGCTCTCGAGCATCGACACGTCGATCCGGCATCCTTCGCCGGTGCGTCCGCGCAGCAGCAGCGCGTTGAGGATGCTCGAATACGCGTGCATGCCCGCTGCGATGTCGGCGATCGAACAGCCGGCTTTCGCGGGCGCGCCTGGCGAACCGGTGATCGACAGGAAGCCGGACTCGCTCTGGATCAGCAGGTCGTACGCTTTCTTGTCACGGTACGGACCGTCGGCGCCGTAGCCGGAGATGTCGCAGACAATCAATCGCGGATTGCGCTCGCGCAACGCGTCGTAGCCAAGGCCCAGTCGTTCCGCCGCGCCAGGTGCGAGGTTCTGCACGAGCACGTCGGCATCGGCGACGAGCGCATCGAGAATGCGCGCCGCCTCTTCGTGCTTGACGTCGAGCGTGAGGCTTTCCTTCGAGCGGTTCACCCACACGAAATGCGACGCTAGGCCATGCACGCGCGCATCGTAGCCGCGCGCGAAATCGCCTGAGCCGGGTCGCTCCACCTTGATCACGCGCGCGCCCATGTCGGCCAGTTGTCGCGTGCAGAAAGGCGCGGCGATCGCGTGTTCGAGCGTGATGACCTTGATGCCGTCCAACGGTCTCATGATGTGCCCTCAGAACGAACGCGGCAGACCGAGGATGTGCTCGGCCACGTACGCGAGGATCAGGTTCGTCGAGATCGGCGCGACCTGATAGAGCCGCGTCTCGCGGAATTTGCGCTCGACGTCGTATTCGTTCGCGAAGCCGAAGCCGCCGTGAAACTGCAGACACGCGTTCGCTGCTTCCCACGATGCATCCGCCGCAAGCAGCTTCGCCATGTTCGCCTGCGCGCCGCACGGTTCATGCGCGTCGAAACGGCGCGCGGCGTCGAAGCGCATCAGGCTCGCGGCCTCGACGTTGACGAACGCGCGCGCGATCGGAAACTGCACGCCCTGGTTCTGCCCGATCGGCCGGCCGAATACGATGCGTTCCTTCGCGTATGCGCTCACCTTGTCGATGAACCAGTAGCCGTCGCCGATGCATTCGGCGGCGATCAGCGTACGTTCCGCGTTCAGGCCGTCGAGGATGTACTTGAAGCCTTGTCCTTCCTCGCCGATCAGGTTTTCTGCGGGAATCTCGAGGTTGTCGAAGAACAGCTCGTTGGTCTCGTGATTGACCATGTTCGGGATCGGCTGCACGGTCATCCCGTGGCCGACCGCTTCGCGCAGATCGACGAGAAAGATCGACATGCCTTCGGATTTGCGCTTCACGTCGGCGAGCGGCGTGGTGCGCGCGAGCAGGATCATCAGGTCCGAATGCTGGACGCGCGAGATCCACACTTTCTGTCCGTTGATCACGTAGCGGTCGCCGCGACGCTCGGCGGTGGTCTTGATCTTCGTCGTGTCGGTGCCAGTGGTGGGCTCGGTCACGCCCATCGACTGCAGACGCAGTTCGCCGCTCGCGATCTTCGGCAAGTAATGCTCTTTCTGCGCAGCGGAGCCGTGGCGCAGCAGCGTGCCCATGTTGTACATCTGGCCATGGCACGCGCCTGAGTTGCCTCCCGCGCGATTGATCTCCTCCATGATCACCGATGCCTCGATCAACCCAAGGCCCGAGCCGCCGTACTCCTGCGGAATCAGGGCGGCGAGCCAGCCGGCCTTCGTGAGTGCGTCGACGAATGCTTCGGGATAGCCGCGCGCTTCGTCGATCTTGCGGAAATATTCGCCGGAGAATTGCTGGCAGAGATCGCGAACCGCTTCGCGAATGTCCTGATACTGGTCCGAATGACTGGTTTGCATGGCGGGGATAAAAGGTCAGGCGAGCGTCGCCGATGCGCGCATCGTCAGATAGCCGTCGTGGTCTTTGGCCCACAGCTCGATGCTCTTGCCGTCCGCCGACGGCTTGCCGCAGACGGTAAACGGGTTCGGCACGAAGGTCGGCCGCAGTGCGCGGAACGAGAAGGTCGTGAGCGTTGCGCTGGGCAGTTCGCGCCGCACGAGATCGACGAGCAGCGTCGCGATCAGCGGGCCGTGCACGACGAGGCCCGGATACCCTTCCTGCTGCGTGACGTACGGATGGTCGTAATGGATGCGGTGACTGTTGAAGGTCAGCGCCGAATAGCGGAACAGCAGCACCGGATCGGTTTCGATCGTGCGCGAGAACGCGTGGTCGAGCGGCGCTCGGGCGGGTTCCTTGCGCGGCTCACTCGCGTTGTCTGACGAAGCCTCGCGATACACGAGGTCCTGCTCCTCGTCGATACGCAGTTCGCCGTCCACGTCGATCTCATGACGCACGGTGACGAACACGAGCCGGCCCGTGCGACCCGTCTTGTCCTCGATATTGACGATCGTCGACACGCGACGCGCTTCGTCGCCGGCCTTCAGCGGCGCATGGAACGTGAAGCGGCCGCCCGCCCACATCCGGCGCGGCAGCGGCACCGGCGGCATAAAGCTGCCACGCTTCGAGTGACCGTCCGGGCCGGCTTCGGCCAGCGGCGAAACCGGCAGGAAATAGAGCCAATGCCATAGCGGCGGCACTTCTTTGTTTTCCGGCGGCTGGCCGAGCGTCGCGCTCAATGCGGCGAGTGGAAACGCTGTCACGGTATCGCGCTGGGTCTCGGACCGGTCGAGCCATGCATCGAGGTTCGCAGAGGTGTCGGACACGTTGGGGTCTCCGGATAGATGAATTCGTGGGCTCCACTATGAACCCGAACGCCGCTCGTTGCGAAGTCGCGATTTCCGAAGCGAGGCTTCGGGATTCGTTAATGCGGTGCGCGTGGGGTTGTGGGCCGGACCGGGGCCGGGGTCATGCCGGCGAATCCATGGGGTAGGAATGCACTCGGGCATAATGCGCCGGTATCGATGACCGGACGACACTTGCATGCTTTACGACCAATCGTGGATGGGTTACGGCATCGTCGGCGGCTTGCAAGCGGGTGCGATTGCGGCGGTGATCGGATTCCTCATGCTGCTGCTGGTGCACTGGCTGACCCGCAAACAATCGTGGAACCATGCCCGCGAACTCGGCGTGGCTTACATGCTGGCCTTGCTGCCGAGTTCGAGCGGCGATCTGTGGAACCTGTTCTATTTCAATTACGCGGACCTGCAGTCGCCGGTTCTGCTGCGCGTGGCCCTCACCGGGATACATGACCCGGACGCCATCGGCCTGCGCGTGCTCTGCGAACTTATCGGGATCGCGGTGGGATTGTTGGCCGCATGGCTATTGGTGTATCGACGCGGTCGTGCGCGTTCCGATGACGCGTGACGTTGCGTGATTTCTTGCGGGTCGTTTTGTCGATGAAGCGAAGCGGTCCTGGTCGGGCAGCGTGATCTGAAAGATCGAGGCGTTTGCTCGCGGCTTGCTGCTGAGTCGCTTCTGCTTGACTCACGCGATGCCTGACGGAGATGCGCGCACACGCTCGCGCAACGCTAAACACCCTAGCGTGAAAATTCCCGCTTACGCTTTATTCCGCTGTCCTTTAGAAGTTCACGCGATCCCCTCGCGCCCCCACCCTTCATTTGTCAATGATTGACATTTTCTCTGCGACATTCGCGGTAGCCTAGAGCGGCCCGCCACCGTGTGCACCCAGCCCCGTCGCACCAGCGCTTCCTGCCCGAAGCGCACCTCATGTGTGCGTTCTTCTGTGTGCTTTTTTCCGCTAGCGAATGTCGTCGAAACCATTGTTACCGAATCCTGTCCGCCCTGAGCCCCCATTCCGCGACCTCACGGAAGATGAATGGATGCGCGTTGCGCGCCTGCTTCCGGAAATGAAATCGACCGGGCCACGCCGCGGCCGTCCGCATGCGGACATCCGTCAGGTCGTCAACGGCATCCTCTGGGTGCTGCATCATCGCAAGCCGTGGAGCGCGATGCCGAACACGTATCCGGTGCATCAGACCTGTCATCGGCATTTCCTGCGCTGGCAGGAAAATGGCGTACTGGCCACGGTCGCCACCGAACTGTTCGGCACCGATACGCTCTGCACCGACTACGGTGTGCGCAGCCGGAAGATCACGAGCCAGCCTCGTCCGGTCCAGGCGTTGATGGTCGACTGGCCGTCGCGGCCCTGAGTTCGAATCGACGTTCGCGTTGAGTTCTTTAGCGCGGCGTCCGTCGATATTCTGTTTAGCGCGGCCGCGCTCGTCGTTTATCTCTTCTTTCAGACGCTGCTTTGTCGGCGCCTGTTGTCGTTCAATCTTTAAATCAATCGCTGTTGCGCGACGGCCGGAATGCTGTCACATCGATTCCACGCGTCCGTAGCAGTCGCGACAGCGTTACGCGCGAAATGCGCAGATCCCCCGCCGCTTTGCTCAGGCTGCCGTGATTTCTCAACAGCGCCCGCTGGATGATCTCGCGGTCCGCATCTTCGCGGGCCTCGGCGAGCGACACCGTACGGCTCTGCGTGTATTCGCCCAGATCGAGATCGTCGGCGGTAATGAACGGATGATCCGACATCACGATCGCGCGCCGCACACGGTTGATCAACTCACGCACATTGCCCGGCCAAGCGTAGCTATAGAGCGCGGCGATCGCATCGGGCGCAAAGCCGCGCACCCTGCGTTGCGAATCCGATCGATGACGATCGAGCGCGCGCCGCGCAAGCAGTTCGATGTCCATTCCGCGCACGCGCAGCGGCGGTTCGTCGAGATGAAGCACGCACAGCCGATGAAACAGATCCTCGCGGAACCGGCCACTCGCGATCGCCTCGGGCATATCGACGTGCGTCGCCGCGACGATCCGCACGTCGACGTCGATCGGCTGATGACCGCCGATCCGTTCGATCGTCTTTTCTTGCAGGAAGCGCAACAGGCTCGCCTGGCTTTCGAGCGGCAGATCGCCGATCTCGTCGAGGAACAGCGTGCCGCCCATCGCCTGCTCGACGCGGCCGATCTTGCGCTGGTTCGCGCCGGTGAACGCACCGCGCTCGTATCCGAACAGTTCCGACTGCAGTAGATGTGGCGGAATCGCGCCGCAATTGATCGCAACGAAAGGCCGACCGCGACGCTCCGAGCGTTCGTGAATCGCCTGCGCGGTCAGTTCCTTACCGGTACCCGATTCTCCGGAAATGAACACGGGCGCATCCGTTCGCGCGACTTTGCGTATCGAGCGAAAGAGCGAAATCATTGCTTCACACGAACCGACCATACTGCCTTCGACGTGCACCTGATGTCCGCCCTTCAAGCCGGCACGCAGCAGTTCGTTACCGTCAGGGTCGAGCTCGCGCATCCGTGACTTCAGCATGTCGAATGCGGAGGCCAGCGATAGCGTCAGTTGTACCGGCGCGAACGGCACGGATAGCACATCGAAGCAATGATCGACCGCGAGATCGCGCACGACCGGATCGGCCAGTTGATCGGGGCCCAGCAGACCGACTGCGCCGACGTGCGGCAACGCGAGCAATCGTTCGAGCGCCATGCGCGCGCTAACGTCGAACTCGTGCGAGAAGTCGATCACGACGCATACGAGATCGCTCGCACGCAGCGTTCTGCGAAGTTCATGTGTGGGAAGCGAGGACGTGACGGACCAGAATTGAGATTCGAGGTCAGGCATCCATTCGGGCTGCGGTCCAGCCGTGAGAACCAGGACGTGTCTCGTCGTTTTCATTGCGTTGTGTGTGCCTGCTGCAACCGCTTGCGATCTGCTGCACGGCTACAGATCCCGGAGAAATCCGGGCAAGACGTAGTTGACGCCCGTGTGTATTGTGGTCAGGTTCGTGATCGATCTGACATTTCGCCCATGACCTTATTTAATTTTGAGATTTGACACAACTCAAATTGCATGGCTTTTACAATAGTTAAAAGTCTAAGGCCAACAGCCTAAGTTAGACTCGGTTTATGTATTGCGCAGCCAACGCGATTACGCATAAGAGCGGCCAGACTGACTGACGGGGTGCCTATGAAAAAGCATGCACGTTTGGGGAAATCGCCTCGGCGCACTACGCCGCATCCGGCAATCGACGTGCATGTCGAAAGACGCGCCGCCGCACCACCACTCCCATCACAAACCCAAACCACCAACGACGAAGTCGAGCGAATGTCAGCCGCGCAGGCGCCGCGAAATGGGCGAGTTCAGCTTTGGGATGAATGAAGGAAGAAAGCAGTCGGGCTAACCGAGTCGCGAGAGACTCACGCCCGCTATCTCGAAATTACCTGGTACTTATCTGGCGTTTATTCAGCACTTATTCGTCAATAACACCGGATTCGCCGATCGATTCGAGACGGTAGCCATAACCGTAGATGGTCGTGATCTTGAAGCCTGTCTCAGGCTGCAATTGCATCTTCTTTCTCAAGACAGAAATATGTGTATCGACCGTTCGCGATTCGAAACGCACGTCCGCTTTCCATACCACCTCGAGCAGATGATCGCGTGAGACAGGCTGGTTCAAATGCTGGAACAGCATCAACGCGAGATCGCGTTCCTTGCGCGTCAACGGCAAGCGGTTGCCGTTCATCGTTACCGCGCCGCCGGTATGAAACGTATACGGCCCAAACGTGATCGTCCCAGGCACCGTGGCCCGCATCTGCTTGCGACGCAACAGCGATTCGACGCGCGCGGCAAACACATTGGGAGAGACCGGCTTGACGACGCAGTCGTCGGCGCCACCGTCGAATATCGAGACAATATCGGTATCGCGGCGACGGGATGTGAGAAACAGCACAAGCACGCTCGGCGGCAGGTGCTTGCGAACCCATTGCAGCACTTCTTCACCCGACATGTCGGGCAGCACCCATTCGAGTATCAGCAGATCAACCGACTGCCGCTGCAAATGCCTGACGAGAGTTCGTCCTTCGGTAAAGCGGTGGCACACGTGGCCCGCGTTGCCTAATACTTCGCTGATCGTGTCGAGGATCTGTACATCGTTATCAAGGATACAAATTCTCATTTTGGTACGTTCCCGACGACTCACTCGTTCTATCTATGCTGGTCTATTGCGCGACACTGCGGACGCGGCCATGCAAGCCGCGTTCCGCCAGACTCCCCGTAAGACATGTCGATCGATATTTTTTTACGCCTGACAATTTGAGGCAGGCGATCGGATGATCATGTCGAGCCAATGCACGCAACACTTTCTACTAATGCATTCTCCTGGAAGCCTCGCTCTAAGACTGTTAAATAGTGAAAAAGCATGCGCCCTGCATGCATCTATCGATATCCGCTGGCGACCCTCCGCGCAGAACGTGGCAAGGACCTGAGCACACATTTATTCACTGTCGCAATTTCGCGCGCCTCTACACTCGCATGGCTTCAACGATTCATCCGTTCTCGTCGTTGAAGCACACTTCCTCGTTGACATGCGCACCTCCAACCCCCCACTTGCGGCGGTGCGCTTTTTTTCTTTGCGTGTCGTAACGAGATTCGACTGCGGTTCGTCCGCCGTTCTCGACGCCGCTCCTGATTTGCGCACACATTCAGTGCCGATCTCGCCTAACATTCCTTGGCAATCCCGAACGAAGCGCTAAGCTATATTGGCCGGATATTCCTGTCGCATGGACCGCGTTGCCGCGACACGGTGTAGTTCGCCGCACCAGCCGGTCGGCCGACCCTTCCATAAATCGCCCATTGCCGGGTCGACTCACACACATCCTGGATGTCGATATGAAAAAGATCGCCCTCTGCTGGCTCGCTCTCTCCGCTGCCCTGGCAGGCTGCTCCTCCATGTCCGGCCCGACGTTCAACGCTTACTCCGTCGATGTTCCAGGGCACGAGAAAGCGTATCGGGTCGAATGCGGCGGTATTTTCGAAAGCTCGAACGCATGTATGAAGGCCGCGCAGCGCATCTGCGGCGATCAGCCTGTGCGGGTGATTGAATCGGTCGATGCCGTTCGACCCGAAGGGGCTGCCAGCGATCCCCGCAACTTCACGTTCCAGTGCGGCGCGGCGCAAACGGCAGCGGAACCCGCTGCGGCATCGGAACCGGCCGCAAGCGCGGCTCCGACCCGTCTCGAACTCAATGGCGAAGCGAACTTCATGACCGACCGCGCGAACCTCGCGCCGGCCGGTATCGAGAAACTCGATGCGCTGATCGCCGCGAACAAGGACACGACCTTCACGGAAGTCACGGTGAACGGGTACACGGATTCGCGCGGCACGCGGGCGCACAACATGAATCTGTCGCAGCGCCGCGCCGACACGGTGGTCGCCTATCTGAAGGAACACGGGATGAAGTCGGCGTCGTTTGCCGCACACGGGCTCGGCCCGGATGATCCGGCCGCGTCGAACGCGACGAAGGAAGGACGCGCGAAAAACCGCCGCGTCACGATCGTCGTTCACTGAACGATCGATGAAGCTCTCGCCGCCGATGCGCGGCGAGAGTATCGACGCGCCAGGAACAGCCCGCCGCTAGTCCAGCAACGCGTCGTCGTGCGCCATCATCAGCGCACGCATTTCCGTCCACATGCCGTAGTAGTGGACGATGAAGCTGTCGGGCCGCCGCAGCATCCACGGCGTATTGAACGCCGTCGAATCCAGCACGGGCGCATCGTCCAGCAACCCCGCACGATTCATCGCTTCGATGAAATACATCTGGTCGCCGTTGCTCGCATACACGGACGACCGGTCGACGACAGCCGAGATATCGGTCATCAGATCGAGCAGCATCGCCTCGTTGCGCGCGGTGCGCCGAAACCCCATCACGCCCGAATTGAATGCCCATTGCCCGACGTCGCGGGCAAGCAGCCAGTCGCGGTCGCCCAGCAGGCTTTCCAGCGGCCGGTCCAGATCGGCGATCAGCACGTCGGCATCGATCCAGAAGACCCAATCGTGATGCTGCAGATACGCGTGCAGCAGCCATGGCTTGAACCAGTTGCCGCTCGCGGCCAGGCCGACCTCTTTCGGGATGTCGCGATGAACGTGCAGCGTGTAGCCATGCGCGTCGCAGTAGCGCCGGAAATTGCGCTCCGCGATCCGCCCATATGAACCGATGTTGGACGTGTACAGCGTGGTCAGCGCGATCCGCGAGCCTGGCCCGTACGTGCTGCGTTCCGCGGTGTCGGCTGCCGGGTAGATCGGGAAGTTGAACAGCGGCAGGCCCGACGCGAGATGCCGGTTCACATGCGCAACGAGAATGTCGCGGAACCTCGGCGTCACGCCTTTACCCGATGGGATTTCCGGCGAATCGTCGATGCTGATCGCGAAGGTCGGTACGCGACTCCACGCCGGATCGTAGTTGTAGCCCGCGCCCATCACCGGGCAAATGCCGTCGATCAGATTCTGGTAGTGAACCGTCTCCAACCCTTCGAACAGTTTGGCCTCGGCTTCGATCGGCTCGCCACCCAGACGGCAACGCAGCACGATCGCCTCGACGGCCGCGCGCCCCGCCGGCGTGTTACGCCAGATCTGCACGTCGACTTGCGGCAGCGCGTGACCGGACGTACGCGCAAGCAGCCAGTCGCGATTGCCGAGCACCCGTTCCAGCGGCATCACGCGAACGATCGCCGCGTCCTCGCTCAGCAGCAATACGCATTCGCCTTCCGCCGCGCGCCGCAGCGTATGCAGCAGCCACTCGTACTTGTAGAGCAGACACAGCGGCCGGCGATCGGTCATCCCGGTCGCGTCGTTGTAGTCGTGCCGGTAGCCGAGCTTGCCCGCGTAATGTCGATGATTGTCGAGGCTCGCTGGCGCGGGCCGTCGGAAATGACTCAGGACGATCATTGCGCGTGGCCCGCCTGTGCATCGCGTTGCCGCAGCCGTTCACGGATGGTGTCGATTTCCCACAGTCCGAGACAGCGGTCGAACTGCGGCACGGTCACGTTATCGGGCCCGTAGATGATGCCCTCCTGACTGCCTTCGATCAGCAGCGCGCGCGGCGGCGGCAGATCGTACGGCGCCATCTCGAGATTGATCGGCGTCCACTGCCCGGTCACGATGTCGCCGTTGCGCGGGTAGGTGCGGCACGTGAAGGTGGTCGTGAGCACGTAGCGCGCGCGGCTGTTCGCGAAGGTCTGGAACGCGCGGAACACATCCGCATGCGAGAAGTGGAACAGGCAGTCGCGGCAGAAGATCAGATCGCAATCGGGCAGCGGATCGGTCAGCAGATCGAGATGCAGAAAGCGCCGGTTCGCCGAACCGTAGGTCGCCTGGTTCGCGGCGATCAGATCGGGCACGATGTCGGCGCCGGTGTAGTCGATGCCGGTGAGATCGACGTGCTGCATCCAGTTGAAATCGCCGCACGGCACGTCGACTATCGATCGCACGAAGAAGCGGCGCAGGAACCCCGGCAGCTCGCGAATGATCTGCGCGGTATTGGGCAACTCCGATCCCCAGCCGGACACGCTCCCGGCGGAAGGCCAGCTCTGCTCGCGATAGATCTTGAGGAAGACGTCGGAGGTGTCGTCAGTAGACATGGATCGGCTCTTTGTCGTGATGAATCTCGCGCCCCGCATCCTGGTATCGTCGATGCCGGGGCAGCTGTGTTGTTCGTGCCATCGCCGCAAGCCCGCACGGCGCACGTGGCGGACAAGAGCGGCTCGTCATTTCGATCCGCCCGGCCACACGCAGCGCCCTGCAGCAATGGTATGTCAGCGGCATCGCCTCGCACAATGGCGACGCCATCCGGGCAACCGCCTCGCGATTGCGTTAAACATTTTCTTCAAACGCCAGTACGCTCGAATGCCAACCGTCTCACTTCGCCCCGCAGTTCGCCCATCACCGGCGACCAGTCGCGATAATCGCGCTGGCGGAACAGCTTCAGGCTGCTGTACCACGGGCTGTCGCGGCGCTCAAGCATCCACACCCAGTGCGGATTGACGTCGAGCAGCAGCCACGTCGGCACGCCCAGCGCACCGCCCAGATGCGCGACCGACGTGCACACCGTGATCACCAGATCGAGGTTGCGCATCAGTGCGGCCGTTTCGTCGAATGAGACGAGGTCGGGCGTCGGATCGGCGACCGTCAGCCCTTGCTCCCGCATCCGCATGACGTCGCCGCCATGACCCACCTGCAGACTATAGAACTCGACGCCTTCGATGCCGCCGAACGCCTGCGCGTACTGCTCGGGCTCGACCGAGCGCAGCGGATTGCGCTGATGCCCAACGCTGCCGCTCCACACCAGACCCACACGCAACGCACGAGAGGCCCCAAGCTTCACACGCCACCGCTCGACCCGCGCCGGATCGGCCTGCAGATAACCCCCGGCGGCCGGCAACGTATCGGGCGTCGTGCCGAACATCAACGGCAGGCTGCCGACTGGAATATGGAAATCGAATGAAGCCGGATCGACATTCAGCCCGACGATGGGCTGCACGCCAATGTGCGCGAGACTGTGCCTGAACAGCGACTGCAGGCCGTCGAACGTGTGATAGACGAGCGTGCCGCCCGCGCTTTTCACGCGCTCTGCGATCAGCGGGACGAAGCGCACGAACTGGAGCGCATCGCCGAGCCCCTGCTCGCCCCACACGAACAGTCGCTTGCCCACAAGGTCCTCGCCGCGCCAGCGACGCTCGGGATAGAACGTCGGCGTTCTCCCCAGCTCGATCGATCCCTGCCAGCGCGCTTCATGATTCACGAGGCCGTTCACGTAATCGCCGCGCACCAGTTGCAGCATCGCCACCGACCACTGCACACGCGGCGAATGCGGCGTGAGTTCGACGCAACGGATCGCCGCTGCGAGCGCATCGTCCCAGCACTGCAGTTCCTTCAACGCACTCACGCGCGCGCCGTGTGCCTCGGCATACGACGGTGCCAGCACGCATGCGCGCTCGGCAGCCAGTAGCGCGTTGTCCGGCTCGCGCAGCGACAGACATGCGCTCGACAGATTGACCCACGCGAGCGCGTTCTCCGGATCGCGATTGAGCACATCCAGCACGAGCCGGCGCCCCGTCGCATGATCGTTCAGCTGGTTGTGCAGCGCGCCCAGGTTGTTGCGCAGCATCGGCAGATCGGGGTCGATCTGCATCGCGCGGCTGTACGCGTCGAACGCGGCGTTCAGTTCGCCGATGCGCTGCTGCGACAGTCCCAGCACGAACCACGGCTGCGCGCGTTCGCTGTCGGCGGCACACCATGCCTGAGCGATGGCGATCGCGTCCTGATGCCGCTCCTGCTGCACGAGCAGTTCGACCCATTCCGACGGCCAGCCGCGCCAGGCGTCGGTCGTGTCGTCGGCATCGCTGCCGCTGCGCGCCGCCCACGCGCGCTCGAACCATTGCAACGCGACTGCATGCTGGCCGAGCGCCCGCGTCGAACGCGCGATCTCGACGAGTGCGGGCGCAAATCCGCCGACCACCGCAAGCGCCGGTTCGAGCGTTGCCACCGCCTGCGCATAGCGTCCGCGCAGGCGCAGCAGGCGGGCCGCGAGCGTCAATGCGCCAACGTCGTCGGGCTGCGCGTCGCGCCATTGCGCGATGTCCCGCGCGGCG
Source organism: Paraburkholderia flava (assembly GCF_004359985.1). Taxonomy (NCBI): domain Bacteria; kingdom Pseudomonadati; phylum Pseudomonadota; class Betaproteobacteria; order Burkholderiales; family Burkholderiaceae; genus Paraburkholderia; species Paraburkholderia flava. Next base: position 1,740,601 of record NZ_SMRO01000001.1, on the reverse strand, counting down.
CCGAGCAGATCGCCCTGCTCAAGGAGTCCGGCAATGCGGCCAAACAGCATGGTTGAACTCGCTCATCAAGATGCGACGCGGACGTCGCCTTCGCTATGCAGATTGCCGGCTAACGGAGCGGCCGGCGCAACAGGTCTTCGAGCAGCGCGTCGTAGGTCGCGACCAGCTGCGGATGATCCGGCAGATAACGCGCGATCATCGTGCGCTGGTTCTCGCGATACCACGATGCATGCGCGTCGTGCTGATCGAGCGCGGCCAACACCTGCTGCGCACCCTTCGTCGCGTCGTTGTCCGGATAGTAGTAACCGAGGTCCGGACACAGCGACGCGTTGTGCACGAGCGCATACCCTTGCCAACATGCCTCGAGATAGATGTAGTTCAGCGGATTTTCCAGCTGGTGCGAAATCAGGATGTCCGTATTGCTCGACAGAAACTCGGGCGTGTCGTGCCGTCCGAGGAACACTGCCTTGTGTGCGCGCACGATGTCGAGCTGGTTCATCAGCGAGATGAATTCGAGGCTTTCGCGCGCGATCTGCTCGGCGTTGGTGACCTGCAGGATCTCGATGTCGTCGGGCCGCGCACGGTACGCGAGATCGGCGATCAGCGTCGGGTACAGGCAGAACTTCACGATGTTGATGTTCGGCTCGATCACCGACAGCCGCTTTGGACCGCCGTGCGGACGATAGCGCCCTTGCTCCGGCAGATCCTTGCTGCGCGTATCGATGAACATCGGGCTCCAGATGAACGGCGCGACGCGCGCAGGCAACCGGCGCAGCACCTCGAAATACGAGCGGCTGATGCGATCGACCTGCGGAATCATCCAGATGTCGTCGTAGTGCTGGTTGATGAACAGGTTCTCGCCCCACAGCGGCTTGCGGAACAGCACCGATTCCATCGCGTGCACGTATTCGAACCCGCAGCAGTACGACACGAGCCGCACGCCGCGCTGCTTCAGATATGCGGTCTGCGCGCCGTCGATCTGGCCGCCCAGTTCGATCAGCACGTCGAGCGAATCTTTTGCGTCGTCGAAGGTGCGCGTGGGCCAGCGCGTCAGATCCCACGGGAGTTTGTCGGTGACCGGAATCTGCGTCGTGTTGACGAGCACCGTCGAGCCGACGCTCGGACAATGCCGCAGCGCCTCGGCGAGGAACACCGCGTTCTGCTTGATGCCGTTGTTCCACAGCGTTTCCGCTTCGTGGTGCAACCCGATCGTGATGCCGACGCGCAGTCCGTTCATGGCTTGACTACGCCTTGCTGGACAGCAGGATTATTCGACTGGGTCAGGCGCACGTTGTAGCCGGTCATATGCCACTGGTTATCGGACTCCAGCCGGAAGCTGACCAGCTCGAACACGCTCTTGCCATCAGCCGTGTGCGACGCATAGTCGACGTTCGCGTATAGACCGTCTGGAATGTCATGGTCGTTCGCATACTGCAGCCGCGTGACAGACGCCCACCCACGTGTGGTCACGACGCCAAACGACTGACGCGTCTGCTGCAACTGCGCGACAAACTGAGGCTCAGGGAACTTCGCTTTGATGAAAGGCGCTGCGTTGTCCCAAAGCACGCTCCCATGCGCTGCGTCGATCTGCTGCAGCACCGCATCGGCATCCCGCAGCAGTTCGTCGGCGGACGTGCCGGGCGCGGCCTTCGCGGTCGTTGCAATCGTCGCGAACGAAATCATCAGCACGACGGCCATGCGCTTCACGATCTCACGTTTCATTTCTTCCCTCCCGTCCGGAATCCGCCGCGTGCAAGATGAGCAACGCGCAGTATCAACGCGCCGCCGCTTTCGAAAACGCCACGTAGCGCCGGATGACGAGGCAGCCCGACGGCGAATCGATCAGCGACACCGACGAGCCCGCGTCCTTGCCGTCCGTGTAGACCGTCATGTGACCGAGCAGCGGCGTCGCGCGATAGCCCTGCAGTTCCTGCCCCGCGACTGTCTTGCACGCGACCGGCGCAACCGAAATGCGCTCCGCCGACATCGAACACGAACCGTCCGCTTCCGGCACCGCCGTCACCGACATCGCCGCCGCATTCGACCCATACTCGAGGCCGATCAGCGAAAAGATCGGGCTCGTGTTCACGCGCTTGTGATCCCAGTCGAGCAAAAGATCGTTGGTGGTCGTCCCCTGGACGCCGAGCGTCGACAGCGCGGTCAATTGCGACCGGCATTGCTTGACGCCGATGTTGTTGATCGCCGCGGCCATCGAGTTCAACGGACCGGCCTGGGTCGGCGCCGAAAGAATGCTTTGCGCGAACGCGCCGTCCGGTGCCGCAGCCAGCAACGCGACGAACGCGGCAGTTATCGCGCACGTGCGAGATAAAAAACGAAAAGACGAGTTCATGGCTCGCGACTCACGTTGATTGCACATAGAGCGCGTCGATTGCATCCGCATACGCGCGCACGTTGTCTTCGTTCTCGGGATCGAGTCGGCGCAGATACGCGTTCGCCGTCTGACGGTATGCATCGAGCCCGGCATCGTGTTCCGCGAACGCGCGCAGCAGCGCTGCACCGCCCTCTTCGCAGTCGAAGTCGTGGAAACGATAACCGCAATCGCCGAGCAGATGCGAGTTGTGGATCAGCGGATAGCCGCCGTACAGCGCCTCGTAATACACATAGTTCTGCGCGTTCTCCCAATGATGCGACACGACCGCGTCGACATCGCTCGACACGACACGCACGAACGGAAAGCGTCCTTCGAACGATGTCAAACCATGCTGCACGATATTCAGACTGCGCGCGAAACCGTTGAACGTCACATGCTCTTTCAGGTGGAACGTGTTGTACGCCCACACGCGTTCGAGCATGTCGGGATTCGCGCGATGCGCGACTTCGCAGCACAGCATCGGGATGAAGCCCGTCTTCACCATGCAGATGTTCGGCTCGAAGATGCCCGCGCGCCAGCGCCGACGTCCCGGCCGATAACCGAAGCTCATGCCTTCAGGCAACGCAGCGGCCTCGCGCTCGAGCATCGCGGGACTCCACAGATGCGGCACGATCCGCACACTCGCGCGCATCGCGCTGCGGTAATACTGCGCGGCGGTTTTCTCGTACTGCGGCAGCGTCCAGATCTCGTCGTACGGTGCGCCCGAAATGAGCAGCCCGTGCGGCTTGTCGAACACCATCCGCTCGATGTCGATCACGTAGTCGTTGCCGACGCGCATCGTCACGACCTTGCCGCCGCGCTCGCGGAACGCAACGATCCATTCGCGGCCCAGCTGCGCGCTCATCTCGATCATCAGGTCGAGACTGTCGAGCGCGGTGTTCATGTCGATCACCGGCGCCGGCGCATCGCCGAGAAAATTCTTTGCGTCCTCGGTGCTGCCGTCGCCGCCCGCGACGAGAAACACATTGCCTACGCGCGGCATCAGCTTGAGCAGCATCACGAGATAGATGCAGTTCTGGAAGATGCCGTTTTCCCACAGCGACTGCGTGCCCTTGCGCACGTAGATCGATACGCCGACGTTCAGACGGTTCGTGTTCATGATGCTTGCCGCCCGTCGATAAAAGACGTATCGCGGCACAGATCCCGCAACCGGTCCGCGTAGCCCTGCAGATTGGGTTCGGCGAACGGGTCGAGCGCATCGAACACGCGCTGCGAGCGGCTGCGATAGTCCGCGAGATTCGCATCGTGGGTGGCTGCCGCATGCCGCAACTGCGCGCCGCCCTGCACCGCGTCGAACTCGGGGTAGTAGTAGCCCGCGCCGAAATCGCGCAGCCATTCGGAGTTATGCACGAGCGGATAGTCGCCGGCCAGCGCATCCATGTAGCTGTAGTTCTGATCGTTGGTCCATTGATGGGACACCACCGCGTCCGCATGCTGCACCATGAACCCGACGATATCGTGGCGCCCATGGAACGTCGCCTTGTGTTCGCGCACGAGATCGAGTGAATTCGCGAGATGCAGCATCGTCGGATGGTTTGCCATGTGCAGCGTGTTGAGCACGTGCATCGCGTCGATGCTCGCGCGGTCTACGCGATACGCTTCGTCGCACGCGAGCATCGAGATCATCGATGTCTTCGCTACCGAGATGTTCGGCTCGAAGATCGCGACACGTAAGCCGGTGCGTGCGTCTTTGACGCGTTGTTCATGCGCAGCTTCCCAGCCGAAGCGAAAACCTTGCCCTTCGACTTCGGCGATGCGTTGCTGAACGAACTGCGGATGCCACAGATAAGGCACCGCGTGCACCGCGCAGCGATGCAGCGTGCGCTGGAAACTCGCGAACATCTGGTACTCGGGCAGCACCCAGATTTCGTCGCAGCGATCCGCACGCGAGAAGTGGCTCGGTTTGTCGAATACCGGCGGTTCCGCGAGGCCCGCGAACGGATGACCGCAACAGTAGTAGACGACCTTCTTGCCGCGGGCGCGCATCAGATCGAGCCATTGCACATCGAGCGCGCCAGACATTTCGATAATGACGTCGACCTCGTCGGTCGCTTCGCGCTGCGACATCAGCTTTAGACCGAGCGTCGTCGTGTCGACCTGTTCGGGCATTGCGCCCTGGTCGCCGACGTCGATCAGCGAGACCGCGCGCACGAACGGCAGCCGCTGGAACAGCCGGGCCAGGAACACCACGTTCTGACCGAGGCCGTTCTGCCAGATATTCTGGCCCTGATGACTGATGACGGAGATTCCGATGCGCATGGCCATGGAGCAGAAGTAGCGCGGACCGCTGTACGACAGCGGTCCGCGAGGGGTACGGCAATCATAGCGTCAGAGGCGCTCCGACGCTACCGCCCGGGGCTTACCACGAGTAACCGACCCCGGCGTTGAACATCACCTTTTCGCCGCTCGAGGTACTCACGCCGAACTTGACGATCGTGTTCTGCGTGACCCGCGCACTGCCGCCGACTGCCACAGCCGAGTAGCCGCCGTAGTTGCCGACGCCGGCGCCGAGCATGAACGTCTTGCCCGGCTCGACCTGCGGCATGCCTGCCAGCGCACCGGCCATCGCCACACCCGAGTACGCGTACTTCGCGACCGTGTTGACGTTGCTCTGCACGCTCTGCAACTGCTGCATGTTCACTGCGTCGGTCGGGTTCACACCCGGCGCGACGTTCGTGATGCGCCGCTCGCTGCCGGCCGCCCCCACCGACACCGTGTTCGCCTCGTTCGCCACCGAGCCCGCACCGATCGCTACCGAGTTCGCGCCGCTGGCGATCGAGTTCGAGCCGAGCGCTGTCGACTGCGAGCCCGTTGCCTGCGACTGGAAGCCCATCGCCGTCGAACCCTGACCCTGCGCGGTTGCCCGGAAGCCGATCGCCGTCGTGTTGTTGTCCTGGGCGAGCGACTGCGAACCGATTGCCGTTGCACCGGTTGCGGCGACTGTCGCGGTTGCCCCGTTCACGCCGGCGATCGTGCCGGTCTGCGCGCAGGTACCCGACGTCGTCGTATCGGTGCCGGCAGCCGAACCACAGCTCGACGAGTTGACCGTGGTCACCGTCGTGTTGCCGAACGTGCGGCCCTGCGTCGACGCGTTGCCGCCGTTCTGGTTGTGGTTCGGGTTACCCGGGTCGAGCGTCGAGGCCGTCGTGCTGAGGCCCGTCGACAGACTGCTGATACCCGTCGAGACCGACGTCGACAGACTGCCGACACCTGTAGAGGTCGAAGTGGACAGGCTGTTCAGGTTGCTGTTGGTTGTGCTCAGGCCCGTCGACAGTGACGAGATCTGGCCCAGTGACGTGCTCAGTTGGCTGGCCACATTGAACAGCTGGCTGCCGTTGATTGCGTCGGTGCTGGTCGCCGTGATCTGGCCTGCAGCGACATTGGTAATTTGCCGCGTTATACCAGGCGCACCGTTCAACCCCATCAAACCGACGCTCACTACGCCATCCGGCGCGCCGCCCGCGAACGAACCTAACGACATCGAGCCGATCGACGCAGTCGGTGTTGGTACAGCTTGCGCCGTAACCGAACCCGAGCCGAGCGCAACCGAGTTGGCGATCGACGCTACGGCACCGTTGCCGATCGCTATCGAGTTGCTGGCCGAGGCGTTGGCGCTATTACCGACTGCCACGCTGCTGACACCCGCCGCAGATGCGTTGGTGCCCGCAGCGAGTGCGTTGACGCCGGTCGCGCCGTCGTTGTTGTAGTTGGCCTGCTGCGTGCCGTTATCGTTCACGCTGTAGTAGTGCGTGCGTGTGGCTGACACGACCGTCGACAGGCTCGATACGTTGCTGCCGGTCGTGCTCAGACCGGTCGACAGACTCGACACGTTGCTGTTCGTCGTGCTCAGTCCGGTGGACAGCGAGGTCAGGCCGGTCGAGGTCGACGTCGACAGGCTGGTGACGTTGCTGTTGGTCGAGCTCAAGCCGGTGGACAGTGAAGTCAGGCCAGTCGAGGTCGAGGTGGACAGGCTCGTCAGGCTGCTGCCGGTTGTGCTCAGGCCGGTCGACAGACTCGTGATGCCGGTCGAGGTGGACGTCGACAGGCTTACGAGGCTCGTGTTCGTCGTGCTCAGGCCAGTCGACAAGCTGTTGATGCCGGTCGAAGTGGACGTCGACAGCGAGAACACGCCGGTGGACAGGCTGTTGATGCCTGTGGACGTGGAACTCGACAGGCTCGTGACGTTGCTGTTCGTTGTGCTCAGGCCGGTCGACAGGCTGGTGATGCCGGTCGAGGTCGACGTGGACAGGCTTGTGACGTTGCTGTCGGTTGTGCTCAGGCCAGTCGACAGGCTGCTGATGCCGGTCGAGGTCGAGGTGGACAGCGAAGCCACGCCCGTCGACAGCGAGTTGATGCCCGTTGAGGTGGAGCTCGACAGGCTCGTGACGTTGCTGTTCGTTGTGCTCAGGCCGGTCGACAGGCTGGTGATGCCGGTTGAGGTTGACGTGGACAGTGAATTCACGCCGGTCGACAACGAGCTGATGCCGGTCGAGGTGGAGCTCGACAGGCTCGTCACGTTGCTGTTGGTCGTGCTCAAGCCGGTCGACAGGCTGGTGATGCCGGTTGAGGTGGACGTCGACAGCGAGCTGATACCCGTCGACGTGGAACTCGACAGACTCGTCACGTTGCTGTTCGTCGTGCTCAAACCAGTCGACAGGCTGTTGATGCCGGTCGAGGTTGACGTGGACAGTGAGCTGATGCCAGTCGACGTGGAGCTCGACAGGCTCGTCACATTGCTGTTCGTCGTGCTCAGGCCGGTCGACAGGCTGGTGATACCGGTCGAGGTTGACGTGGACAGTGAGCTGATGCCAGTCGACGTAGAGCTCGACAGGCTCGTCACGTTGCTGTTCGTCGTGCTCAGGCCAGTCGACAGACTGTTGATACCGGTCGACGTCGACGTGGACAGCGAGCTGATACCCGTCGACGTGGAGCTCGACAGGCTCGTCACGTTGCTGTTCGTTGTGCTCAGGCCAGTCGACAGACTGTTGATGCCAGTCGAGGTCGACGTGGACAGCGAGCTGATACCCGTCGACGTGGAGCTCGACAGGCTCGTCACGTTGCTGTTCGTCGTGCTCAGACCGGTGGACAGGCTGTTGATACCAGTCGAGGTCGACGTGGACAGCGAGCTGATACCCGTCGAGGTGGAGCTCGACAGACTCGTGACGTTGCTGTTCGTCGTGCTCAGACCGGTGGACAGGCTGTTGATACCAGTCGAGGTCGACGTGGACAGCGAGCTGATACCCGTCGAGGTGGAGCTCGACAGACTCGTGACGTTGCTGTTCGTCGTGCTCAGACCGGTGGACAGGCTAGTGATGCCAGTCGACGTCGACGTGGACAACGAGCTGATGCCGGTCGAGGTGGAGCTCGACAGGCTCGTGACGTTGCTGTTCGTTGTGCTCAAGCCGGTCGACAGGCTACTGATACCCGTCGACGTCGAGGTGGACAACGAAGTCACACCCGTCGACAACGAGCTGATGCCAGTCGACGTAGAGCTCGACAGGCTCGTGACGTTACTGTTCGTCGTGCTCAGGCCGGTCGAGAGGCTGTTGATGCCAGTCGAGGTCGACGTCGACAGCGAGCTGATTCCGGTGGACGTGGAGCTCGACAAGCTCGTCACGTTGCTGTTGGTTGTGCTCAAGCCAGTCGACAGGCTGCTGATACCAGTCGAGGTCGACGTGGACAGCGAAGTCACGCCCGTCGACAACGAGCTGATACCCGTGGAGGTCGAGCTGGAGAGACTCGTGACGTTGCTGTTAGTCGTGCTGAGGCCAGTCGACAGGCTGTTGATGCCAGTCGAGGTCGACGTCGACAGCGAGCTGATGCCGGTCGATGTGGAGCTCGACAGACTCGTCACATTGCTGTTGGTAGTGCTCAGACCGGTCGACAGGCTGCTGATACCAGTCGAGGTCGACGTGGACAGCGAAGTCACGCCCGTCGACAACGAGCTGATACCCGTTGACGTGGAACTCGACAGACTCGTCACGTTGCTGTTGGTCGTGCTCAGTCCGGTCGACAGACTCGTGACGTTGCTGTTCGTCGTACTCAAGCCCGTCGAAAGGCTACTGATACCAGTGGAAGTCGACGTCGACAGCGAAGTCACACCAGTCGACAACGAGCTGATGCCGGTCGATGTGGAGCTCGACAGACTCGTCACATTGCTGTTGGTCGTGCTCAGACCAGTCGACAGACTGCTGATGCCAGTGGAAGTCGACGTGGACAGCGAAGTCACACCAGTCGACAACGAGCTGATGCCGGTCGACGTGGAGCTCGACAGGCTCGTCACATTGCTGTTGGTCGTGCTCAGTCCGGTCGACAGACTGCTGATGCCGGTCGAGGTCGATGTGGACAGCGAAGTCACGCCAGTCGACAGCGAGCTGATGCCGGTCGACGTGGAGCTCGACAGACTCGTCACATTGCTGTTGGTCGTGCTCAGTCCGGTCGACAGACTGCTGATACCCGTCGAGGTCGATGTGGACAGTGAGCTCACACCCGTCGACAGCGAGCTGACGCCCGTCGACGTGGAACTCGAAAGGCTAGCCACATTGCTGTTCGTCGTGCTCAGGCCAGTCGACAAGCTGCTGATACCCGTCGAAGTCGATGTGGACAACGAAGTCACACCTGTCGACAGCGAGCTGATACCCGTGGAAGTGGAGCTCGACAGGCTCGTGACGTTGCTATTCGTCGTGCTCAAGCCAGTCGACAGGCTGCTGATGCCGGTCGAGGTAGACGTCGACAGCGAAGTCACCCCCGTCGACAACGAGCTGATGCCGGTCGACGTCGAACTCGACAGACTCGTCACGTTGCTGTTCGTCGTGCTCAGCCCAGTCGACAGCGAGCTGATCCCCGTCGACGTCGAACTCGACAGACTCGTCACGTTGCTGTTCGTCGTGCTCAACCCAGTCGACAGCGAGCTGATGCCCGTCGAAGTGGAGCTCGACAGACTCGTGACGTTGCTGTTCGTCGTGCTCAACCCAGTCGACAGTGAGTTAATACCCGTCGACGTCGAACTCGACAGACTCGTCACGTTGCTGTTCGTCGTGCTCAACCCAGTCGACAGTGAGCTGATGCCGGTCGACAGATCACCAACCCCCGTCGACAGCGAATTGACCGCCGTATTCGTCGCGAACAGCTGCGAGCCGTTGACCGCATCAGTGCTCGTGCTCGTGACGCGGCCTGCGGCCACGTTCGTCACCTGCCGTTCGGCGCCCACATCGCCCACCGATACAACGCCCGTCGGGCTCGAGCCTGCGTAGTTGTACGTCTGGCCACCGATCGTGCCCGTCGCCGTCGGGTTCGACGGTGCGGTCTTCGAGTTGCTGCCCAGTGCCACGCTGTTGGCATCGCCAGCGGCCGCGCCGTTGCCGATCGCGACCGCATTCTGCGCGCTCGCATTCGCTGCGTTGCCCGCAGCCACGCTGCTGGCACCCGCCGCGCTCGCGTTCGTGCCCATCGCGAGGGCGTTCACGCCGGTCGCACCGTCGTTGTTGTAGTTGCCTTGCTGCGTGCCGTTATCGTTCACGCTGTAGTAGTGCGTGCGTGTGGCCGATACCACCGTCGACAGACTCGATACGTTGCTGCCGGTCGTGCTCAGGCCGGTCGACAGCGAGGTGATCCCCGTCGATGCGGAACTCGACAGGCTCGTCACGTTGCTATTTGTGGTGCTCAGTCCGGTCGACAAACTGCCGACGTTGCTGTTGGTCGTACTCAGGCCAGTGGACAGGCCGCTGATACCCGTCGAAGTCGACGTCGACAGCGAGCTGATGCCGGTCGACGTGGAGCTCGACAGGCTCGTCACATTACTGTTGGTCGTGCTGAGTCCGGTCGAGAGGCTTCCGACGTTGCTGTTCGTCGTGCTCAGGCCAGTCGACAGGCTGCTGATGCCCGTCGATGTAGAGCTCGACAGGCTCGTCACATTACTGTTGGTCGTGCTGAGTCCAGTCGAGAGGCTACCGACGTTGCTGTTCGTCGTGCTCAACCCCGTCGACAGACTGCTAACGCCAGTCGAGGTCGACGTAGACAGCGAGCTGATGCCCGTCGATGTGGAGCTCGACAGGCTCGTCACGTTGCTGTTGGTCGTGCTCAAACCGGTCGACAGACTGCCGACATTGCTGTTCGTCGTGCTCAACCCCGTCGACAAACTGCTGACTCCAGTCGAGGTCGACGTAGACAGTGAGCTGATCCCCGTCGATGTGGAACTCGACAAGCTCGTCACGTTGCTGTTGGTCGTGCTGAGTCCGGTCGACAGACTGCCGACATTGCTGTTCGTCGTGCTCAACCCCGTCGACAGACTGCTGACTCCAGTCGAGGTCGACGTGGACAACGAACTGATCCCCGTCGACGTGGAACTCGACAGGCTCGTCACGTTGCTGTTGGTTGTGCTGAGTCCGGTCGAGAGGCTGCCGACGTTGCTGTTCGTCGTGCTCAACCCCGTCGACAGACTGCTGACTCCAGTCGAGGTCGACGTGGACAACGAGCTGATACCTGTCGAAGCCGAACTCGACAGGCTGGTCACATTGCTATTGGTCGTGCTCAGGCCGGTCGACAGACTCGTCTCCCGGCTAACCGCGGTGCTGAGCCCCGTCGACGTGGAGGTCGACAGGCTCGTCACGCTGCTGCCCGTCGTGCTCAATCCCGTCGACAGACTGCTGATACCCGTCGAGGTCGAGGTCGACAGCGAGCTGATGCCAGTCGACAGGCTCGACACACTGCTACCCGCCGTGCTCAATCCTGTCGACAGCGAACTAATACCCGTCGACGCAGAACTCGACAAGCTCGTCACATTACTATTGGTCGTACTCAGCCCGGTCGACAGGCTGGTCACGCTGCTACCCGTCGTACTCAAACCCGTCGACAGCGAACTGATGCCCGTCGATGTCGAGCTCGAAAGACTCGTCACATTGCTGTTCGTCGTGCTCAGCCCGGTGGACAGGCTCGCTTCCCGGCTAACCGCGGTACTAAGCCCCGTCGACGTAGAGGTCGACAGGCTCGTCACATTGTTATTCGTCGTGCTCAGGCCCGTCGAAAGACTACTCACGTTGCTGTTAGTCGTGCTCAGTCCGGTCGACAACGACGTAACGGCCGTGGAGGTCGACGTCGACAGCGAAGTAATACCGGTGGAAAGGCTGACGTTGCTCGTGCTCAGCTGCGCAACGGTCACTGCGTCGGTTTGAGCGGAGCCGTCCGCCACGTTCGTGAGGCGACGGTTCGTCGCCGCCGTGCCGCCGCCGATCGAAACCTCCGACGTCGGTGCAGCCTGGTTCGTGATGTAGCCGGTGCCGGTCGGCGCGGCTGCGCCCGTCACGCTACCCATGCCGATCGCCACCGAGTTGGCGTACTGCGCGGTCGACTGGTAGCCGATCGCCACGCCGCGGGAGCCACTGGCCACGGCAAGCGTACCCAGCGCAATACTCCGGTCTCCCGACGCGACCGCGCCTGTGCCGATCGCCAGAGCCTGCGTGTTCGTAGCAGTAGCCCTGTCGCCGAGCGCCACGGACGACTGGCCGGTGGCCTGGGCCACGTTACCGATGGCGACGGCCTGCTGACCCGCAAAGGCGCTGACACCCATTGCAACGGACGCAACGACCGAAGCGGTCGCGCCCTGGCCGATCGCCGTCGAGCCCTGCGCAGCGTTCGCGGCATTGCCCAGCGCGACGGCGCCCTGAGCCGACGCGGTGGCACTGTTGCCCAGCGCAATGGCGCTGGTGCCAGGAGTGACGACGCCAGCGTTAGTAGTGGTGATAGAACCCGACGCGGAGGAATTGTTGCCCAGCGCGATCGAACCATCGCCGAATGCACTGTCCGCATTGCCGATAGTCACCGCGCCGTCGCCCGTGGCCGACTGGCCACGCCCGAGCGCCACGGCTCCGCCAGCCGCCGTGCCGCTGTTGGCCGTCGTGCCGCCCGAGCCGATCGCGACGTTCTGGCCGGTCGCACCGCTCGTCACGCCGGAGCCCTGCGCAATACCGAATGCACCGTTGACCACCGCGCCGCTGCCGAGCGCAATACCCGACGTCGCAGCCGCCACGACGCTGGCCGCATTGCCGACGGCAATCGCGTTCGGAGCCGCGCTCGTCGACGAAACGCCGAGCGCCACAGCGCCCGCACCCGACGACGTCGCCGTCGTACCGAGCGCGACAGCGCTGCTGCCGCTCGCCGTCGACGCCGAGCCGATTGCGAGCGCATTGGTGCTGCTCGCGACGGTCGCGGCCGTCGCGCCGCCGATCGCGATCGAGAAGTTGCCGGAGGTGCTCGTGCTAAGTGTGGCGGCGCTACCGAGGCGCATCGCGCCCGTGCCGACAGTGCTGCCGCCGCCGAGGCCGAGATTGCCGCTGTTAACGTACAACTCGCCGCCGAGCGTCAGCGAATTCGAGCCGACGCCGCTCGACGGACCGTAGAACAGCGCCCGGTTGGTCTGTGTGGACTTGTCGGTCGTCACGCACTGCGTGGCGGCAGTTCCACCCAGCTGCGCGTTGGTCGGAGTCGGCGTGAGCCCACCCAAACCGCCGAGCGGTGCGGAGTTGCTGCTGGTCGGAGCCCCGGTATTGTTGTAGTTGCCGATTGCTGAAACGCCGGTGGTGTCGTACGTCCAGGTACAGCCGTTGTCGGTACCGTCGTTGATGAAGATGCCGTAGCCAGCATGCGCGGGCTTCGCCGCAAACAGCATCGCCAGCAAAACGCCCATCGCAATCAGCGGCCGGCTCAGCGCGAAGCGCGCGTCCGTATCGATCGCGATCGCCTGGGTGCGTGCACCCGTCGCGCCGGTCACTGCCGACCGGTTCGGCTTGCCCCGTGCGGAGTCGATTTCCGAAGCGGCGACCCATGCGCCCAATGCTTCGTTCCAGATTGTTCTGTATGTCTTGTTCATTTGAATCGCCCCTCCGACAGGACTTTCGCGTGACGGCCATTTTTTAAACGTCCGCTAGAAACGTTCTTTTCAAAAAAAGCAAAAAGCCATGCACTTCGATTAAAGTTCGCGAATTGTAACGAGTCACATTTTTTCAAATTGTCAAACAGTGAAAGATAAACCTATGCGGAATGCAAAGAACTGTTAAACGAGACAGCACACCGCCCTCTGACGCCCTTCCAGAGGGGCGGAGTGCCAATATCACTCTACAGGATTCGTCTACACAATAAGGCTTTAAAAAATCTGCAGACCATATAAGTAAATCTATGTCAGCAAACGTCTCACGTTTATTCTGCGCGATTAAAAATATAAAAACTGGATATTTAAAATGAATTGTCTCGACGGACGTACCATTTAGTTCATGAAAATCCAGGGAGAAACCCGAAGAAATTTCCGTGTGTCGGCATGGCGCCACGCAAACAATCCCGAGCTATGGGAAAAGATGTCGCCGTTTGACCTTCCTTAAACATCGGCACCAAAAAACGGCGTTATGGTGTTAGCTGGTAAGTAGCGCGCGCGACGCGCTCCGGTCACGCAGCGCAGTCGTCCGGCAGCGGCGAAAGGCTCAAAGGAACGCAACGTGAAGAACATCGGTAGTGCGTTGAGCATCGTCGGCCGGGGGGCCGCGATGAACGTCGGGGAACCCCGTCGGCAAAACGATCGGGCGCTGGCCGCACGCGTTCGTCGAGGCCTGCAGGACGGCGAGTTCCGCGTCGCATTCCAGCCCGTCATTCACGCGCAGACTTCACGGCTGTCCGGCGTCGAGTGCCTCCTTCGCTGGCAACATCCCGACTATGGCCTGCTGCTGCCGGGCAGCTTCATTCAGGCACTCGACGATCCGCGTACCGCACGCGCCGCCAGCCGCTTCGTCCTCGAATCGGCATGCCAGCAGTTGCGCACGATTCAGGACGCGGGTCATCCGCTGCCGCGCGTGTCGGTCAACATTCACCCGTCACAGCTTCTCGACGAAGACCTGTGTCCCACCATCCAGTCGCTCACTGAACACTACGGCATCGATCCGTCGTTGATCGAACTCGAACTGGTCGAGACCGCGGATGCGTCGAAGCTGCTCTGCATCGGAGAGATCACGCGCTCGCTGCGCGAGCTCGGCGTGCGCATCGCAATCGACGGTTTCGGTTCGGGCTATGCATCGCTTGCGGTTCTGAGCTCCGCGCAGATCGACACGATCAAGCTCGCGCGCGAATTTCTCGCGAAGGTTCCGACGTCCCATCGCGCGTGCACCGTGATGTCGTGCGTGCTCGACATGCTCGACAAGCTCGAGATCAAGGTCGTCATCGAAGGCGTCGAGACCGAAGCGCAATTGCGCTGGCTGAGCCGGCGCGCCGAAGTCCACGCGCAGGGCTATCACATCGCGCGGCCGCAAACGAAATTCGCCGCCGCGATCGCGCTGAACTGAGCGCGTTTCATCGTCCTTCTGGCAGCGCCCCTCGATCGAATGGGGTAGACAGCCGCCGGAAATACCATAGACTTCCCGTCAAAGACCACGTACCGGGCGCACGAATGAGAATCGCAATACTTGACGACGACGCGGAACTGGCAGCCCTCACGCGAGACACGCTGACCGCTGCGGGCCACACGTGTCACACCTTCGAACAAGGACAGGCGCTGCTGCGTCAGCTCAGGCGCGAGAGTTTCGATCTGCTGGTGCTGGACTGGAACGTTCCCGATCTGTCGGGCGAAGCGGTGCTGCAGTGGGTCCGCCAGAATCTGTCCGAACGGTTGCCGGTGCTGTTCGTCAGCAGCCGCGCGCGCGAGTCGGACATCGTCACGATGCTCAACGCCGGCGCCGACGACTACGTCGTGAAGCCGGTCTCCGCCAACGTGTTGAGCGCACGTGTCGCGTCGCTGCTGCGGCGTTCGTATCAACTGAATCCCGCGGCGACGAAAGAAACCTTCGGTAACATCGAATTCGATCTCAAGCAGAAGCAGGTCACGGTGGATGGCCAGCCGGTCAACGTCACGCAAAAGGAATTCGACCTCGCGCTGCTGCTGTTCCAGCATTTGAGCCGGCCGCTGTCGCGCGCGCACATCCTCGACGCCGTGTGGAAGCAGACCGCCGACATCCCGTCGCGCACGCTCGACACGCACATCGCAATGGTTCGTACGAAGCTTGGGCTGCGCCCTGAAAGCGGCTATCGCCTGACGCCGATTTACGGCTACGGGTATCGCCTCGAGCCGGTCGGTCAGGACGATCCGGGCACGGCCGCCGCATAAACGCACGGCTCTACGAACGCACGAAGAGCTTCCGCTTCGTGCGTTCGTTCACATGGTTACGGGTGCCGAGTCTTCGCGCCGAAACACGACGTAGCAACGCATGAAAGCACGCAGAAAACACGTGTGCGCGCAGCTCCCGAATATCCTCACCTTTAAGCAAAATACCAGCGACGGCCCGCCAACGGACCGTGCCGCGCATCGCGCTTGAATGACCCTACCAGTCCATCTCCGGATTCCAGTCCGCTTTCTTCTGCTCCACCGGCTGCTCGACAGGATGCAGACGTTCCACCAGCGCATCGTAATCGCTCGTCGGCAGCGGCAGACGGTGCACCACCGTCCTGTAGCGCTTCCTGGGCGCGCCCTTGCTGTCCCGACGATTCTCGACCGCATCGATGCTGATCGCGCGGAAGGGATCGTCGGCAAAACCCGCGATCAGTTCGAGCGTGAGGTTCTCCCACGTCTGATGTCCGCGCGGTGTTTTCGGATCGACGCGCACGAGCGTGTGCAATATCGAAAAATCGCCGCTTTGGAGAACGGCAGACAATGCTTCAGGTGTCGCATCGACTGTCGCGACGTCGACCCAGAGGCTCGTCCCCGCCGCCTTGCGGGCGCGCTCGGCTTCAGCGCTCATGCCGCTCGACACCCACGCCATCGCCAGCGACATCGCGACAATCAAAAACGCCTCGCCCGACCAGATCCACAGCATGGTCTGCGTCGATGCCTCGGCAGCGTGACTGCCCGGCCGCCGGCTCACCGACACGTGATCGTTTTCCGCGAGCCGCCAAATGAAGTCGAGCCATCCCGACGGTCCTTCCAGCGCGAGCTTTCCCGCAACCGTTCCACCGTGATCGACGGCGAGCATGATCCAGATCAGCCACGAGCACCACAAGCCAAACAACGCGAGCACCAGCGCCGCAAACAGATTGAACAGCCGCGAGCGCGATTGCCCTGCCTCTGCCGTCTGCACCGCGACGAAGCCGGTCAATACGCCGAACAACAACGTCCCGATGAACGAGAAATACACCAGCGGGTTATAGCGGATCACCACCGCGTAAAGCGCCGCGAACAGCGCGGTAATGAGGGCGCCCGGCACGATCACATAGAGCGGCGCACGCACGCCGATGCTGCCCAACCGAACGTCGTCGCCGCCTGTTTGAGTCATCGCTGGCACTTCCCTTTCATGATTGAAATCCGGCCTGAAACAAGACCCGTCGAAGCGGGCGAAAACCACGCGTCGGCAGCCTAAAGACAGGTACACTCGTGCGGTCGCGTCGGTGCCTGTCCAGTGTGTGTCCGCCGACCGATTCTCGCAAAAAAAATCGCAAGCCTTTTCGGGCGCCCCACTCTCGATGGCCCATTCATCCGACTGCCGCTCCCGTCGCCACGCGCGATCGCTTCGCATGCCGATCGCCACGGCACGCAACGTGATGTGCGCTGTTGCCTGCACGACGATCTTCGCAGGCGTCTCCATCGCGCACGCACAGACCCGGCCGCCATCACCCGATGCGAACACCGCCGCGATCATACCGACCGATGCCGCGCGTGCGCTGCTGGCGAAATCACAACCCGACCCGGTCGCGGCGCTCGCGGTGCTGTCGCTCGATTGCCCGATGGGCTCGGGGACAACCGAATCTCACTGCACCGACAGCTATCTGCTGAGCCTGCAGGCCAACGCGGAGATCGACGGACGTCGCGACGCGAATCATCTGCCGCCCGAGTGGTACGGAGAAGCGGCGCCCGGCCGCATCGCGATGCGCAACGCGCAATGGCTGACGTGGCTCGGACCGCTCGCGGCCGCCGCCCCCTTCGACGCGTACCGGCTCGCCGCGTTGCGCTTCTTCGAGGAGACCGGCGATCTCGTCGCGGCGCAGAACACACTGAAGCCGCTTCAGCAGCGCCGCGAGACGCTACCCGCCGCCGATCAATCGAAGCTACGCTATCTCGACGTACAGTTGTGGCTCGCAATGAGCCGCGACCGCGACGCATCGAATGGTCTGCGCGCAATCGAGGAGATCGACGGCGCCGTCGATCCGGCGGTACTCGAATACGCCGCGCGTCTGTGGTTCGTGCGCGCGCCGGCCGAACTCGAAGCGTGGCGCGCGCAGTTGCCGGCGCCGTGGCCGCCGCTGCTCGACTGGCGCATCGCCCAGGTCACTGCCGGTGCTTCCGCGCAAACCGTGCTCGCCGCACTACCGACCGGCCACGCCGCTTCGCCCTACGTGTCCGACAGCGATTTCGCGGCGGCTACCGGCAAGCTGCGGCTCTTCGTCGGCGAGCGCATGTCGGACTGGCCGTTCGCCACCGACGCCGCGTCGCAACTGCTGACCGCGCGACCGCACGCGGCGCTCGACGCCGCGCAATGGTGGGACGTGCAGAATCTCGTGTGGCGCGCGATCCGCGCCGCGCTGCCCGCATTGCCCGACGACACGGCCGCGCTCGCCACCCTCGCAGGCGATACGCACGCGCAGGAAGCGCTGCTGGTTACGAAAGCCACCGACCATCGCGCGCTCGCGTTCACGCCGATCTCCGACGCGCTCGGCGACGGCCTGCTCGAACGACAGATCCAGCTGCAGCTCGCGGAGCGCGCGCCGACCGGCGCCGCTCGTGCGGCCGCGTTACTCGCTGCCGAACAGCGCAACGGCGACGCGACCCGCATCTACCGGCTGGTCGATCACGATCCCGCGATGCTCGAAGGCGTCGGCACGGGTACGTGGCCGCTGCAACTGCTGCTCGTCGCCGTGGACTCGTACGAGGCCGGCGGCGACGATGCACAGCGCGCGCATCACCGGATGCTCGGGCGCCGCTATTCGGATGCGATTCCCGATCTGTCGATCGACGGGACGACGTCGGGTTTTCCGCACAGCGAGGTCGATACGCAGCACAACCGCATCGACGCGCTGCTGCAACTCGACGAGCCGCGCGAAGCGAGTCGCATCGCGTTGCACGACCTGCAGCAGATCCACACACGCACTGACCTCAACGAAAACTGGACGTCCGGTGCGCTCGCCGACGTGGTCCACGTGATCCATTATTTCGACCGCTATGGCCGCGACGACGATGCGCGCGTGCTCGCGTGCGCGGCGCGGCCGCTTCTTGGTGCGGGTAGTGCGAGCGGTACGAACGGCGCCAGCAGGAACGAATGGGATCGCACGATACTCGATCGAGCGCGAGGCTGCGCGGCGCAGTAGCGATGCGCTGGATGCTTCACGTCGTGTGTTCAGTGCGACTGCCGGAGCATCCCCGCTCATGCATGCGAGGCCGTACTCCCCACCACGCCGGCGAATCACCCGAAAGCCCGCAGACTTCAAACGCGCGCGGCCTGCCCTGTCAGCGCAGCGACTACAACAACCACCCCGACGCACCGCATTCCCAAAAACCCTCTCCCGCTGTAACCCAATCCGCTTCCCCAACGAATACCTGACGGGGGCCGTCGCCATCCAGGCCCGGCTCTACCCCAATCGTCGGCGAACGTCCGGCACGGAGAAGTGAAATGAAAACGCAGGACCTCGTCGCGCGCCTCGTCGACGATCTCGCGCCGGTCGAACGCGATGTCGTCGAGAAGCGCTTCAGCCACGCGCTCGTCATCGGGATGACGGCGAGCGCCGGGTTGCTCGCGCTGCTCTACGGCGTGCGCGGCGACATGCCCAACCCGCTCGCGACGCCGCTCTTCTGGGCGAAGCTCGCGTTCCCGCTCGCGGTGGTCGCGGGTGCGTTGAAGCTCGTGGGGCGGCTTGCGCGGCCCGGTGCGCGCGCCGCGTTCGCATGGACTGCGGTTGCCGCGCCGGTCCTGGCGGTGTGGATCGCGAGCGCGCTGATCCTCTGGGCGACGCCGCATGGTTATCGTCTGCAATTGATGCTCGGCAGCACGTGGCGCAGCTGCACGTTGAGCATCCTGCTGCTGTCGCTGCCGACGTTCGCCACCGTGATGCACGCGATGAAAAGCCTCGCGCCGACACGCCTCGTGCTCGCCGGCGCGAGCGTCGGCATGCTCGCAGGCGCGCAGGCTTCGCTCGTGTACGCGTTTTATTGCATGGAAATGGCGGTGCCGTTCTGGGGCATCTGGTATGTCCTCGCGATGCTCGTCACGACTGCGGTTGGCGCGCTGCTCGGTCCGAAGCTGCTGCGCTGGTAGCGCAATTGCGTGCGGTGCGCAGCACGCGCCGCGCAACGCGCATCGCAAACAAAAAAAGCCCGCTGGCTTGACGTCGACTGCAACGACAAACCAGCGGGCAACTCACGCCGCAACTTCGCTGAGAAAGGGTTACTTGATCCCCAACCGCTGATCAAGCGACACGACGCCACCGCCGCGCGCAATCAGATACAGCATCAAACCGGCCCACGACAGATGCGTCGGCCATGCATCCGGGTACACGAAGATTTCGATCACGAGCGTCATCCCGAACAGGGCGAGTGCTGCGCCGCGCGTGAACAGGCCGAGCACCAGCAACAGCGGGAAGAAGTGCTCTGAGTACGCGGCAACGTGCGCCGCAATCTCCGGCGGCACGAACGGCAGCTTGTAGTCGGTGCGAAACAGAGAGTAGGTGCTGTCGGTCAGCGTTAGAAAGCCGGTGACCTTCGTGCGCCCCGACATGAAGAAGATCGCAGCGATCGCGAACCGTGACACCAGCGCGAGAAACGAATGGCCGATCAACGCAGACGCACGGTCGGCAGCGGCATTCCAGCACGCGCGCAAGCGGGCGAACGGACCCGGCATCGTCATCGGAGTGGTTTCCATTGGAAGAGTCCCTTATAAGTTGAAGTTCGTGCGACATGGCGTCGCTTCAGAGATCGCACCGACCGCGAGCAGCACCGACAGCAGCACGCCGAAGTCGACATCCGGCTCCGCGACAAGCGCTTGTTGTGCCGCGGGTTCGAGCGGCAAACCGGCCGCGCAGGCATCGAGAAACGCGCAGCCGCCCGCCGACAATGACCGCCAGATCACCTGGCCGGCGGGACGCAACAGCAGCGCGCCTTCGCCTTGCCATGCGAGGTCTTCGGGTACATCGGCTGCTTCGCGGTTCGCACGCCAGATCGTGTATGCGGGTTGTCCGTCGCACCACAGCCAGCGGGCGGCTGCATGTGGACGCAGCACCGCACGCTCGAGTTGAATCGGCGCCCATCCGCCGATTGCGGCGGCGTCGACGAGCGTGTCGTCGGCTGCAACGTGCGCCTCGGTCCACAAACGATCGAGCCGCGCAACGTCAGGCAGATACGGCAACTCGCGCGCCGGTTCGAAGCGTTCGAGAAACGCGGCAAAACCAGCACCGTAGTGCAGCAGACGCGCATCGTCCGGCGCCGAAGCCTGCACGTAAATCGCGGCGGCCGCGCGAAACCATTCGTCGCCGACGAGTCGTACAACGGTCGGAAGATTCGCGTGCAGCGCATCGATGCAACCCTTGAACACCGTGTTGCGATACACGGTGAAACCAGGCTGATCGATGAGCGCACTCACGCGTGCGTCGTGCGGCGTGACGCCGTACAACGCGCCGACGAAATCGTCCTGAAACACGGATAGCGGTGCGCTCATGCGTGCACCTCGACAACGTGCAGCGGATGGTTCGCATCGAGCATCGACTGCGCACGTGCGCGTTCGTCGAGCAGCACGTCGAACGCGGGGATGTTGTCGTCGCGCTCGATCAGCGTCGGACGCGCGCCGATCCGTTCGATCACATGCCGATACAGCGCCCACACGTCATCGTCGATCGCGGCATCGTGAGAATCGATCAACAGCGGGCGGCTCGTGCCCGCATCGACGCTATGACCCGCCAGATGAATTTCCATCACTGCGGCCGCCGGCACGGCGTCGAGATACGACTCGGCATCGAAGCCGACGTTGTGCGCGCTGATGTGCACGTTGTTCACATCGAGCAGTAAACCGCAACCGGTACGCCGCACGAGTTCGGTCAGAAAATCGATCTCGCTCCAGTCGTGACCATTGATGGTCAGATAGTGCGTCGGATTTTCGATCGCGATGCGGCGGCCGAGTGCGTCCTGCGTCTGCGCGATGTTGTCCGCGATGCGTGCAAGCGCGGCGTTCGTGCGCGGAAACGGCAGCAGGTCCGGATGGTATTGATCGCGCCATGCAGACCACGCGAGATGTTCGGAAACGAGCGCGGGTTCGACATGCTTAATCAGTGCAGCGAGACGGTGCAGATGATCGGCGTCGGGCGCACGATCTGCGGCAAGCGACAGCGACACGCCATGCAGCGACAGCGGATGCCGCGCGCGAATCGTCTCGAGCCACGCGAGCCGTGGACCGCCCGCGACCATGTAGTTCTCCGGATGAACCTCGAACCACAACCCGCGTTGCGTTGCGCGATGCGCTTCGTCGTAATGATGCGGCTTCAGGCCGACGCCTGCGCCGAGGTTCGTGAAGGTATCCATGATCGTGGGCGCGATGCAGTGCTTACGATTCCATCGCCGACAGCGAGCCCATGCCCTTCGGCGTCTTGATCGAGGTGCAGGTGCCGGCCGGAACGTTCTTCCACGAGTTGCCTTGATAGTCCATCTTTGCAGTGCCCGCGCAGGTCGTGCCCGCGCCTGCCTTGCAGTCGTTGTGACCGGCGAGCGACACGCCGTAGCACTTTTCGACAGCGCCGCCGGCGGCCTGGGTCTGAGCGAATGCGCCCGATGCGAGCGAGGCGAGAACGAGTGCAGCAGCGGACAGTTTGATCGTGTTCATGTGAAGCTCCTGGTGTGTTGACGGGTAAGAAGGTGGGCAGATCGTCGTCGTTGCGTTGTCGTGAGCGATCTGCTGGTTAGTTCGTCGCTGTCGATCGTGCGGTTACAGCGACGCGAAAATTTTTGCGAGCGATCCGGAACGCAGGATCAGCCGTTCACGAAATGCGGGATCTCATTCGCAGCGCGGGCGCGGGCCAGTTCGGCCTTCACGTCCGCACGCGACACGTTCGACATGTCGTGCATCGACGGTTGCAGCACCGGGTATTCGTTATGCGAGAACGCGAGTTCGCCGGCCGCGCGGGCACGGGCCAGTTCGGCGCGAACCTCGGCGCGGGAAACCGTGGAAGCAGCGACAGTCGCGGACGACATGCCGACGTCGTAGCGTGCGTCGGCGAAAGCGGGACTAGCGACAGCAGTGATGGCGGTTGCAGCAGCGGCGATGAAGAGGGTGGTAAAAGTCGGTTTCATGATCGGCTCCAGTCAGAACGTGCAGAGGTAGAAGGAAAGTGGCACGCTGCGATGCATGGCGTGTCTGACGGTGAATTCGCCGCGGTGGCCGTGCCGGTTACAGCGAAAAGCCGTAAATAAATTTCGCTTGCGGTGTAACCGGCAGCGCCTTCGCGACGAACTCCTATGAACCCATCCACCGATGGCGGCAACGCCGTCTCGCTCGCAGGAGTCATCCGATGAAACCGTTCTCTTCCGGCAAGATCCTCACCGGCGCGCTGTTGTCGTGCGCCGTGCTTTCCGGCCCCGCGTTCGCCGACGAAGTGCTGTTCACGCAAGCCCGCTTCGAGCACACGATCGCGGCCGGCGAACCCGCCGTCGTCTATCTGCACGCGACGTGGTGCCCGACCTGCCGCGTGCAGAAACCCATCGTCGACAGGCTCGCCGCCGAACCGTCGCTGAAACCGGTGACGATCTTCGTCGCCGACTACGACACCGAAACCGCGCTCAAGCGCGCGCTGAAAATCACGCAGCAGTCGACCTTCGTCGTGTTCAAACAGGGACATGAAGTCGCGCGCTCGACCGGGCAAACGCAGGAGCAGGCGATTCGCGCGACGTTCGACAAGGCGCTGTGATGGATTTCGGTCTCGCGACTTACGCGCTCGGGTTCGGCGCTGGCGTGGTGTCGGTGCTGTCGCCGTGCGTGCTGCCGCTGCTGCCGATCCTCGCGGCGTCTGCGCTGTCGAAGCATCGGCTCGGCGCCGCCGCGCTCGCGCTTGGCCTCGGGTTGTCGTTCGCGGCGGTCGGGCTGTTTCTCGCGACGCTCGGTGCGTCGATCGGCCTCGATGCGGACATGCTGCGGCGTCTCGCTGCCGCGTTGATGGTCGCGTTCGGTCTCGTGATGTTGTCCGGCCGGTTGCAGGAACGGTTCGCGCGGGTGAGCGCACAGGTCGGCGCGACCGGTCAACAAGCGCTCGATCGCGTGAGCGGCGACGGCCTCGCCGGTCAGTTGCTGATCGGTCTGCTGCTGGGGTTCGTGTGGAGTCCGTGTGTCGGACCGACGCTCGGCGCCGCGACAACGCTCGCCGCGCAGGGCCAGCACCTCGGCCAGATCGCGTTGCTGATGATCGTGTTCGGGTTCGGCGCGGGGCTGCCGCTGCTGCTGGTGGGCGTCGTGTCGCGTGCGTCGATGCTGCGGTTGCGCGGCACGCTCGCGACGTTCGGTCAGCGCTCGCGCTGGGTGCTCGGCGCGCTGTTCGTCGTGCTGGGCGGTGTCGTGCTGACGGGTTTCGACCGGCAGATCGAGGCAGCGGCGCTGGCAGTGAGTCCTGCGTGGCTGACTACGTTCACGACGTCGATCTGATTGGCGGACGCGCGATCTTCTCACTCGAATCGCGGCTCGGGCTTCGTGCATCGAAAAAATCGTTCGCTCGGGCTGTAAGAACCGGCCCGGTTCGCCGACTAACGGTCACTTCCGCAACCTCACGGCGTCCGAACGCCGTCTCCGCGATGACCCACAGTACCGATCCCGGCCTTGCGCGGCCTGTCGAAGAACGCCTCAGGGCGCTGCTCGTCCGGTCGCTGGACGGCGACCAGGCGGCCTATCATGCGTTCCTCGCCGACCTGACCGGCCATCTGCGCGCGTTCCTGCGCAAGCGGCTCTTTCACCTGCACGACGAGATCGAGGATATCGTTCAGGAGATCCTGCTTGCCGTGCACAATGGCCGGCACACGTATCGTCCGGAAGAACCGCTGACCGCATGGGTCCACGCGATCGCGCGCTACAAGCTGACCGATTTTCTGCGCGCGCGGTCGCGCCGCGAAGCGCTGCACGATCCGCTCGACGACGAGTCCGAGCTGTTCGCCGCCTCCGACACCGAGCCCGCCGACGCAAAACGCGACCTCGAAAAACTGCTCGACCATCTACCCGACCGGCAGCGGCTGCCGATCGTGCACGTGAAGCTGCAAGGATTGTCGGTCGCCGAAACCGCGCAGCTCACCGGCCTCACCGAATCGGCGATCAAGGTCGGCGTGCATCGGGGGCTGAAAGCCCTGGCGTTGAAGATTAAAGGAGCCACCGTATGAAAACCGACGCGCTTATTTCGCTGCTCGCGACGGATGTTGTCCCCGTCAAGCGCCATGCCGTGACCCGGCGTCTCGCGCCGGCACTGCTCGTCGGCGCACTCGGCGCCACGCTGATCGCGGTGTTCGGCTACGGCGTTCGCCCCGATATCGGCACGATGCTCGTGACGCCGCTGTTCTGGGTCAAGCTCGCATTGCCGCTGTGTCTCGCGATTGCGGCGCTCGTGCTGACCGCGCGGTTGTCGCGGCCGGGCGTTGCCGTCGGACGTGCATGGGGAGGCGTGGCGACGCCGGTCGTGGTGGTCTGGCTCGCCGCACTCGTCGTGTTATGGCTGGCGTCGCCCGACTCGCGCGCCACGTTGATATTCGGTCATACGTGGCATTCGTGCCCGTTCAACATCGCGCTGCTGTCGGTGCCGGGCTGCATCGCGACGTTCATCGCGATGCGCGGCCTCGCGCCGACGCGGCTGCGGCTCGCGGGCGCGGCGGCAGGACTGCTGTCGGGATCGGTTGCGACCATCGCGTACTGCCTGCACTGTCCGGAGATGACCGTGCCGTTCTGGGCAGTCTGGTATGTGCTGGGCATCGCGCTGCCAACAGCGGTGGGTGCTCTGGCGGGACCGCGATTGCTGCGCTGGTGATGACTGTGGGTTGAAATCAACGCGCGATGCGACCGGCACATAACCGGTCGTATCACGCGAAAGCCTGCGCTTACTTCGTTGCAGCAACCTGGCCGCGAATCTCGCCGCCGGGGTTCTTCGCCGTGTGCACGTTGAAGTACCAGTTGCCGGCCAGCAGATCCTTTTCCTGCGCGTCGGTCAGCGTCGCGTGACCCTTGATCGGGCTCGGCAGATCGGCGGCGGCGATCGGAATCACCACGCTCGCATTCTTGCCGACCGGTGCCGGGCCGTGGAAGTGCGCCATCGTCGCCGGGCCGGTCAGGCCCGAGTACTCGACCGTCCACTGCAAATCCTTCGACGACGTGTCGTACATGCCGGTCAGCTGGCCGTGACCGTCGCTGGTCTTCGGCGGCACTTCGGCGGCGGCGGTCAGATCCGCGTGCACGTTCAGCATGTCGGCCATCGCGATGAGCGGCGAAGCCAGGCCGATGGTCAGGGCGAGTGCGGAGAGAGTCAGGTTCAGTTTCACGATGTTTTCCGTTTTTGAGTGGCTGGGAGCAGGTCGCAAATCGGCAGCGTGGTGGCTGCTTGCTTTCAGAACGTACACCCTTGGGGAATTATTCCATCGGTTTTTCGTTGTGTGATTTCCGGTTCCGGGTGCGGCTCCCGTTCGTGCAGTGCGGCAATGCTCATGCGTCATCCCGCGTAACGGCTTACCGCACGGCCGATTCGCCGGAAGCTGCATTGCCGCGCAATGCCCGGCCGACAAACTGGGCACCCAGCGTTCGTCTCGCACGCGATAGGTGACTCATCGCCATTGCGACGGGAACGTTCAGCACGCTGGCCGTTTCGTCGTAGCTCAGGCCTTCGACTTCGATCAGCAGTAGCGCAACGCGCTGCACGTCGGGCAGGCAATCGACAGCGTCGACGATCGATGGGTCATGTCGCTGTGTGGACGTATCGTGACGACGGTCGCCATACATCGGGGGCTCATGCCGCTCGCTGTGCCAGGTCGCGTACAGCTCGCACAACAGCGCGACCCATGGCGAGACGTCGTCGGAGCGCGAATGGTACGGCTGCTCGAGCGTCCGTGCACACGCGCATTGCACGAGATGCTCGGCTGCGCACCCGTCTCCGCAGAGTCGCAACGCGAATGCCCACAGCTGCGGCAGCATCGTGATGAGCTGCGCAGACAAGGTGTCTCCGTCCGATGTAACTGCGCGTGTTCGGGCGCGCGATGTCCTGGTATCGAATCGTGCAGTCATGCACGGCTCCGTCGAATGGAATAGGTCGCTGCGGCACGGTTGCCGCGTTCGCGTACTGGCCGGTAGGGTAGCCGTTCAACATGTCAGCTGCGTTTGATAATTCCGATCCGCTCGATAGCGATAAGTCATCGCGTGGCGCCCTGCTCGTCGACACATCAATACACGCAATAATTCATGCACATCTTTTCGCAAATTCCTTTCGGAAATGCCATGTAGATGCATAGCGTTATTGCTCATCGCGTTTACGGCTGACAATTAAAACGAGCTATCTGTTTAATTTCAAAATTCGATTGGTCGCTCAATACCGCATTCAATACCATTCGCTGCGTATTGAGCCACAAGCGCGCCACAAGCGACCCGCCCCCCACAATCAGCTGGAGACGATCATGGCGAAATACGCCAGACATGCCCTCAAGTTTCTTCCCGCAGCGCTCGCTGTCGCGCTTGCGTCGACATCATTCGCTGCCGATCTCACGCGCGACGCCGGCGCTCCGATCGGCGACAACCAGAACTCGCAGACAGCTGGTCCGAGCGGCCCAACGCTGCTGCAGGATTCAGATCTCACCGAGAAACTTCAACGCTTCGATCGCGAACGCATCCCCGAGCGTGTCGTGCATGCACGTGGCACCGGTGCGTTCGGCGAGTTCGTCGCGGACGCCGACATTTCGGATCTATCGAAGGCGCAGGTTTTCACGCCGGGTGCGCATACGCCTGTATTCGTGCGGTTTTCTACGGTGATGGGCTATCGAGGATCACCCGAGCAGGCTCGCGATCCGCGTGGCTTCGCGACGAAGTTCTACACGCAGCAAGGTAACTGGGATCTGGTCGGCATCAACTTGCCGATCTTCTTCATTCGCGACGCAATCAAGTTCCCCGACTTCGTTCACGCGAACAAACCGAGCGCGGTGACCGGTGTGCAGGATGCCAATCTCGCGTTCGACTTCTTCGCGCACGCGCCCGAAGCGACGAACATGCTGACCCGCCTGTACACCGACGGTGGAATGCCGAATTCGTACCGGCATATGGATGGCTTCGGCGTGCATGCGTTCAAGCTCGTGAATGCAAAAGGCGAAGTGCATTACGTGAAATTCCATTGGAAAAGCGAGCAAGGCATTCATGGCATCCGGCCGCAGGACATTCCGGCATCGATCGGAAAAGACTGGAATCTGATGTCGAACGATCTGTATGGCGCATTGAAAAATGGCGACTATCCGAAATGGGATCTGTATATCCAGGTATTGAATCCGGATGATCTCGGCAAGTTCGACTACGACGCGCTCGACGACACGAAGGTCTGGTCGTCGGTGCCCGAGCGCAAGATCGGCACGATGACGCTGAACCGCGTGCCGGACAACTACTTCCAGAGCACCGAGGAATCCGCGTTCGCACCTTCGCGAATGGTGCCGGGCATCGAGCCGTCGGAAGACCGGATGCTGCAGGGTCGCCTGTTCTCGTATGCCGATACGCAGATGTACCGGCTCGGACCGAATTACCTCGACCTGCCGATCAACCGGCCGCGCGTGCCCGTCACGAACAACAATCAGGACGGCCTGATGAATTTCGGCGATCGCAAGGGCGACGTGAACTACGAGCCGTCGAGTATCGCGGAGCTCGCACAGGACCCGCAGTACAAACCTGTGCAGACGCCGCTGACGGGCACGACACAGCAGCAGGCGATCCACAAGACGCTCAACTTCCGCCAGGCCGGCGAGTACTACCGGTCGCTGTCTGCGCAGGACAAGGGCGATCTCGTCACCGCGCTCGCTGCGGATCTGAACCACGTCACGAACGACGGCAACAAGTACACGATGCTGTCGTACTTCTACAAGGCCGACGAGGACTACGGCAAGCGTCTCGCGAGCGCCACGCATGCGGATGCTTCGCGTGTCGCGCAACAGGCTGCGAAGCTCGCTGACTGATGCGGTGACTGTGCGTTGCGCGACGGCTGGTGTCATGCCGTCGCGTGACGAATGTCTGATCCTTCGTCTTCCGGTAGACCCAACATGCGATCCGTTTCCCGACTGAAGTGCGCAGCGGCATGCGCAGTCGCATGCATTGCGTTCGCCGCCGGTTGCAGCACGACGCCCGAACTCGTCGTGCCGACACGCGACGCGGTGAGCGCGAATCTTCATCGATACGATGACGAATGGTTCGCCGCCGCGCGTCTCGGCCGTATCGACATCCTGAAGGCGCTGCTCGATGCCGGCTATCCGGTCGACAGTCAAACGGACGCCGGCTATACCGCGCTGATCCTGTCCGCATACGACGACCAGCCGGCCGCGCTCGATTTCCTGATCGGAGCGGGCGCGAACGCGTGCGTCGGCGACAGCCATGGCAACACGGCGTTGATGGGCGCGCTTTTCAAGGGCGAAGCGGCGATCGCGCGACGTCTGATGCAGACGTCGTGCAACATCGATCAAACGAACAATGCGGGAGAAACGGCGCTGTCGTTCGCAGCGTTGTTCGGACGCCTCACGTTACTGCCCGAACTGGTCGCGCACGGCGCGAATCCCGACCACACCGATGCGCATGGCGGCACTGCGCTGCAGATGGCCGACGCGCAGGGCAATCGCGCGGCGGCGAATGCGCTGCGCAAGGTGGGCGCGACGCGCTAGAAGCGCACCTTCACCTGGAAGCCGATCGTGAACGGCAGATCGTCGGAGGGGATCGGCGGAATGACGATGAAGTTTGCACCGACATTCTTGTATTCGACCATCACGATCGGCGCGGCGACCGGGCCGATCGTGTGATTGCGACCGAGGCCCCAGTTGCCGTAGTTGTAGCCGGAGATGATGCCGCCCATCGCCGCGAGTCGAATGAAGCCCCAATGCAGGAATTCCGGTGCCCAGACGCCACCGCCATACCACGACGGCCGGCGCAGCGAATTGCGGAATCCGCCTGCGGTCACCGCCCATTCGCTACCGAGCCAGCACTCGACGCCGAGGCCGGGATTGAACTGCTCGAAGTGCTTATCGCGGTCGGGATTGATGTGATACGAGCCGAGCATCGCATCGACCCACACACCGCCTGAACACCAATCGGCCGCGCGCGTGGCCGGCGCTGCGGTCAAACCGGCGACGAGCGCCGCTAATGCGAATACGCGCGTCGTTCTCTTTGTCGTCTGCCAAAAACGCATGTCTTCTCCGTCACCGGTCGCGCGCCGGTGTCACGATTGTTGTTCCGCCGAGGTTATCGGGCTGCGCCCGTCGCACTGTACCTCAACCTGTTGCGGGGCAGTGGAGGCGCTGCTCAGAATCACGGGCACGGGAACTGCGGCACGCGGAACGCGTTGCCGTCAGGGGAAAGGACAATAGCGAAAGCGGGTGACAGAGGGGTGAAGAAGTTGCAACGCGGGCCGTCGGTCTGTACCGCAGCCCGCGTTGCAGGGATATATCAATAGCAGCTCAGAGACCGAGATCCGACAGGCCAGGATGATCGTCGGGACGGCGGCCGAGCGGCCAGTGATACAGACGGTCGGCTTCGCGGATCGGCAAGTCGTTGATGCTCGCGTGACGACGCGCCATCAGGCCATGCTCGTCGAACTCCCAGTTCTCGTTGCCGTACGAGCGAAACCAGTTGTTTGAATCGTCGTGCCACTCATACGCGAAACGCACCGCGATGCGATTGTCGCCGAACGCCCACAGCTCCTTGATCAGCCGGTAGTCGAGTTCCTTCGCCCATTTGCGCTGCAACAGGCCGACGATTTCCGCGCGCCCGGTGACGAACTCCGAGCGGTTGCGCCACACGCTTTGCGGCGTGTACGCGAGCGACACGCGCTGCGGGTCGCGGGTGTTCCAGCCGTCTTCGGCGCCTCGCACTTTCTGGATCGCCGTTTCGCGTGTGAACGGCGGAACGGGCGGACGGGTTTCGATCGAATCGCTCATCATGTTTCCTCAGGGTGAGATCGCTTGCGCGACCGGTAGTCGGGTGTGGTGTGTTTAGTGGTCAGGCCGACGGTTTGCGCGATGGGGTGGTGTTGCTGTCGAGCACTCGCTCGGCCGCGGCGCGCGCATCGAGCGCGGCATCGGCGTCGCCGCTCACGAGCGCGACGCCGATCGCACCGTCGATCAGAATCAGCCATTGACGGGACAGGCGCGCAGCAAGCCGTGCGCTCTCGCCGCTCGATGCGATGTATTCGTCGCAGACGGTTCGCACGAATCGCAGCAGGCGTTCCTTGTGCTCGCGCGCGACGATCCGGATCGGGTCGTCGGCCGTAGCGATTTCGCCCGCTGCGTTCAAAAATGCGCAGCCGTGAAAGTCGTCGGACACGAACCATTCACGCAGCACGTCAAACATACCGAGAAGCTGCGTGCGCGGCGTTCTGCCGTGGCGCTTCGTGCCCGCGATGAACCAGTTCATCCAGCGTTCGTCGCGTCGCTCCAGTGCGGCTGCGACGAGCGCATCCTTCGATTCGAAGTGCGTGTAGAAGCTTTTGCGCGCGGTGCCTGACTGCTTGACGATCGCATCGACGCCGGTCGCGTGGATGCCGCCTGCGTAAATCAGCGCTTCGGCGGCCTCGAGCAGGCGTTCGCGTGCGCTGGGTGTCGTCGGGGAATCGGGAGAGGTCGTCATGTCGTTTAAGGTAGAACGATCGTTCTCCCCTGTCAAGATTTTCGTCTTGATGTGCGCTGCTGCGCGCGGGATCGCGTGACTTCGGTTATCGTGATGTCGATCGCGTCACGGACTCTTCGCCATGAAAAGAATCGCAGGCCGCGCGGCTTTCGCGCGTATGTTGTCGACTGTCTTCGCTGCCTCCGTGCTCACGCTCGTGGCTGCGTGTACGCCGCTGCAGGTGGTCACGCACACTGTCAGCCCGACCGAAGCGCGCGTGCCCGCTGGGCAATACGCGCTCGATCCGCACCACTGGAGCGTGATTTTCGATGTCGACCATCTGAAGTATTCGCGCTTCACGATGCGGTTCGATCGTGTGAAGGCGCAGCTGGACTGGAATCCGGGCGGACTCGACAAAAGCCAGGTGGACGTGACGATCGACGCAGACAGCGTCGATACGAACGTGCCGATTCTCGACAAGCTCGTCAAAAGCGACAGCATGTTCGACGTTGCGCGCTATCCGCAGATGCATTTCGTCAGCACGCGCTTCGAGCGCACCGGCGATGGACGCGGCACGTTGACCGGCGATCTGACGATTCGCGGCGTGACGCAACCGGTCACGCTCGATGTCACGTTCAATGGCTTCGCGCCGGATCCGCTGACGAAGCAGGACACGCTCGGCTTTTCAGCGGAAGGCCGCTTCAGTCGAGCGAAGTTCGGGTTGGGAACGTGGTATCCGGCCGTCGGCGACGACGTGCATGTGCGCATTCAGGCCGAGTTCGTGCGGCCGGCAGCCGGTTGATTCCGAGGCTCGTTACGCGGTCCAGTCGAGAATGACCTTGCCGCTTTCGCCGGACAGCATCGTGGCGAAAGCCTTTTCGTAATCGGCGACCGCAAAGCGGTGCGTGAGGATCGGCGAGAGGTCGAGTCCGCTTTGCAGCATCGCGACCATCTTGTACCAGGTCTCGAACATCTCGCGTCCATAAATGCCCTTGATTTCGAGGCCCTTGAAGATCACCTGGGTCCAGTCGATCGCGGTCTGCGCGGGCGGAATGCCGAGCAACGCGATCTTGCCGCCGTGATTCATCGCTTCGAGCATCCCGGTGAACGCGCTCGGTACACCCGACATCTCGAGCCCGACGTCGAAACCTTCGGTCATGTGCAGATCGGCCATCACGTCGTGTAGCGTTTCGCGCGACACGTTCACCGCGCGCGTGGCGCCCATCTTGCGCGCAAGCTCGAGACGGTAATCGTTGACGTCGGTGATCACCACGTTGCGCGCACCGACGTGCTTCGCAATCGCGACAGCCATGATGCCGATCGGTCCCGCGCCGGTAATCAATACGTCTTCGCCGACGAGGTTGAACGACAGCGCGGTATGCGTCGCGTTGCCGAACGGATCGAAGATGGCGGCGAGATCGTCGGAGATGTCCGACGGAATCTTGAATGCGTTGAACGCGGGAATCACCAGGTATTCGGCGAACGCCCCTTCGCGATTCACGCCGACGCCCGTCGTATTGCGGCACAGATGACGACGCCCCGCACGACAGTTACGACAGAAGCCGCACGTGATGTGCCCTTCGCCGGACACACGATCGCCGATCGCGAAACCGCGCACTTCCTGACCCATCTCGACAATTTCGCCGACGTATTCATGACCGACGTGCATCGGCACCGGAATCGTCTTTTGTGCCCAGTCGTCCCACTTCCAGATGTGGATGTCGGTGCCGCAGATTGCCGTCCGCTTGATACGGATCATCACGTCGTTGTGGCCGACCTCGGGTTTCTTCACGTCGGTCAGCGTCAACCCGGGGCCGCGTTCCAGTTTCGCAAGTGCTTTCATGGGGATTCCTGATCTTCTTCAGATAACGCCGAGCGAACGGCCGACGCTTGCAAATGCGTCGATGGCGCGATCGATCTGTTCTGTCGTGTGTGCGGCGCTCATCTGCGTGCGGATGCGTGCGCGGCCCTTAGGCACGACGGGGTACGAAAAGCCGATCACGTAAACACCTTCTTTTAGAAGCGCGTCGGCCATGCGCGACGCGAGCGTCGCGTCGCCGAGCATCACGGGGATGATCGGATGTTCGCCGGGTACGAGTGTGAATCCCAGCGCGCTCATCGCCTGACGGAAATGCGCGCCGTTCG
The DNA here is from genome assembly GCF_004359985.1 of Paraburkholderia flava. Classification (NCBI taxonomy): domain Bacteria; kingdom Pseudomonadati; phylum Pseudomonadota; class Betaproteobacteria; order Burkholderiales; family Burkholderiaceae; genus Paraburkholderia; species Paraburkholderia flava. Next base: position 1,707,280 of record NZ_SMRO01000001.1, on the reverse strand, counting down.
CGCGGACGCGTTCGCGCAGCTGCGCGCCTTCGTCGCTGGCGAGCAGTTCCAGTACCTTCAGCGAGGCCGCGGCGATGCTCGGTGCGAGCGTGTTCGAAAACAGATACGGCCGCGAACGTTGACGCAGCAGCTCGATGATCTCGCTTCGAGCGGCAACGTAACCACCCGATGCGCCGCCTAGCGCCTTGCCGAGCGTGCCCGTGATGATGTCGACGCGCGAGAGCACGCCGCAATGTTCGGGCGTCCCGCGACCGTGTTCGCCGATGAAGCCGACTGCGTGCGAATCGTCGACCATCACGAGCGCGCCGTAGCGGTCCGCGAGATCGCAGATGCCGGCGAGGTCCGCGATGATGCCGTCCATCGAGAACACGCCATCGGTTGCAATCAGCTTGAAGCGCGCGCCGGCTGCATCGGCTTCACGTAGCTTCGCTTCGAGGTCGGCGAGATCGTTGTTGCGATAGCGAAAGCGCTTCGCTTTCGACAGACGCACGCCGTCGATGATGCTCGCGTGATTCAGTTCGTCGCTGATGATCGCGTCGGATTCATCGAGCAACGTTTCGAAGAGCCCGCCGTTTGCGTCGAAGCAGCTCGAGTACAGGATGCAGTCGTCGGTCTGCAGAAAACCGGCGATCGAGCGCTCCAGTTCTTTATGGACCGTCTGCGTGCCGCAAATGAAACGCACGGATGCCATGCCGAAACCGTCGTGATCGAGACCGGCTTTGGCCGCTTCGATCAGGCGTGCGTCGTTTGCGAGGCCGAGGTAATTGTTCGCGCAGAAATTCAGCACGCCAGCGCCTTCATTAGCTGCGGCCAGACGGATCTCCGCCGACTGCGGGCTGGCGATTACGCGCTCCGTCTTGTGGAAACCGTCTGCACGGATCTGGTCGAGTGTCCCGCGCAGATGGGCGAGGTAGGTGTCACGCATGAATCGGGCTCCTGATGGGTCGTCCGGACGATGTGCGGTCGGGCCGCGTGCTGTTATAGTCGGTGTTCGGTTTTGCCGAATATTTTCGATTTTCCGAACTCATGTTCGGGATATCGAACAACTCTAAATCATAGGTCCTTAAATGGCAAGTTCGGCGACCCGTCGTCAGGCCGCGCCCGCTCCGTCCATTCCGCCGGCCTCCGCGCCTGCTGCCCCGCCTCGTGTCGGCGAGCAGATCCAGCGCCTGCGCAGCGAGCGGCGCATGACGCTCGACGAGTTGTCGCGCACAGCGGGCGTGTCGAAGTCGATGCTGTCGGAGATCGAACGCGACAAGGCCAACCCGACGATCGCGGTCGCGTGGCGGCTGACCAACGCGCTCGGCGTGAGCCTCGATTCGCTGTTTGCCGCGCAGAAGGCGCCCGAAGCCATCGAGGTTTCCGGTCCGCACGACATCCCCACGTTGAACGGTCACGATGCGCGATATCAGTTGCGCGTGTGGGGGCCGATCGAACTGGCGGGCCGTTTCGAATGGTATGAGCTGACGTTGCAGCCGGGGGGCGCGCTGGTGTCGAACGCACACGAGCCCGGCACCCGCGAGCACCTGACCGTGCTGCACGGTTCGATCGAAGTGGAGGCCGCCGGCGAAACCCGGCGATTGAAGACCGCCGACACCGCGCGCTATGTCGCAGACGAACCGCACGCGATTCGCAATGCCGGCAAAGGAGAAGCGAAAGCGCTGCTGATCGTGATTCATGGCTGAAATCCATGATGAGCGGTGGCGGTCGAACGCGGCGGCTGCGGTGAACGGGACCCGTTAGCCGATCGGCCGAGGTTGCGGCAATCACTGTATATTTGTACAGTATACGCCCGACGACCGGAGCCCGATATGAACGACATCACCGATCACGACCTGGCCGCCCGACGCTTCCAGACCGCGGCGCGGGACCTCGAGCATATTGTCCGGCACATCGCCGGGCGTTACATCGTGCGTGGCGTACCGCTCACGTGGCGGCTGTTGCACGCGATCGAGGCGGAAGCGCTCGCCGACCTCGGGCTCGCGAGCCGGCACGATGAAATCATGCTCAGCCTGTTTCAACGGCCGGGCAACTTGCCTTATCCCGAAACTGACGATCCGGTGAACTTCGGTTCATCGAATGCGCTGCCGGCGGTGTTCGCATTCGCGGTTTCGGCCTATGAGGAGGCGGAGCGTCGCGCGATGTCTCAGAGCGCGACGGTGCAAAAAGCGACGTCATCACGCGCAAGGCGCGGGCGAGCCTGGGGCGGCTGACGTGCGTTGAGGGGGTGCCTCGGTACGTCCGTTATCTCCTGGAAAACCTCACCACGAGCCAGTTCTGCACCTACAATGGCGCAACTAACTGGAATAGAACCGTGTCTCCTCCCCATCCATCGAGCGACGATCTCTTTATCCAGGAACGCGAAATCTGGCGTCGCGATCCACACGCCGCGTTCGATGGCTGGCTTGTCACACAGCGCTTGCGGCAATCGTCGGCTGACGTTTATCGCGCGCAATGGGGAGCCTTCCTCGAGTGGATCACGCTTCGCCGCAAGGATCTGATCTCGGTCGATACGCCGACCATCGCGGAGTTCGCCGCAACGCTGCCAGTTCGCAAGCCTCAACGTGTCAGATATCTGCGGCTGATCGAACGGGTGCTCGATCACGTTCGGGCGATCGAACTCGCATCGACCAATCCAGCGCGCTTCATTGCACAAGACGGTGAAGCGTCGTGGCGCGATGTGGCCGATAACGAACCCACCAGTTTCCTCAGTACAGCCGAGCGGGCAGCACTCGTCGCTCATCTGTTCTCGCCTCTGACGATACTGTCCTCCACTCAACGGTGGAGGGAACGTCGGGATCGGGCGCTGACAGCGCTCTTCCTGGGGGGAGGCGTAAAGACAGGCGAAGCAGCAAAATTGGCGGTTAGTTGCGTAGCTCCCGGGTCGCCATGGGTGACGATCGAGTCCCCGGATCCACAACTCACTCGACGAACGCGACTGTCGGCGTTCGCTGTCCCGATTCTCGACGCCTGGTTGGCGGAGCGGCGATTGTCCGAACTCGCTGGGACATTGGTCTTTCCAGCGTCGGCAGCCGGCCGCCCGATGCACAAGGCCACGATGCTGCGCGCAGTCGATGCGCAGATCGAGGCGTGCGGAATCGCCGATGCCCGTGCCGCGAGGGCGAGTCCGCATACGTTGCGCAATTCATTCGCCGCGGATCTTTTCGAGAGCGGCATTGCGCCGGAACTGGTCGGCCAATGGCTGGGGTTCGTGCAATCGATTTCGGCAAACAGGTTGCATCGCGCGTGGAAACTATGGGCGGACAAGCAGCAACCGGCAGATCAGGCCGGTGAAGAATCGAAAGCGACGTAGTGCACTTGCCCCGGCGGATGTGCATTTGCGAAGAGTGCGCTCCCGAAAATGCTCCCTTTTTCGATCCCGTATTTCCTCACCTTTTGAGCAGGCGTGTACGAAATCACTATGACGGGGCGTTGGTGAGCGACAACGAGACGAATCGACTCACCGCCTCGAGGCGAGAGGCGCCAGGTCCAGACGTGTGTTCACACTCGGGGCAAGACAGTTCATACCGGTGATCGATCTGCGAAAGCTCCGGCTCACCTTCAGAACATTTGGGACAGTGGGTGGGGAGCGCGACGTAGCCGTCGGCCGTGGTTCCGATCGTTGCAAGCTCTTCTGCGTTGAGACGTCCAGCAGACGCGAGGGTGCACAGCAGATTCGCCAGAGCGGGATCGGTGCCCTGCTGCGCTCGCAGCTGCGACAGTTCCTTCGTCAAACCATCGAGCTCATCAGATTGTTCGCGTAACTGCGCGTCGAGACGATCCCCGCGAGCTTTTGCCGCGGCCAGCTGCTGAATGAAGTCGAATTCCTTTCGACTCGCGTCCCTGATCCCGGACTGGTAGGTCGTCGACATGGCGCGCAGCGAGTCCAGCTCGACCAGCATCGGCTTGACGCGTCGCTCGGCTTCGGCGATCGCATCCTTGATCTGCTGGGCGTAGTGCTCGGTACTTTGGCGCATTTCGATGTGGAGCGCGTCTATCCGGTCACGCAGCGTCGCATTACCTGCCTGTTCGGTTTCCAGTTTTTTGCCAAGAGCCTCGTTTTCCGCTTCCAGTCGACGAACCGTGTTCTGCAGTCCGTCGTGATAGGTCGCGCCTTGCGTGTTGGTCGCCGCAAGCTCGCTTTCAAGGATGCGAACGCGGTCCCAGGCAGCGTCCGCGCGGGTTTCGGCCCGTTTGATGGCCTCCTCCGACGCGTCCTTTCGAATTTCTGCCTCGCGGATAGACTGTTCCGCAGTGGCAAGATGAGCGTGAATTTCCTCGCGCTCGTTATTCAGCGCGATGCGGGCGTGTGCCAGGGCCTCGTCGAACAACGCGGCCAGAAATTCACCGGCTCGAGTTTCCAGTCCTTCCGGAATCGCGCCGGCGCCGATACGGGTTTGCGCTGTCGTTCGTAGGCGCTCCCAGAAGGTATCGATGTCCTTCGGGATATCGCTCGCGCTTCCGGTTTGGGTCAGGTCGCGGACCGCAGCCATAGACGGGCGAACGCCCATATCGAAGAACAGTCGTTTGCAGGCATGCAGCGACAGGTCCTGCCGTCGTGCGCCACTTTCCCGCATGCGGTTGAGCTCTTCACGGATCGATTGGCGTTCCTGATCGGGTGTCATTTGGTCTTCCGAGCCAACAAAGTGGAGCAATAATAACAAATTACGTATTTTTTGCTACGAATCTTGAGGGTGTTGCTGCTGGTGGGGAGGCTAACCGACCTAGGAGGTTGCAAACCTTTGCTGGAAGTCCGTTGACACGGTGATTTCGTGAAACAAAATGAAGAGTTGTGGCTATCTTATTGGTTTGAATATCTTTTTTGTAGTTGCCTTCGTTTTGGCACTGTTTCACGGAATGGCGGGGATTCTTTTCTTCTCTGCACGCAGGTTTTGTCCTTGAGAGTAGTAAAAGTAAACACCCTTGAACCAAGTTAAAAACGTTAACGCCATGGCAAACCCTTGTCAGATAAGGCTCTGCGGGCTCAAAGGTGAAGCTTTACGGGACTGATGGTGAGTCTGTCCGGGGACCTGGAGTGACGGGATTCGGGGAGACACGTGAGAGTCTTCGGGTATCGAGGTGAGCGGGTTCGGGGGAGGCTCGCAACTACAGGTTTGGAATAGGTGAGTGGTTTCGGGATCAGGTGGTGGTCTCAGCCTTTAACCGCCGCATCGCGCGATGGCTCGTATTTGGCCATAAGGTGAGGTTTTTCGGGAGGGTGCTGCCGGCGGTTTGGGACCCTCTACCAATGGCGTTTCAGGGCCTGGGTGAGACTCCACAGGAAAGATTGGCGTTCGAAGGTGAGCATATTCGGGTAAAACCCTACCCGAAAGCCAGATACCAGCGCTTTCCGGAGCATTAGGTGAGCTTTTTCGGGAGCATTCGGCCGGTGGATTTCATCCGATGGGTCAAGTGGTTTCTCTTTTCCCCTGGGTTCCCTTTGTATGGGTGAGGAAATCCGGGATCGCTTGGCGGCGTCGATATAGCTCACCGAGCCCCTCACCTGCGTCTCCAAGGTGAGAGTTTTCGGGATGCTTTTTAGGGAATGTGAGCCGTTTAGGTGAGTAAATACGGGATCAAGTTTGCGATTACTTACCGCAGAAGCCCATACATTAGCCATTGGTGATGGTCGTGGCGTAGTACCTTCGAATTTTGAGGTGAGGATTTGCGGGAGTTGCGCCCGAGCACGGTTCTGGAGTCAGACAAGGGCTTTGGGTGAGAGTTTACGGGACTACTCAAGCTCAACTGGAGCATTGGCTTCCCAACATAAGTCCCGGAAATGGCTGGGTATTTTTTTCGTCAACCTGGAAGGTGAGGGTTTTCGGGAGCAATACGATGTAGGAGTGCCTAGAGGCTCAAGGTGAGGCTTTTCGGGACCTTTGCGAAGCTAATAACCGTCAATCGGCGGCTCGACCCTTGTTTCAAGGGGCGTCTAGCGTTGTTAAGGTGAGGGTTTTCGGGATGTACATTGAGGAGATTTGATCGAGCGGACTGCCCTGTCTCTGTGGTGATCGAGCCATTTCTGACCAGGAAGCAAGCGATGTGATTGCATTTCGCTGTGTTTTACTGGAAAACTCGGCAAATTCCCCATCTAGAGGTCCCCTATCGCCAGCAGGGTGGCGAGTGCAGTTTCTTGTACCGGCTAATTTCCGCTCATGCTGCCGTCGCAGACATCGCAAATGGAGGCACGGTTCACGATTGCTCGTCGCAGAATTACGACAAATCTTGAGGTGAGCCGTTACGGGATAAACTGGATCCCCTGGCAATAGCGGCCAAAAACATGCGTTCCGCCAGACTCTCGATCTACCAAGGAAGGCAGCCTGGCCGTGAGTTTCTTGACGGTGAGAGCTTTCGGGAGCACGACGAGGTGAGTGCGGGTTTGCAACGGCGCTTCACCGGAAATGGTGAGATCGGCCCTATAGACGGCCATCACCCCACCCGGTATTCTTCTCAAAACCCTTCCTCGACCCCGACGCATGGCCACGAAGCGCGCGAAGAAAACCGATGTGGTAAGCCCGAGTTCGGCGGAGCTGCGTAAAGCCGTTGAAGCGATCGCCATCCAGCCGAAGAGCGGCAAAATTACACTACTGACGCGCAAGCTCTTCAACGTGCTGCTCGCGGTGGCCCAACAGGCGGACGATTCAGGCGATACGTACCGGGCGCTCCTCTCCGATATCGTGGCGAACTCTGCATTTGATTCGAACGATACCGCCCTCGTGAAGGAGCATTTGCGCCGGATGGTCTCGGTGCAGGTCGAATGGAGCACAGGGACGTCGAGCCAGAAGCCGGGCCGTAAATGGGGTATCTCCACGCTCATCGCCGATGCCGAAATCCTCGAAGATCCGACAACGCGCCGGGTTTGGGTCGAATTTTCGTTCGCACCGAAGATCAAGAAAAAGCTGCTCGATCCGGTTCAATACGCGCGGCTGAGCCTCCAGTTTCAGAGCCAGTTGCGTAGCAGTGCCGGCCTTGCGCTCTATGAGATTTGCGTTCGGTATCTGACCAACCCCAGCCATCTGACGATGCGCGAGTCATGGGAGTGGTGGCGCCCGATCCTCTCCGGCACGCCGGATACCGAAGCTGGCGATGAAGCCAAGCGGGAGTACAAGTATTTCAAGCGGGATTATCTGCGGCCGGCTATCGCCGAAGTGAACGCAGTGACGAATATCTTCGTCGAATTGATCGAGCATCGTGAGGGGCGACGGGTAGCGGAGATTCAGTTCCGCGTCACCGAGCGCAAACAGCCGATGCTCGCGCTCGACGAACATCCGAACGTCTTCGACAGCACGCTCGTCGACCGGATGGTCAAGATCGGCATTCCGCTCAAGGAAGCACAGACGCTGTACGCCGACAGTGAAGAGAACCGGATTCGCGCCGCGCTGCAGATGACCGAGCAACGCATGCGCAGTACGACGCTGCCGCCGGTGCGTAGTGCGCCGGCGCTGTTCAAGGATGCATTGAAGAAGGGTTATGCGCCGCCGGTCGAAGAGCTGCAGGCGACCACGGCGCCCGCAGCCAAGGCTTTGGCGGGCGTGCCTGCGAGCGATCTGAAGGCGCGCCTGCTCGGCGAGTACTCCGCCTATCGTCGGAAAGAGGCGCGAGCGCTCTATGACGAACAAGGCGAAACGGAGCGGGAACTGGCGAGGCAGTCGTTCGAAGAGGACGAACTGCCCACGCTGGGTGGTCACATGCGCGACGACTGGCGTCGGCGGGGTCTCGAGTCGAAGCTTGCCGAGACGGCTTTTTTTGACTGGCTGGCGCGTCGCACGTGGGGCGAGCCGACTGATGGCGATCTTCTCTCTTTCACGTTGAGCCAGTCGCGCGCGGCGTGAGGCAATCCGGGCCGCGCGTCGCACGCGCGGCCGGTGTTCGTGACTCAGGCTTTCTTCGATTGAAGAATCTGTTCGATCTGTCTGAGGATATCGTCGCGCTTGTCCTTTGACAGTCCGCGCAGCTTGAGCTCGAGGCGGTCATCGCCGTACGATTTCAGATCCCCTACCGCAATACCTTCCATCTTGATCTCGAGCCGCTGGGCGTAGCGCTGTCGTCCCGCCGGCTTCGTGGCCTCGTGCGTGCTGGCCCTGCCCTTCACGATATCCGCGACCTGCCGCGTGCTCAAATCGTCAGACAGGATTTTGTTGATCAGTCGTAGCGTCGAGTCGACGCCGCGTGCTGAATGGTAGCGACCCACCTGGTAAGCCATGTTGGAGCCAAAACGGTCGGTTCTCGCGACCATTTCGTGCATGACGGCTTCCGGCAGTTTGGCAATCGAGAGTGCCACAGCCACCGTCGATTCATCTAACCCCAGATGTTCAGCCAGTTCCTTTTGGCTCTGGAAATGGCGATCGTCCAGAAACCGCTTCCAGACAACCGCGTTATCGAAGACTGTCTGTGAGTCGCGCTGGACGTTGAGGTCGTAGCCGAGTTTGTAGCTTTCGATACCGATAGGTAAATCGACGACGATTGCCTTGACCGTTTCCTTGTTTGCTTCCTTGAGGGCTCGCACCCGACGTCCGCCGTCGCTGACGAAGTAGCTGTCGGGGTTGTCGTAGTCAGGGATGACGTGAATCGCCTGCTGTTGCCCCTGTTTCGCGAGATTGACCGCAAGCTCTGCGATCGACGATTTCAGGTAGAAGTGCCGCGGGTTGAACGGGCTCGGTTTGATCGCCTTCAACGACAGATCGATAACCTGTCCGGGCCGATAACCATGCTCGATACGCCAGGCACGATAGGCCGGCGATTCATTCGCCGTTTCGGCCGACTCCGCTTCATTCGATGCGACCGAGGCAATCGGGCTCACAGCAGGTTGACTCGATCGACCAACAACTTCCCTGGTTTTCCCCGGGTCCTGCACGAGGCCGTCGATGGCATTGAGCCGGTCGAGAGCTGTGCGCTTTTCGCTGCTCGTCGAATCCGGACGCGCCTGGAAGCCTTTAGCCAATTGAGAGGGTTTCATTCAGGGTCCTTTATGCGCATAAATGTCAGGGGAGCAACGCAGCGAGTTCGTCTGCGCACGCGCGAATTTCAAGGGCGGCAAGCTTCGCGCCGCGGTCGTTCATCTGCAGGACGGTTTGACCGAGCGCCATCGCCTGTTTGTAGGCCTCGCGGGTCGGGATTTGTGTCTTGAGTAAAGGAAAGCCGAGTTGTTCCAGCGCAAGCTTCAGTTCGCGCGTCAGCATCCGCTTCTCTTCAGTCTTGTTCAGCAGAAAGACGGCGCGGAGATCCTCATTCATCACCTGCGCTTGCTGGATCAGTTTGACGAGGCCAACACTCGACCAATAATCCGCTGGCGATGAGGAAGTTGGGATAACCGCGATCGTGGCGGCTAAAAGCACGACACCCGACACCTTCTCCGTGATGGACGGAGGGCAGTCGACCACGATCAGGTCGTAGTCCCCGATGAATTTCTTGATTTCCCGATGGATCTGTCCACCGGCTTCGGACAGGTTGACGACAGGGAACGGGATACCAGAGTCGCCTTCGGACGACGCGCTTGCCCAATGCACCAGAGTATTTTGTCCGTCAGCATCGACGACCAGCACGCGCTTGCCCTTTTCGTGGAACGCCGCTCCAAGGTGCATCGCGATCGTGCTTTTGCCAACCCCGCCTTTTTGTTGAGTTACCGCAATGATTTCGGCTGCCAAGCGCCACCCCTCTTCTAGAAGTTGATGAATTCTACCTTGTGAGTTTTTGATTTCAATGATTTTCGTCGTATCCGCACGACGAATTGATCGATGACGCGTGTTTTATGCGCATAAAGCTGCTGGAGCGGTGCTGAGAAGATCGAGCTTCGATGCGCTTGTCCTGCGTCATGGACTATCACCTTGCTTCTGGTCGTCCACGTGACAGGCGTCCTTATGCGCATAAACCGGAGGCGCGATCGAGGCCGATGAAGCGTCTACCAAGGGACAGTGCGAAAACCTCCCGCCTCGGCAGAACAAGCTTCCATTAACCCCAACCGACCAAAGCAACCCCTTAAAATCACCAAAGCGAGCCCTTCATTTCCACCCTCAACCGAACCGCGTCCGAATGATCACCATCTACCACAACCCCCGTTGCTCGAAATCAAGAAGCACCTGCGAACTGATCGCGAGCACGCTCAATACAGCCGACGAACCCATTGAGATAGTCGAGTACCTGAAGCATCCACTAACCGCGAGTCGCCTCAAGGAGCTCGCCGCGATGGTGGGTTGCGGGCCGCGTGGTTTGCTTCGGGAGACTGAAGCGGAATACAAGGATCTGCGTCTCGCCGATCTCGCATTGACCGACGATCAGATCTATCAGGCGATAGCTGAGCATCCGATCCTGATGCAGCGTCCAGTCGTCGTGCGCGATGGACGCGCGGCAATCGGCCGACCTCCGGAAAACGTCAAAGCGTTATTCGATTAATCGAAAATATTGCGCAGAGAGCGGCGACATCAGTTTGAACAAAACGTGAAGTAACGGGGCACCGCGTATGCAGAATCGCTACGCTGCCCCGCGAGGCCGCTACAATCTGCGGCGACCGCATTCAGCGGCTCTACCCAGGCGGTCCGCGTTCGCCACACGTCAACAACAAAGCAACAAAGCAACAAAGGGACACCGTGCATCTAACGACATCTCTCACTCCGTGGGCGCCCCACGACACCCGTCTGATTCTCTCGTGCGTGCTCGGCCTCGCGTTGATCATCGTCTTTATCAGCGCGTTGAAGCTCGCGCCGTTCCTGTCGATTCTGGTCGGAACGTTCGCCGCGGGTTTCGCGGCCGGGCTACCGCTCGAGGCGGTAGCGGGCGCGTTCAGCAAAGGGGCGGGCGCGCTGCTCGGAGACGTGGGCATCATCATTGCGCTGGGTGCGATGCTCGGCGCGCTGATGGCCGAGTCGGGAGCGGCCGACAGGCTCGTCTCCACCATCCTCGATCATTCGACGCCACGCCTGCTGCCGTGGATGATGGCGCTCGTCGCGATCATCGTCGGTTTGCCGCTGTTTTTCGAAGTGGGTCTCGTGATGATGGTGCCGATCATCTTCGTGATGGCGCGTCGCTCACAGCAGCCGATCCTCCGGATCGCCATTCCCGCGCTCGCCGGCATGACGACGTTGCACGCACTGTTGCCGCCGCATCCGGGTCCGCTGATCGCGGTGAGCGCGTTGCATGCCGACCTCGGCATCACCCTCGGGCTGGGTCTGATCGTCGCCGTGCCGGCCGTCGTGCTTGCGGGACCGGTGTATGGAATGTGGTTGTCGAAGCGGATGCACGTCGTCGAGCCGGAAGAGATGGGCAAGCTCTTCACGGCCAAAGTGACGGACGGCGCCCAGCCGGGATTCCTGATCTCGCTGGTCACGATCCTGTTGCCGGTCGTGCTGATGCTCGGCCGCACCATCGCGAAGCTGCTGCTTTCGCCTGAAACGCTGCTGTTCGACGCGCTCAACTTCCTCGGTGAACCGTTGATCGCACTCGGTCTCACGGTGCTGTTCGCCATCGTTGCGCTCGGCTGGTCGCGAGGAATGCCGCGCGATCGCGTCGGCGGGATTCTGCGCAAGAGCCTGCCGCCGATCGCCGCGCTGCTGCTAACGATCGGTGCCGGCGGCGGCCTGAAACAGGCGCTCGTCGTGGCAGGCATCAGCACGACGGTCGGCAAGATCGCCGTGGGCGCGCACATGCCGCTCATCCTGCTCGCGTGGTTGATCGCTGTCGCACTGCGACAGGCGACCGGCTCGGCGACCGTCGCAACGACAACGACCGCTGGCATCGTCGCGCCGGTCGTCGTCGGATTGAGCGCCACGCACAATTCGCTGATGGCGCTCGCGATCGGCGCGGGCTCGGTGTTCTTCTGTCACGTGAACGACGCCGGCTTCTGGATGGTGCGCGAGTATTTCGGCTTGCAGCTGAAGCAGACAGTCTTCGTGTGGTCGATCCTGCAAACCATCGTCTCGGTCGTCGGGCTCGCGTTGACGCTGGTGCTGTGGGGCGTGCTGACCTGATGCAGCTCTGATGCAACCAAACAGCAGCAATTGAACGCGAGATGGCAGGTACCGCGGCGGGCGCGGCCTACACTAGGTCGCGCCACGAACCTGAAAGAGCCCCGACTAGCGTCGACAAGAGAAGAGGGAGCCCGCGATATGCTGGAACTGAGACCATCCTGCGAAGGCTGCGGCAAGACGCTGCTGCCGGACGCATCCGACGCGATGATCTGCAGCTACGAATGCACGTTCTGCGAAGTGTGCGTATCGGATGTTCTGCGCAACGTGTGCCCGAATTGCGGCGGTAACTTCCGGCATCGACCGATCCGTCCGCGCGCAATGCTCGCGAAAAATCCGGCGTCGACAGAACGTCATCCGGTCGATGTGAACGCCGACGCGCACGCAGCGTTTCTCGCACGCTACCGCGACGTTCCACCCGGCGAGCGCTGACTTACTTCCGGACAACCTCGAACAACGTCAGTCGTTCGACCCCGTCGCACCTGAACCGGCGATTCCGCTCGCTTCGTGCGCGGCCGCGCGCAACAACGCGATGTGCTTCCGGTAGTTGCGGCAACCGCTGCACGTCGGCAGATGGACGCGCACAGCGAGCCATTCGCCGGCGTTTAGCGGTCGATCGAGCGCGTCGGACAGAAGCCGCGTGATGTTCTTACATTTCCCCATGGACGTCCTCGCTGGAGAGGCCTTTTTCGGTCAGGCAGGTCCGCAACCGCAGACGCGCCCGATAGATCAGCACGCTGCAGTGATTCGCGGTCATCTCGAGTTCCTTGCAGATCTCGGCCGTATCGAGATCGAGGAATTCACGCATCATGAACACGCGCCCGATGTGCTCGGGCAGATGATCGAGGCACATCTCGAACAGCGCCCAGAACTGCTGTTGACGTAACGCGGTTTCGGGTGTCGGCCACGGACGCGGTTTCGTTTCGCGCGACCAGTGCCCGTTCTCCTTGAACAGCTCGCGGTCGAGCAATGCTTCGCCGTCGAGTTCCGATTCGAGCGCCGACAGATTGATCGTCCGGCGCCGCGCGCGCAGCGTATCGACCAGCTTGTGCCTCAGGATGCCGAACACCCATGTCTTGTGCTCCGATTGCGCGGCGAACCGGTCCGCCTGTACCCATGCTGCCGCGAGCGCTTCCTGAACCGCGTCTTCGGCGGCGGCTGCATCGCGCAACTGCAGCCGCGCGAAGCGGAACAGATCGCGTCGCAACTGGCCCAGATAGACCGGGTCGTCGAAGCCCGCCTGCGTGGCGGCCGTCACGCGGACCTCGGCAACAAACGACAACCTGCCGACAGCGTCGAGCCGTCGCAGGTATCCCAACGTGGGCGTCCTGCAAATTCAATCGTGTTCATGTCTGGGTGAGATGAGGCCCGTCCTGGGTCCGTCACCCATTTTCCCGCACGTTGACGCTGCCGCCTACCGCAATCGAACGGGATCGGCGCGACGCGTTCGCGTGCATGCTGGAGAGTTAGTCGCGCGATACGCGTTTTGATGACAGCGCCATCGCAAATTTCTTACCAAAGCCAAACGACCGGCGCTGGGAACACCAGGATCAGGACGATTTCCCGCCGCCATCGATGCCGCTGCCGGTCCGCCACACCTGCTTGCCTTTCTCCGACAACTCGCCGGCACTGTGCGTCGCATCGGCCTGAGTGTTGTCCACGGCCATGTCGCCGCCGGGTTGCTCCTGGGCTTTCTGCTTCTGCTGCTTGCGTGCGGCGACGGCTTCGTCGTGCGATTTACCCGCGTGGTCGAGTGTCATGGTGATCCTCCATAGTCCGAAATCCGCTGATGCGGACCCGTGGAGGCCGGAGCCTGGCTTGATGGACAAGGACCGGCCGTAACTTATCCACAAGGTTATTCAACAAAACTGTGGATATCTTTTGCGACGCCGGGGTTATCCACCGGCGCGCTCGAAGCGGCTTTCTGCATACCTCCGGTTATGATTGAGAGCCCATTTCCGCGCCTCGTGCGCCTCACTGAGGAAAACGATCATGACCCGCCACATTGCGGTTATCGTCGGCAGCCTGCGCCGCGATTCGACCAACCGGCAACTCGCGAATGCGCTGACGTCGCTGGCCCCCGAAGGCTTCTCGTTCGATTTCGTCGATATCGGCTCCCTCCCGCTCTACAGCCAGGACTACGACGCGGATTTCCCCGAAGCCGCGAAGCAGTTCAAGGCGCGCATCGAAGCCGCCGATGGCCTGCTGTTCGTCACGCCCGAATACAACCGCTCGATGCCCGGCGTGCTGAAGAACGCACTCGACTGGGGCTCGCGGCCGTGGGGCAAGAGCGTATGGGGCGGCAAGCCCGGCGCAGTGATCGGCACGTCGCCGAGCGCTGTCGGCACCGCGCTGTCACAGCAGCATCTGCGCAACGTGCTCGCCTACCTCGATGTTCCCGTGCTCGGGCAGCCGGAGATGTTCATCAAGTACGACCCGTCGCGTATTGACGAAACCGGCAAGATCGTCAGCGACGACACCCGCAAATTCCTGCAGACGTTCGTGGACCGCTTCGTCGGATGGGTGGAGCGGCACGGACAGTAAGCGGTCACTACTATGCGAGGCGGCTGCCCGCCGCCTTGCCTCATACGTGATGATGTCCAGTGACGCGTTCCCAACCGTGACGTACCGCGACCTTGAAGCGCTCCCAGCTGTTTTCGTCGTCGGTTGTGCCGGCGCGGAATGCGTCGCCAGATTCCCAGTCGAGCCGGGCCTCCGGTTCGAACTCATCCCATGCGCGGTCGCGAAAGCGCATGTCGCGTGCAAGCGTTGCACCGTAGCGGTACGCCGGCACGTAATCTTCGTAGCGCGCGTCATCGCTCGCGTACTGCTCGTCGTAGTGGCTGCGAAAATCCTCTTCGAACTCCATGAATTCGTCGGGCGTGCTTGCGAGCGGCGGCACCGGATTGTGTATCGCAGCGGGTCGCGATACACCGCCAGTTTCGGTGTCGGCCAGGTCGGGTCGCAGCACCGCCCCGGAACCGGGCGCAGCGCCCGCGGCGATCACACTCGCGGCGGCATCGTCGACGGACGGGATACGCGGCGTCGGCTCGTCGACGGCCGGCGTCAGCGGATCGACGGATGCACGGCCCGGCTGCTGGCCGGGTGGCACGGCGCCTGATGCGCTCATTCCGCCCATTCCACCAATCCCCAGTTCATCGAGCACCGAGTGCTCGCGTCCCGCATCCGGATCGTCTAGCGTGGCTTCCCAGCCCGGTGCCCGCTCGCCGACGTCGACGGCGCCCAGCTTCGTCAGCGTCTTGCTCGCGAGTTCCGCATGCGATTCGCTCGCCGCGTTCACGCACACGAGCACCGCGCCGCGCCGCACCGCATCCGTATAGCGCTGTGCGTCGCCGGTACGCGGGCCCGACGCGAACAGGCTCGACAGGAAGCGCTCGATGTTCGCCAGTACGCTCGCCCCGCCCGACGCCAGGTGCTCGCTTGTCGCGGGTTGAGGGTTCGCCTGAAGCTCGACGTCGGTGTGGGCGAAGCCCGTCCGCACGAGCGTGTCGCGCGCATTTTCGGCTTCGGCGTAGTTGTCGAACAGGCCGATCACTGTGTGTCTCATGGCTGTCTCCCGACTGTGAAAGGGGGATGCGCGACAGACGGCGCTTCCTTTCTCCTTCGGCCGCAAGCATCGTGCCGGTCGGGCGGATTCCGGCACGGCGCGCCGTGGGGCGGGCGCGGCGAGCCGGTTCGACGGCCTTGATGGAGGTGAAGCGGTGTACGCGAGGCGCAGTTTTTACAACCAGTAAGTGCGTACGGCCTCAGGCCTCAGGTTTCGGGATGCGCATGCGCGAGATCGCGCTGGATCGTCTGCAGGATCTGGTCGAGCAGCGCGATATCGAACGGCTTCGACAGCACGCGCACGTCGACGTGGCGCGCGCGGTCGAGCTCTTCCGCGTAGCCGGTCACGAGGATCACCGGCAGCTTCGTTTCGAACGCCTGGACCGCTTCGGCGAGGTCGATGCCGTTCGTGGCGCCGGGCATGTGAATGTCGGAGATCACGAGATCGAACGGCAGCGGTTCGCCGGTGCGCGCCTGTTTCGCGTGCGCATCGTCGAACAGGCGCAGCGCGGTGTCGGCGTTGAACACCCATGTGACCTGATGACCCATCATCTGCAGTAGCGCTTCGGTGCCGGCTGCCACTTCGTCATTGTCCTCGACGAGCAGGATACGCAGACCATGCGGCGTGCCCGGCGCCTCGGCCGGCATGTCGCCTGGACCTTCGAGCACCGGCGCAGCGGCCGCACGCGGCAGATAGAGCCGCACCGACGTCCCCGCGCCGATCGCGCTGTCGATCGCCGCGAGACCGCCCGACCGTTCGCAGAACGCGAACACCTGCGGCAAGCCGAGGCCCGTGCCCATGCCTTTCGGTTTGGTCGTGTAGAGCGGCTCGAACGCGCGCGCGAGCACGTCGGGCGGCATGCCGACGCCGGTATCTTCGAGCGACAGCTGGACGAAGTCGCCGATCAGCGGAAAGCCGTCTTCGTGGCGAAAGCTGATGTTCGCGGCCCGCACCGTGAAGCGGCCGCCGCTCGGCATCGCGTCGCGCGCGTTCACCGCGATATTGATCAACGCGAGTTCGAGCTCTGCGACGTCGACGCGCATCGGCCACACGTCGACACCGATGTCCATCACGAGCGACACCTTCGCACCGAGCGACGCGCGCAGCAGGTCGCGGCACGACGGCAGCCAGCGTTCGATCGCGAGCGTTTCGTTGTGCAGCGGCTGCTTGCGCGCGACGCCGAGCAGTTGCCGCGTCAGCGACTGGCCGCTGCGCAGCGCGCGCTCGACCGCCGACAGTTCGCGCTCGAGTCCCTGCACGCCGCGTCTGCGGACGATCTGCACGTTCGTCGAGACGATCATCAGCAGGTTGTTGAAGTCGTGCGCGACGCTGCCGACGAGATTACCCAGCGCCTCCATCTTGCGCGACTGCCGGTACGCGGATTCGATCGACCGCCGCATCGACGCTTCCGCCTGCCAGCGCTCCCACGCTTCCTCCTCCGCGCCGAGGCGTTTCAGCGACAGCCAGATCACGCACCACAGCACGATCGACGGCGTGAACATCGACAGGATCAGCACGCTCAGATGCCGGTACCACGCGGCCCAGATCGCGGACGTGTGATAGCCGCACGACACGTACACCGGGTACGAGCCGACCCGGCGGAACGCGAGAATCAGGTTGTCGTCCTCGGTGACGGAATGCGCGCGCACGACACCCGCACGACGACCCTCGGCAAGTGCTTCGGCGAACGGCGAGTGGGCTTGTACCTCGGTCGGCTGGCGCAGTTGCGACGGATAGTGGGCGAGGATGGCGCCGTCGCTGCGCAGCAGGGACATCGTCATCGGCGCGTCGTTGCCGCCGAGCAGCTCGCGATAGAACGCGCTGAAGTAGCTGGGCCGCAGCGCAACCGAGACGACGCCCGCGAACGCGCCGTTGTCGTCGCGTCGCACGACGCCCGTATTGAACACCTGCTCGCCCGCGACGTGACCGACCATCACCTTCGACACGTGATCGATCACGCGGCCATCGCGGATGCCGGTGAAATCCTCTCGATCGACGATCGAAACCGGCGGCGCCGGATAGAACCGGCTGCTCGCAAGCAGCGTACCGTCGCCGCCGAAGATCGACACCGCCGCGACCTGCGGATAACCGCCGCCCATCACGCGCAGCTTTTCGTGGATCGCGGATTCGGCAGAGCGGATGCCGTTGTCGTCGAGGTCCTGCACGAGGTCGACGACGCGTGCGTCGAGCGCCTCGTTCATGTCGAACACTTTCAGCGCGTGCTCTTCGGCGACGCGTACCGTGCGCAGCGTGATGTCGGTCGCGTCGGCCTCGCGTGCATGCAGGTCACCGATCGCCATCGCCACGACATACACGCACGGCAGCACGACGGCCGCGACGAGCAGCGCGATCAGCGTCATGCGACGGACGGCGAAGTTATGTTCGGGCACCGCGGGAAACGGCGCGTCGTCCTGCGGCGCAGGAGAAAGACGGCTCGCGGGAGGCGGTTCGGGCCGGTCAGGTGTCATCGTAGGTACCGCTGAAATTCGACAGAAGTATGGCTGGATTTCATGTTAAGGCAACAGCGGCGATATTCCAGTCGAAGCGCACAGCCCTTTGCGAATCGATAATTGTCGGCCGGGCCGGAGAGAGACGCAGGACAGACACGGCAAAATCAGCGACGAATCCGGAAGCGCAAACGTACACAAAAGTATAAACGGCGGCATTTACTCAATCGTCTAATTTAAATATTCCCAGGATAGACAGTAATAAGGTCATTTTTGTTCATAGAAAGTTATTGGCGAGTTGCCTTTCTATCCATTTGCTTTGAAAATCGCCGCCACTCATAAAACAAAGCGTCCGCTACGTTCGGACGACTTTTGCCGCGAGGGCGCCGGACATCGCACGCAAGAGCGTGACGCAGGGGCATTCGCGGAACCGCGCGCGGCGACGAGGACATGCATCGACCGTATTGCTGCGCAGAACCACCTACGGGGTAGGCTTCGAACATGCCGGTCATTGCCGTCGTCCATCGCACGCGCGTTTCACGCGCCGTGCGCCTGCAGCGCCATCGATGCGCGCGTTCGCTCGCGCCGCAGTCGCTTTCCATCCGCTGCAAAAAACACCATTCGCGTGCAGACATACCGGTTTTCCGTGTCCCGTTTCTCTAACGGCGATTAAAGAAACGCCCGTCGCCGCCGTTAACGAACGCGCACGAACCCAATCCGCATTTTCGATCTGTCGCCCCAAGCCCATGCCTTTGCCCATCGTGATCGCCGACGATTCACTGCTTGCCCGCAAGGTGCTCACGAGAGCGCTGCCGCCGGAGTGGGACGTCGACATCAGCTACGCGACCAATGGCCGCGAAGCGCTCGCGCTGTATCGCGAGGGCAAGGCATCGGTGATGTTTCTCGATCTGACGATGCCCGACATGACCGGCTATCAGGTGCTCGAGGCGCTGCGGCACGAGGACCTGAACACGTTCGTCATAGTCGTGTCGGCCGACATCCAGCCGATGGCGCAGGCGCGTGTGCGCTCGCTCGGCGCGGTCGCGTTCATCGCGAAGCCGGTGACCCCCGAGGCGGTCCTGCCCATCCTCAAGGAGTACGGGTTGTATGTCTGAACCAGTCCTCACCGAAGATCAGCGCGACGCGCTGCAGGAGGTTGCCAATCTGGCGATGGGTCAGGCCGCGACACGTCTCGCGCTGCTGCTGGATGCGTTCATCGAACTGTCCGTGCCGCGCGTGCGGGTGGTCGCCGTAAGCGAAGCCGCCGACACGTTGCGCGAAATGACCGGTATCGAAGAGCCGGTCTCGGCGGTGCGGCAGGGCTTTCGTTCCGATATCAAGGGCGAGGCGCTGGTGCTGTGCCGCAGCGGCAGCGTCGAGCAGCTGTGCGATCTCGTCAACGATCCGTACGCGCGCTCCGCCTACGAAACGACGACGCAGCAGGAACTGATTTTCGACGTCGCGAACGCGCTGACCGGCGCGTGCGTGTCGTGCATCCTCGACCAGCTCGGCCGCACGCCGGTGTTTTCCGCGCCCGGCATGCTGGGCGAGTCGTTGATGCTCGACGAAGTGTTCCAGCCAGGCGTGCTCGCGTGGGAAGTCGCGCTGCTGGTCGAAGTGAATTTCGCGCTCGAAGACCAAAGTTTTCGCGCGCATCTGGTCATGCTGATGGCCGAGGATTCGATCCGTCATATGAATCGTGCGCTCGATGCGCTGTTGTCCAGCCTATGAATGTTTCTGCTGCTTCGTTGAGTGACCTCGTCGTCGAGCGTGTCGGCTTCGGTATTTTCGTCGTCGACCGCGACGCGAAAGTGCTGATGTGGAACCGCTTCATGCAGGATCACAGCGGCCTGCTTGCCGAGCAGGTGGTCGGTCATTCGATCTTCGACAGTTTTCCCGAGCTGCCGCGCGTGTGGCTCACGCGCAAGCTCGACAGCGTGTTCCAGCTTGGCAGCTTCGCGTTCAGCTCGTGGGAGCAGCGGCCCTACCTGTTCAAGTTCGATCACGACCGGCCGATCACCGGCGGCGTCGACTACATGCAGCAGGACTGCACGTTCATGCCGCTGATGCGCGACCGCGAAGTGGTGGCCGTCTGCGTGACCGTGTCGGACGTCACGCACGTGAGCATCGTGCAGCGCGAACGCGAGGAAGCGGTCGCGAAGCTGCAGGAATACGCGGACCGCGACGGGCTGACCGGCATCGCCAACCGGCGCTTCTTCGAAGCGCGGCTGCGCGACGAGTACACGCGCTGGCAGCGCTACGGCGGCGAACTGTCGGTGCTGCTGTTCGATCTCGACCACTTCAAGAAGATCAACGACCAGTTCGGTCACACGGTCGGCGACGGCGTGTTGCGCGAGATGGCGCAACGGGTCGCCGAGGTGGTGCGCGGGCAGGACACGTTCGGCCGGTTCGGCGGCGAGGAATTCGCGCTGCTGCTGCCGTGCACGCCGCTCGACGACGCGATGCGGGTCGCCGAGAAAATCCGCCACACGATCGGCGACACGCCGGTCGACGTGCAGGGCGTCAGCGTGCCGGTCACCGCGAGCGTCGGCGGCGCATCGGCGCGTACAGGCGTGCCCGCCTACGAGGTGCTGATCAACGAAGCCGACGCGGCGCTGTACAGCGCGAAACGGCAGGGTCGCAACCGGTCGATCGCGTTCAGCTGAATCCAGCGAAACAGACGACCCCCGCCGCCTGTCCGTACGGAAACGCTCGAATCGGCCCGCAAACTGCGTCGGCTAACAAACATTGGTATACTTTTCGCCGCTTCCGGCATCCTGGCCGGATTTGGCTTTTCATTGTTTGTTTGCGCGTGTCCGCGCGCGCGGACGGCTTGCCCTCCCGGGTAGGCGTGACTTCCTCATCGCCCTTGGGCGCCTCAGCGGAGATCGTCTTGGCCGTTTCCAATCTCGTCGTGGACGATACACAAACCGATGCGGCTGCCGCTACCTCGGGCAGCTCGTTCTATCTCGCGATGCGCATCCTGCCGGCCGCGCAACGTGACGCGATGTACCACGTGTACGCGTTCTGCCGCGCCGTCGACGACATCGCCGACGGCGACCTGCCGCGCGCCGAACGCGCGGCGGCGCTCGAGCGCTGGCGCGTCGACATCGACGACTGCTATGCAGGCGCGCCGCGCCCGTCGCTGGCCGCGCTGACGCGGCACATTCACACGTTCCATCTGCAGCGCGAAGACTTCCACGCGATGATCGACGGCATGGCGATGGACGCCGCCGAAGACATCTGCGCACCCGACGAAGCCACGCTCGACCTGTACTGCGATCGCGTCGCGAGTGCGGCCGGACGGCTATCGGTGAGGATATTCGGGATGCAGGAACAACCCGGCCGCGACCTCGCTCACCACCTCGGCCGCGCGCTGCAACTGACGAACATCCTGCGCGACATCGACGAGGACGCCGGCCTCAACCGCTGCTATCTGCCGCGCGAACTGCTCGCGCGCGAAGGCATCGCGATATCGAGCCCCAGCGCGATCGCCGACGATCCCGCGCTGCCGCGCGTCTGCGCACCCATCGCCGAACGCGCGAAGGAACACTTCGCTGCTGCCGACGCGATCATGGACGCATCGCCGCGCGTGCACGTCCGCGCGCCGCGCATCATGTCCGGCGTGTATCGCTGCCTGCTCGACCGCACGCTGGATCGCGGCTTTGACATTCCGCGCACGAAGGTCAGCAAGCCGCGTGCGCGCTTGCTGTGGATCGTGGCCCGCTACGCGTTCTTCTGATGGCGCGGCTCGTCCACGTGATCGGCGCCGGGCTCGCCGGTCTTGCCGCTTCCGTGCAACTGCAGCGACGCGGCACCCGCGTCGTGCTGCACGAGGCCACCGCGCAGGCCGGCGGCCGTTGCCGTTCGTACTACGACCGCACGCTCGGCGCGACGATCGACAACGGCAATCACCTCGTGCTGTCGGGCAATCACGCGACGCTGGGCTACGCCCGTGCGATCGGCGCCGCCGACGAACTCGCCGGCCCCGCGCAGCCCGAATTCACCTTCATGGATCTCGCGACGAAGGCACGCTGGACCGTGCGGCTTTCGCCGGGTCGCACGCCGTTGTGGATCTTCGATACCGCCGCGCGCGTGCCCGGCACCCGCGCAGCCGACTACCTGTCGCTCGTCCCGCTGCTGTTCGCGAAACCCGGTCGCACGATGGCGCAGACGATGCGTTGCCACGGCGTGCTGTGGGACCGGCTGCTGCGGCCGCTGTTTCTCGCGGTGCTCAATGTCGAGCCGCGTGACGGCACGGCGGCGCTCGCCGGCGCGGTCGTGCGCGAGACGTTTGCCGCGGGTGGCCAGGCGTGCCGGCCGCTCGTCGCGCGCAACGGGCTCGCGAGCGCGTTCGTCGATCCCGCGCTGCGCCTGCTGCAGCATGGCGGCGCGGAGATCCGCCTCGGCTCTCGGCTGAAGTCGATGGTCTTCGGCGACACGGGCCGCGTCGCTGCGCTCGATTTCGGCGACACCGCCATCGATCTGGCGAACGGCGACGGCGTCGTGCTCGCGGTGCCGTCCGACATCGCGCAGACGCTTGTGCCGGGCGTACAGACGCCGCGACGTTTCACCGCGATCGTCAACGTGCATTTCGCCGTCGAACCACCGCTTGGACACCCGCCGATCCTCGGGCTGCTGAACGCCACCGCTGAATGGCTGTTCGCGTTCGACGGCCGGCTGTCGGTGACGATAAGCGGTGCCGGTCGCCTGCTGGATACGCCGCGCGAGGAACTCGCGAAGACGATCTGGGCCGAAGTCGCGCAGGCCGCCAACCTGCCGGTCGAGCCGATGCCCGCGTGGCAGATCGTGATCGAGAAACACGCGACCTTCGCGGCGTTGCCCGAAGAAGAGATGCGCCGCCCCGGCACGCGCACCCGCTGGAACAACCTTGTGCTCGCAGGCGACTGGACGGCCACCGGCCTGCCAGCGACGATCGAGGGCGCTATCCGCTCCGGCCAGAAGGCCGCGGACACCCTGCTGAACGAACCGATGGAACGCCGATGAACGATCTTTCTCTCGCCCCGACCGCTGACACCGCTGCGCTCGACGCAGCCGTCGAACGCGCCACGGATGCGATCCTCGACGACCAACGTCCCGATGGCCACTGGGTCTACGAACTCGAAGCCGACGCGACGATTCCGGCCGAGTACGTGCTGCTTGTGCATTACCTCGGCGAAACGCCGAACGTCGAACTTGAACAGAAAATTGCGCGCTACCTGCGCCGCATCCAGTTGCCGAACGGCGGTTGGCCGCTCTTCACCGACGGCGCGCTCGACGTTAGCGCAAGCGTGAAAGCGTACTTCGCGCTGAAGATGATCGGCGACCCCGAGGACGCCGATCACATGCGGCGTGCACGTGAAGCGATCCTGTCGCACGGCGGCGCCGAGGCATCGAACGTGTTCACGCGGATCCTGCTCGCGCTGTTCGGCGTGGTGTCGTGGTACGCGGTGCCGATGATGCCGGTCGAGATCATGCTGCTGCCGAAGTGGTTTCCGTTCCACCTGTCGAAGGTGTCGTACTGGGCGCGCACGGTGATCGTGCCGCTGCTCGTGCTGAACGCCAAGCGGCCGGTCGCGCGCAATCCGCTCGGTGTGCGCATCGACGAACTGTTCCGCTCGGCGCCGGTGACGACCGGCCTGTCGCCGAAGGCCCCGCATCAGAGCACCGGCTGGTTCATGTTCTTCCGCGCGGTCGACGGCGTGCTGCGTCTCGTCGACGGGCTGTTTCCGAAGTACACGCGTCAGCGTGCGGTCGATGCGGCTGTCGCCTTCGTCGACGAGCGGCTGAACGGCGAAGACGGTCTCGGCGCGATCTACCCGGCGATGGCCAACGCCGTGATGATGTACGACGTGCTCGGCTATCCGGCCGATCATCCGAGCCGCGCGATCGCCCGCCGTTCGCTCGACAGGCTGCTCGTGATCGGCGACGAAGAAGCGTATTGCCAGCCGTGCCTGTCGCCGGTATGGGACACGTCGCTTGCCGCGCACGCGCTACTCGAAACCGGCGATGCCCGCGCACAGGAAGCCGTGCTGCGCGGACTGGAGTGGCTGCGTCCGCTGCAGATTCTCGACGTGCGCGGCGACTGGATCTCGCGTCGCCCCGACGTGCGTCCTGGCGGCTGGGCATTCCAGTACGCGAACCCGCACTACCCGGACGTCGACGACACCGCTGTTGTCGCGATGGCGATGCAGCGGGCGGCGGAGCTGACGGGATCGAACGTCGATCGCGAGGCGATTGCGCGGGCGCGCGAATGGGTCGTCGGCATGCAGAGCAGTGACGGCGGCTGGGGTGCATTCGAACCCGAGAACACGCAGTACTACCTGAACAACATCCCGTTCTCCGATCACGGCGCGTTGCTCGATCCGCCGACCGCCGACGTCTCCGGCCGCTGTCTGTCGATGCTCGCGCAGCTCGGCGAAATGCCCGCTGCGAGCGAACCGGCGCAGCGTGCGCTCGACTACGTGCTGAAAGAACAGGAGGCCGACGGCAGCTGGTACGGCCGCTGGGGGATGAACTACATCTACGGCACGTGGAGCGCGCTGTGTTCGCTGAACGCGGCCGGCATCGCTCACGACGATCCGCGGATGCGCCGCGCGTCGCAATGGCTCGTGTCGATCCAGAACGACGACGGCGGCTGGGGCGAAGACGGCACCAGCTACAAGCTCGACTATCGCGGCTACGAACGCGCGCCGAGCGTCGCGTCGCAGACCGCATGGGCGCTGATGGGCCTGATGGCGACCGGCGACGTCGGGCATCCGGCAGTGGCGCGCGGCATCGACTACTTGATGCGCGAGCAGCGCGAGCACGGGCTGTGGGATGAAACGCGTTTCACCGCGACGGGCTTCCCGCGCGTGTTCTATCTGCGCTACCACGGCTATCGCAAGTTCTTCCCGCTGTGGGCGCTCGCGCGCTATCGCCAGATGAAACGCGACGGCGCGACGCGCGTCGTCGTCGGGGTGTGACGGCGGACGCGCGGCGTACCGGCGCCGACGGCGGCATGCTGCCCGTCATCGCGGTGACCGGCATGGCGTTCGAGGCGCGCATCGCGCGCGGCGCCGGTGTCGACGCGGTGTACGCGGCACGCGCCGATCTGCTCGAGCGTGCGCTGAGCGAGGCAGTGGCGCGCGGCTGCGCGGGCATCGTCAGCTTCGGTACGGCGGGCGGTCTCGATCCGTCGCTCGTGCCGGGCACGCTGATCGTCGCCGATGCCGTCGAGGGGCCGTTCGGCCGCCTCGTGACCGATCCACTGTGGAGCGAACAGATCGCCGCGTCGCTGGCCGCGACGCCGCTGGGCGCGCGTCTGCGGCGTGGCCTGCAGGCGGCGGTGACGGCGCCGCTCGTCAGTGCCGCCGACAAGGCTGTGCTGCATCGTTCGTCGGGCGCGCTCGCCGTCGATATGGAATCGCACCTCGCCGGCGCGATCGCAGCCGCGCATGGGCTGCCGTTCGCAGTGTGCCGCGCGGTCGTCGATCCGGCAGCGACGACGCTGCCGTCTGCCGCAACGGCCGGTCTGCGCGACGACGGCACCACCGCGCTCGCGCCGATCCTGCGCGAACTGATCCGCCAGCCGTCGCAGCTCGGCGCGCTGATCCGCCTCGCGGGCGATGCGCGCGCCGCGAAGACATCGCTGATCCAGGCGCGTCATGCGCTCGAACGGGACGACGCGTTCCGGCCGCTGCGGTGATCTTTAATCAAGCCCACATCTTGATAGTCTAGGGAAAACCCTTATCTCCGTTATAATGCTGGCGTTAACCTTGGATCGGTCGCCGCACGCCGATCGCCTCACCGCACGGACGGAGCCATGAATTTCCACACCCGCAAATGGGTCAAGCCCGAAGACCTGAACCCGAACGGCACGTTGTTTGGCGGCAGCCTGCTGCGCTGGATCGACGAGGAAGCGGCGATCTACGCGATCTGCCAGCTGGACAATCAGCGCGTGGTCACCAAGTTCATGTCGGAGATCAACTTCGTCAGCTCGGCGCGTCAGGGCGACATCATCGAACTCGGGATGACCGCCACGCACTTCGGCCGCACGTCGCTGACGCTGCGCTGCGAAGTGCGTAACAAGATCACGCGCAAGAGCATCCTGACCGTCGAGAAGATGGTGTTCGTGAATCTCGACGAACAGGGCAATCCTGCGCCGCACGGCCAGACGCGTATTCGCTATGCGGACGAGGCGTTTGCGCAGCGCCACGACTCGGCAGCCGTCGATCTGGTGGAAGAAACGTCGCCCGTCGAAGCCGACACCGTCCATTGACCGCTGCACATCGCGACCGGCGATGCGCGAAACAGAACGCGAAAAAGTAAGGCCCGGCAAGCTCATCGAGCTTGCCGGGCCTTTTGCATTCTCCGACAGACAGTACGTTACTGCACAGCCGGTGTCGACGCAGGTGTCGGGCTGCTCGCCGCATCGCCCGGA
This sequence comes from Paraburkholderia flava, assembly GCF_004359985.1. Lineage (NCBI taxonomy): Bacteria > Pseudomonadati > Pseudomonadota > Betaproteobacteria > Burkholderiales > Burkholderiaceae > Paraburkholderia > Paraburkholderia flava. Next base: position 1,680,886 of record NZ_SMRO01000001.1, on the reverse strand, counting down.
TCGGCGTAGTTCGGCACGTTGGCCGGCGGTTGCGCACTGCCGTTGCTACTGTTGCTGCTCGCAGGCGAACTCGCCCCTGCTGCCGGTTTCGCAGCCGGCTCGCTCGCACCTTCACCCGGATCCGCGTAATCGGGCACACCCGCCGCACCCGCAGGCGCCACACCCGAAGCCGGCGCGGCCGCGCCCGGCGCATCCGGATCGCCATAATCCGGCAGCGGCGCCGCCGTCGCACCACCTTGCTCCACACGCGCGCGACGCTGCTGCGTGAACGCGTCGCGAACGAACGAATACTTGTCGAGCGCGGCCGCCTGCAGCAGATCCGACGCGCCGAGCAGATCGGAGCGCTTGCTCACGAACTGCGCGACATACAGCGGATTGCGCAACGCCGGCTCCATGTAGTTCAGCGGATTGAACCGCACGTCGACCGCGAGGCCGATGCCGTCGCGAACCGAACTCGGCCCGAACAGCGGCAGCACGAGGTACGGGCCGGCCGGCACGCCCCAGTGACCCAGCGTCAGGCCGAAGTCCTGGTTGTGCTTCGGCAGGCCGGCGGGCGTCGCCCAGTCGAGCAGGCCGCCGATCCCGAACGTCGAGTTGAACGCGAAGCGCATGATGTCTTCGGTCGCGTCGGTGATCTTCAGCTGCAGCAGGTTGTTTGCCGCATTGCTGAGGTCGCCGAGGTTCGAGAAGAAGTTGCTGATCGCCGTGCGGATCGGTTGCGGCGTCACTTTCTCGTAGCCCTTCGCGACCGGGACGGCGATGTTCTGGTCGATCGTATCGTTGACCTTGAAGATCGCGCGGTTCACCGGTTCGAACGGGTCGCCCGGCTTGCGGTTGGGGCCCGTCGCACAGCCGGTGACGAGGCTCGCGGCGAGCAGCGCCACAGCGGCGTTTTGCATCTTCATCCGTCAATCCCTTGCAATTGTTTGGTGACGCGCTTCGCGCGCGGTTTGCCCATCAGCACCGGCTGGAACACGACCGCACCGATCAGCGTGCAGAGCAGCGACAGCGCCAGCAATCGTCCCATGCTCGACGTACCGGGGTGGTGCGACAGCCACAGGCTGCCGAACGCGGTCGCCGTGGTCGCGGCACTGAACATCACGGCGTGCGTGAGGCTCGACTGCAGCAGGCCAGTCTGGCCGCTGCGCCATGCCATCACGAAGTAGATCTTGAACGCGACGCCGACGCCGAGCATCAGTGGAAGCGCGATGATATTCGCGAAGTTGAGCGGCATGCCGAAAACCACGCAAAGCTCAAGGGTCACGATCGCCGATACCAGCAGCGGAATCAGCGTGCGCAGCACGTCGCCGAAACGTCGCAGCGTGAGCCATAGCAGGATCGTGATCGACAGCACCGACCAGCAGGCGGCCTGCAGGAACGCCTTGATGATCGTGTCGGCCGAATGCAGGATGGAGATAGGCCCGCCGATCGCGCCGGGTTCCGCCGCCTTCACCGCATGCGCAAAGCGGCGCAGCACGGTGTCGTCGCCGGGGTCTGCTCCCGGTGCGATCTTCGGCGAGATGTCGATGAGCGCCTGGCCGTTGGGCGCGATCCAGTCGCGGGCGAGCGTCGGCGGCAGCGTCTCGCGCGTGATCGCCGTGGGCTGCAGCAGCGTGGCCAGTTGCGCGAGCGCGAGCTTCAACGGCTCGGACATCGCCTTTTCGGCGCGGTCGCGGGTCGCGACGTCGGCGGCGGCGAGTTTCGCGAGCGTCGCCGACAGATGCTGCGCTTCGGCCGCGCCCGGGCCGGGATGGTCGTCCGCGGCGAGCGACAGCTGGTTCGCCGCGCGCTTGAGCGCCGCGACGCGTATCGCGTCGGTGGCGGGCGGCGCGGGTGTCTGCGTGAGCGCGGGCAGCAGCAGTTGCGCGGCGTTGCCGATCAGTGCGATTTTTTGCGGCTGGTCGGGCGGGATGAAAGTGGCCAGCGTCGTGATGCGACCCACTTCAGGCAATGTGGACAGATGCGCGACGATCCGGTCCGCGTCCGCGAGCGACGGCGCGAGCACGTGCACGTCGTTGACGGCGGCTTCCGGCGAATCCTTCAGCGACAGCAGCGTCGCCATCGATTCGGTATGCGGGTCTTTCAGATGCAGCGGGTTGAAGTCGAAGCGCAGATGCGTGAGCAGCGGCAACGCGCCGATCACGACGATCAGCGTGCCGATCAGCACGGGCTTGCGATGCTTGTCGAGAAAATCGTCGACTGGCGCGAGTTGCCGGAAGCCGGGCGAAGCCGCCTCGCCGCGCGGATTGAGCACCTTGATCAGCGCGGGCAGCAGCGTCATGTTGGTCAGATACGCGACGAACATCCCGACGCCCGCGATCTTGCCGAGCTCCGACACGCCGCGATACGCGGTCGGCAGAAACGAAAAGAAGCTTTCCGCGACGGCGATCGCCGCGAGCGTCAACGGCACGCCGATGCTGTACGCGGTGTTGACCAGCGCGGCCGGCAGCCGGTCGTCGCGATGGCGCTCCTCGCGATACTTCACGCCGAACTGCACGCCGAAGTCGACCCCGAGCCCGACGAACAGCACCATGAACGCGACCGAGATCATGTTCAGCGCGTCGACCATCATTAGCCCGAGCGCGGCGGTGATCGCGAGCCCGACGAACAGCGTGATGAAGACCGCGACGATCAGCTTGCCCGAGCGCAGCGCGAGCCACAGGATCACCAGCACGACGAACGCGGTCACGATGCCGTTCAGCGCGGCGCCGTCCTCGACTGACGCGAACTCTTCGTCGGCGAGCGGCTGTGCGCCGGTCAGGCGAACCTGCGCACCGTAGCGCGCGGTCAGATCGAGCGACGCGGCGGTCGCGCGGATCGCCGCCGATGCACGCGCGCCCGGTTCGAGCGCACCGTAATCGACGACCGGCTGCACCGTGACGAACGCGCGCGCGGGATTCGTCGCGACGCCCTTGTCGACCAGCGCGCGCCACGAGAACGCCGCCGGCTGACCGGCCAGCACGCGATCGAGCGTGGTCGCGCTTTGCGACAGCAGACGGCTCATGTCGGGCAGCTTCACCTGGCCGATCTGCAGCGGCAGCAGCAGCGTCGTGTTGAGCGTGCCGGCGAGACCGGTCAGGCTCGGATCGTGGGCAAGGGTATTGATCAGCGGACGCGCCTGAACCAGCTGCGAAGTCGTCGAGTCGACGTCTTTCAACGACTGAAACAGCATCCCGTTGTGTTCGAAGAACGCACCGCCTGCCGGTTGCGACACGGCGGCGAATTCACGCGTGTCCTTGCGCAGGGCGGCGGTCAGCGCGTTGGCGGCGGCATCCGCGAATTCCGGCGCCTGCGCCTCGACCACGACGAGCACGGTGTCGCCGCGTTGCGGAAAGGCCGTGTCCATCGCATCGCTGAGCGCGGACCAGTTCTTGTCCGTATCGATCAGCCGGCTGATGTCGGTGTTGATCTTGAAGTGATGGGCGACGTAGTAGCCGCTTGCGACGGCGAGAGCCAGCGAGAGCGCGATGACCTGCAGCGGATGGCGTACCGATGCGGCGACGAGACGGACGATCGAGGACTTGAGCATTAGGCGAAAGAGGCCTGGTCGCGGACTGCGTGGTTGGGAGGGCACAAGTATACCGATGCGGCACCGGTAGCCGTCGTTGGCGGCTGCGAGGCCCCGCGGGCAAAGCCGGTATACTGGTTTGCGCCGGTGGCCCTCGGTCGACCGGCGCCTTTTTTCCTGTTCTGGCGAGCGTATGAAACGTTATTTCCCTGCATTCCTGATTGCGGCGCTGATTTCCACCAGCGCCTTCGCGCAAAGCGCTCCCGACGCCATCGTGAAGGGCGCCGTCGAAGGCACGGTCAACGCGATGAAGGCGGACCCGCAGGCGCGCGGCGGCGACATGGCGAAGATCACTCAGGTGGTCGAAACGCATTTCGTCCCGGCCACCGACTTCCAGCGCACCACACGGATCGCCATCGGCAAGGCCTGGACCACGGCCACGCCCGATCAACAAAAGCAGCTGTACGAGCAGTTCCAGTTGCTGCTGGTGCGCACGTATGCCGCGTCGCTGTCCCAGCTGCGCGACCAGGACGTCAAGTTTCGCTTCCTGCCGGTCAACGTGCCGGCCACCGCGAAAGATGCGGTCGTCCAGTCGCATGTGATCAGCAACGGCGGCGACGATTCGATCGACTACCGCCTGACGAAAACGGCGACCGGCTGGAAGGTCTACGACATCAACATGATGGGCGCGTGGCTGATTCAGGTGTACCAGACGCAATTCGCAGACCAGCTCGCGAAAGGCGGCGTCGATGGCCTGATCAAGTTCTTGATCGCGCACAACGCGCGCAGCGCGGGCTGACGTCAGGCCCAGCGCAACACGCTCGCATCAAACAAAAAGAGCGCGACGGCCAGAGCCGTCGCGCTCTTTTTTATCGGCTGCGCGAAAAACTTACGCTTGCTCCGCGCGCGCGGCGATCGGCTGCATCAACTTCGACGGCAGCTTGAATTCGACCTTCTCTTCGCGGCCGGCCATCGTCGTCACATCGACGGGACCGAGCGCGCGCAGCGCATCGATCACATGCTTGACCATTTCTTCCGGTGCCGACGCGCCCGCCGTGATGCCGACCGTCTGCGCGTTCGCAAACCACTCCGGCTTCACTTCCGAGCCGTCCGCGACGAGGTAGCTCGGCACGCCGGTTTCGCTGCCGATCTCGCGCAGCCGGTTCGAGTTCGAGCTGTTCGTCGCGCCGACCACCAGCAGCACGTCGACCTGCGTGCTCAGCTCGCGCACCGCCGCCTGGCGGTTCTGCGTCGCGTAGCAGATGTCGCGGGTATCCGGGCCGACGATGTCGGAGAAACGCGTGAGCAGCGCATCGATGATGCCGCGCGTGTCGTCGACCGACAGCGTGGTCTGCGTGACATAGGCGAGCGGCGTATCGAGCGGCAGATCGAGCGTCGCGACCTCGGCCTCGCTCTGCACGAGGATGACCTTGCCGGGAATCTGGCCGACCGTCCCTTCGACTTCCGGGTGGCCCGCGTGGCCGATCAGGATCAGCGTGCGGCCGGCGGAAACGTACTGACGACCCTGCACGTGGACCTTCGTGACGAGCGGGCAGGTTGCGTCGAGCACGTCGAGGCCGCGTTGTTCGGCGGCGCGTTCGACAGTCTGTGCGACACCGTGTGCGCTGAAGATCGCGACGGCGCCTTCGGGCACCTCGTCGAGTTCTTCGACGAAGCGCGCGCCTTTCTGACGCAGGTTGTCGACGACGTGACGGTTGTGAACGATTTCGTGGCGCACGTACACGGGCGCGCCGTGTTGCAGCAGCGCGCGATCGACAATTTCGATTGCGCGGACCACGCCCGCACAAAAGCCGCGGGGCTGGGCAAGGATGACTCGCATAGGCTGGCGAACTCCGACTGACGCGGGTTTCGAAGGAGCCGGCAAGCCAGCTTTCTCGCCGCGATCATCTATTGATTGATGTTCTGACGCCGGTGTAGCAGCCGGCTGCCGAAAACTAAACGCGCATTCTAACGCTATCGGGAAGGCTTTGCTCTGGTGGCCCCGGTGCCCGCGACGACGGTCGAACGTCATCCGCGACGCATGCGCCAGGCCTCTGGAACCCTTAAACTAGACGGCCCTGCGGTTTTCTCTTACAGCCGCATTACCGATTGACTGATTGGATTTGAGGCTCGCTGGATGGAAGTCGATCACCACGATCACCACGAAAACTTTCCCGCCGCCGGCGTGTTGTTGCCGAAGGCGTTGCGGGCACCGGTCGGTGTGATCTATCGCGTCGCGCGCACCGCCGACGATATCGCCGACGAAGGCGACTGGAGCCCGGCCGAGCGCCACACGCGGCTCGCGGACTTTCGCGCCGGGCTCGACGCAGTAGCGGCCGGCCACACCGCGCCGGTTCATCCGCTGCTGTTCGACAAGCTGGCCGGCGTCGTCGCGCAATACAAGCTGCCGCTGCAGCCGTTCTACGATCTGGTGTCCGCGTTCGATCAGGACATAGACACTCCGCGTTACGCCGAATGGCCCGCGCTGCTCGACTATTGCCGGCGTTCGGCGAATCCGGTCGGGCATCTGATGCTGCATCTGTCCGACGCGGCCACGCCGCAAAATCTCGCCGACTCCGATGCGATCTGCACCGCGCTGCAACTGATCACGTTCTGGCAGGACGTCGCCGGCGACTGGAAGAAGGGCCGCGTGTACCTGCCGCAAGCCGATCTCGTGCGCTTCAACGTGACCGAGGCGCAGATTGCGCAGGGCATCGTCGACGATGCGTGGCGCGCGCTGATGGCCCACGAGGTCGCCCACGCACGCGCGATGATCGTGCGCGGCGCACCGCTCGCGCTGCGGTTGCCGGGGCGTTTCGGCCTCGGGCTGAGTACTGTCGTGCACGGCGCGTTGCGCATTCTCGAGCGCATCGAAAAAGCCGGCTACGACGTGTTTCGCCGTCGTCCGACGCTCGGCGCGTTCGACTGGTGCGTCGTCGCGACGCGCACGCTTGCGATGCGGCTGTCGCGTCGCGTCTGCGTGCGTGCGCCTTCGATCGAGGGCAGCGTATGACTCTGATTCTCTTCGCGCTGTCGTGTCTGTCGCTGTTGATCTGGTGCGTGCTGCTGGTCGCACGCGGCGGTTTCTGGCGCGCTCGCCCGGCGCCCACGCTCGTCGTGCCGCCGCGCGACGCGTGGCCCGCGGTCGCCGCAGTCGTGCCCGCGCGTAACGAGGTGGACGTGATCGCGCAGGCGGTCGCTTCGCTGCTGTCGCAGGACTATGCCGGCGCGTTTCACGTCGTCGTCGTCGACGATCACAGCACCGACGGCACCGCCGACGCGGCCCGCGCGGTCGCGTTGCAGATGCAGTGTCCCGACCGCCTGACGGTCCTCACCGCGAAGCCGTTGCCGCCGGGCTGGTCGGGCAAGGTGTGGGCGCAGTCGCAGGGTATCGAAGCGGTGCGCACGCACAACCTTCCCGCCGACTTCCTGCTGCTCACCGACGCCGACATCGGCCACCCCGTCGACGCCGTCACGCAACTCGTCGCGCGCGCCGACGCGGAGCAGCGCGACCTCGTGTCGCTGATGGTCCGGCTGCGCTGCGATTCGTTCTGGGAAAAGGCGCTGATTCCGGCGTTCGTGTTTTTCTTCGCGAAGCTGTATCCGTTCAAGTGGGTGAACAACCCGCGCAACCGGACGGCGGCGGCGGCCGGCGGCTGCATGCTCGTGCGCCGCACGGCACTCGAGGAAGCGGGCGGCATCGAATCGATTCGCGCCGAACTCATCGACGATTGCAGTCTCGCCGCGCGCATCAAGCATCGCGGCAGCGGGCGGCATCCGATCCGGCTCGACGTCGCCGCGCGCAGCGTGTCGCTGCGTCCGTACGACAGCTGGCGCGACATCTGGAACATGATCGCGCGCACCGCATTCACGCAGCTGCGCTATTCGCCGCTGCTGCTCGCGGGCACGCTGGCCGGCATGACGATCATCTATCTCGTGCCGCCGGTTGCCGCGCTGACGCTGGGGCCGACCGGTCTTCCCGCATGGCTCGCGTGGGCCGCGATGTGCTGCGCGTACGCGCCGATGCTGCGCTACTACGGACGCTCGCCGCTGTGGGCGCCGTTCCTGCCGCTGATCGCGCTGTTCTATGTGGGCGCGACGTTCGCTTCGGCCGTGCGTTACTGGCGCGGCAAGGGCGGTCAGTGGAAGGCGCGCGTGCAGGCGCCGGTGCAGGAACGGTGACGGAGTTCCGCCGATGAACCGCCTGTCCCGCACCTTCGTCTTCGCTCTCCTGCTCGGTCTCGTGCATGTCGCGCAGGCGGACGACAAGACAAAGGAAGCGGCACAGGAAACCGAACGGCAGCGCGTGTCCAGCTATCTGACGCAGAAGTTCGGCGTCGCGAAGGATAAAGCGGAGCAGATCGCGAAAGCGGTGAGCACCGCGTCGGAGAAATACGCGCTGCCGCCGGCCTTGCTGCTCGCGATCATCTCGATCGAATCGCGTTTCAAGGAAAAGGCGAAGGGGACGAACGGCGCGACCGGTCTGATGCAGGTCGTGCCCTCTGCGCACCGCAATCTGCTGAAGAACGTGAAGGATCTGACGCAGCCCGACACCAACATTGAAGTGGGTTCGGCGATTCTGTACGGCTACCGGCGCTCGGCCGGCGGCGATCTGAATGCGGCGCTGAAATCGTACGGCGGCTCGCAGGCGTATGCCGAGAAAGTGAGCAAGCGCGTGCAGGCGTTCGCGGGCGTCGTCGGCGACGTGCCGCCTGCCGATGCGACACAGCCGCTGATGCCGGCCGTCATGTCCGATGCGGTGCGACCCGGTGCGTGCGACGCGCGCTGGACCGACTTCTGCGTCGGGCCGGTGATCTGGCAAGGCAATGCTTCCGGCGCGCAAGGGCTGCCCGTTGCGCTCGGCGCGATGAATCCGTCCGGCGGTTCCGCGTCGCGTTGAGCGCGTTGACCGTGTCGAATGCTCAGCGTTGCGTGAGCAGTGCGTACAGCTGAAGCACCATGTCGGGCGAGAACGTGAACGGCACCCAGCCGTGACCCGTATGACGCATCACCAGCAGACGGTCGCCGTTCGACTGCTTCTGCACCGCCATCACCGGATTCTTCGTCGATACGAAACGCCAGCCCGACGGCAGGTTTGCCGGCGGCTCAGGTTGCATCGACGCGCGCGCGTTCGCCAGTTCTTCGATCAACTGACCGATCTGCGTGGGATGCAGCGATACGGTTTGTCCGCCGATGGTCAGCGTGATTTCGTCGCGCGTAGGGCGGCCGACTGCGAGCGTGGGTTTTTCGTCGGCAGCGGGTTCGGCGGCGGATGCGTCGGACGCATCGTTAGCCGCGGGCGCGGATTCGGGCTCGGGCGTGGTGTGCTCAGGTTGAGCAAGCGGTACAGCAGCGGCCTCGACAAGCTGGTTGAGCTGATCGACGCCTGCTGAGAGCGCGCCGATCTGTTCTTCAAGATTCATGCGATTGGTTCTCGGGTAGGACCCGCGATTTTACCCGCTGCGATCTCGCCGACGCTGTAACAAAATGCTTACCGCTTTTAGCACGCGCTTTTATCCCGCATTTGCGCGTGCCCCGCGCGTATCGAGATACCCCGCCTGCCTGAACCACTCGAGCGCATCGCTCAAGCCCTCGCGATACGGCCGCGCGCGATAACCCAGCTCGCGCTCCGCCTTCGCCGACGAGAAGTACATCTTGTTCTTCGACATCCGCAGCGCGTCGACGGTGATGAACGGTTCGCGCTTCGTGATTTTCGCGACCGCTTCCGCGCCGACTGCAAGCGGATATAGCGGCCAGCGCGGCAGCGCGAGCGTTGGTGCTTTCCGATTGGTGAGCGCGGCGATATCGGCGAGCATGGTTTGCAGCGGCAGATTTTCGCCGCCGAGAATATAGCGCTCACCGATCTTGCCGCGTTCGAGCGCGAGGAAATGACCCGCCGCGACATCGTCGACGTGCACGAGATTCAAACCCGTATCGACGAATGCGGGCATCTTGCCGAGCGCCGCCTCGACGATGATGCGGCCGGTCGGCGTCGGCTTCACGTCGCGCGGACCGATCGGCGTCGACGGGTTGACGATCACTGCGGGCAAACCGTCTTCGGCGATCATCCGTTCGACTGCGCGTTCGGCGCGCACCTTGCTGCGCTTGTAGACGCCGATCGCGCGTTCGGGCGTGAGCGGCGACGTTTCGTCGGCGGAGGCGCCCGAATTCGTCACCTTCAACGTCGCGACGCTGCTCGTGTACACGATGCGCTCGACGCCTTCCTTCAGCGCCGCGCGCATCGTCGCTTCGGCGCCTTCGAGATTCGCACGCTCGATTTCGAGCGGATCGGGTGCCCACAGACGATAGTCGGCGGCGACGTGCAGCAGATAACGCACGCCGCGCAGCGCGACACGCATCGATGCTTCGTCGCGCATGTCGCCGACGACGACTTCCGCGTCGAGCGCTTCGACGTTGCGACGCGGACTCGTCGCGCGCACGAGCACGCGCACGGCGAAGCCTTTTTGCAGCGCGATGCGCGCAACCGCCGAGCCGACGAAGCCCGAGGCGCCGGTGATAAGCACGAGATCGCGAGTCTGATCGGTCATTCTGTTTTCGAGGGTGGCGTGGAAATCGTCGGATTGTACGTGGCTTGGCGCGGCCGCGCGGTGACGTGCGCGGATCTCCGTGAAGACATACGCGAGCACATCGGTGCGCACACCTGCCGCGACGCGACTAGAATGCCGGCTTGAAATTCCGACGACAGGAGGCGGTCATGAGTGGCCCGGATCTGGATTCACGGATCGAAACGTATTACGTGCGAGTGCACGGGCTCGTGCAGGGCGTCGGCTTTCGCCACGCAACCGTGCGTCAGGCGCACGCGCTCGGCATTCGCGGCTGGGTCGCCAATCTCGAGGACGGCTCGGTCGAGGCGATGCTGCAGGGCACGGCCAATCAGGTCGACCGGATGCTGTCGTGGTTGCGCCACGGACCGCCGGCTGCGCGCGTCAGCGACGTGGCTAGCGAGGAACGCCTCACCGAAAGACGCTTCGAGCGCTTTCAGCAGCAGTGAATGCGGCAAGGCCTGCGACTTGCACGTCGCGGGCCTTGCGGTTCGATCACTTCATTTCACGTTACGCCGCGTCGAACTTCAGCTTCAGCGCGCGACCAGCAGACTTTCAGCAAATCCCCAATCCTCTTCCAGCCACTGGCTACGGCACGCGAACCCCGCGTCGTGCGCCATCGCATCGACTTCTTCGACGCGGTACTTGTGGCTGCTCTCGGTCCAGATCGTTTCGCCGGCTTCGAGCGTCACCGTGAGTTGCGCGGCACGCACCTGTGCGGTCACATGACGCGTTGCACGCAGATGCATTTCGATGCTGCGCGCGTCGCGATTGAAGCGCGCGACGTGCTCGAACGCATCGAGCGGAAAATCGCCGCCCAGTTCGCGGTTGATGCGCGCGAGCAGATTCAGGTCGAACGCGGCGGTGACGCCGATCGGATCGTCGTAGGCCGCGAGCAGCACCGGCACCGGCTTGTCGAGATCGGTGCCGAGTAGCAGCGCGTCGCCGGGCGCGAGCATCGTGCGGATATCGCGCAGGAAGCGCGTCGCGGCGAGGCGGCTGAAATTGCCGATCGTGCTGCCGAGAAACAGCACCAGCAATTGTTCACCCGGCGTGCGCTTCTTGCTCACTTCGGCGAGACCCGCGAGATAGTCGCGCTCGTAACCGACGATCGAAATGCGCTCGATGTCGCCGAGTTCGCGGCGGCACAACTGCAGCGCGGTGCGCGAAATTTCAATCGGATGGTAGGAAGTGGGGCGCTTTTTACACAGCGCCTCCAGAATGCGCCGCGTCTTGCGGCCGCTGCCGCTGCCGAGTTCGGCGACGGTGACGTCGTGCGGCAACTGCTCGACGATATCGGCGGCGTGCTCCGCCATCAGACGCTCTTCGGCGCGCGTCACGCCGTACTCCGGCAGCGCGGTGATGACTTCGAACAACGCGGAGCCCACTTCGTCGTACAGATACTTCGACGGCAACTCCTTCTGCGGCGAGTGCGTGAGACCGGCGCGAACCTCGGCGGCAAACGCGGCGGTGCTGGCGGATAGATCGGGCGACAGGGCGGGCTGGGTCATGCGTTCTCCTGTGATCGGCGGGGCGGACAAGCGCGGCGGCTGTCCAGCGATTCTGCGACGTTCGTGCGACAGCGATGAGGCGGGCGGTCGCGGCGCACGGGCGCTGCGTGGGATTGCGTCGGAGTTGCGTTGCTCGCGGACGGCAACGCAGGGTGATTTCGGGCCGGTGGCCGTATCGATGGCCTTCGGGCGAACTGGAGGTGAAGCAAAAAACGCGCTTGGCCGGCGGACGGCGACGCGCATCGAGGACGTGAAGTTATGTTCTAGTGCATCGCGCGCGGATCTGCACGGTCGATTGCCAATTCACGCTGAGCGACGGTTCATGTTGCCACATCGACGCGTTTCGCGTCGTGGAGCGGTGCGCGCGTCTTCGCGCGAACCCGTCTAGAATGCTGCGCTGATCCCGATTCGACATGCATTCGACAATACGGCGCGCACGGTTTGCCGTGATCGCGCCGCTCGCACGAGACATTCCACCGATGATTCATCCCCAACGTGTGCGCGTCTGCGCCGCGATTTCCACCGTTCGTTTGAGCGTTGGTACGACGCCTCTCCACCCATTGCAGGTCAACCGATGAACCGTCCCGAGTCCGGTCGCGGGATCGCGTTTTCCGTCGGTGCTTCTGCGTTGTTCGCGTTGATGTCCGTATATGCGACGCTGCTCGCGCCGTTGAGCGGCGTCGATATCTTCGCGTGGCGCGTTGTCTGGACGTTGCCGGGTGCGTTGATTCTGCTCGCGCTGCGCGGACGTTTGCCGCAGTTGCGCGCGCTCGTGATGCGGGCCGTCGCGCAACCGTGGATAGCGCTCGCGTTGCTCGTCAGTGCTGCGCTGCTCGGCGCGCAGCTGTGGGTTTTTCTGTGGGCGCCGTTGCATGGGCGCATGCTCGAAGTGTCGCTCGGCTATTTCCTGCTGCCGCTGACGATGGTGTTGACCGGACGCTTCTACTATCGCGAGCGCCTCGACGCGCTGCAATGGCTGGCGGTCGCGTGTGCTGCGCTCGGCGTCGCGCACGAGTTGTGGGCAACGGGCGCATTCGCGTGGCCGACGCTGCTCGTCTCGCTGGGTTATCCGCCGTATTTTGTGCTGCGTCGCAAGGTCGGCGCGGACTCGCTGATCATGTTCGCGTGCGAGATGCTCGTGCTGTTCCCGGTGGCCGCCGTGCTCGTCGTGACCGGCGGTTCGCTTGCGATCGTCGCGCCGCGCGTCGAGTTGTGGGCCGTGCTGCTGCCGGGGCTCGGCGCATTGAGTACGTTCGCGCTCGCGTCGTATCTGAACGCGAGCCGCCTGCTGCCGATGGCGCTGTTCGGCATCCTCGGCTATGTGGAGCCGGTGCTGCTGGTGCTCGTATCGGTGGTGCTGCTTGGCGAGACGCTATCCGCTGAACAGCTCGCGACCTATGTGCCGATCTGGGCGGCGGTCGCGCTTACCGCGCTGCATGGGGTGCGGATCGTGAGGCTGGAGCGCCACGCACGTAGCCTGAACGCTCCGACGTGAGTGCGCGTTACACCAGGCGCTGTACGAGCGCGCCGCAGAAGCGCCTCACTGCCCGTGATGCGCCGGCGCTCCCGCCTCATTGATCCGCGTCGGTCCCACCCGCGCCTCGATCGCTTCGCGCAACGACGGTCGCCAGCCCGCACCGAACAGCGCTTCGGCGAACACGAACAGCGGTCCGATCAACAGGCCCATCACGTCGTCGACGAAAGCCGGCTTGCGATGCTCGTAAGCCGCGTGGCCGACGAACTGAAAGATCCAGCCGATCACGAACAGGCCGATGCCGGTCGCGAGCCACGTCAGCGTCGTCATGCCGGCGAGCCATTGTCCGAACGCGAGGCATAGCGCCGAGAAAATCGCCATCATCACGCCAAGCTGCACGTCGAGCACGAGGTAGTAGAGCGTCGCGCCGACGAACAGCACCCACGCCGGCGACAGCGCGATCGTCCCCGCGCCGACCGGCCACGCCGGCCGGCTGAGCAGCACGGCGAGCGCGAGCACGATCATCGGGATGCCGATGAAATGCGTGGCGATATTGCGGCGGTCGCGGTGATAGGCCGCGTATTGGGTGAGTTGTTCGGTCAGCGTTCTCATGTGTGCCGCTCCGGTGCCAAAAACATCATAATCGCGGGCATCGGGGTTTCACACTTTCGGCTAGCCGACAATCGGGCAGAAAAATCATCAGATGACTTCGCATGCCACGCCGTCCGGGCCCTATGAGGGCGCTTCGCTGATTACCACGCTCGACCGCAGTGCGTGGTTCCGCGCCGCGCCCGACGCGCTGCGCACCGAACTGATCCAAGCCGGCCGCGTCGAGCGGTTCGCAGCCGGCGAGCGGCTTTTCATGCGCAACGATCCCGACGATGGCCTCTATTGCGTGCTCGACGGACTGATCCGGATCGGCGCGGCGAGTTTCGCAGGGAAGGAAGCGCTGCTGGCGGTGATCGAGCCGGTCAACTGGTTCGGCGAGATCACGCTGTTCGACGGCCAGGCGCGCACGCACGATGCGTACGCGGAGCGCGAGTCGGTGCTGTTTCATGTGCCGCGCGCGGCGCTCGCCGCGCTGCTCGAACGCACGCCGGCCTGGTGGCACGCGTTCGGCCTGCTGCTCACGCAGAAGCTGCGACACGCATTCGATGCGATCGAAGAGGCCGCGCTGCTGCCGGCCGCGCAGCGCGTCGCGCGGCGTCTGCTGTTGATGGCGGGTGGTTTCGACAAGCCCGGCACGCTGCGGCGCGTGCTGAAGGTGCCGCAGGAAGACCTCGCGATGATGCTCGCGCTGTCGCGGCAGACCACGAACCAGATCCTGCGGCAGTTCGAGATGCAGGGCGCGCTGCAACTGCGTTACGCGGAGATCGAGATCGTCGATGCGCGCAAGCTCGCGGAACTGGCCGATCCTCCGGCCCGCTAAGGTCCGTACGCGTTAGTTATTTAAACGGGTTGTCGGTCACGCCGGGTTTCGCGTCGGGTTCGTCCTTGACGCGTGCCGGCAGGTTCGGCTGCGCCTGCAGCGCGGCGACCACGCTGTCGAGTGCCTGTTTCAACGCGAGCGCGGCGTCGAGTCCGCGCTTATCCTTCGCGATTTCCAGCGTGCCGCTGATGACGACGCGCGTCGTGCTGTTGGACACCGTCAACGCATCGCCCTGGACGCTCAGCACGTCCGCATCGTTCGCATAGGCTTTAAACACCTTTCAGTCCTCCGGGTCGCTGATCCTTCAACGCTTCCGGGATGCCCGGAAAGCGGATGCCGCTCGCCGCTTCGAGCTCATGCACCGAGCGGATGTCATAGCGGTTCGTCGATACGTTGTCCGACACGATCGCGAAGGCGAGCGAGCGCGACGGCAGATAGACGACCTTGAACAGCTGCGTCGGTACGAGCACGCGCGTCGGTCCGATGGTCTGCAACTGCTGACCGTTGAACATCGGTCCGGTGACGACCCATGCCTCGTCGTATTTCGTCGCGAGGCGGCGCACGGCGGTTTCGATGCGCGCCCACAGTCGCTGGTTGTTCACGCGATCCTGCGGCACGACGTTCGCGAGCGAGAACGATTGTGCCATTCCTTCCTGCGTCCAGCGATTGCCCGCCGGGCTCATATGACCGCGATCGAAGCCGCTGCGTTTGTAGTCCGCGAGCGTCGCGCCTTCGCCTTCAGGCAACCGCGCGTCCTCGAAGAAGCGGTTGGTGCGCACCATGTCGCGTGCGGTGGCGAGGTGATCGCGGGTCAGATGTTCGGCGGACCACAGCGGTCCGTGCGTGATCCCCGAGTGCAGCACGGCGAAGTCCGCGTAGCAGAGCATGCGCGTCTTCGGCTGCATCTTCGGGTTGGTGAGGACGGGCCATTGCGCGTTTGGTGTGAATTGCGTGCAGGTCGGTGCCGCTGTGGCCGTCGTCGCGACCGTATGTGCGGCAGCGGCGATCAGCAGCGAAATAATCCACTTCTTCATGGGAATGTCGTCGATGAATGGGGCGCAAGTATGCGTTGGCCGTTGCGGCTTGTGCAAGTGTCGAGTGTCGTGGTGCGCAGGCGTCGAACGCAGAAATCGCACGCAAAAAAACGGGCCGCCTGGCGGCGACCCTAATGCGTGGAGACTTCACTCTACGGAGCGACTCTTAAGCAACGCTTAAACGCAGGCTTTTTATTGGTCGTCGTCGCAGCCCGCTGCGCGCAGCGCGCGTTCCGCTGCGGCGGAGGCGTCGCGATAAGCTGCGGAGTCTGGAGCGAATTGCTGCTTCTGTGCGGCGGCGCCGGCGGTGCGGGCCAGTCTGCTGCAGTTCAGTTGCCGGGCCCATGGGCTGTCGTCGTCGCTGACGATCACGAAATCGTGGGGAAAGCCGGCCGGATAGCGGACGGTGAATTCGTCGCCGCGTTGCGGGTAGGTCGTCGCGTTGTGCGGCGGATAGACGTTGAAGTCGTCGTCCTCGAACGAGGTCTCGACGATCTTGCCGTCGGCGGTACGCACCAGCACGTTGTAGCCGATCACATGATGATGGTTGTACACGGTGCTCGTGCCGTAGCGGCCGACGATCGTCGCCTGCCCCTGCTCACCGAAGCGATGAACCAGACGCACGCTGACATCGACACCGACGACCAGATTCAGCACAACCAGCGCAATGCCGAGCGGGATGATCCACAGCATGTGGCGCAGCCGGCGCCTCAGCAGCGCACCAAAGAACATGAAGAACACAACGCCAGCGGGCATCAGGTAGAAGCGCCAGCTTGCGAGTGTCCACATCATGTGCAGGACCGGTGCGAGTGTCACGCCGATGGCCGGTGGAGTGTAGGCGGCCGGATGCCAGCCGGACGGGGCGGGTGTTGCATTGGGACCGGGCACGACCGGATCGGGCGGCATGCCGGGTTGCGGGATGACGGTCGCGCCGGCCGCTTCGAGCGCGGTGCGCTGCACGCGATAGTCCCAGCCCGGCGTTGCCCGCGCAGCGGCGGTCGCGTTACTGACGTTCAGATCGACAAGGTACGGACCATGCACCGCCGACACCGACTCCGGATGCTGCGGATCGACGAGCACGCGATCGGTCGGGTCCGCAGTGCGCACCGCGTGACTCTCGGGATAGAACGGCGTGTCGTCATGCTGGCGTTTCAGCGCGGCCGCGTGATTGCCGAAATCGGACCGCTCGAAGGTGGCGTCGCCTTTGTTATCGACCCAGCCGTTCGGTTTGCCCGATGCGTCCTTCACGTCGAAGCGGCAACGCGTTGCGCTGCCCGCGTCGGCGGTGAGCGTCGAAGGCGTCAGTGTGAGCAGCGCTAGGACGTGTTGCGGGTCGATCTGTGCGCAGAGATCGGCGGCGGCTTTGTCGTTCGCGGGTCCGAGTACATGCGCGCCGGCTGCGGTGAACGCGAGCGTTTCGAGTCGCGTGGTCCAGTCCGGACGATCCGCGTGCGCTGCAGCAGTTTCTGCGTGCACGACAACCGCATCGGCGCCGTGCAGCGCGAGGATTTCATCGTGCGACACGCGGATCAGCCGGTCGTTGGTGTCGTCGGTGCGGGTCAGGAACGGCGGCACCGCATCGCCGAGTTCGCGTGTATGCCGACGCGCGCGGGCGGCGTCGGCGAAATGGTAGTAATCGAGCGACAGGGTGCCGCTCGGCGGCGCGTCGTCGGTCAATCCTTTTTCATGTGCGAGCCAGACGCAACTCGATTTGCCGGGCGCCGGATGACTCGACGTGACGCGCATCGCGTAGTGCGCTGGTGCGATCAGCGCGGCGACGTCGGCGTCGGCGTTCTGCACGAGCGTGCAGGCATCGGGATCGGGGTGATCGTCCGCTGCGGCCGCGTGGGCGGTGCAGGGGAGCAGGGCGAAGGTGAGCGAGGTGAGCGAGGTGAGCGCCAGCGTCGCCAGCGCGCGGCGTAGAAACGTGACGTCTCGGGCAGATCGTTGTCCGACGCGAAGCCGCATCCGTTTTTCCCCGTGCATCGACGTGTGCGCCGCATGAACGGGCGCAATGCACGCGACGAATTGACGGACCAGCCCGGAGAAGAGCCGGCCCAGGAATGGACCAGCCCGGAGTATCGAGAGGTTGTTCGACGCCTGTCAATACAAGCGGCGATCCTGGAAGCCGCATGAAAGCGGCGCGGCATAGCGTGCTGATGCACGTGCTAATGCGCGGGCGTTAGCCTCCAAACAGCCTGTGTTCGGCTTGCACCGTCTGACGATCGACGGCCTGCAGACGCCAGAATCCTTTCGCGGGTCGACGCGCGGGTGACGAAGCCCAGTCGGCCGAACCTTCCGCCGAACTCACGCGCTGTCGACGATCCACCGACAGACCGCGCAACGTGCACAGCGGCGCATCGGTACTCGGTGCGCACAGCGTTGTGACACCGTCGACGTCGTGCAGATCGCCGCCCGGTGGAAGATCGATCCCTTCGTGCGCTTCGCGCGACCAGCGATGTTCGTCTGTGTCGAGCCAGAGCACGGCGTAATCGTGGTTGACGGTGGGATCGGAACCGTTGATCAGGATGGTGAGGCGCATCGCTGTTCCGAGTGAGGCATGGGTCTAGAAGTGTAGAACGGGATGCGATTTATTCAAGCTCTCGACTATCGGCTAGATTGAAAAACACAATTGGGAACACATGGCGCAGCTTCTAGATTTAAAGACGCGGTGCAGGCACGCGCGCCTCGCCGTCCTCATCCGGTCGCACAGACGACCGCCAGGCCATCCCCTCGCGCACCCCACCACAATACAAGGCTCTCAGGAGGCTCAGATGTCGCAACTCAAGGGAACGAAGACGGAGGACAATCTCAAGGCGGCGTTTGCCGGCGAATCTCAGGCAAACCGGCGCTATCTGTACTTCGCAGCGAAGGCGGACGTGGAGGGCCAGAACGACGTCGCCGCCTTGTTCCGTTCCACTGCCGAAGGCGAAACCGGTCATGCACATGGCCACCTCGAATATCTCGAAGCATCGGGCGACCCGGCGACGGGTCTGCCGTTCGGTTCGTCGCGCCTGAATCTCGAAGCGGCGATCGCCGGCGAAACGCACGAATACACGGACATGTACCCCGGCATGGCGAAGGCGGCGCGCGAAGAAGGCTTCGACGAAATCGCGAACTGGTTCGAGACGCTCGCGAAAGCCGAACGTAGTCACGCGAATCGCTATACGAAAGCGCTCGATGCGTTGGTGGACTGACACGTCGCACGTTCAGCGATAGAGGGACGTACCCGATCACGCACGCGCATGCGGCAAGGCTGCATGCGCGTGTCTGCTTGCATATCTGCATGCAGCGGATGAGTTCGTGTGTCCGTAGCTCGAAAAAAATTATTGGAGACTGACAACATGCCCCACAAAGAAGGCAGTCTCGAAGCGCCCACGCGTCATCCGCTCGACTGGCTCTCGGACGATTTCTACAATCAGGACGCGCTCGATCAGGAACTGACCCGCGTCTTCGATATCTGCGCGGGATGCCGTCGCTGCGTGTCGCTGTGCGGCGCGTTTCCGCAGCTCTTCGATCTCGTCGACGCAACCGATGGCGGCGAGGCACACGAAGTCGACAAGCGCGAGTTCGGCAAGGTCGTCGACCAGTGCTATCTGTGCGACCTCTGCTACATGACGAAATGCCCGTACGTGCCGCCGCATCCGTGGAACGTCGATTTTCCGCATCTGATGCTGCGCGCAAAAGCGATCGACTACAAACGCGGCGACGTGAAGCCGCGCGACCGTTTCCTGTCGAACACCGATGCGCTCGGCCATTTCGCGGGCATTCCGGTCGTCACGCAGACGGTCAACGCAGTGAATCACACGTCGGCTGCGCGCGGCCTGATGGAGAAGATGCTGGGCGTCGACAAGGACGCATGGTTGCCCGACTTCGCGACGCGCAAATTCCGCAGCGCCGCGAAGAAGTCGCCCGCGACGCAGGTGAACGACGGTGAGCGCACGCCGGGCAAAGTCGCGATCTACGCGACCTGTTACGTGAATTTCAACGAACCCGGCATCGGCCACGATCTGCTGGCGGTGCTCGCGCATAACGACATTCCGTACGAACTCGTCGCGAGCGAAGCGTGCTGCGGAATGCCGCTGCTCGAACAGGGCAATCTCGAAGGCGTCGCCGACAAGAAAGCGAAGAACCTGCCGGTGCTCGCGAAATACGCGCGCGAAGGCTATGCGTTGATCGGCGCGATTCCGAGCTGCGTGCTGATGTATAAGCACGAACTGCCGCTGATGTTCCCCGACGATCCCGATGTGCGTGCCGTCAGCGAAGCGTTCTGGGATCCGTTCGAGTACTTCGTGTCGCGGCATCGCGATGGCTTGCTGAAGACCGACTTCAAGACGCCGCTCGGCAAGGTGTCGTATCACGTGCCGTGTCATGGCCGCGTGCAGAACATTGGGCGCAAGACATCGGAGACGCTCGCGCTCGTGCCCGATACGAAAGTGACGGTAGTCGAGCGCTGCTCGGGACACGCCGGCACGTTCGGCGTGAAGAAGGAGTTTCACCGCACCGCGATGCAGATCGGCACGCCGGTGTTCAAGGCGATGGCGCAGCCGCAGCCCGACTACATTTCGTCGGATTGCCAGCTCGCGGGCCATCATATCGAACAGGGCATCGACGAGAACGGCCTGCCGAAAGCGCAGCTCGCGCATCCGTTGACGCTGCTGCGCAAGGCCTACGACATCTGACGATGCCCACACCTGCGCCGAACCCAAACCCGAATCGCGAGGACACCCGATGAGTATCGCCAGAAATTCGCTGCTGTCGCTCGAGAATTATTCGAAGGCGCGCAAGACGATGCGCGCGCAGATCATCGAGCACAAGAAACGCCGCACCGTGCCGCTCGGTAACCATGTGACGTTTCTGTTCGAGGATGAACTGACGATCCGCTATCAGATCCAGGAGATGCTGCACATCGAGAAGATTTTCGACCAGGACGGCATTCAGGGCGAACTCGAAGCGTATCTGCCGCTCGTGCCCGACGGCAGCAATCTGAAGGCGACGATGCAGATCGAGTACGAGAACGAAGTCGAGCGGCACGCGGCGTTGGCGCGGCTGATCGGTATCGAGGATCGCGTGTTCGTCGAAGTGGCTGGCGAGCCGCCGGTCTATGCGATCGCGGACGAAGACCTCGAGCGCGACAACGCACAGAAGACGTCGGCGGTGCATTTCGTGCGCTTCGAGTTCACGCCCGCGATGAAGGCGCGGCTACACGACGGCGCGGCGCTGAAGATCGGCTGCGATCACCCGAATTATCCGGTGCCCGTGCAGACCATCGACTCCGACGTGCGCACCGCGCTGCTCGCCGATTTCAGCTAGCCGCGCGGCGCGTTTCAAGCGCTTCACGCGAGGTCCAGCGCCCCCGTCATATCGCCGAGCGGTGCAAGACCGTTCTGCGCGAACGCACGGTCGCGTACCCGCACACCGTCGAGCGGCGCAAGGCCGTGCACGCGGCTGATCAATCGAAGGATCGAGTTCGTGTCGTACACGGTGTGATCGACGTAGCCCTTCTTCGCGAGCGGCGAGATGACGAGCGCCGGAATCCGCGAGCCCGGACCCCAACGGTCACCCTGTGGCGGCGCGACCGGATCCCACCAGCCGCCGTTCTCATCGTGCGTGACGATCACGACCGTGTGCGCCCACTGCGGACTACGCTGCAGATGCTCGATCACCGTCGAGATATGACGGTCGCCGGATTCGACGTCCGCATAACCCGCGTGCATGTTCAGATTTCCCTGCGGCTTGTAGAACGTGACGGCAGGCAGACGGCCCGCATCGATGTCGGCGAGCAGACGGTTGGTCGACGGATCGTCGCCGAGGCCCGCGTCGCGCAGATACCGGCGACGCGCGTCGGTACCCGGCGCGTAGTTCGCGAAGTAATTGAACGGCTGATGGTGATACTGAAAATCGGGCACTGCGCCGGTGTCGAGATGATCGAGTGCGTACTGCCATGCGCCGCTGTACCACGCCCAGTCGACCCCCTTCGCCGAGAGCCGGTCACCGATCGTCGCGTAGGTTTGCGGCGGCAAGACCTTCGGGTCGGCTGGATTGGCGAGCAGCGGATTGCCGCCGGACGCGGGCCGCACGAAGCTCGGCTGATACGGCGGGGCCATCGTGTTCACCGCGTAGCCGTCGGCGGTGAAGAGGCCGTCGTTGACGAACTTCGGCGGACCGTCGAGCGCCGAAGCCGGCGAATGCGCGGCGATCTTCAACCGCGAGCCGGTCGGATCACTACCTTCGACCACCGACACGAGATGCTTTGCCGGACTGTCTTGCGCGTTCGGATAGAACGGCGCCTGTGCGGAAATCAGGAAGATGTGGTTGAGCCACGAACCGCCGAACGCGGCCATGAAGAAGTTATCGCACAGCGTGTACTGCTGCGCGAGATTCCATAGCCGCAGCGTTTGTGCCGAATTGCGGTAATGCCCCATCACGAGGCCGCCGGAGTCGGCCCACGCGGCGAACTGATCGTTGCGTCCCGCGTTGATCTGCATCTGGTTCTGATAGAAGCGATGCCACAGGTCGCGCGTGATGACGCCGTTCGGTAGCGGCGCACCTTGCGCATCGGCGAGACGGAACGGGCCGTTGCGCAGACCGTCGATTGCACTCTCGCCGATCATGTAGCGCTTGCCGTCGACCTCCTGCGCCTGCGGCACGAGCCCGCCCCAGATTTTCGGCAGTTGCGGCAGCGGCGTCTTGCCGTCGCGATCGAACTGTACGTAACGTGAAGCCGGTACTGCATCGAGCGGATGCTGCACGCCGGGAAAATTGCCGTACAGGTTCGCGAAGCTGCGGTTCTCCGCGTAGATCACGACGATGTTGCGCACCTGATCGCGCAACGCCGCATCGAGCCGAAGGTCGGCCGCGCTACGCGGCGCGCCGTTGTCTGCTGAACCGGTTTGCGTCGTGTCGCAGCCCGCAAGCGCGAGGCTCACGCCGACTGCGGCGAGGCCGGTCAGTACGCGGCGACGTTCGGGATCGTCGGGGGCGTCGGCATTGACGGCGGGAAGGTTCGGGTCGTTTTCGTTCATCGGCAGGACTCCGGCATTCGCGGGAAGGAGGGCACGGGCGAGGGCGCGCATCAGGCATGCGTCCACCTTCGACCACCGTGCATCCTGACACGCCGCGGGTGCGCACGGCAACCCGCGCCGGACGCGAATGCCTATCCTGCTGTCCGCTTACAGTGCTTTGCGATAGACGACGAAGCCGGAGCGTTCCGCGACGCCGTCGTACAGCCGCATCGCGGTCGCATTGGTTTCGTGCGTGAGCCAGTACACGCGCGCCGATCCGCCTTCCTTTGCGCGGACGTAGACGTTTTCGATCAGCGCGCGGCCGACGCCCTTGCCGCGTTCCGATGCGAGCGTGAACAGATCCTGCAGATAGCAGGTCGGCCCGGCGAGCGTCGTGCTGCGATGGAAGATGTAGTGCACGAGGCCGACCAGCTGACCGTCGCGTTCGGCGACGAGCGCATGCATCGGTTCGTAGCCGTCGAAGAAACGGCTCCATGTGAGTTCGGTCATTCCGCGCGGCAGCGCGGTTTCGCCAGCGCGTCCGTAGAACGCGTTATAGCCGTCCCATAGCGGCAGCCATGCGGTGAAATCGTCGGGGGTGACGGGGCGGATCTGAAGCGTTGTGTCGGTCATCGATTGATTCCTCGAGTAAGAAGACGGTGGGCGGTTTAGGGCTGCGTCGAGCACGCGTATAGCGCGGCGGTGCGTGCGTCTGGATCGACGGCGACGTGCATCGCGGATGTACCGTACGCGTCGTGCAGTCGTGCCGCGACGCATGCGTCGAGCGCGGCGCGTGCGCGGTCGGCGGGACGCAGTGCCCAGTACGTCAGCGCCGTCGCTGCGGCCAGCACGACGCAGACTGCAACCACGCCCGCGTGCTGAACGCGATGCGCACGACCAGGCAAGGAAAAGATTGCGGTATCGCGAGTCATCGCAGCGATCCTGTAAAGGGACGACAGTGTCGACAGGCTCAGAATAGAAAATTTGTGGCACCATTGTTAGCTCCACCTGAAACGCAAAATATGGAGCCACGAACGTGGACTACGCGCTGCTGATGTCGAACTTCGCGAAGCGGGCTGCCGGGCGCAAGCTGACCCAGCAGAACCTGCTGTACGAGAGCCTGCGTCAGGCGATCGTCGATGGCGATCTGCGGCACGGCACACAGCTCGTGCCGACGCGCGCGCTCGCCGAGCAACTCGGTATCGCGCGTAACTCGGCGCTGTACGCGTACGAGCGTTTGACCGAAGAGGGATTCATCACGACGAGCCGGCATGGGTCTGTGGTGAGTCGCCTCGCGTTTCCGGCCGCGACCGATCCGCGCGGCGTTGGTGCACCCGCAAGCGCGCTGTCGAAGCGTGTCAGCAATCTGCCGCGCGAGCGCGGCCGACCCGATGACCCGACGCCGTTTCGTCCGGGCGTGCCAGCACTCGACGAATTTCCGGTCGCGCAGTGGCGAGCGTCGGTGGAGCGCGCGTGGCGCACGATCGATGCGTACGAACTCGGCTACGGCGACAGCGCGGGTCATCCGGCGCTGCGGCGGGCCATTGCGGAATACGTGCGAGTGTCGCGCGGCGTGCGCTGTACCGCAGACCAGGTGTTCATCACGCAGGGCACGCAGACGAGCCTCGATCTATGTGCGCGCCTGCTCGCCGATCCGGGCGATACCGTGTGGGTCGAGAACCCCGGTTATCACGGTGCAAAGGCTGCGTTCCAGACGGCGGGGCTGCGGCTCCTGCCGATGCCGGTGGACGGCTCTGGCCTCGCACCGACTCCGCGCGACTGGCGCGACGTACCGCCGCGGCTTATTTACACGACGCCGTCGCATCAGTATCCGCTCGGCTGCGTGTTGAGCCTCGAGCGTCGGCGGGCATTGATGGAGAACGCGATTGCCGCCGGCGCGTGGATCATCGAAGACGATTACGACAGCGAGCTGCGTCACAGCGGACCGCCGCTACCGGCCATCCAGGGTCTGACAGCGGATGCGCCGGTGGTCTATCTCGGCACGTACAGCAAGACGATGTTTCCGGCGCTGCGGATGGGCTTCATGATCGTGCCGGCACATCTCGTACGGCAGATCGACGAAGCGTTGAGCGAGATCTCGCGACAGGGGCGTATCGCGGAGCAGATCGCGCTTGCGGATTTCATCGACAGCGGCAAGTACGCGCGCCATCTGCGGCGGATGCGGCGGCTCTATCAGCAGCGGCGCGGCGCGCTCGTTCGTGCGATCGACAGACAGATGAGCGACCTTGTCACGCTGTCCGCTGACGGCGGCGGGATGCATCTCACAGTGCGTCTCGACGCGCCGCTAAAGGACCGTGATGTGAGCCAGGCGCTGCGTGACCACGGCCTCTTCGCCGCGCCGTTGAGCGCGTACTGCATGCCGGGTGCGGGCACGTCGCGCTACAACGGCTTCATGCTCGGCTACGCGGGCGTGCCGGCGGAAAAAGCCGATGCATTGATCGCGCGGTTCGCGCGCGTCATTCGCACGATGCTGCCGCGCGAGCGCGCACGCAACGACGACGCTGCGCGTGTGCTCAGCGTCGATCCTGCGTGACGAACGAACGATAAAAGAAGAAGCTGAGAGCGGCAGTCAGTGCCGCGATTGGCGCAGCGTTTCGCGAACCTTCTTCGCGACGAGCAACGGCATGTAATCCATGATGCGGGCGTCCGCCTTGTAGTCGGCCAGCGTGTCGGCGTAGATCTTCGAGACCGTCTCGGCGGGCGTATTCGTTTCCGCTGCGATGGCCTGTACGACTTCGTCGACGTTGGGCTGAGGCTGACGCGTCATGGGAATCTCCGAGGGGGGGTGAACGGGCGGGCCTTCCATTAAAGGACGCGGGTCTGCGCGATGCCAATTAAATTGGCCTATCGGAGCGGGTCCACGGCTTGCGCGCGTGCGTTGTTCGGGAATACGCCTATACGCGTGCGCGTGTCGAATTCCGATCTTTCCTGGATGTTGGGTTTTACGCGTGGATCGGATTACATCTTCCGCCCCGATCGTAATAAAACGCAGATCACGCGAGCGGGAAACTCACCGCGTCCTTCTCCAGTTTTTCGATCAGCGCATCGCGCATCAACGCGACGGGCCGCACGAGGCGCCCCGGCAATGCACCATGAACGAGCCACACGTTCAGCCCGCTTCTGAAATCCGGTACATCGATGATCTGCAACGCGTCTCGATGCGGGCTGCGCGCGAGTATTTCGGGCGCAGCAAGCCCGACGCCCAGACCGCGCGCTACTAGCGAGAGCTGCAGTTCCGAACCGAATGCCTCGACGGCGACGTTGAACGGCAGCCCGGCTGCCAACATCGCACGGCTCAGCGCCGAACGCATCCCGCAGCCGTCCTGATTCAGCACCCAGGGATGCGCCGCCAGTCCGGCGAGCATCGTCGGTTGGTCGGCGATGCCGAACGAGCGCGGCGCGACGACAACCGTTGGCTTGTAGGCGAGAAGCGTCGAACTCAGACCTTCCCGTAATGGCACGCTTTCGGGCAGCAGGACGACGGCGGCATCCGCCTTCGCGCGCTCGATGCCTTCCAGCAGCCCTGGCGACCAGCCTGCCGTCACGCGTAGCGTCAGATTCGGAAAGGCGTTGCGCAGACGGTCGATGGGTTCCTCCAGCGCCAGTTCGGACAGAAACGGCGGCACGCCGATCCTGAACTCTCCGGTCGGCTCGCTCTCGGGCGAGGCGATCGCCATCAGGTCGTCGACCGCGCGCAGCACCGTGCGCGCGAGCCCGTACACCTCGGTGCCTGCGGCCGTCGGCTTGAGCGGCTTGCTCTGCCGGTCGAGCAGTTCGATGCCGAGCGTCGATTCCAGATTCTGCACACGGCGCGTGAGACCCGGCTGCGTGAGAAACAGCTTCTCCGACGCCCGCACCATCGAGCCACTTTCCACCACCGCCACGAAAGCCTGCAAGTCACGCGTATTCAAAACGATCTCGCATAAACATTATCGGGATATTTCAATTGTCGCATAACATCGGCGTCCCTATGATGGGCCGGACCCTAACCTCCGGGAATCGAACGATGTCTCAACCTGCCGACACCTGCTCGCGCAACCTCGCCTCGTCCTCTGCGCTGCCGCCGTTAGCGCAGTCGTCTGCGCCCGTACCCCAATCAGCGGGCGGCGACTCCCTGACGCCGGCTTTGACGCTCTTTTTCGCCGTCACGGTCGGCGTCATTGTGATGAATCTGTCGGCGGCGCAGCCTTTGACGGGGCCGGTCAGCCGCGCGCTGAATCTGCCGCGCGAACTCGCTGGTCTGATCGCGATGCTGCCGCAACTCGGCTACGCGGCCGGTCTGCTGCTACTCGTGCCGCTCTGCGATCTGCTGGAGAACCGGCGTCTGATCGTCAGGACGCTGGCCTGCTGCGCGGCCTTTCTTGCGCTGTCGTCGCTTGCGCGGTCGGGTTGGCTGTTTCTGGCGTCGGCGTTCATGGCGGGCGCGACGTCGAGCGTGATCCAGATGCTTGTGCCGATGGCGGCGTCCATGGCGCCCGAAAGTCGACGCGGTCGCGCGGTCGGCAACGTGATGAGCGGACTGATGCTCGGGATTCTGCTGTCGCGCCCGCTCGCGAGCGTGATCGCGGGGCTGTTTGGCTGGCGCGCGTTTTACGGCATCGAGGCGGCGGCCGACGCGCTGCTGACCGTCGTGCTTTACCTTCGATTGCCGAGTCATGTGCCGCACGCGACAGCGCGTTACGGCGCATTGCTGCGCTCGCTCTGGACACTGCTGCGTAGCGAACCCGTCCTGCAACGTCGCGCGACGCTGGCCGCGCTCGCGCTCGGTGCGTTCAGCGCGTTCTGGACGGCTATCGCGCTGCTGCTCACGCAGCCGCCGTTTTCGCTCGGCATGCAGGGCATTGCCGTGTTCGCGCTGGCCGGCGCGACGGGGGCGATCGTGACGCCGCTCGCCGGCTATCTCGGCGACCGTGGTGCGGGACGCGCCACGCAGATCGTCTCGCATCTGGTGATGTTCGCGGCCGTCGTCGTGCTCGCTGTCGCCGGCGCGGGCTGGGGTGGGTTCTCTCCCGCGGCGCATCCCGCACTCGCGCTTGGGTTGCTGGTCGTGGGCGCGGCCGCGCTCGACGCCGGCGTCATCACCGATCAGACACTTGGACGACGCGCGATCAATCTCCTCAATCCGTCGGCGCGTGGACGGTTGAATGCGCTCTTTGTCGGGATCTTCTTTGTGGGTGGCGCGATCGGTGCCGCGCTTTCGGGGGCCGCGTGGGCGTGGGCAGGATGGAGCGGGGTCTGCGCCGTCCTGTTGGGATTCACGGTTGCTGTGTTTTTGTTTGGCTTTGTCGACCGCGCGGCGCGAACCGGTCGCCATTGAGCTAAAAGGGCGCTCTCCCATTCACCTTGTTCCACGCGGGGTTTTCATGCGATGCAGTTGCGTTTAAAAACTGCGTGGGCTTACACTTCGATGAAGTTGCGATTTGCAACTCGATGAGAAATCCGCAAATCGAAGGAAGCGAAAATGCAGTGTGGAACAGCCGACCCGTTGCGCGGTCACGCCGACGGCGGCGCGTCACCCAGCACGACACCGATGAGTCGATCGCTCGTGCTGCTGTTTGCCGTCGCGTGCGGACTCAGCGTGGCGAACGTCTATTACGCGCAGCCGCTGCTCGACCTGCTCGCTCACGATTTCGACGTGAGCCGTGCATCGATCGGCATGGTAGTCACCGCGACGCAGGCCGGCTGCGCGCTTGCCCTGGTGTTTCTCGTCCCGCTCGGCGACCGCGCGAATCGACATCGGTTGATGGCGACGCAACTGGGGCTGCTGGTGCTCGCGCTGATCGTGACCGCGTGTGCGACGAGCGCGCCCATGCTGCTCGCCGGCATGCTCGCGACGGGCATGCTCGGCACGGCGATGACGCAGGGCTTGATCGCGTATGCGGCGACTGTTGCTGCGTCGGGTGAACGCGGTCGCGTCGTCGGTGCCGCGCAGGGCGGCGTGGTGGTCGGGCTGCTGCTCGCGCGGACGATGGCCGGTTTCGTCGCCGACCTCGCGGGCTGGCGAGCGGTCTATCTGACGTCGGCGGCGCTCGCGTTGCTGATGCTGCCGGTGCTGTGGCGCACGTTGCCTGCGCAGTCCGCACCGCGTGTGCGAATCGGTTATTTGCGTTTGCTCGGATCGATGTGGACGCTGCTCGCGCACGAACGCACGCTGCAGATTCGCGGGACGATCGGCATGCTGATGTTCGCGGCGTTCAGCGTGTTCTGGAGCGCGATGGCGTTGCCGCTGAGCGCACCGCCGTTGTCGCTGCCGCACACGGCGATCGGTGCATTCGGTCTGGCCGGCGCGGCTGGCGCGCTTGCCGCAGCGCGTGCGGGTCGGCTGGCCGATCGCGGTCACGGACAGTGGACGACAGGCATCGCGTGGATCGTGTTGCTGCTGTCGTGGCTGCCGGCTGCATATCTGTCGTCGAGTCTTGCGATGCTGGTCGTCGGTGTGCTGTTGCTCGACCTCGGCGGCCAGGCGATTCACGTGACGAACCAGAGCATGATTTTTCGTGCGCGGCCCGATGCACATAGCCGGCTCGTCGGCTGCTACATGCTGTTTTATGCAGCCGGAAGCGGCGCGGGCGCGCTCGCGTCGACGCACGTGTACGTGTGGGCCGGCTGGATGGGGGTGTGCATGCTCGGTGCGGCAATCACGCTGACGGGTCTCGCGTTCTGGGCCGTCACACTGCGCGCGATGCCACGTGCCGAATAGCGGTCAAGCCCCGAGCAGTTCGCAGAAGCGTTCGATATCGACGTTGCCGCCGCTGACGATCACGCCCACGCGCTTGCCCTGCAACTGCGCCTTCATCTTGCGCGCGGCCGCGAAGCCGAGACAGCCGGTCGGTTCGACGACGATCTTCATCCGCGACGCGGAAAAGCGCATACAGTCGACGAGTTCGGCATCGGTGGCCGTCAGGATGTCGTTGACGTCGCGACGGATGATCTCGAACGTGTAGTTGCCGAGATGCTGTGTCTGCGCGCCGTCGGCGATCGTCTTCGGCGTATCGATATGGACGATCTTGCCGGAGCGGAACGACTGCTGCGCATCGTTGCCCGCTTCCGGTTCGACGCCGTACAGCGTGCAGTCCGGCGACAGCGCGCGCGTCGACAGCGCAGTGCCCGACAGCAACCCGCCACCGCCGAGGCAGACGAACAGCGCGTCGAGCGGTCCCACTTCCTCGAACAGTTCTTTCGCCGCCGTGCCCTGGCCCGCGATCACATCCGGATGATCATACGGCGGGATCAGCGTGAGCCCTTGTTCTTCGGCGAGCTTGCGGCCGATCTGTTCGCGGTCTTCGGTATAGCGGTCATACATCACGACGTTGCCGCCGTAGCCCTTCGTGGCCGCGACCTTCGCGGCGGGCGCGTCGTGCGGCATGATGATCGTCGACGGAATGCCGAGCAGCGATGCCGACAACGCGATGGCTTGAGCATGATTGCCGGACGAGAATGCTACGACGCCCGCGCGACGCTGCGCGGCATCGAACTTCGACAGCGCGTTGAATGCGCCGCGAAACTTGAATGCGCCCATACGCTGCAGGTTTTCGCACTTGAAGAACACCTGCGCGCCGAGATCCGCATCGACCGTGCGCGAGCGCATCACGGGCGTGCGATGCGCGTGACCGTCGATTCGTTGAGCGGCTGCGACGACGTCGTCGTAGGTGGGCAGCGTGAGCATGTTCATGACCTCGTGATCGTGTGAGCTAATGCTAATAAGCGGGGCCGTTCAGGCCTGTTCTTTCGCATCACCGTAGACGGTCGCACGCGACACGCCTAAATGCTGCGCGACGATTTCCATCGAGCGGCGCACGTCGAGACATCCCGACTGCTTGAGTTCCTGCAGCAGCGTGCGGCGGTCGTCGGCTTTCAGCGAGCGCGGCGTGGTAGCGAGACGTGCAGCGAAGCGGTCGATGCGGACACGGATCGCATCGGCGCCCGCAGGATCGAGCGATTCCTTCGGGTCAGCGTTCGGGTCGAGCGTGCCGAATTGCGTCAGCATGCCCTGCAGACCGCGAAACAGCGTGAGATCGACGTTGATGCACAGCGCGGCGATGTAGCGGCCCGTGGAATCCTTGATGCCGATCGACGTGCTCTTGGCCTGCCGACCGTCGACGAAATGATTCGGGTAGTTCGCGAGAATCGACGGATAGTCCGCGTCGCCGATCCGCGCGAGTCCGAGTTCGGTGGTCGGCTCGCCGACCTGCCGGCCCGACAGGCTGTTGTGAATCGCGACGATTGCGTGCTTCGGATGCAGCAGGTCGTGCACGACCACTTCGCAGAACGGCGCGAAGGTCTCGCCGAGACCTTGCGCCACTTGCTTCAGCTGGTCGATCAACAGGTTCTGTTCGGGCGTTCGTTTGCGCATGTGGAGATATTGTCTAAATTTGGACAAATCGTCAAGTATCACGCGCGATGCGGCGCTACCCCATTTCGCCGTCGCCGGTCAGATAGGTCGTTCGCCTCACGTTGGCAGGACAGAAAATCCTGAACTCCACCGGGCCTGGAGGCGGCACCGCCTGAACGATGCCGAACGCGTACAGCATGTGCTGCAGCGCGGACATGACCTGGCCATCCGGATCCTGGTCGATGGCGACGTCCATGACGCCGTCCTCGATGTACTGGCGATGGTGGTCGGTCATTTCATGGGATACCCAGACGACCTTGCCGGCCATGTCGCATTTGCGTAGCGCCGCTTCGATCCCCGACGACCCGTACCCGCTGCTGTAGATACCGGCAACATCCCCGCGGGCGAGCCCATGCATGGCGGCGCGATAGCATCGATCGGCGTCGTCGAACGTTTCCGCCGCGTCGTCGCAAGCGAGCTGCGGAAACGACTCCATGATCTTTGCCCGGCAGCCGTCGATCCGGTCCACGTGGTTTCGATAATCCTTGCGACCGCAGATGAGCAGAACACGCCCCGGGCGCACGGCGAACCGTCCAATGAAATAGCCGGCCGTGCGTCCGGCCAGGTTGTTGTCGATGCCTGCGTAGTGCAAACGTTCGACCTCCGCCACGTCGGTCATCATCGTAATGACGGCTTCCTTCCGCTCGATCGCCACGCGTAGCGCGTCGCGTACCTGGGGCGTGTCGCGCGTCGTCACGATGAGGCCGGCGCGGTGGTAGCGGGGATGAAGAACGGCTTCCTCGATGGCCCCGTCATCGGCCTCGGGCAGAAACCGGCGATGCAGCACGATCCGTTTGTCGAGCATCTGCATCGAACGCTGCAGCGCAAGATTCAGGCGACTGAAGAACGGCGTGTCGTTCTGCGGCAGCAACACGTCGATATGCATCAGACCGTGCTGGGTTTCGGGAAGAACGCGCGGCACGCCGAGTTGTCGCGCCGCCGCTATCACGCGGGCCCGGGCTGCGTCCGATACGCTGCCTCGCTCGTTGAGCACGCGATCGACCGTCGCCTGACTGACTCCCGCGGCTTCTGCTATCTCGATAAAGCGGGGAGCCTGCTTGCGACGCGGCGCATTGGGACGAGACATATTGATGTTCCGTTTCTGTGCAGGGTACGGCGGGCGGCGTTGATGTCGACACCCGTGGCGAGACGCTAGGCGCTTGACGATAAATCGTCAATGTTTTCGTTGTGGTGCGGGGCCCCGCCGTTTAATTTCATCTCATACACGCACGCCGCTTCCCGAATCCAGAGCAAGCGCGACGGGGCGGATTCAGGAAGGGAGACAGCGGGAATGAATTGCTTCGGAGGGCTACCCGTGCGTGGCGAACGTGGCGTTCCCGTGTGCATTCATCAGAAGAAATTTATGGGTAGCGCAACAGCAGAAATGTCGACGCACCCGCTGCCATTGCGCGCGCCGCGCAGCGATGGTCGCCTCCCGTGGAAATTTTGCATTCGCACTGATCAAGGAACCACAACGTGAGCGACGTACTTCGATTTTCCCTGAACCGCATGAGCGCACCGCGCCTGCCCCTGAGCGATTACCTCGCCCTGTGCGGACGTCTTGGCGTCGATGCGATTGAAATCCGCAACGACCTGCCCGGCGTCGAGCTCGTCGACGGCACGCCGGCCCAGGAGGTCCGGGCAGAAGCGGAGGCCGCCGGCGTGACGATTCTCTCGATCAACGCGTTGCAGCGATTCGAGCAGTTCGACGCGCAGCGCGTGCATGACGCCGTATCGCTTGCCCGGTATGCGTCGGAATGCGGAGCAAGAGCGCTCGTGATGTGCCCGACCAATAGCAGGCTCGATCGCCGCAGTGCCGGCGAGCGCCATGCCGATCTGGTCAATGCGTTGCGACAGCTCAAACCGATTCTCGACGATCACGGACTCGTCGGATTCGTCGAGACACTCGGTTTCGAGGAATGCGCGCTGCGCCGCAAATCCGACGCGGTCAAAGGAATCTACGACGCGGCTGCGGAGCGCCACTTCGGGCTCGTGCACGACACGTTTCATCATCACCTGTCGGGGGAGGACATCTTCTTTCCCGACCTCACGGGCCTCATCCATATCTCGGGGGTCGAGGACAGCGCGATCCCGGTCGATCAGATGCGCGACGGTCATCGCGTGCTGGTCGGTAGTGCGGACCGTCTCGACAACATCCGGCAGATCAATACGCTCATCGAGCGAGGCTACAGCGGGTATGCGTCGTTCGAGCCTTTCGCCGAGGAAATCGCAGCTGCCGCCGATATTGAGGCGCGTTTGCGGGCAAGCATCGAACACATCCGTTTG
The DNA here is from genome assembly GCF_004359985.1 of Paraburkholderia flava. Classification (NCBI taxonomy): domain Bacteria; kingdom Pseudomonadati; phylum Pseudomonadota; class Betaproteobacteria; order Burkholderiales; family Burkholderiaceae; genus Paraburkholderia; species Paraburkholderia flava. The sequence continues at coordinate 1,647,664 of NZ_SMRO01000001.1, read as the reverse complement.
CGCACAAGACGGGATCTTGTTCCCGACGCGGCTTGAGGAGAACGCGGCGCGGACAGTAGAGGGAGGATGACGCCGGACATCTCCGGCCATGGTATCCGGAGCGGCGCCGATGAAGCCGTTCCACGCGCCCTAAGGAGGCGGGCAAGGCAGGGCTGAACACGTACACGGGTCCGATGAGTCCCGGGCGATACCAATCCAATACATAAAAGGAGACAGGCATGAACTTCGTTACACGAACCCTTTTCCCGCTGATCGTCGCCGCCGCGCTGCCGGTATCCGCGCTCGCGGGTACGACGATAGGCGTGTCGATGGCGCATTTCGACGACAACTTCCTGACTACCGTGCGTGAAGCGATGGCTACGGAGGGCAAGGTACACCCGGGCGTCACGCTCGATTTCGAGGACGCGCAGGGAGATGTCGGCCGCCAGGTGAGCCAGGTGGAGAGCTTCGTGTCGCAGCACGTCGGCGCGATCATCGTCAATCCGGCGGATACGTCGGCGACGAAACGGATGACCGATGCCGCCGCGAAAGCAGGCATTCCGATCGTCTACGTCAATCGCCGGCCGAACGAGCAGATGGCCGCGGATTCGTGGTTCGTCGGGTCGGACAATCTCGTCGCGGGGCGCATGCAGATGGAGTATCTGGCGAAGCGGCTCAACGGCAAGGGCAACATCGCGGTGATGCTGTGCGAGCTTTCGACCGATGTCACGCGTGATCGCACGAAGGGCGTCAAGGACGTGATCGCGCGTAACCCGGGTATCAAGGTCGTAGCCGAACAGACCGCGAACTGCGATCGCAGTCAGAGCATCAACCTGATGGGCCAGTGGCTGAGTTCCGGCAAGAAATTCGATGCCATCGCGGCGAACAACGACGAGATGGCGCTCGGTGCACTGATTGCGATGAAGCAGGCAGGGGTGTCGCCTAAATCGGTGCTCGTAGGCGGCGTGGATGCGACGCAGGAAGCGCTCAATGCGATGGCGAAGGGCGACCTCGCCGTGACGGTGTTTCAGGACGCGCGGGGTCAGGGCAAGACAGCCGTGGACGAAGCGATCCGGCTCGCGAGCGGGGACAGGAACGTGCCGCACGAAATCTGGATTCCGTGGCAGCTCGTTACCCCGGACAACTACAAGAGTCTTCTGAACAGGTAACGCAGCGAGGGCGCGATGTCATCAGATCTGACTGCTGGCGTGCCGCTGCTGTCGGCGCGCAACATCCACAAGGCGTTTCCCGGCGTGATTGCACTCGACGACGTGTCGCTCGACGTTCATGCCGGCCGCGTGCACGCATTGATGGGCGAGAACGGTGCCGGAAAGTCGACGATGATGAAGGTCATCGCCGGCGTCTACATTCCCGACGGCGGCACGCTGCATCTCAAGGGCGAATCCGTCTCGCTGCGCTCGCCGCGCGATGCGCTGAACCGCGGCATCGCGATGATCCACCAGGAACTGAACCTGGTGCCGGAAATGACGGTGGCCGAAAACATCTGGATCGGCCGCGAGCCGCGCGGCGCGATCGGTCTGATCGACCACGGCGCGCTCAATCGACGGACCGCCGATCTGTTCGCCCAGCTCGGCATCGAAATCGATCCGCTTGCGCTGCTCGGTACGCTGAGCATCGCGAACCGGCAGATGGTCGAGATTGCGAAAGCGGTGTCGTTCGATTCGGACGTGCTGATCATGGACGAACCGACATCCGCCATTGCCGACAAGGAAGTCGATCATCTGTTCCGGATCATCGGCGAACTCAAGGCACACGGAAAAGCCATCGTCTACATCACGCACAAGATGGACGAGGTGTTCCGCATCGCGGACGACATTTCGATTTTCCGGGATGGACACCACATCGTCACGCGTGCCGCGTCGACGTTCGACAAGCACACGCTGATCGCGGCGATGGTGGGTCGTGAACTGACGCAGATATTTCCGAAGGAGCAGGTGCAGATCGGGGACGTCGCACTGTCCGTGCGCAACCTGGCGCGACGCGGCGCGTTCTCGAATGTCAGTTTCGACCTTCACTACGGCGAGATTCTGGGCGTGGCCGGTCTGATGGGCTCGGGACGGACCGAAGTGATGGAAGCGGTATTCGGCATTCATCCGGCGGACGAAGGCGACATTCTGTTCGACGGGCAGGCGGTACCGATCCGCTCGCCGCGACAGGCCATCCGGCACGGCATGGCATTTTTGACGGAGGACCGCAAAGGCACGGGTCTGTTCCTGAAACTGTCGATCGTCGAAAACATGCAGATCGCCGCGTTGCCGCATCACGATGCATTCGGCTTCGTCCGTCAGCGGCGCGTCGACGCGTTGTGCAACGGCATGTGCGACGCGCTGAAGGTCAAGACGCCCGACCTGTACGAAATCATCGAGAACCTGAGCGGCGGCAATCAGCAGAAAGTGCTGATCGCGCGATGGCTGCTCAACAAACCGCGCATTCTGATTCTCGACGAACCCACGCGAGGCGTCGACGTCGGCGCGAAAGCCGAGATCCATACGCTGATCACGAGGCTCGCGAAAGAAGGCGTTGCCATTGTCATGATCTCCTCGGAATTGCCGGAGGTGATGGGGATGAGCGACAGGATCATGGTCATGCACGAGCACACCGTCGGCGGCATCCTGCCGCGTGCACGGGCCACCCAGGAAGCCATCATGGCACTTGCTTCCGGCGTGCCGGTTGCAACCCTGCAATGAGCAATCGAGGAGACAGACATGCAAACCCCGGCGATTTCCAGCACCGATGTTTCTCGCGTGGCGCGCACTCGTTTCAGGTTCCCCCACGAGACGGGCATCGTCCTCGTGCTCATCGGCATTGCACTGGTATTCGAAGCGCTCGGCTGGATCGAACGTGGCCAGTCGTTTCTCTATAACCCGCAAGGCCTGTTGATCATGGTTCTGCGCGTCGCGGAAATCGGCCTGATCGCAGTGGGCGTGACGATGATCATTATCGCGGGCGGTATCGATCTGTCGTCGGGATCGGTCGTGGCGCTGTCGGCGATGGTGGCGGGCAGCTTCGCGCAGACGGCCGGTTACGGACGCACGGTTTTTCCGGCGCTGGTCGACCTGCCCGTGGTCGTGCCGATCGCGGTCGGCGTGCTGACCGGCGGTCTGTGCGGGCTGATCAACGGGGCGCTCATCGTTCGCACCGGTGTGCCGCCCTTCATCGTGACGCTCGGCATGATGGTGTCGGCGCGCGGGCTCGCGCGCTACTACACACACGGGCAGCCCATCAGCAGCTTTACGGATGCGTATTCGGCGATCGGTAGCGGCGCGCGGCCGGTCGAGATCTTTCTGGTGGCCGCCCTCGTCTTCCACATTGCACTGCGCTATACGCGCTTCGGCAAATGCGTCTATGCGATCGGCGGTAACGTGCAGGCCGCGCGCGTATCGGGCATCAACGTCGGACGCAATCTGCTGGCTATTTACACCATTGCGGGATTGCTGACCGGACTCGCGGGCGTCGTGGTGTCGGCGCGTGCGCAGACGAGCCAGTCGGGCATGGGTATGTCGTACGAGCTCGATGCCATTGCGGCTGCCGTGATCGGAGGCACCAGCCTCGCCGGCGGCGTGGGCCGTATCACCGGCACCGTGATCGGCGCGCTGATTCTAGGGGTGATATCGAGCGGCTTTACGTTTCTCGGGATCGATTCGTACATCCAGGAGATCGTGAAGGGGCTGATCATCGTGGCCGCCGTGGTTGCGGATCAGTATCGCAAGCGCCGCGGCAGCTGAACCCGCGACCGGTTCGTATTCCCGTCAGTGTGATCGCGATGAAATCTTCTGTTCCACTTGCGACGGACCGGTGCCATCACATGTCAGGAACGGCTATGAGTCTGTTCGTGAAGGGACAACCCGACGGCCGGGACATCGTGACGGTGACGCCGGAGAGCGCCGGCTTGCGCTATGTGGGGTTCGCCGCAAAGCGATTTGCGCAGGGCGAGACCTACGCATTCGATACCGGCGCGACCGAAGTGTGCATCGTGGTCCTGACCGGGATCGTCAGCGTGGAAACGCCCGACCAGGCGTGGCGTGAAATCGGCGATCGACGCAGTGTGTTCGATCTGAAGTCTCCGTATGCGGTTTATTTGCCGCCGCGTACGGCTGCCTCGATCCGCGCCTGTGATGCCGCCGAGGTCGCATTCGCCAGTGCGCCGGGAAAAGGCCACTACCTGGGCCGCCTGATCGAGCCGGACGGCATGGCACGCTCGGTACGCGGTAGCGGCGCGAACACACGATTCGTTTGCGACATTCTTCCGCAAAGCGAGCCGGCGGAATCGCTGCTCGTGGTCGAGGTGTGTACACCTTCCGGCCATTCGTCGAGCTATCCGCCGCACAAGCATGAGCTCGATGCGGTTCCTGACGAGAGCTTGCTCGAAGAAACGTACTACCACCGGATCGATCCGCCGCAGGGCTTTGGTTTCCAGCGGGTGTACACCGATGCGCGCGACGTCGATCAGGCGTTCGCATTCGAAGATCGCGATCTCGTCATCGTGCCGCGCGGTTATCACCCAGTCGTGATGCCGTATTGCTACGAGGGCTATTACCTGAACGTGATGGCGGGGCCGGAACGCGTCCGGCACTTCAGGAACGATCCCGCGCACGAATGGATGCTCGCCAGATGACGCATGTCGTGAACCGGTATGGACGCTTTCGTGCGGGACGTTCTTGCCGTTGACGATGCTGCATGGAGCACGGAACGCGATGACGGCGTGGGTCGGCTGGCATCGAGGCTGAGCAGGGGGTCACCATTCGGGTGACCGGTCTTGAAACTTATTTCTAAAGGCGAAAAGCGGGATGATCGAGTTTGCATTGTTCGGTGCGGGACGCATCGGAAAAATCCATGCAGCCAATCTGGCACGTCAGCCAGGCACACGACTCAGATATGTCGTGGACATGCACGACGCGTCGGCACAGTCGCTGGCGCAGACCTACGCCGCGCTGGCGGTAGACGGCGAGCGCGCGTTGACGGACCCCGCCGTGGGGGCAGTCGTGATCGCGTCGAGTACTGATACGCATGCCGAATTAATTATCAAGGCAGCTAACGCTGGTAAGGCGGTGTTCTGCGAAAAACCTGTCGATCTGACCATTGCCCGCTCGCGTGAAAGTGCAGAAGCGGTCAGGCGGAATGGTGTGACCTGCATGATCGGATTTCAAAGACGCTTCGATCCGACCTTTGCGGCATTGAAGGCGCGCATCGACCATGGCGAGATCGGCGATCCGGAGATGTTGATCATCACGAGCCGCGATCCGGGCGCGCCACCTGCCGATTACCTCCGCAGTTCGGGCGGAATCTTCAAGGACATGCTGATCCACGATCTCGATGTATTTCGCTGGATCATGGGCGACGATGCCCGGACGCTTCACGCAACCGGTAGCTGTCTGACCGACCCCGCAGTTCTGGCTGCGGGCGACATCGACTCGACAGCAGTGACCATCCGCACGAAGCGCGGCCTGCTGTGCCAGATCAATACGTCACGGCGTGCGGCTTATGGCTATGACCAGCGCTTCGAAGTGCTCGGCAGCAGGGGCATGCTGCAGGCCGGCAATGTCCGACCGACCCAGGTGAGCGCGTGGACATCGTCCGGTGTGTCCACCGATGTACCCGAACCATTTTTTCTCGAGCGCTATAGGGAAGCCTATGCAGCGGAGATCGCGCATTTCGTCGAAGCGCTGACGAAAGGCACACCTGTGCGCACGACCATCGAGGACGGGGTCAAGGCGCTCGAGCTGGCGGAACTCGCGACGTTGTCCTGGCAGCAGGAGACGGTACTCGACGTTCCTGACGGCGAGCAGGGAGAGGTATCAAGGTAGCCGTCCAATCCTCGGGAGTCGCACTGGCTCCCGAGGATTTTCAATAAAGCTGTCTATATTTAATTAAGGAGAACTAAAGTGAGGAGATTTCTGTGGATTGCCGCGACGCTGGGTGTGCCAGTACTCGCAAACGCGCAGAGCAGCGTCACGTTATACGGGATCGTCGATAACGGGCTCCAGTACGAGACAGGTATGCCCAAAGGCCACGTGTTCGGTGCGCAAAGCGGCGGATGGGCGCAATCGCGATTCGGTCTCAAGGGGGCGGAGGACCTCGGTGGCGGGACCCAGGCGATATTCCAGCTCGAGTCCCGCCTCAATACGCAAAACGGCAGCCTGGCCAACGGAACATTCTTTGCCGGGCAGGCAACCGTGGGGCTGCGCAACGACGCCTGGGGGCAATTGAAGTTCGGCAATATGGGCTCGGCTGAACTGAGTCAATATTCGGGCGACGTCGATCCACAGCAGACGAAGAAGTACGCGATCGGGACACTGGTGCGTGGACGGATCTTCTCGCAGGCCGGCAACGGGATCGAATACACGTCGCCGAAGGTCGCCGGGTTTGCGATCCAGGGTCAATATGACCTCACGAATTCGACGACCTGGAACACCGGCAATCCGGGCAGCGCACCCGGACAGCTCGGCACTTCGACCGGTCTCGGCAGCGCCCAGGGGCGTTCCGACGGTCTCAAGCTGTCGTACCAGGGCGGCAGTCTGCTCTGGCAGGCGACGTACGATGAGATTCGCGATCCCAATGGCCGGTTCAGCAACGTCTATCTTGCTTCGCGCTCTATCCTCACGGGCGCTACTTACGCGTTCGGTCCGGCGACTTTCTATGTCGGCTATCAGCATCTGAGCGCGCCTGACGCATCCAGTGCAGGCTACTTCGGCACTGCGGCACCGACTGCGTTGCCCGCCGGCACGTCGTTGCCTACCGCGGTGGATCACGAGTGGCTGGGTGCAATCTGGCAGACGACACCTGCGTTCGCCATCACCGGTGCGATCTATCATGCGAACGCGAATCGCGGGAACGGGAATGCAACGCTCTTTACGCTGGGCGCGAACTACGCGCTGTCGAAAAGAACGCTCCTATATACCGAACTGGGCTATATCCGGAACAGTTCGACGTCCAATCTCGGACTCGACAGCGGCCTGTATGGCGCGAACAGCAACAACGATCCGGTGAACGGTAGCGCGTCGAGCAGCAACCCGAATTTCGGCAAGAGCCAGTTCGGCGTCATCGCGGGTATTGCGACCCAGTTCTGAATTTTCCGCAAAGATGCGCGTCGACGATTGAGCGGTCGCAGCCCTTCGTGACTGCGACCGTCGCTGCGGATCGCGTCTGCATCCGCAGAGCCGAGCGATCCTGTTAGTCAAATGCCGACTCCGACTACTGCTGCGAGACTTTTGTCCTACCATAACGCGCAAATCATTCGCGGCCACGTGCCGACTGGAGGAGACGGTGTTTCGATCGATCATGGGACGGGCCGTGACGGCCGGCTGCACAGTGGTATTCATCGCGTCGGTGGCGGCAGGCAATGCGATGGCAGCCGACAGCGTGCCGGAGCGCTCGCTCGACTACACGCTGCACGACTTCAAGTTTTCCGACGGCACCGTGCTGCCGGAAATCCGCATCCATTACGCGACGCTTGGAACACCGCGTCGCGACGCACACGGCGTCGTGACGAACGCGGTGCTGCTGCTGCACGGCACGACCGGCACCGGCCGCGCGTTTCTCACACCGACGATGCGTCGCGAACTGTTCGCACCGGGCGAACCGCTCGATGCACAGCGCTATTTCATCGTGATGCCCGACGGGCTCGGCCGCGGCGGTTCGACTAAACCGAGCGACGGCCTGCGGATGAAGTTTCCGCACTACGGTTACGGCGACGTCGTCGAAGCGAATCATCGGTTGCTGGTGGAAGGACTCGACGTGACACATCTGCGGCTTGTGCTCGGCACGTCGATGGGCGGGATGCAGACGTGGATGTGGGGCGAGCGCTATCCGGAGATGGCCGATGCGTTGATGCCGATCGCCAGCCAGCCGGTCGCGATGGCCGGCCGCAACTGGTTCTGGCGGCAGATGGTCGTCGCGGCGATCCGCAACGATCCGGGCTGGAACGGCGGCGACTATAGCGTGCAGCCTGTGCAGTGGGCGCGCACGATGCCGGTCTTCACGATCATGACCGGCAACGCCGCGCGGATGCAGTCGGCCGCGCCCGATCGCGATGCCGCGACGCACCTCTACGACGCGACCGTCGCCGCCGCGCAGAAGAACGACGCGAACGACGTGCTGTACTGGTTCGAATCGTCGTGGGATTACGATCCGCAGCCGCAGCTCTCGCGCATCCGTGCATCGCTGTACGCCGTCAATTTCGCCGACGACCTGATCAACGCCACCGACCTCGGTGCAATGCAGCGCGCGATCGCCGCGGTGCCGCATGGCCGCTTCGTCGAAATTCCGGAGAGCCCGCAGTCATACGGCCACCAGACGCTCGCGCATCCGGAGGTGTGGAAAACGTATCTGGTCCAGTTGCTGCAGTCGAGCGAAGCGGGCACGCACTGACGGCAGCAGGCGGCGCGCGTCGCCCGTCAGTGCAGCTTGTGCGGTTTGTGCCCTTCCGGCGACGGGAAGAACGCGTTCCACGCAGCGCGCACACCTTCGGCGGCGGTCGCTTCCGCGTCGATCGTTTCGGTTTCGCCGGACCGGGCAGGATCTTCACTGAGACCGCGCCAGTGGGTAAAAACGAGCAACGGCTGCTCGGTCCATTCACCGGCGTCGAACCGTGCAAACGCGGTGTCGCCGCTCACCAGTTGAACCTCGTACCATCCGTCGCGAACCGGCGCATGGACGTTCAGCGGGAACCATCCAGTCGGCTGGATTTCCATCATGACCTCACTCATCGATCGGGAAGGCTATCAACGATGCAGGGTTCGTGCCCGAGCGCGCTACCTGACGCCGGGGTTGCGATGCAGCACGATGGTCGGCTGATTCTTGTACGACGTATGCCGCTCTTCGACGAACCCGCATTTCGCGGCCACGCGCAGCGACGCAGTGTTCTCGGGCGTGATGAGGCAGGCGATCCTGCCGTCCGGCCACTGCGCATCCGCCCAGCGCAGCGCGCCTTGCACCGCTTCGGTCGCGAAGCCCTGACCTTGAGCTTGGGGCGCGAACGCCCAGCCGATTTCCGGCTGGCCGTCGAGCGACGGCTCGATGTCGCGGTGATAATCCGCGAAGCCTACTTCGCCGAGAAAACGCCCGGTCGTCTTTTCGCTGACGACCCAGTAGCCGAAACCGAGCAGCGCCCAGTGACCGATGTAGCGCAGCAGACGCGCCCAGACTTCTTCGCGCGTCGACGGCTTGCCGCCAATGAAGCGCGTGACGTCGGCGTCGGTCCACATCGCGAAGCTGCCGTCGAAATCGTCGCGGACGTGAGGGCGCAGCACAAGGCGGTCTGTTTCGAAGGTGAGAGCGTGGGACATCGGCAAGCGGCTCGCGAAGGACATGGACCGCAAATCATCGCAGATTCGCGGTGCCATGTGGTGTCGTGTGCCGGACGCGTTATGCTGGCGCGGCGCATCGGCGCGCGTGGACCTCACGCGCGCACGGCAACCGGGAGAACACATCGATGAAACGCAAGACGCTCAACGCTTCGCGGCTGCAGGAAGAGGTCAACCGGCGTATCCACAAGCTGCACGCGATCGTCGAGGATGGTGTGAAGATCCGCGTGCCGCGTCCGCAATTGCAGGAGCCGGACAAGACCGGCTGCAACTGGACGATGAAGCACTTCGGCAATATCGCGGGCTTCGAGCGCGATGTGTCGGCGGTACTCGACGCGGTGCGCGCCGAGTACAACCTGTCGGAAGAAGCGGGTGCTTCGGGTGCATCGGGTGCATCAGGCAGTTCCGATAACGATCCGTTTGCGGGGTTTCCTGGTAACTGAGCAAACGACGCTCAGCGCGGTTCCATCGACGCGTCGTACTTGCCCAGCGCCGCCGCGCTATTGAGCCGCGCGCGTTCGAGCAGCGCCTGCTGCGCGGCCGCGAGGTTCGCCTTCTGTCCTTTCCATGCATCGAGCGGCGGCTCCTGCAGCGCACGTCCATACGAGAACGTTAGCGGCCACGGCAGCGGCGCGAGGCGGTTCATCGCGTCGAGGTTTGCGGTGGCTTCCGCCGGCGTCTGACCGCCGGATAGAAACACGATGCCCGGCACGGCGGGCGGCACCGTGCGTTTCAGCACGCGCACCGTGTGTGCGGCGATCTCCGCGGTCGACGCCTGCGGTGCATGCGTGCTGCCCGCGACCACCATGCTCGGCTTCAACAGAATGTGTTCGAGCACGACCGCGTGTCGATGCAGCGCATGAAACACCGCGTGCAACACGGCTTCGGTGACCTGCGCGCAGCGCTCGAGGGTATGGTTGCCGTCCATCAGCACTTCCGGTTCGACGATCGGCACGACGCCGGCTTCCTGACAGATCGCCGCGTAGCGCGCGAGCGAGTCGGCGTTCGCTTCGATCGCGAGGCGGCCCGGCAGCGTGTCGGAGATGTGATAGACCGCGCGCCATTTCGCGAAGCGCGCGCCCTGCCGCTTATAGCCGTCGAGGCGGCTTGCGAGTCCGTCGAGTCCTTCGGTGATCTCGTCGCCGGGTGCGTGGGCGAGCGCTAACTTTCCTGCATCGACCTTGATGCCGGGCACGATGCCCTGACGCGCGGCGACGGTCGGCAGCGGCGTGCCGGCGTCGTCGTGCTGGGTGAGCGTCTCTTCGTACAGGATCACGCCGCTGACGTACTCGCCGAGACCCGCCGTCGACAGCAGTAGCGTGCGCCAGGCCCGGCGATTTTCTTCGGTGGATTCGATGCCGATCGCGGTGAAGCGCTTCGCGATCGTCGGCCCGCTTTCGTCGGCGGCGAGGAGGCCCTTGCCTCGCTGCGCCAGTGCGTCGACGGTGGCCTGGAGTTCGGCGGACGTGTCCATTGCGTGTTCTCCTGAGCGCGGCGCAAGGACGCGCCGGGTTTGATTGCGACATGTGCGCGGCCCGGTCGGTTCCTTGGGTGGGGCCGCGACACCGCGTTTGAGTCAGGTAAGCGAATCAGGATCGATCTTGCCACCGATGATGACGAAATGGTTTCCGTTGTCGCCTGGGGCGAACAGTCGCCAGTCTTCTTCCCCGGACATACCGTCCGGTGTGACGATAAGGCGTAACGTCTTGGACCACGTGATCGACATGTCCCCTGATGCGTTTATCGATATACCTTCGACAGTGGCCGGCGGCGGACCTACCAGCAGGCTGCCGAGCTGGTCGATGGTACGTGCTGTCAGATCTGCTGACCCGCGAAGACCGGACACGTCAACGACGATCTTTCCCTTGTGCTCGACACACCAGCCGCATTGAACATGCAATGCCCACGCACCGACCTGCACCGCGACGCCTCTGAAAGTCGTGCGCGGTCGGAGCGGACCAAACTGCATGGTGAGCATGTCCGCCGCGTGATGGACGCCGCTGACCTCGAGCCCGACGAGGACGGACATGTGGCGGGTGATTTCCTGCTGTTCATCAGTCATTGTTGCCCCCGAGCACGTCCCTGGTGCGTGCGATGGACGTGGCGGATTGCATGGCAAGCAAGCGCAACCGTCGGCGCCGGTCGGGCCATTATTGGGCGGAATACCGGAGACTGGCAAATAGCCAGCAGTTCGCGTGCGCACGGCGTGCGAAAGATCGAGTCCGTGCGATAGGCAGGCTGATTTTTGCGCGGGTGGCGGCAGAGAACCCGTGCAGCCGCCCGCGCCCCCTCACGACGTAAACGTACAGGTCGTCACCTCAGCCTTATTCCGATAGTTATCGTAGGTGATCGACGTGATTGGGTGCGCGTCGTCGAACCAGGTCCGTTCCTTCAGCTTCACTTCGAGCACGAACGGTTGATCGGCGAATTGCGTCTGATGCTTTGCGCTGATGAGTTCCATCTCGACGCGGCCCATTTCCCCGCTGCCGACGATCGTGCTGCCCGCAGTGAGGCCCGTCGGGCTCGAACTGCCCGGGATGATCAGAATGGCGGTCTTCTTGCTCATGGCGATTCCTCAAGGTACGGCCGCGCCCGCGGCCGCTTCGCTGGACGAAGCGGCCGTCCAGCGACGGTCCGGATGAATGGAGTTGCCGCAGACGATGCGGCAATGAGGCCTCGAGGAAACTATCCCAGACGCAATGAAGACTGTGAATCCGGCGGACGGCCCGTGACCTTGGTCACGCGGCGCGTCGACGCAACCGCCGTATCACCCCCCCAGTATCTCGATCGCGCTGACCACCAGCGTGAAGGCGCCGATACAGCCGCCGAGCGTCACTACGCTTCGCATGAAATCCGACATCGAGGTCTCCAGTGTGATTGAAAGCACTATTTAAGCTTGAATGAAAGGGAAAAGAAAGTTTTCAAAATAAAAAACGGCAGACGCCGGGGAAGGCATCTGCCGTTGCGGTACCGCGAAACAGCAGCAAAGACGACGATAAAACCGCTCAGTGCGTCTGCGGCGGATCGTCGTTCAACGTCTGCAGGAACGCGATGATGTCGCGCATGTCCTGATCGGTCATCGCGGGCTTGTCGCCGAAATTGCGGTCGAACGGCGCGTCCTTCACGTCGACGTTCGCCTGCAGCTTCGGCGGAATGTCGTCGTATTTCTGGATCTTGCCGTCCGGGCCGCGCGGATAGAAGCGTCCCGGGTTCGTGTTGCGGTCGTTGTAGAACGCCATCACCTGATCAAGCGTGTGATAGATGCCGTTGTGGAAGAACACGTGGCGCGTCGCCGAGTTGCGCAGCGTCGGGGTGAGGAACATAGCGCAATACTGCGTCTGGTCCTTCAGATCCTGGCGGAAAGGTCCGCACACGCCGAGATCGAAGAACTTCGGATCGTGGTTCTGCGCGAGCGCGCGATTGCGCGGCACGCCGAGCGCTTCGTACTGGTAGTCGGTGAACATCGGCGGCAGGCCGTCCGCGCCCGGCTTCGACAGGTGGCAACCCGCGCAGTTGGCCTTGTTCGGATCGTTGAACAGATGCAGCCCGCGCAGTTCTGCCTGCGTCAGACGTTCCTTCCCTTCGAGCCAGCGGTCATACCGGCTGTTGTACGGATGGAACGACGGATCCTCCACCTGATAACGCGCGATCGCGAACATCGCCTCGGAAACGGCAAGCTTCGTGTCGCTGAAAATGCGCGGCCCGAACAGCTGGATGAACTGCTGTTTGTACGCCGCCTTCTGCAGCTGCTGCGCGACAGGCTCGATGCTCGCGTTGGCCATTTCAACCGGATTCAGCAGCGGACCGAACGCCTGTTGCTGCAGCGTATCCACGCGACCATCCCAGAAGAGACCGCCTTGCGGGACCATCTCCTGCGACGTGGTCGTCGTGCCGGCGGTCTTCTGCGATTTCACGACACCTGCCGACGAAGCCGCGAGCTGCGCGACGCTCGGTGCGTCGTCGGCTTCGCCCTGGTCGGGGCCGATGCTGAAGTTCGGCTGGCGGTACAGGTACATCAGCGAAGGCGGCGGGCGGTAGCCCTGCAGGTTCATCGACGTGCCGCCCAGTTGCGCGTCGAGATCGTTCGGCGGTCCGTATGCATGTGCCGGGCTGTGGCACGACGCGCACGACTGCTTGCCCGACGCGGACAGCGCCGGATCGAAGAACAGCTGCTTGCCGAGCTGCGCCACCGCGCTGAGCGGCGCGACGGCCGGCCGCATCAGCGTGACAGGGTGGGCATTCGCGCCGGTCAGGTTCTGGACCGTCTCGCCGACCGCATCCGGCACCTTGCCCGGAAACGCGAATGCGAACGCGCCGAAGCCGAGGACGGCGACCGCGAGCACCGCGACGACAGGAAGCAGCAGCTTGCGTCGGCGCCGACCTTGCGGGCCGGGACCGGTGGAGAGCGTAGCGGGAACGGGCGAAGTGGAAAGCTCGGTCATGTGGCGTTTTCTATACGGACTGACAAGCAAAAGAGCCGTGCTGCAACCGATGAACCGGCTGCAGCACGGCGGGACCTGTTGCCCGTGACCGGCGCGGGCCGGTCACGAAGGCAGTTGCAGTAGCGATCAGAAGATCAGAGAGCCGGCGCGGTGCTCACCTGCGTGCCGAGCGTCGGATCGAGGAACAGGGCCGTCGTGTTCGCGCTGCCGCTGAAGTTGAACATGCCGCGCATGTCGCCAGCGGTTGCATCGAACGAACCGCCGCCGAGACGCGCGCTGTTCAGCCAGTTGTCCTCGATGAAGCGGACGACCGATGCCTGGTTGATGAACGTGTGATCGACATAGTTCGTCTTCGCCCACGGCGACACGACCATGAACGGAATCCGCACACCCGGACCGCAGCGGCCGTTGACCGATGCGGCAGTGACGCCTGCCAGCGGCGTGCCGGTGCCGCACACGCCGTTGCCGTTCACCTGGTCGACCGCATCGAACGACGGGTTCGTCGGGGCCATGTACTGGTGGTCGTACCAGCCGTCGGAGTCGTCATACGTGATGACGACGGCGGTGTTCTTCCAGTCCGGCTGCTGCTGCAGGAAGTTGACCACCTTCGTGACGAACTGCTGCTCGTCGAGCGGATCCGAGTAGCCCGCGTGCGCGTCCTGCGCGGCCGGTGCCTTCAGGAAGCTCACCGACGGATAGTTGCCCGCCTGCACGGCCGCGAAGAAGTCGTCCGTGTCGTACTGGTGGTTTGCCGGTTCCGGCGTCTTGCCGTCGGCTTCGAGGCTCTGGCCGATCGCGGCCGTCGCGCTCGGGCGCGTGTGCGCCGGGTTCGCCGTCGACGTGTAGTACTGGAACCAGTTGTGATGCGGCACGTAGTCGGCGACGGCTGCGTTCACGGCGGTGGCGATCGTGCTGCGCTTGCAGGCCGTCGTGCCGTTGCTATTCGTCGTCGACAGGTTGAAGCCGCCCATGAAGCCGCCCCACGTGATCTTCTGCGTGTTCAGCAGATCGCCGATGTTCTTGCCGGTCATCATCGCGGTGTCGGTCGTGCTCGAGCACGTATCGTTGGCCGGATCGACGTCGTTGATCATCGTCAGGCCGCCCTGGCCGTCGTTGATGAAGTACGACGAAGCCGCGAGCGTCGACACCTGCTTCGTTGTCTTGACGATCTGCATGCCGTTGGTCTGGCCGGACACCACTTCGAGCGCGCCGGGCGTCGACGGGCCGTAGGTCGCCGTGTACGCGTTGTCGCTCATCGCGAACTTCTGCGCGTAGTTCCACAGCGCGGTCACCGTGTTGCCGTCGAAGAAGCCCATCACCTGGCCCTTCGTGCCGAATGCGCCCGCGCCGCCGCTCGTCGCCGTGCCCGTGAATTTCGGGAACAGGTCGGCTGCGCCGTTGTCGGCGGCCTGCTGCTCGGGCGTGTACGAGTGGTTCATGTCCGCCGTGGCCGCCTGCGTACGGTCGAGGCGGAACGGGTTCGCCGCGTCGGTGCCGTTCGCGGTGTTCGTGGAGTTCGGGTTCGCCGTCAGCAGCGTGCCCGACAGACCATTGACCGTCGGCGTGCCAGCGGCTGCGTTGAACGCCGGTTCACCGCTCGGGTTCGTCGCGGTCGGATAGGTCCCGAAGTAGTGGTCGAACGACACGTTCTCGCCGTAGATCACGACGAGGTGCTTGATCGGGGTGGCCGTGTTCTGGGCGTCTTGTGCGGAGACGTGATTTACGCTGTCGCTGCCGCAGGCATAGAGCGCAAGTGCCAGCCCGGTCAACGGGACGGCGATCATGGCTTGACGAAACATTTTGCGAAGCTCCACTGATTGATTGACTTCGTTGTCAGGGTCTCCGGCAGCAGCGTTCGATGCGGTCTTACGTGTGGGGAGGGCGACGCATCGCTGCTGCGGAGCCTTTTAAGGCGTGCATCAGAGCGTTCGAATTGAAACATCCGGGTGTGAAGCTACAGAGGCGGGTCGCTTTCGGAGGACTTACCGAACGATGCAATTCCGAAAGGAACGATCAGGAGCACTGCGAGATTTGCGCCACGCGGCACAGTGGCCGCGTGGCGAAGAAGAAGGGACAGTGGCCGTAGTGGTCAGGCCGTGGTTGGCTCAGCGGCGAATGCGTGAAGCGCGTCGCCTGCGAGCCGGTAGCGGACCCATTCCGATTGCGCGCTGGCTCCGATCGATTCGTAGAAACGGATTGCCGGCTCGTTCCAGTCGAGCACGCTCCACTCGAAGCGACCGCAGCCTTCGGCGATCGCGAGCTGCGCGAGATGCCGCAGCAGGCGCTTGCCCGCACCGGTGCCACGATGCTTCGGCGATACGTAGAGGTCTTCGAGGTACAGGCCTTTCTTCGCGAGCCATGTCGAGTACGACAGGAAAAACACGGCGTAGCCCGCGGGCTCGCCGTCGATTTCGCAGATCAGCGCGCGGGCCGGTGACCCCGCTTCGAACAGGCTCGTGCGGATCGTCTCGACGGTGCTCTTGACTTCATGCTCGGCTTTTTCGTAGATGGCCAGTTCGACGATGAAATCGAGAATCAGCGACGCGTCGCTTTCGACTGCGGAACGGATGTGAATCGGCAACGGGGACTCCGGGTTCTTGTTAAAAGAGGACATGTCGCTATCGTACTTCGGTTTTTATCCGCAGCCTGGGGTTGTCGACATCGTTGTTGGCCCATATCGCATCGGCTTCCGCTACGGGATCGACTTCGCGGGCGTACAGTTCGAACGCGGGCCGGTAGCGCTCTGCAAACAATCGCGTCGCGAGTTCGAGATCGCCCATGTGCGCGGCGTCGCGTGCGATGCCGCGACGCTCTGCGACGTGTTCATCCGTATCCACGAAGACCGTGAAGTCCCACCACGGTTTCAGCTCCGGGCGTTGCAGAAACGTACCGTCGACGACGAGTACCGCGTGTGGATCGGCGACCTCGAACGTCAGCGGCAGCGGTACGTCTGCGGCAAGATCGAACGATGTCGTGCAGTAGCTTCGATCTCCTTGCGGTCCGAGCGGCGCGAGCAGAAGACGCACGATCGCGTCGAGGTCGCGAGCGTCCCGGTAGTAGCCCTCCGCCGAATAGCGGCCCCGCGCATAGCGTTCGGCCTTGGGCCGGTGAAAGCCATCGATCGATGTCCGGATTACGGGGCGGCCCGATTGCTGGATTGCAGTTGCAAGCTCGTTGGCGAGGGTTGTCTTGCCCGATGCAGTGCGTCCGTCGATTGCGATTCGTAGCGGCCCCGGCGAATTCATTTCGACGATTCTGCTGGCCAGGGTCTCGACTGCTTTCGCGCGGGTGTCTGTCATCAATTTCTCTCCGTGTTTTCTGCAGGGATTGTGCGGGAGTCGAGCGATGTCTTGCAATTGGCGGGAGGAGTCGGGAAAATTGACAGTGCCGCGCCACGCCGCTACATTGACCACATGAACGCACGACTCGTTACCACCGCGACCACCACCACGACGACCGCCACCGGCGGGTCGACGGGAGGTCGCGTGTCGAGGTAAATGCAGTAACGCGTCACACACGAACCCGAAGCCCCGCCCGTACCGGACGGGGCTTTTTCATTTGCGTTCTCCGTCCGGTTGTCGTGCGCAACCTGAAGGAGAATGCCGTGGAAGAAGTCGATCATCGTGCGCTTGGCCAGGCGCTCGATCTGTTTCATCAGCAGGACGAAGGCCCTGGCATGGTCTTCTGGCATCCGCGCGGATGGGCGTTGTATCGCGCGATAGAAAACTACATCCAGACGCGAATGCAGCAGGCTGGCTTTCGCGAGATCCGTACTCCGCAACTGCTCGCACGATCGCTGTGGGAACGAAGCGGCCATTGGGACAAGTTTGGCGCGGCGATGTACTCGCTCGACAGCGATGGACGTGACGCTTGTCTGAAGCCGATGAGCTGTCCGTGTCACGTGCAGATTTTCGGGCAGCGTGTGCGGTCGCATCGCGAGCTGCCGGTGCGCTATGCGGAGTTCGGCGCGGTGCACCGCGCGGAGCCTTCGGGGGCATTGCATGGACTGATGCGGGCGCGCGCGTTCACGCAGGACGATGCGCACGTGTTCTGCACGCCGGAGCAGGTGATCGACGAGTTGGTGCGCTTCTGCGCATTGCTGCGGCACGTGTACGCTGATTTCGGCTTCGAGCGCTTCGACGTGGCGCTATCGACGCGTCCCGCGAGTCGCGCGGGCGACGACGCGATGTGGGACCGTGCAGAAGCGCTGCTTGCGCGAGCCGCCGAAGCGGCGGGTCTTGCCCCGCGCATTCAACCGGGCGACGGTGCGTTCTACGGACCGAAGCTCGAATTCCTGCTGACCGACCGCTATGGGCGCGATTGGCAATGCGGCACGGCGCAACTCGACTACGTGCTGCCCGATCGGCTCGATGCCAGCTATGTCGGGAGCGACGGCGCGAAAGCGCGCCCCGTGATGATCCATCATGCGGTGCTCGGCAGTCTCGAGCGTTTCATCGGCATCCTGCTCGAACACCATGATGGCTGGCTACCGGGCTGGCTCGCGCCGGACCAGGTCGTTGTCGCGAACATCGGCGAGCGGGAACACGACTACGCATGCAGGCTCGCGGCGCGCTTCACCGATGCCGGGCTGCGCGTGCTGTCCGACTTTCGTGCGGAGCGTCTGCCGCGCAAGATCGTCGATGCGCGTGCATATCGATTGCCGGTGATGGCAATCGTCGGGGCGCGCGAAGCGGCAAGTGGTGCGGTGACACTGCGGCGGCGCGACGGTACGCAGGCGACGCTGCACGCCGACGAGGCGATCGCGAGGTTGCGCGAAGAGTGTGCTTCTCCAGCCGGTCGAGTAGAGCAGTTGCGTCTGGCGCTCGACGAGGCGGTCGGTGCGGCTTAGTCGACCAGCGGCGCACGTGGCCGCTACGGTATGCTAAAGCCCATCGCCGCGCTCCCGAACTCTCTCACCTTTCGATGCCCAAAGCCCTTCCACCCGATCTGCACACCGGCCCCGATCACGGACGCTCGCTCGCGCGACACTACGTGCGCGGCACGCGCATCGATCCGCATCGGCACGACTGGGCGCAGGTGTTGTATGCGGCGGCGGGTGTGATGTGGGTGGAGATCGGCAGGGAAGCGCTCGTCGTGCCGCCGCAGCGCGCCGTGTGGTTGCCGCCGGACACCGAGCATTCGATCTCGATGATGAGCGCCGTCGACATGCGCAACGTCTATCTGCACAAGCGCTACGTGCAGCATCTGAGCAAGGCGCCGGACGTGTTCGACGTGAGCGGACTGCTGCGCGAACTGATCACGACGCTCGCCGAGCATGAACCCGAGCGCGACGAAAAATATCTGCAGACTGCGTATCGGCTCATCGTGATGGAACTCGCGCATGCGCGCCGGCACGTGCAGCGTATTCCGCTGCCGGGTCCGTCGGACAAGCGGCTCACGATGCTGTGCGAAGCGGTGATCGCACACCCGTCACTGGAGATTGGTTTCGAACAGCACGCGGAGACAGTCGGTGCGAGTTCGCGCACGCTGTCGCGGCTGTTTCAACGCGAGCTCGGAATGGGCTTCGCCGAATGGCGACGTCAGGTGCAGCTCGCGGTCGCCGTGTCGTGGCTCGCGGAGGGGCAGCCGGTGAGTCGTGTCGCGCGTTCGCTCGGCTATCTGCCGAGCAGTTTCAGCGACATGTTTCGCCGCGAACTCGGCGTACCGCCTACTGGCCTGCATCCGCACCGGACGCTCGAAGAGTCGTCCGGCGAGGACAGCACGACCTGAATCTGAACGGCGGTCACTGCGGCTTCTTCGCGGCCTTCACAATCTCCGCACGATGACGTTCCTCGTCCGCTTGCAGTTCGGGCGTGAATTCGGCGCCGAAATCGGCGACTTCATACAGCGGACGGATTTCGATGTCGGAGTCGGTGAGCATCGGATTCGGGCAGCGCCGCACCCACTCGACCGCTTCCTCCATCGATTTGACTTGCCACAGCCAGAACCCCGCGACGAGTTCCTTCGTTTCGGCGAATGGCCCATTGATCACGGTGCGCTTGCTGCCCGAGAAATGCACCCGCTTGCCGCGCGAACTCGGATGCATCCCTTCGCCCATGAGCATCACGCCGGCTTTGACCAGTTCTTCGTTGAACTTGCCCATTGCCGCTAACAGCTCCGTGCTGGGCATCTTGCCGGTTTCCGATTCGTTCGTCGCTTTCACCATCACCATGACACGCATCGTCTTCTCCTTGAATTCACTGACCGGGTTGTCGGAGCCATGCGCCCAGCCGGTTGGCATCGGGTTTTGGGCTGGCTCTCATACAGCACGACGAACGAGGGGAGCGTGAATCGACAGCAGCGGGAAAATTCTTTTGAGTCGTGGCAAAGGCGACATTCGTGAGGCAAAGCCCCCTTTTCTACCGCTGGCCCCAGAGGGTTTGAGCGGACACACCGCCGTCGATCAGCTGTTCGGCGTAAACAGCGGACGCGCGCCGCGCATCGCCTGCGCTTTGAAACGGGCGCGCTCCCGGTACGCGGAATACGCGGCTACGCGGGCTGTCCGTCGTCGTGTCCGATTCGGAAATACGAACGGATGCGTCGAAGCCTTCGTCATAGTTATGTCCGAATCCCGTTTGCGTCGCTTGACGCGGATAGACGAGCGGACAGATTTCGAGTCCCCGATAAAAACGGGAAGTAGTTGTCATGATGTGTTCCTGAGGCTGCGGCATGCAGCCGGTATTGAATGGGTAGGGCTTTCCGCTGTTTAGACGGATATGAAGCGGGCGTGCTCCCGCGAAGGGAAGCGTCCCAGGACAGGCAAGATAAAAAGAGCGAGCCTTGCGGGATGGATTCTGTGCGTACGCGGATCACGGCACGCATAAGCGTGAGCCTACGCTACAGCTATTTAAACTGCGGTTCGGTTGGTGGCCCTGGAGAGCCACGCTGCCATGGTGGATTTCTGCAGCAGAATGCCTTCGCAGACGAGCCGGGTTTCAAAGAAACCACCGGATTCCGCTGTGGCAATTCCCGACGAATAGACGTCGATTTCCTGAAGTACCAAAACGTGTATACGGGTCAGCTCGTGGACCGCGTCGTCGGTTGATTGATTCGACCGATCTGCGGATAGCGGGCGTACGGCGGTGGAATCCGCCTGACTCGATGGCGGGAGGGGCGTCCCGTTGTCGATTCTGCGCAGACACTCGGCCAGCATGCGTTGCTGGTCGAGCGTTTGCGTCAGACATGCTGTGACGGGGCCCGCGAGCGCGGCCTGACCGGCGTGCCGATCGCTGAACTGCTTCAGCGATCGTTCGACGTCCTGCGCCAACGCATACGCGCGTCGCAGCACATGCAGCAGATCTTGCCGTGGGTCAGCCATGGCGGGCGACCGCCTTTCTGAAAACGCGATGCGTGATCACCCTTCGTCATTGCGAAAGAGCGCACGGTGAAGCGTGTGCGCCCGCAAGTCAGTCAGGGCCAGCAGATTTAGAGCGGGGTGATGTTCGCAGCCTGCAAACCTTTCTCGCCGCGCTTCGTTTCGTAGCTGACTTTCTGGTTTTCGGCCAGTGTCTTGAAGCCCTCGCCGCGCACTTCCGAGAAATGTGCGAACAGGTCGTCGCCGCCTGCGTCGGGCGTGATGAAGCCGAAGCCTTTGCTATCGTTGAACCACTTGACGGTGCCGGTATCCATGAGAATTCCTTGATAAAAATTTAGGTCGTTTCGGAGCGAAACGGGAAACGAGGATCAAGGAGAGAGAGGACAACGAATACCGCGCAATAAGCGGTTGATTGATGAGCAGCAATCGAACTTCTTGAACTTCAGGGCTGAACATACGCACTAGCTTGTAAACGGTCAAGGCATTTCTGGTAACACCTTGCTTGAGATCCGCTCGACAAAGAGCGGAATCGCGATCGAAGTTTATGTCGACATGCAGCGTTGCCTATTATCTGGCGTACGAACGATTCTCGGGTGGGGTCGCATCAATCCGGGTCACTGGCACGCAGTTCGCATGTATAGTGCGTGTTCCCTTGTCGAGGAGCGACCATGTCCGCATCCCTGTCCCTTCTTTACAAGGGGTTTGAACTGTATCCCCTCGTTTTTGCGCGTGCATTTAATCGCTTCGACGGGCATTCGCGTTATGCGGAAGGCTACGATGTCGCGGTGCGTATCTGCCGCCAGGGTGCCTCGGGTGCAACCGGCGCGAGCCGTGTTTTCAGGTTGGAACGGGAGGACGTCTTCACGGACTTCGGCATTGCCCGACGCGCTGCCCGCCAGCAAGGTCAGGACATCGTCGACGGGAAGGTGGCCGGTGCTTCGGTAGGCGACCTGTAACGCGTTCGACGGTTGACGACCTTGGCCGATACTTCGCGAACCTGCGATCTCCAATGCGTCGTCGCGAACGCGCGCTGTCTATTTCATATCAAAGGAATGATTTGACCACAGTAATTCTTAAACCCGACGAGCCCGTCGAGGTCGCTATCCGCCGTTTCCGCCGTTCGATCGAATCCACCGGCCTGATCAAGGAACTGCGTGCACGTACGGCCTATGAGAAGCCGACCACCGAACGCAAACGCAAGAAGGCGATGGCTGTCGCGCGACTGCGCAAGCAGATCCGGCGTTCGATGCCGCCGAAAAAGCAGTACTGATACCGGTTGTCGATCGGCGCACGCGTGTGATGCGTGCATCAGGTGATCGGGCGCGATGACGCGGCGCAAGCCCGCAGCATCGACGCCGGTCACCCGTCTCACCTCTCGTTGTCCCCGATCGGTTGGCGCGCCGAACGGGTGCTTTGCAGTCTCTTTGCAGTCTCTTTCCCGCCCGCCCGCGCTGTCCGATATTCGAATGCCTTTGTCCAGACAGCCGCCATTCCGCCATCTAGACTTCGCCCTGAAGCTGCTCGATGCAGCACCTGTCACAGCACCGACCTCAGGAGCGATCTCATGAAAGCCATCCAGTTCAAGACTTCCGGCACGCCCGACGTACTCGACTACCTCGACCTTCCCGACCCGCAGCCCGCACCCGGCAACGCGCTCGTGCGCGTGAAAAGCGCGTCGGTGAATCCGAGCGACGTGAAGAACGTCGGCGGTCACTTCGAGCACACGACGTTGCCGCGCGTGCCGGGTCGCGATTTCAGCGGGACGGTCGTTGCCGGTCCCGACGAATGGCTCGGTGTCGATGTCTGGGGCACGGGTGGTGATATCGGTTTCACGCGTAACGGCACGCACGCCGAGTTGCTCGAAATCCCGGTCGCCGCGTTGAGCCGCAAGCCGTCGACGCTGAGCCACGAACAGGCGGCGTCGATCGGTGTGAACTTCGTGGTCGCGTGGCTTGGCACGGTCGAGTACGCGAAGCTTGCCGAAGGCGAGACGATCGTCGTGATCGGCGCATCGGGCGGCGTGGGCGGCGCGGTGACGCAGATCGCGAAAGCGCGCGGCGCGCGCGTGATCGCGCTGGATCGTCATCAGCCTGCCGATGGTTCGCCGGCCGCGCGGTTACTCGACCACTACGTGCCGATCGACGACCACGCTGTCGAGCAAGTCCGCGCGCTGACGAACGGCGCAGGCGCCGACGTTGTGTACGACGCGGTGGGCGGCGTGATGTTCGAAACGGCGCTCGCGCTCGTGAAGCAGCGCGGCCGCGTCGTCGAGATCAGCGCGACGGGCAAGCGTCGCGTCGAGTTTGATCTGATCGACTTCTATCACAACGAAACCCAGCTGTTCGGTGCGGACAGCGCGAAGCTTGGTGTCGCGGAAGCCGCTCCGCTGATGACGGCGCTCGCCGAAGGCTTCGAGAGCGGTCGCTTCGAAGCGCCGGTGATTGCGCAGCGTTTTCCGCTCTCGCAGGCGCGCGAAGCGTACGCGGCGGTCGCGGCCGGCACGCGCGGTCGCGTGGTGATCGATCTGTCGTGAGCGATGCAAGGAGAGGAGTCTGTGATGAAACCTTATCTGGTCTCGCTTGCGGTCGGTGTTGCGGTGGGTCTGCTGTACCACCTCGTCGACGTCAAATCGCCGGCGCCACCGACGATCGCGCTGGTCGGGCTGCTCGGCATGCTGGGCGGCGAGCATCTGATTCCCGTCGTGCGCACGCTGCTGTCGCACGTTTGATGGGTCAGCCGCGCGTGCGATGTGGACGCGCCGCATCGCGCAACCGTTCGACGAGCGCCAGCACTTCCGCGCGTCGTTCGTGACGTGCGGTGACGAGGTGGTACGCGAGCGGACACGTCACGCTAAACCGGCTCACGCGTACCAGCGGACTCTGCGCGAGCCACGCATCGACGATCGGTGCACGCGCGAGCGCGATGCCGAGACCGGCTTCGGCGGCAGCGAGCACGAGGGTGTAGTCCTCGAACCGACGATCCTGCACACGTGGCTTCAATGCGACGCCGCGCGCCGCGAACCACGCGCGCCAGCCGGTCAGATCGGAATCGTGCAGTAGTGGCTGCGTGTGAAGCGCGTCGATGCCGCCGCCCTTCACACGTGCGGCGAGCGTCGGATGCGCGACGGGATACAACGTTTCGGTGATCAGACGCTCCGCGTCGAGGTTCGGCCATGCGCCGCGTCCGTAGCGTATGGCGATGTCGGCCTCGCCGGCTGCGACGTCGACGGTGCGGTTCTCGATCTGGATCTGGACCTGCAGCGGCGGCGTACCGCCTTCGAGCGCGGCGAGCCGGTCGAACAGCCACAGCTTCGCGAACGCGGGCACGATGCTGATTTTCACGGCTCGCGTGGTGCGGCTCGCGCGCCACTGATCCGCTGCTTCGTCGATCACCTGAAACGCGTGCTCGATGCGCCCGACGAAGCGTTGCCCGTCGGGCGTCAGACGCACGCCGCGTCCATGTCGTTCGAACAGCGCGACGCCCAGCCAGTTTTCCACCGCACTGATACGTCGGCTGATCGCGCCGTGCGTGACGCCGCTCGCGTCGGCGGCCGCGCTGAACGAGCCCACGCTCGCAACGAGACAAACGGTTTCGAGGCTGGCAAGCGGCGGTCTTGTCGGGGTGTGCATGGCATTCACATCAGAGCATCGATCTGTGCGCTAGCTTAGCAGCTCGCCGCGCGGCACGATAAGCGCATGAATACCTCTACGTTATTGCGCAGACGGCCCGCGTCGCTCGCGGCCATCGGTGCGGTCGCCTTCACGGTGCTGTCGTGGGCGTCCGCGTTTCCATTCATCCGTATCGGTCTGCAGGGGCTCGCGCCGTTGCAGCTTGCGGCCGCGCGGTTCGCGACGGCTGCTGTGCTGATCGTCGTCTGGCTCGTCGTGCAGCGGCCTAAGCGTCCGACGTTGCGTCATGCGGGGCTTTTCGTGCTGTGCGGCTTCTTCGGCATCGCGCTGTACAACGCGCTTCTGAACACCGGCGAACTGACGGTCGCCGCAGGAGCGGCGAGCTTCATCGTGAACACGCTGCCGATTTTCACGGCGGTACTCGCGACGATCTTCCTCGGCGAGCGTTTCAACCGTTGGGGCTGGGCGGGTTCGCTGTTTAGTCTCGCGGGCATCGGGTTGATCGCGAGTGGTCAGCCGGGTGGTCTTGCACTCGGCGCGGGTGCAAGCCTCGTGCTCGGCGCAGCGATGTGCTCCGCGCTCTATTTCGTGCTGCAGCGTCGGTTGATTCCGGTGTATGGGCCGCTCGCGTGTACCGCGTACACGCTGCTCGCCGGTGCGGTGCTGCTGTCGCCGTGGTTGCCAGGCGCGTTGCATGCGCTGTCGACTGCTTCGCATGAAACGTGGTTCGCCGTGCTCGAACTCGGCATCTTTCCGGCGGCGCTCGGTTACGCGACGTGGACGATCGCGCTCGGGCACTTTGGCGCGGCGCGCGCTTCGAATTTTCTTTATCTGACGCCTGCGGTTGCGATGCTGCTGTCGATCGGCATGACCAGCGAACGTCCCGGCGTGTCGACGTTGATCGGCGGATTGATGGCGATCGGTGGCGTGGTGTTCGTTGCGCTGCGCGGACGCAGCTGAAGTTCAGCGCGCGACAACCTCGTGCGCGGTGTCCACCAAATCGCGGAACAGCTTCGCGAGCACCGACTGCCGCTGCCACAGCACGCCAAAGCGACGCGGCTCGGTCTTGACCGGCAACGGCAGCTTTGCGACGCGCGGACCCGCGAGCAGCGGCGACGAGATGTCGGGCACGGGGTTGCTCAACTACGTCGGCGAAAAGCGGCCGGCCCACATGGAGCGGCCGCGGATAATTCGCGAAAGCCTCGGCGGCACCGGCGACGTTGCGATTCTCACGGCGGTCAACCGGATGGAGCTGATGCCGCTCGCGGCGTTGCGCTGAATGCCGCTGAATGCAAATGCGGCAGCCCGCACGCGTGGCGTTGTCGCGCCGCGCGTGCGGAACCGATGGCGTAAATCTTGAGTGGATTAGTGAAAGATCAGGTAAAGAATCACCAGCACGATCACCGGGACGCCGAGTAACCAGCCGAGCAGATAAGGCATGACGATGCCCTCCTCATGGTTGTCCCCGAAGCGCGGAATGGCTTCGTGGGAAGTTCATGAGAAGGACTCAGCAAGGGGTGTGCCGCATTGGTCTGCGGGATGGTGTGCGGCGTTAAAGCCGTCTGAGTCCCGCGCCTCCCCCACGCGTCGCCGTCGCAATGCGGCGCATGAAGACCGCGTTCGACAGCATGTCGAGCGCCGCTTCGGCCGCATCGATGTTCCAGTGTGTGTGACCCAGCGCATCCGACGCACCGTCCGCTTCCGCAAAACGCCCATCGAGACTTGCGCCGACCATCGGCAGTTCGCCGTACAACGCGGCGTTAGCGATGCTGCGCACCGTGTCGAGCGCGCTATCGGAGCCTTCGGTGCCGCAGGCCGCAGCCGTCAGATCGACGACGATACCGGCTTGTGACGCAATCGCTTCCGTGCCATTCCAGCGCAACGCGGTCGACGCCGGCACCAGCATTCCAGGCGCGCGATAAGCGGGCCCCTGTGCCGTCGATGCGGCGTCGCGCGTCGTGGTCCAGCACGCGAGCGCGATCAGATCCGCATGCCGCCGATGCGCATCATGCCGCACACCATGACCGACGACCGCGGGCAACCCGGTCCGCTGCAGATAGCGCAGCGTCTTGTACGCGCGGCAACGGCACAGCGGTATGTCCGTGTCGGTGTGCGCGTGGTCGAGCAGATCGGGCACGTGGACGAGAATTTCCAGTTCGTCCTCATAGCGGCCGGCCAGTTCGCGCAAACGCCGTGCCGGTTCCGCATGAATCAGCCGTGGCGCGGCACACGTCAGCAGAACGATCAGACGATCGTCGCGGCCGGTCAGAATCGCGCGGACGCGGCGTCGGGTGTGTTCGATATTTACGCGCATCGTGCCACTCCAGCAGGGATCGACGCGCCGGCACGCGCACGCGGGTAGGAACCGAGGACGCGCAGCGATTCGCCAGCCTGCCGCATCGCGCCAAGCGAGGCGGCCATTGCGGGCTGCGCGCAATGGCCGTCGAGATCGACGATGAAGCGATACGACCACGGCGTTTCGCGCTGCGGCCGCGCTTCCATCCACAGCACGGACACGCCATGCCGTTCGAGCGGCGCAAGCAATCGCGCGAGCGCGCCCGGCCGATGTTCGAGCTGCACGGCGACACTCGTGCGGTCGAAGCCGGTCGGTTCAGGCGTGTGGTGGCCCAGCACGATGAAGCGCGTGCAGTTCGACGGCACGTCCTGGATCGCTTCGGCGGCGATGCGCAAGCCGTAGCGGCGCGCGGCCGCATCGCTCGCGATTGCCGCGTGATGTGCGCTGCCGGCCGCGCGTCGTGCCGCTTCCGCGTTGCTCGACACTTCGACGCGACGCGCACGCGGCGCATGCGCATCGAGCCACGCGCGACACTGCGCAAGCGCCTGCGGATGCGCAAGCACGCATTCGAGCGTATCGAACGTGGCGTGCGCATTTGGCCCATCGGATGCGGTGTCCGAGCACAGCAGACAGTGACGCACCGGCAGCACCGTCTCGCCGACAATCGACGCCGGCGTATCGAACAGCAGATCGAGCGTGCGCGTCACCGGTCCTTCGGTCGAGTTCTCGATCGGCACGACCGTGTGCGTGACGAGCCCGGCTGCGACCGCTTCGAACGTCTCGTCGATCGAGCGGCACGGACGCGTGCGCATGGCATCGCCGAAGCACGCGCGCGCCGCTTCTTCCGAGTACGTGCCCGGCGGTCCCAGGTAAGCCACTTCGCGTTCCGCGATCGACGTATCGTCCACGGTCACTCCCGGTGATAAAGAGGCGTCTGTCTTGAAGCGGCCCGTGCCCTCGAACCCGACCGCGAGCATCAGAGCGAACCCTGGAAGGTCAGCACCTTCTCCTTGAAATCCTCGGGCACGATGGCTGTGCGGTTGGTCGCGTAGTCGAACATCACGTGCGTCGACGCGCCGCGCGCGACGACGGTGCTGTCGTCTCGCTCCATTACATGCTCGAGCTCGAAGCTCTTGCTGCCGAACTTCACGACACTGGAGCGCACCGTGAGGTTGTCGCCGAACAGCGCGGGCGACAGATATTCGCATTGGGTTTTCACCATGATGTGCGGCAGTTTTTCCGAGCGCGGCAGATCGAGCAGATCGAACATGTAGCTGAGATACGAGTGCTGCAGATAGTCGTAATAGACGGGGCTGCTGACGTGCCCCATCGAGTCCGTGTCGCGATATTTGACCTGTATCGGCGTTTCGTAGTGGCGCTTCGACATGACATTTCTCCTGGGGAATTCGCAAAATGTTTTTTGTGCGCGTCTTTTAATGAAAGATGCACACGGCGAAACGTTAAGCGAAAGAGATAGGTGCCGCTACTAATACAATTAACAGGCGATCATATTTTGGGTTTTGAATTATCGACTGTTATCGATTTAGCATTGAAAATACGGTATATCGGGCAGTTTTGATGCTTCGTGGATAAATAAGTCGGGCAAATGACGGGTGGGTATTCGATAACCATCTAAAAGAGTAGGTATTTTAAAAAATCTTATGCTCCTCTTTCATATGAATATTCCGGATTAACTGATAAAGCTATTAGTTGTGCGGGAAATGCGTTCTTTATATAACGGCATCTCCTCCCGTGCGCGGGTCGATCAAAACAGAAAGTGGAGAGATGCGATGCAGCCGTTACCTGCCGCGCTGGACAGTGGTCGCATGAAGCGACTGCCGTCTCCGGTCGACATCATCGAGACGGGGCCACGCGATCCGCGCGCTGCGCGAACGGTCGAGTCGGGTCGCGCGGCGGTCGCCGATGCGCTCGCTGGCCGCAGCGAACGACTGGTCGCGATCGTCGGCCCGTGTTCGATCCACGATCCCGAGGCCGCATGCGACTACGCAGCGCGACTCGCGTATGAACGCATGCGTTATGCGGACGACCTCGAAATCGTGATGCGCGTGTACTTCGAGAAGCCGCGCACAACGATCGGCTGGAAGGGCTTGATCAACGATCCGTATCTGGACGGCAGTCATCGCGTCGACATCGGTCTGCGCACCGCACGCGCGGTGCTGCACGACGTCAACGCGATCGGCGTGCCTACCGCGACCGAATTTCTCGATCCGTTTACGCCGTGCTATCTGCGCGATCTCGTGTCGTGGGGCGCCATCGGCGCGCGCACGACGGAATCGCAGACGCATCGCGAGATCGCGTCGAACCTGCCGATGCCGGTCGGTTTCAAGAACGGCACCGACGGCAACGTGCAGATCGCCGTCGATGCGGTGCGCGCCGCGTCGCGCGAACAATGCTTCGTGACGATCGACTATCACGGCGTCGCGTGCGCGGCGTTATCCGACGGCAATCCGTGGAGCCATGTCGTGTTGCGCGGCGGACGCCAGCCGAACTACGACGCGGCGAGCGTCTCGGCTGCGTGGGATCTGCTCGCGGCGGCGAACGTGTCGACGCGGCTCGTGATCGATGCGAGCCACGCGAACAGCCGGCGCCAGTACATGAACCAGATTCCGGTGTGCGAGGACATCGCCATGCAGATCGCGGGCGGCGATACGCGCATTGCGGGCGTGATGATCGAATCGAATCTGCTCGGCGGTCGTCAGGATCATGTGTCCGGCGGCGCGCTCGAGTATGGGCGCAGCATCACGGATGCGTGTCTGTCGTGGGACGACACGGTACGCACGCTCGATTCGCTTGCGCAGGCCGTGCGCATGCGGCGCCGGATTCACGCAATCGATTCGACGGGCGAGCCTGCGGTTGCTGCGTAGATGCGCGGCAGTTGATGAGGTTGCTTTTCGGTTTGGAGTGCGCCGGTGTTGCTAGCGGCGCTAGCGAGAGTGATAGCAGCAGGAATGGCGGGGTGCGTTGCGCGCTGGATGTCGTACAGCAGCGCGACAGAG
Source organism: Paraburkholderia flava (assembly GCF_004359985.1). Classification (NCBI taxonomy): domain Bacteria; kingdom Pseudomonadati; phylum Pseudomonadota; class Betaproteobacteria; order Burkholderiales; family Burkholderiaceae; genus Paraburkholderia; species Paraburkholderia flava. The sequence continues at coordinate 1,617,663 of NZ_SMRO01000001.1, read as the reverse complement.
TGGCAGCACAGCCGCGCCGCAGCGCGCGCATGCAGAAGCACGCACACCCGCCACGCCGGGCATCACGGCGCCGGTTTGCGTTTCGCGAAGTAATGCGCGGGCGAATCACCGAAGCAGCGGCGAAACATCGCGATGAAATTGCTCGGTGTCGCATAGCCGAGCGAGTCGGCGACGTTCGCGACGCTCTCGCCGCGCGCAAGACGTTCGAGCGCGCGCGTGAGCCGCGCCTGCTGACGCCATTGCGCGAAGCTGCAACCCGTTTCCGCGACGAACAGCCGCGTGAGTGTGCGCGGCGAGAGGCCGGCCCACTCGGCCCATTCTTCGAGCCGGCGAGCGTCGTGCGGCTGCCCGAGGATCGCATTCGCGATGCGCAAGAGACGCCGATCCGCCGGCATCGGCAGATGCAGCGGCTCGTGCGGCGCACGACGCATTTCGTCGAGCAGCACGACGCTCATCCGTTCCTGCTCGACGTCGAGACTGTCCTGGTCGGCCCACGACACCGTGCGTCGCACCAGCGCGCGCATCAGTTCGCTGATGCTGATCACGCACGGCTGCTCGGGGAGGCTGCGGCTTGCGTCGGGTGAGATCACGACGCTCCATCCGCTGAGTGCGCCGCTGATGCTGACCTTGTGCTGTTCGCCGGGCGGAATCCAGCCCGCACGATGCGGCGGCAATAACCACGAACCGTGCTGGGTCCGCACGTGCGCGAGTCCGCTTTCGACGCAGAACACCTGGCCGCGCAGGTGCCGATGCCAGTCGACTTCACGCGTGCCGAGACGGTATTCGCCGCTGCCCTGGTCTTCGCCCCATACGGCGATCAGTGACGGACCGTCCGCGCGTTCGCTCGGATCGGACACCGCTGAAACCGCGCGGACGGGCGAAGCAATCGACATGGCTGGAATTCAGTAGTTTTTGGCCAAACAACGTTATCAGCTTTCTCGCGGTGCGTCTAACAATGGGTCTCATTCCACATCATCATGGGACGGAGCGTTCGATGGAACGGCAGGCAACGCAGTTCGACAATCACGCGATACGCATCGCACGGGGGCCGTCGCGGGTGGTATCGGCGGTGCTGCTCACGTTCACGCTCGGCGCATGCGTGAACAGCGCCGGGCTCGCGCCGGTCGGCAAGCTCGCCGACCCGACGGCGTTGCACGCGACGCAAAGTCTCGCGGGCACCGCCGCGACGACATGGCCCGCCGCCGACTGGTGGACCGGTCTCAACGATCCTCAACTGAATGCGCTGATCGACGAAGCGCTTGCAGGCAATCCCGATCTCGCCAGCGCGGAAGCGCGTGCCCGCGATGCGCAGGCGCAGGTGACGGCCGCGAACGCGCGTCGCATGCCGACTGTCACCGCGAACGGCAACTTCGTCGGCCAGCGCCAATCGGGCACCGTGTTCAGCGAGGACGAGGGCGGCGGATTTTTCTATCACACGCGCGAACTCAATCTCGGCTTCAACTGGGATCTCGATCTGTGGGGCGGTCGCCGTGCCGCGTGGGTCGCCGCGCTCGGCGAAGCGCGTGCCGCGCAGGTCGATGCGCAGGCGGCGCGCATCGTGTTGTCGGTGAACGTCGCGCGCGCGTACGCGAATCTGCATTACGCGTACGCGCAGCAGGACGTCGCCGACGCGGAGTTTCATCGCGCGGACGATGCGCTCGATCTGACGCGTCAGCGCGTCGGTCGCGGCCTCGACAATCGCGCGCAGTTGAAGCAGGCCGACAGCGAGGTCGCAACCGCCGTGCAGCAACAGGCGTTGGCCGCGCGTGCAGTCGATAGCGCGCGTATCGCGCTGGCCGTGCTGCTCGGCGCAGGCCCCGACCGCGGACTGTCGATCGCACGGCCGGCTGCGTTACCGGTCGCCGCGCTCGCGGTGCCGGCCGCTCTGCCCGCCGAACTGCTCGGCCGTCGCGCCGATATCGTCGCCGCGCGCTGGCGTGTCGAGGCGGCGAGCAAAAACATCGACAGCGCGAAGACCGATTTCCTGCCGAACGTGAGCCTCGCCGCGATGATCGGCCTCGCGACGCGCGGCGGCGCGTCGCTGTTTCAGGCGGCGTCGCGCGAATACCGCATTGCGCCTGCAATCAGTCTGCCGCTGTTCGACGGCGGCGCATTGCGCGGCAACCTCGCGCATCGCGATGCGCAATACGACCTCGCGGTTGCGCAATACAACAAGACGCTGATCGGCGCGCTCGGCGAAGTGACCGATGCGCTGCACGGTCTGCGTTCGCTGTCGTTGCAAGTCGATGCGCAACAACGCGCGCTCGATGCCGCTACCGAAGCGTGGCAGCTCGCGGATCAACGGTATCGCGCGGGCGTCGGTAGCTATCTCGATGCACTGACTGTCCGTCAACAACTGCTCGACGCCGACCGTCAGATGGCCGCGCTGCGCGCACAGCAGATCGATTTGTCGTTGCAGTTCGTCGGTGCGTTGGGTGGCGGCTTCAGGCCCGCCACCGACGATACCGCGCTGGCTGCTGCGTCTTCCTCTTCATCTTCCCGTCAGTGAACTCACGCCATGAGCAACGATAAAGAAGCCGTTCAGGATCTCGAGCGCCCGCAGGCGTCTGGTGGTGCTTCAACTACCGCGCGTCGCGAGCCGGCTGCAGAGCAGCAGAATGCTCCGCGTGCGCCGGAAGCGCCCTCGGTTGCACCAGGCGCCCAGGGTGCACCCGCGAACAGCGCGAAAGGCACCCCCGGCGCATCGACTCCACCGCCCCCATCGAAACGCCGCCGCGTGCTGCTGACGCTCGTCGTCGGCGCGTTTGCGGTCGGCATTGTCGTGTGGGCCGGATGGTACGGGCTCGTCGGACGCTGGTACGAAGACACCGACAACGCATACGTACAGGGCAACGTGGTCGAGATCTCACCGCAGGTGCAGGGCACGGTCGTATCGATCGATGCGGACGACGGCGATCTCGTTCACACCGGCGCCGCGCTTGTGCGGCTCGATCCGAGCGACAGCCAGGTCGCGCTGTCCGCGGCGCAGGCCGATCTCGCAAGCACCGTGCGCAAGGTGCGCGGTCTGTACAGCAACGAACGCGGCCTCGCGAGCACGATCGACGGCGCGCAGGCGGAACTCGACGCACGCCGCGTCGCGCTCGACAAGGCGCGTGCCGACTACGAACGCCGTCGCGGCCTCGGCCGTTCCGGCGCGATCTCCGACGAAGAGCTCGCGCACGCACACGACACACTCGTCTCCGCACAGAGCGCATTCGCCGGCGCGCAAAGCTCGCTGTCCACGCTGACGCAGCAATATCAAACGAGCAAGGCGCTCGTCGACGATACGGTCGTCGCTTCGCATCCCGACGTCGAAGCGGCCGCCGCGCGGTTGCGCAGCGCGTACCTCGACAACCTGCGCGCGACGCTCGTCGCGCCGGTCACCGGTTACGTCGCGAAGCGCACCGTGCAGTTGAGCCAGCGCGTCGCGCAGGGCACGCCGTTGATGGCGGTGGTGCCGCTGCGCGAGGTGTGGGTCGATGCGAACTTCACCGAGAAGCAGCTCGAGCACATGCGCATCGGTCAGCCGGTCGAACTGCGCGCGGATCTGTACGGCGGCTCGATCACGTACAAGGGCCGCGTGCAGAGTCTCGGCATCGGCACCGGCAGCGCGTTTTCGCTGCTGCCCGCGCAGAACGCGACCGGCAACTGGATCAAGATCGTGCAGCGTCTGCCGGTGCGGATCGAATTCACCGACCCTGCGCAGCTCGACAAACATCCGCTGCGCGTCGGGCTGTCGATGCGCGCGTCGGTGAATCTGCACGACCAGAATGGCCCGATGCTCGCGCGTCAGTCGCCGCAGGGGCCGATCTTCAGCACGGACGTGTATCGCCGGCAGTTGCAGAGCGCCGATGAACTGATCGCGCGCGTGATTCAGCAGAACCTGCCGCCGAGTCGCGTCGCTGCTACTACGCCTGCCGCTGCAACGAGGCTGCAATGAGCGGACCGACGCCGGCCGCGGGCCAGGCGGGCCAGGACTTCCGCCCGCGCAGCATCGTACTGACCACGCTCGGGCTCGCGCTCGCGGTGTTCATGCAGGTGCTCGACGGAACGATCGCGAACGTCGCGCTGCCGACGATCGCGGGCAATCTCGGCGTGAGCACGAACCAGAGCGCGTGGGTCATCACGACGTTTTCAGTGAGCAATGCGATCGCGTTGCCGTTGACCGGTTTTCTCGTGAAGCGCTTCGGTCAGGTGCGGCTGTTCGTATGCGCGACGCTGTGCTTCACGTTCGCGTCGCTGCTGTGCGGGCTCGCGCAGAGCTTGCCCGCGCTGATCGCATTCCGTGCGCTGCAGGGCGCAGTCGCCGGTCCGATGATTCCGACGACCCAGGCGCTGATGCTGTCGATCTACCCGCCGCAAAAGCGCGGTTTCGCGCTGTCGATGATCGCGATGGTCACGGTCGTCGCGCCGATCGCCGGGCCGTTGCTCGGCGGCTGGATTACCGAGAGCTATTCGTGGCAGTGGGCGTTCCTGATCAACGTGCCGATCGGTATTTTTGCGTGCGCGGTCGTGCAGCAACAGATGCAAGGGCGCCCCGAAACGACGGTGAAGTCGCGCGTCGATTACGTCGGGCTCGCCGCACTCGTGCTTGGCGTCGGCGCATTGCAGGTCGTGCTCGATAAAGGCAACGACGCGGACTGGTTCAACTCGACGTTCATCGTGTGGATGTCGGTGGTCGCGGCGTTCGGCATCGCCGTGTTCCTGATCTGGGAACTGACCGAGGCGAATCCGATCGTCAATCTGCGGCTCTTCAAGCATCGCAACTTCGCGGCCGGCACGGTCACGCTGGTGCTCGCGTATTCCGCGTTCTTCGCAGTCAACGTGATCGTGCCGCAATGGTTGCAGCGCACGCTCGGCTATACCGCGTTCTGGGCCGGTCTCGCCGCCGCGCCGATGGGCGTTATTCCCGTGCTGCTTACTCCATTCATGGGCAAGTACGCGCCGCGTTTCAACATGCGCATCCTGGTGTGCTGCGCGTTCGCGATTCTCGGCAGCGCATCGTTCCTGCGCGCGCAGTTCCTGCTCGACGTCGACTTCCAGCACATCGCGATGATCCAGCTGCTGCAGGGCCTCGGCCTGGCGCTCTTCATCATGCCGATCAACAGCATTCTGCTGTCCGATCTGAAGCCCGACGAGATCGCCGCGGGCTCCGGACTATCGACGTTTCTCCGCACGCTCGGCGCGAGCTTCGCGGTATCGATCACGTCGTTCCTGTGGGAGCGGCGCGCGGTCGAGCATCACGCGCGGCTCACCGAGGACATCAGCGTGTTCGATCCCGTCGTGCGCGGCTGGCTGCGCGCGCTCGGCAACGGCGACCCGCAGCGCGCGTACGTGTTGATGGACCGGATGGTCGACGCACAGGCCTATCAGATTTCGTTCAACGACGTCGCATTCGCGCTCGGCTGGGTTTACGTCGCGGTGATCGCGGTCGTCTGGCTTGCGAAGCCGCCGTTCGGACCACGCGCTGCACCTTCTGCTGCTCCCGCCGCTGCGCGGCGTTGAGCAGAACCGCTTCTCAATCGTTTTTAAGGAGTAAGCATGACTAACGACGCATCACTCGATTCCCGCCGTCCCGACACGGCAGGAGACACCGCTCAACCCCTCGCGACCCTCGAAGTCTTCGACGTCAGTGAGTTTCCCCTCGTGATCGCGCTCAACGACGCGATCGTGGCCGGCTACGCGCCGCGCTGGGAACGGGACATGAACGTGCTGGTGCAACAGGACCGACCGTTCGTGCTGTTGTTCGTGTCGCCGCGCCCCGAAGAACCGCACGAGGACCGCAAGCATCGGGGGCTGTGGCTCAAACAGCACAAGGACGATCTTGCCCGCGTGTGCAAGGCACTGATCACCGTCGAGCCTGACGCTCAGGAACGCGAAGCGAGCAACGCGAACGCGGCCGCGATGTCGAAGGCATTCGGCATGCCGCTCGAAGCGATCGCGACGCTTGCCGAAGCAAAAGAACGAGGCCTGCGGCTGGTTGCAGCGGGAGACTAGTGCAGCCGTTCCGGCCGCGAACCTGAGAGAAGTCGGGACGGTTGTTTCAGTACACCTGTTTTAAAAACAATATGACGGGAGTAGCGAAATGAATGGCCTGGATTGTATGGAGTTGCTGACGCCGGAAGATGACGAGGCGCTGTGCCATCGTATCGGCGAGGCAACCATGAACATGGGTTTCGAAAAGGTGATGTTCGTCGTGCTGCCGTTTCAGAGCGCATCGCTCGACGTCGCGTATGTGTGGACCAACTGCGCGCCCGAATGGACGTACCGCTATCGACAGCAGTCGTTCGATCTGCTCGATCCGATGCTCCGGCATTGCTTTCGATCGACGGTACCGTTCATCTGGGACGCGACCTGCTTCGTGACGCCGGCACAACGTCAGCTGTACGACATTGCACGCGGACACGGCATGTCGAGCGGTGTCACGCTGCCGGTGCGCGGCATCAAGGGCGAACTCGGCATGTTCACGTGCGCGACGAGCGACGATATCGATACGACGCGCGATCGTTGCGCGAACAGTCTCGCGTGTCTGTCGCTGCTGCGCGACATCGTCACCGATACGCTCGCGCGACGCGCATTCGACACACGGCTGAACGGCGTGCCGCGTCTGAGCCGCCGCGAAGCCGAGTGCCTGAAATGGCACGCGGCGGGCAAGACGTCGTGGGAGATCGGGCATATCCTCAACGTGACGGAGTCGTGCATCAATTTCCATTTCACGAACATCCGCCGCAAGTTCAACGTGTCACGTCGACACGAGGCGGTGCTGAAGGCGATCGAGTGGGGGCTCATCAACGTCACCGAGGGAGGAGCGCATATGCATAGTTGATGTTGTCGCTGTCGTAGCAGATGCGAGCCACACGTCGAGAAACGTGCTGAGCCATGCGGCTGTCGCACGGTTGTGGCGGAAGCCTTCGTGCTGCTGCGTCGACAGATCCTGCGCACCGGGCAGGGTCAGCTTGTGCGACGCGGCCGTGCTCCAGCGGCGCATCATCTGGTAGCTCACTTCGGGATGGAACTGCACGCCGTACGCGCTGCGCCCATACCGCACCGCCTGGTTCTCGAAGCGCTCGCTCGTCGCGAGCCGCTCGAGACCGGCGACACTGTCGAACCCCTCCCGATGCCACTGATACACGCGCTCCGGCCAGTCGCAGAGCGCGCGTCCTGCGGGCGTCGGCTGGATCGGCCAGTAGCCGATCTCGAAGAAGCCTTCGCGATTCGGCACGACCTGTCCGCCGAGATGGCGGATCATCATCTGCGCGCCGAGACACACGCCGAGGAACGGCGCTTCTTCACGCAGCGGCACGCCGATCCAGTCGGTCTCCTTGCGGATCCATGCATCGGAATCGTTCGCGCTCATCGGGCCGCCGAAAATCACCGCGCCCGCATGCTCGGCCATGGTGTCGGGCAGACGGTCGCCGAGCGGCGGACGGCGGATGTCGAGTGCATGGCCGCGTTGCATCAGCAGCCGACCGATGCGCCCCGGACTCGACTGTTCGCGATGCAGGACGATCAGGATCGGACGTAGCGTGGACATGGAATGAGCGAGAGAGTGTGTGTGAGTTAGCCGGGTTGTCCGCGCAGTGCCTCGTAAGACACCATCACGTGCTCGCGATACGCGGGACGTTCCTGCAGACGGCGATACCACGCTTCGACGTTCGGCAGCAGCGGACGCTCGATGTCGAGCGTGAAATAGCGGTACAGCGTCGCGCCGGCGGGAATGTCGCCGAGGCCGAACGTTGCGCCGCCGAGAAACGGTTGCGTCGCGAGTACGCGATCCAGGACGCCAAGATGACGCCAGCTACGCGCAGCCTTGTCGCGCACGAGGGCCCAGTCGCGTTGAGCCTCGGGCGTGCGCACGAGTGCCCAGAACAGGCCGGTCATCAGATCGGGTTCGAGCGTGCCTTGCGACCAGTCCATCCAGCGCTCCGCGCACGAACGCGTGAACGGATCGTCGGACCACAGCGTGTGACCGGGTATGCGCGCGGCGAGAAAGCGCAGGATCGAATGCGATTCCCACACGATCTGTCCATCGAGGTCGACGACCGGAATGCGGCACGCGGGATTCAACGTGGCGAACTCAGGGGTATCGCAGCTGCCGAATTCGCCGCCGGCTGGAATATGCCGATGCACGAGCCCGAGTTCGCCGGCGAGCCACAGCACTTTCTGTACGTTGAACGAGCTGCGGCGTCCCCAGATGGTCAGCATGCGGCGGTGCTCCGCTTCGGTGTTTCTGCATGCGCCATCACATGCGAGCAGCGTTCGAAGCCTGCGGCGAGGTCGGCGATCAGATCGTCGGGATCTTCGAGACCGACGTGCAGCCGCACACCGCGACCGCCCGCGGGCCAGCGTGTGTCGAGCCGATGCGCGTCGAGTTCGAACGGCACGACGAGACTTTCGAATCCGCCCCACGAATAGCCGAGTCCGAACAGCGCGAGCCCATCGAGCAGTGCTTCGAGCGCGACGTCCGGCATCGGTTGAAGAATCACCGAGAACAGTCCGGACGACCCCGTGAAATCGCGGCGCCAGATGTCGTGGCCGGGGCAATCGTCGAATGCGGGGTGCAGTACTGCTTGCACCTCGGGACGCTGCTTGAGCCAGTGCGCAACTTGCAACGCATTCTGCTGGTGCTGCCGCAGCCGCACACCGAGCGTGCGCAGGCCGCGCAGCGCGAGGTAGACGTCGTCGGGGCCGACGCACAGGCCGAGGTCGCCGTGCAGATGTTTCAGCGCAGGCCACGCAGCCGACGTCGCCGACACGCTGCCGAGCATCGCGTCCGAATGTCCGACCAGATACTTGGTGCCCGCGTGAATTGACAGATCGACGCCGTGATCGTGCGGCCGGAAAAAGAGCGGTGTCGCCCAGCTGTTGTCGGCGAGCACGGTGAGCCCGTGTGCGTGACCGATGCGCGCGAGCGCCGCGACGTCCTGCACTTCGAACGTGTACGAGCCCGGCGATTCGACATAGAGCGCGCGCGTCTGCGGACGCAGCAGCGTTTCGATCGATGCATGCGCGAGCGGGTCGTAGTAAGTCGTCTCGATGCCGAGCCGCGCGAGCACGCCGTCGCACGCATGCCGCACCGGGCCGTAGACCGATGCGGTGACGAGCACGTGATCGCCGGGCTTCAGGCACGACAGCAGCGCGAGCGTGCATGCGGAGAGTCCCGATGGACACAGCACCGCGCCTACGCCGCCTTCGAGTTCGACGATCGCGTGTTCGAGCGCATCCGACGTCGGCGTGCCGCGCCGCCCGTAGATGTATGGCTGGGTCCGTTGCAGCATGTCCTTTACCGTGGGACTCAGCACCGTCGACGCATGAAACACCGGCGGGTTCACGAAGCCATGCCACGCGGCAGGCGAGCGGCCCGCGAGCGTGAGCCGCGTGTCGTCGCCGTACGCGGGGTCGATCGCGTGGGCGGTCGGAGCCGGCGCGGCGATTTTCACGGCCATAGCAGGCACCGTTCCCATTGCTGACCCGAACGCCGATAGAGCAGTCGCGTAAAGCGTCGATCGGCATCGGAGCGCCAGAATTCCGCTTCCTGCGGCGCGAGCGCGTAGAGGCTCCAGTGCGGCGACGCGAGCTGCGGCTGTGCGGCAATGCGCGCGAGCTGCGCCTGAATCGCGTTCTGCAGATCGGCCGGATCGTTGAGCGGTTCGCTTTGATGACCCGCGAGAATCGCGGCGCGCGAACGCTCGGGGCGGCTGAAGAAATCGGCAGTGCCGATGTCGTCCGGCAGACGCTCGATCATGCCGCGCAGCCGGATCTGCATCGCGAGCGCGGGCCAGTAGAACGTCAGCGCGGCCTGCGGCCGTTCCGCGAGCTGGCGACCCTTCGGGCTCGCGGCACTTGCCGCGAACTGCCAGCCGCGCTCGTCGACGTCCAGCAGCACGACCGAACGCGCATCGGGCGAACCGTCGCCGCGCACCGTCGACAGCGTCATGACCTGCGGTTCCTGCGCACCGGCCGTGAGCGCGGCGTCGAGCCATTCGACGAACAGCGCCTGCGGCGTATTCGGCGCACGGGCCGTATCGAAGCTGCCGGAAGCACCGGCGAGCGTCTTCAGCGATTTGAGTCGGGAGGAAAGGGTGTCCATGATGTCGCTCAGCTCATGCGAGTCCGAATTGCGTGGCGCGCGCGATGAGGCGATGCGCGGCGAGATAGTCGGGTACTTCGGCGAGGAAGCCGTCGACGACCGCGGCGGCGACGCGCTTGCCGTTCGACTGTTCGCGTGCGGTGTCGAACGCGTGAATCACGCGGCGCGCGGTGGCGACTTCGTCTGCTGTTGGTGTCAGCACGCGGTTCACGATCGGCACGAACGGCGCGTTGACGATGGCCTTCGCCTTGTAGCCGAGGCTGCGCGACACGCGCATGTCGAGTTCGGCGCCTTCGACGTCCGCATAGCTGTACGGACAGTCGATCGCCGTGACGCCGACCGCCGCGCATTCGACGATGAAACGCGAGCGCACGTAGTCGAGTTCGTGGCCGGCACGCGTGCGTTCGGCACCGATGTCCGCGATCATGTCTTCGGTTCCGACGAGTACCGCGCTCACGCGCGGGCTCGAACGCGCGATCGCGATCGTGTTCAGCAGGCCACGCGGGCTTTCGATGTTCGGCACGAGTTCCGTCGACCCACGCGCGATGCCGTAGTCGGCTTCGCAGCGCGTGATCGCTTCGTCGAGCGCGATGACCTGCTCGGGCGTCGACACGAACGACATCATCACGATGTCGGGGCGGCCGCGCATCGCGACCTGCAGATCGTCGAGACCGCCGTGTTCCGGCAGATCCACGCGCACCGAGGTCAACACGCCCGCGTCGCGCCAGCCCGCAAGCACTTCTTCGCTGAGCGCGCGCGCGGCCGGCCGGCGCGCGGGCGGCGTGAAGGTTTCGATCTCCTGGATCAGCACGTCGGCGCCGCTACGGCCGCCTGCGACGAGCGCGTCGCGATCGGCGCCGGCAAGAAAGAGCCACGAGCGGCGAAGCTGCGGCGGACGTCGTTTGGGGGATGTCATGCGGAATGTCCTCGGATGAGTGGGCTCGCTGCGCGAGCCCTGCGGTAGCGGTGTGGTGGGGTCAGGCTGTGAGCCGCGTGATCTGGTTGAAGATGTTCTTGCGATGCATTTCCTCGGTGCCGCCGATGCTGGAGAAACCCAGCGCATCGCGCGCAAACGACGCAACCGGTCCTTCCTGATAACCGACGCTGCCGTACAGACGCACGAGGCTGACCGCGCTGTTCACGAGATCCTCGGCACCGACGAGCTTCGCAATCGAACAGGTGAGCAGCGCTTCCGGATGACCGTTCAGCAATTGGCCGAGCGCACCGTACGCAATCCAGCGGCTGCGTTCGATGCCGATCTTCACGTCGACGATGCGCTTCTGCACGTACTGGTGTTCGTCGATTGCGCTGTCGAAACTGCGGCGGCTGCGCGTGTATGCGATCGCATCGTTCAGATACGGCGTGACGACGTGCGCGGCGATCAGCCCGTAATAGAGACGGCCCAGCGAGATGATGTCGATCAGATTGCCGAGCCCTTCGCCAGGTTTGCCGAGCAGTTGCGTGCGCTCGATCCGGCACGCGTCGAACTGCAGCGAGCCGGTCGGCAGATCGTCGATGCCGAGCTTGCGGTCCGGCTCGCTGCACGTGAGTCCCGCCTGTTTGCGCTCGACGATCACAAGCGCGGTGTTGCGCTTGTCCGCGTGCTCGACGCGCGTGACGATCAGCATGAACTGCGCGATCGGCGCGTGAGCAATGTTGAACTTGCGGCCGGACAGACGATAGCCGTCGCCGTCTTCCGACAGCGTCGTGCGGATGCTGCGCACGTCGGTGCCGGTATCGGGTTCGGCGATCGCGGTTGCGCTCAGTTCGCCGCGCAGGATCGCGCCGAAATAGCGGTCGCGTTGCGCGTCGCTACCGTAGCGTTCGAGCGCGCGCACCATGCCGGCCTGCGCGATGATCGACAGCAGCAGTGCGGGCCTGCGGATCGATGAAGCGAGTCCTTCGAGCGCGGCGGAGAAGTGCCACCAGCCGTGACCGTCGCCGCCGTACGACTCGGGCACGATCATGTCCCATAGACCTTCGTTGCACAGGCGTGCCCAGCCCGATGCATCGAAGCCCGTTTCCTGCGTGTGCGCAGCGGCAAGTTCGCTGCCGATGCTGCGATAGCGCGTGCGCGTGGTTTGCTGTTCCTGCGTCCAGTCGAATTGCATGCGTGACGATCCTCGATCGGTGGCGGCCGTTCGCGCAATGACGCGACGAAGCGGCGCAGCCGGTACGTCGAAGATTAAGATGGCGCGCGCTTTCGAGGTACTGTCAGCAGTGATAGGGGCTGGTTTGGTGGTAGCGGGGTTTCTTCGCTGTGCTTGCTGTTTCGTTGATCGTGCGTTTCAAACTTCAAACGCGCGCGGGGAAAATCGTTGAACGTGATGTGCGGCGTCGGGTAGCAACGCGCTTTGCGTGGTTCGATCGTGCGCTGCTGTTTTTATTCAGCTGATTTCTATTGCAGCATCACGGATCGGGACCGTCGCGAGTGGCGAGTTGCGACTCAGACGGTCCCTGAGCGTTGTATCAGTGTTTGCGTCGCTCGCGCACAGCCGCTGCGAGCGCGTCGAGCACCGGCTCGGTCTGCGACCAGCCGAGGCACGCATCGGTGATCGACACGCCACGACGCAGCGGCACACCCGGCTTCAGATCTTGCCGGCCTTCTTCCAGATGACTCTCGATCATCACGCCGATGATGCGCTTGTCGCCGCCCGACAGTTGCGCGGCCACGTCCTGCGCAACATCGACCTGGCGCAGATGCGACTTGCCCGAGTTCGCATGCGAACAGTCGACCATCACCTGTTCCGGCAAGTCGAGCTTGCGCAGTGCGGCACAGCATTCTTCGACCGATGCGGCGTCGTAGTTCGGCCCTTTCTTGCCGCCGCGCAGGATCACGTGCGCGTCGTCGTTGCCGCGCGTTTCGAAGATCGCGGCCATGCCCATCTTCGTCATGCCCATGAACGCGTGACTCGCGCGTGCGGCGACGATCGCGTCGGCGGCGATCTGGATGCTGCCGTCGGTGCCGTTCTTGAAGCCGATCGGGCAGCTCAGGCCGGACGCGAGCTGTCGATGGCTCTGGCTCTCGGTCGTACGCGCGCCGATCGCGCCCCACGCGATCAGGTCGGCGATGTACTGCGGGCTCAGCAGATCGAGAAATTCGGTTGCGGTCGGCAGCCCGAGCGTGCCGACGTCGAGCAGCAGTTGCCGCGCGGCGCGCAGCCCCTCGTTGATCCGGAAGCTGCCGTCGAGACGCGGATCGTTGATGTAACCCTTCCAGCCCACCGTGGTACGCGGCTTTTCGAAGTACACACGCATCACGATCAGCAGATCGTCGCGCAGCGCGTCGGCGGCGGTTTTCAGGTGGCGCGCGTATTCGATCGCCTGATCGTGGTCGTGGATCGAGCACGGGCCGACCACCGCGACGAGCCGGTCGTCGCGACCTTTCAGCACGTCGGCGATCTCGCTGCGGCTACGCTCGACGAGCGTCTGCAGCGTCGTCGTAATGGGCAGTTCGTCCAGCAGCAGCGCCGGTGAAATCAGCGGACGGACGGCGCCGATACGGACGTCGTCGACACGCGTGGTGTCCTGGGTGGCGTCGGCGACGCCGACTTCCTGGTCATGCAACGGATTGTCGATGCGGCTCAAGTCAGTCTCCGGAATCCGCGTGGAAAGGCCGTAATGGTACCCGGATCGCCGGAACCGGACCACGCAGCGTTATATTCAATGGTATATTTCGACGATACGACGGGGCCGCGTGCGGTTCCGGCCGTGCATCTTGCGTACCTTGCAACCGGAACCGGACTCGGGATCGTCATGCAGGCTCCTCCGTTTCGTCTTGGCCGCCCGTCGGGCGTCGGCCCCCTTCACGACCCTGCCGGGCGTCCGCTGCGCGTCGTCGACGATGCGTGCTGCGCGCCCGCCGCGAAGGGTCGGCAGATCGAGCACGCGAATCGCCGCACGCGTCTGTGGGAACTCGACTCGCATCTTCATTGCTCGATCATCGGCACGTGTCTGTCGACGCACGATCTGCGCAAGCTCGTGCCGCGCTTCAAGGCGCTCAATCGTCAGCACGCGACCGACCTTGAAATTCACCATGCAGCGGTCGAACTCGCAATCGAAGGCGGCGACGGCGGCAAAGCGCTGCACAAAGCACTCGACGAACGCTACGCGACGACGATCCGCCGCTTCGCGTCCGCCGCCGATCCGGACGCGGTGCTCGCGCTATGGAACGACGCGCGCAAGGCAGGCGACATTCCGTCCGCGTACTGGGCACTGATCACGCATCCGCAGGCGACGCTCGACGTGCGGCAGGCCGCATTCGGCGAACTGCACATGCTGTCGCATCTGGTCGGCGCGGCGAATCGCGCGGATATTCGCCGGCTCGTTGCACTAGAGGAAGAGAACGCGGAGCTACGCGGTAAGGTGGAGCGGCAGCAGGGCCGGTTGCATGAGATGAGCACGCGTCACGCTGCGGAAATCCGCGAACGCGACGAGCGGATCGCGCAACTGATGGCGCAGGCACACGCGCAACGTACCGAACCGGCTGCTGCAGGCACGCTGCAATCCGAAGTCGCGACGCTGCGCGATGCAGTCGCCGCACGCGATGGTCGTCTCGCACTTCACACAGGCCGTCGCGAAGCCGCCGAACAACGGCTCGCCGACGAACAGGAGCGCGTGTCCGTACTGCGCGCGACGCTCGAAGACACGCTCGCGCAACTGAAGGCCGCACAGGCCGAAGTGAGCGCGATGGAACGCGCGCTCGATGCGACTCCCGATGACGAACCGTCGTTCGCGGGCCTGCATGGCAAGCGCATTGTGTATGTCGGCGGACGGCCGGGATCGAACGTCGCGATCCGGCGGATCGTCGAGGCGGCGGGCGGCGAATTGACCGTGCACGACGGCGGCATCGAAGACCGCAAGGGTCTGCTCGCGGCGGCGCTGCCAGGTGCGGATCAGGTGGTGTTTCCGGTCGACTGCATCGACCACGATTCGATGAACATGCTCAAGCGCGTGTGCGAGCGTCATCGGGTTGCGTACCATCCGCTGCGTACGGCGAGCGTCGCGAGTTTTGTCGAATGGGTTACGCGGGTGGCCGCTAGCGATGCGGCCGGCAATGCGGCGCCGGCTTCGCGGTTTTGTCTGCGGCACGGCTGAGCCAACTAACCCCTCAACTCATCAACGCTTGATGAGCTTCGTCAACGCAGTGATGTCTTCCGCACAGGCCGCGTAAGCGCCGTTTTCTATCCCTCGATACAGCCGGACGATCTCTTCGCCGACCGGCGTCAGCACGCTGCCGCCGCCGCTCTGACCACCGTGTTCGGAGTGCGTCGCCGGCGATTTCAGCGAGCGGTTCAGTTCGTCCATCAGCAGCCATGCGCGCCGGTACGACATCTTCAGGCTGCGCGCGGCGGCCGAGATCGACCCATGCTCGCGCACGGCTTCGAGCAGCGCGACCTTGCCGGGGCCGAGCGCGATCGTATCGGCCTGCTGGATGCGCATGCGAAAGCGGACTTCCGGTTTGGGACCGGCGGGGGTCTTCGGATCGGGGGTGGATTTATCCATGCGGGCAAGCATACACGATGCGTGCCGGCCGTTGCCGCGTGTCAGCGGCCGGTGGGAAAGCAGTAGCCGAAGTCCTCGCAGCCTGGACAACCGGGCGCGGGGCCGGGCTCCACGCCAGTCGAAAGCGCGAGTTCGCGCGCGAGAAATTTCTTCCAGCGCAGGTTGTCGACGTTGCGTGCGACGAGCGCCGGAAAATAGCGCGTCAACATGCGCGTGACGTCGTCGCGTCCGGTGAGGCCGAGATCGCGCCATAGATGGTCGGGCCGCAGACACGCATGCGCGATGATCGCCGCGATGCATTGGGCGTCGCCGGTATCGACGTCGGAGGGTACGTGTGCGAGCAGTAACGGGATCATCGCGGCGACGAACGTGGCGTGAGCGGGCGTTAGAACCGCAGAGGCGGAAAGCACCGGCACCTGCGTCGGCGCAACGTGGGAAAAGTGTCGCGCTGCTAGCGCATGCCATTGCGACGGCGTAAGTCCGAGCAGCGCGAGTTCGCCGCGCACGTCGCGGGCGGCGACGAGGCGGGCGAACAGTAGTGTGTCGGCGGTGCGAGACGTGTCGGAAAACCCCGCGAGTTCAGCCGTGCGCGCTGCACACGCTGCGTCGACACCGTCCGGATGTACGACGTGCGGCAAAGGAGCGGATGGCTCGGTCATGGCAGAACGCTAGCGCAGCGCGAAGCGCATGGCTCGGCGACGCAAGACGGCCGCGCCGCTTACTGATCCACGCCGACAATCACGCTCGACGCCTTGAAGATCGCCGACGCCGCTTTCCCCGCCGCGAGGCCAAGTCTATCGACGCTTTCGTTCGTGATGATCGCGGCGATCTGCGCGCCGCCGGCCGCCGCGATGACGACTTCCGCGTTGACCGCGCCCTTCGTCACCGAAGCGACCTTGCCCGCGATGCGATTGCGCGCGGACACGCCGGCGCTGTCGGCCTCCACCATCACGATCACGCTCGATGCCTTGACGAGCGCAAACGCCGGCTTGCCGGCCGCGAGTCCGAGCGACGCGGCGCTGCCGTGCGTGATGACGGCGACGATGTCGAGACCGTCCTGCGTGCGCAGCGCGATCTCGTCGTTGACGGCGCCTGCCTTGACCTCGGTGACCTGGCCGGTGAAATGATTGCGTGCACTGGTGCGCATGTTTGTCTCCGCGAGCGGGGCCCGGCGCAGACGCGCGGGTCCGGGTTGATGGTTCGATTGAACGAAGGAAACCCCGAGTGTACCGGCAACGCGACACGACGCGAAAGCGGGCCGTGATAAGGTCGGAGGATTGAGCGTATGAGCACGTTATACGCCGAACCTCGCGACCGACCCATGAACGATAAAACCGACAAGACAGGCAAAGGCGCTGGCAAGAGCACCGACACAAGCGCTGACCTCGCGAAGCAGATCGCCGCGTACAACACCGGCCGAGATCCCGAACGCCTCGCGATGAAGTACGCGCTGATGCGCACATCGCCGTTCGTGTTCCTGCGCGGCACCTGTCACCTGTTTTATGCACGGCTGCCGCGCGGCGGCGTGCTCGATGCGGCGCCGCCGGTGTGGATCTGCGGCGACATGCATCTGGAGAATTTCGGCAGCTACAAGGCGGACAACGGGCTCGTCTACTTCGACATCAACGATTTCGACGAAGCGTGTCTCGCGCCTGCACTGTACGAACTCGTGCGTCTGCTGACGAGCGTGCTCGTCGGAGCGAGCGATCTGAAAGTGAGCCGTGCGGAAGCACTCGCGTTGTGCCACACCGCGCTCGATGCATACGGGTCCGCGCTCGCTGCAGGCAAGGCGCGCTGGATCGAAGAGGAGACGTCGACGGGTATGGTCCGCGAGCTGTTCGATGCGCTGCATACGCGCTCGCGTGTCGATCATCTGAACCGGCGCACCGAGCTGAAGGGCAAGAAGCGTGTGCTGAAAATCGACGGCAAGAAAGCACTGCCCGTCGACGATACCGTGCGCGAACAGCTCACCGCGTTCATGACGGAATTCGCGAGCCACGAAGAGAATCCGGCGTTCTATCGCGTGCTCGATGTTGCGCGGCGCATCGCGGGCACGGGCAGTCTCGGCGTGGATCGTTACGTGATGCTCGTCGAAGGCAAGGGCTCGCCGGATGGCAACTATCTGCTTGATTTGAAGCTCGCGTTGCCTTCGTCGGTGGCGCCGCACGTGAAGTCGAAGCAGCCCGCGTGGGACAGCGACGCGCAGCGTGTCGTCGCTGTGCAGCAGCGGATGCAGGCGATGTCGCAGGCGTTCCTGCACGCGGTGGAGTATCAGAAGCGGCCGTACGTGCTGCGCAGTTTGCAGCCGTCCGAGGATCGCGTCGCGCTCGCCGGATGGAACGGTAAGCTGCCTCGGCTCGAAGCGGTCGTCGACAGCATGGCGCAGCTATGCGCGTGGGCGCAGCTGCGCAGCGGTGGTCGTCAGGGTTCGGCCACCGCTGACGATCTGATCGCGTTCGGCAGCCGCAAGGACTGGCAGATGCCGCTGATCGAACTCGCGACGCAATGCGAGCAGCAAGTGGCCGCCGACTGGAAGAGCTATTGCGAGGCGTTCGATCGTGGCGCGTTTGAAGTCAAGCCTGCCGCGAAGAGCTAACAACGCTCGGCGAAAACGTCACGCCCCCAACAACACCCCAGTCCGAATCACCTTCGTCCCCGTCACCCGCCCTAACGGCGCACCCGCAGTCGCGAAACGAATCGCACGCCGCATATAGAACACGCCGTCTGTATGACTATGCAGCGTGGTCGTTTCGTCAGTAAGCGGATCGACGATATCGAACAGCGGATCGCCCGCACGGATCGTGTCGCCGATACTCGCGCGATGCACGACGATGCCGCTCACCGGTGCATAGAACTGCTCGCTACCTGCGAGCGGTGTCGCGGGCGTGCGCAGCGGCGGCAACGGTTTGGCTTCACCACGGATCGCACCACGCGCACGCAGAAATTCGACGATCGCATCCGCGTCCTGCTGCGCAATCTCGTAGGTTACGTCGCGCTGACCACGGCATTCGATCGTCGTCGCGAGGATGCCGGTGGCGAGCGGCGTCGTGTCCGGCAGCGACTGCTGGAGTTTCCACCAGCACAGGCTGTGCGCTTCATCGAACGCCTGGCCGCCGGAGTCGGTCGCGAGCAGCGACGCTTCCGAGCCAAGGTAGCGCGCGAGCGGCTCGAACGCGGGCCACGCGGCTTCGCTCGTGTATAGATGCATCGCGGCTTCGAGCGAGCAGTGCAGATCGATCACGACGTCCGCGTCGAACGACAGCGTCAGCAGCGCGAGCTGCAGCGATTCGAACTCGGTCAGCGGTTTCTGCGCGGCGAGTCCGCTGCGCAGCGCGTCGCGCACCATCGTCTTGTTCTGCTGCGCGTCCGCGCCGAAACGCGCGGCGACGTCGCCTGCGATCTTCGCGAGATCGATGAAATGCCGGTTGAAATTCTTCCCACTGCCGAGTTCGAAACGGCCGATGAACTGACCGAGCACATGCTGCGACAAACCGACCGGATTGGCGACCGGCACCAGCACGATCTCCGAAGCGAGCGCGCCTTCGGCTTCGAGCGTGGCGAGGCGACGGCGCAGCAGCACAGCGGTCAGCATCGCGGGCGTTTCGTCGGCGTGTAGCGACGCCTGGATGTAGATTTTCTGACCATCGCCGCGAGCGTCCCCACCAAAATGAAAACTGGTGAGTTCGCGTTGCGTGCCGACGGCAGGCGACAGAAGCGGAGTAACGTGTTGGCGCATGAGAGAACCAGAAAAATAAAAGTCGCGACGACGGATCAATCGCCGTACGGATCGAAATCGAAATAGCGCTTCGCGATGCGCGCGTACGTGCCGTCCTGGCGCATCGCGGCGATCGCCTGGTCGAGCGATGCCTTCAGCGCGACGTCGTCTTTACGCAGACCGATGCCGACGCCGTGATCGCCCATCGACAGTTGCGGTCCGACGAACGCAAAGCCCTTGCCGCCCGGCGTGCGCAGGAAGCCGTAGTCGGCTTCGACCCAGCCGAGCAACGCACCGTCCAGACGACCGTTGCGCAGATCCTCGAACACCTGGTCCTGGCTCTTGTACGCGATCACCTGCGCACCCATCGACGTCCAGTGCTCGAGCCCATACGTCTCGAACTGCGTGCCGGTCTGCACGCCGATGCGTTTGCCCGCGAGCGCGCTCGGGTTAGCGTCGAGCGCCGAACCCTGCCGCGCGACGAGCCGCGACTTGAACTGGAACAGCTTCGACGAGAACGCGATGGTCTGCAGGCGCTTGTCGGTAATCGCCATCGATGAAAGCACCGCGTCGATCTTGCGCGCCTGCAGCGCGGGGATCATTCCGGAGAACTCCAGCTCGACCCATTTGCACTTCGCGTGAATGCGGCGGCAGATTTCGTTGCCGAGGTCGACGTCGAAACCTTGCAGGCTGCCGTCGGGGGCTTTCGAATCCATCGGCGGATAGGTGGGATCGATGCCGAGGCGTACTTCGCCGGGGTCGCGTGCGAATGTCGCGTGGCCGACGCCGAGCGTGAACAGTGCGACCAGCGCCGACAGCGCGAGCAGACGTTTTTTCATGAGGTCTCCGGGGAACGAATCGGGCAGCAAACAAGCGCACATGGTAGAGCGCCCAAATGCCGGACCGAAGTCCGCTTCGGACTATCATGTTCACTTTTTCCGATCGCGGGGCCGCCATGTCGCTGACGCTCTCCCAGTTGCGCGCGTTCGTCGCGGTGGCCGAACGCGGCAGCATCCGCGCGGCGGCGCGTGCGCTCGACACCGCGCAAAGCGGATTGACGCAGCAGTTGCAGAGCCTCGAACAGTCGCTCGGCGCGACGCTCTTCACGCGCACGAACCGAGGCATCGCGCTGACGCCGTTCGGCGAGCGCTTGATGTTGCGCGCCGGCGCGATCCTGCGCGAATGCGAGCGCACCGAACGCGAGATGGCGCAACTGCGCGGCGAAGCGGGCGGCGTCGTGTCGTTGGGCGTCGCGACCGAACCGCTGATTGACACGTTCGCCCCCGTGCTGATGCAGTTTCGCGCGCGCATCGACAACGTCGCCGTGCATTTGATGGGCGGCACGTCGCGGACGATGATCGCGTGGATTCGCGACGGCACGCTCGATTTCGCGGTCGGCCTCGTGTCGGCGACGACCGACGTCAGCGATCTCACGGTGACGACGCTCTATCCATCCGATCCGGTCGTCGTGTGCCGACGCGGTCATCCGCTCGCACACGCGACGTCGCTGCGCGAACTCGCCGACTGCGACTGGATCGCGACGCGCGCGCCGAAGCAGGCGGGGATGCCGACCAATCGGCTCGTCGATCTGTTCGCCGCGCACGAACTGCCGCCGCCGAGGATCGTCGCGACGACGGAGGCCGTGTTCGACACGCTGCACCTGATCGTGGAAACCGATTGCCTGTCCGTCGAGCCGTCGGTGGTGACGCGGCATCGGCTGTTTGCGGGCGCGCTCGTCGCGGTCCCGATCCGCGAGCGTGCGGAGCGCTCGAACGTGTGCCTGTTGCAGCGGGCCGGCGTGCCGCTGACGCCGGCCGCGCAGGAACTGGCCGCGATGATCGCGTCGTATGCGCGCACCGTGCGGCGTGGCGATCCGGATGCGGTGGCTCGCGTACCGCCCGCCGGTTAGCGCGGCTGTGCGGCGAGCTTGAGCGTCAACGCGAGACGTCCGGTTTCCACACCCATCGTATTGCGCAGCGACGGCGCGTGGAATGTATCGAGCGCCGCGCGTTGCGCGAGCGTGCCGATGTCGAGTTGCGCGAGCAGGTCGGCGACGAGTGCGTATAGCACCGTCTGATTGCCGTCTTCTACTTTCAGCGCGATGCCGAGCGCACCGCGCGCACCCAGCCGCGCGGTTTGCGACGACGCGCGCACGCCTATCGCGTAACTGCCCGCTGCGCCGACCTTGCCGACGAGCGCGCCGTCGAACGCTCGCATCAACAGCGTGCAAAAGCGCTGTTCGCCGGCGACGAGTTCCGGATAAGTGGTCATCGCGCGATAGATGCGGGCTAGCGCTGCGGTGCGCGTGTTGATCGCGTTGCCACTTGAAGCAGCATCCGCTGCATCGGCGAGCTTCGCGAACAGACGCGCGAGCCGGTCGAGCGGAAACGCGGGCGTCGGCAGATTGCAGCCATCGATGCCCCATTGCACCCCATCGTCGGGCAGATCGCAGACGTCGGCGACTGTGTGTTTGACGCGAATCTGCAGCGGATGATCGGGAAGGTGATAATCGGCGACAACTGCCCCGATCGCCTGCGCGCCCGCGAGCATCCCGGCGTGCTTGCCCGAACAGTTGCTGCACACCGCGCCGGGTGTGAAATCGCGCTTGATCCACGCACGGTAGACCTCGTCGGATATCGGCGGATGGCCGCCGCAGCGCAGGTCGGTTTCGCTTGCGTGTGCTTTCGCGAGCATGCTTCGCGTGCGTTCCAGATGGCGTTCTTCGCTGCTGTGCGAGCCGCACATCAGTGCGAGGTCCGCATCGTCGAAGCCGAAGCGTTCGAGTGCACCGGTTTCGAGCACGGCGAGCGCCTGCGCGGGTTTTGCAGCGGAGCGCGGCAGCGTGACACGTGACGGATCGCCGAACGCGTACAGCAGCGTGCCGTCGGCATCGGTGACCGCGACGTGAGCGACGTGCGTGTTTTCGACGGTGGTGCCCCGGTATTCGGTGGCGGCGATCGGCGGAACGGCGACGGTCATTGTCGGTCCATGGAAGAGTGGTGAGGGCATCGGCATTGTACGGGCCGATTTATTCGCTGCGCTCGGTCGAAGTACGTGGAATAAACCCGCGCGATCCGGCGTTATCGATAGGTCGCGGCAAGGTCAGTTTCACGATCGCCCTGCGCAAGCCTGACGAATTTATCCGCTCAACCTTACATCTCGACGACGTAACCCATGATTCCCGACACCCGAATCGAACTGTCCGCGCTGCGTGCCGAACCTGGTCACGCGGCGCGCTATACGCGCACGGCGATGCTGCTGCACTGGATCATCGCGGTGCTGATCATCGGCAACGTGGCGCTCGGACTGTCCGCCGACTGGCTGCCCGACGACTGGGTGCGCCCTGTCATCAACACGCACAAATCGATCGGCATCACGGTGCTCGGCCTCGCGCTGCTGCGCATTTTGTGGCGCATGGCCCATCGGCCGCCCGAGCTGCCGAACGCATTTCCGCGCAGGGAGAAAGTCGCCGCGCACATCGCGCACGTGCTGCTGTACGCATTGATGATCGGCTTGCCGTTGTCCGGCTGGCTGCATGACTCTGCATGGAAGGACGCCGCGACGCATCCGATGAGCCTGTTCGGACTCGTGCCCTGGCCGCGCATCGGTTACGTGATGCATCTCGATCCGACGTTGAAGGAAACGCTGCACGACCGCTTCGGCGCGCTGCACGTGTGGCTCGGTTATGGGCTTTACGCGCTGCTTGCGTTGCATATCGGTGGCGCGCTGAAGCATGAATGGATCGACCGGCATTCTGTTCTCAAACGCATGATTCCGTAACGCGCGCTGCGCGGCTTCGTACCGACTTAACGAGTGAGCATCTTGAAGAATTCTCTGGAACAGGCGCTGGCAGCCGCATCGCCGCGCATCGTGCCGCGTCCCGTGACGTTGGCCGGGAAGCTGATTCACGGCAGCGTCGGCGTGCTGTGGTTGATCCTGTTTGCGCGTGCATTTTTTCTGCATGGCGTGGTCGCGTGGTCGACGGGTCTTGCGTACGTGATTTACGACACGCTGCTGCTCGTGTTCGTCACGTTGAAGGCGTGGCCGCTCGCGTATGGTGAGCGGCCTCGCAGCGTTGCGCCGGTTGGTGCGGTATTGCCGTCGATGGGCGTACTCGTCGCCGCGCATAACGAGGCATCGGTATTGCCCGTGACGCTCGCGGCGCTGCTGCGTCAGAAAGAAGGCCCCGCGCAGATCGTCATCGCCGACGACGGTTCGACCGACGGCACCGCTGCGTTACTCGAACGCGACTTCGGACTCTTCGCGCCGCGCGAAGGCGAATTGAGCGCGCCGAGCACACGCTATCCGAATCTGTACTGGCTGCGCGTCGCGCACGGCGGCAAGGCGCGTGCGCTGAATGCGGCGATGACACTGGTGTCGACGGACACCGTGATGACCGTCGACGCCGACACACTGCTCGCCGACGACGCGACCTTCGCAATGCGCAGCGCGTTCGCCGCGCACGAGCCGCTCGTCGCGGCGGCGGGCATTCTCGTGCCGGTGTGCGGCAAGACCGTGTCGGGCCGCTTGTTCCAGTGGTTCCAGACCTACGAGTACATGCGCAACTTCATCTCACGCTACGCGTGGATGCGTGCGGACAGTTTGCTGCTGATCTCCGGCGCGTTTGCCGCGTTCAAACGCGATGCGTTGCTGGCTGTGGGCGGTTTCGATCCGCAGTGTCTCGTCGAGGATTACGAGTTGATTCACCGGCTGCGCCGCTATTCAGTGGATCGCGGGCTGGGTTGGGACGTACGCGTGGTCGGCGATGCGCATGCGCGCACCGATGCGCCCGCGACTCTGGGCACGTTCCTGCGACAACGGCGCCGCTGGTTCGCGGGCTTCCTGGAGACGCAGTACTGGAACCGCGACATGACCGGCAATCCGCGTTACGGCAAGCTCGGCATGCTGATGCTGCCGGTCAAGGCGTTCGATACGATGCAGCCGGTTTATGGGCTCACTGCGGTTGCGTTGCTGTTCGGTTTTCTGTTCGGCGGGCACGGTGCGATCGTGGTGTCGATTTTCAGCGTGATCGGTTTGAAGACCGCGCTCGATCTCGCGTTCTATCTGTGGTGCGTGCATCTGTATCGCCGCTGGACTGGTGATCGGTCGAGCTCAAGCTTGTGGGCCGCGACTGCTGCTGCGATTACCGAGCCGTTCACTTTTCAGCTGCTGCGGCATACGGGGGCGGTGCTGGGGTGGTTTCATTTCCTGCGTGGCGGGAAGGTGTGGGGGGTGCAGAAGCGGTCGGGGTTGGKGGGGGRGGGGGAGTGAGGGTGTGTGCGCAGCGCGAATGCAAGGGATAACGTAATTGTTTTCTTTGGTGCGGGAACGGTGTCATTAGCGGTTTTCGTTCCCGTCTCGCGTGCCACGGTGTCAGGCAATCCAGCGTACGAAGTTACCAACCGCAAGAAGTGCGAAGAGCGCGGCGAAACAGAAGCACGACGTCTTGTTGTGCAACCATGCTGGTAACCGCTCTCGTATTTCAGATGGCATTCCGTGTGCGCTAAATCCCATGTACGCGAAGATGCCAAATGCAATTACCCACACGGCCACGTCATACAGGTGCCCGGCTAACTGGCTACCGTGCGTTTGAGGCATTTCTCTTCTCCGTTCTTGTTCGCCTGACGTGCCCGCATTTGCACGGCATTACGTCGGCGTGTCGGCGTTATACCTCGGGCTTATGGGGAGAAGATCCTTCCCGCGAACTTTCGCCTGGCCCGGCGTAAATATCCAACCCATGGGCAATTCCGCGGGGGTCTGTCCGCCGCTATGCACATAGGGTCCAAGCTGTCCCATGACTTCGTCCGCATCCCAGCCGACAATTTTCGAACTGATGACCGCGTCGTCGTTGAATAACCGGATGTCCGCCGTGTCGGTTCTTCGCGTGACGCCCCCGCCTCCGTAGATGACGATCGGTATCGATGCGACCTTGCGCATCATCCGGTGATCGAAACCGGAGCTGCTGACCCGATCGATCTCCGGTGCGATGGAGCCAACGAAGGTGGTTGGGACGATCGTGAAGTATTTGTATCCAGCCTGTTTGGTCAATTCGGCGCAGCGGTACATAAAATACTTGTGGACCTTGTCGTCGGTCGTATATCCGTTACCCCAGAACTGCACGTGATAAGTCTGATCGTCGATTTTTCGATCTGAGTAGCCGCCAATTGCACCTGCCGATTGGTAGGGTGTTGCGCATCCAGCAAGCGCGAGCGCCATGAGCAATGGACAAATATGTAGCGCGCTTTTCAGTTTTGATTTCATGAGTGTTGTTCTTTCTGGCTGAGCGTTCAGATCGCATGCTGATAAGAAGCGATATCGGCCGCTGTGCGGAAAACTTGATGCGGGCTCGAGGATGCGGACGGGGTGGTAAGGGCGGACTGGGGCAGGCGTTTGGCAGTAGATAGAATGGAGTCTTTCAAACGTACCGCTTTGTTCCAGGCTCGAGGCTACGATGGGCTCCGAATTTACCGACGCTGACCTGGCGCTTTATCAGAGGGTCGATGAGGTCCTGCATTATCTTTGGGACCCGATTGGCATCGCGGGCATTCCTGAAGCGCGGGATGAATATCACGGGTACCTGCCGAAAGTCTTCGCTCTTCTGAAAGAAGGAGCGGATGCAGTGACTATCGCGGCATATCTTGAGACCGTTGCAGTCGCGCGCATGGGTTTTGACGGAAATGATGCGCATGCTCGAAAAATCGCTGATGTACTGCTCGTCTGGCGGGACAAGATCATGCAAGGCAATCGCACTTGACCCGCGCCCTCTTCATCTGCAGCCGAAACAAGCTCCGCAGCCCCACCGCAGAAGAACTATTCGCAAGCTGGCCGGGCATCGAAACCGACTCGGCGGGTCTTGCGCCCGATGCGGTGACGATCGTTTCCGCCGATCAGATCGACTGGGCCGAGATCGTCTTCGTGATGGAGCGGGCGCACAAGGCGAAGCTGTCGAAGAAATTCAGCACGCAGCTGAAGAACAAACGAATCGTGTGTCTGGACATTCCCGACAGGTACACGTTCATGCAGCCTGAACTTGTCGTGTTGCTGGAGCAAAAGGCAGGGCGCTTTCTGCTGCCGTGAACGGCGGCGGTGCGCCGAGCCTGAGGACGCAGCCCGGCAACCTCAGCAAACTGCGGGAGTGTAAATTGCTGACGAACGCACTTTACGCTTCTGCTCCGCACAGCACGCGCCAGATGAAACCCACCCGCCCGCTAGAAGCACTGAACTTCTTCATGGCCGACGTGCAGGCCGGCATCGGACCGTTCATCGGCGTGTTTCTGCTCGCGCGCGGCTGGGGCGCCGATGCGATCGGTTCGGTGATGACGCTCGCCGGGCTCGCTGCGATGGCCGCGACGCCGTTCGCCGGTGCGCTCGTCGATGCGACCCGCGCGAAGCGTGCGCTGATCGTCGCGGCAACCGTCGTCACGACGCTCGCTTCGCTCGCGTTGTTGCAGGCTCGCGGGTACGTCGCCATCGGTGCGTTGCAGATCGTGGGCGCGGTGAGCGGCGCCGTGCTGATGCCCGCGCTCGCGGGCGTCACACTCGGGATGGTGCGCAGCCAGGGTTTCGACCGGCAGTTCGGCCGCAACCAGATGGCGAATCACGCGGGCAACGTCGTCGGTGCGATGCTCGCGGGATGGTTCGGCTGGCGCTTTGGATTCGGCGCCGTGTTCGCGCTGGCTGCCGCGTTCGGCGTGCTCTCGATCGTCAGCGTGCTGCTGATTCCCGCGCGTGCCATCGACTACGCGAGTGCACGCGGCCTCGAGCCCGACGATAGTAACGACGCGCGCGTCGAGCATCCGCAGACCGCTCACGCGCGCGGTCTGCGCACGTTGTTTCAGAACCGTCCGCTGGTGCTGCTGGGTGGTTCACTCGCGCTGTTTCATCTGGGCAATGCGGCGATGCTGCCGCTTTACGGGATGGGCGTCGTCGTCGCGCATCGGAGCAATCCGAGCGCATTTACCGCGCAGACGATCGTGATCGCGCAACTCGTGATGGTCGGCGCGGCGTGGCTCGCGCCACGGCTGATCCGAACGCGCGGCTACTGGTGGGTGCTGCTCGTTTCCTATCTCGCGCTTCCGCTGCGCGGCGCGCTTGCCGCGTTGCTGATGAGTGCGAGTGGCGTGTGGCCCGTGCAGATTCTGGACGGCATCGGCGCAGGCTTGCAAAGCGTCGCGGTGCCCGCGCTTGTCGTGAGTTTGCTCAAAGGTTCGGGGCGCGTGAATGTCGGGCAGGGTGCCGTAGCGACCGCGCAAGGTGTGGGTGCCGCGCTGAGTCCGCTGCTCGGCGGCATGCTCGCGCAGCACTTCGGCTACACCAGCGCGTTTGTCGCACTGGGTG
The DNA here is from genome assembly GCF_004359985.1 of Paraburkholderia flava. Lineage (NCBI taxonomy): Bacteria > Pseudomonadati > Pseudomonadota > Betaproteobacteria > Burkholderiales > Burkholderiaceae > Paraburkholderia > Paraburkholderia flava. The sequence continues at coordinate 1,590,016 of NZ_SMRO01000001.1, read as the reverse complement.
CCGTTTCACTGGGTTCGCTTGCGTTGTGGATCGGGTATGCGTCGTCGCTCAGGCATGTGTGCGGGGCGCCGGCGAGCGCTGTCGCCGGCACGTCCGACGAGTCAGATTTGCCGGCGCCCACTCCGTGAAACTGGCCGCGTGAAGAGCGTAACAAGCGACGCGTCTACTTACCCAGCTCGTGTCCAATCACGCCACCCGCCACCGCACCGCCGACCGTCCCCAACGTGCTGTGGTTAGTGGCTTCATTACCGATGACGCCACCGGCCGCCGCGCCGCCCAACGTGCAGCCGCTGGCGACGCCCAGCAGCAGCACCGTGGCGCCTGCGCCGATCGTGCGGAAGATAAGGCGACGCGCGCCGTCGCGGGTGTTCATATGGAATCGATGCGTCATGATGGGCTCCGGAAGCTTGATGCTTCTGGAGCAGCAAGCGGCGTGCCTCGCCCTGTTTCATCTGTCGAAATTCATCTGCCTTGAACGCTCGGGCTTGCCTGGGGAGGTTGCGTAGACAGTTTCGCCAACCTCATCAGTTACTTTTCCCCGAGATGCACGGAACGTGCTCAGAATGCTGGAGACCCGTTCGGCAACCGATCACTGCACTCGCTCAAGAACGATTTCCCAAGCGGCCTTGGATTTCTGGTATTTGTCGGTCGTGACGTGCTCCAACGCGATCGTGTTCCAGCCATCCGAAAAGAGTCGACGCACCGCGTTTTCGTCAAAGAATCGTTTCGGCTGCCCGTTCACCAGAAAATAATCGGGCTCGATTTCCTCGCATCCATCCGCACCAAAATTTCTATCCTCGGTGGAGTTCAAGCGGCATAGCAGTACGCCACCCAACCGTAGGGCCAATCGCACGCGATCCACGATCGCCTCCGTTTCTTCCCAGGCGAAGTAGTGAAGCGACAGACTCGCCAACGCAACGCCCAGGCCCGTGGCATCTTCGGGAAGCGGATCACGAACATCTCGTCGCTCGATCCTCGCAGAGGGCACTCTGATCCTGGTCGACACTACCGACGCGCGTGACAGGTCAAAGCCGATCACACGTAGACCCGCTTTGGCCAGGCTTGCTGTGTCGTCGCCGTAGCCACAACCAATCTCAAGTACAGGCTGTTCGCCGGCACGCGCTTTGATCAGCGTCAACCATCGGTCTAGCCAGGGATCGGGGAACATGGCGAACTTGTCCTGAAGGTGGTTTTAGAACGATTTTCGCTGTGTGCTTAGGGGGCGTGTCGAAACCGTTACCGCGCGCGATGGTAAGGAAGGCGATCTAATGAAACCGCTTCTGCATGACCAACTCTTTTTTAGCGCGCAAGATCCGGATTCTGCTGAGTCGCGCAAGCCCGCAATGAAACCGCGATGGCAGGCTTCTTGAGCTTGTCGAAAATATCGGCCATCTGCGCCTGCGCAACGGGGTCCCCTTCACGTGCGGCGCGCCAGCGCAACGACGCGATCATGCTAAGTGCGCTATCTCCCGGCGTTTCACCGTCGTAGCCGGATCTTGCCTCCAGTATGTCTGCGAACTTGTTGTATCCAGCCGGTACATGATGCACAAGTAGCCACGCAACAATCGGCATTGCGCCTTCCCAGTACTCGTCCTCGAGGGAGCTGTTCACGAGCCGTGCCGCTGCGCGCCAGTACCCGAGAGAGGCTGCTTTTGCGTATGCCTTGTCTGCGTCAGGGCCGCGCGTCGTGGGTGCCTCATTGAATGCGGCAAGTGCGGCGGAAGAGGGCGGAGCAATCTCCAGCTTCTTGCAGTGGAATGTGCCGGGCGCATTTTCCGGCAGGCTAGCCCAGTGTGCCTGATCCTTTATCGTGCGGTCGAGCGTCGGTATTACGTCGCTCTCCTTCAACGTTGCATACACCCAGTCAGTGCGGACATGCTGGTTCTTCCAGAAGTCATCATCGGCGCTGGCATTCTGCGTAGGGATAATCATCGGCATCACAGCGAGACAGTAGATCAAACGATTAACCCATAACCCGCGAACACGTGTTTTTCTGAGCATTATTTTGGTCCTCAATATTGGCTTCGGGATTCGCGCAAAACGCAGGATAACAACATCGCGTAATTAGCCCAATCACCCGCATTAAAAACACAGCAATTCGGTGCTTATTGAATACCGTATCATCCCGATACAACATCCCGCACCGCGGTTTGCCTGCCCCTTCACCACTTGCTAGACTCCGATCGCAATCCCCCGCGCTAGCGACAGGACCCAAACTTCCCACGGAGACTCCATGACCTACATGCTGCTCATCGTCGAACCCATCGAACAGCGGAGCGAGCGGACCGAAGCGGAAGGGCGCGCCGTGTACGACGAGATGCTCGACTTCGCCGGGGATCTCAAGTCGCGTGGTCTGCTGATCGATGCTCAATCTCTCGCGTCGATGAACCGTGCTTCGCGGGTGCAGGTGCGCGGCGGCGAGCGACGGCTCGTCGACGGGCCGTTCGCCGAAGCGAAGGAAATGGTCGGCGGCTTCTTCCTGCTCAATTGCTCGACCCGCGAAGAAGCACTCGACATCGCCGCCGCCTGTCCGGCCGCCGAATGGTGCACCGTCGAAGTCCGCGAAACCGCTCCCTGCTACGAGTAACCGCCACCATCAGCGCGGCGCGACGCCGCGCGCGGTCTGACCGTCACACGCTGCATCGACATCCAGCCATCTCGGTACTTTCCCTGGGTCGATGCCGTTCGTGTCGATTCTGCCGATCTCCATTCGTCGTGCGGGTAGAAGGCCACAAAACGGCCATCCCACCCCGAACGGAGAAAAAGCATGCGTTTCATGATCATGGTCAAGGCGACCGCCGCGAGCGAGGCCGCCAGAATGCCGTCCGGCGAACTGATCGCCGCGATGACCGCTTATCACGAAGAACTGGCGAAGGCCGGCGTGCTGCTCGATGCGACCGGTCTGCATCCGAGCTCGAAAGGCTGGCGCGTCCAGTACTCGAAAGGGCAGCGCAGGATCATCGACGGTCCGTTCGCGGAAACGAAAGAACTGATCGCGGGCTATACGCTGATCCAGGTGCGTACGCGCGATGAAGCCTACGAATGGGCGCGTCGTTTTCCGGCGCCGTTCGGCGAAAATGAAGACGGCGAGATCGAAGTCCGTCAGTTGATGGGCATGGAGGACTTCGAGCAGTACAACGCAGTCTGCGCCCAGCGGCTGGAAACAGACCGTTAAGCGACTCGTCCCGACCGAGGAGATCGTCATGCTCAAAACCCTGCTCATCGTCGTGGTCGCGGCCGTCGGCATCGTGCTGGTCTATGCGGCGACGCGGCCCGACACGTTCCGCGTCGAACGCAGCGTGCGCATCGCGGCGCCGCCGCAGCGGATCTACGCGCTGATCGACAACCTGCACCGCTTCAACATGTGGAACCCGTACGAGCGCAAAGACCCGCAGACGAAGGGTCGTTACAGCGTGCGCGAAGCGGGCCCCGGCGCAATCTACGCGTGGGACAGCGACAAGGTCGGTGTGGGACAGATGGAGATCGTCGATGTCGCGGAGCCGTCGCGCGTCACGATGAATCTCGACTTCATCAAGCCGTTCGAAGCGCACAACGTCGCCGACTTCACGCTCACGCCCGTCGGCGACGCCACCGAGGTCACGTGGGCGATGCACGGTCCGGCGCCGTACGTGTCGAAGCTGATCCAGGTGTTCGTCAGCATGGACACGATGGTTGGCAAGGATTTCGAGGACGGTCTGAACAACCTGAAGACACTGGCCGAAGCCAGCTAAACGGACGCAGCAGCGTCACCGTTTTCACCGCACAAAGGAACGCTTCATCATGCACCGACAAATCTACGTCAATCTCGCCGTCGAAGATCTGCCCCGCTCGAAGGCCTTCTTCTCGCACCTCGGTTTCGAATTCGAGCCGAAGTTCACCAACGATCAGGCGGCCTGCATGATCGTCGGCGAAAACATCTTCGCGATGCTGCTGGTCAAGCCGTTTTTCCAGAGCTTCTCGTCCAAGGCGTTGTGCGATCCGCGGAAGAGTGTCGAGACGCTCGTCTGCCTGTCGTGCGACAGCCGCGAGCAGGTGGACCGGCTCGTCGTGAAGGCGCTCGCGGCGGGCGGCACCGCGCCGCGTGAGCAGCAGGACTACGGCTTCATGTACCAGCACGGCTTCGAGGACGTCGACGGACACATGTGGGAACTCGTCTACCTCGATCCGAACGCGGCCGGCGCGCCGGGCTCATCGAACACTGAGTCGAACGCTGCGTCGAGCGCAGCCTGAGGCCGGCCGTGTCGACGGCTGCGACTCATCGTGCGATCGAAGCGGTCTGGCGCATCGAAGCCGCCAAGGTCATCGCGCACGTCGCGCGCATCGTGCGCGACGTCGGGGTGGCCGAGGAACTGGCGCAGGACGCGCTCGTCGCCGCGCTCGAGCACTGGCCCGACGACGGCGTACCCGATAACCCAGGAGCATGGCTGATGGCGACCGCGAAAAACCGCGCGCTCGACCGTCTGCGGCTCGACGCGCTGCAGGCGCGCAAGCGCGAAGCGATCGGGCTCGACATGGACGCGCTCGAAGCGCACCTCGTGCCCGATTTCGTCGATGCGCTCGATGCCGCGCGCGAAGACGACATCGGCGACGATCTGCTGCGGCTCGTGTTCACTGCGTGTCATCCGGTGCTGTCGACCGACGCGCGCGTCGCGCTGACGTTGCGCCTGCTCGGCGGCCTCACCACCGACGAGATCGCGCGCGGCTTCCTCGTCCCCGAACCGACGATCGCGCAACGCATCGTGCGCGCGAAGCGCACGCTGTCGGCGGCGAAGGTGCCGTTCGAAGTGCCGCAGGCGGACGCGCGTGCCGTGCGTCTCGCGTCGGTGCTCGAAGTGATCTACCTGGTTTTCAACGAAGGCTATTCGGCGACCGCCGGCGACGACTGGATGCGTCCCGCGCTGTGCGAGGAAGCGCTGCGGCTGGGTCGCGTGCTGGCCGGTCTCGTGCCGGACGAAAGCGAAGTGCATGGGCTCGTCGCGCTGATGGAGATTCAGGCGTCGCGTACGCATGCCCGCACGGATGCGCACGGGCGGCCGGTGCTGCTGCTCGATCAGGACCGCAGTCGCTGGGATCCTTTATTGATTCGTCGCGGACTCGTGGCGCTCGAACGCGTGCACGCGCTCGGCGGCGCGAGCGGGCCGTACGCGTTGCAGGCGGCGCTCGCCGCGTGTCATGCGCGGGCCCATACCGCTGCGGACACCGACTGGGTGCAGATCGTCGCGCTATACGACGCGCTCGCGCAGGTTGCGGGGTCGCCGGTGGTCGAATTGAATCGTGCGGTCGCAGTGGGGATGGCGTTCGGTCCGGCGGCCGGGCTCGAAATCGTCGATGCACTCGCCGCCGATCCGGCGCTCGCGCATTACCACTGGCTACCGAGCGTGCGCGGCGATCTGCTCGCGAAGCTCGGGCGGCGCGACGAGGCGCGTGTGGAGTTCGAACGTGCCGCTTCGATGACGCGCAATGCACGCGAGAAAGAGTTGCTGCTGGAGCGGGTAGCCGAGATGGGCGCGAAAAGCTGAGTACCGCTGCGCAATCACTGCCGGTCTGCCATCGGCAATACCAGCTCCACCCGCAGTCCGCGTCCGTCCGGCGCATCGCCGAGCACGATCGTCCCGCTGTGCGCGCGCACGATCTCTCGCGCGATCGCGAGTCCGAGACCACTACCTTCCTGCTCCGACGCACGAAAGAACGGTTCGAACACGCGCTCGCGTAATTCCGCCGGAATGCCCGGCCCCTGGTCGAGCACTCTCACGCTGACCCAGCCGTCCGCTTCATCCGCATCGATTGCGACCACCGTGGCTTCCGGCGCATAGCGGATCGCGTTGTCGATCAGGTTCGACAGCACTTCCTGAAGCAGCGTCGCGCTGCCGGTCACGACAGGCGACGACTCGATCGACACGACCAGTTCGATGTTGCGGCGGCGCGCTGCGAGCGCGAGCTTTTCGACCGCACGCGTGACGACTTCGCGGATATCCACCCGTTCGCCGCCCAACGCGGTGTAGTCGGCCGCTTCGGCCTGCGCGAGCATCAACAGCTGGTTGATCAGCGAGACCATCGCGCGGTTGCTGTGATGCATCGCGAGCAGCGTCTCGCGTACTTCGTCGAGGGTGCCCTGGCGGCGCGCGTATTGCAGCTGCATGCCGAGCAGCGTCAGCGGCGTGCGGATCTGATGCGCGGCATCGGCGATGAAGCGGCGCTGCGTGAGCGCCTGCCGTTCGATGATGTCGAGGCACGCGTTGAACGCGGCGATCAGCGGATGCAGTTCGGCGTGCACGTCGGTGGCATCGATCCGCGCGCGGCTTTGCGACGGATGCTCGGCGAGTCCTTTCGCGAGCTTTTCGAGCGGCCGCAATTCGAGCGCGAGCCCCGCGCAGACCAGCACCACCGCGATGGCGATGCTGCCGAGAATGATCGCGAGCTGCGGTTTCCACAGCGCCGCGACCATCGCGTCGCGTTCGATCTCCGTGCGCCCGACCGACACCACGACGTCGACGATCCGCCCCGCGTCGTACATTGGACGCTTCAGCGTGACCGCGCGGATCGGCGTTTGCGCGACGCGCGCGTCGTACCAGCGCGGCGCTTCGGCAGGGCGTAGCGGTTGAGGGAAATCGGACGTGCCGGCGATCAGCGCGCCGCCCGCGATCTCGACGCGATAGAACACCTGATCGCCTCTGGGCGTGCCGACAATCTGGATCGTGCTCGGCGACACCGACGCGACGAGATTGTCGCCGTCCCAGCGCACGTCGGCGGCCATCACGCGAGCAGCCGACAACAGCGCCGCATCCTGCAGCAGATCGGCGGTGTGCCGGGCGTTCGCATGCGTGAGCCAGCCCGCGACCAGACTGAACGCCGCCATCGGGACGATCAGCCAGAGCAGCAGCCGCGCGCGCAGGCTACGCTTGCGGTTCTTCATGTTCCAGCAGATAGCCGAGCCCGCGCAGCGTGATGATCGCCGCGGTGCTCTTCTCGATTTTTTTTCTCAGGCGCGATACGTAGATTTCGATCGCATCGCCGCTCGGAGGCGCGTCGCTATCGTTCACGGCATTCGCGAGCACCGTCTTCGATACGGTGCGTCCCGCCTGCAGGATCAGTGCTTCGAGCACCGCATGTTCGCGCGGCGTCAGCGACAGCGTGTCGTCGCCGACGAAGAACTGGCGGCGGTCCATGTCGTAAAGCAAGGTGCCGCAGCGCAGCCGGTTCGAACGCACCGGCGCGTGGCGACGCGCCAGCACCTTGATGCGCGCGACCAGTTCGCGATCGTCGAACGGCTTGACGACATAATCGTCCGCGCCCGCGCTCAGGCAGATCACCTTCTCGCCGACGTCGCCGGTCGCGGTCAGCACCAGCACGGGCGTGTCGTTCGCGTGGTCGCGCATGCGTCGCAGCAGCGCCTTGCCGGACATGCCCGGCAGGTTCAGATCGAGCAGCACGACGTCGTAGCGCGCATCGTGCAGCAACGCCTCGGCCGTCTCGCCGTCGAGCGCGTGCTCGACGACGAAGCCTTCGTCGGCCAGCATCTTTGACAGCCAGTGCGCGAGCTGCCGGTTGTCTTCGATCAGCAGAAGTCTCATCGTGAGCGAATCGTGTGCGGAAAGATCAGGCCAGCTTGTAGCTGTTGCGAGCCTGTTGCGAACGGTAGAGTACCAGCGTCGCCACCGCGCCGCACAGCGCCGCCGCGCCCATCCACGCACCCGGCGCGGCCTTGTCGCCGGTGAAGTGGATCAGCGACGTCGAGATGGCCGGCGTGAAGCCGCCGACCAGCGTCGCGAGGCTGTACGCCATCGAGAAGCCGGTCGTCCGCACGTTCGCCGGCATCAGTTCGGTGAGCGCTACCACCATCGCACCGTTGTACCACGCGTAGAGCAGCGACAGCCACAGCTCGACCAGCAGCAGCCGCTCGAACGACGGCGCCGCGACGAGCCACTGCATCGCCGGGTACGAAGTCAGGATGGTCAGCACGGTGAAGAGCAGCAGGATCGGCCGACGGCCGACGCGATCGGACACGGCGCCTGATATCGGCAACCAGATGAGATTCGATATGCCGACGCACACCGTGACGATCAGCGAATCGAGCGACGACAGGTGCAGCACCGTCCTGCCGAACGTCGGCGTGTAGGTGGTGATCAGATAGAACGACGCCGTCGTCATCACGACGAGACCCATCCCCGCAACGATCAGCCCCGAGTTCTCGACCATCGACTTCATGATTTCGCCCATCCGCGGATGATGCTTGCGCGCGGCGAACTCATCGGTTTCGCGCAGCGTGCGGCGGATCACGAACAGGAACGGCACGATCAGGCAGCCGATCAGGAACGGCACGCGCCAGCCCCATGCGCTCACCTCACTGGCCGGCAGCAGCTGATTGAGCAGCACGCCGAGCGTCGCCGCGAAAATCACCGCGACCTGCTGGCTGCCCGACTGCCACGAGCAGAAGAAGCCGCGCTTGCCGGGCGTCGCGATTTCGGAGAGATACACCGACACGCCGCCGAGTTCGACACCTGCCGAGAAGCCTTGCAGGAGCCGCCCGATCAAAACGATGACCGGCGCCGCGAGACCGATCGTCGCATAGCCCGGAACGAACGCAACGCACGCGGTGCCGACCGCCATCAACGACAGCGACAGGATAAGGCCCTTGCGCCGCCCATGACGGTCGACGTACGCGCCGAGCACCAGCGCGCCGAACGGTCGCATGAAGAAGCCCGCGCCGAATACCGACAATGCCAGCAGCAGCGAGACGAACTCGTTCTCGGCGGGGAAGAACGTGTGAGCGATCGCCGTCGCGTAATACGCGTAGACGGTGAAGTCGAACATTTCGAGGAAATTGCCGCTGACCACGCGGAAAACGTCTCGAAACCGCGACGCGGGTTGAGTGTGCACGGTTGATTCCATCATTGCCCTCTCTGACGTAAGGACGAGTGTCGACCACCGGAGCGTCCTACGGACCGCGCCGGACAAAAATGCTGCGGGAGTAAAGCGAAGCGAACTAGCCGATATCCATCACGGCCTTGCCCGCCTGACGACGCTCTTCGAGCGCCGCGTGAGCCGCTTCGACGGTATCGAGCGTGTAGCGGCCGTTGATTTCCACCTGTAGCGCGCCTTGCAGGATCGCTGCGAAGACATCGTCGGCGCGACGCTGAACGGTTTGCGCATCGGCGAGATGATCGGCGAGGCGCGGACGAGTGAGAAACAGCGAACCCGCTTCGCCGAGTTCGTACGGATCGAGGTCGCGCATCGGACCCGTCACCGAGCCGTAGTTGACGACGAGACCGCGCGTGCGCGTCGCACGAAAACTGTCGCGCAGCGTCGTGCGGCCGACTGCGTCGAACACCACGTCGACGCCTTTACCGTGGGTCAGTTCGCGCACGCGATCCGCAAAACCGCCGTCTTCGTACATCAACACGTGATCGGCGCCGCGCGCCTTTGCGATCGCGGCTTTGTCGGGCGAACTGGTCGTCGCGAACACTTCCGCGCCGCGCCGTTTCGCCAGCTGCACGAGCAACTGACCGATGCCGCCGGACGCTGCGTGCACGAGACAGGTGCTGCCCTCGCCGATGTGCGCGACGTCTTCGAGCAGATAATGCGCCGTCGATCCCTGGAAGATCGCGGCGGCGGCGATGTCATAGGCGACGCCGTCCGGCAGCTTCGCGAGACGCGCGGCCGGCACCACCGCGTAGTCCGCATACGCGCCCCACGCGATACACCATGCGACGCGATCGCCCGCGCGCAACGCCGTGACGCCCGCACCGACTTCGACGACTTCGCCCGCGCCTTCCATCCCGAGCGTGCACGGAATCCGCACGGGGTAGGTGCGCGAATCGCGGTACTTGCCTTGCCGCGTGTGCACGTCCATGAAGTTGATACCGGCCGTGACGACGCGCACGAGCACGTCGCCCGGGCCCGGTTTCGGTACGTCGATCTCGACGCGCCGAAGCACGTCGGGGCCGCCGTATTCGTGGATCTGGATGGCTCGCATGAAGGCGTTCTCCGGAAGATTGAGCGAAAGGGTGCGGCCGCGTTTCTAGCGCGATCCCGCAGCGGGTGCGTCCGCCGTGCCGGCAGAGGCGGCCTCGACGAAACGGTTGGTGTAGGTGCGCGCGAGATCGACGTGTCGCTCGGACACGTCCGGATCGACGCGCGAGAGGATGGCCAGCACAGTCGACGGTGCGTCGGCCGGCATCGCGCCTGCGGGCGCATACGCGGGCTTCGCGATCGTGAGCGCCTGCTGGTAGGTCGCGACGTCGTCGCCACGGATCGACGCGGGCACGGCGGCGGCGATCTCGGCTTCGCTGTGGCTCTGGATGAAACGCAGCGCGTCGACGACGGCGTGCACGAGCCGCGCCGTTTCGCCCGGATGCGTGTCGACCCAGCGACGCTGCATGTAGAGACAAGGGCCGGCGTACGTGCCGCCCAGCTGCGCGCGCGAGTCTTCGACGCTGCGCATGTCGGCGAGCGGACGCGCTTCGCCGCGCATCAGCATTCGTGTTGCGGTGGGTTCTTCGATCATCCCGGCATCGACCTTGCCGTCGACGATCGCCTGCTCGAACGCCGCTTCGCTGGCGAGCGGCACGATCGTGTACGCGCCGGGCGACACACCCGCGCGTTCGACCAGATAGCGCGTGAGAAAGTAGGTCGACGAGCCGAAGCCGGTCACGCCGAGCCGCCGCCCTTTCGCGTCCGCCATCGATTTCATGTTGCCGTCGCGGCGCGCCAGCTCGATCAGACCCGCCGAGCGTCCGAGCAGCACAACCGACTGCACGTCGAGGCCGTGGCTTTGCAGTTCGATCGTGTGATCGTAGAAGCCGACCGCGCCCTGAATCGCGCCGGCGACGAGTTCCGTCGAGGTGTCGATGCCGGCCGGTGCGGCGACCACGCGCACGTCGAGGCCTTCGCGGCGGAAATAGCCGAGTTGACCGGCGAGCAGCACCGGCAGATAGACCAGCTTCGCGACGCCGCCTGTCATCAGCGTGATCGTGTCCGCGCTCGCGCCCTGCGCGGCGACGAGTGTCGCGGCACAGCACAGGGTACGGATCAGCGGGCCGGCGGCACGCGGCATGCGAGTCTCCTCACGTTGGAAAGCGCCCGTGGATAGGGGCGTCGGTATGCGACGGAGTATAAAAAATGCCGCCCTTCTGATTGCCTTCCGTGAAGGAGTTGTTTTCTACGTAGTTTCCCGATGGGTTGGTGTCAATGGTGCCACGCTGCGCCGGTGAAGAAATAGCTGCCGAGCCCGACGGTGAAGACGAGGCAACCGTATAGCGCGTGTTCGAAGCAGCTCAGCGCGAGCGACTGGTGCCGGCGGTAGCTGACCGCGAACAGCGCACCGCCGACGACGGTCATCGCCGGCGCGATCCAGTTGAGGAACATGAAGTGAACGCCGCCGAACGCGAGCGCCGACGCGGCGATGTAGCCGCGTTGGTCGCCGAAGATCGGGCGGTAGCGATGGAACAGGAAGCTGCGATAGATCAGTTCCTGCGGCCATACGGACAGGACCGGGTAGAGCACCATCACGAGCAACCAGAAGAGCGGGCGTTCGCGGGGGAAGGAAAGGAATACGGCGGGCTTGAAGTACCAGACCGCTATCGTGACCAGCGAGGCCAGGATCGCGAAGCGGATGACGACGCCTCTTGCGCCGGCTAGGAAGCCGGCCCAGTTCCATTCTTCCGGGTGCGCGATGTTGTGGCGAGCTTTGAGGAAGCGATGGATTGCCAGCGAACCTAGCCACAGGACGGCCAGCATCAGCAGACGCTGGCGGAAGGCGAGGATGACTAGTGGGATGCCGGCGTAGAGGGCGAGGAATTCGAGCCAGAGGGTGAGGGAGCGAGTGGGCTGGTGGTCCATGATCGGTGCCTGTTTAGGTACGGGCGATCATGGCAGGGGTTTGGGGCGGAAGGAAGGCACGGGGCAGCGCAGACAGATGTCGTTGCGTTGAGACGATCAGGTAGCGCCGATCTATTGCTGTAGCGAGGTACTGTAGCGCCACCCGCGCGCTTGTGTCAGTTGCTCGTCGTACCGCATTTGTCGATCAACCATCCCCATGCACAACGCGGCTTTAGCCATATATTCAAGCACGCGCCAATTTACGTCGTCGCCTTTATGGAATGCGGCGTCGATTGCGTCCAGCGCTAGTTCCAGCTCATTGTTGCGTAGGAATTCCTCGAAGTCTGCAATTTCGTTCGCGCAAACCCCTTCGGCAGCTTCTGACAGGTGGGATCGTGCTTCAAGGAGATATTCGGTGGTCTTGTTCCAGGTCGAGTGAAAATTTTGACAGGGTGGCATGGGGCGTTCTTTGTTAGTGCGTCTTGTGTGTTTAGGGTAGCGATGTTGCGGCGAGCGATTGTCCGCGTATTTTGAGTGTATGACTCAAATCGATCCAGCACAGCACGCTGCAGGGTTGTCGCCAGTATCTTCCATTGAGTCTGAACGCGCCTTTCAAAGCGCTTTTCTCCGAGGCACTTAAAGTGCCGCTGTGCGATAGGCGCACCACATGCCTAACCGTCAACTAGGGGAAGGTAGATGGCCAACGGCTTTAATGATGTGGGATTTCTTGGCGATGACCTTGATGGGTGGCGCGAATCCGTTCACGCCGAATTTCCCGCATCGTTTGCCATAGCAGATCGGATGAATCGCATCGGCATGCGCATGATGCGTGAGTTCCATTTCGATGATCCTACCGAGGCGCATCTACTTGCGGTTGCGGCCTTCTACCGATCGTTACAGTCGTTTCAATCCGCAATCTTGCTTGCGGAGCGTGGTGCCCTGGCTGAGGCACGTTCGCTGGCGCGTCTGTGCTGCGAAGCGGTTATTCTGATGGGCGGCCTGCTCAAAGTCGAAGGCACTGTTGGAAAGCTCCACGAAGACCATGCGAAGCATTGTCTATCAATGGCTAACGCAATGATCCACATGAACCGCGACGGGAATACAGGAGCTAACCTGGCACCCTTCGAGCAGGAAGTCGCCAAGGTCATGGCGGAGTATCCAAACAGACCACATTCAATCGTGTGGTCCAGTCTGGCCGTGCAGGCGGGCTTGGCAAAGCTCTTCGAACTCGCCTATCGCTTTCCGTCTGGCGATGGAGCACACATAACGTTGGCCGCGCTACACCGCCACTACAAGGAGGAGGATGGCGTCACTTGCACCATCTTTCATCCGGACAGGTCAGATCTGCGATCCACGCTGCTCGCTGCCAATGCATCGCTGGTTCATCTGCTGGCGTTGGCGCACGAGTTCATGGGAATGGACAAATATGAAGCTGAAATGCGCGATCTGGTTTTGCAGTGGGCCGCCAGCCGGAATGAACTCGGTCTTCAGTAGAAAATATCGGCCGCTTCTCGATGCATTTATCAAATGCGAACTCATTTGGCTGCTTGCGATCCACTGCTGCCGGTCACCGTCGTGCACGCCCGGTGACGCGTTTTGGGGTACAGCGGCCATTCGCGGGATCAATTTGCGTGCGGCAATGAACGCGGTAAGCTAAAGAGTGCGTGCGATAGATGTGCACCTAAGTTACAAACCTGAAAATCGATAGGATAATTTCCCTTCACCCAACTCCGAGTAGGGCGGAGGGGATTTTTGACGACTGGCGACCAATCGGGAGTTTTTTGTGTAACGGGGAGATTTTGATTTATGGCAGAGCGAAAACGCGGAACGAGTACCTATGACGACTCGGACATTTACAAATGGTTGGCCGATCAGAGCGAGTCTACTAAACTTCTCGACGAGTTCGGTCTTGAGTTTGAGCGGCGAGTCCTGACGGACGGGCGAACAACCGCACGGATGTCTATTTCTTACGTCTCTCCGCACACAGATGGAAAGTGGGCTGGTAAGGAGCGGCGCTATAGCTGTGGGACGTTTCCGAGTGACTCGATCGAAGGCGCTCATCTTCAGATTGAAAAGATGGACGCACTACTGGCGCAGGGCATCGACCCGAACGATGAGCGGGATGGGGGCCGTCCGAGAGTAGGCGATGGAATGGGTCCGGAGGGGAAGCATGGAGGAGGTTCTGGTGAGTGATCTCGTTCGGGACGTATGACCGCTTGCGGTTGTGGATCTGACATGTGGATGTCTAAACGCTGCATCCGGGGAAGGGGAGGTATCCGGAATTCTGTGTGTGAGGCGGGTTAAGACTCAGACTTTGACGTTAAATCGCTCGGGGTAAAGCAGCGCAAACTGCGTCATCGCACTTTTCCAATCGTGCCAGGAGCCGGTCCATTTGGCAACGACGTTGCGCAGGCCCATCGAGAATGGCTTGGAAGCGCTGAGTAAAATGGCACTCTTGTCGCGCGGAGGACTCATATGTTCACACCGGAATTTGTAAACGAAGAACTGCGTCAGTTCGTTCTGGTAGCCAACCACAACCTGGAATCGGCAGAGGCCACCTGTCTAAGCATCGAGTACAACCGAGCGCGCATCGTGCACGGGCGACCGCACCTTCCTTCGGGGGCCTGGAGGTGTCGTCTTGTCTATGATGTTCGTGGGCAATCGGTAAGCGACGTGACGGTTGATCAAGTCAGGGCAGAGCTCTGCGACGTAGCTACTGTGGAGTTCAAGCGCTAATGGGCATTCAGGTCGTAGTTGCCGCAGGGAGCCAGGCGGAGGTGGTTGAGAAATTGGGGAATGCGGCTCCATTCGCCGAGATCTTTCCATTACCGGGAGGCAATTTCGGGATATCCATCCCATTCAAAGTCGTCGACGATATTGGCGAACAAGTCGCGCTCGGCTGCATCTCGGCCTTCAAGTATTTCGATCTCTGGGCGGGCGAATGGAAGTCACCGCAGTAGAAGTCACGCGTGCTTCCGGAAGAACAGCAATAGCTCATATGCCACATCATGAGCCCTACGCGATGGTGAACGGGTAGTTGATATCCACTTGCGATGCATCGCCTGGGCCTTCGGTCTTCTTCAATACGAACTCGAACGCCGGTTCGAAGTAGCCGTTTCTCGGCACTTCGCCACCGAGAATCTCGACTTCGTACCAGCCGTTTTCGACTTCGATGACCGGTCTGCCGGGTTCCTGATAACGCTTGAGCAAACCATCCAATGTCTCGTCCGTGAATCGTTGCAGGATTCGCCAGGTGAAGAGCATCACGGAGCGGTGCTCGACCCGCAGTACGTATCCTGCGCGCCGGTGCTGCAAACGGCTTTCCGGTTTGAGCAGTTCCGGCGTTTCTCCGGATACGTTGAAAATGATCGTATAGGGATGGTTAGCGATTCCGGCCAGCGGGATGACGATGCCTTGCAGCACTGCGTTGTCGCCGCTGTCGGTGGTGGTGAATTCGGACGCGAGATCGTCGGGGAGGTTGTTCCCGGTTTTATAGCGCTTCAACAGGCGGATGTCGCCGACGAGGAAGTAGTCGATCAGGTCGTTGAGGACTTCGGAGAATTCCTGGGGCATTTTGGGGTTCCTCGCCGATCTGTGGAGTGGTTGGGGGCGCAGAACGAACCAGAGTAGCCGGTCCAGGAATCAAACACCGGCCACAAACTTCAGCCGACTTCAGGCAACTGCGAGCTTGAACTCGCCGATTGTCTCCGAAAGTTTCGCGGCCTGCTCGCGCAGCATCGCCGCGGCGGCGGCCGATTGCTCGACCAGCGCGGCGTTCTGCTGCGTCGTGTGATCGAGGTGCGAAAGCGCCTGGTTCACCTGCCCAAGACCGGTGCTCTGTTCGCTCGCGGCAACGTTGATTTCGTTGATTACGCCGGCAATGTTGCGCACGCCCGAGACGATTTCATCCATCGTTATGCCGGCAGTCTGCACGAGTCCCGAACCCGCCTCTATCTTTTCGACCGACGAGTGGATGAGTTCCTTGATTTCCCGCGCGGCCTGCGCGCTTCGCTGCGCGAGCGCACGCACTTCGGCCGCCACGACCGCGAAGCCGCGGCCGTGTTCGCTTGCGCGTGCTGCTTCGACAGCCGCATTGAGCGCGAGAATATTCGTCTGGAACGCGATGCCGTCGATCACGCCAATAATATCCGCGATCTTCGCCGACGCGGCCGTGATGTCGTTCATCGTCGAGACGACTTCGCTGACCACCTCGCCGCCGCGCACTGCGACACCCGACGCGGACGACGCGAGCTGGCTTGCCTGCGTCGCCGCATCCGCGGAGTTGCGCGCGGTGCCGGCGATTTCCTCGAGTGCGGCGGCGGTCTCCTGAAGGCTCGATGCGGCGTGTTCGGTGCGGCTCGACAGATCCTGATTGCCCTGGGCGATCTCCGAGCTGGCGAGGCTGACCGATTGGCTGAACTCGCGGATCTGCAGCAGGATGGTGCTCAGTTTGCCGGCGAACAGGTTGAACGCGTGGGCGATCTGCGCGGCTTCGTCCGTACCTTCGGCGGGCAGGCGTTTGGTCAGGTCGCCGCTGCCGCTCGCCACGTCGTTGAGCGCATCACGCACGAGCAGGATGCGCTTGAATGCGGCACTGGTCAGCGCGCCGACGAGCGCTGCGGCGATCAGCGCGACCACGACGATCGCGATCAGTGTCGTCGTGGCGACCGCGCGCATGCCGGCGGTCACGTCGGCCTTGTCGAGCGCGAGCACAAGGCTCCAGTCGGTACCGTCGATTGCCTTGGCACGCAGCAGCTTCGTGGCGCCGTCGATGTTCATCGCCACCGGCGCGGACGCCGATTGCAGCGACTGCAGCACGTCCGGCGTCAGTCCTGCCGACATGTCGGTGGCCGGCTTCATGATCAGATCGGTTTTGGCGCCGGCGATGACACGGCCGGTTTTGTCGACGAGGAATGCGAAGCTTGCCGGCGTCGGGTGTACCGATGTCACGATCCCGCTCACGCTTTCCATGAAGAGGCTGGCCGCGATCACGCCTTTCGCATTGCCATCGCGAACGATCGGCGCAGCAAATGCGAACGCCGGTTTGCCCGACGATGCATCGCGGTA
Organism: Paraburkholderia flava; assembly: GCF_004359985.1. NCBI lineage: Bacteria > Pseudomonadati > Pseudomonadota > Betaproteobacteria > Burkholderiales > Burkholderiaceae > Paraburkholderia > Paraburkholderia flava. The sequence continues at coordinate 1,573,132 of NZ_SMRO01000001.1, read as the reverse complement.
CAGCGCGGTGACGACCAGATGGCCGGCTTCGACGGCCTGCTTGTACCAGGGCCGCGCCGTCGGATCGTAGCCGGGCGCGAGCGGCACATTGGAAAACGCAGTCTTGTCGGGCAGGCCGAGCGTCATGATTTCGAAGCCGCCGGACTTGCGCAGCAGCTGCAGCGCGGGCAGCGGATCGCCTTCGCCGACAGTGATCGTATCGGCCAGCGCCTGGGTCTCCCGGCCACGTCCCGCGATCCATTCGTCGATAGCCAGTGCGTGACCGGTCAGGGTCGATTGCAGGTTTTCATCGATCGTCTGATCGTTGTGGTGCTTGACGACGACGTAGAGGAGGCCGCCAGTGATGGCGAGCGCGGTGACGACGATGGCAACGCAGGTGGCGAGAATCCTTGCGCGGATCGATGCAAGCATGGAAGCGTGTCTCCGGGAATTCGATAGGGCGGACTGGATGGTCAAATGTGTGTATCCGCACCGCTTAACGACAATTCCCGTACTTCTCTTGAGGGCATCGGATTGGCGGCCCTACCAGACGGGCGTGCCGATTGCGCGCTTTTAAGACGGTGCTTCAATGTGTCATTCCGGATGCGCTATCCGGCTGATTTTTCGCACGTCCTCGGTGGGCATGTATCACTACCAACTGGTCTCAATGCATGCGGTCGTTGGATGTCGGGGCTTTGATGGTTGAGATCAGTTGTGCCGTTCGTCCTTCGCCGGAAACGTGAATGCGCAAACTGACTTTCGAGCATCGTCGAGTGTCCGCGTTCAGGCCACATGTGTATGGCCGCTAGCTACTGTCTCGCACAACGCTCGACGCGTGACACTCCAGAGTGAGGCCTGCGCGAACACCTCGATGGACTAGCGAGATGGGAAGCATAGCCCGACCAGTGCTCTGTACGTTATTGAGCGATGTTCGCAAAAAACGTACAGATCAATAAAAACGTACGGCGAGCAGTAGTTTTGTCCGGGGGTCGTACCGTGGACTCGGCCCACATCAATTTTCTGAGAACTCGGGGGAAGCAAAATTCAGCCTGACAAACGCCTCGGCCAAACCGTCAGCGCAAACACCGACCCCACTCCCTCAAGCAAAAATAATCTTGACCCCCAACCCCTCAACCCACTCCACAAACTCCTTCGCAAGCCCGGAATCAGTAATCAGATAATCCACCCGATCCATCGCCCCAAACGTAGCAAACTCCCGCCTGCCAAATTTCTTCGAATCAGCCAGCAGATAGACAGTCTTGGCAGCATCGATCATCGCCCGCTTGACGTGCAGATCGATGAAGTCGGGATACGAGATACCCGATTCCATCGACACCCCGCCCGCCGCCAGAAAAAGCTTGTCGACGAACATCCCCTCAAAAAACGTCGAAGCCTTCTCACCGGACACGGCAATCGTCTCAGGCTTGAAAAGCCCACCGGTCAGCATCACACGATTGGTAGGCTCCGCCCCAAGCAGGATCGCGATGTTCAGCGCGTTGGTGACGATGCGCAGGTTTTGCCGTTCGAGCAGGTTCTGCGCGAGTTCGGTGGTGGTCGCGCCGCAGTCGAGAATGACCGCGTCGCCGTTGGCGATCAGGCTCGCCGCCTTGCGGCCGATCAACGCTTTCTCTTCGCTCGTCGGCAGCACGCCGGCCACGAGTGCCGTGCCGCCACCCGACGAGGACAGCGCAGACTTCAAACGCACGTTGCCATGCACGCGTTCGACGCGTCCGAGCCGCTGCAATTCATCGATGTCCTTTCGAATGGTTGGCATCGACACGCCGAATTCGCTGGAAAGCTCCGAGAGCTTCACCAGCTTGTCAGCCTTTACCTTTTCGAAGATCTTTTCTGTTCTGGTCTTTTGATCCATTGCGCTTTTTCCGCAAACCGCCCTGGCCGCCGGGCTCGACATCACGGGCTGTATTGTGCCCGATTTGAGCCCTCGCCGGACCGCCGCCTGGTGTTTTCCCTGTTTCGTCTCGTTTCTCTTTGACTTTCTATAGAAAGTAACAGAAACTTCGAATCAAGAAAACAGGAAGTGCAGGAGCGGGAATGGAAAACCCCTACAGGCAATCCGGCGAGGCGCTGCATCGGCGCGCGCAGGAGATCCGCAAGAAGATCTGCGTCATGAATGCCGCCGCGAAGAGCGGTCACACGGGCGGCGACATGTCGGAGGCGGACATTCTCGCCGCGCTGTATTTCCACGTGCTGCGCTATCGCGTCGACGGCAATCGTTCGGTTGCGTGGCACGACGAATTCATTCTTAGCAAAGGGCACGCCGTCGGTGGTCTCTACTCCTGTTTTGCTGAACTCGGCTGGCTCGACGACAGCGAACTGAAGTCCTATCTGCAGGACGATTCGCGTCTGCCGGGCCACCCGGTAAGGCAGAAGCTGCCGGGCTGGGTCACGGTCAACACCGGTGGTCTCGGTCACGGGATGCCGATCGCCGCCGGTCTCGCGATGGCAAAGCAACGTCACGCTGCGCAGACCGAAGGCTCGACGGGCCGCGTGTTCGTGCTGACCGGCGACGGCGAACTCGAGGAAGGCTCGAACTGGGAAGCCGCGATGGCAGCCGCGCATTTCGAGCTCGATAACCTCGTTGTGATCGTCGATCGCAACCGTCTGCAACTCGCCGACTTCACGCACAACATCATGGATCTCGACCCGCTCGACGAGAAATTCCGCGCTTTCGGTTTCGAGGTTCACGACGTCAACGGAAATCAGGTCGACGCGATTTGGAAACTAATGGAAAGTCTCGACCACACCAACCGGAAGCCGAAAGTAGTCATCGCGCATACGATCAAGGGTCGCGGCGTGTCGTTCATGGAGAACGTGCCGGCCTGGCATCACAAGTATCCGGACGAAGCGCAGCTCGTTCAGGCGTTGCAGGAGCTCGACCATGCGTAATCTCGCGGATCTGCGCGACGGCGCGGTCAGTGCGCTGAGCCGTCTGACGGCCGCGGGTCAGGACATCATCGTGATGGTCGCGGACTCGACGTCGACATCGAAGATCGGCCCGTTCCTCGACACCTACCCGGAGCGCGTGATCAACGTCGGCATCGCCGAGCAGAACATGGTCGGGATGGCGGCGGGTCTCGCGCTCGGCGGGCACATCGTTTTTACCGCGAACGCGGCGCCGTTTCTCGTCGGCCGCGCAAACGAGCAGGTGAAGAACGACGTCTGCTACAGCGCGACGAACGTGAAGATGCTCGGGCTCAACGCGGGTGTCGCGTACGGTCCGCTCGCGTCGACGCATCACGCGATCGACGACATCTCGATCATGAGCGGCTTCGGCAACGTGCAGATTTTTGCGCCGTGCGACGACGTGGAAGTCGTGCAGATGATCGACTACGCGGCATCGTTCGATGGCCCGGTGTACATCCGCCTCGACAACGCGAAGTTTCCGGTTGTCCACGACACGTCGTATCGCTTCGAACCGGGCCGTCCCGACGTGCTGATCGAAGGCAGCGGCGTCGCGGTCGTCGCGCTGGGCTCGGTGGTCGGCGAAGCGCTCGACGCGTGCGAACGGCTGCAGAAAGACGGCCTCCATCCGACGCTCGTGAATCTCTCGTCGATCCGGCCGCTCGATCACGATGCGCTCGCCGCGATCCTCGAGCGTCACGACGCGGTGATCACCGTTGAAGAGCATTCGCTGCACGGCGGCATCGGCGCGATCGTCGCGCTTGCGATGGCGCGTCGTCAGATTCGCGGCCGCCTCACGACGCTCGGCGTGACCGAAGGCGAGTTCGCGCATTACGGCACGCGCAAGGGCATTCGCCGTCATTACGGCATCGACGCCGACGGTATCGAAAAAGCACTGCGCGCCGGGTTCGGACACTGAGCGCCGCGCAAAGACAAGCAAAAACATCAGGAGACAAAGAGTGAGCATCCAGTACGACATGTCGCTGCGTCACGGCGTCGATTTCGATTTCCGGCTGGACGGCAAGGTCGCGGTGGTGACGGGCGGCCTCGGCGGCATCGCGATGGCGACCAACGCGGCATTGATCGCAAAGGGCGCGCGCGTCGCGATTCTGTACCCGAGCTTCGAAGAGCCGCGCGTGCAGGCCGCGATCGACGAACTGGGCGCAGCCAACGCGCAAGCCTTCGCATGCGACGTCGCGAACGAAGCCGACGTCGAACGCGCAATCAACGCAGCGGCCGCGCATTTCGGCGACCTGCATCTGCTCGTCAACGCGGCGGGCTGCATCACGCTGACGCCGGCCGTCGACATCGGCTTCGACGAATGGCAGCGGCAGATCGGCGTCAATCTCACGGGGCCGTTCCTCTGCTCGAAGCATTTCGCGCGTCACGTGCTGGCAAGCGGCCACGGCGGCAAGATCGTCAACATCGCGTCGCAGGCGGCGACGGTCGCGATCGATCAGCACTGCGCATACACGTCGGCGAAAGCGGGCTTGATCGGGATGACGAAGGTGCTCGCGAAAGAGTGGGCCGCGCGCGGCATCACGGTGAACACGGTATCGCCGACGGTGGTGCTCACGCCGATGGGCGCGGCCGCGTGGGACGGCGAGAAGGGCGAGGCGATGAAGAAGCTGATTCCGGTCGGCCGCTTCGCCTACACCGACGAAATCGCCGCCGCGATCCTGTTCCTGCTGTCGAACGGCGCGGACATGATCACCGGCGCCGACATCATGATCGATGGGGGTTACACGATTTGCTGAGACCGTAGTACCGGTACGGTCTCGTGCACTGCGAGGCCGTTTTTCTGAACGACTGAACAAATAGAAAGACGAAATCGGAGACAAGACATGTGGAAGAAGCTTGCAGTCACGGCAGCGGTCGCTGCATCTTTGGTAACTGCGTTGCAGCCCGTCGATGCACAGGCCGCCGGTAAAGGCACCATCGCGATCCTCGTGAACGCGCTCGACAATCCGTACTACGCGGCCGAAGCGAAGGGCGCGGACACGGAAGCGAAGAAGCTCGGTTACGACACGATCGTGCTGTCGCACGGCGAGGACGTGAACAAGCAGAACGAACTCGTGAATCTCGTGATCGGCAAGGGCGTGAAGGGCATCATTCTCGACAACGCCGATTCGAACAGCAGCGTCGCGACTGTGCGCACCGCGCAGCAGAAGAAGGTGCCGGTGGTGCTGATCAATCGCGAGATTCCGAAGGACGGCATCGCGATCGCGCAGTTGAGCCACAACAATCTCGAAGCGGGCAGCGAAGTCGCGCAGCGCTTCGTCGAGGCGATCGGCGAGAAAGGCGAATACGTCGAGTTGACCTGCAATCTCGCGGACAAGAACTGCGTGACGCGCTCGCAGGCGTTCCATCAGGTGCTCGATCAATACCCGGATCTGAAGATGGTCGCGCGTCAGGATGCGAAGGGCGCGCTGCTGCCGGGCAAGCAGGCAATGGACTCGATCCTGCAGGAGCATCCGCATATCAAGGGTGTGATTTGCGGCAACGGCCCCGTCGCGCTCGGCGCGATCGCGTCGCTGGAATCGGCGAACCGGAAGGACGTGATCGTGATGGGCATCGACGGCAGCAACGACGAACGCGACTCGATTCTCGCCGGCAAGCTGAAGGCGACAGTGATGCTGCAGGCACAAGGCATCGCGATTCACGGCGTCGATCTGCTCGACAAGTACATTCGGACGGGCAAGACCGGCGAGCCGGAGCGTCAGCTGTTCCGTGGGATTCTGATCACGAAGGACAATGCTTCGAAGGTCAACGACTTCTACTATACGAAGTAACCCGCGAAGTAGTTAGTCCAGCGGGCGCGGCCGGTGCCGCGCCCGTTGCAGTCTCAAGATGAGGTCGTCATGGTTCCATCCGTTCGCGCAGCGCGAGCCGCATCGCGAATTGCATCTTCGAATGCGGCGTTTTGTCTGACGTTGCTGTTGGGCGTGGTGTCGATCGCGGGCTGTCACGTCGTGACCGACCAGGAGCTGGCCGCGATCCGCGCGCAGGGTCAGCATCACGGTCCCGATCCGGCGAAGGTCTTCACCGACCAGATGATTCCGTACGCGGACAAGAACGCGAAGCCCGCCGCGCAGGTGATCGGCGCGCTCAACCAGAATTTCGACGATGCGTGCAAGCAGTACGGCTTTCGCCAGAGTCAGGCGTTTCCTTGCAACTTCTGGATTCGCGTGCAGGGCAAGGTCACGCGCGTCGATACGGCGTCGCGGGTCGGCAAGGCGTACGTCGACGTGACGCCGGCAACCGGCGGAGACGCCGTTCATGTCGCGCTCGAAACCGGACCGGTCGTGATCGGCACCGGCGTACGCGACGGCTTTCCAGGCGTGAAGTACAGCGACTTCGACGACCAGACGCGCTTCGCCGCATTCGGTCAGGCGATCAACAAGCTGGTGGTGGAACGCGCGCAGACATCGTTGAAGCTGAAGGTCGGCGACACGGTGGACGTCGCCGCCGTCTACAGCAGCTGGAGCGAGCCGACGGGCGAAATCCGCGCGATCCCGGTGGCGTGGAAATGAGCGGGCAGAACGAAACGCGGCTGACAAACGGCGCGAACGTGATCGAGACGCGCGCGCTGTCGAAGCTTTATCCCGGCACCGCCGCGCTCGTCGACGTCGACTATGCAGTGCGGCGCGGCAAGGTCAACGTGCTGATCGGCGAGAACGGCGCGGGCAAGTCGACGCTGATGAAACTGCTGGCGGGCGCGGAGACGGCGACGTCGGGCGAGATTCTCGTCGACGGCAAGACGGCGCAGATCAACGATGTGCGCAGCGCCGAAGCGCACGGCATCGGCATCATCTTTCAGGAACTGAATCTGTTCCCCGACATGACGGTCGCGGAAAACATCTTCACCGGCAACGAGCTGACGAGCGGCGGTGTGATCCGCACGAAGGACGAGAACCATCAGGCGAAGGTGCTGCTCGACCGGCTGCAGATTGCGATCAATCCGCGCACGCGGCTCGGCGATCTGTACGTCGGGCAGCAGCAGCTGGTCGAAATCGCGAAGGCGCTGTCGAAGCACATCAAGGTGCTGATCATGGACGAACCGACGTCCGCGCTGTCGCGCACCGAGGTCGAGATTCTGTTCAAGATCATCCGTCAGTTGAAGGACGAAGGTGTGACGGTGATCTACATCTCGCACCGCCTCGAAGAAATCATGGCGATCGGCGATTGCATCACCGTGCTGCGCAACGGCCGGCTCGTCGCCGAGGACGACGTCGCGAACATCGACATTCCGTGGATCATCGAGGCGATGGTCGGCTCGTCGAAGAAGCGCTTCGAGTTCGAGCAGCACGCGATCGGCGACGAAGTGCTGAAGGTCACCGACCTGTCGCTGAAACGTCCGAACGGTATCTATGCGGTCGATCACGTGTCGTTCTCGGTGCGTGCGGGCGAAGTGATTGGCATCTACGGGCTGATGGGCGCGGGCCGCACGGAATTGCTCGAATCGTTGCTCGGCGCGCAGCCGCTTGCGATCGGCGAGATCGAACTGGCCGGCAACGCGATCGAAGACCTGCCGATTCCACGTCGCATCGAAGCAGGCGTCGCGCTCGTGCCGGAGGACCGTCAAAAGCAGGGGATGGTCCAGCTGATGTCGATCCTCGAAAACATGACGCTGTCGAGCCTCGGCAAATTCGCGAACCTGCTGTCGTTCGGCGCGTTGAAGCGTGAGAAGCAGGTGAGCGCCGCGAACGACATCGTCCAGCGTCTCGCGATCAAGGCCACGTCGGTCGATGCGCCGATCACGTCACTGTCGGGCGGCAACATGCAGAAGGTAGTGATCGGCAAGGCGCTGCTCACGTCGCCGAAAGTGCTGCTGATGGACGAACCGACGCGCGGCATCGACGTCGGTGCGAAGGAAGACGTTTATAAAACGATCAGCCTGCTCGCGCAGTCGGGCATCGCCGTCATCTACGCGACGTCCGAACTGGACGAAGCGATGGCGGTGTCCAACCGGGTCTTCGTGATGGCGAGCGGCAAGCTGACCGCAGTCATGGAGCGTTCGCAATTCGACAGCGAGCGCATCGTACGCGCGTCGACGCCCGCGACCGCGGTGGTCTGACGCAATCGAGGTAGAGACAATGAATCAGTCCAACAGCAGCAATCCGTCGCTGCATCCGGTGCATGCGAAGCACAACCGACGTGGCGCGTACAAGGCGTCGCTGATCGCGGTGAACCTGCTCAAGCTGCGCATCTTCATCGCGCTGTTCGCGATCATCATCGTGTTTTCGTTTACCGCCGACAATTTTCTGTCGACCGGCAATCTGCTGATCATGGCGAAGCACGTGACGATCGTCGCGATCCTGTCGATCGGCATGACGCTCGTGATTTTGACCGGCGGCATCGATCTGTCGGTGGGATCGATCGTCGGTATCAGCGGGATGGCGGCGGGGTATCTGCTGCTCGAAGGGATCAGGATTGGCCATCACGTCGTGTTCTTCAACGTGTTCGGCGTTGCGGTGATCGCGTGCATCATCGGTGCGCTGATCGGCGCGATTAACGGCTATCTGGTCACTGCGCTCAACGTCGCGCCGTTTATCGCGACGCTCGGCATGCTGTACGTCGTGCGCGGCGCCGCGCTGCTCGTGAACAACGGCAGTACGTTCGCCGACCTCGAAGGCAACGCGGTGCTCGGCAACACCGGTTTCGAATTCATCGGCAACGGCACAATCCTTGGTCTGTCGATGCCCGTGTGGATCATGCTGGTGCTCGCCGCGGTGACCATTTTCATCGCGCGCAAGACGCCGCTTGGTCGCCGGATCTACGCGATCGGCGGCAACGAGCAGGCCGCGCGTTTCTCGGGCATCCGCACGCATCGCGTGAAGCTGTTCGTCTACACGTTCTCGGGTTTCTGCGCGGCGATCGTCGGACTCGTGATCACCGCGCAGTTGCAGACCGCGCACCCGTTGACGGGTCAGACCTTCGAGCTGAACGCGATCGCAGCCGTTGTGCTTGGTGGCACCGCGCTGATGGGCGGACGCGGGACGGTGTTCGGCTCGGTGGTCGGCGCGTGCGTGATCAGTATTCTCGGCGACGGCATGGTGATGTGCGGGATCAGCGACTTCTGGCAGATGGTGATCAAGGGGCTCGTCATCATCTTCGCGGTCGTGATCGACCAGTTGCAGCAAAGGCTGCAATCGCGGATGGTTTCGTTGACCGCCTGATTGAGATGGAAGGTGACATGCACTACGTTCTGGCGATCGACCAGGGAACCAGCGGCACGAAAGCGCTTGTCTTCGATAGCGAGGGACAGGTGCATGCGCGCGGCTTCGCGGCGGTCTGGTGTACGCATCCGCAAACCGGTTTTGTCGAGCAGGACGCCGATGCGCTGTTCGATTCGGTCTTGCAGGCCGTCAAGTTGTGTCTTGCCGCATTCGCTGGCAACCAACGCGACATCGTCGGCGTAGGCATCTCGAATCAACGCGAGACGGTCGTGCTCTGGGACGACGAAGGCCGCCCGATCGCGCCGGCAGTGTCGTGGCAATGCCAGCGCTCGTTGCCAATCTGCGAGCGGTTGAAACGCGACGGCCTCGCCCCGCTGATCGCCGAGAAAACCGGCCTGCTGATCGACCCGTATTTCTCCGGCACCAAACTCATCTGGCTCAACGAAAACGATGCCCGCGTGCGCGAGCAGATCGCGCAGCAACGCGCGCGCTTCGGGACCGTCGATAGCTGGCTGCTGTATCGGCTCACACACGGTGCGTCGTACTGCACCGACTATACGAACGCGTCGCGCACGATGCTGTTCAATCTCGCTTCAAGGGAGTGGGATCGCGAACTGCTCGAACGATTCGACCTTGCACAGCTTCGGCTGCCCGAACTGAAACCGTCGGCCACGCATTTCGGCGAGACCGATTTCAACGGACTGCTCGCGCGGCCAGTGCCGATCGTTTCGATGATCGGCGATTCGCACGCGGCTGCGGTCGGCGAGGGCTGTCTGATGCCGGGGGTCGCGAAGGCGACGATGGGGACAGGCTCGTCGATCATGATGAACGTCGGCGACACACCACAGACGCCCGCGCAAGGACTCGTATCGACGCTCTGTTTCGCGACCGCCGAACGCGTCGACTACGCGCTGGAGGGCATCGTGATCAGCGCCGGTTCGACGCCTGCGTTCCTCAAGGAAAAGCTGCATCTGTTCGACGATTTCGCACAAGCCGAAGCGGCCTTCACCGAATACGACAACGGCGGCGTGTTCGTGATTCCGGCGTTCTCGGGCATCGGCTGTCCGCACTGGAAGTATCCGGGCGGCGCGCAAATCGTCGGACTCAATTTCTCGACGGCGTGGCAGCACGTCGCGCGAGCCGCGTACGAATCGATCGTCTATCAGATCAAGGATGTGATCGCCGTGATGGAGCAGGCGGGGAACGTGCCGCTGCGCGAACTGTATCTCGACGGCGGCCTTGTGCAGCGGCCGTTCCTGCTGCAATACCTCGCCGACACGTTGAACCGTCCGGTCAGCACGCTCGCGCTCAGCGAGATTTCGGCGGCCGGCGCGGCTGCGCTCGCGTCGCTCGAAACGGGGCTGATCGGATCGCTCGAAGAATGGAAGTCGAAGCGCGTGATCGCGCGACACATCGAACCCGGTGACGGCGTCGAAGCAGCGGCGCGCAATCACGCGCAGTGGCTCGAGTGGATCGGACGTCTTTAACCAGAATCAATTCTGCAGCATTTCAGAGAACAACGCGGAGAGCAACGTGGCATACGAAGCAAAGCGGTTCGTGAACAAGGTGGTGGTCGTGACGGGCGGCAGTCGTGGCATCGGGCTCGGCATCGCTGAGCGTTTCGCGCAGGAAGGCGCGAAGGTCTGCGTGTCGGCGAACGAAAAGAGCGTGCACGACGCGGCCGCGCGTCTGCGCGAAGCGGGCTGCGACGCGATCGCGGTCGAAGCGGACGTGACGAGCAAAAGCGACGTCACCGCGCTGTACGACGAGGTCGCGGCGAAGCTCGGCGAAGTCGACATCTCGGTGCAGAACGCGGGCGTGATCACGATCGCGAAGCTGCCCGATCTGACCGAGGCCGAATGGGACAAGGTGCTCGCGGTGAACACGAAAGGCGTGTTCCTGTGCTGCCAGGAAGCCGCGACGCGGATGCTGCGCGCCGGCAAGGGCGGCCGCCTGATCAATACCGCGTCGGGACAGGCACGTCAGGGCTTCGTCTACACGCCGCACTACGCGGCGAGCAAGTTCGGCGTGCTCGGCATCACGCAGAGTCTCGCGAAGGAACTGGCGCCGACCGGCATCACCGTGAACGCGTTTTGCCCCGGCATCATCACCACCGACATGTGGGCGTACAACGACGAAGCGTGGGGCAAGCTGCTCGGCGACTACAAGCCGGGCGAACTGATGGCGGAGTGGGTCGAGAACATTCCGATGAAGCGCGCGGGCAGCGGCGCGGACGTCGCGGGCCTCGTCGCGTTTCTCGCGTCGGACGACGCGTCGTACATCACCGGTCAAACGATCAACGTCGACGGTGGGATGTTCATGTCGTGAAGACAGCGGGGCGTGGCGGCCCCGCTGTTTTTTTAGTTCACCGGCAGCGCGGCGAGCCGGCTCACGGTCTCGGCGCACGCGTGCGCCACTTCCGCGCCCTTCACGACGAAGTGCTCGCGGAAGAAACCGACGTGCTCGTCGCTGTTGTGGAAGTGATGCGGCGTGAGCACCGCCGAAAACACCGGCGTGCCGGTTTCCAGCTGTACCTGCATCAAACCGTCGATGACGGCGGTCGCGACGAAGTCGTGACGATAGATGCCGCCGTCGACGACGAGACCCGCCGCGACAATCCCCGCATAACGACCGCTCTGCGCGAGACGCTTCGCATGCAGCGGGATTTCGAACGCGCCGGGGACTTCGTACAGATCGATATCGTCGGAGGTATAGCCGTACTTCTGGATCGACTGCAGGAACGATGTCTTGCACTGATCGACGATATCGCGATGCCAGCAGGCCTGCACGAAAGCAAGACGCGGACGGTTGCCGGACGAAGCGGCGACTGCGTGTGATTCAAAGGTGGTAGTGGTGTTCATGGACTTCAGCCTGTTTGTGTGAACAGGGCGTAGAACGGACGCATCTCTCGCATGACGCGAGAAGACGCGAGCCGTCCTGTTCTCTTTCATCCGGACTATACCGTCGGCCCCGGAATCCAACCGGGTCTGCTGACCTCCGTTATCGCGCGATGCGGGTTGCGATAACGGAGCGCTCGCGGGCTACGCCGCAATTGCGACGATTACCGCCGGTGGGGAATCGCACCCCGCCCCGAGAACGTGTTCTTGACGAACAGGACGTACGGTAGCATGAATCGTGAAAATCGGCAGTGTGGGGGTATTGCTTGAGGGCTCTAAAAGCGATCGCGGCGAACGCTCACTTACGGTCGTCTTCATCTTTATCGCGGTCCTCGTCGTGATGGTCGACAAACGGACAATCCGTGTCCGTTCCACCTTCACGTAACGCGCCGCGTGCCTCCTTCGCCAGCGCTGCGTAGCTCTTGCGAAAGCGCGTCAAATCCTTCTCCTCCATTTCCTCCAGATCGAGCAACGCGTTGTGCGCGCCGTCGAGTGCACGGATCAGTTCGTCGAGCTTGATCTGCATCGCGGCGGTGTCGCGGTTCTGCGTGTTCTGGATCAGGAACACCATCAGGAACGTGACGATCGTCGTCGACGTGTTGATCACCAGTTGCCACGTATCGCTGTAGTGGAAGACCGGTCCGGTCGCCGCCCAGACGATCACCAGCACCGTCGCGAGGACGAAGGTCGACGGTCGTCCGGTGGCCTGCGATAGCACGCTGGCGAAGCGGGAAAACCAGCGGGAAAACCATTTGTGGCCCATGGCTGTCTCCAAGGTTGAACGGAAGGCGGTATCGCGTCGGTGGTGATCGCTAAATCGGCGTACGTCGCCGTGCGGAACGGCTTACTCCTGTTCCGTGCAGTCCTCCCACACAGCGCACCGTGCCGGTGCTGCATCCTGTAGCAATTGGAGTGCCACACCCTGTCACCGCGCCGGTCGACCCCCATCCTCGTTCAACCGGAACACCGCCACCGCATCGTTCAACTGACGGCTCTGCTCTTCGAGCGATATCGCCGCCGCCGACGCCTCTTCGACCAGCGCCGCATTCTGCTGCGTGGTTTCCTCCATCTGCGTGACCGTGTGGTTGATGAGTTCGATGCCGGTGGTCTGCTCGGCGGACGCGAGGCTGATCTCGCCCATGATCGCCGTCACGCGACGCACCGCCTCGACGATTTCTCCCATCGTCGAACCCGCGCGCGCGACGAGTGCGCTGCCGTCCTGCACCTTGCGCGTCGAATCGCCGATCAGCTCCTTGATTTCCTTCGCCGCCGCGGCCGAGCGCTGCGCGAGATTGCGGACTTCGCTCGCGACCACCGCGAAGCCGCGCCCCTGTTCGCCTGCACGTGCGGCTTCGACGGCCGCGTTCAGCGCGAGGATGTTGGTCTGAAACGCGATGCCCTCGATCGTGCCCACGATCCCGACGATCCGGCTCGAACTGCCCGAGATCGCATCCATCGTCGCGACGACGTCCTTCACGACGTCGCCGCCGCGCGATGCAATGTCCGATGCGCCAGTCGCAAGTTCGCTTGCGCTGCGCGCGTTGTCGGCGTTCTGGCGCACGGTTGCGGTCAACTGCTCCATGCTCGCGGCGGCCTGCTGAAGCGCGGCCGCCTGCTGCTCGGTACGCACCGACAGATCCAGATTGCCGCCCGAAATCGCGCGCGCGTCGTGGACGATCGCCTCGGTGCTCGCGCGGACCTTGCGCACCGTCTCGACGAGACCGTTCTGCATCTCCTTCAACGCATTCAGCAGATAACCCATTTCGTTGTCGCGCTGCGCGGCGACGGCGCCGGTCAGATCGCCGGCCGAGATACGGCCGAAATGATCGACTGCGAGCTGTACCGGCTGCACGATCGCGCGTGCCAGCACGCGCTGCGCGAGCACGCCGATCACGAGCGCGATGGCACCGGCGCCGCCGAGTGCCCACAGCATCGCGTGAAAGCGTGCGGCGGCTTCGTCGAAGCGCGCCTTCTGACGCTTCACCTGGAATTCCTCGAGCGCGGTCAGCGTGTCCTGATAGCCGGAAAACAGTGCGATCGGCGCGTCGCGCATCGTGCCCAGAAAATCGACGAAGTTGTCCTGATCGAGCTGTTGCAGCGCGAGGCGGAATACTTTCGCGAGCAGCTGTTCGCGGGCCGACTGCAACGCGTCGGCGAGCGGTTTTTCGGCGGCATCGGGTACGTGCAGGCCACGGTACGCGTCGAGTTCACGATTGCTCTGCGTGAGCAGATTGTGCATCCGCGCGATCTGCTGCTTCGCGGGTTGCCCGGCGCTGATGATCTGCTCGACTTCGCCGAGACCGCCGCGCAATTGCAGCAGACGTTCGGAACTCGTCTTCAGATGCAGCAGCGACGCGGTGTCGTCGCGATACATCTCGCTCATCGCCGTGTTGCTGCTGTAGAGCCCGGCGCTGCCGGCCACGATGACGAGCATGAGCAGCAGCGTATAGCCGACGATCGTCGCGGCGAGGCCGCCGCGGATGGTGGTGTGTAAGCGCATGGGCATGGGGCGGTACGCCGGCGACAGGCCGGGCGTCCCGTCCGCTTCCTCCGGTGAGAGGTCGGGCCGTGGATGGAAACAGCGTGTGATGCGTGCGGACGACGACGGTCTGGCGCAATCGCGTCAGGCCGACAGACGGTCTAACGGCATCGGCCGTTAGGCGCTGTTTCGGGGAGGCGACGTGGATGTGGTGAATTGCGACATGGGATGCGGCAGGGCTCGTCTGGCGGTCCGGACGTTGTCCGGCGGATCAGCGTGCGGTGTGTGCGTCGAGGGCCGTGACGATCGCCGCGATCGCGGCAGTGGGACTGTCGAGCGCGATGCGACCGTTACGCAGACGTGTCGCGGCGTCTGACATTGAGGCCTGCGCGAACGCGACGACCTGTGTGCCATGGTCGTACGCCTCGTCGGCGGCTTGCGCGATCGACGCGAGATAGCCCGGCAGATCGCCGGCCTTGAAGCGGGCCCACGCACCGTCGACGAGACGCACGTCGACGGTGGTGTCCAGCGAACCGGATGCGGCAACCGCATTGGCGAATGTGCGGGTGGTGGGGGCGAGCGTCGTCTGCACGGTGCACAGCACGACGACCCGACCGCCTTTGCCTTGCATCACTGCGTGCTGGGCCAACGCGGCATCGGCACGCAACACCGGGATGGCAGAGCACGCGGCGAACGCATCGGCGGCGGGGCCGAGCGTCGAGCAGTTGAGAAGTACCGCATCCGCCTCTTCCGCGAGCGCGCGTAGCGCGAGGTCGGTTTCGGCGGCGATGTCGGGCGTCATCGCGCCCACCCGTTCCGAGCGTTCGAGCAGATCGGCGCGCACCTCATGCCGCAACGCGAGCGGACGGCGCGCCGCCGAGGCGGCACGCTCGAACAGCGCGATATTGCTGTGGGCGGTGTGCAGACAGGCGATGCGGATCATCCCCGGGAGTTCTTCAACGCCGTAACTTCGATCTCGATCTTCATGCGCGGATCGGCGAGGCCTGCGGAAATCATCATCGCGGCGGGGCGTACCTCGCCGAAGTACTTTTTCAATGCAGGCCAGCACTGTTCGAACTCGGACCCGTCGGGCAGCACGTACGTGACGCGAACGACGTCGCGCATGTCGGAACCCGCCTGCAGGAGCGCGGCCTCGATATTTTTCAGACACTGTTCGGTTTGTTCGGCGATGTCGTCGGAGATCGTCATCGATGCGTAGTCGAAACCTGTCGTGCCCGAAACGAACACCCAGTCGCCGGAAACCACGGCACGCGAATAGCCGATCTGTTCTTCGAAGGGCGAACCTGAGCTGATGAGTTGTCTCACTGCGGGACTCCGTGGTCTGGAAGTTGATGGATCGTCTATGAGCTTTTAGAACCGACAGGCAACGCTCGCGATGGCGCTTACCGCGCGGATTGCCCGAGCAGAATTATGCAGTGGACCAATGCGGATTGCAGCACGAAGAACGCCGCTTCCCTGTGAAATTCATCTACTGCGCGACCAGCAACTCTCCCAATCGCCCCTCGATCCCCAGCTCCACCTTCAACCCTGCCCACCCCGCAGGCGTCACCTGCACCGCGCGCGACGCCGACACCTTGCGCATCCAGCCGTTCTCGCACAGCGTGCTCATGAACTGCACGCCGAGCGGGCCAGCCAGGTGATGTTCGCGTTCGGTCCAGTCGAGACACTGGCGCGCGAGTCCGCGCCGCCCATCCACGTCGAGCCCCTGATGACGAAACCATGCGGTGCCCGCGGGCGTCACATCGAAACGCTTGTCCGGCGCCGGCACGATGAAGCCGCGCCGTTGCAGCGCCTGCGTGACCGCGACGCCCACCTGTCCGGCGAGATGGTCGTAGCAGCAGCGCGCGAAGCGCAGATGCTGCGCCTCGCGGCCGAGCGGCCTGCTGCGCACGGGCGTGACGGGATCGATTGCGGCGAGGTTTTCGAGCACCAGCGCGACGTGCGGGCCGGACAGCCGGTAGTAGCGATGCCGTCCCTCCCTTTCGACGGTGACGAGGCCGCCGTCGAGCAGCTTCGCGAGATGCGTGCTGGCCGTCTGCGCAGTCACGCCTGCGGCAAAGGCCAGCTCGCCCGCCGGCAGCGCGCGTCCCGCGACGAGCGCCATCAGCATGTTTGCGCGGGCAGGGTCGGCGATCAGGAACGCCGTGGATGCGATATTCGGTTGCGGGCACATGTCCGTCTCCTTCGATATCTGCATCATAGGCGGTGCGGGGTTTTGCACGTTTCGATGCGTATCGAAATGTGGCTGGCAACGTGGGGCCGCTGGCCCGCTAGAATGCGACATCCCCACAGGAGGCCCGGATGACCAAAAGCGAGGCGAGGCCACAAGCCGACCGCCGGCAATTGCAGCAGATCATCGCCGGTCTGACCGAGGGCATCGTGCTCGTTGACCCCGACGGCTCGATCGTCTGGGCCAACGAGACCGCGCTCGCGATCCACGGCGTCGAGAACATCGACGGGCTGGGCGGCACGCCGCGCGGCTTCCGCAAGGCGTTCAAACTGACCTATCGCAATAATCATCCGCTGCAGGCCGATCAATATCCGATCGCGCGCGTGCTGGCCGGCGAACTGTTCAGCGATGTGATCGTCGAAGTAACGAAGCCCGCCGACGAAGATTTCCGCCATGTGCATCAGGTGCGCAGCCTGATCCTCACCGACGCCGCCGGCGGCCCCGAATCGCTCGCGCTCGTGATCCAGGACGTGACCGAACGCTTCAGCGCCGAGGAGCGTTTCGAAAAGACCTTCAACGCGAACCCGGCGCCTGCCGTGATCTGCCGGCTCGCGGATCTGCGCTACGTGAAGGTCAACCAGGGATTTCTGGAGATGACCGGCTACGCGCGCGAGAACGTGATCGGCCGGTCGGCGTACGAAGTGGACGTGCTCGAAGGCGCGGAGCGGCGCGAGCAGGCGATCGAGAACCTGAACGAAGGCCGCACGATCGGTCAGATGGAAGCGATGCTGCACCTGCCGGACGGCTCGACGAAGCTGGTGATCGTCGCGGGCCAGCCGATCGAGATCGGCGAAGAGAACTGCATGCTGTTCACGTTCATGGATATGGAGCCGCGTCGCAAGGCCGAAGATGCATTGCGGCACACGGAAGAGCGCTTTTCGAAGGCGTTCCGGCTCGCGCCGGTGCCGATGACGGTCAGCTCGCTCGACGGCTTCACGCTAATGGACGTCAACGAGGCGTTCGTCGAAGCGACCGGCTACGCGGCCGAGGAAGTCATCGCACGGACGTTCGACGAACTGGGGTTGTGGACGCAGCGCGATGCATCGGCGGATCTGCAGGCAGCGATGGAAACGCACAACAGCGTGCGCAACTACGAGATCCAGCTGCAGACCAAAGCGGGCGCGCCGGTCGACTGCCTGGTGTCGGCGGAGACGGTGACGATCCACGGGCAGCGCTGCGTGCTGAGCGTGATCCAGGACATCACCGAGCGCAAGCGTTCGGAAGTGGAACTGCTCGCGGCGATCGAGGCGGTGATGAAGGACACGTCGTGGTTCAGCCGCACGGTGATCGAAAAGCTCGCGCAGATCCGTCAGCCGAACGGCGCGGCAGCGAGCGGCGGCGAACTGTCGGACCTGACGTCGCGCGAACGCGAAGTGCTCGGACTGATCTGCCAGGGGCACGACAACGAGGAGATCGCGCAGACGCTGAACCTCGCACCGAACACTGTGCGCAATCACGTGTCGACGCTGTACAGCAAGATCGGCGTGCATCGACGAAGCGCGGCGATCGTGTGGGCGCGCGAGCGGGGCATCGTCGGGTATGAGAAGCCGCGGCGCGGCAAGGGATAAGTCAGTACGAAAGTACCGGGTCGACCGGTACTGCATGATCTAGGCCGGCCTGTTTCGCGACGGTACATTGAGCGTCATCCACACGGATCACACGTGGATTTTCATACGCACAATCCAACCGTACGGAGCCATCATGGACAAGGATCGCATCAAGGGTGCAGCAAAGGAAATCAAGGGTTCGGTGAAAGAGGTAGTCGGCAAGGCGACGGGCGACCGCACCACCGAAGCCGAAGGCAAGGTCGAGAAGGCCACCGGTACCGTGCAGCGCAACGTCGGTGAAGCGAAGGACAAGCTTCGCGACGCGATCGACAAGAAGTGATCCGCCGGCGCCGGCGGCTGCGGTTTCCTTAACGGGCCGTTCTCACCGGCGACGTTCTTTTCTGTGCCGCCCCGACGTTCGCGTCGGGGCGGCACGTACGCGTGCAGAGCATGAACCACAACGACGATAGCAACTTCGACAATGGCAACCACGCGCATCCGGACGACCGGAGCCGCCGCAACCAGAAGAGTTTCTATGCGCTGCTGTTCGCGGTTTCGCTGGCGCTCGTGTGGATTCTGCTGCCGTATTTCGGCGCGATCTTCTGGGGCACCATTCTCGCGCTGCTGTTCCAGCCGCTGCAGCGCAATCTCACGGTGCGCTTCGGCAACCGGCCCAATCTCGCCGCGCTGACGACGCTCGCGCTGTGCGTGCTGATCGTGATCCTGCCGGTGATCCTGATGATCGGCACGCTGGTTCAGGAAGCGGCGTTCGCGTATGCGCAGATCCAGCACGGTCAATGGGACTTCGGGCTGTATTTCCAGAAGGCCGTCGAGGCGCTGCCCGGATTCGCACAACGCGCGCTCGACAACGTCGGTCTCGCCGACATGCACGGCGTGCAGGCGAAGCTCGCGGACGGCGCATCGCGGATCAGCCAGTTCGTCGCCGCGCAGGCGGTCGTGATCGGCCAGAACACGCTGCAGTTCGCGGTCGGCTTCGGCATCATGCTGTACCTCGTGTTCTTCCTGCTGCGCGACGGTCGCACGATCTCGCGACGTATCCGCGATGCGCTGCCGCTCGAACGCTCGCACAAGGACCGGCTGCTGGCCCGCTTCGCGACGGTCGTGCGCGCGACGGTCAAGGGCAACATCGCGGTGGCTGCGGTGCAGGGGCTGCTCGGCGGGATTATCTTCGCGGTACTCGGTATCAAGGGCGCGCTGCTGTGGGGCACGCTGATGGCGTTCCTGTCGCTGTTGCCGGCGATCGGTTCGGCGCTCGTCTGGGTGCCTGCGGCCGTGTACTTCCTGCTTGCGGGTCCGCTGTGGAAGGCGGTCGTGCTGATCCTGTTCTGCACGCTCGCGATCGGCACCGTCGATAACGTGCTGCGCCCGATTCTCGTCGGCAAGGATACGAAGCTGCCGGACTGGGTGGTGCTGATCTCGACGGTCGGCGGGATGTCGGTGTTCGGGATCAATGGGTTCGTGATCGGACCGTTGATCGCCGCGCTGTTTATTTCGTGCTGGGATATTGCGACGCCGTCGCCGTCGAGCGGGGTTCCGGTTGCGGAGCCGCTTGGGGAAGTGGAGGGGGTAGTCGATGAGGTCCGCGAGCCGAGTGTGGCTGACGCGTTGAAGAAGCCGGCGGGCAAGTAGAGGCCTGGCTGGCTCGCTGATCGCTGGGGTTACGCGGACGAACGCTGGAACAGGGCGTCCCGATGCGGCTACCCGCCGCTCGCGATGACTTTCTGCGAGCGGCGGTAGCGAGTGCGTTACTCGGTCGTCGTGCCGGCGGGTTTGCGCGGGCGACGTGCGCGTGGTGCCGATTTGCGCGCGGGTTTCTTGACGGCCGCAACAGGTTCCTCGGCGACGGGTGCAGGCGATGCGTCCGCTGCCGGAGCCTTCTTTGCAGCGGTCTTGCCACGACGCGGTGCGGCGCGTTTGCGTGCGGGTGTGCGAGGTTGCGCGGGTTCTACAGCGTGCGCTTCGGGTTGCGAATCGCTCTGCGCATCGGCCCACAAATCCGGCTGCTGATCGGCATCATGCGCTTCGAACGAATCCGCCGGTTCCTCGCGAACGTCGTACGACGCTGCCTCGTCGGCTTCGACGAACGTCGTCTGCTCGACGGCCGGCTGCTGTCTGGAACCCGCGTCGTTACGACGACCCTTGCGCGGCTTGTCCTTCTCGCGATTCTTCTTCGAGCGGTCTTCGTTGCCCGTGTTCATCGGCGCATCGATAGATGCAGGCGTCGATCGATAGACGAACGCCCCCGACTTCTCGTCGCGACCCACTTCGAACAACCCGCGCGCCTGCACTTCGTCGAGCAGATTGCCGAACGCGCGGAAGCCGTAGTACGACTCGTTGAAGTCCGGCTTGCGTCGCTTGATCGCGCTCTTGAGCACCGACGCCCAGATCTTGCCGCTCTCGCCGCGCTCGGCGGCGAGCGCATCGAAGGTCTCGACGGCAAGCGCGATCGCGCGGGACTTGCGTTCCTCGACTTCCTTCTTGCGTTGACGGTCTTCGTCCGGCGAACGCTTCGCGGCCGCGCCGTTGCCCGTGCCCGCATCCTGGTCGCGGCGCGCGGCGGCGCGCTGCTGCTCGCGCACGAGGTCGTCGTAGAAAATGAACTCGTCGCAGTTCGCGACGAGCAGATCGGACGTGGACTGCTTCACGCCGACGCCGATCACTTTCTTCGCGTTCTCGCGCAGCTTCGAGACAAGCGGCGAGAAATCCGAGTCGCCGCTGATGATGACGAACGTGTCGACGTGCGATTTCGTGTAGCAGAGATCGAGCGCATCGACGACGAGCCGGATGTCCGCCGAATTCTTGCCCGACTGGCGCACGTGCGGAATCTCGATCAGCTCGAAACTCGCTTCATGCATCGCGGCCTTGAAGCCCTTGTAGCGATCCCAGTCGCAATACGCTTTCTTCACGACGATGCTGCCTTTCAGCAGCAGCCGCTCGAGAATCGGCTTGATGTCGAACTTCTCGAACTTCGCGTCGCGCACACCGAGCGCGACGTTCTCGAAGTCGCAAAACAGCGCCATGCTGGCGCTTTCCTGTAATGAGGCCATGAATTCTCCAGCTGCGTGCCGCAGATGCGGCAGAGGGTAATGGGTACATCATAGCGGGTTGCGCGTGACAGTCCGTGATTCTGTCTTTTCGTCCGCCAGGCATCCGCTTGAGGTTTAGCGCGTGCCGCGCGTGGCCGAGCGCACGAATGAAACGAAGCGCTTCACCACTGCGTCGTCGCGATGCGTTTGCCATGCGAGGCCGACATGCCAGCGCGTCGACGGATCGCGCAGCGACAGCACGCGTGCATCGCGCAGCAGATAACGCACGCGCGACGGCAATAGCGCCGCGCCGACGCCCGCCGCGACGGCGGCGAGTACCGACTGGATGTCGTCGGCTTGCTGGATCACGCGCGGCACGAAATCGCGCTTGCCGCACCAGCGATCGATCTGCGAAGCGAGCCCCGGCCCGCGTGCACGCGACAGCGCGATAAAGCCGATTTCGTTGAGTTCGTTCAGATCGGCGGGCAGACGCTTCCAGCGTGCATGCTCGGGCACCGCGAGCGCGAGCGCTTCGTCGACGACCGCGAACGCGGACAGCCCCGGTTCGGCCGGCAGACGCAGAAAACCGACATCGAGCGTGCCCGCGAGAATGCGCCGCGTCTGCTCGGCCGACGACAGATCGTTCAACGTCACGCTGATGTCGGGATAGCGCTGGCGGAATTCGGCGATCAGTTTCGGTGTATGCGTGAGCGTCGACAGCCCGAGCCCGATGCGCAAATGCCCGCGCTTGCCGGATGCCGATTCGCGCGCACGGGCGAGGATGTCGTCTGCCTGCCGCACCAGTTGCTCCGCATCGCTGGCGAAGCCCGTACCGAACGCGGTTAGCTCCGCGCCATGCCGGCCGCGTTCAAACAGTCTCGCGCCGAGCGATGTCTCAAGCGCGGCGATCTGCTTGCTGAGCGCGGGCTGGCTGACGTGCAACGTATCGGCGGCACGGCCGAAATGCCCGAGTTCGGTCACCGTCAGAAACGCGCGCAACAGTTTCAGGTCCATGCGGATTCCATTCGATTGTGTTATCGAATCGATCAAAACATTCATTTTACTTATCGAATGCCGGACGGTCCAATGGAGTTCATCGATCGTTTGGGAGTAGATCTTGGCTGCATCGACGTTGCGGGTCGCCTCGATACCGTTCGTTTCGCGCGACGGCGACAACGCGCACAACGCTGCGCGGATCGCCGCGCTGCTCGGCGATGCTGCACGTGAGGGCGTCGCGCTTGCGGTGTTTCCGGAAAAAAGCCTGAGCGGTTATGCGAACACGGCGAAGCTGCCGCGCGCGCAGCTCGATGCGCTTGCTGAACCGCTCGACGGCGCGTCGGTTCGTACGGTTGCCGCTGCGGTCGATCGAACCGGTGTTGCGTGCGGCGTCGGGTTGATCGAACGGGCGCCGGACGGGCGGTTGTTCAACAGCTATGCGGTGTGCTTGCCGGGTGGCGAGCGGCATTGCCATCGACAGTTGCATGCAGCGGGCCATCGACGGATCGGCAATGGCGATGCGTTCACCGTGTTCGATACTGCGTGGGGGATACGCGTCGCGATTCTGATCGGCAGCGACAGCTATCCGGTCGAGAACGTGCGGATGACTGCGTTGATGGATGCGACGTTGCTGGTGGCTGCGCATCGGCGTGAACGCGGTCGCGTGGGTGACGACGGATTGGATGCTGCGGCGTTGTCGGCGCGGGCAGCGGATAACGGAATGTTTGTCGCGTTTGCGGAGGGTGTCGATAGCGATGATCGTAGCGATGCTGCCGCGATGATCGTCGACCCGTCGGGGCATGTGCTGGCCACGTGCGCGTCCCACACCGAAGGCGTCGGTGCGGTCGCCGACGTCGATATGACGCTCGCTGGGGGTAGCCGTGGACGTCGCTGGCTTGCCGCGCGGCGTCCGGATTTGTATGGACCGCTGGCGCAGCAGCAACAGCATCCGTCGAATGGTCGTGCGTTGCTGCCTGAATCGCCGCGTGCGGTTGCGAAGGGGGCCGTGGCGGTTTCGTTTGCGGTGGTGGGGAGGAACCGGTTGCGGCTTTGAAGTTTTTCGCCTTCAGGCTAGACGTTTTTCGAACCAGTGATGTGCATAGGGTTCTGTGTTGAATGCCTCGACTTCGACGTACCCAGATCGCTGATATAGCGAAATCGCCTCGCGTAGCGCGCGGTTTGTTTCAAGGCGAATCACGCGCACCTTGCTTTGTCGAGCATGGTTCTCGGCCTCGACGATCAACCGGCGGCCTACACCCATCCCGCGCGCGGAGGAACTGACCCACATCCGCTTGAGTTCCGCTGGCGACTTCTTGTGGAATTTCAACGCGACGCATCCGATCGGGCTTCCATGAAGTCTCGCGACGATCAACGCACCCTGCGGCGCTCTCAGTTCGTCGGCATCCGCCGACAGACTCGCGGACGGGTCGAATCCTGCTTCAAAGCGCGTATTGAGTTCGCCGAAATACTGTTCGAAGCACCAGCGTGCGTCGTCGCTGTCCGGGTCTTCGAGCGTGAATTGCACGAGAGACGGTTGCAGCAGGCGCTCGACTTCGGCCATGGCGGCGACGAGTTTTTTGCGCTGCTCATCGCCTAGCGGTTCGAGTGCGCGCGAAGCGACTGTATCGGAGAGTCGCTCGAGTTCGGCCCTTTCCTTAAGACCTGCCGACGTCAAGCGAGCCTGGCGTACGCGTCGATCGTCCGGATGCGCGACGATCGCGACGAGTTTTTGCTTTTCAAGCGAAGCCAATGTGCGGCTGACGTAGCCTGAATCGAGATTGAGCCGTGCGCGTAACGTGCGGACGTCCGCACCTTCGACGCCGATTTCCCACAACAAGCGTGACTCGCCCATCGGGCGGCCTCGTCCGAGGAAATGCTCGTCGAGCGCGCCGATGCTTTCGGCAACGATGCGGTTGAAGCTGCGGATCTGGAGGATGTCAGATGGGTTCATATATCTGACTTTAGTCAGAGATATTGGAGATGTCAACTTTAACGGTTGAAGTGCGGCGGTTGCGCAAAGACTGGCCTGGTTCAGATGAAGACCGGCCGCACTCCATTTCAGATTGCAGAACCGCTATGGCCATCTTGCCAACGGATGTAAGCGGGGGTACCCATTGCATGGATGTTCGGCATTTCACCTGCCTGAACGTGCAGAAAAAAGCTCAAGCAATGACCCCAAGGCGATTTTTCGGGATCGGGCTCGATCCAGCATCTATGCCCCAACTGCTTCCAGTTCAACGATATGTCGTCATTGCAGCGCCGCAGAAGCGCTTGTGCGATTGTCTCGCACCAGATCAAAGCTTCTTCCGCTGTCGCTGCGTTGATGAAGACTCCAGTCGTCGATTCGTAGTCTTCGGTCACACCGAGCTCGAATAGCCGTAGCGGTTCAGGCTCGTGGTACTGGAAAATGACAAGGTATTCGTGCGACATGTTGTGGGCCGATATTTGTTTTTTCGCTTGGCGGTTCGTTGCTTCCGAGTGGTGGCAATTCACTAGCGAATAATGCTGCCATTGGCGCCGTACACTTCGCACTCTTCGCCTTGTACCTTTGCGTCAAGCTTCCGTGCCAGATGCCACATCTTGCCGAGAATCGCTCTATCAGGGTTCTTGACTACTACATTGCCTCGCCGGAAACTAAACCACACCATGGTTCCACTTGATGCTGCCTCTGCGTAGGCGGTCCAGACAGCCAGTCCTTCGCTGTCTATGCGCAGAATACTTCCGCCCCCCACGACCACACTCGCGTCATTGTCGAGACGCATATCTGGATCGGACAGAACAAGCGCTTTCCACTCGTCAATACCGATGTTAGCTCCGCTTTTATCGAACCAGTTTTCCTTGCGGGTGATGTGGACGTCGTATCCCATAGTCGTTTCCTCGAAAGCCTGGTCGTCAACGTTGCACGTCAACCGCGGGTTCCATGGAGTGATCGAGATTTGCCATGGTTAGGTAGTGAGCGTTAAGCATGTTTGAAATTACTAAGGAAGAAAATATAGCTCGTTTCGAAGAGCTCCGGCCACGGCTCAAATACCCCCCACCGCCCAAACCGGATGCCTTCCCCACACATCAAACAACTCCAGAATAGTCCCCTTAACCTTCTGCACCGCATTACTCAACAACTGCGTGTCATGCCAGCACAGCGCAAGCTCACGTGAAAACAACCGGTGATCGACCTTGGCGAGTTTGAGCTTGCGTTCATCGAGTTCCACATGCGCGGCCGGCCACGGCAGGATCGTCACCCCCAGCTTAGCCATCACCGCTGCAAACAGAAGCGTAGTGGAGCTCGCCTCGAACAGGATGTCACACGCGAATCCCGCCTCTTTCAGCGCCCAATCCACGCGACTGCGAATTGAATTCGGTGCGCTCGGCAAAACCAGCGGCATGCGAGCCAGATCCGCGAGCGTCACCGTTCCTTTCGACATCCGAAACTTCGGCCACGCGACCAGGTACAACGCCTCAGTCAGCAGTTTCTGCGCTGCGATCCCATGCGTCTCGACGGGGTCGACCACCACGGCCAGTTCTACCCGTCCGCTGTTGATCAGCGCGCCGATATCGGCGCTCGGCGCTTCGATCAGTTCCAGCACGATGCCTGGGTAACGCTCGCGAACCGTGCGGACCAGCGGAATCGCCAGCACCCGAGCCGTGCTCGACGGCATGCCGACCGACACCTTGCCCTGGGGGACTTCGGCATCCTGACGCAGCAGTTCGCGCGTGCCGTCGGCCTGCCGAAGCAGGTCGGTTGCGTGCCGGTAGAGCGTCTGTCCCGCTGCTGTCGGCGCGACGCCATGCACGCTGCGCTCCAGCAACTGCATGCCGAGTTCCTGCTCCAGATTGCGGATCTGCTGGCTGATCGCGGGCTGCGCGATATGCAGCACCTCGCTGGCCCGCGTGACGTTGCCAAGCTCCACCACCTTGACGAAATACCGAAGTTGCCGCAGATCCACGTCTGTCTCCTCGTCGGTCATTCCATAAGAAAATCCGATCGGATTAGATGAATATCATATTTTTATATTATCGGTGCGCTTTTTATACTGGACTCGCAGACACCTAAAAAAGAACTCGGCATTGACGGCATCGCGCAGTTTCGCTGCGGACGCTGCATGCCGGTATGGAGACATCGATGATTACAGCAGAACCCGCAGTTGCGCCTGGCAGCCGGCCTCGTCGCACCCCTCTCACCCGCGAACAGATCGGCGGCTTCTGGGCGGTCTACGCTGGCTGGGTGCTGGACGGCGTGGACTCGGTCATTTACGCGCTCGTGCTGATTCCCGCGTTGACCGAACTGTTGCCCAACTCGGGTATCGCTGCGACGCCAGGCAATCTGGGCATGTACGGCTCGATCCTGTTCGCACTGTTTCTGATCGGCTGGGGACTGTCGTTCATCTGGGGGCCGCTCGCGGACCGCTTCGGCCGGGTCAAGATGCTGGCCGCCAGCATCCTGATCTACTCGGTGTTCACCGGCGCCGCCGCATTCGCGCACAACGTCTGGGAGCTGGCTGCGTTCCGGTTGATCGCCGGCATCGGTGTCGGTGGCGAGTGGGCACTCGCCGGAACCTATGTGGCCGAAAGCTGGCCCGAGGATCGACGCAAGATGGGCGCCGGTTATCTTCAGACGGGCTACTACGTCGGCTTCTTTCTCGCGGCGTGGCTGAACTACACAGTCGGCGCGACTTACGGCTGGCGCGCGATGTTCCTCTGCGGCCTCGCGCCTGCGCTGGTTGCGATCTTCACGGTGTTCAGGGTCAAGGAACCCGGCAGACGACGCGATGCGTCGCACAGCGCACAGAAGCCTGTGATGGCGGCGCGTCCGATGCGGGAGATTTTCTCGTCAGCTTACCTGCGCCGCACGCTGACCAGTTCGGCGCTGGTCGGCGTCGCGATCGTCGGCTTGTGGGCGGGTTCGGTCTACGAGGCCAGCGCGGTCACCACGCTCGCGACGCGGGCAGGCATCGACCATAAAGGCGCGGTACATCTCGCGTCGATCGGCGCAGCGATTCTTGCCTTCGCGACGATCCTCGGCTGTCTCGTTGCACCGTGGCTCGCGGAACGACTCGGGCGGCGCGCCGCGCTCGGCGTCTACTTTGCCGGCATGGCCGCGTCGATCGTGTTCTCGTTCGGTTTCGCGTTCTACATGCCGAACGGGCTCGTGCCGTTCATGGTGTCGCTGGTGTTTTTAGGGTTCTTCGGCGGCAATTTCGCGATCTTCTCGCTGTGGCTGCCCGAGCAATATCCCGGCCGCATCCGCGCGACTGCATTTGCGTTCAACGCATCGGTGGGTCGCTTTCTTGGCGCCGGTGTCAACTTTCTGCTCGGTGCGGCAATTCACTGGCAGGGCTCGCTGGGCATTCCGGTCGCATGGACCGCAGCGGCTTTCGTCGTGGGCATTTTCATCCTGCCGCTCGCTGTCGAAACCCGTCACCAGACACTGCCGGAATAGCGCGCCCGGTTGGGCCGCACCGTTATCGATTCGAGGGAGAAAACAATGCAAGCGTTACCGGGAATCAAGATCGTCGATTTGAGCCGTGCACTGTCCGGGCCATTCTGCTCGATGGTGCTGGCCGATCTCGGCGCGGACGTCATCAAGGTCGAACCCGCGGGCGGCGGCGACATGAGCCGGACCTGGGGGCCGTTCGATCGCGGCGTGAGCACCTACTACCTGTCCTGCAACCGCAACAAGCGCGGCGTGTGCATCGACTTTCGCAATGCTTATGGGCGGACGGCGCTGCATCGCCTGATCGACGGCGCCGACGTCGTGATCGAAAATTTCAAGCCCGGCACCATCGAAAGCATGGGACTCGGATACGACGTGCTGAGCGCACGGAACCCGCGGCTCGTGATGGGCAGCATCAACGCGTTCGGCGCCGATGGTCCGATGAGCGGCTGGCCCGGTTTCGACCAGATCGCGCAGGGCTACTCGGGGTTGATGAGCCTGACCGGTTTTCCCGACGGCGACCCCACGCGGACCGGCACCGCAATCGGCGATCTGAGTTCGGGCATGTGGCTCGCGATGGCGATTCTCGCGGCGTTGTACGAGCGCGAACGCACCGGACGCGGTCAGCATGTCAGCACGTCGTTGCTCGCGAGTCTCGTCAGCTTGCTGAGTGTGCACGGCCAGCGTTATCTGAGTCTCGGCGACATTCCGCGTCGCACCGGCAACGCACACTCGGTCATCGCGCCGTACGGTGTGTTCGAAACAGCGGACGGTCCGCTGAATCTCGCGCCGATCACCACCGATATGTGGCTGCGTCTGTGCAAGCTGCTCGATCTTCCGAGCCTGCAGGACGATCCGCGTTTTGCGACCAACGAAGCGCGCGTCGCCAATCGGGACGAGTTGAAGATGCTGCTCGAAGTGCGTTTGAAGACGCGCAGCAAACGCGAGTGGACCGAACTGTTCGTCGGCGCGGGTTTGCCGGCGGGGCCGATCAACACGCTCGATGAAGTCTTCCGCGATCCCCAGGTGCTGCATTGCCGGCTGGTCGAAACGCTCGATCATCCGACGCTCGGTCCGCTGCGTCAGGTCATGACGCCGATGTCGAGTTCCATCCCGGCACACGAGGATGCAGAGCCTCAAGTGCATCGACGCCCACCGCCCGCACTCGGCGAACACACGCTGGAGGTGCTGCGCGAAGCGGACTTCGATGCCGAAACGATCGATGCGCTGATCGATGCAAAGGCGGTGTTTCAGGCGGAGTATGACGCGACGAAAACATCGGAACAGACGGCGGGGGTCGCGCAATGAACGGCAGACAATCGTCCTGCACCGTGTCCATCAGCATCGCGGAAGAGCGGATCGGTCAACTCGTCTTCAGTAATCCGACGCGTCGAAATGCGCTTAGTGCAGATCTGCTCGACGGGCTCGATGCGGGTCTGGTGGAACTCGCTGCGCAGCGCATCCCGGTCGTCATTCTCACGAGCGGCGTGGGGCAGGAAGTATGGAGCGCCGGTCACGACCTGGGCGAACTCGCCCACGATCGCGATCCGGTCGCCTATGGCAAGCCGCTCGAACGCGTGTTGCGCCGCGTGCGCGCGTATCCCGGCGTCGTGATCGCGATGGTGTCGGGATCGGTGTGGGGCGGCGCCGTCGATCTCGCGATGAGTTGCGACCTGGTCATCGCGGATCGTAGCGCGCGCTTTGCGATGACACCGGCGAACATCGGGTTGCCCTATACGACCAGCGGTCTGCTGCGCTTCGTCAACAACCTGCCGATCCACGTGCTGAAGGAAATGTTCTTCTGCGCGAAGCCGCTCGATGCGGAGCGCGCCGAGCGGTTCGGCGTGGTGAACAGTCTGGTGGACAGCGATCGCCTGGAACGGACGACGCTCGATTTCGCGCGCGGCATCGCAGGCAAGGCACCGCTTGCGATCCAGGCGGTCAAGGAGCAGTTGCGCATCCTCGAGGATTTGCAGCCGGTGCCCGTGCAGGCGATGGAACAGATCGCCGAACTGCGTCGGTTGGCGTGTGGAAGCGAAGATTTCAGCGAAGGGCTCGATGCGTTCGCGCAGCGGCGGCCGCCGGTCTTCAAGGGGAAGTGATGTCGTTCGCGTCGACGCTGAACAGGACAGGGCCGGCGCGAAGTCGCAACCGATGCGCGAGGGACACACGATGAAAACCAGTCGACGGACGCAGTGGGACGCTGACCTCGTGACCTACCGCTACATCTACATGGCGGAACTGGCGCGAGGAAGTTCGCATATCGCGAGTACGTTGAGCGTCGCCAGTCGCGATGCGGCGATTGTCGAGGTGGTCATCGATTTTCAGCGAGCGTACAAGCAGGCAAACGTCGCGGTATTTCTCGAACTGCTGGCGCAAGCGCTGCAGAAGCGACAGCACGACCAGGCTGCGGCGGCTATCCGTCATGTCGATACCCAGGCGGGTCTGGGCGAAGTGGGGCGTGTGGCTGTTGCCGGAGCGGGAGCGGGAGCGGGAGCGATGGGTCGATAGCGGTACCCGCGAAGCGGTCGTGTTCGTGCGCCCCGCAATCTGCGCCCGACACAACTCACCGCTCCAGCAACATCGCACTCAACACCTTGAACGCCGTCCCCGGCAGCTCATGCAACTTCCGCACGACAATACTCCGCGGATAAAACGCATCGACCGCATCGTCGAGAATCCCCACGCCGATCAGTTCGATACCGGTCCTGCCGATCGCATCGATGCGTGCATGCAGATCGGTGCGCAGCACGTCCGGGTTTCCGTCGCCGGTCGCCGGATAGCCATCGGAGAGCACCATCAGGATCTTGCGTTCCGCACGGTGCGCGGCGAGCCGCGTGGCTGCCCACGCGAGCGCTTCGCCATCGGGATTCTCGTGGCCGCATTCGAGCGCGGCGAGACCGCTTGGATCGGCGACACCGAAGCGCTTATAGATTTGCAGATCAAGCCGCTCGACCGTGCGATTGAACGCGCTCATCTCGACACCTGCCGCGCGACGCCGTTCATACAACTGCTTCATTTCCGCCGATTCGACCGAGCTATAGCCGAGCACTTCGGAATCGAAGCCGAGCTGCGTCAGCGCATCGCACAACGCGGCTGCGCATAGCCGCGCAAGTTCGATCTTGCGGCCGGCCATCGAGCCGCTGCGGTCGATGAGCAGTGTCACGGCCGCGTCGCGTCCCTTCGTCACGCGCTTCACGCGAAACGGCGTCCGATATCCCGGCGAGCGCGCGAGTCGTGCGAGGGCTGTGCGATCGATTTCGCCGCGCTCCTGTTCGCGCTTCCAGTGCGTGAGTTCGTCGGCCTTCAGCGCGCGTTCGAGCTTCGCTTTCAGCGGCGCTGTTTCGGCACGTGCGAGCGTGCGCAGTGCGTGCCAGTCGCGCGTGTCGCCTCGGCCCGTTAGATCGGTGACGACGTCGAACTCGGTTGTGAGTGGGATCGATAGCAGCGGTCGGGCGTGTCGTGCGATTGCATCCGGAGCGGGTGGCGCGTTGTCGAGGCCTTCGGAAGCGGTCGGCTCGCCGAGCGGCGCGTGGCCCATGCCTGCTGCGGTGGTGGCATTCGCGTTCGCGTTCGCGTTCGCATCGTTGTCGGCGGAATGGCTCGTCGAGCTATCGGGGGCAGCCGTGCCGTCGCCGCCCGCAGGAAGATCCGGCGCATCGAACGTCGCGATGACCGACTCCGCGTCGTAGCCATCCGCCGCGCCGACGGTGAACATCATGTTGTGCGCACCGCCCGTCGATGCAAGCGCGCGCACCGTCGCGATCACCGCGCGCGCAGATGCGATGCTGTCGGGCGTCGAACGGCTCGTGCGCGCGGTGGCGAGCGCTTCGTCGACGGCATGCAATGCTGCCGATAGCGATGGGCTCAGCTCAATGACGTCGGGTGTCTCGTCCCACAGTCGCCGTTCGACGAGCCAGATCAGCCGGTCGCGCCACGACAGTTTTTCCCAGCGTTGCCGCGCATCGTGCGCGGCGTGCCGGCGCAACTGACCAACGAACCAGCGCGCGCCCGGATAGCGTTCGAGCAGCTGCGCGCAGACGCGCCGGTCTTCGATGACCTGCGCGAGTCTCTGGTGAGTGCCGTTGCCGAGTGAAACGAGCGCATCGTTAGCCGAATACTTCGCGCGCGCGACGAGCAGATCGAGATAGCCGGTGAGCGCATCGCGATCGAGCTCGTCAACTACGTCCCACGATGGAATCACGATCCGGCCGCGTTCGACGCGCGGTCCCTCGGGACTGAACGCGACTTCGATGCCGTACTGACCCGTCAGCACGCGCGCGATCTTGCCGAGTGTCGATTCGAAGCCGAACGTGTCGGCGCCGCGTGCGGGCTGCATGACGTGATCTCGCGTTACGCTGGCGTTACGCGCGCGGCGCGATGTAATGCCGGATGATGCTGCGGATCAACGCGGCATCTTCCGGACTGACCTTCGCGTAGATCGCGGGGCCGGCGGCGCGCTCGGGGTCGCCGGTGCGCAGCATCAGTTGCGCCCAGTCGAGCAGACGCCGTGTCGAGAACGCGCTCGCGAGGTCTTCGCGCGCGAACGCGGCACGGCAGTCGGCGGCAATTGCGGCGAGCGTGCGCGCCATCGCGGGCGTCAGATGCGGCGCGAGCGTGCGCACGAGCACGTCAGCCTCTTCGTCGGGTGCGAGGTAGTCGATCAGGTACACGCGCCAGCGATCGAGGAACGCTTCGTTCATCAGATTCGCGCCTTGATACAGATGGCGAAACTGGCTCATCGCGCCGACCGCGTTCGCGGTGGCGAACAGACGGAACGACGGATGCGGCTCGACGATGTCGTTGCCTTTCTCCTTCAACAACAGACGGCCGCCTGGTTCGAGCACGGCGGTGAGTACCGCGAGAATCGCCGGCTCCGCGAAGTCCACTTCATCGACGATCAGCCAGCGGCCGTCGCGCATCGCCGTCGGCAGCACGCCATCGACCCACACCGTCTCGCCGCCCTTCACGGTCCAGAAGCCGACGAAATCGCCGACCGTCGTCTGGCCGTTCATGTTCGAGCGCAGCACGCCGTACTGTGCACGCGCCGCGACCTGCTCGATCAGGCTCGTCTTGCCGGAGCCGGTATGTCCGATCAGCATCACGCGGCGATTCTCGACGATGTCT
Source organism: Paraburkholderia flava (assembly GCF_004359985.1). Classification (NCBI taxonomy): domain Bacteria; kingdom Pseudomonadati; phylum Pseudomonadota; class Betaproteobacteria; order Burkholderiales; family Burkholderiaceae; genus Paraburkholderia; species Paraburkholderia flava. The sequence goes on along the minus strand of NZ_SMRO01000001.1, from coordinate 1,540,277 downwards.
TCGACGATATCGTCGAAGCGTTCGGGAAACAGATACGCGGGGTTGATCGCGGGGACGAGCGGATTCGGCTCACCTGTGGGTACGTCGACACGGCCGATGGTTACCGACGGCTGTGCTTCGTTAAGCCTGGGCTGTGCAGCAGACGCTGCGGCATAACCACGCGACGCCTCCTCGAGGTCTGCGATAAAGCTCGCCGAATATACGGACGCATCTTCATCGCGTGCCCGTTCGTCTTCCGACAGATACCCTTCGCGATGCCACTTCTGCAGCTTTGCATCGAGGTTCTCGCGATCGACGACGGTATCGATATCGACCGAACCGTCGTCGTGGCCGTGTTCGATCCGGTACATGAACGGACGCTCGGACAGCGACACACGCCACCATTCGCTGCCGCCGCCGAGCGCGCGTGTGTACACGCCGAGGCCGGCACCGGCAGATGAATCGTCGAAAAGCGGGGATGCGTTCATGATCGGTGAAGGAGTGCGAAAGTATGAAGGAGCGCGAAAGTATGAAGGAGCGCGAAAGTATGAAGGAGCGCGGCCATTGCAATGTATGTGAAAGCCCGTGCCGGACGATGCTATCAGCAACGTCGCGACCGCGCAAAACCGCCGCGCTCGCGGTCATAATCGGGTTTTCTTTTCTAGCAGAGCGACGACGCCATGACGATAGAACTGGACAAGGACGTTCGCAAGGAAGCGATCGCATCGCTGCAACGCTACTTCGACGCGAACCTCGAAGAGCGGATCGGCAATGTGCAGGCCGGCGCGCTGCTGAATTTCTTCGTCGAGGAGGTCGGCCCGGCGATCTACAACATCGCGATTCAGGACGCGCAGCAGCGGATGCAGGCGCGCGTGTCCGAACTCGATCTCGAATGTCATGAAGAGGCGTTCGGGTACTGGAAGCGCTACGACAAGCGACGCTAGTCAGGTTGACGAAGCGGACACGCGATGAAACGCGTAGAACGCGTCGATCGGTGCTTCCGGCGCGAGCGGTTGCAGCGGGAAGCATGCGGCGAGGTCGTCGGGATGCGTCGCGCGCGCAATACGTTCGATGAATTGCGCGGCGACGTGCGGCCTGACGTTGCCGTGCCGGTCGAGAAACTGCCCCCACAGCGGCATGTTGCGAAAGCGCGCCGGAGCGAGCGTCGCACTTGCGAGATAGGTATCTGGAAAAAGGCACCGGTAGCCGTCGAGATGATAGAGCCACGACGTGCCGGCGACGCGCTGCGTCTGCGGTCGATGGTGCGCGACGTGCGTGAACAGCGCATGCAGTTCGGCGAGCCGTGCGGGCATCCGCGCGACACCGAGCGCGGATGCGCCTGTCGGGTCCGTGTACTGGAAGTGAAGGCGGATCAGATCGTCCGATGCTTCCGCGTACGTGAAGCAGCCGAAGCTCGCGACCGTGTGCGGCGGCGGCACTTCATGCGCGTGGGTTCGATAGAAATGCCAGGTCCACGCGGACGCATCGTCCGCGTCGCACAGACCGTCTGCATAAGCACGCCACACCGGATGCATCCGGTCAAACGCTCGGCCGAGACCGAAACGCACATACAGGTTCGTGTAATCGAGCAGCGAGTCTTCGAACGACAGACCCGCGAGTATCGCGACGCGCTCCGCGAAACGAAGCTGCAGATCGAAGAAAGCGCGGCCAGGCTGCATGCGATTTACGTCCGGTTCGATCGTTTGATTAAAGAGAGCGGCACGTTCGGGCGATAGAACATTCGCTGTCGAAAGGCGGGAGACGCGAACGCATCGAAATACATTCTGGCATGTTCGCGCACGGCGATGACCACTGAGCGTAGACGAATCGCGCACGCATAACATTGAGCTTGAACGGTTCGCGATCCCCGCTTTACCATTCATCCCGATGCGAACGGACGCCGTTCGCGCTGACGACGATATCGTCATACCGAATCGCACGGTCGGAGCGGGCCACCGCGCAACAGACCGACGCCACCCTTTCACAGCAGGAGAATATAGATGCGGGCTTCGACACCAGCCGATCCGGTGCGACGCAGTGCGCCGGGCGACGACGCGCCGGGTATCGACGTTCACGACACAGCGGCTTCGCGTGACGCGCACGAAACGCACGACACCAGTTCGCTCGTCGCGCTGTGTGCGCTGTGCGGGATCGGACTGCTGGTCGGCAGCGTCGCGGTGATCGGACCGACGCACGTCGCGATTGCCGTGGCGGAAACGGTGGCGGTGGTCGGCATCGTGCTGGTCGCGGCGCTCGTCGGTATTGCGCTTGGCGATCGGCACCGGCGCGATTGACCGCCGCGCGAAACACGCGGCGCCGGAACCGCTACATCGTCACTTTCGGCAACTGCCAGCCGTGCGTGACGGCAAGCATCCGCAGCACGAAGCACACTCCACCGCCCAGCAACGCAGCCGCGACCGGCGGCACACCGAAGCGTCGCGCAGCGACGAGCGCTACGCCGCCGACGAACGCCGCGCTCGCATAGATATCGGCGACCAGCACGAGCGGCACGCGCGCGAGTAGCAGATCGCGGATCACCCCGCCGCCTACGCCGGTCACCGTGCCCATCAACGTCGCGATGAACGGCCCGATTCCATAGTTGAGCGCCTTCTGCGCACCTGCGACCGCGAACAGCGCAAGCCCGGCCGCATCGAGCGTCGTGACGAGCAGCGCGGGCAATTCGCGCGCGGAGCCGTGAAAGACGAAGGTCAGCAGACCCGTCGCGAATGCGAGCGCGGGATAGCGCCAGTCGCGCACGGCATTCGGTGGCGTTGCGCCGATCAGCAGATCGCGAATCACGCCGCCGCCGAGCGCGACGACGAACGACAGCACCATCACGCCGAGCAGATCGAGTCCGCCGTGCATCGCGGCGAGCGCGCCTTCGAGCGCGAACACCGCGGTGCCTGCCAGGTCGGCTGCGAGCACGACCGTTTCGATTCTTTTCATGGACGTCGGGAGCGGAACGAAGAGGGAGCCGGCGACATGCCGTCCGGCGACTGATCGCGATGATAACCGCGGACACACCAGCGTGTGCATCGACGGATTGATGTCTAGAATGCTCACCTGTATAGCGATGACATCACCACGACGATTGCGCGCCACGCCGCGCGAGGACGATACATGAACGCCACGAGAGAGAACGTAGAGCTGCCGCGCGCGACGCGCCTGCTCAATCACGGCCCCGTCACGATCATCACGAGCGCGCACGGCGACCGGTCGAACGTGATGGCCGCGTCGTGGGCAATGCCGCTCGACTTCGATCCGCCGAAGATCGTTGTCGTGATCGACAGTCATACGTTGACGCGTCAGCTGATCGAAGCGAGCGGCGTGTTCGGGTTGCAGTTGCCGTCGGTGAGCTTCGCGCGGCAGACGCTCGCGGTCGGCTCGAATGCGGGCGAGGACTTCGACAAGTTCGCCGCGTTCCAGCTCGAGACGTTCAAGGGCCGCGAGATCGACGTACCGATGCTTGCCGGCTGCGTCACGTGGATGGAGTGCAAGGTGATTCCCGATGCGAGCCAGCGGCACGATCTGTTCATCGGCGAAGTGGTTGCCGCGTATGCGGACAGCCGCGTTTATTCGGATCATCGCTGGCACTTCGACGATCCCGATCTGCGCACCTGCCACTACGTCGCGGGCGGCACGTTCTTCGCAACCGGCGAGGCGTTCGAAGTCGAACCGGCCGGCCGTGCGCCGCGCGCTTGACGTGCTGGCTACATTCCACTCAGGAGCTTACCTACGATGATCCGGTTCTCACGCCATGCAGCGGCAACGCTCGTTCTGTGTGCCGGCGGCAGTGCCTTCGCCGCTACGAGCGCGCAACCGCCGCGCGCGGACTGCGCAAACGCGTCCGATCAACTGACGATGAACCGCTGCGCCGATCTCGACTTCCGTGCCGCCGATCACAAGCTGAACGACACGTACGAGCAATTGACGCGACGCGTGAGTCCGCAGGGCAAGGCGGAGCTGCTGAAGGCGGAGCGCGCGTGGCTCACGTATCGCAACGCGCAGTGCGATTTCCTGACCGCCGCGCAGACGCCGTACAGCGCGCAGCCGATGGTGTATTCGATGTGTCTCGCGCGGCTCACGCGTGCGCAGACCACGTTGCTCGACGAACAGCTGCATTGCGCGGAAGGCGATATCGGCTGCGGGCAGCAGTAGCACGACGCGCGCATTCAGATATAAAAATCGCACGACCGCTTGTCGTCGACGCGCTACGCGTTTAAATTTCCGCTGACGGCACAAGCGGTCGAATCGCAAGCAATATCGCACCAGAGTAGTAATACGCTGCAAGGCAAAAAGCCTGTCGAAAAGCAAACGGAAATCGAAAAGGAAAAGCGTGCGTTCATTCCATTTCATATCGGGTCTGCCGAGAGCCGGCTCCACGCTTCTGGCCGCATTGCTCCGACAAAACCCGCGCTTTCACGCGAACATGAGCGGGCCCGTCGCCGGCATGGTGCTCGCGATGCTCGGGGAGATGAGCGACCGCAACGAGTTCTCGCTGTTCATCGACAACGCGCAGCGCACCCGTCTGCTGCGCGGCGTATTCGACAATTACTACGGCGATGAGGTTGCCGCCGACGTCGTCTTCGATACCAGCCGGATGTGGTGTGCGAAGCAGCCGCTCGTGCAGCAGCTGTTTCCTGGCGCGAAGACGATCGCGTGCGTGCGTCACGTATCGTGGATCATCGACAGTATCGAGCGCGTGATTCGCGACAATGCGCTGCAGCCTTCGTCGATCTTCAATTTCCAGACCGGCGGCACTGTCTATAGCCGTGCCGAAGGCGTCGGCAACGCCGACGGCATGGTGGGTCACGCGTACAACGCGCTGAAGGAAGCGTTCTACGGCGAGCACACGCCGCACCTGATGCTCGTGCAATACGAGACGCTGGTGCGCGATCCCGCTGCTGCGATGGCGGCGATCTATGACTTCATCGGCGAGCCGCTGTTCCAGCACGACTTCGACAACGTGATCTTCGACGCCGACGCGTTCGATGCGCGAGCCGGCACGCCTGGCTTACATAAAGTCCACAGGAAAGTTGCCGCGTCCGAACGCGCAACGATATTGCCGCCCGATGTTTTCCGGCGTTTCGAGAACGACGCGTTCTGGGTGAATCCGCAAGCAAACAAATTCGGCGTAAGGGTCGTGTAAAGCGCGGCGCGTTGCAATAAAACGGGTCTATTCATTTTGATTAAAAACTGTTGATTCGACTGTCTACATGCGTCACGATACGACGCCAACTCGTTGTCTTATAAATCAAAGAATACGAGCAGACGGTCCCGAGACACATGCATGAGTTTCCGGTGCGACGGAACTGATTTGCCGTAAATATCAGTCACCGTCGCGCGCGCTGCGCGAGCGACGTGTGGGGGAGATCTCGATGAATCGTGTCTACCGACTCGTATGGAACCCGTCGCTCAACGTGCTGCAGGCGGCGCCGGAAAACGCGCGTGCCCAGGGCGGTGCTTCCGGTAACTTCTCGGCGCGCGCACTGCGCCGCAATCCACTCGCACTGGCGATCGCGACCGTCGTGCTCGCGTCGATGAGCGTGCCCGCGTGGAGCCAGGTCTGTACGCCCACGAGTCCGTCGGGATGCGGTGCGCCGGGCGGCACGAGTGTGCGCCCTGGCCGTATCAACAATGGCGCCTCGGGCAATGGGACGGGCGGCGATGCGTCGTCGCTCGACGCGAGCGGCACCTCCGAAATCGCGGGCAGTACTGCCGACGGCAACGGCAACGGTGGCGCTGGCGCCACTTCGGTGGACAGCATTCACTCGATCACGGCAACGGGAGGCGCCGGCGGCAGCGTGGGCGCGATCGGATCGGCGGGTGCCAGTACGTCGGTGACGGGTGGGGCCGGCCAGCCCGGCCAGACAGCGCCGGCAGGGGGCCTGTTTGGCGGCGGCGGTGGCGGCGGTGGTGCAGGCATCTTTATCAACGACGGCAACTCGACGCCGACCGTGTCCGCCGCGACGGTGATCACCGGCGGCGCGGCGGGCGCGGGCGGCGACCAGAATGCGGCGACAAATGGCGACGGCGGTTCGGGTGGCGGCGGCGGCGCGGGGATCATCGTCGGCACGAGTGCGGGCGGCGTGTCGCTCATCAATAACGGCAGGATAGTCGGTGGCGCCGGCGGTAGCGGCGGCAATAATGGTTACGCGGGTAGCGGTGGCGGAGGCGGGGACGGCATGCTCGCGCTCGGCGCCGGCACAGCGATCACCAATGGCGCGGGTGGGACGATTACGGGCGGCGCCGGTGGCGCACCGGGTCAATTCACCAACGGCTCCGGAGAGCCCGCGGGTAACGGCGGAGGCGGTGCGGGCGTCAACCTCGTCGGCGCGGGTTCGTCGCTGACCAACGCCGGGACCATCACCGGCGGCGCGACCGGTTCCGGCGGCAACGGCTTCGGTGGCGTCGGCGTGCGTGCGTGGGGCGGCGAGACGGTCACCACCGGCGGATCGATTCAGGGTGCGCTCAATGGCGACGGCACACAGGCCAACGCGGTGCTGTTTTCAGGCGGCGGCAACGCATTGACGATCGACCCGGGCGCGACCTTCACCGGCAATATCCAGAGCCTGAGCGGTACCACGAACGGCGGCGACACGCTGACCCTGGGCGGTGCCGGTGCCGGCACGCTGAACTCGGGATTGATCGTCGGCTTCGCGAACAACGTCAAGGCCGGCGACAGCACATGGACGTTGACCGGCACGGGCAACGGCGGCATCAACTGGACGGTCGAGCAGGGTCAACTGATCGGCAGCAGCAGCACGTTCGCCGGCAATCTGACGTTTGCGAGCAGCGGCAGCGGGACGGCGCCGTCGGTCGAGTTCGATCAGGCTGCCGCCGGCAGCTTCACCGGTAGCGTCAGTGGCGCAGGTTCGCTGATCAAGGCCGGTGCAGGCACGCTCGGGCTGAGTGGCGATCTGTCGACGTTCACTGGTCAGCTGGCGATCAATGCGGGCGGTGTAGCGATCACGGGCGCCGGCACTATGTCCGGCACCGATGTGACCGGCGTTGCAGCGACCACGTTCGACGTCTCCGGCATCAGCGGGGGCAGCGCGACCCTCGCCGGTCTCTCGGGCAGCGGCAACGTGACGCTCGGCACGCACACGCTCGCGCTCAACAACCCGAACAACGAGTCCTTCGGCGGGGTGATCAGCAGCACCGGCGGCGGACTGACGCTGAACGGCGGCACGGAAACGTTCACCGGCGTCAACACCTATACCGGCGACACGACCATCGACGCGGGGAGCACGCTGAAGCTGACAGGCGGCGGAAGGGCCGGCAGTCAATCGCGTGCAGTGGTGGCCGGCACATTCGACCTGTCCGGTCTTACGGCCGGCACAACGCTTCCGCTGCACAGCCTGTCCGGTGCGGGCACCGTGACGCTCGGTGCGAACAACCTGCTGCTCACGGCGGCCGCCGACACGTTCGGCGGCGTGATCGGCGGCACCGGTGGCCTGGCGATCGTCGGCGGCACGGAAACGCTCACCGGCGTCAACACGTACAGCGGCATCACGAACATCAGTGCAGGGAGCACGCTGAAGCTGACCGGCGCCGCGCAGATCGGCCAGGGGCAATCGCTCGCCCTGGTCAGCGGTACGCTCGACCTGTCCGGTCTCACCGGCGGCTCGACGCTCGGCATGCGCAGCCTGACCAGCGCCGGCACGGTGACGCTCGGTGCGAACACGCTGGAGCTCTCTAACGCAGGCAACACGTTCGGCGGCGTAATCGGCGGGACCGGCGGCGGGATCACGCTCGACGGCGGCACGCAGACGCTGTCCGGCCACAACACGTACACCGGCACCACGCTGATCAACGGCGGCACGCTCTCGTTCGGCATCAACGGCACGATTGCCGCTTCGAGCGTACAGATGACCGGCGGCACGTTCGACATCTCCGGCGCCGGAACGGGCAACAGCCTGAGCGTCGTGAGCCTCGCCGGCAATGCAGGCAACGTCAATCTCGGCGGCGCAGGTCTCACGCTCAGCGATGCGGCCGGCACGTATGGCGGCGTGATCGGCGGCGCGGGCACGTTGAACGTCAACGCGGGCAGCGAAGTACTCAACGGCGCGAACACCTACACCGGCCTCACGACGGTCGCTGCGAACTCGACGCTGTTCGTCGGCGACAGCACGCACACGACGGCGAAAGTGGCCGGCGCCGTCAGCGTCAACGGCGGCACGCTGGGCGGCTTCGGCACCGTCGGCAATACGATTGTGTCGAACAGCGGCACGCTCGCCGCGGGTGGTGCCGGCCAGATCGGTACGCTGACGGTCAACGGCGATCTCACCATCGGCAACGGCTCGAAACTGAACTTCGACTTCGGCGCGCCGGGTCCGAACTTCAGCACGCCGGGTCAGAGCGATCACATCGTCGTGACCGGCGGGCTGTCGATCGGCACCTCGACGCTCAACGTGACGAATCTCGGCAGCATGGGGCCGGGGCTGTACAACCTGTTCCAGTGGGGCACGTCGCTGTCGATCACCGGCGGCGGCTTCGCGCCGCCATCCGGCATGTCGCTGCAGGTGCTGTCGATTGACAAGCAGATCAACCTGATCGATACGCAGGGTTTCACGCTCAACGAGTGGGACGCAAACGGCCAGGCGAGTGCGGGTTCGATGGGCGGCGGCAGCGGCACGTGGAGCACGTTCTCGAACACGTGGGCCGACACCAGCGGCCAGTTCGTCGGACCGATGTCGCCGCAGCCGGCATTCGCGATCTTCGGCGGCGCCGCCGGCACCGTGACGGTCGACGACAGCAACGGCGCGGTCAGCGCGACCGGCATGCAGTTCATGACCGACGGCTACCACCTCACCGGCGATGCACTGACGCTCGTCGGACAGGGCGGCGTCGCGCCGGTGGTGCGCGTGAGCAGCGGCGCGACGGCCGTCGTCGACAACGTTCTCGCCGGCACTGACGGTCTCAACAAAACCGACGGCGGCACGCTGGTGTTGAACGGCAATAATACGTATCAGGGCACGACGACGTTGTCCGGCGGCTTCCTGTCGGTGGCGTCGGATGCGAATCTCGGCGCGAGTGCGAACCCGCTCGAATTCCAGGGCGGCACGCTGAAGGTCACCGGCACGGGCTTCAACCAGACGGCGCGCAACATCGTCTGGGGCAGCGCGGGCGGCGGCTTCGATATCGACGATGCAACGAACACGTTCACCGTCGCGCAGGCGCTCACCGGCACCGGCGGTTTGCTGAAAAGCGGCGCAGGGACGCTGCTGCTGAACGGTCAGAACACCTACACCGGCGGCACGATCCTGAACGCCGGCACGCTCGAAGTCGGCGATGCCGATCACGCGAGCGCGACCCTCGCAGGCGATCTGCAGGTCAACGCGACCGGCACGCTGCGCGGTCACGGCACGGTGGCAGGCAACATCGCGAACAACGGCGGTACGGTGTCGCCGGGCGGGTCGATCGGCACGCTCAACGTCGGCGGTAATTACACGCAGGCGAGCAACGGCACGCTCGCGGTCGAGGTCAGTCCGACGGCGGCTTCGCTGCTGAACGTCGGCGGCACGGCGACGTTGAATGGCGTACTCGCGATCACCTACGATCCCGGCACGTACACCGCGAAGCAGTACACGCTCGTCTCGGCGAAGGGTATCAGCGGGCAGTTCAGCAGCGTGACGAACACCATGGCTTCGGGTGCGCTGCTCGGGTCGTTGCAGCAGAACGTGACGTACTCGGGCAATGCGGTGGGGCTTGCACTCGCGGATGCGGCGGTTGTTGGACCGGGTAACCCGACTACGCCTGTGACGCCGGTGGTCGTTGCGCCGACGGGCATCAGTATTTACACCGCGCTTGGGTCAAGCGTGTCGATCGGTTCGCAGGCTGCCAACACGGCGTTGCTTGCACGACTGAATCATGTTTCGTCGGCGACGGCTGCGGCGCCCGATGGCTGGATCGATGCGACCGGTGCGCAGACGCACGTGGGCGGCACCAGCGGCGAACCGGGTTATCAGGCGAACCGCTACGGTTTTCTCGCGGGACTCGACAGGAAGTTCGGCGACTACACGCTCGGTGTCGCCGGGGGCTACACGCACACCGATGTCAACGAACAGCAGACCGGCGACTCCGGCACCGCCGACACGTTGCGCGTCGCGCTGTATGGCAGCCGCTGGTTCGGACCGGTCGGCGTGTCGGCGACTGCCGGTTATGCGCTCGACTTCCTGTCGCAGAAGCGACCATTCGGTCCGCTCGGCACCGCAGAGGGCGACCACATCGGCAACGAGTTCACGGCCGGCGGCCAGGCGAGTATGCCGATGACGTTCGGTAGCATCGTCGTGACGCCGAGCATGGGACTGCGCTACGCGTATTTCCGTGCAAACGGATTTGGCGAGAGCGGGGCGGGCGGACAGGATCTCGGCGTCGGCACCGACAACGTCCGCAGCCTGCAACCGTATGCCGAAGTGACCGTCGACAAGGCGTTCGGCGATGCGCTGCGGCCTGTCAATCTGCAGGTGCGGTTGGGTTACGCGCAGGAATTGATGAGCAGCAGTCGCGCGGTGTCGGTGACCGCGCAGGACGGCACGCTGTTCGCGGCACCGGGGACGAGTTTGCCGCGCGGTTATCTGACGGCGGGCGTGAGTCTCAGCATGCAACCGACCAAAGCGATGACGGTATCGGTGGGTTACGACACGCTGATCAACACGACGCATGCGTCGGCGCAGGCGGCGAGTTTGAAGTTCGGGTATCAGTTCTGATTGGCTACTGCTTTTGTTAGTGCCGACGATCGTCGGCACTAACGGGGTTGCATGCGTATGCGTCACATCACGTCTTCAACGGCAACCAGATCTCGAACCCACCCATCCCCGTGAGCGGATCGAACGCTTCGTCGTAGCGCTCGAATAGCGGCGCATCGGCGGGCGCGTGTCCGGACTCGGGCAGCCAGCGATTCCATATCGCATTCCACGTATGGCAAACCGCCGACACATGCTCGCGATGCACGAACACCGCATAGCGTTGTGCGGGAATCCGCAGATGGGTCAACTCGGCGGGCACCGTCGAGAAATCGCGGACCGCGACGCCGCATAGATAGTCGAAGTGGCCTGCGTCGTCGGCGTTGTGGTTCACGCCGTACGCGACGTTGCCGATCTGTCCAGGAATCCTGCCGAGGTGCGCGGAAAAGCGTTGCCATTGCGCGGGGATGCCGTTGGTCGCGTCGCATGCATAGCGCGCGGACAATCCGGCGACGAGAAACGGCGCGCCGTCTTCGAAGCGCGGCGGTTCGAGGACGATATCGGAATGCGGGGTTTCATTCATTTTCGGAGGCTCCGTGAGATCGAGGTTATCGACGCGGCGCTGTGCGCGCACCGCTTCGGGTGTGAGCCCGAAGCGGTCGCGAAACGCACGCGTGAATGCTTCGTGAGAGCCATACCCGGCTTCGACGGCGACCGCGAGAATGTCGGGCGCGCCGTTCGCGAGCTGACGTGCCGCTTCGCTCAATCGACGCAGACGGACATAGCGCATCACCGGATAACCAGTCGCCGCTTCGAATGCGCGCGCGAGATGGAAGCGCGATACGCAGCCGCTGCCGGCAATCGCATCGAGCGTCAACTCGCTCGCGAAGTGGCTTTCGATAAACCAGAGCGCTTTACCTGCAGGACTCATCGGCGACTCTCATGAAGGCATGAACCGAGCATAGCGAGCGCGGTCGTTGCGCATTTGATCGATCTTGCGCAACTGCATGTCGCTTTGCTTACGTCGGCGAAACGCGTTCTTCGGACAAGCCGAAATACACTTCGACCTCGATAAGACGACCGTTCGCGAAACGGAAAAATTCGGTGTTGCGGAATGCCGGGCCGCTGTCGGGTTCGCAGCGATAGCGCACGAATGCTTCGTCATGCTGCACAAACAGCTTCTCGATACGGAACGCTCGCACCTTTTCCGAGAACGGCCAGCAGCGTTCGAAATAGGTCTGCCGGTCGATACGGTTGTCGCGCGGACTGCTGAAGTGGAAGTCGTCGGCGACGAGTGCTTCGAGTGCCGCGCGATCCTTCGATTCATATGCCGCGAAGCAGCGGCGGATCAGGTCGGCGATATCGGATGGGTGACTCATGAGTGTTACTCCGTGTGTACCCCCGTTGCCGCGTTATTGATTGCGCCAGCGCTAAGTCGCGCGCGTACGTTCAGCTGTTTTCTGCTGCCTCGTCGCGTTGATGCACGTTCGATGTTGCAGTCGGCGCGTTGGCGGCGGGTGCGTCATGCGCGCCCGTCTGCATGCCTGTACGCATGAAGATGCCACCCAGCAGCGCCGCGAGCGCAGCGAACGCCGCACCGAAGATAAACGCTACGTGATACCCACCATTCAACGCAGCCGCTTCGTCGATGTGCGCGGCGGCGAGCGTACTCGAGCGCGCATCCGCGAGACTCGCGAGGACCGCGAGCCCGAGCGCGCCGCCCATCATGAACGACGTATTGACCATGCCCGACGCGAGGCCCGATTCGTTCGGCTGGACGTCGCTCATCGCGCCGAGCAGCAGCGGATTGAACGCAACGCCCGCACCGAGGCCGAGCAGGATCATGCCGGGCAGCGTATCGACGACGAAGTGGCCATCCACCGGCGCACGCGCGAACAGCAGCAGCCCGAGCGCGGCGACCGCGAGGCCGCCCGCAAGCGGCGCGCGGATACCGAAGCGCATCACGAGCTTCGCCGACAGACCGAGCGAGAACGCGGCCATGATGATGTTCGCCGGCAGGAACGCGAGACCGACCTGCATCGGCCGGTAGCCGAGTACGCGCTGCAGATACAGCGCCGAAATGAAGAACCACGCGAACATCGCCGCCGCCCACAACACGGCGACGACGTTCGCAGTCGCGACGTTGCGCAGCCGGAACAGACCGAGCGGCATCAACGGATGCTGCACGCGCGACTCGATGCGCAGGAATACCGCGAACAGCACGAGTGCGACCGCGAGCATCCCGAGCGTCTGCGCCGACAGCCAGCCTGCTTCGTTGCCGTTGACGATCGCGTAGACCGCGAGCATCAGCGACGCCGTTACCGTGATCGCACCCGCGACGTCGAGCTTTTCGCCTTCCGCGTGACCGCGGCCATCGGGCAGCAGCGAGATGCACAGCGCGTACACCGCGATGCCGATCGGCAGGTTGACGAGGAAGATCCAGTGCCAGCTGAGCAGATTGGTCAGCAGTCCGCCGAGCAGCACGCCGATGCTGCCGCCGCCCGCGCACACGAACCCGTACACGCCCATCGCTTTCGCGCGTTCGGCGGGTTCGGTGAAGAGGTTCATGATCAGCGACAGCGCCACCGCCGACACCACCGCGCCGCCCAGCCCCTGCACCGCACGCGCGCACACCAGCAGCACCTGCGAGTTCGACAGCCCGCAGGCGAGCGACGCGACCGTGAATGCGACGATGCCGCCGAGAAACAGCTTGCGGTGCCCGTACAGATCGCCGAGCCGGCCGCCGAGCAGCAGGAAGCCGCCGAACGTCAGCATGTATGCATTGACCACCCACACGAGCGAAGTCTCGGTGAACCCGAGATCCGCGGCGATCGACGGCAGCGCGACGTTCACGATGGTCGTGTCCAGCACGATCATCAGCACGCCGAGACACAGCACGATCAGCGCGAGCCAGCGCTTGCGGCCTTCGATGGAGTGGGTCATGCAGCAGCTCCTGCAGTTATGTTGTGTTTATAGAGGATGAGGCACGCCGTTGATCGCCCACGGCGTGCCGAAGCGATCGACCACCATGCCGAATGCGTCGGCCCAGAAGGTCTTGTCCATCGGCATCGTGACCGTGCCGCCCTCGGCGAATGCGTTGAACACGTGCCGCGCTTCGTCGACGGTCGGGAAATTCAGCGCAAGCATGAATCCTTTCATGCCTTCGTACGGATGTCCAATCATCGTGTCGGAGGCCATCAGCAGCCGGCCGTCGAACTCGATCGCCGCGTGCATGATGCGCTTAGCGTTCTCGCGCGGCATCTGATCCGCGAGCGGCGAATCCTCGTGAGTCATCATGACCTTCATCTTGCCGCCAAGCGTGCGTTCGTAAAAGCGCATCGCTTCCGCGCAGGTGCCATCGAACATCAGGTACGGATCAGGCAACATGACCAACTCCTCAGGGGTAGGGTGAGGTTTCAGTCTAGCACTCGTTAATCCTAAAATACAACTAAAGATTCCTGATCCGGAATGAACGACTATACTGGGTACACTGCTGTCACTTTTGTGACTTTCCGGCGACGAGGTCATGGCAATCAAACGAAGCTATAACGAAGGCTGCGCGAGTTCTCACGCACTGGATCTGATCGGCGAGCGCTGGGCGCTGCTGGTCGTGCGCGAACTGGTGCACGGCCCGAAGCGTTTCACCGATCTGCGGGCGGGCCTGCCGGCCATCAGTCCGAATGTGCTCACGCAGCGTCTCGACGAACTGGAGCTGGCAGCGGTGGTTCGGCGTCGGCAGTTACCGCCGCCGGCTGCTGCGTGGGTGTATGAACTGACCGAGTGGGGTTACGAGCTCGGGCCGATCCTGATCGAACTCGGGCGCTGGGGCGCGCGTTCGCCGACATGGTCGCGCGAACTGCCGGTCAGCATCGATTCATTGATCCTGTCATTTCGGGGGACGTTCGACAAGGAGGCGGCCGGAGATCTCAAGGCGCGCTACGAACTGCGGCTCGGCGCGTATCGCTTCGACGCGAAGATCGCCGCCGGCCAGTTGAAGATCGGACGCGGCAACGCGGATCAGCCGGATGCGATCATCGAGAGCGATCCGGACACGCTCGCTGCCATCGCGCTCGAAGGGCTCAAGCTCGACGATGCGATACGCGCTGGCGACGTGAAGATCGAAGGCAGCAAGGCTGCTGCGAAGCGATTCCTGTCATTGTTCACGCTGCCCGAACCGGCGGCGCCGAGTGAGCGTGCGGGCACGTCGCTGAACGCCGCAAACGGATGAAGCGTGGAGTACGCAGTATCTAGCTGAGCAGGTCGTAACGCCCGCCGCGTTCTAGCGCGCGCTGATACGCGGGCCGTGCGTGAATGCGCGCGAGGTAAGCGGCAATTGCGGGAAAGCGCTCGTTCATACCGCCGCGTGCGCTCGCCGCTTCCAGCGGAAAGCTCATCTGAATGTCCGCAGCACTGAACGCATCGCCGACGAACCAGCCGGTCGGACGCAGCGCTTCGTCGACATACGACAGATGCAATGCGATCTGCGGATCGACGAAACTCGACTGCAACGTACCAGCGATTTTCTTAGCGATCGGCTTCGCGAAGAACGGCATCGGCGCGCTCGCGATGCGCAGCGCGACGAGCTTCAGCAATAGCGGCGGCATCGCCGAGCCTTCCGCGTAATGCATCCAGTACGAGAAGCGGCGTCGTTCCGGCGTGCCCAGTGGCGGCTCGAACTGTCCGTTGCCGTAGCGTTCCAGCAGGTACTCGATGATCGCACCCGACTCCGCGATCGTCTCGCCGTTGTCGGTGATGACCGGCGATTTACCGAGCGGATGCACCGCGCGCAGTTCGGGCGGCGCGAGCATCGTCTTCGGGTCGCGTTGATAGCGCTTGATTTCGTACGGCACGCCGAGTTCTTCGAGCAGCCACAGCACGCGCTGCGAACGGGAGTTGTTCAGGTGATGGACGATCAGCATGGCGGCTTGGGCTCTCGATTTGGGAAGTGACGGCGAGCGTCATCATATCGGTGGGCGATGGAGCGGGGGCTCTATTTCAGGCTCATGTTCAAACTCACGCCGCCCAATCGGAGAACCGGTCGGGCGGCCCGCGATTACGTCATTCCGTCTTCACCCCCGGCACAAGATGAATGCGCTTCTCCGTGACCTTCTCGACAGCCGCCCGCGTGTACAACAGCGGGAAATACTCGCCGTTCAGCCACATCTGCGCGAGGTCGCGATAATGCGGGCTATCCGGATCGCCCGATTCGCCCGGCAGATTCACCGCGCGCGAGTTGTCCCAGTTGCCCACGTCGACGATCACGCGAAACGACGGACCATTCGTTTGCCGGAAGTCCTTCGCGCGATAGGTCGACTGGTTCGGCGTATATGCGCTGCCGCCCTTGCCGATCGGACCGACGTTGAGCTTCGCGCGCATGTCGGCGTCGACGAGATCGGCGAACGGATGCGCGTTGAGGTTCGTCTGCAGCTTGCCCCATTGCCATGCGCTGCTGTTGGCGCCCTGCAGTTGCACCATCTCGCGATACGCGTCGCGCAAACTTGCGAGCAGCACCGCGTCGCGTTTTTCCTGCGCGGCCTGCGCGTTCTCGCCGAAGCGCGCGCCTGGATGCTCGAGCGAATCGAGCATGACGGCCGTGTCCGGCGCGGCGAACGCATCGGCGGCCGCTTTCGGCAGCACCGCTGCCTTGAACGCGCTGCCGAGGTGCCGGCTCAACCACACCTCCTCGAGCGCAGCCTGCGCGGAATCCGCGCGCATCGACGCGTCCCAGCCCTTGAGCATCGCAAGCGCGGTGCGGGTGTCGGGATCGTCGCTCGACAACGGCGCGAGCAACGCGACCAGCCTGCGCGCGGGAATCGACACGATGTCGTTCTGCAGCTTCTCGCTGTCTTCGATCGATACCTTCGGCAGCGACTTCAACACCTCGTCGATCCGTTGATGACGCGACCCGTTCGTCCATTCGAAACCGAGCTTGCGTTCGCGATATGGATAGTCAGCCGGCAGGTTCATTTCGTTCGACGTCGTGAAGTAGCCGCTCGGTGGGTTGTACGCGGACGGCATGTCGTCGCGCGGCCAGAAGCCGGCCCATTCGTAGCGACCGTCGCCAGGAACCGGCATCAAGCCGTCCCAGTTCGGCCGCTTCGGCGCGAGTCCGCTCGGTACCCAGCCGATGTCGCCGTGCGTGTCGGCGTAGACCTGATTGACGGTCGGTGCGCCCCACGTCGACAGATCGTGCTTGAACTCCGCGAAGTTTTTCGCACGCATGTAGCGCATCGAATCGAAATACGGCGACATGCCCGGCGACAGCCACGCGGTGCGCACGGCAAACGCGCGATTCTTCGCGCTTTCCGTGTAGATCACGGGACCGTGCCGCGTGAACGCGAGTTCGGCATCGACGGGTGCGCCGCCGCGCACGGCGATCTGCTCGTGCACGATATGCATCGGTTCCCAGTGGCCCTTGTAGCGGTATTCGTGCGGATTCGCGGGGTTCAGCTGATAGACGTACAGATCTTCCTGATCGATGTTGAAGATCGTGAGGCCGTACGCGATCGTGCCGTTGTGGCCGATCGAAATGCCCGGCGCCGACGGTTCGCCGCCGCCGATGATGTCGAGCGTCGGCGAACTGACCTGCTGGATGTAGCGCAGGCTCGGCGCCGCATATGCGCGGTGCGGATCGTTGGCCATGATTGCGCGGCCCGTCGCGGATTTGTCCGGTGCGATCACCCAGTTGTTGCTGCCTTCGGTGACCTCTTCGAGGTTGTCGGCGGCGGCGATCGTCGTCGTCGATGCATCGGCGCTCTTCAGCGATTCACGCGTGACGTGCACGCCTTGCGTTGCAAGCGTGAAGACCTTGAGCACGTCGTCGGGCAGGCACGGATCGAGTCCGTCGGGCACCTTCGTTTGCCACGGCGGCTGCAGACCGAAGCGCACGGTGTCGGCTTCGACCGAACTCTTGCACGCGACCTTCGCGCGCGCGACTTCGCTCGTCAGATTGCGCGTGAGACCGTGGCTGCGAATCCGCACGATATCGTCGGCGCTCCAGCGCGCGGGCCAGTAACCGACTTTGCGAAACTCGTACGGCAGGCGGTCCGGATGCGCGGCAAGCCAGTCGATGTATGCGTTCACGCCTTCGGCAAAGCGGGTGGCGACGGGCAGCGCGTCGGGCCCGTAGCGCTTCCATTCGGCGGACATGTCGCCGCGATAGAGAAAGAGGCGCGTCGCCTTGTCCTGCTCGACGTACGCGGGGCCGAAGACTTCCGCGAGTTCGCCGAGCCCGCGGCGGCGCCACAGATCGATCTGGAACATGCGGTCGCGCGCGGCGTTGAAGCCCTGCACGAAGAACGCGTCGTGCTCGTTGTCCGCGAAGATGTGCGGGACGCCCCATTTGTCGATCAGGATATCGGTAGGATGGGTCAGGCCTTCGACGGTGATCGTTTCGTCGGTAGCAGCGGCGGGAGCGGTATCGGCGAGGGCGGATCGAACGGGCAGCGCACCGAGCGCTGCGCAGGCAAAAATGACTGAGAAGGCGTTTCTTGTCGGCACTTGTTTCCTCCTGATGGTCGGCGATGAATGTCTGCAGTGCTTGATTTCTTCAGATCTTTTTAGCATGCCGCGAGCTTGCGTGGGGCGTGTTGCAGTGCGATTCGTGCGCGGTTTCCGCGCGGTTTCCGACTACGCGATGAGGGGTGGAATCGCGGGCTGCGACGTGCTAATTTTGGCGCGCTTCCCTCGTCGTTCCGGCGGCGGCATGCAACGTACCTGCGTTTTTCACCAGCAATGACAGGAGACTCGCGATGTCGATTCAGAAGATCACGCCATTTCTCTGGTACTTCAGCGAAGCCGAGGAGGCTGCCGCGTTCTATGCGGGCATTTTCCCGGACTCACGCGTCGTGCGGGTCACGGAGGTATCGCCGGCCGCGCAGGCCGCGAAGATCGTCGAGTTCGAGCTTTTCGGCCAGCCGTTCATCGCGATGGGCGTGAGCGGCAAGGAGACGTTCAATCACGCGATTTCGCTGATGGTTAACTGTAGCGATCAGGCGGAACTCGACCGCTACTGGGACGCCCTGCAAGAGGGCGGTGGTTTTCCCGAGAGCTGCGGCTGGCTGAAGGACCGCTTCGGCGTGTCGTGGCAGATCATTCCGGACGATCTGATCCGGATGATGGTCGATACCGATAAGGTCAAGGCTGCGCGCGTCGCTGCGGTGATGGTGACGATGACGAAATTCGACGTCGCGAAGTTGAGGGCGGCGTACGAGGGGTAGGCGGGGTAAGTGGATTGGTCGAAGCGCGCCGCCTGCCCGGCGGCGCGATCACATCGACCGTAACGCGAAGCGCTTGAGCTTGCCCGTCTCGGTGCGCGGCAACGCGTCGGCGAACACAATGACGCGTGGGTACTTGTACGGTGCCACGGTCTGCTTGACGAACTCCTGCAGCTCCGTGACGAGCGCATCGTCCGCGACGGCGCCAGGCCGCAGCACGACGAACGCTTTCACGATCTGCCCGCGCGTGTCGTCGGGCACGCCGACGACGCCGCACTCGGCAACGGCCGCATGCTGCATCAGCACGCTTTCCACTTCCGGGCCTGAGATGTTGTAGCCGGACGAAACGATCATGTCGTCGGCGCGGGCCTGGTAGAACACGTAGCCGTCTTCGTCGAGGTAGACCGCGTCGCCGGGCAGGTTCCAGCCGTCGCGGACGAATTTCGTCTGACGCTCGTCGGCGAGATAGCGGCAGCCGGTCGGCCCGCGCACCGCGAGCTTGCCGATCTGGCCGGGCGGTAGCGGCTGCATCGCGTCATCGACTGCGCACACGACGTAGCCCGGTATCGCGCGGCCGATCGCATGCGGCCGCACCTCCGTGCCCGCCGACGAAATGAAAATGTGGATCAGCTCCGTGCCGCCGATGCCGTCGATCATCTCGATGCCGCTCGCGTTGCGCCACAGGTCGCGTGTCGAATCCGGCAGCGCCTCGCCGGCCGACACGGTCTTGCGCAGACTCGACAGGTCGACGCGCGGTACGAGCGGCGCCATCTGCCGATAGAAGGTCGGCGCGGTGAACATCACGGTCGCGTGAAATCGTTCGACGGTTTGCAGCAGCGTTTCCGGCGTGAGCTTTTCGATCAGCACCGTCGATGCGCCGACGCGCAGCGGAAAGCACAGCAATCCGCCGAGTCCGAACGTGAACGCGAGCGGTGGTGTGCCGCAGAACACATCGTCGGCGGAGGGTTTGAGCACGTGACGCGGGAATAGATCGCACATCGCGAGCACGTCGCGATGGAAATGCATGCAGCCCTTCGGCGCGCCGGTCGTGCCGCTCGTGAATGCGATCAGGCAGACGTCGTCGGCGGCTGTGTCGCAGGCGTCGAAGTGGGCCGATTGCGCGGGCAGTGCGGCGGCGAGCGTATCTAAAGAATCAGCGGCGTCATCGTGAAAGAAGCACACTTGCTGCAAACCTGCGCAGAAGTGCTCGTTCTGCGGATCGCGGCAACGTTCGAGTTCGTCGGCGAGCCGTGCGTCGCATAGTGCCGCTGCGATCTGCGCCTTGTCGACGATCTGCTTCAGTTCTTTTGCGCGTAGCAGCGGCATCGTCGGCACGACGACGAGCCCGGCCTTTAGCGCAGCGAGACATGCAACTGCCATCTGCAGCGTGTTCGGTCCGCGCAGCAACACGCGATTCCCTGGCTTCAGTCCCAGCTTTTCAACGAGTACGTGTGCCGTGCGATTCACGCGTTCGAGCAGTTCGCCGTACGTGGTTGCGTGCGGCACACCGTCGACGTCGGACCAGATCGCGGGCCGATCGCGATGACCCGCTGCGATCGTGCCGTCGAGCAGTTCGGTCGCGCAGTTGAAGCGGGCGGGGTAACGCACGTCCGGATTGTCGAGCAGAAACTCCGGCCATTGCGACTGCGGCGGCAAGTGATCGCGCGCGAATGTATCGACGTGAGCAGACGGTTCCATCCCAGGCTCCCAGGCAGTGACTACGCTTCGTCCGGAATGACGGCGGTCGCTTCGATCTCGACCTTCGCGTGGTCTTCGATCAATGCGACGACCTGCACCGCGCTCATCGCGATCCGGTAGTCGCCGATCAGTTCTCGAAAGCCGCGGCCGATCTCTTTCAATGCATCGAGGTATTCGCGTTTGTCGGTGACGTACCACGTCATTCGAACCAGATGCTCCGGCTTGCCACCGGCTTCGCGCAGCACCGCGACGACGTTGCGCAGCGCCTGCACGGCCTGATCGGCGAACGTGTCGCTGTGAAAGCGGTTCTGTTCGTCCCAGCCGATCTGCCCGGCGATAAAAACCTGCGTGCCGTGTGCGGCCACGCCGTTCGCATAGCCGCGCGGCGGCGTCCAGCCCGCGGGCAACAGATCTTTTTTCATGAGCGTGTTTCCTCGGTATTCGTTACGGATGTGGGCTGCGTTGCGAAGGTCGCGAGCGCGGCGGCGATGTCGTCGGGAATGTCGATCGACTGGCCGCTGTCGAGCGACATCGTGACGAGCACCTGATGCGCGCTAAAACGCACTTCGTCGCCGCTGCGGCAGACGATCGCGATGCGGATCGAACGTTGTCCCGTTGCATCGAGCGTGAGCGACAGCGTGACCGTTTCGCCCATCCGGCTCGGTCGCGAGAATTCGCAGTCGAGCTTGACGATCGGCAGGCCGACGCGGCGCAGCGCGATCATGTCCGCATAGTCGATGCCGAGCCGTTCGGTGAACCAGTCCTCGACGAGCGCGTTGGTCATCACGAGGTACTGCGGATAGAACACGATGCCCGCCGGATCGCAGTGCGCGAAGCGGATGCGCATCGGCATCTCGAACGTGCCGGCGTTCATCGCGTGCGCTCCTGATCTGCCGCATGCGCTTTCAGCAGATCGCGTCCGACGATCAATTGCTGCACTTCGGTCGCGCCTTCGTAAATGCGCAGCGCGCGGATCTCGCGATACAGCGTTTCGACGGTGGTGCCGCTTTGCACGCCCATGCCGCCCCACAGTTGCACGGCCGCGTCGATGACCTGTTGTGCGCCTTCGCTCGCGTGCCATTTCGCCATCGCGGCTTCGCGCGTGACGTTCTCGCCGCGATCGCGCAGCCACGCGGCGCGATAGACGAGCAAGGCACTGCTGTCGATTGTCAGCGCCATCTGCGCGAGTTTGGCCTGCGTCAACTGGAAGTCGCCGAGCGTTTGACCGAACATCTTGCGCGATGCCGCGCGTGCGAGTCCTTCGGCCATTGCGCGACGTGCGAAGCCGAGCGATGCAGCGGCAACCGATGTGCGAAAAATATCGAGCGTACGCATCGCGAGTTTGAAACCTTCGCCGCGTGCACCGAGCAACTGATCGCGCGGCACACGTGCGTTCGCGAAGCGCAGCCGGGCAAGCGGATGCGGCGCGATCACGTCGATACGCTCGGCGATCTCGAGCCCCGGCGTATTCGCATCGACGATAAACGCCGTGATGCCGCGTGCACCCGGCGCTTCGCCGGTGCGTGCAAACACCACATAGAAATCCGCGATGCCGCCGTTCGAGATCCACGTCTTCTCGCCGTCGAGTACCCACGTGTCGCCGTCTTCGCGTGCGGTCAGTGCCATCGCGGCGACGTCGGAACCGGCTTCGGGTTCGGACAGCGCGAATGCGGCGAGCGCCGTGCCGTTCGCAACGCGCGGCAGATAGTGCGACTTCTGCTCATGCGTGCCCGCCAGCGAAATTGCGCCGGAGCCGAGCCCCTGCATCGCGAGCGCGAAGTCGGCGAGGCCCGCGTGCTTCGCGAGCGTTTCGCGCAGCAGACACACGGCGCGCGTATCGATCGTGTCGCCGTGACCACCGTACGCCGTACCGCCGACGCCGTATTTCAACCAGCCCGCCGCACCGAGTTCACGGACGAGCGAGCGACAGGTCGCGTCGACGTCATCGTGCGGAACGTCGTGCAGATGCGCGGCGGACCACGCCTCGATATCGGCGGCAAGCGAGCGATGATGGTCCTCAAAAAACGGCCATGCGAGTGCGCTGTGCGGATCAGGTGCGCTCACGTCAATCTCCTTCGAACACGGGACGCTGCTTCGCCGCGAATGCGCGGTACGCGCGCTCGAAATCGCGCGTGTTCATGCAGATTGCCTGCGCCTGCGCTTCGGATTCGATTGCCTCGTCGATGCTCATGCTCCACTCCTGATGCAGCATCTTCTTCGTGATGCCGTGCGCGAACGTCGGACCGGCGGCGAGATCGGCGGCGAGTTGGGTCGCTTCGGCGGATAGCACATCTGGCTCGCACAGCCGGTTGTAGAAACCCCATGCGTGGCCTTCGTCGCCGCTCGCCGCGCGGCCGGTGAACAGCAGCTCGGCGGCTCGCCCCTGGCCGATGATGCGCGGCAGGATCGAACACGCACCCATGTCGCAGCCTGCGAGACCGACGCGCGCGAACAGGAACGCGAGCTTGCTGCGCGCGGTGCCGAGACGCAGATCGGAAGCCATCGCGAGGATCGCGCCTGCGCCGGCACATACGCCGTCGACGGCTGCGACGATCGGCTGCGGACAATGGCGCATCGCTTTGACGAGATCGCCGGTCATGCGCGTGAACAGCAGCAGTTCGGGCATCGGCAGGTTGATCAACGGCGCGATGATTTCGTGCACGTCGCCGCCCGAACAGAAGTTGCCGCCGGCGCCTTGAATGACGATCGCTTTCACGTCGGTGGCGTACGCGAGCTGACGGAACAGGTCGCGCAGTTCGGCGTAGGACTCGAACGTCAGCGGGTTTTTGCGCTCAGGGCGATTTAGTGTGACCGTGCCGACGCCGTTGGCGACGCTCCAGACGAAGTGCTGCGCGGTGTAGCCGGCGAGTGTTGTGCGATTGCCTGCCAGCAGCCGGTCGACGAGATTGTTGGTGTCTGTTGATGAAGTCATGCGCGCTGTCTCCTTCGATTCGATGCGGTTCAGCGGCTCACGTTGTCGAGCAAATGCTTTTTGAGCTTGCCGAGGCGCTGATGCATGCGAGATTTGTCGTCGAGCCCGAGGCCGCCGAACAACTCGACGACCCACTGTTCATGCGCGACCGCCATCCGGTCGAACTGCGCGCGACCGGCCGGCGTGAGCTTCACGCTGATCGAGCGACGGTCGTTCGGATCGGCGCTGCGCACGACGAACCCTTCGTTCTCGAGTTGATCGGTAATGCCGGTGACGTTGCCGCCGGTCACCATCAAACGACGCGACAGCTCGGTCATCTTCAAGCCGTCGGGATGACGTTCGAGCTGCGCCATCATGTCGAAGCGTGGCAGCGTCGTGTCGAATTCGGCACGCAGACGCTTGCGCAGCTCGGCTTGCACGAGATTCGTCGTGGTCAGCATACGCAGCCACAGACGCAGCCCCATGTGACTGTCGACGCCGGTGCTCATCTCGAGATCGACGACGTTGTCAGCGGGCTTTGCGACACCCTTGCGTGGGCTGCGCGTTTCCGCTGCGGTTTTCTTCGGGCTGGCAGCCTGGGTCACGTGATTTCTCCACCGGAAACGGAAATGGACTGGCCGGTTATCGATTCCGAACCGCTCGCGCACAACCACAGCACGGCGTTCGCGACTTCGTCGGGGGCGATGAAGCGGTGTTGCGGGTTCTGGCGCAGCAGCGCTTCGCGTGCGTCTTGCTCGCTGCGCCTGGTTTTCGCGGTGATCTGGTCGAGCGATGCCTGCAGCAGTTCGGTTTCGGTGTAGCCGGGGCACACCGCGTTGACGGTGATGCCGCGCGTCGCGACTTCGCGTGCGAGCGAACGCGTGAGACCGATCACGCCGTGCTTCGCTGCGCAGTACGCGGCGACGTACGCGTAGCCGGTTTGTCCTGCGGTACTCGCGACGTTGACGATGCGGCCGTAGCCGCGTTCGAGCATCGCAGGCAATGCGGCACGCGTGCACAGGAACACGCCCGTCAGATTGACGTCGAGCATGCGTTGCCACAGCGCGGTATCGGTTGCGGCGAACGGGGCGGCCTGTGCCTGGCCAGCGTTGTTGACGAGGATGTCGATCGGGCCGAATTGCGTGGACGCCGCAGCGAATGCTTCGGTCACGGCTGCTTCCTGCGTGACGTCGACGCTGACACAGCCGACGTGTTCCGGCGCACCGAGTGTGTCGCGTTGCGCAGCGAGGCGTGCTGCGTCGCGACCCATCAACGTGACGCGCGCGCCTGCGCGTAGCAGCGCGGCCGCGGTGGCCGCGCCGATTCCGCTGCCACCGCCGGTGACGACCGCGTGCCGCCCTTCGTGGGTTGTGCTGGCTGTCATACTGTGCCTTCCGCGCGTTGCGCGATTTCGAGCGGCGACAGACGCGCGCTTTCCAGTGCGATTGCGCGTTCGCGTTCGTAGTTGCGTTCGAGTTGCGACTTCGCGGCCGTGTACTGCTTCGGCCACATCACGTCGAAATAGCCTATTTTTGCGGCCTCGTTGAGCGTCCATGACGGATTCGCGAGATGCGGCCGCGCGACCGCGCACAGATCCGCACGACCCGCCGCGATGATGCTGTTCACGTGGTCCGCTTCCGAAATCGCACCGACCGCGATCGTCGCGATGCCCGCTTCGTTGCGGATGCGATCGGCGAACGGCGTCTGGAACATCCGGCCATACACGGGCTTTTCTTCCTTGCTGACCTGACCCGACGACACGTCGATCATGTCCGCACCCGCTGCCTTGAATGCACGCGCAATCTCGACGGCATCGTCCGGCGTCGTGCCGCCGTCGACCCAGTCGTGCGCGGAAATACGCACGGAAATCGGTTTGTCGGCGGGCCACACTGCGCGGATCGCAGCGAAGATCCGCAGTGGATAGCGCAAGCGGTTCTGCAAGGAACCGCCGTAAGCGTCGGTGCGTCGATTGGTCAGCGGCGACAGAAAACTCGACAGCAGATAGCCGTGCGCGCAGTGCAATTCGAGCCAGTCGAAACCGGCGGCTGCCGCCATTTCCGTCGAGCGGACGAACTGCGCTTCGATCTGGTCGAGATCGTTCGTGGTCGCTTCGCTCGACCATTGACTCACGCCGTCGAGATACTGCTGCTGCGATGCCGACACGAGTGGCCAGTTACCGTCGGGCAATGGACGATCGATGCCTTCCCAGCTGACGCGCGTCGACGCTTTAGCTCCCGCATGGCCGATCTGCATGCCGATCTTCGCGTCACTATTCGCGTGCACGAAATCGACGATGCGCTGCCATGCCGTCTGCTGTTCCGCCGTGTACATGCCGGGGCAGCCGGGCGTGATGCGCGCTTCCGGCGAGACGCAGGTCATCTCCGTCATCACGAGCGCGGCGCCGCCCATTGCGCGCGCGCCGAGATGCATCAGGTGATAGTCGCCGGGCACGCCGTCGACGGCCGAGTATTGAGCCATCGGCGATACGACGACGCGATTCTTCAACGTGACGCCGCGCAGCGTGAATGGCGTGAACATCGGCGGGACCGAATGTTGCTCGGGCGCGTGCGTGACACCCGAGCGTGCGGCGAGCCAGTCTTCGAATGCGGACAGATAGTGCGCATCGCGCGAGCGCAGATTTTCGTGCGAGATGCGCTGCGAGCGCGTGAGCAGCGAGTAGGCAAACTGCTCGGGTTCGAGTGCGGTATAGCGCTCGACGTGTTCGAACCATTCAGTGGAATTGCGCGCGGCGTTCTGGATGCGCAGCACGTCGACGCTGCGTACTTCGGTGTAGTGCGCGAGCGAGGCGGCGAGGTCGTCGGGATGTGCGCGCATGCTGTTCGCGAGTTCGATCGCATCTTCGAGCGCGAGCTTCGTGCCCGAGCCGATCGAGAAATGCGCGGTGTGCGCCGCGTCGCCCATCAGCACGACCGGCGTTTTACCGCCGCGCGGATTGTCTTTCCAGTGCACCCATTCGCCGTTGATCACACGCGGGAAGCGAATCCATTGCGACGAGCCGCGCAGATGCGCGGCATTCGACAGCAACGGCTGATCGTCCAGATACTTCGCGAAAAGCCGTTCGCAGAACGCGATGCTTTCTTCCTTGCTCATCGTGTCGAGACCGGCTGCACGCCATACATGCTCCGGCGTTTCGACGATGAACGTCGACATCTCGTCGTCGAAGCGGTACGCGTGTGCCTGGAACCAGCCCCATTCGGTTTCTTCGAACGCAAACGTGAATGCGTCGAAGAGCTTGCGTGTGCCGAGCCAGACGAAGCGGCAGTCGCGCATATCGACGTCGGGGCGGTAAGTGGCCGCGTATTTCTGGCGAATGGCGCTGTTGGCGCCGTCGCACGCGACGATCAGGTCGGCGTCGTAGACGTCGTCGTCGACGACCTGGGTTTCGAACACCAGCTTCACGCCGAGCGCTTCGCACCGTTCCTGCAGGATATTCAGCAGACGTTTGCGGCCGATGCCGCAGAACCCGTGACCCGACGAGCGGATGCGCCGGCCACGGAAATGGATTTCGATGTCGTCCCAGTGATTGAACGCATCGAGGATGCGTTCGGCGCTCGGCGCATCGGCGCCGTGCAGATTACCGAGCGTCTGGTCCGAGAAGACCACACCCCAGCCGAACGTGTCGTAAGGCCGGTTGCGCTCGACCACCGTGACTTCGTGCGCGGGATTGCGGCTTTTCATCAACAGGCCGAAGTACAGCCCCGCCGGGCCGCCGCCGATACAGACGATGCGCATGCTCGTTCCTTGCGTGGATATCGGGTTTAATTTAGTTGTTGATAGTTTAGATGTCAATGAAAAAGGGGTGGGGTTTTCCTGATGGCGGTGGGGTTGATCCGATTAATTTCGGTTACGAAGCTTCGATTTAGCTTTGGTTACGGCGCTCTTGACGGCCGCTGAGCCTTACTTGGTTAGCCGTAACCAGATTTAATTGTCCTAGGGCGCTGAAGCGTTTTCCAGCGTCATTTTTTGCGATTGCTCCTTATATCTTTGCTCTTTGCGCGGGTGCAGTGACGAAATTCCCGGATATAGGTAGCAACACTAATACCACGTAAGCGGTCATCCACACATTGGCATCCAGACCGGTGGCAAGAGTTCTCGCGCGTTCGTGCAGACTTGCAAATCGCAGAAGGCTTTGCGAGAGATGCTCGCACGCGTTGCGAGCGGCCGGAATTTTTAGGCTATAAGAGCCTGATTTACACAGTGAGGCAAAGCAAACACGGAAACCCGGCACGTGCGGTGTGGAGATACTTCAATTGTGATGCCGCATGCTTGAAGACACGTTTGCCTCCCCGGTCGCGATCGTGTTTGTGCCGCCATAGCGGAAGTATTTGACGTTGCTACACAAGCTTTCTGTCGATGCTGGTGGTTGCGTCTTCGATTATTCGTAGCCGTCTGCCAGCAGATGGCGAGCAGGCCAGACATACAGGGCGACAACGCCACGTAGGCCCGCTTGATGAGCGGCGGAAATCCTGCGCCCCCGGAACAGGAACGTGTTCGAAACGACGCAAGTGCCTGGCTTCAGATTCCGGTCAAGCAGCTCACCTACACTGGGCATGACTGTGGGCATCAGATAGCAGACGATCGCATCAGCGCGACGCAGGTCGTCACGAAAGAAGTTTCCCCATTTCAGTGACACGTTCGACAAGCCATGCGTTCTCAACCGGGATATTAGATAAGGGAATAGTGCTATTTCTATCCCTTCAACAGATGCGTCAGGAAATGCCTGCGCCAACGCAACGGCTAACGCGCCCCACCCACTTCCCAAATCAACAATCATGGCCTCCCTGACAAGACTTGCACGTTTAAGCAAAGCGATGACCTCATTTACCTCCGCTCTACTGGACGAAAGTGTCGGTACTCCGGTAAGTAATGCATAAACGACGAGGGACACACTAATTATAATAATAAGGATAACTACAAAATATAAAAACTTATCCATAATTTTATGAAAATATCCTTTCGCCTCTGTTATTCGTGATCCGAAATCACAGCTGTCTTTTAGAAAGATCGTTCGGATTCTGGCGCCTTTCGGGTTTCAACTGTGACAGCTTCGTGATGGTGAACGTGACGCGTTAGCATTGCTTTTGCGAAGACTCTTCTTACCCGCGAGGTTGAGTGCATAGTGGCAACGGGTGTGGAGCAGGCTATCCGTTGATCCTAAAAGCATTGTCGCGACTTAGATGCGTTGCGGAAACCAGTCCTAAGTTATGCCGTCGGGAAGAGTGTAAACGTTGGCCAGGATGATTCGAAGTCCACAAGGAATGTTCGGTCACAGTGAGGTGAAGCGAACGCAGAAACCTGGTAATCGCCTGACAGGAACATTTTCAGTTCTGGTGCCGTACGAGCGGCAACAGAAGATAGGACGCGTGCGCCTCGCCGGTTGCAACCGTGTTTGTGCCGCCATAGAGGGCAGGGTCGCGGTGCGGATGAGCGGCGAAGAAGAGCCCCGAATTGTTCGAGTTTGGAAGGTCGTAATCGTTGGCGTGAATGGCGTTGGCGTCACGCCCGTAACCGAAGTCGGTGCCCTGGATCGTCAGCGCCAGGCGATATCCCTTCGGAATCACGATGCTTGTCGGTTCGGTAAATTCCACATCCACCGGATAGAGCGTTGCGGGAGTCATGGGCTCCGACGCGAGATGCGGATGAGACGGGCTGTACGCGGTCGATTTCTCCGGATCGATGGCGCGACGCGAAACGCGCAGATAGCCCAGGTCAAGCGGCACATTCGGATCGCTGTTGCCCATAAAGGTGACGTCCCGGCCCTGCGGGTCTATTAGCCTCAGGGCCGCGAAAATGTCCATGTCCGCAGTCGAGGAACTGACCCAGAGTCTTACGCCGATCGGCCCGGTAAACTCTGTCTCCTCAGTGAAGGGCGCAGTATTGAACGTCAGCCCTTCGCCCAGTCCGGAATAGGATTTCTGTGCGGGCGCGGCGGTTTCAAGAGCGGGACTCATTGTTCCGCGTGCGGCATCAAGATAATAGTGCTCCCATTGCGTGCCCGGAAGCGGCCACTCGGATGCATACCGCCAATTGGCACCGTCCGGACGCCGGACCTGCACGGCGACGCGCGGCTCCTTCTCCCAACCGTTGTTCACTCCCTTAAGGAAATGGTCGAAGAAGCGTTTTTGTAGCGCGAGCGATTCCTCCGAATAGAAAGGCGTCAGATGATCGCCGGTCTGGATGCGCAACCATTTCTGCTTGCTGGCGACGGTGATATAGCCAGCTGTACTCCAGTCCGTCCAGTTGGCGACGTCGAGCACCGGCAACGTAATCTCGCTACCGTCCGGGGTTCGCCGACGATAATAAGCGTCATCGAACGGATGCCTGGCGAAGGCTTCGACCGGATCGACACGGTTCTGCTTAAGCACTTCAGCGGAGAGAGGCGCTCCGGTGTCCCTACCGCCACTGATGGAGTCGTTCAACGGCGTTTCTGAATTTCCATTCTGGTTGGGCACCACCTGATGGGTCCACCAATATTCCCATGAAACATTGAGAAGCCCGCCGTAATAGGCGATTTCGCGATATTGATCGAAGGCGCCCTCCCAAGGCAGGATCGCCGCGAGCCCCTCCGGCCTCAAGGCAGCGACCTGATATTGATTTATTGCGTGGAACGACGTGCCAAGCAGGCCTACCTTTCCAGAACTCCAGGGCTGATGCGCCGCCCAGGCGATCAGCGTTGCATAGTCCTCGGTCTCACGCGGGGAGAATGGATCGAGCACGCCGGGCGAGGCACCGGCCCCGCGGACATCGGCGTGAATCACGATGTAGCCATTTGCGATCCACCGTTCGGGATCGGGCGCCTCGAACCGGATGTAGCGGCACGAGGACTTCTTGCAGAGATCGGGGTATTTCGCAATCAGCTTTTCCCAGGACGTCTTATAAGCTGGCGCATCGGCAAGCCGTGTGTCCTTGCCGTAAGGCCCCATCAGCATCAGCACCGGGTAGCGGCCTGACTTCTCCGGACGATAGATATTGACGCGCAACGCCAGACCATCGGTCATGGTAACCGGCACGTCATGGTCGAAGAGCATGCCCGGGACACCGCTATTGATCTGCTCTGCCGCACAGGGTTGGGCGAATGCGATGAGGAAAGCAGCGGCCAGTGGCACGAGTCTGGTCAAAAGCATCGGGTACTCCTGGTGGTTGGGAAATCGCTCCGCGAGACTATTGGGTGAGACGGACCCGGGAATCGTGCATTGACATCCAGTTTCTCGGTCCAGTGCACGGAGCTATTGACGTTTAAGGACGCACATCACACAACGCAGCCGCAAGGTCGGTCATCAGTTGCGGATGCTGCGGCTCCCAGCACAGTTGCTCCCGTGTGGCCTGACTGGAAACCGGGTTGTCCGCGCTGACAAAAGGTGCGAGCCAGCCGAAATGCCTCGCAGCGTCTTCGGCCAGCAAGGGCACGAGTGGAACGTCGAGATGGTGTCCAATCGCCTCTGCAATGTCGCGGAAGGGGATGCTTTCCTCGGCCACCGCGTGATAGCGGGCGCCCGCCACGCCGTGTTCAAGCGCGAGCCGGAACAGCCGTGATGCGTCGAGCCGATGTACGGCAGCCCATCTATTTCGCCCGTCAACGGGATAGGCGGACATCCGCTTTTTCCGTGCGATCCCGATCAACCGCGTGATGAGCCCGAGCCTGGTCTCGTCATGCACGGACGGTGGTAGCCGAACGATTGTGGCGCGTACGCCACTCCGAGCGAAATCCAATGCAATCTTTTCAGAAGGCGCCCTGGCGCCGCCCACGGCGCCGGGGTCGGCGATGTCAATTTCCAGCGCCGGTTTCCCTTGTGTCATTGCCATTGTCGGAAAGGCGATGATCAGCGAGCCCTTCCTCGCGCCCAGTGCGCCGCCGAACGTCTCTATCGCGCGCCGCTCTGCACTAACAGCCGCAGTCGTGAATCGCTTGACGATATCGACCGGGCGACCGCCGAACATGATTCGCAGGCGAGTGCTGAGGTTAGTTTGCGAGAGCGCATGAAAGAAGGCGGTATGAATGACGCCATCGGCTGCTGCCGCTGCCTGATGCAGGGTTTCGAGATTCTCGATCGTTCCGCGACAAGCCTTTGCGCCTAGCGCGTCGAGTAAAGCAGCAGTTTTCTCCGAGCGCACCAACCCGGTAACCTCGTGGCCGGCCGCAACGAGATCGCGAACAATGGCGGAGCCTATGAATCCCGTGGCGCCAGTAACTAGAACCCGCATTCCGTCCTCCTTCGATGTCACTTTAGTGGGAAGACGCGGCCGGTCCCGAGCTGAAGTACCCGGATTGCGTGAGGTCGGCGAGGAGCCCGGGCTGCTCCGGCACCCAGCCGAGAAGCGCCTGAGTGTGGTTGCTGGCGGCCGGTGCGTCGATGGACACGAATGGTGCGAACCATCCGAAATGTGCGGCGGCTTTATCTGGAGAGAGTGAAACCACTGGTAAGCCCAGGCTACGGCCTATGGCCCCGGCGATATCCTTAAGTGCGATTCCCGTTTCACCGATTGCATGAAAGGGACCGGATGTTGCTTTCTCCAGGGCCAGTCGGTAGACACGGGCGGCATCGAGCCGATGCACGGCAGGCCAGCGATTGAGTCCCTGGCCCACGTAGGCGGAAATTCCCTTTTCGCGAGCGATGGCTGCGAGACGCGGAACGAAACCGTGGTCGCCCATGCCGTGAACCGACGGTGCAAGGCGTATCGTGGTTGCCCGCACACCACGCGCGATCAGCTCTGAAACGGCCGCCTCAGAGGCGCGGGGGAAACTTTCGGTTACAGGAGGCGCAACATCTTTCTCCGTCACGATTCGGCCAGGAGCCAGTAGGACGACACCAGATGTCACAAGGAGGGGGCGGTCAGAACCTTCCAGCGCAGCCCCCATCGCCCGAATGGCAAGCCGCTCTGCCAGACTGTTCTCGGCGAATCGGGACCAGTCATGGTTAAAGGCCGTATGGATCACCGCATCTGCTTTAGAAGCACCCTCATGCAGGCACTCGATATCCTCGAGCGAGCCAATAAGAGCCCGTGCCCCGGTTGCAGAGAGTTCTGCTGCGCGCTCTGCCGAGCGGACCAGCCCAATGACCTGATGCCCGGCTTCAATCAGTTCCCGAACCACCGCGGAGCCGACCCAACCAGTTGCTCCAGTAACGAATATCCGCATCGCTAGATCTCCTGTTCCGTTTCCAGCACAGACTACGGCATTGAGTCGGGACGATCTATGGTTTAAAGTTCGTATTTGGTATTCGATCGTTCGAGAGACTTTGCGTATGGACCCACTATCGGATGTTCTGTCGTTGCTGAAGCTGCGCAGCTACGTGTCGGGTGGCTTCAATGCTGGCGGGGACTGGTGTGTGCGGTTTGGTCCGCACGAAGGGATTAAATTCCATGCCGTTCTTATGGGGCAGTGCTGGGTTCAGGTGGATGGTGAACCCGAGCCGCTGAAAATCACCGAGGGGGAGTGCTTCGTGCTTGCGAGAGGAAAGCCTTTTCAAATCGCTAGCGACATGGCCCTGGAAGCAGTCGATTTTCGTACACTCGTACCGCAGATCCGGGATGGTCGTATCGTGACCTACAACGGCGGCGGAGAGTACCTGAGCATCGGTGGATATTTCACCCTTGCCGATGGGCAGGCCGATCTGCTGTTGAATATGCTCCCACCTGTCATCCATGTCCGGGAGGAGCCTGCTCCGGCAACGTTGAGATGGTGTATCGAGCAGATGAGACGGGAATTGCACGAGCCCCAGCCGGGGGGCGAGATTGTTGCCCAGCAATTGGCCACGATGGTGCTGGTGCAGGCGTTGCGGCTGCAACTTTCCGGTGGACTGAGCGATGGGGTCGGCTGGCTGTTCGCTCTGGCGGACAAGCGTATGCGGGCAGTGATCAGCGCGATGCACGAGACTCCCGAGGCGAATTGGACCCTCCGTACCCTCGCCGAGAAGGCGGCAATGTCGCGAACGACGTTTGCGATCAGGTTCAAGGAGCTGGTTGGACTTTCGCCGATGGACTATCTGACGCGCTGGCGCATGACGTTAGCTGCGGACAGGCTGGCGCGTTCGCATGACTCCATCTACGAAATCGGCTTCGCGGTGGGGTATGCGTCAGAAAAATCCTTCAGCGCGGCATTCAAACGGACGATGAACTGTTCACCGCGCCAGTATGGTCGTCGACAAAACGCAGGGTAGATGACCTACGGTAGAACGAATCCCGGCAGGCATAAATGCCTGGTCAAACGTCCGATGTCTCCATTGCCGCGCTCACGATATTGAGCAGTCGCTTAGCCTTGCGGCTGTCGAATGGGTGTCCTTCATGCATTCGCTCTGAACGTAACTGACGGCGGGCCAGAACATCCCTTGGCGAACGCGAGTAGGAACGTCACAGACCTGCAGGCCCGGAGATCGGCAATCGCAGACACACAAGATGGCGTTGAGAAGTTGCCGGAAGCCAGTTCTCGCCGGATGCGACATATGCACGCTACTCACGCGTAGCGCGCAGCTGACAACGGTGCGCGACAACCTGCGAGATGCCTCAATCGCGACGACCGGGATCTACCCTCAGAGTGACGAGCTCACGCGGGCGCACCAGATCAGCCGCGCTTTCGCAGCACACTACCGTGGACCCGCCTGCGGGATCATCGCAGGTCGACCCGTTGCGGTATTCGAGACCGAAGCGAAGTGGGTGCCCGGTGTAGAAAGTCTTTTGATCTTTAAGCGCATCTAGCCCAACTCATCGTCATCGAGACGCGGTTGAACATCGGGGAGCGGGGCACGCTCCCCGAATCAAAGTCAGCGAAGCCGGAAGCTAACGCCAGACTGGGACTACACACCGAGGCGCGTCACTGAAAGTGACGGATCTGACCGGACCGTGATCTGAAAGCCGGGCAGTATTTTCACGAGCGACGACAGTCATTCCCCAACTTAACCGTTGATGTGATCCGCCGCACCCGTATCCTTAATGAAGGCGAGCAGGAGCTCGCTGAGCCGAGCGGGCTGCTCCTGCTGGATCCAATGACCGGCGCCGTCGATGAGCTCGATGCCTCCCATTCTGGTCGCAGCCTTCGTCCTCATAAGATCGATCGCACCCGGCGCCGAATAGGTGCCCCAATCGCTCTTCCCGCCAATGAAGAGCGACGGAACATCGATCGTCTTGCCCGAAAAAAGACGCAACTCAGCGTTCAGGTCAGGATCGGAAAAGACGCGATAAGCCTGCAGGGCGCCCTGAAACCCCGTGCGGCCATACTCCTTCGTGTACACCTCAAGTTCCGGCTCGGTGAGCCATTTGCTGGCCAGAACCTCAGCGGAGGAAGGTTGGAATGGAGCGACAGTCTCGGGCATTGTCTTGCCGAGATCCATGACGTAATAAGTGGGCATCTGTGCAAGTTCTACGGCGGTTAGTGCCTTCAACGGATGCGGCTTGTTTCCCGGCCAGTCGGCGCTCTTGACGTAGAAAAATGCACGGAGAAACGCGTGTAAGCCCTGAGGAGGGTGCCACATGTCGTGGTTCGCCTCCCGTGTGCTCAGGTATTGCTGGTAATGCTCTCTCGGCGGGTCGAGCGCCGCCAGCGCGGCCGCTAACTTTTGATTGCCCGTGTTCGGCTGAACCGGCGATACCTTGCTTTCCGCAATGTCGAACGGAAGCGTCGGCGGACCGGGGAACGGTGCGCTCATCAGCACCACAGAGGGAAAGACGTCAGGGCGGGCCAGTGCGCAATAGGCCGCCACTGGCGAGCCGAGGTCATGCCCGACGAGCATTGCCGTACGCCGATACCCCAACGCCAAAACCAATCCGAGGGCGTCGCGCGTCATATTCAAAAGGCTGAAGGGCGCTAGCTGGGCGTCATAGTCGTTCACCCAACCGGTGGTGCGGCCAAAACCCCGCTGGTCGGGCGCCACGACATGGTAGCCGGCGTCAGCCAGAATGGGGATCAGGTGTCGCCAGCCGTAAGCCAGATCGGGAAAACCGTGCAGAAGCAGTGCAAGCGGGCGGCCCGGGCTTTCGTAACCGGCTTCGAGAATATGGACATCGAGGCCGTTGACCCCATGGATCATGCGCGAGCGGACCCCCTTGGGAAGCGTGCCGTCGCCATATGTTGATGTAGTCAAATCAGTTCCTCTTATGGGGTTTGCGCGGGCGGGTCGAAGTAAAGCCGCAACGAGGCTGGCCGCGCCCATCGCAAGGACGGTTCGTCGGGACGCCGATGGCGTGAAACCAGGTAGGCTGCGCATCGCGGAACGAACCTTTTGGGCTGAGGATTTTGTAGAAGGGGGCATCGCCTAGTCTATGCTATGGTGATTGCCATAGTATGGCGGTCACCATAGAAGCGTCAAGCGAAACGTGTTATGTTCGCGGCATGCCACGTAAGACCGACGCCCGCGCCCGCGCGATTGCCACAGCCGAACGACTGTTTCGCATCCAGGGCTACACTGCGACGGGACTGACCCAGATCCTTGAAGAAAGCGGTGCGCCTAAAGGATCGTTCTACTTTCACTTTCCACGCGGCAAGGCACAACTCGCAGAAGACGCAATCGATAATTACGTTTCGAATCGAATTGCTGTATTGCGGGGCATTTCGGCAAATACGGCGGGTGACGCGCTGAATTTCGTTCATCGGATTTTCAGCACATTCGCGGCCGAAATGGTTGCCTCTGATTTCCAGTATGGATGTCTAATGCAAAATCTGGCGAATGAGCTGCCCGCGCTCGACGCTGAGTTGACCAAACGGGTAGCGCGCGGATTTGTCGAGTCGACCGAGATTATCGCGGAGCATTTTAGGGGGTGCGGTTTCGCTCCCGCACGCGCGTCCTCTACCGCAGCCGCGTTGGTAGCAGCCCTCGAAGGTGCGCGGACGATCGCCCGCCTGGAA
Organism: Paraburkholderia flava; assembly: GCF_004359985.1. Taxonomy (NCBI): domain Bacteria; kingdom Pseudomonadati; phylum Pseudomonadota; class Betaproteobacteria; order Burkholderiales; family Burkholderiaceae; genus Paraburkholderia; species Paraburkholderia flava. The sequence goes on along the minus strand of NZ_SMRO01000001.1, from coordinate 1,503,929 downwards.
CGCACGACGGCTGTATTTGAGGCGCTGGCAGATGTTAGTGCCCAACGGTGGGCCGCCCCGGAGGAGTGAGTCGGTCCAATGTTCCCGGTCGGACGAAACTGGCGCCGATCATCCTGCGAGGAGCGCCGCGTCTTTCGAGAATGCCCACTCGCAGACCGCGGGCCGCTGGAGGAGTGTCCTGGGATTGTCCATTGCCGGACTATCACAACCAATCTGGCGTCGGCTTAAGCAGAAATATGTCACGCTAATTCTTTTGACTACGTTCGCTTGGGTCGCGCTAAGGCAGCCCGCCGACTTAAACGCATGGAAAACGGGCATGCAGACAAATTCGAAGAGGGCCGAACGGACCGGCCTGCCGGCGACCTCACGACTGAGCCAGTCGTACGGCAACGCTGATTTTGTCGATGCATTTTCAGTGGACTTGCCAGCGACTGTCTGCAACGACATAGAGGCTCTCGCGCGATACATCTTTGCAGGGCAACCCAGGTGGATCGCGATGCTGCTGAGAGTTCGCGATATTGCTGTATTGCCATTCGGTCTTAAAAGAACAATCGATCTGAAAGTTGCGAAGGACGACCGCCTGAATATTTTCCGCGTGTTCGAACGGCATGAAGACGAGATCATTCTTGGCGAGGACGACACGCATCTTGATTTCCGCGTGTCGGTCCTCGTGCAGCCTGCATCTGAACGTGGGCCCCAGCGACTGATCGTCACTACGCTTGTCTTCTACAATCGTCCGCTGGGTCGGACCTATATCAGCCTTATCGCTCCTTTCCACCGCCTTGTCGTGCGAGCCTCGCTCGACCGGGCACAGAAGCTCGGATGGGTCTGCCGCTAACGGCGATTCCGATGAACGCTTCCTTCCAGCGGGCGTAGATAGCCAGACGCTCAGAGTCGCGCTTTCCTGAGGGCGGGGAAGGACCAGGCATAGCTATCCATTTCCACCTGATCAGCCACGCGCTCGCTCTCTTCACTCGCAGACACTCATAGCTGCCTGACGGTTTTCCTTATCAACACCGTCTTCGGATTGGTAAAGAGTTGGCGACCTTCAGCACCATGTTCCGTACCGAGGCCCGATTGCTTGTGTCCGCCAAACGGAATGTCGACGCCCTGGGTATGGATCTCGTTCACCCAGACCATTCCCGTTTCCAGGCGGTTCGCTACCGCTACTGCGGCCTGGGTATCGCGGCCCCAGACCGAGCCGCCGAGGCCAAACGGGCTGTTATTGGCGCGATCGATTACATCGTCTACATCGTCGTAGGCGATGATCGGTACGATCGGGCCGAACTGCTCCTCCTGTACAATTTTCGCGTTCTCCGGCGGGTTGTCGACAACCGTAACCGGAATAAAATAGCCAGGACCTTTCTCGTCGACGTTTCCACCAAGAACGATCTTCTGGCCGCCAGCCTTGATGTCGTCGAGAAAATCTTTCACCTTTTCGTACTGCATCCTGTTTTGCACCGGCCCGATCGTAACCTCAGGATCGAGCCCGTTACCAAGCTTTTGTTGTCGGGCATAGTCAACAAAGGCCTCCACGAAGTCGGGATAGAACGACCGGTGAACGTAGAGACGCTTGATACCCACACACCACTGGCCTGAGTTACCGATAGCCCCCCAAAACAGTTGCGGGATGATCGATCTGTAGTCTGCGTCAGGAAGCACAATCGCTGCGTCGTTACCACCCATCTCAAGCGTCACGCGTTTGACGGTTCCAGCGGCAGCGCGCAACACGTGCTTTCCCGTCTCTGTAGAACCTGTGAAACTGATCTTGGCGATGTCGGGATGGTTGGTCAGCAGAGGACCAAGCTCATCGCCGCCCGAAACAACCGACAGCACGCCTGGCGGAAGGACGGATTGCGCAATCTGTCCAAAGCGCAGTGCGGATAACGGAGTGAAGGGCGAAGGCTTGATCACCATGGTGTTGCCAGTAATCAGCGCAGGCGCCACCTTCCATAGTGTAAGCAGCACCGGAAAGTTCCACGGCGTGATGGCGCCGATCACGCCGAGCGGCGTATGGTGCAACTCGACAATGTGTTCCTCGGTCTCCTCGACGATCTCGATCGGAATCCGACGGGCTGCGATCTGACGAATCCACGAGATGGACTGATCGACCTCCGGCTCCGCCATGGATTTCAGCGGCTTGCCCTGTTCGAGAGTGAGAAGGCATGAGAGTTCATCCCGATGTACTTCAAGTGCATCGGCGTAGGCGTTGAGATACTCCTGGCGCCCGTCGTAGCCCAGTGCCGACCATGCTTTGAACGCATGCTTTGCCGCCGCGACTGCTCGCTCTAGTTGCTCGGCTGAAGCTGCGGGAGCCTTGGCGAATACTTCGCCCGTAGCCGGGTTGATCACATCAATGCTGTCTCGCGACTTCACAAGATCACCACCGATGCTGAGGTAGTACGGGCCGTGGAACATGCCGGCCGATTGAACTGCCTGAAGTGATGCAGACATGAGTCATTCTCCAGATTGTGGGTGCAGAGATACCGTGTCCGAGATCCCCGCAACACATAGTTTCAATTTCTAAGAATATTTGAAGGATTACTAAATGTCAGTGAAAGAAAATTTATCTTGATCAACCAACAGAGCGGAAAACGCGGGCTGGTTCCTGACACTGGGCCGCTCCAGCATTCTGTCGTACCAGGCCATTAGCGCGGTGCACTCAACCGGTAAGGGCAGCTTCACAATGGAAGCGAAGATCATCCCACCGATTACGGTGATGTCAGCCATTGAAAATTCGTTTCCGGCAATATACGGTTGGTTTCGAAGAACCGCATCGAAGTAATGCATCCCGCGCAGGGCTTTGTCACGCTGCTTGAATCCCCATTCGGGGTTCTGATACAGCTCGACCTGCGGCCCTAGCCCCGGCGTCCCGTGATGGAAATACACGCTTATTGCGTCGAGCAGTTCCAGTTCGGCACGCTTGCTCATCATATGGATCAAGCCCTTTTCGGGCGGCGCTCTACCAGTCAGCGTCGGCACGCCATCGAGTGCATCAAGGTACTCCGTAATGGCAGTGCACTCGGCAATGCAGGTTCCGTCACCGAGTTCGAGCACAGGTAGCGTCCCCGAGTAGTTCTTGCTCGCAATAAACTCAGGTTTCTTGTGCTCGCCGGCATACAGATCAACCATCACGAACCGCGCTCGCGATTCGAGATTCTTTTCCGCCAACGCAATGCGAACACGTGTCGGGTATGGCCCCTGCGGGAAGTCATAAATCGTCATCGTCGACGACCGATCGTCATCGCCGCTCGTTGTGACAATACTCATACGTCTTTCCTTATCTGGTTGTGGTGTAACGAACATGAGTAATCTACCTAACGTTCGTTAGGGTTAACATATGCGCTACAATCCGGGTTGTCAACACTGAGTAGTCGATGCGGAGAACCGTATGTGAGAAGCGAATCGAACACAGGCTCCAGAGAGCGAATTGTGGCGGCGGCCACGAAGATTGCTCAGGCCCACGGCTACAGTGGGTTGAATTTTCGTAGTCTCGCGGAAGACGTCGGGATCAGACCCGCTAGCATCTATCACCACTTCACGAACAAGGCCGACCTCGGGGCGGCGGTCGCACGACGCTATTGGGAAGACTCGGCGGCGGTTCTCGAAGCCCTGTTGGCGGAATCACCAGATCCATTGGATTGCCTGCGCCGGTACCCCGAAACGTTTCGCAAGGCGCTGGAAAACGCAAATCGCATCTGCTTGTGCAGCTTCATGGCTGCCGAAAGCGATGACCTTCCCGATGAAGTGATGAAAGAGGTCCGATCCTTCGCTGACGTGAATGTTGCGTGGCTGAAAAAGATTCTTTTAGCGGCAAAGGTAGTCGGTGCCAAGGCAAGTGATCAACGAGCCCACGCTATCTTCGCTGCCGTCGCTGGTGCGCAACTCATTGCCAGAAGCCGTTCGGACGTCTCTCTTTATGACACATTGATCAACGGCTATCGTGCAGCGGGCCTACTTCCTGCCTAGCAAATTTCTGAAGTGTGTGAAATGCTCTCATCCGCGTGGTTCGGGCTATGGAGTCGATTCTTGCCTGGCTGATGTGTTGCATGAGGTCGATAACACCACGACGTCCCAGCTTGGCTCATCGAGCGAGGGAAAACTGGCCACCGGCTGCCTCGCGTCACGCGATCGGCTCCGGACGCTAAGCGTCGTATAGCGAGCGTCAGCAAACATCTTCGCGCCCAAGCGGCCCGCGCACGATTGTGGGAAGGATCTGGCCGATCGAGGTGATCGTGCAAGCGGTCGGCTTCACCGATCCCGAGCGGATGAGATGGGCTCTTGTCAAACTGTACGGCATGTTGCCTCAGGTAGAACGCCGCCTTAATCGGCAGATCGGGCAATCAAGACGACACGACCTTTGAACGATCAACAACCATTTGCGAACGGCAAGATGTGGTGTTGAACCGTGATTTTTAATAACATTACCGCATGTATCGTGGCTTCGCGAGATGATCGAGCTCCAGTTGTTCCGTATCGTCGATCAAGCCGAGGATCTCGATGCATCGCTCGTAATAAGCCCGTCCAAACGCGCGTACTTGCTGTCTGTGGGTCGTGCGGTGAATGAGCCGTACGCCCAAGCGATTCTCCAAAGCCTGAAGATAGTTGCCGACCATGGTCGGCAACAGCCGGCGTGCGTCCGCTGCCGCCGTCAGACTGCCGGTTTTCACGACACGTCCGAAGACGGTCATCGCCTTAAGGACATCCATTGCTCAGTTTTAGTGGATTCTGTTCGACGACGCATTGCATTTATCCTGTTTAATTTTAGGAATACATTGCGGATGTGTGAACGAAAAGGAGAGTCAAAATGCTATATGAACTGGCGACATTGTCGTGTCCGCTTCTGAAACAGGATGTTGTTTCCGGTTGCGCGCACAGTTGGGTATCAACTACCGATGCGGCAGGCAGGCTGCTCGGAGCATGGCGTACGGAAATTGGCGAATTGTCGCGCATTGTCGTGATGCGCGGCTTCCAGACGCTGAGTGAATTACAGCATGAGCGCAATCGTGGATTAACCGCCGAACAACCCTTTGGAATTGAAAGCGCTTCCGTTCAATTAACCATGGAAAGCTACGCGCTTTTTCCCTTCTTACGGGACATCGAACCGGCGACTTTTGGCGACTTCTACGAGATTCGCCGCTACTGGCTAAAAGCTGGAGGCATTGTGCCGACCATTGCCGCGTGGGAATGTGCCGTGGGTCCGGCCGAAGCCTACACGTCGCATCTCATTGGCAACATGTATGCACTAGATGGACCGCCGCGCATTACTCATATTTGGGGATTCTCGAGTCTGGAAGAGCGTATGGCTTTAAGAAAGCGGCATTATGCCGAGGGCCTTTGGCCACCGAAAGGCGGTCCGGAGCAGATAGAAAGGGCAACGTCGGCGATCTGCTTGCCGGAAGTGTGGTCGCCTCTGCGTTGAATTTTCATCGGCTCAGCACTCCAGGTGCATCATTGGGCCGCAAGTAAACATTCGCTGAGAGCATCTGACTGCGAGGTCAGACGATTGCCGGATCAGATTGCCTGAGATCAGGCCGCCGCTGGCGATCTGTCTCAAAGTTTTCTCAGGAGCGGAGTGCTCTGTTCCGTCGACGGTTACTGACTTTATTTCGCAGCAGCATCACCGGGCCTCGGTCTCATCGCTTTATGACGGACTTTGCACTTGGGCATCATTGTCGAGCGACGTCTTCATGGTCAATGACTTTCAGTCTGCCCCTTAGACGGACTTTATTCTCCCGGATCAATGGCTGAATCGGGAGTTGGGGTCGGTGGGTAGACCGTGCATCAGCAGAAATACCGGAGAATTTTTTTCACACCGACGTTGAATATCCATCGTTGGACGCCGTTCCCGGCTGACGTCGATACTGCATTCAAGCCGGCGCGTCTTGATGTCCGCCGGTCTGGGATCGCACACCGCTGGTGGATAACGCCGTAACAGAAGGGTGCGATAGATATCGAAAAGCGGAATGGAAGGTGAAAACATGAGTAACAACGTCGACTACACCAAAATATCGATCAAGACTCCTGAGCAGATCGCGATGCTTCGCGTCGCCGGCCGCATCGCGGCAATGGTCCTGCAGGATTTGACGCCGCATATTCAGCCCGGTGTGACGTCACGCCAGATCAACGATATTGCCTACGATCTGATCGTGAACAAGTACCACGCCGAGATCGACCGGGAAGACCTGGCGGGTTACGACTCCAGCGAGTACGCGTGTATTTCGATCGCGCACAACGAGAACGCATTCAGTGGCGAGCCGAACGATCTGCCGTTGAAAAAGGGCGATCTGTTCGGTGTCGACGTCAGCATCAAGAAGGAAGGGTGGTGCGGCGATACGCAGCGCATGTGGATCGTCGGCGAAGAAACCAGCTCGGAGGCACGTCTGTTGATGGCGGTCGGGTATCAGGCGATGTGCCTCGGCATTCAGCTCGTTCGTCCCGGTGCCAGGCTTCAGGACATTGCGCGGCAGGTGCAGGCTTACGTCGAGTCGTTCGGGTTTTCGATGCTGCGGGTGCCGAGCGGGACAGGTCATTCGACCGGACAGGTTCATGCGGATGGATGGCTGATTCCGTACTACGACTCGCCGGTGAACGAGGGGCGGGTGCTGGAGAAAGGCATGGTCATCACCGTCGAGCCGTTCATCTGCGCCGGCAGTGGAGAAGGCATTCGCCTGAATAACGTCACGCGCTCGGCGCAGACTGCGGACAAATCGCTCGCGGTGTACTGGGAGCACGTGGTTGCCGTCACAGACACCGGGTGTGAGGTGCTCGATCTCCGTGAAGGAGAGGACGTGACGTTCTACGATTCCCGCTCGCGTCGCTGATGCCTATACCAAGTACCTTGGTGCCGGCCACGAGCCGGCACCGGGTCGCCGGAAAATGAATCCTTCACATCGCGGCCATCTACGTCGCCTGATCGACGACCCTGGCCAGCCATTCCGTGAACTGGAGGATGGCGTCGCTCTTGGGATTGTTCTCCCGCCAGCAAACGTAATAGTCGAGATGCGATGGAATCCGCGTGTCTCCGATCTGCACGAGGGTCTGGCTGCGCAGACAGGAGTGAACGAGCCGCTGTCGCAGCATGGCCACGCCCTGGCCTGCAAGCGCGGCCTGGAGCAACGAGGATGCGTCGCTGAACATCGGGCCGTGCGGGGGATCTCCTGCGTCGACTCCGGCAGCATGAAAGAATTCTTGCCAGGAGCGGCTGGCGAAACGCAGCAGCGGAATCTCGGGCAGACGGGCGACGGTCAAGGGCTTATACCGGTCGAGGAACGCAGGAGCGCACACGGCGATGACCCAGTCTTCGACAAGCTTCTTCGACTGAAATCCGTGTTTATCGATCCGTCGATGCCAGATGCCGATATCGGCGTCATGCCGCTCGGGTGGGCCGACACCGTTCTGAATCGAAATCGAGAGATCCACGCCGGGATGCTGCTCCGAAAACGCATCGAGTTGCGGGATGAGCCACATATTCGCGAAGTCAGCCATCACGCTGACGTCGAGCACCTGGCGCCGGGGTTTGCTTTCGTCTCTTGCTTCGAGCAGCGCCATCTCGATGCCGTTGAGATTGTTCCGGATGCGTTCGGCGAGCAGCAGACACGTCGCTGTCGGGATCATTTCGGAATGCATACGAACGAATAGCGACGTATCGAGAAACGACTCGATTTGCCGGATCTGGTGGCTGATGGCGCTATGCGTGAGATGCAGTTCCTGCGCGGCCAGCGTGAAGCTGCGTCGACGGGTCGCGACTTCAAGCGCACGCAACGCGGAGAAATTAAGGCGCAATCGTTGGGTCATGGGGATTTAACGGGCTAGGCCCTATCGATTCGGTCAATAGCGGTAGCGTACAGGGCACCGGCAAAACATCGCGTACCCGAGAAGTCAGGGAAGCACCGGCGGGTGATAGTCGAGCGTGCGTGCCAGCAGCCACAGCATCAGGAGCACCAACGGCAGATGCACCATCAACTGCGTAAACGTGTAGCCGACCACATCGCGGGCGCGCAGGCCGAGAACGCCGAGTAGCGGCAGCATCCAGAACGGATTGATCAGGTTGGGCAGTGCTTCGGCCGCGTTGTACACCGTCACCGCCCAGCCGAGGTGGACATGCAGGTCGTTGGCCGCCTGCATCACATAGGGTGCCTCGATGATCCACTTGCCGCCGCCGGACGGCACGAAGAAGCCGAGCACGGCCGAGTAGATCCCCATCACGCCAGGGAACGAGTCCCGCGACGAGACCGCGACGAAGAAACTCGACAGATGATGCGACAGCGTCTGGCCGTCGGTGCCTGGTGCTTTGGTGAGGATATAGGCAATGCCGCCGTAGAGCGGAAACTGGATCAGCACCCCCGCCACCGATGGCACCGATCGCGCGATCGCGTCGAGAAAGCGGCGCGGGCGCCAGTTGAGCAACATACCGAGCATCAGGAACACGAAGTTGTACGTGTTGAGATTGGAGATCGCCAGCAGTGGGTTTTTGCCGGTGAACTCGTGTCCGATCCAGATGATGCCGAGCGCGACGATCAGCACCGTCACGATTGGACTGTGTTCGAGCCAGTCGCCGGGACGTTGAGGGCGCTCGTACGCCTTCGCTTTATCGTCGAGCGATACGCCTAGATCTGCCGCTATCACCGCGCGTGCATCGCGCGGTGCCGAAAAGTACGCGAGCACGGCCGACACCACCGTCAGCACCGCGACAATCGTCATCGACTGCGGCAGGAAGATCGTGTCCGAGAACGGGATCACACCGGTGATGTCGACCAGCGCTTTGGGCAGGCTCGCCGGATTGCCCTGCAATTGCGCGGCCGACGAACTCAGTCCGAGCGCCCACGTGGCGCCCATGCCGAGATAGGCGGCGGCTGCGCCCGCTCGATAGTCCATGCGAATGTCGGCGCGGCGCGCGATCGCGCGCACGAGCAGACTGCTGAACACGAGGCTGATCGCCCAGTTGAAGAGCGAACAGGCGATGCTGATCAGCGCGACGTAGGCCACGGCGCTGCGCCCGCTGCGCGGCAACGTGGCAAGTCTGTCGATCAGCCGCGCAGCGGGCGGCGAGACTGCGACGACGTAGCCGGAGATCGCCACGACGGCCATCTGCATCGTGAACGGAATCAGGCTCCAGAAGCCGTCGCCGAACGCAATGCCGACTTTCGCGACCGATACGCCGGTCGACAGCGCGCCTGCCGCGCTGACGATCACGGCGAGCGCCGCGAATAGATAAGCGTCTGGAAACCAGCGTTCGGACCAGCGCGTAACCGCAGCCGCGAGGCGTTCGAGCATGCCGCTGTCCGGCGGAGCCGAAGCGATGTCCATCGTTGAAGATTCCCGTTTCATGTTGTCTCCTCCTCTGTGTGTGTATCGATTCGCGTTGGTGTGCCCGTGCCTGCTGCTATCTGTCGTCGCCGGCCGTGCGCCAGCATGGGGTCGACTCTTTGAATGAAAAGGAAGAAGTAAGCGTGCTCATGCGTCGAGCACGAGTGCTTCGCGCGGTACGGCCTGGCAGGCGAGACACACGCCGGGTTCGTCCAGCGCGACGTCGCTCAGGTGATCGACCTCGCCCGCGAGCACGCGCACGGCGCAGCTCTCGCACTGACCGACCCGGCAGCCGCTCGGCAACGCCAGTCCCAGCGACTCCGCAAACGACAGCAGGCTGCCGTGCGACGGCGTCCACACTGCTTCACGTTGCGAGCGCGCGAACGTCACCGGCCACGCCGCGTTCGGGTCCGTCTGAGGACTCGCCGGCGAGCGGAAGGCTTCGCTGAACATGTCGAACGCGGGCACGCCCCGCGCGGCGAGTCCCGACATGACGGATGTCATCATGGGTCCCGGCCCGCACAGATAAAAGAGCGCGCGCCGCGCGATCAGATCGTCGCTCACCACGGTCGACGTGAGGCGTTCGCGCAGGTCGTAATCGCGACCGTGTACGTCCCTCTCGCGCGGCGCGTCGTAGTAGTCGACGATGTGCACGTTGGGCAGCGTAGCGGCGAGCGTGGCCAGCCGATCGCGGAACGCATGCGTGCCGCCATGCCGGTTCGCGTGGTGCAGCCACACTTCCGGCGCAGCGTTTCCGCCGACGAGCGATTCGAGGTAACAGAGAAACGGCGTGATGCCGATTCCGCCTGCGAAGCAGACCACCGGACGGCGACTGCGTACCGGTATCACGAAGCGCCCCGATGGCGCACCCAGTTCGATTTCGTCACCCACACGGGCGCCGGTGTTCAACCAGCTCGATACGACGCCTTCGAACGCGTCGCCAGCGGATGTACGCCCCTGCTGATGGCGCACAGCGATCCGGTAGCCACGGCGGCTTTCTTCCTGTGCAGGCCCTGTCAGCGAATAGGCGCGCGTCGCCGGCTGCGCGTGTCCAGGTATCGACACGCGCACCGTCACATGCTGGCCCGGCAGATAGTCGGGCAGCCCGACGGCATCGAGCGGTTCGAATCCGATCGCGCGCACGCCGTCGGCCGCGTCGGCGAGCGAACCAATACGGAACCGCGCCATGCCATTCCATGGACGTCGTGTCGCATCGCTTGCTGCATCGCGTGCAATGTCGCAGCGAAGCGAGCGCAGCGGCGACGCGCCGCTTACCGGGTCGATGTCGTCTGCAAGCGCCAGTGCGTTGAAATTGCTCGACGCGGCACCTGCGACCGCATAGCCGTCGCGTCCGACGCCGTCGCAGGCCTGCCACCAGCCGTATTCGGCGAGCAGCACGTCGTCGCCCAACCCGGCGTCGAACGACGCACGAAACCGTGCGGCGCCCGCTGCCGTGGTAATGCGTACCCAGTCGTGCTCGGCGATCTGTTTTGCGGCGGCAAGACGCGGGCTGAGATGCACGACCGGTTCTGGCGCGCGTGCACGCAGGCTCGCGAGTCCGCGATGCTGGCTGTGGCAGTAGTAGCCGTTCTTGGTCGAGCCGAGCACGTACGGATAGCGGTGCGCGTCGTCGGCCGGCGCGACGCGCGGCGCCACGTGTACGGGCAACGGCGGATAGCCGTGGCGCAACAGACGCTCCGAATAGAGTTCGACGCGTCGCGTGTCGGTCGCGAAGCCTTTGACACCGCCCGCAGCAGATCTCGCGTACTTGCGTTCGTACTGCGGCTGCGGATGGGCGATCCCTTCCGGATGCGCGCGCAGTGTCGCCACGTCGAGTCCGGTCGGCGCGAGCTGATAATTCCAGCCGGCTTCGAGACTACCGCCGAAGAACGCGTCGCGCATGCCGAGCCGTGACGCGAGATCGAACACGATGTCGTTGTCGCTGCGCGACTCGCCGCGCGGCGACACCATCCGCTGCCGTAACTGGATCAGTGCATCGGCCTCGTCGCTGATCTCGAAGCCCGCGCGCAAACCTTCGCGCTCCCATGGCGTGTTCACCGGCAACAGGATGTCGGCGTAGTGCGCCGACGGCGTTTCGAACAGATCGCAGTGCACGTGGAATTCGAGCGCTTCGAGCGCCGCCTTGCCCCTCTCGTAGTCGGCCTGCGACGCGAGGACGTTGGTGCCGAAGCAGACCATCGCGCGCACGCGATACGGCTCGCCGTCGAGAATCGCGCGGTAGGTATCGCGCGCGGTAACCCAGCCTCGTGCGGGCGGACCCAGCGGACGCTCCGCGAGTCCCAGCGCCAGTGCCTGTTGCTCGGGGCTCAGCAAGTCGTGCGAGCCGACGGCGTTAACCGGCTGGCGCGTCATCACGCGATTGCCGCCGCGCCGGTCAAAACTCCCCGTGAGCGCGTAGAGCACCGCGATCGCGCGCTCGATCTGCGTGGCGTTGGCGTGTTGCGCAACGCCGGACCACGCGTGATACGCGACACGCTGCGCGCCGGTGAAAAGCGCAGCCGCTGTTTCCAGTTGCTCGGGCGACACGCCGCACAGGTTCGATACGGTCGCGGCATCGTAGGGCGCGACTGCCGCAATCAGATGATCGAACGCCGGCCGGCACGCGATACGCTCGCCGTCGCGTCCGGTCACTTCGAAGGCACCGCGAAGCGCGACGCGGTTCGCCGCATCGCTGTCGAGCGCGCAGGTCGTGTCGTAGACGACGGCACCGCCGGACACGTCGTCCCAAGCCACGAATGCATCTGCCATCGAATCAGTCGATGCAGCCAGATCGCCCGCGCGCAAAAACAGGCCGTTGTCGTCGCGCACGAGCAGCGGCGCATTGGTCCAGCGTCGTACGAACGTCTCGTCGAAGCGATTGCTTTCGATCACACGGCGGATCAACCCGAGCGCAAGCGCCGCGTCGGTGCCGGGGCGTACCGGCAGCCACGCATCGGCCTCGCCGGCCAGTGGCGTCTTGCGCGGATCGACGACCAGCAGGCGTGCGCCTCGCGCGCGGCCATGGCTAATCGCGTGTGCCTGACTCAGCCATGTACTCGTCGGATTGTGGCCCCACAGCATGATGAGGTCCGCGTCGGCGTAGTCGGCATTGGGCATGCCGCAGCCGAATGTGAATGCATGCGCGAAGTCCTTGTGCCAGTTGCAGATCTCGGTCGCGTAGACCGTGTTCGGGCTGCCGAACACACGGATGAAGCGCTCGATCCAGTCGATGCTGTCGGAGAGCGGCGTTCCGCTCGGCGTGGTGACGCCGAAGGCCACCGCGTGTGCGCCGCTTTCGCGCCGGATCGCGTCGAGGCGTGTCGCGATTTCGGTGAGCGCGTCGTCCCACGAGATGGGTTCCCAGCACGGATCGCTGGCGTCTTTAGGCGCCGTGCGGCGCAGCGGCGTCATCAGCCGGTCGGGATGATGGACAAGTTCCGGTGCGGCCTTGCCCTTGCGGCACATCGCGGCGCCGTTCGGATGCGAGTGATCGGGTTCGACCGCGATCAGCCTGTCGCGCTCGACGCGATTCAGTGTGCCGCAGCGCGATCTGCACAGTGTGCAGAATCCCGGTTTAACCTCCTGAGCCATGTCCGTGCATCTCGTGTGAGTCGATGCATCGATGCTATACAGGCCCCCTCTTTATTACTAATATAAACAATATAGTTTGCATTATTGGTTTTCTAAATGAAGCCTACCCTGCGTCAGATCGAGTATCTCGTCGCGGTCGCCGAGACCGGACAGGTCATGAAGGCCGCCGAGCGATGCAATGCATCGCAGTCGTCGCTGACCATTGCGCTGAAAAATCTGGAAGCGATTGTCGGCACGCCGCTGTTCACGCGGCATGCGAAGGGATTGCGGCTGACCGATGCAGGCGAACGTTTTCTGCAGCACGCGCAGCGCGCACTGAACGCGACCGACGATGCCCTGCACGAAGCGCGCACGTTACCGGACGAGGCCAGCGGCAAGATCCGCCTCGCGGTGACCGAAACGATCTCGGCCTATCTGCTGCCGTCGGTCGCCAGCACACTGTCGAGACGCTTTCCGAACCTCGACCTGACGCTGATCGAAGGCGAGCGGCGTATGCTCGAAAAGAAGCTGCTGAAAGGCGAACTGGATCTGGCGCTGCTGCTCGTCTCGAACCTGATGGCAGACGGACTGGTGTCGCACACGTTGCTGCGCTCGACGCGCAGGCTATGGGTCAGTCCCGGTCATCCGCTGCTCGACAAGCCGTCGATCACACTCGACGACGTGCGCGGCCAGCGCTTCCTGCTGCTCGACATGGACGAGCACGTGCAAACCGTGAAGCGCTACTGGGGTGCTGCGGGGCTCGCGCCCGTCGTTCACTTTCGCACCAGTTCGATCGAATCGATTCGCAGCCTGGTCGCGCAGGGGTACGGCGTATCGATCCTCTCGGACCTGGTGTATAGGCCTTGGTCGCTCGATGGCCGGCGCATCCTGCGCCGCGATCTGGGTACCGGGGTGCCGTCGATGGACGTGGGGCTGGTGTGGGCCGAAAAGGCACCGCCGACCGGCATCGTCGAAAGCGTGGTCGGTGCGCTGCGTTCTCTTGTTCGCGAGTTCAACGATCGTGGGCAGATCGGTATCGAATGATGGGGGGTGCGGCAGCGACGCCCATCGAAAGCATTCCGTCCATCAAGAGGCAGAGGACAGCCACATGAAACAGCCTCCTCAAACCGGCGACAGGATCACGGACAAATCGGCACCACCTGACGAGCGCACCATCCGCAGCTGGATCGGGCCCGAGGCGTTCGCTAGCCAGGCGACAGCGTCGTTTCATATTCAGGCACCCACGTGACGCTCTCCACGCGGGCGATCTGTTCGTGCGTTTCGTGCGTTTCGCGCGTATCGGAACGCGGGTCATAGCGGCAGTCCAGATAGATCGGCGCATCCGCGCGCAGCGGCAGGACGGTCAGCGTCAACGGTTGCGCCGGATCGATCGCGACGTTGCGGATTCCAATCTGCCACGGGAGGCCCGTATAGAAATGATCGTCGATCAGTGTGGTGCCCGAGAACAGCCGACCGATGTCGCCGGCATAGCGGATCGACAGATACGCGTTGCTCAAGCCGGGCGCATCCAGTGCCGTTTGCGGCAATTCGATGCGCCATGCCGCTGCGTTGCCGAACGCTTCCAGCGGCGGTTCGAGCGCCGCGTTCGCGGGACCGCCGATCGCGATCGCGGGCATCGGCCGGGCGTCGCGGATCGGCTCGACGCGCACGTCGCAGGCGACGGTCGGCGCACAGACCCTGAAGCGCTGGAACAGGTCATGGGACGCTACGTCGTCGATGGCGTGCGATGCGTCGGGACTGCTAGATAGCGGCGGGTACACGCTGAGCTCGAACGACGGCGCGCCGATCGAGCGCAGCACGAGCTTGCCATCCCGTTCGAACGCATGCGCATCCGTGAGCAGGAGCCTGCGCTGACCGTCGAACGGCAGCACCGTCATACGCACGATGTCGCGTGGCGTGAGTACGATCAGCGTGACGCGCTGGCCGCCCGCACTGGTCAATACGATTGACTTGCCGGGATCGGGCCGCAGGATGAGCGCGCCATCCAGTGCGTTGGTCGCGAGCGGATCGCCAGTCGTCGCATCGCGGAGGCCGGCGACCGTCGACGCTTCGATGGCGAACTCGGGTGCGATGCCGTCGGTCGCGGCGAACACATACGTCGCACCGTCCGTTGTCGCGAGCCGCGTGACGGGTTGCGCCGTCGCATAGCGCAGCGCGATGTCCTCGAGCGCGAGGCCCAGCGGCCAGATGAAATACGCGCCGGACGGAAGGTCGACCGGCTGCGCGGGCACGCAGATCGTTCGCGTCGCGAGTTCGATCTCGAAGCGCACGCCGCGTTGCGCGGCCATCGCATGCTGCCGCACGTGACTGTTGAAAAACAGAAAGCCGCGCTTGCCGTCGGCACGCACGGAGAAGCGGGGCGTGTCGAGATCGTCGGCGGCGTTCGACAGTTGCGCGGGCGCGTGAACCGCGCAGGTCGCGAGCAGGCTGCCCCATTCCTGCAGGAACAGGTGGAACGGTCGCAGCTTGCCCAGCACTGCATGAGGCTCGCCGTTCGCGCCGAACGGTGCCTGGAAGTCGTAGTGAACGGCCGGCAGATCGTTGTAGCCGCCGGTTGCGGTCGACTCGTGGCCGTTGCGTTCACCCGGCGGATTGCGCCCGCCGTACAGCATGTAGTAGCCGTACAGATTGACGCCGGAGCCGAGCTGGACCGGCAGCATCGCTGCGACGTCGTCGGGATCGAGCACCGGGCGACGGCGATACATGGTGGGCACGCCGCCGCCGTATTCGGCGCCGAGAAAGGGCGTCTGGGCGGCAACCGCGTCGACATCGCCTGGCCCGGTGTTGTGGGTTTGCGCGCCGAGATCGCCGCCTACCCGGCTCGTGAAGCGAAAGCCATAGACTTCGTTGGGCGGCGCCGCTTCGCTCGATGCGCTCCACGGCAGATCCGGATAGCCACCGAATACCGGCGTGACTTCGTCGTGCGGAAATACGGCGTTGTCCCAGCCGGTGACCGTATAGATCGGCACATCCAGGCCGGCATCGCGCGCGAGCCGATTGAGCGTCGCGATGTGTTGCGCACCCTGCTGCGGGCCGGTCAGGTTGTATTCGTTCTCGATCTGCACGCCGATGACCGGACCGCCGTCCTTCCATAGCAGGCCGTCGAGCTGTGCCGCGATTTCCTGATAGAAGCGCCGCACGTAATCGAGGTAGACAGGGTCGTCGCAGCGTGACGGCATCTGGTCGACGATCCAGCCGGGCAGGCCGCCGTAGCGAGCCTCGGCATGCACCCACGGACCGATCCGCACGAAAGCGAGCAGGCCGTGTCGCGTGCATGCGTCGACGAAGCGTCGCAGGTTGCGTCGTCCGCTCCAGTCGAACTCGCCGGCGCGTGCTTCATGAAAACACCAGAACACGTAGGACGAAACGATATCGACGCCGGCCGCCTTGATGCCGGCGAGCGCATCGTCCCACTGTGTGTCCGGCACACGGACATAGTGACATTCGCCCATCACGGGCAGCCAGGGCTTGCCGTCGCGCGTCAGGTAGCGGTGGTTGATGCCGATCTCGCGACCGTCGGGCGTCACGTTCGTGCCCATCGTCAGCATGCCGGGCAGCGGTGCGTCTGCGTGGCGGCGGGCGTCGACGCGCAGGACCGTCGACGGCGCGCGATCGTTCGTGGGCAGCGTCATGCGTCGATCCACGCGCATACGTCGGCCGTCTTCAGCGAGCGCTCGCCCAGTACGAAGCGGGCATGCAAAGGCGCGGGCACATCGACGGCGCGCGCGCCGAAGTTGAACGCGAACGTCACGGGGCCACGGCGGCGCAGCCGCAGTCCTTCCGGCAGCGATGCGACCGCAAGGCCGGCGTCGCGCGCGGCGCCTTCCAGCAATGCGCGATGCAGGCCGGCATCGAACCACGCGCCCGCATAGCGCAGATTGCCGCGCGCGACCACGGCCGGCCAGTCGTCGTCGAAGCGCGCGAGTACCTCGGCGCCGTCGCCTGCATGCAGATGCTCGCGCCAGTGCAGCGCGATACCATCGACGTCGTCCAGCGTGGTCGCCGGCTTGAGCGTGGGGCGCAGCGATTCGACTTCAAGCACCTTCACCGGCAGCACGTTCTGCAGCGCGCCGGGCGGCAGTTGCGGCGGGATCGCGAAGTCCTCGGTCTTCGAGCCGCTGCGCGGCCCGATCACCCATTGAGCAGTCGAGTGCGCGATCGTGTGCGGCCAGTGGTCCGGCAGCACGGCAACGCTCGGCACCACGACGAGCCGGTAGCCGCTGAGGTCATCGTGCGCCGACACGATATCGACGTCGAGCGCCATCTCGCGCAGCGTCCGGTAGTACTCGAACGCGAGCGTCTGATAGTCGAAGCCTTTCCCGTGACGCTGGATCTCGAACATCCACTGCGTCTCGTAATCGAACACCAGCGCGACCTGCGCCTGCGGGGCAGGGCCGCTCGACATCAGCGCGCCGAGCGCGTCGCTTTGTGCGATCTCGCGGGCGGCGCGCGCCACTTCGAGACCGCCGGGCGAGAGCGTGCTGTCGGGCAGGTTCAACCCCGAATGCATCTGCTCCTGCGCAAACGGCGCCTGCCGCCAGCGGAAATACGACATCAGTTCCGCGCCGTGCGCGAAGGCCTCGAATGCCCACAGGCGCACCATGCCTTGCGCGGGTACCGGATTCCACGGTGCCCAGTTGACTGGACCCGCGCCCTGTTCCATCACCCAGAAACGGCCGCGGCCGATGCCGCGGTAGCGGTCGTGATCGAACGCGGAGACATCGGGATGTCCTGTGCGCGCGTAGCGTGCCTTGTCGTCTTCGCTGAGGTCGATCACTTCCGTGCGCGCGATCGGATAGTTATCCCACGCGGCGACGTCGACGCTGTTGCCTTCGACGAAGCGGTAGTGATCGAACGCGGTGAAGAAACCCATGAAGTTGTGCAGCATGTCCGCATGCGGCGCGTGCTGCCGCAGCACGTCGACCTGCTCGCGATGGAAGCTCGCGACTTCGTCGGACATGAAGCGGCGGAAATCGAGCAGGTGGATCGGGTTCGCGTCGGTGGGCGTGAGGGTCGGCAGTTCGATGCGGTCGAACGACGCGTATTCCATGCTCCAGAACACCGTGCCCCAGCGCTGGTTCAGCGCGTCGATCGTGCCGTAGCGTTGTGCGAGCCATGCGTGGAAGCGTCGGCGTGCCGCATCCGAATAATTCGGCACGGTATCGTGACAACCCAGCTCGTTGTCGGTCTGCCACGCGACGATCGAAGGATGCGCACCATAGCGCTGCGCCATCGCCTCGACGATGCGCCGGCATTCGGCCCGATAGCGTTCGCTCGAAATGTCGTAGTGGCGGCGCGAGCCGAAGTTCAGGCGCGTGCCGTCCGCGCGGACCGGCAGCATGTCGGGCGCGGCGTCGATCAGCCACTTCGGCGGTGATGCCGTCGGCGTGCCGAGCACGATTTTCAGGCCCGCGTGAGCGAGCGTATCGACTGCCCGATCGAGCCAGCTCCATTCGAAGACGCCGGCGCGCGGCTCCATCCGGCTCCACGCGAATTCGCCGATCCGCACGTGCGTGATGCCGAGCTCGGCCATCCGGCGGGCGTCGTCTGCCCACATCGTCTCGGGCCATTGTTCGGGGTAGTAGCAAACGCCAAAGTGCATGCTTGATTCGTCCAGGGTTCAGTAAAAGGGCGCGCTGAAGGGGCGCGCGGTGTCAATGCGCTGAGCGTCTGTTCAGCCTTTGCTCGCACCGAAGGTGAGGCCGGCCACGAAGTGCTTCTGCATCGCGAAGAACATCAGCACCGAGGGCAGGGCGGCCAGCACCGAGCCGGCCGCGACCAGATTCCATGCGGTGGTCCACTGGCCCTTCAGCGCGGCCACGCCGACCGTGATCGGCGCCGCGTCGTCGCCTTGTGTGAGGCACAGTGCCCAGAAGTAGTCGTTCCACACGAACGTGAAAACGAGAATGCCGAGCGCGGCAAGCGCCGGCCGGATCAGCGGCAGCACGATGCGCGCGTAGATCGTCCATTCGTTCGCGCCTTCGACGCGCGCGGCTTCGATCAGCTCGAACGGCAACTGCTTGATGAAGTTGCGCAGGAACAGCGTGCAAAAGCCGGTCTGAAACGCAATGTGGAAAATGATCAGCGCCCACACGGTGTTGTAGAGGCCGACCTTCAGCGCCATGTCGCGCACCGGAATCATCAGGATCTGCACCGGCACGAAGTTGCCGGCGACAAACGCGAACAGCACGACGAGGTTGCCGCGAAAACGGTAAGTCGCGAGCGCGAAGCCGGCCATCGACGCAAGCAGGATCGCACCGAGCACCGACGGCACGGTGATCAGCACGCTATTCGCGAAGTAGTGGAGCATCGGCGTCTGCGTGAGTGCCGTACCGTAGTTGTCGAGCAGCGCGAAGTGTTTGGGCCAGCCCCAGTAGTCGCCTTCGGCAAGCTCGCTCGACGAGCGGATCGACGTGAGCAGCACGGCGAGCATCGGCAGCAGCCAGACGAACAGCGCGAGCGGCAGCGACGCCTTGTAGAGCGCGCGGTTCCAGGGTTTCCAGCGTTCGACGGGAAGGGGGTACATGATGGTTAGCTCCGGCGTTCTTCGCGCAGCATCCGGCGCAGATGAAACACGATGTAGACAAGCATGATCGCGAACAGCACCACGGCGATCGACGCCGAGTAGCCTTCGCGGTAGTACTTGATCGCCTGGTCGTACATGTAATAGGCGAGCACGGTCGAGCTGTCGAACGGACCACCGCCGCTCATCACGGCGATCAGGTCGAAGCTGCGCAGCGCGCCGATCACGGTCAGCACGACCGCCATGAACGTGGCGGGGCGCAGTTGCGGCAGGATCACGTGCCACAGCAGCCGCCAGCCTTTCGCGCCTTCCATCCGCGCGGCTTCCACCACTTCGGGGTTCATCGCGGTGAGCCCGGTCAGGTACAGCACCATGCAGTACGGCGTCTGCGGCCAGAGCGCCGCGAACACGATGCCGAAGGTGGCGGTGTGCGGGTCGCCGAGCACCGGAATGCCGTGGCCGACGAACAGCTTCAGCAGACCGAATGCCGGATCGTAGAACCAGCTGAACACGAGCCCGACCACCACGCCCGACAGCACGAACGGTGCGAAGAACAGCGACTTCACGATGCGCATGCCCTTGACCTGCTGGTTCAGGTACAGCGCGAACGCGAGGCCGAGCGGTGGCGCGAGCAGGAACAGCACGAGCCAGATCAGGTTGTTCTTCAGCGCGACGTAGAACGTGTCCGACTGGAACAGCTCGACGTAGTTGGCGAAGCCGACGAAGCTCTTCGGCGTCATGCCGTCCCAGTGGTAGAAGCTGAGCGAAATGCTGCTGACGATCGGATAGATCACGCAGAGCGCAAACAGCGCGCAGCCGGGCAACAGGAACAGGAACGCGGCGCGGTTGCGTGCGCGGGCGGAAGACGATCGGCGTCTGCGTGCCGAAGGCAGCGCTGCGACGGACGTGGACATGGCGAAGACCTCGTTCGATGCCGTCCGCGCGGCGGACGGCGCATGGGTCGCGCCGCCCGGTTGCACGGCGCTGTGCGCGGGGCCGCGGCCCCGCGTTGAACCATCACTTGTGGTAAATGCGCTTGCGGGTTGCTTCGAGATGCACGAGCAGCGAGTCGAGTTGCGAAGGATCGTTGTAGAACTGCTGCATCGCCTTCATGCCTTCGTCGGCCATTTCCTTCGTCATGTCGCGATCGTAGAACTGTGCGATGCCGCCCGTCGTGCTGGCGAGCGTCTGGAAGCCGATCTTCGAGATCGGGTCTTCCGGTTCCGCGGCCTTGCTGTTCGACGGCAACTGGCCCCAGCCGCGCGCGAGATCCGCGTTGATCGCAGGCGTCTCCATGAATGCGAGCAGGCGCCGCGCGTCTGCCTTGTTCTTCGCCTTCGCGGGAATCAGCAGCACGTTGACCGGACCGTCCTCGGCCATCGGCACCTTCGGATCGATCACCGGGAAGCGCATGTAGCCGATCTGCGGCTTGATGCTGTCCGGGATGCTGGCGGAGAAGAACGTCCCCATCAGCATCATCGCGGCCTTGCCGGTGGTGAGGAATGGTGCGATCGAGTCGAGATCGTACGAAAGCGCGTTGTCGATGTAATCGTGGTTGTCCATCAGCACCTTCCACGTCGTGTAGACCTTCTTCACGCGCGGGTCGGTGTACGCTACGTTGCCGGCCATCAACTGCTGATGGAACGCGTTGCCGTTGATACGCAGGTCCAGATAGTCGAACCACGCGGCGAGCGTCCAGCTATCGCGCGCGGCGACGGCGATCGGCGGAATGCCCGCCGCCTTCAGCTTCCTGCAGGCATCGAGGAATTCGTCCCACGTCTTCGGCTCGCTCGCGATGCCGGCTTTCTGGAACAGGTCCTTGCGATAGAAGAAACCGTACGCGTCGTAACCGAGCGGCGCGGCGTACTGCTTGCCCTGCCAGGTCGACGCTTCTTTCACCGACGCGTACTGCTGGTCCCAGCCGTTCTTTGCCCAGTCGCCCGACAGGTCTTCGAGCAGGCCGCGCTGCGCGTAGTAGGCCATGCGCTCGCCGTCGTGCCACGACACGACGTCGGGCGGATCGGTCGCGAGCCAGCCGCTCATCTGCACCTTGTACGCTTCCTCGGTGACGTAGGTCACCTTGAGCGTGACGTCCGGGTTCGCCTTCTGGAATTTGTCGAACGCATCCTGCCAGGTCGAGCGCTGGTTGCCGCGCGCCGAGACGTTGACGCTCAGCGTCCCCGCCTGCGCGTCGGCGACGAAGCCGGACAGCAGCGCCGCCGACAGCGCGACCGCTGCGCCGACCGAGCGCCGGTTGAACGAGGCGAGCCGGGCAATCCTGCCGATGCGGCTCCATTGCTGCATGATCATCGTGTTGTCTCCTTGAACTGCGTTGTTGGCCGCCCGCATCGTGCAGACGGTTTGCCGACTGACCGCACCGGCTCTGCGGCCGGCTACGGAATCTCGCGTTACAGCGCGATTGCCTCTTGCTCCATCGCGACGCTGCGCGGCAGCGCGATGCCGTTCTCGTCGAACAGATGGCACGCGTGCGCCGGAATGCGCAGCGCGAGCCGCGTGCCCGGACGAACCGCGACGTTGCCCGGCGCCTTCGCGATCAGCGTGCCGCCCGCGTAGCCCGCATGCAGATAGCTGTGCTCGCCGAGCTGCTCGGTGAGCAACGTTTCGACCGTGAGCGTCTGCGTGTCGCCGTCGAGGCACAGATGCTCGGGACGGATCCCGATCGTCACGGGCTGGCCGCGCGTGAGTTGCCCGCCGTCCACGTCGACCTGCAGCGGTGGCGCTGCGGCATCGATGCCTCGCACCCGCACGCGCACATGCCCGTCCGCGACGGCATCGACTTCACCGTCGATGAAATTCATCCGCGGCGAGCCGATGAAGCTCGCCACGAAGCGCGAGCGCGGATGGTGGTAGAGCGCGAGCGGCGCGCCGATCTGCGCGACGCTGCCGAAGCGCTGCGTGTCGGTGCCTGCGTGCAGCAGCACGATCTTGTCGGCGAGCGTCATCGCTTCGATCTGGTCGTGCGTCACGTAGACGACGCTCGCCTGTGCGAAGCGCTGATGCAGCCGCGCGATTTCGATGCGTGTCTGGCCACGCAGTGCGGCATCGAGATTGGACAGCGGCTCGTCGAACAGGAACACGCCAGGCTCGCGCACGATCGCGCGGCCGATCGCGACGCGCTGCCGCTGACCGCCCGACAGCTCGCGTGGCAGACGTTCGAGCAGCGCGTCGAGCTGCAATACGCGCGCGGCTTCGCGCACCTTCTCGTCGACTGTCTGCTTCGGGGTCTTCGCGAGCCTCAGGCCGAACGCCATGTTGTCGTACACGGACATGTGCGGAAACAGCGCGTAGCTCTGGAACACCATCGCGACGCCGCGTTCGGCGGCCGGCACGCCGTCCATCGAACGGCCGCCGATCCGCACCTCGCCGTCTGTCTGGTCTTCGAGTCCCGCGACGATGCGCAGCAACGTCGATTTGCCGCATCCGGACGGCCCCAGGAACACGCAGAATTCGTGCGCGCCGATGTCGAGATCGAGATCGCGGATGACCGGTGGGTTCGTGCCGAACTGCTTCCGGATACGCGTCAAGGAAATGGCGGACATGGTGTTTTCCCCTGGATTTAAACGCTTAAATTTCGCGCGAAAAAAATCGCGCAAAGGCTTGCGCTAACTGGGTTTAAGCGTTTAAATTTCGAACTGGCTGTTGACTGCCGCATGTCCGTCTCCTATGTATTTGCCATGAAACTTATCAAAGCCGGCGAACGATGTGCAACATTTGATTTGCAGTCCCTGAATATGGGACATGACGCGTGCTGCGCGTCGGTTCGCACGCGGAGGCGGGCATGGTCACGCTGACCGATGTCGCGCGCCGCGCGAAGGTGACGGCCGCCACCGTCTCGAACGTGTTGCGCAATCCGGAGAAGGTGCGGCCCGAAACTGCGGATCGAGTAAAGCGCGTGATCCGTGAACTGGGCTACCGGCCGAACCTCAATGCGCGTGCGCTCGCGGAAGGGCGTTCATCCACGCTCGCGCTGATGCTCTCCAGCATCGCCAATCCGTTCTATCCGGAGTTCGTACTCGCGGCCGAGCGGGCTGCCCGCCGCGCGGGTTACTTCCTGATGGTCTGCAACACCGACGACGTCGCCGAAACGGGCCGCGCCTATCTGACGCAGATTGCCGGCACGCTGGCTGAAGGCGTGCTGGTGCTGAACACCGATCTCGCGATTAACGAGCTATGCGAATCGGCGGCGGTGGGTGCGCCGATCGTGCTGAGCTTGTGGGAACACCCGGAGCGGCTGCCGGCGTTGCCATGCGTCGCGGTCGACTTCGCGCACGCGGGTGCGCTCGCGGCCGGGCATCTGCTGGAGCTTGGGCATCGCGACATCGGCATGCTGGTCGGCGACGGTTGCGGGGGACTGCAGGACGCACGCGCGACGGGTTTTCGCGAGGTCATGCGAGGGGCGGGCATCGAGCCCGACGATGCCGCCGTGCTGGAGATTCCGGACACGATCGATGCGGGCTTCGATGCCTGCCTCGAATTGATGGCGCGCGCGCCGCATCTGAGCGCGCTGTTCGCCACCAACGACCTGCTCGCGATCGGCGCATTGCAGGCGCTCGCGACGCTCGGACGCAAGGTGCCGGACGACGTCTCCGTGATCGGCATCACGGACATCCAGCTCGCCCATCAGGTACGGCCGTCGCTCACGACCGTCGCAATCAACACGGACGCGATCGCGCAGGCCTCGATCGATCTGCTGATCCGTCTGATCGAGTCGCCGCAGTCGCGATCCGAGCCGATCGCGCTCACGGCGCCGAAGCCGGTACTCGTGCGCCGCCAGTCGACGACCGAGCGACGGTAGCGGCATGGCTGGCGTCTTTTAGACGCTGGCCAGGTCTACGAACGAGTTCACCTGAATACGGCAAGTTCGCGAACCAGGTAGAGGGGGTATGTCATGGTGTCGGTTCGACACCTACGCCCCGTGCGCCAGGTCGCCACAGACGCATAGCGCTAAATGCGCATCCAGGCAGCGCGAACGCGCCACCGAGCCAAAGCGCCATCTGCGGTCCGGCAACGGGCCGCCAGGCGAAGCACTGAGCAACCAGAGCGGCGCCGCTAGTCTGTCCCATCAGGCGCGAGATGGCGACCACAGCGCTAGCGCCACCGCTGCGTTTGTCAGTGGCTTTACTCATGATCTCTCTCATATTCGGAGACTGAAAAAAACCGAACCCAATTCCGCAAACTGCGAGTCGAATGGCGACGTTTGCCTGAGAAGCGCCGTGAGGCAGGGTTGCTAACGACCACATGCCTGCAGTCAAGACTACGAGGCCGACACTGCAAAGGATTCCAGACGAATACCTGTCGCTAAGCGGCGCAACGACAACTGCCATCACGGCGACGAGTAAGGGCCACGTGGCGAGAATAAAGCCTGTTCCTGTCACCGGGATTGCCAGAGCTCCTTCGAGTAGAAATGGCAAGGAGACAAGCGCCAATGATTGCGTCGCGAATGCACAGATGGAGGTTATCGGCGAGAGTGGCCTCGCGTTCGCTTGCGCATCACCGAGCTAACCACGCAGGAGCAGTTGACTGCGATGCTCGAACGCCGCCTCGAATCTGCCTTCATACGTGGCGCTGACGCCCCTGATTTGCCGCCAGCACTTGGGGCTGCTCGCTTGTTTGAAGATGCGCTTGTCGCGGCGCTACCGCCTCAGCATGCGTGTTCGGAAGTGACGGGCGCACTGTCCGTCAAGTCGCTTGCGGACGAATCGTTTGTGATGTACCCGCGTGAGAGCGGGACGGGAGTTTACGACCAGGTGATGAGCCTCTGCCGGCGTGCGGGTTTTGTGCCGCGAGTGGTGCAGGAAGTGCTATTTGCGCCGACCATGGTGGGCCTTGTCGCCGCAGGCCTGGGCGTGGCGCTCGTTCCCGAGTCTTTCAGTCGAATCGAGGCTAGTGGGGTCGTCTACCGGACCCTGCGCGAGAAGGAAGCCAGGTCTGCAATGTGGCTTGTTTTTCGCGCTGCGAAGAGCACTCCGCACGAGCGCGCATTTCTGCAACTGGCCGGTGTCAAGGTCTGACTGATTCGCAAGCGAGCGCCTTAACGAACGCTCGCGATGCCGACATTAATCTCGCCGATATCAAGGTCGGCACAGTATGCCCCGGCGTGCATTGCAAACCACTCGCCGGGGCATGACTCAGATCACCCTCAGGCCAGGTCGAAGCGGTCCAGGTTCATGACCTTGGTCCAGGCCGCGACAAAGTCCTCGACAAACTTCTGATTGGCGTCGGTGCTGGCATACACCTCGGCCAGCGCACGTAACACCGCGTTCGAACCGAACACGAGGTCCGAGCGGGTGCCGCTGTACTTCACCTCGCTGCTCTTGCGGTCGCGCCCTTCGTACACCTCGCCCGTCGCATCGGTGGCCTTCCAGGCGTTACGCATGTCGAGCAGGTTGACGAAGAAGTCGTTGCTGAGCACGCCGACCCGGTCGGTCAGTACGCCATGGCGGCTTCCGTCGAAGTTTGCGCCGAGCACGCGCAGGCCGCCGATCAGCACGGTCATTTCCGGTGCTGTCAGTGTGAGCAGCTGGGCCTTGTCAACCAGCATGGTCTCGGTCGTCGGACCGTCCTGCATGCGGCGATAGTTGCGGAAGCCATCCGCGAGCGGTTCGAGAACGCCCACTGATTCGAGATCGGTCTGGTCCTGGCGAGCATCGACGCGGCCTGCTGCGAACGGCACCTCAACCTTGACGCCGGCCGCGGCTGCCGCCTGCTCGATGCCGACTACGCCGGCGAGCACGATCACGTCGGCCAGCGACGCTTTCCCCGACGCCTGCTGGATGCTTTGCAGCTTCGGCAGCACGCTGACCACGCGCTGGTTGACTTCCCAGTCCTTCTGCGGCGCGAGCGCGATCCGCGCGCCGTTTGCGCCGCCGCGTTTGTCGCCGCCGCGGAACGTCGAAGCCGACGCCCACGCCACCGAGACCAGTTCGCTTATCGAAAGACCGGCCCCGGCGATCTTCGCCTTCAGATCGGCGATGTCGGCGGCGCTGGGGTGGTGAGCCGGTGCCGGCAGCGGGTCCTGCCAGAGCAGATCGACGGCCGGGACTTCGGGGCCCAGATAGCGCGCCTTCGGTCCCATGTCGCGGTGCGTCAGTTTGAACCAGGCGCGCGCGAACGCTTCACTGAATGCTTGTGGATCGTTGAGGAAGCGGCGTGAAATTTTCTCGAACTCGGGATCGACGCGCAGCGTGAGGTCGGTGACCAGCATCGTCGGCTTGCGTTTCTTCGACGAATCGAATGGGTCGGGGATGATCGCGTCCGCGTCCTTCGCTTCGAACTGGATCGCGCCGGCAGGGCTGCGTGTCTGCACCCATTCGTACTTGAACAGGTTCTCGAAAAAGTGGTTGCTCCACTGCGTCGGCGTCTGCGTCCAGATCACTTCGAGACCCGACGTGATCGCGTCGGCGCCAGCGCCGCTACCGTGCGTGCTGGTCCAGCCGAGGCCTTGCTCCGCCAGCGACGCCGTCTCCGGGTCCTTGCCCACATTTTCGGCCGGGGCGGCACCGTGGGTCTTGCCGAGGGTGTGACCGCCGGCGATCAGCGCGACAATTTCCTCGTCGTCCATCGCCATGTTGCCGAACGTCGCGCGGATGGCTGACGCGGCCGAGGCCGGATCGCCACTCGCATTCGGGCCTTCCGGGTTCACGTAGATCAGGCCCATTTCCGTGGCCGACAGCGGGTTTTTCGCCAGCGTCTCCGGATTGCGGTGCGTGAGCCACTTCTTTTCGTCGCCCCAGTTCACGTCGTGATCCGGCTCCCACACATCTTCGCGGCCGGCGGCGAAACCGAAGGTACGAAAACCCGAGTTCTCGAGCGCCACGTTACCCGCCAGCACGATCAGGTCGGCCCACGAGATCTTCTGGCCGTATTTCTGCTTGACCGGCCATAGCAGACGGCGCGCCTTGTCGAGGCTCACGTTGTCCGGCCAGGAATTGAGCGGCGCGAAGCGCTGCTGACCGCGACCGGCACCGCCGCGGCCATCGATCATCCGGTAGGTACCCGCGCTGTGCCATGCCATGCGGATGAAGAGGCCTGCATAGCTGCCCCAATCCGCCGGCCACCACTCCTGCGAATCGGTCAGCACTTGCTTGAGGTCGGCCTTGAGCGCGCTGTAGTCGAGCTTCCTGAATTCGTCGCGATAGTTGAAGTTCTCGCCGAGGGGATTGGAGCGGTTGGAATGCTGGTTCAGCAAATCGACGCGCAGCTGGTTAGGCCACCAGTCGAGGTTCGCGGTGCCGCCGCCGGCGATCGGCGTGGTCGCGGCGTGGAACGGGCATTTTGCGTCGTCGGGGGTAGGTGTATCGATTGGTGTGCTCATGTTCACTCTATTCGTGTGGGGGAAGGGGGCAGTGCAACTTTTCCATGCCTGGGCCTGGAGATACCGCTGCGTGGAATGACATCCTGCTCGATCGAAAAGGATCCGCATCGACAGGAAAAAGACAGGAAAAAGACAGGAAAAACCTCGGCCTGACCAGCCATTTTCACCAGAGCCGTCACGACGATGATAGCCAACCTGGCTACAAAGTTCATTCCAAACCGACATCACATCTGAACGCAAACCCGCTTTACCGCGTGCGGGAGATTCCAGAACAATACGGCTTGAGAAAACCTGGCCGCTCATTTGGCCGCTCACTCAACAAAGGAATCTTGATGATGCGTAACGCAAACGTCGAGCATCCTCTTTCCAGCCTGCGTGGTCTGGAGAGAACGGATGTTCTTTTCTCGACCCTGAATCTTCCTCAGATTCTCGACGTTTGGGAGGTTGATTTCGTGACGCGTGTGGAACTCGCCCAGGCTACGAACTGAATCGCTCCGGCTTTTCCAGAGACTCTAAACCTTGTCGGTCCAGCCAGCTGCGAAGAATTCAGGATGATTGGGGTGCGGACGCCGCTCGCATCGCCCAGGCTGGGAAGAACAGGCGAGTCTGTCCGCTCCGGAGTAGTCAATTGGAACACATCCCGACGACCTGGTTGTTTCGTACTTCATGATTCTTGTGCATGTCGTCATGCACACAAAGCGATAGCCGAACGTTCATGGCGTATCCCGCTATCTGTCTCGCTGATTCTTCTATAACTAATCAAAGAACTTCAAAAAAATCGCCGCGATGCCGGCCTGGAATCCGAAACACGAATCGCCCTGCGAGCCGCAGACTTACGCACGAATCCAAGTTGTCGGCAGCGAGGATCCCGCGTTAGTCTCTGAAGCCTTGCCTGCCGTAGCCGGTGGTTCGGTCGTCGCACGAAGGTCCTTCCTGGCAGCATGTTCCAGCAACCGATGGCCGAGCTTCGCGGCTTCAGGGCTCTCGCGCTGCTCTGTCGCCGCGCGAGCGTAGCTGTGCCATAGCGGGTCCTCAAGGCTAAAGAGGAAAACCGCCATCAGCGCCGATTGCAGTCCCGAACGCTGCGCCTGCTCATCCTCTTCCTCGAGTGCGCGTCGCGCGTCCACCCATGCATGGCGTCGTACATAACGCCACGCGGCGGCCGTGCTCGCCCCTGGCCATTGCCGCCGCAGCACGCGAATCGCTTCAAGCAGATCCTCGAAATCTGCTTCTTCGTCGAGTTGCGAAGCGGTCAACAGTATTTTTGTCAGGCCGCTGGCGACGTCATCGCTACCTTCTTTGTGAGTCACGATATCCCTGGTTGATCTGGCATGCTGCAATCATGAAACACGGTGACGCGCTGACAATCCCGTTAGCATGGCCGCTAACGTGACCGCCCTGGAGGTTTCGTCGCCGATGCCCGTGGCAGCCTCAAAGAGGCGGGTTTTTTGCGGCTCGTTCAGGTGCGCCATCCCGGCGCCCAGCCCGGCCAATGCGACCGCTTTTTTCGCTTCGTCGCGGACACCCGTAGCTGCGTCGACGAGCCGTTCGCGCTGATGTTCGTTCAGATATGACATCCCCGCTCCCAGTCCGGACAATGCGTCCGCTTTGGCCCATTCATCGTTGATTGCGATGGTCGCATCGACAAGCCGCGCACGTTGCGCGTCGCTCAGGTGTGCGATCCCCGATCCCAGTCCGGCCAGCGCGATCGATCTGTATCCTTCGTGCCTGATGTTAGCGGCCGCGTCGACGATGCGCTGGCGTTGAGGCGCGTTCAGCGGTGCCATTCCAGCACCCAGTCCGGCGAGTGCGATCGCTTTGAATCCTTCGTGGCCAAGATCGGTCGCCGCGTCGACCATGCGCTCGCGATGAGGCGTGCTCAGGCTTGCCATCCCGGCTCCCAGTCCGGCGAGTGCAACCGCCCTGCATTCCTCATCGCCGATAGCGGTAGCGGTTTCAACGAGACGGTCTCGTTGAGGCGCGGTCAACTGCGCTATTCCGGCGCCCAGTCCGGCTAAAGCAATCGCCTTGTACTTTTCATTCTTGATGCGGCTAGCCGCTCCGGCTATGTGCTCGCCCTCAGCCGCGCTCAGGTGTGCCATTCCGACTCTCAGTCTCGCTCAGGTTTGTCATTGCGGCCATCCCGGCCCCCACTCCGGCCATCGCGAGCGCCCTGTACCTCTCATCCTCGATTCCGCTCGCGGCTTCCACGAGGCGCTTGTGCTGAGATTCGCTCATGTGCGCTATTCCGACTCCGAGCCCTGCCAGCGCGAGCGCCTTGTCCCGCTCATGCGTGAGACCAATAGCCGAATCGACGAGGCGGCCCCGCTGAGGGTCGGACAGCGACTCCATCGCAACGCCCAATGGCTGCAGCGCCTCCGCTTTCGCGGCTTCATCTTCCAAGCCGACAACTGCATCGACAAAGCGCTCACGCTGAGGCCCGGTCAGATCTGCTACTCGTGCGCCCAGTCGAGCCAGCCTGGCTCCCTTCTTCGTTTCTTCGCTGGTATCGATCGCTGCGTCAGCGAGCTCGCGGTACTCGTCCACTGACGCAAATTTCAGCAACGATTCGTCGAGATGATCCAGGCCCCCATCCTTTAACGCCTGACTGACGAATGCCCGTACCGCGTTCTTCACTGTTTCGTGGACACTGTCGCCGCGGACGCTTCCTTCGGTCGCGGGTTGTGGTGCAGCCGGCGTTGGAGCCGGATCAGTGGGCATGGATGTGCCAACCAGATCGCCCGCTCGAACGATGGCCGTCCGAATCCGCTTGGGCGGTGGCGCTGCGCTGTCAGTGCGTGATCGTTTGCCTGACGGCCCTTGTTTCGCCGGAGGCAAATTTGCCAGGACTTCTGACGGGTTCTGCCTGGGCCTGGCTTTCTGGTCGGAACCGGCAGGCTTCTGGGACTCCGAAGACGAGTCCGGTACATCGACCTTCGATGCCTTGCTGCCGCGCCCGGGTATGGAAGGGGGTTTACTCATTACGTCTGCTCGACCTTCCAGGAGACATGCGCGAACGGGGTATCGATTCCCGGCACGGGAATGTCCCGTCTACGCTAAGGCCAGTAGTCTGCCATGGAATCGGTGCCGTCAGCGCCCGATGGACGTCCCGCTGCCGCTGCATCTGTGTTGCGGCAGCGGGTGATGCACCGGAGTTTCGCAGAGGAAGACCGCTTTGATAAAAGCGCCGACCCGGCGGTCGGCGCATTGCAGGGTCAGCCAGAAACGTTCGATGTCGAGCCGGGTGTCTACAGCCGCTAGCTCGACTTCCGACGTCAAGGCTGGGGACCGTCTAACCACTTATCGAAAAGACCCACCTGCGCCATCATGCTTTCGTCGAGTCCGCTGATGGCGTGAGGAAGATCGGCCACGATCGCGTCCATGAAGTGATAGGTATACGGATCGATGGTCTTCATCCAGTAGACCCGTTGTCGAAAAACCGCCTCGTGTGTATCGCTGGCGAACATATCGATCTCGCCGTCGATCAAACGCGTATAGGCACTCATCGGCCCGCCCGAGCTATACATCGGCGACACGCGAATCAAGAGTACCGCGTCGCTCTCCCGGTACACCGGGCCGCTTGCGTGCCAGTGGAAGTGATCGTCGCGCGAAAAGGTGGGGAGTGTGGGCGTGGAGGCGTCGACTTCGTTGACAACATAGCCGTGAGCACGCAGCGCCGCTTCAATGCCGTCAGTGAATTGGCGGTTCAGTTTTGTATCGCCTAGTTTTGCCGTAACCACATCGTCAAAGGCGAGTGGTTTCTGTTTGGCGGAACTAGCGTTCGCGAGGCCAGTTACAGCGCCCGTGAGCGCTGCACCGATCAGGCCGCCACCAGTCAACAGAAGTGGCATCTGGGCACGCCCGCCGATATAAACCGCCTTCCCAGGATATACGACCGTCACCGTGTGAATCGTATGAAGCTTTGCTGAGTCGATCTCAGCGCGAGGGGCTGCCGCACAACCTGCGAGAGCAGCGAGTGCTACGATCACACCAGGATTCGCGAGTTTCGACATGAGGCGCATTAATCGTTCCGTTCGGGAGTGGCGTTAAAAATTATTCGTCCGCTCGCGCTATATCGGACTGCTGGCGAAAAACTTGAGGGTGTCCGCTACGGAAGATATTCCACAGGACAAGGGAGGGTGGCCGGGGTGTGCGAAGCTGCGTTGCGTGTTATCGGAGATATCCTTTTCGCAGCTGACAATCGCTGCTGCGGCAGTACGAATGTAACGTTCGATGGTGTCTATCGGCTGAGGCATCGTTAAGCAAGTAGTGACGATTTCAGCGGCGCGCCAGCATCGGCGTCACATCGTCGGTACGACATCCTTGCCTATAGCTCCCGATCGCGTCCTGACGCTCCCGGTAGCACGCCGCCCGCTAGACCGGTTTGCCCTCGCTGCTTTCCCATTCCTGCGCCATCAGGTGGTTACCCGGCAGCGTGCGATCCAGAACCTTATGTGCCGCTTCAACACCCGCAACCGGAAGGCCGACCGGATCCAGCTTGCCGATTTGCACCAGAACCGATGCCTGGTCCCAGTAGATGTGCTCGCTTGCGAGCTTTCCGTCCTGGAACTGCGCAACGACGACGGTGGGAATCTCGACGCGCTGCCCCGTCGGTTGAACGCCCGGCAGCAGGAAATCCATTACGCAGGTGTGCGTAAACTTCACCACCAGCTCATCGACAATACTGTCCGTTCCGACCGTGCGGCTTACCGGAGTTATTTCGATATCGGGTGGATTGGCATTGACGAAATGGTATTTGTAAAAGCGCTTCACTTCATCGCGGCCCAAGCCACCTGTCATCGTTGGGACATGGTTGACGTAGGGTACGGATGTCATCGTGTTTATCGCGGCGTCGCCATCGCGTGCCATGAATTCCGCGCCAAGATGCGCTTCCCAGACTGCTACCAGATTAGTCGACATTGAGTTTTACCTATCGGTTTAACGTTGAATGGTTTGCTTTGCGGAAACTTGGTCGATCGCTTTCGATGCAATCTGAAAGACGACAATTCGGTCTAGACAAAGCCGAGCTTGATCGCAGCACCGGTGATCACGACTACCTTGCAGTGAAGGTTGATGGTGACTACTGCTGCGCCGGTGACTGCTGCCACAGTTCGTTAAAGGCAACGCTGTCGAAGAAGGCTGTTGCCCGCACGATCTTGCCGTCCTGCATGGCCAGCACCCACAGGTAGTTGTTCCTGTAGGGACGTCCGTTATTGGTCGTACCGGAACCGACGAACTGGGCGACGACGGTATCCCCATCGGCGTAGATGCCGTCGATGGCACGCGGCTTGAAACTGTCGGGCGATTTGACGAACCGCGCACCGAATGGCGCAAGAATTTTTGTCATCAGTTCTTGCCGCCCATGCGTCGTGCCAGCGATAGCGGAATTACCCGGAATCGTCCATTCGATATCGTCGGACAGGTGGGCTTGAAAAACACTGCTATCGCCGTTCATCCACGACCTGAACATCGACTCGATGATGGCTTTGTTTCTTGCTTGCATGCTGGTGCCCCGGTTGGATGCAGCGTGTGTGGTGACCTCCGCCGCCGACGTCGACAGACTGGCAAAACCAGCCAGCGACAACGCCATAAGAAGAAAAGAAATGTGGACCTTCGTCATAACCTGAAACTCCCTGGTCGCGGTTGCCGTTGCGATGAGTCGCGCTTTGGCTTTAACGACAGGCTGGGTTTGGACTGCCTTCTATCGAGGATCGATAGAGAAGATTCCGCGTTGCCAGCAACGGCATGACGACCATATTAGTATTGGGAAATTGCTGGATCTATACCCGGAATACGGCATGACCTACTGGGGTTTTTACATGAATGATCGACCTGGCTTCACCGAGCTCACGGCCTTTACGGCGATCGTGCGACATGCGAGCTTTCGCGCCGCAGCCGATGAACTGGGGCTCTCTGCGTCGACGCTGAGTCACATGATGCGTGCGCTCGAAGAGCGCCTGGGCATTCGTCTTTTCAACCGGACGACGCGAAGCGTTGCGCCTACGGAAGCAGGGGCTCGTTTCTTTCGCAACCTCTCCCCCATTCTCAATGGCCTGGACGTCGCCCTCGCCGATGTCGGCACGCTGAGCGAACGACCGGCGGGAAGACTAAGAATCAATGCATCGGAAACTGCAACCAGAATCCTGATGCAGACGATTGTCCCCACGTTTATCGAGCGATTCCCAAACGTTCATCTCGATCTCGTCACCGAGGGACGGCTCATCGATATCGTCGCGGAAGGATTCGATGCCGGCGTTCGACTGGGCGAATCGCTGCCACAGGACATGATCGCAGTCCCGTTCGGCGGAGGCGGCAGGTTCATCGTGGTGGCCGCACCCGCCTATCTCGAGCGCCATGGTGTTCCCGATACGCCCGACGATCTGGGCAAACATCAGTGCGTCCGCTTTCGACTTCCAAGCGGAAAGATGTATCGATGGGAGTTCGAGCGACATGGCCAGTCGCTGAAGATCGAGGTATCGGGGCCGATCACGTTGGATCACGTGGGCTTGATGGTCGACGCGGCGGTCAAGGGAGTGGGGCTTGCGTATGTGCTGGCGGAGATCGCGCAAGACGAGATCGATAGCGGTCGTCTTGTCTGCGTGTTGCAGGACTGGACGCCTCCTGTTTCGGGGCATCACCTCTACTATCCGAGCAGCCGTCTCGTGCCGGGCGCGTTACGGGCTTTTATTGATGTCTTGCGAGAGATGGACGATCGCGGGGTGTCGAACAAACCCGCGCGGTCGAGAATCGCTCCACCTGCGAAGAAGCGTGGCAAGCGGCCGGGCGTCACTGGATAGCGTCGTTACGATGACTATCTCGCCTTCTTGCTAACCTGCTTGGCCGACGCCCGGCGAGGGCGAGCAGGCCAGCTCATCAACGCGCGCTCGGCGGATTCGATCAGCTCCGCTTTGGACATGCCCTCTGCCGCTTGCACAGCAAGCCCATTGAACACCATCAGCAGATATCGGGCGAGCGCAGCAGGGTCCTCGGACTGCGCGAGAGATCCTTCATTCCGTGCACGCACGAGCTGTTCGGTGAGCAACTCTCGCGTTCTGCCACGCAGTTTGATGATGGCACGCGGCACCTCTTCGTTATCTGCACCGGTCGCCGTTCCGGTCTGGATCAGCAAACAGCCTTTGGGCTCGCGCGGATCGACCAGCCAATCGATTGCACCCAACAGGAATCGCTCCGCGATGTCGCGGGCAGTGGTGCTGGCCAGCAGATACTCGCGGTGTCCCGCACGTCGATCGCGATACCGCGTGAGGACCGCATCGAAGAGACCTCGCTTGCTACCGAAAGCCGCATAGATGCTGGGCGAACTGAGCCCCATGGCCTTTGTCAGTGCAGCCATCGACGCGCCGTCGTAGCCATGACGCCAGAACACGTCCATCGCACTGTCGAGCACCACCTCTTCTTCAAAATCGCGCGGCCGTCCCATCTTCATTCATTCCCGGAGTATTTTGTCGATCGTTACATAATTCGCTTGCGCTGTCCATGCTTGCGTGGTTATATAACGATCAGTACAAAATGGAGTTGATCGATGGGCACATCCCTGCAAGGCAAAGTAGCGGTTATTACGGGTGGCGGCGAAGGTATCGGCCTCGCTTCCGCAAAGCGAATGGTCGAGGAGGGCGCGTCGGTGTTCATCGTGGGCAGACGCCAGGCGATTCTCGATGCAGCCGTTGCCGAGATAGGCGGCGACGTGGTGGCGCTTCAGGCCGACGTGTCCCGGCAAACAGAGCTGGATCGCGTCTACGAGGCGGTTCGGGTTGCGAAGGGCAAGGTGGACATCGTCGTCGCGAACGCCGGCGTGCAGACACGGGAAGTGCTCGGCTCGATTACCGAAGAGGGAATCGACTACCAGCTCGGCATCAATTTCAAAGGCGTCATTTATACCGTTCAGCAGGCACTACCGCTGCTCAGCGACGGCGCGTCGATCGTCCTGTTGTCGTCCGGGACGGCGTTGAAGGGTTTGCCGGCGCGCACCGTTTATTCGGCAACCAAGGCCGCGATTCGCAGCTTTGCCCGGACCTGGGCCTCGGAGCTTAAGGCGCGCCGCATTCGTGTGAATGCCGTCAGCCCGGGACCGATCATGACGCCGTTGGTGCAGGCCACCTTTGTCGATGAAAAGGTCAAGGCCGCGTACATGACGAACATCGTTGGTGCGGTTCCGTTAGGGCGCCCAGGAGAGGCGGATGAGATCGGAGCGATCGTCGCGTTCCTCGCGTCCGATGCGGCCGGCTTTATCAACGGTGCCGATATTCAGGCTGATGGTGGCTTTGCGCAGGTTTAGAGCGTTGGCGCTTCGTTAAGCGGGTCCTTACCCTCCATCTCGCCACTCTACATACGCGACGCCGGTTTCGACCGGCGATGCGTCTGAATACTGCGCGGAACATCGGCGATTGATGGCATCGACGGTGGCCAGGATGCTGCATCATGTCTTCAGTCGCAAATCCGTATCACAGCGATACAAAACTGGAGCTTTACATATGAAGTCCCTGACCTGAGCATGTCCACTCGTGGATTGACGCGCTACAGAATGGGAACACAGATGATCGACGTAACCAGAGAAAAGCTCGAACTTCGCGTTCAAGGTGTCGACCTGAACCTCTCGACGATCCACCGATCCGGCAGCGGCGAGCCGATTGTTTTTCTTCACGGCTTCGGCTCGACGAAAGAAGACTACGTCGATATCGCGAGGCAGGCCGCGTTCTCCGGGCGACCGTTTATCGCCTACGATGCACCGGGTTGCGGCAATAGCGAGTGCAGCGATCTGTCGGCGGTGTCGATTCCATTTCTGGTCGATACGGCAAAGGCTTTGCTTGCCAGGCTGCGGGTCAAGCGATTCCATCTTGTCGGACACTCGATGGGCGGGCTGACGTCGTTGATGCTCGCTCATGAAGACGGCGATCGCGTGTTGAGCTTTATCGATATCGAAGGGAACGTAGCCCCCGAAGACTGCTTCCTGAGCAGACAGATCCTGAGCTATCCGTCCGACGATCCACACCAGTTCTTTGCGGATTTCATCGACCGCAACTGGGGTGCCACCGATTTCTCGAGTTCGTTATACGCGGCGAGCCTGCGGCACAAAGTCCGCGCAGAGGCTGTACGTGGGATTTTTACTTCAATGGTCGATCTCTCCGATCATGGCGATCTGTTGACCCGCTTCGTTGGCTTACCTTGCCGCAAGATGTTCATGTTTGGCGAGCAGAACGCGGGCCTTTCCTATCTGCCGCATCTGCGGGAAAACGGCGTGACGCTGGCGTCCATTCCGCACTCGGGCCATTTTCCGATGTATTCGAACCCTGTCGAGATGTGGAAGCGGATCGGGCTTTTCCTCGGAGAGGCCGAAGCTGGCTAGGAACGCGCCGCGTTCTCTTTCGCCCAGGTAACGACAGCGTCGACCATCGGATGATGCCTGCGTGAATTCCACGCGAGCGCGGCCGTCACGACCATCACGCGCTCCTTGAGCGGGCGAATGACGACGTTCCCCGATGCGAGCTTCCGCATTGACGACGGAACGAGCGCGACGCCCTGACCGCATCCGACGTAAGCGATCTGCGACGTCACCGAACGAACCTCGTGCAACACGCGCGGCGCAAAGCCGTGTGACCGGCACGTTGCCGTCAGGAAATCGAAGTAAGCGGGGCTGACCTGACGCGACGACATCACCAGCGACTCATCGGCGAGCGCCCGCAAACGCACCCGGGTAAGTGCGGCCAACGGATGATCGCGCGGCACCGCTACCGCGAGTCTGTCTTCGGCAAGCGGCAACGTCGCGATGCCGTGTCCCACGTCTCCATCCAGCCGGACAAACGCTATATCCAGCTCGCCTGCTTCCAGCGCGGGGATCGCCTCGACGCTGTCGATCTCGCGAATGAAGACCGTCAGATGCGGGTAGTCGCGCTTCAATGCGTCCAGCACGGCGGGCACCGTCTCGAGCATCGCCGACGTAATCGCGCCGACCTGCAGCACGCCGGTTTGTCCGGCGGCGACTTCGCGCACGACGCGCTCGAGACGTTCCACCTGGTCGGCAAACTGGCGAACCGCCGGCAAAATCGCGGCGCCGGCCGCACTCAGCTGCGTGCCGCGTCGCGAACGCTCGAACAGGGTCAGCTTCAGCGATTGCTCAAGCACCTTGATCTGCTCCGTTAGCGGCGGTTGCGACATGTTCAAGCGCTCGGCGGCTCGTCCGAAGTGCTTTTCTTCGGCAACGGCAAGAAACATCCACAGTTGACGGATGAGGCGGAAATCGATGGTGGTCATCCCGGTTGTCCTTCTCGCGTGATCGGTTGCGCTGCTTCATTCGTAAATCGTATCAGAGCGGTATGGATTCGAGAATTTACATATCAGGCGCTGAAGTCGACGATCGCATGACCATTCAACAGGACTCCCGTCATGCCCCACGTTTCCGCTCTCGACCGGCTTGCCTCGCTCGACACCAACACGGTCTCCGATGCGCTCGACTTTCTCGATCTCCAGGGGGCCACGTATGGCCTTCGTCCGCTGTGGGACTGCCCGAAGATCGTCGGTCGGGCGAGCACGATCCAGCTGGGCCCGAAAAGCGGTGCGGCGCCGACCGTTCACCTGATTACGCCGGTCATCGATGCCGTGACGACGGACGACCGCATCCTCGTCATCGGCGGTGGCCTCGAAGGCATTTCCTGCTGGGGTGACATCATCGCCAACGCGGCAGTCGCGAAGAAGATTCGCGGCTCGGTGATTGACGGCATGAGCCGCGATATCGACGGAAGCGAGTCCATCGGCTATCCGGTCTACGGCCGAGGCATCACGATGATCAGCGCAAGAAACCGTGTCGTGCAGATCGACTCGGGCAAACCGCTGCGGATTGCCGGCGTGACCGTGCACGAGGACGACTACGTGATCGCCGACCGTTGCGGCACCGTGTTCGTGCCGGCATCACGAATCGACGCGGTGCTGGAACTCGGCGAGAAAATCATGCGTCGCCAGGATGGAATGGTCGCTGCCGTTCGTGCAGGGCGCCCGGTTGTCGAGGTCATGCACGACAAGGAATTCGAAGCCATTCGAGCGCAGTGATAGTCCGGTACGACCGGTACGCTCTATCGCATCGGTACAAATCGAGCGCGGGCAGCGCTTCGCGTGGAGCCGCGAAGACCGCCCGGGACGCGTGCACCCGATGGGCACGCGCCATCAAACGTCCCACTCTTATTTAACCCGTCGAAAACACGACCGCCGCACTCTCCCCCACCTGCGTGAAGCTGCGGACAAACCGATAGAACTGTCCGCCGATCTGCATCTGGTTGACGCCCGAGCGAGTCAGTTCGAGCATCTCGTTGGCGAGCGGCGTGGCGATCGTCCCGGTCTTCTTCAATTCCTCGAGCAAACCTGCCGGGTCACCCATATACATAGTGCAGGCGCTAGCCGTGTGACGGATCATCACGACGCTGGCTGCCTTGTCGAGAGAGAGTTCGAGGTATTCGGCCAGCGTCTGCAGCGATTCCGGTACCGGTTCGCGGGAGCCATCGGTTACAGCGTTTGCGTTTGTCATCGTGTAGCCCTCCATCGCGCCGACGTGTCACCACTATACGACCGGGAAAGCGAAACGGGAATATGCGTGAACCACTGAAATGACGTATCGACGCAAATGTCGCCCGCATGGACCCTCGCCGAACAACTACACGGAAAGGCGAACCGCCGACACCGCCGCCGGTTCGGCTCCACCGCACCTCATTCTGCCTCCGCGATCGTCACGTCATAGTCTTCATCGACGAAAGCAACCAGGAACTCCTCAGGCATCAGCCACGAATCGACGCTGACCGTCTTCGTGTCGATGTCGACGTTGATCTTCGCGTCGCCGTCGACCATCCTGAGCGCGTGCTCGATCGTCGGGATCGAGTCCGTGCGAATTTCGCTTTTCACCGAGAATTTCATGTTGGTTCTCCAGTCGTGTTTACAGATGCAGCCTGATCCGCGCAGTGAACGCGCGAATCGTTTCTTCGTTCCGCGACAGAAACATCCACTGACCGATGCGGGTTGAAACCAGCAGCTCCGCGTCGACGAGGGCCGCGACGTGCGCCGATACCGTCGATTGCGACAGCCCGCTGCGTGCGTGAATGGCATTGACCGGGACGCCGCAACCGGGATCGATGAGCGGTTGTGTGAAGTATTGGTCCGGTCGCTTTAGCCACTTCAACACCTCGCGCCGGAACGGGCTCGCGAGTGCCTTGTGAATCAGATCGTCAGAACAGGTTCGTAGCACGATGGATTCCTCCAATCTCAAGCCGCGCGTCTCGACAGCAAGACGGGCGATCGAAATGAACGACCTTTCGACAGCGACGTCCTGACGCTCGCCGCAAACGCGTCGCCAAGATCCTCCGCGACCAGATCGAGCGTCATCTGAATCCCGCCGCCGACGCCGCTCGACCCGTACCGATTGCCTTCGTTCACGAGGCCGGCGCGTACAATCAGCGAAGCGCCGTTGGACACCGACGCGAGCCTTCGCACGCGACGTCCCGCATCCCGCAGCCACTCCACCAGTTCGCGATGCTCGTGCTCTGGGCCGATGATTGGGCAGCCCGGCACGACGACGACGTCGAACGCAGCATCCACGTTCGACAAACACTCCGTCGTGCCCACTGCAACCCCGTTCGAACACCGCACCGGTCCCGACGAGAGCCCTACGAGATGCTGTTCGTACATCGTCGCGCCACACAGACGGTTCGCTTCGTGAAAGACGTCCATCGGGCCCGTGACTTCCAGCAGCCGGAATCCCGCGTACAACATCATCGCGACATGCATGAGCGGTTACTCCTCGAATACGTGATGGGCGAAGCCGTGCGACATGGCGAATCCGTCCCTGGTGGAGTGCGCCTCGGAAGCCCGAAGCCATGAGCCCAAGTGTAGTCAGCCGGTATCGGCGAGGAAACGCGAGCTTGTCGCGTTGCCGGGCCAATCAACGTGGAATTTGGGCCAGGGGCGCTATTGCGGCCGGACCCCGGCACTCATTACTGGGACGCAAAAGTCAATTACCGCCTGGTGTATCCCTCTCTGCGGGACGTTGCGATACTCTGGGCCATCGCTCGTTAGTGCATGAAACGGGCTCAATCACTCGATAGGGGTCACGCCATGAAAGTCGCCATTGTCATCTTCGACGGTGTGCAGGCGCTCGACGTTGCGGGCCCTCTCGATGTGTTCGCGGAAGCCAGCACGATGCTCGCGCCGGACCAGCGCTACGAGGTTTCCCTCGTGGGGCTGCGGGCGGGCAACGTGACCTGTTCGAACGGGATGCAACTGTCGGTGCCGTTCGGCTATGCGGACGTCGACACGCAATGGGATCTGCTGCTGGTCGCGGGTGGTCCGCAATTGCCCGACGTCCGGCTCTCCAGCGACTTTCTGGCGTGGCTGCAAAACCAGGCGGCACGCACGACGCGTTTCGGCTCGGTCTGCAACGGCGCATTCGTGCTTGCCCATGCAGGGCTGCTCGACGGCAAGGACGTGACGACTCACTGGGCGGATGCGGGCCGCCTTGCCGACGAATTTCCGCAGGCATCCGTGCAGCCCGACAAGATTTTTGTTCGCGACGGACGACTGTTCACGTCGGCAGGTGTGACGGCAGGCATCGATCTGTGTCT
The DNA here is from genome assembly GCF_004359985.1 of Paraburkholderia flava. Taxonomy (NCBI): domain Bacteria; kingdom Pseudomonadati; phylum Pseudomonadota; class Betaproteobacteria; order Burkholderiales; family Burkholderiaceae; genus Paraburkholderia; species Paraburkholderia flava. Next base: position 1,462,558 of record NZ_SMRO01000001.1, on the reverse strand, counting down.
GTCGCTGGTCGCCGAAGACTGGGGACATGAACTCGCGGTGCGTGTCGCCAAGCGTCTGGTGGTCTACATCCAGCGCGAAGGCGGGCAGTCGCAGTACAGCCCGTACATGGGAACCGGCCGCGACGAAGATCCGATCATCGGCAAGGTGCATCGCTACGTGACCGAGCACATCACGGATCCGCTGTCGATCGAACAACTCGCAGGGGCGGTTGCGGTGAGCCGGCGCACGTTCTCGCGGGTGTTCGCGAAGTACGCGAAGGTCACGCCGTCCGCGTTTGTCGAACAGGTGCGCGTCGATACCGCGAGAAAATTGCTCGAAGACACGGATGCGCCGCTGAAGACGGTCGCGTTTAAATGCGGCTTCCGCAGTGCGACGCATATGCGCACGACGTTCTCGCGCAGGCTGGACGTCACGCCGAAACAGTATCGGCAGCGGTTTCGCAGCGATGCCGGCAATAAGCCGCGCGTGAGTAGCGTGACTGGCGTTGCAGAGAGGTCGGTCGTTTTTCACGAACTGCTTGCGGCGTGAAGGACGTGATCGATGTGAGCGCGTCGCCGTCCCTTCCCGATCTGCTCGAACCCGGCCTGTCGCTCGTGTTTTGCGGCATCAACCCGGGTATGCGTGCGGCGTCGTCAGGCCATCACTTCGAAGGCAGAAGCAACCGGTTCTGGCGAGTACTGCATCTTGCAGGTTTCACGCCCGAACAGATTCGCCCCGAAGACGACCACACGATTCTTCGCTACGGCTTCGGTCTCACCACCGTGGTCCCGCGCGCGACTGCGCGTGCGGCCGAGCTGTCGCGATCCGAAATCGAGCTGGCCGGCGATGCGTTCCGGTCGAACATCGAGCGCTACGCACCACGTTACGTTGCGTTCCTGGGCAAGATGGCGTTCGCTGCGATCACGGGTACACGCGATATCGAGTGGGGCGCGCAAGCGGAACCGTTCGGCGGCGCGCGTGCATGGGTGTTGCCGAATCCAAGCGGACTGAACCGCGCATTCGACCTCGATGCCTTGGTGACCGCTTATCGCGAAGCACGCGTAGCGGTCGCGTCGATGCCCTGAAGCTGCGCGTTCTTGCGTAGCGTCTCAGTAACGAACTCCGCGAACGCGCGAATCTTGCCGCTGGTGCTGCGCCGCTCGACGTGCAGCAGGCTCACCGGGATCGACTCGGGCTCGAACGATGTCAGGATCGGTTGCAGCGAACCGTCGAGCACCTCGGGTGCCGCCTGATACGACAGCAACTGAATAATCCCCACACCGTCGACCGCTGCAAGAACCGCAGCCGGACCCAGGTCGACGATCATGCGCGGTTGCAGCCTGACGGGCAATCTCGCACCGTTCTCGTTGAATACCCACTCGAGCGGCAACGACACGCCGGTAAACGACACGCAATGGTGATCGTTCAGATCTTTCGGATGCAGTGGTTCGCCGTGCGCGGCGAGATAGGAGGGCGCGGCATACGTGCGACGCCGCACGAAGCCTAACGGAATCGCGAACGTCGATGAATCGCCGAGATGGCCGACGCGGACCGCGATGTCCACGCCTTCTTCGAGCAGCCGCGTCGTGCGATCGGCGTACACCGCATTGATGTCGACGTCCGGGTAGCGCAGCGCGAACGCGTTGATCAGCGGCGCCACATAGCGCTGGCCGAACAGCACCGGCGCGGAAATGGTCAACGTCCCGACGGGGTTCAGTTGATCGACTGCGATGCTCGCTTCCGCGTCCGTGATCGTGTCCATGACTTTTCTGCAGGCTTCGAGGTATGACGTACCCGCATCGGTCGTACGAACCGAGCGGGTGGTCCGCGCAAGCAGCGGCGTGCCGAGACGGGACTCCAGCGAATTGATCGCCCGCGACACCGCAGCGGCCGACATGCCGACTTTTTCGGCAGCACCCGTGAAGCTGCCCCGGTCGACGATCGCCACGAAAATTTCCATCTCACGCAATTTGTCCATTTCACCTCCTGCGCGGATGATGGCATCCACATGCGGGGATTCTATGCGTTGCGGTCCGCGTCGTGACGATTCGCATCGGTGAATGGCGCAAAGAAAACTGGAAATGTCCCGCGCGGCACGCTTTCCCAACGACGAAAAACACCGTTCGCTGTCCCCACGCTGAACCCGGTCGCATCGACGGCTGGAAAGAGACTCTTTCAACCCGCGACCGCTATCGGGACGTCATTGGCGCATTGGCAAAAATCGCCCATCTTTTGGCCCAGGAGTTAACCAGTCTGGACTCCGGTTAATCGGGTCGATCGCAGACAATGAATGCACACGTTACGCATGAGCCGCGTGCAATGACACTGGCCAGTTTCGCAAACTAACTGGCCTGAAACGTCACCGCTCCCGACTTTAAAAAGACCGGTCGCCTCCCGAACTTGAGTAAGTCACCGTGCGAGCGCGACGCGTGGAAGCCAGCACCGTGATTCCACACAACCTCACTGAAATCTTTAGATGAACTACCGACCATGAGCAGCAACGAGACTCCGATGATGACCGGCAACCTGCTGAAAATCGCGACGGCCTTCGCGACTGCGCAACAAACGCCCGCGCAACCCACATCAAAGCAAGCCGCACTATCGCTGCGCGTAGCGTGCGGTCTCGTCGGGATGCTGCTTGCGTCGCTGCTGGCGATTCTCAACGAGCAGGTCACCGCGCAGGCGCTCGCGGACATTCAGGGTGCGCTGTCGATCGGTCACGACGACGGAACCTGGCTGACCACGTTGTTCGAGGCCGCCAACGTCTCGGCGATGGTGTTCGCACCGTGGTTCGGCATCACGTTCACGCTGAAACGCTTCACGATCGGCGCGGTGATCGCGACGATGTGTTTTGGCATTCTGTGTCCGTTCGCGCCGAACCTGACCGCGCTCTACGCGTTGCGTGTGATGCAGGGCATCGCGGGCGGTTGTCTGCCACCGATGCTGATCATCGTTGCGCTGCGCTATCTGCCTCCGAAGGAGAAGCTGTACGGGCTCGCCGGGTACGCGCTTACCGCAACCTTCGGACCGGCGCTCGGCACGCCGCTCGCTGCGCTGTGGACCGAATACGCGGGCTGGCAGATGGCGTTCTGGCAGATCGTGCCGCTTGGAATCATCAGCTGCGTGGCAATCGCGCGAGGGCTGCCCGACGATCTGCTGAAACTCGAACGGCTCGGCGCATTCAACTGGACCGGCTTTTTAACGGGGTTTCCTGCGGTCGCGATGCTGGTGATCGGTCTTCTGCAGGGCGATCGTCTCGACTGGTTCGATTCCGGTTTCATTCGCGTGATGTTTATTGGCGGCGGGTTGCTGCTGGCGACGTTTCTCGTCAACGAATGGTTTCATCCGCTGCCGTTTTTCAAGCTGCAACTGCTGTCGCGCAGAAACTTCGCGCACGGACTGACGACGCTCGCGGGTGCGGTCATCCTGCTGGTGGGCGTGGCCGCAATACCGGGTCAGTTTCTCGTGCGGGTTCACGCGTACCGGCCGCTGCAGACGGCGCCGCTGTCGCTGCTGGTGGCAATTCCGCTGCTCATCGTGCTGCCACTGACGGCGGCCGCGTTGAATCAGAAACGGGTCGATCACCGCTGGGTGATGGCGATCGGCCTGTGCCTGATGGTCGCAACGTGCGCGATGGGCAGCTTCGTGACGTCCGAGTGGATCCGCGACAACTTCTACTGGCTTCAGTCTATCCAGATCGTCGCGCAGCCGATGATGATTCTCGCGATCCTGATGGGCGTGACTACCGGCCTGTCGCCGACCGACGGTCCGTTTGCGTCCGCGATGTTCAACTCGCTGAAGACGTTTTCCGCTGCGGTGGCGACAGCGTTGATCGAAGGACTGGGCACCGCTCGCGAACGTCTTCATTCGAACGTGCTCGTCGATCACCTCGGCAATCACGCGTTGGTGACGAGCCAGAGCATCGACGCGGCGCACGGTCTCGGCGAACTCGCGCACCGCGTTCACGTGCAGGCGCTGGTGCTGACCTCGGCGGATCTTTACCGCGTGATGGCCGGCGTCGCCGTCGCGCTTCTTTTCCTCGTGCCTGTGTTGCCCGTGCGCATTTATCCGCCGTGGTGCACGACGTCTCCCTCTCCTTCACCAGCCAAGCATTAAGGGGCGCTACTCATGTCCTCCACTATCCGATCTCCTCTCAAGATGATTCGCGTTGCAGCGCTGGTTGTTGTCGTCGGTGTCGGCGCATGGGCCTGTACGAGCCTGACCGGCAGCGCGAACACCGAATCGACGAACGACGCGTACGTCGCAGCCGATTTCACGCTCGTCGCACCGCGCGTCGCCGGGCAGATCGCCGAGGTGTTCGTCGACGACAACCAGTCGGTCAGGGCAGGACAACTGCTAGTGCGTATCGACGATAGCGACTTCAAGGCAGCGTTGATGAGCGCGCAGGCGGACGTCGCTGCGGCACAGGCGTCGGTTGCGAACGACGATGCGGAGATCGCGCGGCAACCGTCGCTCGTCGATCAGGCGCGCGCGACGCTCAAAGCCGACGATGCAGCGATCCAGTTCGCGCGGGCCAATGCCACGCGTTATCAGAACCTGTCGGACGCCGGAGCGGGCACGGCTCAGGAGCAGCAGCACGCGTCGAGCACGCTCGCCGGTCAGCTCGCGCAACAGGCGCACGACCAGGCCGCGCTCGAATCAACCCAGCAGAATCTGAACGTGCTGCGTACGCAACGCGACAAGGCAGCCGGTGCGCTCGCGCGCGCCGACGCAGCGCTCGAACAGGCAAAGCTCAACTTGTCCTACACGGAGATTCACGCGCCCGTCGACGGCAAGATCGGCAGACGTACCGCACGGGTCGGCGCATTCGTGACGCCTGGCGCACCGGTGCTGGCAATCGTGCCGCTTTCGGATGCGTACGTCGTCGCCAATTTTCAGGAAAACCAGATCACGCGGATGCGGCCGGGCGAGAACGTGCGGATCAAGGTCGACAGTTTTCCCGGCGTGGCGATTCGCGGACGCATCGACAGTCTTGCTCCGGCGACCGGCGTGAGCTTCGCACCGATCGCCCCCGACAACGCGACGGGCAACTTCACGAAGGTGGTCCAGCGTGTGCCGGTGAAGATCAGCATCGACCGGAATCAGGAAGCGGCGGCCGCGTTGAGCGTGGGACTGTCGGTCGAAGCGGAAGTGACCGTCGCGGGGCATGCCGATACGTTGGCGCAAGGTGGAGAAATAAAATGAACACGCGCGATCTTTCGTTCCGCATGCCCACACTGGCAATACTCGCCTGCTTCGCGATCGCGGGCTGCACGGTGGGACCGGATTTCGAGCGTCCGACATCGACCACGCCGCCGCAGGTCTTCGAGCGTACTAACGGTGCACAGGCACCGAGCAAGGCCGTCGAGGCCGATTTCAACCGCGACTGGTGGACGCTGTTCGACGATCCCACGTTGAACGCGCTCGAACAGCAACTGGCCGAGGCGAATCTCGATGTGGCCGCGGCGTCGGCGCGTCTTCGTCAAAGCCGTGCGGAGCGACGCGTCGCCGGTGCGGCGGAATACCCGACGCTCGATGGTGCCGCATCGTACGACCGCGAGCGCGGCAGCCCGAACGGCATCCTGGGGCTGTTGGGCGTGAGTCCGACTGGCACGCAGGCGCAATCCGCTGCGGGCGATGCGCCGACCGGCGTCGCACCGTTGCCGGGCGCGAAGGGTTCGCCCGCGTACAACCTCTATCAGACGGGCTTCGATGCATCGTGGGAAGTGGATATCTGGGGACGTGTGCGGCGCGGCGTCGAAGCGGCATCCGCGTTGTCGGATGCCTCATGGGAAGACCGCAACGCCGTGTTGCTGTCCGCGCGCGCCGAACTCGCGCGCGACTATATCGAGTTGCGCGATACGCAGGCGTTGCTGCGGATCGCGCGACAGAATCTGGAGATCGCGCGCGACACCGCGAAGCTCACGCAGGTGCGCGCACACGAAGGCGTGACGACCGATCTCGACGTCGCCAACGCGGCGGCGCAGGTCGCATCGATCGAAAGCCTGATTCCGACACTCGAATCGCGAAGCACGACGACGATCAACGCAATCGGTGTATTGCTCGCCGAGGAACCGGGCGCGCTTGCGCAAACACTGGGCGAACCGCACGACATTCCCGCGCTGCCGGGACAGGTGCCGATCGGTTTTCCATCGGAACTGGTGCAACGCAGGCCGGACATCCGGAAAGCGGAAGCGGAACTGCATGCGGCGACCGCATCGATCGGCATGGCGAAGGCCGACTTCTATCCGCGCATCTCGTTGAACGGCAGCGCGGGTTTTCAGAGCCTTCAACTGTCGAATCTCGCGAACTGGGCGTCGGGACAATTTATCGTCGGCCCTTCGATCACGATGCCGATCTTCGAGGGCGGACGTCTGAAGGGGACGCTGCATCTGCGCGAGGCGCAGCAGCAGGAGGCCGCGATCGTCTACAAACGTACCGTCCTCGAAGCGTGGCGCGAAGTGGACGATGCACTGGTCGTCTACGATGCCGAGCAATTGCGTCGCGACAAGCTGACTACCGTTGTTTCGCTGAACCAGCGCGCACTGTCGGTCGCGCAACAACGCTACAAGGCAGGCGCGCTCGACTATCTCGACGTGCTCAACGTGCAGAAGCAACTGCTCGACGCGCAGAGCAACGCCGAACGAAGCCAGGCGAGCGCCGCCGCGAATCTGGTCACGCTGTGCAAGGCACTCGGCGGCGGATGGGAGTCGACTTATGCGAACGCCTCCGCATCGCGTTGATGATTACTTGAGCTGCGTATTGGCGACCGGCAGGATCGACGCGACGTGCCAGCCGTGCGCGTCCTTCACGAAGGTCTGACTGATCAGGAACGTGTTGCTTTGCGGCTGGCCGCCCGGCAGTGCGCGCGTGAAGACGATGGGCACGAGAATCTGCACGACGTTGTCGGTGATTGTCGCGGTGTCGAACTTCGACATGTCGGGTTCGAGGTGCCATGTGCCCTGATAGTAGTCGCTGAATCGCTTGACTACCGTGTCGGCGCCCCGGGTTTCCACGCCGCGCGAAAAGAACAGCATCTGCGGCGAATCCCACAACATCGATCGCACCGCGCTCGGGTCGTGTGCATTCTGTGCCGCGACGAACTTCGTGAATAGCGCGCGGGCTTCGGCTTCGTGCGACGGCGTGGCTGCGTGTGCGGCCGATGTGAGGGCGATGGCTGCAAGAATGGAGAGGATGGTGCGTTTCATCTGTGGGAACCTGTGGTTGAACGATCTGGGAAAAAGCATGTGACGAAGGTCACGCCTGCTTGTGGAATAGCTCGGCGTTTTCCGCGAGCCACGCAGTGAACGGACGAGGTGCTTCGCCGGTAAGCTCTTCGAATGTCGACGTCGTTTCTGCGAGCACAGAGTCGCGGAACATCTGATCGAGGCCGACCAGCAGATCCACCACGAAGGGTGCGAGACCTGCGGCAAGCAACGCAGCGCTTTGCTCATCAGGCGAACGGTGTTGATAGTCGACGCGGCGACCGAGCAAGCGAGAAAGCTCGTCGGCGATCTGCGGCATGGTCCACGCGCGCGGGCCGGTCAGATGGTACGCACGCTGCGACTGCGGCTCGACGTCCTCGAGTAACGCGCTGTGTGCGGCTTTAGCGACGTCGCGCGTATCGATGAAATTAATTCGCCCGTTGCCAGCAGCACCCGCCCACGAACCGGTGGCGATCGGCTCTGCAAAGCGATTGAAAACGTCCGCGAATGCCGACGGACGAAGGGCCGTCGACGCGACCGGTTGCCTCGCGAGATGCGCCTCGATTTCCATATGCCATGCAAGCGGATTCAACCGCGTCGCGGGCCCCATCGCCGAGAGCTTGACGATATGACCGACCCCGGCGGCAACGGCAGCGTCGATCAATGCAATCTCGTTGGCGACCTGACGCGGTGACGTCCCCTGCGCGATGAACAATCGATCGGCGCCCGTCAGCGCAGCTACGAGCGTGTGGGGCGCGTTGTCGAAATCGACGGCGACCGCTGCAACGCCATCCGGCAACTGCGCTTGCCCGGGCCGGCGGCTCAACGCAACCACATCGACAGGATCGGCGGCAAGAAGGCTCGTCAGTGCGGAGCCGACGCGTCCGGTTGCGCCGGCAATCGCGATTCTGGGTTTACGCGGCTGTGGAGGCAATTTTTCCAACGTCATTCTCCTGCGGGTTGTCCTGGAACGATCGGTCCAGGTATAATGGATCGATCGTTCCAGGATGTCAACGGGAGATTCAATGAGCGGAAAACCACAGTTCGACGAGAGCACGGTAATGGCGGCAGCGGTCAACGTCTTCTGGCGCCGTGGCTATGCGGCCGCGTCCATCAGCGATCTGACGAACGCGATGAGTTTGTCCCGGTCCAGCATGTACCAGCGATTCGGCGACAAGGACAGCCTGTTCGTCGAAGCACTGCAGGCCTACACCGAGCGTGTGCTGCGCCGGATGAATGCGGCGCAGGGCGAGACCGCGCGCGAACAGCTCGCGGCGGTGCTGCGCGCGTTCATTCCCGATCCATCGGCAGCGCAGCGTCCTGCCGGCTGTCTGATCGCGAGAAGCTGTGCGGAGACGGTGGAGCTGTCTGCAGCAGGGCGGGACGCTGCGATGGCCGCGCTCGCGAGCCAGCGCGATGTGTTGATCGGCATCATGCGCAAGGGCATCCGGAACAAGGAGTTGACGCGTAAGGCGGACGTCGAGTCACTCGCATGGCATTTTCTTGGCGTGCAGCAGGCGGTCATCAATTTCGCATCCGCCGGTGCCGATCGCGGCACGCTCAACCGGATGATCGATGCGGCGATGGCCGCATGGCCTGAAGAACAGGAGACTGCGCTACGCCGCTAAGCCGCCTCATGCGCAAACATCACTCGCATAGTTAAAGCAGATGGAACAGTGATGGCAACACGCCAGGAATGATCTTTACCGATGTATCGGTGATCATCGTTTCCGTGTTCCCCACCCATCTGGAGTGTTCGATGAGCGCAGCGAGACGGTCGAGCGTGGCTCTCGTTACCGGTGCTTCGAGCGGATTCGGTCGCCTGACCGCAGAAGCGCTCGCTAAAGCCGGACACATCGTCTACGCGGCGATGAATCATACGTCGGAGCGTAACGCGCCGACCGTCGCGCAGATGATGGAGTTCGCGGAGATCAACACCGTCGATCTGCGCGTCGTCGAACTCGATGCGCAGTCGCAGGAATCCGCTGATGCCGCCGCGCGGCACGTGATCACCGGCGCCGGTCGCATCGACATCCTCGTGCATAACACCGGCCACATGGCGTTCGGTCCCGCCGAAGCGTTCACGCCGGAACAGTACGCGCACCTCTACGACATGAACGTGCTGAGCACGCAACGCGTGAATCGCGCGGTGCTGCCGTATCTGCGCCGGCAGGGGCAGGGACTGCTGGTGTGGGTGTCGGGTTGCAGTTCGACAGCCGGCAAGTCGCTTTTTCTTGCGCCGTATTTCGCGGCGAGAGCGGCGATGGACGAACTCGCAATTCAATACGCACGCGAAGTGTCGCGCTGGGGTATCGAGACGTCGATCGTGGTGCCGGGGGTGCCTGGCGAATCTGCCGCGCAGAAGAACGAGGCGACGCGCGAACCCAGCCCCTGCAATGCCATCGACGCGCTCGCATCAATGGCGCCACCCGATGCCGACATCGCGATGGTGAGCGACGCGATCGTCAGGATCGTCGATACGCCGTTTGGTCAGCGGCCGTTCCAGGTCCATGCAGATTCAGCCCACGTCAATTCCGATCCGTGCTTCACGGTGCTCGACCGGATGGAGATCGACATGCTGTGCCGCGTCGGTCTCGGTGATACGACGCGGCGACGTGGGTTGCGTTCAGCGGTTGCACGGTATGGGTGCTTCTAGCGGAGGCAGCGCGAACGGCAATCCGCATTTGTGCAGATTTCATTTCGCCTAAATGCTTACTTCCCCGTCGAAACGGCGAACTAAAATTTTTGCTTGCCGCCAACGGCGGATCGTTTTAGTGACCGTCGGTGCGTCTTCCCGGCTATGCGCCGAATTCAAGCCTCTCCATCGCATCTGAAAAGGATTTCCTCATGAGCATCAAAGCAATTGCCAAACCCGCCAGCTCGCTGCTGAGCCCGAAGGATCACACGCTGATCCTGATCGATCACCAGTCGCAAATGGCATTCGATACGAAGTCGATCGACATCACCGCGCTGCGCACGAACGCGGCCATCCTCGCGAACACTGCGAAGGGCTTCAAGGTGCCGACGATCGTTTCGACGATTTCGAAGGACAGCTTTGCTGGTCCGCTGTTCGACGAAATCTCCGACGCGCTGCCGGACGTCGAAGTCACCGACCGTACGACGTCGAATGCGTGGGAAGACGAGAAATTCGTTGCCCGCGTCAACGCCGCCGGCAAGGACCGCCTCGTGATCGCCGGTCTATGGACGTCGGTGTGCTGCAACGGTCCGGTGCTGTCGGCGCTGGAGCAGGGCTACGAAGTCTATGTGGTCACCGACGCATGCGGCGACGGCTCGGAAGAAGCGCATGAGCGTGCGGTGTCGCGGATGATCCAGACCGGTGCGCGTCCGATCACGGCGCTGACCTATCTGCTCGAACTGCAACGCGACTGGGCACGTGTCGAGACCTACGATGTCACCACCGGCATCGCGATGAAGTTCGGCGGCGCGTTTGGCGTCGGTGTGAAGTACGCGAAGACGATGTTCGCTGCGCTGGCGAACAGGACCGCTTAAGGCTCCAATTCTTTAACGATCCGGGAAGGCGTTTGCGTCTTCCCGCTAAAGATAAAGAGCGTGGGACTTTCTGCAATGGCACCGCATAAAACCCGTCCCGCGCCCGTCGATGTACGTCGCCTCTCCCCGCACAAGCACCATAGCGAACACAACGTGAAACCCTATCTTCTGTCGCTGGGTGTCGGTCTCCTGGTAGGCGTTATCTATTCGCTTCTCAACGTACGCTCGCCCGCGCCACCTGCCATTGCGCTGGTTGGATTGCTCGGCATTCTGCTGGGCGAACAGGCGGTTCCCTATGCCAAGGTCATGATTCAGCATCATCGCGCGATGGCCGAATTTCATGCACCGCGTCCCGAAGCGAAAACACCCGAGCGCCTAACGACCTCGTATAACGATCAATACAACGATCAATAAAAGGAACATCGCCCATGACGCCTCGATTCATCGTCGGACTGATCGAACGGCCCTGGTTCGGCCTGCTCGCACGCACGATGCTCACGCTGCCGTATTGGACCAGCGGCCTGGCGAAGCTGGTTGATCTGAAGGGCGCGCTAGCCGAGGTGCAGAGCTTCGGTCTGCATCCGGCATGGCTCGTGATGTCGCTCACCATCGCGGTCGAGATCGGCGCGTCGATCGCCGTGATTACCAGCCGCTTTACATGGCTTGCCTGCGGCGCGCTAGCGGTTTTCACCGGACTCGCCGCGACGCTCGCGTATCACTTCTGGTCGATTTCCGATCCCATTCTGCGCTTCAACGATCGCAACTCCTTCTTCGAACACGTCGGATTGATCGGCGGCTGCATGCTCGCGTCGATCCTCGCGGATCGCGAGCATCGACAGTAGCGGCAGCATGCGATCGCTTGCACGGAACCCCGGTTTTTTCCATAGAGGTCAATGATGACTTTAAACGTCGACGGCATCACCGTTCCCGATAGCAAGCTGGCTCGCGAAATCACCGAACTGGTTCGCGATACCGAATCCCCGTTGCTGTTCAATCACTCCAGCCGTGTGTACTACTTCGGTGCGCTGGCAGGCAAGCGCCGTGGCCTGAAGTTCGATGCCGAACTGCTGTACTGCGGCTGCATGTTTCACGACATGGGGTTGACGCATCAGCACAGCAGTGCATGCGAGCGCTTCGAAGTGGATGGCGCGAATGCCGCCCGCGATTTCATGAGGAGCCACGGTATCGCGCAGCAGGACGTCGATACTGTATGGACCGCGATTGCGCTACACACCACGCCGGGCATTCCGCAACACATGCATCCCGTCGTCGCGCTCGTAACGGCCGGCGTGGAAATGGACGTGCTGGGACTGACATACCCCGAATACAGCGATGCCGAACGCGAAGCGGTGGTCAATGCGCATCCGCGTACGCCGCATTTCAAGGAAGACATCATCCAGGCGTTCTACGACGGGATCAAGCGCAAGCCGGACACGACGTTCGGTAACGTCAAAGCCGATGTGCTCGCCGACAAGGACCCGACGTTCAGGCGGGGAAATTTCTGCAGCGTGATTCGTGCATCCGCGTGGGCCGGTTGAGTTCAATTCTCGCAAGCTATCCCAAGTCGTGAACACAACGACGGGGTCCACCTTTTCAATCGTTCAGGAGCACTCTGATGCCTACCAAGCTGACCACCCGAAAACTGACTCACGCGACAGGCGCACCTGTCAGCGATAACGTCAACATTCAGACCGCCGGCCCGCGCGGTCCCGCGCTGCTGCAGGACATGTGGCTGATCGAGAAGCTTGCTCACTTCGACCGCGAAGTGATTCCCGAGCGACGCATGCACGCGAAGGGCGCAGGCGCGCACGGAACGTTCACCGTCACGCACGACATCACGCGCTGTTCGAAGGCAAAGATCTTCTCGGGGATCGGCAAGCAGACGCCGATGTTCGCGCGCTTCTCGACCGTTGCAGGTGAACGCGGTGCCGCGGACGCCGAGCGCGACATCCGCGGCTTTGCGCTGAAGTTCTATACCGAGGAAGGCAACTGGGACGTTGTCGGCAACAACACGCCGGTGTTTTTCTTCCGCGATCCGCTGCGGTTCCCCGATCTGAATCATGCGATCAAGCGTGATCCCCGTACCGGGCTGCGCAGTGCCGACAGCAACTGGGATTTCTGGTCGCTGCTGCCGGAAGCCTTGCATCAGGTCACGATCGTGATGAGCGAACGCGGCATTCCGAGCACGTTCCGCCACATGCACGGCTTCGGGAGCCACACGTACAGCTTCCTGAACGCGGCGAACGAACGGACCTGGGTGAAGTTTCATTTCCGCACCAAGCAGGGCATCCAGAACCTGACGGATGCCGAAGCTGAAGCGCTGGTCGGCAAGGATCGCGAGACGCATCAGCGCGATCTATACGAAAGCATCGAAGCAGGGGACTTCCCGCGCTGGACGCTGTTCATTCAGGTGATGACGGACGCGCAGGCAAAGGCGCATCCGGTCAATCCGTTCGACTTGACGAAGGTGTGGTCGAAGAAGGATTTCCCGCTGATCGAAGTTGGCTATTTCGAGCTGAACCAGAACCCGGAGAATTTCTTCGCGGACACGGAGCAGGCCGCATTTTCGCCGGCTAACGTGGTGCCGGGGATCGGCTATTCGCCGGACAAGATGCTGCAGGCGCGGTTATTCTCGTATGCGGATGCGCAGCGCTATCGTCTTGGCGTGAACTTCAATCACATTCCGGTGAATGCGCCGAAGTGTCCGTTTCGCAGCTATCACCGCGACGGCGCGATGCGTACCGACGGCAATCTTGGCGGTGCGGTGTCGTACTGGCCGAACAGCAAGGGTGCATGGGCGGATCAGCCGGAGCTTAACGAACCGCCGTTGGAAATCGACGGTGCTGCTGCGCATTGGGACCATCGCGTCGATGACGACCACTATCAGCAGCCCGGCGATCTCTTCCGGATGATGAGTGCGGCTCAACGTCAGACGCTGTTCGACAACACCGCGCGTGCGATGGGCAATGCACGCGACAAGGTGAAGCAGCGCCACATCGAGAACTGCACGAAGGCCGATCCGGAGTACGGTGCGGGGGTGGCTGCGGCGCTTGCACGCCTCGGGTCCGCCGCGCGTTAAGACGTACTGTTCTGTTTTCGTAGCAGACGCCCCAGAGATTTTCTTCGGGGCGTAATCGTGTTGCACGTGCGTAAAAAATTGCACACGCTTCATGTTGACCGAAACCACGACGATCGATTGATACGGGACGCAGGGCTTTTATTTTCCTGCTTTAATCCCTGCATTCCTTGTGCATCGTCGTAGCCGACGCTAACCGGTTTCGGAGACGAACCATGACCACGACTCACACCCCCGACAAACTTTCATGGGACGATCTACGCATCGTCAGAGCGATCGGCGAGAGCGGCGGTCTTGCGCCTGCCGCAGCGGCACTGAGCGTCAACCATTCGACGATTTCCCGGCGGCTCGCAGCGGTCGAAGAAATTCTGGGCGTCGTATTGTTCGATCGACGTCGCAAAGGCTACACACCGACAGAGGCCGGTGCCGACCTGATGGCTTTGGGCGATCGTGTCGAGAAGGATATTCTCGGCGTGGTGCGTCGCGTGTCGGGTCATGCGCAGGGGCACAAGGGCGATCTACGCATTGCGACCAGCGATGCGCTTCTGCTGGATTTTCTGACGCCGATCATCGCGGATTTTCGCGCACACAATCCGGAGATAAGGCTCGAGGTCCTCGTTGGCAACAAGCCGACGAACCTCGCACGCGGCGACGCCGATATCGCTTTTCGCGCGACCATCGCGGCACCGGACAATCTTTTCGGCCGACGCATTGCAACCATCGCATGGGCAGTCTACGGGCGCAGAGTCGATTATGTCGGTGTGACGGCCACGCCTGAAGAGCTATATCAGCGCCAATGGGTGTCGTACGGTAAGGGCCTGTCCGGCCTCAGGGCATTCAATTTCGTCAACGATCGTGTGAGTCGCGAGAGAATCGTCTACCAGAGCGATTCCGTTGCGGCCGTGGGGTCGGCAATCGCAGCGGGAATCGGGATCGGACTGCTGCCGTGCATGCACGGTGACCTGTTGCCCGGCCTCGTTCGCATCGGTCCGGTCGTGCCGGATGTCTACGACGAACTGTGGGTGCTGACGCATCCCGACATCCGTAAGTCCGGGCGGGTCTACGCGTTCATGACGTACTGCGCGGAGGCTGTCGCGAGGCATCGCGACTTTATCGAAGGCAAGGGGCATGCGCCGCAGTGGCGACGCGGGTAGCGGGTTAAAGCCGGGTTAAAGTCCGGATGAACGCGCTAGCGAAAGCAGATCGTCCGGCACACGAAACACGCTGGCAGGATCCGCTCGCAGCAATGCATCGATGTCCGTATAGCCCCACGCGACTGCGCCAAACGCAACGCCCGATTGCGTGGCCGCTTCGGCGTCGCGAATCTCGTCGCCCACGTAGATCGTCGTGGCGGGGTCTGCCTGCGTACTCTTCAGGATGTTACGCACGCGATGCGACTTTCCAAACATCGTCGATCCGCATTCCAGCGCGGCGAAGCGACCGATCAACGAAGCGCCCAATACCGCCTGCACATTCTCGATCGAATTCGATGTCGCGACGGCCAGCGCGATGTTCTTCTGCAGCAGCGCATCCAGTACCTCGACGATGCCTGAAAACGGACGGATTTCATCAATCCGCGAGCGCATGATCTTGCGGAAATCCGTTAGCACTGTCGGCACTTTCCAGAGCGGGATCTGCAGTTCCTGAAGGACTTCCATCGCGCTCATGCCGCGCAGCTTGGGCTGTTCTTCATCGGCGACTTGCCGGAATCCATGCTTGATTGCCAGTGCGTTGATTGAGTCGGTGAATACTGGGTAGGTGTCGGCGAGGGTGCCGTCGAAGTCGAAGATAGCTAGATGGGTTTGCATGAGATTGAATGATGAGTAAAGCGGCTGCCTCTGTGCACCCGCTATTCCGCTGTATTATCGATCAAGCGAACCGGATGCGCAGTGTAGCAATCCATACCGCCCGCAGTCCGACTGTCCTCCCAATAAATAATAGAAGACATGTTCCTGACCATCACTACAACGCATCGCCCGGCCACCGACCTTGGCTATCTGCTTCACAAGAATCCGGCGCGGGTCTACTCACGACGCGAGTCCTTCGGCACCGTCCACGTTTTTTATCCGACGGTCACCGAAGAGACCTGCACGGCAGCACTTTACGTGAACGTCGATGTGATCGGGCTCGTGCGTGGCCGCGACGGCGTCGGTCCGCTGGGACAGTACGTGAACGACCGGCCGTATGCCGCGTCGTCGCTCCTTAGCGTCGCGATAGCCGAGACGTTTGGCAGCGCGCTTGGTGGGCGCTCGAAGGATCGTCCTGAACTCGCCGATACGCCGATCCCGCTGCAGTTTTTCCTGCCCACATTGCCGTGTCGCGGGGATGCATCGCTGCTCCGGTCGCTGTTCGAACCGCTCGGGTATCGCGTCGACGCCGAACGGCTCGCGTTGGACGACCGCTTTCCGTCGTGGGGCGACAGTGCGTTTTTCAGCGTCACGCTGACGGTTACCGCAACGCTTCAAGCGGCGCTGGGTCATCTGTACGTGCTCATTCCGGTGCTCGACAACGCGAAGCACTACTGGATCGCCGAGGAAGAAATCGACAAGCTGTTGCGTCATGCCGGGCCATGGCTGAATGCGCATCCGCAGAAGGAACTCATCGCGCACCGGTATCTGAAGCGGCGACGAAACCTCACGGACATCGCACTGGATCGGCTGTTGAGTACCGACGACGGTACTCAAACCGACGCGGGTGAATCTACGCAGAGCGCCGCGACGCCGACCGAAGAGCGCGAACAGGCACTCGAACGCACGATGTCGCTCAACGATCAGCGGATGTCGGCGGTCGTCCGCGAGGTCGAGGCGCTGCACGCAGCGAGCGTGATCGATCTGGGTTGCGGCGAGGGGCGACTGCTCAGGCAGTTGCTGCCCGTCAAATCCGTTGCGCGGATCACCGGCGTCGACGTATCGGTGCGCGGGCTGGAAAACGCGCGTGAACGTCTCGACAACGACCGGCAACCGCAGATGCTGCGGGACAAGCTGAAGCTGCTGCACGGATCGCTGACCTATCGCGACCGCCGCTTCGAAGGTCACGATGTGGCGACGGTCGTGGAAGTCATCGAGCATCTGGACGAAGCGCGTCTGACGACTTTTTCACGCGTGCTGTTCGAGTTCGCCCGTCCGAAGGCGATCGTTCTGACGACGCCGAACCAGGAGTTCAACGCGAAGTTTCCGAGCCTGCCTGCCGGCGAATTCCGGCATCTGGATCATCGCTTCGAATGGACGCGTGCGCAGTTCGAAAGCTGGGCGCACGAACAGGCGCGGCAATTCGGGTATCGGGTGCGTTTCGAGCCGATTGGTGAAGTCGATCCGGTACTCGGACCACCCACACAGATGGCCGTATTTATCCTGGACCAACTGGACCAACAACCGCACGGGAACGCATCGTGAAGATCGACATTCCAGAACTGTGCCTCGTTCTGCTCGTCGGCGCCTCCGGGTCCGGCAAGTCGACATTTGCCCGCAGGCATTTCCTGCCGACCGAAATCGTCTCGTCCGATTACTGCAGGGCGATACTCGCGGACGATGAAAACGATCAGTCGGTGACGAAGGACGCATTCGAACTGCTTAACCTGATCGTCGCGAAGCGTCTCAAGCTCGGCAGAACGGTGGTCGTCGATGCGACGAATGTGCAGCCGATGGCGCGCAAGAATCTGATCGAAATCGCGAAGGACTATCACACGTTCAGCGTCGCGATCGTGTTCGATCTGCCCGAGGCTGTGCTGCTGGAGCGGCACGCAGGCCGTACCGATCGTCATTTCGGCGAGCAGGTGATCCGCAGGCAGCAACAAGAATTGAAGAAGTCTCTTCGCGGTCTCGAGAAGGAGGGGCTGCGCTTCGTTCATGTCGTGAAGAACGAAAGCGACGCCGATTCGGCGGTGATCAACCGGACGCGTCTGTGGTCGAACCTCAAGCATGAAAAAGGACCGTTCGATATCGTCGGGGACGTGCATGGTTGTTCCGACGAATTGCTCGAACTCGCGACGACGCTCGGCTATGTCGTCACCGATCGCGACGGCGAGTATTCGGTCAGTCATCCGCAAGGCCGCAAGCTTGTCTTCGTCGGCGATCTCGTCGATCGCGGGCCCGACTCGCCTCGCGTCATCCGCTTCGTTCAGCAAGCGGTTCGCGCGGGTGCGGCGTTCTGCGTTGCGGGCAATCACGATGCGAAGCTTGCGAAGGCGCTGCGCGGTCGCAACGTCAAGATCGGTCACGGCCTCGAGCAGTCGCTCCAGCAGCTTGAAGCGATGTCCGCTGGATTTCGCGAGGAAGCCGCTACCTTTCTCGAAGGCTTGCTAAGCCACTACGTGTTCGACGACGGCAAGCTCGTCGTCGCGCATGCCGGCTTGACCGACGACCTGCATGGCCGCACGTCGGCGAGAGTGCGCTCGTTCGCGATGTACGGCGAGACGACCGGCGAAACCGACGAGTTCGGTTTGCCGGTGCGCTACAACTGGGCGAAGGATTATCGCGGTAAAGCGACGGTGGTCTATGGCCACACGCCGGTGCCCGAAGCCGAATGGTTGAACAACACCATTTGCCTCGATACCGGTTGCGTGTTTGGTGGGAAGCTGACGGCGCTCCGCTATCCGGAACGCGAGCTTGTCTCCGTTGCTGCGCGGCGCGAATACTACGCGCCGCTCAAGCCGCTGGTGGAGGCGAACCCACTGTCGGCGCAGCAAAGCGCGGACGACGTGCTCGACATCGCCGACATATCGGGCCAGCGTTTCATCGATACCACGCATCGCGGCAGGCTTCGCATTCCCGAGCAGAATGCGGCGGCCGCGCTCGAAGTCATGAGCCGCTTTGCCGCGAATCCCCGCTGGCTGATGTACCTGCCGCCGACGATGTCGCCGAGCGAAACGTCCGTGCTGCCCGGTTTGCTCGAGCATCCGGCCGAAGCGTTTTCCTACTATCGCAATCAGGGCATCGACGAGGTCGTGTGCGAAGAAAAGCACATGGGCTCGCGGGCGGTGGTGATCGTCTGTCGTGATGAGGAGGCCGTGCGCCGGCGTTTCGGCATCGACGGCGAAGGCATCGGCATCATTTATACGCGGACTGGACGGCACTTCTTCTCCGACACGGGAACGGAGCAGGCGCTGTTGCAGCGGCTTGCTGCGGCTGTCACGGCCGCGAACCTGTGGACCGAGCTCGAGACCGACTGGCTGTGTATCGATTGCGAGCTTTTGCCGTGGTCCGCGAAGGCGATGGACCTGATCCGCAGCCAGTACGCGCCGGTCGGGACCGCCGGCGCGGCGATGCTTGCGTCGCTGTCCGATGCGCTGCAACGTGCGGACGGAGACGCGAGCGAACTGGCCGCGCTCCGGTCCGATGTCGACGGGCGTCTTGCTGCGGTCAAAGCCTATCGTGCGGCCTACGCGCAATACTGCGCGGCGACGGACAGCATCGAGAACATCCGCCTCGCGCCGTTTCATCTGCTGGCGTCCGCGAACCGGACGCACCTCGATCGTAATCACGAATGGCACATGCAGCAGCTCGCGCGCCTCGTGCAAGCGGCGCCCGATCTGGTGATCGCCACGCCGCACCGGAAGGTGCACTTGAGCGACGACGCGCAATGTGCGGAAGCGATTGCGTGGTGGGAGGCGCTGACGCAACGCGGTGGTGAAGGCATGGTCGTCAAGCCGCTCGATTTCATGGCGCGCGGCAAGAAGGGATGGGTGCAGCCGGCGATCAAGTGCCGAGGTCCCGAGTACCTTCGCATCATCTACGGCCCCGAGTATCTTCGCGATGAAAATCTGGTGCGACTGCGCGAGCGGAATCTCGGTACGAAACGGAGTCTTGCGCTGAAGGAGTTTGCGCTGGGCGTCGAGTCGTTGCAGCGCTTCGTCGACGATGAGCCGCTGCGCCGTGTCCACGAATGCGTGTTCGGTGTCCTTGCGCTGGAAAGCGAACCGGTCGATCCGCGGCTGTGACCTGATATCGGGATTGTTGTCCAGGTATGTCATCTTCGGTGACGTACCTGGCGACAGGCTATTCCATCTTCGATACGCATTCCTTTAGCATCCCACGAATACTGCTTTTGCAAAAAGATACCGCGTCGCCTATAAATATTACGAAATCCGGTATTGCCAGTATTTGAGTTGCAATCCAATCCGTATGCATCTGTCTGTTACGCTCGCCCTCCGAATAGCGTGCGACTTCGATGCACAAGTCGCGGAATAAAACCGGCTGCCACCTCGAAGCATCGAATCGCGAATGAATGCCATGCTCCGGCTTCAAATGCGTCACACATCATCGCTACGATCCTCCGTATTGAACCGCTGGATGCCTTCACCAAAGCCTGCCCGATCTCACCTGAGCACTGCTCGAAGAAGCCATCGCGCATGACATCGACATGCCACCGCGTTCAGTTGGCCGCGCTGTCGCGCAAACGTTTGGTTTTCCTTTTCGATATCTACAACAACTCTTCCGGGATGGCTGATCGCCACTACGGAAATGCGTCGTTAATTCGGGTGAGTGACATTCAAAAGGTCAATACATGAAAACGAGGAAATTGGAGAAAGCGTTGAAGCCGACGCTGTTCGCGGCGGCGGTCCTGGTGCTGGTCGGTGCGTCGTACAGGAACGCACAGGCCTATCCTGCGTGGGCACCGGATACTTATTACGTCGCAGGGGCGATCGTCACGTACAACGGCCAGAACTATCGGGCGATCGTGAATCAGCAGGACTATTCCAGCTCCGGCTGGAATCCGACGACGGCGAGTCTGTGGGCGCCCGTAGGAGGCACATCGACAACCCCACCGCCGACGTCGACTCCAACGCCGCCGGCTTCTTCCGGGAGTTGCCCTGTCGGCTGGAACAGCGGCACGGCATATACCGCGGGCAGCGTCGTGTCGTACAACGGCGTCGAATACCGCGCGAACTGGTGGACCCAAGGGCAGAATCCGGCGTCGAATAGCGGGGTGTCGGGGAGCGGTCAGCCGTGGACTGTTGTAGGTAGCTGTGCTGTGTCTACGCCGACTCCAACACCTACGCCTACACCCACGCCGACTCCCACACCAACGCCGACTCCCACACCAACGCCGACTCCAACGCCAACGCCAACGCCAACGCCAACGCCAACGCCAACGCCAACGCCAACGCCAACGCCAACGCCAACGCCTACGCCAACACCCACGCCTACGCCCACACCCACTCCAACCCCAGGCAACTGGACCGGCGGCTCCGTACCCGGCTGGCCGTCGTACATCGCAATGGGGGCTATCGGCGGCCCGAACATCACGCCACCGACGGCCACGTCGACCGGAGGCAACGACGACTTCGGCGGCAAGCCCGTCGACGTGGTCTTCAAATATGCCGGCGTAAACGGCAACGGTGACCCAGGCACGATCGATCCGCCGACCAACGCGTGGCGGATGACCAACGACTTCAACGCGCTCGCTCCGATCAACCAGCATCCGACGCGAGTCGCGATCGTCGAGTACACCGCGCAGATGAGCGGCGGCGCGAACTTCGACGACTTCACGAACGGTGCAGCGGGCCTGAGTTCGGGCAATCCGGCCGCGACGTATCTGATGGGACGTCACTTCGCGAGCCTGGCCGCCGATGCAGCGATGCTCGGCAGCTTCCCCGTGTCGTATCAAGGGCAAAACTACTACGGTTCGCTGCTGATGAATCCGGACCTGCTCGGCGCAATCCAGCAGAACGGCTACGTCGGCAATGTGAATTCGGCGTTGCCTGCGGGCGCGGTCAACAAGGCCGTCGCGCAGGCGATGTGTCTGATGACGACGTCGCGCAGCTACACAAACACGTCGAACCCGAATGGCCTGGGTTCCGCACCTTATCTGGGGAAGACCTATACGGGTACGCCGGTGCAGATCCTGCGCAGCCTGCTCGCCGATGGTTATCCGGAATGGAGTCTCGATTCACAGAGCGATTCGTTCTGGAACACGAGCGTCAACAATACGACGTCGGCCGGCACGTACAGTCAGGTGGGCACGTGGTTCAACGCGTGCGTGACCAACCCCGTCTACAACACCAGCACGTACCCGACACCGACGTTTCCGGCCGGATTCGCGGGCTGGGTGCAGGCCAACAACTGGTTGATCCGCACGCTTGCTCCAAAGGGCACCGTGACGTTCGGCTGGCAGGACAACATGTGGGCAGTGGGTTCGGGCTTCTGGCTGCATCAGAGTCTGAGCAGCGCACAGATTGCGACGGCGTTTTCGACGCCTGTGTCGAGCTGGCTGAATACCAACGCGCCGGCTGCAATCGATACATCGAATGCGGTCGGCCCTGACTTCTTCCTGTTCGATCGTTATGAAATGGACGACAGCGCGTCGCCCGGCGCGGCCACGCTCTACAACGCACGCTCGTGGGATAACTATCTCAGTGCGGTAGGGCAGCTTAGTCAGGCGAATCGCAACATCCCGATCATGCTGTGGCAGATCCCCGGATCGCACATTCCGAATACGGCCGAAACGAATCCGGAACTGTTCCAGGGCACGGCGGGCTCGTATGTGTTCAGCACGGCCCCGGTCTACTTTTTTGGAGACAGCAATCTCACATCGAATCTCGGCAACATGATCAAGGGGCCGGCGAGCAGTTCGAACACGAATACGTCGGTCGGAAACTACGCGCCGGCGTGCGGAGCGAACGCGTACAACTGTCTGACGGCGAATTCGAGCTATCAGCAGTACCTGCTCGAGTACGCCAACAAGGCGAACAACTACAACTGGAGCAGCGACAACGGCAAGCGGACCCTCGCGGCTAACAACAACGTGTTCGCGGTCCTCTGGGGCGGCGGCAACACAACCAACGTGATCAAGAATTTCAGCAACACGGACGATCACGGCTGGCTGGCCAACAAGTTGATTGGTTATTACGCGAAGCCGACGCCGGTGGTGAAGCATTGATGAGCGTTGAGTGATGCTGCGGCTGCTCTTGCTTTATAAGGGCAGCCGCTTCACGGAATCGCGCGAATGGTTACCCACTTCATCCGTCACTTGCGAGCCGCAACCCCCTCCACAAACCCCACCAGATCTCGATCAAACCGCGCCGGCTCCTCGATAAACGGCGCATGCCCCGAGTCCGCATACAGCGTGCTCCGAATCCGCGGATTCAACTGCGTTGCGCGAGCGATCGCGGGCTTTGCTTGAACCAGCGCGTCCTGCGCGCCGTAGATCAGCAACACAGGTACGCGCGCGTTGCTTAAACCTTCGGCCGCCGCAACCGTCATCGACTGCACGCTACGCTGCATATCCCATGACGCGATCGCCGCATTTGCGAGCAGCCGCTCGAACGTAGCGGCGTCGGGCTGGCGATGAAAACACAGCGCGACGAACGCCCGCTCGCCGTCGAGATGTGTCTTCAGGTCCGTCGAGGTCATGTCGCGGTACACATCCGGATGCGCGACGATCTGATCCGCCTTCAACTCGATGACACCGTCGACATACACGGCGCCCGCGATGTGCTCGTCCCCATACGCGGCGAGATAGTTCGATATCACGGCACCGCCCAGCGACCATCCGACAAGAACCGGCTTGCGAGCATGCGATGACGCAATGACCGCAGCAAGATCATCCGCCCAGCGACGTCCATCACGATACGCATCGGCATCGGTCGGCTTGCTGGAAAGACCGTGACCGCGCATGTCGTACGTGATGAGCCGATAGCGTTGCAGCTGCGGATCTTTCAACTGCGCGTCCCAGTTCAGATGACTGCCGAGCAATCCGTGGATGAAGACGATCGGCGGGCCATCGGGATTGCCGGTTTCCTGAACGGCGAGCACGACGCCGTCGGGTGCAGTGACCGTGTAGGTTCGGCCATCCGCGAGCGCCGGCCGCGATACCGCAAACAGCGCGCTAAACGCGGCTAATGCGAAAAACGCGTGACGAAATATACGCAGCATACAAAGCATACGAAGAAGAGACATGAAGCACTCCATGGTGATCAGAATGCCCCAGTCTCAACCGTCACACTGATGTAAGGGTCAAGCGGAAACAGACAAAAAAATACTGCTATGCTTTTTCCACCATGAAACAGGCCTCCGCAGATAATTCGCCGCCGCTCACCATTGGTGCGCTCGCCAGCGAAACCGGCGCAAGCGTCCGCTCGATCCGTCACTACGACGAACACGGCCTGCTTACATCGGTTCGCGCGAGCAACGGCTACCGCGTGTTTCCACGCGCGGCCGTCACGCAGGTCAGGCAGATCCAGCGGATGATCGCAACAGGTTTCAGCGTCGCCGACATCCGCGCGTTTCCCGACTGCATGCGGATGATCGAAGGCGCGAATGCGTGCAGCCAAACCTCCGACGTCCAGCGCAAGCGGCTCGCATCGATCGAACGCCAGATCGCCGACCTCGAACGCCGCCGCGCCCGTCTGCTCAAGACGCTGAACGAAGGCATCGTGCCGCCGCTCGACTGATTCGCCTGCACCTGAAACCCGTAATCCTGCCGTAATAACAACGCCGTATTGTCACCGGACAAATGGGGCGACAAATAGGGCGACAAGCGGGGCGAGCTTGCCCTTAAGGTTTCCTTCAGCTTGACTTCGTACGATCGCGAGATTGTCCGCAGCCAGCGCGCGAGCCATACCGGCCGCGCACGGATTGCGCAGAACACGCGTGCGGAAGTGCGCAGGAGCATCCATGAAAACGCTGTTTTTGCAGGCTCCGTCGTATGACGGTTTCGACGGCGGCGCGGGTTCGCGCTATCAGGCTAAACGCGAGGTCCGCTCGTTCTGGTACCCGACGTGGCTCGCGCAGCCTGCGGCGCTCGTCCCGGACAGTCGCGTGCTCGATGCGCCCGCCGACGGTCTGTCGGTCGACGCGACACTCGACATCGCACAGCAATACGATCTGGTCGTCATTCACACCAGCACGCCGTCGTTCCCCACCGATGCACTCTTTGCCGAAGACCTGAAAAAGCGCCGCCCCGGCGTGCTGATCGGCATGGTCGGCGCAAAGGTCGCGGTCGATCCGCACAACTCGCTGACGGCAAGCGATGCAATCGATTTCGTCTGTCGCGAGGAATTCGATTTCACGTGTCAGGAAGTGGCCGAAGGCAAACCGCTCGCGGGCATCCTGGGCTTAAGCTGGCGAGCCGCCGACGGGTCGATCGAACACAACGCGCCGCGTCCGATCCTCGAGAACATGGACGAGCTGCCGTTCGTCGCGCCGGTCTACAAACGCGACCTGAAAATCGACAACTACTTCATCGGCTATCTGAAACACCCGTATGTATCGATCTATACGGGCCGTGGCTGCCGCTCGAAGTGCACGTTCTGTCTGTGGCCGCAGACGGTAGGCGGGCACCGTTACCGCACGCGCTCGGTCGAGAACGTGCTGGAAGAAGTGAAGTGGATCCGCGACAACATGCCCGAGGTCAAGGAGATCATGTTCGACGACGACACGTTCACCGACTTCAAGCCGCGCGTCGAAGAGATCGCACGTGGTCTGGGCAAGCTGGGTGTGACGTGGTCGTGCAACGCGAAGGCAAACGTGCCGTACGCGACGCTGAAGATCATGAAGGAGAACGGCCTGCGTCTGCTGCTGGTCGGTTACGAATCGGGCGACGACCAGATCCTGCTGAACATCAAGAAGGGACTGCGCACGGATATCGCGCGGCGTTTCAGCGAAGACTGCCGCAAGCTGGGCATCAAGATTCACGGCACGTTCATTCTGGGCCTGCCCGGCGAGACGCAGGAAACGATCGCAAAGACCATCACGTACGCGAAGGAAATCAATCCGCACACGATCCAGGTGTCGCTTGCGGCGCCGTACCCGGGCACGACGCTGTATCGACAGGCCGTGGAGAACGGGTGGCTTGAGGAGAACAAGGTGATAAACCTTGTGAGCCGTGAGGGCGTGCAGCTGGCCGCGATCGGCTATCCGCATCTGTCTCGCGACGAGATTTACCACCAGCTAGAACGCTTTTATAAGCAGTTTTACTTCCGCCCATCGAAGATCTGGGAAATCGTGCGCGAGATGCTGACGAGCTGGGAAATGATGCAGCGGCGTCTGCGCGAAGGCGTGGAGTTCTTCCGTTTCCTGCGCGCACACGAGGCATAAGCGTGAGGTCGGCGGGCGAGGCAGGCGAGGTGGCCGGGGCACAAGCATGATTCGCCACTCCGGCCGTATCGCCGCATTCGCCGGTTTGCTGCTGGCATTCTGGCTCGTGTGGCGCGACGATCCGCGCACGGTGCTCGGCCTGATGCGCACGGCGGGTGCCGGGCTTGCGTTAGCCGCAGCGGTACACGTACTGCCGATGATCGCGAGCGCATTCGACTGGCGTTCGCTGATGCGCGGTCCTCGTCGCCCCACGGTGCTTGCGATGCTATGCGTCGTGTGGATTCGCGAATCGGTCAACGGGATGTTGCCGGTTGCGCGCGTCGGCGGCGAGGTCGTGTCGTTCCGGCTGCTGCAGCGCTGGGGTGTGCGGCCTTCGATGGCGGCGGCGGGTATCGTCGTCGATATGCAGTTGAACGTGATTGCGCAGCTGCTGTTCACGATGGCCGGCATCGGCTTTCTGTCGATGACCACGCAATCGGACACGCTGCGTCTCGCCGGCGATCTTGCCTGGGGCGTCGTCGTGCTCGCACCGCTGCTGCTGCTGTTCGCATTCGTCCAGCACGCGAGTCCATTTGAGCGCATCACGCACGTGCTGAACCGGATTGCGGGCGGCAAGCTCGCGGCGCTTGTCGGGCAGTCGGCACGCATCGATCAGACCATTCTGTCGATCTGGCGGCGGCGCGCTGTCGTGTTGCGTTATCTGCTGTTCTGGCAGCCGGTGAAGCACGCGGTAACGGCGCTCGAACTCTGGGTCGCGCTGTATTTTCTCGGCGCGCAGGCGAGTTTTCTCGACGCGTTCGTACTCGAAGTATTGATTCAGGCCGTGAGCAGCGCAGCGTTCTTCGTACCCGGCGGGCTCGGCGTGCAGGAGGGCGGCTTCGTGCTGATCGGCGGCGTGCTCGGTCTCGATCCGGCGACGTGTCTCGCGCTGGCCGGCGCACGTCGCGTGCGCGATCTGCTGGTGTACGTGCCGGGACTGTTCGCATGGCAGATCGCGGGGGCGTCGGATCTTCCGGCACACCGGCGCGATAACATGTCGGCGCTGGCCACGAGCCGTGTGATTGCCGACAAATAATCGGTCAGTTATCGCAAGCCAGCTTTCTCTGCTGAAAGCGCCGCACCCCGAAGCATCTTCCATCGAGCACGCGCTGCGTTAAGCGCTTTAGTCATACGCGTGCAGGCTTACAACTGCCGCCGTACTTAAGCGTTCCTTCAGGTTGCGTCGCTACGATCACCTGCATGTCCATTTCTGTCACAGACGAAGCGTAGCGTTTCGTCGTGGTCCAGTCGTGTTTGAGCATGGGTCGGCCGCTGCGATGCAAAGAAGGCGGCCCGTTCTGCGAGCATCGGTATCGCCATGTACATCGTGAAGTTCGTCACTGTCGACATGCTGCGCGCCCATCTGCTGACCGCTGCGTTTACCGCGATGGTCGTGCAGGTTGCGTCGCTGGCTTCACTGCTGCTGTTCGGCGTTGCTGAAAGCGTGTTCGATTCCAGTGCGTTTCGTGCGTCGTGCGTGCTGGCGATCATCGCGGGGACACTCGTCGCACGCCGTGTTGCGCATGTCGCGTTCAGCGGTGCCGTGAAAAGCCATCACGCGACCTGCTGCAACCGGCCGATGAAATGCATCTCGGTTTCGTCCGATTGTCCGCGTCGTCTGCTTGTCATCCTGCATCTGCGTCTGTCCGGAATACCGTTCGAACTCGCTTGATAGCCTGACGTCCGATACCCTCATGCCGCCCGCCCGCTCCGCGCTGTTCTTCGACAACGCGTCCCGCCCGGATGCCATCGCGAGCACGCGTCGATGACTGCGCTGCATGCGTGGCCGCTGTCGCAGTGGCTGATCGCGTGTGCGTGCGGCGGCGCCGCGCTGTATGCGATCTTCGCCGCACTCGCGATGCCGTTTTTCTTTCGCCGCGAACGACACGGCGTGCCGCAACGAACACATCGTTTGCCGGCGGTCACCGTGTTCAAGCCGCTATGCGGCGACGAGCCGCGTCTCTACGACAACCTCGCGACGTTCTGCGAGCAGACCTGTGATCGTTTTCAACTGCTGTTCGGCGTATCGGCCTGGGACGATGCGGCGATCGCAATCGTGCAGCGCTTGCGAGCCGCTTATCCGCACATCGATATCGAGCTGATCGTCGATGCGCGCGTGTACGGCAGCAATCTGAAGGTCAGCAATCTGATCAATATGTCGGCGTACGCGCGGCATGATCTGTTCGTGATCGCCGACAGCGACATCGCCGTGCGGCCCGACTATCTCGCGACCGTCGTCGCGCCGTTGAACGATGCGTCGGTCGGCGTCGTGACGTGTCTGTACGAGGCGAGGGGAATCGGTGGATTCTGGCCACGCGTCGGCGCGTTGTTCATCAACGAATGGTTCGTGCCGTCGGTGCGTATCGCGCATGCGGCAGGTTCGCGCGACTTTGGTTTCGGCGCGACGCTTGCGCTGCGTCGCGAGACGCTCGAACGGATCGGCGGCTTCGCAGCATTGCGCGACTGCCTCGCCGATGACTACTGGCTCGCGCGGCACGCACGCGAACTCGGATTGCGCACGGTGCTGTCGCCCGTCGTGGTTGCGACCGACGTGATCGAGCAGAGCTTCACCGCGCTATGGCGCCGCGAGACGCGCTGGCTGCGCACGATCCGCTCGGTGAATCGTCTGGGCTTTGCGTGTCTGCCGATTTCGTTTACGTCGCCGTGGTTGCCGTTTGCCGCGTGGTTGGCGTCGCGCGCGTCATCGAGTGGCCACGCCTGTTTTGCCACGACGATGACCGTTTGCGCGGTCGCGGGTCTCGTCGCGCGCGTGCTGCTGCATGCGCGCTGCACGCACACGTTGCGTAGCTTCTGGCGCGACCTGCCGCTCGTACCGTTGCGCGACGGTCTGTTCATGCTGCAATGGCTCGGTGCGACGGTCGGCACGCACGTCGTGTGGCGCGGTGCACGCGTGCCGGTGACGGCTTCGCTTACGCCGCCCACGCCGCTCGATAACCGGGGTATCGTCGACGTCATGGAAACCTCCGATGGCGGCTGACCGCATGCACGCAGACACACCGCCGCGCCTCATCATCACCGCCGACGATTTCGGCCTGCATCCGCGCGTCAACGAAGCGGTCGAGCAGGCGCATCGGCATGGCGTGCTGACGTCGGCGAGCCTGATGGTCGGCGCACCGTTCGCTAGCGATGCGGTGGCGCGTGCGCGGCAACTGCCGCAACTGCGTGTCGGATTGCACGTGGTGCTGGCCGACGGCCACGCCGTGTTGCCGCGTGAACAGATCGATGCGCTGGTCGATGCGGATGGCCGCCTCGGCGACAACATGGTGCTCGACGGTTTCCGGTTCTTCTTTCTGCCGCGCGTGCGCCGGCAACTCGCCGCCGAAATTCGCGCACAGTTTGATGCGTTCGCGCAGACAGGGCTCGCGCTCGATCACGTGAACACGCATAAGCATTTTCATCTGCATCCGGTCGTGCTGGATCTTATCCTGCGCATCGGTCGCGACTACGGGATGCGTGCGATGCGCTTACCGGTCGAGGCCGATACGCCCGCGTGGCTGCGACCATGGATTGCATTGACGCGCCGACGGCTGGCACGCGCGCAGATCGCGCATAACGACTACGTAATCGGTATCGACGACACCGGGCGTATGGACGAAGCCGCATGGCTGCGCGCACTGCAACAGCTACCCGCCGGCATCGGCGAAATCTATTGCCATCCGGCCATTGCCGGCGACCGTGCGTTGACGCCCGGCATGCAGCAGTATCGTCACGCAGACGAGCTGAGCGCGCTACTGTCGCCGCGAGTGGCCGCCGCACTCGATGCCACAGGCGCGACACGCGGCGGTTTCGCGGACGTTGCAGTCCGCGTCTAGAACCGCATCAAAGCGTCTGCTTCATCAACAGCTTCAACAATACCGGCAGCAACAGCAACACGAGCGGCAACTGCACGATCAGCCCCGAGATGATCGCGATCGCAAGCGGCTGCTGCATCGCCGACCCTTGACCCAATGCAAACGCAAGCGGCAGCAGCGCAAGAATCGCCGCGATCGTCGTCATCGCGATAGGCCGCAGACGGTTACGACCCGCTTCGACGATCGCGCGCTCGAACGGCATCCCCTCTTCATGCGTGAGCCCATGCAATTCCGACACGTAGAAGATCGCGACCTCGGTGACGATCCCGATGATCATCGTCATCCCCATCATCGCGGAGATGTTCAGCTCGATCCCGGTGAGCCATAGCCCGATGAACACCGCGCCGGTCGCGAGCAGCGGCATCGCCATCACCGCAAGTGCGACGCGGAAGCGTTCGTACAGGAACAGCAGCAGGCCGAACACGAGCGCGACCGCCGCACCGAACACGGCGAGCAGGCCCTTGAACGCGATCTGCTGCTGCTGGTACAGCCCGCCGAGTTCGTAGTAGACCCCCGTGGGCAGCAGCCCCTTGTCGCCGAGCGCACGCTGCACGTCGGCAATCGTCGAACCGAGATCGCGGCCGTCGATCCGCGCCGTGACCGCGACCATTCGCTTCAGATTGTCGCGGCTGATCTCCGGCTGACCGGTCACGGTGACGATATCGGCGACACGCGTCAGTGCGAACAGATGGCCGTCCGGCGCGCGAATCTGTAATCGGCCGAGTTGCGTATCGGTCAGCTTTAGCGCGCCGTCGACGCTCACGCGCACGCCGACCGTCTTCGGCCCGTTCTGGAACTGCGTCGCGACGGTGCCCGCGATCATGTCCGACACAGCCTGCGCGATCGATTGCGGATCCATCCCCTCGGCCGCTGCCGCGTCGGGGCGGATGTGCAGTTCGAGCGCATCGCCGGCCGGATTGATGCCGTCGTTCACGTCGACCACGCCGCTGATCGTGCCGATCCGCGCGGCGACTTTGTGCGCGACCGCGTCGAGCGTGTTCGCATCGTCCGAGTAGATCTTGATCTGCACCGGCTGCGGCACGGCCGTCAGATCGCCGATCAGATCCTCCATCAACTGCGCGAGTTCGACGCTGACGCCGGGCACCTGATGCTCGACGCGCGTGCGGATTTCCTCCATCACCGTTTCGATCGGTTCGCGTTTGCCGGATTTCAGCCGCACGAAGAAGTCGCCGCGATTCGGTTCGTTGAGATCGCCGCCGAGCCCCGCGCCGGTGCGTCGCGAATACGTCGATACGTTCGGGTTCGCGCTGATGATCGTCTCGACCTGCTTCATCAGCCGGTCGGTTTCGGTAATCGATGTGCCCGGTTCGGTGTGATAGTCGAGCACGAAACCGCCTTCGTCCATCGTCGGCATGAAGCCGCTGCCGACCCGTGTGAACGCGAGCGCGGCCACGACGATGAGCGGCACCACGCCGAACAGCACGAGCAGCGGCCGCGCGGTCACGTGCTCGACGAGCGACGTGTAGCGCCGGTTCATCCACAGCGAGAAACGCGTCTCCTGATGCTCCTCGGCATCCTTGTGCTTGAGCCAGCGGTCGCACAGGATCGGCACCGCGAGCCACGTGACGACAAACGAAATGAACAGCGCGCTCGCCATCGTCACCGACAGCGCCTTAAAAAATGCACCCGTCACGCCCGACAGAAACGCGAGCGGCACGAAAATGATCAGCGTCGCCGCCGACGAGCCCGCGAGCGGTCGCGTGAATTCGAGCGCCGCCGCGAGCACGCGACCGTGGAACGCATGCGTGCCGCCTTCGCGCATACGGCGCACGATGTGTTCGATCATCACGATCGCATCGTCGATCACGAGACCGACGGCGGCCGCCATCCCGCCGAGCGTCATGATGTTGAAGCCCATGCCGAACACGTTGAGCAGCAGGATCGTCGCGGCCATCACGACCGGCACGAGCGCGACCGCGATCGCGGTGATCTTCCAGTTGCGCAGGAACGCGAACAGCGTGAACGCCGCGAGCACGACGCCGATCATGATTGCGTCGCGCACGCTGGTCGCGGCAGCGATCACGAGTTCGCTCTGGTCGTACCAGTTCGCGAGATGCACGCCGGCCGGCATCTGATGGCTGAAATCAGCAAGCTTTGTGCGGATCGCGCGCGCCATCGCGACGCTGTTCGCGCCCGGCTGCTGGTACACGTTGATCAGCACCGCGTCCTTGCCGTCGGCGGTGACGCGCATCCATTGCGGCACGACGCCCTGGCTGACCGTAGCGATATCGCCGAGACGCACCTGGGTCGCACCGTTTGTCGACACGACGACATGCTTCAGCTCGTCGATGCGCGTGACCGTCGCGTTCGCGATCACCAGATACAGCTTGTCGTGATCCTCGATGCGGCCGGTGGCCATCAGCACGTTGCTCGCGCCGATCGCCTTCGACACATCGGCGAGCGACAGCTTGAACGCCGCGAGCCGCGCGGGATCGATCGCGACTTCGAACTCGTCCTGTGCGCCGCCCGTCACCTCGACACGCGCGACACCATCCACCGCCGACAGCAGCGGACGCATCTGGAACTGCGCGAGATCGCGCAGCGCCGACAGCGACTGCTGCGACGACGTGAGGCTGTACGCGAGCACGGGGAACACGGTCGGGTCCATCCGGCGCACCTGCATCGACGTGCCTGCCGGTAGCGTCGACAGGATTTCGCTGATCGCCGACTGCGCCTGCAGCGTCGCCTGCGACATGTCGGTGCCCCAGTCGAAGTTGATCGACACTTCGGCGGCACCGCGGCTCGTCTTCGATTCGACGTCGCGCACATTGGGTACGCGACGCAGCGCTTCCTCGACCGGCATCGTGACGAGCGTAGCCATCTGTTCGGCGGGGCGATCGCCCGCATCGAGTGACACGACCGCGCGCGGGAACGCGACGTTCGGGAACAGCGAGATCGGCAGACGGAACGCCGCGAGCGTGCCGGCAATCGCCAGCAGCGCGATGACGAACAGCAGCGAGCGCCGGTGCGCCTGCATCCATTGACCGAAATTCATCGCGCAGCGCCTCCGTCGACGCGCACGGTCATGCCGTCCTGCAGTTCGTAGTTGCCGCTGGTGACGAGCGGTTGCGCGCTGTCGAGCGAACCGTCGACGCCGTAGCGCGCGCCGTCCTCGACCTTCGCGACGACCGCGACACGTCGCGCCTTGTGTTGCGGCGTGACCTGGAACACGTAGGCGCCTTGCGCGTCTTTCAGCACCGCCGAACGCGGCACGATCCACCAGGTGCCGCTGCGCGTCGCGATGTCCGCGCTGATGCGTGTGCCCGGAATGAATGCGGTTTGCCCGAGCGGTACGTTCGCGCCGACGTCGACGAGCTGACTCTGTGCATCGATCGCGGCGCCTACGAGCGTCACGTGTCCAGTGACGGCGGTGCCGGCGAGGGCAGTCGACAGGCCGTGCAGCGTGACTGTGTCGCCGGGATGGATCGACGCGGCATCTGCGGGCTCGACACCGAGCATCACGTTCGCGCGCGCATCGTTGCGGCCGTTCGCGGCCGCGAGTTGCAGAATCGTCGTGCCCGCCTGCACCTGATCGCCCTGGTTCGCGCCGATCTGCGTGACGACGCCGTCGAGCGGCGCGACGATCGTGTGCGGGCCGGCGGCGATGCCGGTTGCCTGCTGGGCGGCGAGTGCCTGGCGTGCGTCGTCAGCGGCCTTCTGTGCAGCGGCGAGTTGCGATTGCGTCGCGAGCGCGCTGCGGTACAACGACTGCGTGCGCACGAGTTCGCCCTGCGCGAGCGTCAGCGCGCTGCGTGCCTGCGCGGCGGCGAGCACGGCCGATGCATCGGCTTGCACGACAAAGAGCGCTGCGCCGCGTGCGACCGTCTGGCCCGGCTGCACGCGCATCTGCACGATCCGCGCGACGTACGGCAGATTGATCGAGGTGACGTTCGATGCGGACGCCGACACGACGCCGTAGCCGCGCACCGGTTGCGCAATCGAACCGCGTTGTATGGTCGCGGTTTGCACGGCGACGCTGCTGTTGTCCGCAGTGGAGGAGGCGGAGGCAGCAACCGCGTTCGAGATCGCAACGACGCGCCAGCCAACAACAGCGGCGGCAACAGCAAGCACCGCGACACCGACGGCGATCCGTCGCGCGGGTTTCGAAAAGCGGCTAGTTCGCATGGGGATCGGAAGCGGTTGAGGCGGAAAGAAATGGATCGGGAATCGCGCTACCGAGCAGCGCCTGCAATCCGATACGTTGTTCGGCAAGCGATTCGCGCAGCGTCGCGACGTCGATGCGTTTGACGAGCGCGGCGCTCTGCGCATCGGTGTAGGTGCCGAGCGCGAGGTTGTGCGCGGCGAATGCATTCGCTGCATCGCTTGCGGCACGGTCGACGTCGGGCAGTGCCGCTTCGGTCTGCTGCAACTGATGCGCGAGCAGCGCACTGTCCGTGCGTAAATGCGCGACGTCGGCGTACGCCTGGTTCAGACGCGTCTGGTACTCGTCGCGCAGACGCTGACGCGTCGCCTGTTCGATCGCGACGTTGCCGCGATTGCGGTTGAAGATCGGCAGACTCAGATTGATCTGGAAGCCGCTCGTGTAGATGTTCGACGTGTCGCGTGCGCGGACGAAGCCGACCGACAGGCTCGGAAACTGGCTCAGAATCGCCGCACGATATTTCTGTTCCTGCGCGTCGTAGCCTGCGCGCAGTGCGAGCAGATCGGGACGCCGCTTCGGCAGTGCGGCGATGGCCTGGTCGATCATGGCGGTGTCGGGTGGAGTGGTGTCGTCCCTGCCCGTCAGCGTCAGTTGCACATCCGGTGCGAGGCCGAGCAGCGCGTTCAGATCGTGATGCGTCTGTTCTGCGGCGCGTCGTGCGTCGGTGTATGGCTTGCGTGCGTCTGCGTACGACGTGAGCGCGGCGGTCGTCGCATCGGATGTCAAATTGCCGTCGCGCTGCGCACTCGCCATGCGCTCGTAGCGCGTTCGTGCGAGATCGAGTTGCCGTTGCAGCAGCGGCAGCGTTACTTCTTCGAAGCGCGCTTTCAGAAACAGCTGCTTCGCCTGCGCGACGATCTGCCATTCCTGCCACAACAGCGTGAGATCGGTTTTAACGACGGTTGCATCGGCGGATTTTTTGTTCGCGCCGCGCGTAACGATCGCCATCACGTCCATGCTCAAGCCATAATTGAACGCGCGCGTGGTGCCGGGCGCGCCGGGGTAGTCGCTCGACACGCTCAGTTGCGGGTCGGGCAGCAGGCCCGCGGAAAACGCCTGTGCGCGTGCCATGCCGAGATCGTCGCGAGCGAGCTTCAGATCGGGATTGTTAGCCACCGCGAGCATCGCGACTTCTTCGATGTCGAGACCATCCGACGGATCGAAACGATGCGTAGCGAGTTCGGGCAGCGGCATTGTCGCGGGGTCGATCTGCACGTGTTCGAGCGCGGTCGCCGATGTCGACGTATCGCCCGTAGATAACGGTGCAGGCCGGTACCACGTGCATCCGGAGGCTAACGTAGCGATGGCGATGCATGCGACCCTACGCATCACGCGCGACGCACTAACAGCGGTAAGCAGTTTCCTGACAGCCAAGCTCGGGCTCCTGAATAAGCGGTGCGCGGCGATATGCACGCAGGACAGGCCGCCGATTCTGCCGATGGAGCGCTTAAGGCTGCCTTAACCCGTTATCCGCGACAATGTGCCCCTATACGTGTGCAAAGAAGCGCAGAAGGGAGAGAAAACGATGCGTCTGCTGCTGGTGGAAGACGACGAAATGATTGCGGAAACGGTGCAGGAATCGATGCGCCGCGCGGGCTATGCGGTCGACTGGGCACGCGATGGCCGCGAGGCCGAACTGTCGCTGGGCAATGGCGTGTACGACCTCGTGCTGCTCGATCTCGGGCTGCCGAAGCTCGACGGCATCGCCGTGCTCGACAGCTATCGCAAACGTGACGGCGAAGCGCCGGTGATCATCCTGACCGCGCGCGACGCAATCGACGACCGCATTCGCGGTCTCGATGCGGGCGCGGACGACTACCTGATCAAACCATTCGATCTCGACGAACTCGCCGCGCGCGTGCGTGCGCTGCTGCGCCGTCGTACTGGTCAAAAGCAGCCGGTCTACGCGCACGGCGAACTGACGCTCGATCCCGCCGCACACGAAGTGACGAAGGCGGGCGTGCCCGTATCACTCGTGCCGCGCGAATTCGCATTGCTGCAGGCGCTGATCGAAGAACCGACGCGCGTGTTCACGAAAGCGGAGCTGGAGGACAAGCTGTACGGATGGGGCGAGGAAGTCGGCAGCAACACGATCGAGGTTCATGTGCACAGCCTGCGGCGCAAGATCGGCGCGGAGCAGATCGTCACCGTGCGCGGCGTCGGCTACCGGCTCAAGAGGGGCGAATGAAATCGATTCGCCGCTGGCTGCTGGGGTGGCTGATCTTTGGGCTCGCTGCCGCGTCGGGGATCGCGGCGTTCGGCATTTTTCACACGGCGCAGGAGGAGGCCGGCGAACTGTTCGACTACGAACTGCGTACCGTCGCGACGTCGCTGCCGTCGAACATCGGCACGTCACCCACCGCCGAACATCACGCACCCGACTTCGGCAGTCTGTCGGACGATCGCATCGTCATCGAGATCTGGGATCGCAACGGCGCGCTCGTCTATCACTCGCAGCGTCCGCCGTTGCTCGACCGGATGCTAGTCGGTCTGCGTACGGTCGAGCGCGGCGGCAATCACTGGCGCGTGTTCGGGCTCGAGCAGGCCGATCGTTTCGTGCAGGTCGCGCAGCCGATTTCCGTGCGCGAAGAACTTGCGCTGCAGCTCGCGTTGCACACGCTGTGGCCGCTGTCGTTGCTGGTGCCGGTGACGATCGTGCTGGTGCTGCTCGTCGTCGCGCGTGGGCTTGCACCGATCGGCGGATTGTCGCGCGCGCTCGCGACGCGTTCGATGGATTCGCTCGAACCGTTGCAACCCGGTGGTCCGGTGCCGGTGGAAATCCGCCCGCTCGTCGATGCACTCGACGATCTGCTGCTGCGACTCAATGCGGCCTCGCAGGCGCAGCGCACGTTCGTCGCCGATGCCGCACATGAACTGCGTTCGCCGCTCGCTGCATTGAAGCTGCAATTGCAGGCTGCGTCGCGCGACGGCACGTTGAAGGGCGAAGGGCAGACGCTCGAACGCGTCGAGGGCCGGCTCAACCGGATCATCCACCTCGTACAACAGCTGCTGACGCTCGCGCGTGAAGATGCGCGGCCTGCGACGATGAAGGAACCGGTGAGTCTGCGGCGTATTGGCGAGCAGGCCGTCAGCGATTTCTCGCTGATCGCGGAGGCGAAGCAGGTCGATCTAGGTCTGGAATTTCGCGCGCCGTTGACGCAGGCGGACACGTGTCAGATTTTTGCGGAGCCGCATTCGCTCGCGGTGCTGCTGAACAATCTGATCGACAACGCGATCCGTCACACGCCGGCCGGCGGCAAGGTCGACGTCGTGCTGACGCGCACGGACACCGGCATGGGTTTCGACGTGATCGATACGGGTGCAGGCATTCCCGAGCCGGAACTGGAGCGCGTGTTCGACCGCTTCTATCGCGGCGAGGGTGCGCAGGGGCAGGGCAGTGGTCTCGGGCTCTCGATCGTCGCGCGCATCGCGGAACGCCAGGGACTCACGCTGTCGATACGCAATAACCAGCCGGGGCCAGGGCTCTGCGTGTCGGTGGCGGGGCTATAAGCGAACCCAGCTGCATTCACCGTCAATGCTGCCCCGCATTGATCAGCATCCACACCGTCTGACTCTCCCTCCCCTCGAGCACCCGCACGAACTCCGCATGACAGCGCCGGCAGCGATAGTGTTCAGTCGCGCGCGCGGTGTCCGAGCCGGCCAGCGTCAGCGGGCGCAGGTCCGCGTGCATCTCGGCGGTGGAGGGCTGGCCGTGCAGTTCGGCGCACGGCACGCAGGGTTGAATCGCGAGTTCCATATCGAATCCGTGTTGCGC
The DNA here is from genome assembly GCF_004359985.1 of Paraburkholderia flava. Taxonomy (NCBI): domain Bacteria; kingdom Pseudomonadati; phylum Pseudomonadota; class Betaproteobacteria; order Burkholderiales; family Burkholderiaceae; genus Paraburkholderia; species Paraburkholderia flava. The sequence goes on along the minus strand of NZ_SMRO01000001.1, from coordinate 1,424,883 downwards.
GCGTTGCATGCCTAGCGCTCCCACACCGTGTGGTCGAGGCCGCCTTCGTCGATCAGCTGTTCCGCGTAGATCGACGACGCGCGCCGCGCTTCGCCCGCGCTTTCGAACGGCCGCTCGACGGGCACATGGAACACGCGGCTGCGCGGCGGCGCACCGGTCTCGTCCGGCTGGCTGATGCGCACGGATGCATCGAAGCCCTCGTCGTAGTTGTGGCCGAATCCGGTCTGCGTGGCTTGGTGCGGGTACACGAGCGGATAGATCTCGAAACCGCGGTAATGGCGGGAGGCGGTTGCCATGACGAACTCCGGTGGCCGCATGCGCGGCCTGTAGGAATAGAGGCGACGATCTGCACAACCTGCGCGTGCTGCACATGCACGGCTGCATCGAACGGCGATGGACAGGAGGGCGCGCCGTGTCGGATAGAAAGGCGGCCGGTGGGCCGGAGTGCAGGCAAATGAAACGGCAAATACAAAAGGCAACCCTAAAAAGCGGCGCCGGACTTGACCCCATGCTACGCGGTCTGGCGTCGATGTACAGCGGAATTGGCGCCGCGCGGCCTGCGACAGCCGGGGCGTCGGGCGGTTCCCGACGCACGCTGGCACCGTTTTTGCAGCATCTGGCGGCATTGCAAAACAACGTGAGGGGGTCATGAACGATCGGGTCAAATCGCTAATGGACATTCCGCAACAGGAACGTGTCTCCACCGGCGTATCGGGACTGGATGAAGTGCTGCTGGGCGGCCTTGTCGACAATCGGGTCTATCTCGTCGAAGGGGCCCCGGGGGCGGGTAAAACTACACTCGCCCTGCAATTTCTGCTCGAAGGCCTACGGCGCGGCGAGCCTGGGCTGTACATCACGCTGTCCGAGACCGCCGACGAGCTGCGCGCGGTTGCGACGTCGCACGGCTGGACGCTCGACGGGCTGCACGTGCACGAACTCGTCAGCGAAGAGCGGCTGAGTCCGGACGAAGGGCAGTCGATCCTGCATCCGTCCGAGATCGAACTCGGCGAGACTGTCGGCGAGGTGATGCGCAAGGTGCTCGATCATGCGCCGAAGCGGATCGTCTTCGACAGCCTGTCGGAGATGCGGCTGCTCGCGCAGGACGCGCTGAAATACCGCCGTCAGGTGCTCGTGCTGAAGCAGTTTTTTTCGAGTCGCCAGTGCACGGTATGGCTGCTCGACGACAAGACTTCCGAGCCCGGCGATCTGCAGTTGCACAGCATCTGTCATGGCGTCGTCAGTCTCGATCACGTTCAGCCCGACTACGGCGCCGAACGCCGGCGCCTGAGGATCGCGAAGATGCGCGGGATGAGGTTCGTCGGCGGCCATCACGACTTCGATATCGAGACCGGCGGCGTCAAGGTCTTTCCGCGTCTCGTCGCGTCCGACCATCATCGCGAATTCGTGGCGGCCACGCATTCGACCGGCATCGAAGGACTCGATGCGCTCTTTGGCGGCGGGCTTCCCACCGGCACCAACACGTTGCTGGTGGGACCGTCCGGTGTCGGCAAGACGACGACCGCGATGCGTTGCACGCAGAGCGCCATCGAGCGCGGCGAACGGGCGATCTACTTCCTGTTCGACGAGACGCTGCGCACCATGCTGGCACGCGCGGACGCGATCGGCATGCCGTTCGCGCGCTACATCGAAGAGGGCCGCCTGCTGATCCAGCAGATCGATCCGGCGGAGCTGTCGCCGGGGCAGTTCGCGAGCCGCGTGCGCGTGGCGGTCGAGCAGAGCGGCGTGTCGACGGTCGTGATCGACAGTCTGAACGCGTACCTGCAGGCGATGCCGGGTCAGCGCTACCTGACGCTGCAGATGCACGAACTGCTGAGCTATCTGAACCAGCAGGGCGTCGTGACGTTGCTCGTGCTCGGTCAGCACGGCGTGATCGGCAACGTGGCAACCGATATCGATCTGAGCTACCTGAGCGACGCGCTGCTGCTGTTCCGTTTCTTCGAATGCGCGGGCGAGGTGCTGTCCGCGGTGTCGGTGCTGAAGAGCCGCACGAGCGCGCACGAACGGACGATCCGCGAATTCCGCATCGGCCCGCGCGGTGTGCAGGTGGGCGAGCCGCTGCGCGATTTCGACGGCGTGCTGGCCGGCCTCACGACCTATCGTGGAACGATGCCGCTGCTGGCTGATAGGGGCGGCGCCAGCAAGTGACCATCGTGGAAGACCGGATACTGATCCTCGCACCGTACGGACGCGATGCCCGCGTCATCGAGAGCCTCCTCGCGAAGGAAGGCCTGGAGAGCCACGTCTGCGACGAGATCGGCGATCTGCTCGAAGGGCTCGCGCTCGGCGCGGCCTGCGCGTTGATCGCCGAGGAAGCAGCGAGCGAAGCGACGCTCGATCTGCTGGCCGGATGGATCCAGACGCAGCCGCTGTGGTCGGATTTTCCGTTCGTGCTGCTGGTGGGCAAGGGCCGCAACAGTGTGTTCGACGCGGCGGCGCGCGGCGTGCGGCAACTGGGTAATGTTGTGCTGGTCGAGCGACCTGTGCACGGCGACACGCTCGTCAGTATCGCGCGCGGCGCGTCGCGTGCGCGGCGCCGGCAATACTCGGCGCGCGCGCTGCTCGTCGAGCGTGCGGAGACGGCCGAGCGTCTGCAGCAAGCCGATCGTCGCAAGGACGAATTTCTCGCGATGCTCGCGCACGAACTGCGCAATCCGCTCGCGCCGATCCGCAACGCCGCCGAGGCGCTGAAGATGGTCGAAACCGGTTTGCCCGATCGCGTGCGCTGGGCACGCGAACTGATCGAGCGGCAAAGCCGTCATCTGACGAATCTGCTGGAGGATCTGCTCGACGTATCGCGGATCACGACCGGCAAGATCACGCTGAAGAAATCGGAAATCGAGCTGGGCGTCGTGCTCTCGCGCGCGGTCGAGGTGTCGCGTCCGATGATCGATGCGCGCCGGCACCACTTTGCGATTGCGCTGCCCGAGGTGCCGTTGCACATATGGGGCGATCCCACGCGGCTCGTGCAGATCTTCGGCAACCTGCTCGACAACGCCGCGAAGTACACGCCGGAAGGCGGCCACATCGAGATCGGCGTGACGCTCGATGACGGCCACGCATCGGTCTACGTCACCGACGATGGACTCGGCATCGCCGCCGACGAACTGCCGCATGTCTTCGAACTGTTCAGCCAGGCGAACCGTTCGCTGGACCGCGCGCAGGGTGGACTCGGGATCGGACTGTCGGTCGTGCAGTCGCTCGTCGCGATGCACGACGGCACGATTGAACTATCGAGCGAAGGCTACGGACGCGGCACGCGGGTGCGCGTGCAGTTGCCGGTGATACACGCGCGTGCACTGGACGCCATCTCGCGCAAGCCTCGCTCCACGATGCCCGACCGGCCGCTCGACATCCTGGTGGTAGACGACAACGTCGACGCCGCCGAATCGCTGACGATGCTGCTCGAGATGCGCGGACACCGCGTCTGCATGGCGTCCGACGGACACGGCGCGCTCGACCACTGCCTCCATCATCGGACCGACGTCGTGCTGCTCGACATCGGTTTGCCGGGGATGGACGGCTATGACGTTGCGCGTGCGCTGCGCGCGAATCCGGCGACACGCAACGCGATGCTGATCGCGATCACCGGTTACGGTCAGGTCGACGATGTGAAGCGCGCTTCCGACGCGGGCTTCGATCATCATCTGGTGAAGCCGGTCGAACTGGATGCGTTGATCGGGCTGTTCGAAATGCGGCCGAAAGCGAACGTCGTCGCTCACAAACGCGGCGGGTGATGCAACGTAACTAGCGTACAAAACACTCGTTACTTCACCGCGCCGAGCGCGAGCCCCTTCACCATATACCGCTGCAACCACGCGAACACGATCGACACCGGCAGCGTTGCGCACAGCGTCGCCGCCATCACGAGATGCCATTCGACCGTGTACTTCCCGGCGACCATGTCGGTCACCTGCACGGTGAGCGTCTTGTTCTCAGGCGAGCGGATCAGCGTGTACACCACCGCGAATTCATTCCACGCATTGATGAACGTGAAGATCGCGGTGACGACGATCGCGGGCACTGCGAGCGGCAGGAACACGCGGAACACTGCACGCGTACGGCTGCATCCTTCAAGCCATGCGGCTTCTTCGAGATCGCGCGGCACGGTCTGGAAATACGACGACAGCATCCACACCGCGAACGCAATGTTGAACGCCGCGTACGACACGATCACGCCGATCTTCGAATCGACGAGGTTGCCGTCGCCGTACGGGATCATCGCAGCGAGGCGGAACAGGCCGACCACCAGCAGGATCGGCGACAGCATCTGCGTAACGAGCAGGAACTGACGATACGTGCTGCGTCCGCGAAACGGAAAGCGTGCGAGCGCGTACGCGGCGGGCAGGCTGACCGCGAGTGCGAGCGCGGTGGACAGCACGCTGATGACCGCGCTGTTGCGCAGCGCGACGCCGAAATTCGCCGCTTCCCACATGTCCGCGAAATTCTGCCAGTGCCAGTGCACCGGCAGCCAGCGCGCCGGATAGACGAACACTTCGTTCGCGGGTTTCAGCGACGTGAACAGCATCACCGCGAACGGAAACAGCACCAGCACGACGAGCGGCGCGAGCGCGATCCAGCACCACAGCGTGCGCTTCATTTTCGAACTCATGCCGTGTCTCCTTCCTTCTGCGGCAGCATGCGCAGGTACGCAATCGAGAACACGAACAGCATCACGAGCATGATGATCGAGACGGCTGCGGCTTCGCCCGGCCGGCCGAGCCGGAAGCCGAGTTCGTACAGGTACGTGACGAGGATATGCGTGCCGTTGTCGGGGCCGCCCTGCGTCATCACCCAGATGATCGGAAACGAGTTGAACACGTAGATCACGTTCAGCAGGATCGCCATGTTGATGAACGGCCGCAGCAGCGGCAGCGTCAGCTTGCGGAACTGCTGCCATGCGCTCGCGCCGTCGATGCGCGCCGCTTCGTAGATGTCGCCAGGCACCGACGACAACCCGCCGAGCAGAATCGTCACCGTGAACGGAATCGACACGAGAATGCCGACTGCGATCTCGACGGGGAACGCGAATTCAGGTGTGGCGAGCCAGTGAATCGGACCGCCGATCAAACCAAGACGTTGCAGCGTGACGTTGACCATCCCGTAGTCGTCGTTGAACGCCCAGCGCCATACCACCGCCGTCATCGTCAGCGATACGGACCACGGCAGCATCACGATCGTCCGTGCGACGCCACGGCCGTAAAAATCCTGGTTCAGCACGAGCGCGACCGGCACCGAGATCAGCACCGTGCCGCCGACCACCGCGGCGGTCCACACGACCGTGCGTTGCGCCGCCTCGGCGAACACCGGATCGGAAAACACCGCAGTGAAATTCGCGATCCCGTTAAAGCCGCGAATCGCACCGAAGCGCGACACCTCGTGCATCGACTGGAACACGATGTTGTAGATCGGGTAGCTGATGATGAACAGCGCGAGGATCAGACTCGGCGCGATCAGCAGCCATGCCACCGGCAGGCGACGCCTCGCGGTGGGGGCAGCAATGCCGGGAAGACTGGAGAGGCTGGAACGGCTCATGCGGGTTCGATCTCGGGAAGCGCCGGTCCGGCGAGGTTCGGCGACGTACAGCAATGTGCGGCCGGCGCGACAGAAAGGGCAGATGCCGCGTCGCGCACGTTACATGCGCGACGCGGCGGACAGAACCGCCCGCACTACATCAGTGGCCGAGCGCCTTGTTCGCTTCGGTTGCAGCAGCGTTCAGCGCGTCGGCGGGCTTCGCCTTGCCGAGGTAGATCGACTGCATCGCATTCGATACGGCCTTCGCGGTGTCTTCCCAACCGGTGATGGTCGGTGCGAACTTCGCGGTCGGCAGCAGTGCGACGAATGCCTTCGTGTCCGGATCGTTGAAGGCCGGATCGGTGGCTTCGGCCTTCGTCGTCGGCAGGAAGCCTTCGGTGCTCGTGAACTCGACGCGCGGTTCCTTCGTGAACAGATAGTCGAGGAACTTCCACGCGCTCTTCTTCACCTTCGAGTTCTTGAACATCACGATCGAATCGGTCACCGCGTAGGTGGCGTGCGTCGTGCCCATCGGGATCGGATCGATGCCGTATTTAAGCGTCGGCGCTTCCTTCTTGATCTGCTTCGAGAGGAACGGCGCGGAGATCACCATCGCGACGCGGCCCTGCTTGAACAGATTCTGCACGTCCTCGCGGCTGTAGCCGGTCACGCCGGGTTGCGTGAGACCGTCGTCGATCAGCGTCTTGTACAGCGTCGCGGCCTTGATGCCGGCCGGCGAATTGAACGCGGCTTTGCCGTCCTTGCCGACCACGTCGCCGCCGTTCGTCCACAGCGCGTAGTACCAGTACACGTCCGTTTCGATTTCCTTGCCCTGCAGACCGAAGCCCGCGACACCCATCGACTTCAGCTTCTTCGATGCGGCGATCACGTCGTCCCAGGTCTTCGGTCCGTTCGGGAAGCCGGCCTTCGCGAGCAGGTCCTTGTTGTAGTACAGCGCGCGTGCGGATGCGGCGATCGGCAGGCCGTAGACCTTGCCGTTGATCTCGCCAGGGGCCAGGAACGGCCCGATGAAGCGGTTCTTGAAGCTCGGGTCCATGTAGCCGTCGAGCGGCTCGGCGACGTCGTCCTTCACGAAGTCGAGCAGCCAGCGCGTGCCGACGATCGCGAGGTCGGCGTTGGCGCCGCCCGAGATGTCCGTCTGCAGTTTCTGCTGCAGCGTGTCCCAGTTCACATCTTCGATCTTGATCGTGGTGCCAGGATTCGCCTTCTCGAAGTTTTTGGCCATCTTCTCGAAGTACGGCGCCGTCGCGTCGCTGTAGTGCGCGACGGTGACGCGGACCGTGTCGGCCTGCGCCGCATGGGCGATACCTGCAAATGCGAGTGCTACGGCAATCCTGCCGAGCACGAGGGAAGCACGTGCATGCAACGACATTTCGACTCTCCTTGGGGTGGTCTGCCGCCGGCAACCGGCCGCTGGGTTGGAATTCTTGTTTGTAAAAATCCTACAGGACGAAAAAAATGTTGTCACGTAGGGTTGGCGATATTTTTTCTCGGAGCGATTTGTGCATAAGATGCTGTAAAAGCAGGGGTATCGTGTGCTTTGCGAGGATCGACCAGGGTTTACCCTAGGACCTCCACCACCACGGCGCATGAACCCATATGTTGGAAATTTACAGGCCTGGCCACCGGCTCGGGCACACGCGGGAGCGAACATGAAGCGGGTCGTACTGGTGACGGGAGCGGGCGGCGGGATCGGCAGCGTGCTGTGCAGGCGGTTCGTCGCGGAAGGCGACACGGTGCTCGCGCTGGACGTCGATGCTGCCGGGCTCGATGCGCTGGTCGCCGAACTTGGTGCGGCGCACGTGACGCCGGTCGCGGCCGATATCGGCGATGCGGCTGCCGTGCGTGCGGCGGTGGATGCGGCCGTCGCGGTGCGCGGTCCGGTCGACGTGCTGGTCGCGAACGCGGGCGGCGCCAAGAGCGCGACGCTCGCGACCACGGACGTCGCCAGCTGGCATCGCGATGTGCATCTGAACCTGAACGGCACGTACCACGTGGTCGAGTCGGTGCGCGCATCGATGATCGAGCGGCAGCGCGGCGCGATGGTGCTGATCGGCTCGGTCAACGGTTTGACGTCGCTCGGTCATCCCGCATACAGCGCAGCGAAGGCCGGCCTCATCAGCTACACGAAATCGCTCGCTATTGAGCTGGGTCGCTTCGGCATCCGCGCGAACATCGTCTGTCCGGGCACGGTGCAGACGAAGGCGTGGAAAGCGCGCGTCGAAAAGAATCCGCAGGTGTTCGAAAACCTGCGCAAGTGGTACCCGTTGCGCGATTTCGCGACGCCCGACGATATCGCCGATGCGGTGCTGTTCCTCGCGTCGCCGATGGCGCGCGTGATCACCGGCGTTGCGTTGCCGGTGGACGGCGGCCTGATGGCGGGCAACCGGCCGATGACCGAGGAACTGACGCTTGAACCGCTGTGAAATCGCTGTGAGATCACGTTGAAGCGATTCACTGCGCAACACGTAAAACCCGTCACGAGGACAGCATGGCAGCAGTGCAACTGAGCGGCATCTTCAAGCGCTACGGCGAAACCCAGGTCGTGCACGGCATCGACCTCGATATCGACGACGGCGAATTCGTCGTGCTGGTCGGCCCGTCGGGTTGCGGCAAGAGCACGCTGATGCGGATGGTCGCGGGTCTCGAGGAAATCAGCGGCGGCGATTTGCTGATCGGCGGCACGCGTGCGAACAGTCTCGCGCCGCAGCAGCGCAATATTTCGATGGTGTTCCAGAGCTACGCGCTGTATCCGCATCTGTCGGTGTACGAGAACATCGCGTTCGGTCCGCGTATCCGCAAAGAGTCGGTCGCGAACTTCAAGCCGCGTATCGAAGCGGCCGCGAAGATGCTGAACCTCGGCGGTTATCTGGACCGGTTGCCGCGTGCGCTGTCGGGCGGTCAGCGGCAGCGCGTCGCGATGGGCCGCGCGGTGGTGCGCGAGCCGTCGCTGTTCCTGTTCGACGAGCCGCTGTCGAACCTCGACGCGAAGCTGCGCGTGCAGATGCGTACCGAGATCAAGGCGCTGCATCAGCGGCTGAAAAACACTGTGATCTACGTGACGCACGACCAGATCGAAGCGATGACGATGGCCGATCGCATCGTCGTGATGAACGCAGGACGTATCGAGCAGATCGGCCGGCCGCTCGATCTGTACGACCGGCCCGCGAATCTGTTTGTCGCGAGCTTTCTCGGTTCGCCTTCGATGAATTTTGTCGAGGGCGTCGTGACGGCCGGCGCGCAGGGACCGGCGCTGACGTTCGACGGTGCCGAAGTCGCGCTGCCCGGCGCGGTCGCTGCGCAGGCCGCAGTCGGCGCGAAGCTCACGCTAGGCGTGCGGCCCGAACATATCGAACTCGATGCTGCCGCTTCAGCGGGAGGCGTCGCGATGAACATCGAAGTCGTCGAGCCGACCGGTGCGGAAACGCATCTGTACGGCAAGATCGGCGGCGCGACGTGGTGCGTCACGAGCCGCCGGCGCACCGCATTCGAGCCCGGCCAGCGCGTGACGTTGCGCCTGCCGGCCGAGCATCTTCACCTGTTCGACACGGAGAGTGGACGGAGGATCGACTGATACCGTCGCGTGATACGCGGGTCGGTCGGATTTCGACCGGCACCGCTCACGACACGCGGATTCCAGCCCTCAAGCCATAAGGAACGCACGGGTGTCCGCACCGAATCTGATTCCCCACATCCGCAGTGCGCTGACGTCGTTGCGGCCGGCCGAGCGCAAGGTCGCCGACATGGTGCTCTCGGACGTCGACTTCGCGATGCGCGGGAGTATCACCGAACTCGCGCAGCGGGCCGACGTGTCCGAGCCTTCCGTGACACGCTTCTGCCGCGCGGTCGGCGCGCACGGTCTGCGTGACTTCAAGATGCAGCTCGCGCAGAGCGTCGCGGGCGGGCTGCCGTATGCATCGACCGCGGTCGCACGCGACGACGACATCGAGACCCTGCTCGACAAGGTCGGTAAAGCAGCCGTCGACGGCATCACGCATGCGCGCGGCGCACTCGATCCCGTAGCAGTCGATGCGGCGATCGCCGCGATTGCGCATGCGCGGCGCGTGTTTTTCTTCGGTGTCGGTTCGGGCTCGGGTCTCGTTGCGCAGGACGCGGCACTGCGTTTCCTGCGCCTCGATCTCGCGGCGAACGCCTTCACCGACGGTCATCTGCAGCGTCTTTATGCGGGCTTGATGGAACCCGGCGACGTCGCGTTCGCGATTTCGCATGCGGGGCGCAGCATCGAAGTGAACGAGAGCATCCAGATCGCGAAGGAACGCGGCGCGACGACGATCGCGCTGACCAACGTCGGGTCGCGGCTTGCGTGGCTCGTCGATATTCCGCTGCTGCTGCGCGTCGCGAGTCCGATCGATCCGAATACGCCGGGCGTGTCGCGGCTCGTGCATCTGTGCATCATGGATGCACTGGCGATCGGCGTGGCATTGCGGCTCGGACCGAAGACGCTGGAGAAGATGCGTCACGCAAAGGCGCGGCTCGGGCACGAAGCGGAGCCGGCGGCAGGCGAGAGCTGACGCACTGACACGCCGACGTCACGTGGACGTCATGACCGGCTGTCCGTACTCCTCCTGCTCCACCGGTGTTTCGCGCGCTTTCTCGCGCAGGACGTCGATAAACGCACGTAGTCCCGCCGGTACGTGCCGGTGTCCGGGGTAATACAGACACAGCCCCGGTGCTTCTTCGGCCCAGTCGTCGAGCACGGTGACGAGATCGCCGGCCGCGACCGCCCGGGCCACGGCCCATTCGCTCATCCATGCGAGACCGACGCCGTGCAACGCGGCGTCGAGAATCAAATGCGGGCTGTCGAGCATCAGTGCGCCGTTCACGTCGATCTGCACGCGTTCGCCACGTTTCGCGAATTCCCACTTGTACGGTGCACTGCCCGGCAGCCGCGCGCGAATGCACGCGTGCGTGCGCAGATCGTCGGGGACGCGCGGCTTTGTGTGCTGCGCGAAATACGCGGGCGAGCCCACGACGACGAAGCGCACCGGCGTACTGCACGGCACCGCGATCATGTCGTGCGGCACGTGCCCGATCTGCCGCACGCCCGCGTCGAACCCCTCGGCGACGATATCGACGAGCCGCGCATCGGTGACGAGATCGAGCTTCATGTCCGGACAGCGCCGCAGGAATTCGTAGACGGCCGGGTTCATCAGGCGCAGCGCGGCGGCTTCCGATGTATTGATGCGCAATGTGCCGGCCGGCGTCGCCCGATGCGTGTTCGCTTCGTCGATCGCGGCGGAGATCTCGCGCAGCGCCGGTGTGACACGCGCGAGAAACTGCTCGCCGGCTTCGGTCAGCGACACGCTGCGTGTCGTGCGATGAAAGAGACGTACGCCCATCCGCTGTTCGAGCGCGGCCACCGAGTGGCTGAGCGCGGATGGCGATATGCCGAGTTCCTTCGCGGCGCCGCGAAAGCTGCGATGCGCGGCGACGGCTTCGACGGCGGTCAGTTCGGATAAGGCAGTCCGGTTCATTGTGCTGTTCCCTGCATCAACCTGTGCAATCGGCGGCGTATTGTCGCATCGATACCCCGTTGCTATCTTGCTCGAATCTCGTAAGACCTCACAGGGAGAGCAACAGATGAGCAGAACAGTTTTGATTACCGGTGCGTCGTCAGGCATCGGACGTGCTACCGCGCAGCGCTTCGCGGCCGAAGGATGGAACGTCGTCGCGACGATGCGCGAACCCGACGCGTCGCTCGCGGCGGACAACGTGCTGGTCGAGCGGCTGGATCTCCAGGATCACGACAGCATAGTCAGTGCGGTCGACGCAGGCATCGCGCGTTTCGGCACGCTCGACGTGCTGGTCAACAACGCGGGCTACGGTCAGTGGGGATTGTTCGAAGCGCTGTCGCGCGAGCAGATCCAGGCGCAGTTCGACGTCAACGTGTTCGGCGTGATGGACGTCACGCGCGCGGTGCTGCCGCATTTTCGGGCGCGGCGCGCGGGTACGATCGTCAACGTGGGGTCGGGCGCGGGCATCTTCGGCCTGCCGCTCGTCTCGCTCTATTGCGCGAGCAAGTTCGCGCTCGAAGGCTTTAGCGAGGCGCTGTCGTACGAGCTGGCGTCGCAGGGGATCGGCGTGAAGCTGGTCGATCCGCACGGCGGCGTGACGAGCACGCGCTTCAACGCGCGGACGGCCGAAAGCGCGCAGGGCAACCCGACGTTGCATGACTACGACGCATTCGTCGCACGGACCAACGAAGCGTTCGCCGGAATGATGGCCGCGAGCAACATGACCGCCGACGACATCGCTGCCGTGATCCACGAAGCCGCGACCGACGGTACCGACCGGTTGCGCTACCTCGTCGGCGACGATGCGCGCGGATTCGTGCGTGCGCGCCGCACGCTCGACGATCAGGCGTATATCGAGTTCATGCGGGCGCGGTTTCCGTCTGCGTAAGCCGTCAGAAGCGGTAGTAAACCGCCGCGAGCGAATTGAGTTCGAAGCGGCGCGACGTGATCGGACTGTTCGCCGCATAGTGCTGCAACCGGCCCGCGACGATCGACACCGAACTCGTCCAGTGCTTCGAGAAATCGTGGCTGACGTAGACGTTCAGATGCACATCGCGAATGCCGGAGCTGGTATTGAACGCGGGCAGCCCCGATGCGGCGCTCTGCTGCGGCGACACGCCGAAGAACGTCCGCGTGTACTCCGCGTCGGCCCACGTGAAGCCGGGGCCGACCGAGAACAGCCAGTTGTCGAGCGGCAGCGATGCATAGAGATCGCTGACGACCGTCTTGCCCTGCCCATGTCCGGCTATGTCCTGATACATCGCGACCGAGCCGGTGAACGCCCACCACGTGTAGTCGCCGAACAGTTTCAGCTTCGGACTCGAGTGCACGTCGCCGAGGCCGCGCAGACGGCCGTCGTCGGAATCGCTGCGCGACTGGAAGTCGAAGCTGAGCGCGGCACCGAGGTGATACGCGGGGCTGCGCAGCACGTTCACGCCGAGTACGTCAGGACCTTGCGAGAAGAAGCGGTCGTCCCAGGAAATGTCGAGTGCGGGAAACGGGTAGAACTTCAGCTTGCTCGAGCCGGGGTACGCGGGCGTGATGAACAGGCCCGGGCCGATCGCGATTTTCCACTTGCTGTCGGGCGGGGTGCTACTGCTGCTGTTGCTACTGCTACTCGACGGAGTGGTGTCGTCCGCATGCGCGGTCGTAACGGTTGCCGCTCCGAACAGGAACGCCGCGCACAGCAGCGCGACGCGAAAGATAGACACAGTCATGCGTTTTCCTTGCCGAGCGCGGACAGCTGACGCAGCCGGCGCGCGAGCGCTTTCGATACGACCGGCACGCGCGAATGGTCGCCGTTGTGCGCGATCTCGCTTTCGCGCAGGAACGCGGCGGTCTCGCGCGCGACGACTTCGCGCTCGTTGTCGGAGGTAATCATGTGGTACGAATCGTCGAGCCAGATCGTGCGCAGAAAGCTCGTGCCGAGCTTCGCCGCGACCTCGTGTGCGTTGCGCGGGCTGGCGGTTTCGTCGTCGATTGCGTGGACGATCAGGCAGTCGTTGCGGATCTCGTGCAGATTCGCGCGCACGTTACCCGCGAGCCGGCTGGCTTCGTGCAGCGCGGGCAGCGAGATCGTCGACGGACCGACTTCGCTGAAATCGTTGCGCTGCATCGCGCGCGCGATCTTCGTGCGCAGCGCTTCGTTACGCAGACCGAACGGCTCCGACTCGCGATAACGCCAGCGCGAGCGCAGCGGCGTGAAATACGCCCAGTTCAGCAGAAAGCGATACCACGGGATCGCCCAGCCGTCGTACGACAGCGTCAGCGACAGCAGCACCAGCGACTGCGCGTTCGGCCGGCGGCGTGCGAGCGCCAGCGCGAGTGCCGCACCGATCGACAGTCCGCAGATCGACACGCGCGCATAGCGGCTCGCGAGCGCGTCGTATTCGGCGATCGCCGCATCGAGCCAGCGTTCCATCCGCTGCTCGACGGTGCCGGCGCTGTAGCCGTCGAGTACCGGCGCGCAGGTCGTGAAGCCTTCGTTGTTCAGATAGCGGGCGAGATAGCGGAGTTCGAGCGGCGAGCTGGACAGTCCGTGCAGCATCAGCACCGCGTGATGATCGCCGGCGTTGAAGAGTGTGGTCGCGCGTTCGATGATCAGTCTCCGATGCGCAGCACGAGGAAATCCCCCGCATGCGTCGTGAAGCGTTCGCAGACGCAATCGACGAGCTTCGACATGCCGTCGTCCGATTCCATCCGCACGCGATGACTGCCGGGCCGCAGGCCGTTCCAGAAGCGCTGGATGTCTTCGGGATGGACGTCGGTGAAGCGCGGGCCCGGCGCGATTTCGCTCGGCAGCGCGCGTGCGGTTGCACCTGCAGGCGAGGATGCAGAAGCGTCGCCGCTCGCCTGCACGACCGCGTGACGTTCGAGCGCCTGGATCAGGATGAAGGTCTTGTTGTAATGCGCGAGATGGCGCAGCAGACGATGCGTTTCATCGACCGCGCGTCGCGCGAGCATGCGTTCGTTGTCGTGCCGCAGCAGCATTTCGTAGCGCGACTGCGCAACCGACGCGATCAGCTCCGCGCGAAACTGTGCGCGCCGCAGACGCTCGATCAACACGATCACGATCAGCGTGACGACCGGGTACGAGATCACCAGGATCAGGTCGGCGCGGTTGAAGACGTCGATCTGCGCGTAGGGCGGCACGAACAGGTAGTCGGCGAGCCCGAGCCCGAGCAGCATCACGGTCAGCGCGGGCGCAAGCCCGAAGTAATACTCGATCAGCGCGGCCGCGATGCAGAACGCGGTGCCCGGCATGATCGGGCCGAGTAATGGGTGCAGCATTAACCGGATCGCGGCGGCGATCACGAGTGCGGCCACCGCGGCGAGCCACGGGCGGACGCCGCGCGGTGCCCAGCGGCGAGCGTTTTGGACATGCATAGATTTCTTTCGTATGGCCTGCGCGGTCCATGCCGCGCGGCTCCGGTCTGGCAAGAGCGGTGTAAACAGCGAATCGGCAGGCAGAAACAGCGCCGCCGACTTTTATATAACGGCATTCCTTACTAACGGTTGACGCAGAAAAACCCGCATCGTGCGTCCCGTTGTCAAGGTCCGTCAGGTTACGCTGTATTACGAGGAATAGGGTGATACCGCGTTGAATTTCAGGGACAACGGCGCGATGGCGATGCTATGACAATGGTTCTCAGTCCGGCGTTTTTTCGATGCCTGTCCGCCATTGCAGGCGATTGCATCAGCCGATGCTCGCCTTGCAGTGCACGCCCGCTTCGCGCAGGAAGTGGGCAATCGTTTGCTCTACGATCGATGCGTCGAGATCCTGGACGATGAAGACGAGCCGCGTCGCGCGATCGTCGTCGGGCCATGCGTCGAGGCGTAGCGGTTCGTGCAGCCATTGCTGGACGCCGTGCAGTACGACAGGCCGCGTTTCGCCGGCCAGGTTCGCAATGCCCTTGAGTCGCAGGATGTGTTCGCCGTGATAGCCGAGCAGCACGGTCAGCGCGGTTTCGAGTGCCTGCATCGGCAACGGGTCGGCGTAGCTGAGGCAGAAGGTTTCGATGTCCGGATGCGCGTGACGTGTCGCTGTCGCTGTCGTTGCGGCTCCGCGCATCAATGAGCGTGCAGCGGGTTGCGTGCGCAGCCACGGACGCAGTGCGCGCGGTGTGAGGATGTCGAGAATCTGTGCGGCGTCGATCGTGCCGTCGCGCACCGTGACGCGTGCTGCGCCCGGGTTCAATCCAGCGAGCGTGGCTTCGAGTTCGGCGAGCGTCGTAGCGTCGACGAGATCGGCCTTCGTCAGTAGTAGACGGTCCGCAACCGCGACCTGTTGACGCGATTCTTCGTGACGCGCTAACTGCGCCGCGCCGTGCTTCGCATCGACGGTGGCTACAACGCCGTCGAGCCGTACCCGCTCTATGAGCGCTTCGTCGCCGAGCAGCAGCGAAATCACCGGACCCGGCCGCGCGAGCCCGGTCGTTTCGATCAGCAACCGCTCGAACGGTGGAATCTCGCCTCGGTCGCGCCGCTCGAACAGCGTCGCGACCGTTTCGGCGAGACCGTCGCGGACGCCGCAGCAGAGGCAACCGTTTTCGAGCAGCGCGATCGTGTCGTCGCGCATCGCGCCGACCAGCAGATGATCGAGACCGATCGACCCCAGCTCGTTGATCACGACCGCGCAGCGACCCATCGCGGGCTGCGGCAACAGACGGTTGAGCAACGTCGTCTTGCCCGAGCCGAGAAAGCCGGTGAGCAGCGTGACCGGAATCTGCGTGCTCATATCACCTGCAGATCGCGTCCGACGATCACTTCGCCACTGAAGTGGCGGCGCGCGTCGGCGGCCCACATGTCGTCGGTGATCGCGGGGTCGCCGCCCGGCACGAAGTGGCTCAGTACAAGCGTCTTCACGCCTGCTGCGGCTGCGATCTTGCCGACCTGTTCGGTCGTCGTGTGGCTTTTCACGAGGTGGTCGAGCAAGGTCGGCGCGTTGTCGACGGTCTTCATCAGCTTTTCGAGCGCGGGCAGGTACATCACTTCGTGGACCAGCACGTCCGCGCCTTTCGCGAAATCGGCGAGGGCGGGGTAGTACGTCGTGTCGCCGGAGAACACGATGGTGCGGTCGCGCGTTTCGAAGCGGTACGCGAACGCGGGCTTGATCGTGTAGTGATCGACGAGCGTCGCGGTCACGCGCACGCGATCGTCCTGCATCACGACGCGCGGCCCGTCGAACTCATGGATGTTGATCAGCGGTCGCATGGCGGGCCGGCCTTCTTCGCGCATCCGCACGTCGAGATCGATCGCGTTCATGTCGACGAAGTCGTCGATCATCTTCGTGATGCGCGGCGGTCCGTACAGATTGACCGGCGTATGCAGCCCGGTGGCCCACGCGAGGAACACGAGGTTGCCGAGGTCGGCGTTGTGATCCGAATGATGATGCGTGATGAAAATGTCGCGCAGCGCGGGCAGTTTGATACCGGCCTTTGTCAGTTGCAGTGCGACGCCGTTGCCGCAATCGACCACGTACGGCTGGCCATCGACGACCAGCACGTTGGCTGGTGCCGCGCGCAGATCGGATGGGGTGGGGCCGCCTTTTGTGCCTAACAGCACGAGCTTCGTGCCTTGCTTGATGTCTTTAGTGGGTAGCGTGTTCGCCGTTGCAGCAGGGGCAGCAGGCGCTGCCGTTTGCGCATCGGCCTGCTGCATCCACGGCAGCGATGCGGTGGCGCCGGCCGTCACGGCGAGGCGCATGAAATCGCGGCGGGTACGTCCGAAGGGCTGGTCGCTCACGGGTCGATCTCCTTGGGGTGCTGTCGTTGAAGTGATGGTGTGGGTGAATGCGTTCAGACACTGCCCGGCGAATAGCCGAAACGATGCGACAGCCGCTGCGTCGCGGCGCGCAACGTCGTCGCGGCACTGCCCATCGTACCGCTGTCGAAACTGCCCGCCGGCCCCATGATCGCGATCGCGACGCACAGACTGCCGGTGTGATCGAACACCGGCGCGGCGAGCGTGTGAATGCCGGGGATCGGTTTATTCAGCGCGTGGTCGATGCCGTGCGTGCGGATCTGCGCGAGCCGTTGCGCGTAGCCGGGTTCGAGTGTGTTCGGCGCGGCGAATACTTCTGCACGCGACGCACCGGCGAGCCGCAGATGATCCTGATCGAGCAGATCGCGGCGCACGTCATCGGCGACGTACGCGGCGAACACGCGACCGAGCGCGGTATGGACGAGCGACATCACCGTGCCGATGCGCAGACTCACGTGCAACGGTCGTGGCGATTCTTCGAGCCGCACGACGGTCGGCCCGAGTGGCCCGAGCACGGCCATCGCGACGCTCATACCGGTTGCAGCCGCCAGCTCGACGATCTCGGCTTCGGCTTCGCGGGTCGGCGACAGGCGCTGCAAACCGATCAGCCCGAGTTCCAGCGCGAGCGGCCCCGCTTCGAAACGGCCCGCTTCGTCGCGCATCACGAGGCCGATTTTTTGCAGGCTGACCAGATGCGGGAAGGCTTTTGCGGGCGGCATGTCGGCGGCCACGGCGAGATCGCGCAGCGCGAGCGGCACGCCTGCATCGGCAAGCGCGGCGAGCAGTGCGCCGGTGTTGTCGAGCGACTGGATGCCGCGCTGCGATTTCGCGTCGGGAGTGGTTTTGCTCATCGTGACTGTGCCTCCATTGCTGGCACGTCGGTGTTGTCGCGCGCGAGATCGGCCGTGATCGCGCGGGCCGTGTCGCGCAACGCGCGTGCAATCGGACCCTGCCACGCGACGTCAATCGAACCGGTCGTGCCGATCGCCGTCAACGCGAGCAGTAGACTGCCCGTCGCATCGCACACCGGCACGCTCAGGCTGCTGATGCCGGGGCTCGGCGCATCGACGCCGCGTTCGAGGCCACGTGTGCGGATCGATGCGAGCGTTGCATCGAATTCAGTGCGTTGTGCGGCGGGAACCATCGATTGAATGGAACGCCCCGAACGCGGCGCGCCGCTCTGGTTCGCCCACATCGCCTGCAATTGGGAGGCAGGCAGATACGCGCAGAACACGCGACCCGTCGACGTGGCCGGCAACGACATCACGGTGCCGACATGCAGGTTCACATGCAGCGGAAAACCGGCGTGCTCGTAGCGCACGATCGTCGGGCCTTGTGGTCCTGCGATGCAGATTGCGATACTGAGGCCGAGCGTTTCCGCGAGCGCGACGACGCGCGGCACCGTCGCGCGAAACGCGGGCTGTTGTTCGAGATGCAGTAAACCGAGCCGCAGCGCGAGCGGCCCCGGCTCGTAGCGGCCGGAGATTTCATCGCGCTTGATGAGACCGAGCCGCGCGAGGCTCACGACGTACGCATGCGCTTGACCCGGCGGCAGCGCGGCGCTTGCCGCGAGGTCGGACAGCGCGAGCGGCGTGCGGGCACGGGCGAGCGCGTCGAGCAACCGTCCGCCGACTTCGACGCTCTGGATGCCGCGTTGCGGTCGCGCTGCGTCTTTAACGGGTTTCACCGGTCGTATGGTTTGTGTGGTTCAAGAAAAACGCCATGTTAGCCGAGGAGCAAATGGAATTTAAGCCGCGGCTGGACGGAGTTTCACAGCCTGCATGACCCTTATCGTACGCCGCTCATGATTTGCGTATAGCGATGTTTTTCGCTATTGACAAATTAAACGACGCGCTCCTAACATGGCCTCACCCCGACACCTATAGCCGTCAGAACACGTCGCACACAATCAACGCGGGGCGAGACCGGGGCGACCCACGCCCTGCCGCAGCGCCGCATCCGCGTGCCGTCTTGCCTCCTGCACGATCGATCCCCAAGGAGGCAGACATGGCAAAGGCATTCGCATCGCAGGCCGATCTCGAAGCGAAAAAGATCACGTTCACGCAGTTGTCCGAGAACGCGTATGCGTACACGGCTGAGGGCGATCCGAATTCCGGCGTGATCGTCGGCGACGACGGCGTGCTGATCGTCGATACGACCGCGACGCCCGCGATGGCCCAGGATCTGATCGCGAAGATCCGTACGGTCACTGACAAACCGATCAAATACGTCGTGCTGTCGCACTACCACGCAGTGCGCGTGCTCGGTGCATCCGCGTATTTTGCGGAAGGTGCGCAGCAGGTGATTGCGAGTCGCGGCACGTACGAGATGATCGTCGAGCGCGGTGAGGCGGACATGAAGTCGGAGATCGAACGTTTTCCGCGTCTGTTCGCCGGTGTCGAAACGGTGCCGGGCCTGACGTGGCCGACGCTCGTATTCGAGCGCGAAATCACGCTGTTTCTCGGCAAGCTCGAAGTACGCATCGCGCATCTCGGCGCAGGGCACACGAAAGGCGATACCGTCGTGTGGCTGCCGTCGCAGAAGGTGCTGTTTTCCGGCGATCTCGTCGAATACGACGCCGCGTGCTATTGCGGCGACGCGCAACTCGAACAGTGGCCCGCGACACTCGAAGCGCTGCGCGCGCTCGGTGCGCAGAAACTCGTGCCGGGCCGCGGTCCTGCATTGACCACGCCGGACGATGTGAACAAGGGCCTCGACTACACGAAGGATTTCGTCACGACGCTGCTGCAAAGCGGACGCGAAGCGGTCGCGCAGAAACTCGATCTGAAAGCGGCGATGGCGCATGCGCGCAAGTCGATGGATCCGAAGTTCGGCGACGTGTTCATCTACGAGCATTGCCTGCCGTTCGACGTATCGCGTGCATTCGACGAAGCGAGCGGTATCGCGCATCCGCGCATCTGGACCGCGCAGCGCGATCAGGAGATGTGGAGCGCGCTGCAAAGCTGACGCGAGAGCGCGATGGACATCGATTATCAGACGCTGTCGTTCGACTACGTGCCGTGTCGCGAGCAGCGGGAACAGGGCGATGCGCGGGTGCATCCGGTGATCGTCGTCGGCGCGGGGCCTGTGGGCCTCGCTGCGGCGATCGATCTCGCGCAGCAGGGTTTGCCGGTCGTGCTCGTCGATGACGACTGCACGCTGTCCACCGGCTCGCGCGCGATCTGCTTCGCGAAACGCACGCTCGACATTTTCGATCGGCTTGGCTGCGGCGAACGGATGGCCGCGAAGGGCGTGAGCTGGAATGTCGGCAAAGTCTTTCTGCGCGACGACCTCGTCTATTCATTCGATCTGCTGCCGGAGAGCGGGCATCGACGGCCTGCGTTCGTGAATCTGCAGCAGTATTACGTTGAAGGGTATCTGCTCGAACGCGCGCGTGAGCTGCCGAATCTGGAGATTCGCTGGAAGAATCGCGTGACGGGTATTCGTCAGAGCGATGGACCGGACGCTGTTGTGACGCTGACCGTCGACACGCCCGACGGTCCGTACGCATTGCACGGCCGCTACGTGGTCGCCGCCGACGGTTCGCGCAGCCCGATCCGCACGCTGATGGGGCTCGACAGCCACGGTCGCACGTTCAAGGATCGTTTCCTGATCGCCGACGTGAAAATGGACGCACCATTTCCCGCCGAGCGCTGGTTCTGGTTCGATCCACCGTTTCATCCGAACCAGTCGGTGCTGCTGCATCGTCAGCCGGATAACGTGTGGCGGATCGATTTTCAGCTGGGCTGGGACGCGGATCCTGTAGCCGAGAAAACGCCCGAACGTGTGATCCCGCGCGTGCGTGCATTGCTCGGGCCCGATGCGAAGTTCGAACTGCAATGGGTGAGCGTCTATACGTTTTCGTGTCAGCGGATGGAGCGCTTCCGGCACGGTAACGTGCTGTTCGCGGGCGATGCCGCGCACGGCGTGTCGCCGTTCGGCGCACGCGGCGCGAACAGCGGCGTGCAGGATGCGGACAACCTCGCGTGGAAACTCGCGCTGGTCGCGACGGGCCGCGCGCCCGATGCGTTGCTCGACACGTACGCGATGGAACGCGAATACGCAGCCGACGAAAACATTCGCCATTCGACGCATTCGACCGATTTCATCACGCCGAAGAGCGCGGCGAGTCGTGTGTTTCGTGATGCTGTGCTGACGCTTGCGCGCGATCATGCGTTCGCGCGGCAGCTTGTGAATAGTGGGCGGTTGTCGGTGCCTGCGGTGCTGTGCGATTCGGTGCTGAATACAGCAGGCAGTGAGTCGTTTAGCGGTCGAATGGCGCCGGGTGCGTCGTGTTGCGATGCGCCGTTGGAGATCGATGGCGAACGTGCATGGCTGTTGCCGCAACTGGGGCAGCAGTTCACGGGTGTGCTGTTTTGTGAAGACGATGTGGATGCGGCGACGCTTGCTGCGGTCGATGTGTTAACTCGTGCATCAGTGCCGTTTAAGCTCGTGCTCGTGATGAACGCCACCGCGCGTAACAACGTGGCGACGTTAGCGCGCCGTTTGCCGTATGCAACGATCGCACTCGACGTAGAAGGTCTCGCCGCCACGCGCTATGACGCATCGCCGGACACGTTCTATCTGGTGCGCCCCGATCAGCACGTATGCGCGCGCTGGCGCAGCGTCGACGTACACAGCGTCACGCAGGCACTCGAACGCGCGCTCGCGATAACGCCAGACGTTCGACACGCGGCATAAGCCAATAAGCCTGAATGGCAAGGAGACGACGATGCCGCTCAACACCGAACCGAATCTCGCCCACCCCGACGATTTCTACGAAGCGCTGATCGACATGCATCGCGATCTCGACGACGCGCAAAGTCAGACCGCGAACGCACAGCTGATCCTGCTGCTCGCGAACCACATCGGCGATCACGAAACGCTACTCGAAGCGATGCGAATCGCGCGTACGGGCGCGACGGACCGCAAGCAATAAACCGCTATTCCCGATCGCGATAGTCCCTATTCGCGATATCGCGTTGCCCGATACCCAAGGGCCCGCCACACTGCCGCAAAACGAATCCATCCTTCCAGGAGACATTCCCATGCGGCGCACACAGGTCGGCATTATCGGAGCGGGGCCCGCAGGGCTGCTGCTGTCCCATCTGCTTCATCTTCGCGGAATCGAATCGGTAGTGCTCGAAGCGCGCGGCCGCACGCAGATCGAATCGACGATCCGCGCGGGCGTGCTCGAACAGGGCACTGCGGATCTTTTGACCGAAGCCGGCGTCGGCACGCGGATGAAGGCCGAAGGCGCGGAACATCACGGCTTCGAACTCGCGTTCGAAGGCAAGCGTCGGCGTATCGATCTCACGGGTCTCACCGGTCATTCGATCACCGTCTACGCGCAGCATGAGGTGTTGAAGGATCTGGTCGCTGCGCGCATCGCGGCAAACGGCGCATTGTTGTTCGACGTGTCGGACACATCGCTGCACGGCATCGACACCGACGCACCGTCGATCCGTTTCAATCACGCAGGCGAACAGCACGAACTGCACTGCGATTACGTGATCGGCTGCGACGGATCGCAGGGCGTGTCGCGCGCTTCCATTCCGCAAACGCTAAGACACGACTACGAACGCGTGTTTCCATTCGGATGGTTTGGCGTGCTCGTCGACGCACCGCCTTCGTCGCACGAACTGATCTACGCACGCCACGAACGCGGCTTCGCACTGATCAGCACGCGCTCGCAGAACGTGCAACGGATGTACTTCCAGTGCGATCCGCACGACAAGGTCGAGCATTGGTCCGACGATCGCATCTGGGCCGAGCTGCATGCGCGCGTCGATTCGTCGGAAGGAGAGCACGTAGTGGAAGGGAAAATCTTCCAGAGGAACATCGTCGGCATGCGCAGCTTCGTGTCGACGACGATGCAGCACGGCCGCCTGTTTCTCGCGGGCGACGCCGCGCACATCGTTCCGCCGACGGGAGCGAAGGGATTGAATCTCGCGGTCGCCGACGTGCGCGTGCTGACGCGCGCGCTCGACGCGTTCTATCACGAGAACCGCAGCGATCTGCTCGACGCGTACAGCGCAACCGCGCTCAGGCGCATCTGGCGCGCGGAGCACTTCTCGTATTCGATGACGCGGATGATGCATCGCCTCGACGATGCATCGCCGTTCGAACAGCAGCTACAGATCGCCGAACTCGAACACGTGACCACGTCGCGTGCGGCAGCGACCGCGCTGGCGGAAAACTACGTCGGCGCGGTCGCGGTATAGCTACGAACTGCGCTCAGGTTTCGATCAACACTTCGTTGAACATCACCGTCGTTGCGCCGAGCCCGTACAGCAAGTCCTGTCCGAGCTCCTGGATCGCGTCGTCGTCCGGATCGAATTCCCAGTCGATGTCGACGTTGCAGCCGCGCTTCGATGCATCGCTGAGCACCATGAACAGCTGACGCATCGCTTTCGTCGATGCGCTGTTGATGTACGTGAGCCGTACGCGCATCAGGAAGCGCGGCGGCGCAGCGGTCTGCAGATACGTGCCGATCAGTTGCAGGATCGGACCGAAGAACGTATTCGGATTTTCCGGGTGGCACTCGCCTTCGACGAACAGGCTGGCGTCGGCCGGCGAGAATTCGATTTGCGGAGTGAAGTCGGTACGGGGTAGTTTGATCGGCGTCATGTTGAAGCCTCGGGGTTAGACAAAAGCCTTGATGGTGAAGCGGGCGAAACGGCCGCCCGACGATTCGTCGTTGCGGAACGCGTATTCGACCGGCTGGATGCTGTCGCGGGCGATGGTCAGCAGGCCGAGTCCCGCGCCTTTGCTGACCGTATCGGTTTCCGCGTGTTCGTCGTTCGCGAGCTGTTCGCGGTAGGCGGTCTTGATCTCGTCGAGCGACATCTGCTTCAACTGATCGAGCTTGCCCGCGATGCGCGACATGTGTTCGACCGGCACGAGATTGCTGCAGACGATCCAGTACGACGTCGCGTCGCGTCCTACCGCGATCGCGCCGGGTTTCTCGGGGCCTGCGCGTTCGGCGTTGTCTGGCGTGTCGACGCAGCCGCCGTAATGCAATACGTTCTGCGCCATTTCCATGAACGTCGAGAACAGCTTGCGTTTCGCGGGGCTGCCGACGCCTTCTACTTCGAGCCGGCTCTTCAGATTCGCGGACAGCGCGCGCCGTACGTCTTCGTCGAAGTGTCCGGCGTAGTAATAGACCATCCCCGCGTCGCCGGCGGCGTCGCTGAAGGTTTCGAAAGCGCGGAAATCCATCGTCAGACCTCGTTCGTGAATACGAAGAAGCACACGTCGTCGCGACGGTGCTGGTCGCCTTGCCATTGCGCGAAGCTGTCGAGCAGCGTGTCGCCGAACTGCTGCGGCAACTCGTCGCGACGTTCGGCGAACAGCTTGTACAGACGCTTGCGGCCATGCGCGATTTTCTTCGGGCCACCGACCTGATCGATCACGCCGTCGGTCGTGATGAACGCGCGATAGTTCGGCTTCAGCGTATGGTTGCGCGTCGTGAATGCGAAATCGTCGGGCGTGTCGCTGTAGCCGACACCCATCCGGTCGCCTTCGAGAATCTGGACGTCGGTTGAATCGGCGGGACCGGCAGCGCCGTCGAGCACCGCCATTTCAAGGCGAGCGCTCGCGTATTGCAGATCGAGGCCATTGCCGGTCAGCACGAACATGAACGCGTCGAGGCCGTCGTCCGATTTGCCTTCGCGGACCACGTGCGCTGCGTCGCCGCTTTTCGCCGACGCCTGCTGGCCCAACACCTTCTTGATGTAGCTATTGAGATCGGACAGCACGACGGCGGGGTCCGGTTCTTCGCTGCCCGTCGTCACGCGATTTTCGAGGAACGACAGCGTGATCAGCGTCATGAACGCGCCCGGCACGCCGTGACCGGTACAGTCGACGATCGCGCCGAACAGCCCGTTGCGCGTCGCGCGAAAGAAGTAGCAGTCGCCGCCGACGACATCGCGCGGCAGCCATTCGAGGCGTGCGGACGGCAGGCACGCGGCGAGTTCGGTCTGCGAGTTGCGCAGGTTCGATTGCTGGATTGCGGACGCGTATTCGATGCTCGACAGCAGTTGACGCGTCTTCGCAGCTTCGATGTCCGACATCGCGCGGATCAGCGCCATCCCGCTGCCGATGCCGAAATACTGGCCGTTGCGATTGCAGATGAAGCCGTCTTTCATCACGCGCGAGTCGGGTTCGACGGCGGCGCGCACGACCATTTCGATCGGCGTGTCGTCGCCGACGACCAGCGGCTCCTGGTTCGCAAACGACAGACAGCTACGCTTGCCGAACACTTCGCGGCTGAACGGACGACCGTATTGCTCCATGAACACGTTGCGGTTCACGAGCGCGACGGGCACGTTGTCTTTGACGATCGCGACGGCTTCGACCTCCTGCTCTTCGAGAAACCAGTTCTGCAGTTCCGCGTTGGTCATGTCGGACGCGACCGCGGGCGTGTCGACCGCGATCTGCCCTGCGTGGACGACGAGCGCGGGTTGCGCGGCGTCCTGTTGATCGGAACTGGCGGTTGCCAGCACGCTGTACAGCTGTTCGATGCTTGCCATGAGAGGTCTCGTCGCTGCGAAAGTCGGAGGGTGCCGGCGGTTTTCGCGCACACGCCGCGAGCGGACGGTGCAGGGACGAGATGCGGGAAACGGCGCAGCGCAGGCGAAATTAGCGCTGCTGCATGACAGAAACGTTAATCCTTCTGATGAATCGCGTGCGTCGCGATGCTTTCGTTGCGATATATTTATTGTCGAAAATAATCGGGGGTTGAGGCTAAAGTTTTGGTTTTGCGCGCCGATAAATTACGGCTTGTGCAAATAAAGAGGGTGTCCGCATGCGCGGACACCCTCTTTTACTGAGCGAAACTTTCAGCGTGTTACGCGAAGATCATTCCCCGCGTTACTCTTCATTCACCGCCGCTTGCCGATGCGCATCGGCATCATTCGCTTCACGCAGTACCGCATCGAAGAAATGCTGCTGCGCATCGTGCTCGCAGCGCGCATATGCACGGTTGATACCGCTGATCACCGCGCGGATCGACGCCGTCACCAGATTCGCATCGACACTGACGCCGAACGCGTTACCGACCACATGGCTGCCCGCCATCTCCGCGATCGCGATCGCACGCGCGTCCGCACCCTGCGTGAGCGCGCGTTCTTCGTAATGCTGGATTCGCACGGGCGTGCGCAGTGCGTGCATCAATGCATCGAGCGGGCCATTGCCCTCGCCGCTGACGACCGTCCGTTCGCCGTGAAGGTCGACCGTCAACCGGATGCGCTCGCGCCCCCCCTGCTCGGTGAGACTGTGCGACACGTAGCGCACCGGCGTGTTCGAATCGACGTATTCGCGCTCGAACAGCGTGAAAATCTGCTGCGGGGTGACTTCGTGGCCGCTGTCGTCGGTGAGGCGCTGCACGGCCGCGCTGAAATCGACCTGCAACCGGCGCGGCAGCACGATGCCGTACGACTGTTCGAGCAGATACGCGATGCCGCCCTTGCCCGACTGACTGTTCACGCGAATGATCGAATCGTACGTGCGGCCGAGATCGCTCGGATCGACCGGCAGGTACGGCATTTCCCAGATCGCGTCGGGCTTTTGCTGCGCGAAGCCTTTCTTGATCGCGTCCTGATGCGAACCGGAGAAAGCGGTAAACACGAGATCGCCGACATACGGATGACGCGGATGCACCGGCAACTGCGTGCATTCCTCGGCGGTGCGCGCGACTTCGTTGACGTTCGAGAAGTCGAGGCCCGGATCGACGCCCTGCGAGTACAGGTTCAGCGCGAGCGTGACGAGATCGACGTTGCCGGTGCGCTCGCCGTTGCCGAACAGACAGCCTTCGACGCGATCCGCGCCGGCCATCACCGCGAGTTCTGCGGCGGCGACGGCGGTGCCGCGATCGTTATGCGGATGCACCGACACGATCAACGAATCGCGGCGCGCGAGGTTGCGATGCATCCACTCGATCTGGTCCGCGTAGAAATTCGGCGTGCCCACTTCGACGGTGGCCGGCAGGTTGACGATCGCTTTGCGTTGCGGCGTCGGTTGCCATACGTCGAACACGGCATCGCAGACTTCCTTCGCGAAATCGAGTTCAGTCGCGGTGAACGTTTCGGGGCTGTATTGCAGCGTGAATTGCGTGTCGGTCGCGGCATCCGCGAGACGCTTCACGGTGCGCGCCGCGTTCACTGCGAGCGCCTTCACGCCGTCGCGGTCGAGTCCGAACACCATCTTGCGGAATTCCGGCGCGGTCGCGTTGTACAGATGGACGATCGCGCGCGGCACGCCGCGCAGCGATTCGAACGTGCGCTCGATCAGATCGTCGCGCGCCTGCGTGAGCACTTCGATCGTCACGTCGTCGGGAATGTGACCGCCCTCGATCAGTTCGCGCACGAAGTTGAAATCGGTCTGCGATGCAGACGGAAACGCGACCTCGATTTCCTTGAAGCCGATCGCCACCAGCGTCTTGAACATGCGCATCTTGCGCTGCGCATTCATCGGTTCGAACAGCGCCTGGTTGCCGTCGCGCAGATCGGTGCTCATCCAGATCGGCGCACGCGTGATGGTGCGCGAGGGCCACGTGCGGTCCGGCAAATTGACGGGCGTAAAGGGGCGGTATTTGACGGCAGGGTTCTTCAACATGGTGACGGTCTCGCTCAATGAGTGAAATGCGGTGGGGTGTTCGATGCGGTGTTGCGGCGTTGAGGGCGCGCGCAGGCGCCGCCGGGACTGGGTCGGCGGGTCAGACGAAAAGTGTTGAGGTATTCGGTGTTCATGGTCATCGACAGGGCGACAGTTCAAAGCGTGAAAGTCGACCGGATGACGCAAACGAAACAACATCGCCGCCGGTCGGAAACCGGGGCAAGGTCAGCAAACTGGGGATTTAGCGGTGCTTCGGAAAAATCAGACGATGTACGCGCGCAGTAGCAGACCAGGCCCGGAAGAGCGGGCTAGTAGGCTTAGCGACAGGAGGGCTTGGGATGCGTACATGGTGCGACATGGAAACACATTGTCAGACGGGCGTCAAGCATGGGCAGTTGCAGGTCGCGTTGCAGCGTATTGCCGGTGCGTGGCTCCCATTTCCCGGATTCTTTCAGACGAGGTCATCAGGAATCGCGTGTAAAGATGTCCTCTTTCGGAACGCCGCAACGACTCATCAGCCAACCCCACAATGCGCAGAACTGAAGGCCGGAAAGCAGCCATGCAATGCCAAATACGTCCCATCCCCAACCCGAAATACGCGGGATGAACGGTATGAGGCCTCGAAATGCCAGCTCGATTTCGGCAATCAGCAATGCGATGCCTAGAATCCAACCGGTCATGAGCCAGAGGGCGCGTCGCGTGAACGCCGCGCGAACGGTGCCGTGCCAGACACAGCGTCCCGCGAAAGACCCAAGTGCAAGGGACAGGAGGGCGAGCAGCTTCCAGCTCCACGTGTACTCGCTGCTGACGAGCGTCGTGTATGGACTGTGGTTCAGATATGTCGTGCGAGCGACGGGATAGTCGTAGTGAACCCACGTTACGCATGCCGATGCGATTGGCCGCCCACACCATTCCCTTGAGCAGTATGTACGCACATCCCACTGTGACAAGCAGCGGGGCGAGCATCCGGGTTCGTGCACCGAATAGGGCAGGCCTGCGATTGACAGCCGCAACCGAAGGGGAAGTCGCGGCTTCGCGTGCCCTGGCTTCCACCGCGCTCTTGCGCCATGCCTTCCTCTCAGGACTCTTTCGACTCATATAGGATGCTGTGTTGTCTGATCGATCGGTGCGAATATGCGCGAAGCGATCGGTATGGTCAATGGCGTCATCCGATAGGCGGATCAACAGGATCCAGTCAGAAAAATGAAAATACCCCGGCTTCGTACGCTGATCATAGGTGTCTTGCTGCTGGCGATCGCCAGCGGGCTTATTGCATTCCTTGGATCGGTATTCAGCAGCGATGGCGGATACCAGAGTGCCGGATACCGGGATGCGTCCGGGCAATACGAAGTGGGTATCTGTCATGAGACGCGCCACGGCAAATTCACCCAGCCGGGTCAGGTGACCTGGACGCAGGGAAAAACCCAGACCTGTGCGGCGAATACGCGCTTCCTCTCGAAGAACTATGTGGTGCAGAAAGATCTTGTCTACTGGATGACCAGCTATTCCTATATGGACATTCTTTCTCGCGGCAGTCCGGAGGTTCAACGTGAAGACCGCGATTTGACACTGATGACTACGCTCACACCGGCATTCCACCGTATTCCGAACGACGGTGTGGCATCCCACGAAGATTGGCAGCGCGACCAGTTCGAATATTTCGCGGCAGACGACTCGTCCGTGTATTTCGAAAACAAGAAAATCGAAGGCGCTGACCCGAAGGATTTCTCCCTTGTTTTTCCATTCAAGGAGGAACAGTGGCGCAATTTTCATTTCTCGCGCAGCCGCGGAAAGCTGTTTGTGAATGGCGAACCGATGCCGGAGATCGATTTCGCCCACTTCGAATTATTGAAGTTTGTCAGCCAGCCGGGGCGCGGCATCGACTATGGGTTTGACGCGACACTCACGATCGACCCGAATTCCGGTTCGTTCGGAATGAACGGCATGCTCGCACGAACAGGAAATGATCTCGTGTATCTGCGTCTCGACGGCGCGGCAGTGTTCAAGGACATGGCACCTCCAGATGCGTTTACTTTCATTGAGCCGAAGCATATGTATTTTTCGCGCGGCGACCAGTTCTATGAGGTAGGTTGGGATGAGGACGAACATACTGGGAGGATTGCCGGTGTCGATGCGGATACGATCAACCGCCGCTATAAAGCCGAACTCGACGCCCCTTCCGACGGGAGAGGGAACTAGCCGGTAATGCTTTCGGCGAACGCAGCGCATTGTGCGCACGATCGATCATCGCGACGAACGAGTATCGACAGTCCGCAGATAAGCATTTCGAAATGAATTCGTTCCATCGCCGGAAGCGTCGCCGTAGTATCGGCAGCGATTCGTGCGGCGTGGGCCGCTGCTTATTCATCTTCGAGAGAGTGCATCCATGACGCGTTTTAGATCGACGAGCCGTCGCGGCTTCATCGGCACCGGACTCGCCGCGCTTGCGCTGGGCGCAACGCTACCGGGCGCGCGTGCGCAGGGCGCAAACGCATCGACCGGACGCGTGCTGCGCATCGGTTATCAGAAGGGATCGCTCAGCATCCTGAAGGCGCGCGGCACGCTCGAAAAGCGGCTCGCCGCGAGCGGCACCCGAGTCGAATGGACCGAGTTTCCGTCAGGGCCGCCGCAGCTCGAAGCGCTCAACGTCGGGTCGATCGATTTCGGCGACGTCGGCGAAGCGCCGCCGATTTTCGCGCAGGCGGCCGGCGCGCCGATCGTCTATTACGGGCAGACCGCGAAGCGTCCAGCGAGCGAGGCCGTGATCGTGCCGGCGAATTCGCCGATTACGTCGATTCGGGATTTGAAGGGCAAGCGGATTGCGCTCACCAAAGGCTCGAATACGCACTTCCTGTTGGTGCGATTGCTGGCGGCCGCGAAGCTCGACTATCGCGACGTGACACCGGTATGGCTATCGCCGTCCGATGCGCGCGCCGCATTCGAAACGCGCGCCGTCGATGCATGGGCTATCTGGGATCCGTTTCTCGCCGTCGCGCAGAAGACGGCGAACGCGCGCATCGTCGCCGACGGCACCGGCGTGGTCGGCAATCGCGCGTACTACTTCACGTCGCAGCGCTATGCCGAGAAAAACGACGACGTGCTGCGCGTCGCGCTCGCGGAACTGATCGCGCTCGACAAGTGGATCGAGTCGAACCGCTCTGCAGCCGCCGACGAATTCTCGCGGTTGTGGGGGCTACCGCACGATGTCGTCGACGTGGCATTGCAGCGTCTGCGTTATGGCGTCGAGCCGATTTCGCGCGACGCGCTCGCCGATCAGCAGCGGATCGCCGATGCGTTTCTGCAGTTGAAGCTGTTGCCGAAGGCGATTGAAGTTGCGCGCGCTGCGCCGCCGGGGTTGGCGTAACGCGTGTGCGTTCAGCGCACACGCCCAGAACCGCAAAAGCCCTTTTATGCAGGCGCTACCGGCGCCTTCAACCAGGTCGAATCGACGACCTCCGGAAAAGTCCTCTCCTCTTTCAGAATAAACCGCTCACGCACCGCAAACGCGAAGTTCGCGCACGCCTTCTCGTCTTCCTTCAATCGCTTCCGGTAGATCTCATAGGCCGCGAGATCGGCAAACGCGACGAGCCCCCACGCTTCGTAATTGGTGCCCTCGTGCGGCAGAAAATAGCCCAGCAGATGACCACCACAGCGAGGAATGATGCTTGCCCAGTTGTCCGCATACGTCTTGAACAGGTCCTTCCTGAACGGATCGATTTCATAGCGGATAAAGCAGGTGATCGTCATGACGGCGGCCTCGATGCAGTGGGAGAAACATCAGTTTCCTCCGCGCGGGCGCATGAATGTTTCAGGCTGTGCTGAAACGTCGATCAAGCAAGCGGTATCTCTCTTCGTCACATCTGCCGGAACACCGCCCCATAACTCCGGCTCACCGGCAGCGTCTCGTCATGCTGCCGCAAATGAATGCGTTGCCGTCCGAGCAGATCGCGCTCGATACGTTCGATCTGCGCCAGCGACACGATCACGCTGCGATGCACCTGCACGAAACGCGTCGGGTCGAGGCGCGACAGCAGTTCCTTCAGCGGCGTGCGGATGATGTGACGGTGCGTCGCGGTGACGACTTCGGTGTACTTGTCGGTGGCCTGGAAGTAGTGGACGTCGTCGATAGACACGAGGTGCGTCGCGTCGCGATGTCCGACGGTGAGCCATTGAATCAGCGGCGCATCGTTGAGCGCGCCCGCAGCGGTTAGCGTTTCTTCGTCGCGTGCCGGGCGGCTGCCGCGTTGCAGCTTCGCGATGCATTTCAGCAGTCGGTCGTCGGTGAGTGGCTTCATCAGATAGTCGGCCGCAGCGATATCGAATGCACGCACCGCATATTCGTCGTAAGCCGTGACGAACACGATGCGCAGATGCGGCACCGACTGCGCGATCTGCAATCCGTCGAGCCCCGGCATGCGGATGTCGAGAAACGCGAAGTCGGGTTGCTTCGCGTTGATCTGCGCGAGCGCGTCCACGCCGTTGCGCGGCATCCCGACGATGTCGAGTTCCGGCCAGAAATGCGCGAGGCGCGCGGCGAGCTCGGTCGAGAGGTTCGGTTCGTCGTCGGCGATGAGGGCGGTGGGCATGTCAGTGCAGGGGAAGGAGAAGACGCGCGGTGACGCCGCGCGTGGCGTTCGATTCGATCGATAGTCGCGCGGCATCGCCGTACAGCGCGGCCAGGCGGGCCCGCACGTTCGCGAGCCCGACGCCGCCGTGCAACGTGCTGACCTTGCCGAGCCCTACGCCGGTATCGATGACCGCGAGGCTCAGCATGTCTGCTTCCCGTGCGATTTCGATGCGGATGTCGCCGCCTTCGATCGCCGGTTCGATGCCGTGAATCAGCGCGTTTTCGACGAGCGGTTGTAGCAACAGCGGCGGCAGCGGCAACTGGCGCAACGCATGCGGCAGATCGACCGAGTAGCGCAGACGATCGCCGAGCCGCATTGCGGCAATCGACAGTAACGCGTCGATCAGTTCCAGCTCCTCCTCCAGCGACGAAACCGGTTTGCGCGTACGTCCGAGGCTCGCGCGCAGATAGCGGTTCAGATGATCGAGCATCGCCGATGCGCCGGCCTGGTCGCGTTCGATCAGGCTGCGCACGTTGGCGAGCGTGTTGAACAGAAAATGCGGTTCGATCTGCGCCTGCAGCAACGCGAGCCGTGCGGCGGTTTCCGACTGTCGCAGTTCAGCCGCTTCACGCCGCTGTTTTTCGAGCGCGGTGCGCACCTGCAGCGACTGGATGTGCACGGTCGCGAACGCGTAAGCGATCGCGACGACCAGGAACGTCGGCGCAAGCGCAATCCATTGGGCGGGCGTGCTGTGCAGCAGACGTATCGCGCCGTCGTTGCCGCCCAGCGCAGCCAGTTTGGTGCCGACGATCACGCTGAGCGGCGCGACGATCAATGCGCGTACCGCGACCGCAAAGCGGCCGCCGGTCAATCTGGCGAGCAACCGTCCGAACACGAATGCGCTGAAGCCGATAG
The DNA here is from genome assembly GCF_004359985.1 of Paraburkholderia flava. Classification (NCBI taxonomy): domain Bacteria; kingdom Pseudomonadati; phylum Pseudomonadota; class Betaproteobacteria; order Burkholderiales; family Burkholderiaceae; genus Paraburkholderia; species Paraburkholderia flava. Next base: position 1,391,933 of record NZ_SMRO01000001.1, on the reverse strand, counting down.
CGTTCGCCGTGAACAGCGACGACCCGAGCGTCACGCTTCGCGACACCACCCAGAAGCACGACCCGAGCGCACAACTCAGCAACAGCACGTATGCCAGTCTCCGCGCGAGCAGATTGCTGCGTGCCGAATCTCTGAGCGAAAGAAAGGTCGAAGCGAAGGGCATGGTTCGGGAGCGAAGCGGTGGCCGTGAAGGCATCGAACAGGCCCGTCGATGGTAGCGCGTCTGCCTGCGGCCGTGGCGGCCATTTTCGGCGGGACGTGCCGGCCATTTATCCGCGCAATGTGCGTCCTGTCGCTACCGCATGCGGTTCGTCGCAACCGGCGTGCGGCGCGACACGGCAGTCCTAAAATGGGCCGCGGACTCATCTACGTTGACTCATCTACGTTGAATCTACCGGGAGCGCGCGGTGCTGCACATTCCAACCTATTCGATCGTTGTTTTCGCGATCCTGATCGTGCTCGGCGTTCGCCGCTGCTATGCGCGTACGCTGCGGCCCACCCGGCTGTTCGTGTTTCCACTCGTGATGGCGATGCTCGGCGGCATGAACATGCCGAAGCTCTTTCCGTCCGCCACGTGGGCCGATGCCGTTGCGCTGCTGGTCGCGCTCGCGGTGGGGGCGTCGATGGGCTGGATGCATGCGTCGCGCTGGCGTCTGCGTATCGATGCGCCCAACGGGCTCGTGCGCGTGCCGGGAGACCCGGCGTTGCTGGTCGTGCTGCTTGCTGCTTTCGCAGTTGAATTCCTGATGCACTACGAGATCGAATCGCATGGTGCGTGGGCGCACAGCGAAGCGTTCCTGCTGTTTTCATTCGTCGCGTGGGGCTTGCTGATCGGCATGTCGCTGGGCCGCGGATGCAACGTGTTTGCGCGCTATACGCGTGCGAGCACGTTGAACGAAGCCTGACCCAGACTCAACGCGCCCGCCACGGCGGCACCGGCCGGAAACGCTCCTGCAGATGCTTCATGAACATCTTCGTGCGCATCGGCAGACCCGTACGCTGATGCGTCAGCGCGATCACGTTCGCGTCGGGCAGTTTCCACGCGGGCAGCAAGCGCACCAGCGTCCCGCGTGCGAGATCCTCCGCGACGTCCCATTCCGAACGCACGATCGCGCCGCGCCCTTCATACGCCCATTCGCGGATCACGTCGCCGTCGTTGCTGCTCAGCCGCGCCGGCACGCGCACGCTGCGCGCGACGCGTCCCTTGCTCAAATGCCATAACGTGACGTCCTCGTTGTTCTCGCGCAGCGCGATGCACGGCAACGCGGCTGGATGACTTCGTTCCGGCCAATCACTCGTTGCGACCGATTCGGCAATAGATGAACGACGCGCTCACTCGGATGGCCCCGGCCTTTTCGCGCATGTACGAGAGCGACGCGAAGGGCGGACGCCCAGATAACCATTTCTACTGGTGACCGCGTTCGAGCGCTTCGAGGAAGCTCTCAGTGAGCGCCATTTGACCACCCGTGCGCGTCAGCCGCAGAATTTCGGACGAGAACGGATTGCGCTCCAGCGGAATGAACACGGCTCGCTGCGATTGGGTGCGTGCGAGCGCTTGAGGCACAAGCGCCACCCCCATCCCGAACTCAACCATGGTGACGACGGTCTGCCATAGACGAGCTTCATGCCTGATTCTTGGACTAAAGCCAGCTTCGACGCACGCGGCGATGATCTGGTCGTGGTAGTGCGGCGAGACCGCCCGCGGAAAAAGTATGAAGGGTTCGTTTTGCAGGTTACACAGGTCGATGCGCTTTTTCCTGGCAAGCTTGTGATTGACTGGCAGACAGCACAGAAATGCCTCGGACATCCATAGCTGCGTCTCAATCTCAGCCGGGTAGTGACCCCAGTGCGCGAACCCTAAATCAATCTGGAGCTGCTGAAGCGCTCGAATCTGCTCGGCGGTATTCATCTCCTTGAGAACAATCTCAACGGCCGGATGCTCGGCCTCGAAGCGCTCTACTGCCTCGGGCAAATCCCGATAGAGCATCGAATTCACGAACCCAATCCGAAGACGGCCAGCCAGCCCATGTGCGGACTGGATTGTGACCTTGGCCACTTCGTCTGCCTGCTGCAATAGCCTTTGAGCCTCCCCTAGCAGGACCTGCCCGGCGTTGGTCAGCGCGACCGACTTGCTGCTGCGCTCAAGGAGCTGCACGTCCAACTGTTCTTCGAAGCGCTTGATATCAAAGCTAAGCGCCGGTTGGGAGATAAACAGCCGACGCGCCGCACGCCCGAAATGCAGCTCTTCGGCGACCGCAACGAAGTACCTGAGTTGTCTGAGTTCCATCGGCCGCCGCTCCTCAACGATAAAGACATGTTATCGCACATGCCATCGATTGTATTGGACGATTATCGAAGGGCTTCGTAACCTGAATTTAACGACAGCGGCGGATTGGCGCGCCGCAGATAAACCAGGAGACACGCTATGGCCGACCAACGGCAAGAGCCCGCCACTTCGAATATTCCCGACAGCCGTGGCATCAATTTCTTTACCTGCGACCCCTCGTTTGGCCCGTTGCTCAGGAGCTTTCTGGGCGAAAGCACGTACAGCGGCGTCAAAGACCGTCTGGCCGACCTGGGTCAGCGCGCTTCGGATGAACTCGACGTTTGGGCAACGAGTGCCGACCACAATCCTCCGGTATTGATGCAGCGGACCCGGCGCGGTGAGGCCGTCCAGCGCATCGAAAAGCATCCGGACTACGTCGCGCTCGAACGCGTTGCGTACAGCGAGCTCGGACTTGCTTCGATGAGCCATCGGAGCGACGCCCCGCCGCCGCTGGTGAAGTACGCTTTGACGTACCTCTTCGTGCAAGCTGAGTTCGGTCTCTGCTGCCCTGTGAGCATGACCGATTCGCTCACTCGCACGCTGCGAAAGTTTGGGTCGAAGGAACTGGTCGACCGCTATCTCCCGATGCTTGCCTCGCAGGACTTCGACACGCTCTTCCAGGGTGCGATGTTCATGACGGAGCAAGCGGCAGGCTCCGACACCGGTCGCACGATCACGCGCGCCACGCGCAGCGTCGACGCGAACGGCAACGAAATCTGGAAGCTGACGGGTGACAAGTGGTTCTGTTCCAACGCGGACGCCGACCTCGCAATGGTCCTGGCTCGCCCTGATGACGCACCTGAAGGAATCAAGGGCCTTGCGCTGTTCCTTCTTCCCAAGGTGCTTGAAGACGGAGCGCGTAACGCGTATCACATCGTTCGGCTGAAGGACAAACTCGGCAGCCGCTCGATGGCCAGCGGAGAAATCGTTCTCGAAGGCGCCGAGGCGTACCTGATCGGCGAGGTCGGGCGTGGTTTCCACCAGATGGCGGACATGATTAACATGTCGCGCCTTTCGAATGGCGTGCGTGCCGCAGGGCTGATGCGTCGCGCGCTTACCGAAGCACTGCATGTCGCGCGCAACCGCTCGGCATTTGGTCGCAAGCTCATCGAGATGCCGCTGATGCAACGGCAATTGATGAAGATGATGCTGTCCGCCGAACAGGCCCGTTCGATGTTCATGCAGATTGCGACACTGCTGCCAAAGTCCGACAGTGGCGAGGCGCTCGCGGCCAGGTGTGTTCGCATCCTTACTCCGTTGGTGAAATTCCGCGCATGCCGTGACGCGAGAAAGGCAACGGGTGACGCGATGGAAGTTCGCGGTGGCGTTGGCTACATCGAAGAATGGGCCGACCCTCGGCTCGTGCGCGATTCCCACCTCGGCTCCATCTGGGAAGGGACGAGCAACATCGTCTCTCTCGACGTGGCTCGCGCCACGCGCCGTGAAGGCTCCCTCGAATCGCTCGGGCAGTATCTCAATGCTCAACTCGAAGAGGCCGCGTTGCCCGAAGAGTCGGTCCGGTTGTTGCGTGATGTCTTTAAGCGCGCGAGCGCCGCGATGGACAGCGTCGCCGAGTGCGGCCGCGATGAAAGCGTGCGTGAAGCAGCGAGTGCTGTCTATAACGCAACGAGCGCCATATTCATGGCGACGGAGGCCGCACGTGTTGGAAATGACTACCGTCGGTTGGCGCTTGCTCACCTTATCGTCAAACACAAGCTCATGCCGCGCGATCCGTTGGCTCCGGCGAATGTCAGTGCCGACGCAGGCGTGATGCGCAAGCTCGTCGACGAGGTACCGATGACGCTCGAAGAAGCAATGTCGCTCATGCCGGTGAGCCTGGAGACCGCGTGATGAGTGCAAATCCGGTTACGGGCGCACTTCAGGGACTTCGCGTTATCGATTTGAGCCGCGTGCTGGGTGGGCCGTACTGCACGCAGGCATTGGCGGACCACGGTGCGCAAGTCATCAAGCTCGAACCGCCTAACGGAGACGAAACCCGCGGCTGGGGTCCTCCGTTTGTCGGCGAGACCGCGTCGTATTTCGTGGGTGTGAATCGCAATAAGCAAGGTATCTGCGTCGACCTGTCGTCCGAAGAGGGCCGCAACATCCTCTGGCAACTGCTCGAAGGCGCGGATGTACTTGTCGAGAATTTCAAGCCTGGAACGCTTGAACGTTGGGGCATGGACTACGCTCGCCTTTCGAAACGATTCCCGACGCTGATTCATTGCGCGATTTCCGGCTTCGGGCCGGATGGCCCCCTCGGCGGGCTGCCTGGCTACGACGCAGCAATTCAAGCGATGGCGGGGTTGATGAGCGTGAACGGGGAGCCCGATGGTCCTGCGCTGCGCGTCGGGCTACCCGTCGTCGACATGGTGACCGGGCTCAATGCGCTGGCTGGTATTCTGCTCGCCCTGGCGGAGCGGGAGAAGAGCGGCCGAGGTCAATCGCTCGATATTGCGCTGTACGACAGTGGCATCTCGCTCCTGCATCCGCATCTCCCGAACTACTTCGGTAATGGACGTACGCCACAGCGTAGCGGGAACGCGCATCCGAATATCACGCCGTACGACAGCTATCGAACCGCGACCGCTCCTATTTTCCTTGCGGTGGGGAACGACCGGCAGTTCGCGAAGCTGGCTAACCATCTGAACGCGCCCGAACTTGCGCAAGACGCGCGCTTCGTCGATAACAAGAGCCGTTGCGCGCATCGCGGCGAACTCAAAGAGGTGCTCGAAGGCTTGATGCAATCGCTCGATTGCGAGTCACTCGCCACGGCGCTGATTCGCGGTGGTGTGCCGTGTGGTCCTGTCCACACCGTGGACGCCGTCGCCAACCACCCGCACACGCTTCACCGCGAACTGATTGTTGAAATCGGCTCGTATCGCGGCACGGGCACGCCAATCAAGTTGTCCCGGACACCGGCTACGTATCGCTCGGCGCCACCTGCGCTGGGCGGAGATACGCGCGCGGTGCTCGACGAACTCGGTATCGACGATGCCACACAACAGCGTCTGTTCGAGGCCGGAGTGCTTAAGGGCTGACGTCCGGCAACAATCAGGCATTCGAACTAAACCGGCGACCCAGACCGGAAATCTTCAGGAGACATTCGATGCAAACCACCGTGCAAGAAAGTCCGACACGCCAGCCTGCTCGCGCGGCCTTCGCCGCCTTTGTTGGTACTACCATTGAGTGGTACGACTTCTACATCTACGCGACGGCTTCGGCGCTCGTGTTTGGCAAGCTGTTCTTCCCTCAGGGCGACCCGTTCTACAGTACGCTCGCTTCGTTCGGCACGTTCGCAGTAGGGTTCTTCGCTCGACCCTTTGGCGGCCTCATCTTTGGTCACCTGGGTGACCGACTCGGGCGAAAGAAGGCGCTCGTCGCGACGCTTGCCATCATGGGGATTGGCACGGTGGGCATTGGCTTCCTGCCGACCTATGCTTCTGCTGGCGCGCTTGCTCCCGTTCTGCTTGTGCTGTTGCGAGTCGCGCAGGGCATTGCGATTGGTGGCGAATGGGGTGGCGCGGTCCTGATGGCGGGCGAACATGCGCCCAAAGCCAGGCGCACATTCCTGGCCTCGTTTGCACAGCTGGGCAGCCCGGCCGGCCTGATTCTCGCGCTGCTCGCGTTCCGCACGGTCGGGCATATGCCGAAAGAACAGCTGATGGATTGGGGTTGGCGCATCCCGTTCCTGCTCAGCGCGGTCTTGCTGATCGTGGGCATATTTATCCGCTCGGGTGTCTCCGAGTCGCCCGAGTTCGCCGCAGCGGCCGGGCGCGCAAAACCTCCTCGTCTTCCCATCCTCGACGTGCTGAGCAACGCATGGGGCAAGGTGCTTCTCTGCCTTGGCGCCAACGTCATCGGTGTCGCAGGCGCATGGTTCTGCAACACGTTCATGCTGAGTTTCACGACGGAAACGCTTGGAATCAGCCGCTCGCTGATGCTCGACTGCCTCTTCATCGTCGCTTTCGTGCACTTCTTCAACCAGCTCCTCTCGGGATGGCTGGCGCAGCGTGTCGGAGCGAAAAAGTTTCTCGCTTGGGCTGCAGGGCTGGCCATGCTATCTCCGTATCCGATGTTCATCCTGGTGTCGACAGGCAAACCCCTCGCCATCGTTGTCGGCATCGCCATTGCCGTGATGTGCATGTCGGGCTCGTATGCCGTGATGGCCGGACTGATGACAGATGCCTTCGACGTGCGATACCGCTACTCGGCCATTTCACTGTCGTATCAGTCGTGTGCTGCGCTGGCGGGAGGCCTGACCCCAATCATCGGAACCGTGCTCGCGCATGCCTGGCCAGGACGGTGGTGGCCGCTGGCGGCCTTCTACAGTGCACTTGCCGCGGTATCTTTGCTCTGTTTACTGGGTCTGCAGACAAAAAAATCAGACGTCCGCTCGCCGGCGACGGTTGTCGTGCCGGAGTGACAGACGCATCGGCACGCAGAAGAATACGCGGGTCGATGCGTGGTAATCCTGCTGTGGTCCGGCCTCAGCAAGCGAATTTTTCTTTGCATCAAGCATCAAGCTTTCGAACCTCATGTCCGACACCAATCTCATCACCAACGCTTCTTTCGACGCGGTTCTCATGCAGGTGACAGACGGCATTCTTATCGTCACCATCAACCATGCGCCGGTCAATGCGCTGAGCGTGCCTGTTCGGCAAGACCTGATGGCTGCGATGGAGCGCGCGAATTCCGACTCCGATGTGATGGGCGTTGTCATTGTCGGCAGCGGCCGCGCGTTTTGTGGCAACACTGATATTGCAGAGGTCGAGGAGGCACTGCGTGCAAGAACCGCGGACTCTTCGCGCCACGCAAGATTATTGAAGCCGTGCGGGCAGCGGTCGAGCTTCCGTTCGAACAGCGGATTGCCAAAGAGAAGGAACTATTCGAAGCGTGCCTTCGGAGTCCGCAGCGCGCTGGTCTTGTCACGGCGCGTGGGCGCACAGCGAAGCGTTCCTGCTGTTTTCATTTGTCGCGTGGGGCTTGCTGGTCGGCATGTCGCTGGGCCGTGGCTGCAACGTGCTCGCACGTTACACGCGCGCGAGCACGTTGAACGAAGCCTGACCCGGACTCAACGCGCCCGCCACGGCGGCACCGGCCGGAAACGCTCCTGCAGATGCTTCATGAACATCTTCGTGCGCATCGGCAGACCGGTACGCTGATGCGTCAGCGCGATCACGTTCGCATCGGGCAGCTTCCACGCGGGCAGCAGGCGCACCAGTGTCCCGCGTGCGAGATCCTCGGCAACGTCCCATTCCGAACGCACGATCGCGCCGCGCCCTTCATACGCCCATTCGCGGATCACGTCGCCATCGTTGCTGCTCAGCCGCGCCGGCACGCGCACGCTGCGCGCGACGCGTCCCTTGCTCAAATGCCATAGCGTGACGTCTTCGTTGTTCTCGCGCAGCGCGATGCACGGCAACGCGGCGAGATCCTCGGGCGTCTCGGGCAAGCCATGCCGTTCGACGAATGCCGGCGACGCGCACAGAAACCGCGCGTTCGGCGCGACCGCATAGCCAACCAGATTCGACAGCCGCAACTCGCCGATATGCACGACCACGTCGAAGCGATCGGCGATTTCGGTCAGCGGCGCATCCGACAGCGTGAGCGCGACGTTCACCTCCGGATGCAGTTCCTGAAACCGCGACGCCGCCGCCGCGACATATCGTCGGCCGAAACCGAACGGCGCGTTGATCTTCAGCGTGCCGACCATGCCGCCCCGGCGGGTGTGCAGATCGTCGAGCAGCGCATCGAAGCGCTCGATCACTTCGCGGCCACCCGCACACAGCAGTTCGCCCTCTTCAGTAAAGCGCAGGCGCCGCGACGAACGGTCGACGAGCCGCACGCCGAGCATCCGTTCGATCTGCTGCAGCCGCTGCGTGACCGCCGACGGCGTGAGCCCCATCTTGCGCGCGGCATCGAGCAGGCTGGCGCTCGCACGAATCGTCAGCAGAAAGCGCAGGTCGGCGGAGTCTTTCATTTTTTAAGTTCAGTTAATCTAAACTCAGGAATCAATCTGGCTAAATCAAAACACACACTGCCGAGTTTATCCTAACGTCTCTACTGGAGACGAATATGTCGGCGTCATTGTCCTCGATCGAAACCCCCGCGCTGCTGCTCGAGCGCGGCCGCATGGATGCGAATATCGCGCGGATGCGTACGCATCTCGCCTCGCTCGGTGTGCGGATGCGTCCGCATGTGAAGACCAACAAGTCCATCGACGCGACGGGTCGGCTGTTCGACGGCGGCACCGGGCCGATCACGGTGTCGACGCTTCGCGAAGCGCGCTATTTCTTCGAGCATGGGCTGACCGACATCCTGTACGGCGTCGCGATCGCGCCGAACCGTTTTGCGCAGGCAGAGGAACTGATCCGCGCGGGCGCAAAGCTGAAGCTCGTGCTCGACAGCGTCGAAACAGCCGCGTTACTCGCGGATTACGCGCGCGCGCATGCACAACCGTTCGATGTGCTGCTCGAGATCGATTGCGACGGACACCGCTCGGGTCTGCCGCCGACGTCGCCGCTGATCGTCGACATCGCACGCACGTTGCAGGCCGGCGGCATCGACGTGCAGGGCGTGATGACGCATGCGGGCAACTCATACGACAGCCGTTCCACCGACGAAATCCTGCGCTACGCAGGGCAGGAGCGCGATGCGGTCGTTGCTGCCGTGCAGCTGCTGCGCAATGCGGGGTTCGCGGCACCGGTCGTCAGCGTCGGGTCGACGCCGACCGCGCTGTTCGCCGACGATCTCACTGGCGTTACCGAGGTGCGCGCGGGCGTATTCGTGTTCTTCGATCTGGTGATGGCGGGGCTCGGCGTGTGCCGTCAGGCGGATATCGCGGTGTCGGTGCTGACCAGCGTGATCGGGCATCAGCAGGAAAAAGGCTGGACCATCGTCGACGCGGGCTGGATGGCGCTGTCGCGCGATCGCGGCACCGCGAAGCAGGCGGTCGATCAGGGCTACGGGGTGGTGTGCGGCGTCGACGGCACGCCGCTCGACGACTTGATCGTGATTGCCGCGAACCAGGAACACGGGATCATCGCGCGGCGTCCCGGCAGCAGCGACGGCGCGCCGACAACGCATTTTCCGGTCGGCACGCAGCTGCGCATCCTGCCGAATCACGCATGCGCGACGTCCGCGCAGCACGCGGGCTATCACGTGCTCGACGCACAGCAGGAAGTTGCTTACTGGCCGCGCATCGCCGGCTGGTGATCCGCGCGACGAGGCTACCTGTTCACAACAAAGGAGAACATCCATGCAAACCGTTTCGACCGACCGCGCGCCGACGCCCGCGGGACATTACTCGCAAGGCATCGTGTCGGGCGGCTTCGTCTACGTCGCCGGCCAGTTGCCGATCGATCCTGCGACCCGCGCGATCCCCGAAGGCATCGACGCGCAGGCCCTGCGCGCGTTGCAGAACGTTCAGGCGATTCTCGAAGCCGCCGGATCGTCGGTGCAGGGACTCGTCAGCGTGCAGCTGTTCATCGTCGGTATCGAACGATGGCCCGATATCAACCGCGTGTACGCAGCGTTTCTCGGCGATCACCGTCCGGCGCGCACGGTGGTGCCGGTTCCCGAACTGCATCACGGCGCGCTGATCGAAATCAACGCGGTCGCCGAAGTGCGCGCGCACAACGAGGGCTGAACGATGAATACCCTGCAGTCACACACATCGTCATCCGAAGGACAGCACGTCGAAGTCGTGCTGTTCGATCTGCTCACGGCCGTGCTCGATTCATGGACGCTGTGGAACGACGTCGCCGGCTCGGAGGAAATGGGCCGACGCTGGCGCATGGCCTATCTGAAGCTCACGTATGGATGCGGGCGCTACGTCAGCTACGAAACGCTGGTCGAGCAGGCAGCGGCGAGCGTCGGGCTCGACGCCGGTTACGCAGCCTCGCTCGCGAGCCGTTGGGGCGAACTGCGCGCATGGCCCGAAGCGCCGGCCGTGCTCGCGCAGCTTAAGCAGCACTATCGTCTCGGCGTCGTCACGAACTGCTCGACGACGCTCGGGCATCTCGCTGCATTGATCCCCGGTGTCGCATTCGACGTCGTGGTGACGTCCGAAGAAGCGGGCTTCTACAAGCCGGACCCGGCGCCGTATCAATTAGCACTCGACAAGCTCGGCGTGCACGCGGACCGCGCCGCATTCGTCGCGGGCTCGGCCTACGATCTGTTCGGTACCGCGAAGCTCGGGCTGCGCACGTACTGGCACAACCGCGTCGGTCTGCCGATGCCCGACGGCGCGCCCGCGCCGTTCGCGATGCGCCCGACACTCGATTCCCTCCCCGCCGATCTCGCATCGCTCGCGGCCACGCCGCGCTAGGCATCACGAACGCAGCGAACGCCTGGCTGCACGCACGTCGCTGCGTTGCACAGCGTTCGCGATCGCGCTTTTTCTCCACTGTTTCCGCGATGGTCGGCCGTGCGGCAATTCGCCTATGCGGCACCGCAATTCAAACAACATATTGTGTTGAGTATTTTTCCAATCCGCATCGTTATAAAGAAATTTCAAAAGCTTGCTTCTTGAAATGGCGTAAGTTTGATATAAGCTGATGATTGCCGCGAAGGCACAAAAAAGAGAATTACTTTACTGAGAGAGAAATAATCCGGAGGGCAGTAGATCCATGACCATCTCATGATCGCGCGGGGTCGCGCCTTTTTTTAATCTGTGCCGGTTTGCCGGGTGACGCGCAGGCTTAAGCGTCGGGGTTTCGTTCGCCCTGCGTTTTATCTGCGTGTGCCGGCGTGCGCCTGCGCGCCATATTCAAAGCGAATGTCGCCGATTCGATTGCGAATCCGGTGATGGATTTTTATTGCCTTTTGAATCTGGATGAATTGCGGCGTGCTTTTTCGACAGACGTTTAAATTCAGCGTTCGAGGGAATGAAAAGTGAAAAACGCCGACAATCAAAGCGCATACGATCTGCAGAAAATCGTCCCTGTCATGGGTGTTTTCCTCGCGCTGTTCGGTGCCGGGATTGGAAACGCACAGGCGGTGTGTACGGCCGCGGGCACGACCGTCACCTGCTCGGGGGCGGCAAACCCTCTCGCGCCGAGCTATTCGAATGCGGGCAACAACCTCACGGTGAATGCCGACGCGACCAGCAGTATCGGTGTGCTGCTCGGGCTTGGCGGCACCGCGTTGACGCTGACCGGCAACAACGTGACGCTGAACAATGCCGGCACGATCGATCCGTCGCTGCTCGGACTGCTGAGTCTGTTGTCGAGCGGCACGTCGATCGGTAACGCATCGGCCAGCACGGTCACCGTGAATAACAGCGGCACGATGAAGGGCACGTCGGGGTTACTCGGCCTGAACCTCAACAATCTGACCGGCATGGCGCTCGCGGTGCAGAACGGCACCGGCGGCGTATCGAACATCACGAACACGGCGACCGGCACGATCGGTTCGAGCGCGCTGCTGGGCGTGTCGCTCGGCACCGGCGATCTTCCTGCGGTCGCGATCTACGGCGGCGGCCAGGTCAACTTCGTCAACAACGGCACGATCAACGGACGCGTCGCGTTTCAGGCGTCGGGCACGCCGGGCACCGGCAACACGTTCGAGAACAGCGGCACCATCACGGGCAGCGTGTCGATGGGTGCGGGCAGCACCAATAAATTTACTGCGGACACGGGTTCGACGGTGACCGCGGGTCTCGGTGCGTCGGGCAATCTGCTGGGCGTCGTCGGGTTGTCGCTCGGCTTCGCGGCGGCGGGCAACGTAGACGGCGGCGCGGGCGGCAACAACACGCTGGTGCTGCAGCAGGCCGGCGGCGGTCCCGCCACCGGAACGATCTCGAATCCTAACTACATCAACTTCCAGCACCTGAACGTCAACAGCGGCACATGGACGGTGAGCGGTGCGTCGACCGTGGCCGATGCGACGCTCAACGGCGGCGTCGCGCTCGCGGACAATGCGGCGTCGTTCGGTGCCGGCACGATCACGGGGAACGGTGGCGGTCTGGGCTCGGCATCGGCGGGGCTCGGCATCGGCAATGCGATCACGCTCGGCGCGGGTGGCCTCACGGTGCAGGGCACGAACACGCTGACGCTGTCCGGTGTGATCAGCGGCAGCGGTGCGCTGACGAAGAGCGATACCAGCGCGGTCACGCTCACCGGCGTGAACACATATGGCGGCGGCACGAACCTGAACGCGGGCTCGCTGATACTCGGCAACGCGAATGCGCTGGGGACGGGCGCACTGAACGTCGGCGGCGCAGGAACGCTCGACACGAGCGCCGCAGGCCTCACGCTCGGCACGCAGATCAATCTCGGCGCAGCGGGTAATACGCTGACGCTCGGCGGCAGCAACGCGCTCACGCTTGCCGGCACGATCAGCGGCGCGGGCAATCTCGCGAAGAACGGCGCGAGCACGGTCACGCTGACCGGCGTGAACGCGATCGGCGGCAGCACGACCGTCAACGCAGGCACGCTCGCGCTCGGCGCGGGCGGCACGCTCGGCGCGAACGCGGCGCTCAATCTCGGGGGAGCGGGCGCGACCTTCGACATCAGCGCATCGGGCGCGGACCAGACTTTCGGTCAGCTGCTCGGCACGGCGGGCAACCTCGTGCTCGGCGCGCACAACGTGTCGTTCGGCGACGCGACGAACCAGACCTTCGGCGGCACGATCAGCGGCACGGGCGGCATCACGAAGCTCGGCACCGGCACCGAAACGCTGACCGGTCCCAACACCTTCACCGGCAACACGACGATCCAGGCGGGCACGCTCGCGCTGTCCGGCGCGGCGAGTCTGCCGATAACCGGCGCGGTGAATCTCGCGGGCACCGGCGCGACGCTCGACATCAGCGCGTCCACTGCCACGCCGACGATCGGCGAGCTGACCGGCGTCGCGGACACGACGGTCGCGCTCGGCGCACACACGCTGACCTTCGGCGACGCAACCGACCAGACCTTCGGCGGATCGATCACCGGCACCGGCGGCATCGTCAAGCAGGGCGCGGGCAAGGAAACGCTGACCGGCGCGCACACGTTCACCGGCGGCGCGACGATCAACGCGGGCACGATCGCGCTCGGTGGCGGCGGCAGCTTCGCGGCGACCACGGCGGTCTCGCTCAATGGCGCGGGTGCCACGCTCGACCTGAGCGGCGCGACAGCCAACCAGACGATCGGCGCGCTGTCCGGCATCGCGGGCTCGACGCTCGCGCTTGGCGCGAGCATGCTGACTTTCGGCGACGGCACGAACCAGGCATTCGGCGGCGCGATCACGGGCACCGGCGGCATCGTCAAGCAAGGCAGCGGCACGCAGACGCTGACCGGTACGAACACGTTCAGCGGCGGCGCGACGGTCAACGCCGGCACGCTCGCGCTCGGCGCGGGCGGCAGTCTCGCGGCGAGCGGTTCGGTGAATCTCGCGAACTCGGGCGCGGGCTTCGACATCAGCGCATCGGGCGGCAACCAGACGATCGGTTCGCTCTCCGGCGTGGGCGGCACGACGGTCGGACTCGGCGCGAACTCGCTGACGTTCGGCGATAACACGAACCAGACATTCGGCGGCTCGATTGCGGGCACCGGCGGCATCGTCAAGCAGGGCACCGGTACACAGACGCTCACCGGCGCGAGCACGTTCACCGGCGGCACGACGGTCAACAGCGGCACGCTTGCGCTGTCGGGCGCGGGCAGTCTGTCGGCGAGCGGCGCGGTGATTCTCGCGGGCGCGGGTGCCGGGCTCGACATCAGCGGATCGACGGGCAACCAGACCATCGGATCGCTTAAGGGCACGGCGGGCAGCACGGTCGCGCTGGGCTCGAAGTCGCTGACGTTCGGCGACGCGACCGACAAGACTTTCAGCGGCACGATCGGCGGAACGGGTGGCATCGTCAAGCAGGGCAGCGGCACCGAAACGCTGACGGGCGCGAACACCTATACCGGCGGCACGACGCTGAACGCAGGCGGGTTGATCGTCGGCAACAACTCGGCGCTCGGCACCGGTGCGTTGACGGTCGGCGGCGCGGCGACGCTCGACAGCAGCACGGCGACGACGCTCGGCAACGACGTCGTGCTGAACGCGGGGCTGACGGTCAACGGCACTAACGACCTCACGCTGAACGGCTCGATCTCGGGCACCGGCAGCCTGACCAAAGCCGGCGCCGCGACGCTGACACTGAACGGCACCAACACCTACACCGGCGGCACCAACATCAACACAGGCACGCTCGCGCTCGGCGCGAACGCGAGCCTGTCGGCGAACGGCGTCGTCAATCTGGCGACGGGTGCGACGTTCGATCTGTCGGCCGGTAGCGGTCAGCAGACGTTCGGCACGCTGGTCGGCGGCGGCACGGTGAATCTCGGCGCGAATGCGCTCACGCTCGGCGATGCGACCAACGGCACGTTCAGCGGTTCGATCGGCGGCACCGGCAGTCTCGTGAAGACCGGAAGCGGCACCGAAACGCTGACGGGTGCGAGCACCTTCACCGGCGGCACGACGATCAACGGCGGCACGCTCGCACTCGGCGCAGGCGGCAGCCTCGCGGCGACCGGCGGTCTGACGATCAACGGTCCGAACGCAGGCTTCGACATCAGTGCGTCGGGCGCGAACCAGACGATCGGCGCGTTGAATGGCAACGGCGGCACGGTGACGCTCGGCGGCAACAACCTCACGTTCGGCGACGCGACGAGCCAGATCTTCGGCGGCACGATCAGCGGCACGGGCGGCATCGTCAAGCAGGGCAGCGGCAAGGAAACGCTGACCAGTGCAAACACGTTTACCGGCGGCACGACGATCACCGACGGCACGCTCGCGCTCGGCGCGGGCGGCAGCCTCGCGGCGACCGGCGCAGTGACGCTGGGTGGCACGGGTGCGACGTTCGACATCGGCGGTGCGACGGGCGGCCAGACGATCGGTGCGCTGTCGGGCACGGCCGGCACGGTCGCACTCGGCGCGAACAACCTGACCTTCGGCGACGCGACGAACCAGACCTTCGGCGGCAGCATCACCGGCACGGGCGGCATCGTGAAGCAGGGCGCCGGCACCGAAACGCTGACCGGCGCGAGCACGTTCACCGGAGGAGCGACGGTCAACGCGGGCACGCTCGCGTTGTCGGGTGCGGGCTCGCTGTCGGCAGGGACCGACGTGAACCTCGCGGGCCTCGGCGCGGGTCTCGACATCAGCGGCGCGACAGCCGCGCCGACGATCGGCACGCTGACCGGCATCGTCGGCACCAGCGTGACGCTGGGCGGCAACACGCTGACGCTCGGCGGAGCAACGAGCGGCAACTTCGCGGGCACGATCGGCGGCACCGGCGGCATCGTCAAGCAGGGCACCGGCACCGAAATGCTGACGGGCACGAACACGTACACCGGCGGCACGACGATCAACGGCGGCACACTCGCGTTGGGTGCGGGCGGCACGCTCGCGGCAGGCGGCGGCGTGACGCTCAACGGCGCAGGGTCGGGCTTCGATATCAGCGGCGCGCTCGGCGGCCAGACCATCGGTGCGCTGGCCGGCACCGGCGGGACGGTCACGCTCGGCGCGAACAACCTGACCTTCGGCGACAACACCGATCAGACGTTCGGCGGCGGCATCGCGGGCACCGGCGGGATCGTCAAGGACGGCAGCGGCACGACCACGTTGAACGGCGCGAGCACCTACAGCGGCGGCACGACGATCAACGCGGGCGGTTTGATCTTCGGCAACAACACGGCGCTCGGCACCGGCGCGCTGACCGTCGACGGCGCGGCGACGATCGGCGGCAACTCGGCTACGCTCGGCAACAACGTCGTGCTGAACGCGGGACTGACTGTCGCGGGCGCCAACGGCCTCACGTTGAACGGCAGCGTGTCGGGCACCGGCGGTCTCACGAAGACAGGCAACGGCACGCTGACGCTCGGCGGCGCGAGCACCTTCACCGGCGGCACGACGATCGACGGCGGCACGCTCGCGCTCGGCGCGGGCGGCAGTCTTGCGGCCAGTGGTTCGGTGACGTTGGGCGGCGCGGGCGCAAGTCTCGACATCAGCGGATCGACGGGCGGTCAGACGATCGGCGCGTTGTCGGGTACAGCAGGCACGGTAGCACTCGGCGCGAACAATCTGACGTTCGGCGACGCGACCAACCAGACCTTCGGCGGCGGCTTCACCGGCACCGGCGGCATTGTGAAGAACGGCACCGGCACCGAAACGCTGACCGGCACGAGTGCGCTCACCGGCACTACCACCGTCAACGCAGGCACGCTCGCGCTCGCGGGCGGTGGATCGCTCGGCGCGGGCACCAATGTGAATCTCGCGAACGCGGGTGTGTCGCTCGACGTGAGCGGCGCGACCGGCACGCCGACCATCGGCGCACTGAGCGGCGGCGCGGGCACGAACGTGTCGCTCGGCGCGAACTCGCTGACGCTCGGCGGCGGCGCGAACGGCAGCTTCGACGGGACGATCGCGGGCACCGGCGGCATCATCAAGTCGGGCGCGGGCACGCAGACGCTCGGCACCGCGAACACGTACAGCGGCGGCACGACGCTCGCGGGCGGCTCGCTGGTGGTCGGCAACAGCGGCGCACTCGGCACCGGCGCGGTGACGGTGAACGCGCCGTCGACACTCGATGCGAACACGGCGGTCACGCTCACGAACCCGCTCAACCTGAACTCGACGGCCACGCTCGGCGGCACGCAGAACGTCACGCTGTCCGGCCTCGTGTCGGGCACCGGCGGTCTCGTGAAAAACGGCGGCGCAGAGCTGACGATCACCGGCAACAACACGTTCAGCGGCGGCACGGTGATGAACGCGGGCACGCTGACGCTCGGCAACGCCGGCGCGCTCGGCACCGGCGGTCTCACGCTGAACGGCGGCACGGTCAATGGCGCCAACACGAACATCGCGGTCAATTCGCTGAACGGTGCGGCTGGCGGCACGCTGAATCTCGGCACCGGCAATCTGACGATCAACGGCGGCGGCACGTATGCGGGCGTACTGGCCGGCACCGGCGCCGTGACCAAGACCGGCAACGACCTGTTGACGCTGTCGGGTAACAACACCTACAGCGGCCCGACGACAGTGACCGCCGGTACGCTGGCGGTGAACGGCTCGGTGGCGAATTCGACGGTGACCGTGCAGACCGGTGCGACGTTGACGGGTGTCGGGACGATCGGCGGGCTGGTCGTGCAGACGGGCGGCACGTCGTCGATCGCGCAGCCTGGGCAGCAGCTGAACGTGACCGGCAACGTCGCGTTCCAGCCGGGCTCGACGTACCAGATCGCGGCGAACGCGCAGCAGCAGGCCGGCGTGGTCGCCGCGGGCGGCACCGCGCAGATCGGCGGCGGCGCGGTGCAGGTGCTGGCCAACCAGGGCACCTATGCGCCGTCGACGCAGTACAAGATCCTCTCCGCAACCAGCGGCGTGAACGGCACGTTCAGCGGCGTCACGTCGAACCTCGCGTTCCTCACGCCGTCGCTGAACTACGACGCGAACAACGTGTACCTGCTGCTCGCGCGCAACTCGGTGCAGTTCACGCAGGTCGCGGTCACGCCGAACCAGCGCGCGGTGGCAGCCGCGCTCGGCACGCTGCCGGCGAACAGTGCGGTGGCGTCGGCGCTGCTGTCCACCGATGCGCCGACCGCGCAGCGCGCGTTCTCCACGCTCGACGGCGAACTGCATGCGAGCACGAAGACGATGCTGCTGCTCGACAGCCGCTATCTGCGTGACGCGGTGACCGACCGTCTGCGTGAAGGACTCGCGCCGACGTCGGGGCCGCTGTCGTCGATGTCGGCGGGCTCAGCCTTGTGCGACAGCAGTCTCGGCCAGGGTGTGCTGCAGCAGAACGCGAACGATCCGGGGCATCGCGGTTCGCGTGACGCATGCGTCGACAGCCGGCCGTACAAGCCGGTCGTGTGGGCGCAGGCATACGGTGCAAGCAGCAAGCTCGCGGGCGACAACAACGCATCGGGCATCGACCGCAGCACGACGGGCTTCGTCGGCGGCGCGGACATGGCGCTCAACGATACGTGGCGCGTCGGTGTCGCGGGCGGCTTCGCGCACAGCTCGCTCGACAACGATCTGAGTTCGTCCGCATCGATCGACAGCTACCACGTCGCGTTGTACGGCGGCGCGCAGTACGGCCCGATCGGCGTGCGGCTCGGGACGTCGTACACGTGGAACGACATCAGCATGGACCGTTACCAGAACTTCGCCGGCTTCACGGATCACAACGGCTCGAGCTACAACGCGCAGACCGCGCAGGTGTTCGGCGAAGTGGGTTACGCGATCCCGTTCCAGCGCTTTGCGATCGAACCGTTCGCGGGCCTGGCCTACGTGAACCTGCATACCGACGGCTTCACCGAAAACGGCGGCGGTGCAGCGCTGCAGAGCGGCACGGATTCCGAGAACGTCGGCTTCTCGACGTTGGGTCTGCGCATCTCGACGCGTCTCGGCTCGATCCCGCAGGCCGCGTTCAGCGCGCACGCGATGGCCGGCTGGCGCCATGCGTTCGGCAACGCGCAACCGACGTCGACGCTGTCGTTCGTCACGGGCGGCTCGTCGTTCCAGGTGACGGGCGTGCCGATCGCGCGCGATACCGCGGTGCTTGAGCTGGGGCTCGACGCGAACGTGACGAAGAACATCACGCTTGGTGTCGCGTATAGCGGCCAGTACGGCGGCGGTTCGCACGACAACGCGATCTCGGGGAATTTCTGGTGGCGGTTCTGAGGGTGGGTTGAACGCGCGTCGGTGGCGCGCGGTTGCAGGGAGGCGTTTGAAGAAAAGGCTGCGCATCCAGGTCGGGATGCGCAGCCTTTTTTTATCGCTCGCCGGTTTGCACGGGCGTTGTCGTGGATGCCGTTGTTACTTGCCGGCCAGCAGACTCGGATCGTCTTCGTAGTCCGACGCGTCGCCGTCGCTGTCGTCCGCATTGCCGCGCGGTTCAAGGTGCGGCGGCACGTACTCGACGAGCCCCTTCGTCAGTTCCAGCGCCTGCCGTTCGAAGAGCCGCCGGTACAGACCGCCATCGATACGGATCAGCCGGTCGTGACTGCCTTCCTCGATGATCCTGCCGCGATCCATCACGAGCAGCCGGTCCAGCGCACGCACCGTCGACAACCGGTGCGCGACAACCAGGGTAGTACGGCCGACCATCAGCCGTTCCATCGCCTGCTGGATCAGCACTTCGCTTTCGCTGTCGAGGCTCGACGTTGCTTCGTCGAGGATCAGCACCGGTGCGTCCGCGAGGAACGCGCGCGCGATCGCGACACGCTGCCGCTCGCCGCCCGACAGCTTCACGCCGCGCTCGCCGACGAGCGTGTCGTAGCCCTGCGGCAGCGACATGATGAAGTCGTGCGCGCTCGCGAGTCGCGCGGCCCGCTCGATGTCCGCCTGCGACGCGCCCGGCCGCGCATACGCGATGTTCTCCGCGAGCGAGCGGTGGAACAGCACCGGCTCCTGCTGGACGATCGCGAGCTGCGCGCGCAGCGACGCCTGCTGCACATCGGCGATGCTCTGGCCGTCGATCGTGATGCGACCGCCGTCGATGTCGTACAGCCGCTGGATCAGCTTGATGAACGTCGTCTTGCCCGAGCCCGAATGCCCGACGAGCCCGATCCGCTCGCCCGGCGCGATGCGCACCGAGAAGTCGTCGTACAGCGGTTTCGCGTGCGCGTCGTAGCGGAACGTGACGTGCTCGAAGCGGATCTCGCCGCGACCGATCGCGATTGCCGGTGCGCCTGGTTTGTCTTCGATGCCGAGCGGCTCGCGTTCGAGTGCGACGAGTTCTTCCATGTCGTTCACCGAACGCTGCAGGTTACGTACATGCATCCCTACTTCGCGCAGATAGCCCTGCAGCACGAAGAACATCGTCAGCGCAAACGTGATGCCGCCGACGCTTGCCTTGTCCGCCGCCCACAACGTCAGCGCCGCGCCAAGAATGGCTGCCTGCATCAGCACCAGCATCGTGCCCTGCACACCGCCGTTCAGCGTGCCGCGCACCCACGTGCGCCGCGTGCGTTTGCTCCACTTGCGGATCACGCGATCGAGCCGCGTTTCCTCGCGCGTTTCCGCGCCGAACGCCTTGACCACCGCGTTGCAGCTCACTGCATCCGCGAGCGCGCCGCCCATCCGCGTGTCCCACGCATTGCCGAGCCGTGCGGCAGGCGCGACGAACCCGAGCGACAGCGCGATCGTCACCGATACATAGATGATCGAACCGACCCCGACGACGAGCCCCATCACCGGCCAGTGAATGCCGAGCAGCACGGTCGCGCCGACCAGCATCACGACCGACGGCAGCAGTGCGATCAGCAGCGTGTCGTTCAGCAGGTCGAGCGCCCACATGCCGCGCGTGATCTTGCGGACCGTGGAGCCGGCGAAGCTGTTCGCGTGCCAGTCGGTAGAGAAGCGTTGCACGCGATGAAACGCGTTCGCGGCGATGCTGCTCATCATTCGCAGTGTCAGCTGGATGATGTTCATGAACATGAACTGGCGCAGCAGCATAGCGGTCACGCCGAGCGAAGCGAGCGTCCAGAATGCCGAGATTGCGGCCTTCCATGCGAGTGCCTTGCCCGCTGCGCCTGACGCAAGCGCATCGACGAGCCGCCCGGCGAACAGCGGCGTGAGCACGTCGGCGACGGCGGCGAGCAGTGCGAATGCGGCGATCGCGCCGGTGCGCACCGGTTGGCGACGCCAGTGGAGGAAAGTGAAGCCGAGGACGTTCTTGAACGCCTGGCCGCCAAGATCGAGTTTTTTGTTAGCCATTTGCCATAGCCCACGACGTGGCGCGTCGCGCGACTATCCCTTCGAGAGTGGTGGACGCCGACAGACGAAGCTGGCCGGCATGTGCCGGCGAAACGAAAAACGGACTGTCGGGAAGCTGGAAACGGCGCGGGCAGTAAAGAAGAGCCTGCGCGAACTGGGACCTATTGGAAAGGTCGGGATGCGTATGGGGGCGACATGGTTGCTGTGTGCATCTGACGCCTCCCTGAACGTTGAAGTGAAGTGATGTGAAGCCGGATTTGTTGCTTGAACTACCGGAAAAACAACATGGGACGAGCGCCCATGCAGCGATTCTAGCAGGCACTTCGTCGGCGTGGCAAACGTCGGTTGCGTGACAGGTGTTCGATGTTGTCGCGCGGAGACAGCGCGCACCTGCGGCGTGCTGCGGCGCAGTGTGAGGGACGGATGAGGCGAGTGCCTGGCAGTACGTGCGACATTTTTCGCGTCGTTCGTGTCACCTCATTCGCGTCACCTCATTCGTGTCACCTATGGGGCGCAGTTTCTCCCAACGGCCTATCGCTTCACCAGACCCAACACATAAACGCAGATCGCTTTGGTCTCGTTAGCGAATACGCACGGCACCGGCAGCCCCAGTTGCAGGCAATCCCCCTTCTTCAGTACATGGGCGATGTCGCCTTCCTCGAACGTCAGTGTCCCCGAGGTCACCCAGATCTGCTGATGCTGGAACGTGAAAGCCGACGTCGGGTAAGCGACTCGCGCGCCCGCGGGCAAGGTGACTTCCACCAGTTCGAGTATTGCGCCGTTCAACGGCGACACCACACGCCGCGTATAGCCGGTTTCCGGATCCTGCCAGAGGGGTTGTGTCTGCGCCCGGCTGATCCGCTGGTCGGCCTGCTCAGCCAGGGCGAGCAAGGTCGAAAGTTTCAGTCCGAAAGCACCCGACAGCTTGCCGAGCACGATGGCCGTCGGGCTCGCTTCGTTGCGTTCGATCTTGCTGATCATCGCCTTCGACACGCCGGATCGTTCCGCGAGTTCAGCCAGGGACCAGTCGCGTCCCGTGCGTTCGGTCTTGATGCGTGCGGCGATGGCGTCAGTCGGATCGCTTGTCACTCGAACTCCTCGATGTGTCAGACAAATATCAAAGCATCGCCGGGCGTCCGGCTGGCTTCACAGGAATACTGCAAATAAAAGGGCATCTTCTTTTTTGGTCGATCATCCACTATAGTAGATTTAAATTGAAATGTGCGCGGCGTGCCGTTTCGAGAATCCACCCGTCCAGCCACTCGATTTGCGACGCATCGGCGCTCGACGCGCCGGGCGCGATTATTCATCAGGAGATCCTTGCTGTGAAAACATCTAAAAGCTATCGCTTCGAAACGCTGGCCGTTCATGCCGGCCACGGAGTCGATCCCACGACGGGCGCGGTGACTGCGCCGATTCATCTGTCTACCACGTTCGAACGCGATGCGGACGGCAGCTATCCGCATGGCTTCCTGTACTCGCGCAACAGCAACCCGAATCGCAACAGCCTCGAAGTGGCACTGGCCGCGCTCGAAGGGGGCGCGGCCAGTGCTGCGTTCGGTTCGGGGCTGGCAGCGGTCACGGCGATCATGCAGGGACTGCAGCCGGGCGACCATGTGATCGCGCCCGCCGATATCTATCACGGCACGGCGAACGTCCTGAAGCATCTGTTCGCGAAGTGGCAGATCGCGACGAGTTTCGTCGATATGACGCGCCTCGATAACGTCGCGGAAGCGATTCGTCCGACCACGCGCATCGTGTGGATCGAAACGCCGTCGAATCCGCTGCTGCAATGCGTCGATATTGCCGCACTGGCCGAGCTTGCGCATCGCGCGGGCGCCCGCGCGATTGCCGACAATACGTTCGCGTCGCCCGCGCTGCAGCGCCCGCTGACGCTCGGTTGCGACATGGTGATGCACTCGACCACCAAGTACCTCGGCGGCCGCAGCGACGTGCTCGGCGGTGCTGTGATCTCGCTGCACGACGATGACGTGTTTGCGCAGATTCGCCAGGCACAACTGCTGGGCGGAGGCGTGCCGTCGCCGTTCGACTGCTGGCTCCTGATGCGCAGCCTGCCGACCCTGCCGTACCGGATGCAGGCGCATTGCGCGAACGCGCGCAAGGTTGCGGCCTTCTTGCATGAGCATCCGAAGGTGTCGGTGGTTCACTATCCGGGGCTGCCGGACGATCCGTTCCATGCGCTGGCAGCGCGGCAGATGAGCGACTTCGGCGGCATGCTGTCGTTCGAGGTGGCGAGCGGCAAGGACGCTGCGATGGCGGTCGCGGGCAATGTGGAGATCTTCGCGCGGGCGACGAGTCTCGGCGGCACCGAAAGCCTGATCGAGCATCGCGCATCGATCGAGGGACCGGACAGCAAGACACCGCAAGGACTGTTGCGCGTGTCGGTCGGCCTCGAGCATGCCGACGACCTGATCGACGATCTGACCCAGGCGTTGGAGCGCGCGTAGCAGGCTGCGATTGTGACGACACATCGACCTCGCATCGCTGGATGGGTAAGCCGCGTGCGCACGTGGCTCATCGACCGGATCGGACCCGTCGCGACGATTTCGCTCGCGCAGCTGTTCGGCACGTCGCTGTGGTTCAGCGCGAACAGCGCAGCCGGTGACCTGATGCACGCGTGGCATGCGAGTGCCGCCGACATCGGCTGGCTGACGAGCGCCGTGCAGGCTGGCTTCATTGCCGGTGCGCTCGGCATATCGATCGGCGGTCTCGCGGACCGTTTTCGCGCGAGCTCGATCTTCGTGTGCAGTGCGATTCTCGGTGCGTTATTCAATGCATGCTTCGCGTGGTTCGCACACGACGTGGCGAGCGGAATGGCGTTCAGGTTTCTGGTCGGCGTGTCCCTCGCGGGCATCTATCCGGTGGGGATGAAGCTGATCGTCAGCTGGGCACCCGAAAGAACCGGGCCTGCGCTCGCGCAACTCGTCGCGATGCTGACGCTCGGCACCGCGTTGCCGCATGCGTTGAAGGTGGCCGGCGCGGATCTGCCGTGGCAGTGGGTCATCGACGCGTCTTCGGTTCTGGCGCTGGCAGGTGCGTTGATGATCTACGCGCTGGGCGACGGTCCGCATCTACGTGTCGACGCTCGTTCCGCGAGCAAGCTGACCGCGTCCACCGCCAGGCCGCCTCACGTACTCGATGCCTTTCGCAATCGCGGCTATCGTGGCGCAGCGCTCGGTTACTTTGGCCACATGTGGGAGCTGTACGCGTTCTGGACGGTGGTGCCGCTGTTCGTGTCGGGCGCTGCGCTTGCTGCTCGCATTCACGCGGGAGGTATTGCGGGGCTATCGTTCTGCATCATTGCGATCGGCGCGCCCGCGTGCTGGTTCGGCGGTGTGCTGTCGCGCCGGATCGGCAGCGCGAAGGTCGCGGCCGGTGCGCTTGCGATGTCGGGGGCGTGCTGTCTGATCGTTGCACTGGGCTGGCGTTTTTTGCCGCCCGTTGCGCTGTTTGCGTTGCTGATTGCGTGGGGCGCATCGGTGATCGCCGACTCGCCGCAGTTCTCGGCGTTGTCGGCGCAGGCCTGTCCGCGCGAACTGGTCGGCAGTGCGTTGGCGATCCAGAATTCGATCGGCTTTGCGATCACCGTCGTGTCGATATCGGCGATTACGCATCTGTACGAGCACATCGGGCTCGACGCCGCCTGGCTGCTATTGCCTGGTCCCATCCTGGGCCTGATCGGATTCGCGCCGGTTCTGCGGCGTTCGGACGTTACGCGGCGCTGAACGGACCGCGTCATACCGCACTCGACAACGCGGACAAACGCTGCTTGCCTTACACGGTTTCCGCCGCAAGCCGGCGGGCCAATGCGCGGAGATGAGCTTCGCTTGTTCCGCAACATCCTCCGAGAATCCTGGCCCCACGCCGATAGAGGGTTGTCATGTGTTCGGCGAACGCCTCGGGATCATCGCCTGCAACGTGCGAGATTTTCTCCAGCTCCTCGGGCGGCAATGCCGATGCGTTGGCCTGCAAGCCCAACACTCTCGCTGAGCCAGGCCATGTCGGGTGGGTCGACGCATCGAGGTAATGAGCCGGATGGACACAGCCGACCTGAAAATGCAGCGGCGGCCGCGTCACGCTCGCGTCGATCCGTGCAACGGCATCTACAAGCGATACGCCATCCGGCAAATAACCGGCAGCGTTGATGACCGGAGCAAGGACGTAAGGCAGCGTCGTCGCGGCGCAGGCCCTGGAAAGGCCGACCAGTTCCCCGGTGCTCGCGAAGGTCGGCGCGTACAGAACGTCGACGCCACTCGCGGCGAGGACCTCGGCCTGTGCCGCATGGTACGCATGGGCGTCGTCAGCGCTGGGCGCACCGGCGGCATCGTAGCCGTCGACCCGAGGGCCGATCACGCCGGCGATATAGACGATCCCCTCCAGCTGAAGCGAGCGACGCAGGTCCTGCAGAAAGACCACCGCTTCCTCATTCACTCTCTTCAAATCGTCAGGCGCCGTGAAGCCCTGCTTGACCAGGCCATCCGGATGGGCGCGCCACGTCGCGGTGCCGACCTGCATCGGGATGTCGTATTGCGCGGCGATGGCCATGTAGCTTTTATAGACGGCTGTCAGCGCACGACGGCCGTCGTCCTGAAACAGTTGTACAAAGCTCGCCGAATCGGGCACCGACAACCCGAACTCATAGACAAGGCGCGTCACGATCGCGCCTTCCGTGAGGATAGCCGGTGCCGTTCTCACGCGTTCCAGAAAGTCCATCGAACTACTCCCAGGTGTGCAGCAGGTTCATCGATCGAACCTTCGCCATGCCCCTCAGTTTAGGCGCCCGTTCGCAGACATTTCAGGGGTGCGGCAGATATTCATTCTTCCATCTGGTGCGGGTAAATCCAGCTTGATGCAATCCGTTGCAAGCCATTTCGATGCTTCGGGTAAGGGCTCGTAATGCGTGCCCGATGCACGACGAAATCCTCACCTGGGTGAAAGAAAAAATCAGTAATCCGTAGGTAAACATCCGCGTGCGGATAGTGCCTACATTCGCACGTCGGTATCGAAACGGGAGTGTCCTTATGTCATCGCCAGTCGCACTCGCCATCGATTCGCTCAACGGTTTCGAAATCACCGCGGACGGTCAGTACCTGATGCTGAAAAGCAACCAGCCCGACTGCATCGCGCTGCATTGCTCGGTGATGCATGAACTGCTTGCGGCGCTCGCGAATGCGATCGGCTGGTCCGAGCGGATTCGTCATCATCAGCAGAGCCGCAAGTTTGCGATGCCGTGCGAGGCATGGCAGGTCGCCGGCGACGTGCGCAGTGCGCGGCATCTCGTGCTGTCGTTCCGTCTGCCTGGCGGCGCGGAATTGTCGTTTCGCATCGACCGGACGCAGGCCACGCATCTGACCGAAGTGCTCGCGGCGAGCACCGGTCTTGCGAAGCCGCACAAACCAGCGGGCGTGCGCATGCAATAGCGACGCGAACACCCGATTCCGCGCGGCCCGTGCCGCGTTGCCCACGCGAACGCTTGCCGTTCGCGTGCTTGCGTCGTTACTTTTCTCACTGCGCTGCATGACGTTTCAGACTCTCTCGGCGCGCTGCGCCAAAGCCCTGTCCCTGGTGGGCGCAGGCACGTTCGCACTATCCGCGCATGCGGCGGATTCATTTGTCGTGCGCGACATCCGTATCGAAGGCTTGAGCCGCATCGAACCGACGACGGTGTTTTCGTATCTGCCGATCAAGCAGGGTGATACCTTCACCGACGACAAGGCCTCCGAAGCGATCCGCAAGCTGTATGAGACGGGCTTCTTCAACGACGTGAAGATCTCGACCGAAGGCGATGTCGTCATCGTGCAGGTGCAGGAAAGACCGGCGATCGGCACGATCGATTTTTCCGGCATTCACGAGTTCGACAAGGACAACCTGACTAAGGCGCTGACCGCGGTCGGTCTGTCGCAAGGACGCTATTACGACAAGGCGCTCGTCGATCGCGCGGAGCAGGAGCTGAAACGCCAGTACCTGACGCGCGGCTATTACGCAGCCGAAGTCACGACGACCATCACGCCGATCGACCGCAACCGCATCGCGATCCTGTTCGCGGTAATCGAAGGGCCGAGCGCGAAGATCCGTCAGGTCAACTTCATCGGCAACACGGTGTTCAGCACGGACACGCTGCGCGACGAAATGCAGCTGTCCACGCCGAACTGGTTCTCGTGGTACACGAAGAACGATCTGTATTCGAAGGACAAGCTCACCGGCGACCTCGAAAACGTTCGCTCGTACTATCTGAATCGCGGTTATCTCGAGTTCAGTTTCGAGTCCACGCAGGTGTCGCTGTCGCCGGACAAGAAGGACATGTACCTGACGGTGACGGTGCATGAAGGCGAGCCGTACACGATTTCCAGCCTGAAGCTTGCCGGCAATCTGCTCGACCGCGAGGCCGAGCTGAACAAGCTGGTCAAGATCAAGGCAGGCGAACGCTTCTCGGCGGAAAAACTGAAGGCCGCGACGAAGGCGCTCGTCGACAAGCTCGGCGAATATGGCTACGCATTCGCGACCGTGAACGCGGTGCCCGACATCGATCAGGTGCATCACAAGGTCGCGCTGACGCTGCAAATCGATCCGAGCAAACGCGTGTACGTGCGGCGCGTGAACATCGAAGGCAACACGCGGACGCGCGACGAAGTCGTGCGCCGCGAGATGCGTCAGTTCGAGGGCGCGTGGTTCGACTCGACGCGGCTCGCGCTGTCGAAAGACCGGATCAATCGCCTGGGTTACTTCACCGACGTCGATGTGACGACAGTGCCTGTCGAAGGCACGCCCGATGAAGTCGACGTCGACATCAAGGTGACCGAGAAGCCGACCGGTTCGATTTCGCTCGGCTTAGGTTATGGGTCCGGCGAAGGGCCGATCATTTCTGCGGGCGTGTCGCAGGACAACGTGTTCGGCTCCGGCACGAGCCTGTCGGTCAACGTGAACACATCGACGACGGCGCGCACGCTGAGCGTCACGCAGGTGGACCCGTACTTCACGATCGACGGCATCAAGCGCATCACCGACGTCTACTGGCGCACGACGGAGCCGTTGTACTACTCGAGCGATTCGAGTTTCCGGATCGTGTCGCTCGGCGCCGATCTGAAGTTCGGCATTCCGTTCTCGGAAAACGACATGGTGTACTTCGGCACCGGGATCGAACAGGATCGCATCGACACCGACTCGGCGACGCCGCAAAGCTACAAGGATTACGTGAGCCAGTTCGGCCGCGTGTCGAACAACATTCCGCTGACGGTGGGCTGGTCGCGCGACGCGCGCGACAGCGCGCTCGTGCCGAGTCGCGGTTACTTCGCGCAGGCCAACGCGGAGTACGGCACGCCGCTCGGCACCACGCCGTATTACAAGGCCGACGTGCAGTCGCAATACTATTACTCGTTCGCGCGCGGCTTCGTGCTCGGGCTGAATTTCCAGGCGGGCTACGGCAACGGGCTCGACGGCAAGCCGTATCCGATCTTCAAGAACTACTACGCGGGCGGGATCGGTTCGGTGCGCGGCTATGAGTCGGGTTCGCTCGGGCCGCGCGATACCAGCACGGGCGATCCGATCGGCGGCTCGAGAATGATCGTCGGGAACGTTGAAGTGACGTTCCCGCTGCCGGGCACCGGCTACGATCGCACGCTGCGCGTGTTCTCGTTCCTCGACGGCGGTAACGTGTGGGGCAGCGAAGGCAGTAGCAGCACCGGCGCGAACGGGCTGCGCTACAGCTACGGTGTGGGCCTCGAATGGATCTCACCGATCGGGCCGCTGAAGCTCGATATCGGTTTCCCGGTCGTTCGTCACGCGGGCGATCAGTATCAGAAGTTCCAGTTCCAGATTGGGACGTCGTTCTAGCGCGTTGGTGCGCACGTCATTTTCTCCGCGTCGCGGGCCGCACGCACTTGCTGCGTTGCGGTCGCTGTCCCATCGCCCGCGCATCGGACCTCACCCGCATGACACACGCGAGAACCCGCGTCGGACCGACGCGCGTGCAGCATAGGGCAAATCCCTAAGCCGATTTAGCCGTGCATTACCTCCGCCGCGTTGGCGTCCCTACACTGCTGTTCGAAGGGGCACGCAACAGATGAATACACGGACGGAGGAGGTGCATGGCCAAACTGATCCACACGATGATCCGCGTTCAGGATCTGCAGCGATCGCTGCGGTTCTATCAGCAGGCGTTCGGTCTCGACGTCTCGCACAGGCTCGATTTTCCCGACTTCACGCTCGCGTATCTGCGCAACGCGGAAACCGACACCGAGATCGAGCTGACGTGGAACAAAGGACACGATGAGCCGTACACGCACGGCGACGGCTATGGCCACGTGGCCGTGTGCGTCGACGACGTGCGGACCGAACGGCAACGTCTGATCGATCTCGGCTACACACCGAACGATCTGCGCGAATTCCACGCCGACGACGGCGCGCTGATTGCACGTTACTTCTTCATTCAAGACCCAGACGGCTACAAGATCGAAGTGCTGGAGCGTCACGGCCACTACGGATGACGACGCTCGCGACATCCCGTACACGACATCGATAACCCAGGAGACGGGCATGACAATAAAGACTATCCCCATACAACCAGAAGCCTCCGTGCAGCAGGCAGCGCCGCCGCGCATCGCGCTGACACGGCGCGAATGGCTCAAAGGCACCGGTGTGCTGATGGGCACACTCGCATTTTCGTCGGTGCTCACGACGCTCGCGCCGAGCCGCGTATGGGCAGTCGAGCTGCAGGGCCTCGACTCGCATCAGGGCGAAGTGCTGCTCACGTTCACGAGACAACTCTATCCGCATCCCACGCTAGACAACGCGGTTTACGCACTCGTCGTGAAGGATCTCGACGGCAAGGCGCGCAAGGATCCGGCCGTGCGCCGCCAGCTCGCGGACGGCGTGCAGCAGCTCGATGCGCTCGGACACGCATCGTGGACCACGCGCTCGCCCGAGCAGCAGGCGCAGGACGTCGCCGCGCTCGCTGGTACGCCGTTCTTCACGACGGTGCGCAGCACCGCGATCGTGTCGCTGTACAGCAATGACATGGCGTACGCGCATTTCGGCTACGGCGCATCGGAAGGCGATGCGGGCTATCTGCACAAGGGCTTCAACGATCTGTCGTGGCTGCCCGACCCTCCCGCCGACGAGAGCGGCCCGATTCCCTCGGATAGCTGACCACCGGAGACGACACATGGATCTGAACAAGGTACGGTTCTCGCACAACGACGGTCACGTCGTCGTGATTATCGGTTCCGGCGCCGGCGGCGGGACGCTCGCGAACGAACTCGCGCAGAAGGGCATCGACGTCGTCGTACTCGAAGCAGGCAAGCTGCACACGCAGGCCGATTTCCTTACCGACGAGTGGGGCGCATTCCAGCAACTCTCGTGGCTCGACAAACGGACAACATCGGGCACGTGGCGCGTCGCACGCGATTTTCCGAATCTGCCCGCGTGGATCTGCAAGACCGTCGGCGGCACGACGACACACTGGGCCGGCGCGAGCCTGCGCATCCAGCCGCACGAATTTCAGGCGAAGACGCATTACGGCGATATCAAGGACGCAAGCCTGCTCGACTGGCCGGTCACGCGCGCCGATCTCGATCCGTACTACGATCGCGCCGAGAAGAAGATGGGCGTGACACGCACGAACGGACTGCCTGGGCTACCCGGCAACAATAATTTCAAGGTGATGGCGGCGGGCGCGGCGAAGGTCGGCTACAAGCAGTGCAATACCGGGCACATGGCGATCAACAGCATCGTGCGCGACGGTCGAAGTCACTGTTTTCAACGGGGCTTCTGCTTTCAGGGCTGTCGTACCGGTGCGAAGTGGTCGACGCTCTACACCGAACTGCCGCGCGCGCAGGCGACCGGTCATATGGAACTGCGCACGCAGGCGCACGTGGTGCGCATCGAAACGGATACGCGCGGCCGCGCGAAAGAGGTCGTGTACTACGACGGCAACGGCAAGCTGCAGCGGCAGAAGGCACGCATCGTCTCGGTGGCCGGCAATTCGATCGAAACGCCGCGGCTGCTGCTGAACTCGCATTCCGGACGTTTTCCGCAGGGGCTCGCGAATTCGTCGGGGCAGGTCGGGCGTAACTACATGCGGCACACGACCGGCTCGGTGTATGCGGTGTTCGAGAACAAGGTCGACATGTTCAAGGGCACGACGATGGCCGGTATCATCGAAGACGAGGCGGTGTTCAATCCGCAGCGCGGTTTCGCGGGTGGGTATCACCTGGAGACGATTTCGCTCGGGTTGCCGTTCTACGCGGCGTTTCTCGATCCCGGCGCATGGGGACCGAAGTTCACGCAGGCGATGGACCAGTACGCGTACACGGCGGGCCTGTGGATCGTCGGCGAGGATATGCCGCGCGCGGACAACCGCGTGACGCTGAATACCGACGTGAAGGATCAGTACGGGCAGCCGGTCGCGAATGTGCATTTCGACGATCATCCGAACGACGAAGCGATGCGCGAGCATGCGTTCAAACAGGGCAGCGCGGTGTACGAAGCGGCCGGTGCGAAGACCGTCTATCGTGTGCCGCCGTATCCGTCGACGCATAATCTGGGTACCGCGCGGATGAGCGCACGGCCCGACGACGGCGTATGCAACAGCTTCGGCCAGACGCACGACGTGCCGAACCTGTTCGTGTCCGACGGCAGCCAGTTCACGACCGGCGCGGCGGAAAACCCGACGCTCACGATCGTCACGCTCGCGATCCGTCAGGCGGACCACATCGCCGCGCAGATGTCGCGGCATGCCGTGTAACCGGTTGCGGCGCATCGTTTGCGAGGAGACAGCGCATGTGCAATATCTACATCAACGCCGACCCGATCCTGTACGAGTCGCGGACCCGTTCGCTGCGGATTCACGGCGTCATCACGACCGTGCGGCTCGAAAACCTGTTCTGGGACGTGCTGCACGAAATCGCGTCGCGCGAAGGGCTGACCACGAGTCAGTTCGCCGTGAAGCTCTACGACGAACTGGTCACGTTGCGCGGCGAGGTGCCGGGCAACTTCGCATCGTTCCTGCGGGTGTGCTGTCTGCGCTATCTGTCGATGCGGGCCGACAAAAGCGGCGCGGCGCCGTCCGCGTCTACGCCGCT
Source organism: Paraburkholderia flava (assembly GCF_004359985.1). Taxonomy (NCBI): domain Bacteria; kingdom Pseudomonadati; phylum Pseudomonadota; class Betaproteobacteria; order Burkholderiales; family Burkholderiaceae; genus Paraburkholderia; species Paraburkholderia flava. The sequence goes on along the minus strand of NZ_SMRO01000001.1, from coordinate 1,359,812 downwards.
GCCAGCCGAGGCGACGCGGCCGCGGATTCTGAAGACCGTGTAACGTTTTTGTCGCAGTCGATGGTGGTGCGCGCGATGGCATCGCAGTGAAGATGCGGAGGCTGGCTGTTGCCTCCGCTGTCTGCTGCTATTGCCGCCCGCCAGGTGGCCGCGCATTGCCCTGTGAAGGGCGCCCCTGACCTGGGCGGCCCTGACCACCACCTGGTCGACCACCGCCCGGTTGCGCACCAGGGCTAGGACGTCCCGGACGCACGCCGCCACCTTGAGATCCACCCGGCCGTCCAGGCCTACCCGCACCTTGACCCGGTTGTGGCCGCTGTCCCGGTGGACGCGCGTTGCCCTGGCCGGGTCGCGGTCCGGGTCGATATCCGTTGCCGTTGCCTGGCGGCCGGCCGCCGTGAATCGGTGGACGCGGACGCGGCGGCGGACGATTCGCCCAGCGCGAGCGATCCCGATACCACGGACGATTCCGGTAGTAGCTGCCCCAATACGTATTGAGCGAGAACACGACGATCGGCAGCCCGATCGTGGGCCCGTAGCTCATCAGAGGCACCGGGTTACCCTGATACGCAGAGCTGAGGTTGCCGCCGTAGACCCAGCCGCGCACGCCGGGCACCGTCACGTCGCACCACGTGTAGCCGCTCACGCATCCCATCACCGACACGGCCGCGCCGCCCGGCAACTGTGCGACGACTGGATAGTCGGATGCGGGGCCGGCTCGGACATTCACCGACGCGGTCGTGTAAGCCTGGCTTTGCGCGGATGCCGTGCCTGGCGACAGGCTTGCGCCTAGTGCGGCCATCAGCGCGACGCGGACAAACAGTCTGTGCATGACGTCTCCGTGGTCGATGCGGTTTCACGACGGTACACCGGTTTGATGATGTGTGCGCGTTGCAGCGGCATGTGGGTCTGCGCGTTTTCCCCATGTAAAAGTGTGCGGCCGGTTCGTCTATAACTGGGGCGGACATCGGATCGCCGCGGGCACGGCATACGATGCGACGCAGCGAGAACAGAAGGAGCGCGCATGTTCCAGATCTCCGTCGTGAACCGGTCGAGCTCGATTGCGGAGCGCGAGATGCACCGCGTCGTGCGCGCAATCAACCGGCAGATTGCCGAAGACTTCGAGCCCTACTGGGCGTTCGGCGGTCGGCTGCGCGTCGACGGACCCGCCGGGCCGTCCGCATCGCTGGACCAGCTCGCGGAGCTGCGCGGCGATGCGATTCTCTACGTCGTCGATTCGGCCGCATCGCCTGATGCGCTCGGCTATCACGCACGCGACCTCGCGGGCATTCCATACGGCTTCGTTTATCTGGACCTGTGCCGCGCGCTCGGCGACGAATGGTCGACGACGCTGTCGCATGAAGCCCTCGAACTGATCGGCGATCCGCAGTGCAATCTGCTTGTTCAGGGACCCAATCCGGATGCGCCCGCACGCACGGTCTATCACTACTTCGAGATGTGCGATGCGGTGCAGGGGCAGAGCTACGAGATCGACGGCGTGTCGGTGTCGAACTTCGTGCTGCCGCCGTATTTCGCCGTCGGTACCGACGACAGTGTGCGTAACGATTTCTGCGGGACATCGCTACAGTCGTTCGGCGTGAATCCCGGGGGCTATATCGGCTATTTCGATCCGGCGTCGGGCAGCAGCAAACAGTTCTTCGGTCACGATCGCACTGCGCGGCGGCGCTTCGATCTGAAGGCGGCCGAGCATAGCGGTCGCGTGTATCGGCGCAGTCATTCGGAGGACGGTAGTGTGCCCGGCACACCGGGGCTGGGTCTGACTGCGGTCGGCGCTGCGGTCGGCGCCGTGCTCGGGGCGACACAGGCGGGACTGTCCGATACACCGCAGCCCGTTGCCGATCCGATTCGTCACGTCGTCGTGCTGATGCTCGAGAACCGCTCGTTCGATCACATGCTCGGCGCATTGCGCGCGAGCTTCGACGCCGACATCAACGGCGTCGATCCGGATCATCCGGGCACCAACGCCGATGCGCCGTTCAATCGCACGGTCGCGCAGCAGCCGATCGCGCAACCGTTCGTGCGCAAGAACTTCAATGTGCCTCATGAGTTCGTCGACGTGCGCGAGCAGATGAGCGACAGGATGGCGCATTTCATCGATGCGTACCGCAAGGAGAATCAAGGTTCGCCGGAGGAAGACGGCGACCAGGTGATGGCGTATTTCAAGGACGGCGATCTGCCGGTACTGCACACGCTGGCGAAGAATTTTCTGATCTGCGATGCGTGGTTTTCGTCGCTGCCTGGGCCGACGTGGCCGAACCGGCTCTTCGTGCATAGCGGCACGAGTCTCGGTGACGTCACGATGCCCAACGGCTTGACGCCGGGTACGGTCGAGGCGTTTTTCGGCCGCTATACGCAACCGACGCTCTACGACAGCCTCGACCGCGCAGGCGTGTCGTGGAAGATCTATCACGACAGCATTCCGCAATCGATCGTGCTGAACCAGCTCAAGCCGCGTTTCTTCGGTAGCGGCTATCAGTCGATGAGCGCTTTCCACGACGCATGCGACGGCGACGAAAAGGACTTCCCGTCGTATGCGTTCATCGAGCCGCGCTATTTTGCGGGCATCTTCGGCGTCGAGAACGATCAGCATTCGCCGGTAGGCGTGCCTGCGGGCGAGCAACTGATCGCCGACGTGTACAACCGCATTCGTGCGAACGACGATCTGTGGAAGTCCACGCTGCTGATCGTCACCTACGACGAGCACGGCGGCTTCTACGATCACGTGACGCCGCCACCGACCGTCGCCCCCGACGATTACACCGATTCCGCAAATCCGTTCGCGTTCAATCAGCTCGGCGTGCGTGTGCCTGCGATCCTGGTGTCGCCATGGGTGAAGCAGGGCGTCGATCACACCGTCTACGATCACACGAGCATCCTGCGCTATGCATGCGAAAAGTGGGGGCTGCCGTATCTGTGCCGACGCATCCGGCCGGCGCCTGGCGTGAATGCGATTTCGAGTTTTGCGCATGCGCTGTCGCTTGCGGAGCCGCGCGAGGACACGCCTGAGCGTGTCGTGCCTGCTGCGGGGGCGCAGAAGGCGGCTGCGATGATGATGGCGAATGCGCCGGATGCACCTGCGCGCGCTGACGATGCAGTGGATGCACCGGACGATTTTCATGGTGCGCAGGCCGCGCTCGTTGCATACGCGGAACTGCTGATGAAAGATGCTGGTGGGTCTGCCACGAGCACATCGCCTGGCTTCGCGGCGAGCGCGCGGGCGGGCGATATGAACGTCGCGCAAGAAGCGAATGACGGGAGCGTTGCTGCCGGCGCGACGGATCTGCCTGCCCGCGCGCAAGCCGTCGAGCACTGGATGGTCCGCTCGCAGGGGCGCGCGCAGCAGACCGCCGCCACACCCGATGCACCGAGCGCACCGGCCGCTCCAGTGACGACGCACGGCAAGCGCCCGCGCAAAACCCCGCGCAAATAGTCACGCGCGATCCGGCGACCAGGGCCGGCGCACGTCGACGCGCACAGCAACGCGCGCATCGACGCGGTGCCTTGCACCATCGCGACCGCGGCGATTTCCTCGATACGCTACGGCCGCCCGGCTCGACGGCAAGTTCGATCTCGACATCCGCGAGCCGCATCGGCCAGGCAGATGACGAAGGATCCGCCCTGCGACACGCAACCCGCTACTCCGTGATCCCGCCCGCAGCAGCACCATGGCGCGCCGCGCAATATCGTCGCGCTGGCGTAACGGCCCGCTAACGTGCATGATCGTGAGGCGCGTCGTCAGCGGGCGGCGCACCCATTGCGCAGGGACTGCGCGCACGTCAGGGAGACTCGAGCATGGAACAACCGAACCCGGCCAATCCGTTTGGCGACTTCTTCAAGCTGCTCGAACAGTTCAAGCTGCCGGGCTTCGATGTGCCCGCCATCATGGAAGCACGCCGTAAGGACGTCGAGGCGCTGGTGACCGCGAATCAGACGGCATTGCAGGGCATGCAGGCGCTCGCTCAGAAGCAGCAGGACATGCTGCGCAGCACGCTCGGCGAGCTGCAGTCGCTGGCTACGCAAGTGTCGACATCGGGTGGCGCGCCGTCGGCGCAGACTGCGGAACTGGTCCAGCAGACCTTGCACAAGGCGCTCGCGGACATGCAGCAACTCGCGCAGGCCGCGTACCGTTCGCAGGCAGAGTCGTATGCGGTGATCGCGAAACGGGTCGACGAGAATGTCGCCGAGTTGAAGGCGTTGTTGCAGCAGAAGAAGTAACGCGCAGGATTGCGGGCGGCACGTTGCGTGATGACGTGCCGTGCCGTTCAGGCGTCCGCGATCCGGCCGGGCCTGGTTTGTGCATCGACGGGCGTGGCCGTCCGCGTCGACACCCACGCAAGCATTAACGCCAGCGCGACGATCGCGCACCCGGCCCACGGCGTCGCGAGCAGCGCGCCGCGTTCGACCAGCACACCGCCAGCCCCCGCGCCGAGCGCGACTCCCAGATGCATCGCCGACACGTTGATGCCGACGTTCGCATCCGCAGCCGCCGGTGCGCTGCGGATCAGGTAGTTCTGCACGATCGGCGAGATCGACCAGCTGATGCAGCCCCATACCATCATCGCGGGAACGAACAGCGTGGCGCTGCGGCCCGTGAGCGGCAGCGTCGCCATCGCCAGCAGAAATACCGCCGGACACGCGACCAGCGCGCGTGCCGCACCTGCGCGATCCGAAAACCATCCACCGAGCCATGCGCCTGTCACACCCGCGATGCCAAACGCCGCATACAGCAGCGTCAGCGCGGCGGCCGAAGGCGCGAGCCGTGTCTGCAGATAAGGCGTCAGATACGCGAACAGCGTGAAGTGCCCGCCGATCATCGCAACCGACACGAGCTGCGCGCACAGCATCTTCGGATGCGCGAGCTGCTTACGGTAAGCGTTCAACGAGAGTGCGGCCGAGACAGCAGGCCGCGACTCGGGCAACCGTGACGCAAGGTAGACCGCGAGCGGCAGCACCGGCAGCGCGATCGCGACGAACACCGCGCGCCAGCCCGCAAAATCCGCGATCGTCATGCCGACCGGTACACCGAGCACCAGCGATCCGCTGATGCCCATGAATACGATGCCGATCGCGCGGCCGCGTGCGTCGGCGGGGGCGAGATCGGCGGCGACGCGGGTCGCGACGAGAATCGCGGTCGCGCAACTGGCCGCCATCGCGATGCGCGCCGCGAACAGCAGCGCATAGCCTTGACTGGCGGCCGCCAGCAGATTGCTCGCCGCGAATACGCCGAGCGCCGCGAGCAGCAACCGCTTGCGATCGCTTCGCGCAATGCGTAGCGACAGCCCGAACGCGGTCAGCGCGAACACGCAGGAGAAGATCGTGGTGAGTTGCCCGGCGGACGCGAGCGAGACGTGCAGATCGGCCGAAATGGCCGGCAGAATGCCGATGCAGATGTTTTCGTCGATGCCGGCGAGAAACACCATCGCCGCCAGCCAGTAGATGCGCGAGTCCATGAAGCCCTTCCGATATAGAGCGGCGCGCGGTCTGCGCACCGGTGGATCAGCTGGGTTTCGAGGCTCGGCTTCGGTTATCCCGGTTCCGGACCATACCGCAATCCGTTCACCCCTGCAATTTTGCTTGACAAGGTGCATACGCACATATAGAGTTTCCCATCATGAACAAACCTCCTTCCTACGACGAGTGCAACTGCTTCGCGCTGCGGCAGGCGGCGCGTTTCGTCACGCAGATCTACGAGCGCCATATGGGGCAGGTCGGCGTGACGGCGGCGCAGTTCTCGATTCTCGCCAAGCTGTCGCGCAAACCGCATCTGACGATGGTCGAGCTCGCGGATTCGATGGTGATGGAGCGTACGACGCTCGTGCGCGCACTGAAGCCGTTGCAGCGCGATGGGCTGGTCAAGTCGGAAGCATCGGAGCATGACGGTCGCACGTTTATGTTCAGCCTGTCGAAAGCGGGCGAGGCAACGTTCGAGCAGGCCGTGATCGCATGGCGCGCGGCGCAGGACGAATTCGAAAGCAAGTTCGGCAAGACGCGCGCGAAGGCGCTGCGCGGCGAACTGTTCGACGTGACGGCTGCATAAGGCATAGGGCATAGGAAGTCACCCGGTTTTCGACTGCAACGGGTAGCACGCAGTCGATCCGGGAAATTTTTTGATTGATAGAGTGTATATGCACTTCGTCCGCGATGTGCGAACCGCGAGGTGCGAAGCGATGGAATCAACTCCGGACGACGACTGCTTCGCAGTCCGGCAGGCTGCGCGTTACGCGTCGCAGATGTACGACCGGCATCTCGCGAACGTCGGCCTGACGATCACGCAGTTCTCGATCCTGTTCCGGTTGAGAAGCGGCCGCTGGCGGACGATGCGCATGCTCGCCGACGAGATGGTGATGGACCGCACGACGCTATTACGCGCGCTTCGACCGTTGCAGCGTGACGGGCTCGTCGCCAGCGACGCATCGACATCGGATCACCGGTTCCTGTCGCTGGTGTTGACCGACGCGGGCCACGCGCGGCTGGAAGCGGCGAAAAACCACTGGCGTGCCGCGCAGAACGAGTTCGAGCAGCGCTTCGGCACGCAGCGTTCGGCTGCTTTACGACGCGAACTGCTCGACATGACCGGTAGCTAGTTTTACGCATCGCCTGCAACGCTTGCATCGATCCAGACCCGGCGCACGACGCGCTTTTTTTTAACGCTAGAGAGTGCATAAGCACACACAGAGACCATGTCCACTACTCCATCGACCCTCGCTCCGGATGCTGCCGGTTCCGCCAATCCGCCGCGCCGCATCCCCTGGATGCTGCTGGCGATCGTCACGGTGGTCGTCGTGGTTGCCGCCGCGGCGTCGTACTGGGCGTTCGTCGGCCGCTTTATCGAATCGACCGACGACGCGTATGTAGGCGGCGACGTCACCGTGATGGCGCCGAGGGTGAACGGCTTTGTCACCGACGTGCTCGTGAAGGACAACCAGTTCGTGCACGCGAACCAGGTGCTGATCCAGCTCGACTCGCGCGACTACGACGCGCGTCTCGCGCAGGCCGAAGCGGAAGTGGCGAGCGCACAGGCCGCGGTGACCGAATTGCAGGCGAGAAAATCGCTGCAGCTTGCGACGATCAACGAGCAGTCCGCGCAGGTGCGTGCGTCGGGTGCCGAGTTGACGCGCAGCGCATCCGACCAGACGCGTTATCGCGAGCTCGTGAAGGACGACGCGGTGTCGAATCAGGTCGTCGAGCGTGCGGATGCGGATCTGCTGAAGGCGCGTGCGTCGGTGGACCGCAGTAACGCGGCGCTGCTCGCTGCGCAGCGTCAGATCGCGGTACTCGATGCACAGATCGGCGATGCGCAGGCACGCGTCGCGACCGCGCAGGCCGCGCAGCGCGTCGCTGCGCTGAACGTCGAATACACGACGATCCGCTCGCCGATCGACGGCTATATCGGCAACCGTACCGCGCGCGTCGGGCTGCTCGCGAACACCGGCGTGTCGCTGCTGACGGTCGTGCCGGCGAGCGGTCTGTGGGTCGATGCGAACTTCAAGGAAGACCAGTTGAAGAAGATGCGCGCGGGCGATTCCGTCGACGTGTCACTCGATGCATCGAATCGCGAACTGCACGGCACGGTGGAAAGTCTCGCACCGGCAACGGGCGCGACATTCAGCGTGCTGCCCGCCGAAAACGCGACCGGCAACTTCACGAAGATCGTGCAACGCGTGCCAGTGCGCGTGCGGCTCGACGTGCCGCGCGACATGCAGGGCGTGCTGCGCCCGGGCCTGTCGGCGAACGTCGACGTGCATATCCGCAGCGCGCACGACGACGCGTCCGCGCGCTCGTAACCCAGGGCTCGCGCGCATCATGACCGCCGCTACTTTCAACCTCGCCGCCCGCGCTCCCGCCGCACCCACCAATCCCGCCGATCTGCCGATGCGCACGAAAGTGTTCGCCTTCGTGCTGATGTGCGTGGGCTTCTTCATGGCGACACTCGACATCCAGATCGTCGCGTCGTCGCTGAAGGACATCGGCGGCGGATTGTCCGCGAGCCAGGACGAGCTCTCGTGGGTGCAGACGTCCTATCTGATCGCGGAAATTCTCGTGATTCCGATGTCCGGTTGGCTCACGCGCGTGTTCTCGACGCGCTGGGTGTTTGCCGCGTCCGCGCTCGGCTTCACGGTGACCAGCATGCTGTGCGGGCTCGCGTGGGACATCAACTCGATGATCCTGTTTCGCTGCCTGCAAGGCGCGCTCGGCGCCGCGATGATTCCGACCGTGTTCACCACCGCATTCGTGCTGTTTCCCGGCAAGCAGCGTCTGGTCGCATCGACGTCGATCAGCGCGCTCGCGTCGCTCGCACCGACCATCGGCCCGGTGATCGGCGGATGGATCACGTCGCAGTGGTCGTGGCAGTGGTTGTTCTATCTGAACCTCGTGCCCGGCGTGCTCGTCACGGTGCTGGTGCCGCGCTTCGTTCACTTCGACGACATGGACCTGTCGCTGCTGAAAAAAGGCGATTACCTCGGCATCCTGCTGATGTCGGGTTTTCTCGGCTGCCTCGAATACGTGCTCGAAGAAGGGCCGCGCAAGAACTGGTTCAGCGATCACGCGATTCTGTTCTGTGCGTGGATCTCGGCGATCTGCGGCTTTCTGTTCCTTGTGCATGCGCTGACTGCGAAAGATCCGATCGTCGATCTGCGCGCGCTGGCGATTCGCAACTTCGGTATCGGTAGCTTGTTGTCGTTCATCACGGGCATCGGGCTGTTTTGCGCGGTGTTTCTGACGCCGCTGTTTCTCGCGCGCGTGCGTGGTTTCGATTCGCTGCAGATCGGTATTGCGCTGTTGTCGGTGGGCTGTTTTCAGTTGATCGCGCTGGTCGCGTATTCGCAGCTCGCGCGTTTCGTCGATATGCGCTGGTTGCTGGTGTTCGGGCTGATCTGCTTCGGTGTGGGTTGCTATCTGTACGTGCCGATGACGAACCAGTGGGGCTGGAAGGAGCTGCTGGTTCCGCAGGCGCTGCGAGGGATCGGCCAGCAGTTCGCGGTGCCTCCGATCGTCACGATGGCGCTCGGTTCGTTGCCGCCGTCGCGGCTCAAGTCGGCGAGCGGGCTGTTCAATCTGATGCGTAACCTGGGCGGCGCAATCGGCATCGCGGTGACGAGCACGATGCTCAACGACCGGTTGAACCTGCACTATTCGCGGCTCGACGAGCACGTCACAGCAGGGCGTCCCGTGGTCGAATCGCTGCTGCAATCGCAGACTGCGCATTTCGCGGCGGTGGGCGGCGACGCGCTGAATGCGGCGAACGCGGGGCTCGGTTCGCTGCATGCACTGCTGATGCGCGAAGCACTCGTGCTCACATTCTCCGACACGTTTTACGTGGTGGCCGCGTGTTTCGCCGTCGGACTGCTGAGCGTGCTGTTCACGCATTCGTTCGGCAACCGTCCGCCGCCTCCCGAAGCGCACTAAGACTACTTCATCAAGACAAAACCATGAGATCGATCCTGAATCACACTGCCCGCAACGGCTTTCTCGTTGTCGCGCTCACGATGCTCGCCGCGTGCGCGGTGCCGCCCGCACAGCACGCGGATTTGCCGCAGACAGTGAAGACCGTCGCGCCTGCGGCATGGAGCGTCGACGCTCCCGCAAGCACGACCAGCACGACGGACGCCGACGCATGGTGGACGCAATTCGGCGACCCTGTGATGCATCAACTGATCCAGTCCGCGCTCGACGGCAACCTCGACGTGAAGGCGGCCGTGGAACGCGTGAAGCAGGCGCAGTCGATCGAGACGCAGCGCGGCGCCGCGCTGCTGCCCGAACTCGACGCGAACGCGCAGGCCGCCGACATTCGCCAGAACACGCCGCCGCCACTCGGTTACGTGCGCCAGGCAGGCTTTGGCCTCGCCGCAAGCTGGACGCCGGACGTGTTCGGCGGCGAGCGTCTCGCGGTGCTCGCAGCACGCGCACAGACGAGCGGCCGCGAATCCGCGTTGAGCGATCTGCGGCTCGCACTTGCGGCGAACATCGCGAGCGCATATGTCGATCTGCGCTGGGCGCAGGCGGACCTGCGCATCCTCGACGAAAACGAGCAGATTCGCAGCCGCGCGTTGACGCTCACGCAGCAGCGTTTGCGCTACGGCCTGTCGACGCAGCTCGACGTCGCGCGGGCACGCAATCAGCTCGAAGAACTGCAGTCACGCATTCCGCGCGTGCAATCGACGATCCAGCATCAGACGAGCCTGATCGCGGTGTTGTCGGGCAGCACGCCTGAAAGCGTGAATGGCTTGCTGACGAACGATACTGGCGCACAAGCGGTGAAGGTGCCCGTGCCGCCGGCTGGCGTACCGCAAACGCTGCCGTCCGAAGCACTGCTGCGCCGCCCCGACGTGCTGACTGCGTACGCGGGCGTCGAACAGCGCGCGGCCGAAGTCGGCGCGGCGAAGGCGCAGCGCTATCCGCAGTTCAGGCTGAGCCTCAACGACGGCCTGCTCTCCTCGTCGTACCTCGGTTTGCCGACGCTGACCGACAACCTGTTCAGCGCCGCGTTGAGCGCGACAAGTCCGATCTTCAACGCCGGTCGCATCACCGCGAACATCGGCGAGAACGAGAGCCGGATGCGCGAATCGCAGCTGCATCTGCAGCAGACGATGCTGCTCGCACTGAAGGAAATCGAGGACACGCGCAGCGATCTCGTCAGCGGTGCGGCGCAGGTGCAGCGGCTCGGTGGCGCGGTGGCTGCGTCGAGCGATGCGCTGCGGTTGTCGAATGCGTTGTACAAGGGCGGCGCGTCGAGTTTCCTCGACGTGCTCGACGCGCAGGAGGCGTATCTGCGCGACGCGCAGTCGCTGAACGAAGCGCAGCGCGAGCATGCGCTTGCGGCGGTTGCGATGTATCGGTCGCTCGGCGGCGGGTGGGAAGCGGGGGATGCGGCAAACGTTGCATCGGCGCACTGAGCATACACACGCAGCGGAGGGTAACCCTGACGGCGGCGCGGATTCATGCGCAGCCGCAGGTGCGTGTAAGCGAATCTTGCTAGAGTGACCGGCTTGCGGTTCTAGCGGCGCTGCAAAGACGCCAAACCGCTCACGAACAGACAAATACAAACAGATCGATCAAGGAGTCGTAATGCGTATTCTCGTGGTGGGAGCCGGCGCGGTCGGCGGCTATTTCGGCGGACGTCTCGTGCAGGCCGGACGCGACGTGACGTTTCTCGTGCGGCCTGCGCGCGACGCGCAGTTGAAGGAAGCGGGTCTCGTGATCCGCAGTCCGCGCGGCGACGCGACGCTGCGCGATGTGAAGACGGTGCAGGCCGATAGCATCGACGGACCCTACGATCTCGTGCTGCTGAGCTGCAAGGCCTACCATCTCGACGACGCGATTGCATCGTTCGCGCCGGCCGTCGGTCCTGATACCGCGATCCTGCCGCTGTTGAACGGCATGCGCCATATCGACGTGCTGACGCAGAAGTTCGGCGCATCGCGTGTGCTTGGCGGCCAGTGCGTGATCGCGGCGACGCTGAACCCGGCACGCGAAATCGTTCACCTGAACGACATGCACTCGCTGTCGTTCGGCGAACTGCAGGGCGGCATTAGCGAGCGTGTTAGCGCGATCGCCGCGCAGATGCAGGGCGCCGACTTCGAAGCGAGCGCCGCCGACAACGTGCTGCAGCAGATGTGGGAAAAGTGGGTGTTTCTCGCGACGCTCGCCGCGTCGACGTGTCTGAACCGCGCGGCGATCGGCGACATTCTCGCGGCACCGGATGGTCGTCGCGTGATCGAAGGGTTGCTCGGCGAATGCCGCGCGGTCGCGGCGCACAACGGGCATCCGGTCGGCGCAGCGTTCGACGGTCGTGCGAACACGGTGCTGTTCGCAGCGGGCTCGCCGCTCACTGCATCGATGCTGCGCGACGTCGAGAACCAGGCGCCGACTGAAGCCGATCACATTCTCGGCGACCTGATCGCACGCGGCGGCGACGCGCAGCACGGCGACACGTTGTCGCTGCTGCGCATCGCGTACAACCATCTGAAGGCGTACGCGGCGCGTCAGGCACGTAACGTCTAAGCGCGTTTAACGCTCGATCTGCCGGTTCCACCGCGTGTCCCACTGCGCGCGGTGCGCGTTGATCACGTCCCAGTCGACCACGGTGACCTTGCGCACGAGCGCGTCGAGGTCGCCGAGGCTCTGCTGCATCGCTGCCGGCATCTTCGCGTTGCGGTTGGTCGGAATCTGCCTGCTGCTGTCGGCGGCCTTCGTCTGCGCGGGTGCGGACAGCAGGAACTGCGCGAGCTTCTGCGCCAGCTGCGGGTCGGGATTGTTTTTCACGACGCATACGTCGACGAGCAGCAGCACCGGCCCTTCCTTCGGATTCACGTAAGCGACCGGAATGCCCTTGTCCTGCAAGTCGCCGACCGCTGTCGGCGTGAGCGGAAAGAGGCCCGCTTCGCCGGTCTGCACCATCTCCGAAATCTTCGCCGAGTTCGGAATGTATTCGACGACGTTCGGGCCGACCGTGGTCGCCCATTTCGTGAAGCCGGGTTCGACGTTCTGTTCGCTACCGCCGAGCAACCGGTTGATCGCGAGAAAGCCGTGCAGACCGAACGTGCTGCTCGATGCCGACTGAAACACCACCTTGCCCTTGTACTTCGGATCGGCGAAGTCCATCCATGACGTCGGCGGCGCCCAGCCTTTTTCCGCGAACAGTTTCTTGTTGTACGCGATGCCGGTCATGCCGAGCTGCACGCCGGCGCCGACGTCGCCCTTCATCCGTGCGAACGGGTACAACTCCTTGAGCACCGGCGAGTCGTCGAGCTTCTCGCACACGCCCATGCTGACCGCGCGTGCCATCACGCCGTCATCGAGAAACGCGACGTGAATCTGCGGGCTGTTGCGATTCGCAAGCAGCTTCGCGAGCACGTCCGACGACGTGCCCGGCACGACGACGACCTTCACGTTATTGGCCTTTTCGAAGTCGGGCAGAATCTGGCTCGTGTAGGCCTTTTCCATCGGGCCGCCGTTCATGCCGATGTAAATGGTCTTACTCTGCGACCAGGCGGACGCGGTAGCGCCCATCAGGCACAGCGCGGCGGCGGCCGCGATCGTTCTGGACAGTTTCATGGTGGTCTCCTCAAGTAACGCGGGAAAGGTTGTCTGACGGAACAGCCTGCGCTGCAAAACGATCGATCGCGAATGCGTCGAGCGGCGTGGTACTTGCACCGTCGACGACCATTTCGGCGAGCACTTCGCCGACGCCCGGCGCGAGCAGAAACCCGCCGCCGGAAAAACCGAATGCGTGAAGCAGACGTGGCACGTTGCGGCTCGCGGCGATCACCGGGTTGTGATCGGGCGTGCAGCCTTCGACACCGCTCCACGTACGAATCAACAATGCGTCGCGCAGTGCGGGCAGCAGCGCGCACGCGTCGCGCATCACCGCGCGCGTCGTCTCGGTCGACGGCTGGCCGTACTCGGCGTCGCCATGTCCGCGTCCGCCGCCGATCACGCAGTTACCGCGCTCGACCTGGCGTGCGTAAATGCCGCCGCCATAGACGCCGAGGTTGTGCGTGATGAACGGCGGCAACGGCTCGGTGACCCACATGTTCGGGTAGATCGGTTGCATCGGGATCGCTTCGCCGAAGCGTTCCGCGATGGTGTTCGCCCACGCGCCCGACGAATTGATCAACCAGTCGGCGCTTGCGCTCAGCTCGCCGTGTTCGCCTGCGCGCAGCTGGAAGCGTGTGCCGTCGTGAATGACGTCGATGAGCGGTGTCTGTTCGCGCACGTCGGCACCCGCTGCGCGAGCCGCACGTGCGAATGCGGGCGACACGAGACGCGGATTCGCGTGGCCATCGGTTGCGCATAGCGAACCCGCGAGCGCCGCTTCGCCGAGCCACGGATAACGCTGCCGGAACGCGGCGCCGGTAATCAACTGCAGATCGAGACCATGCTCGCGTGCGAGAACGGCATACGCTTCGAGCGCGGCAAGATCGGCTTCGCTACGCGCAAGTCGCAAATGACCCGACACGACGAATTCCCCGTCGATGCCGATCAGTTCCGGCAACCGGTCCCACACGCGGCGTGCACGCAGCGCGAGCGGTAGTTGTTCGGCGGGGCGTCCCTGGCAGCGCACGCCGCCGTAGTTCACGCCGCTCGCCTGCGCGCCGCAGAAGCGTCGCTCGAACAATCCGACGCGCAAGCCCCGCCGCGCGAGTGCCAGCGCCGCCGATGCGCCGACGAGCCCGCCGCCCGCGATCGCGACGTCGTAGTGCAAGGCTTCACTCATCGCGTGCCTCTTCGGGAATCGAGGTCACGCCTTCGGTGTAGAGCATCGGCGACATCGGAATCGGTTTGATCGGTGCCTGGCTGCGCAGGCGGCCCACCGCGTCGAGCGGTCGGCCGGTTTCTTCGGCGAGCAGTGCGGCCGCTGCTTCACCGCACATGCGGCCCTGGCAGCGGCCCATGCCGATGCGCGTCAGCGCTTTCAGTCGATTGATCTCGTTGGCTTCGCCTGCTCGGATGCATTGGCGCAGTGTGCCCGCATCGACTTCTTCGCAGCGGCAGACGGTCATGCTGTCGGGCCAGCGCGAAGCGCAGCGTGCGGGCGGCGCGAATGCGGCTTCGATGCCTGCGCGAAAAACCGCGATGCGTTGCAGGCGACGTTCGAGTGTCGCGGCATCGGGTTGATCGGGGACCGGCTGCGCTGCGATGCCAAGGTCGTCGAGCAATGCGAGCGCGACGCGGCGTCCTGCCGCTTCTGCCGCATCTGCACCGGCGATGCCTGCGCCGTCGCCGGCCAGATAGATGCCGCGCACCGAGCTGCGTCCGTGTGCGTCGAGTTCCGGCAGCCAGCAGCGATTGAGTTCGTCGAAACGGAAGCGGCAGCCCGCGAGATCCGCGAGCTGCGTTTCGGGACGCAGCCCGAAGCCGATACCGATCGCGTCGCAATCGAGCGTCTGCACCACTGCATCGCCTTCACTACGACGCCACGCGATGCCGGTAACGAACTGCTCGCCGCGCACTGCGTCGAGCGTGACGCCACGTTCGATCCGCACACCATGCGCCTTCAGCCAGCCGACGTAGTAGAGCCCTTTCGCGAACGTCGACGGTAGCTGTGCGAGCTTTGGCGTCGCGGCGATCTGCTGCGACCACGCGCTCGTGTCGAGCACCGCGGCGATCTGCGCGCCGGCCTTCGCATACTGATACGCGACCAGATACAGCAGCGGCCCGGTTCCGGCGAGCACCACGCGTCGGCCGATCGCGCAGCCCTGCGACTTCAGCGCAACCTGCGCACCACCGAGCGTGTAGACGCCGGGCAATGTCCAACCCGGCAGCGGCAGCACGCGATCGGTCGCACCACTCGCGACGATCAGATGCGTGAACGGCACACGTGCTTCGCGGCCTGCGTGCAACGTGTCGAGATGACCGGGTTCGCAAGCCCACGCGAGCGTGTCGGGACGATAGTCGAGCTTTGGCAGCAGCTCGGCCATCGTCGTGTGCAATGCGTCGGCCTTGTGCGCTTCGAAACCGTACAGCGCGCTTTTCGGCCGCGAGAACGCGCCTCTTATCGGTGGCTGGCGATAGATCTGGCCACCCCAGCGCGCGTTCTCGTCGATCACGATGGGGGCGAGACCGGCTGCGACCAGGGTTTGCGCCGCGCGTACGCCTGCGGGTCCAGCGCCGACGATCACGATGCGTGCCGTGGACGTCATTCGCCTGCTCCTACACCAGAGACACGTGTGACGATGCGCATGCCTTCGGTCAGCACAGTCGAACACGCACGCACACGTGTGCCATCCTCAGTGCGCACCCAGCAGTCCTGACACGCGCCGATCAGGCAAAACCCCGCACGCGGTTCACCGCTGAATTCGCTGGCGCGCACGCTACGTCGCTGCATCAAGATTGCTGTGAGGACAGTATCGCCGGCAAGTGCCGCAGCAGGCTCGTCGTCGAGCACAAACGCAAGCGGCGCACGCTGCGTTTCAGCGACGCGGACGAACTGCGCGCCCACAGAGGAACCTATGGAAGAAGACATCAGTGTTGGCCGATCAGAATGCGGTTGAGTCCATACACGCGATCGAGCAGCAGCATCGCGCCTGCGGTAATGAAGATCACGAGCGCCGACACCGACGCCATCATCGGATCGATCGATTCGGTCGCGTACATGTACATGCGGACCGGCAGCGTCACCGTCTGCGGCGACGTGACGAAGATCGACATCGTCAGCTCGTCGAAGCTGTTGATGAACGCGAGCAGCCAGCCGCCGGTGATGCCGGGGATGATCAGCGGCAGCGTGACGCGGCGGAACGCGGTCCAGCTGTCCGCGCCGAGCGAATACGCGGCGTGTTCGATGCTGCGGTCGAGCCCGCTCACCGACGCGAGCACGAGCCGCATCACGAACGGCGTGATGATGATCATGTGCGCGAGCACGAGCCACACGAACGAGCCGGTCGCGCCGATCAACGCGAAGAAGCGCAGCAGCGCAATGCCGAGCACGAGGCCGGGAATCACGAGCGGCGACAGCAGCAGCCCGTTCAGGAAGCTACGGCCCGGAAAGCGCGCGCGACCGATTGCAAGACTGGCGGGCAGCGCGACGATCAGCGACAGCGTCGCCGACGCGAACGCGAGCCTCAGGCTGTTGAAAAACGCGCTGATGAAATCGGGGTAGTCGAGGATCGCGCGGAACCAGCGCAGCGAGAAACCATGCGTGGGCAGCGTCAGCGTTTGATCGGGCGTGAACGCGACCAGCACGACGATCGCGAGCGGCGCGAGCACGAACAGGATCACGAGCGTATGGAAGGCGATGGCCAGCGGGCCGTTCTTTCTCATCGTGGGCCCCTAGCCGATGCTGCGTGCGTAGCGACGCTCGAGCACGCGGTAGTACGTGAGCATCACGATCAGATTCGCCGCGAGCAGCAGCAGCGCGATCGTCGCGCCGAGCGGCCAGTTCAGCGAGCCGAGGAATTCGTCGTAGACGGCGGTGGCCGCAACCTTCAACCGGCGTCCGCCGAGCAGGCCGGGAATCGCGAACGCGCTAGCAGACAAGCCGAACACCATCAGGCTGCCCGACAGAATGCCGGGCATCAGCTGCGGCAGCACGATGCGTCGCAGCGTCGTCGCAGGCGAGGCCATCAGCGACAGCGCGGCGTTTTCCGTCTGCGGATCGATTTTCTGCAGCGACGTCCACACGGGGATCACCATGAACGGCAGCATCACATGGACGAGTGCAATCACGATCGCGAACGTCGTGTATTCGAGCTTGTACGGTCCGAGTCCGAACACGCCGAGCGCGTGATTCACGAGGCCGTCGGTGTTGAGCAGCATGCTCCAGCCGAACGCGCGCACGACGACCGACACCAGCAGCGGCGCGAGGATCACGAGCAGGAACAGCGAGCGGTACGGGTCGCGCATTTTCGACAGCACGTACGCTTCCGGCGCACCGATCGCGACGCACAGCGCGGTGGTGAGCGCGGCGATGCCGAAGGTGCGCGCGAAGATCGTCTGGAAGTAGCCGGACGTCAGCACCTCGACGTAGTTGCCGAACTGGAACGCGGCGATCGGGCCGCTTGCGGGATCGAAGCGGTAGAACGTCAGTACGAACGTCATCGCGAGCGGCACGAGCACGAGTACCGCGAACAACGCGAACGCAGGCGCGCACATCAGCCACAGCGGCAGGTACGCATGCCACGGCGCGCGCGGTGCCGCCGTGCGACTGGATGCGGGCAGCGCGCTAGCCATGAACGACCTCGCGTTGAATGAAGCGGATCGCGTCGCTGTTCCAGTCGATGCCGACCGGCGCGCCCTCCGCAAGCGGCTCGTTGCCTTCGTTCTGGCAGCACACCAGCACTTCGCCGAGCGTGCTGTCGACGCGATACAGCCACTGGCTGCCGAGGAAAAAACGGCTCGTCACGGTCGCGGACAGCCGGCCGCTGCCGGGTGCGCACAGGCGCAGCTTTTCCGGCCGGATGCACAGCGTGACCGTATCGCCGACGTTCACCGCGCGCTCGCGCATCGGTAGCTGCGCAGTGCGGCCGGTTTCGGCGAGATCGTGACCGAGGTCGATGCAGATCGCGTCGCCGTCGCGCGCGGTGATCGTGCCCGCGAGCATGTTCGCCTTGCCGATGAACTGCGACACGAACAGATTCTCGGGGCGTTCGTACGCGTGATACGGCGTGTCGATCTGCGTGATGCGTCCCGCTTCCATCACGACGACGCGATCGCTGATCGACAGCGCTTCCGATTGATCGTGCGTGACCATGATCGTCGTCGTACCGATCTTGCGTTGAATGGTGCGCAGTTCGAACTGCATGTCCTCGCGCAGCTTCGCGTCGAGATTCGACATCGGTTCGTCGAGCAGCAGCACTGGCGGCGCGATGACGATCGCCCGCGCAAGCGCGACGCGTTGCCGCTGGCCGCCTGACAGTTCGCGCGGAAAGCGATGCGCGAGTGTATCGAGCCGCACGAGCGAGAGCGCTTCGCGAATCCGGTCGGTGCGCTCGGCCTTGTCGACGCCGCGCATTTCGAGTCCGAAGCTGACGTTCTCGGCGACGCTCATGTGCGGGAACAGCGCGTAGCTCTGGAACACGACGCCGAGTCCGCGGCGGTTCGGTTTCATCTGCGTGATGTCGCGGCCGTCGAGCGAGATGCGGCCGCGCGTTGCGTCGACGAAGCCGGCGATCATCTGCAGCGTCGTGGTCTTGCCGCAGCCCGATGGGCCGAGCAGCGACACGAACTCGCCTTTTTCGACCGACAGGTTCACATCGACGACCGCATACAGGTCGCCGAACGATTTGGTCAGATCCGTGAGCGTGAGGAACGACATGGGGAGGGGTCCTTCGATGCGCGCCGGCGAGTTACCGGGCTTCACTGGAACCGACTCTAGCCAGCCAAATTGTGGGGCGTCAATTTGGAATTCCATCAAATGAGAGAAAACTGAGAAAAATTCCGGTAAATGGAACGAATGGCGAAGTCGATGCGGATTGATTCCGTCTGGGTAGATTCGGGTTAGCCCTGATTTCTCCGAAAAATATGGAAGAAGACCGCTGAGCCGGCTCTTGATCGCCAGAGAGAATGCCGTGCTAATCTTCCATTCAATGGAATGAAAGGGACAAAAACGATGGCGACTGCCACTCAAGAGAAACCGGAAGACGCAGCCGCGCCAGGGCCCGGAATGATGCAGCGCGCGTTCGCGGTGCTGCGCGCGCTGGCCGGCATGCAGCAGGACGGCGCGCGCGTCACGCGGCTTGCGAAAGCGGTCGGGCTCACGCAGGCCACAGTTCATCGCATCCTGCAGTCTCTGATCGTCGAAGGGATGGTCGAACAGGACGAGCAGTCGAAGCTGTACCGGCTGAGCGTCGAGTTCTTCGCGCTCGCGGCGCAGGCAGGCAATCCGAACGGGATGCGCACGCTGTGCCGGCCCGCGCTGCTGCGGTTATGCGCGAGCCTCGGCGACACGATCTTCCTGCTCGCGAAAAGCGGCTTCGATGCGGTCTGTCTGGATCTGTGCGAAGGGCCGTTCCCGATCCGCTCGTTCACCGGCGACATCGGCGGGCGGGTTGCGCTCGGCGTCGGGCAGGGCAGTCTCGCGATTCTCGCGTTCCTGCCGGAAGCGGAGCGCGAAGAGATCATCCGCTACAACGTGCCGCGTATTCGCGGCTACGGTGTGCTCGACGAAGTGTTTTTGCGCACGGAGATCGAACGCGTGCGGCAGCTCGGTTACGCGGGTCGTAGCAGCGGGTTGCTCGACGGGATGGCGGGGGTCGCGGTGCCGGTGCTCGATCGCACCGGCACCGCGGTCGCCGCGCTGAGCGTGGGCACGCTCGCGTCGCGGCTCGGCGACGACCGTCTGCCGATGGTCGTCGAGCTGCTGCGTCGCCAGGCCGATGCGATCGGTCCGCAGACCAATCCGTTCGACGCAGCGCTGCGCCGGCCGATGCAGGCGATCGTCCCGATTGCCACGGGCACCTCGGGAACGATCGGCTGATCGTGCTGCTTAGAACACCTTGATCGGCACGTTGACCACGAGCCGGTACTCCATGTTGTTGCTGTCGGAGTAGTGCGCCTGCGCGACGTGCCACATCGCGATGAACGTGATCTTCGTGTCCTTGAAGCGGCCGCTTTGCAGCGTATAGCTCGGGATGAAACCGATCTCGTGATGGCGGCCGTGCACCGGTTCGCCGTTCTTCCAGTACAGATCGTGGAACGGGCTCGACGTCGATGCATTCGCCGCCGCTTCCGCCGATGCATCCGCACCCCAGCCCGTCAGGCCCCACAGCATCGCCTTGAAGCCCGGCACGCCGAGGTACTTGCCGTCGACCGAATAGCGCAGCTGCAGCGACTTTTCATGCGGCGCGTTGTAGTCGACGTCCATCGAGTTGGTCAGATAGATGCCGTTGGTTTCGTTCACGTAGTCGAAGAACTGATCGCCGAGCACCTGCTGGAAGCCGAGCAGCAGCGAATGCGCGCCGTGCTGCGCGGAGATCGACAGGCTGTACGCATTGCTGTTGATGTGGCCTTCGAGCGAATCGCCGGTGTCGTGCGTCGAGTAGATGTTCGCGAGGCCGGTCCATTTGATTGTCGACGGGTCGCCGATCGACTGCGTGACCGATGCGAAGTACTGGCGCCACACGTTGTCGGCCTGGTCCGCGTACAGCGACAGCGTGCCGTTCGGCGCGTAGTCCCAGCTGCCGCCCACATAGCTCAAGCGGTTGAACTTCACGCCGCCGTACGACGTCGTCATCGAGCGCAGATAGGTCTCGCCGCGTGCGTTGGTTTTCGTGAAGCTGCCGGCTTCGATCGACATGTCTTTCACGTCCTTGCTGACGAGCGACACGCCGAGGAAAGTCGGCGGCAATGCGCGGTTATCGTGCGGTTCGAGGAACGGGTTGGCCACGATCTGCAGACCGTACTTCACAACAGTTTCCGAAATGCGTCCCTTGATGTCATACATACCGGGGTACGCCCACGCGAGCTGGTTCGAACCGCCGCCGCCCGGCGACACGTGCACCATGTTGCCCGCACCCTTGCCGCCGTCGAGCTTCAGCGCACCGAACAGCGACGCATCGACGCCCAGGCCGATAAGCCCCTGCGTATAGCCCGATTCGTAGTTCGCCTGCACGCCCTGAATCCACGCGTGACGATGCAGCGTGTCCTTGATCTCGAGGTAATCCGAGTAGTTGCGGAATTGCAGGTTCAGGTGGCTGTCGGCGATGAAGCCGTTGCTCTTTGCCTGGCTCGATGCTGACGCGGGCGCGGACGGCAGCACGGTCTGCGTCGCTTCGGCATCGACCACCACGTTGTTTGTGCCGACCGGCGCGGACTGCGCGACCTGTGCGCTTGGTACAGGCTTCGTGTTTGTGCTCGACGGTACGGCATCGTCCGCATAAGCGCTGCACGTTGCGGCGAGTGCAGTAAGCGCGGGCACGCCGAGCGCCAGCCAGCTTCGTTTCGAGTGATTCGACGGTGTCAGGGTAATGTTCATCAAAGTCTCTTTTTGTGTTTGTGAGTCTTTGGCTGGCGGTCGGCCAGTCCACGCGTTTGCCCGTTCTGTTATCGCAGGACGAGCGTCTCCATCGACGCGGCGGTCGGCCGTGTCGGGGAAAGGGGGGAAGCAGGGGAACGCTGCGGCAGCGTGGTGCCGCAGCGGTCTAGCGACGGCTAGCTAGCGCTAGCCGGTGCCGACGCGTATGCACGCAACGCGTGCAGTGGTCGCGCCGCGCACGAGCGGCAGCGGTGTCTCGCTGGCGCATGCGTCGATTGCATCCGGGCAGCGGTTGCGGAACGCGCAGCCCGACGGCGGCGACAGCGGCGATGGAATCTCGCCGCGCAGCAGCAGGTGGCTGCGGGCGCGTTCGATCTTCGGATCGGGCACGGGCACCGCAGAGAGCAGTGCGCGCGTGTACGGATGCGTGGGCGCACCGTACACATCGTGACGCTCGCCGAACTCCATCACGCGGCCGAGGTACATCACGAGCACGCGCTGGCTGATCGCCTTCACGACCGCGAGATCGTGCGCGACGAACAGCAGCGACAGCTGCAATTCGCGTTGCAGATCGCGCAGCAGGTTGACGATCTGCGCCTGGATCGATACGTCGAGCGCGGACACCGGCTCGTCGCAGATCACCAGTTGCGGTTCGCCGACGAGCGCGCGCGCGATGCCGATGCGCTGGCACTGGCCGCCGGAAAATTCATGCGGATAGCGGCGCAGGTGCTGCTCGTTGAGCCCGACGCGTTCGATCATCGCGAGCACGCGACGGCGTACCTCTTCGCGACCGATGCCGGGACGATGCGTGATCAGCGGCTCGGCGACGATCTGCGCGATCGTCATGCGCGGGTCGAGCGACGCGAGCGGATCCTGGAAGATCATCTGCACGTCGCGGCGCAGTTGTGTGGTGTCGCGCTTCGTGTGACGGCCGTCGCTTTGCACGGTCTCGTTGCCGAGCCACTGCACGCCGCCTTCGGTGACCGGCGTGAGGCCGACGATCGCGCGCGCGAGCGTCGACTTGCCGCAACCCGATTCACCGACGAGCCCGACCGTTTCGCCGCGTCGCACGTCGAACGACACGCCGTCGACGGCACGCAGCGTGGCCTTGCCGGACCACGGCAAGCCGCCGCGCGACACGCGGAAATGCACCTTCAGATCGTTGACCGATAGAAGCACGGGTGCGGTGCTGGTCTGTTGGGCGGTCGTCACAGCGCCTCCACGATTTCGTTGACGGGGCGGTGGCACGCGCGACGCGTGCGGTTCTGCGCATCGAGCGCGGTCAGTACCGGCGGCACCGTGCGGCAGACGTCGCGCGCGAACGTGCAGCGTGCAGCGAATGCGCAGCCGTCGCCGGCCTGGCCGGGCAACGGTGGATTGCCGGGAATCGTGCGCAGCGGGGCGCCGTGATCGTCGGTGAGACGCGGTAGCGCGTTCAGCAGACCGATCGTGTACGGATGCGTCGGCGAGGCGAACAGCGTTTCCGCCGGCGCCTGTTCGACGGTACGGCCCGCGTACATCACCATCACGTCGTCGCACAGTCCGGCGACCACGCCCATGTCGTGCGTGATCAGCACGATCGCGGTGCCGCGCTCGCGATTCAGCTCGCGCAGCAGTTCGATAATCTGCGCCTGCACGGTGACGTCGAGCGCGGTGGTCGGTTCGTCGGCGATCAGGATCTCGGGCTCGGACAGCAGCGCCATCGCGATCATTACGCGCTGACGCATGCCGCCGGAAAACTCGTGCGGGTACATGCCGATGCGACGTGCCGCGTCCGGGATGCGCACCGTTTCGAGCGCTTCGATCGCGCGGCGTTTCGCTTCGCGACGCGTCGTGCCGCGATGCAGCTGCAGCGTTTCGGTCATCTGCCGTTCGATCGTCAGGAACGGATTGAGCGACGTCATCGGGTCCTGGAACACCATCGCGATGCGGTCGCCGCGAATGCGGTTCAGCGCGGCGCTGTTCATCGCGAGCAGATCGTCGCCGCGATAGCGCGCTTCGCCGGACACCTGGCCGTTCGATGCGAGCAGCCCGAGTAGCGCCATCACGGTCTGACTCTTGCCCGACCCGGATTCGCCGACGATGCCGAGCGTGCGGCCCGCATCGAGCGAAAAGGACACGCGCTGCACAGCGTCGACCGGCGCCCCTTCGCGGCGCGTGAAGCGCACGCTCAGGTCTTTGACTTCGAGGAGTGCCATGTCAGCGGTCCTTCGGATCGAGTGCGTCGCGCAGACCGTCGCCGACGAAGTTCACGCTGTACAGCGTCGCGCACAGCATCAGCGCGGGAGCCAGTAGTAGCCACGGCATCGATTCGAGCTTCTGCGCGCCGTCCTGGATCAGCACGCCCCAGCTCGTCATCGGTTCCTGCACGCCGAGGCCGAGGAACGACAGCACAGATTCGGTGAGCACGATGTTCGGCACGGTCACCGTCGCATAGACGACCACCACGCCGATCAGGTTCGGCACGATGTGACGCGCGATGATCGGCCGCGAGCCGACGCCGATCGCCCGTGCCGCATCGACGAATTCGCGCGAGCGCAGCGACAGCGTCTGGCCGCGCACGACGCGCGCCATGTCGAGCCACGAGAACGCGCTGATGGTCAGCACGACGAGATAGAACGCGCGGCCGAACAGCGTCATCATCAGGATCGCGATCAGCATGTAGGGGATCGCGTACATCATGTCGACCACGCGCATCATCGCGGTGTCGACGCGGCCGCCGAGATAGCCGGCGGTCGCACCCCATGCGACGCCGAACAGTCCCGAGACCAGCGTGCCGAGCAGGCCGACTTCGAGCGACACGCGCCCGCCGACCAGCGTACGCACCAGCAGATCGCGGCCGAGTTCGTCGGTGCCGAACCAGTGTGCGTTCGCCCACGTGGGCGGCAGGCTGATCGCGGACCAGTCGCTGTTGATCGGATCGTTGGGCAGCAGCCACGGACCGGCGACGCACGCGATCGCGATCAGCAGCAGGATCACGAGACCGACCATCCCCGCGCGGTTGCGCACGAAGCGTAAGCAGGCGGTGGCGAGCGGACTGCGCGAGTGCGACGGTGCGACGGCGTCCGGCGGCGCGTCGAGAGCAGGAGAGAGACGGCTCATGAGATCAGTACCGGATGCGCGGATCGAGCCACGCATACGCGAGGTCGACCAGCAGGTTGAACAGGATCGCGACGACGGTGGTGAGCACGACGAGACCGAGCACCAGCGTGTAGTCGCGGTTGATTGCGCCGTTCACGACGAGTTGCCCGAGCCCCGGCAGCGCGAACACCGACTCGGTGACGACCGCGGCGGTGATCGACGAGATGCATACCGAACCCATCAGCGAGACGACCGGCATCAAGGCGGGCTTCATCGCGTGACGCAGGATGATGATGCGCATCGGCAGACCTTTCGCACGCGCCGTGCGGATGAAGTTGCCCGACAGCACTTCGATCAGGCTGCCGCGCATGACCCGCGCGATCGCCGCGACGTTGATGAAGACGAGCAGCACGATCGGCAGCACGCGGTAGTGCCATTCGCCGTTGCCCCAGCCGCCGGCAGGCAACAGGCCGTGACCTGCCGACCCCTTCAGCAGGATCGCGAAGACCCATACGAGTACCGGGCCGAGCACGAACGGCGGGATCACGTTACCGATATTGCCGAGCACCATCACGCCGTAGTCGATCACGCTGTCGCGCCGGACGGCCGCAATCGTGCCGAGCAGCACGCCGATCACGAACGCGATCGGCACCGACACGCCGCCCACGCCGAGGCTCACCGGCAACGCGCGCAACACCAGGTCGTTGACCGACCAGTCGACGTAGCGGAACGACGGCCCGAGATCGCCGTGCAGCAGCGAGTTCAGATAGAACAGATACTGGCGCCACAGCGGCAGATCGAGGTGGTACTTCGCGTTCAGGTTGGCCATCACGGCGGCCGACAGATGCTTGTCGGTGTCGAACGGGCCGCCCGGAGTCAGATGTAGCAGCAGGTAGCACGCGGTGATCACGGCGAGGATCGTCGGGATCGCCCACAGCGTGCGCCTCAAGGTGTACGCCAGCATGACGGGGGACTCCTCAGCTCAGTGCTTGAGCAGGTACAGGTCCTGCGACGCGCGCATGTCGATGTAGTTGGTCGACTGGTAGCCGCCCACATACGACTTCACGAGCCGGTCCGCCGAATACTGGAACAGCGGAATGATCGGGTAGTCGTTCATCGCGAGGTCGTGTGCCTGCGTGAGCAGTGCGGTGCGTTTCGCGTCGTCGAGCTGCTGGTTGGCCTGCGCGATCAGCGCGTCGACCTTCGGGTTGCAATAGTGCTGGTCGTTTTGCACGCTGCCGCAGCGGATCAGATCGAAATAGGACATCGCGTCGTTGTAGTCGACGAACCAGCCGTCGCGCGATGCCTGCACCTTGCCGTCATGACGCTGCTTGAGCAGCACCTTGTATTCGACGTTATCGAGCTTCGCGGTGACGCCGAGCTTGGTCCGCCATTCGGACGTGACGAAGAGCGCCACCTTTTTATGCAGGTCGTTGGTGTCGTACGTGAGCGTGAAGGTGAGCGGCTTCGCGTCCGAGTAGCCGGCCTGCTTCAGCAGGTTGCGCGCGTAGTCGACGCGTTTGGCCATCGGCCACGACGCCCAGTCGGGCGTAAACACGCCTGCACCCTTGGTGCCTTTCACGATCAGGCCGTACATCGGCTGTTCGCCGGCCTGCGTGAGCTTCGAGGTGAGCAGGTCGCGATCCACCACCATCGACAGCGCCTCGCGCACGCGCTTGTCCTTGAAGGCGGGGTCGTTGTTGTCGAGACTGTAGTAGTAGGTGGCGATCTGCAGGCCAGTACGCAGTTCGCTACCGAACTGCTTCGAGACCTGTGCATAGATACCCGACGGAATCGAGTAGGTGTAATCGAACTGGCCTGCCTGGTACATGCGCATCGCGGTTTCGTTGTCTTCGATCGGCAGGTACGTCACCTTCGAGATCACCACCTTCGGCGCATTCCAGTAGTGGCTGTCCTTCGTCATCACGATGCGGTTGTTCGGCTGCCAGTCGGTCAGCGTATAGGGGCCGTTGCTGACCATGTTGCCCGGCCGGGTCCAGGCGTCGCCGAATTTCGTCACCGTCGCGCGATCGACCGGAGCCATCGGCCCCATTGCCGCGAGCTCGGGGAAGAATGCGGCGGGAACATCGGTGGTGACTTCGAGCGTGTAGGGATCGCTCGCTCGCACGGCAAGGCTCGACGGTTGCATCTTGCCCGCGATGATCTCCTTCGCGTTCTTCACGAACTCGACGAGGATCGTGTACTTCGAACCGGTTTTCGGATCGACGACACGCTGCCACGCATACACGAAGTCCGCTGCGGTGACCGGCTGGCCGTTGCTCCACTTCGCGTCGTGACGCAGCTTGAATACCCATGTGTCCGGTCCGGTCCGCGTCCACGACTGCGCCACACCCGGTACCACCGCGCCGCTCGCGTCGATGCGCGTCAATCCCTCGAACAGATCGAGGCCGACGGTGTTGCCGTTCCACGATTCAATGTGTGCGGGGTCGAGCGATTCGACTTCGCCGCGCACCTGGCGCGTGATTTCCTGGCTCGCGGCGAGCGTGACGCCGGACGGTACCGTGACAGCGCCGGCGGGAGCGGATAGGGCAAGGACGAGCGCGGTCAGCGCCGTCGCGAAGGCGGACGTTTTTTTCATGAGTGAGATCGCAGAGGAAGTGTGGAAAGGACTACCGGTGCGCGGCACGCGCGCCCGGTTATCTGCTGCGGGGCCGGGGTGGCCCCTGTTGTCTGTCCAGCATGCAGGAATCCTTACAAATCGTAACGCAGGCATTCCGTTCGATGCATGTGAACGATCCGAACGCCTGCGACCTAAAACAGTCTCGGTGTACCTACCCAGACGACAACCGATTCCACACGGGCCGTATTGGCCCAGCTATGCGGCACCGTCGATTCGTAGTGCGCGCTGTCTCCGGCGTGCAGCACGAACGTCTTGCCTTCCAGCGTCAGCGACACTTCGCCTGCGATCACGTAGAGAAACTCTTCGCCCGCATGCGTCGTGACTTCCGACCGCTTCTGGCCCGGCGGCATCTTCACGAGGATCGCCTCCAGCTGGCGGCCTCCGGAAAGATTGGTCATCCGGGCAAACAGGTTCGCGGAATCCGCAAACCCGAAAAACTTCAACTGATCGCCGCGACAGACCGAGCGCTCCTCGCTCGGCGTATCGACGAAATACTGCACGGTCACGCCGAGCGCGTGCGCGATGCCCGCCAGCGACGTGATGGAGGGCGACGCAAGGCCGCGTTCGACTTGCGACAGGAACGGCTTCGAGATGCCCGCCGCGCTCGCCGTGTCGTCGAGCGTGCGCTTCAGTCGATGCCTTAGTGCGCGAATCTTGCTGCCCAGCACAAGAGCGGGATCCTTTTTTTCGAGTGTCGAGACCATATCAGGACGAAATCACCCCGTCAAAATTTGTTTGATATAAGTAAATCTTGTTTGATAGCCTTCCGGTCGTTCGCGATCCGTAGTTGCACGCCGACGACCCGGCTTCCCGTTTCTTTTCGAGACCACACTCTATGTTGCCAGAACCCTCCCGTCCAACCGCCAAATGCATGAAAACTTGCGAAATTGGCGGTGTTTTTCCCATCGGATGCGAAGTAATACCCGGAGAGTAAGTGATTCGAACCGATCCGCATAACGCCTGGCGCACACAGGACGCGCTTCCGCGGCGTGTCGATGAGCCGAAAATCATGCCGGGCGTGGATATGCGTTTCGATCTCAGTGGATACCCGGAGTGACGCGCGAGCCGTCGATCCGCAGAATCGCCACCGCTTGCGGACCGTCGAATCTTTCGGTCTGCTTGCGCAAATCCACGCAGTGCAGCGATCCTGCCGCGGCTATTCGACTGGTCGGTCCTACCCGGATCGCCAGTTTCCGAACCAGATGAACGACACCTTCGATTTCGACGCGGCATCACGCAGCGTCCCTCTTCGCGAGATTGCCCGCCGGGCGGTTTCGCGTCTCGCGCGCTCACGGCTGGCCCGTCACGCGATCGTATCGTCGAGCCGGTTCCTGCGACAGCAGCGGGAACCTCGCTGGCTCGCGGCGCAGCGTTGCGCTTTCTCTTCTTCCTGTTCCAGCGTTTCGATGTCCGGATGCGCGTGCGCCACTGCGCACGCCGCTATCTACACATGCACTTGAGGTATACGACGATGAAATCTCCCGTCTCCCAGACCCGATCGTTCTCGACGGTCTTCCTGATCGAAATGTGGGAGCGTTTCGGTTATTACGGCATGGCGGCGCTGCTCGTGCTGTTCATGGTCAACCGGCTCGGCTTCTCCGACAGTCAGGCGAACCTGACGTGGGGCGCGTTCGCGGCGCTCGTCTATGCGGCGCCTTCGATGGGCGGCTGGATCGGCGACCGGATTCTCGGTACGCGCCGCACGATGATCTGCGGCGCGATCGTGCTCGCGGCCGGCTATCTGATGCTTGCGATGCCGACCGATCGTCTCGGTCATATGTATGCGTCGCTCGGCGTGATCATCGTCGGCAACGGTCTCTTCAAGGCGAACGCGGCGAACCTCGTGCGGCGCATCTATGACGGCGACGACGCACGCATCGACAGCGCGTTCACGATCTACTACATGGCCGTCAACATCGGCTCGACGCTGTCGATGCTTGCGACACCGTGGATCAAGGATCACTGGGGATGGCACGCGGCGTTCGGCGTGTGCTGCGCGGGCATGTTGCTCGGCGTGCTGAATGTCCTGCTGCTGCATCGCTCGCTCGCGCACATCGGCTCGGAACCCGACGCCGAACCGGTGCGCTGGAAGCGGCTCGGTGCAGTTGCCGCAGGCGGGGTCGTGCTCGCCGTCGCGACGACTTACGTGCTGCAGCACAAGGCGATCGCCGTCGCCTGCGTGTACCTGGCCGGCGTCGCGATCCTCGCGATCTTCGGCTACATGCTGACCCGCTGCGAACGTTCGGAGCGCGCGGGCCTCGTCGCCGCGCTGATCCTCACGCTGCAGGTGATCCTGTTCTTCGTGTTCTACCAGCAGATGTCGACGTCGCTGACGCTGTTCGCGCTGCGTAACGTCGATCCGCATTTCTCGGTGTTCGGCACGTCGCTATTCTCGTGGAGCGCCGGACAGTTCCAGGCGCTGAATCCGATCTGGATCATGGTGTTGAGCCCGCTGCTCGCGTTGTTGTATACGCGGCTCGCGAAGCGCGGTAACGACGTTTCGGTCGCGGTGAAATACGCGCTCGGTTTCGCGGTGGTGTCGGCGGGCTTCTTTGTCTACGCGCTGAGCGGCCGTTATGCAGTCGATGGACGCGTGTCGTCGTGGTTCATGGTCGGCGGCTACGGACTGTATTCGCTCGGCGAGCTGCTCGTCAGCGGCCTCGGTCTTGCGATGATCGCGCGCTACGTGCCGGTGCGGATGAGCGGCTTCATGATGGGCGCCTACTTCGTCGCGACGGGCGTGTCGCAGTACCTGGGCAGCGTCGTCGCGAACTTTGCGCAGATGCCGTCCGGCGATCTCGATCCGCTGCAATCGCTGACGCTGTACACGAAGCTTTTCGCCGGGCTCGGCTGGCTCGCGGCGCTGGGTGCACTGATTGCCGTGCTGTTGCTGCCGCTGATGCGCCGGCTGTCGCGCGAGCATGAGCGTTGCACAGAAGAGGCGCGGGCCGAAAGCCGTGATCAGATGCGTACGAGCGAACAGCACACGCTGGATACGTCCGGGACGCTGGCCGCAGCCACTGAATGACAGTAAGCTGGCGGACCATCGACTTGTCGTGGTCCGCCGTCATGAAGACACGTTTCGCGCTTTCGTTTTCCCTTTCTCTGTTTGCCACCCTGGCGAGTCTGTGCGTTGCGTTGCCGTCGCATGCGGCCGGGACGTCGTCGCTGACGCTGCAGGGCACCGTCGGCCAGTATCCGGTGGTGATGAAAATCGACGGCAGCGAAGACGCCGACGTCTCTGGCGCCTACTTCTATCGACGCTTTCGCCAGGACATCAATCTGCGTGGCGAGCGCAAGGACTCCGCGCTCACGCTGTCCTCCAGCGACATCGACAACGACGGCAGCAAAGGCGACCGCTTCGCGTTGAAGCAAAGCGCCGACGGCTACAGCGGCACGTTCACGAACGCGAAGGGGACGTCGCTGCCAGTCGTGCTGCACCGGGTCGCGGCGGGATCGGTGCCGATGCCCGCGATGCCCGATGCGGTGCTGAACCCGGACAAGTCGTGGGACGATTACGATCGCCTGAGATTCGACGGCCTGCGCTTCGTGCCGGGCAAGAAGGAAACTGTGGGCGGCAAGTATACGATCCAGTGGCTCACCGAGCCGCTGTCGAAGGTGTCGATGTTCCATGTGATCGACGGCTATCCGCAGCCGGTTATCACGGCGATCAACCGGATCGTCGATCGCGATTTCGGCGGCAATCTG
Organism: Paraburkholderia flava; assembly: GCF_004359985.1. Classification (NCBI taxonomy): domain Bacteria; kingdom Pseudomonadati; phylum Pseudomonadota; class Betaproteobacteria; order Burkholderiales; family Burkholderiaceae; genus Paraburkholderia; species Paraburkholderia flava. Next base: position 1,328,949 of record NZ_SMRO01000001.1, on the reverse strand, counting down.
TCGAACTACTTCTCGTGCAGCGGCGGCAACGGCGCGCCCGGCGTCGATTCGATGACCGTCGACAAGCACTACCTGAGCGAGCGTTTCGTCAGCTATGACGTGTCGAGTAGCTGGGACTGCCAGGGCGCGGCGCATCCGGACTTCGGCATCCACGGCACGACGATCGACGCGAAGACGGGCAAGGAACTGCAGATCGACGACGTGCTGCCGTTCGGCAACGGCCCGCGACCGAAGCCCAACACCGACGCGTGGTACACGTATCAGAACAAGGTATTCGGGCCGAACGTCGTCGCGATACTTAAGCGGCTGCATCCGCACGAAATGCAGAAGCCCGCCGACAGCAACGACTGCGACTATTCGGATCCACAGGTCTGGTCGGCTCCGGCGTGGTATCTGTCGGCGCGTGGAATGTACGTCGGCGCGTATTTCGCGCGGGCGCAGAAGAACTGCGATAACCCGGACTGGTCGGTGATCCCGTACAGCGTGTTGCGCACGAAGAACCCGGCGGTGTTTGCGAACTAGCGCGCTCGCCTCTCCGTTTCACGGAGATTAAAACGAAGCGGCCCCAGCATGCACAATGCCGGGGCCGCTTTTTTATCGCGCGGTTTCCCGCGCTCGACGAACCGCTCAACCGTGCGGAATCACCAGCCGTTGACCGACCAGAATCAGATTCGGATTCGGCAGGTTGTTACGCTTCTGGATCTCGACGTAACGCTGCGCGCTGCCCAGCTGGCTCGAAGCGATGACGTTCAGCGTGTCGCCGGCCTTCACGACGTAGGTCTTTTCGTTGCCGCTCGCGGCGGTCGTCGCGATCTGGTTGCTGATGAAGTACTTGCGCAGCAGCGCCAGGTATTCGGGCGACTGCCGCACCTTCGCGATCGCCGAATTCAGGTACACCAGCAGATCGCTGTCGCTCTTGCGCACGCCGATCTTGTACGCGAGGTTCGAGCCGTCGAGCTTGGTCACCGCGAACGTGAGGTCGGTACCGTCGATTTCCGCGACGCCGAACGGGTAGTCGTAGACGATCGCATCGACCTGCCGGTTGTTCAGGAAGTGCGCCATCCACGAACGCTCGCCGTTGATGCTCGCATCCGACAATTCGACGATCTGGCTGTCGGGGAACGACTTCGTGACGAACGCCTTGACGTCCGGATCGCCCTGCAGGATGCCGATTTTCTTGCCGCCGAGATCGGCTGCCGAGTGGACCGGCGAACCCTTGCGCACGATCAGTGAATAGCCGAAGTCGTCGATGTACGGCACTGTGTAGACGACGCCTTTTGGCGAATCGTCGGGGAAGGTCAGGCCGTCCATTGCGACGTCGACGAGCGCGTTGCCCTGGCTGTCGGTCTGCGTGAGCTGTGCAGGCACGGCCGGGTACGTATCGACGCCGTGCGCGGTGTCGACCTTGATCGTGCTGTGATCGCGGGATGTGAATTCCTTCTGCGCGAACAGCAGCTTCGCGAAGTCGACGTTGAAACCCTGCGCCTTGCCGTCGACTTCCGAATAGAACGGCCGCGACGGATTCTCGACGCTCACGCGGACCACGCCGTTCGTCACGATCGACTTCAGCGTGTTCTTGTCCGGCACGAAGCCGTCGACCGCGACGGACTGCACGACCTTCGGTGCGGCGGTGCTGTTGCTGTTGCTACTGCTGTTGTCGCTGCTGGAATTCGCCGGGCTGCTGGAGCTGGTCTGCGCAGGCGACTGGAAGTTGCGCAGCAGGCCGCCCTGGTAGATCAGCCATCCCGCAACGAGAACGATCAGAAAGAGTGCCGAGCCGAGTATTTTTTTCATCGTATTGGATACGGAGGTTGGACTGTCGGAATCGCCGTGCAGGCGCTTACTGCTTCGAGGCGATCGGTGTCGGCAGCGCGGTCTGCGATGCGGTGCCGCCAGGAACGGCCGCCTGGGCCTGCTGGACTTCCGGGTTCTCCATCAGCGACGTTTCCATTTCGGAGAACGCCTTGTTGACCGAGTTCGTCACGGCGTCGATGGCCGCGTCGGTCTTGATCTGCTCGAACGTGTTGCTCGTCTGCATGCCGGCGATCTTGTTCATCCGCTGCGCCGATTGCGACATGTCCCACAGCGCTTTCGCGCGGTCGATCGCATTCGAGAAATTCTGCAGTTCCGCCTGCACCTGCTTGTAGCGCGCCTCGCGATACGTGAGCAGCTTGGTCATCGTCGCGAGCTGCGATTCGAAGCGGTCGGCGTCGTCCGGATACTGCTTCTTGAACTGCGCGGTCTTGGCCGCGAAGTTGGAGACCTCGGTGCGGAAGCTCGTGATGCTGTCCTTGAATTTCTGCGCCGCCTGTTCTTTTTCGGCCAGCTGGTTGTAAAGCGTCTCGATCGGATTCGTGCCGGCCTCGTTCACCATCATCTTGACCTTCTGATTCGCGAATTTCATCGCGAGGACTGGCGCGAAGTTAATCGCCGCGAGCCCAATGACCCCCGCCACGATCAGACCGACCAGACCCTTGACCAGCAGAATCACGAGCGGCGCAACGACAATAAGGGATAAACCAATAATTCCCCACTTGATGAGTTTGACCTTGCCCTGGTTCGTGCCGGTGCTGGCGGTCGTCATATTTTTGGACATACGAAATACCCCTGTGACATTTATACGAGCTGAACGGTAAAGCCTGATGTGAGACTGACTGATCAATCGATAAAACGAAGACGAAATCCGGTCGTACAAAAACAACTGATGGGCGAGTGTCGCTACGGCGCGTGCGGCGGGCGTCCGGCCGTGCGCCATATTAAAACGAATTCAGGTGGATTTTGACTGCCCGGCGGTATGTGCCGTCTGTGGCGGATTGCTTTCAGTGGAATGCGCGGCAATCTGGAACGTCCCTTTTCGGGCGGCGCGAATAGCGCTGCCCGCATTAATCCCGACGCTTCGACGATTGGACACAAGGCAGCGAGGCTGTCTTCTGTTTCGATCATGATTTAACGTTTTCGCGCATAAAGGCTCCGAAAATACTACACCTGTCGGGCCATAAAAGCGGCATTTCGGCGGCGAAAACTTGGGATAGAAAAAGCGGATCGGCGGGGCAGGTTCGACAGGCGTCGCGGCTGCGGGGAAAGCGGTAAGAGAAGCGAGGCGCCGCAGCGGTGTCGGCGCCTGAAAACTGATCGGTCTGTCCCGTCAGGCGGGCATCTTGCGGAACGACACCGCGAGCCGGTTCCAGCCGTTGATCGCGATGATCAGCAGCGTGAGATCGGTGATCTCCTGCTCGGTGAAATGCGGCTTGACCGCTTCCCACACGTCGTCGGGCACGTGCGTCTGCGAGATCAGCGTGACCGCTTCGGTCCATTCGAGTGCGGCGCGTTCGCGGTCGGTGAAGAACGGCGTTTCGCGCCACACGGTGACTGCAGTGAGCCGGCGTTCGGTTTCGCCGCCCTTGCGTGCGTCGGCGGCGTGCATGTCCACGCAGAACGCGCAGCCGTTCAGCTGCGATGCGCGCAGGCGGACCAGTTCCGCTAACGGCTTCTCGATGCTGTTTTTGCTGACCTTTTCCTCGAGCGCCAGCATGGCCTTCGTGACGTCCGGGTTGGCCTTGTAGAAATCGAGACGTTGTTGCATGACCTGCTCCTGTTGAAGATGCCCATTCGCGGGCGACGGAATCAAGCTTAGGCCGTATAGTGGTCTCGTGAAATAGCCATTTTCTGAATATTTGAGGTAACCAGTTCAAATGGACATTCATCTCGCGATCGAAGGGCGGCACGATCTCGCCGGACAGATCTACCGGCAGTTGCGGGCGGGGATCGTCGAGGGGCGGCTCGCGGGCGGCACGCGTTTACCGTCGACGCGCGATCTTGCTGGCCGGCTCGGCGTGTCCCGCAAGACGACCCTCGACGTGTTCGAGCGACTGCTCGCCGAAGGTTATCTGGTGTCGCGTGCGGGGGCCGGCACGTTCGTCGCGGAAGGACTCGGCCGGCTGCCTGCCGGAAGCTCTGCGCAGGCCCGTGCGGCCGCTGCGGCGCGTTCGCAGTCGAAGCCGCGCGCGAAGGCGTTGCCGGTCTGGGACGCGTTGCTACGCGCGCCTCCGATGCCGCAGCCGGACACGGAAGGGCGCTACGACTTTATCGGCGGCGTGACGGACAAGACGCTGTTTCCGTTCGACGCATGGCGCCGCTGCGTGAATCACGCGTTGCGCGTGCAGACGCGCGGTCGCGGCATGTATCGCGAGACTGCCGGCGAGCAGGATCTGCGGCTCGCGGTGTCGCGTTATCTGGCGTTCAGTCGCGCGGTGCCCGGCAACTGGGAGGACGTGTTCGTCACGCAGGGCGCGCAGCACGCGCTCGATCTGATTGCGCGCATCACGTTGCGTCCTGGCGATGTCGCGGCAGTCGAAGATCCGGGTTATCCGCCGGCACGCGACTGCTTCGCGGCACTCGGCGCGAAAGTGGTCGCGGTGCCGGTCGACGCGCAGGGGCTCATCGTTTCGAAGTTGCCGAAGCGCGCGCGGCTCGTGTACGTGACGCCGTCGCATCAGTTTCCGCTCGGCATGCCGATGAGTCTCGAGCGCCGCGTCGAACTGCTCGAGTGGGCGCAGCAGCATGGTGCGCTGATCGTCGAAGACGACTACGACTGCGAATACCGCTTCGAAGGCCGCGCGATGGAGCCGCTGAAAAGCCTCGATCGCGCCGGACTCGTCGCCTACGTCGGCACGTTTTCGAAGACGATGCTGCCCGAGCTGCGCATGGGCTACGTCGTGCCGCCCGCGACGCTGCTTGCGCCGTTGCGCAAGGCGCGTCAGGTCGGCGACTGGCACGGCTGCACGCTGACGCAGACGGCGCTCGCACGCTTCATCCTCGATGGACACTTCGCGAAGCATCTGCGCCGGATGCACAAGATTTACGCGACACGTCGCACGCGTTTGCTCGAGCATCTGCGCGGCGACCTGGCGCCGTGGTTCGAACCGATCGCGCCGCATGCCGGCATTCACCTCGCCGCGCGTCTGACGGTGCCGCTCGACGAAGCGACGCTCATCGCTGCCGCGCGCGATGCGTCGATCTGTCTCTATGGGCTGACGCCGTTTTACGTGCGCGCGCCGCCGCGTCCGGGCTTGCTGTTCGGCTACGGCGGGATTGCTGCCGACGATATCGACGCGGCGCTCGGCCGGCTCGCGCAACTGATGCCTGCGCTCGTACGCCGGTGAAAACTGCGTGACCGGTTGCAATGCTCGGGTCGTGCAGCCGGCCGACAGTCATATCCGCGATCAGGCATGGATGGGCGCGACGGCTTCGGATCGACAGTCGCTTCTTTGCCGCGCGTTCGCGATCGTCGATCGCGGCGGCAAATCGTCACGCCGGGTACCGAGCACGGATATCAGTCGCGATTGAAGGAATGCAACGCGACCCGAAGTCAGTCGGTAGATCGTAAAAAGCCCATTTTTCATGGGCTTTTTGACAGGATGGGTAACGACGCGCGACATCGAGCGAGCAGAGCGAACCCACGTTTACCCCTTAAAACAGGCATCGAAATGCGTCAGGGAGTCTGCGCCACGCAACAAACCGGGTTTTCGAACACAAAAGATTCGCGCGAAACGCCGCAGCGCTTGTAGAATCCGGCGTTGAAGCGTGCGCATACCGTGTGCGCTTCGTGCATTTCACTGACCACTACAGGTAGGAGAAACATGCCGACTTCCGCAAAAAAGGTGGCCAAGAAGGCCGCTCCTGCAGCTACCAAAAAGGTTGCTGCGAAGAAAGCAACTGCGCCGAAAGCCGCAGCTAAGAAGGTCGCCGTGAAGGCGTCCGGCGCACTGTCGCCGATCAAGGACACCTTCACGAAGGCCTCGCTGGCTGCTCACGTCGCAGAACGCGCTGGTGTTGAACCGAAGGCTGCCAAGGCCATCCTGGCTGCGCTCGAAGATACGATCCTCGGCGCGGTGCACAAGAAGGGTGCTGGCGAATTCACGCTGTCCGGTCTGCTGAAGATCGTCGCGCAACAAGTGCCGGCGAAGAAGAAGCGCTTCGGCAAGGACCCGTTCACGGGTGAAGAGCGCTGGTTCCCGGCCAAGCCGGCTAGCGTGCGCATCAAGGCACGTGCGCTGAAGAAGCTGAAGGACGCAGCGGCTGCCTGAACGGACGGATGAATGTCGCCGCTTCATGCGTCGGCCTTCATTCACTGCCGGCAGTACGCGATCCCCGCGGGTGTAGCCCGCGGGGATTTTTTATTGATGCTCGATATTGAGTGGCGCGATGAAGCGTGTGACACGGTGCCGGCTTTTTGCATGAACCGGCGTTGCAGCAGACGCGCGCCGGCTTCGACCGACGCGGCCGCATTACAATAACGCGTCTTTTCTCACCGGATGAACCCATGACTTACTGTGTTGCCATGTGCGTCGACGACGGCCTCGTGTTCCTGTCGGATACACGGACCAATGCGGGCGTCGATCACATCAGCACGGCGCGCAAGATGGCCGTCTTCGAGCAGCCCGGCGAGCGCGTGCTCGTGTTGCTCTGTGCGGGCAATCTGTCGCTGACCCAGGCAGTGCTGCATCAACTCGACGAGCCGTCAGACGACGGTCGCCCGACGCTGTGGAGCGTCGCCACGATGGCGGATGCGGCGCGCGTCGTCGGCGATGCGGTGCGTGCGATTCATCAGCGTGAAGCGGCGGCGCTGCAGGAGTTCGGTGTCGACTTCAACTGCAGTTTCATTCTCGGCGGGCAGATCGGTGTCGACGGCGACAGGCCGCACGCGCCGCAGCTTTTCATGATCTACGCGGCGGGCAATTTCATCGAGGCGTCGACGGTGTGCCCGTACTTCCAGATCGGCGAATCGAAGTACGGCAAGCCGATCATCGATCGCGTGCTCACGCCGACTACACCACTCGACGAGGCCGCGAAGTGCGCGCTGATTTCGATGGATTCGACGCTGCGCTCGAATCTGTCGGTGGGGCTGCCGCTCGATCTGCTGGTCTACGAAACGGATGCGCTGCGCGTGACGCGCTTCGTGTCGATCGATCACGACAACGCGTATTACGCGATGATCCATCGCACGTGGGGCGAGCGGCTGCGTCAGATCTTCGGCGAGATTCCCGATCCCGACTGGCGCGACGCGGCGCCTGTGCCGCTGCCGCAGCGCGATCGTGGGCCGGTGACGTATCGTGGGCCCGGCGCGACGACGTCCAGCGCCGCTGACGCGATGCCCGAGCAGACGCTTGCGCAGGCTGCGCAGCAGAAGGCTCGGCGGTAGCTACGCGGGCACGTTGGCTTCCAACGTGCCCAGCGGCCCTCACAATCCATTCGCGCAAATAAAAAAAGCCAGCCTTCGGCTTGCGCCTCAGGCTGGCTTTGCTGCAGCTCGATACTTCAGCCGCAGACGCGATGCTTAGAACTTGTGGCGGATGCCCAGGCTGACGATTTCCGAACCCGTCGAGTTCGAATCCGTGCCGTAGTCGGCGATCGAAGCACCTGCACCGACCACACCGTTTGCCGTACGCTGGCTGCCGCTCGCGTGCTGATACGCGCCGACCAGGTACAGGTCGGTACGCTTCGACAGCGAGTAGTCGCCGCCCAGCGAGATCTGATGGTAGGTCGCGTTCGTATCGCCGTTGCCGTGCGTGTACGTGTAGCCCAGACCCAGCAGCATAGCCGGCGTCAGCTGATAACCGACGTAGCCAGCGCCAACGTTGAACTTCTCGGTACCGCCGAATGCCGATGCTGCATCCGACTTGTACTGAGCGTTGCTGTAACGCACGTTGAACGTGAGCGGACCCGTGACGTACTGAACTGCCAGCGATGCGATGCCGATCGACTTGGCCGTCTGGTATGCGTTGTTGATCTGGCTGTCGAACGTGCCGTCCGACGTGCTGTTCCAGCCGGTGCGCAGGACTGACGAATTGTTGTTGTCCATGCGGATGTAGCCGGCTGCAACGCTGAACGGACCCGTTGCATACGTTGCCGCACCCGACCACGTCTGGTTCGAGCCCGTCTGGCCTGCGACGCCGCCCAGCGCGTACATGCCTTCGAACTGGAAGCCACCGAATACCGGCGACGTGTACTTGACTGCGTTGTTCGTACGCGAGCTGTTGTCGTTGTTGTCGACGTCGCCCGGGGTCGTGAACGTGCTGCCGAAGTAGTTATCTGCCGTCAGCGGTTGGACCATGTCGACCAGCGGGTCATATTGACGACCCAAGGTCACCGTACCGTACGCATCGTGCGTCAAACCGACGTACGCCTGACGGCCGAACATGCGGCCACCTTGACCGAGCTTGCCGTTGTTCGGATTGAAGCCGTTTTCCAACTGGAAGATTGCCTTCAGGCCGCCACCCAGATCTTCGGTGCCCTTCAGGCCCCAACGGCTGCCTTGCAGGTTGCCCGAATAGAGCTGGTACAGGTTGTTGTTGTTGAGGTCAGCGTGATGCACATACTGAATCGACTCGTCGATCAAGCCGTACAGTGTGACGCTGCTTTGCGCATGTGCCGCGCCGGTGACGCCCAGGAGGGCCAGCGAGAGGGTAGATAGTGCGATTCGTTTCATCCATTTCTCCACGCAGATGATTGGTTTCGTTGTTGCGAAAAGGAGAATAACGCAGTGTGTCCAACTGTAAGAACCGAAAAAAAATCATTGTCTCCAAAATGTGACAAGCGGCGCTAAGCCTTGTCTATCAAGACTTTTGGTGACTATTTCTAATTTCACAATATTGCATCGCCAATTTCGCATTATTGTTGTTTTGTTGGTGGTGATGACCGCAATCCTTGCTGATATGGCGTGCTACTGAAAGTAGGGCGTAATGCACTTGTCCAGTCGCTGGGCAATCGAACCGTGGCTTTTGATGCGTTTTTAGCCACCTGGTCGCGACTGTCGAAAGAAGCACTGGACAGGCGGCTTGAACGGGACTAGGTCGCCGGATGGGAGCGTCAGCGGTCGTCGTTGGCTGCGGCGCGGTTTGATCCGCTTTCGCCATTTTCGCCGTTGCGCCGGCCAGCCACTGTGGTCACGAAGAGCGCCGCGCCGGCTGCAAGCAGCAGCGAGCCCCACGGATGTCGCTTGACGTAGCGATCGGCGGCTACGGCTTTGCGGCCGGCCTGCACGAGCGTGGCGGCCGCGGCTCGCGTTGCCTGGTTTTCCACGCGGACGACCGTGCGGCCGAAACGGACTGCGCCGTTTGTCGCCACGCGCTGTGAGGTTCGCGGCGACACCGGGACGGACGGTGCTGCATCGCGCAACGGCTGTGTCGATGTCGTCGGTGCGGGTGATGGATCTGCGGCGAGGGTCGCGGGTTCGTCGAGACGACGTGGCGCCTGGGTCACGACCGTCGATGCCGCAAGAACCGACGCGAGCTTCGCGCGGCTGCCGGGTGGCGGCTCATTGTCCTGTAGGCCCCACGCGCCGCGCGGATCGTGCATCCGTCCGCGCGCGGCGGAGAATTCGGCACCGAGCAGCAGCACCGCCGCCGAGAAGTACAACCACATCAACAACACAGCCAGCGACCCAGCGGCGCCGAACGAATTCGCCATGCCCGCGTGCGCGAGATAGAGCGCGAACAGTTTCTTGCCGGCAGAAAACAGCACGGCCGCAACGAGACCGCCGACCATCGCGTCCTGCCAGCGGACGATCGCATCGGGCAGAAACTTTAGGAGTGCCGCGAACGCGATTGCGAGCACGAACAGGCCGACGATCAACTGCAACACGTTGCCGATGATCACGTACGGCGAGTTGCCCCACAGCCACTGACCGATGAACGTGATCGCGGTATCGAGCACGAGCGACACGATCAGCAGGAACGCGACGCCCAGCACGAGGCTGAACGAGATCAGCCGCACGCGCACGAGCGCGACGACACTCGATGCGCGCGGCCGCACCGGTGGCCATACCATGTTGAGTGCGCTGTTCAGCGACGAGAACGTCGCCGACGCGCCGATCGCGAGCATCGCGAACGAAATGATCGCTGCGATGCCGCCTGCGTTACCGCTGCGATGGGCGTTTTCGATAATCGTCGAAATGCCGGCGGCCGCTTCGTTGCCGAGCACGCCATGCACCTGGCGGAACAGTTCGCCGCGCGCTGCTTCGGCGCCGAAGAACCAGCCGGCGACGGCGATCACCATCACGAGTGTCGGCGCAAGCGAGAACGCCGCATAGAACGCGATGCCCGCGGCCATCGCCGCACATCGGTTGTCGGAGAATTGCCGGAGCGCGCCGACGGCCCACGATGCCTGCCTGCGGGCCGCTGTCTGCAGCTTGTCGGATGAGAGCGTGTCCATGGTGATTTTCCCGTCGGGGTCGTGACGCCTGTCGGCGGCGAGTCAGCCTGCGTAGCGCAAGCACCATGCCTGTCGAACTATAGCAAGTGCGGTTGCGCGCGGTGTCCTTTACACCGTATCGACGCAGGTCACGCCTCTGGTCCCGCGAACACATCGGCGCATAGTTGCCGTCCTGCATCGGTGAGGCATGCGGTGCCGGTACCGTCTTCGGTGAACGTCGTATCGACGATACCGCCGTCGACGAGCGCGGTCAGCTGACGCCGCAGGCCGCTCATCGGCAATCCCGCCTGCTTCGCCAGTTTGGCGAGCGACCATGCCTTGCCCGGCGTTTCCTGTTCCGCGCGCCATAGCTGCGCGAGTATCGCGACGAGGGCGGGGTCGACTGTGTCGTTCATTGTGTCTCCTTACTCGGGCATCGGTGTTCAGCCCACCTGCGCCGCCAGTTCCCCAAGCGTCCTCAACGCACTCTCGATCTCGGTCGTCCAAGGGTAGCTGTAATTCAACCGGATGAAATGACGAAAATCGTTGCGCGTCGAGAACATGTAGCCGGGCCCGATCGTGATGCCGCGCGCGAGCGCTGCCTGATAGAGCCGCATCGAATCGACACGCGGCGGCAGTTCGACCCACAGCACATATCCGCCTTGCGGCGATGACGTGCGCGTACCGTCGGGAAAGAATCGCTGCACCATCGCTGCCATCAGCCGCGCCTGCTGACGATAGATCTTGCGCACATGCCGCAGATGCCGGTCGTAGCCATCCTGCCGCAGATAGTCCGCGATCGCCACCTGCGGCACGGACGGCGTCGTCAACGTATTGAGAAACTTCAGCTTCTCGACCTGCGCGCGATAGCGGCCAGGCATGGCCCAGCCGATCCGGTACGACGCCGTCAGGCTCTTCGAGAACGACGCGCAATGCAAGACAAGTCCGCGTGTGTCGAAGTTCTTCAGTGTCGAGGGACGCGCGTCGCCGAAATAGAGCTCCTGGTACACGTCGTTTTCGATGACCGGAATCTCGTGCGCGGCGAGCAGCTCGACGAGCCGTCGTTTGCGTTCGTCGGGCATCTGGAAACCGAGTGGATTCTGGAAATTCGGCATCACCATGCACGCGGCGATTTTCCGTTTATCGATGATCTGTGCGAGCACGTCGAGATCGATGCCGTCGACGGGATGCGTCGGCACTTCGATCGCGCGCATCCCGAGCCGTTCGATCGCGTGCAGCATCGCGTAGTAGGTCGGCGATTCGACGGCAACGGTGTCGCCTGGTTTCGCCACCGCTTGCAGGCTCAGGTTGATCGCTTCGGTTGCGCCGACCGTGATGATGATTTCGTCGGGATCGACGGGGACGCCGTTTTCCGCGTAACGCCGCGCGATCTGACGGATCAGTTCGGGATTGCCGGGCGGCAGATCGTTGATCAGGTTCCAGCTCGCATGGCGTCGTGCGATCGCGTTCGCGTACTGGTTGATCTTGCGCCAGGGGAACAGCGACGCGTCCGGGTACGGCGAGCCGAGCGGCAGCGCATCGCGGCTGCCGATGCTGCGCAGCGTGGACAGCACGAGCCGGCTTACGTCGACTTCCGCCGCGACCGCCGGCGTCTGCGCGGCAGGCGGGTGCGCGCTGCGCGGCCGCGGCTGTTCGCGCACGAAGTAGCCGGACTGAGGCCGGGTCTCGACGATGCCGCGACTTTCCAGCAACGCATACGCGCGCAGCACGGTCTTGATGCTGACGTCGTGTTGCTGGCTCGCCTGACGGACCGACGGAATCCGCTCGCCGGCCGCGAACACGCCGCGCTGCACGGCGGCTTCGATTTCGTCGGCGAGCTGTTCGTAGAGTTTCACGGGATCCGATGGCGAGAGAAGAACAGCACTGAGTGTAGGCCAGATCGGCGCAACTGTACTCCTCGGATTTCACATTTTCTGTGTGCCGGGTGAGTTTTGGAACACAGTAGGATGGATCCATCGACACAGCGCACCCATCGTTTCAGTAAATCACCATGAAGAAGCCCGAAGCCCGGATCGAACCGTACACGCAACCTGCCGGCGGATGGGGTGCACTGAAGTACGTCGCGGTCAACCTGATCAAGGAGAAGGTCGCAGGCGGCAACTACCGCACGCTGCTCGCGCAGAATCAGCCGGACGGCTTCGATTGCCCCGGCTGCGCGTGGCCCGACCGCGAACATGCATCGACGTTCGAGTTCTGCGAAAACGGCGTGAAAGCAGTGGCCGCCGAGGCGACCGGCAAGCGCGTGACGCCTGCGTTCTTCGAAGCGCACACGGTCGCGGAGCTGATGGCGCAATCGGACTTCGAGCTCGAACAGCATGGCCGCCTGACCGATCCGCTCGTCTACGATGCGGCGCGTGATCGCTACGTGCCGATCGAATGGGACGATGCGTTCGCGCTGATCGCAAAGCATCTGAATGCGCTCGACGATCCCGATCGCGCCGCGTTCTACACGTCGGGCCGCGCGAGCAACGAGGCCGCGTTCCTGTACCAGCTGTTCGTGCGGATGTACGGCACCAACAATTTCCCCGATTGCTCGAACATGTGTCACGAGGCGACGAGTCGTGGCCTGCCGCACACGGTGGGTGTCGGCAAGGGCACGGTAACGCTCGACGATTTCGAGCACGCCGACACGCTGCTGCTGTTCGGCCAGAACCCGGCGACCAACCATCCGCGGATGCTCGGCGAACTACGCGAATGTGCGAAGCGCGGCGCGACCATCGTGTCGATCAATCCGTTGAAAGAGCGCGGCCTCGAACGCTTCGCGAGCCCGCAGCATCCGGTCGAAATGCTGACGATGAGCAGCACGAAGATCAGCTCGGTGTTCATCCGGCCGAAGGTCGGCGGCGATTTTGCGCTGATCAAGGGCGTCGCGAAACGCGTGATCGAGCTCGACGACGAAGCGCGCGTGTCGGGCCTCGAGCGTGTGCTCGACGTCGCGTTCATCGCGGAGCATACGGTCGGCTTCGATGCCTTCGCCGACGATCTGCGCGCGGAAAGCTGGGACACGATCGTCGCGGAATCGGGCGTGCCGTTCGACGACGTGCTGAAGCTCGCCGACATCTATGTGCGTGGCCGCGCGGTGATCTCGACCTGGGGCATGGGGCTCACGCAGCACAAGAATTCGGTACCGACGGTGCAACTGCTGTCGAACCTGATGATGATGCGCGGCAATATCGGTCGGCTCGGCGCGGGGCTGTGCCCGGTGCGCGGCCATTCGAACGTGCAGGGCGACCGCACCGTGGGCATCGAGGAGCAGCCGACCGACGCGTTCCTCGACGCGCTCGGCGCCGCGTACGATTTCGAGCCGCCGCGCGAGCACGGTCTCGACGTCGTGAACACGATTCAGGCGATGCTCGAGCGCAAGGTGAAGGTGTTCATCGGCCTGGGCGGCAATTTCTCGATTGCGACGCCCGACACGCCGCGCACGTGGGACGCGATGCGTTCGTGCGACCTCACCGTGCACATCACGACGAAGCTGAACCGCAGCCATCTCGTGCACGGTCGCGACGCACTGATTCTGCCGACGCTCGGCCGTACCGAGATCGATCTGCAGGACGGGATCGCGCAGGGCGTGAGCGTCGAGGACTCGATGAGCATGGTGCACATCTCGTACGGGATGAACCGGCCCGCGTCGCCAAACCTGCTGTCGGAAATCGCGATCGTCGCGCGGATGGCGCAGGCGACGCTCGGCAGCGCGAAGGTCGACTGGCGGGCGCACGAAAAGAACTACGCGTTGATTCGCGACGGCATCGCGAAAGTAATCGACGGCTTCCACGATTACAACGAGCGCCTGAAGCAACGCGGTGGCTTCCATCTCGGCGTCGCATCGCGCGACCGGATCTGGAAGACGCCGAGCGGCAAGGCGCAGTTCCTCGTGCACGCGATCGCCGTCGATACGCCGATCCACCGCGCGCGCAACCGTCACGGCGAGCGTCTGATGACGCTGATGACAACCCGTTCGCACGATCAGTACAACACGACGATCTACGGTCTCGACGATCGCTATCGCGGCGTGTTCGGTCAGCGTCGCGTGTTGTTCGCGAATCGCGAGGACATTGCTATGCTCGGCTTCGTCGCGGGGCAGCGCGTCGACATCACGAGCGTGTGGGACGACGGCGTCGAGCGTCGCGTCGACGGCTTCCTGCTCGTCGAATACGACATTCCGCGCGGTTGTCTCGGTGCGTATTACCCGGAGACGAATCCGCTCGTACCGCTCGAATCGGTCGCCGACGGTGCCGGTACGCCGACGTCGAAATCGATTCCCGTGTTGTTGTCGGCAGCGGTCGAGGCGGTCGCCGCCTGAGTCGCGAGAAAGCGGTTTGAAGGGAGCGAAAGGCCGCTGTGAAGCGGCCTTTTTGCATTGCGTGCGTAGCACTTCGCCCTACGAGAAAGGCCGATGCGAGGGTCGATGTGGGCATTTGCTCATACCTTGAACATTTTATAGATGAAAACAATTCTCATTTGCGATATACTCGTTAGTCATATATAAGATTTCAGTTCGCGTTCCGTAAGAAGGGCGAGCCAATCTAAGAAAAGCGCCGCCCAGATTCCGTTAGCGCCCTGGGACGGACAATTCGACCAACCCGTTTTCGTCAACATGTCTGTTTCCCGTTTCCTTTCGCCGGTTCATCCGACGAAACTCGCGGCCAGCCGGCTCGCGATCAGCACTGCCATCTCTCTTGCCTTCGGCTATTCGATTCCCGCTCTGGCGCAGTCCACCACGACCGATCCCGCACCCGGCGCCGTGCTGCCCGCCGTCAAGGTGCAGGCGACCGCGGTCGAACTGCCCGGCGATCTCGCGCCGACCTATGCCGGTGGCCAGGTCGCGCGAGGTGCCGACTTCGGCGTACTCGGCAAGCAGAAAACGATCGATGTGCCGTTCAGCATGACCACCTACACGTCGAAGCTGATCGAAGATCAGCAGGCCGAAACGCTCGGCGACGTGCTGGACAACGATGCAGCGGTGCGCGTGTCGTCCGGTTACGGCAATTTCTCGCAGGTCTTCGTGATTCGCGGCTTCGTGCTGCAGGGCGACGATGTGTCGTTGAACGGTCTCTACGGCATTACTCCGCGTCAGCTCGTGTCGACCGAGGCGCTCGAGCGCGTCGATGTGTTCAAGGGCGCGAATGCGTTTCTGAACGGCGCGTCGCCGTCGGGCTCGGCGATTGGCGGCGGCGTGAATCTGCAGCTCAAGCGCGCAGACGACAAGCCGCTCACGCGTGTCACCGTCGACGGCAGCGGCTCCGGCCAGCTCGGCGCACGCGTCGACATCGGGCGCCGCTTCGGCAGCGAAGGGCAATTCGGCATTCGCGTGAACCAGGCGAACCGCGATGGCGAAACCAGCATCGACGGCGAACATCGACGCAACGACACGACCGCCGTGTCGCTCGACTGGCGCGGCGAGAAGCTGCGTCTGTACGGCGATTTTCTTTATCAGCGGCAACGGGTCGACGATGGACGGCCGGTGGTCTACGTGACCGGCAGCCAGATTCCGGCGGTGCCGTCGGCGACGCACAACTACGCGCAGTCGTGGTCGTTCAGCGATCTGGAGGACACGGTCGGCATCGTGCGCGCCGAATACGATTTTCTGCCGGCATGGACCGCTTACGTCGCGGGCGGCACACGCCACACGAACGAGCATGGCGATTACGCGTCGCCGACCTACAACGGCGCAGCCGGCACGACGACGCTGTCGCGGCTCGGCGTACCGCACAAGGAAGATGCGGTCAGCGGCGAAGTAGGCGTACGCGGGCATTTCGCGACGGGGCCGGTGACGCACATGGTCGCGGCTGGTGCATCGATCACGCGTATCGACAGCCGCTCTGCCTATACATTGTCAGGCACGGTCGCGACCGATCTTTACAACACGCCGAACCTGCCGCGTCCTGCCGACAAATACGTCGGAGGCGATCTCGGCGATCCCGGTACGACGTCGTTGACGCTGATGCGCAGCGTCGCGGTATCGGACACGCTCGGCTTCCTGCACGATCGTGTGCTGTTCACGATCGGCGCGCGCCATCAATCGATCCATCAGAACGGCTTCGACTACGCCGGCGTGCAGAACGCGAACTACGACGACAGCGTCACGACGCCGCTCTTCGGGTTGGTCGTGAAGGCGTCGGAGAATCTCGCGTTCTTCGCGAACCGGACTGAAGCGCTCGCGAGAGGGGCCGCAGCGCCGTCGACCGCGCTCAACTACGGCCAGACGCTCGCACCGTATCGCTCGAAGCAATACGAAGTCGGCGTGAAGTACGACACGCAGCGCCTTGGCGCATCGTTTGCCGCGTATCAGATCGAGCAGCCGTCGGCCTATACCGACAGCACGACGCGCATCTTCGCGGCGAACGGCAACGAGCGGCATCGCGGACTCGAGGCGGAAGTGCACGGCGAACCGTACAAGGGTGTGCGACTGCTGGCGGGCGCGTCGTACATCAACGGCGAACTGCTCGACACGGCCGGCGGCGCGACGAACGGCAACCGGCCGATCGGTGTGCCGACCTTCCAGTTCAATCTCGGTGCGGAATACGACGTGCCGGTGCTGACCGGTCTCACGCTGACCGCGCGCTGGATTCACACCGGATCGCAATACCTCGACGCCGCGAACACTGCGTCGATTCCGGCATGGGATCGCGTCGACCTCGGCGTGCGCTACAAGACTGCGTTGTTCGGCCGCGAGACGACGTTCCGCGCAAGCGTGCGTAACGTCGCGAACAAAGGGTACTGGTCGTCGACGGCGGGCGGCTATCTGACGGAAGGTGCGCCGCGTACGTTCCTGCTTTCGATGACGACCGACTTCTAGAGCCAGTTGTTGCCAGAAAAAAAGCCGCCGGCTGCGAAGCCGGCGGCTTTTTTATTGAATGCACGACGACGCTACGACGCGCTACGTTCGCCCTCTGCATTCACCGTATCGATACCGGCCCGCTGCGGACGCCGCGACCACACGCTATCGGTATGACCCGACGCAACCCGCTGCGCGGTCTTGCGCCACATCCACGCAAAACACAGCGCACCGAGTGCCGCACCGATGTCGACCCCAAGCGCATCGACGCTCGCGGAACCCCACAAACCCGTCGATGGCGCGAGCCACCCCAGCAAACTCGCACACGGAATCAAAGCAGTCGCGAGCGTCGCAAGCGCGAGCAGTTCGACCGACGCACGCGCTGCGCCACGCAGCAACGCCCAGCCGATGCTCGCGAGAAACACGCTGTAGTAGATGCCGATATGCCACGCATGCAGATCGCCGACGCGGCCGCTCAACAGCTTGCCGGCCGCGAGCGTCGCCGAGATGCCGACGACGCATCCGAGCGTCACACCGACGGTCAGCGCGGCCATCACGAACGTCGCGCGTCGCTGCGATACCGGCAGGCCGTCGCGTCGCGCGGCCTTGCGGCGGCTCTCGATCCACAGCAGGTTGCCCGAGTAAAACAGGAACGCGCCCGCGAGGCCGAGCAGGAAGTAACTCCAGCGAATCGGACTGCCGCCGTAGCTGCCGAAATGCAGCGCGTAGAACGCGCTCGTCGCGGCAGACCACGTGTTGCCGTTGCCTTCACCCGGCAGGAATTCGGCGTTCAGGAACTGTCCGTTCGCGGGGTTCATCAGCGCGAAGCCGCCGGAGCGCGCGAGAAAATGCGGATCGTCGCCGCCAACGAACACCGTCGCACCGGGTTCGCCTGCATGACGATACGAGAGCGTCGCCGGAACGAAATGCGGCGCACGCGCATGCACGCTGTCGAGCAACGCGGGCACGGAGACGCGCGCTGTTGCAACGGAGGCATCGTTCGTAGCCGGCGCTTTCGCGAAGAACGGATTCTGCTCGACCATCATCGGCTGCAGCTTGCCGCTATAGATGACCTTGTTCTGCACGTCGTAGATGTTGTCCTTCAGACCGAATGCGACCACCGACAACGCCATCACGACATGAAACGGCAAACTCAGGATGCCGATCGTGTTGTGCGCGTCGAGCCACATGCGCTTCAGGTTTTTCCCGATACGCAGCGCAAACAGATCCTTGACGAGCGTCGGCAGCAACACGATTACGCCGGAGACCAGCGCGAGCCCGTAGAGCATCGACACGACGCCCATCACGCCCATTCCGACCGCGTAGCTGCCGGGCACGCCGGCGGTCATGTGCAGTACGTCGATGAAACGCGCGGCATCCGACGGACGGCTCGGCTGTGCAAACAGATGGCCCGCATCGTCGAACGATGCGCTCCAGCGCTCGCCCGGTTTCGGTTGCCACGTGAGGCGGGCGCCGCCGTCTTCGAGCGCGAGCGTGAACTGCCGGCGCGCAGCAGGATGAGCCGCGAGCGTCGCGTCGATCAGCGCATCCACGCGATCGAGCGGCGCCGCATGCGCGCGCGTTTGCGGCGGCGTGGTCCACACGGTGAGCGAATCCTTGAACATCGTGATCGCGCCCGCGTAGAACGCGATGAAAAGCAGCAGCCCGGCGACAATGCCGGTCCACGTATGCACGCTTTTGTAGACGCGAAGAACCTCGCTACGCATATCGGGTGGGCCCTTCGAGAAGAATCAGGAGATGATGATGTGCCGGCAAGCGGCCACGACTGCAAACGCAGCGACGTTCGCCGCGCCGAGCCACCCGCACGCGCGCAGGCCGCTGCGAAACATGAAGCTGCCCGCGATGACTGCGATCCACACCGGCGGCACGAGCCACATCGCGACCTGAAACTTGTTCGGCATCGCGAGGCCGCCCGGCGACAGACACGCGAGCAACGCGCTCGCGGCAATGCCAAGACCGAAACCGCCCACGGTGCCTGCCAGCGTTTTGGTCAGCCAGTCGCGTTCGATCGACGCAGCGCGCGTCACCGCGCCGGCTCCTGCATCGAGCCACGCAAGGTTTGACGCGTGCTGAACCTGCGTCGTTCGATCAGCACGCCGAGCAGCGGACACGCGACAAACGTGGCCATCATCGTCGAGACGACGAGCGACAGCGACGTGGCCGGATGCAGCGCATCCGCGCCGGTCGCGAACGCGGCGATCGAAAATACGGCGGCGGCAATGCGGCTTGGACGGGCGCGCCACGGCGCGCGGAACCAGCGCTGATGAGGGGCGCTGAAATAGAACAGCAGCGCACCGGCGAGTGCCGATGCGACGATCAACAGGTCTTTCATGATCCGGCGGACGCGCGGGGCGTCGAGAACGGCAGGCGTCTTAATGAGAATCATTATCATACACGGGAATCGCATCGCCGCGACGGAAAACCGCCTGTGGCGATGCGATTACGTGATGGATGCTGCCGGCCGGATCGTTCGTTGGTTACGCTGCGGTTGCCGCGATATCCCCGCCCAACCCACGACGCGCAAGATTGCGATACAGCGCGCGCACGCCGAAG
The DNA here is from genome assembly GCF_004359985.1 of Paraburkholderia flava. Taxonomy (NCBI): domain Bacteria; kingdom Pseudomonadati; phylum Pseudomonadota; class Betaproteobacteria; order Burkholderiales; family Burkholderiaceae; genus Paraburkholderia; species Paraburkholderia flava. The sequence goes on along the minus strand of NZ_SMRO01000001.1, from coordinate 1,309,385 downwards.
GTCCACGGTTCGATCTGCGTCGATAGCCGCACGGTGTTGACGAGTGCGCCGAGCGTCGGCGTCGAGATCGTCACGACGTCGCCGAGATGATGGGTGAAACCACCGCCCGGCGTGTCGCGATCCTTGATCGGCGAGAACATCGTGCCGAGGAACAGCATGAAGCCGTCGGGATACTGATGATGCGCGCCGCAGGTCTGCTGCACCAGATCCTCGGGATCGCGGCTGATCTCGCTCATGTGGCTCACGCCGTCGAGCACGAAGCCGTCGTCGATACCGTCGATGCGCAGCGACACGCTCGCGGTGCGCACCGAGTCGAGTGTGAATGCGCCGTCGAACAGCCGCACGAACGGTCCGATCGAGCACGAGCCGTTGTTGTCCTTCGCCTTGCCGAGCAGCAGTGCGGAACGGCCTTCGATGTCGCGCAGGTTCACGTCGTTGCCGAGCGTCGCGCCGACGGTTTCGCCACGGCTGTTCACCGCGAGCACGATCTCGGGCTCGGGGTTGTTCCATTGCGACGTCGGATAAAGACCGACATTCGCACCGAAGCCAACCGACGACATCGGCTGCGCCTTCGAAAACACTTCGGCATCCGGGCCGATGCCGACTTCCATGTATTGCGACCACGCACCGCGCCGCTGCAATTCTTCCTTGAGCTTCGCGGCTGCTTCCGAACCCGGTTTGATTTTCGACAGATCGGCGCCGATCAGTTGATTGATCATCGCACGGGTCTCGTCGGCCTTTGCTGCGTCGCCGCCCGCGTGCTCTTCGATCACGCGCTCGAGCAGGCTCACCGCGAACGTCACGCCGCATGCCTTGATCGCCTGCACGTCGCACGGTGCGAGCAGACGCGGTGCACGCGACGGCACGGCGGCGGGCGTCGCTGCATCGAGCGCCGCGTGTAGCAGCGCGTCGGCGGGACCGAGCGATTCGCCGGGCGCGTGACGCGCGACCTCGACCGCATCGGGACGATCGAACAGATCGGCGGTGGTCGGCGCGACGTGCGTGATGTCGAATGCTTCGCCATGTCGCACGACGATCACCGCCGGACCGTCGGCGGGTGCCGGACGCCACACGCGTCCGATCAGCAGTGCGTCGTCGAGATCGGCGGGAAGGTGGGCGAGAACGGAAGGCGTGGGCATGGCAAGGTGTCTCCGGGGATCGGTATGAGTAGCGAATCGGACTAGCCTAGCATGCGTACCCTGGATGCCGCTTGCATCCCTGCGTCCGGTATGTCGGACAGGCATTCCAGACAGCGCTGCAACCGCGCTGCAAGAATACGTAGAACGCAGACGTGTTTTAAAATACAACCGATTCGACACACGCAAACGAGGTGATGGCAATGGCGAAGCGAAAGAGTCTGGCCGATTCGGCCTGTCCGGTGGCGCGCTCACTCGATATCGTCGGCGACCGCTGGTCGATGCTGATCGTGCGCGATGCGTTCGACGGCATTCGTCGCTTCGGCGAATTCGAAGCGAGTCTCGGCATCGCGCGCAACGTGTTGACTGACCGGCTGCGCCGGCTCGTCGAAGAAAACGTGTTCGAACTCGTGCCCGCTTCCGACGGCTCCGCTTATCAGGAATACCAGCTGACCTCGCAGGGCGAAGGGCTGTTCCCGGTGATCGTGATGCTGCGTCAATGGGGCGAAGCGAACCTCTTCAAGCAAGGCGAAAAGCACTCGGTGCTGATCGACCGCGTGAGCGGCCGCGCGTTGCGCAAGATCCCCGTCGCGCGCGAGGATGGCTCACAGGTGAGGCCTGCGCAAACATACGTGCGCAAGATTCGCGAAGCGGCTTGAGGCTTAACGGGCGCCGCGATCGCGCAGCACCCGTCAAGCCGGGTAGATCAAGTCAGGGTTGCATGCAATCTCGCATGCAACCCCACCCATCACGAAGCCGGATCACTCGTACTGTCTTGACCCGTCTCCAGCCGCCCTGCAAAGCGCCGCACGAATCCATTGTCGGCCGCGACCGTGAAGTCGTACCACCCGCCGACGGTCCCCAGATTCCACGACGGCTCGACCTGCATCTGCGGCGGCACCGCATAACTCCACGGACCGTCGACACGATACGCATTCGCCGTCACGACGAAGTTCGCATTCGCCTTGCCGGTGTTCATCAGCGTCACGAACGTCGCGTCGTTGACGACGTCGTAGCACACGCGAATCTCCGGCGCCGGACCCGTCGCGAGCGACGTCATGTTGCCCTGGAACGCGCGATGGAATCCGTTCGGTCCGAGCACCCACAGATCGTACGCACCGGCGTTATCGGTGACCGCCGCCCATGAGTCAGACAGTTCTTTGCCCGCTTCGACGGTGTAGCGACGCGGCGTGCGATCCAGATGCAGCCGGTCGTACACATGAAACACCGCGCCGACGCTACCCGTGTTGCTGAACACGAGCCACACGTTGCCGCTCGCGACGTCCGCGTTCGCGCTGACGTGCAGCTCGTACGGCAACGCACGCGACTTTCTTGCCATCGGCGGCTGAACCGGCATCTGCTGCGTGCTGACCGACGGCACCGGTGCCGCGCCAAGTGCGCTTTGCTGATCCGACTGCGTGTCGGCTGCGGCTTTGGCCGGCGCGGGAATCGATGGCACGGCGCTGCTGTTCGGATTCTTGAAGTCGAATGCCGACGTAAGGTCACCGAACACGGTGCGCCGCCAGTCGCTGATATTGCTTTCCTTCACGCCGAAACGCTGCTCGAGAAAACGCAGCACCGACGTGTGATCGGACGTCTGCGAATTGACCCAACCGCCACGGCTCCACGGCGACACGACATACATCGGCACGCGCGGGCCGGGACCATACGTGAGACCGTCGGGCTGCTCGTTGCCGCCGTTGCCCGGCGGCGTCGGAAAGTCGAAGTATTCGAAGCGCGTGTCGACCGTCGATTTACCTGCATACGTTCCGTCGGCGTTGCGCGTCGGCGCGTCGGGCGGCGGCACGTGGTCGAAGAAGCAGTCGTTCTCGTCGAAGTTGATGAAGAGCACGGTCTTGCTCCACACGTCCGGATTCGCGGTCAGCGCATCGAGTAGCTGCTGGATGTACCATGCGCCTTGTCCCGGCGTCGACGTGCTCGGATGCTCGCAATAACTCGCGGGCGCGACGATCCAGCTGACCTGCGGCAACGTACCGGCGGCGATGTCGTCGCTCAGTGCCTGCAGGAAGCCGCCGTCGGGCATCGTGTTGCCGATGCCCTTGTAGAGCGGCTGGGTGGCGTCGATCTGTGCCGTGTACGGCGTGTTCGGCGCACCCGTTACCGCTTCGACGACTTTCCGGTAGGCCTTGAAACCGGCGAGCGGATTGTCGGTGAAGTTGTCGGGCTGGTTCTCGTAGACCTTCCACGACACGCCCGCTGCCTGCAGACGCTCGGGATAGCTGGTCCACGTGAAGCCCGTCGTCGATGCAGCGATGCTGTCCCAGCCGTCGTTGTTGACCACCGACAACCCCGAACCGGTCGGCCCGTTCGACCCGCTCCACAGGAACAGTCGATTCGAGTTCGTGCCGCCGTGCAGCGAACAGTGATACGCATCGCAGATCGTGAACGCGTTCGCCAGCGCGAACTGGAACGACAGGTCGCTCTGCCGCAGATAACCCATCGATACATCGCCCTTGAACTGCGGCCAGTTCGTCATGGCGCCATTGTTCCAGGCTTGATGCGCGTCGGTCCACGAATGCGCGCCGCCGGCACGCAGCGCGTTGCCTTGCGTGCTGTCGAGATGGAACGGCAATACCGTGCGCTTGCTGTCGCTTTGCTGCCAGACGGGGACGCCGCCGGGCTGCGGAATCGTCATCCGGTCAGCGTAACCGCGGACGCCGGGCAGCGTGCCGAAGTAATGATCGAACGAGCGGTTTTCCTGCATCAGGATCACGACGTGCTGCACGTCGTTGATCGTGCCGGTTGTGTTGTTCGCGGGAATCGCGAGCGCGCGGCGGATCGCCGGCGGGAACGTTGAGATCGCAGCGCCGGCTGCGGCGGCGCGTAGAAAATTGCGACGAGTGAGTGAGGTCATGTCGGAAGTCGGTTCGCTCGAAGGGGTCACGGTGCGCAATGCAGCTGCATTGCACTCGTCGGCTGGCTCGCGGCCGCGCCGGATGCGGCGCAGGGTCCGGACGCGGGACCGGCGCCGGCAGCGATCGGCTGCGGAGCGCTTGCGCCGCCCGCACCGGCTGCCGCATTGCTTCCCGGTGTCGGGTTGGAGGAGCTGTCGCTGCCGCATGCGGCGAGCGCGGCGCACAGCGTCAGCGCGACGGCAGCCGCGACGAGCTTCGGGAATCCGTTGAGAGAGATCGGTTGCATGGCGGCTCCGTCAGTGAATGAGAGTGGACAGCGGTTTGCCGGAGCCGAAGATCGACTGCAGTTCCGTTTCGGTCAGGACGCGGGTCCACATCGCGAGATCGGCGAACGACTGCACGTCCGGCGGCGATGCGCCGCACTGGCCGACCGTGTACGGCGGCGAGTCGCTGCACGAATTCATGAAGTAGCGGCCGGTGCCGTCTTCGTTGAGGCCGAACACGCCGAGGCCGGGCAACTTCGTCACGTCGATCGTCATCGCGACGCCGAGGCTCTTCTGTTCGCCGAGGACCGGATCGAAGATGTACGTGTTCATCGTCTTCGCGACGGTATCGACGGTCAGCGCGAGGTACACCCAGCGATTCGCGGTGACGTTCAGGTTGGTCACGTCGTTGCGCACCGAGCCGTCGCCGATGTTGAAGCGCACGTTGCACGTGCCGCCCGAGCCGGGGAACAGGCCGAATGCGAGGCCCGCGTTCTTGCCGGTGAAGTAGTTCTTGTTCGACAGGATCGGCGTGCCGTTGCTGGTCGCGTTCGTGCACGACGTCATGAACCATGTGCCGAGCGTGAACTGCGGCTGCTTCGTCACGTCGTTCGTCTGCGTGAGCTTGTAGCCGTCGAAGCCGTTGGTGTCGACGATGTTCGTGTCGACCTGCAGCCCCTTGCCGCCGAACGGATCGGCCACGGTGGTCAGCGAACCGCCGTCGGCATCCGCAGCCCAGGGTGCCATCGTGCTCGCGCTCATCCGGTCGACCGGCGGCAGCGTGCCGAACGGGTAGTACGACGAGAGGCCATTCGTGAGCGTGGTTGCGAGCGTCGGCGGAGGAGGCGGCGGCGGGGGCGGGGCAACATAGTTCGCCTGTGCGATGGTCGACGCAGGCGTGCCGCCCGCGACGACCGTGTAGTTGAACTGATACGCGCCGCTCACGGTCACGCCGAGATTGCTGTCGGTGTACGTCGCGGTGCCGGCGGGCAGCGTCGCGATCGTCGCGCCGTCGCGCAGCACCGTGATCGCGCCGCTCGCCGGCGCGTTCCACGTCAGCACGACGCTCAGATGATCCGCACCGGTGACGCCGTTCAGTTGCGAGACCGGCGTTGCGCCGACGAGCGGACCGCCGTCCATCACGTAGCTCGCGGGCGTCGGCAGCGCGCCTTGATTGGCGAGCACGGTCGGCGCGATATCGGCGATGCTGGCGCGCGGATAAAGCGCGGCGAGTGTCGTCGGTGCGCTCGAATCGCTCGCGAGCGCGTTCGCGGTTTGACTGAGCGCGACGAAGCTCGTCGCTTCGTTCAGCAGCGGTAGACCGTCTGCACCGCCGGCTGCATTCAGACCGTGGCTCGCTGTGACCACCACGAGCCAGTTCTCACCGCTGCGCTTCGCGGTTTCCGCGCGCAGCGTGCCGAGCGCCGCGTCGAGTTGCGCGAGCGTGTTCGAGTAGTCGGTGGAAAAGCCTGTGTTTAGCGCGGCATCCTGCGCCGAGTGATATTGCGCGAACACCAGCGAGTAGCCGCCGTCGATCCACGTGAGCGCGTTCTGCGTCACACAGCTGTCGACGTTCGCGCAGTTCGTGACTGCATCGAGGTAACCTGCATTGCGGTCCGGTGCGAGCAGAGCAGCAAGACCGCTCGACGATGCCGCGACACCCGCCTTGCCGCCGTTCGCCGCACGCAGCGTTTTGAATAACGTGTCGGCGTGCAATGCCTGACCCGGCGCATCCGAGTTCACCTGATGGCGATTCGCCCACGTACCGGTGACGAGGCTTGCCCAGCCCGGCGTGTCGAGATTCGGCTGCTGGCCAAGGGTATTCACGATGCCGCCGCTGTACGCGGGCGCGACCGTGAGTTTCGCGAGATTCGGCAGCGTGCCGCTGGCGATCCCCTTGGTCAGCGCGCTATACGTGAGGCCGTCGAGTTCGACGACGAGGGTCTTGCTGACCGGTGTCGACGTGACGGGCGGCGTTGCGTTGGTGCGTGTCGCACCGCCGTTGCCGCCGCTGCTTCCGCCGCAGGCCGCGAGCGTGCCGAGCGCCGCGGCCAATGCCATACCGATCGACCAGCGGCCGATGAACGTTGCCATCTTCTTCTCCTTACTCCCCATGTTTCGACGAAACGCCTCGTAAGGCGTCGTGGAGCAGCAAGGTTAGGTTTGGCGGGTGACCTCGACGTGTCGTTTTCCGCAAATAGGCGGATGCGGCTATCAGACTTTTTATGTGCGCGCGTCGCGCGATGCGGCGAGCACCGCGATGAACGTGTCGATCAGCAGCGCGCCCGAACGCGCGCCGAGATGGTAGACGTACTCGTGCGACGCGGGCGCGTCGCCTTCGAGCGGCAAAATCCGCAGATCGGGACTCGCTGGCACTTCACCAGCCGGCATCAGACTGCAGCCCATGTCGTGACGGATCGCTTCATGGATTGCCTCGCGGCTGCCGATCTCGATTGTCGTCGCGGGGCGCACGTTGGCGGCGCGCAGCGCGGACTCGGTGAGTTCGCGCGTCATCGAGCCGGATTCGCGCAGCAGCAGCGTCTGCGTGTTGAGGTCGGCGAGCGTGGCCTTGCGTGCGCGGGTCAGCGGATGATCGCGATGCACGACCAGCACCAGCGAATCGCGCGCAAGCGTGCGGCGCACGAGGCGCGGGTCATCATCGCATTGCGACGACACCGCGATATCGATGCGGCTGTCGATCAATGCATCGAGCACGTCGCGCGAATTGCCGATCACGACGCGAATTTCCGTCGCTGGATAGCGTTGCCGGAACGCAGCGATGCCCGGCAGGATGTAGTACGGCCCGGTTGCGCCCACACGCAGATGACCCGCGAGCCGGCTCGCGTTGCGCAGCGCGAAATCGATATCACGCTCGTTTTGCAGCAGCCGTTGCACTTGCGGCATCAGTCCCGCGCCCGCTTCGGTCAGCTCGATCCGGCCGCCGCGCCGATGAAACAGCTCGACCTGGTACATCGTTTCCAGCTGACGGATGTGCGCGGTGACCGTCGGCTGACTGACTCCGAGCACCTTCGCCGCAACGGTCACGCTGCCTTGCCGGGCAGCTTCGTAGAACGAATGGAGCAGGGAGGCGAGCATGGTCGGCCAGCGGAATTGGAAGGAGCAATCATATCGGAAGGCCTGTTACAGGCTTTCGTGATTGTTAAAACGATGGCTTAAGGACCATTCGCGATTGGTTCGGGCTTGAGTTGTGTTTGTCATCGCTGACGGCGATAACGCCACTTCGTTGCGTTATCGATATAATGCAATCCAGTTGCGGTTTAACGAACCTGGGGCGCATCCATGAACGAACGGTTACCCGTCACCGTGCTGTCCGGCTTTCTCGGCGCGGGCAAGACGACCTTGCTGAACCACATCCTGAACAACCGCGAGGGGCGACGTGTCGCCGTCATCGTGAACGACATGAGCGAGGTCAATATCGACGCCGCGCTGGTGCGCGACGGCGGCGCCGAACTGTCGCGTACCGACGAAAAGCTTGTCGAGATGAGCAACGGTTGCATCTGCTGCACGTTGCGCGAGGACCTGCTGCTCGAAGTGAATCGTCTCGCGAAGGAAGGGCGCTTCGATCATCTGGTGATCGAGTCGACCGGGATTTCGGAGCCTTTGCCGGTCGCGGAAACGTTTACGTTCGCCGACGAGAAGGGGCAAAGCCTGTCCGATATCGCGCGGCTCGACACGATGGTCACCGTGGTCGATGCATTTAATTTTCTGCGCGACTATGGTTCGAGCGACAGCCTGCAGTCGCGTGGCGAATCGCTCGGCGACGAGGATCGTCGCAAGGTCGTCGACCTGTTGATCGAGCAGATAGAGTTCTGCGACGTGCTCGTGGTCAACAAGGCCGATCTCGTCAGCGATGCGGATCGCGAGCGGCTGATCGCGATCCTGCGACGGCTCAATCCGCGTGCGCGCATCGAGATCGCGGCGTTCGGCAAGCTGCCGCTCGACCGCGTGCTCGACACGAAGCTGTTCGATTTCGACGAGGCATCGAAGGCGCCCGGGTGGCTCAAAGAACTGCGCGGCGAGCACACGCCGGAAACCGACGCGTACGGGATCAAGAATTTTGTGTATCGCGCGCGGCGGCCGTTTCATCCGCTGCGGTTCTGGGCGCTGGTCGAAAGCGAATGGCCGGGTGTTGTGCGCTCGAAGGGATTTTTCTGGCTCGCGAGCCGACCGACGTTCGCGGGATCGTGGTCGCAGGCGGGCGGTGTGTGCCGGCATGGAGCGGCGGGTTTGTGGTGGGCTGCCGTGCCGAAATCGTACTGGCCGGAAGACCCCGAGGCGCTGCGGATGATCGACGCGACGTGGGACTCACAGGTCGGCGATGCGCGGCAGGAGCTGGTGCTGATCGGTATCGATATGGACGAACCGGCGCTGCGCGCGCGGCTCGATGCGTGTTTGCTGACCGATACGGAAATGGCGCAGGGTCCGCAGGCCTGGGAGAGTCTGCCGGACCCGTTTCCGCTCTGGCGTATGCGTAACGAAGAAGAGTGACGAGCAGGGCTTAGCGCGCCGGATGCACGCAGTTCTTGCACATGCCGTGCAGCGTCAACGAAGCCTTCGTGCTGTGCGCGCCGCTGCGGTTGACGCGGCGCCCCAGGCGCGCGAGCACATCGTCCAGCGCGGGGTCGCTGGGCAGCGCGGTGATCGAATGGCATTGGTCGCATTCGAAGTAGCCCGGCGCCGATGCATGCGTGAGCGTGTAGCGCGATACGCGGTCGGAGCCTTGAATCTTTGCGAGCAGATCGGCCTGGGTGAGCCGATCCAGGATGCGGTACAGCGTTACGCGATCGACCTTGCCGGCTGGCACGTCCGCAATCAGACCGTGGACCAGTTCGTCGTGCGAGCACGGTTGCCCCGATGTTTCGAGCCGGCGCAATACCGCGACCGTCAGCGCCGTGTTGCGCAGGCCGGCCGCGCGCAGGCGCTGCGGCCAGTCGGTCGACGAGGCGTGAGGTACGGCGTTCTTTTCCCGGGATGGCAGTCGTGACGGCATGATCGAAAAGCGGCTGGCGGACGGGTTAATGATAATCCATCGGTCCGCGAGTCGTGACGTCGTGTCGTAACGTGCTGCTTCTTCAGCCCACGTGCCGCAGATAAACCAGAATCACCGACAACGACACCAGCGAGCCAAACGTCGACAGCAGAATGGTCTGCGACGTCGCCATCGCTTCGCGGCGATAGTGTTCCGCAAGCATGAACGGCCCGGTGCCGGTCGGCAGCGCGGCCAGCAGCACGGCGATGCCGACGAGTACCGGCGGCAGGTCGAACACCTTCGCGGCGAACCACCACGTCAGCGCGGGCTGCAGGATCAGCTTCGCGACGGTCAGCATCAGCGCGGCCGGACCGGCGCCGCGCGACGGCCGCTTCTCGCCGAGAAACGCGCCGAGGCACACCAGCGCGCACGGGCTCGCGGCCGCGCCGAGCAGCTTCAGCAGTGTCTCGATGCTCGCGGGAATCGAGAGATGCGCGGCCGACACGAGCGCACCTACAGCCGGCGCGACGATCAGCGGATTGCGCAGCAGCCCGCGGAATACGCCCAGTACGATCCGGTGCGGCGCCTGATGCGTCTGCAGCCCGGCTTCGATCAGCACGATCGCGAACGCGAACAGCACGCAGACGACGAGGATCGTTGCTATCGTCGTCGGCGTCTGGCTCACGCTGCCGAACACGATCATGCACAGCGGAAAGCCGACGTAACCGGTGTTCGGATAGGACGCGGCAACTGCATCGATGCTCGCATCGGCGAGCGTGCGGCCGCCCGCGATGCGCAACCCGAGCGTGGCGACGAAGACGATCGCCGCAGCGATGCCGAACGCAGCGACGAAGGCCGGCTGGTTCAGTTCGTGCCACGTCGCATGCGCCATGATGTCGAACAGCAGCGCGGGCAGCGCAAGCCATACGACGAAGCGGTTCAGTTCGGTGGCGGCGGTCGGGCCGAAGAGATTGCGGCGTCGGCACACGAGTCCGGCGATGATGAGGCCGAAGACCGGCAACAGGGTGGCAGCGGTGGAGAACATCTATTGCTTCACAAGAGAATCGAAAACGGAGGCTGGTGCAGAAAGCAGACCGCGATTTTACCGATCGACGGGTGACTCTGCTTTTTCGCCGGCATTCGCTAACGAAGCGGAAGCACGGTTCTGCGTTGCCATCACCCCCGCAAAGCCGACGCCTTTTCGATCTCGTTCAACCCCTGAATGCTGCCGGCCTCCGGAACGAACGAGCCTTCGCGGCACATCACCTTGTCCAGCGATGCCTCGAGCCGTTCGGCCGCGTTTTCGCCGACGCCGAGATAGACGCCGTCGGTCAGCGTGATGTGCGCGCCTTCGAACGTGCCGGCTCCCGCGCAGAGAATCGCGCGGTTCGGCGCGCGTTCATGCGCGAGCACGAGCATCGCCGGAACGACGGCTTCGGGCGCGAGCAATTCCGCCGAGCGCACGTCGAGCAGTCCTTCGGTCATCCGCGTGTACGCGGTCGGCGCGAGGCAATTGACACGAATGCCGTGCTTCGCGCCTTCGATGGACAGCGTCTGCATCAGACCCACCAGCGCCATCTTCGCGGCCGCATAGTTCGACTGACCGAAGTTGCCGAACAGACCCGACGACGACGTCGTGAAGAGAATCCGCCCGTAGCGCTGCTCGAGCATCGCTGCCCAGACCGCTTTGGTGCAGTTGACCGAGCCCATCAGGTGAACGTCGAGCACGGAGCGGAAATCGTCGAGATCCATCTTCGCGAAGCTTTTGTCCCGCAGGATGCCGGCGTTATTGATCAGGATATCGACGCGTCCCCAGACGGCCATCGCGTCGGCGACCATGTGCTGGACTTCGACGAAATCCGTCACCGATGCGCGGCTCGCGATCGCTTCGCCTCCGGCTCGCTGTATTTCATCGACGACGCCGGCGGCAGCGCCGACGTCATTGACCACCACCCTGGCGCCTCTCGATGCCAGCGCCAGCGCGTATTGCCGGCCAAGGCCGCCGCCTGCTCCGGTGACGATGGCAACCCGTCCGCTGAAATCCAGAGACATCTTCTGCTCTCCTGTGCTTGATCCGAATCGTTCTTATAAAAACCGGTGATGAAAACGTGTGCGCTTCATCGTATGAGGCGCCACCATAGCACGCAGATTTGCCCATTTTTCAGGCTGAAATCAAATTGGCCAGGAATGAAAAGGAATGGCATGTTTAGCCAATTCCGCTCCGCTTTTATTTGATGGATCCTCGTCGTAGATGCTGGCCGGTGTTTCGCCGGCCGCATTGAGTACTCGCAGAACCCACACTCAAAAATGGAGCAAGGAGACGATGAGCAATCAACCGGCAGTCACGCATCTGAGTGCGCCCCCCGAACACACAACCGGACTGACAGTCCTGACGAGAAAACTGATCTGGCGAATCATGCCGATCATTCTCCTGTGCTACATCTTTTCGTATATCGATCGCGCGAACATCGGCATGGCGCAACTGCAGATGAAGCAGACGCTGCCCTTTAGCGATCTGTCGTACAGCATCGGCGCGAGTCTGTTCTTTATCGGCTACCTGCTGTTCGAAGTACCCAGCAATCTGATGCTGCAGAAAATCGGTGTGAGAAGGACGTTGCTGCGAATCCTCGTGTGCTGGGGTGCAGTGAGCGCGGCGATGATGTTCGTCCATAACGAAGCGATGTTTTACGGCCTGCGGTTTCTCGTCGGCGCGTTCGAAGCGGGCTTCTTTCCCGGCGTGATTCTTTACCTCACGTACTGGTTTCCGTCACAGCGGCGCGGGTCGATCATTTCGGTGCTGCTGATGGCGCCGTCGATCGCACTGATCGTGATGCCACCCGCTGCCGGCGCGATCATGCGCGGGTTGAACGACGTCGCGGGTCTGCACGGCTGGCAGTGGCTGTTCCTGATCAGCGGCGTGCCGGCTTCGCTGCTCGGCATCGCCGTTTTCTTTCTGCTGGTCGATCGTCCGGAACAGGCTAAATGGCTCTCCGCAGAGGAAAAGAGCACGCTTCAACGAGAGCTCGATGCAGAGCGGAAATCCGTGTCGAATGCGACGCACGGTTCGTACGGGGCGATGCTCCGCGATTCGCGAATCTACGCACTGTCTGCCGTGTACTTTCTGTTCATTGGCTGCGTGTACTCGATGATCTTCTGGATCCCGAGCCTCGTGAAAAGCTGGGGTATCCGCGATCTTTTCTGGGTGGGCATCTATGCGGCGCTGCCTAACGTGTGCGGCATCGTCGGGATGATGCTGATCGGACGCAGCTCGGATCGCCGTGGCGAGCGACGCTGGCACTTTGCCTTGTCGACGGTGCTGGCTGGCCTCGGGCTTGCCATTACGGCGGTCGTCAAAGGCTCGTTTGTTCCCTCGCTTCTCGGGCTGTGCGTGATGACGGTCGGCATGACCGCGCTCACACCGTTGTTCTTCACGATCGTCAGCGAGTATTTTCCGAAGAATACGGCCGCTGCGGGCATCGCGACGATCAGCAGTCTTGGGAATCTCGGCGCCGCGTCGATTCCGCCTGCGCTGGTGTGGATCAACGGCAAGACCGGCGGTGTCTACACGAGCCTGATGCTGCTGACGGCGACGTATGTGCTGTCGGGCATCGTGCTGCTGGTGGCGATCAAACCGACGCGGAAGAGATGAGCGACCGGTGGCCGTCGAGGCCACCGCGCGTTGATCGGTGATGTTGATACATACGGATGCGGGCGAAACACGGCCCGCATCCGTTTTTTATTGCACCACCGTGGGAGTGAACATCGACTGGAAGGGAGCCCAGTGCCGCAATCGCGGCAGGGGCTCCCCCGGATGAGACTAGCTTCCGTACTGGCCGAAGAACGTACTGGCCGCGAGCATGCAGGCACTCAACACCAAAGAGCCGTGATAGGCCCCGGCGACAGCGATGGGTCCGCCGACGACAGCGGTGACTGCTTCACTACTCGCGAAATTCAGCCGTGCCGCATCGAAGCCGTCGCCGGCCAGTGGGGAATCGACATCCAATGCCTTGACCAGCGACCCAAGTCCGGCCCATTCCTGCTTCATCACACCGGTATTGACGCTGTAGAAAACAGTCGGATCCTGATGACCGCCGCACAACAGCACCGGCGAGGTCGGCGTCCAGCCACGCAGATCGTTCTTCTTGAACGCGATCCGCAGGGGATTCTGCGGAGCAGCCGACGGCATGTTCGTCGTGACCTTGGGCACCACACCGTCGGGATTCGCGAACGCATCGAGCAGATAACTGAGCCGCGCGCTGTTGCGAATCAGATTGCCCGGACCGAAGCCCAGCGCGAACACCAGGTCGGTGGCACCGAATCCAGTTGGCGGCGTGAGGGCGTTCAACGTCGGTTGCAGTACGGCCGGACCGGCGGGCGGCGTGCTGCTGAACAGCGCGCTCTGAGGTAGCTTGCCGTTCGATATGATGGTCGAGAAAGTGTACGGGCCCGGCACCAGCGTTTCGATGCCGTTTGCGTAGGCGCTTTCGTACACGTCGGCCGGTGACGAATAGAGGTTCCCATAGGCCTTCTGGTAGCTCGTGTAGATCATCGGGAAAAACGCGGTGCTGCCGAGATCTACCTGACCGGAAAATATCGCGTCGCCGAACGAAGCCAGCGCATACGGTCCCGACATGAACGCCGACGCAGTGACGGGTATGTTCGCCGCCTGCATGGCCCGTGCAGTCGCCATCGCGACGTAGCCGCCCTCCGAATAGCCGGTCAGGAACAGCTTGTCGCTTGCGGTGACCGTGTTGCTGACGGAAGGCAATGCACTCTTTGCGGCCTGCAGCGCGTCGATCATGTCCGTCGATGCTTGCGCCGCGTTCAGGTACGGGTGATAGCCGAGCGTCGAGCTGTCGTAGCCCGCATAGTTCGGTGCGACCACGATGTAGCCGTGTGCCGCGTACAGCGCGGCGATGTAGAGCGATTCGGTGAAGGCCTGATTGGTCGGATCGTTTAACGCGGCGAGGTTGAAGCTCTTCGTCAGCGTGGTGCCGTGCGCATATTCGACGATCGGACGCGCGCCGCTGCATGCCGGACTGCTGCCCGTCGGCACCATCAGGACGCCGGATGCGGTCGTGGGTTCGCCGGCACCGCCGACCGTGTCGTACTGCACATAGCGAACGTCGATACCGCAGGTGAACACGCTCCCCGCTATGCTCAGCACGCTCTGGCCGGGCGTACTGGCTTTTAGCGTCGCGGTGAGCGCTGCGGGCGTCAATGACGTGGTGTTCGATGACGGGCTATTGAGCGGCGGGCTCGCGGCATTCGACGTCGCTTGCGCTGCTGGGCCTTGAATGTCGCCGCCGCAGGCCGACGCGATCAGCGCGACGCCCACGGAAGCAGATAAAGTTCGGTACGTCCTGATTGGCATGAGTTGTCTCCGGTTTGTTATGAGGCAATCTTCCAGGTCGCCGGCGGTCGACGTCGCCAGCATTCTGAAACAGGCAGAACATCAAAACGTGTGGCGAATGCCGACGTCCGCGCCGAACGTGGAACCTTGAACGCCATGCAGCGCGTCGTTGGTGGACAGGCCGGTGTTCATCCGGCCGTGGTTGTCGGCGTAGCCGAACTGGCCGTAGAGCAACGTCGCTTTGGACAGGCTGTATCGAAGGCCCGTGGCAGCCATGATCGAGTGATTGTTCGAGTCGTTGCCGTCGCGCGTGTACCAGACACCTGCGTCGACGTTTACCGCGGGGGTCACGTTGTAACTCAGGCCGCCGCCGTACACGCGGTTGTCGAATGAACCGGCGATCTTGTAGTTGACGTACACGGCCTTTACCGTCAACGCGTCCCAGCGGTAGCGCGCGCCGAGCGTGCGGCCCGTATAGGCGACTGTGCTCGGAACCGGCGTCGTAGCCGCTGTGCCGCCCGCATTGCCGTCGTACAGCGCCGCATCGACCAGCAACTGCCCGAGCGTGTAGGTCACGCGTGCCGAGTACTGCCGGCCGGCCTGGAAGTCGCCTGCGATCCCCCCAAATGCCATCATCGCGCTACCCTGCAAGCCCGCGATCTTCGGGCTCGTATACGAAACGGAGTTCGAGTTGTAGACGCCCGTCACGTAGACGCTACCGATCGCAATCGGCACACCGCTGCCGAAGAACGAGATGTTGCGCGGATCGGTCTCGATGATCGACAGCGCGAACGGCGAATTTTGCAGACCGGCCTTGAACGTACCGAAGTCGCCGGTCAGTCCGACCCACGCCTGGCGGCCAAAGAAGTTGCCATTCGAATCCGCGAATTTTCCGCTCGCCATGTCGATGCCGCTTTCCAGCTGAAAGATCGCCTTCGTTCCACCGCCGAGGTCTTCCGCGCCTTTCAACCCAAATAGCGAAGCGCTCATGCCGCCGGTCAGCATCGAGAACTGATGGCCGCTGTTTTGTCCGGTGGTCGAATTGAGTGTCTTGCTGGTGTAGAGAATCCCTGCGTCGACGATGCCGTACAGCGTGACGTTGCTTTGTGCATGCGCGGTGATGCCGGCGCTTCCCAGCAACGTGCCCAGCAGTGTGCCCAGAAGCGCGGGACGGAAAATTTTTCGATGTGGCGATGCCATGAGTTGTCTCCTCGTTTAGATTTTTAGCGGGTTGAAACGTGTTGCGTTGAAACCGGGGCGACTACGGCTTTGCGACGCTTGAGCGGGTCGCGGCAAGCCTTCTCCCTGAGGGCATCGGCATCGATGTCCTCAAGGAGCTAAAGCGGTGGACGAATTACGTGAGCTACGCTGCGGCGCGGTACCTCGCGCGCAGAAGCTTCTTGTCGATCTTGCCGACGCTCGTTCGCTCGATGGCGTCGACGAAAATCACCCGTTCGGGTATGGCGTACTTCGAGATCACACCGTGAGTCGCGTATTCGCTCAGGTGGGTGCGTATCGATTGCAGATCGGTGGTCTCGCCGGGTTTAAGCACGACGAGTGGCAACGGACGCTCGCCCCATCGTGTGTCGGCTACACCGATCACGGCGACTTCGCGCACGGCGGGGTGTCGCGAGATCAGGTCTTCGAGTTCGAGTGACGAGACCCATTCGCCGCCCGTCTTGATCACGTCCTTGATGCGGTCCGTGATCTGCAGGTAGCCGTCGCGATCGATCGTGCCGATATCGTTCGTGTGCAGATAGCCGCCGGCCCACAGCGCGTCCGATGCCGCTGCATCGCCGATATAGCCTTGCGTCAGCCACGGTGCCCGCACGATCACTTCACCACTGCTCTTGCCGTCGTGTTCGACGTCGTGCATCTCTGCATCGACGATGCGCAGTTCGACGAGCGGAATCGGCAAGCCGGCGCGTGTGCGAAGGTCGAGGTCGTGGTCCGGGTCTGCGTCTGCGTCTGAAGTCGCACCGGTCTGCGAAATCGCGAGCACAGGGCACGTCTCCGACATCCCGTAGCCGGCGAACACGTCGATTCCCCTCGCGACTGCGGCAAGTGCGAGACCACGGGGCAACGCCGAACCGCCGATGACGATTTTCCAGCCGCGCAGATCGGTCGCTTCGCTCGCTGGGCACGACAGGATCATGTTCAGCAGCGTGGGTACGCCATGCGAAAACGTCACCTTCTCGCGCACGAACAGATCGATCAGCGATTCTGCCGAATAGCGCCCCGGATAAACCTGTTTGAGACCGAGCAGCGTCGCGACATACGGCATCCCCCATGCATGCACATGGAACATCGGAGTCATCGGCATGTAGACATCGTCGCGATGAATACGGCCTTGCTGCGCGGCGCTGCTGAGCGCGCCCATCGTCGCGAGCGTGTGCAGCACGATCTGTCGATGCGTGAAGTACACGCCCTTCGGCAGTCCGGTGGTCCCGGTGGTATAGAAAATCGTCGCGACCGTGTTCTCGTCGAAATCCTCGAATACGAAATCGGGCGATGCACCGGCCAGCAGATGCTCGTATTCGCCGCTAAAGCCTTCGGGCAGCGTCATCGCGCCGCTGTCGTCGATCAGCACTACGCGAACGAGCTTGTCCAGCCGCTCGCGCAACTGTTCGAAGAGCGGCAGAAAATCCGCGTTGACGAGCACGACGCTCGCGCCCGCGTGATCCAGCGTATAGGCGATCTGCTCGGGACTCAGGCGCACGTTCACCGTCATCAACGCCGCGCCCATCATCGGTATGGCGAAGTAACTCTCGAGGTACCGGTGGCTGTCCCAGTCCATCACCGCGACGACGTCGCCTGCCTGCACACCGATCGACCCGAGCGCGCTGGCGAGTTGTCCGATGCGTCCGCGCAGCGACGCGTAATTCAGGCGGACCTGATCGCGATAGACGATCTCCTGCTGCGGGCGAACCGCGAGCGGCGTGTGCAACAGCTGCTTGATCAGCAGCGGATAGGAATGCGCAGAAGAGGACGGGTGTAACCGCTCTCCCGGATTGGCTTTTGGCATATTTTCCAAAGTTAAAGGGAGCTGCCGCGACGCATGCGTCGAGCGGATTCGCAACGGACGGTTCATTCGGCAAGCCGGCACGCATGCATTGGCTCGGATCATCATCCACATCGAAAATCGCGTCATTAGCATCGTTGGCCATTTTCTTTTCTAAACTTGCCAATCGCGGCGCGTGTCGAACGAGCCTGTCCCGCATCTTTTTGTGGCGGGGCGCCGTCGATCCGGCGATACCTCTGGATTTCCCCTCTCGGACCGCCAGGCTTTCCGTGCGAAGATTCCTGCAAAGCAGAACGGCCCAATCGGCAAAATCGGCAAAATCGGCCGGCCGCCCCATCAGGACCATTCAAGCTAAACCGTGATTGCAAAGGCACCATGCGCATTCCGCATCCTTCGCTCTGCCTCACATTTTCGTCGCATTTTTTGCGGGCATTCTTCGTCGAAACCGACACCGATCCCGCGACGCAGCGACGTTTGATGGAGCAGGTCGGCATCCCTTCCGATACGCTGACCGCGTCGAACGGCCGCGTCACCGAAGATCAGTTTTCGGCGCTGTACCGTTCGATGGCGGCCGAAACGAACGACGAGATGCTGAACATGCTGTCGCGGCCGATGCCGGGCGGCACGATGAAATTCTCCTGCTACATCATGATTTCGGCGCCCACCGCGGGCATTGCGCTCTATCGCTATTCACGCCTTCTCGCGTTGATCAATAGCGACTTCGACGTGTCGATCCTGCGCGACGGCGACTCGGCCTCGATCGTGATCAGGAAGCTGGGCGTGCGTGCGCCGTCCTGCGTGATGGCCGAACAATTGACGCTGAAGGTCTTTCACGGCACTGCATCGTGGCTGACGGGACAGTCGATCCCGCTCACCGCAGTCGATTTCGTGTCCGCAGAGCCGTCCTACATCGAGGATCTGTACGCGCTGTTTCCGGGGCCGCTCAATTTCGATCGCCCGACAACAGCGATGCATTTCGACGCGTCGTTGCTGGACCTGAAAGTCCAGCGGACCGAGCACGAGTTGCGCACGTTTCTCGCCCGCCAGCCGCGCGACTGGATTCTTCCGCCGTCCTTCCGGCAGCCGGTGGCGCACGAGGTCCGCACGTGTCTGCTCGAAGGCGATATCGGCGCGATGAAGGCGCCGCAGATTGCCAGGGCGCTCAACATGTCGCTGCGGACGCTGTGCCGCCGGCTGGAGCTGGAACGCACCTCCGTCGGCGAGGTCAAGGATGCGTTGCGCCGCGACCTTGCGATTCATCGGCTGACGCAAACGCAGGACTCCATCACCGAGATTGCCGAGAACCTGGGTTTCGGCGATGTTCCGTCGTTCTATCGCGCGTTTCGCAGCTGGACCGGCGTCGCGCCCGGCGCCTATCGCCGCGACCCGAGCGAGCCCGTCGGGGTGGACAGGAAGTTGTAAAACCCCGGCTGGAATGCGGTTTGCGGCACCTCATGAAAACTGACAACCCTGAGCGAGGTGTCCGATGTCTTCATGGGAACGGGTCGCGGACCTGACGCAGCTTCAACCGGAACAGCCGAGACGGATCGAGATCGACGGGCAGGCTATCGTGCTCGTGCGTGATGCGAACGCGATACACGCGCTCGCCGGAAAATGTCCGCATGCAGGCGCGCCGATGGAACAGGGCGCGGTGTGCGAGGGGCGCATTCTGTGTCCGTGGCACAAGAGCGCTTTTCGGCTCGATGACGGCGCGTTGCTCGAACCGCCTGCGCTCGTTGGCCTGCGACGTTATGCGGTGCGGGTCGACGGTGCGGGCGGCGTGTTCGTCGATCCGCACGGCGAAGCGCCCGCTCATGCGTTGCCGCCGCCCGATGCGAAGGTGGAGACGGGCATGATCGTGATCGTCGGGGCGGGTGCGGCCGGTGCGTGCGCGGCGGCGTCGCTGCGTGAAGCCGGCTTCGACGGCGAGATCGTGCTGCTCGGCGACGAACCGGGTGCGCCGTACGATCGCACGACGTTGAGCAAATTCGTGCCGTCCGGCGATATGGCACCCGACGACGTGCCCGCGCTGCTACCCGACGATTTTTTCGCGCAGCAGCGCATACGTTTCGAGCATGGCGAGGTCGTGCGGCTTTCGGTGCTGGCACGACAGATCACGCTCGCCGACGGCCGCACGTTTGCATTCGATGCCGCGCTGCTCGCTACCGGCGGCAAGCCGAAGACGCTGCGCGTTCCGGGCGAAACGCTGGATGGCGTCTGCATGCTGCGCAATCGCCGGCATGCCGCGACGATCGTCCAGACCCTGCAGCCCGGCAATCACGCGGTCGTGCTCGGCAACAGCTTCATCGGACTCGAAACGGCATCGGCGCTGCGCAAACGCGACGTGCGCGTAACAGTCGTCGCGCCGCATGCGTTGCCGTTTGCGAAGCAGTTCGGCGAGCGGATCGGCGCGATGTTCAAGACGCTGCATGAAGAGAACGGCGTCGCGTTTCGCGAAGGTAACGCTGTGCGTTTCGACGGCGAGCACGCGTTCGAAGCGGTCGTGCTCGACAACGGCGAGCGGATTGCCGCGCATGCCGCGATCGTCGGCGTCGGTGTGCGGCCCGCAACTGCGTTTATCGAAGGCCTGACGCTGAACGACGACGGCGGTGTACCGGTCGACGCGCGGATGCAGGCAGCGCCGCATCTATATGCGGCTGGGGACATCGCCGCTTTCCCGTTCGACGCTTTCGACGATGCGCACCGCACGGTGCGCATCGAACACTGGCGCGTCGCGCAGCAGCAGGCGCGTATCGCGGCGTTCAATCTCGCCGGACACGATCTGCGCTACACGCAGGTGCCGCTCTTCTGGACCTATCATTACGGCAAGCGTTTCGATTATCTCGGCCATCCGGACCGCTGGGACGACACGCTAATGGCCGGCAGCTTCCACGACGGCGACGGTTTTGCGGCGCTGTTCGTGCAAGACGGGCGCGTGGTTGGCGCGCTGGCGTGCAATCGCGAGCGCGAAGCGGCGTTGCTGCTCGAACGGATGGGCTCGGCGCTCGACGTCGATACGGCGAGAAAAATTCTGCGGCTTTAGCGAACGGCGTGCTGCGTCATGAATAAAAAATCGGGAACAGCGCTTGCGGACAGTCGTATCGATTTCCCCAAGGAGAGTCCCCATGGCAACCCGACGTAGCGGAACCCGCACCCCGGCCGACGACGATGCGAAGTCCGCCGATCTCGAGAAAAACCGCGCACGCCCCGACAACGAGGCACTGAGAACGAACCAGGGCGTGAAGATCGCCGACAACCAGAACACGCTGCGCGCCGGTCCGCGCGGTCCGTCGCTGCTCGAAGATTTCATCATGCGTGAAAAAATCACGCACTTCGATCATGAACGCATTCCCGAGCGGATCGTGCATGCGCGCGGTTCGGCGGCACACGGCGTGTTCGAGGTTTACGAATCGATGGCGCGTTGGACCAAAGCGGCGTTCCTGCAGGACCCGGCGCAACGCACGCCGGTGTACGTGCGCTTTTCGACGGTGCAGGGGCCGCGCGGTTCCGCCGATACCGTACGCGACGTGCGCGGCTTCGCGGTCAAGTTCTACACGCAGGAAGGCAACTACGATCTGGTCGGCAACAACATGCCGGTGTTCTTCATTCAGGACGCAATCAAGTTTCCGGACTTCGTGCATGCAGTCAAGCCCGAGGCGCCAAACGAGATGCCGACCGGCGGCTCCGCGCACGACACGTTCTACGATTTCGTGTCGCTCGTGCCAGAAAGCGCGCACACGGTGCTGTGGACGATGTCGGATCGCGCGATTCCGAAAAGCCTGCGCACGATGGAAGGATTCGGCGTGCACACGTTCCGCTTCGTCAACGCAAAAGGTGAAGGGCGTTTCGTGAAATTCCACTGGCGCCCGGTACTCGGTGCGTATTCGCTGCTGTGGGACGAAGCGCAGAAGATCGCGGGCAAGGATCCGGATTTTCATCGACGCGACTTGTGGGAAGCGATCGAGCGCGGCGATTATCCGGAGTTCGAACTGGGCGTGCAGATCGTCGACGAAGCGGATGAGCACAAGTTCGGTTTCGATCTGCTCGATCCGACCAAGCTGATTCCCGAAGAACTCGTACCGGTGAAACTGATCGGCAAGATGACGCTGAACCGCAACCCCGACAATTTCTTCGCAGAGACGGAACAGGTGGCGTTCCATCCGGGCCACGTCGTGCCCGGGATCGATTTCACGAACGACCCGCTGCTGCAGGGGCGTTTGTTCTCGTACACCGACACCCAGATCAGCCGGCTGGGTGGCCCGAATTTTCACGAGATTCCGATCAATCGGCCGGTGTGCCCGTTTCATAACAACCAGCGCGACGCGATGCACCGGCAGACCATCAACGTCGGACAGGCGTCGTACGAGCCGAACACGCTAAATAACGGCTGGCCGAAGGAAACCGATCCCGCGCCGCGCGACGGCGGCTTCGAGAGTTATCAGGAACGTATCGACGGCGTGAAGATCCGCGTGCGCAGCGATTCGTTCGCGGATCATTTCTCGCAGGCGACGATGTTCTACAACAGCATGTCCGATACCGAGAAAGGGCACATCGCTGCCGCGTATTCGTTCGAACTCGGCAAGGTCACGAAGCCGGCGATCCGCGAGCGCATGGTGAACGACATTATCGCGAACATCGACCTCGGTCTCGCGGGCGAGGTCGCGAAAGCGCTTGGTCTGCCGGTGCCCACGAAAGCGACGCAGCCGGGCAAGCCGCAGCCGCAGGCGTCGCCTGCACTGAGCCTGTTGAATCGCGTGAAGCCCGGCATCAAGACGCGCAAGATCGCGCTGCTTGCGGCACCGGGATCGGATGTCGCGGTGCTGAAGCAGGTGCGCGACGCGATCGCGAAAGAAGGCGGCGCGGCACTCGTGATCGCGCCGTCGCTCGAGGCGATCGGCGGCGTAAAGCCCGATGCGACGATCGCGGGCATGCCGTCGGTGATGTTCGATGCCGTGTTCGTGCTGCCCGGTGACGCAGGCACGCAGACGCTGTCGAAGAGCGGCGACGCCCGGCACTTCGTGCTCGAAGCATTCCGGCATCTGAAGGCGATCGGCGCGGTAGGCAGCGGCTGCGACGTGCTCGATGCGGCCCATCTGCCGACCGATGCCGACGGCGTCGCAACCGGCGACGATGCGCATCTGGCGGCCGTGCTGAAAGCGTTTATCGATGCCGCGGGCCAGCATCGCGTGTGGACGCGCGAGGCGGCGGCGCAATCGGTGCCGGCTTGAAGTAACGCCACGGGCATGACCGCGTGCGTGCCGATGAGCGCGCACGCGGCGGCCCGCACGGCGATGGTGCGACGCCCGATCGCACTGCACCAAATCTATTCGTCAGGCGACATTCAGGCGCCTGGAAGCTGTGCGTGTGCATTCGCGCGGCTTTTGTCACTTCATTCGAAGCAAGTCGCGCGCATGGACGCGAACGCCAGAGCGCACAAGGGCTAAAGCGTGCGCAACGCACATAGCTCGCGACACTCGACGCATCCGCAGCATGCGTGGCATGGCTATTGCATTGTCGGGTCCGAGGTCAACGGAGACCTTGACGTACCGGATTTCGACTGGGCCCCACAGCAGCACGTTGCGATGGCCCGAGGGGCAACGGCGTCCCGAACCGTGGTGAGCGTATCGAGCGATCGGTCGGCATCCACGGTTCGGGACGTTTTCTTTTGCGGTTTCGTTGCTCCGGTCGGATCTTGCCGTCGTCGCCATCGCCACCGCTACGCCCTGTGAGAGTGACCTATGAGCAATCTGATGAATTCGCTGAAGAGCGGAAACTGGCGCGCACTGCTCGCGTGCTTTCTGTATTTCGACACGGGCTTTACCGTGTGGGTGATGTTCGGGCCGCTGGCGCCGTTCATTCACAAGGACATCGCGATGTCGCCGGCGGAGCTCGGCTTCCTGGTCGCGGTGCCGGTACTCGGCGCAGCGATTCTGCGCGTGACGCTCGGCAATCTCTATCAGGCATACGACGGTCGACGCATTGCGTTGCTCGGCGTCGCGCTGTCCGCGATTCCATCCGTCGTGCTGCTGTTGATGCCGGGTGCGCCGTCGTACACGTTGTTGCTCGTGCTGGGTGTGTTCCTCGGCGTCGGCGGCGCGAGCTTCGCCGTTGCACTGCCGATGGCCGGCAGCAACTATCCGCCGAAAGTGCAGGGCCTGGTGCTGGGCCTCGCGGCCGCGGGCAACATCGGCGCGGTACTCGACGGCTTCATGTTCCCGAATCTCGCGGACAGTTTCGGCTGGGCACGTGCGACGGGCGCGGCGCTGCCGCTGCTCGCGCTCGCTGCGGTCGCGATATTTTTCTGGGCGAAAGATCTCGGGTCGAAATCCGGTAGCGCACCGAAGGCGTTCCGCAGTTTCTGCGTGACGCTAGTCGGCCTGATTGCATTGGTACTCGCGGTCCACGCGGGCGTGTTCGGTGCAGGCAAGACGGGCGTGTTGTTGTTGCCGGTGCTCGGCGCATTGCTCGCGATTGCGGTGCTGCCGTCGCATTACCGCGCAGTGCTCACCGAAGGGGACACGTGGGTCGTGATGCTTGTCTACAGCATCACGTTCGGTGGGTTCGTCGGGATGTCGTCATACGTGACGACGCTGCTCGTTTCTCTGTATCAGATGCCGCGTATCGAAGCGGGCTTGTTCATGTCGCTGCTCGCGTTCACCGGTGCGCTGGTGCGACCGATCGGCGGACTCGTCGCGGACCGCATCTCCGGTGTGCGCGCGCTTGTGCTGCTGCTCGCCGCGATCTCGCTGTGCGATTTCGCATTTGCTGCGTGGATGCCGCCGCTGCCGGCCGGCATCGCGCTGCTCGTCGTCACCTATCTGTGCTTCGGACTCGGCAACGGCGCGACGTTCCAACTGGTGCCGCAACGCTGGAAGGGCAAGACCGGGTTGATGTCGGGTATCGTCGGCGCGGCCGGCGGGATCGGTGGGTTCTATCTGCCGGTGATTATGGGCATCGCGAAGGAAAGCACGGGCAGCTATCAGATGGGCTTCGCGACGTTCGGTGCGCTGTCGGCGCTGGCCTTCGTACTGGTCGTGCTGCATCGGACGCGCTGGCTGCAGTGGGCGCTGCCGAAAGATAGCGGCGTGGCGGCGGAAGCGTCGTTGCCTGGTGGTGGTGCTGTGACGATGGATGGTCGGGCTTAACGCGGTTTTTCTTTCGCACATGAAAAGGCCCGCACATGTGCGGGCTTTTTTGCATCGGGACTTCGTTTTGCGCGTTGTTGCGTTTAGACCGGTCCGCTACGTTACTTCGCTAGCGCGCCGCGCAATGCCGCATTCGCCTGGGCGATCGCAGCACGCGTTGCGGGCGTATCGGCGAGCGCGTTGAGCATCACGAAGTCGTGAATCGTGCCTTCGTAGCGCACGGCCGTGACACGTACGCCGGCTTGCGTCAGCTTGCGCGCATACGCTTCGCCTTCGTCGCGCAGCACGTCGTTCTCGTCGGTGATGACAAGCGCGGGCGGCAGGCCCTTAAGATCGTCGAGCGTGGCGCGCAGCGGCGATGCCGTGATCTTTTCGCGGTCGGCGGCATTCGGTGCATACGCGTCCCAGAACCACTTCATCGCCGGCTTCGTGAGCCACGGGCCGTTCGCGAACTCGTTATACGAACCGTCGTCGAAATTCGCATCGGTGACCGGGTAAAACAGCACCTGATAGCGCAGCTTCGGACCGCCGCGTTCCTTCGCGAGCAGCGTGACCGCAGCCGTCATGTTGCCGCCGACGCTGTCGCCTGCAACCGCGATACGGTTCGCATCGATGCCGAATTCTTTCGGGTGAGCCGCGACGTAGGCGGTCGCAGCGTATGCCTGCTCGATCGGCACTGGATACTTCGCTTCGGGCGAACGGTCGTAGTCGACGAAGATCACCGCCGCGTGCGCGCCATTCGCGATCTCGCGAACGAGCCGGTCATGCGTATTTTTGTCGCCGAGCACCCAGCCACCGCCGTGGAAATAGATCACCGCCGGCAGCGTGCCGCTCGCACCTTCGGGCTTGACGATGCGGATTGCCACCTTGCCGGTCGGTCCGATCGGCAGCACACGGTCTTCGATATGAGCAGGCAGCTTCGCGACCGGTTGCGATTGCGCGCCGGCCAGCACGTTGCGTGCATCGGCGGGTGACAGCGTGTAGATCGGCGGGCCGCCGTGAGCAGCGAGGCCGTCGATGAACGCCTGCGTCGCGGGTTCGAGAACCGGTGCGGCGTATGCGCCCGATGCGAGTGCGGTTCCGGCGGATGCGGCAACGATGAGCTTCTTCAGTGCTTTCATGATCCTGTTCCTTCGAGAGCGGCGATGACGTTTATCTACTAATAGATAGATGGCGGGGCAAAATAAAACGCCGTCGAAACGGCGTCTACCGACTTATTGCAGCGAGAGCTTCACATCGATGTTGCCGCGCGTCGCGTTCGAGTACGGGCACACGATGTGCGCTGCATCGACGATCTGCTGCGCTTTTGCACGGTCGAGGCCGGGCAGCGTGATCTTCAGTTCGACTTCGATGCCGAAGCCCGTCGGGATTGCGCCGATGCCGACGTTGCCTTCCACCGACGTGTCAGCCGGGAGCGCAATCTTTTCACGTCCGGCGACGAACTTCATCGCGCCGAGGAAACACGCGGAATAACCCGCTGCGAACAGTTGCTCCGGGTTCGTGCCAGTTGCACCAGCACCGCCCAGTTCGCGCGGCGTGGTCAACGCGACGTCGAGCACATTGTCCGACGAGACTGCACGGCCGTCGCGGCCACCGGTTGCACGGGCTTGAGCGCGGTACAGAACTTTTTCGATCGACATGGTGAAGCTCCTTTAAAAAGATTCGATAGTTGGGTATCTACTGATAGATAGATAACCGGTTAAAAAAACGGACTGCTGTGTTGCATCGCGAACCGGCTTCGACTGAGCCTGCTCGCGTTACCCGACCCGCACCGAATTGACGACGTCTTCGAGGCGAGCCTTCGAATGAAACAGGCGGCTTGCCAGCACGCTGCCCTGAAATGACGCGTACAGCGCGCGCGCCGCGCTTTCAACCTTGCCGCTGACTCGCAGTGTACCGCGTGCAGCGCCTTCCGCCAGCACCTTCGCCAGCCAGTTTTCGTTGGCCTTGAAGAACGCCTGCACCGCTTGCCGCACATTGTCCGGCAGCGATTCGATATCCGCCGCCAGCATACCGCACAAACAGATCTGGTCGCCGTTGCCGAGCACGAGGCCGAACTGCTTCGCATAGCGCTCGAGCTTCTTTTCGGCCGGCAGCGCCGGATCCAGGTTGCGTATCGCGGTCAACACCATATCGCTGTACGCGTTCACCGCTTCGAGCGCCATGTCTTCCTTGGTCGGGAAGTAGTAATGGATGCTCGATGTCTTCACGCCGACCAGATCCGCCAGATCCCGGTAGCTGAACCCGTTGTAGCCTCGGGTCATCAGCAGGGTCTGGGCGTGTTGCAGAAGCTGTTCGCGGACGGTTGGCGTTTCCATGAACAGCAGTCTATCTATCGATCAGTAGATAAGCAAGAGGTTTTCCGAAAAATTTTTCGAAAGGGCGGGCGAGGTCATGCGGACAACGCCGGCGCACGGAATCCACGGACCCTGCCGGTCTTTTCGACTGAGGCAATCAATTCGTTCGCGGCATGCGACGTTCCGTTCGCGAACGCATAGAACTGCGTGTGCGGCAAAGGCGGCATGCCGTCGGCTGCATCGAGGACGCGCAGGCCCTCGCGCAACTGGCTGCGCGCGACCGGCGCCACCGCGAACGCCGCCTGCGCGGCGGACAGACACCCGGCCATGCTGCTGCTTTCGAATACGACCCGCCAGGCTTTGCCCGCATGCGTCAGCGCATTGATCGCGGCTTCGCGATACACGCAGGGCTCCGGAAAGACCGCGAGATGGACGTCGGCATCGGGATCGAATGCGCTGTGGCTGTCGAATGCCCAGACCAGTTCTTCTTCCCACAGCAACGTGCCGTTCGACGGCACCTGCATGCATTGCTTGCCGAACACGAGATCGAACTGGCCGAGTTCCAGTTCCTTTGTGAGGTCTGCCGTGACGCCGACCTTCAACTGGACGCTCGCGCCGGGATGGGTTCGTCTGAAGGTTTGCAGCACGTGCGGCAGCCATGCGCCGGTGAAGTCTTCCGACGCGCCGATCCGTAGACGTTCGTCCGTCGGCGCATGACGCAGCCGCGCGCGGGCTTCCTGCTCCAGATGCACGATGTTGCGCGCGTATGAGTACAGCAGATCGCCGGCCGGTGTGAGCCGGAAGCTGCGGGTCGTCCGCGACAGCAACTGTGTTCCGGCCGCCTGCTCGAGACGTTTGATATGTCCGCTGACGGCCGGCGCGGTCAGCGCCAGCTGCTCGGCGGCGAGCGCGAAGCCGCCGGTGTCGACCACTTCGAGGAAGGTCCGCAGCAGCACGATGTCCAGTCCGACGCTAGCCGATTCCATGTTCGCCGCCGTCCGTTTGATTGATTGTGAAACGTGAAAAATAGCACGGAATTCTTCATCAATTGAGATAGTGAAACGGCGTACTTTGTCTCTTTCGGATCGATCCATACAGAGGAGGGAAGCGATGAAGGAGTACGCATTTGTCCGCACGCAGAAGCTGGACGTGGGCTACCTGGAGTGGAATCCGGGCGGGGCGCGGACGGTGGTGCTCGTGCACGGCTGGCCCGACAGTCCGGAAGGCTGGTGGCCGGTCGCGGAGCGTCTCGCGCAGGCGGACTATCGGGTGCTGTGTCCGGCGTTGCGCGGCTTCGGTCCGACGCGCTTTCGCGATGCAACCACGACGCGTAGCGGTCAGCTGGCCGCGCTCGGGCGCGATCTGCTGGAGTTCATCGATGCGCTGAATGTGCAGCAGCCGGCGCTGGTGGGACACGACTGGGGCGCGCGTGCGGTCGCCAATGCATGTGGGCTGCGCGATCGCGCGGCGGCGCATCTGGTGATGCTGTCGGTCGGCTATGGGACGAACGATCCGCACCAGGCGTTGAGCTACGCGCAGGCGCGCAACTACTGGTATCACTGGTTCATGGCGACGCCGCGCGGACAGCAAGCGGTCGAGCAGGACCGGCGCGGCTTTACGCGTCAGATGTGGGACACGTGGTCGCCGGCCGGCTGGTACACGCAAGCCGATTACGACGAAGCCGCCGCATCGTTCGACAACCCGGACTGGGCGAGCGTCGTGCTGCATTCGTATCGTCATCGGTGGGGTTTCGAGCCTGGCGACCCCGCGTACGACGCCGACGAACAGCGCCTGAATCCCGCGCCGGTCCTCGCGGTGCCGACACTCGTGCTGCATGGCGCAGCCGACGCGTGCAATCATCCGGACAGCTCGGCGAACAAGGAGCGCTTTTTCAGCGGGCCTTATCGACGCACGCTGCTCGACGGCGTCGGTCATTTCCCGCAACGGGAAGCCCCTGGCGAAGTCGCGAACGCGATCCTGGACTTCCTCAAGGACGCATCCTGAGCGAACCCGCCGACCCCTTGCGGTCGGCGCAGGTGGTGTTACGATGCCCGGACCAGCTCGCAGGATGAGGGAGGCCCATATGGCGACGTATGCTATCGACGGCGTTCGCATCGACAACGGTACCGGCCGCATCACGCATGTGCGATGGGCGCTCATTAATCCAAAGACCAACGAGTGGCTGTCGCCGCACGAGATCGTCGCGGTCGCGGATGTCGTCGCGGCGATCCGCGGCGGCAACCTCGTCTGGTCGCTGTTTACCCTCGGCGGGATGAATTTCATCGGGCCGAAGATCAAGACCGTCGCGCACATGGACGGCAACGACGGCATCGACACCGACATCCCCGACGGTCACGTCGAAAAATCCATCGACGATCTGCCGGCGGTTTAGGGTTTGTTTCAACGCGACGCCTGCCCCAGGCCGGTCGCGACCGTGCGACGTACTCATTCTGTGAAATAGCGCTGCGTTCAAACGCGCGACCCGGCGTATGCCCGGAGCGGCGACGCGGTCGCGGGAACGCGCTGAAACGGTCGACGGGTTTCGACGGCGGCGCGCGCGTCCGGCGAAACCTGAGTCCGCTGGGTTGCCTGCGTTAATATCGGTGCAGAAACTCAAAAAAATGAATGTTAAAATCCCCTGCATATCGAGAAGCATCCCTTGCATAAGGGTTTCACTGGCGAGGCGCGTGCCGCTGCGCGGACGTGGTTTCGTAACCCATTGATCGGTCGGGCGTCGTTTCCCTCACGGAAGCACGCCGGGATGTATTCGTCCCGGCCGTTCTGTTTCAGACACAGGCTTCGTCGTCCATTGCGACGTCGTGGATTATTCGAGCGCGCACAGCCGGTCGGCCGGCGCGGTAAAACCGGTACGTCATGAAAGCACGAGCAGAACAACGGATATTGGACTTCGACGGACAGGCGCGCGAGCGCTTGATTCTGTGGATCCGGCACCGGATGGATGAGTTTGATATCTCGATGGAGGACCTGGCCGCGGCGCTGCTCGTGGACGCGTCGACGCCGAAGTATCGCGATGCGTACGGCAACGAGTGGGACGGCCAGGGTGAACGGCCGGACTGGCTCAAACGGGCGATCAACGCAGGACAGGACATCGAGCATTTTCGATGCTGAGCGGCGCGGGCGCTCCCCGCGCTCCGCGTTGGGTCCGGCTGTGGGTCGCGATTACGGCGCTGCTCTGGCTGAATGTCGCGCTGGCGGCGCAGGGTACGCACGAGCCGCCGCGCAAGGCCGGTGCTCGCGTGACCCATCGTGCGGTTCAGCACGCACCACCGGTGCGCCCGCATGCGGGGAAGACCGCGTTGCGTACCCATCCCAAGGCACACGCAAAGCCGAAAACGCGCGCAGCCAGTTCACGTCACGCGCAACGGCGCGTCGAACAGAGAGTCTCCCGCGAATCGCGGCACGTACGGCAATTGCGGCATCGACAGGTTCAGCGTGGGCCGAAACAGGCGCACGGTCGAGGTGCTGCCCGTGCCACACGTAAGCTGCGTCAGCCGCATCAACTGCGTCCGAAGGCGACGCCGATCGCGCTACGTCCGTCGCAGACACTCCTGCCGCGCTGCGGCTACACGCCCGCGTCAATTTCACTGCTTCGCTCGCGCGCGGTCTACGTCGTCGACGATCGCACGCACGCCGTATTGATCGCAAAGAACGCGGACCAGGTGCGCCCGATCGCGTCGATTTCCAAGTTGATGACCGCCGTCGTCGCGCTCGACGCGCATCGCGCGCTCGCCGGCCGGCTGACGGTCATCCCCGCCGATCGCGATTTCGACAAATTCACCGGCTCGCGTTTGAAGGTCGGCTCGGTGCTGTCGCGCCGCGACATGCTGCACATCGCGCTGATGTCGTCGGAGAATCGCGCGGCCGCCGCGCTGAGCCGCGATTACGCCGGTGGCCGGCCGCGCTTCGTCGCGGCGATGAACGCGAAGGCGCGCGCGCTCGGCATGCTGCATACGTCGTTCGTCAATCCGACCGGTTTGTCGCCGCACAACGTATCGACGGCGCGCGATCTCGCGCGTCTCGTTGCGGCCGCGGATCGCTATGCGCTGATCCGCACGTTTTCGACCGACCACTCGCAGATCGTCGCGCCCGGCCACGGCCGGCTCGTTTATCACAACTCGAATCCGCTGGTCCGCGCGGGCAGCACGCCGATCGTGCTGCAGAAAACCGGCTTCATCAACGAGGCCGGGCATTGCGTGGTGATGCGCATGCGCATCCACGGGCATCCGGTGACCGTCGTGCTGCTCGGCGCGCCCGGCCCGCGCGATCATATTCGCCGACGCGCTGCACATCCGCCACTGGCTGTCGTGCTCGCTGCATTGACCCAGCGGTGCCTCCGAGGCCGCCTCTGCCTTCATTAACGCCAGTAATACTGATCATAAAAAAACGGCATTTGCCGGGCGAATATTGGCTCCGGATAACTGCGTGATTCCCCGCAGTTCATCCGACGATATTCGAGGCGCCATGACTCATCCGGTCAGTCACCCGGTTCAATCCCGCCAGCCGGTCCGCGCAGCCGCCGCCGCTTTCATCGGCACCACGGTCGAGTTCTACGACTTCTACGCGTACGCGACCGCCGCCGCACTGGTGCTCGGCGAAGTCTTCTTCCCAGGCACCAACCGGTTCGCGAGCACGCTTGCGTCGTTCGCGACGTTCTTCGCGGGCTTCGTCGCGCGGCCGTTGTCGGGGATGGTGTTCGGTCATCTCGGCGACCGGCTCGGCCGCAAGAAAATGCTGCTGCTGACGATGTTCCTGATGGGCGGCGCGACGACCGGCATCGGTCTGCTGCCGACGTACGCGTCGATCGGCGTGTGGGCGCCGGTGCTGCTCGTCACGTTGCGCATCGTGCAAGGCATCGCGGCGGGCGGCGAGTGGGGCGGCGCGGTGCTGATGTCGAGCGAGCATGCGCCGGCGGGACGCAAGACGTTTTTCGCGTCGTTTCCGCAGATGGGCAGCCCCGCCGGCTTGCTGCTGACGCTGATCGCGTTTCGTGTCGTGACGTCGCTCGATCACGCGAGCTTCATCGCGTGGGGCTGGCGCCTGCCGTTTCTCGCGAGCTTCGTGCTGCTGCTGATCGGGCTCGCGATCCGCTTCGGTGTCGAGGAATCGCCGGAATTCGAGCGTGCGCGTGCGGCGCGGCAACTCGCGACCGCGCCGGTTAGCGAAGCGCTGCGTTCGCATCTGCGGCCGATCCTGCTCGGTGCCGCCGCGACGACGATCGGCGCGGCCGGCTTTTTCTTCACGAACACGTTCATGATCTCGTACGTGACGACGTGGCTCACGATTCCGCGCACGGTGATTCTCGACTGCCTGTTCGTCGTGACGATCATCCAGTTGCTGTCGCAGCCGGTGTCCGCGCTGATCGCGACGCGGATCGGCGATGCGCGTTTCCTGACGCTGGCCGCATGCGTGTCGATCTTCACGCCGTACCCGATGTTCGTGCTCGTCAATACGCAGCAGCCGGTGGCGATCGTCATCGGCATTTCGATCGCGGTCGTCACGTTGTCCGCGATTTACGCGGTGATCGCCGGCTTCATGAGCGCAGCGTTCCCGACACGCGTACGCTATTCCGGCATCTCGATGGCCTACCAGCTGTGCGCGACGGTGGCCGCCGGCACGACGCCGCTGATCGGTACGATGATCGCGCAGCGCTACCAGGGGCAGTGGTTGCCGCTCGCGCTGTTTTTCTCGGTGTTGTCGCTGGTGTCGCTGGGCGGCATTGTCGGGTTGGCGCGGTATCGGAACCAGGCTGAGTCGCGCGGCGACGTACGTGACGATGCACGCGATGTCGCGGTACAGGCAGAAGCCTGACGCGCAGCATGACCTCTTGGATGGAGACAGATTCGATGATCGCACCTTTGACCTCGCACGCCGCGCAGCGCTACAGCAGCGACGAATGGACCGTGCGCTGCGAACTCGCCGCCCTGTACCGGCTAGTCGCGCACTTTCGGATGACCGACCTGATCGACACGCACATCACCGCGCGCGTGCCCGGTCCCGAGCATCATTTTCTGATTAACCGCTACGGTGTGCTGTTTCATGAAATGCGCGCGTCCGATCTCGTGAAGATCGACGGCAGCGGACGTATCGTCGAAGCAGAAGCGGGTGACGTTACTGACGCCGCGCGTTTTCGCGTGAACGCTGCAGGCTTCACGATCCACTCGGCCGTGCATATGGCGCGGCCCGATCTGCGCTTCGTCGTGCACACGCATACGTCGGCGGGTTCGGCGGTGTCGGCGCAGAAGCAGGGGCTGCTGCCGATCAGCCAGCACGCGCTGAAGTTCTACGGCCACCTGTCGTATCACGCCTACGAAGGCATCGCGCTCGATCTCGGCGAGCGCGGACGCCTGATCGCCGACCTCGGCGCGAACAACGCGATGATCCTGCGCAATCACGGTTTGCTTGCAGGCGGCGAGACGGTGGCCGCTGCATTCCAGGAGATCTATTTTCTCGAGCGCGCGTGCCAGATCCAGATCGATGCGCTGGCGGGCGGAGCTGAACTCACGTTGCCGCCGGAGCACGTGTGCCGGTTGACTGCCAGCCAGTTTCGCGGCGAGAACGCGGACGGCATCACGCAGCTCGCGTGGGAGTCCGCGTTGCGCCTGATCGGCGACGGCTCATCCGATTACCGTAGCTAACCGTTTTCGTTTCGCTCATGACACGCCTTCTGTTGCTTGCCGATTTCGACCTGTCTGCGCTTGCCGGTCCGTTAGAGGAACACCTGCGTCCGCATGTCCCGGGTTTGCGCATCTGTCTGCCGGGCGATCCCGATGCCGGCGGCGCCGAGATCGCCGTGTGCTGGAATCCGCCTGCGGGCGCGCTGTCGACGTTGCCGAAGCTCAGGCTCGTACACAGCATCGCCGCAGGCGTCGACAATATTCTCAGCGATCCGACGTTGCCGGATGTGCCGTTGTGTCGCGTCGTCGATCCGTCGCATGCGCAGGGGATGACCGAGTTCGCGACGTGGGGCGTGCTGCATTTTCACCGGCACTTCGACGCGGTGCTCGCGAACCAGTCGAAGGCGTTGTGGCGGCGACCCGCGCAGACCGATGCGGCGCAACGCAGGGTCGGCGTGATGGGACTTGGGACGCTCGGCGCTCGCGTGGCCGTCGAGTTGCAGCGCTTCGGTTTTGACGTGCGCGGCTGGTCGCGCGAACGCAAATCGCTACCGGGCATCGCGACGTTCCGCGCCGATGAGTTCGACGCATTCTGCGCGGATCTCGACATCGCCATCTGCTTGCTGCCGCTGACCGAGCAGACGCGCGGCATTCTCGGCCGCGCGACATTCGATGTATTGCCGCGCGGCGCGAAGCTGATTCATGCGGGGCGCGGCGAGCACGTCGTGCGCGCGGATCTGCTCGCGGCGCTCGAGGACGGCCGGCTCGGCGGTGCGATCGTCGATGTGTTCGACGTCGAGCCGCTTCCTGCAGACGATGCGTACTGGCAAGCACCGAATCTGATCGTGACGCCGCATATGGCATCGGTGGCGAGCTTCGAATGTATTGGCGAGCAGGTTGCGTTTAACGTGCGGCAGCTGCTTGAGGGGGGCGCGTTGCGGAATGTGGTGGATCGGGGAAAAGGGTATTAAGCGGGCAACGTTGACGTCTGCCAGAACCCGACAAATAAAGGTATGCTCATCGGCATCCTCGTCGCTAACGACCGTCACGCCGATGCCTTCCTCCATCCGCAATTCACTCCTCTGGATCTTCGATGCGTTCGAACGCGATCCGACCTACATCACGAAGCGGATGTTCGGCAGCGATGCCGCGTATATCGACGGGCGGTTATGTTTGATCGCAGCCGATCGGGCTGCGCCGTTCAACGGTCTGCTGGTGTGTACGTCGCAGGAACAGCATGCAGCGTTGATCGATGAAATGCCCGCGTTGCAGCAGCATCCGGTGCTGGGGAAATGGCTTTACGTCGTGCAGGAGGATGCGGCGTTTGAAGACACAGCGGAAGCGCTAACCGCACTCGTGCTCGCGCGCGATCCGCGTATCGGCGTCGAACCGAAGCCGCGCAAACGGCGCGGCAAATCGGTGTTGCCGGACGAATGAATATCGCTGCACGTTAGCGTGCGTCACAGACGTCCCAGATATTCCCGCGCGAACTCCCGCGTTTCATCGAGAAACACCTGCTCGGCTGCGCGGAATTTCTGATCGCCGACCCATAGCAGCAGAACGTCGACGTCCGCGACGCCTTCGTCGGGCGGCAGACGCATCATCCGGCCGCGCTCGACTTCGTCGCGTGCGACGTGCTCCGGCAGACAGCCGATCCCGAACCCCGCATAGATCAACCGACGTACTTCGTTCACGCTCGCGGACGTCGCGACGACGCGTCCCGCGAAGCCGTGCTTGTCGCGGAACCACGTGAGCGCCGACAGCGAATCGCCGATCTGATCGGCGGCGAACGACACGAAGTTCTCGTTCAGCAGATCCGCGGTGGTGAGCCCGCTGCGGCCGAACAGCGGATGATGCTTGCCGCAATAGAGCGCGTAACGCTCCGGCATGAACACCTGATGCTCGATGCGCTTGCCGGTGTGACGCGTGAGCGCGAGCGCCGCGGTGGCCGTGCGTTGCAGCAGTGCGCTGACGATATCGGCACTGCGCAGCACCTGCACGTCGAAATCGATGCCCGGATAGCGGCGATGAAACTGCGCGAGAAATTCGTCGTACAGCGGAAACGCGACGCCGCTCACGGTGATGAGTCGTACGTGTCCGGTGATGTCGAGGCGGACCTCTGCGAGCGGGCCGCGCTGTTCGTCGGCGAGCCGCGAGATGCTGCCGTAGATTTCCTCGGCGAGTTCGCGCACTTCCTCGCCGGCCGGTGTGATCTCGATGCGCGGTCCGTTGCGCTGGACGAGTTTTCGTCCGAGCTGTTCTTCGAGCCGCCGCAGCGCATGACTGACTGCAGGCTGCGTGATGTGCAGCCGCGCCGCTGCACGGCTGACGCTCTGCTCGCGCGCGATGACGAGAAACGTGCGCAGCAGGTTCCAGTCGAGGCGATCGTTGAGTAGTGCGGCGCGGTCGGGGGTGGTCATTGTGGGGGGCTGGAAGCAGGCAGGTGATTGCAGATTGTGCCTGATAACCATATGACCAACACTTCGTTGGCGCTCCTCACACGCATCGCTAGCATGACCGGTCGTCTCTCCGCCTCGTCTGCTACCAATGCCGTCTCCCGTCCTCACTGTTTCCGCTGTCGCGAAGCGTTTCGGCGCGACCGTTGCGCTCGATCGCGTCGATCTGTCGATCGGCACGGGCGAGATCGTCGCGTTGATGGGTGCGAACGGCGCGGGCAAGTCGACGCTCGTGAAAATCCTGAGCGGCGTGTATCGCGCGGACGCGGGGGCGTTGTCGCTTGCGGGCAGAACGTTTGCACCCGATTCGCCGCAGGCCGCGAAGCGGCTCGGTATTGCGACCGTGCATCAATCGATCGCCGATGCGGTCGTGCCGTCGCTATCGATTGCGGACAACCTGCTGCTCGACCAGCTGTGCGATGCGACCGCGTCATGGCGTACACCGCCGGCAGCGCGTCTGCGTAGCGCGCTGCCGCTCGCCGCGCGTGTCGGTCTCGACGTGAATCTGTCGGCACCGCTCGCGTCGCTGTCGCTTGCCGCACAGCAGCTCGTCACGCTCGCGCGCGCACTCGCGACCCGACCCTCGCTGCTGATTCTCGACGAACCCACCGCGAGCCTGTCCGCGCCCGAAGCCGAGCGGCTGTTCACGCTGCTCGACACGTTGCGCGCGGAAGGCGTCGCGATCCTGCTGGTGTCGCATCGTCTCGGCGATCTGCGCCGTCTTGCGGATCGCGTGGCGATCATGCGCGACGGACGCATCGTCGCCGACCTGCATCCGCCGATCGATTTCGATGCGGCCGTCGAAACGATGATCGGCCGGCCGTTGCGGCATGCCCGCGCGGCGTTCAACACAACTAATACGCAGCCGGCTGACACAGCGTCGGGCTTCCGCGCGCAGAACGTGCAGCTCACGACACATGCAACACCATTCGATCTCGCCGTCCAACGCGGCGAAATCGTCGCGATCGCGGGACCGGTCGGCGGTGGCAAGTCGCGTCTGGCGCGTGCGATTTTCGGCGCGGAACGGCTGGCAGCGGGCCGCATGTCGCTCGACGGCAAACCGTGGCAACCGCGTTCATCCGCCGATGCAATTCGCGCGGGCGTGTTCCTCGCCGGCGAAGATCGCTGGCGCACGTCGCTGTTCGCGGACAGCGTGCCGTTCGCGTCGATCGCGGGGACGATCAGCTTTCCGTTCCTGTCGCGCTGGTTTCCGCGCGGCACAGTGCGACGCGCGGTCGAAGCGCGTGCAGCAGCCGATGCGATCGAACGCTTCGGCATCCGCTGCACCGGTCCCGCCGATCGTCTGACGAAGCTCTCCGGCGGTAATCAGCAGAAGGTCGTGCTCGCACGCTGGCATGCGCAACCCGCGGGACTACTGCTGCTCGACGAACCGTTTCAGGGCGTCGACGCGGGCGCGCGTGCCGATATCGTCGACACGCTGCGCGCGCACGCGCACGAACGCGCGACGCTCGTCTTCGTCAGCGATCTCGAAGAGGCGTTCGAGATCGCTGATCGAGTAGTGCACTTTGATCGCGGCACGATCGATTCCGAACCTGTTCATCACGTTCCATTATGAAGACCGACCTGGTTTCCGCAACGCCTCAGGACACCGTGTCCAGTCCGACCACACGCCGTGTACGTGTCGCATGGCGCACGCATCTGGAACGCACCGGCATGCTGATCGTGCTCGCACTGCTGATCGTCATCTTCACTGCGAAAGAGCCGGCGTTCCTCAACGTCGACAACCTGTTCAGCATCCTGCAGGCCGTGTCGATCGTCGCGTTGCTTGGCATCGGCGTGACGATTACGCTGGCTGCGGGCGGCTTCGATCTGTCGGTGGGTAGCGTTGCGGCGTCCGCGCAGATGGCGGCGAGCTATGTGCTGATCGTGTGGCATGGCAACGCGCTCGCGGCGGTCGTTGTATGCCTCGCGCTCGGCGTCGGCGCGGGGCTGTTCAACGGCCTGCTGATCACGCGGTTGCGCGTGCCCGATCAGCTCGCGACGCTCGGCACGTTGTTCCTGCTCGCCGGCCTGCAACTGATTCCGACCGGTGGCCGCTCGCTCGCGTCGGGCACGGTGCTGCCCGACGGCACCGAAACGACCGGCACGTTTCCCGATGCGTTTCTCGCGCTGGGCAGGTTGCGTCTGTTCGACGTCGTGCCGGTGCCGGTCGTGCTGCTGGTCGTGTTGACGGTGCTCGCGTGCGTCGTGATGGAAACGACGCGCTGGGGCCGCGTGATCTACGCGATCGGCGGCAACGAGACGGCTGCGCGGCTCGCAGGCGCGCCGACTGCGCGCTATCGCGTCGCGGCGTATGTGGCGTCGGGAGCGATCGCGTCGCTGGGCGGCGTGCTGATTGCTGCGCGAGTCGGACGCGGCGACGTCAGCGCCGGTCATTCGATGCTGCTGGATGCGGTCGCCGCCGCGCTCGTCGGCTATGCGGTGTGGGGCACGAAGCGGCCGAACGTGTTCGGCACGGTGGTCGGCGCGGTGTTCGTCGGTGTGCTGCTGAACGGCCTGACGATGCTCAATGCGCCGTACTACATGCAGGATTTCATCAAAGGCGTGTTGCTGGTTGGGGCGCTTGCGTTGACGTTCGGTATCGGGCGCGATGCGGGGGCGAGAAGTTAACGGCCGCTGCGTTATCGCGCTCGCCGTGGCTTGATCGCGGCCATCGCCGGTTTGCGTGCGAGCTCGATAAACGCCTTCAGATAATCGATGTCGATATCGGTCTCGCGCGCACCGAGAAAAATCTGCTTGGCGATACCCTTGCGTCCCAGCCGCACCGGAACGAGGTTCATCTTGTCGGCGTACTCCTCCACCAGCCAGCGCGGCAGCGCGGTCACGCCTCTGCCGCTCTCGACCATCTGTAGCATGATGTCGGTGGTCTCGATCGTCTTGTGGCGTCGCGGCGTGATGCCGGCGGGCATCAGAAACTGGTTGTAGATGTCGAGCCGGTCGGTCTCGACCGGATAGGTGACCAGCACCTCTTGCGTTAACTGCTCGGGCTTCACATAGTCGACTTTGGCCAGCGGATGTTCGCGGTTCACCACCAGCACCTGTTCGTAGTCGAACACGGGTTCGTAGCGCAGTCCCGGCTTGAGCAGCGGATCGGGCGTGACGAGCAGATCGATCTCATAGCCGAACAGCGCGCCGATTCCGCCGAACTGAAACTTCTGCTTCACGTCGACATCGACGTCGGGCCAGCGCGCCAGATACGGCGATACCACCTTGAGCAGCCACTGGTAGCACGGATGGCATTCCATCCCGATGCGCAGCGCGCCGCGCTCGCCCTGCGCGTACTGGCGCAGACGCTCTTCCGCGAGGTCGAGTTGCGGCAGCACGCGGTTCGCGACGGCCAGCAGATATTCGCCGGCCTGGGTCAGACGCAGATTGCGTCCTTCGCGTAACCAGATGTCGGTGCCCAGCTGCTGTTCGAGCTTTTTCATCGAGTGGCTGAGTGCGGATTGAGTCACGCAGAGGATTTCCGCCGCCGCCGTCAGCGAGCCGTGCTCGTCCACTGCCTGAACGATTGCCAGATGGGTTCTCTCGAGCATGATCGTGTATGAGTGAAACTAATGGTTGGGTGAATTAAGACCATTTTACTTCATATACCGCGTTCGCTACGATCGGCAGACCTGCAACTGACCGGATCAAGACGACACGATGGCAACGACACACAATCTCGGCTTCCCCCGCATCGGCGCGAAGCGCGAACTGAAATTCGCGCTGGAGTCGTACTGGAAGGGCGAATCGTCGCTCGACGAACTGAAGGCGTTGGGCGCGCAGCTGCGTCAGCGGCATTGGGAAAACCAGGCGAACCTCGATCTCGCGCCGGTCGGCGACTTCGCGTTCTACGACCAGGTGCTGGACATGAGCTTCACGCTCGGCAATCTGCCGAAGCGGGTTCAAGATTTCCATGGCGACACGCTCGATAACTATTTCCGCGTTGCGCGCGGACGTTCGGCCAAAGGTGCCGACGAGCACGCCGCCTGTTGCGGGGGTGTCGCAGCCGGCGAAATGACGAAGTGGTTCGATACCAACTATCACTTCATCGTCCCCGAGTTCAGCGCGGCGACCGAATTCAGGCTGGATGCATCGCGTCTGCTGGAACAACTGGCGCAAGCACGTGCGCAGGGTGTGAAGGCGAAGCCGGTGATCGTCGGTCCGGTGACGTACCTCGCGCTCGGCAAGGCCAAGGACGAGTCGGACAAGCTGGCGCTGCTGCCGCGTCTGCTGCCGGTGTACGCGGAGTTGCTGGCGACGCTGGCTGCGCAAGGCGTCGAATGGGTGCAGATCGACGAGCCGATTCTCGTCACCGAACTGTCCGCCGAATGGCAACAGGCGTACGTCACAGCCTACGACGCGCTGTCGAATAGCAACGTGAAGCTGCTGCTGGCGACGTACTTCGGCCAGTTGCTCGATAACCTGCCGCTGGTCTGCAAGCTGCCGGTGCAAGGCCTGCATCTCGATGCGATCAATGCGCGTGCCGAAGTCGAGGCTGCGATTGCTCGCCTGCCGCAGGATCGCGTGCTGTCGCTGGGCGTGATCAACGGCCGCAATATCTGGAAGACCGATCTGACCGGCGTGCTCGACTGGCTCGAGCCGGTTGCGAAGCGTCTTGGCGATCGCCTGTGGATCGCACCGTCGTGTTCGCTGCTGCATGTGCCGGTGGATCTCGACAGCGAGCAGAAGCTGGACGCGGAAGTTCGCTCATGGCTCGCGTTCGCGTTGCAGAAGCTCGACGAACTGAAGGTGCTGGCCGCTGCGTTGAATCAGGGCCGCGACGCTGTGAAAGCCGAGCTTGCTGCGAATCAGGCCGCGATTCACGCACGTCGTGCTTCGTCGCGTGTGAACAACCCGACGGTCAAGGCCGCGCTCGGGAAAATCAATCCCGCGCTGGGTCAACGCAAGCACGCGTACCCGACGCGCGCCGACAGACAGGCCGCATTGCTGAACCTGCCGGCTTTCCCGACGACGACGATCGGTTCGTTCCCGCAGACCGGCACCATCCGCCATGCACGCAGTGAGTTCAAGCGCGGCGCACTGGATGCAACCGGCTACAAGGCCGCGATGCAGGCCGAGATCGAACGCAGTGTGCGCGAGCAGGAAGCGCTGGGGCTCGACGTGCTGGTGCACGGCGAAGCCGAACGCAACGACATGGTCGAGTACTTCGGCGAACAGCTCGACGGTTATGCGTTCAGCCAGTTCGGCTGGGTGCAGTCGTACGGCTCGCGTTGCGTGAAGCCGCCGATCCTGTTCGGCGACATCAGTCGCCCGAAGGCGATGACGGTCGAGTGGATCAAGTACGCGCAGTCGCTGACCGCGAAGCCGATGAAGGGCATGCTCACCGGTCCGGTGACGATCCTGAACTGGTCGTTCGTGCGCGACGATCAGCCTCGTTCGGTGTCGTGCTACCAGCTCGCGCTGGCGATCCGCGAGGAAGTGCTCGATCTTGAGAAGGCCGGCGTGCGTGTGATCCAGATCGACGAAGCCGCGTTGCGCGAAGGTCTGCCGCTGCGCAAATCGCAATGGAAGGAATATCTCGACTGGGCCGTTGCGTCGTTCCGCATTACCGCGAACGGTGTCGAAGACGAAACGCAGATTCACACGCACATGTGCTATTCGGAGTTCAACGACATCATCGCGTCGATCGCCGACATGGACGCCGACGTGATCACGATCGAGACGTCGCGCTCGGACATGGAGTTGCTCGATGCATTCGATCACTTCAACTATCCGAACGAAATCGGCCCGGGCGTGTACGACATTCACTCGCCGAACATCCCGACGCAGGAGCACATCGTGAAGCTGATGAAGAAAGCGGCCGAACGCATTCCTGCGCAACGTCTGTGGGTGAATCCGGATTGCGGTCTGAAGACGCGTCAGTGGGAAGAGGTCATTCCGGCGCTGACGAATATGGTCGCTGCGGCGAAGACGTTGCGGGCTTTGGTCTAAGGCTAGCGCACACGCGTCGCGTGTGCGCCCGGTCCGCATAACGGCAACATCACACTTCAATCGATCCCGGGTCGCGCCCGGGATTTTTGTTTTTCTCCGCCGTGTTTTCTTCGTCATCGGGCTCGCGACGAATCGTCGCGATGGAGTAGCATGGCTACGCGCTGCGCCGGAAGGGCGACCCTCTCCGGCATCGATGCGCATCGGGATTGCCGCTACCGTTCAATCTTTCCTACGACATGGCACGGAGAAAGCGATGACCTATCGCAATTATCACAAGCGTCAGATTGCGAACCGCGATCTGCACCCCGAAACCCAGATGATGTCGTATGGCTACGATCCGTTCCTGTCGGAAGGGTCGGTGAAGCCGCCGGTCTTCCTGACGTCGACATTCGCGTTTCGCACCGCTGAGGATGGCGCCGAATTCTTCGACATCGTGTCGGGCCGCAAGTCGCCGCCGGAAGGCGAAAGTGCGGGCCTCGTCTACAGTCGCTTCAACCATCCGAATCTCGAGATCGTCGAGGATCGTCTTGCGCTGCTCGACGGTTCCGAAGCGGCTGTCGTGACGTCGAGTGGTATGTCCGCGATCGCAGCGATCCTGCTGGCATTTCTGCGGCCTGGTGACTGCGTCGTGCAATCCGCGCCGCTGTACGGCGGCACCGAGACGCTAATTTCGAAGTTCCTGCCCGAATGGGGCATCAGTTCGCAGACGATCGCCGACGGTCTGTCGGTCGAAGCGATTCGCCACGCGCTCGAAGCGGCCGCGCAGAAGGGCCGCGTGCGCATGTGCTACATCGAAACGCCCGCGAACCCGACGAATGCGTTATTCGATATGGACGGATTGCGCAACGAGATCGATGCGTTCGAAACGCGTCACGGCTACCGTCCTCTTTCGGTGTGCGACAACACGTTGCTGGGGCCGCTGTATCAGAAGCCGGCGAAGCAGGGCATCGACCTGAGCGTGTATTCGTTGACCAAGTACATCGGCGGCCATAGCGATCTGGTCGCGGGCGGCGTGACCGGCGATCGCAGTCTGGTGGCGAAAGTTCGCGCGATCCGTAGCTCGCTCGGCTCACAACTCGATCCGCATTCGTCGTGGATGATTACGCGCTCGATGGAGACGCTGGTGTTGCGCATGGAGCAGGCGGCGCGCAGCGGGAGTGCGGTTGCGCGATGGCTCGCGGACAATCCGCATCGTCCGGTGAAGGTTCTCCATCCTGAGCTGATCGACGATCCTGCTTATCAGGCTGTGTATCGGCGTCAATGCACCGGGCCGGGGTCCACGTTTGCTTTCATTCTCGATGGCGGGCGCGAGCAGGCGTTCAGATTCATCAACGGTTTGACGCTGTTCAAATCGGCAGTGAGCTTAGGCGGCACGGAATCGCTCATCTGCCATCCGGCATCCACCACGCACTCTGGCGTTCCCGTTGAAGCACGTGCTACCGCAGGCGTGTCGGAGGGATTGATTCGCGTGTCGGTTGGACTCGAGCATCCCGACGATCTGATCGCCGATCTATCGAACGCATTGGAACACTGCTGATGCGAAGACACGCATGCCGTGCGGCTCGCTATCACGCGGAGCGCGCACGGCATTGCGTCACGAATGCTCGCGTCTGCGCAGCAGATATGTGTCCATGATCCAGCCGTGCTTCGTGCGGGCGTCTGCCCTGACGCGTTCGATTTCGTCCATCACGTCGCGCAGCTTTCCGGCGATCAGGATTTCGTCGGGCGTGCCTACGTAGGCGCCCCAGTAGATGTCGAGGTCTTCGTCTGCTAGCTGCCGGTACGCGTTCTGCGCGTCGAGCATCACGACCACGCTGTCGACGTTGGCCGGGAATCCTTCCGCGATCGTCCGGCCGTTTGTTATCTCGATCGAGCGGCCGATCAGATTCAGCGGAATCCTGTGTTGCGCGGCAAGCGCCTGGATGCTGCTGATGCCGGGGATCACGTCATAGTCGAACGTGTGCGTGCCGCGCTTCGCGATCGTTTCGACGATGCGAATCGTGCTGTCGTAAAGCGAGGGATCACCCCATACGAGGAACGCGCCTGTCTGTCCTTCGCCCAGTTCGTCGGAGATCAGGCGTTCGAAGATCTGCTGCTTGTCGCGATTCAGTTCGTCGACCGCAACGCGGTAATCGACGTCGTCGCGTCGACGCTCGGGGCTGGTGGCTTCGACGATCCGATAACGGTCATCGGTCACGAACCGTTCGATGATCTGCTTGCGTAGCGCGATCAGCTTTTCTTTCGCGGCGCCCTTATCCATCACGAAGAACACATCGGCCTGGTTCAGCGCATGAATCGCCTGCACGGTCATGTAGTCCGGATTGCCGGCGCCAATTCCGATGATCAGAATTTTCTTTGTCACTTGAATTCCTGGGAGCGCGACCGGAGAGAGCAGGCATTGGCATACGGTTCGTATGAATGCGCTTCATAGGATGATGAAAAC
This sequence comes from Paraburkholderia flava, assembly GCF_004359985.1. Lineage (NCBI taxonomy): Bacteria > Pseudomonadati > Pseudomonadota > Betaproteobacteria > Burkholderiales > Burkholderiaceae > Paraburkholderia > Paraburkholderia flava. Next base: position 1,264,811 of record NZ_SMRO01000001.1, on the reverse strand, counting down.
ATGTCGCTTGTTGAATCATAGCGCGACTTTCAAACTGTCTGCCTTCAGTCTGGGGTTCATCATGGTTCGCACTCACATACACGGCTTTCCGCGCATCGGCGCACAACGCGAACTGAAGTTCGCCCAGGAATCGTTCTGGCGCGGCGAATCCAGCGACGCCGATCTGCGCAACGTGGCGAAGGATCTGCGCGCGCGTCATTGGGAGCAGCAACGCGCGGCGCGGCTCGACTTCGTGACGGTCGGCGATTTCGCGTACTACGACCAGATGCTGAATCTGACCGCATTGCTCGGCGCGTTGCCGGAGCGCTTCGGCTTCGAGCCCGCGACACTGACGCTGGCCCAGTACTACGAACTGGCACGCGGCAACGCCGCGCAGCCGGCAATGGAAATGACCAAGTGGTTCGATACGAACTACCACTACCTCGTGCCGGAGCTGGGACCGCAGACCACATTCAACGGTGGGGTCGACTGGTTCTTCGAAGAAATCGATGAAGCGCTTGCGTTGAATCTGCCGGTCAAGCCCGTGCTGATCGGACCGATCACGTACCTGTGGCTGTCGAAGAGTCATGTGAACGGCTTCGACCGGTTGTCGTTGCTGCCGAGGCTCGTGGTTCGCTACATGCGCGTGCTCGAAGAGTTGAAGCAACGTGGCATCGAGTGGGTGCAGCTCGATGAACCCGCGTTGTGCGCAGACCTCGACGACGAATGGCTCGAAGCGTTCTCTGCGACCTACGACGTGCTGGGCACGCTGGGCGTCAACGTGATGCTCGCGACGTATTTCGGCACCGTCGAGAATCACGCGTCGCTCGTCGCGCAACTGCCGGTTCATGGCGTGCATATCGATCTGGTCAGAGCACCGCAGCAACTCGATGCATGGCGCGATGCATTGCCCGCGGACAAGGTGCTGTCGGTCGGCGTGATCGATGGAAGGAACATCTGGCGTGCGGATCTCGGCGAAGTCGTCGAGTCGCTGCAGACGTTGCATGCGGAGCGCGGCGATCGTCTGTGGATCGCGCCGTCGTGCTCGTTCCTGCATGTGCCGGTTACGCTCGCATCGGAAAAGCGGCTGGATCCCGATCTGAAGTCATGGCTCGCATTCGCGACCGAAAAGCTCGATGAAATAGGCACGATCGCGCTCGCGTTGCATGATCCCGCCGCAGCCGAGCCGCAGCTTGCGGCCGCTGACCACGCACTGAACGCACGACGCGCTTCAAGCGCGGTGACGAACGTCCTCGTGCAAAGAAGGCTCGCGACCGTCACGGACGCGATGGTCGCACGCAAGAGCCCGTTCGAGGTTCGCAACCGCGTGCAGCGTCATTCGCTGAAGCTGCCGCTACTACCGACCACGACCATCGGCTCATTCCCGCAGACGCCGGCGATTCGCCACGCGCGTGCTGCGTACCGGCGCGGTGAACTGAGCGCGCTCGACTACCTCGAACGGATGCGCGCGGAAACGGCCACCGTGCTGCGCAAGCAGGAAGAACTCGGCCTCGACGTGCTCGTGCACGGCGAAGTGGAACGCAACGACATGATCGAGTTTTTCGCCGACAAGTTGTGGGGCTGCACGTCGACGGAAAACGGCTGGGTCCAGAACTACGGTTCGCAATGCGTGAAGCCGCCGATCGTGTACGGCGACATCTATCGGCCCGAACCGATGATCGTCGATGCCGCGTGTTACGCACAATCGCTGACGGACCGTTTGCTGAAAGGCGTGCTCACCGGCCCCGTGACGATGCTCGAATGGTCGTTCGTGCGCGACGACCAGCCGCGCTCCACGACGGCACTGCAACTCGCGCTGGTCATCCGCGACGAGGTCGTCGACCTCGAGAAAGCCGGCATCCGCATCATCCAGATCGACGAGCCCGCGTTTCGCGAAGGCTTGCCGTTGCGCAAGGATGGCTGGGCGACGTACCTCGAATGGGCGACACGTGCGTTCAGGATCGCGGCGGGCGGTGTGTCGGACGCGACGCAGATTCACACGCATATGTGCTATTCGGAGTTCAACGACATCCTCCCGTCGATCGCGGCCCTCGACGCGGACGTGATCACGATTGAGACGTCGCGTTCGTCGATGGAACTGCTCGACGGCTTCGGCGCGTTCGCGTATCCGAACGGCATCGGTCCCGGCGTCTACGATACGCATTCACCGCGCATACCCAGCGTCGCTGCGATGCAGCAGCTGCTCGAGCGCGCGTGCAGCGTGATCCCCGCTGGGCGTCTGTGGGTCAACCCGGATTGCGGGCTAAAGACACGCGGCTGGCCGGAGACCGAAGCCGCGTTGACCAACATGATTGCGGCTGCAAGGGCTGTGCGGCAAAAACTCGAAGCCGAAGAGGCGAGTGCGGTTGCGGCCTGAACACCTCATCGAACTGCGATGAACCGTCGTTCTTGAGTGCGAGCCCGGAAGTCAACTCCATGTTGCAGTCGGGCAACACACGGTAAGAATTCATCGAACGATTAAATTGTCGGAAATATCATCGCGTCACTTCGTGAGCCGGTTCTTCGGTGATCAACTGGGGAAACCGGCGCATCGAATTTCTCGACAATGCAGACGCACAGGCCTGTGCGTACTGATGGTTCAAACAGAACGATGGGGACATTAATGAAAAAGACCACCGCGGCGCTCGGCGTCGCCATGCTTACCCTCTCCGCCCAATCCGCTTTTGCACAGAGTTCAGTGACGTTGTACGGTCTCGTCGATACGAGCGTCCGTTACCTGACCAATGCCAATTCGAAGAACGACAGCCAGATTGCGATGGGCCCGGGCGTCGAGACGCCGAGTCGCTGGGGCTTGAAGGGCAGCGAAGATATCGGCGGCGGAACGTCGGTGATCTTCAAGTTGGAGAACCAGTTCCAGCTCTGGTCCGGCAAGCTCGACAACAGCAACAACACGCTTTTCCAGCGTAATGCTTACGTCGGACTGTCGAACGACAAGTACGGCGCACTGACTTTCGGTCGTCAGCAGACGCCGTTCTTCGATGTGATGGGCAACATCTATGACCCGCTGACCGTCGCCGACTTCTGGCAGGACAGCTGGGCGTACAACCCGGTCGGCCCGTTCCTGTTCACCAATAGCTCCGTCAAGTACACCGGTCAGTTTGGTGGCCTGCACATTGAAGGCATGTACGGCTTCGGTGGCGTCGCGGGCAGCACCGGCGAGAACAGCATGTACGGCCTGACTGCGTCGTACGCGTTCGGCCCGCTGTCGGCAGACGTGGGCTTCCAGCAGAACGACGTCGCAGGCAAGAAGTTCAACATCGTGAACGTCAGCACGGTCTATACGTTCACGCCGACGTTGAAGGTAATGGCAGGCTGGCTGCATTCGCAGGACAACACCGGCACTGCCGATTTCGCCGAGCAGCAGAGTGGTGCGCCGGTGCTCCTGCCCGCGAACGCGAGCCCGAACCGCATCGACGACAACTTCTACGTCGGCTCGACGTGGCAGGCCGCGGCACCGCTCGCGATCACGGTGGCCGGCTATTACGGTCACGCGCGTAACGCCGCGAAGCTCGACGGCTCGCTCGGCGTCGGCGTCAACTATTCGGCGACGGTACTCGCCGAATACTCGCTGTCGAAGCGCACCGAAGTGTATGGCACGGTCGACTTCACCCGCGGCAACGGCGCGTATCTCGCCGACTACCCGGGCCGCAACAACCAGACCGGCGTCGCGATCGGTCTGCGCAACATCTTCTGATCGGGTGCCCGGCCAGGTGCCGGGGCTTGCTGTTGCAGCGTCTGAAAAACCGCACGCGTGATATACGCGTGCGGTTTTTTTTCGTCTCCCTGAATCTTTGCTTCGGTGCGCGTGCTTCGCCTGTCGTATCGAACGACACCCATCGCGCACCGCCTTCCCCGTACCAGGAATATTCATTGCGGAAACGTTTGGTTTGCGCTCGCGATTCCCGTTGATAGATTGTGCGCACAGTCACTACAGCGGAGATTCGCATGGCCGAGCACGACGAAGCGGCTTTGTCGCAACCGACTCACGTCATTGCAGACGATGCCGGCGCTATCGCAGCAGCACACACGCTCGCGCAGCGACTCGTGAAAGACGCGGCAGTACGCGATCGCGAACGCCGTTTGCCGTATGAGGAAATCGAGTGGTTTTCGCAGTCGGGCCTGTGGGCGATCACAGTACCGAAGGCATACGGCGGCGCGGGTGTGTCGTTCGTTACGCTGACCGAGGTCGTCAAGATCATCGCGGCTGCGGACCCTTCGCTCGGACAACTGCCGCAGAACCACTACGGTCTCGTCGACGTGATCGCGCTGACCGGCACCGATGAACAGAAGCGTTTCTTCTTGGGCGAAATTCTGAACGGCCGGCGCTTCGGTAACGGCTTCTCCGAAAAAGGCACGAAACACGTGCTCGATCTGAAGACGCGCGTGCGACGCGACGGTGATCAATACGTCGTGGACGGCACCAAGTTCTATTCGACCGGTGCACTATTCGCGCACTACGTGCCGGTGCTTGGACTCGACGACGATCGCAAGGGCTGGCTTGCCTATATTCCGAAGGGCACGCCGGGCCTGTCGGTGATCGACGACTGGTCGGGCTTCGGCCAGCGCACGACCGCGAGCGGCACCGTCGTGCTGGACAACGTACGCATTCCCGCATCGCATGTGTTCCCCGCGCATCGCGTGTCGGATTTTCCGACGCTGAACGGCCCGATCTCGCAGATCATTCAGGCAGCCATCGATGCGGGCATCGCACGCGCGGCGATCGACGACACGTTGACGTTCGTCCGCACGCGCTCGCGACCGTGGATCGACAGCAAGGTCGAGCGTGCAAGCGACGATCCGCTGACGGTGCGTGAGATCGGTCACCTGCACATCCAGTTGCATGCGGCCGACGCATTGCTCGAACGTGCGGCACGCGTACTCGACGAAATTGCCGCGCAGTCCGATACGAGCGAAGACGACGTCGCGCGCGCATCGGTTGCAGTTGGCGAAGCGAAAGTGCTGACCACGGAAATCGCACTGTTAGCCAGCGAGAAACTGTTCGAACTGGCCGGCACGCAGGCGACGCTCGCCGAGCACAACCTCGATCGTCACTGGCGCAATGCGCGCACGCATACGCTGCACGATCCGGTGCGCTGGAAGTATCACCTCGTCGGTAACTACTATCTGAACGGCGTCAAACCGGCGCGTCATCCGTGGAATTGACGTCATGAGCGCATTGCCACAACCGGTCTCTCATCCGAATCAACGAGCGGCGCGAATCGAAAACGACCAGCACGCGCTCGACGTTGCGCGCTCGCTCGCACCCGTGTTCGCGCAAGGTGCGTCGCAGCGCGATCGCGAACGCCGCCTGCCGTTCGACGAAATCGACGCGTATTCCGCGAGCGGGCTGTGGGGCATCGCGGTGCCGCGCCAATTTGGCGGCGCGCAGGTCTCGTTCGCGACGTTGGCCGAAGTGACCGCGATCATCTCCGCGGCCGATCCCGCATTGGGGCAGATTCCGCAGAACCACTTCTTCATGCTCGACGTGCTGCGCGTGAACGGCACGCACGAACAGCAGGCGTTCTACTTCGAACGAGCATTAGCCGGCGACCGCTTTGGCAACGCGCTGTCTGAGCGCGGCACGAAAACCGTGCGTGACTATCGCACGACGCTCACGCCGGACGGCTCCGGTTTCCGGCTGAACGGGACGAAGTTCTATTCGACCGGTGCACTGTTCGCGCAATGGATTCCGGTGGTCGCGAAAGCGGCCGACGACACGCTGTACGTCGCATTCACGCCGGCCGATGCACCGGGGTTATCGGTTGTCGACGACTGGTCGGGTTTCGGTCAGCGTACGACCGGCAGCGGCACGACGACGCTCGACAACGTGTACGTCGAGGCGTCGGCCGTGGTGCCGTATAGCGCGGCGTTCGATGCACGTCCGACGACGGTCGGCCCACTCGGCCAACTGATTCACGCAGCCGTCGATCTCGGCATCGCACGCGCGGCGTTCGCGGATGCGCGCAGTTTCGTGCGCGAGCGCTCGCGGCCGTGGATCGACAGCGGTGTCGAACGTGCAGGCGACGACCCGTTGACACTCGAACTGTTCGGCAAGCTCGCGCTGCAACTGCAAGCAGCCGATGCGCTCGTCGAGCGCGCGGGCCGCAGCGTCGATGCCGCCGCCGCGCATTCCGACGAGCAGACGGTGGCAGCCGCGTCGATCGCGGTCGCGCAGGCGCGTGCGGCAACGACCGAAATAGCATTGCAGGCGTCGACTCGTTTGCTCGAACTCGCGGGCACGCAGGCGACGCTCGCCGAACACAATCTCGATCGCCACTGGCGTAACGCGCGCACGCATACGCTGCACGATCCGGTGCGCTGGAAGTACATCGCGATCGGCAACTACTATCTGAACGACACGCTGCCGCCGCGTCACGGTGCGTTGTGATGCAGTCTAAAACGCGGCCAGGATTTCAACAATGACCCGACAGATCCGCCTCAACGCGTTCGACATGAACTGCGTGGGCCATCAATCGCCCGGCTTGTGGGCGCATCCACGCGACACGTCGTGGCGCTACAAACATCTCGACTACTGGACGAGCCTCGCGAAGCTGCTCGAACGCGGCAAGTTCGATGGTCTGTTTATCGCGGACGTGCTGGGCATCTACGACGTGTTCCAGGGCAGCGGCGACGCGGCAATCCGCCAGGCCGCACAGGTGCCCGTCAACGATCCGGTCCTGCTCGTCTCCGCGATGGCGAACGTGACCGAGCATCTCGGCTTCGGCGTGACGTGCTCGCTGTCGTACGAGCATCCGTACCCATTCGCTCGTCGCATGTCGACACTCGATCATCTGACCGGCGGACGTGTGGGCTGGAACATCGTCACGTCGTATCTCGACAGCGCCGCGCGCAACATCGGTTTGCCGAGCCAGGCGAATCACGACGAACGCTATGCGCTTGCCGACGAATACCTCGACGTCTGCTACAAGCTGTGGGAGTCGTCGTGGGAAGACGATGCGGTGGTGCGCGATGTCGAGCGTCGCGTGTTTACCGAGCCGTCGAAGGTGCATCCAATCGATCACCACGGCACGTACTTCGACGTGCCGGGCATCCACCTGTGCGAGCCGTCGCCGCAGCGTACGCCGGTGCTGTATCAGGCGGGCGCGTCGAAACGCGGCAAGGACTTCGCCGCGCAGCACGCGGAATGCATCTTCATCGCGGCACCGTCGCGCACGATCCTGAAGAATTTCGTCGCCGATATTCGCGCGCGCGTGAAGTCGTTCGGCCGTGATCCGCACGACGTGTTGATCTTCAACCTGCATACGGTGATTACCGGCAAGACGTCGGCAGACGCGCACGCGAAACACGCGGACTATCGCCGCTATGCGAGCGACGAGGGCGCGCTTGCGCTGATGTCCGGCTGGACCGGCATCGATCTGTCGAAGTACGCGCTCGATGAGCCGTTGCGGCATATCGAAAGCAATGCAGTGCAGTCCGCGGTCGAGGCGCTGTCGAGCGCTGATCCGACGCGCGTATGGACTGTGCGCGAGATCGCGAAGTGGGGTGGCATTGGCGGGTTGGGGCCGTTGTCGGTTGGCGATCCGCAGGAAATCGCGGACGAATTGCAGTCGTGGGTGGACGAGACGGACGTCGACGGTTTCAACCTTGCGTATGCGCTGACGCACGAGACCTTCAGCGATTTCGTCGACCTCGTGGTGCCGGAGTTGCAGCGACGCGGCGTGTACAAGACCGATTACGCGCCCGGCACGTTGCGCGAGAAATTGCATGGCGGCGGCGCGCGACTCGCCGAACCGCATCCGGGCGCGCGCTATCGCGCGGCGCATACCGCTGCAACCGCGCAGACGGTGCACGAATAGTTCTTCTCGCGCTTTAACCCATCAATAAAGGACCATCATCGATGAGACCGCTCGTTCGTGTCGCGCGCCGCGTGCGCGCATTGCAACGCATCGCCATACTGGCTGCGCTCGCACTCACCGCATTCGGCCAGGCCACCCACGCGGCATCGCTAAAAGGCGCACCTGCCCCCTTCGACAAAGGCGGCGTGAAGATCGCGCTGGTGAACTACCTGTCGACCGGCGACTTCTTCCAGGCCTACGAGGCCGGGGCGCAGAAGCAGGCGAAAGCGCTCGGCATCGATCTGCGCATCTACGAAGGCCGTCAGGATGCGGCCGAACAGCGCGAACAGATCCAGCAGGCGATCAGCCTCGGCGTGTCGGCGATCATCGTCAATCACGGCTTGCCTGAGTCGCTGAGGGACGTCGTGCAGCGGGCGCTGGACAAGGGCATCAAGGTCGTCGCGTTCGATGTCGATCTGAACAACCCGAAGGTGCCGCAGATCGAGCAGAGTGACCGCGATCTCGCGACGCTGCTGCTCGATCGAGCAGTGAAGGACAACGGCGATGCGTTCGCGGCGGGCTACGTGTACGTGGCCGGCTTCGCGCCGCTCGATCGACGCGATGCGGTGTGGCGCAGCTTCAAGGACGCACATCCGAAGGTGCAGGAAAAGGCGCGCTGGGGCACCGTCGACAACCCGATCGCGCAATCGGTCGCGAATCAGGCAGCGGCTGCGTATCGCGCGCATCCGGACATTCGCGTCGTGTTCGCGCCTTATGACGAGTTTGCTCGCGGCGCGAAGCTGGCCGCCGACGAAGCGAAACTGTCGTCGAAGATCCGCATCTACAGTGCCGACATTTCGACCGCCGATATCGAAGCGATCCGCGCGCCGGACAGTGCGTGGGTTGCGACGGCGGCAACCAACCCGGCGGTGGTCGGCGCGGTGTCGGTGCGCGCGGCCGCGCTGCTGGTCGCAGGGCAGAACCCAGGTAGCCGGATCGCCGTGAAGCCCGCACTGATCACGCATGACGATCTCGTGAAAAACGACATCCACACCGTCGCCGAACTCGGCGCAAAGTTTCCGGCGTTCCGCGACAGTGACGCCGCGAAGGCGTCGTGGATTCCTGTCGGCGATTGAACGGTCGGGCCTGGCCGCCCACCCGAGCCCAACGCCCGGTAGCCCACCCGAAATCCGCGAAATTCGCCAGCTTTTCAAAATAGTGTTGTCCGAAACCGACGCATCCGGACAGATTCGTCGCGCATAAAACGTCATGAATACGTTTTCACAAGAATGAAACTGACGGTGCCTAACGTGTGAGGTGCCGCACTTTCACGGGCCTTCGATGGCTTCGCGTCTCGGGGATGAAAGTCGATTTTTCTGTTCGTGGACGGGCGGCCTGTGCGCTGAAAGATTTGGTATGCGAAATATTTCTCAGGTAATTTTCTGGACCGCCGCCTTCGAGGAGGCGGCCGGATAACTTTCGCCATCCCGGACCGTTCGGCCTTCTCGCATGATTAACGAGGCTCGACCCTCACCTATAAAACCGAAAGAAGAACCCAGATGAAAATGCAAAAGACCACGGTTGCCCTCCTTGTGATGGGCGCCTTTGCAGGTGTTGCACACGCTCAAAGCAGCGTGACGCTGTACGGCATTGCCGACGGCGGTATTCTGTTCAACAACAACATCAAGGGCAGCAAGCTGTATGGCTTCTCCAGCGCCACGTCGTCGCGCTTCGGCCTGACGGGTGCAGAAGACCTCGGCGGCGGTCTGAAGGCCATCTTCACGTTGGAAAACGGCTACACGCTCGGCACCGGCGGTTTGAGCCAGGGCGGCCTGCTGTTCGGCCGTAAGGCGTTCGTCGGCCTGAAGAGCGATACGTGGGGCACGGTGACGTTGGGCCGCCAGTACTCGGCCAGCAACGACGCGACGGCCACGTTCGCATCGGGCGCCGACTGGGCCGCGTCGGGTCTCGGCTACGGCACGCGCGCGGGCGACGTCGATAACGTCGATACGTCGAACCGCGTGCAGAACGCGATCAAGTACACGAGCCCGAACTTCCGCGGTCTGCAGGTCGGCGTGCTGTACAGCCTCGGCGGTCAGGCGGGTCACTTCTCGCAGAACGAAGTGCTCGACACGGGCGTGTCGTACGCGAACGGCCCGATCAAGCTCGGCGCGAGCTACATGTTCACGAAGAACCCGTACTACGCGACGTTCGGCAACCAGGGCAACTCGGCGTCGCCGTCGTCGTCGGCGACCGGCGCGAACAACAACATGCCGAGCCGCATTTACGGTGGCTACGCATCGGCGGGTTCGCAGCAGATCATCACGGCCGGCGGTTCGTACGTGGTCGGACCGGCAACGATCGCGTTGCTGTACTCGAACACGCAGTTCCAGAACCTCGGTTCGGTGAACGCGGTGGGCAGCTTCGGCACGAAGTACAACGGCGGCACGGCAACGTTCAATTCGGGCGAACTGAACGTCAAGTACGCGGTGACGCCGGCACTGACGGTCGCTGGCGCATACATCTACACGCACAACGGCGGCGCGGATAACGCGGGCAGCGCGAAGTACAACCAGTTCAACCTGGGCGCAATCTACTCGCTGTCGAAGCGCACGTCGTTCTACGCGATCGGTTTCTTCGAAACCGCATCGGGTGTCGATTCGACGGGCAACAAGGCCGTCGCCGATTTCAGCGGGTCGTCGTTCTCGTCGAACAACCACCAGCTGGCCGCGATCGTCGGCATGACGCACAAGTTCTGATCTGGCTTTAGCAGTGGCGCGCTCCGGTCGCGGTGGCCGGAGCGTGTTTGATGATGTTCAAGGGTGATTGGGCCTTCCCTGCGCAACGGCTTTGCGCGTGGGGGAGGCTGCTTTTTGTGGTGATGTGTGATTGGTGGAGGCTTACTGATGGCTCATAGCCATTTAGGCACATCGGCCCGCGTATAGCTGCGCAGCTTGTCGATCACTGCATGCGTGTCCGTGTCGACGGATATCGAATGTCGATGCGCCGGCGGCAGAAATCTTGTGTCGACCATGTGGTCGATAAACTGCAGAAACGTCGTGAAAAAGCCGGCGGAATTCAACAGGCCGACGGGCTTGTCGATCTCCAGAAGCTGGTTCATCGTCCACACTTCCATCAGCTCCTCGATCGTTCCGATTCCTCCGGGCAGCGCGATGAACGCGTCGGCCAGTTCGATCATCCGTTCCTTGCGACGGCGTAGCGTCGGTACGATTTCGTGTCTGGTCAAACCCGGATGCGAGTGTCCGCGCCGATGCAGGCCTTCGGTAATCACGCCATGCACGTCTCCGCCAGCCGTTAAGGCAGCGTCGGCGACGACGCCCATCAAGCCTTTCGTCGTTCCACCGTAGACGACGGTAATGCCGGCTTCCGCCAGCGTCGTCCCGAGTGTTTGCGCGCCATCGGCAAACGCGTTAGACGCACCATGGTTCGATCCGCAAAAGACCGCAACGGAATTGATTGAACGTATCGTCATATCGGACCGTGCTCCTCAAGATCAGGATGAAAGATCGCTGACCGGCAACGCGAACGAGGAGAAGTGCACCTGCAGCGATTTCTCGGTTGCCGCATGCGCCGAGGCGATCGCATCAGGTCCGGCGCCTGTCCCTTCGATCGAAAAGAACCTGAGATCATGCAGGCCGATCGTTCCGAGAATGAGCTTTAGATACGGTGTCAGAAAATCGGGTTGACGCGCGTGCTCGCCCGAGAATTTCCCGCCCGACGCCACCGCGACGAACACGGGGCGATCCCGCAGCGTGCCGATTTTTCCATCCCTGGTTATGTTGAACGTTCGACGTGCCCGAATGACATGATCGATCCATGCTTTTAGAGCAGACGGGACACTCAGATTGTGCATCGGTGTTCCGATCACGACGACATCCGAATTCTCCAGCTCCTGGATCAGCACTTCGGAAGTCACGATGGAACCCTGTGGTGCCACGTCCGCCGTAGCCGAATGCTGCGCGAGCGCGTAATTTCCATCGATGTGCGACAGGGCACCGCCACCCAGCACGCGATCGATGACGGTCGCTGTTGGCGCCTTTGTCTTTAGAAGCGCGACGATCTTTTGCGAGAGCCTGTAGCTTTCGGCCTCTTCCCCGCGAGGGCTGCAGCTGATGTGCAGAATTTTCATTGTCGCCAGACTCCGGATGTTTGCGGTTGTCGCTGCTTCAGTTCGCCGGGCAATACAGCACGACTGCGTTGAAGTGCGAGAGAGGGATTCATTCTACGAACCCTATGGCCTAGCCATAAGATCCATGGATTGAAATTCAAACTGATCCATAATCTCTCGTGACGACATACGGTATTCAACGAGTCCGCATACATGACGAAGCCAGGCCCCCTCTCATCGCCACTGGATCCCGCAGCGGCCGCACCGTTTTACCGGCAGATCTACGACCGGCTGCGCACCGCCATTGCCGGCGGCGTGCTGAAACCGGGCGACCGTATTCCATCTGCACGTGGGCTGGCGAACGAACTGGGTCTCGCAAGAGGCACGGTCGAGGCCGCATATTCGCTGCTAACGGCCGAGGGATACATCGAGGCACGCGGCCAGGCCGGAACCGTCGTGACACCGGGCCTCAAGCCGCGAGCACCGGTTGCAATCGAGAAGCCCGCGCCGAATAACAACATTGCCGAGCCGAGTTTTCGGCCTGATTCGATTCTGCCGTTCCAGATGGGTTTGCCTGCACTGGACGCGTTCCCGCGAAAAATCTGGGCACGCCTCGGCGCACGATGCGTACGCGCAATGCAGCCCGCCGACATGGTTCACCCTCCGGTATATGGCTCGCCGGCGCTTCGTACCGAAATCGCGGCCTATCTGCAGGTGTCGAGAGGAATCAACTGCGTCCCTTCGCAGATATTCATTACGTCGGGGTATCGGAACACGATCGAGTTGATCGCGCATGCGTTGTTCAAGGCGGGCGATCGGGTCTGGGTCGAGAACCCCGGCTATCCGCCGACGCGGGAGATATTCGCGAACATGAACATCGGGGCTGTGCCGGTGTCCGTCGATGGCGACGGAGTGATCGTTTCGGAAGGCATCAGGCTTGCGTCGACGGCGCGCGCGGCGGTGGTCACGCCTGCGCATCAGAGTCCGCTGTGTGTGTCGCTGTCGCTGGCACGACGCCACGCGTTGCTGGACTGGGCCGCGCGCAACAAGGCATGGGTGATCGAGGACGACTACGACGGCGAGTACCGGTATGTCAGCCGGCCGCTGCCTGCGCTAAAGAGTCTGGATCGCGATGGCCGTGTGCTCTATGCGGGCACGTTTAGCAAGGTGCTGCTACCGAGTCTCCGGCTCGCTTACGTCGTGGTGCCGGAAGCGCTCGTCGAAAGATTCGAGCAGATCGTTCAGATTTTCGCCGGTGGCAGCCCCGAGCTGACGCAGGCTATCGTTACCGCGTTCATCGCGGAAGGGCATTTCGCGCGGCATATACAGCGGATGCGCAAACTCTACGCGGAGCGGCGCGAAGCGACGATTGCCGGCCTCGGGAACGTGCTCGGACACCACGTGCATATCGACATACCGCCAGGCGGAATGCACGTGATCCTGCGCCTCAAGGGACGCCGGTCGGATCGTCGACTCGTATCGCGGATGCGGGAAGAGGGCCTGTACGGAGAAGCATTGACGGACTGGACGGTGGACGGCGATGGACCTTCTGCCGTTCTCGTCAGCTTTACGAACGTCGCCTCGCAGCGGGCTGCGGAGAACCTCGGACGCCGGATCCTGAAGTCGATGTCATAGCGATCATGGCCTGGTACCGAAGGCACATCATGGATCTTCAATACCAGGCCATGATCCAGCACGATGGAGTCTCTCAACCAGGCACATCTAGAGGGACTGTCATGAGCAACCGCATCGACTACACCAAGGCATCGCCGGACGGCTATAAGGCCTTTGGCGCCGTATACGTCACGCTGCAAAAATCCGGACTTCCGAAAGAACTGATCGACCTCGTCTATCTGCGTGTGTCGCAGATCAACGGCTGCGCCTTTTGCATCGACATGCATACCCGCGATCTGCGCAAGTCCGGCGTCACCGTGGAAAAGCTCACGTTGTTACCCGTGTGGCGCGATTCAGGCGAGGTATTCAGCGTTCGCGAACGCGTTGCGCTGGCATGGGCGGAAGCGGTCACGCGCATCGCTGACACGCACGCTCCGGATGCCGACTACGAAGCCGCCGCAGTCGAATTCAGCGCAAAGGAACTCGCCGACCTGACTTACGCGATCGGCTTGATGAATGCGTTCAACCGCTTCGGCATCGCATTCCGCACGCCCCCGAAAGGCTGATTCGCATTTTTCTAATCCAGTCTCGCCGGCCATCGTGCCCGGCGAGTCAACGAATGGATCTGTCATCGATGTCATGGGCACTACTTTGCGTTGCGGGAATTCTTGAGATCGCATTCGCGTTCGCGATGAAATCATCCGAAGGGTTCACGCGATTGACGCCCGCGCTGTTCACGGTCGGCACGGGTTTGTCGAGTGTCTTTCTTCTTTCGCTGTCGCTGCGGACGCTGCCGGTGGGGACGGGCTACGCAGTCTGGACCGGCATCGGCGCGGCAGGCACGGCGATTCTCGGCATCGCGATGCTGGGCGATTCCGCTGCGCCGATGCGGATTCTTTGCATCGTGCTCATTCTGGCCGGCGTGATCGGCCTCAAACTGGTATCGGGATCGTGAGCGACGCAGGCCGATGCATTAGTCGCCGCTGCTCGCCACCTCCGCGCCTTTGATCCCATGCCGTTCCAGCGACGCAGCGACGAAGCCCGACGTCTTCATCTCCTCGACGAATTTCGACAGATACGCCGCCGCTTCTTCGCCCTTTGCCTTCGGCACGCCCATCGCCTGACGGATCACCATGAAGCGCTGATTCAGTATCCGCAATCCACCGGCTTTAGCGGCATCTTCTTCGAGCTGTTGCTTGACGCCGGCGGCGACGTCGAGGTGCTGATCCAGAAAGCCCTGCACAACAGCAGGCGAAGTCGGAATCCTCACAAGCGTTGCATGATGCAGTTCTCGCGTCAGAAACAGATCGTAAGCGCTGCCCGCACCGACCGCGACCGTCACGCCAGGTTGATCGACCTGTTCGTTGGTCGTGACCGGTGAAGCGTTCCGCACGAGGTAGAAGCCTTCGATCAGCACGTACGGCTGCGTGAACGCGATTTCCTGTCCACGTTTCGGATCGATTGCGAAGAAGCCGATGTCCGCCTTGTCCTGATTCACGTTCTCGACCGACAGCCCCGCCGACTTGACCGCGACCAGTTGCAGCGGCACGCCGAGCCGCTTCGCGAATTCGGTGGCGAGATCGACGGACACGCCGACCGGTTTGCCCGTCGCCGGGTCGAGACTGGCGAGAACCGGGTTGCCGAGATTGATCGATGCGCGCAACGTGCCGCCTGGTGCGAACACCGCAGCCATCGATGCATCCGCGTTCTTCGTTTGCGCGAGTGCAGATGTCGAAACGGACACGGATAAGACCGCACCCGTTGCCAATGAAGCGGCCAGCGTTCTGAACATGCCGCGACGGCGTTTCACTTTCGAAAGCTTCGTCATGCTCGATTGACTCCGTGGAATGCGTGAATGTTGATTGCGTTAGCGCGACGCTACCGGATCGATTTCGGCCGCAGTGAATCCATAGCGTCCCATCCGCTCGCGATGATCCGCCGAACCCAGATAGATCCGCAATTGCCGGTCGAACGCTTCAAGCAACGCGCGATTGCGCTTCGAAAACGAGAACGCGCCGCGTGGTACCGAATGGCCTGCTTCATGTGCGACCGCGCTCACGACGTCCGTACCGACCCGCTCCGCGACGATGCGATTGCCGAGCGCGGTGCTCGCGTACGCATCGATTGCGCCGCTGCGCAGTGCATCGATCGCGTCGGACTGTTCATCGAAGAGTGTGATTTGCGCTGCAGATACGCCGGCGCGTGTCGCCGCGAGATGCTGCACCTGCCCGGTGATGATGCCAAGCCGTGCGTCGGCGCGATGCGCCAGCGAAACGTAATCGGTCAACTGTTTGGGATTGCCTGTGCGCACCAGAAACCCATCGCCGATTGCCCATACGGGTACGCTGAAATTCACGCGCGTCGCACGCTCGGCGGTGACGAACAGCGGGACGTTGATGTCCCATCGTTCGTTCTCCACACCGGGCAGCAGTTCGGCGAACGTCGTCGCGTGATGGACGATTGTCTCGACGCCGATCGCGCGCAGTATCGTGTCCGCGAGTTCGACGTCGGCGCCCGTCGCTATGCCATCCGCTTGCGTCCAGCCGAACGGTGGTTCGTCGATGTACGCGAGCGTGACCGTGTCGCGCCGGTCGCTATGGGTCATGACGCTGCGAGCCTCGCCGATAGCAACGCCTTCACGTCGGCCCATTCCGAATCGATGATGCTGAAGCGCACCGAATTGCGCTTGCGCCCGTCCGGCATGATGCGTTCGTGTCGCACGATGCCTTCCTGCTTTGCTCCGATGCGCAGAATCGCCGCACGCGATTTCTCGTTGAGTTCGTCGGTCGTGAACTGCACGCGCACGCATTCCATTGTCTCAAACGCGTAACTGAGCAACAGGTACTTGCATTCGGTATTGACGCTGGAGCGTTGCACCGATGCGCTCAGCCACGTATGACCGATTTCCAGCTTGCGGTTCTTGCGATCGATTTTCCAGAACCGCGTGCTGCCGACGATCCGTCCGCTATCGCGATCGACAATTGCGAAGGGCATCACCGTGCCGGCGCGTTGTCCTTCGAGTGCGGTCGCGATGTACGCATCGATGGTGTCGGAACCGGGCACGACCGTTACCGTCAGGTTCCATAGTTCGCCGTCGGCGGCTGCATCGACAAGGCCGGATGCGTGTTTCTGCTCCAGCGGGTGGAGTTCGACGCGCTGACCGGTCAGGACAGGTTGGGTGGATTCCAGGAGGGCGTTGCTCATCGTTTGCCGGGTGCGGGTACGGTCGGTCCGTGATGTTGCGAATATCGACAACATCATGCCATAGGGGCGGTGGCATCCGCGCTCATTCGATCCCATATCCGCCCGACAGAATTCCATAGCAGCAAAACTTCGTTGGCTCCGCTGCTGCCGCTCCCTACACTGGGCACCATCTTGTCATAACAAGTCATGCGCACTGTGCCGAACCCTACCGGAAACCTGATCCCCCTGTCGCCGCAGCCGCTCTACGAGCAGATCAAGGCTGCTCTGCGCGCGCACATTCTCGACGGCACCTACGCGCCTCACGCCCGCATGCCATCCGAAAGCGGACTGTGCGCGAGCTTCGGCGTGAGCCGCATCACCGTGCGCCAGGCGCTCGGCGATCTGGAGAAGGAAGGGCTGCTGTTCCGCGTGCACGGCAAGGGCACGTTCGTGTCGAAGCCGAAGGCATTTCAGAACGTCACTGCGCTGCAGGGTTTTGCGGAGGCGATGTCGTCGATGGGCCATGAGATCGTCAACCAGCTACGCACGCTGCGTTTCGTGCAGGCTGACCCTCACATCGCAGAACGACTTGCGTTGCCCGAAGGAGCGCGCGTCGCGGAGATTCATCGCGTGCGGTTGCTCAATCGCGAGCCGGTGTCGCTCGAAGTTACGTGGGTGCCCGAAGCGCTCGGCAAGCGTCTCGCGAACGCAGACCTCGTCACGCGCGACATCTTCCTGATTCTCGAGAACGACTGCGGGCTGGCACTCGGCCACGCGGACGTATCGATCGATGCAGTGCTCGCCGACGACGAACTCGCCGACGCGCTGCATCTCGACGAGGGCGGTCCGGTGCTGCGCATCGAACGGCTTACGCATACGGCCGACGGTACGCCGGTCGATTACGAGTACCTGTATTTTCGCGGCGACGCATTCCAGTACCGCTTGCGCGTCGACCGTCAGAAAGCGGATCGGAACACGAGGGCAGCATGATGAACACGCAGGTGAGCGAATACGACGTCGTGGTGGTGGGCGGCGGCACGGCGGGACCGATGGCGGCCGTGAAGGCGAAAGAGGCGGACCCAACGCTAAAAGTGCTATTGCTGGAGAAGGCGCACGTCAAGCGCAGCGGCGCGATCTCGATGGGGATGGACGGTCTCAATAACGCGATCATTCCAGGCCACGCGACGCCCGAGCAATACACGAAAGAAATCACGATCGCGAACGACGGCATCGTCGATCAATCCGCCGTCTATGCGTATGCGCGGCACAGCTTCGCGACGATCGAAGAACTCGACCGCTGGGGCGTGAAGTTCGAAAAGGACGGCACCGGCGATTACGCGGTGAAGAAAGTGCATCACATGGGCTCGTACGTGCTGCCGATGCCGGAGGGGCACGACATCAAGAAGGTGTTGTACCGGCAGCTTAAGCGTGCACGTATCGCGATCACCAATCGAATCGTCGTGACGCGGGTGCTGCTGGACGCAAACGGGCACGCGTGCGGCGTGCTGGGTTTCGACTGCCGTACTGCGGAGTTTCACGTGATTCGCGCGAAAGCGGTGATCCTGTGCTGCGGCGCGGCCGGTCGGCTGGGTCTGCCGGCATCGGGCTATCTGATGGGCACGTACGAAAACCCGACCAACGCAGGCGACGGCTACGCAATGGCCTATCACGCGGGTGCCGCGCTCGCGAATCTGGAGTGCTTCCAGATCAACCCGCTGATCAAGGACTACAACGGTCCCGCCTGCGCGTACGTGACGGGGCCGCTCGGTGGGTTTACCGCGAACGGTAAGGGCGAGCGCTTTATCGAATGCGACTACTGGAGCGGGCAGATGATGTGGGAGTTCTATCAGGAACTGGAGAGCGGCAACGGTCCTGTGTTCCTGAAGCTCGATCACCTCGCCGAAGAAACCATCCAGACCATCGAACAGATTCTGCACACCAACGAACGACCGAGTCGCGGACGCTTCCACGCAGGACGCGGCACCGACTATCGGCAGCAGATGGTCGAGATGCACATTTCGGAAATCGGTTTCTGCAGCGGACACAGTGCATCGGGCGTGTACGTGAACGAGCGCGCCGAGACGACGGTGCCCGGCCTCTACTCGGCCGGCGATATGGCCGCGGTGCCGCACAACTACATGCTCGGTGCGTTCACGTATGGCTGGTTCGCGGGCACGAACGCGGCACGTTACGTCGCGGGCCGCGAACATGCGCCGCTCGACGATGCGCAGATTGCCGCCGAACGCACACGCATCTACGCACCGCTCGAACGCGAGACGGGTCTGGCGCCCGCGCAGGTCGAATACAAGCTGCGCCGGATGGTGAACGACTACCTGCAACCGCCGAAGGTCACGCGCAAGATGGAGATCGGCCTGCAGCGTTTCGCGGCAATCGCGGAGGACATCGATGCGATCAAGGCCGACAACCCGCACGAACTGATGCGTGCAGCCGAAGTGCGCGCGATCCGCGATTGCGCGGAAATGGCTGCACATGCATCGCTGTTTCGCACGGAGAGTCGGTGGGGGCTTTACCACCATCGCGTCGATTATCCGCAGCGCGACGACGCGAACTGGTTCTGCCATACGCATCTGTCGAAGGATGCATCGGGCCGGATGACGAGCGCGAAGCGCGCGGTCGAACCATACGTCGTGCCGCTCGATGCACACGATAGCGACGCGTACAACAAGCTGCGCATCGGCGAGCCGGCGCTGGCCGACGCGTAATCAAAGAACACGAGGAACCCGCGATGTCCACCACCCCGCACGACATTTTTCAGCGCAGCGCCGCACCCGTGACGATCTATGAAGATCTCTGCATCGCCGACAAAGGCTGCACCGTATGCGTCGATGTGTGCCCGCTCGATCTGCTCGCAATCGACGTATCGAAGGGCAAGGCTTATATGAAGTTCGACGAATGCTGGTACTGCATGCCGTGCGAGAAGGATTGCCCGACGGGCGCGGTGAAGGTCGACATTCCCTATCTGCTGCGCTGACCGACATGAGCGATCTTATCCATAGTCCTGCGCTGCCGCTGCTGTTCGATCCGGCGACGCTCGATCCCGAGGCGGCCGCGTTGTTGCCGCGCCTTGCATCGCAGGATGCGGCCGTGCGCCGCATTGCACTGCTTGCGCTTGCGGATCTCGAAGATGAAACCGCGCTCGCACCGATCGTCGCGTTGCTGCGCACAGATGCAGCCACCGACGTTCGCGCGGAGGCCGCGCGTGTGCTTGGCGCATGGGAGCGCGACGATGTCGTCGAGGCGTTGTGTGCGGCGCTGGTCGATCCTGCTGAAGACGTCCGCGATGCTGCTGCGCTGAGTCTGTCGCAACTGAAGGACGTACGCTATGCGCCGATCGTCGCGCGCTGGAGCACGCACGACGAACCGTTCGTGCGCGCGGCTGCGTTGCGCGCATTGCGCGAGCTGCGTTATGAAGGCGCGCTCGAGCCCGCGCTCGCCGCATTGCGTGCGCCCGAAGCGGCAGTGCGGCTTGAAGCCGTGAGCGTGCTGGGTTGGCTCAAGAATGCGCAAGCCCTCGGTCCGTTGACCACGCTCGCCTCCAACGATACCGACGCAGACGTGCGGCGCTCGGCCACCAGTGCGCTCGGTCTCGCCGACGCAGCGGATGCGCAGGCAATCGACGCGCTGCTGCGCGCATTGCGCGACGACGCATGGCAGGTACGCGAAGCGGCTGCGACGACGCTAGGTAAACTGCGGCCGCTACATGCATGTGACGCGTTGCTCGCCGCGCTCGACGATGAATACTGGCAGGTACGTCTGCAGACAGCACGTGCGCTCGGCAAGCTGCGCGATGGACGCGCAGTCGCACCGGTCGCGGCGCTTCTCACGCATACGATCAGCAATCTGCGCAAGGAGGCGGCGCTCGCACTAGGCGAACTCGGTGACGCGACCGCACGGCCCGCGCTCGAAACTGCCGCTGCCGATACAGACCCCGAGGTGCGCAAGGCGGTACGCATCGCACTCGCGCAGATCGATGGAGCCGCGCGATGATCGCGCCTCAACGAGTCAATGTCGACGGACGCACACGCACGCTGACGCTCGAATGGGACGATACGCACGCGCAAACGTTAGCTCACGCGCTGCTGCGCGCAGAGTGTCCGTGCGCAGCGTGCCGGCGTGTGAAACTCGGTGGAAAGCAAAACGTGCATGTACCGCACGACGTCGCAGTCATCGACGTGCAGCCGATGGGCTACGGCGTGCAGATCGCGTTCAGCGACGGACACGCGCAGGGCATTTATCCGTGGGCGTTTCTGCGTACGCTCGATGCACACGAAGAAGCAGAAAAAAGGCCCGCGTAATAGCGGGCCGAACTGTTACCGGAGTTGCGAGTTCATCGCAGACCGCATCGTAAGCGGCTCATGTGAAAGCCTCGTGAAAAGTGCAGCGATCGCCGATCACGCGCTACAGATCAAAGAACACAGTTTCGCGCTCGCCCTGCATGTGAATGTCGAAGCGATACACTGCCGCGCCCGCACCGGGCTCGCGTCGCGCAATCAACGTCGCGCGCCGTTCCGCCGGGACGCTCGCCAACACCGGGTCGCGTTCGTTCGCAGCGGCTTCGTCGTCGAAATAGATCCGCGTGAACGTGTGCAGCAGCATGCCGCGCATCGTCACGATCACGTTGACGTGCGGCGCTTCGTCGGGTGACGCGCGGCCGGGCTTCACCGTCTCGACGATAAAGCGCCGCTGCGGGTCCGTGCCGGTGCCCACGCGTGCGAAGCCGCGAAAGCCGCTCGCGATGCATTCGTCGCGCGACGCCGGGTAGCGGCCATCGCTATCCACCTGCGACATCTCGAGCATCGCATCGAACACCACGTCGCCGTTGCCGTCGAACACCTGACCGACGATCGTCAGGTGTTCGCCCTTTGCTTCGCGATCGGCGAGCGTCGCGCTGAACAGGCTGCGAAACGCGAAATCGTATTGCTGCGGACAAAGGCCGTACGCGAAGTACGGGCCGACTGTCTGCGAGGGCGTCTGTTTCAGTGTCGTCATGTTCAGCGCTCCAGCGGGGTTTCGTCGCGGCCGCGCAGCACGATGTCGAATTCATAGCCGAGCGCGAAGCCTTCCTCGGTGACGTCGAGCGAAAACCGCGAGATCAAACGTTCGCGCGCATCGGCGGGCGTGCCCTGGTAGATCGGATCGAATGCGAGCAGCGGATCGCCGGGGAAATACATCTGCGTGACGAGACGCGAACCGAAGTAGTCGCCGAACAGCGAGAAGTGGATGTGATTCGGGCGCCACGCGTTCGGATGATTGCCCCACGGGTACGCGCCGGGCTTGATCGTGAGGAAGCGATAGCGGCCGTCCTGATCGGTCACGCAGCGGCCCGCACCAAGGAAGTTCGGATCGAGCGGCGCATCGTGCTGGTCGGCCTTGTGCACGTAACGGCCGGTCGAGTTCGCCTGCCAGATTTCAACGAGCGTGTTGCGGACCGGACGACCGCCTTCGTCGAGCACGCGACCCGTCACGACGATGCGCTCGCCGAGCGGCGCACCGTTGACGACGGCGTTGCGCGTCAGATCGTGATCGAGCGCGCCGAGATCGTCGGCGCCGTAGACCGGCACACGCTGGTCGCACAGACGTTCTTTCAGCGGAATCAGCGGACGTGTCGGCCCGCGCTTCACCGACGAACGGTAACCGGGTTCGAGATACGCGGGGTGCGATGCGAAGTCGCGCGGGGTGAGGAGGCTGTCGCCCATGGGGTGTCTCCGTCTGGATGTGGGGGCGCTGCAAGGATGAGACGACTTTAACTAATCCCGGAAGTTATGCAAAATGACGTTTTAGCGCATTTCGTATAACCACTCGTTATGCAACGTAGCCTTGCGGACAGCCGCGTCAAATTCCGTCATCTGCAGTGCTTTCTTGCCGTCGCGCAGTTTGGCGCGGTGCAGAAAGCCGCCGAAAGCCTGTCGGTCACGCAGCCTGCCGTGTCGAAGACGATCGCCGAACTCGAAGCGATTCTCGGCGTGAGGTTGTTCGAGCGCGGCCGGCGCGGCGCGGTGCCGACCCGCGAGGGGCAACTGTTTCTGCCGCACGCGAGCGCGTGCGTGAGTGCGTTGCGGCAGGGCGTCGATCTGCTGGCGGGCGCGCAGGGCGCGGTCGCCGCGCCGCTCGCGGTCGGCATGCTGCCGACGGTCGCGCCTTCGTTGGTGCCGCCGGTGCTGCGGCGTTTCGCGACGCAGTGGCCGCACGTGGTGGTTCAACTCGCGACCGCATCGAACGTCGAGCTGATGGCGCGGTTAAAGGAAGGGGCGATCGAGTTCGCTGTCGGGCGGCTTGCGGATCCGGAGCGGATGGTCGGGCTGAGCTTCGAGCAGTTGTACGGCGAGCCGCTCGTCGCGGTCGTGCGTGCCGGGCATCCGATGGCGAAGCGCGTCGGACCGCCGGCCGAGCTGCTCGACTACACGGTCGTGCTGCCGCCGTATGGGACGATCATCCGGCAGTCGGCGGAAAGTTTGCTGTCGGTGTGGGGCGTGCCGCCGCTGTCGTCGTTCGTCGAGGTGCTGTCGGTGTCGGTCGGGCGCGCGCTCGCGCTCGCGAACGACGCGGTATGGTTCGTGCCCGCGGGTGCCGTCGAACAGGATCTCGCGCACGGTGTGCTGGTGCGCCTGCCGCTGCCGTTCGCAGGCACCGACGAACCGGTCGGCTTGATCCTGCGTTCCGATGCGCAGCCTTCGCCTGCGGGGCGTGCGTTGATCGAGGCGGTGCGTGCGGTCGCACGTGAACGTCTGGCTAGCGGTGGCGTGCCGTCAACTTCGAGTAAATCGAAGCGCAAGCGCAGTAACGCGCATTGAGCGACGACGGCATTGCCTTCGTGCTGGCAACACAACGTTCCGCTGCTGGTCCGCTAATGCGACAGCAATGGCAAACCTTGCTGGTTTTGCGAAGCATTTGCCGCGCATTTCGGCACATTCGTCGGTGTCTGCCGAACAATCGACGCGATCTGTCACACGCGTGCCGCCAATCCGCGTCTGCTGCGGCATTTCATTCGCGACGATCGCGCCGGACGTCGCCACTGAAACGGCGACTTCTGCTATCGTCGCGGGCATGCAAACGATCCTCTCTGTTTCGAACCTCTCGAAAACCTACGCGTCTGGATTTCGCGCACTCAAGCAGATCGATCTGTCGATCCGGCGCGGCGAAATTTTTGCGCTGCTCGGTCCGAACGGCGCCGGCAAGACGACGCTGATCAGCACGATCTGCGGAATCGTCCGGGCGACCGAAGGCAGCATCACGGTCGCGGGCCACGACATCAATACGGACTATCGCGCGGCACGCTCGCTGATCGGCCTCGTGCCGCAGGAGCTGACCACCGACGCGTTCGAAACCGTCTGGGCCACCGTGTCGTTCAGCCGTGGTCTGTTCGGCAAGCCGGCCAATCCCGCGCACATCGAGAAGGTGCTGAAAGACCTGTCGCTGTGGGAAAAGCGTAACAACAAGATCATCACGCTGTCGGGCGGCATGAAGCGTCGCGTGCTGATCGCGAAGGCGCTGTCGCACGAACCGCAGATCCTGTTTCTCGACGAACCCACGGCGGGCGTCGACGTCGAACTGCGCCGCGACATGTGGAACCTCGTGCGCGGTTTGAGCGCGAGCGGCGTCACGATCATTCTCACCACGCACTACATCGACGAAGCCGAGGAGATGGCCGATCGCATCGGCGTGATCAACGGCGGCGAGATCATGCTGGTCGAAGACAAGGCCGAACTGATGCGCAAGCTCGGCAAGAAGCAACTGAGCGTGCAGCTCGAAAGTCCGCTGTCGGAGGTGCCGCCGCAACTGGCCGCGTACCGGCTGGAGTTGTCGGCGAACGGCAACGAACTCGTCTACACGTACGACTC
The DNA here is from genome assembly GCF_004359985.1 of Paraburkholderia flava. NCBI lineage: Bacteria > Pseudomonadati > Pseudomonadota > Betaproteobacteria > Burkholderiales > Burkholderiaceae > Paraburkholderia > Paraburkholderia flava. The sequence goes on along the minus strand of NZ_SMRO01000001.1, from coordinate 1,240,230 downwards.
GCACGAAGAGCAGGCGACACAAACGACCGGTGAACCCGCGGATCAACGCACCAGCATCGTCGCGCTGATGAACGCGCTGAACGACGCGGGCATCCGCTTCAAGGATCTGCAGACCACGCAGAGCTCGCTCGAAGACATCTTCGTGAGCCTGGTGAAGGGCGGACGCGACGCGAACGGTGGCACACACGGCGGCACGCACGCGAGTCGCGACAAGGAAAGCGCAACATGAATATTCACGCAATCCGCGCGATCTATCGCTTCGAGATGGCGCGCACCTGGCGCACGCTGATGCAGAGCATCATCGCGCCGGTCATTTCGACGTCGCTGTATTTTGTGGTGTTCGGCTCGGCGATCGGCTCGCGTATCAGCCAGGTCGGCGGTATCAGCTACGGGTCGTTCATTGTGCCCGGGCTGATCATGTTGTCGCTGCTGTCGCAGAGTATTTCGAATGCGTCGTTCGGCATCTACTTTCCGCGCTTCACCGGCACGATCTACGAACTGCTGTCGGCGCCGGTGTCGTACCTGGAGATTGTCGTCAGCTATGTCGGCGCGGCCGCAACGAAGTCGATCCTGCTCGGGCTCATCATCCTCGCAACTGCGGCGCTGTTCGTGCCGCTGCAGATCCTGCATCCGTTCTGGATGGTGCTGTTCCTCGTGCTGACAGCGGTGACGTTCAGCCTGTTCGGTTTCATCATCGGCATCTGGGCGGACAGCTTCGAGAAGCTGCAACTGGTGCCGCTGCTGATCATCACGCCGCTCACGTTCCTCGGCGGCAGTTTCTATTCGGTCGACATGCTGCCGCCGGTGTGGCGCATCGTGACGCTGTTCAATCCGATCGTCTATCTGGTGAGCGGTTTTCGCTGGAGCTTTTACGGCATCGCCGACGTGCACGTCGGTGTGAGTCTCGGTATGACCGTGGTGTTTCTGCTGGTGTTGATGGGCGGCGTCGCGTGGATCTTCAAGACCGGCTACCGGCTGAAAACCTGAGCCTCGATGCATGCGAGCCCGCGCTCGCATGCCCGCAACAAAACACGGCCGCCTACGCGCGGCCGGTTTTCATCCACGCAGCGACGAGCACCGAGATCAGGCAACCGCCCGCGAGGTACGCGGCGACCGGATGCCACGAGCCGCCCGCCATGTTCACCAGTGCCACCGCGATGAACGGCGTGAAACCGCCGCCGACCACACTCGCCACCTGATACCCGACGCCCGCGCCGCTGTAGCGATACTCGGTGCCGAAGAGTTCGGTGAACATCGGTTGCTGGACGCTGACCACCATGTCGTGCGCGACGTTCGCGAGCATCACCGCGAACACGACGATCCAGACGGTCGAGCGTGCATCGAGCGCGACGAAGAACGGCACCGCGCTCAGCATCCCGATCGTCGCGCCGAGCATGTAGACGCGGCGCCGGCCGAAGCGGTCCGCGAGCCACGCGAAGCATGGAATCGTCACGCAGCTCACCGCGCCGACCAGCAGCGCGATGTTCAGGAAGAACTCGCGGTTCATGCCGAGATTCGCGGTCGAATAGTTGAGCGCGAACGCGGTGACGATATACATCGTGAACAGCTCGGCGAGCCGCAGCGCGATGATCAGCAGAAACGCCTTGGGATGCCGCAGCAACGCCTCGACGATCGGCAGCCGCAGAACGCGTTCGCCATGCTCGCCGACCTTGTCGACGAATTCCTGCGACTCCGCCATGCTCGAACGGATCCACAGCGCGACCAGCACGAGCAGCACACTGAACAGGAACGGCAGACGCCAGCCCCACGCGACGAACGACGCGTTATCCATCGACCGGCTGATCAGCGAAACGAGGCCCGTCGACAGCACGAGACCGACACCGTAGCCGACCTGCACGCCGCTGCTGTAGAACGCCTTCCTGCGTTCGGGCGCGCTCTCGACGGCCATCAGCGCAGCGCCGCCCCATTCGCCGCCGACCGCAAAGCCCTGGATCGCGCGCAGCGTGACGAGCACAGCGGGTGCCCACCAGCCGATTTGTGCGAACGTCGGCAGCAGGCCGATCGCGGCGGTCGACAGGCCCATCATCGACACCGTCAGCACGAGCATGCGCTTGCGGCCGAGCCGGTCGCCGTAATGACCGAACACGAATCCGCCGAGCGGACGAAACAGGAAGCCGACGCCGAACGTCGCGAACGCGGCGAGCGTGCCCATCGCCGGACTGATTTTCGGAAAGAACTCAGTGTTGAAGACCAGCGCGGCGACGATCCCGTACAGCAGGAAGTCGTACCAGTCGACCACCGCGCCGACGAAACTGCCGAGCGCGGCTTTGCGCGCGTCGCGGCGGTTGCGTGTCGAATCGACGTCGGTCGGCGCCGACGGGCGGGTGGTGGTGGTCATCGCGGGTGTCTCCTGGCGTGTTTGTCGGGGCAGTATCGATGCGGCCCTTATGGAATAGCCGCAAGGATAAAGAGACGAGGGGCGACAGGCAATGCAAAGGCGCTACGCGGGGTGGTGCGCCGCTTGGCTCCGTCAGCGGGTATCATCCTTTCCCGTGATGCTGAAAAACAACATCAACTGATATACTACATACAGGATATTGATTTTTGCGGCGACGCACCATATCATTGAGTCATCGGCTGTTCACTCAATCTTCTGGAGCTGCAAAAATGGATCTGCTTTCTCTCGCGCTGCTTGGTGTTGCTGTTGTAGGGTTAGGTTCGGCTGCAACGGTGCTGTTGACCCGTTGGGTGCCGCAGCCGGTCGCTGAACTGGCCGCCGAACACGGCCGGTATGTCGGCCTGGGCGAAGCGGTGATGCCGCCTGCGACGGTGCCGTATCGTGCGCATGTTCAACCAGAGGCGATGAATGTCGTCAGAACTTCCAACTGAAACAGTGACTACACCGCTCACGCTGGCGCTGCAACCCATCAATGCAACCGCCAGCCTGCGCGATCAGGCATACGCGATGTTGCGGCAGGCCATCGCGGACGCGGACATTTACCAGTCGCGCGAAGAGATCCGTCTCGACGAGCGCGTACTGAGCGAAACGCTCGGCGTGAGCCGCACGCCGGTGCGCGAGGCAATGACGCTGCTCGAGCAGGAAGGCTTCCTGCGGATGGTGCCGCGTCGCGGCATCTACATCGTGCGCAAGAGCAAGCGCGAGATCGTCGAGATGATCCAGATGTGGGCCGCGCTGGAAAGCATGGCCGCGCGCCTCGCCACATTGAATGCAACCGACGAGGAAATCGCGCGGCTGCGGCACATGTTCGATCATTTCCGCGACGCGACGCCGGCCGAGCACATCGCCGAATACTCGGACGCGAACATCGCGTTCCATCAGGCGATCGTCGAGCTGTCGAAGTCGCAGATCATCCTCGAGACGATCAAGAACATCTTCGTGCACGTCCGCGCCATTCGCCGGCTGACCATCTCGCAGAGCGACCGCGCGTCGCGTTCGATCGTCGACCACCTGCGCATCATCGAAGCACTCGAGCAGCGCGATACCGAACTTGCCGAGCGGCTCGTGCGCCAGCACTCGCTCGATCTGGCCGCGTTCGTCGAAGCGAACTGCGATTTTCTCGATTGAGTTCGAATGCCGCGTGACTGAAGCACTCCAGGGCCGACGGATTTCCGCCGGCCTTTTTGTTTGCCCGGCAGTCCACGTCAGTAACCTCCTCAGTGTTTTCCCTTGGATCGCGATCGACCCGAGCGGCCTGTTCCCCCGAGACGCCTATCCCATAAGGCCACGCAGTCTTGTTCAGGGTTAATCCCGACACAAAAATCCGCTTGAACGAATGTGATATATCACATACCGTATTGTTCAAGTGATCTGCATTGCGCATCGATGGATCCGGGGCCGTCTCCGCATCGGCGGTCCGGCGCAGTGCACCGGATGTGTGTGCACGCCGGGTGCCGGAGTGTGCCGTCGGCTCATGCAGCTAATTAAACGTACGGAGGAAGACGACATGGGCAAGGCACTCGACGGTGTGCGCATCCTCGATTTCACGCATGTGCAATCGGGCCCGACCTGCACGCAGCTGCTGGCCTGGTTCGGCGCGGACGTGATCAAGGTGGAACGCGCCGGCGCCGGCGATATCACGCGCGAACAGCTGCGCGACATTCCCGACGCGGACAGTCTCTACTTCACGATGCTGAACCACAACAAGCGTTCAGTGACGATCGACACGAAGAATCCCGAAGGCAAACTCGTGCTTGAGGCGTTGATCCAGAAGTGCGACGTGCTCGTCGAGAACTTCGCGCCCGGCGCGCTCGATCGCATGGGCTTCACCTGGGAACGCATCCAGGAGCTGAATCCGAAGATGATCGTTGCTTCGGTGAAGGGCTTCGGTCCGGGTCCCTACGAGGACTGCAAGGTCTACGAGAACGTCGCGCAGTGCGCGGGCGGCGCGGCCTCCACGACGGGCTTCGACGATGGTCCGCCGGTCGTCACCGGCGCGCAGATCGGCGACAGCGGCACGGGTCTGCATCTCGCGCTCGGCATCGTCGCCGCGCTCTATCAGCGTGTGCAGACGGGCCGCGGCCAGAAGGTGCTCGCCGCGATGCAGGACGGCGTGCTGAACCTGTGCCGCGTGAAGCTGCGCGACCAGCAGCGGCTCGAACGTACAGGCGTGATGCGCGAATATCCGCAGTACCCGAACGGCACGTTCGGTGAAGCGGTGCCGCGCGCGGGCAATGCATCGGGCGGCGGTCAGCCGGGCTGGATCCTGAAGTGCAAGGGCTGGGAAGCGGACCCGAACGCATACATCTACTTCATCACGCAGGCCCCGGTGTGGGCCAAGATCTGCAACGTGATCGGCAAGGAAGAGTGGGCCGCCGATCCGGACTACGCGACGCCCGCCGCGCGCCTGCCGCGTCTGAAGGACATCTTCGCGGAGATCGAACGCTGGACGATGACCAAGACCAAGTTCGAGGCCATGGCGATCCTCAACAAGCACGACATCCCGTGCGGCCCGATCCTGTCGATGAAAGAGATCGCCGACGACCAGTCGCTGCGCAAGACCGGCACGATCGTCGAGGTCGATCATCCGGTGCGCGGCAAGTATCTGACGGTCGGCAATCCGATCAAGCTGTCCGACAGCCCGACCGAGGTCACGCGCTCGCCGCTGCTCGGCGAACACACCGACGAAGTGATGGCCGAACTCGGCTATACGATCGAACAGATCGGCGCGTTGCGCGCAGCCGGCGCGATCTGACCGGGATCCGATACCGATACGAAGTACTCATGGGGTCATGCGCGCACTGAACAGAGCGCGCATGACCCATCGATCAAACGATGTTGCAGCGGTGCGGGCACCATGCGACGACGCGCGCTTTGCGCCGGCGCCGGCACTGCCAGGAGATTGCGATGGATACGTGGATGCGTTTCATGTCGAGCGACGGAGGCATCGTGTTCGGCCGCGTCGAGAACGGCTATCTGCACGAGTACGACAGTCTCGACCAGCCGGTGCCGACCGGCGCGGTGCTGTCGCTGCGCGCATTGACACCGCTTGCGCCGTGCGCGCCCGGCAAGGTCGTTGCGTTGTGGAACAACTTCCACGCGCTCGCGGCGAAGCTCGAAAAGCCGGTGCCGACCCATCCGCTGTTTCTGTTCAAACCGCCAGGTTCGGTGATCGGTTCGGGCGATGCAATTCGTCGGCCCATGCATTACGCGGGGAAGATCGTCTATGAAGGCGAGCTGGGCATCGTGATCGGCAAGCGTTGCCGCGACGCGAGCGTCGAGGAAGCCGCGTCCGCGATCTTCGGCTACACGATCGTCAATGACGTGACCGCCGCCGAACTGCTCAACGAGAATCCGCATTTTCCGCAATGGTCGCGCGCGAAGGGCTTCGATACGTTCTGCTGTATCGGTCCTGCGATCGTGTCCGGTTTCGACTGGCACGCGGCGCGCGTCGTGACGACGCTGGACGGTGTCGAACGGCAGAACTATCCGCTGTCCGACATGGTGTTTTCGCCAGCGGAGCAGGTGAGTTTGATCTCGCAGGATCTGACGCTCGAAGCCGGCGATGTGATCGCGTGCGGTACGTCGCTCGGTGTCGGTTCGATCAAGGACGGCGCGACGGTCGAGGTGTCGATCGAAGGCATCGGCACATTGAGCAACGTGCTCGCGCTCGCTGCGCAACACGCGGCGACTGCGGTCGCGGCTGCAGAGACGGCCTGAACGTCGCGCGGCATTGCGCCGCCGCGATGCAACACAGCTTCGACCAGCAGCAACCAGGAGACAGCGTGATCGTTCTATCGCTCGCGATGTTGCTTGCAGCGGTTTCCTCGGCAGCGTTCGCCGCCGTGTGCGCGGGTGTCGCCCGACTGGCGATGCCGGTCGACCGGCGGCGCGTGTCGCGACGCGCGTCTTCATTCATCGCGGGCAGTGCCGCGACGTGCGCGGCATGCGCAGTCGCGCTGGGTGCGGGTCTCGACGGTTCGCCCGGCGCGACGATCGCGGCAATGGTCGGTGCTGTGCTGGGCGCGATGTACGCACAGCGCCGCGACTTTGCACGGCGTCCCGCTGTGCTCGCGTGGCGCGGTACGTTCGCAGGATGCCTCGCGATCGCGTGCGGATTTGCGCGCTATGGATTCGCGGCGGCGGTGAACGGCACGCAGCGAGCCGAGGTGTGCGTCGCGATCTTCGTCGGCGCCGCGTTGTTCGCGAGTTCGACGATCGTGCTGTGCCGTGTGCGCGGTGCGCCTGGCCGGCAACCGGTCATGTGGCGCGGCGAACGCATCGTCGATATCGCTGCGCTCGCGCTATGCGCGTGGCTCGCCTACGGATTCGCGACCGCGTCCCCACAGACTCCTGCCGGCACTTTGCTGTTCGCGATGAGCGTGCTTGCCGCAGCGCTCGGCGCGCACTGGATGGCACTGTCGAATCGTATGACTACCTGCTCGCTGCACGCACTTGCGCACGCACAGCGGCTGCGTTTCGACTGGCGCGACGTCGAAGCGCATGCGAGCGCCGGCGACGGCAGCATGCAGCCATGGAAACTGCTCGACGATACCTCGGGTGTTCGTCATCGCGCGATCGAACGAAGCGCGCTCGATCGACGCCGGTATGCGTGCCGACGCGCTGAACGAATGAAGTGAAGTGCTGGAACGAATACAGCGAATAAAAGGCGACGCCCGCGCGGGATGCGTTCATCGGGCGCCGCAAAGCAAAGCAGTCAGAAGTCGATCGCGGGAACGAACTCGCGGAAGTACTGGGTCTTCTTCTGCAGGATCAGTTGTGCGAGGAAGTCGGCATCGTAGGCCTTGTGCAGATGCGCGTGAAACCGCTCGATGTAAGCGGTGATGCGCGCGGCCTCGCTGGCGAATTCGTTGAGTGCGTCGAGCGTGCCGCGGTCCCAGCGAAAGCGCAGACCGAGGTCGCTGAAAGCGGCGTTATACGCACTGATATGTGCGTCGTCGGGACCGTCCGCGGTAACGCGAACAGTACGTGCGGTGACATGAGACACCGTCGAAGCGTGATTCATGGTCGGACTCCTGTGCGGACGAGTGAAGTAACTCGCCTTCAGCATAGGGCCCGCGATGGATTTGCAATAGTTAAAGTTTTATTGGAAATTCATAAACTACTACTTATGCACGCTCAGCGCTTTCACACCGGTGATCTGCTCGATCAGCTTTCCGCCTTCTTCCATCAGGAAACGGCGGAACGCGACGGCGACGGGCGGCAGGCGCTTGTTCTTGCGATGCACGACGTACCAGTTGAGCATCACCGGAAAGCCTTCGACGTCGAGCACGACGAGATGGCCGACCTTCAGTTCGAGGCTGATCGTATGCGCGGACAGGAACGCGATACCCATGCCGGCGATCACCGCCTGCTTGATGGTCTCGGTGCTCTTGATCTCCATCGCGATCTTCAGGTTCGTGAGCCGCCCCGCGAATCCTTCTTCCATCGAATTCCACGTGTCCGACCCGCGCTCGCGCACGATGAACGCTTCGTTCGCGAGGTGGCTCAGCTTGATGTTGCGCTTGTGCGCGAGCGGATGCGTCGGCGCCGCGACGATCACATACGGATGCGGCGCGAACGGTTCGTTGATCGCATCCATCTCGTGCGGCGGGCGCACCATCACCGCGAGATCCGTCTGATTGGTCGACAGTTGATGCAGCAGTTGCTCGCGGTTGTGCACCGACAGATTCAGCACGACACCCGAGTAACGCCGCGTGAATTCCGCGAGCAGACGAGGGAAAAAATAATCGCCGGCGCTGATCACCGCGACGTTCAGCTTGCCGCCGGAGACACCCTTCAGCTGCCCCATCGCTTCGTCCACTTCGTGGAACTGCTGGATGATCGTGCGGCTGTAGTGAAGCATCTCGGTGCCGGCGGGCGTGAGGTAGATCTTCTTGCCGAGCTGCTCGAAAAGCGGCAGCCCCGCGTGCTCTTCGAGCTGTCGTACCTGAGTCGAAACCGCGGGCTGCGTGAGGTGCAGTTCCTCTGCGGCGCGCGAGAAGCTCAGATGACGGGCCACTGTTTCGAACACCTTCAATTGACGCAGCGTGGCGTTTCTCATCGTCATGGCCGATGTATAAGCGGATATGAATCCAAATACTAACAAACTTTAATTATCACTGATCGAGCATAGACCCTAGGATGGAAACTGTAAGCAGATGGAAAACAGCGAAAACATCGGGTTAACACGGGTTTTTTCGCAAGTTGTGGTGGAGGCGAACCGGCTGCGATGCACTTGCCACAAGCCTCTCGATCAGAATTGGCATTCGATTTTTAATTGCGCGAATTCAAGGAATTTATAGCCGCGCAAAGACGTTGAACTGGCAGCATCCCCGCCACGGCGGGCACAACTATAAGTACTGATGTATCGCGCACGGCGATAACGCCGGCGACCCTGAATACATAGCGGAGACACTGCATGAACGCGAATATCCCGCAGGCCACGGCGACGCCTTTCTGGTCGAACAGGTGGTCTCAACTTGTCATCGGCATGCTATGCATGGCGCTCGTCGCGAATCTTCAATACGCGTGGACGCTTTTCGTCGCACCGATGAATGCGCGACATCACTGGGGGCAGGCTTCGATCCAGCTCGCGTTCTCGCTCTTCATTCTCACCGAGACCTGGCTCGTGCCGGTGGAAGGCTGGCTCGTCGACAAGTTCGGTCCGCGTCCGGTCGTTGCGGTCGGTGCGTTGTGCGCGGGCATTGCGTGGGTGATGAACTCGTACGCGACCACGCTGCCGGAACTCTATATCGCGGCCATCATCGCCGGTATCGGTGCGGGCGGCGTGTACGGCACGTGCGTCGGTAATGCGCTGAAACTGTTTCCGGACCGACGCGGTCTTGCGGCGGGGCTGACTGCTGCGGGTTTTGGCGCGGGTGCCGCGATAACGGTGATTCCGATCGCCAACATGATCACGCGCTCGGGCTACGAGCACGCGTTCTTCGTGTTCGGCATTCTGCAGGGCGTAAGCATCTTCATCCTGGCTCTGCTGCTGAAGAAGCCGGAAGCGCGCAAGATCGCTGTAGTGAAGAAGCGCTTCGCGGTCACGAAGATGGACTACACGCCGGGCCAGATGATCAAGACGCCGGTGTTCTGGGTGATCTATGTGTCGTTCGTTGCAGTGGCCGCGGGCGGTCTGATGGCGACCGCGCAGATCGGTCCGATCGCGAAGGACTGGGGCCTTGCCCGTATTCCGATGACCCTCTTCGGTATGACGCTGCCGCTGCTCACGGCGACGCTGTCGATCGACAACATCTGCAACGGCTTCACGCGTCCGCTGTGCGGTTTTGTTTCCGACAAGATCGGCCGCGAAAACACGATGTTCGCGATCTTCATCGGCGAGGGGCTCTCGTTGCTCGGGCTGATGGAGTTCGGTACGAACCCGTACGCGTTCATGACGTTCGCCGCGCTGATCTTCCTGTTCTGGGGCGAGATTTTCTCGATCTTCCCGGCCACTTGCGCGGACACGTTCGGCAGCAAGTACGCAGCAGCGAATGCGGGCACGCTGTACACCGCGAAGGGCACAGCCTCGCTGCTCGTGCCGATCGCGTCGGTGCTGTCGGCGACCGGCGGCTGGAACGCGGTCTTCATCGCGTCGGCGGTGGTCACGATCGCGGCGGGCATCGCCGCGAAGTTCATCCTCGCACCGATGCGCACGCGCTTCATCGAAGCCAGCGACGAGCCCGTGCTCAACACGGCCAATCCTTCGCGGTTGAGTCACTGGCCCGAACAGACCGGCGAATAGTTCGCGGCCTGGGCAACAGGGAAAGCGATGAACGTATCGTTGCAGCAGTTGCGGGTTTTCGTCGCGGTCGCGCGTCAGCGGAGCTTTACCCGCGCGGCGCGCGAATTCGCTTTGACGCAATCGGCTGTGAGCCGCTGCGTGCGCGAACTCGAAGAAGCCATCGACCTGCGGCTGTTCGATCGAACGACCCGGCAGGTCGAACTCACGCCGGCCGGCGCGAATCTCGAACGGCGCATCGGCCGGCTGCTCGATGAAATCGACCTGACGTTGCGCGAAGAGCGGATGGCACATGAAGGCCATACCGGCATGGTCGCGGTTGCCGTGTCGCCAACGCTGTCGTCGAACTGGCTGCCCGGTGCGCTGGCCCGCTGCGCGACCGCGTTTCCCGAACTGGTCGTGTCGGCGCGCGACTGGTCGCACGATGCGGTGATCGACAGCGTCGAGCAGGGCGAGGTCGATTTCGGCGTGATCTTGTCGAGCGTCGCGCCGAACCCCGACACCTTGCACGCACAGCCACTCTTTACCGCGACGCTCTGCGCGTTGCTGTCCGTTTCGCATCCGTTTGCGCGGCGTGCGTCGCTCGAATGGAGCGCACTCAATGACCTGCCGCTCATCACACTGAACCCCGAATCGGGTGTGCGTACCGCCGTCGACGGCGCGTTGCACACGCAGCGCGTGCACGCGCGCGCGATCCAGGCGCTGGGCCAGGCAGCCGCCGTGCTGCGGATGGTCGAGCTGGGACTCGGCGTTGGCGTGCTGCCCGTCGATGCGCGCGAGACGCTTGCGTCGACGCTCGTCGCGGTCCCGCTGCTGCCTGAGACCACGTTGACCGCGCAGCTGATCCGCCGCCGCAACCGCTCGCTGCGTCCGAATGCCGACGCGGTATGGGCGCAGTTCGCGCGCGGCAGTGCCGCGACGACGCCCGCGGCCTTCTCGAAGAAGACGTGGCCTGCCGCTCATGGCGTGCGGGCCGATCATCCGCTGGACGATGCAAATGCGACCTTGCACGCACGCTGATGCAGGTGCGGTCTGGTCGCGGCCGGCGCGAATTCTCAATGCAAGGAGTCAGACGATGAACATGCAAGCCGACCTGCAACGCCACGATCTGCTGATCGACGGAAAACGGATGCCGCCCGGAACCGGCGACTATTCGGTCGTGATCGATCCCGCGACCGAGCAGACGATCGCACTCGTCGCGCAGGGCAGCGCGGCCGACGTCGATACTGCTGTGCGGGCCGCGCGCGCTGCGCTGAAAGTGTGGAACGGGATGCGTGCGGCCGAACGGGGGCGCATCCTCGGCCGCTTCGCCGAACTGCTGCGCACGCATCAGGATGAGATTGCCGCGCTCGAGAGTCGCGACGCAGGCAAGCCGATTGCCGCCGTGCAGCGCCAGGATGTGCCCGCCGCGATCGACACGCTCGCGTACTACGCGGGCTGGTGCGACAAGATCAACGGGCAGGTCGTGCCTGTGCGTCCCGATGCGCTGACGTACACCGTGCGCGAACCGGTCGGCGTGGTCGCGGCGATCGTGCCGTGGAATTTCCCGCTGATGATCGGCATGTGGAAGATCGCGCCTGCGCTCGCATGCGGTTGTACGTTGATCGTGAAGCCCGCCGAGATCACGCCGCTGTCCGCGCTTCGGATCGGCGAACTCGCGCTCGAAGCGGGCGTGCCGCCCGGCGTGCTGAACATCGTGACCGGCAAGGGGCGTGTGGTCGGCGATGCGCTGGTTGCGCATCCGGGCATCGACAAGGTGACGTTCACCGGTTCGCCTTCGGTCGGGCGCGGCATTTTGCAAGGGGCTGCGAGCAACTTCAAGCGTGTCACGCTCGAGCTGGGCGGCAAGTCGGCGAACGTGATCTTCCCCGATGCGAATCTCGATCGCGCGGTACGTGCCGCGTCGTCGGGCATTTTCTTCAACACGGGGCAGGTGTGTTCGGCGGGTTCGCGGATTCTCGCGCATCGCGACGTGTACGACGAGGTCGTCGAACGGCTCGCGGCGCGTGCGCAGGCGATCAAGGTCGGCGATCCGTCGTCACGCGAGACGACGATGGGCCCGCTTGTCTCCGCCGCGCAGATGAAGACCGTGCTCGATTACGTCGATATCGGCCGCGACGAGGGCGCAACGCTCGTGACAGGCGGCAAGCGCATCGGGACGACCGGTTACTTCGTCGAGCCGACGGTGTTCTCGAACGTCGAGCACGAGATGCGCATCTCGCAGGAGGAAATTTTCGGACCGGTCGCGAGCGTAATCCCCTTCGACGACGAAGCCGACGCGCTGCGAATCGCGAACGGCACGCTGTACAGTCTCGCCGCCGGTGTGTGGAGTGCGGACATCGGTCGCGTGCATCGCGTCGCGCGCGAGCTCCGTGCGGGCACCGTGTGGATCAATACTTACGGCTATACCGACGTGCGGCTGCCATGGGGCGGCACCGGCGATTCGGGCTTCGGACGCGAACACGGTGACGTCGCGATCGAAAACTTCACTGAACCGAAAGCGGTGTGGCTCGCGCTTGATTCGTAAGCACGAAACAAAACCGGGCATCGAACCTGTACGGTCGATGCCCGGTTTTGTTATCGCAGCCCCGGCGTCTCGTTGCGTTGCTTCGCTCAACCGCCCTGCAACGCAATACGTTCGCGCAGCTTGACGAGCGCAAGCACGACATCGATGGTCGGCGTCGGCTCGCCGACAAGACGTCCCATCTCCTGCACCACCGTCAGCAACGGATCGATTTCCATCGGCCGGCGGTTTTCCAGATCGACCAGCGTCGATGTCTTGTGCGCGCCGACCGCCCCCGCACCGTCGATCCGCTTCTCGACGTCGACGCGGAAATGCACGCCGAACTGATCGGCGATCCGCTTCGCTTCGAGCATCATCGTGCGCGATACGCCGCGTGTGCCGGGGTCGCTCGTCAGCACATCGAGCGTCGCGTGCGTGAGCGCGCTGATCGGGTTGAAGCACAGGTTGCCCCACAGCTTCAGCCAGATTTCGTCGCGGATGTTGTCGCGGATCGGCGCATCGAAACCCGCGGACTGCATCGCTTCATGCAGCGCCTGGATGCGCGGCGTGCGTTCGCCGTCCGGTTCGCCGATCGGGAATTTCTTGCCGTACACGTGCTTGATCAGACCAGGCTCGACGATTTCCGCGGCCGGGTACAGCACGCAGCCGATCGCGCGTTCCGGTCCGAGCTTTGCCCACTGCGAACCGTCGGGATCGATACTCGCGAGACGCGTACCGGCGAACTTTCCGCCGTGCTGGTAGAAGTACCAATAAGGAATGCCGTTCACGCCGGTGACGATCGCGGTGTGCTTGCCGAGCAGCGGCTGCATCGAGTCGACGACGCCCGGCAGCGAGTGCGCCTTCAGCGTGATGATCACGTAGTCCTGAACACCCAGCTCGGCGGGATCGGACGTGCAGCGCACTTTCGCCGACACTTCCTCGCCGTCGATCAGCAGACGCGCGCCACGCTCGCGCATCGCGGCGAGATGCGGGCCGCGCGCGACGAAACTCACGTCCGCTCCCGCGCGTGCGAGCTGCACGCCCATCATTCCGCCAATCGCTCCTGCCCCGAAGATACAGATCTTCATGGTTGCCTCCCCTGACATTGAAAACCGCTTGCCTGCGCCGGCGTGTCTCGCGCTCGGGTCAGGCTATCGATGCAGGATAGGGGAGGACGACGATTGATGAAAGTTAAAGTTTCTCGGAAAAATCATTAGCGATTGCTTATGATTTTTCCCGCGACCTTTCGCCTTCGTTGATCCTGCTATCCGCGCCGGACCAGCAGAAAACTGATGCCGATCGCACCGAGAAACGTCCCGCAGCAGCGGTTGAACCAGCGCCGCACCTTCGTGCGCGTGAGCCACTTGCCGAGGTACATGCCCGCGCACGCATAGAGCGCGATCGCGAAGCATTCGAGGACGAGGAAGCTTGCGCCGAGTACGGCGAACTGCGGCAGCATCGGCTTCGCGATATCGACGAATTGCGGCAGGAACGCGGTGAACACGAGGATCGCTTTCGGATTGCCGGCCGCGACCAGACACTCCTGCCGTGCGATCCGCCACAGCGATGCGTCGTCCTGAGTCGGCGCATCCATCGGACCAGCATCGGTACGCCACAGCTGGATCGCGAGCCACACCAGGTAGGCGGCGCCGGTCAGCTTGATCGCGAGGAAGAACATCTCAGACGCGTGCAGCACGACCGCGAGCCCGGTCGCCGCGAGCACGAGCATCAGCGCGAACGACACGAGCCGTCCCGCGCCCGAGACGAATGCAGTCATGAAACCGTGACGTGCGGCGACGTTGATCGACAGCAGGTTGTTCGGGCCCGGCGCCATGTTGATCGCGAAGCAGGCGGGCAGGAAAAACAGCCAGGCGGTAAGAGACATGGTGGCTCGCGTAAGAAGATGAAGCCGCTGACGCTAACTGAGCGGCTAGTTGAGCGCGCGGGCGAACGATGAATCGTCCATCAATATCTGCACGTTCGCCCTTACCGTATCTTCCAGCGCGATCGCGTTGTTGGTGAACTTCGGTGCTTCGCGGCGCACTGTTTTCGTCGACGTGTAGACGACGCGGCCGCTCTCGACGTCGGTGACGATGTAGCGGATTCTCAGCGTCCATCGTGCGGGCGAACGTTCATCGTCGACGAAGCATTTCTCGATGCGCCCGCTCAGCACGCGGCGCGTACCCGCGAGGTCGAAGCCCGACAGTCGCAGCTGCGCGGCAATCGCATCGCGTACCGCCGCGTTGACATCCTGCTTCAGCAGAATACTGCTGACGGCGGTGTTCGCGATGCGGTTCGCCGAATGGCCACCTTCGAATGCCGGCTCATACACGAAGTCCTGCGCGGGAGCGACGGCAAGCGAGCCGGTGACGGGTTCCGCATGCGAGCGGGGGTGATAACCGAACCACGGACCGATCCACGAGCAGGCCGGCAGCAGCGACAGCATCGAGGCGGTGCAAAGAATGCGGCAGTGCGTTGAGAAAGGCGATTTCACGACGGAGCAGGTCAGGCCGGTTCGAACCACGTAGCGATGCGGGTCTTGCCGCTCCGTGCGGCAAGCTGAAGAGACGAAGCGCGTTTGAGGCGGATGGTACCGTGCGTATGGCCGGTGAGTCCATGTTTGCCAATAATCGCGCCGGGTTTGCTCATAAGCGCGCGTCAGTCGCGACGATGCGCGCCGCTCGAACCGGCGTACTTGCTTATGTGTTCGGCGCAGGATTTAATACGGTCTGCAAGCCGAGCCCGCACGTCTGGCTGGGCGCTGCAGCGATGCTGGGTAGTGTTCCGGCAGGGGTCCGACGGGCCCCGGCACAGGCGGTTCATGACGTCTCAAAATAACGGAGCAGCGCATGAGGGCCAGCACCATCGCAGAGCGGCAGGCAGCCGGACGCGCCGCGCGCGAACACTCGAAACGCTCGAGCCATCGCGCGCTCGGCGATCTGCAACGCGACCCGCTCGATCTGCTGCGGCTCGCGAGCGAGGGCCGCGTCGAGCGGCTCGTGCCGCTGCGCTACGGCCGCATGGCCGCTTCGCCGTTTGCATTCTTTCGCGGCAGCGCGATCCTGCAGGCTCACGATCTCGGCCAGGTTCCTCATACGGGTCTCGTCACGCCGATCTGCGGCGATGCGCATCTACTGAACTTCGCCGGCTTCGCCACCCCTGAACGACAGATCGTCTTCGATCTGAACGACTTCGACGAAGCCGCGCCCGGCCCATTCGAGTGGGATCTGAAGCGGCTCGCCGCGAGTCTGGTGCTTGCTGCGCGTCACATGCGGTTGAGTCGCGGCGCTGCGGAAGAGCTCGTGATGACCGCCGCCGACGAATATCGCGAACGCATCGCGCAGTATGCGGAGCGCGGCGCACTCGAACTCTGGTACGACCGCATCACGTTCGATCGGATGATCGAATCGGCGTTGCCGCCCGAGCATCGTCGAGCGATCCGGCGCGGCATGGAGAAAGCGGCGACGCGCACGCACGAGAGCATGCTCGAAAGCGCGGCCGTACGCGAAGGCGACGCATGGCGTATTCGCGCGCAGCCGCCGGCGCTCTTTCATATCGACGAGGCAGGTGCGCTGTTCAATGCAGGCGGAAGCGAGCTTGCCGCCGACGGCGAGCAGTTGTACGCCGATTACCGGAAGACACTGACCGCCGAGCGCAGCGAACTGCTCGGCCAGTTCGCGTTGCAGGACAGCGTGTTCAAGATCGCCGACGACGGTAGCGTGGGTGCGCGCTGCCTCGTGCTGCTCGCCACCGATCATCACGACCGTCCGCTGTTCCTGCAGGCGAAGGAGGCGCATCGCTCGGCGGTCGCGCAGTCGTTCGCGGCGGCGGCGCCGCGTCACGAAGGCGAGCGCGTCGTGCACGCGCAGCGGCTGCTGCAGGCAGCAAGCGACCTCTTTCTCGGCTGGGCGACCGATCCTTCGGGGCGGCCGTTCTATGTGCGTCAACTGAACGACGTGAAACTGTCGGCTGCGCTCGAGCAGTTCGACAGCAGCGTGCTGCAAGGCTACGCGCGACTGTGCGGATGGGCGCTTGCCCGAGCGCATGCACGTGCGAGCGGCAAGGCCATCGAGCTGGCCGCGTATATCGGCAGTAGCGATCCGTTTCTCGAAGCGCTGACCGCGTATGCGTGCGCGTACGCGGACCAGGTCGAGCGCGATTACGAGCGGTTCGTCAGCGCGTGCCGGCGCGGCGAACTCGACGCGCGTACCGATGATGAAGTCCTGGCCGGCTTGCGTCGGTAGTCCGTAACGTAGCAGTCGCAGTCGCAACGACGCGTTGCGCCGAAAGAGCAGTGCAGAAGTCGTTCAACTTAAAAGAAGGAGGGGTGCATGCTTTCGTTTATCGGAACGTTGATCGTCGGGCTGGTCGTGGGTCTGATCGCGCGGGCCATCAAGCCCGGCGACGACAGCATGGGGATCGTGATGACGATCGTGCTCGGCATTGCGGGTTCGCTGATCGCGGGGTACATCGGACGTGCGGCGGGGTGGTATCAGCCGGGGCACGCGGCGGGCTGGATCGCGTCGGTGATCGGTGCGATCGTGTTGCTCTTTGTGTATGGGTTTGTGCGTAAACGCATGTCGTGAGTGATGGTGTGGGCGCGCGGGCTTGTGCGGGCCGCGCGTGTCGATCGATAGACGATAGACGCGCGTGAGCGCGAGCACATCGCTTCGCATGTCGTGACGTCATGCGTCACGCGGTGGTCGCGCACGAAGTACCCTGTCGGCATCGAGCCACCTCCACGATCCGTTCGCCTCAACCGGTTCTGTCATGCGTCTGCGTCACATCGAAGTCTTCCACGCGATCATGCGCACAGGCTCGCTGTCGAAAGCGGCCGATCTGCTGTGCGTGTCGCAACCCGCAGTGAGCAAAGTGCTCGCGCATGCCGAGCGCAGTCTCGGGCTATCGCTTTTCAATCGAGCACACGGCCGCCTGCAACCGACGCGCGAAGCCGAGCTACTGTTCTCCGAAACGCAGAAACTGCAGTCGAACCTCGACGGCATCCGTCGCCTCGCGCGCAATCTCGCGCTGCAACCGGAAGGCCATCTGCGCATCGGCTGTCTGCCGAGTCTTGGGCTGAGCGTGATTCCGCAGGCCGTGCAGACGTTTCGCGACGCCTACCCGCGCGTGTCGCTGAAAATCCAGACCCGCCATACCGAAGAACTGCTGAACGCATTGCTCACACGCGATCTCGATCTCGGCGTCGCGCTGAATCCACCTGCGCGGCCGGGCATCGCGTTCGCCGAAGTGGGGCGTGCGGCGCTCGTCTGCGTAGGACCGCCCGACGATGCATCGAATGATGACGGCGAACCCGTGTCGCTGCAAACGCTCGTCGAGCACGACTGGATCAGCATCGGCAACGTCGATCCGCTCGGCGAGGTGATCGACAACGCGCTCGAAGCGGCCGGGCTCGACAGTCCGCTGGCTTCTGTCGAAGCGCAGACGTGGTACGTCGCGCGTGCGTTGGCCGCGCGCGGCATCGGCCGCACGTTGCTGGACGAGTTGACTGCGCGCAGCGGCGCCGAACCGGTGACGATCCGCGCGGTCACACCGCCCTTGTCGGTCGGCGTGTTCGCGGTATGGCGCGACGGCGGCCTCGATTCGCAGGCGGCCCGCGCGTTCGTCGACGTGCTGCGCGCACCGTTCGAATCCGCTTCCACCGCATCGCTAACATCAGCGTAAACGCGACCCTTAACCGCAGGTTATGACGCTGCACGTCTGGTGATTTGCCCGCCCGTTTTCGGCATCCCACACTGGCGCCGACTGATTTCAGCGGATGGCCGACTCATGCAGGTGTGCGTTCTCGGGGCAGGGGTAGTGGGATTGACGACGGCCTATTACCTGGCCCGCGATGGTCACGATGTGACCGTGCTCGAAGGCCGTGCGGGCGCGGCGCTCGAAGCCAGCTTCGCGAACGGCGGTCAGTTGAGCTACAGCTATGTCGCGCCGCTCGCCGATCCTGCCGTGTTGCCGCACCTACCCGCATGGCTGCTGCAACGCGATTCGGCGTTGCGCTTCGTGCCTCGGCTCGATGTGCAGCAGTGGCGCTGGTGCGTGTCGTTTCTGCTCGCATGTCGCACACATCGCGCGCGTCGAACCGCCGTCGAACTGCTCGCGCTCGGCGCATTGAGCCGCGACGCGCTACATGCGCTCGTGCGCGACGAAGCGCTCGATTTCGACTACGTGCGCAACGGCAAGCTCGTCGTGTACCGCGATCCGGTTGAGTTCGAACGTGCGCGTCGGAGGATGGAACAGCTGGTTGCCGCAGGCGTCGAGCAACACGCGCTCGACGCGGCTGCATGCGTCGCGCTGGAACCCGCGCTCGCGGATGCGCAGCCGTTGCTCGCGGGCGGTATCCATACACCGTCGGAAGAAGCAGGCGACTGTCATCGCTTCGGCGTGGCGCTCGCGGACGTGCTGCAGCGGCGCTATCGCGTGACGATCCGCTATGCGATGCCGGTCAGCGAACTCGTCGCGCCGAACGGCAGCGTGATCGCCGCGCGTACGCCACGCGGCGACGTGCGCGCGGATGCGTTCGTCGTCGCGCTCGGCAACGGCAGCGTGCCGCTGCTCAATACGTTAGGCGTACGTCTGCCGATCTATCCGCTGACCGGCTACAGTCTGACGCTCGATGCACCGCCGCCGCGTGCGCCGCGCGTCAGCGTGACCGATCTGCATCGCAAGGTGGTGTACGCGCCGCTCGGTGCGCGGCTGCGTGTCGCGGGGATGGTCGAGATCGCGGGCATGGACCTCGGGCAACGCATTGCGCGGCTCGCGCTGCTTGCACGCCACGCGCAGGAAATGTTTCCCGGCGCAGGCGATTACATGGCGGCGCGCACGTGGTGCGGCCATCGCCCGGCGACACCGGACAGCAAACCGCTGCTCGGCGCGACGCCGTACCGCAATCTGTGGCTGAACACCGGGCACGGCGCACTGGGTTTCACGCTTGCGTGCGGCAGTGCGCGAGCGGTTGCAGAGGCCATCGCGGGCCGCACGCCGCCGGTCGACCTCGCTGCGTACTCGTTGCGGCGATAGCTTCACCAGATCAAGCAAACTCACGAACAACAGGCAAACCTCAAGGAGGAGACAATGAAATTCGCAGGAGCATTGACCACGATCGCAACAGGATGCGCACTCACTATCGCCGGCCTCGGCAATGCGCAGGCGCAGACACAAGCACAAGCGCAGGAACAAAGCGCGACGCTGAAGAAAATCCGCGACACCGGCGTGATCTCGCTCGGCGTGCGCGAATCGTCGGTGCCGTTCTCGTACTACGACGAGAACCAGAACACCATCGGCTATTCGCAGGCGATCGCGCTGAAGATCGTCGACGAGATCCGCAAGGAATTGAAGCGGCCCGACATCAAGGTGAAGGAAATACCGATCACGTCGCAGAACCGCATACCGGTCGTGCAGAACGGCACGATCGATATCGAATGCGGCTCGACCACGCACACGAAGGAACGCGATAACCAGGTTGCGTTTTCGAACAGCTTCTTCCAGTACGGCGTGCGGATGATCGTGAAGAAATCGTCGGGTGTGAAGGACTTTTCCGATCTCGCGGGCAAGACGGTCGTGACGACGGCGGGCACGTCGGAGGAGCGGTTGCTGCGGCAGATGAACGTCGAGAAAGGGATGAAGATGAGTGTCATCAGCGCGAAGGATCACGCGGAGTCATTCCTCAACGTGAAGAGCGGCCGCGCGGTTGCATTTGTGATGGACGATCCGCTGCTGTATGGTGCGAGGGCGAAGGAAGCGGACCCGGACGATTATCTGATCACCGGCACGCCGCCGATGTCCGAGGTGTACGGCTGTATGTTCCGCAAGGACGATCCCGGCTTCAAGACGCTCGTCGACGGCGTGATCGTGCGGCTGCAGAAATCGGGCGAAGCCGCGTCGATGTATCAGACGTGGTTCATGCAACCCATTCCGCCGAAGGGCATCAACCTGAACTATCCGCTGTCCGCGGATATGAAATCGCTGTTCGCGAACCCGAACGACCGGGCGCTCGACTGAATCGGGCAGTCACGCATGTCGCGGGACGCGGACGTTTTTGCCTGGATTCTGTCTGCATTCCGTTTGTATTCCGTCCGCAAGGAGACATGTTGTGACTGATTCGAAAAAGATCGCGCTCGTGACCGGCGCCGGCAGCGGCATCGGCCTCGCGAGTGCGCGCAAGCTGCTCGCGCACGGCTACACGGTGGTGCTCACAGGGCGTCGCGCGGCACCGCTCGAGGCGCTCGCGAACGAAGCACAGCAGCGCGGTGAAGATGCGTTCGCGGTGGCTTGCGATGTGACGGACGCCGCGAGCGTCGCCGCGCTGTTCGACACGATCCGCACGCGCTACGGGCGCCTCGACGTGCTGTTCAACAACGCGGGCCGCAGTGCGCCGCCCGTCGAGATCGACGAGCTTTCCATCGACGACTGGCGCTCCGTCGTCGATACCAATCTGACCGGCGTATTCCTGTGTACGCGCGCTGCATTTGGCCTGATGAAAACGCAGTCGCCACGCGGCGGCCGCATCATCAACAACGGCTCGATTTCCGCGCATGCGCCGCGTCCGTACAGCATCGCGTACACGGCGACCAAGCACGCGATCACCGGGCTCACGAAATCGGTATCGCTCGACGGCCGGCCTTACGACATCGTCTGCGGGCAGATCGATATCGGCAACGCGGCGACCGAGATGGCCGAGCGGATGGCACGTGGCATCATCCAGGCGAACGGTGAGATCGCCGTCGAGCCGCTGATGGACGTCGAGCACGTCGCCGATGCCGTGCTGCATATGGCCGATCTGCCGCTCGCGACCAACGTGCAGTTCATGACGATCATGGCGACCAAGATGCCGTTCGTCGGGCGCGGTTGAGGTTTTGCGCGCGTGCGTCTGCATGCGTTTGCGGTCGGACGGCGTTTGGCGGCCCGTCATATACTGGTCGCCTGAGCCGTCCCGTTCCACCCGCACACCTCATCCCGTTTTGCTGCCGTGCCGAAGCCTTCACCCGCCCAACCTGTTGTCGTAGACGATCCGCGTCCCGAGCCGCCTCAACAGCCGGGCCTCGACGACTGCTGCCGCAGCGGTTGCGAGCCGTGCGTGTTCGATCTGTACGAAGATGCGCTGGATCGCTATCGCGTCGCGCTGGCTGCGTGGGAGGCTCGTCATCCGCAAACACAGGCGCAGCAGCCGAAGCGCAAAAAAGGCTGACCGTGTACGCGCATTCGTTCGTCCCTGCCGGTTTCCGCTCATGACCCTGATGCCGTTCGCTCCCGCCGATGTACCGATGCTCGCCGACCTGCACGACTTCGTGCAGCGTCATCCGCGGCTGTTCGTGCTGACCGGCGCGGGCATCAGCACGGATTCAGGTATCCCCGGCTATCGCGACGAGAACGGCGAGTGGAAGCGTTCGCCGCCGATCACGCTGCAGGAATTCCTCGGCTCGGTGGCCTCCCGGCAACGTTATTGGGCGCGCAGCACGGTCGGTTGGCCGGTCGTCGCCGACGCACAACCGAACGACGCGCACGTCGCGCTCGCGCGTCTCGAAGCGGCGGGTCACGTACCGACGCTGGTGACGCAGAACGTCGACGGATTGCATCAACGCGCGGGCAGTCAGCGCGTGATCGAACTGCACGGTGGGATTGACGGCGTGACGTGTCTCGACTGCGGCGCGCATCATGCGCGCGCGGCGATCCAGCACACGCTGATCGCGGACAATCCGGGCCTGCTCGATGCGATCGCCGAACCTGCAGCCGACGGCGATGCGCATCTGGAGTGGCACGACCTTGGCTCGTTTCGCGTGCCCGCATGTCCCGTGTGCGGCGGACTGCTGAAACCTGCGGTGGTGTTCTTCGGCGAGAGCGTGCCGCGCGAGCGCGTCGATGCCGCGACGCAGGCGCTTGAAGCAGCGGATGCGGTGCTCGTCGTCGGGTCGTCGTTGATGGTGTATTCGGGCTACCGCTTCTGCGTGTGGGCGCAGAAGATGGGCAAGCCGATCGCGGTGCTGAATCTCGGCCGCACGCGGGCCGATCCGCTGCTGACGCTGAAGGTCGAAGCGCCGTGCGCGCCGACATTGACCGCACTCGCGGGATTGCTTGCCGCTGATTAAGTCGCGCACTGCGCAACCCGCGGATCGTCGATAATCACGGCTCGAATCGCGCGGTGCCGGGAAACCGTCGCCGATAACCAGGCGCCCACCAGGAGCCCTCATGCTGACGACGCTCGAAGAACTCGAAGCCCTCTACGGCGAGCCGCACGAACGCTCGGTGCGCAAGGAAATTCCGTACGTCAACGAAGACTATCGGCTGTTCATCGAACACGCGCCGTTCGCCGTGCTCGCTACTGCCGGTCCCGAAGGACTCGACTGCTCGCCGCGCGGCGATATGCCGGGCTTCGTGCGGATCGTCGACGAGCGCACGCTCGCGCTTCCCGACCGCCCGGGCAACAATCGCATCGACAGCCTGCGCAACGTAATCCGCGAGCCGCATCTTGCGTTGCTGTTCGTCGTGCCGGGCGTCGGCGAAACGTTGCGCGTGAACGGTCGCGGACGCATCACCGCCGACCCCGAGTGGTTGCGGCAATTCGAGGTGGACGGCAAGCTGCCGCGCACGGTGCTGATCGTCGACGTCGACGCGGTGTACTTTCATTGCTCGAAAGCGGTCGCCCGCTCGAAGCTGTGGGATCCGACGCATCACATCGAGCGGACGCGGCTGCCGAGTACCGGCGAGATCCTGCGGCGGCTGAGCGGCCCGTCGTTCGACGCGCAGGCTTACGACCGCGATCTGCCCGAACGCGTTCGCACGAGCCTCTACTGATGACCGATTTGATGACCGACCTCCGGCAATATTCCCCCTCCGCGCAACGCAACGGCGAACCGATTCTCGCGGTGCTGCGCGACGCGCTGCCGCCGGCGGCGCGCGTGCTCGAAATCGCGAGCGGCAGCGGCGAACACGCGATGCGTTTTGCCGCCGCGTTACCGCAGGTCGACTGGCAGCCGAGCGATGCGGATCCGCGTGCGCGCGAATCGATTACCGCATGGATCGCGCACACCGGCATTACGAACGTGCGGCCGCCGCTTGATCTCGACGTGGAGCGGTTGCCGTGGGGCATCGAGCGTGCCGATGCGATCGTCTGCATCAACATGCTGCATATCTCGCCGTGGAGCGCGGCGCAGGCGCTGTTCGACGGCGCCGCGCGCGTGCTCGGCGAACGCGGCGTGCTGTTCCTGTACGGGCCGTACAAGCGACACGGCGCGCATACGTCGCCGGGCAATGAAGCCTTCGATCTGCAATTGCGCGACCGCAATCCGCTCTGGGGCGTGCGCGACATGGAAGCGGTCGTCGCGCTCGGCGATGCAGTGGGCTTCGCGTGCGGCGAACCGGTCGCGATGCCCGCGAATAATTTCAGCCTCGTGCTGCGGCGCCGCTGAGCCCGTCTGCTGCCCACGCGCGGGGCGTGCGATGCGGGCGTGCTGCAAGATGCGGCCGCGCCGCATGACAGCAAACAAGCGGTCGCCGGGCATTTCTTTTATCCTTTCATCCTCGACGCCCCGTCGCCAGCATCCGCGACCGGGCATCCCGTTTTCTGGAATTGGAGAGTTCACATGGGCAAGCAGGCAATCGGCGTGGTGGGGATGGCGGTCATGGGCCGCAATCTGGCGCTCAACATCGAGAGCCGCGGGCACGCGGTTTCCGTGTACAACCGCAGCCGCGAAAAGACCGACGAGCTGATCGCGGAATTCCCCGATCGCAAGCTGGTGCCGGCCTTCACGCTGGAAGAATTCGTCGCGTCGCTGGAAAAACCGCGCCGCATCCTGCTGATGGTGAAAGCCGGCGCACCGACCGATGCGACGATCGCATCGCTGAAGCCGCTGCTCGACCAGGGCGATATCCTGATCGACGGCGGCAACACGCATTTCACCGACACCATCCGCCGCAACCAGGAGCTGGCGAAGGCCGGTCTGCACTTCATCGGCACCGGCGTGTCGGGTGGCGAAGAGGGCGCGCTGAAAGGCCCGTCGATCATGCCGGGCGGCCCGCGCGACGCATACGACCTGGTCGCACCGATCCTCACCGAAATCGCCGCGAAGGCACCGGACGGCGACCCGTGCGTCGCGTACATGGGCCCGGACGGCGCGGGCCACTTCGTGAAGATGGTCCACAACGGCATCGAGTACGGCGACATGCAGCTGATCGCCGAAAGCTACGCGGTGCTCAAGCAGGTGCTAGGCCTGTCGAATGCGGAACTGGGCAGCGTCTACACCGAATGGAACACCGGCGAACTCGACAGCTACCTGATCGAGATCACGTCGAAGATCTTCGGCAAGAAGGACGACGAGACGGGGCAGGATCTCGTCGACGTGATTCTCGACCGTGCCGCGCAGAAGGGCACCGGCAAGTGGACGAGCCAGAACGCGCTCGATCTCGGCGTGCCGCTGCCGCTCATCACCGAATCGGTGTTCGCGCGCGTGCTGTCGTCGCTGAAGGATCAGCGCGTCGCGGCGAGCAAGGTCATCGAAGGGCCGGCCGCGAAGCCGTTCACAGGCGACCGCAACGCGTTCATCGAAGCCGTGCGCCGTGCGCTGTACTTCAGCAAGGTGATCTCGTACGCGCAGGGTTTCGCGCAACTGCGCGCCGCGTCGGAAGAGTACAAGTGGGATCTGCAGTTCGGCACGATCGCGAAGATCTTCCGGGCGGGCTGCATCATCCGCGCGCGCTTCCTGCAGAAAATCACCGACGCGTACGCGAAGGATCCGGCGCTCGCGAACCTGCTGCTCGATCCGTACTTCCGCGATATCGCTTCGAACTACCAGGCCGCGCTGCGTGACGTGGTGACCGCGGCGATTGCGGCGGGCGTGCCGGTGCCGACGTTCTCGTCGGCGATCGCGTACTTCGACGGCTACCGGTCGGCACGTTTGCCGGCCAATCTCGTGCAGGCACAGCGCGACTTCTTCGGCGCGCACACGTTCGAGCGTACCGACAAGCCAGGCAGCTTCCACGCGAACTGGTCCTGAGCGGCGGCGTTAAGGTTCACAAAACCAGCGTCTGAAATATTCGGGGCGGCGAGGCGTGGCCTCGCCGCCCCGAACGTTTTTATGCCCCGACGGTGTGGGTGGCGTTGCGGGCTATTGTTGCGATAGCCCGTCGTTAGGGGCCGAAACCATGCCGGCATTGTTTCAAATCCAGGAACAGAGAATCATCCAAACAGGGGTTTTCCCTTAGATGTCGATTGCCTAGACTGTAATCAATCGCTTAAGACATGAGTCGCAGCGAACTAACAAAGTCTGGAGGTTAATCATGAAATCCCTGATCCGTGCAGTTGCTATCGCTACCCTTATCGCCGCTCCGGTGGCCTCGTTCGCTCAATCGAACCAGCCGGTGACCCGCGCGCAAGTCCGCGCCGAACTGGTCCAGCTGGAAAAGGCGGGTTACAACCCGCTCGGTGAGCAAAACGATTACCCGAACAACATTCAGGCCGCTCAACGTCGCGTCGACGAACAGAAGGCCGTCGCGCAAGCCGATACCAGCGGCTACGGCGCATCGACCAGCGGTTCGTCGCAAGGCGGTGCCCGTACGATCGTCCCGACGACCAACGTGCAATCGGTGTACTTCGGCCACTAATCGGCGAAGCAGTGACGGGCGCCGGTACGACGCGGCAGCCCTGAAGTAGAAACGGCTCGGCCCGGGATCTCCCGGGCCGAGCCGTTTCTGGCCGAGCCGTTTTACGTTGAAGCCGCTGCAATGCAGCCCGCTACCGGTTCGTCGGCAGATGTGGCAGCACTTCGTTGTTGGTCAGATTCAGTTGATGAATCTGCCGATGCATCTTGTTCAACTGCGCCTGCGCGGCAACGCGCTGCGCTTCCAGCTGCGCGACTTCCTTGCGCACCTGATGCTGCCGGTTCGACACCGTCTGCTCCTGCGCGCTGCCGCGCTGCAGATCGTTGCGCAGCCGCTCGGCCTGCGCCTCCGAATGCGCGATCATCCGCGCGAGTTGTTCGTTCTGCGCTTCGAGTTGCGCGCGGCGTGTCTCGCCGTCGGCAAGCCGCGCAGCCTGCTCCTCAAAATGATGGAACACCGCCTCCGCCGTCTCCAGTTCGACGGCCTTCAGCGCGCGCCACAGCACGTTGTTCTGGTACATCACGATGTAGTACGTCAGCTCCTTCGCGTGAAACAGCAGGCTCACCGAATACTCGAAGCTGCGAAAGACCCGGAACGGCGACAGCGCTTCTTCGGACGCGAGCCATTCGACCTCGGCGCTGTCCGCCATCTGCACCGCGCGACCGTTCACCTGCGACGGTACGACCGGTACCGGCCTCAGCGTCGTGACGGGCCGCATCGGCTCGGTGGTCGTCGACGCCTGCGCGGTGGCGTCCTCCTCGGCAGAGGCCGATCCATCGTCCCGGACGACTGGGACCAGATGGGCGGTACCGTTGGCGAGCAGCGTGCTGCGCCGGTTCAGGAGATTTTTCATCGCAGTTCCTTTATGTGACGTGCCCTCGAAATTCGGTGTCCGGCGGCGACCGGACCCGGCCTCTGGCCGGTGGGCGATGCGCAGCGGCACCGCTTCGGATTGCGGTGCGCTTCAGTGCAGGGTGCGGTGGCGGTTCGAGAGTCCGTCGAACAGCGCGCGGCTCGGTTCGAGCGCGAATAGCCACGACTCGTCGTAGCTGCTGAGCGCGTCCAGCGCTTCGCGCAGCCGTTCGATGGCGATGGCGGGGATTTCGACGGTGGCTTCGATGCCGCTCGCGAGCCGCGTGACGCTGGCCAGTTGAACCAGTGCGTCGGCGGCTTCGGCGACGTCCGCGGAAAAAACGAGATGGGCGTTCAGCAGTTCGACCAGGCCCGGCGATGCGGTGACGTCTTCGACATTCAGCTGCACAGCCAGAAACGTAGCTTTGTTCATCGTCGAACTCCTCCGGGACGGGACATTACGGCGACAGGCTCGCCTGCTGGACGTCGGGGCAGCAAGGATCAGTATAGGCGAGTCGTCTGCGGAATCAATGCTCGGACAAAATTGTCCTGGCGCCCGCGGATCGGCTTCCGGCGGGCTTCTGCGGGAAAGGGGCCCTATAATGGGGCGGCGAAACCGCGCGTTCGCGATGCGCCGGCGAGACGCCGGCGACGTCCTCGCGGGGCTTCGCACGCCGACGTCGTAGGGCCCATTCCGGAACACAGCACGCATTTGCCGATCGAACCACGGCCGCGTCGCTCGGTTTCTGTTTCACATACCGGGATGCCGAGAGGCGAAC
Source organism: Paraburkholderia flava (assembly GCF_004359985.1). Lineage (NCBI taxonomy): Bacteria > Pseudomonadati > Pseudomonadota > Betaproteobacteria > Burkholderiales > Burkholderiaceae > Paraburkholderia > Paraburkholderia flava. Next base: position 1,212,322 of record NZ_SMRO01000001.1, on the reverse strand, counting down.
GTCGATTGACTACCGTGTCGAGGACCACAACATGAATCGAAAACAGCAGCAGACACGCACGCAGTTTCTGATCGCACTGTCCATCGCCGCCGTGACCGGCGGTTGCACAATGACGCCATGGCCCGGGGACACCGGCAGCACGTGGTCCTCGTCATCGTCGACGCCGACCGCGTCGACGGGCTCGGTGCCGGCGGGCTACTACCGCGTCAATTCCGGGGATACCGTCGGCAGCGTTGCGGCCGCATTCGGTCAGCGTCCGCAAGATATCTCGACGTGGAACGTGTTACCGGCGAATGCCTCGCTGATCGTCGGGCAGGTGCTGCGGGTCGCGCCGCCGTCGACTTCTGCTTATGTTCCGCCGGCCCGTACCTCGGGCACGCCGGGCACGCCCGGTGCGGCGGTTTCGGGTGCGCAGGTTGCAGCGCCGTCGTCGGCGACGCCCGAAGCTTCTTCTGTGACCTTGATCTGGCCGCTGCGTGGGCCGATCCTGCGGACGTTCGCGGCGGGCAAGACGAACGGCATCGTGATCGGCGGCAAGGCCGGCGATCCGGTGAAGGCTGCTGCTGCCGGGCGTGTCGTCTATGCGGGCAACGGCATTCCCGCGTACGGGCCGCTAGTGATCATCAAGCACGATTCGTCGGTGATCACTGCGTATGGACAGAACCGCACGCTGCTCGTGAAGGAAGGCGACGCGGTCTCGCAAGGGCAGACGATCGGCGAAGTCGGCACCGATCCGCAGGGCGTCGCATCGATCCAGTTTGAAGTACGCCTCGATGGACATCCGGTTGATCCGCTGGCGTGGTTGCCGAAGTCGGGTGGTTAACGGAGAGTTTTTCTCGAAGACGGGAAGGGCAGCAGGCCGCGTACGCGGCCTGCGTGCTCTCAACCTTTGCTCGAGTTCAGGTCCACGCCCACGCTCTAACGGGTAATCGCTTTTTCTCGCAAGCCCGCCAGCTTCAACCCCCGCACTGAACCCCCAACACCGCTGTGGACGATCCCGGCCCCACACGCATATCGCATACACTTGCGGACTGTGCTTCTCCATTCGCTTTTTCGCCCGTCCCTGGCGCATAAGCGACGCCGCCATCCGTAGCCGCGTCGCGTCCGCCTTCACAGGAATCTCCCATGATCGATCTGCGCAGCGATACCGTCACCCGTCCCTCTCAACCGATGCTTGCCGCGATGACCGCCGCCGAAGTCGGCGACGATGTCTGGGGCGACGACCCGACCGTGTTGCGGCTGCAGGCCGCGGTCGCGGAGCGCGCGGGCAAGGAAGCGGGCCTGTTTTTCCCGAGCGGCACGCAGAGCAATCTCGCCGCGCTGATGGCGCATTGCGCGCGCGGCGACGAGTACATCGTCGGCCAGGCCGCACACACGTACAAGTACGAAGGCGGCGGCGCGGCGGTGCTCGGCAGCATCCAGCCGCAGCCGATCGAGAACGCATCCGACGGTTCGCTGCCGCTCGACAAGATCGCCGCCGCGATCAAACCGATCGACGATCACTTCGCCCGCACGCGTCTGCTGGCGCTGGAGAACACGATCGGCGGCAAGGTGTTGCCGGCCGGTTATGTCGACGAAGCGGTGCAGCTCGCGCGACATCACGGGTTGTCGGCGCATCTGGACGGCGCGCGCGTCTGCAACGCGGCCGTCGCGTCGGGTCGACCGCTGGCCGCGCTGTGCGAACCGTTCGATTCGGTGTCGATCTGTTTTTCGAAGGGGCTCGGTGCGCCGGTCGGTTCGGTGCTGGTCGGCAGCAAGGCGCTGCTTGACAGCGCGCATCGCTGGCGCAAGGTGCTCGGCGGCGGCATGCGCCAGGCCGGCGTGCTCGCGGGCGCGTGTCTGTATGCGTTGGACCACAACGTCGAACGTCTCGCCGACGATCACGCGAACGCCGCGCATCTTGCCGCGGGCCTCGCGCAGATCGATCAGGTGAAGGTGCAATCGCAGGCGACCAACATGGTGTTCGCGCAGATGCCGAAGGAAGACTGCGCGCCGCTCGAAGCGTGGCTCAAGGAACGCGGCATTCTCGTGCAGATGCTGTACGCGTCGCGCTTCGTGACGCACATGGACGTGTCGCGTGCCGATATCGATACGTTCGTCGCGGCCGTCAAGGGTTACTTCGCACGTTGAGATCGACGGTCCGCGCTGTCATGGGCACAGCAAAGCGCGGACCCGTTCAGCCCTGCTGCGTCGTACTCGTCGCAGAACTGTTCGACGCGGAAGGCCGGGCGATGCTCCCTTGCTGCGTGCCTGCGCGATGCGATGGAGCGAACAGCCGCAACCCGCTCGCGATACTCGCCGCGCCCGCGAACACCGCACCGGCCGCCAGCGCGAGCGTCGGACCGTGCCGTCCCGCGATGCCGAAGCTCAGCGCGACGAGCGCCGCGCCGGTCGCCTGACCGATCAGACGCGCGGTCGCGATGATGCCGCTCGCACCGCCGGCGCGTTCGGGCGGCGCGCTCGCCATCAAGGCCTTCAGGTTCGGTGACTGAAAAAATCCAAAGCCCGCGCCGCAGATCGACATGCGTATACCGATGTCGATGATCTGCGGATGCGCGGGCAGCATCGCGAGCGATGCCATCCCGGCGCACAGGATCGCGAGCCCGATTGCACCGAGCAGCCCCGGCGGATAGCGATCCGACAGCCGCCCCGCGATCGGCGCGGCGAGCGCGACGACGACCGGCCACGGCGTCATCAGAAAGCCTGTCTCGACCTGGCTGCGATGCAGGACATCCTCGAAATAAAACGGCAGTGACACGAACGCGAGGCCCTGCGCGGCGAACGAACACACCGCAGTCACCGCGGACAACGCAAACACCGGCAGCTTGAACAGATCGACCGGCAACATCGGCGCAGGATGACCGGCCTCGCGACGCATCAACAGCAGACCGAACACGATCGTCACCGCCGCCGCGATCAACACCACATGAGCCGGCGCCTGCTGCGCCGCTTCGCCGAGCGCGAAGATCAGCGCGGCGAAGGTGATCACGTTGAGGATCGCGGCGACGCGATCGAACTGATGCGCGCCGCGCTTCGTGTGCGGCAGCGCGGGCCATGCAAACGCGAGCGCGATCACACCGAGCGGCACGTTCACCGCGAACAGCCACGGCCACGTTCCGAGCGACAGGATCAGCGATGCGATCGTCGGTCCGATCGCGAACGACACGCCGACGATCAGCGCATTCATCCCGAGCCCGCGTCCAAGCCGATGCGGCGGATAGAGGAAGCGGATCAGCGCGGTGTTGACGCTCATCAGCGCGCTCGCGCCGAGGCCTTGCAACACGCGCGCGGCGGTGAGCAGCGGCAGCGTGTCCGCGAGCGAGCACGCGAGCGACGCAAGCGTGAACAGCGCGATACCGGTGATGTAAATCCGCCGATGCCCGACGATGTCGCCGAGCGCCGCGAGCGGCAGCAGCGTCGCGACCATCGCGAGTTGATACGCGTTGATGATCCACACCGATGCGGCCGGTGCCGCATGCAGATCGGTGGCGATCGCGGGCAGCGCGGTGTTCGCGATCGCGGTGTCGAGTGTCGCGAGCGCGACGGCGAGCATGATCGCGCCCATCGCGCGACGATTGCTCGCGGACATCGGTTCGTCGATGGGGCGAAGGGCGCCGGGAGAGGTCGGGTCGGACAAGGTGGGGCTCGTCGGGTTGCGTGTCGGTCACGCGGCGTGCCGCCCGCTTTCGGACGGCTGACAGTCGCGACTCACCGCGTGGCGAGTGCGTCGATTGTTGCAGACGCGGAAGAATCCTGCAGCCGGACCCGCAATGCAACGCGGGTCTGTGGAGTGGCTTGTCTATTGAATCGCAACTAACGGTCCGCCCCGCCCGGCGTCTCAAAACGGGTTGCGCCTGCTGCACCGCTTACCGTTAGCGCGAGAAGACCCCGTCAGCAGAGAAGGTCGCCGAGCGTCCCACATGACGAGCCGCGTGTGTGCACGAGCGAACGCGATCTGCCTGATAAAAATCGCACGCCGCCTGGCGTAGCAATTGCTCAACTTCAACTACACGTCGCAAGCAGGATCGACAGTTTGCGAATGTGCGCCTTGAACGCGTCCGCTGTTTCGCGGTCATGACCTGTACCGAGGTGCGGCGCTTCGGCGAGTTCGACCTGATCCTGAAATTCGTCGGAGATGCGGCGGCGCGTCTCGGGCGGCAACGCGCGGACGATCGATACCATCAGCAATTCCTGGGCGTGCATCATTCCGAGCATGGATTGTGCGTTCATATCGATCTCCGTCGGCGCAATGAAACGGCGCATCGTGCAGTTTCGTCACCGTGCTCTCACATACTAGTGCACGCACACGCAGATGGAACGATGCACCGAAGGCGCGCGTCTGATTCGAATCCGGTTCGCGATCGCACGGGTTCGCAGCAGGACTGTGCGGTACAGTCGTTGCTTCACGCTACGCGATCCGGATGTGCGGAACACCGCGAACCACCGCGCCGCAAAATGTCCTAACCTGCTTATTTGTCCGCGATCATCGGTAGCACGATGCATCGCCCAACCCGGAGGCTTCGATGACAACGGTGGACCTGGAATTCGACCAGCTCAACAGTACCGTCGACGCGCTACGGCGCTCCATTTCCAACCGCATGATGTACGGCGTCGGCAAGGACGCGGTGACCGCGCATCCGCACGACTGGATGCATGCGGCCGCGCTCGCGGTGCGCGACCGGCTCGTCGCGCGCTGGATGAAAACCACGCGACTGCAATACGAGCAGGACGTGAAGCGCGTGTACTACCTGTCGATGGAATTTCTGATCGGCCGCACCTTCACGAATGCGCTGCTCGCGCTCGGCATTCACGATCAGATGAAGGAAGCGCTCGCGAGCCTCGGCGTCGACATGGACATGCTGACCGAACTCGAGCCCGATGCCGCGCTCGGCAATGGCGGCCTCGGCCGGCTGGCCGCATGCTTTCTCGATTCGATGGCGACGCTCGGCATTCCGGGCTTCGGCTACGGCATCCGCTACGAGTACGGGATGTTCCGTCAGCAGATCGTCGACGGCGAACAGGTCGAGACGCCGGACTACTGGCTGCGCACCGGCAATGCGTGGGAATTTCCGCGACCCGAGGTCCAGTATCTCGTGCACTTCGGCGGACGCACCGTGCAACGCGATGACCACGTCGAGTGGATCGACACCGAGCACGTCAACGCGATGGCCTACGACACCGTGATCCCCGGCTTCGCGACGGACGCGACGAACACGCTGCGCCTGTGGTCCGCGCGCGCGACCGAAGAACTCGATCTGACCGCGTTCAACCAGGGCGACTATCGCCGCGCGGTCGACGCGAAGAATATGTCCGAGAACGTCTCGCGGCTGCTGTATCCCGACGACTCGACACCGGCCGGCCGCGAACTGCGGCTGCGCCAGGAATACTTCTTCGTCTCCGCGACGATGCAGGATCTGATCCGCCGCTACATGCGCACGCACAGCACGTTCGGCCGCTTCTCGGAGAAAGTGGCCGTGCATCTGAACGACACGCACCCGGTGCTCGCGATTCCCGAACTGATGCGCTTGCTCGTCGACGTGCATCGTGTGCCGTGGGACACCGCGTGGAAATCGATCGAGCAGATGTTCTCGTACACGAACCACACGCTGATGCCCGAGGCGCTCGAAACGTGGGACGTCGAGACGCTCGCGCGACTGCTGCCGCGGCATCTCGAGATCATCTTCGAGATCAATGCTCAATTTCTGAAGCGCGTGAGCGAGCATTCGGGCCACGACACCGACATGATTCGCCGCATCTCGCTGATCGACGAATACGGGCAACGACGCGTGCGGATGGCGCACCTCGCGATCGTCGCGAGCCAGAAGGTGAACGGCGTGTCGAAGCTGCATTCGCAGCTGATGACGCGCGACATCTTCGCCGACTTCGCGCGCATGTTCCCCGAGCGCTTCACCAACGTGACGAACGGCATCACGCCGCGACGCTGGTTGTCGCAGGCGAGCCGGCCGCTGTCCACGCTGATCGACGAACGCATCGGCACGCACTGGCGCCGCGATCTGTTCGAACTGTCGAAGCTGCGCGAATTCGCCGACGATCCTACGTTCGCCGACGCATTCCGCGAAGCGAAGCGGCAGAACAAGCTGCGTCTCACGCAACACCTCGCGCAGCATCTGAAAGTGAATGTCGATCCGAACGCGCTGTTCGATCTACAGGTCAAGCGCATTCACGAGTACAAGCGGCAATTGCTGAACGTGCTGCACGTGATCGTCCGCTACAACCAGATCCGCGCGAACCCCGAGCGTGACTGGGTGCCGCGCGTCGTGATGTTCGCGGGCAAGGCCGCGTCCGCGTACCGGATGGCGAAGACGATCATCCGGTTGATCGGCGACGTCGGCAAGACGGTGAACGACGATCCGCTCGTCGGCGACCGGTTGAAGGTCGTGTTCGTGCCGAACTACGGCGTGAGCGTCGCCGAGCTGATCATTCCGGCGGCTGACCTGTCGGAACAGATCTCGACGGCGGGCACCGAAGCGTCGGGCACCGGCAACATGAAGCTCGCGCTGAACGGCGCGCTGACGATCGGCACGCTCGACGGCGCGAACATCGAGATCTGCGATGCGGTGGGCCGCGAGAACATGTTCATCTTCGGCCACACCGCCGACGAAGTGGACGAACTGCGCGCCGCCGGCTACAGGCCGCGTCAGTTATACGAAGAGAACCCCGAACTGCGCGTCGCGCTCGACCAGATCCGCACAGGTGTCTTTTCTCCGGACGATCCGTTGAGGTTCGCGGACATTTTCCATACGCTCGTCGACTGGGGCGATCACTACATGGTGCTCGCCGATTTCGCGGCGTTCGCGAAAGCGCAGGAGGAAGTCGATGCGCGCTTTCGCGATACGGCCGCGTGGACGCGTAGCGCGATCGCGAACGTTGCCGGGATGGGGCAGTTTTCGTCGGATCGCACGATCGGCGAGTACGCGAGCGGCATCTGGCATGTGAAGCCGCTCGATATCGGCTGAGTTTGTTTGCCGTTGTGCTGTTTTTTTAGCTGGTGCGGGCAACGGGGCGGCGGATGGCGCTGGCTGCTGCGCGGCCTAGCGTCGCGTTGCCGAGTGTGCGGGTGAGGGCGGCGATGACATCGTCGAGCGAGCGGCCGGTGACTTCGATGCGGAAGGTCGTGTATTCGTGGCGCTTGTCGATGGTGACGATGTAGAGGCGCAGGTCATCGCCGAGCGCGGTGTGGAGCGCGTGCCGCGCTTCTGAGGATGAGGTACCGGGGATGGTGACGTCGAGCGTCACGAACGAAACGGTAGCGGGCTGCGGTCGCGGCTTGTACTGGATACGCGGCAGCGCGGTTTCTCTCGCAAGAAGGACAGATTGAAGCATCTTGGTGGCGCCGGCACGGGGGGGTGACGGTGCGTTGTTGAGGTGGATTTACTTTAGTCTTCGAGAGGTTAACGGGGGGTTAAAGGTGGGGGTGGGGGTGTTAAGGCGGTGTTAACGGAGAGTCCTCTGCGGTGCGATGGCGTGTCCACGTCGTGTTCTGGATGGATTGGTTGGTGCTGGGTTGGTCGGGAGGCAGTGATTTTTTCGAGAATGCGTTGGACCGCTATCGGAGAGGAAGGGACACATCGACGATGTCGCCTACATGGTCGACCATCGGCGCTTGTTGGCGCGTCGGCCCCATCTTTAACGGACTCTGAAAAACAGAACAGCATGGAAGCTACGCATTCGATAAGAACAGCCAGACCGGAAGACGCAGCGAGTATCGCGGTACTTGGCGCACATGTGTGGGTGCATACCTATGCAGCGGCGGGCGTGTCCGACGTTGTCGCGCAATATGTCCTGATGACATTTACGCGAGAGAGGATCTTGGCTCTAGTGAACGATCCGGGCATCCTTCTATTGGTCGCCGAGGTAGAAGGAAACCTTGCCGGGTATATTGCCATGCGCTTTGGCTCATACCACGCGGACCTTCCCATCGAGATTGAAACGCTCTACATTCAAGACTCTTTTTCCGGTCGTGGAATCGGATCGGCACTGCTAACTCACGCCAGAAGCATTGCTGAGGAAAGAACTGGAAATCGTTCAATCTGGCTCACCGTTAATTCGCAAAACGAAAAAGCAATCTCTTTCTATCATTCACGTGGGATGAGGCAAGAAGGAGTAGCGTACTTTGAGCTTGACGGTATCAAACACGAGAACAGGGTGATGGTCGCGAGGGATTGACGCGTGTCTTGTAGGTGCTAAACGAGGTTGAATATCGTTAAATAGATGGCCAGCAACTCACGATGAAATGCACGCAAGGATGCAGATGCACAGGCGAAAGAGGTTGACCTTTTGGGGCGCTGATGAAAACGATGACAGTTTGCCGCGCGCCGTCATGGATGGTCGGAAGACAGTCACGGCCGATACCGCCGCAGAGTATTACAAACCGTACGGCGAATACGGGGACGGCAGCTATGCACCGGGTGACATCATCGAGGCCTACGATCTAAAGCAAAGGCTTCGCTGCATCATCAAAGCGACCAAAGTGTATACGATCGAATTCGGCAACATTCCAGAGGAGGTCTGGCTTGGTGAAACATTTTCCAGTGCCGAGGAATTCCGGGAGGTCCATATTCGGTGCATGCCACACGAAGACCTGCACGACCATTTTGAGCTAGTGACTCTGCATTTTGAATTGATAGAGGTTGTAGCGTGTAAAGTCCCTGACTGATACCGAGAAAGCAACGCCATAAAGCTAGTCGGTGCTTCCAAATGACGCCGTGGGTTCCGGCTTCTGAGCGTCCGTTTTCCGTGTCTTTGAAGGTCCGTAGAGGGTCGTGAACGGACGCTCGTCGATCCAATCGGAGCAGCAGCAAGTACGGGTTGCCGCGAGATCCCGACGACACACGTTCTTTGATCGTTCGCCAGGTAACGACAGTCCACAACCAGTACATGCGAGAATCGGCACCTCGAATCAGTGGATCGCATCGTCCCGCTCGACGCACTTCTTCCGTTCCCCATCCCATGCCCCGCCCCCCAACCTCCCGCACCTACGCCATGCCCGAGCGTAGCGACCACCTCGACTTCTACATCCGCGACCAAACCGCCCGCTCGCCGATCACCGAATCGCACAAGCACGACTACTTCCAGATCCAGATCAACCTCGGCGGCGACACGCACCAGGAAATCGGCGACACGGTGCGTCCATTTCCGCACAAGGCGATCGCGTTCGTGCTGCCGCATCGTGTGCATCGCATTCCGCATCCGGCGCAGTCGCGCTTTCTGGTGCTCAACTTCTCGCTGGACTTCCTGCTCGGACGCCGCCCATCCGGCGACACAAGCAAAGCATCGATAGCAGAGACAGCAAACGAGCCGATGCTCGCGCCATTCCTGCTCCAGGAGCAGATGGACTTCCTGCTGAACGACGCACAGATCGCCGAAGTCGAGACCCTCGCGCAGCGAATGATCGAACTCGACCAGCACCGCCAGTTCGGCGACACGGTACTGCTACGAGGTTACCTGCTGCAACTGATCGGGATGATCTGCCGCAGCCATCGCGAAGCCATCGAGGCGCAGTCCGCAACCGGCGCATTACGCGTAGCACGACCCGATTCAGCGTTCGCGCGCGTGTCCGATCATCTGCGCGCGACGCTGTCCGATCCGGCGCTGTCGGGTGCGTCGATTGCGGCGCACATGTCGCTGCCCGCGCGCTACGTCGCCGATCTTGTGAAGCGCGAGACCGGCAAGACAGTCGTGCAGTGGATCACGCAGACCCGCATCGACACCGCAAAGAAACTGCTCGACGAACCGGGCCGGCAGATCAAGGACATCGCGTTCCAGGTCGGCTACCGCGACGAAACCTATTTCACGCGACGCTTCCGCCAGGTGACCGGACAGTCGCCATCTGAGTATCGAGTCGCAACAGCGACAATAAAAACAGCCACGACAAAGACAGCCACGACAAAGACAGCCACGACAAAGACAGCCCGCAAATCCCGCGTTGCCCGCTGAGGAAGCAACGGCGACAGCAACGAACCCCGCGCGCCCAGCCGTACACGCAAAATAGTCCAGGCGCTCACGCCATTCTGTCCAGGCCGACCACCCACGCGAGCGATATCGTCCAGCTCTGTCGATCACACACTTCGCATGGAGTCCCGCATGGTTCAGTTCGCTATTCCCGCGCCCGCCGTCACGTCCGTCGCCATCGCCGGATCGGACGAGCGTTTCCCGGTTCGCCGGGTGTTCTGCGTCGGCCGCAATTACGCGGATCACGCGCTCGAGATGGGCGGCAATCCCGACCGCGAGCCGCCGTTCTTTTTCCAGAAGCCGACCGATGCAGTGGTGCCCGCCGCCGGCACGATTCCGTACCCGCCGCTGACGCGCGATCTGCATCACGAGATCGAGATGGTCATCGCGATCGGCAAGGAAGGTACGAACGTCGCAGCTGGCGACGCGCTCGATCTGGTGTGGGGTTACGGTCTGGGCGTCGATCTGACGCGTCGCGACCTGCAGGGCGAGGCGAAGAAAACGGGTCGTCCGTGGGATTGGGGCAAGGGCTTCGATGCGTCCGCGCCGGTGACGCCGCTGCATCCGGTATCGGCCGTCGGACATCTCGGCGCGGGCCGGATCTGGCTGTCGGTGAACGGCACGCTGCGTCAGCAGGGCGATTTGAATCAACTGATCTGGCCGGTCGCGGACATCATCCGCTACGTGTCGGAGTCGGTGACGCTGAAGCCGGGCGATCTGATTTTCAGCGGCACGCCCGCCGGCGTCGCCGCGCTGCAACCGGGCGATACGGTGCAGGGCGGCCTCGAAGGCATCGGCGAATTTGAGTTCAAGATCGGCGCTGCGGCTAACACGTAGCGCGCGATGCACTGCGCGCCGCCGCTAACCGCGGCGGCGCGCGTCAATCCTGTGTGACAGGTGCCGGCGACTGCGCCGCGCGCACGGCCTGCTCGACGCGTTCGACGAAGGCAAGCTCAAGACTCGACAGCGCTTCCCGCTCGCTGTCGCCGCTTTCGATCATCAACCGGTGCGTGACGTCCTGAGTCGTCCACGCAAGGTAGCCGACAACAATCAGCATCACGCCGCACACCAATCCCGCACCCGAACCCAGCACCCCGCCGACGATCGCCCCGACGAGTCCCACGCCCGAGATGACGAAGGGCACGACCTTGTTCTTCTGGATGGTGACGACGCGCACCGCGCGAATCTCGCGCAGCGGGAACACCTGGCCGGCGGCGGACAGCGCATTGCGCGTAACCGACACGCCTCGCTCGTTGAACGGAATTTCCATTGCTTCGCAGACTGGCTGTGTGAGTGTGTAAAGGCCGCAGGGTAACAGATGCGGCCCTTACGCCGGAAGCGGCGGGCCGCCGCACACATTTGCACAGTCCCACGCGCGAAGCACACGAATCGATCACCCCAAAAGAAAAACGCCCCGAAGGGCGTTTTTCCACTCCCACAGCAAGCCCCCCACAAACGGAAAGCCCACCGTAGCGAGTAGCAATACTTAGAACTTGTGGCGGATACCGATACGCGCAGCAACCTGGTTGTCCGCGCCCGGGCCCGACGTACCGAAGTACGACGACGGGCTCGAACCGATCTGCGCTTGCAGATCGACACCAGCGTTGCGGCCCGACGCGCCTTGATAGATACCAAGGACGTAGACGTCGGTACGCTTGCTCAGCGCGTAGTCGACGCTTGCATCGACCTGGTTGAAGTGGCCGCTGTTCGCACCCGACAGGCGCATGTACGTGTAGCCGAGGCCACCCGTCAGTGCCGGCGTGACTGCGTACTTGACGCCTGCTTCATACGCGTTGAACGTCGTCGCGCCGCCCGTGATCGGGGCAAAGCGCGTGTTCGTCCACAGGGCCCACAGCGTGGCCGGTCCGAACAGGTAGCGGCCGCCGAGGCCGAACGTGCGCAGATCGCGGATCGTTGCGCCAGTATTGACGTTCGACACCGTAGCCGAGAACGACGGAGCAGCCAGGCCCGGGAAGCGGATGTCGGTGTACGCAGCGCCAACGCCGATCGGGCCGTTCGCGTAGTTCACGCCGAAGCTGTAAGCGCGCGACGAACCCGTCGTCGTGCCAACCGTCGGCGAGCCTGCGAATGCGCCAGCCTGGTTCGAGAAGCCGTACAACGCGCCGAACGTCAGGCCCGAGAAGTTCGCGCTCGTGAACTTGACAGCGTTGTTGATACGGCTCGACGTCAACTGGTCGACGTCGTTGATGTGGTACGCGTAGTTACCCGCGACGGTGTTGCCGCCGGTCGAGTAGTTCGAGCCGAGGAAGTCGGTCGAGAACGAGTACTGACGACCGAACGTGAACGAGCCGACGCCGTCCTTCGCCAGACCGACGTATGCCTGGCGGCCGAACATCGCGCCACCCTGGCCAGCCGTGCCGTTGCCGATGTTGAAGCCGTTTTCGAGCACGAAGACAGCCTTCAGGCCGCCACCGAGATCTTCGGTGCCGCGGATGCCCCAGCGGCTACCTTGGGCGACGCCGTCGTCGAACTTGACGAGCTTGTCGTGCGTGTTGCCGCTCTTTGCGTTGTTCACATAGCTGATACCGGCATCGATGAGGCCGTACAGCGTGACGCTGCTTTGTGCGTGTGCGGTTCCCGCGATGGTTGCGAGTAGGGCGGTGGTCAAAACTTTCTTGTTCAAGGCACTCTCCGTTAGAAAAGAAGCAATCGCTAAGCCGCGCTCTAGGGCTTGGTCTTACGATTGGCCGCAAATGTAAGGGATAAGGAGCGAAAGGAATGTGACAGGAAGGTTATTCTCACTAGTTGTCGCGCGGGCGCGACAGGGGCTGGCGCAAAGGCACGGGCTGTTGCACGCGCGCGCCGCATATGCTGCGCAGGCCGCGCCCCATATGGGTATCAGAAACGATTGGTTATCGCGCCACCCGACGCATGCGACGATGCGCGTCCATTCCTGACCGCATCGACGGAGATCCGCATGCAACGTAGAAACCTCCTTGCTGCATTGACGGCATTAACGGCATTGACCGCCGTCGCGGCATTCGCCGTTTCGCCCGCGCGTGCCGACGACACCACGCTGAAGATCGGCACGATGAGCGGGCCGGACGCGCAGATCTGGTCGGTCGTGACGAAGGTCGCAGCGCGCGAAGGGCTCAACGTGAAGGTGATCGAGTTCAACGATTACGTGCAGCCGAACGCCGCACTCGATGCCGGCGATCTCGACGCAAACGGTTTTCAGCATCAGCCGTTTCTCGATAGCCAGATCAGGCAGCGCGGCTACAAGATCGTCAACGTCGGGCTGACCTATACGTCGCCGATGGGCTTCTACTCGAAGAAGTACCATTCGCTCAAGGACTTGCCGGAAGGCGCGAAGGTGGGCATCCAGAACGATCCGTCGAACGGCAATCGCGCGTTGTTGCTGTTGCAGAAGTACGGCGTGATCAAGCTGAAGGCGGGGGTGGGCACGAACGGCGTCAACGCGACGCCGCTCGACGTCGCATCGAATCCGAAGAAGATCAAGCTGGTCGAACTGGACGCCGCGCAGTTGCCGCGCGCGCTCGACGATCTCGACGCCGCGTCGATCAACACCGACTACGCAGTGAAGGCCGGCCTGCAACCGACCCACGACGCGATCGCCATCGAAGATCTGAAGGGCCCGTATGCGAACCTGATCGCGGTGCGCGCGGTCGATCGCGACAAGCCGTGGGTGAAGAAACTCGTCGCGGCGTACGAGTCGGATGAGGTGCGCAAGTACATCAACACGCAGTTCAACGGCGCGATCGTGCCGGCGTTCTGATCGTTAGAGCAAAAAAAGCCGCGCTGAGATTTCGCGCGGCTTTTCTTCATTTCAACGCAGATCTACTGCGACAGCAGCGACCCCGTCCGGAACGCCTTCTCACCCGCAATCCGCGCGACTTCCATACCCGCCGTCGCGAAACGCGTGATATGCCGCGCGTACATCACACCGGCCACGGTGCTTTTCAGCGTGGTGACGGTATCGGTCAGCGGATCGACGATGTCGGCGATCGGCGTACCCGCCTCGACATGGCGACCGACTTCCGCGCGAAATACCAGCACACCGCTCGACGGCGCGACGATCGGCTCGGTGCCTGCAAGCGGCGTCGCCGGGAATTCGAGCGGCGGCTGCGGCGCGGCCGTGCCGTCGATCACACCGCGATGCGTCAGGTACTCGATGATCGCCTGCGCGTCGTGCTCGGCCAGCGGGTACGACACGTCGTGCTGGCTGCGCAGTTCGATCGTCACGGAGATCGAGCCGTTCGGAATCGGGAAGCGGCTGCCGAAGCGCTCGCGCAGATCCGACCAGCAGAAGCTGTGAATCTCGTCGAACGGATTGCCGACCGAATTCAACGCAAGCAGCGATGCCTTCGCTTCGAGGTAGCGCGACAGCGGCTCGACCTCGGGCCACAGTTCGGGATTCGTGTAGACATGCATCGCCGCGTCCCAGTCGCAATGCAGATCGAGCACGACGTCCGCATCGTACGACAGGCGCTGCAACGCGAGGCGTTGCGATTCGATTTCGGTGACGGGCTTCTGCTCGTCGAGCGCTTCGCGCATCGCGGCGCGGATCGCTTTGCGGTTCGCGTCGATGTCGCCGGTCAAACGTCCTTCGATCACCGGCTGCACGAGCGCCGACAGATCGTAGAAGTTGCGGTTGAAGTTCTGCGCGGTATTCGATTCGAAGCGGCCCGTCAGATGGCCGAGAAAGTGCTGATTCAGACCGATCGGATTCGAGACCGGCACGATGATCACTTCGCCGCGCAGTTTGCCTGCTGCTTCAAGCGCAGCGAGCTTGCGACGCAGTGCCCACGACACCAGCATGCCCGGCAGTTCGTCCGCATGCAGCGACGACTGGATATAGATCTTCTGGCCGCCGCCGGGGCCGTAGTGGAAACTCGTCAGTTGGCGTGCGGTGCCGAGCGTCGGGGAAATCAGCGGATGGTGGTGGGTTTGCATGGTATCGGGTGAGTTGCGCGGCGCCTGAACGACGGGCCGCGAATCAGCAGTGAAATAGCGGTAAACAAGCGAGAGGCGCAGGGCATTGAAGCCACGCTGCCGGAAACATAACGGGTCGATCTTAGCCGATCCTTCAAGGCTTCGTATGCAGCAGCACGTCAAAAACACAGCCCAAAACAAAACGGGCCCCGCGTGTGGCGGAGCCCGTGATTCGTGCCTGCGCGGCGCGGGAGACCGCTGCCGCGCGAAGGCTTCAACTGCTTTTAGCCGCCGTACACGTCGAAGTCGAAGTACTTCTTCTCGATCTTCTTGTACGTGCCGTCCTTGATCATGCCGGCGATCGCCTTGTCGATGCCCGCCTTCAGATCCGTGTCTTCCTTGCGCATGCCGACGCCTGCGCCTTCGCCGAGCGTCTTCGGATCGTCGAGATCCTTGCCGACGAAGTCAAAGCCGGCGCCGCGCGGGGTCTTCAGGAAGCCGATTTCGGCTTGCACCGCATCCTGCAGCGTCGCGTCGAGACGACCCGACAGCAAGTCGGCATACACCTGATCCTGGTTCTGATACGGGACGACCTTCGCGCCCTTCGGTTCCCAGTACGCCTTCGCGTAGGTTTCCTGGATCGTGCCCTGTTCGACGCCAACCGACTTGCCCTTCAGCGAATCGGCGGTCGGCAGGATGCCCGAGCCCTTCTTCGCGACGAGGCGCGTCGGCGTGTTGAACAGCTTCGACGAGAAGGCGATCTGTTCGGCGCGTTGCGGCGTCATCGACATCGACGACAGCACGCCGTCGAACTTCTTCGCCTTCAGCGCGGGGATCATGCCGTCGAAGTCGTTCTCGACCCACACGCACTTCGCCTTCATGCGCTTGCAGATTTCATTGCCGAGGTCGATATCGAAGCCCACGAGTTTGCCGTCGGAACCCTTCGATTCGAACGGCGGGTAGCTGGCGTCGACGCCGAAACGGATGGTGGTCCAGTCTTTTGCGTGCGCACCGATCGAGACGGTGGCGAGCAGGGCAACCGTCAAAGCTGCTAGCAGTTTTTTCACTGTTTTTACTCCTCGAGTGGTTCGTGTAGTCGCGCCGGCGGTTGTGCCGCCCCGCGACATGGCCCGGCATATTAGCCGGACCTGATCTAGGTTGCTAGCCGACGGCCAGCAACGCGCGCCAAAGCTTACCAGTTCAAAAAGATCCCGGAGTCAGTGAAACACCGGATGGCCGAGGAGAAGCGCTTCTAAACCGCATGGTGCGGCGCAGCGATTGGGCATCGCGTAAGGGCGTCGTAACCCATGCGGGTTACGACGTTGAGGGCGTGCAAAGACCCGCGTCAGACGATCCGCAACCCCGCGCGGTACGTCGCGCGCGGCACCGGCAATGCGTCGAGCATCGTGACGCGCACGAAGTCCGCACGCAGCCCCGGCTCGATCGCGCCGCGATCGTGCAGGCCCGCGCTGCGAGCCGGTTCGGCGGACACCGTTGCGATCCCCTGCGGCAGCGTCCAGCCGGCCTTGTCGACGAGTTCGAACGCGGCGGTGAGCAGGCTCGACGGCACGTAGTCCGACGACAGGATGTCGAGCAGGCCGGCCTCCGCGAGCTCGAGTGCGGACACGTTGCCCGAATGCGAACCGCCACGCACGATGTTCGGCGCACCCATCACGGTCGACAGGCCGTGCGCGTGTGCCGCTTCGGCGGCGATGCGGGTGGTCGGGAATTCGGCGAGCACGATGCCTTCGGCGGCGGCCTGCTCGACGTGCTCGATCAGCGTGTCGTCATGGCTTGCGACCGGCACGCCGAGCGTTGCGCAACGCGCGACGATCTCGCGACGATGTGCATCGGCAAAGCGCTGCTGTTCGCTTTCGAGTTCGGTGAGCATCAGGCTCGCCTGCTCGTCGGTCCACTTGCCGTGACGTTCCTGGAAGCGGCGCCATTGCTCGCGGTCGTGCCACTGACGCTGCCCCGGCGTGTGATCCATCACCGACGCGAGTCGCAGCAGCGGATGACCGCACAGCGAATCGAACACTTCGACGACGTCGGCGGTCGCGATCTCGCAGCGCAGATGCAGGAAGTGTTCGGCACGCAGCAACCCGCGCGCGGAGAAACGTTCGAGTGCTTCCGCGCATTTCGTCTGGATCTCGCGGCCGCGAATGCCGACCGTCGCGCGCGTACCGATCGCGAGCGCGTCGAACACGGTCGTGATGCCGGCCGCCGCGACCTGCGCGTCGTGGATCACGAACGCGGCGTCGGTGTTCCAGAACACGCCGGGCCGGGGTGCGAGATGCTTCTCGAGGTTGTCGGTATGCAACTCGATCAGGCCGGGCAGCAGATAGTCGCCGTCCCAGTCCTCGGCGTCGCGTGCGGACGTGTTGCCGCGTTCGACGTCGCGGATCACGCCGTCCTCGATGCGCACCGCGCCGGTGAAAACTTCGTCTCGCGTCACGACGCGAGCGTTTTTGATCAACATCGACAGGCTCCGTAATCAGGCAAACTCAGCAGGCAAACTCAGCAGGCAAATTCAGCAGTCAGATTCAATGCAGCACGACGTCGCGTTGCGGCGGCGCGAGTTCGAAGCGTCGCGTCGCGACCTGCGCACGCGTGTCCTCGTCGTGGAAGATGCCGACGATCGCCGCGCCGCGTTCGCGTGCATCGACGATCAACCCGGCCACGATAGCGCGGTTTTCGGCGTCGAGCGAGGCGGTTGGTTCGTCGAGCAGCAGCAGCGGGTGGCCGGCGATCAATCCACGCGCGATGTTCACGCGCTGCTGTTCGCCGCCGGAAAACGTCGCCGGCGCCAGCGACCATAAGCGGCGCGGGATGTTCAGCCGCGCGAGCAGCGCTTCTGCGCGCGCGTCGGCTTCGTCCTGCGCGACGCCGCGCGAAACCAGCGGCTCGGCGACGAGCGCGAGCGTCGTCACGCGCGGAATCACGCGCAGGAACTGGCTCACGTAACCGACTACCGAGCGGCGCAGATGCAGCACGTCGTGCGGTTGCGCGGACGTGATCGCGATATGTTGCGCGGTCTGTGTGTCATCGCGGATCGCGATCGAGCCGCGACTCGCCAGATAGTTGCCGTACAGGCAGCGCAGCAGCGTGCTCTTGCCCGCGCCTGACGGGCCGACCAGCACGACGCATTCGCCGCGCGCGACGTCGAGCGACACGCCGGAGAGCGCGTCGATCCGCACGCCGCCCTGGCCGTGCAGCGTGAACGTCTTCGCGACGTCGACCGCGCGCAGCATCAGCGCGGCGTTGTCGGCAAAAGCGCGCGCATGGTTGCGCAATTCGATGGATGACATGGCTTTATTCCTGGCTCAACACGTTTCGTTCGCGGCGCATCAGACCGGCAGGACCGACGACACCAGCGTTTGCGTATACGGATGCTGCGGATCGTCGAGTACCTGGTCGGTGAGACCGGCCTCGACTACTTCGCCGCCCTGCATCACCATCAGCCGATGCGCGAGCAGCCGCGCGACGCCGATATCGTGCGTGACGATCAGCACCGACAGATGCAGCGTTGCAGTCAGCGTGCGCAGCAGATCGAGCAGACGCGCCTGCACCGAGACGTCGAGCCCGGCGGTGGGTTCGTCCATGAAGACGAGCCGCGGACCGGTGACCAGATTGCGCGCGATCTGCAGACGCTGCTGCATGCCGCCAGAAAACGCGGCGGGCAGTTCGTCGATGCGCGTGGCGTCGAGTTCGACGCGCTGCATCCACTGCGTCGCCGTATCGCGGATGCGGCCGTAGTGACGCGCACCGACCGCCATCAACGGCTCGCCGATATTCGCGCCCGCCGATACACCGGTGCGCAATCCGTCGCGCGGATTCTGCTGCACGAAGCCCCACTCGGTGCGCATCAGCAGACGACGGCGCGGTTCGGACAGCGCGAACAGATCGATGTCGTCGCCATGCGCGGCGGTGTAGTGCAGCGTGCCTGCATCGACCGGCGTGCGCAGTGCGAGCGTGTTCAGCAACGTCGTCTTGCCCGAACCCGATTCGCCGACGATGCACAGCACCTCGCCGGGGTACAGGTCGAAGCTGACGTTCGCGCATGCAGTGCGGTTGCCGTAGCGTTTGGTGATGCCGCGGGCACTCAGCAGCGGGGTCATGCGTCGGCTCCTTCGTTTTGCACGTTATCCGTTTCTTCGCGACGTTCACGGCAGTAGTCGCTATCCGAGCAGACGAACATCCTGCTGCCTGCGTCGTCGACGATCATCTCGTCGAGAAAGCTTTCCTTCGATCCGCACAGCGCACAAGCGTGGTGCCAGTGCTGCACTTCGAACGGATGGTCGTCGAAGTCGAGGCTGCGCACCGGCGTGTACGGCGGAATCGCGTGAATGCGCCGTTCGCGGCCCGCGCCGAACAGTTGCAGCGCAGGGTTCATGTGCATCTTCGGGTTGTCGAATTTCGGAATCGGCGACGGCGACGCGAGGTAGCGGCCGTTGACGATCACCGGGTAATCGTAGGTCGTCGCGATGCTGCCGTGATGCACGATGTCTTCGTAGAGCTTCACGCTGATGAGCCCGTAATCGGCGAGCGCATGCAGCTTGCGGCACTCGGAGACGCGCGGTTCCAGCCGATACAGCGGCTCGGGCATCGGCACCTGATAGACGAGAATCTGCTGCTCGGTGAGCGGCATCTCGGGGATGCGGTGACGCGTCTGGATGATCGTCGCTTCTGCGGTGCGCTGTGTTGTCGCGACACCGGTCGTGCGCGCGAAAAAGCGGCGAATGTTCACCGCGTTGGTGGTTTCGTCGGAGCCCTGATCGATGACCTTCAGCGTGTCGTTGCGACCGATGATCGCGGACGTCACCTGAATGCCGCCGGTGCCCCAGCCGAACGGCAGCGGCATTTCACGCGACGCGAACGGCACCTGATAGCCCGGCACCGCGACCGCTTTCAACAACGCGCGACGCAGCATGCGCTTGGTCTGTTCGTCGAGGTATGCGAAGTTGTAGCCCTCGGCGGAGCGGTCGTGTGAGCTGGTTGACGCCGCCGTGTGCGTATCGACGCTCGTTGGGGAGAGGTTGATCGTGCTCATGCGGCTTGTTCCTCGTCGAGCGGGTCGTTGCTGTCCGTGCTGGCCGACTGCGCAGCATGCTTCGCGCGCAGGCGACGCACCAGTTCGAGTTCGGACTGGAAGTCGACGTAGTGCGGCAACTTCAGATGCTGAACGAAGCCCGATGCCTCGACGTTATCGCTGTGCGACAACATGAACTCGACGCTCTGCGTCGGCGATGCGATCGTTTCGCCGAGTTCTTCGGCGCGTAACGCGCGATCCACCAAAGCCATTGCCATCGCCTTGCGTTCCGAATGGCCGAACGCGAGGCCGTAGCCCTGCGTGAACGTCGGCGGTACCTCGGTGCTGCCGGCGAACTGGTTGATCATCTGGCATTCGGTGATGTCGATGTCGCCGATCTCGACCGCCTCGCCGAGTTCGTCTAGTTCCATTTCGACCGCGACGGTACCGAAGCGGATTTCGCCTGCGAACGGATGCGAATGCGCGTAGCCGCGCTGCGTCGCGTAACCCATCGCGAGCAGGAAGCCTTCGTCGCCGCGTGCGAGATTCTGCAGTCGCGTCGCGCGGCTCGCGGGAAATGCGAGCGGTTCGCGTGAGAGATCGCCGGGTTCCGCTGCGTCGGGCGTGGGCGCTTCCTGTTCAATCAGTCCTTCGCGATCGAGCAATGCGACGACGCGGGGCATCGTTTCTTGCGGTGCGTGCGGCGTTTGTGTTGGGCTTGTGTTGGGTGCTTCGTCAGATACATCGCTTTCCGCGAGCAACGCGAAATCGAGCAGACGCTGCGTGTAATCGTAAGTCGCGCCGAGCAGTTGACCGCCGGGCAGATCCTTGAAGGTCGCCGAGATGCGCCGCTCGATGTGCATCCGCTCCGATTCGAGCGCACACGTATAGCCAAAACGCGGCAACGTCGTGCGATAGGCGCGCAGCAGAAAGATCGCTTCGACGAGATCGCCGGCGGCCTGCTTGATCGCGAGCGCGGCGAGATCTTCGTCGTACACCGACCCTTCGGTCATCACGCGCGCGACCGCGAGGCGCAACTGTTCGCGAATCTGCGCGACGCTCAGTTCGGCGAGCTGCGTATCGCCGCGGCGTTCCTTGTCGAGCAAACGCCACGATGCTTCGATCGCGCGTTCGCCTCCTTTGACGGCTACGTACATCAGTTCGTCTCCACACGGGTCGTGCGCGGCAGACCGACCACAGCGTCGCCACACACCAGATAGCAATCGATACCGCACGGAAAGAGCGGCGCGAGCGCAGCGCGCTCTTCCCAGAAATGCGCGGGCAGACCGAGCGGTGCAATCGTCTGCGTCGTCTTGATGCCGGGGCCGCTCAGCACGACGGGCGTGCCACCGGTAAGCGCTTCGACGCGCACCAGCAGCGTCACCGCATGCTCCGGTTCTTCCGGTTCTCCGAGCGGAAAGCTCGCGAGCGCGGGCAAGGTCTGTGCATCATGCACATACGCGAACGACGCTTCATGCGGCTCGTCGACGATCGGTGCACCCGTATGAAAACGCAACGCGGATGCGAGCGCGGTGTCCGGCTGCGCGAGCCACACGGGCGTCGTGTAGTCACACAGCGCGAGCAGCGCGGCGAACGCAGCGAGATCGGCGCGCGCGCGATGCGTGCCCGATGCGCGCGCGGCCGGCAGCACGTTCTCGATCGTGCCGACCGTGCCCGGACGCGACAGCACATCGAGCAGCGTGCGAAACACCGCCTGTGTGTCGTGCACTGGATCGACGAAGCCGGGTGTCAGCGTGGAGAGCGCGATCTGCGCATCGTTCTGCGCGTCGTTTTGCATGAAGGTCATCAGTCGCCCCGAACCATCGTGAAGAATTCGACGCGCGTGGACGCGACGTCGTCGTGTCGTGCGGCACGCGCGGCGGCGATCTGCGCGGCGAGCGGTTCGACCAGTTGCGTGTGCAGTCGCGCGTGATGCTCGGGCAGTTGCAGCAGCGCGTCGGCGAGTGCGGCCAGTTCGGCACGGCGGCGATCGCGGCCCAGATGGCACGCAACACCGACCGGCGCATGGTCTTGTGGTTCGCGCAGCCGCAACGTGGCGCGCGTGACCGTCGCCTCACCGAGATTGAACGGATCGCCGCTGCCGCCGACCCGGCCGCGCACCATCGCGAGCCCGATTTCCGGCGGACGCAGCCAGTCGAACTCCGGTGCCGCGATGTCGCCGAGCGCGCGTTGCAGCGCCGCTTCGAGATCGGCGCGTGGCGTGCGGGCAAACACGGCCATCCAGGCACGCCGTTCAGCAGAAGAGGGAGGAGACGCGGAAGAGGAGAGGCTCATCGAAGATTCCTGTCGAATCAGAAACTGCGCGGTGATGGTGCGTTGACGTTGCGGTGGGTGTCGAAAAAGCCCAGTCATTTGACCATCTATTCATCTAAACGTCTAGACGTTTTCGGATAAAATGCCGACGTGTGCCTCGTATGTGTCGTTTCATCATTTCATCACGGCGCGCGCACTACAATGCGTTCAACGATATTGGAACCGAAGGGAATGACAACACCATGACATCGAACGACGGCGCAACCCCTGGCACGACGGTCGAACGAGGCGGCGGCGTAGCCGTGTGGCGGCAGATCGAACAGATCCTCGCAGCGGAGATCGCAGCCAGCGGATTCGGCGAAGACGGCCGGCTGCCGAGCGAAGGGGAACTCGCCAAACGTTTCGACGTAAACCGGCACACCGTGCGTCGCGCGATGCTCGGACTCGCGGCACTCGGGCTCGTCAGTGTCGAGCAGGGACGCGGCACGTTCGTGCAGCCCGGCGCGATCGATTACACGATCGGACGCCGTACGCGCTTCACCGAGAACCTGCGTCAGCAGCATCACGCGGCGGCCGGGATGATGCTGTCGTCGTCGCGCGTGAAGGCGGAGCCGGGCGTCGCGAAGGCGCTCGGGTTGCGCGCGGGCGCGCCGGTATTTCGCATCGAGACGCTGCACGAATCGGACGGCGTGCCGCTCACGTATGCACGCAACTGGTACCCGGCTGCGCGCTTTGCGAATCTGCCGGAAGTGCTCGAACGTACCGGCGGCATCACGAAGGCGATGGCCGAACTCGGCGTCGCGGATTATCTGCGCAAGTGGAGTCGCATCGGTAGCGTGCTGCCCGACGCGGAAGTTGCGCGCCGTCTGAACATCAACCGTCAGCAGCCGGTGTTGTGGGTCGAGAACGTCGACGTCGATCTCGAAGGCACGCCGATCAAATACGGTTTCACGCATTTTGCCGCGGACCGCGTGCAGTTGATGGTGGAACACGACGTATGAGCGTAGTCGAAACGGATTGGCCCGCGACTGCGCGTTTTGCGCTGTACTACGCGCCGCCGGCTGCGTCTGCATGGTGGCACGCAGGTAGCGAATGGCTCGGTCGCGATGCGGAGCGTGACGACGTTTGTACCGCGCCGCAGCCTGAAGGTCTCGCACGTCCGCTCGCGGAACTGACGCATGCACCGCGTCGCTACGGCTGGCATGGCACGCTGGTCGCACCGTTCCGTCTCGCCGACGGCGTGACGCAGCACGACGTGCTTGGGGTTGCGCAACGCTGGGCACGCAGCCGCGATGCGTTCGCGCTGCCGGTCGATGCAGCGCAGCTCGGCAAGTTCATTGCACTGCGACCCGCGACATCGGAAGGCGAGGCGTCGATGCGCGAACTCGCGTCGAGTGCGTTGCAGGCGGTATCCGCGCTGCGTGCTGCGCCTTCTGCCGCCGATCTCGCGCGACGCCTCGAAGCGCCGCTCACGGATCGGCAACGCGCGTTGCTCATCGAATGGGGCTACCCATACGTGTTCGATGAATTCCGTTTTCACATGACGCTGTCGAATTCGCTCGACGATGCACACGAGCGCGACGTGCTGCTCGCGTGGTGGCATGCTCGCGTGCCGACGCTCGGGGCGCTGCCGATAAGTTACGCCGCGCTGTTCGTCGAACCCGAGCCCGGTGCGTCGTTCGTGTTGTGGCAACGGCTGGCGTTCGCCGCAGCGGACATGGAACACTGATCGATGAAAGGTCGTCTGATTTACGTCATGGGGCCGTCCGGCGCGGGCAAGGATGCGCTGCTCGGTTTCGCGCGCGAACGTCTCGCCGACGATGCGGTGCTGTTCGCGCATCGATACATCACGCGGCCGGTGGGCAGCGGAGAAAATCACATCGCGTTGTCGGTGGCCGAGTTCGACGTGCGTGCGTCGCTCGGGCTCTTTGCAATCGAATGGTCGAGTCACGCGCTGCGTTACGGGATCGGCATCGAACTCGATGCGTGGCTCGCGCGGGGTTGTGCGGTTGTCGTCAATGGGTCGCGGCAGCATCTGCCGCATGTGCTGGCTCGCTATCCGGATACCGAGGTCGTGCATGTGACTGCGGCGGCAGCGGTTCTCGCAGTACGGCTCGGCGCGCGCGGGCGCGAGACAGCCGATGAAATCGCCGCGCGTCTCGCGCGCGAAGCGCCGTTCGCATTGCCCGACGGCGTGCGGCTGACGACGATCGATAACTCCGGCACGCTCGAAGCGGCTGGGGATGTGTTTGTCGACACGCTGCGTGGGGCGCTGGAAAACGCGGCGCAGTGAGGTTCGTTGCAGCAAGCGGTAACGTGGGCCTTCAATTCGTAGCGCAGACTCCTCCCGCGCCGCAGTCTGCGGACGCGTCAGAACTACATCGGCAAATGGCTGGGCTCCCCGCCGGGGCGAAGAAACCATCGCGAAAGAAAGCCCGCGTGGGAACGCCGCATTTATTTTGAATAAAATGGCGTAAATACAGGGGCTCGACGATCGCTAGCCCATTGATGGCAATGACCCAGTCGAGCCCATCCATCGCCCCATCACCCGGAGTTCCCATGAGCGAAGCACCCGTCGCAGGTTCCTCATCCCATGCCGCAACACTGACCGCCGTCGCCGATCTGGAAAGCGCAACCGGCAGCCTGCGCGAAATCCGCCACCACATCCATCGGCATCCGGAACTCGCCTACGAGGAAGTCGCGACCGCGACGCTCGTCGCGGAGCGGCTCGAGCAATGGGGCTGGCAGGTCACGCGCGGCGTGGGCCGCACGGGTGTCGTCGGCACATTGAAGGCGGGCGACGGCACGCGCAGCATCGGTATCCGCGCGGACATGGACGCGCTGCCGATCATCGAGCAGACCGCTCTGCCGTACGCGAGCGAGACGCACGGCAAGATGCACGCATGCGGCCACGACGGCCACACGACGATGCTGCTGGGCGCCGCGCAGCACCTCGCCGCGACGCGTCGTTTTTCCGGCACTGTCCATCTGTATTTCCAGCCGGCCGAAGAAAGCGGCGTCGACAGCGGCGCGAAAAAGATGATCGACGACGGCCTGTTCGAACGCTTTCCGTGCGACGCGGTGTTCGGCCTGCACAATCATCCGGGCGCGGAGCCGGGCACGCTGCTGTTCCACAAGGGACCGTTTATGGCGGCGGGGGACAAGGCGGTGATTACCGTCGAGGGCGTCGGCGGGCATGCCGCGCGTCCGCATCTGACGGTGGACCCGGTCGTGATCGCCGCGAGCATCGTGATGGCGCTGCAGACCATCGTCGCGCGCAACATCGACCCGTCGCAGCCAGCGGTCGTGACGGTCGGCTCGATGCATGCGGGCACCGCGAACAACGTGATCGCGAGCACCGCGAAGCTCGAACTGAGCGTGCGCTCGTTCAGCCCCGAAGTACGCGCGCTGCTGAAGCAGCGCATCACCGAACTCGCGCAGAGCCAGGCTGCGAGCTACGGCGGCAAGGCGACGGTCGACTATATCGACGGCTATCCGGTGGTCGTGAATTCGGATGAAGAGACGCAGTTCGCGATCGACGTCGCACGCGAACTGGTCGGCGACGACCGCGTCGTCGCGCAGACCGACATGCTGATGGGCAGCGAGGACTTCGCGTTCATGCTGCAGCAGCGGCCCGGCACGTTCCTGCGGATCGGCAACGGCGTCGGCGAGGACGGCTGCATGGTGCACAACCCGCACTACGACTTCAACGATTTCAATCTGCCGATCGGTGCGGCGTTCTGGGCACGGCTCGTCGAGCGCTGGCTCGGCCGCTGAACTGCGCGGAGTAAGCCAGGTAAACAAAAACGGCGGCACGCGTAACGCGTCCGCCGCTTTGTTTTCAGCATTGCTGCAATCGATCCGCTACCGGTAGGTGGTACGAACCGTGCCGGCGAGGATCAGAATCCGCCTCCGATGCCGCCAGGACCGATCGTGAGATTACCCATGGTCGCTCCGATGCCGCCGGGACCGACCGTGTAGTTAACCCCGCCTCCCTGTTGTGCCGGTGCCGACGTGCAGGTATTTTTTCCCATCGGCGACAAACACGGATCGGGTCTCCCGCCGCCGAACGAACTGGCGATCGCATTATTCCTGGCTATTTCCTTTGCTGCGAACTTTTGCGTGGCCTTATTTCTCGCTTCCATAATGGAATTCATTTTCTTCGACCAGACGCGTGCCTTTGCCTTGTCGTGAGCAGCTAGAATCTGCTGACCTTCCGGAATCATCTTTCCTATTTCAAGATCGTATCGAATCACTTCGGGCGGCATCTGCTTCGCACGCACCGACGCGCGGTCCTGTTCGACGACCTTGTCCCAGTCGGCAGTAGAAAGCGAATTGTCCGATCCTGCTGCGGCGGTGCTCCGGTTCTGCACCGGAGCGATTCCGGCTGCGCCCTGGTTTTGCGGGGGAACCATGCACCCAGCCAGAACCGTTGTGACGAAAAGCGCCGAGATACATTGACTCGTTATGGCTCTCATAGTGTCTCCCCAAGAGATTGTGCCGTTTGTCCAGACCGTGGATCCGGATTTATAAGTTAAACGGCGATAGTCATCATGCTTTCGATTTAATCGCTGCCAGTGTCGCGAAGTATGCCCCACTCGCGCAATACGGAGTACTCAATCCTGGGGAATATTCAACGGCGGAAACCGGGTGGTTTCCCGCTCGGGCCACGCAGGCCCCGAGGGTCGTCGACCGACCTCGAAATGAGTAGCCCAGGGGCCGCGTGCAATAATGCGCACGCTCGCGGTAACCCATGGCGCTGCCCTTTGGGCATCTACCTATGTCCCGCCTGCTCTCCGCGGCGATTGCGCCGCCCAGACCTCGAAACCTGATCTGGAGACTGAGATCCTCCGTCACGCGACGCATCGCTTCAATCCGGCGCGTCAGCACAACGGCGTGTTTCTGCACCTCGCTTTAAAGGTCGTTCGCTGTCCGCGAACCTTGGCACTCCCACATGGCGCAGTCGGCCATTGCACGCAGGAACAACGGTGGAACAACTCGGTCATGCTCTTCTTGTCATACTGCTGCGCACGTTCTCGGTTCTTCCCTATCCGCTGGTCGCGAGGTTCGGCAGCGTTCTCGGCGTAGCGCTGTACGCGTTTCCGAGCCGTCGAAAGCACGTGGTGCTGGTGAATCTGCGGCTGTGTTTTCCGGACAAGACCGCGCGCGAACACGACGACCTCGCGAGGGCGCATTTCCGGCAGGTTGTCCGCAGCTATCTCGAACGGGGCATTCAATGGTTCGGTAGCGAGAAGACGATCAGGAACATCGTCGAGATCGACAGCAAGCTCGATCTCGACGACACGAATGCGCCGCCGACGATCTTCATGGGGTTTCACTTCGTCGGCATCGAGGTTGGATGCATGCTGTACTCGACGCAACTGCCGGTCGCCGCGCTGTACACACGGATGTCGAACACGCGGATGTGCGACCTTGCCAAACAGCAGCGCGGCAGATTCGGCGCGGAGATGATCGAACGCTCGACGAGCGCCAGAAAAATCGTCGGCATACTGCGTTCCGGCAAACCCGTGATGCTCGCCGCGGACATGGATCACGGCGTCGAGAATTCGGTTTTTGTGCCGTTCTTCGGCGTGGAGACCTGCACGCTGACCTCCGTCTCACGACTCGCAAGACTGGGCCGTGCGCGCGTCGTGCCGTTCGTGACGGAAGTGCTGCCGGATTTCAAAGGGTACAAACTGACGATCTTCGAGCCGCTCGACGGCTTCCCGTCCGCAAGCGATACGGACGACGCGTCGAGAATGAACGCGTTTCTCGAGACCCAGATCCTGCGCTTTCCCGAACAGTATTACTGGGTGCATCGGCGGTTCAAACATCGGCCGCCCGGCGTGCCGGGCGTGTATTGACCGCCGCGCTCAACTCCGCCGCGCCACCATTTCCGAAACCGTCTGCGCTGCATTCTGCAGCGGTTCGAGAAACGTCTTCACCATCTGCTTCGCCGAATTGCGCTGCGCGTTGCCGCTGATGTTCATCGCGGCGATCACGCGGCCCTGGCGGTTGCGGATCGGCGCCGATAGCGAGATCAATCCCACCTCCAGTTCCTGATCGACGATCGCCCAACCCTGGCGACGCACGAGTGCGATGGCTTTCTTCAGCTCGTCGCGATCGGTGATCGTGCGCTGCGTGTGCGCGTAGAGCGGGGCGAGGCCGAGGGTCGCGTCGAGCGCGTCGTCGTCGAGTGCGGCGAGCAGCACGCGGCCCATCGACGTGCAGTACGCGGGCAGCCGGCTGCCGATCGACAGATTGATTGTCATGATCTTGTGCGTCGGCACGCGCAGCACGTAGACGATCTCGCTGCGGTCGAGCACCGCGGCCGAACAGCTCTCGTGCACCTGCGCGGACAGATCTTCCATCACCGGTTCGGCGAGATTCCAGAACGGCATCGACGTCAGGTACGCGAAGCCGAGATCGAGAATTCTCGGTGTCAGGCGAAACAGACGGCCTTCGGCTTCGACGTAGCCGAGCGTCTGCAGCGTTAGCAGGATGCGGCGTGCGCCGGCGCGCGTGAGGCCGGTTGCGGCGGCGACGTCGGTGAGCGTCTGCTCGGGGCGCTCCGCGTTGAACGCGCGGATCACCCCGAGGCCGCGCGCGAACGACTGCACATAGGAGTCGCCGGGTTTTTCCGGGACGGGCTCGGCGGAAGACGACGGCAGGACTTTGCTCATGGGCCTGTAGGAATGAGGGCGCTTGCGGGCGGCGCGTCGGCGAGATTCCGGCTGAATCCACACCGATGGCCACAGCACGGCAGAAAGCCGTGACGATAGCTCAAGCGTTGTCTTTCGCCAACCTCCAAGGTTTTTGCCGGAGCGCTAGGGTTTTCATGGATGCCTGCGCGATTGTCGCGAGTTCGGCGCAATCGGCTTTACGGTGACCACTTCATTTGCGGACAATACGGCGATGTCGATTGCATTTCGATCGACACGCCGAATACACCAATGCACGACCCCACGTTTCATAGGAGCAGTCGCCATGCCTCGCTTCGCAGCGAATCTCTCGATGATGTACACCGAGCACGGTTTCCTCGACCGGTTCGGCGCGGCCGCGCAGGACGGCTTCAAGGCCGCCGAGTTTCTGTTTCCGTACGATTTCCCCGCCGCCGAACTGAAGGCCCGGCTCGATGCGCATGGCCTCACGCAGGCGCTGTTCAATGCGCCGCCCGGCGACTGGGCGAACGGTGAACGCGGCATCGCGTCGCTGCCGGGACGCGAGGACGAGTTCCGCCGCAGCGTCGACACCGCGCTTGAGTACGCGCGTGCGCTCGGCAACCGCAAGCTGCACGTGATGGCGGGTTTGATCGGCGCGGACCAGTCGCGCGAACGTCATCGCGAGGTCTATCTGCGCAATCTCGCGCATGCCGCCGAGGCCGCACTCGCCGACGGCATCACGGTCGTCATCGAGCCGATCAACACGCGCGACATCCCGGGCTTCTTCCTGAACCGCCAGGACGACGCGCAGGCGATCTGCGCGGAAGTCGGCGCGGCGAACCTGAAGGTGCAGTTCGACTGCTATCACTGCCAGATCGTCGAGGGCGATCTCGCGGTGAAGCTCAAGCGCGACATGGCCGGCATCGGCCACATCCAGATAGCAGGCGTACCCGAGCGGCACGAACCGGACCTCGGCGAACTGAACTACCCGTACCTGTTCGATCTGATCGATGCGCTCGGCTACGACGGCTACATCGGCTGCGAGTACCGGCCGCGCGCGGGCACATCGGCGGGACTCGGCTGGCTCAAACCGTACCTGCGCAATGCAGGCTGATCGGGTCGATCGAAGCAAAGGACGAACATCATCATGAAAGTACTGATTACCGGCGGCGCCGGTTTTCTCGGTCAGCGTCTCGCGCGCGAACTGCTGGCGCGCGGCGCGTTGAAGGACGCCGACGGCGTGATGCGGCCGCTGTCCGAACTCGTGCTGCTCGACGTCGCGCAGCCAGTCGGTTTCGATGACCGCCGCGTGCGCACGCAGGTCGGCGATATCGAGGACGCGTGCGTGCTGGCGAAAGCAATCGACGGCGATACCGCGGCGATCTTTCATCTGGCCGCGATCGTCAGCGGCCAGGCGGAAGCGGACTTCGATCTCGGGATGCGGATCAACCTCGACGCGTCGCGTCTGCTGCTGGAGGCTTGCCGGCAGCGCGGGAACCGGCCGCGTGTCGTGTTCACGAGTTCGGTGGCGGTGTACGGCGGCGATCTGCCCGACGTCGTGCAAAACGATACGGCGCTGAACCCGCAGTCGTCGTACGGCACGCAGAAGGCAATCGCCGAGCTGCTGCTGAACGACTACTCGCGACGCGGTTTCATCGACGGCCGCGTGCTGCGTCTGCCGACCATCAGCGTGCGGCCGGGCAAGCCGAATGCGGCGGCTTCGTCGTTCGCGAGCGGGATCATCCGCGAGCCGCTGAACGGCGAAGCGGCGGTGTGTCCGGTCGCGGGCAGCACGCGGCTGTGGCTGCTGTCGCCGCGCAAGGCGATCGACAGTCTGATCGCGGGGCTCGAGATCGATGCCGCCGCACTGGGCAATCAGCGTGTGCTGAATCTGCCGGGCATTTCGGTGAGCGTCGACGAGATGGTCGCGGCGCTACGCGACGTAGCCGGCGACGAGGTCGTGAAGCGGATCGTGTGGCAGCCGGATGCGCGTGTCGAGAAGATCGTCGGCAGCTGGCCGGGGCAGTGGGACACGTCGCGTGCGGAAGGGCTCGGACTGTCCAGCGATCGCTCGTTTGCCGATGTGATTCGCGGTTATATCGAGGACGAGCGGATCGAGGTTCGTTGACGCGGCGTTGTGCTCCCGTAGCCCGGCTTGACACGCTTTCCGGCACAGGCCTATCATCGGCTTCGAGTGTTCGATATACGATTTATTGTTCATATATCGAACAATGGATTTTATACCGAAGCGCAGGAAGCCCCGCTTCCCACGCACCCGGCATTCTCCGGAGACATGTAATGACCGAAGCTTTCCTGTGCGACGCCGTTCGCACGCCGATTGGCCGCTATGCGGGCGCGTTGTCGTCGGTTCGCGCGGACGATCTCGGCGCGGTGCCGTTGAAGGCGCTGATCGAGCGCAACAAGGAAGTCGACTGGAACGCAATCGACGACGTGATCTACGGCTGCGCAAACCAGGCCGGCGAAGACAACCGCAATGTCGCGCGGATGTCGCTGCTGCTCGCGGGCTTGCCGCAGGGCGTGCCCGGTTCGACGGTGAACCGGCTGTGCGGCTCGGGCATGGACGCGATCGGGATCGCGGCGCGCGCACTCAAGTCGGGCGAAGCGGGGTTGATGCTCGCGGGCGGTGTCGAAAGCATGAGCCGCGCGCCGTTCGTGATGGGCAAGGCGACCAGCGCGTTCTCGCGCCAGGCCGACATCTTCGATACGACGATCGGCTGGCGTTTCGTCAATCCGCTGATGAAGCAGATGTACGGCGTCGACTCGATGCCGGAAACCGGCGAGAACGTCGCGCAGGAATACGGCGTGAGCCGCGCCGATCAGGATGCGTT
Source organism: Paraburkholderia flava (assembly GCF_004359985.1). Lineage (NCBI taxonomy): Bacteria > Pseudomonadati > Pseudomonadota > Betaproteobacteria > Burkholderiales > Burkholderiaceae > Paraburkholderia > Paraburkholderia flava. The sequence continues at coordinate 1,180,622 of NZ_SMRO01000001.1, read as the reverse complement.
CGCGTTACGCAGCCAGCAGAAGGCCGCACGTGCGCAGCGCGACGGCACGCTCGCGCAGGAGATCGTCGCGGTGACGATCGCGCAGAAGAAGGGCGATCCGCTTGTCGTGTCGCAGGACGAGCATCCGCGCGAAACGAGCCTCGAAGCGCTCGCGAAACTGAAGGGCGTCGTGCGGCCGGACGGCACGGTGACGGCCGGCAATGCATCGGGCGTGAACGACGGCGCTGCGGCCTTGCTGCTCGCGAACGAAGAGAACGCGAAGCGCTTCGGCCTGACGCCGCGTGCACGCGTGCTCGGCATCGCGACCGCGGGTGTCGCGCCGCGCGTGATGGGCATCGGCCCGGCACCTGCCACGCAGAAACTGCTCGCGCGTCTGAACATGACCATCGACCAGTTCGACGTGATCGAACTGAACGAAGCGTTCGCATCGCAAGGGCTCGCGGTGTTGCGCCAGCTCGGCGTCGCCGACGACGATCCGCGCGTGAATCCGAACGGCGGCGCAATCGCGCTCGGCCATCCGCTCGGAATGAGCGGTGCGCGACTGGTCACCACGGCGATGTATCAACTGCAGCGCACGAATGGCCGCTTCGCGCTGTGCACGATGTGCATCGGCGTCGGGCAGGGCATTGCGCTGGCGATCGAACGGGTGTGATTTTCAGCACGCGTGAAGACGCGTGCGTGAAGTCGTCTCGCGCGGCGTGAACCAGCCGCGCGAGACTTTGTAATGCACATCGAATCCAGCTTTCGCCGCCGACGTCGCACACCGGTCGCAAGCCACTAGCGCGAAACTGGCGCGGCGATCTCGGTGTTCATCCGCAACAACCGGCTAAGCCAGCGCCTTATCGGATGACTCGACATCCGCAGCTTGCTGCGCACCGAAACGCGTGTCGCACCGTCGCCGTCCGTGCTCATCCAGACGCGCTCGCCGCGGGTCAATTGCAACTCCGCGCCGGGCGTGAGCCAGTGGTCGTAAGGGCTTTGCGCGCGCGTCAGCCAGATGCGCGCATCGTGCACGTGCATCCGTGCATCGCACGCGACACGCCACGAATGCGTCGCACCGGGCGACAGCATGAAATGCACGACCACCTCCGGCAACCGTTCGGGGTGCCAGTCATACGATTCATACTCGGGGTACTGTGGACTCGCCTCTTCCATCATGCTCTCCGTCGATAAAGCCGTCTGACGGAGGCGCCTTTTCCATTTTCACGACTGGTAAAAAGCAAAAGGCCCCATCCGTTTCCGGCGGGGCCTTTGGGATCTGTTCTTACGCTGACTGCTAACGCATACGCATTCCCCAATGCCCGCCACAGGTGGCATGCATTGTTCGATTGAACGCGTGGGCGCAGGAGGATGGGTAGGTCAGCATGGAAGCGAGTGTGGCGGGATGACGCTACGTTGTCAATACGAAAACGCCGCCCCGTCGCATCACTTGTTGCGCGACAACGCGCCTGCGTTGTTGTCGCCGCCGAACAGCTGCGTCAGGTAGTTCTTGTTGTTGTTCATCGTCGTCATCAGGTTGTTCAGCGCCGTGAACTGCGCGTTGTACTGCTTCGTGAGCGTGGTCGAGTATGTCTGCAGTTGTGCCGACTGTTCCTTCAACGACGCCAGATCCGAGTTGAGTGCCTGGGTACGCGTATCGATCAGACCGCTCTTCTGCACGTAGGTCGTCGCGAAGCGATTCAGCGATGCGCCGATCCCGTTGCTCGTGTTGAACAGCGCGGCGACCGCGCCGGGCGTTGCCGACATCGCCGTCTGCAGCTTCGTGCTGTCGAGCTTCAGCGTGCCGTCGTGTTGCAGGTCGATGCCGATCGACGTCAGGCTATGCGTCTTGCCGCCCGACGACACGCCCCGGCTCAGGATGTCCGCGAGACCGTTGGTCACGTCGCGCAGCATCGCGTCGCCGAGCAGCGGCGCGGCCTGCGATCCCGCTGCCGCGTTCGGATCGTAGGACGACAGCGAGTGGGCGGTCGTTACGTACGCGTTGTACGCGGTCACGAAGTTGCCGATCGCGGTGCTGCCCGCGGTGTCGTCGACGGCGACCGTCAAGGTCTGCTTCGTGTTTGCGGCGGCCGTGGTGAGGTTGATCGTCACGCCCGGCAGCGCATCCGTAATCGTGTTGCTCGCGCTCTTCACTGGACTACCGTCGATCGTGAACTGCGCGTCCTGCGCCCTGGTTACTTCGCGGAAGCCCGACGAGTCGAGCCGCGTATCGAGTCCGCCGCTTGCCTTCAGCGAGACGACGTTCGCCTCGCCCGTTTCCTTCGATGTCACGACGAGATGCTGCCCGTCGGCCCCATTGACGACGCTCGCCGTCACGCCGGGGTTGTCCGACGCGCTGTTGATCGCGGCGGCGATCGCCGTGACCGAATTGTTCGATGCCCCGACGTTGACCGCGAACGACTTGCTGCCGACACCGACCGTCAGCGTGCCGGTGCCGAACGTCGTGTTGGCGGCGAAGCCGTTCGACGACAGCTTGTGCGCGGTCGCGACAGTAGTGATGTCGAGTTCGTAGTTGCCGGTGGTGGCGCCTTTGCTCGTGGTGGCCGTGACGCCTTTACCGCTCGCCGTCGCGGCGAAGTGCGCCAGCGCGGTGCCGTCGGCGAGGCCCGCGACGGCGGTCTGCAGCGCCGACAGCGCGGACTTCAGCTTGCCGATCGCGGACACCTGGCTGTTGTCGAGGTTCTGCTTGTTCGTGATTTGCGTGGTGCGACCCACGGTCTTCGAGGTGACGAGCGCCTGGACCAGCTTGTCGACGTCGAGCGACGAGTTGGTCGAACCGCTGATGATCGATTGCGCGGCCTGCGCGAGCAGGCTGGCGGTGTCGGTAGTACTCGGGGTGGTGGCCATGCAGCGCTCCGTTCGTGTCGGGACAGGAGGTGACGAGTGAGAGTTGAGGGCGAAGCAACCCGGCCCTCTTTTAAGGTTTACGACGGCCTTTCATGAAACTTTACGTAAACGATGAAAAAATTTCGTAAGGCTGCAAAGCATTGACGGCGCTCCACGCTTCATGCTGGGAGCGCCGTCAAATAAAGCCGGGCGGTCAGCCCTCGATGCTGTTGCGGATCTGCGCGGCGAGTTCTTCGCGCAGTGCATTGCGCTTGCGCCGCAGCGCGTTGCCGCCGTCGGCGTCGCTCGCCTGCCGGACCGGCGCGAGCACGAACCAGCCGTTCCAGTGCGCGACGGCGCCGCACTCGCGCGACAGCTCGTCGTAGTTCGCGGCGACCTTGCGACGCCGCAGGCAGTAGCGCCAGCTCCCATAGATATGCGCGCGCTTCGACACGATGAACGTGCCGCCCGTCCCGAGGCCGGACGCGACGCACTGCGCGAGGAACACGACGAAGACCTTCGGACGTAGCCCATACCAGCGCTTCGTCAGCGCGCGAAACAGTTCGCGGCCGTTGATCGATTTGTCCGGACCCTGAACCGAGCCGACGCACAACCGCGGCCGCCGCACCTTGCCGCCGAGATACGCGAGGCTGAACGTGCACGACACGACGCGTCGTGCGCTCGCGTCGCGGATGCAGAGCGTCCAGTCGCCTTCCTTCTGGAACTGGTCGAGCGATTCGAGCGTGATCTGCCAGCGTTCGGCGCCGACCGCGAACTGCGCGATCGGCGCATAGCCGTCGCGGGCGATCTGATGCGCAAGATGCGGCGCGCGCTGCAGCGTGAGCATCTGGTGATCGAGACTTGCGGCGATCCGCTCGCGAGAACTGAAGCCGCCGTGCAGAAACGGACGGTGCGGCCGTTCGATCGCCACCGGATGACGCCGCACGATCTCGCGCAGCGGCGAGCGCGAACAGCCGCGCAACCAGATGGTGGTGGCGCGCCACCAGACGATCGAGCGGAACCACAGCCGCATGCGGCGCAGCCGGTGAAACAGCGTGTCTCCCGGATACACCATATGACCGGCGCGTCGGATCATCGAAAAAGACAGGCTGAAATCGGTCAGCCACGCGGCGAGCCACGGCAGGCGCGCGGCAAGCTTGTCGACGAAAAGGGGCATCACGCGTCGTTCTCCCGGTGTTTCAATGGGCTGGATGCTAGCGACGCGGGTTATCCGAGGCTGTCGAATTGAGCGCAGAATTGTCGGGTTTTGTGGAGCGGGGGAGCCTGTTGGTTAACTGCGGGCTAACTGCTGTGCGGCGTCTTGTCCCGGGGCATGTCCATCGCAGCCCGAACCGTCGGCGATCCGCGCCGACCTGCCACCCGGTATCATGGCAACCGCGCCGCGCCTGTCGGCATGCCACGAACCCAGCCAGCCTTGAACGATTCATCCATGTCCTTCCGGATCCTGCTCGTCGAAGACGACAACCGCCTCTCCGCGCTCGTGGCCGGCTATCTCGGCAAGCACGGCTATGAGGTCGACGTCGTGCTGCACGGCAACGACGCGGTGCCGGCGATCCTGAAGCGCCGCCCCGATCTCGTGATTCTCGATGTGAACCTGCCGGGCAAGGACGGCTTCCAGATCTGCCGCGAAGCGCGCGAGCAGTACGACGGCGTGATCATCATGGTGACCGCGCGCGACGAGCAGTTCGACGAACTGCTGGGCCTCGAATTCGGCGCCGACGATTACGTGCACAAGCCCGTCGAGCCGCGCATCCTGCTCGCGCGGATCAAGGCGCAGCTGCGTCGCGTGGCCGCGCGCGGGACCGAGCCGGGCAACCAGCCGGACAGCCTCACGTTCGGCAAGTTCGTGATCAATCGCGCGAGCCGGTCGGTGACGTTGCCGGACGGCAGCGCGCCTGATCTGACGTCGGCGGAATTCGATCTGTTATGGGTGCTCGTGCGCAACGCCGGCGAAGTGGTGAGCCGCGACGACCTGATGCGCGCGCTGCGCGGGGTCGAGTTCGACGGTCTCGACCGCACGATCGACGGCGGCGTTTCGAAGCTGCGCCGCAAACTGCACGACGACGCGAGCAACCCGCAGCGCATCAAGACGATCCGCGGCAAGGGTTATCAGTTCAGCAAGATCGCGTGGGAGTGACGGGAAGTAAGCGGAAGTAACGGGAACGGTCTTCGCGAAGCGCCTCGCGCGTTTCCCGAAGCACCATTAGTGTTCTCCTGAGAGCCTCGTGCGCTCCCCCGCAGCCCCCTCGGTTTCCTTTCCAGCTGAAATCCACCGTAACGCGCGCTCGACAAAACTCTACAGACGGCGCCGCAAATCGACAGTCGCGCGCGCACGTCTTCTCTACCATCCGGGCTTCACTGCTACATGTGCCCGCGTCATGTCCGTCTGTTCTCTTCCTGCTGCCCGTCACGCCGTCCTGATGATTCATGGGCTCGGCGGGACACGTCACGACTTCGGTTCGCTCGACAAGAAGCTCGAGGAGAGCGGCTGCGATGTCTATCTTCCGTCGCTGCCTGGGCACGGCTCGTCGCCGGACAAGCTGAACGACGTGAGCCTCGCCGACTACATGCAGCTGTTGAGCAAGACCTATCGCGAACTGTCGGAGCGTTATGCGCGGGTCGACGTCGCCGGGATCTCGATGGGCGCGTTGCTCGCGCTGATGCTGTGTGCGCGCGAACGCGTGACGCGCGGCCGGCTGATCCTGCTGTCGCCGCCGCTGTTCCTCGACGGCTGGAACGGTTCCAGGCTGCAGCCGCTGCGTTATCTGCTGTACTGCGTGCCGGGCCTGCGTCATCTGATCCGCGTGCCGGAAGGTGAACCGTTCGGCATCAAGAACGCGCGCATCCGCAATCTGATCCGTCGGCATCTGCAGAAGGGCAGCGGCGTGCACTATCCGTACGTGCCGCTCGCGGCGATCGCCGAGGTCGACCGGATGCGCTTCGCCGTGAAGCGCGCGCTGCATCGGATCGCGTGCCGCACGCTGGTCGTGCATTCGGAGGAGGACGAAGTGACGAGCATCCGCTCGGCCGAGTTTCTCTGCAAACACCTCGGCTCGCGCGACGTGACCTTCGTACGCCTCACCGACAGCTATCACATGATCACGCTCGACAACGAACGCGACACCGTGGCCGCCCGCACGCTCGATTTCGTTGCACGCGGCGATGTGCTAACGTGAGCCGCGCGAGCGGCCGCGACATGGATCAGCACACGCTGCAAGCCGCGTCGCTCGCCGATCCTTCGTCCGTGACCATGAACACCGCTGCCGCGCGCAAGCTCTCCGTCTACCGTTATTGCAAATGGCGTCTGCTGCGCTTCAGGCGCTCGTGGACCGACACGCGCGCGGATCGCGTGCCGAGCTGGTCGCGGCTTTACGTGCGGGTCTACGTGCGTCTGCTGACGCTCGCGCTGCTGGTCGCCGCGATTCCATTGCTGGGTCTTGCCGTCGCACTGGGTCCGCACACCGTGTGGCAGGCGTTGCGCACGCTGCCGGGCGGACTGCCGCTCGTCGCGCTGGTGACGCTCGGCGCACCGGCGCTCGCTGGGTACGGCTGGATGCGGCCGGTCTGGCTCGATCTCGTGATCATCCGCGAACGCGCAATCGACTTCACCGGCGGCCGCTTCAACACGCGTGCGAAAGAGTCGCACAGCGTGATCATCGGGCCGCTCGCTCGGACGCTCAACGCACTCGCGATGCGGATGGAACGGTTGATCGCCGCGCAGCGCGAACTGACCAACGGCATCTCGCACGAACTGCGCACGCCGCTCGCCCGCGTGCGCTTCGCGCTGGAAATCCTGCGCGAACCGGCATCGGCCGCCGAATATCACAGTGCACTTGCCAGCATCGATCAGGACGTGACCGAACTCGACGAGCTGATCGACATGAGCCTCACGTACGCGCGGCTCGAATACAGCTCGCTGCAATCGAATCTCGAACCGACCGTGCTGGCCGCATGGTTCGACGGTCAGGTCAACGATGCGACGCTGCTCTATACGAGCCGCGAAATCGTGCCGACAGTCGATGTCGACCACGAACTCCGCGTGACGATGGACAAGCGGCTGATGTCGTACGCGATGCGCAACCTGCTGCGCAACGCGAGCAAGTACGCACGCGAACGGATCGTCGTCGGCCTGGCGCTGCGGCACGGCAACGTCGAGATCTTCGTCGAGGACGACGGCGCCGGCATCCCGCCCGACGAGCGCGAGCGCATCTTCGATGCATTCGTGCGGCTCGACCGGCATACCGGCGGCTACGGCCTCGGTCTCGCGATCACGCGTCAGGTGCTGCATGCCCACAAGGGGCGCATCGCAGTGACTGACCCGCAGATGCTCGGCGGCGCGCGCTTCGAAATGAGTTGGCCCGCCGGGCTGGCGCGCGCGGCGCAGGGCAACGGCGACGCTCAGTAGGTGTGGCCCAGCTGGAAGTAGAAGTTATAGCGGCCGCCCGGCGCGAGTGCGATACCGAGATAGAGTGGCCCGAACGAACTCGTCAGGCTGGTGAAGAACGTCACGCTGCGCTTGAGCGGGCCCTTGCCGTTATCGAACACGCTGTTGTTCCAGACGTTCCCCGCTTCGACGCTGACACCCGCGAACAGTGCGTGAAAGATCGACGCATTGAAGGCGGTGAGCTGATTCATATAGGTCATCTGCCCGTAGATCATCGTGTTGCCGGCGAGCTGGTCTGCGCCGTACGCGGACAGATGCTGGAAGCCGCCCAGCGTGAAGTCGAACGGGTTGACCGGGTTCGCGCCGCCGAAATCGTTGCCTGCCTCGACGCTTGCGTTGACGCTGTGCCGGCCGAAGCTCGCCGCAACCAGCGCTTTGCCGTAGACCTCCGTATAGCGCGAGTTGCCGTCCGCCAGCCCGTCATTGTTTCCGCCGGACAGCGCCCGTTCGACGCGAAGGTCGGCAAAGTACCCCTTCCGGGGAAAGAGTGGATCGTCGAGCTGATCGATGACGAGCTGCGCATGCGCATTAACCTGCCGTCCGTAGTACGGCGAGAACGCCGTCCCCGGGATGATGTTGCCCTGATCGTCGGTGTTGGGAAAGTTGTAGACGGCCGACCCGGAACCGTGCGCGTATTCGACGCCGATCCGGAAGTCGCCGAGCGTCGACAGCGGGAGGCCCAGGTCGAGGCCGGCACGCTCTATCTGCTGGTGATACTGGGTGAATTTGAAGTTGGTGTCGGGGTCGTAGATATTGACGTACCGACGTTCCAGGCCCACATAAGGCGCGATGTAGTACCCGAACTGGTCCGACAGCGGTTGCCGCAACTCCCCGTGCATATTGATCAGATCGCTGCCAAGTGTCGAGTCGAAGCGCGCCTCGAGCCCCGAACCGGTGAGCCATGGCCGCCGGTAGCCGATGTGCATCCGGAAGCCGCCTTCATCAGTGGAACTGCTCGACAGCCCGAGGCCGAACAGCAGGAAATTCGGTCCCCACGATTTCTCTTTCGCGTCGATGACGAGCGTGTGCGAGTCGCCGTCGTTGATCAACTGCTGCGTGACGCTCTCGAAGTCGCCGGCCGTGGTCAGCGACAGCAGATCCTTGTTCAGCGCCTTCGGATCGTAGACGTCGCCGGGATGCGTATGCAGCGTGTCGCGAATGCGCTTCTCCGGTACGCGCCCCGGTGCCGAGATATCGATGCTGGTGATGCGGATCGGCGCGGACTCGTGTGCCGAGTGGGCCACGCGATACGCGGCGTACTGTTCCGGCGACAACGCCAGATGTTTCAACGCCGGCAGCGCGGCGCGCGCGGCGGCCTCGCCGGCGGCGATCGCCTGCTTCGCGTTCGCGAAATCGGTGAAGCTGAGCGCGCCGAGCTGCGGCTCGATCAACACGTCCTGCGGTCCGAGCTGCTTGCGCTGCAGCGCGACGTTCTGGTGGATCAGGATGCCGATCATCTGCTGCGCGACGTCGGCGGGCGACGCGAGCGCGTCGAGCGGACGCAGCGGCGAACCGATGTCCACCGCGATCACGACGTTCGCGCCCATGTCGTGCGCGGTTTCGATCGGCAGATTGCTGACGAGACCGCCGTCGACGAGCGTGCGGCCGTTCACGTCGGCCGGTGCGAACAGACCGGGCAGCGCCATGCTCGCGCGGATCGCGAGCGGCAGCGAACCCTGCTCGAGGGTGACCTGCTGGCCCGTACGCAGATCGGTTGCGATCGCGCGATACGGGATCGGCAACTGGTCGAACGACTGGTTCGTGGGGACCGCTGCGGTCCAGTCCTGCAGCAGCGCCTGCAGCCGGTTGCCCTGCACCAGGCCGGCGGGCAGCCGGAAGCCGTTCTTGCCGAAGCCGAACGACAGGCTGTTCACATACAGCCGCTCGTCTTCGCGGCGCGACTGCGGCAGGTCCGAGCGGGCGGTGACGTCGAACGCGATGTCGGCGAGATTGACCGACGCCAGGCGGTCCTGCATTTCCTTCGCGGTCATGCCGCTCGCGTACAGCCCGCCGACGACCGCGCCCATGCTGGTCGCCGCGATGCAGTCGACCGGAATGCGGTTTTCCTCAAGGACTTTGAGCACGCCGAGATGCGCGTAGCCGCGCGCGCCGCCGCCGGACAGCACAAGGCCGACCGAAGGGCGGCGCGGGTCGCCGCCGGTGGTGCCGCAGGCGTGGTCGGGGGTGGGGCTGGTTGTGGCTGCGGTGGCGTTGCCCGGGGCAGGGGCGGTCGCAGCAGTGGTGTTGGTTGTCGCAGCGTTGCTGGCGGCGGGCGTGGCCGCTGCCGCGTCAGCCGAAAAGAAGCCATTGCCGGCCGCGAGAAACATCGCGACAACGGTCAACTGGAAAGCCCGCCGCGCGCGCATAACGGCAAGCGAAGTCAAGCCCATCCCCGTCGCGCGATCGAGCGACACCCCTGTCGAGACCTGCATGGCCGCGTGCGCCGACGGTCGAATCATTTTTGTGATACCGGAAAAAATACGAAAGATTACATGGTTTTTTCTCCGGGAATAAGCGTCGTCGCGTAGGGCGCGTGGCCTTGCGACATGACGCACGATGCGTCTGCTTCGGCGGTAGCGGTACCGGTCAACGCGCCAGCAAGGTCGGTGCGCAGCAGATGACGAGCGGCGGTCATCGCGGACACAGTCGCTGCGACACACAACCCTTAGCACCCCCGCGCATATTCTTGTGCCGATTTATTGTTGGCGACCGCACACGTGCATGCGGAAAATCGTCAGGCTATGCTCAAACGACACGAACGCGTGACGTCAGCGCGTCCCATCACCGGTTCTCCCTGTCCGGATCGCCCCCATGAAGCCATTTTCTTTTAGCGTTTGCACACGCACTGCGCGCCGCCTCGCGCTGACCGGTCTGTTCGCCGCGTGCTCGATAGGCGCCTTCGTCGCGACCTCAGCGCCGGCGAGCGCCGCACCCGGCAAGACGCTCGTGTTCTGCAGCGAAGGCAGCCCCGCCGGTTTCGATCCGGGCCAGCACACGACCAGCACCGATTTCGACGCAAGCACCTACACCGTCTATAACGAACTCGTGCAGTTCCATCGCGGCACGCTCGATCTCGAACCGATGCTCGCCACGAGTTGGGACACATCCGCCGATCAGCGAACCTACACGTTCCATCTGCGGCACGGCGTGAAATTCCAGACCACCGCGTGGTTCCATCCGACGCGCGATTTCGACGCCGACGACGTGCTGTTCACGTTCAACCGGATGCTCGATCCCGAGATGCCGTTCCGCAAGGCGTACCCGGTCAGCTTTCCGTACTTCAGCGATCTGGGCTTCGATCGCAACATCGAGCGGATCGAGAAGGTCGACGATTACACGGTGCGCTTCCATCTGAAGTCGCCCGACGTGGTGTTCGTGCGCAACCTCGCGATGAGCTTCGCGTCGATCCTGTCGGCCGAATACGCGGCGCAGCTGAGTGCCGCGCATCGCGAGGCGGACATCAACCAGTTGCCGGTCGGCACCGGGCCGTTCGTGTTCCGCTCGTATCAGAAGGACGCGCTGATCCGCTTCGACGGGAATCCCAACTACTGGCGTCCCGCCGACGTGAAGCTCGCGCATCTGGTCTTCGCGATCACGCCCGATCCGGCCGCGCGGATCCAGAAGCTCGCGAACGGCGAATGCCAGGTGTCGGCGTTTCCGCGACCGGCCGACGTCGTGACCGTCGAGCACAATCCGTCGCTGAAGCTCGTGTCGGGCGTCGGTTTCAACGTGGGCTTTGTCGCATACAACACGCAGCATGCGCCGCTCGATCACGTCGACGTGCGGCGCGCGCTCGACATGGCGATCGACAAACCCGCGATCATCCGCGCGGTCTACGCAGGCAAGGCGACGATCGCGACCAACCCGATGCCGCCGATGCAATGGTCGTACAACGCGAAGCTGAAGGACGCGCCGTACGATCCCGCGAAGGCAAAAGCGCTGCTCGCGCAGGCAGGTTTTCCGAACGGCTTCGACCTTACGCTGTGGGCGATGCCCGTGCAGCGTCCGTACAACCCGAACGCGCAGCTGATGGCTCAATTGATCCAGCAGGACTGGGCGAAGATCGGCGTGCGCGCGAAGATCGTCAGCTACGAGTGGGGCGAATACAACCGCCGCGCAAAAGCGAACGGCGAGCACGACGCGATCCTGTACGGCTGGTCCGGCGACAACGGCGACCCGGACAACTGGCTCGGCACGCTGCTCGGCTGCGATGCGGTGCACGGCAGCAACATGTCGAAGTGGTGCGATCCGACGTTCGATGCACTGATCGTCAAGGCTCGCTCCGAGCCGGACACGGCCGCGCGCACTGCGCTATACGAACAGGCGCAGGTCGTGTTCAAGCAGAAGGTGCCGTACACGCCGATCGCGCACTCGATCACGTCGCTGCCGGTATCGAAGCGCGTGAATGACATGCTGCTGTCGCCGCTCGGCAGTCATCGGTTCGATGGGGTGTCGGTGGATTAAACCTGCGGCGCTCGCATCGAGTTAATTAGCGGCGGGCGCGGAGACGGTCGGCAGCGGAGCGGTAGCCGGAGAAGCGGGCGCGGCTACCGGTTGAAGCGGCACGACGGTACTCGTGAACTCGTAGGTCTGCATCGCGAGTGCGTCGAGTTTTTCCGGCGCGACGCGATCGTGCAGCGTTTGCCGCGCGATGTCGAGAATCGTCGGGTCGGTCTTCGCCGTGAGATCGGTCACGACCTCGACTTTCGCCCAGTCGACGGCCGACATGCCGGGCACCTGGACCAGATAGGCGATGCCTCCCGACGTGCCGATCGGCAGCACGTTGCCGGATTGCTGCTTCACGACATAGCCCTTGGTCGCGTAGAACGTGTCGCCGCCGCGTTGCCGTAGACGCACCTCCGGCGGGTCCATGAGAATCCGCTGGCTGCCGATGTTCTTCTGGTTGCACGCGACGCGTACCGAGTTTGGCGTCAGTTCGTTCGCGGTGCAGTCGACGACCGCGACCGGACGCAGATCGTTGAGGAACTTCGAGATGTCGATGTTGGCTTTCGTCTGGTCCATCTGCAGACGGGCCTGATCGATGCCTTGTTGCACGCGGGTCACCATGTTGTATCCGGTGACTGCGATTGCGGCGGTGATGATGAGATTGAGTCCCGCGATTATCGCGGTGATTTTTTCGTTGCCGGTCATTGCGCTATTCCGTGTAAAGATCAACACGGTTTATCGGCAATGACCGGTGCGCCTTGAGTGTGCGCGATGCAATTACCCGCTTTGCATCACGGGGTGCTGTCCGCTTAAATCCCGCCCATGCACAGATACTTGATCACGACGTAATCGTCGATCCCATACTGCGACCCTTCGCGCCCGAGCCCCGACTGCTTGACGCCGCCGAACGGCGCGACCTCGTTCGAGATCAGTCCGGTGTTGATGCCGACCATCCCGTACTCGAGCGCTTCAGCGACGCGCCACACGCGGCCGATATCGCGACTGTAGAAGTACGCGGCGAGTCCGAATTCGGTGTCGTTCGCGAGCTTGACCACTTCGTCGTCGGACGAGAAGCGGAACAGCGGTGCGAGCGGCCCGAAGGTTTCGTCGCGCGAGACTTTCATCGCGGGCGTGACGTCGGCGAGGATCGTCGGTTCAAAGAAGCCGTGGCCGAGCGCATGACGATGACCGCCCGACACGACGCGCGCGCCTTTCGCGAGCGCGTCTTCGATGTGCGCTTCGACCTTCAGCACGGCGGCTTCGTTGATCAGCGGCCCCTGCGTGACGCCTGCGTCCGTGCCGCGTCCGACCTTCAACTGTCCGACGGCCGCGCTCAGTTTCTCCGCAAACGCGTCGTACACCTTGTCGTGTACGTAGAAGCGGTTCGTGCACACGCAGGTCTGTCCGCTGTTGCGATACTTCGACGCGATTGCGCCTGCTACCGCCGCATCGAGATCGGCATCGTCGAACACGATGAACGGTGCGTTGCCGCCGAGTTCGAGCGAGACCTTCTTCACGGTCGGCGCGCATTGCTCCATCAACAGACGACCCACCGGCGTCGAGCCGGTGAACGACAGCTTGCGCACGGTCGGGTTGCCGGTCATTTCCGCGCCGATTGCGCGCGGATCGCCGGTCACCACGCTGAACACGCCGGGCGGCACGCCCGCGCGCTCGGCGAGCACCGCGAGCGCGAGCGCCGAGAACGGCGTCGCTTCAGCGGGCTTCACGACGATCGGGCAACCAGCCGCGAGCGCGGGTCCGACCTTGCGCGTGATCATCGCCGCCGGAAAATTCCACGGCGTGATCGCCGCGCATACGCCGATCGGCTCTTTCGTCACGACGATGCGACGATCGTTCGCGGGCGTCGGAATCGTGTCGCCGTTCACGCGCTTCGCTTCCTCGCCGAACCATTCGAAGAACGATGCCGCGTACTGAATCTCGCCCTTCGCTTCGGCGAGCGGCTTGCCTTGTTCGATCGTCAGCAGCAGCGCGAGATCGTCTGCGTGCTGCAGCATCAGATCGGACCACGTGCGCAGAATCTTGCCGCGTTCCTTCGCGGTCTTCGCGCGCCACGCGGGCCATGCGGCGTTCGCCGCTTCGATCGCGCGACGGGTTTCCTGCTGGCCCATCTTCGGCACGCTGCCGACGATCTCGCCGGTCGCGGGGTTGTTCACGTCGAAGGTTTTTTCGTCGTCGGACGCAACCCACTGGCCGGCCACGTAGGCCTTCTGTCTGAAGAGGGAGGCGTCGTTGAGTGTCGGTGCGGTCATGGTCGTCTCGCGGATTCGGTGCAAGAGAAAGGATAGAGGCGGCGGCGCGAAGCCGCGCCGCCGCTAGCGAAGCGTTGAAGAAGCGCTGGAAAGCGCAGAGCGTTACGCAGCTGCCGCGATGCTTTCCTTCAGCACTTCGTCGAGGATCGACAGCGCTTCGTCGAACACGGCGTCCTGGATCGTCAGCGGGAACAGGAAGCGCACCACATTCGAATAGACACCGCACACGAGCAGCAGCAGTCCGCGTTCGAGCGCGCGCGTCTGCACACGCTTCGTGAATTCCGCGTCCGGCTCGTGCGAGCCCGGCTTGCAGAACTCGACTGCGACCATCGCGCCCGGACCGCGCACTTCGGCGATCTGCGGAACGTCGCGCTGCAACGCGGTGAGCTTCGCCTTCACGCGGTCGCCGAGTTTGACAGCGCGTTCGCACAGCTGCTCTTCGTCGATGATGTCGAGCACCGCGTGCGCGGCCGCCACTGCGAGCGGGTTGCCCGCATACGTGCCGCCGAGGCCGCCGGGCGCGGCCGCATCCATGATCTCCGCGCGGCCGACCACGCCGGACAGCGGCATGCCGCCCGCGAGGCTCTTCGCGATCGTCATCAGATCGGGCACGACGTCGTAGTGATGCATCGCGAACAGCTTGCCGGTGCGTGCGAAGCCGGTCTGCACTTCATCGGCGATCAGCAGGATGCCGTGCTCGTTGCACAGCTTGCGCAGCGCGCGGACGAATTCGACCGGCGCCTGATAGAAACCGCCTTCGCCTTGCACCGGTTCGAAGATGATCGCGGCGACACGCTTCGGATCGATGTCGGCCTTGAACATGAATTCGATCGCCTTCAGCGAGTCTTCGACGGACACGCCGTGCAGCGCATTCGGGAACGGTGCATGGAACACGTCCGACGGGAACGGACCGAAGCCGAGCTTGTACGGCGCGACCTTGCCGGTCAGCGCCATGCCCATCATCGTGCGGCCGTGGAAGCCGCCGGTGAACGCGATCACGCCCGGACGGCCGGTGGCCGCGCGCGCGATCTTGATCGCGTTCTCGACCGCTTCGGCGCCGGTCGTGAAGAACGCGGTTTTCTTCGGATGATCACCGGGCGCGCGACGGTTGATCTTCTCCGCGAGTTCGACGTACGACGCGTACGGCACGATCTGATACGCGGTGTGCGTGAAGTGATCGAGCTGCTCGCGGATCGCGGCGACGATCTTCGGATGACGATGGCCCGTGTTGTTCACCGCGATGCCGGCGGCGAAGTCGATATAACGGCGGCCCTCGACGTCCCACAGCTCCGAGTTCTCGGCGCGCTCCGCGTAAAAATCGCACATCACGCCGACGCCGCGCGGGGTGGCGGCGTCCTTGCGGCTCTTCAGTTCGGCATTCTTCACGTCGATCTCCTTCGTTTTCGGTGGGTCTCAGGTAGTCGCATCCGGTCGGATGGCGCGGCCGGGCAGCGAAGTGCCGCGAGACCGTATGCCGCGACTATAATCAAATTTGGCTCTTATCTTTAGAGCCATTTCAATAAAAACGTAGGAGCCAATTCATGCGTGCGAGCGTTCTGTCCGACTGGCTGGCGCAGCGCCTCGACCGGGGCAGCGGCCAGCCGGTCTACCGGCAACTGCACCGACTGCTGCAGCAGGCGATTCTGTCGCGCGAACTGCCGGCCGGCAGCCGCGTGCCGTCGTCGCGGCTGCTCGCGGCCGAACTCGGCATCGCGCGCAATACGGTGACGCAGGTGTTCGAGCAACTGGTGCTCGAAGGCTATGTGACGTCGGCGACGGGGCGCGGTACGTTCGTCGCCGAAAGCGCACCGGACGATGTGATCGGCCTGGACGTCGCCCCTTCGCCGGAGCAGACGGCCGCGCCTTCGGAAGCCGACGCGCCGCGCACGCTGTCCGAACGCGGCGCCCGGCTGATCGCGGGAGCGGGTGTGTCGAGACGCCAGGGCGGCGCGTTCATGCCGGGCGTACCGGACGTGTCGCGGTTTCCGGCGCGTGTGTGGAGCCGGCTGAATGCGAAGTACTGGCGCACGCCGCGTCCCGATCTGCTGACCTACGCGCCTGGCGGCGGGCTGTCGCTGCTGCGTCACGTGCTCGCCGATTACCTGCATACGTCGCGCTCGGTGCGCTGCACGCCGGAGCAGATCGTGATCACGACGGGCATTCATCAATCGATCGATCTTGCGGTGCGGCTGCTGTCCGATCCCGGCGACGTGATCTGGACCGAGGATCCGTGCTACTGGGGCGTGCGCAGCGTGCTGCACGTGTCGGGGCTACAGTCGCGGCCGATCCCCGTCGACGACGAAGGCATCGCGCCATCGCCCGCCGATCTCGCGCAGCCGCCGAAGCTGATGCTCGTCACGCCGTCGCATCAATATCCGCTCGGGATGGTGATGAGCCTCGCGCGGCGGCGGATGCTGCTCGAGTACGCGCGGCAGAATCAATGCTGGATCATCGAGGACGACTACGACAGCGAGTTTCGCTACGGTAGCCGGCCGCTCGCGTCGCTGCAGGGGCTCGACACAGCGGGACAGGTGATCTACGTCGGCAGCTTTGGGAAGACGCTGTTTCCGGGGTTGCGGGTCGGTTATCTGGTCGTGCCCGAAGCGCTCGCCGAGAGCTTCGCGACCGCGAGCGCGGAGCTGTATCGCGAGGGGCAGTTGTTGCAGCAGGCGGTGCTCGCCGAGTTCATCGCGGAGGGGCATTTCACGTCGCATATTCGCAGGATGCGCACGCTGTACGGGCAGCGTCGGCAGACGTTGCTCGATGCCGCCGCGCAACGTTACGGCGATGCGTTCGCGGCGGTGGGCGGCGATGCGGGACTGCATCTGGTGATGCGTTTGCCCGACGGCACCGACGATCGCGCGGCGGCTGCGGCGGCACTCGAACGCAATATTGTCGTGCGGGCGTTGTCCGGGTATTACGCGCAGCCGGCGAGTGCGCCGTTGGGGTTGCTGCTCGGCTATGCGTGCGTGCCTGATGATGAGATCGCGCCGGCGTTCAATACGCTTGCGGATGCGCTCGATGCAACCGTTGGGCCGCTGGAGAAAATTGCACTGTCGGTGTGACGTTGCGCAAGGGGCGCGTTCATAGCCTGCCGATCTGCAACCATCGTACCGACGGATGATCGCCGGGAACCGCCTCCGGAAGAACCGGATGCGCGAGTCTCAGCCCGCGCGC
Organism: Paraburkholderia flava; assembly: GCF_004359985.1. Lineage (NCBI taxonomy): Bacteria > Pseudomonadati > Pseudomonadota > Betaproteobacteria > Burkholderiales > Burkholderiaceae > Paraburkholderia > Paraburkholderia flava. The sequence goes on along the minus strand of NZ_SMRO01000001.1, from coordinate 1,163,438 downwards.
CGAATTGGCAAACCATACAGCGGCATCGCGCGTTATGCGATTGCCGACGACGTACGCGCGAAACCCCGGAATGTTTCCCCAGTGAAAGAAACATTCCTGCGCGGGCTCCAACCCCCAGCCCAATCCCCATGCCACGTCGAGGTCGGGCGCGTTCGTTCCGGTCAGGTCTTCCGGGTCGCCTTCACGCACATGTACCGCTGGCGCGAAGCATCGCGTATGCATCCGGTTCGTGAGTCCTTGCGCATTCAGCACGGACTGAACGAAGCGCAGATAGTCCGACGCGGTCGTCAGTAGCGACCACGATGCCTGCGCTGTTTCGACGCGACGCTTCGGCACCGGCTCACCCTCCCATTCATGGCCCTGGGCATGATTCGCCGCGAAGCGTTCCTGCCATTTGAGGCTCGAATGCCGCATGCCCAGCGGTTCGAAAACGCGTTTGCGGGCCAACGCTTCGAGGGAACAACCGGTGACCGTCTGCATCGCACGCTGCAACCAGCCGAACGCGCTGCTGCCATAACTGAAGCGCTCGCCTGGCGCGAAGTAAGTTTTCAACGGCGCGTCTTGCCGGACGATGTTGGGCAATCCGCTTGTGTGCGTCAGGACGTGCAGTGCGGTGATCTCGCGCGCTCTGACGTCGTCGGGAACGTACTCGCCGCAAATGTCGACGAGCGGTTGATCCAGGTCGAGCAGTCCTTCATCGACGAGTTGCAATGCGATGAACGACACCAGCGGCTTCGTGAGCGATGCTGCTTCGAATACGGTCTGTGCGTCGACCGGCGAGCGATCGTGAGTGCCGCGAATACCGAAGTAATGTTCCGTTGCCGGTTCGCCGGCTCGAAGCGTCGCCAGCGAAATGCCGGGGATTGCGCCCGTAGCGGTCAGGTTGTCGAGTAACGCTTCCAGGTCGGTCATCGGCAAGTCACTCCGCACTCGCAAACAACCAGTCCAGAAACACCTTCAACTCCCGATCCTGCGGCGCATCGCGATACAGACAATGAAACGGCGGCCCTTCAAGCTGCACGTCGGGAAACAGCTGAACGAGACGCTTCTGTTCGATATCGTCGGCGACGATCGCCTGCGGTGCGAGCCCGATGCCGAGTCCGCTGATCGCGGCCTGCACGAGCAGAAAAAACTGGTCGAAGTAGCGGCCGCCGAGCGTTTCGCCGGTCGGCACGCCTGCGCACAGAAACCAGTACTGCCACGCTTCGACAATGCCCGTGTAGTGCAGCAGTTTTGCGCTGCGCAGATCGGCGGGCTCGCGTAGTCGCGCGAGATCGGGCAGCCGTGGCGAGCACACTGCGATCGCGCGGTTTGGAATCAGCGGGCGCGACATGTAACCATAACGACGTAAATTCGGTTCGTAGCGGCGCACGACTGCATCGTTCGATTCATCGATGTGATCGATGCCCAGTTCCGCCGACACGACGACCTGCACGTCGATATCCGCATGCAGCGCCTGAAACGACGCGAGCCGCGGAATCAGCCAGCCGTGCGCGAACGATGCCGACGTGTTGATGCGGATCACGCGGGTCGATGTTTCGTCCGTCATCTGCATCGTGGCTTCGGTCAGCCGTCCGAGACAGCTCGCGACGTCGACGAGATAGTGCCGCGCGCGTGGGGTCATCTGCAGCGAGCGGCCGTTGCGCTCGAACAGTTTCTGTCCGAGGTAATCCTCGAGCACGCGGATCTGCTGCGTGATCGCGCTGTGCGTGACGCACAGTTCGTCGGCGGCTTTCGACAGACTTTGCAACCGTCCGGCGGCTTCGAAACTGCGCAGGGCATTCAGGGGCGGCAGGCGGCGCATCGACGGCTCTCATTTCCAAGAATTGCTTGTACTTCTAGCAGAAACTTTCAATTTTAGAAAGCGTGGACGCCCCGTACGATAAGGCTCTCTTCCGGATACCGGCGATTTCATGCGAGATTTACTGCGAGGTTCGATGTGATGCGCGCGGGTTTTTCGGCTGGGTTTTTACGGGGCGCGGTGGCGCTGGCGACAGCAGGCGCATTGGCCTGCGTCGCAGGGTGCGCGAACGATCAGGACTCGAACGAGCGGGTCACCGGATCCGGCGGCAAGATGGTCCGCTACAGCTCGCGGCAGGTCACCGTCGATCTCACGCCGGCCGAGCGCAGCGTGCTGGAGCAGGTGCGCGAGCGCGGCTTCGCCGGTGCGACGCCTGCGAGTGCGCTGCAGGCGGTGGCAGCCGCGTTGAAGGCGAGCGGCTACGCGCCAGTGACGACCGACACGTCCGCGGCCATCGTCGAAGGCGGTCGCAGCGAGGTGTTGATCGCGAAGTGGCGGGAAGTGCTGCGCGGCGTGCTGAAATCGAAGGTCGGCATGTTGCCTGCGAAGCCCGATCATCAGTACACGACGGCACTCGTCAGCGTACGCGTCGATGGACGAGGCGGCGCGACGGTGCGCGCGCGGTTCGACAACACGGTGTGGGACAGCAACGGCGACTCGCAGTCGAAGACGATCGTCGCGCCGTCCGCTTACGAAGACTTCTTCAAACTGGTGAGCCGGGCACTCGCCGGCGAACATCTCGCGGACAGCGCGGCACCGGCGAGCGATAGCGGTGCCGACACGCCGACGCCGCACTGAACCGCCTGCATCGTCGGCCGCGGACTCCGTTCAGATCACCCGCTCCCGCATCCGCGCAGATATCAGATCGATCGCCGTCACAACGACGATCACCATGATCATCACTGCCGCCGTCTGCGCGTAGTTGAACGAGCGGATCGCTTCGTACAGCACGACGCCGATCCCGCCCGCGCCGACCATGCCGACCACCATCGCCGAGCGCACGTTCGATTCGAAGCGGTACAGCACGTACGAAATCCACAGCGGCAGCACTTGCGGCAAGACGCCGTAGACGATCTCGTCGAGTCCGGTCGCGCCGGTCGCACGCACACCCTCGGCGGGACGCGGATCGATTGCTTCGACGGCTTCGGCAAACAGTTTCGCGAGGACGCCGGTGGTGTGCACCCACAACGCGAGCACGCCGGCGAACGGGCCGAGTCCGACCGCGACGATGAACAGCATCGCGAACACCATCTCGTTGATCGCGCGGCATGCGTCCATCATGCGACGCACCGGCTGCACGACCCACTGCGGCGCCATGTTGCGCGCCGACAGCAGACCGCACGGAATCGCGCAGACGACTGCGAGCACGGTGCCCCACAACGCAACGGCCAGCGTGATCAGCAGTTCGTGCACATAGACACGCCACTCGGCGAAGTCGGGCGGGAAGAAGTCCTTCGCGAACTGCCCCATGTTGCCGGAGTCGGACAGCAGATCGAGCGGGCGCATATCTGCGCCGCGCCACGACAGACCCAGCAGCGCGATCGCGACGATCCAGCCCACGAGCGACAACCAACTGCGCTTGCCGGTTGCTGCTGCACCGTTCGTGGCAGATGAAGCGGCGTTGCCCGTTACGCGGGACGCGTCGAGATCGGCGGCGTTCATTGCTTTGCGGCGGTGTCGAGTGCGGCAAGCTTCGCGTCGAGTGCGGCCGTCTGCGTCTTGCGCTCGTCATCCGACAGATGCGTGTCGGCTTCGATCTTCTGCTTCTGCTGGAACAGCGCGACCTGGCGGATCGGCAGCAACTGCGCATCGCTCGATGCCGCGAAGCCGCTGTAGCCGGTGATGTTCGCCATGATCTGCTTTTCACGCGGATCGGTCTTTGCGTAGTTCAGGAAGAACGTACGCAGCTTGTCCTTCGTCGCTTGCGGCAAATCCTTGCGCCACACGAGCGGATCGGACGGGATCAGCGGCGACTTCCACAGCACGCGCACCTGCGCGAACTTGTCCGGATGCAGCTTTTGCAGCGTCGCGAGCATTTCGGTGTTGTTCGTCGCGATGTCGATCTTGTTGTTTACGACGGCCAGCAGATTCGCTTCGTGGCTCGACGGCAGCACCGTCTTGAACGACGTGTTCACCGGCGTATGGTGTTGCGCGAACAGGTAGTAGCCGGGAATCAGCGTGCCCGACGTCGAGTTCGGATCGCCGAAACCGAGCGTCACGTCCTTCGTGTTGCGGAACACGTCGTCGAGTGTCTTGAAGCGGCTGTTCACGTTCGTGATCAGCAGCGAGTAGTAGCCGGCATCGCCGTTCGCATACTGCATCTTCGCGAACACTTCGCCGTTCGAACGATCGACGGCTTCCATCGCCGACGCATTGCCGAAGTAACCGATCTGAACCTTGTTGAAGCGCATGCCTTCGATGATCCCCGAATAGTCGGTGGCGAAGAATGCCTTCACGTTCAGGCCGGTCTGCTTGTTCATGTCGTCGATCAGCGGCTGCCAGCGTTGCTTGAGCACTGCCGACGAATCGGTCGAGATGATGCCGAAGTTCAGATCTTCGGCGTGAGCGGCGACGCACGCGAATGCGACGACGCCTGCGATCAGGGTGCGGAGGAATTTCATCGAGCGGAAGTCCTGTGGTGATGCGGATAAGAAAGCGTGAGCGGTGAGCGTTCAGACCGAATGCGCGAACGCATACGGTGAGGGTGTGGTGTGCGACGGTGCGTCTTGAGAGGGAGGCGTTGCCGGAATGCTGCCGACGACGTCGCTCGCTTCGCCCGTGGTGGCCGTGCTTCCTTCGAGCAGTTCACGAGCGGCACTGCCGTACAGCTCGCGCAGCAGCGCAGGCGTCAGCGCGGCGGACGGTCCGTCGTACACGACCTTGCCCTGCCGCAGCGCAACGGTGCGCGCGCAGTACTGCATCGCGATGTCCACCTGATGCAGCGAAACCAGTACGGTCAATTGATGGTTCGTATTGAGCGCGCGCAGCATGTCCATCACGCGGCGCGACGACTCGGGATCGAGCGATGCAATCGGTTCGTCGGCGAGGATGATGCGTGCGCGCTGCACGAGTGCGCGTGCCAGCGCCGCACGCTGTTGCTGACCGCCCGACAGGTTCGCCGCGCGTTCGGCCGCGTGTCCATCGATGCCGACTTCGGCGAGCGCGGTCATCGCGAGTTCGCGTTCGCCGCGCGGAAAAATCCCGGTGATACGACGCCAGAACGGCAGCCGCGCGAGCGCGCCGATCAGCACGTTGGTCTGCACCGTCAGCCGGTTCACGAGATTGAACTGCTGGAACACGAAGCTGATATCGCGGCGAATGCTACGCACCTCGCGCACGAGACGGCCATCCTGTTGAATAGGCCGACCGAGAATCTCGATGCGCGACGGCTGCGGGTCCGCGACGGTGAAGCCGGCGATATGCCGCAGCAGCGTCGATTTTCCGGAACCCGATGCGCCGATCAGCGCGACCATTTCGCCGGGCTCGACGCGCAGATCGATTTCGTCGAGTGCTTTGCGGCCGTTGTTGAACGTCTTCGACAGACGCTCGATGCGGATTGCTTCCATGACGTACCTCTCCATCGCGCCAGGACGATCCGTTGGCGTTGCGGCACATTCTAGGAAGCGACTATGACCGTTGAGTGAAGGCATCGCGACGTCTAGACGACTATATCTTTAAACGCGTCATGCGAATGTCACTGTGACGCTCGCGTGACAGCGTCTCCCATGACATGTCATGTATTGTTCGTCGCGTAGGGGCTATATTGCGCATATCAGCATGAGCCGTCCCCAAAAACCTCGTACTTCGCATACGACACAGGCATGCAGGCGCTCAGTTTTCTTCCCGACAGTTTTGCGGAGTACGAAGATCTGAAGTCGATACTCGACGACGGCAGCGCGATCTTCGAAATCGAAACGGCGTGCGAAACGAAGGTGCATGGACGGACCTTCGCAGTGCACACGGCGAGCATCGGTTCGACCGATCCGCAGGCGCCCGCGATCGGTTTTTTCGGCGGCATTCACGGGCTGGAACGGATCGGCTCGCAACTCGTGCTCGATTACATGCGTGCGCTGCTCGCGCGACTCGAATGGGACGAACTGCTGGTACGCCAGCTGCAATCCGTTCGTCTGATCTTCATGCCGATCGTCAATCCGGGCGGCATGTGGGCCGCGACCCGCGCGAATCCGAACGGCGTCGACCTGATGCGCAATGCGCCGCAGGATGCCGATGCGCGTGTGCCGCTGCTCGCGGGCGGTCAACGGCTCGGTGCGTGGTTGCCGTGGTATCGCGGGCCGCGCGGTGCGCCGATGGAATGCGAAGCCGCCGCGCTGCTCGACGTGGTCAAACACGATCTCGCGTCGCGGCCGCTGAGTCTCGCGATCGATTGCCATTCGGGTTACGGCTGGAGCGACAGTATCTGGTTTCCGTATGCGCGCACGCGCCGCGCGATGTCACATCTGCCGGAAATGTTCGCGCTGAAGACGATGTTCGAGCGCGCGCATCCACATCACGGCTATATGTTCGAGCCGCAAAGCCATCAATACCTGCTGCATGGCGATCTATGGGACTGTGCGTACGATCGCGCGCCCGCACAAAACGTATTCCTGCCGATGACGCTCGAGCTCGGTTCGTGGGTGTGGATCAAGAAGAACCCCCGGCAGCTTTTTTCGCGTCAGGGCATGTTCAATCCGTTGAAGGCGCATCGCACCGCGCGCGTGCTGCGGCGTCACGCGAACCTGCTCGACTTCCTGACGCGCGCCGCGTTCGCGTGGCAACGCTGGTTGCCGGAAGGGCCGCGCCGGCAGCAATTGCAGCAGCGCGCGATCGAGCATTGGTATCGCAAGGCCGGTACATGAGCACGTGGATTCTGCTGCGCGGTCTTACTCGTGAAGTGCGGCACTGGGGGCCGCTGCCCGCGTTACTGCGCGACACCGCGGGCGTCGGTGAGGTACTGCGTATCGATCTGCCCGGCAACGGCGTGTTCGCGCAACTGCGCTCGCCTGCGGATGTCGCGAGGACTGTCGGCTTCGTGCGTCTCGCCGCGTTGCAAAGCGGTGCGCCCGGACCGTACCGGCTGTTCGCGATGTCGCTCGGCGGGATGGTCGCGACTGCATGGGCGCAGCAGTATCCGCGCGAGATCGAACGGCTCGTGTTGATCAATACGAGCATGCGGCCGTTCAGTCGTGTCACAGAGCGTCTGCGTCCGCGTGCGTGGCCGACATTGCTGCACGTCGCGCTGCAGTGGCGCAATGCGCCTGCAGCGGAAGAAGCGATTCATCGGCTGACATGCAATCGCCACGATACGTGGGCACGCGATCTCGCCGAGTGGATCGCGATCCGCGAACACGCACCCGTTTCGCGGATCAATGCGTTGAGTCAGCTGTGGGCAGCCGCGCGCTTCAGTGCATCGGCAACGCCGCCGGGCTGTCCGACGCTGGTGTTGTCGTCGGATGCGGATCAGCTCGTGAACCCCGTGTGTTCCGCGAAGCTCGCAACGGCGTGGGACGCACCGCACATTCGTCATCCCTGGGCGGGACACGATCTGCCGCACGACGACGCCGAATGGGTTGTGCGCGCGGTGACGTCGTGGCTGAAGCAATCTGCCGGCGCATTGCCGGTGAACAGGCTCGAATAAAAACAACGCAATTATCGTGCGCGAATTAACAATTGCATTGACTTGAGTCTGCTATATTTGTATTAAATTGTTTCGTCTGATTCCTGGTTTAGGGTAATTGGCGGAATGCGAATTTGATGAAATCGTTTTAAATGCTCCGACAATAATCAATGATATGAATTACGCAATTCGTGAAGTCGGGATTGAGGAAATTTTGACCTTGTGGGTAGATAGATCGTAAAAGATACGTTTTTCAACACTCCATAAAACATGGTGAAAGCTGGCAGCCCTATGCCATAGGCCCGCGCCGGTAAGGTTTTGAAAGAAGCAGCAGGTGCGCGGCACCCAGCAATGACATTAAGCGGGCCAGAAGCGATGCCGGAATGAAGCAAAACAGAAACACTTTATATTCATGCGAATTTACTAGAAAAATAGAACGTAAATCCATGAATTAAAATAATTGTATATCTGAAATAATCGTCTGAAATTCGCATAACGCGTATTTAGTGCGTTTCAAACAAGAAACATAAATGCGTATTCAGATGCATTAAATGGGAAAGCCTCCCGCCCACATTCCGCAGACCCTTTCCCTTTCAGTGGATTACACGCATGGCACCTTCTATGCGTCGTGGTGCCGCGGATTGGCGCAGTCGGCCAAGCCGTCCCACCACATCAGGAGGAAACCATGCGAAAGACTTTAATGGCGTCCGCTGCGGCCGTTGCCCTCGGCCTCAGCGGCTACGCGATGGCAAATCCATGCAGCGATAACTCGGACGCGTCCTGTACCCAGAAGTCCACCACCGGCGCGAACACCCTCAGCAATGCAGCGACATCCACCCAGACCAGCACCACCGGCGCCAACGCCAATGAAATCACTTCCGGTGCACAGGTCTATCAAGACTCCTTCAACAACACCAAGGTCGTTGCGCTCAGCAAGCTGGATGGCTACGTGAGCAACGTCAGCGTCTATGGCATCGGCAACCAGGCGGGCAACTGGGGCAATGCGAACGGCGGCAAGGGTGGTAAGGGCGGCGCGGGTTATGGCGGCGCAGGTTCCGGCGGCAATGGTGGCAAAGGCGGCAACGGCGGTGCGGGCGGCAGCGGTGGCGACGCGACCAACGGCAGCGCGTCGGCGGGCTACGCGAGTAACGGTGGTGCGACGGCCGGCGACGGCACCGGCGGCGCAGGCGGACGCGGCGCAGCTGGCGGCACCGCGCACGCGGGCGGCACGCAGGGCGGCACGGGCCACGGCAGTGGCGGCACCGGAGGCGGCACGGGCGGCAGTGCGCTCGCCGGCAGCGGCGCAGCTGGGGGCAGCGGCGGCGGTCTGGCAGCGGGCCTCGGCGGCGGCAGCGGCACGTCGGGTGACGGCAGATCGCGTACCGGCGGTGGCGGCGGCACGGCCACGGCGAGCACGGGCGCAGGCACCGGCACCGGAACCGGCTCAGGCACCGCGACCGGCACCGGTGGCGCAGGCTCGGCAGGCACGGCGACGGCGTCGGGCGGCGCAGGCTCGGGAACGGGCGGCGCGGGTTCCGGCACGGGCGGTGCAGGCGGTGCGGCAACCAGCATGGCCGGCGCAGGCGGTGCGGGCGGCGCAGGCGGCACCGGCACCGGCGGTCAGGCGACCAACGGCAGCTCGTCGACGATGGCGAGCAACGGCAGCGCGACCGCAGGCAACGGAGCAGTCGGTGCGGCGGGTGCGGCCGGCGGCACGGGTGGCGTAGGTACCGGCGGCGTCGGCAACGGCGCAACGGGCGGTGCGGGTGGCGCAGGCGGAGCCAATGCGGTCGATGCCGGCACGTTCAACATGTCCAACAGCATGGCGAGCGTCGGGCAATCGGCGGCGGGCATCATGGTCGCGAACCAGAACAGCGGTCTTGCGTCGATGGTGCAGCAGGCGGTCACCGTGCAGGCGAATCTGACCGTGGGACATTAAACCGTTCGGCCAAACCATCAGCGGTATCGGCAGAAGGCGGTGCGTCGCGAGGCTGTGTGCCTGCGATGCACTGCCCACCACCGGATAGCAGACCCGCTCTCGCACGAGGCGAGACGAATCGCAGGGTAGCACCCGTTGCGAGCCATCGGCTCGGGCGGGCAAGGAGACAATCATGCAAGCGTTCACGCGTGCAGTGCGGTGGCCGGGGTGGCTGGGTTGCGTGGTTCCGGTCGCGATAGGATGGGTCGCGCTTACGGTCGACGTCTGTGCGACCGAGGTGTCTGCGTCGCCATCGTCGGCGTCTCCTGCACCGGTTGCGGACGTCGTGCCTTCGACGCCGCCTGTCACCGACGCAGCGGCTACGACGCCCGACGCACGCGCGCCGGCCGGGTCGATTACACAGCAGCAGAGCGCACCACCAACATCATCCGACTCCAGCTTCGGCGTCGCGATGACCGCCGAGCAACTGGACCAGCATCGCGGCGGCGATCAGACGATCAGCAACATGACGCTCACCGGCGCCGTGTCGGACAACAGCGCGAAGAACGTATCGACGGGTTCGAACGCGATCACGCAGGGCTCGTTCGCGAATTCGAGCGGCCTGCCGACGGTGATCCAGAACTCCGGCGCGAACGTGCTGATCCAGAACGCGACGATCCTCAACGTCCGCTTCGGGAACTGAGCGATGAATCCGCGTGCGGTACTGCTGGTGTTTTCAGCGCTTACGTGCGGGCTGCTCGCAGGCGTCGTGCGCGCCGATCAGATCGACGTCGTCGATGCGGCGGGCGCGGGCTACACGATGCACGTGACGAGTCTGAAGGAAGCGCGCTTCAAGCGGACCATCAAGCAGCAATACGATTTCAGTTGCGGGTCGGCGGCGCTGGCGACGTTGCTGACTTACCAGTACAACTATCCGGTCAGCGAGCAGACCGCGTTCGCGCAGATGTACGAGCACGGCGATCAGGCGAAGATCCGTCAGCAGGGTTTCTCGCTGCTTGACATCCGGCGCTTTCTCGACGAACACGGTTTCGTCGCGGACGGTTACGAGCTGCCGCTGCAAAAACTCGCGGAGACGAACACGCCCGCGATCGTGCTGATCACCGAGCATGGTTATCACCACTTCGTCGTCGTCAAGGGACTGCGCAACGGGCGTGTGCTCATCGGCGATCCGGCGACCGGCACGCGGCCGATTCCGCTATCGAGTTTCGAGGAGAAGTGGGAGGACCACGTCTTCTTCGTGATTCACAACAAACCCGGGCAGGCGCTGTTCAACGATCCACGCGACTGGCGCGTTGCGCCCGCCGCGCCGCTGTACACGGGCATCAGTCGCGACAGTCTTTATAACGTCACGATACCGAAGCTCGGTCCGGGCGATTTTTGATCGAGTTTTGATTTCTGGAAGTTTCGGGAACGGCCATGAAAACCGCAATGCGAACGCTGGCCTGTGTTGCTGCCGCGATGTGCGGCGCGACGGTGTCGCTCGTCACGGGCGCGGCTGGGAATGATGCGCCGGATGTGGCGACGGGTGAGGTTGTCGCGATGCATGATGTACCGGGCGCGCAGGACTTGGCGACCGCTGCGAGCGGTGATGCTCGCAACGTCGAGCGTTCGGCGAGAGAGCTGCCGCCGGCGATGACGGCAGTACCCAGCGAGGCGGAGTCACGCGTCGAGCAGCCACAAGTCGCACACACTCCCGACGACCCCCGCTGGCCCTCCCGCACCACCACCATCGCGCTCAGCGAAGACCGTCTCGATGCGATGCGCGGCGGTTTCGACATGCCGTCGGGACTCAAGGTGTCGTTCGGCATTTCGCGTGTCGCGTATGTGAACGGCAACCTCGTCACGACGACCAGCGTGAACATCCCCGACGTCAGCGCGATCACCGCACAGCAGGCACAGGCATTGATCGCTGCGAACGCGGGCGCACTGGTTCAGGTCGGACACGGCAACGTCGTGCAGGCGGGTGCGTTACCCGCACTGACAGGCTCGGTGTTGCAGAACTCGCTGAGCAACCAGCAGATCCAGGCGATGACGACGATCGACACGTCGGTGAATTCGCTGTCGCTGTTCAAGGGGATGAACGTGATGTCGACGCTGACGGGCGCGCTTGCGAGCGCGGTGCATCCGCATTAGCTGCGCAGGCCGAACTAGCTGCGACGTAGCCACGCACGTCGCAGCGTCGGAAGAACATCAGAACGAAATCGGCACCCGCACCGTCAACGTCAGATCCGGCGTATCGCGTGTAAGCCCCGCGCCGATCGTGAAGTTGAGCGTGGTCTTGGGCGACAGCCGGTACGAGTAACCGAGCAGCAGCGTCCCGAGAATCACGCGCACCGAGCCGGGTACGGTCTCGCCGTTCTGTTTGGTCGGCAGCACGATGCTCTGGTCGTAACCGAGACTGACCGATGCTTTCTCGTTGAGCGCGAGTCCCATGCCGACATTGAACCCCCAGATGTCGCCAGGCTGCACGCGGCCGACGAAGTCCTTTTCTCCATCGAGAATCGTCAGGCTCAGATTGCTGCGCGCGAAGCTGTGCAGATAGCTGACATTACCGAAGAACACGACCGGGTCGCTCGGAAACAGCCATGTGAGACCCGGCTGCACCGCATAGAAACCGGAGCCGGTCGGTTGTTCGAGCGGCAGACCGGTGCCCGTCGTATTGCCGATGCAGCGCGTTACGCAATCGGTGACGACATCGAACGGACTCTTGCCGGTCGCCGTTTTGAAACGCAACCAGCCGATGTAATAGAACTTGTCGGGGCCGCCTTCGTTCAGTTGATAACGCAGCGTCATCTCGACGTCGCCGATGCCGCGGCCGTTGCTGCTGAACACATTGTCCTGCGCCGTGCCTGTGAAAATTTCGCGGCTCACGGTATCGTTGGTCGAATAGACGTACGGCACGCGCACTTCCACTTCCATCCGGTTCGTGATCCCGTAACGCAGCGCGACGCCGCCGGTGAGCGTCGTCGTCTTGACCTCGCGCACGTCGACGAGCCCGATCAACAATGCAGGGATCACGGTATAGCCGACCAGCGCAACACGATCCGTCGACGAATAGCTGAACTGGAACGACGGCTCCAGCACGAACTTGTTGCGCGGCGTGAGCACGCCGGGCTGATCGAAGATCGGCGCGACCTGAGGCGGAGCCGTGTCGGGTACCGGCGCCTGGCCGACGGGCTGCGATGGTTGCGCGGACTGCTGCGCATTCTGCGCGACGGCAGGCGCTGGGGCTTGCGTCTGTGTACTGCCATTCGCAGCAGCAGGGGCGTTGCCTGACGGCTCGCCTTCACCGGCACCCCGCATCGTCGCGAGCGTGCCGCTGTCCAGCACACGACTCAAGCGCGCAAGGCCCGCTTCCTGATCGGCGAGCCTGCGTTTCAGCGCGTCGAGTTCCTGCACACGCCGGTCGAGTTCCTGACGCAACGTCGCGACGTTTTCCTGCGGAGTCTGATCTTCGAGCGACTGCGCGAACGCTTCCGCGTTGAGCAGCAGCACCGCGGTATAGCCCAATGTTCGAACGCAGCGAAATGGCACGCGCTTCATGGGGTTCTCCATGACGAGGCCTGCAGGTCCACCCCGGTACGAAAATGCCCGCGACAATACGCGGACACGGATGCCTGGCCTGAGCGGTTGATCGTGAGACGTGCCGTGTACCGGCGGGATCGATGGGTGCCTGGCCTGGCGTTGCGAACCATCGTCGCGGAGTGGCATTGACGGCATCGAATGCCCGCATCGCGCGGTCGTGTTTCGCTGGATGTGTCGCTACGAAGATCGGAATGTCGAACGTCGCGTCGAGGTGTGCAAAACAGTCTCGAAGCGACGTTCAAAGACTATCGCGGCATATAAGGGCCGCCAAGCAGGCGAACGGTCGGCTGTGATCGCTGCATAACAGAACACAGCATGTTTTCAGGCATCTTTCGCCGCGCGACGCTTCGGCATGTCGCACGGTGCGCAACGGGTCCGCTATGTGCATCCGCACATCGCTTTTCCGCGAGCCGGGCGCATAATGCCCATCCAGACGATGCAATCCGATGCAATCGATAGTCGCCCGCTGTGGAGGACGTCATGCAAGCGAAAAACGAAGAGGCCGTCGCTCATCTGTTCAACGACATCGTCGAGTTCGCGCGCGGCCGCTTGCCCGAGCCCGCGTTCGAAGTCGTCGAGCCTTTCCTGCGGCATTACTACGATTTCGTCGATGCCGACGATCTGCACAGTCGCGCGATCGCCGATCTGTACGGCGCCGCGATGGCGCACTGGCAGACCGCGCAGCGTTTCACGCCCGGCGCCGAGCGCCTGCGCGTGTACAACCCGATTCTCGAACAGCACGGTTGGCATTCCGATCACACGGTGATCGAGATCGTCAACGACGACATGCCGTTTCTCGTCGACTCGGTCTCGATGGCGGTGAACGGTCTTGGGCTCGCGCTGCATTCGGTCGTGCATCCGGTGTTCCGGATCTGGCGCAACGCCGACGGCACGATTGCGCGGGCTGCGCAGGGCGGCGAGGAAGCCGGCGACACGCAGTCGCATCTGACGTCGTTCATACATTTCGAAGTGGATCGCTGCGGCGACGCGGCACGCCTGAAGGCGTTGACCGACGGCATCGCGCGCGTGCTCGGCGACGTTCGCGCGGGCGTCGAGGACTGGCCGAAAATCGTCGATATCGCGCGCGCGACGATCAAGGAGATGAAGGCCCGCGAAACCGGTGCAGAAGGTGCCGAAGCGCGCGCGTTCGTCGAATGGATGGTCGCCGATCACTTCACGTTCCTCGGTCAGCGCGACTACGAACTCGTCGCGCACGGCGACGGACTCGGTCTACGCGGTGTGCCGGGCTCGGGCCTGGGCATCCTGCGCGAAGCGCTGCGCGAGCCCGGCGCCGCCGAAATCACACCGCTGCCGCCGGCCGCCGCCGAAATCATTCGCGGCGCATCGCCGATCTTCCTGACCAAGGCGAACTCGCGCGCGACCGTGCACCGTCCGGGCTACCTCGATTACGTCGGCGTGAAGCTCACGGATAAGGACGGCAACGTGCGCGGCGAGCGGCGTTTTATCGGCCTGTACACGTCGACGGTGTACATGGTGTCGAGCGCGGAGATTCCGATCGTGCGGCGCAAGTGCGCGAACATCGTGAAGCGTGCGGGTTTTCTGCCGAAGGGGCATCTCGGCAAATCGCTCGTGACGGTGCTCGAAACCTGGCCGCGCGACGAGCTGTTCCAGGCCGACGAAGACGAACTCTACGACGTCGCGCTCGGCGTGCTGCGGTTGCAGGAGCATCAGCGCACGCGCATCTTCGTGCGACGCGATCGCTTCGACCGTTACGTGTCGTGCCTCGTGTTTGTCGCGCGCGACAAGTACAACACCGATCTCCGTCGACGCATCGCCACGCTGCTTACCGACACGTTCAACGGCGCAACCGTCGAGTTCACGCCGCTGCTTTCCGAGTCGACGCTCGCGCGGATTCATTTCGTCGTGCATGCGCAGTCGGGCACGATGCCCGAGGTCGACACGCGCGAACTCGAAACACGGCTCGTGCAGGTCACCCGCCGCTGGCAGGACGATCTTGCCGATGCGCTGCTCGATGCGTCCGGCGAAGAGCAGGGCAACCGGCTGCTGCAACGCTACGCCGATTCGTTTCCTGCCGGCTATCGCGACGATTATCCGGCGCGCACGGCGGTGCGCGACATCGAACTGATCGAACGCGTGCAGGACAGCGAACGGCTCGCGATGAATCTATACCGGCCGATCGAATCGGGACCGCGTGCGTTTCGCTTCAAGGTGTATCGCACGGGGCAACCCATTGCGTTGTCGCGCAGCCTGCCGATGCTCGAGCATCTCGGCGTGCGCGTCGATGAAGAGCGGCCGTATCTGATCGAAGCGCCTGGTGCGAAGCCCGCATGGATTCACGACTTTGGACTCGAACTCGCCGACGATGCGGAGTTCGACATCGAGCGCGTGAAAGATCTGTTCGAGAATGCATTCGAGCAGGTGTGGACCGGCGAGATCGAGAACGACGACTTCAACCGGCTGGTGCTGCGCGCGCATCTCGGCGCACGCGAAGTGACGATTCTGCGCGCGTATGCGAAGTACCTGCGGCAAGTGGGCTCGACGTTCAGCGACGCGTACATCGAGCGCGCGCTGACCGGCAATCCTGCGATTGCGCGTGGCTTCGTCGATCTGTTCGTCGCACGCTTCGATCCGGCTAATGCGGATGCGCCCGACAAGCGCGACGCCCACACTGCGCAGCTGCAGAAGGGCATCGAAAGCGCGCTCGACAAGGTGCCGAATCTCGACGAAGACCGCATCCTGCGGCAATTCCTCGGCGTCATTGGCGCGACGCAGCGCACGAATTACTACCAGCGCGACAGCGAAGGAAAGCCGAAACCGTATCTGTCGTTCAAGTTCGATCCGTCGAAAGTGCCCGGTTTACCCGAGCCGAAACCGATGTTCGAGATCTGGGTGTATTCGCCGCGTGTCGAGGGCGTGCATCTGCGCGGCGGACGCGTTGCGCGCGGTGGCCTGAGATGGTCGGACCGGCGCGAGGATTTCCGCACGGAAGTGCTCGGGCTGATGAAAGCGCAGATGGTGAAGAATGTCGTGATCGTGCCGGTCGGATCGAAGGGCGGTTTCGTCGTGAAGAACCCGCCGCCGCCCGGCGATCGCGAAGCGTGGATGCGCGAAGGGATAGCGTGCTATCAGACGTTCCTGCGCGGCCTGCTCGATCTGACTGACAATCGCGTGGCCGGCGCGATCGTGCCGCCCACGGACGTCGTGCGTCTCGATCCTGACGACCCGTACCTCGTCGTTGCCGCCGACAAGGGCACCGCGACGTTCTCCGACTACGCGAACGCGATCTCGCAGCACTACGGCTTCTGGCTCGACGATGCATTCGCGTCGGGCGGTTCGGTCGGCTACGACCACAAGAAGATGGCGATCACCGCGCGCGGTGCGTGGGAATCGGTGAAGCGGCACTTCCGCGAGATGGGCGTCGATACGCAGACCACCGACTTCACGGTGGTCGGCATCGGCGATATGTCGGGCGATGTGTTCGGCAACGGCATGCTGCTGTCGCCGCACATTCGACTGGTCGCGGCATTCGATCATCGCCACATTTTCCTCGACCCAAATCCCGATGCGGCCGCGAGCTTCGCCGAACGCAGCCGTTTGTTTGCACTCGAGCGTTCGAGCTGGGCCGACTACGACCCCGCGCTGATTTCAGCGGGCGGCGGCGTATTTCCGCGCAGCGCGAAGACGATCCCCGTGTCTCCTGCGATGCAGGCAGTGCTCGGCATCGGCGCAGCCGCGCTCGCGCCGAGCGATCTGATCCGCGCGTTGCTGCTCGCGCCGGTGGATCTGTTGTACAACGGCGGCATCGGCACCTACGTGAAGGCGACGCGCGAGACGCATGCGCAGGTCGGCGACCGTAGCAGCGACGCGGTACGTGTGAACGGCGCGGAACTGCGCTGCAAGGTGGTCGCGGAGGGCGGCAATCTCGGTCTGACGCAACTGGGGCGCATCGAGTACGCGCAGCACGGGGGCCGTCTCAACACCGATGCGATCGATAATTCCGCGGGCGTCGACTGTTCGGATCACGAGGTCAACATCAAGATCCTGCTCGGCCTCGTCGTGGCCGACGGCGAGATGACGTCGAAGCAACGCAATGCACTGCTCGCCGAAATGACCGACGAAGTGGGCCTGCTCGTGCTGCAGGACAACTACTACCAGACCCAGGCGCTGTCGATTGCCGGGCGTTACAGCGTCGAACTGCTCGATTCGGAAGCGCGGTTGATGCGCATGCTCGAACGTGCGGGGCGGCTGAATCGCGCGATCGAATTTCTGCCCGCCGACGACGAACTCGCCGAACGTCAGGCTGCGAAGGTCGGCCTGACGACGCCGGAGCGCGCGGTGCTGCTCGCGTACAGCAAGATGTGGCTGTACGACGCGCTGCTCGAAACGGATTTGCCGGAAGATCCGCTTGTCGATGGCATGGTGGTCGATTATTTTCCGCAGCCGTTGCGGCAGCGTTTCGCGGAGCCGATGCGACGTCATCCGCTGCGTCGCGAGATTCTCGCGACGTTTCTGACGAACGGGCTCGTCAATCGAGTGGGCTGCGCGTTCGTGCATCGGTTGATGGAAGAGACCGATGCACAGCCGGGCGATATCGTGCGCGCGTGTCTGATGGCGCGCGACGTGTTCGATCTCGACCGCGTGTGGACCGACATCGATGCGCTCGATAACCGCGTCCCCGACGACGTGCAGGCACGGATGTTTGTCGAAGTTGCGCGCCTGCTCGAACGTTCGGCGCTGTGGTTCCTGCGTCAGTTGATGTCGGGCGCGGTGCGCGACGGCGGCGTGACGGATCTGCTCGAACGGTGTCGCGATGCGGCGCAACGGCTCGCGCCCCAATGGCCTGCGCTGTTGCCACATGACGATCTCGATGCGCTGTCCGCGCGGCAATGCGAGCTCGTCGATGCGGGTGTGGACAGCGAACTTGCGGTGCGGGTTGCGAGTGGGGAGAACTCGGCGGCGCTGCTCGATATCGCCGAAGTGGCGGCCTCGAGCGGACGCGATCTCGAACTCGTCGCGGGCGTGTACTTCGCGCTCGGTACGCGGTTGAACTATGGCTGGATCAGTGAACGTGCTGCCGCGCTGCCTACGCCTACGCATTGGGACTTGCTCGCGCGCGCGACGGCGTTGTCGGAGCTCGCGCGGCTCAAACGCGCATTGACTGCAAGCGCGCTCGCGCAGGACGAACATGCGACCACACCGGACGCGCTCGTCGACGGATGGTGTGTTCATCGCACAACCGCCCTCGAACGCTACGAGCGGCTGCTCGCGGATCTTCGCGCGTCGGGTGGCGCGAGCCTGTCGATGCTGCTGGTCGTCGTGCGCGACATGGCGGTACTGGAGCGGACTTAACAACGTAGATGGACGTACGGGCGGTTGTGATACAAAGGCATTTCTCTCTACGACCGCCCGCACCGCCCGACGATGACAGAAGAATCGCCGAAAGCCATTTTCTACGCGCTCGCCGCCAACTTCGGCATTGCGGTCTGCAAGTTCGCAGCCGCAGCGTTCACCGGTTCCGGCTCGATGTTCGCCGAAGCGATCCACTCCACCGCCGATTGCGGCAACCAGTTGCTGTTGCTATTCGGTCTGCGGCAGGCGCGCCGTCCCGCGACCGTGCTGCATCCGCTCGGCGCGGGCCGCGCGATCTATTTCTACTCGCTGCTCGTCGCGCTGCTGCTGTTCTTTGTCGGCGGTGCGTTCTCGGTGTACGAGGGCGTGCATCGCCTCGTCGCACACGAGCCGCTGTCGCATGCGTTCGTCGCGCTGATCGTGCTGGGTGTGTCGGTCGTGCTTGAAACGTTCTCGCTGATGGGCGCGGTCCGCGAGATCCGCAAGGTGCACCCGGACAAGTCGATGTGGCGATGGTTTCGCGAAACGCGCGAGTCCGATCTGCTCGTCGTCGCAGGCGAGGATATTGCCGCGCTTTTTGGCCTCGCGATCGCGTTCGTCGCTGTGCTCGCGACGATGGTGACCGGCAATCCGATGTACGACGCTCTCGGTTCGGTCGGCGTTGGCGTGCTGCTGATGGTGATCGCGTGGCTCGTCGCGCGCGAGGTGAAGTCGATGCTGATCGGCGAATCGGCGAGCCCGGAAGTGCGACGCGCGATCGAAGCGCATCTGCGTGCACGTAGCGAAATTCGCAGCATCATGAATCTGATCACGCTGCAATGGGGCAAGCACGTGGTGGTCGCGGTGCAGGCCGAGATGATCGACTACGCAAGCGGACGCGCGATGGTCGATGCGATCAATATCGTCGAGGCGGATTTGCAGGCGGCGTTTCCGCAGGTTAAGTGGGTGTTTTTTGAGCCGGATGTGCCGCGTGTGGGTGCGGCTAATGTAGGAGATTGATGGACTGAGTTGTCGCGGAGTGATGGCGCTCTTTATGCAAACGACCCGCTTTGGCGGGTCGTTTGCGTTGGGGGATGGCGTTGATTGCCGGATGATTTGTGCCGTCTAGTGGCCAAGCACCGCACTGAGGCCAAGTTCGTCAGCCACGCTCTTTAAGCGTTTGTCACGCGTCCAGATGGTGACCCCAGGTTGCAGAAACGCAGAGGCTAATAGTGAGGTGTCCACATATCCGATCCCCCGATTGAACAAGCGCTGTCGTTCGATCAGATAAAACGTCTCTTCCGGTGTCGCCACTGGCGCGCTCGGTAGATCCAGTAGCGCACCAAGCACGAGCGCACGTTTGCGCAAACTCCCGAGTGAAATCTCTCCGATTACGTACGGGTGGGTCAGCACACGTTCCTCGGCAAGCAGGCCAACCAGTATGTGATCAGAAGCATTGATGTGATCGATCCAGACCGACGTGTCAACGAGGATCATTTAACGCCCTGCCGGCGACGCGGTGCTCCCTTGATGCCCGGCTGGCTTCCCCCAAGGCTGGCGAGTCGCTTTGCAGCCTCACGCTGGATCAGGGCCTTCAGTGCTTCACGCACGAGTGCCGATTTTTCTTCCACGCCCGTATAGGCTTGAGCCTTGGCGATCAAATCATCATCGAGTGCAATGGTAGTGCGCACGGAAACCCCCTTTCTGGTTGACACAAATTATAGCATCGATTGATGCTGTTTATCGTGCATGATACTTGATCGTGATATCCACCATTTTCGGCTGGTTACGAGGCAATTTGTGCACCGGAGGGGAAGTATTTTGAACGGCATGCCGAAAAAGCTTCCTCTGAAAAACAGACGAGACCCCGTAGCACGTCCGTGCCGAGGCCAGGAAACAGGACGCAACAGCGCCCCGATTACGTGACGCTTATTTAAACCCCGTCACCGCATGCGGCACATACAATTTCTCAAGCTTCGCGATTTCATCGGCGGTAAGTGCAAGCGATAGCGCGCTCACAGAATCGGGTGGATGGGTTGAGGTGTGCGGAGTAGTGACTTTGTGCAAACGGCTCGCTTTAGCGGGCCGTTTGCGTGTGTGGAATGTCTATTATCGAGTGGTTTGCAATCACTTGTGAATCTTTGCAAACAATTGACGAGGTGAATGGCTTAAGACCCTACGATGTCGTTTTCACAACGGAGAGGCTAGCGATGATGCGGCGTTATCTCAGTGTGGACGATCAGCCTGAAACTGGAGGCGTCATTGAGCCGTATTCCGGAGCACCAATCAGTTTTAGCGGACGCTCGCCAGTGAAGATCGGCGCGCGTTGTTATTGCAACGCCTGCGAGATGACCGGTGTGATCGCGAAAGCTGGAGGACCGCGACGACATATCCATGTCAACACTGAACTCGCGCTCGACGGCGATATCCTGCTCTGCGCATGTCCAAGGCCACCGCGCATGATTGCTGGATCAATCGCGACGGCATGGTTTGAGGACATGGGCACGAGGCAAGGGAAATGCGGCGACGCAGTCATGGTCAGCGCAATGGGCCTGCCACCGCTGTTCGATGAGCGCGTCAAGGTAGTCGGAGCAGGTGTATCGGTGGGCTATCCGTACTTCATCCAGATGGCGGACGGACGAACCACTGGCGGGCACCTGGACGAGGCCGGAGCCTTGCCGCGTATCTTCACGGAGTGCGCCGCCGATTATCATGTGTACTGGGGCGACGAAGCCCTTGCGATGCGCGGTGGGAAGTGACGATGCCGAACAGGAAAACGGTCGTCAGAACGAACCTCACCCCTGGCTCGATCAAGGAAGTGCATCTCCGAGCCGTTTCGTTTGCTGAGCTTTGGGCTGCGTATCCTGACAAGGAGGATCCTTTTGTTGATCCTCATACTGGCAAGGTGCCTCCGTATGCTGACAATCAATGCGCGATTCGATTGAGTCTCACGCTACATAACGTCGGTGTTGAAATGCAGTCATATCGCGGTGCAGGCCAGATACGCATTGACGGGAAAAGAACCGCACTTCGCGCCCGCGAGATGGCGGGCTGGCTCGGGCTTCACCCGCTAGCGGGACTGACGACACCCATTGACGTCACCGGTGCAGACTGGCAAGAGAAGGTCAAAGGGCGAACGGGGATCATATTCTTCTCGGGTTACTGGGCACGCGATACGGACTCGAAAGGCACGACGACCGGCGATCACATCGACCTCTGGAACAAGGACACGCTGACGTCACCAGGAGTCGAAGGTTGGCTGACTTCGTTCGCGCGTTTTCGCATCGGAGCATTGTCCCTCTGGTACTCCGATCTCGGCAAATCCAGCCAGATCCTCTTCTGGGAAATCAAATGAAACGCACCGCAGTATCGCTTCTCTTCCTGATCGCGGGCGTCCTGATTTCCCTGGAGTTTCTCGTCATGGGAAGTCGCCTGAAGGACCGGCTTTCGTGGCCTCTCGTTTCGACTCGCTGGCACGGGTGCTGGGACACGGAACACTGTGCAGTATCCTGGGTGGGCTATGCCGCCATCGTGGTTTTTCTTGTCGGCCCGGCGGTGTCATGGGCGATCGTCGGTTTCGTACAGGCGCGCAAATACTCGCTCCGGCGGGTGGCGATGTCAGTGGTGGCGCTAATGGCCGCTACCACTGTTTTCTATTTGGGATTTTATGCCGCGGTCTGGCCGTGAGACCTAACGGTCGGCTGCTTCGAACCGGATGACTCGACAACGCGAGCGGCTGAACGAGTGGCAGAGACGTAGCGTCAGCCTCGGCTGAGATTGACGCTGCGTGTGGTGCAATTCAGGAGCGCGATCCGTGCTCAATGCAACAGCGCTCCCGATCAAGTGACGCTTACTTGAACCCCGTCACCGCATGCGGCACATACAACTCTTCGAGCTTCGCGATTTCATCGGCGGTCAGTGCAAGGGATAACGCACCCACCGCATCGTCCAGATGCTGCGGCTTCGTCGCCCCGACGATCGGCGCGCTGACCGGCTTTTTCTGCAGCACCCACGCGAGCGCGACCTGCGCGCGCGGCACACCGCGCGCAGCCGCAACCTCACCGACCCGCTCGACGACACGACGATCCGCATCCGCCGTCTGCTTGTACAGCGTGCGACCGAATTCGTCGGTGTCCGAGCGCGCGCTCGTCGTGTCCCAGTCGCGCGTCAGGCGACCACGCGCGAGCGGGCTCCACGGAATCACACCGATGCCTTCGCTTTCGCACAGCGGCAGCATTTCGCGTTCTTCCTCGCGATAGAGCAGGTTCACGTAGTTCTGCATCGTGACGAAGCGGGTCCAGCCGTTTCGCTCAGCGACGTGCAGCGCTTTCGAGAACTGCCACGCAAACATCGACGATGCGCCGATGTAACGTGCCTTACCCGCCTTCACGACGTCGTGCAGCGCTTCCATCGTTTCTTCGATCGGCGTGCTGTAGTCCCAGCGATGAATCTGATAGAGGTCGACGTAGTCAGTGCCGAGGCGTCGCAAGCTGTTGTCGATTTCCGCGAAGATCGCCTTGCGCGACAGACCGGCACCATTCGGGCCCGGCGACATCCGGTTGAAGACTTTGGTGGCGAGCACGATTTCGTCGCGACGTGCCATGTCTTTCAGCGCACGCCCGACGATTTCCTCGCTCGTGCCGGCCGAGTAAGTGTTGGCGGTGTCGAAGAAGTTGATGCCGTGATCGAGTGCCTGCCTGATGAACGGGCGCGCCTGCTGTTCGTCGAGCGACCACGCATGCGTGCCGCGATCGGGCGCACCGTAGCTCATGCAGCCGAGACACAGGCGCGAAACATCGAGGCCCGTGCGGCCGAGTTTGACGTAGTCCATGGGTACTGCTCCTGTCTAAAGCGTTCTGGGGACAAAGCGATGAATTCGTTTGCAGCAGCCTCTGTGCGGGAATCGACGAGCCGATCTGCATAGACCGCCGACGCAGATTCGATGATGACGCAGAATGCGTTCCCGCGTGAGATTGTGCGCAAGGGGTCACGGCGATTCGTAGTGGCCCGATTGCCACGTGGAAAATGGAGCGACTACACCTATACTTGTACCGCTTCACTTCTCGTCTGCGGTCAGCAGTGTCGAGGCGCGTGCCGGCGTCCTGCTGCACCCGCAACACAGCCAGTCAGTTCCTCCAACGCGACATAAAACAAAGGAAGGCCCATTATGCTGACTCGTACTTTCAGTGTTGTTCCTGCGTTGCTGCTGGCCGCTTGCGCGGCCAGTTCGCCGCTCGCCGCGAATGCCGGCGATGGCGATGCGTTTGCTCAGGACGGCCAGTCGCACGGTCGTCATGTCAAGGTGATGATCATTTCGATGTTCGCCCCGGAAGGGCAGGTGTGGCTCGACCATCTCGGACCGTGGGAGAAGATTAGCGTCGCGGGACTGTCGCCTGATTACCCGACGATCAGCTGCAACAAGCAGGACGTCTGCGTGATGACGACCGGCATGGGTCACGCCAATGCAGCGACGTCGACGATGGCGCTCGCGTTCTCGCCACGTTTCGATCTGCGGCATACGTACTTCATGGTGGCCGGCATTGCGGGTATCGATCCGCAGCAAGGCACGATCGGTTCGGCCGCGTGGGCGAAGTGGCTCGTCGATTTCGGCATTCAGTGGGAACTCGATGGTCGCGAGATTCCGCCGGGCTGGACCACCGGCTACCTCGGCATCAACACGACGAGCCCGACGCAGAAACCGCCGCTCGACTATCGCACCGAAGTATTCCAGCTGAACACGAAGCTCGCCGATGCGGCATTTGCGCTGTCGCGTAGCGTGACGCTCGAAGACAACGCGCAGGCGCAGGCCGCGCGCGCGAAGTTTTCGTATGCGCCCGCGAACCAGTCGCCGAAGGTGATTCAGTGCGACACGCTGGCTGGCGATACATGGTGGTCGGGTACGGATATCGGCCAGCGCGCACGCGACTGGACCAAGCTCCTGACCGACGGCCAGGGTGTGTATTGCACGACGCAGCAGGAAGACAACGCGACGTATGAAGCGCTGAAACGCGCGGCAAGCATCAATCGTGTCGACCTGAACCGCGTTGCGGTGTTGCGTTCGGGGTCCGACTTCGACCGGCCGTACGACGGCCAGACGAGTGCGGACAATCTGCTGAACTACGCGGCGCAGGGTGGCTTCTCGATCGCGGTGGACAACCTGTTCCGTGCGGGCAATCCGCTCGTGCAGGACATCGTGACGCACTGGAGTGAATGGCGCGACGGCGTGCCGCGCCGTTGATCTTGCTATGCCACCGATGCTTTCTTTAGCGACGCGCTTTAGTGGGCTCTATACGGCTTCCACACGGGTGCATCGGTGGACCAATCGTCGAGTTCGGACGGATTCATGACAGGCTCCTTGTGAGAGATGCGTGTCCGGTTATCGGATGGAGGCCGGACACGCGGGTTTGTTTCCGGGTTGCTTATTGATCGTTGACCGGTTGCTTCTGGTCGCGTGCGATGCGGGTCGTTTCTTCGTCGTTCGACTGGGTCGCTAGACGTTCGGCCTGCGTGCGAGCGATGAGACTCTTGTCCGGATAGCTGTTGCGGCTGAGCGTGGGCAGTGAGCCGTCGCGATAGGCTTGCACGAGTTCAGCGCGGACTTCGGCGCGCGTTTTACCGGGCTGCGTGTTGGTGGCGGGCGTGTGGGCCCACGAATAATCGTTGTAGGTGCCTGCGCGACCGATGCCGCCACCGCCTTGTGCGAAGGCACCGGTGCTCGCGAGCATCGAGAGAAGCAGACCGGCGATGAGAGGGCGTTTCATGATTCACTCCTGTTATTCGATTGCAGTGCCGAGGGGATCGGCGTAGCGACAGGGTGAAATTTAGAGGTTGTAGCGCTTTTGATAAATCGCTGAATCGCGAAATGAATTGTTGGGGAGATGGAACAATCGATTTTGATTTTCCCCTGTTCTTTATGGGGTTTTTAGGTTTTTTTGTTCGCCGCAGGCGTTGGTTTTTTTGCGTGTGATTTTCTATTTTTCCGCTGGGCGGTGCTGATTTGCGCCTCGCGGCGCGGGCGTTACCACTTATCTTTTGCCTTGGCCGGCGGCTGCGATTTTGCGCCTCGCGGCGCAGGCGTTGCCCCTGTGCGGGGCGGCACCTACTTTCTTTGCCGCGGCAAAGAAAGTAGGCAAAGAAAGCCGCTCGACACGTTACCTTGTCTTTTCCGCGTGCTGCCTCGGTGGCACTCGCCTAAGTGGGCACCACGTTCACACTGCGTAGTGGTCCGAGACGAGATCCGTCTTCGCGGCGTTCGCCTTCGTGACAAGGCAGTCATTCGTTCCGGCGGGCTTCGCCGCCGATGGGCATAACCCATCGGTTAGTACGGTCTTGTTTCTGCGCTTCTCTTCCGGATGGTTTCCCAAGCAAACCGATCCGCGCGCACACCAGTGCGCCGCGGGATGTGCGGGTGCTTTGTCACTTCGGTTTGCGGCGAGGGGGATGGTCTCGTCTCGGACCACCAGACGGTGTGAACGTGGTGTCCAGTTAGGCGAGTGCCACTGGGGCCACACACGGAAAGGAGAAGCTTCGTGTCGGCGGCTTTCTTTTGCCTACTTTTCTTTGCCGCGGCAAAGAAAAGTAGGTGCTGCCCCGCACAGGGGCAACGCCTGCGCCGCGAGGCGCCAAATCGCAGCCGCCAGCAAGGCAAAAACAAAAAACAAACAGAAAAAAACCTACGCTACCCACTCCGTCATAACCGGCGTATCAAGCGAAGGCGCAGACTCCCGCTCCTCAAACGTCTTCATCGTACACATCTTCTCAAGACTAGCCCGCCCACTCAACAACGGACACCGATCAAACAGCTCAGCAATCCAGTCCACAAACACCCGCACCTTCGACGACAGATGCTTGCTATGCGGATAAACCGCCGAAATAGGCATCGGCAACGGCTTCAAGTGCGGCAGCACCTCAACCAGCTTCCCCGACTGCAACTGCGGCAACACCATGAACCGCGCCGGCTGAATCAACCCAAAAGCCTCGATTCCACACGTGACGTAGGCATCCGCGTCGTTCACCGACACGATCCCCTTCATCTTCACCTCGATTTCCTTGCCGTCGACAAGGAACGCCCAGTCGAGCACGCGACCGGTCCGACTCGAAAAATAATTGACGGCCTTGTGCTGATCCAGATCCTCGAGCGTCTGCGGCATGCCAAAGCGTTCGAGGTATTCCGGTGCCGCGCACGTCACGCCTTCGAACAAACCAATGCGCCGCGCGACCAGCGACGAATCCTGCAACGCGCCGACCCGCACCACGCAGTCGACCCCTTCCTGCAATAGATCCACAGGACGATCGGTCAACCCAAGCTGCAGATCGATATCCGGGTAGCGCGTATGGAATTCGCACAACGACGGAATCACGATCAGCTTGCCGATCGAGCCCGGCATGTCGATGCGCAACTTGCCGTGCGGCTTCTTGTTGCCGCTCTGGAAACTTGCTTCGGTTTCCTCGACGTCCGCGAGAATCCGCACGCAGCGTTCATAGTACGCAGCGCCGTCGGGCGTCAACGACAGACGCCGCGTCGTGCGATGCATCAGCCGCACGCCGAGAAACGCCTCGAGATTCTGAATGATGGTCGTGACGGAAGCCCGCGGCATGTCGAGCGTTTCCGCTGCACGCGTGAAGCTGTTGGTGTCGACGACCCGGGTGAACACTTGCATGGCCTGAAGCCGGTCCATTGCAAACCTCCAAAAGGGCGGGTGCATCTGCAGAGGAATCGGTTGAACCGACAAGCCGATTGATTGTTCAGGCGCACCGAATTGTGTTGCCGGATTATAGGCATTTATTTGGGAGTCTGCCGGACCCACAATTCGCACCATCGCCTTTTTGTGCGCATTGCGCCGTTCGACATGGATGCAACCAAATCACTGTCTGCCTTTGTTCCGCCGGCCTCCTGGGTCTCGGAAGCCACGTCGTCGCTGGAGCTGAGCGACGTGCAGATCGAAGGCTACGCCCAGCAGATCAAACTGCGGCTCTATCGGCCGGCCGGCAAGTCCGGTCTGCCGGTGCTGCTGTACTTTCACGGCGGCGGCTTCGTGCGCGGTTCGCTCGACGACGCCGACGCCGCCGCCCGTTATTTAGCAGAACACTTACCCACTCTCGTAGTGTCGGTAGGCTATTCGCTCGCGCCGCGTTTCCCGTTTCCCGCCGCGCCCGAAGACGCGCACCGCGCCGCGCTGTGGATCCAGACCCACGCCCGCGCGTTCGGCGGCAACACGAAGCACATGGCCGTCGCGGGTCACGATGCGGGCGGTCAGCTCGCGAACTGTCTCGCGTTCATTGCCCGCGACCGCGGCGACGTGCGCATCGACGCGCAGGCGCTGTTCGGTCCGATGCTCGACCCGAGCCTCACGCGTCTCGGCGACGAGCGCCGCATTTCATCCGACATCACCGCAAGCGAATGCGCGGCGTGCTATCGCGCGTATTTGCCGCAGGCGTCGCATCGGATGCATCCGTATGCTGCGCCACTCGAATCGGTGCGTCTCGCCGGTCTGCCCGCGACGCTGATCGTCACCGCGCAGAACGACGTGCTGCACGTCGAAGCGGAGAAGTACGCAAGCAACCTGATCGACGCAGGCGTGCTGACCCAGGTGGTCCGCTGCCCGAGCGTGTCGCACGCCGAGATCGGCAGCCACCCGGGCGCGCTGCAGGAAGCCGTGCGCTTCTTCCAGTGCCGCTTTGCCGCTCGCGCTGCGGGCGCTGTCGGTAACGCTGCGGCGAGCGCGATTGCCAACGCGTCTGCCAAATAACCCATCAAAACAAGCCATTTCGTTATCCACACAGAAACCTGGAGCCACCATGTCCATTCTTCCGTTCACCCGCTCCCGCATCGCGATCGCCGCGGTTGCCGTACTCGTCGTCGCCGGGCTCGGCACGCTGGGTGCGATCCGCGTCGATGCGCGCGCGCCTGCGCAAGCCGCGCCGATGGCGCCCGAGGTCGACGTAGCAACCGTCGTGCAGAAGACGATCACCGACTGGCAGAGCTATTCCGGCCGTCTCGAAGCCATCGACCGCGTCGATGTGCGTCCGCTGGTGTCGGGCACGATCGTGTCGGTGAATTTCAAGGACGGCGCGCTCGTGAAGAAGGGCGACACGCTGTTCGTCATCGATCCGCGTCCGTATCAGGCGGAAGTCGATCGCACGGCGGCGCAGGTAGCCGCCGCGCAGGCCCGCAGCGGCTACGCGCAAACCGACTGGGAACGCGCGCAGCGTCTGCTGACCGACAACGCGATCGCGAAGCGCGATTACGACGAGAAGCAGAACGCGTCGCGTGAAGCGAATGCGAATCTGAAGGCCGCCGAGGCCGCGCTCGAAACCGCGCGCATCAATCTCGGCTATACGCGGATCGTCGCGCCGGTCGCCGGTCGTGTGTCGCGTGCGGAAATCACGCTGGGCAACGTCGTGTCGGCAGGCGCGAGCGCTGCGCCGTTGACCACGCTTGTGTCCGTGTCGCCGATCTACGCATCGTTCGATGCCGACGAGCAGACGTACCTCCGGTACATCAGCCAGGTGAAGAACGGCAAGGTACCGGTCGATCTCGGTCTCGCGGACGAAACCGGCTATTCGCGCAGCGGCACGATCGATTCGGTCGACAACCGTCTCGACACGACGTCGGGCACGATCCGCATCCGCGCGCGTTTCGACAACGCGGACGGCGTGCTGGTGCCGGGTCTGTATGCCCGCGTGAAGGTCGGCGGCAGTGCGCCGCATCCGGCGCTGATGATCGACGACGCGGCAGTCGGTACGGACCAGGACAAGAAGTTCGTGCTGGCCGTCGACAAGAGCGATCACGTGTCGTACCGCGAGGTGCAACTGGGCGCGCAGCAGGATGGCCTGCGGGTCATCAAGAGCGGTTTGCAGCCGGGCGATCGCATCGTCGTGAACGGCACACAGCGTGTGCGTCCCGGCGATCAGGTCCGCGCGCACATGGTGCCGATGACCGCCGACGTGGACCCGAACGCAACACCGGTTGCGCAGTCGCAACCCGCGTCGCCCACCACCCCCGCGAAGCCGGAGAAGAATTCGTGAATCGCGACCGTCGTCTGAACCGTGCGGGCCACGAGTCCGCAGCGTTCGATCGATACGCGTAAGCGCTCCAACATCCAGAGCCTCAAATGAACATATCGAAATTTTTTATCGACCGGCCCATCTTTGCGGGCGTGATGTCGGTGCTGATCCTGCTGGGCGGCGTGATCTCGCTGTTCCAGCTGCCGATTTCCGAGTACCCGGAAGTCGTGCCGCCGTCGGTGGTGGTGCACGCGCAGTATCCGGGCGCGAATCCGAAGGTGATCGCGGAAGCGGTCGCGTCGCCGCTCGAAGAGCAGATCAACGGTGTCGAGAACATGCTGTACATGCAGTCGCAGGCGAACAGCGACGGCAATCTCACGCTCACCGTGACGTTCAAGCTCGGCACCAACCCCGATCTCGCGACGCAGCTCGTACAGAACCGCGTGAATCAGGCGTTGCCGCGTCTGCCTGAAGACGTGCAGCGGCTCGGCGTGACGACGATCAAAAGCTCGCCGACGCTGACGATGGTGGTCCACCTGATCTCGCCGAACAACCGTTACGACATGACGTACCTGCGCAACTATGCGCTGCTGAACGTCAAGGACCGGCTCGAACGGATCAAGGGTGTCGGCGAAGTGCAGCTGTGGGGTTCGGGCGATTACTCGATGCGCGTGTGGCTCGATCCGCAGAAGGTCGCGCAGCGTAACCTCACCGCGACCGATGTCGTGAACGCGATTCGCGAGCAAAACATTCAGGTGGCTGCGGGCACGATCGGTTCGTCGCCGTCGGTGCCGGGCACGCCGTTGCAGCTGTCGGTGAATGCGCGCGGCCGTCTGCAGACTACCGGCGAATTCGGCGACATCATCGTGAAGACCGCACCCGATGGCGCCGTCACGTATCTGCGCGATCTCGGACGCGTTGAGCTTGCCGCGTCGGAATACGGGCTGCGTTCGCTGCTCGACAACAAGTCGGCGGTCGCGCTCGCGATCAACCAGTCGCCAGGTGCGAATTCGCTGCAGATTTCCGACGAAGTCCGTTCGCAGATGAAGGAACTCGCGCAGGATTTCCCGGCGGGCGTCGAATACAAGATCGTCTATGACCCGACGCAGTTCGTGCGTTCGAGTATCGAGGCGGTCGTGCATACGCTGCTCGAAGCGATCGCGCTGGTCGTGATCGTGGTGATCGTGTTCCTGCAAACCTGGCGCGCGTCTATCATTCCGTTGATCGCGGTGCCGGTGTCGATCATCGGGACGTTCTCGCTGCTGCTCGCGTTCGGTTTCTCGATCAATGCGTTGTCGCTGTTCGGGATGGTGCTGGCAATCGGGATCGTCGTCGACGATGCGATCGTGGTCGTCGAGAACGTCGAGCGGAACATCGAAAGCGGGCTCAGTGCGCGCGATGCGACGTATAAGGCGATGCAGGAAGTGAGTGGGCCGATCATCGCGATCGCGCTGACGCTGGTCGCCGTGTTCGTGCCGCTCGCATTCATGACGGGCCTGACCGGTCAGTTCTACAAGCAGTTCGCGATGACCATCGCGATCTCGACGGTGATCTCGGCGTTCAACTCGTTGACGCTGTCGCCGGCGCTCGCGTCGATCCTGCTGCGTGGTCACGATGCGAAACCGGACGTGCTGACGCGCGTGATGAACCGTCTGCTGGGCGGCTTCTTCGCACGCTTCAACAAGGTGTTCAAGCGCGGCTCGACTGCGTACGGCCGCGGCGTGAACGGTGTGTTGAAGCGCAAGGGCGCGATGCTGGCCGTCTATGCGGTGCTGCTCGGCGCGACCGTGCTGATCACGCACATCGTGCCCGGCGGCTTCGTGCCGGCGCAGGACAAGGAATACCTGATCGCGTTCGCGCAGTTGCCGAACGGTGCGTCGCTCGATCGCACGGAGAAGGTGATCCGCGACATGAGCTCGATTGCGTTGAAGCAGCCGGGCGTCGAAAGCGCGGTCGCGTTCCCGGGGCTGTCGGTGAACGGCTTCACGAACAGTTCCAGCGCGGGCATCGTGTTCGTGACGCTCAAGCCGTTCGATCAGCGTCATGGCAAGGCATTGTCGGCGGGTGCAATCGCCGGTGCGCTGAACCAGAAGTACGGCTCGATCAAGGACTCGTTCGTCGCGGTGTTCCCGCCGCCGCCGGTGCTGGGCCTCGGTACGCTCGGCGGGTTCAAGCTGCAGCTGGAGGATCACGGCGCGGTCGGCTATGCGCAACTGGCCGACGCGACCCAGGCGTTCATCAAGAAGGCCTCGACCACGCCTGAACTCGGGCCGACGTTCTCGAGCTATCAGATCAACGTGCCGCAGCTGAACGTCGATCTCGACCGCGTGAAGGCGAAGCAGCTTGGCGTGCCGGTGACCGACGTGTTCAACACGATGCAGATCTACCTCGGCTCGCTGTACGTGAATGACTTCAACCGCTTTGGTCGTGTGTATCAGGTGCGGGTGCAGGCCGACGCGCCGTTCCGTCAACGCGCGGACGACATCCTGCAACTGAAGACGCGTAACGCCGCCGGCGATATGGTGCCGCTGTCGTCGCTCGTCACCGTGACGCCGACCTACGGGCCGGAAATGGTGGTGCGCTACAACGGCTACACCGCAGCCGACATCAACAGCGGTCCCGCGCCCGGCTTCTCGACGAACCAGGCGCAGGCAGCGGCGGAACGTGTCGCGGCCGAAGTCCTGCCGCGTGGTGTGAAGCTCGAATGGACCGACCTGACGTACCAGCAGATGCTGGCGGGTAACGCGGGCATGTGGGTGTTCCCGATCAGCGTGCTGCTCGTGTTCCTCGTGCTGGCCGCGCTGTACGAAAGCCTGACGTTGCCGCTCGCGGTGATCCTGATCGTGCCGATGAGTCTGCTGTCCGCGCTGACCGGTGTGTGGTTGACGCAGGGCGACAACAACATCTTCACGCAGATCGGCTTGATGGTGCTGGTGGGGCTTGCATCGAAGAACGCGATCCTGATCGTCGAGTTCGCTCGCGAACTGGAGCATGACGGACACTCGCCGCTGTCGGCGGCGATCGAAGCGAGCCGTATGCGGCTGCGCCCGATCCTGATGACGTCGATCGCTTTCATCATGGGTGTCGTTCCGCTCGTGCTGTCGAGCGGTGCGGGTTCGGAAATGCGTCACGCGATGGGTATCGCGGTGTTCTTCGGCATGCTCGGCGTGACGCTGTTCGGCCTGATGCTGACACCGGTGTTCTATGTGGTACTGCGGACGCTTGCCGGCGGCAAGATCCATGTGGCGCAGAAGGATTCGCCGCATCAGGCACTGCCGACGTCGAACGCTTGAGTGGAGTGGATAAAAAAATGAATCGATATCAATCTTTGCGCGGCTGGGGCCGGGCGGCGGCCAGCGGACTGTTGCTGATGCTGCTCGTCGCGTGCTCGGTCGAGCCGACCTACAAGCGCCCCGATGCGCCGACGCCGACGGCGTTCAAGGAAGCGCCGGTCATTGACGCGAAGGACGCAGGCACATGGAAGCCCGCACAACCGGCCGACGCAGAACATCGCGGCGAATGGTGGGCCGTGTTCAACGATCCGGTGCTGAACGATCTGGAAAAGCAGGCTGCGTCTGCGAATCAGGATCTGAAGGCTGCCGCTGCGCGTGTGCAACAGGCGCGTGCGTTGACGCAGGCTGCGCGGTCGTCGTGGTTCCCGTCGCTCGATGCGGGCTTCGGCCCGACGCGCGAAACGGCGTCGTCGGCATCGCAGTTCCTGCCGCAGAGCGCCGGTTCGTCGACCACGACGCTGTGGCGCGCACAGGGCACCGTGTCGTACGAAGCGGATCTGTTCGGTCGCGTGAGTTCGAACGTGAATGCGGCGCGTGCCGACGCGCAGCAGAGCGAAGCGCTGTTCCGTTCGGTGCAGCTCGCGCTGCAGGCGGACGTCGCGCAGAACTACTTCCAGTTGCGCGAGTTCGACACGGATCAAGACCTGTATCGTCGTACCGTGTCGCTGCGTGAAGACTCGCTGAAACTGATCGAACGACGTTTCAAGGAAGGCGACATCAGCGAACTCGACGTCGCGCAGGCACGCAACGAACTCGCGTCGGCACGCGCCGATGCGGTCGGTGTTGCACGTCAACGCGCTGCGTCCGAACACAGCCTCGCGATCCTGCTCGGCAAGGCACCGGCGGACTTCTCGTTCCCCGAGACGCCGCTCGTACCGGTGATCGCGCGCGTGCCGGCCGGTCTGCCGTCCGCGCTGCTCGAACGTCGTCCGGACATCTCGGCTGCCGAACGTGCGATGGCTGCGGCGAATGCGCGCGTCGGTCTCGCGAAGTCGGCGTTCTTCCCGAAGCTCGACATCACCGGTGCGTTTGGCTACGAGTCGGCGACGCTCGGCGATCTGTTCATGTGGTCGAGCCGCACGTTCCTGCTCGGGCCGCTCGCCGGTACCGCGCTGACGCTGCCGATTTTCGACGGCGGACGTCGTCGTGCAGGGCTCGACAATGCCCGCGCGAAGTATGACGAAGACGTCGCGCAGTATCGTCAGCAGGTGCTCGTTGCGTTCCGCGAAGTCGAGGATAACCTTGCTGATCTTCGCCTGCTCGACGATCAGATTCGCGAGCAGAACGCTGCCGTGAGTGCGTCGCAGCGCGCCGCGCATCTGTCGGGCACGCAGTATCAGGAAGGACAGGTCAGCTATCTGAATGTGATCGACAGCGAACGCTCGGTGCTGGTCACGCAGTTGCAGGCTAGCCATCTGGCTGGGACGCAGGCGGTGTCGACGGTTAACCTGATTCGCGCGCTCGGCGGTGGCTGGGACGGTATGCAGCCTGTCGCCGACGTCGCGCAAGGTACCAACGGCAACGCGACGCAGCAGGTCGCGAAGCAGTGATGCGGTCTTAACGAAGGCTCCACGCGGGTTCCGTATAGGTTCCCGATGTTGACAGTGGCGTAACCGGGTTTCCGGTTACGCCACTTTTTTTTGCCCGCGATTTTGCTCGCGGTTTCGTCTGCAACCCATATCGTGTTTCGCGATTTCCTTTCGCCAATCCGTTCGTAGACCGGGTTTCGGCACGGCTCTATTATTCCCCGGCGGTGCGCGCGGCGCTCGACCGCGCGTGCGGCATTTTCCACGCGACGGAGCCCCGCGATGACGAAGAAGCAGATCCTGCTGAACGCGTTCAACATGAACGCCGTCGGCCACATCAATCACGGCCTGTGGACGCATCCGCGCGACCGCTCCGCGCATTACACGGATCTCGACTACTGGACCGATCTCGCGCGCACGCTCGAACGTGGTTTGTTCGACGGGATTTTTCTGGCGGATATCGTCGGCGTGTACGACGTGTATCAGGGCGGTCCCGACACGCCGCTGCGCGAATCGGTGCAGATTCCGATCAACGATCCGTCGCTGATCGTGCCCGCGATGGCTGCGGTGACGAAGCATCTCGGCTTCGGCGTGACCGCGAATCTGACCTACGAGCCGCCGTATCTGTTCGCACGACGCATGTCGACGCTCGATCATCTGACCAGAGGACGTGTCGGCTGGAATATCGTGACCGGCTATCTGGACAGCGCCGCGCGCGGCATGGGGCTCACGCAGCAGATCGCTCACGACGACCGCTACGACCGCGCTGACGATTACATGGACGTGGTCTACAAGCTGTGGGAGCAGAGCTGGGAAGACGATGCCGTGCTGCGCGATCGCGCGTCGCGGGTGTTCGCGGACCCGGCGAAAGTGCATCGCGTGCAGCACGATGGTCCGTACTACTCGGTCGACGCGATTCATCTGAGCGAGCCGTCGCCGCAGCGCACGCCGGTGCTGTACCAGGCCGGGTCGTCGCAGCGCGGGATGGATTTCGCCGCGCGTCACGCGGAATGCGTGTTCGTCGGCGGGCAGAACAAGCCGCTGACGCGCTCGATCGTCGACGATATCCGGGCGCGCGCGGTGCGCTTCGGCCGCGCGCCGGATGACATCAAGATCTTTGCCGGTATCACGGTGGTGGTCGGCGAGACGGAACGGGCCGCGCAGGAAAAGTTCGACGAGTATCGACGTTACGCGAGTGCGGAAGGCGGCATCGCGCATTTCTCCAGTTCGACGGGCATCGATTTCTCGCAGTACGAGCTCGACGAACCGATTTCGTATGTGAAGACCGAGTCGATGCAATCGGCGGTCGAGGCGATTTCGAAGAAGAGCACGACCGGCGTGTGGACCAAGCGCAAGGTGCTCGAACAGATGACGCTCGGCGGTCGCGCGAAACCGGTGGTCGGCTCGCCGCAGCAGATCGCCGACGAACTGGTGTCGTGGATCGACGAGACGGGTATCGACGGATTCAATCTGACGCGTACCGTGATGCCGGAATCGTTCGTCGATTTCGTCGATCTTGTTGTGCCCGAGTTGCAGAATCGCGGCGTCTACAAGACCGATTATGCTAATTACGCCGAGGCGCCGACGCTGCGTGAAAAGCTGTTCGGTGCGGGGCGTGCACGACTGCCTGAAGTGCATGCGGGTGCGCAGCATCGGCGGCGCGTGCAGGCGCCGGCCGAAGCGTAAGGGCGTGACGAGGCTCGCGCTTATACTGGTGACGGCGATCCGCGAGCCATTCCACACGATGTGCACGACACATCGACACAGAAATTTTCCGGAAGAGACATCGACATGAAGCAGGCATTCGCCGACTTGCGATCCGCACAGACGTGGCAGCGCACGGAGGCCGCATGAACGATCCACGCAGTCCCGCGTTGAGTCCGGATCTCGCCGGCCTGCTCGCCGCGTTGCGCGAAACCGCTGCGCAGCGCGATCGCGACGGCGGCCACGCCGCGCAGGAAAAACAATGGATCGCCGACGCCGGTCTGCTGACACTCGCCGTGCCGCGCGAATTCGGCGGCGCGGGCGCACGCTGGACCGACATCTATCGGACGATTCGCGCGCTCGCTACGGTCGATAGCGCGCTTGCGCATCTGGTCGGGTTCCAGTGTCTGCAGATAGTGAGCGTCGACGTGTGGGGCAACGACGTGCAGCGCGAACGTTATCTGCGCGGCACGGTGGACGCGCGCTGGTGGTGGGGCAACGCAGTCAATCCGCTCGACTCACGACTCGTCGCAACGGCAACGGCGGACGGCGGCTATAGCGTGACCGGCGTGAAGGGCTTCTGCTCCGGTACACGCGGCTCGTCGATGATGACCGTGTCCGCACACGATCCCGCGACCCGCAAACCGGCCGTCGCAGTCGTGCCGACCACGCGCGAAGGCATCACCGTGCACGACGACTGGGACCCGATCGGTCAGCGGCAAACCGACAGTGGCAGCGTGTCATTCGAGAACGTGCGGATCGACGCGCATGAGGTGCTGCATCGCTCGGAAGTGACGCCGACGCCGCGCGCGACGTTGCGCACGCTCGTGTCGCAACTGGTGCTGACCAATCTGTTCACCGGAATCGCGCAGGGCGCGCTCGACGAAGCGCGTCGCTACGTGACGCAGCATGGGCGTCCGTGGATCGCATCGGGTGTCGAGAAGGCCACCGACGATCCATACATGCTTCAACGCTTCGGCGAAATGCGCTTGCGCGCTGTCAGCGCCGAAGCGCTCGCCGACCGCGCAGCGCAAGCACTCGACGATGCGTGGAACGAAGGAACAAATCTGACCGCCGATGCACGCGCGCACGTCGCGCTCGCCGTATCGGAAGCGAAGATCGTCGCGCATCGCGCGGCGCTCGAGGTCAGCGAAAACCTGTTCGACGCATGCGGCGCACGCGCGACCGGCGCGTCGCTCGCGCTCGACCGATTCTGGCGCAACGCGCGCGTGCACACGCTGCACGACCCGCTCGACTATCGGCTCCGCGACCTCGGACGCTACGCGCTCAACGGGACATTGCCGGAAGTTTCTCTGTACACTTGAGCCCGTTCGCCGCCCCCGCTGCTACTGTCGACGCGGCCTCGCGGCGCCTGTCACCGCGAGGAACCCGGCTTGCTGTTCAAACTTCCGACCACCGCCACCGCACCGTTTTGTCCATCCGAAGTTCAAGGCTCGGTCGCCGTCTCAACGAGCGCACCGTTCTGGAAAAAAATCCTCCAGTTTGCGGGGCCTGGTCTGCTGGTCTCCATCGGCTATATGGACCCGGGCAACTGGGCGACCGATATCGAAGCCGGCTCGCGCTACGGCTATAGCCTGCTGTTCGTCGTCGTGCTGTCGAGCCTCGCGGCGATGGTGCTGCAGTGCCTGAGCATGCGTCTCGGCATCGTCACCGGACAAGACCTCGCGCAGCTATCGCGCGCCCGCTATTCGCCGATGGTTGCGCGCGGGCAGTGGCTGCTCGCGGAGATATCGATCATCGCGTGCGATCTCGCCGAAGTGCTCGGCGGGGCGCTCGCATTTCATCTGCTGTTCAAGTGTTCGCTGACGGTCGGCGTGCTGTTGACCGCATTCGACACGCTGATCGTGCTCGGCCTGAAGGGCAAGAATTTTCGGGACCTCGAAGCGATCATGCTGGGGCTGATCGTGACGATCGGCGTCGGCTACATCATCGAACTCGCGCTGGTGCAGCCGCACTGGCCGTCGGTGATGCAGGGGCTGGTGCCGTCGTGGCAGGCGGTCAGCGGACGCGAGCCGCTGTATCTGGCGATCGGCATCCTCGGCGCGACCGTGATGCCGCACAACCTGTATCTGCATTCGTCGATCGTGCAGACTCGCGCGGTGAAGCGCGACCGGCCGGGCATCGCGTCGGCGATCGGGTTGTCGCGCATCGATACGATCGCGTCTCTCGTGCTCGCGCTGCTGATCAACGCAGCGATCCTGATCCTCGCCGGCGCCGCGTTTCATGCGACCGGCCACAACCAGGTCACCGAGATCGAAGACGCGTACAAGCTGCTCGCGCCGATCGTCGGCACCGGTTTCGCCGCGGTGCTGTTCGCGATCACGCTGCTCGCGTCGGGGCAAAGCTCGACGTTCACCGGCACGGTCGCCGGGCAGGTGATCATGGAAGGCTTTCTGAAAATGAAGATTCCGTGCTGGCAGCGGCGCTTCATCACGCGCGCGCTGGCGCTGATCCCCGCGCTGATCGGCGTGTCGATGCTCGGCAACGGTGCGGTCGGCAAGCTGCTCGTCGCGAGCCAGGTGGTGCTGAGTCTGCAACTGCCGTTCGCGTTGTATCCGCTGATCCGGATGACCGACGACCGCACGCTGATGGGACCGTTCGCGAACCGCCTGCCGACACGGATTCTCGCGTGGCTGCTGTTCGCGGCGATCACGGCGGCGAATGTGTGGCTCGCAGTGCAGACGTTCGGCTGGATCGGCTGAGCGCGGATGCGTCGGGCGGCGCACCTGCGATTGAAGAACAACAAAAGCGAAACCACAAAAAAACAAGCCGTGTCACATGGCCCGTGACACGGCTTCATGAGGCTTGTTACCCGCCGCTGAGCGAAAACGGCTTCTTGCGAGCCGCTCTACTTCACCCCCTGTTCAGGCCGCTTCTGCAATCGTCGGCACTTCCTGTTTCGCGGCGGCGGCCGCCTTCTTCGTCTTCCCCGCGCGTGACGGCGGCTGACATGCGCCGCACACGACGTTCTGCTGCAAATCATGCCGGTGCGCGACGAACTTGCCGCTGCAACGGCAGCAAGGCGTCAGCTGCAGGATGTCGGCGTCGAAGAAACGCACGAGCGTCCATGCCCGGGTCAAATCCAGCACCGGCTCGGTCTCGCTGTGCCGGCAGTGTTCGAGATACAGCCTGTAGCCCTTGGTCAGTGCGTCCAGATGCGAGCAACGCGCTTCGTTTTTCAGGAACAGGTAAGTGTTGTAGAACAGCGAAGCATGAATGTTCGCGAGCCACGTCATGTACCAGTCCGCGGAGAACGGCAACATGCCCTTCGGCGGCGATACGCCCTTGACCTCGCGATACAGGCGGATCATGCGGTCGCGCGACAGCGTGAGTTCGCTTTCCAGCACCTGCATGCGCGCGCCCAGTTCGATCAGCGCAATCGCGCGGAACACTTCCTGAGCGTCTTCGGTCAAGCTGCGCTTGAGCGTCGCAGTCATCGTTGCAGCTCCTCGTCAGGCGAACTGCTCAGCAGGCTGGCCTGCTAGCAGGATAGCCGCGTGAGTAGGCGATACTTCCGCATGCTTCGTGGTCTGCGTCAGCGCCGACAACATCGCGTGGTCGCTGAAGCGGAAAAAACATAAAAGCTGGTCGGAGGCGGCCAGTTTGACGATCTGTGCGAGCGACAGACCGGCAAGCAAATCAGCCAGCTCCGACGACAGTCCCAGCCGGAACATCCCGACAGGCTTGTCCTCGCGCAACATGCGCTGCGCGAGCATGATGTACGACAAATTGATTTCGCGGATTGACTCCAGCGTCTCGCTGCTACGGTCCATTTTTGCTGTTTCCGAAGCCCCGAATTACCAGTCGGCATTTCCTGCCGTTATCACTTTTTAACCCCCCGCCGACGACCTTGCCGTCTGACGTTCGGCCCTTCTCTTTGATACAAGAAGTGACCACTTGATACAAGACGTTACAAATCGTAACACCTTGGAGCGAATTGTATGAAGGGGATTTCAAGAAATCAATCCCTTCTCAAAAAAATATCCGCAAAAACCACACTGAATTTCGGTAAGACTTTCATATGCGCGTAACGATAATTCGCCAAGCCTCCGTGGCTGTTGGCGAAGCGGCGCAAATCAGGCTAAACCCTTGCTGTACGCGCCTTGACGGAGAGGGGGCGGCGCCAGGGGAGAGATTTCCCGTATTAGCCGTAATGGGCCAGTCTGTCGGGAATTTGAAAAGAAGAATTCAAACGGCGCGGTAAAAACTTCGTAATGCCGGGCGCTTATTGGGGTCACCCGGGATGCCGCACAATGGTGCGGCCCCCTGTTACAAACAGCGGGAGTTTGTAACGACTAGCAGCCGGTCCGCTGGACGCGTTCGACCTCGAGACCGAACGCCGGACGCAAACGTGTGCCGACCACGTTGCCCGCGAACGCGGCGACGAGCCACAGCCAGCCGTGCAGACTGCCCGACACGATGCCGCTGAAATACGCACCGATGTTGCAGCCGTACGCGAGTCGCGCGCCATAGCCGAGCAGCAGCCCGCCGACGACAGCCGCGACGAGCGAACGCAACGGCACCCGCCATACCGGTGCATAGCGGCCGGCGAGCGCCGCCGCTGTCATCGCGCCGATCACGATGCCGATGTCCATCACGGTCGTCACGTCGTGCGAGACCGGGGCGGCGAGCGAGCCGGCATTCGCCTGCGTTGCCCAGTACGGCCAGTCCGCGACGCCGACGCCGAGTGTCGACAGCGCCTTCGCTCCCCACAGCGCGAACGCCGACGTGATGCCCCATGGTCGGCCGGACAACGCGAGCGTCGCGAAGTTGAGCAGCACGAGCGCGATCGCACCAACGAACAGCGGCCACGGACCGTGCAGCCACGGCGACGCGTGACGCGGCCGCAGCGGTTCGTCGACGAGCCGGCCGTGACGGCGCCGTTCGATCGCGACGGTCAGCGCGGCGATCGCCGCGAACACGACGAGATTCAATGCGATCGCGGGACCGGCGCCGAGTGTCTTCACGAGCGACAGCGGTTTGAGCGCGGGCAGAGCGGTCCAGAACGGCATCTGCGCGGTCGCGACCACCGAGCCGACGACGAACGCGACGAGCGTCACGATCATCCGCGTGCTGCCTCCGCCCACTGTATAGAGCGTGCCCGACGCGCAGCCGCCGCCGAGCTGCATGCCGATGCCGAACATGAACGCGCCGACGATCACCGACGTACCCGCCGGCGCGACCAGCCCAACGACGGGCCGCCCAAACAGCGAGCCGGCGGATAGCGCAGGAAAGAACAGCAGCACGCCGCTCGCGAGCATCAGCATCTGCGCGCGCAGGCCGGCGCCGCGACCGTCCGCGATGAACACGCGCCACGCGGACGTGAAGCCGAACGCCGCGTGATACAGCGACATGCCGAGCAGCGCGCCGACCACATATAGCGCGGCCTGCCGGCCGCTGACCGTCTGTGCGAGATAGAACGCGCCGAGCGCAATCAGCGCGAGCGCGACGGCGAGCGGCGTGGGGTTGATGTCGAAGCGGCGGGGCGCACGGGGCAGGGAGGATGCGAGATCGGACATGATTTGAGGTGGGTGCTGGCGGACCGGCGATAGCGCGCGCCATGGCTGGCGTGGCGGCCCACGGGTCCGGCAATCGATGATGAATGGCGATCGAAAACCTTAGCACGAATCCACGGGATGAGCCGGGCGCTCCCCGCGTCGTCGGCACCTGTCTTCGATACCGGAAACCATTGCGGGCGGCGCCGTCACCTATCCGGGTGGATAGGTGCGAATGGCGTGGTTGCCTGCCACCTCAAGTCGCCAATGCTCTTATCATCCCGGGAGCGCTTCTGGCTGCGGTCGCAAGGCTGCGGGCCGTTTATCGGGCAACGCCGACGCGGCGCGCAGAAGCAGTGCATATCGACAGGTACCTTATATGGGGATGACGAATGGAGTTGGGCAAGAAGTCGACGTATGAATCGCTGTATAACCCGGATCGACTGTTCGCGATTCCGCGCGAGATCAAGAGAAACGAGCTTGGAATCACCGACGCATTGCCGTTCTTCGGCGTCGACGTCTGGAACCACTACGAGGTGTCCTGGCTGAACCGGCGCGGCTTGCCGCAGGTCGCGATCGCCGTATTGCACATCCCGTGCGAATCGCCGAACCTGATCGAATCGAAGTCGATGAAGCTGTACTTCAACACGCTGAACAACACGCGCTTCGACAGCGTGGACGCGGTGCGCGAAACCGTGACGGCGGATCTGTCGAAGTGCGCGGGTGCGCCCGTCGTTGCGAGCCTGCAGATCGTGGACGGCGCGGCCGTTGCAGGAATGAAGGCGCTCGACGGCGAGTCGCTCGACCACCAGGACATCGCAATCGAAGACTTCGAGGTCAAGCCCGACGTGCTCAAGACAGTCGGTGGGCGGGTCTCGGAAACGGTCTACTCGAACCTGCTGAAATCGAACTGTCTCGTCACCGGCCAGCCGGATTGGGGCACCGTTTCGATCTCGTATGAAGGAGACAGAATCGACCGGGAAGGCTTGCTCCGGTACATCGTTTCGTTCCGCAACCACGAGGAGTTTCACGAGCAGTGCGTGGAGCGCATCTTCCTCGACATCTCGCGACAATGCGCGCCGGAAAAACTGTCGGTCTGCGCGCGGTACACGC
This sequence comes from Paraburkholderia flava, assembly GCF_004359985.1. Lineage (NCBI taxonomy): Bacteria > Pseudomonadati > Pseudomonadota > Betaproteobacteria > Burkholderiales > Burkholderiaceae > Paraburkholderia > Paraburkholderia flava. Next base: position 1,121,030 of record NZ_SMRO01000001.1, on the reverse strand, counting down.
GGCGCGGGGGCATCGACATCAATCCCATCCGAACCTCGGAGCGCATCGAGGCAGCGACGAACGATCGCCTCGTCAGACAATGATGCCGCCGGCCGGAGAACCGAACATGCAGAAACCGACGCATCAGATCGAGGCCGTCATCGAGCCCACCGAGGCTCAGAAGAAGGTGATCGTGCGGGTCAAGGTCAGCGAGTCGGGCGTCACGTTCAAGATGCCCGCGGATGATCTCTATCACCGGCACTGGCTCGAGAAATTCTCGCCTGAGGACATCGCGCACATCGCGTTCCTGAACGCGGCGATGTACACCGACGGCCTCGTGCCGATCGAATATTTTCCGAAGAAGAAACAGCAGCTCACGCGCTCCGTGCTGATGCTTGCGATGCTGTTCGTCGCGTTCATCGTCATCTCCAACGTGACGGGATTCCGCGTCATCCAGCTCCATCTGGGCTGGCTGCCCGGTGGTCTCGGCGACGCCGTCACGTTCCCGGCCGCGTTGGTCGTGTTCCCGATGACGTACATCTTCAGCACGCTCGTCACCGAGGTCTACGGATATCGCACCAGCCGTCTCGTGATCTGGGGAGGCATGACGGTCAACTTCGCGCTGGTGATCGGGATGTGGGCGGTCTCGCTGCTTCCGGTCGCGCCCGAATGGGGCGCGCAGAACCAGGCGGCGATTGCCGGCTACGACATCCTCGTGGGCAATTTTTCGCGGACCTTCCTGGCGTCGACGGTCGCGTACTTCTGCGGCGAATTTATCAACACGACGCTGCTCGCCAAACTGAAGATCGCGAGCGCAGGGAAGTATCTGTGGGGACGTGTGCTGTTCAGCACGGGCTTTGCGATCACCGTGGATAGCGCGATCTTCTGCACGCTACTGTTCTACGGCGTGCTGCCGATGCATGCGATCGTGCCGATGATTCTTTTCCAGATCACGGTGAAGGCCATCTACGAACTCGCGCTGCTGCCCGTGACGACCCACGTCTCCAGCTGGTTGAAGAAGATCGACAAGATCGACTACTACGACTTCAACACCAACTTCAATCCGTTCGCGTTCAAGGACTGACGCCTTCCTGCATCCGCGATTCCGTGACGACGCCGAGCACCCGCACGGCGTCGTCGAGCGATACGGCAGCCGGGTCGCTGGCATGATCGATACGCTTGAGATAGATCGCACTGCCGTCCTTCGTGAACCGGCGGACCACCGCATCGCGTGCGTTGAACGACACGACGCCGACCTGGCCGTCGCGATACTGCGATGCAGGTTCGACGATGATCAATGAACCGGCGCGGAAGCGCGGCTCCATCGACGGCGTGGTTCGTACCGCAAACGTGCCGGCTGCCGGCGCGGTGTCGACGGTCAACGAATGCAACGGGCGGTCCGTCTTCAGTGCGCCGTCCGCGAACGGCACGATCTGCTCCCAGTCGAGGATAGGAATCGGATACGCACGTTCGCTACCGGTGATGTAGCCAACGGTCGAATCCAGTGCGCCCGCAATCGCCGACAGCGAGCTGAGACGCGGGTCGGCTGTTTCTCCGGACAGAATCCGGCTGAGCGTGCCCGGCGACATGCCGGTCGTGCGCGCAAGTTCGGCATCGATGATGTTTCTCGACTGCATCAGCTTCCTGATGCGTTGAACCATGAGCCCGGCGCGCTCTTTATTTGTCATTGTTTGCCTGATCCCATTTCCGTCACGGTCCTCGACATCCTGTCGAGATAGTTTGCCAAAATTCTCTTGCAAATATTCAATCACCGTTGAATACTTTCAATGGCCATTGCGATGCTGGCCGGTCATGCATTTCGTACCGGCGAGTAATTCGAATGGTGTGGTTCGATAGGCCCGCGTGATATCCGTAGTCGTGCGCAGTTGTGTCATCGCACCGATGGCCCGACAGAACGTTCTGTTCGATAAACGCGGGAGAAAACATCGACCTCGGCCTTGCGATCCATTTGAGGTGCAGTGGCAGCGAGATTCGCCGCGCTGTCTCGTCGAAGGCTGGACAGGGCAGATTGGGCAAGTAGAACCGAGGGCGATGGACGTCTTTCATACGATCACATTTGACACTACGCACGCACGATCGGCTAGTGACAAAAACGCGTAGTCACCGTTTTGCGGCAGGCAATGCTAGCGGAAAATCCGGGCGGCAAGAAGTACAGGGGCGAGGAGACTGAAGCGATCGCGACGGATGCGCCGACATCCGCACGGTCTTGACTGAGGTAGATCTTGAGAGAGGCCATCTATGGCTGCCTGCTTAAAGCATCAGCCATCAACGAGAACCCACCCCCCCGACGCAGGAGCGTTGCCCGTCGAAGAGGGCGCTCATGGCGTTCGCGTTGCGCCCGTAGCGGATTCCTCGCGAGTGGTTTTCGCGAGTAGTCCCATACCCGGTCAAGGCACCCACGCGCAGCGAACCGTCGCCGTTCATCTTGTGCGGCGCGATACCCATCGGTTTTCTACGTCCGCACTTCATCGTCTGGATTCCGCGTGGTCGAGCGATCGCATGTCGGACCATATGCGCCAGCGCGCGACGCGGCATGACGTCATCGCGGAACATCCGGCTTCTCGCGCACCGCAATCTCCACTCGCCAATCGATCCGACCACGACCGCCGATTCCCGTGGTGGCAACGCGCGGACGGCATTGCGTGGGCCATTCTGTTCGCGTCGATCTTTGCGTGCGGCTGCCTGCTGTTCTACGTCCTCTATGAAAGTATCGCGCACAGTCCCGGCGGACCGCCCACGACGCAGACGCCGGGGCGCGCCAACAACCGCGTCGACGGCATTTGAACGATGGCCTCGCGATGACGACGCACGACAGAGGCAGCAGGTCACGCAACGCCCAGAAGATGGAATGCGCGGCGATGGCCGAGGTCGTCGACCTCACTCCGCGCTGGAGCACGTTGATGCCGATACTGATCTCGACGATCGAGCACGGAACACAGTCCGGGAAAAACAAGGCGCTGTACCGGCTGTGCGAACTCGGCAACGACGTCGATTCGGCGCATGCGGTTCATCTGCGGATGCGAGCCGCGCTCGAGCAACTGATGGCGGCGTGGCCGCATACGACAGACACGCTCACCGCCGAGGAACGCGCGGCATTGAACGAAGCCACTGAGGTACTGGCGATCACGGCGCCCGATGTCGTGCCCGTGCGCCGCACGTAAATGAAGCGGCGACGTCCCGCTACGCCGTGGATAAAACCCGCTACTGCGCGTCGTGAAAAATCACCCCGAGCGTATGCCGCTGCCCCGAGCGCAGCCGGCTCACGCCGTGCCGCAAATTCACGCGATACGACCCGCGCGTACCCTGCACCGGCCGATGATGCACCGCGAAAATCACCGCATCGCCCTGATTCAGCGGCACGACTTCCACGCGCGACTGCATGCGCGGACGCTGCTCCGTAATCGCGAATTCGCCGCCGGTGAAATCGTCGCCGGGCGCCGACAGCAGGATCGCGACCTGCAGCGGAAACACGTGCTCGCCGTAGAGATCCTGATGCAGGCAGTTGTAGTCGTCGGTGCCGTATTGCAGGATCAGCGGCGTCGCGCGGCGCTGGCCCGCTGCGTGGCAGCGTCGCAGAAACGCGGCGTGCGTAGCGGGGTAGCGCACATCGATTCCCATCGTGTCGTTCCAGCGATTCGCGACCGGCGCGAGATGCGGATAAAACGTCTCGCGCAACGCGCCGATCGCGTCGGGCAGCGGATAGTCGAAGTACCGGTATTCGCCGCGTCCGAAGCCGTGCCGCGCCATCACGACACGGCTGCGAAACAGCGCGTCTTGCGGATACAGCGCGGCGAGTGCGCGGCATTCGCGCGGCGTCAGCAATCCGGGGAGCTGTGCGCAGCCGTGCTGGTCGAGATCGCCGTCGATGTGCGACCAGTCGAGTGCGTCGACGCGTCGGCTGATCGATTCCATCGGTGCGATCGACGGCCGCTCCACCGATGTCTTGCCGCGTCCGTCTGCGTCGAGTTCATCGGGCTCGGACTCAAGGCCGGGCAGTGTGTCCTGCAGAGTGTGATGACGCATCGCGGGTGGGCTCCGTACATTGACGATCCCAGTGTACGGAACCCTGCACGCCACGACGCCCCAAGTCTTGCTATCTAATTCGCCGAGCGGCAGCCGGACTACAGAAAGTACGCCATCAGATCCGCGTCGTAGAACGTATCGCCGACCCGCAGCCCTTCGCGTTCGCGCCCATACGCGACAAAACCCAGCGATTCGTACAGCCCGCGCGCCGCGACGTTCGTGCTCGTGACCACCAGTTGCACCTGCCGCAGCCCGTCGATGCGCCTGGCGCGCTCGAGCAACGCTTCGACCAGCGCGCGTCCGACGCCGCGCCCCGCCGCTTCCGACGCGACATACATCCCGACCGCCGATGCCTTGTGCCGCTCCCGTTCGCTCTGCGAGCGGATCAGCGCGAGCGTGCCGACGAGTGGGCCTTCGCTCGGCGTGCCGTCGCTCCCGGTCAGCGCCGCTCCGAGAATGAACCGGCCTTCATCCGCCATCGTGCCTTCGAGCGTCGCACGATATTGCTCCGGCCCGCTCGCGACCGTTTCCGCATGGCTCCTGCCGAATGCCTCGGGATGCTCGGCGAGACCGCGCAGCCGCAACTGGAAGTAAGCGTCGAGATCGGCGATGCCGAGTTGCCGGACGATGATGTCGCTTTTTGCCACGGGGGCGCTCCTCGCAGGTCGGTTGCTTGCATGGTAGCGCGGCGATCCGGGCGCACGCGTTCACACGTTGCCAACCGCCGTGAACACTGCAACCGCTCAGCGATTCGCGCCGACCGCCTGCAACGCCTGAGCCGTTTGCGCATCGGCGGGAAAGAACGCTTCGATCGCAAGTTCCGACAGCGTCACGTCGACCGGCGTACCGAACACGGTCGTCGTGCTGAAGAACGACAGCGTGCCGAGCGCGGTGCGGATCCGCAGCGGCACGACGATCTGTTCGACGCCCGATGCATCGGCGGGATCGAACGGTTCCGCGTCGGGCGGCGCGGGGTACGCGGCCAGTTCGTCGCGTAGCGCGACGAGTGTCGCGTCGCCGCTGACGTCGATCTGCCGCTGCAGCCGCGCGAGCAGATGCGCGCGCCACGCATGCCAGTTAACGATCGCCGGCGCGATGCCCTGCGGATGCAGCGACAGTCGCAGCGCATTCACCGGCGCTTCGAGCAGCGCGGGACTCGCGCTCGCGATCAGCAGCCCAAGCGCGCCGTTGGTCGACACGATGTTCCAGTGCCGGTCCACCGCAAGCGCGGGATACGGCTCGTGTCCCTTCAACACCTGCTCGACCGCTTCACGTGCGATCGCGAGCTGCGGATCGTTCAACGGACGTTCGCGAAACAGCGGCGCGTAACCCGCCGCGACGAGCAGCGTATTGCGTGCGCGCAGCGGCACGTCGAGCCGCTCGGCGAGATGCATCACCATCTCGCGGCTCGGCAGCGAGCGTCCCGATTCGACGAAGCTCAGATGCCGCGTCGAGATGTCCGCTTCGGCCGCGAGCAGCAACTGACTCATCCGGCGACGCTGCCGCCATTCACGCAGCAGATCGCCGACGGTGCGACTCACGGAGCCGACGGAGGAGGAAGACGAAAAGGAGAGTGTGTTCATGGTCCCGATGATAGCCAAAGGGCGCTGCGATTCCATTACCTCTCACGTAATCGACTGGCGGCCGCGCGTCGCCGAATCTTCAGTCCGGGCGCAGCGAAAACCTCGCCGCCCCACTTACCACCCTGAACCAAGGAGCCCGCCATGACTATGACCATGAACACGCACACCGACCTGATCGACCGCTACTTCGACGCATGGAACGAAACCGATAACACCCGCCGCCGTGAGTTGATCGCGAAGACGTGGGCGCCCGACGCGTCGTATGTCGACCCGATGCTCGCAGGCGATGGCCACGACGGCATCGACGCGATGATCCGCGCGGTCCACGAGCGCTTTCCCGGCCACACGTTCGAGCGCACCACCGACGTCGACGGCTACGCAAACCGGCTGCGTTTCTCGTGGACGCTGGCGACGCCGTCGGGCGAGCCGTTCGTCAAGGGCTCGGACTTCGGCACCGTCGACGCGCACGGCCGCCTGCAAACCGTCGTCGGTTTTCTCGACGAAGCACCGTCGTCGTCGTGACACACGCCTGCATTCGATAAAGGAGAACGCCATGCCCGTGCCCGCCCCCAGCCGGCCCGTTGTGACGTCACAACCGACATCACAGATAACGTCACAGCCGGCATCACAACGCGTCACCGCAACACTGGACACCGCAAGCAGTGCGATCGCCGGTTTCGCGTTGTTCGCTGGCCCTCGCGTATTCGGCTTCGTCGTCGGGCTGGCGTGGCGCGAGCCGGTGCTGGGCGGGGCGGCGCTCGTGCTGCTGGCGGCGATCGGCTGGCTGCGGTGGCGCTGTGCGGATTCCACAGGGCGCTGTAAGAACACCCCCAGGGAAAACGACCATGCCCATCCCCATGGAAATGATCGTAACGGAGCTTGTGACGATCCTATCAATCGATGTAGCATACATGGCAATAACCCATCATCGTTTGATGTGCGCCGCACGAAAAACACGGATGTCTCATGTTTGAAGCTCCCTCGCTGTCCTCGTCGGTTGTCGCGCTGCATCGCGGTTCCGCCCTGCATCCGCTGCGCAATCCCGGCATGCCGTTCGACGCCGGCTGGCTCGACGGTCTGCGCGTCAACCAGTCCGCCGTCGAGCGCCGTACCGCGACGCTCGGCACGCGGCGCACCGTCAAGAAGGACGCCCAGGCAGCGTGGCTGCTGAAGGCGATCACCTGCATCGATCTCACCACGCTGAGCGGCGACGACACCGAAGGCCGCGTGCGTCGCCTGTGCGCGAAAGCGCGCCAGCCCGTGCGCGCCGATCTGCTCGACGCGCTCGGCATCGCGCCGCATGCAATCACGACAGGCGCGGTGTGCGTTTATCACCGCTTCGTCGGCGCGGCCGTCGATGCGCTCGCGGGCAGCGGCATTCCCGTGGCCGCCGTGTCGACCGGTTTTCCGGCCGGGCTGATCCCGCATCCGCTGAAGCTGAAGGAAATCGAGGCGTCGGTAGCCGACGGCGCAGCCGAGATCGACATCGTCGTCACGCGCGAACACGTGCTCACCGGCAACTGGCAGGCGCTCTACGACGAAGTGCGCGAGTTCCGCGCCGCATGCGGCGACGCGCATCTGAAAGCGATTCTCGCCACCGGCGATATCCGCACGCTGTCGAATGTCGCGCGCGCGTCGATGGTCTGCATGATGGCCGGCGCCGATTTCATCAAGACGTCGACCGGCAAGGAAGGCGTGAACGCGACGCTCGACGTATCGCTCGTGATGGTGCGGATGATCCGCGAATATCACGAACGCACCGGCGTACTGATCGGCTTCAAGCCGGCGGGCGGCGTGTCGAACGCGAAGACCGTACTGAACTACCAGATCCTGATGAAGGAAGAACTCGGCCGCGAATGGCTCGAACCGGCGCTGTTCCGGATCGGCGCGTCGAGCCTGCTCGCCGACATCGAACGCCAGCTCGAGCATTACGCGAGCGGCCGCTATTCCGCCTTCAACCGTCACCCTGTTGCCTGACCACACCGATCCCATGAGCGTAGCCGAGTACTTTTCTTCGATGGACTACGGTCCCGCGCCCGAGGACGATCAACCCGCGCGCGCGTGGCTCGCGCAGCACGAGTGGACGTTCGGACATTTCATCGGCGGCGCGTGGCGTGCACCCGCGGCCGGCGAGCGTTTCGAATCGCATGCGCCCGCCAGCGGCGAACTGCTCGCGCATGTCGCGCAGGGCGATAGCGCTGACGTCGATGCTGCGGTTGCGGCCGCGCGCGCCGCGCAGCCTGCATGGCAGGCGCTCGGCGGCGCGGGACGCGCACGTCATCTGTATGCGCTTGCGCGGATGGTGCAGCGGCACAGTCGTCTCTTCGCGGTACTCGAAGCGCTCGACAACGGCAAGCCGATTCGCGAAACGCGCGACATCGACGTGCCGCTGGTCGCGCGGCATTTTCTGTATCACGCAGGCTGGGCGCAACTGCAGGACAGCGAGTTCGAAGGCTGGGCGCCGCTTGGTGTGATCGGCCAGATCGTGCCGTGGAATTTTCCGCTGCTGATGCTCGCGTGGAAGATCGCGCCCGCGATCGCCACCGGCAACTGCGTGGTGCTGAAGCCCGCCGAATACACGCCGCTCACCGCATTGCTGTTCGCCGAACTCGCGCAGCGCGCGGGGCTGCCGGCGGGCGTGCTGAACGTCGTGACCGGCGACGGCCGCACGGGCGCGCTGCTGGTCGATCATCCGCATGTCGACAAGATCGCGTTCACCGGTTCGACCGAAGTGGGGCGCTTGATCCGCTCGCGCACCGCGGGCTCGGGTAAATCGCTGACGCTCGAACTGGGCGGCAAGTCGCCGTTCATCGTGTTTGATGATGCGGATCTCGACGGCGCAGTGGAAGGCGTCGTTGACGCGATCTGGTTCAACCAGGGACAAGTGTGCTGCGCAGGTTCGCGGCTGCTGGTGCAGGAAGGCGTCGAAGCGCGCTTCATCGAAAAACTGAAGCGCCGGATGCAGACGCTGCGCGTCGGTTCATCTCTGGATAAAAGCATCGACCTCGGTGCGATCGTCGATCCGGTGCAGCTCGAACGGATTCGCGGTCTCGTCGAAACCGGACGACGCGAAGGCTGCGCGGTCTGGCAGGCATCGGAAACCGGTCTGCCGCACAACGGCTGCTTCTATCCGCCGACGCTCGTCACCGGCGTCGCGCCCGCGTCGACGCTCGCGCAGGAAGAGATCTTCGGCCCGGTGCTCGTCACAATGAGTTTCCGCACACCCGACGAAGCAATCGCGCTCGCGAACAACACGCGCTACGGTCTCGCGGCGAGCGTGTGGAGCGAGACGATCGGCCGCGCGCTCGATGTCGCGCCGCGCCTCGCATGTGGCGTGGTGTGGGTCAACGCGACGAATCTGTTCGACGCGGCTGCCGGCTTCGGCGGTTATCGCGAGTCGGGTTACGGCCGCGAAGGCGGACGCGAAGGGCTCTACGAATATCTGCAGCCGCGCGCGTGGCTCGATCTCGCGATGCGCAAGCCGGTGCGCGGCGTCGCCGTGCGCGAAGCGGTCGAGGCGTTCGGCTCCGACGACGCTGCTCCGTTCGCTGGTGTCGATCGCACCGCGAAGCTCTTTATCGGCGGCAAGCAGGTGCGTCCGGACAGCGGCTACGTGCTGCCCGTGTACGCAGCCGACGGCTCGCTCGCGGGCGAAGTCGGCGACGGCAACCGCAAGGACATCCGCAACGCGGTCGCCGCGGCGCGCGGCGCGCAGAAGTGGTCCGATGCGACCGGTCACAACCGCTCGCAGGTGCTGTACTACCTCGCCGAAAATCTCGCGGTGCGTGCGGCCGAATTCGCGCGGCAACTGGTCGTGCGCACCGGCGTCGATGAAGCGGCGGCGCGCGCGGAAGTCGATGCATCGATCGCGCGTCTGTTCACTTACGGTGCGTGGGCCGACAAGTTCGACGGCGCGGTGCATACGCCGCCGCTGCGCGGCGTCGCGCTCGCGATGCATGAACCGCTCGGCGTGATCGGCATCGCGTGTCCGGATGAGGCGCCGCTGCTGTCGTTCGTGTCGCTCGTCGCGCCGGCGCTTGCACTCGGCAATCGTGTGGTCGTACTGCCCAGCACGACGTGTCCGCTGACGGCCACCGACTTCTACCAGGTCGCCGAAACCTCCGACGTGCCAGCCGGCGCATTGAACATCGTCACAGGCGATCGCGGCGCACTGCTCGCGACGCTCGCGAAACACGATGACGTCGACGCGCTGTGGTGCTTCGGCAGCGAAGAGCAGTCGGCGCTCGTCGAACGCGAATCGATCGGCAACCTGAAACGCACGTTCGTCGATTACGGCAAGCAGTTCGACTGGTTCGACCGATCGAGTGAAGGCCCGCTGTGGCTGCGCGAGGCTATGCAAGTGAAAAATATCTGGATACCGTACGGAGACTGAGCGTCCCGCGAGATCCGCAGGACCACAGGCACGCACACCATACGGAGGAGATAACGTGCTGAAGAATCTGGACCCGCTGTTGAATGCCGATGTGCTGCACGCGCTGCGCGCGATGGGCCACGGCGATGAACTCGTCATCTGCGACGCGAATTTTCCCGCCGATTCCGTCGCGCGCGCGACGGTGCTCGGCAAGCCGCTGCGACTCGACGGCGTCGATGCGGCGCGCGCGATTCGCGCGGTGCTGTCGGTGATGCCGCTCGATACATTCGTCGAGCATCCGGCGCTGCGGATGGAAGTCGTCGGCGAGCCGAACACGATTCCGGCCGTGCAGCGCGAAGCGCAAGCCGAAGTCGATGCCGCCGAAGGACGCAGCGTACCGTTCGCATCGATCGAACGTTTCGCGTTCTATGAGCGTGCAAAACACGCGTACTGCGTGATCGCGACCGGCGAGGAGCGCGGTTACGGCTGCTTCGTATTCTCGAAGGGCGTGCTGCTCGCGCCCGATGCGCCAGCGGGGAAAGCGTCATGAACGCGCAGCTGGAACGCCGGGGCCGCGTCGTCATTCTCGGCATCTACGTGACGGACCTGACGTTTCGCGCGGAGCGCATGCCGCTGATCGGCGAAACGATCGCCGGGTCGGCGTTCAAGATGGGGCCGGGCGGCAAGGGCTCGAACCAGGCGGTCGCGGCGGCGCGAGCCGGTGCCGACGTCGTGTTCTGCACGCGCCTCGGCAACGACGCGTTCGGCGAGATCGCGCGCAAAACGTGGGACGCGGAAGGCATCACGGCGCGCGCGTCGACGGTGGAAGGCGTGTCGACCGGCGCCGCGCACATTTTTGTCGACGACACCACCGGCATGAACGCGATCATCGTCGCGTCCGGCGCGGCGGGCACGATGAACGCGGGCGACGTCGATGCGATCGAAGCCGACATCGCGAGTTCCAGCGTGTTCGTCACGCAACTTGAGCAGCCGCTCGAAGCGGCGCGTCGCGGACTCGAAGTCGCGCGACGTCACGGTGTCACGACGGTGTTCAATCCGGCGCCCGCGATGCCGCTGCCCGACGACATCTATCCGTTGTGCGACTACCTGACGCCGAACGAAACCGAAGCGGCGGCGCTGACGGGCCTGCCGGTCGAATCCGCCGACGATGCGCGCCGCGCTGCCGACGTATTGCTGAAGAAGGGCGTCGGTGCAGTCATCGTCACGCTCGGCGAAGCGGGTGCGCTGCTGCATTCGGCGCAGCAGTCGGTGTTGATCCCGTCGTTCCGATGCGGTCGTGTGGTTGAAACCGCAGGAGCCGGCGACGGCTTCACCGGCGGTTTTGCCGCGGCGCTTGCACGCGGCGTGGATCCGGTCGACGCGATGCGATTCGGCTGTGCGCTTGCCGGTATTTCAGTGACGCGCGCGGGCACCGCGCCGTCGATGCCGACGCTCGACGAGATCAACCGGGTGCTGAAAGAAGCGAGCTAGTTGGGCCACGCGCTGTCGTCCCGCTAGCAGTTACGCTGTACACGCAGTCTGAAGGAGCTGGCCGTCATCATGAAGTTCTCGCCCGCCGCCGGAAAGGTCTTCGCCGACCGGCAACTGAATTTTCTGCTAATCGTCAACGCGCTTGTCGTGCTGGTCGCGACGTGGCTGTCGAGCGGCCAGTTCGTCGGGATCGACAACCTGCAGTCGATGGGTGGGCAGCTACCCGAACTCGGTCTGCTCGCGCTCGGCATCATGCTGTCGATGATCTCCGGCAACGGCGGCATCGATCTGTCCGGTGTCGGGCTCGCGAACCTGTCCGGGATGGTCGCCGCGCTGATCGTTCCGCACTTCGTCAGCGGCGACGATTCGCCGGTGCTGTACACGTCGTTGTTCTGCGTGCTCGTCGTCGCGATGGGATTGATCGGCGGATTGCTGAACGGCGTCGTGATCGCATGGCTGCGGCTCACGCCGATTCTCTGCACGCTCGGCACGCAGCTGCTGTTCACCGGCTTCGCGGTGGTACTGAGCAACGGTGCGTCGGTACACGTCGATTATGTCGATCCGCTGTCGGCCATCGGCAACGGCACGGTGTTTCAGGTGCCGATCTCGTTCGTGATTTTCGTCGCGGCGATTCTCGTTCTCGGCTGGCTGCTCAAACGCAGCCCGTTCGGCCTGCGTCTCTATCTGATGGGCACGAATCCGAAAGCCGCGTTCTACGCCGGCATTCCGCGCGCGCGGATGCTGATCCTCACGTACACGATGTGCGGCGTGCTCGCATCGCTCGCGGGGCTGATCAGCACGTCGCATACGTCGAGCGCGAAATGGGACTACGGCAATTCGTATCTGCTGATCGCGATCCTGATTGCGGTGATGGGCGGCGTCAATCCGGCGGGCGGCTATGGACGCATCGTCTGCGTGTTCTTCGCCGCGACCGTGCTGCAGTTTCTGTCGAGTCTGTTCAACCTGCTGGGCGTGTCGCAGTTCTTCGGCGACTGCACGTGGGGTTTTCTGCTGCTGCTGTCGCTTGCGTTCGCGGGCGGCGAGCGGGTGCGCGCGATCTTCGGCTTCGCGCGGCGCTAGCAGCCGCGCCGGCGACAGACATATTTGTCGGCGGCGGACGTCACACCCTGATGTCCGCCGCGACCCAAAGAGGGCGGCGTAACCCCGCCGCCCTGCAAGACCGTAATTCCGTTTTTCGACATTCGATCCAACAATAAAGGAGACATCGCATGAAACTGACTCGACTGGCTGCCGCAGTGACGGCGGGCGCCCTCGCTGCGGGCGTGATCGTCGCGGCGCAAGCGGCGACCAACGAGACCATCGTGACCGTCGTCAAGGTGACCGGCATCAGCTGGTTCAACCGGATGGACGACGGCGTGAAGGAATTCGCGAAAGAAACGCCGGGCGTCACCGCGTACCAGACCGGACCGGGCCGCGCCGATGCCGCACAGCAACTGAAAATCATCGAGGATCTGATCGCGAAGAAGGTCAGCGCGATCGCCGTCGTGCCGTACGATCCGCCGACGCTCGAACCCGCGCTGAAGAAGGCGATGGATCGCGGCATCAAGGTCGTCACGCATGAAGCAGACAACGAGAAGAACACGATGGTCGACATCGAGGCCTTCGACAACACCGCGTACGGTGCGGGCCTGAACGAGCGGCTCGCGTCGTGCATGCACAACGAAGGCAAGTGGGCCGTGCTGGTCGGCTCGCTCGGCAGCCGCTCGCAGGTGCAGTGGGCAGACGGCGGTATCAACAACGCGAAGGCGAAGTATCCGAAGATGGATCTCGTCGAGCCGAAGCTCGAGACCAACAACGACGGCGAGCGCGCGTATGAAGTCGCGAAGGAAGTGCTGCGCAAGCATCCGGATCTGAAGGGCTTCCAGGGCTCGTCGTCGCTCGACATCATCGGGATCGGCCGCGCGGTCGAAGAGGCGGGTCTGCAAGGCAAGATCTGCGTGTACGGCACCGGCCTGCCGATGGAAGCGGGCAAGTTCCTCGAAAGCGGCGCAGTGAACGGCATCGCGTTCTGGGATCCGAAGCTCGCCGGCCTCGCGATGAACAAGATCGCGAAGATGCTGCTCGACGGTAAGACCGTCGAGAACGGTGCGGACCTCGGCATTCCCGGCTACAACAAGGTCACGGTCGCGAAGGGCCCGGGCAAGGGCATCATCGTGCGCGGCCAGGGCTGGGTGAACGTCGACAAGTCGAACTACAAGCAGTACCCGTTCTGATCCCGTGTCACGGCGCGCCGGCCATTGCGGCCGGTGCGCCCTCAAGCTGCGATGTGTCATGACGAATCAACAGGCAACATCCACGCCGTTCCTGCAGGTGGCCGGCGTCCATAAACGGTTCACGGGCGTGCATGCGTTGCGCGGCGTGAGCCTGTCGTTCGAACGCGGGCAGATCTATCACCTGCTCGGCGAGAACGGCTGCGGCAAGAGCACGCTGATCAAGATCATCTCTGGTGCGCAGCCGCCCGACGAAGGCGAACTCGTGATCGAGGGCGTGCGCCACGCGAAGCTGACCGCGCTCGAAGCGCTCGCGGCCGGTATCGAAACGGTGTATCAAGACCTGTCGCTGCTGCCGAACATGAGCGTCGCTGAAAACGTCGCGCTGACGGCGGAGCTGGCGGAACACGGCGGCCGGCTCACGCGGACCTTCGACCGTCGCGCGCTCGCGCGAACGGCGGCACGCGCACTGCAGGCCGTCGGCCTGCCGGGCGACGCCGCATTCCTCGGCACGCTGGTCGAACAACTGCCGCTCGCGACGCGGCAACTGGTCGCGATCGCTCGCGCGATCGCGAGCGAGGCGCGCTTCGTCATCATGGACGAACCGACCACGTCGCTGACGCAAAAGGAAGTCGACAACCTGATCGCCGTGCTCGCGAATCTGCGCGCGCAGGGCGTGACCGTGCTGTTCGTGAGTCACAAGCTCGACGAGTGCTATGCGATCGGCGGCGAAGTGATCGTGCTGCGCGACGGACAGAAAATGGCGCAAGGCCCGATCGCCGATTTCACGAAAGCACAGATCAGCGAGCTGATGACCGGCCGCCATCTGTCGACCGAACGCTATCGCGACGGTGGCCTTGGCCAGGACGTCGTGCTCGACGTGCGCGGCCTCACGCGCGAGGGGCAGTTCGACGACGTGTCGTTTGCGCTGCATCGCGGAGAGATTCTCGGCGTGACCGGCCTGCTCGATTCGGGCCGCAACGAACTGGCGCGCGCGCTCGCCGGCGTGGCACCGGCGCAAGCGGGGACCGTCACGCTCGAAGGCCGGCCGATCCGCTTGCGCACGCCATCCGATGCGCGCCGTCAACGCATCGGCTACGTGCCCGAAGACCGCCTGAACGAAGGGCTCTTTCTCGACAAGCCGATCCGCGACAACGTGATCACCGCGCTGATCTCGGATTTGCGCGACCGCTTCGGCCAGATCGACCGCAAGCGTGCGCAGGCGCTCGCCGAGCGCACCGTGAACGAATTGCAGATTGCGACGCCGGGCGTCGACAAACCGGTGCAGTCGCTGTCGGGCGGCAACCAGCAGCGCGTGCTGATCGGCCGCTGGCTCGCGATCGACCCGCACGTGCTGATCCTGCATGGACCGACGGTCGGCGTGGACGTCGGATCGAAGGACATCATCTACCGGATCATGCAGCAGCTGTCGCAGCGCGGCATCGGCATCATCCTGATCAGCGACGATTTGCCGGAGCTGCTGCAGAACAGCGACCGCATCCTGCTGATGAAGAAAGGGCGTATCGCGGACGAGTACCGCGCCGACCAGCTCGACGAAGCGGCGCTGTATCGGGCGCTGCTGTCGGACGCCGCATAATCGAGGACGTAATCCAGCATGAATTCGCGTATCGACCCGACCCTGAGCAGCCCCACCGTCATCGAAGTTGCGCCACGGGTAAAGCCACCGAGCCTGGGGGCACGACTCGCGCGCAACCCGGAGTGGTTCACGGCGGCGTTGATCGTCGTGATGTGCGTGATCGTCGGCGCGATCAATCCGCGCTTCTTCCAGTTCGCGACGCTGTTCGACCTGCTGCATTCGGCGACGACGATGTCGCTGTTCGCGCTCGGCACGCTCGTCGTGCTGGCATCGGGCGGTATCGACGTGTCGTTCACGGCGATCGGCGCACTGACGATGTACTCGATTACCAAGGCCGTGTTCGCGTGGTGGCCCGACGCGCCGTTCGCGCTGATCCTGTTGCTCGGTGCGCTTGGCGGCGTGTTGCTTGGCGTGCTGAATGGTTTGCTGGTGCATCGGCTGAAGGCACCTTCGCTGATCGTGACGATCGGCACGCAGTATCTGTATCGCGGGATATTGCTGACCTTTGTCGGCACGACGTTCTTCATGAACATTCCGCACAGCATGGATCACTTCGGTCGCATGCCGCTGTTTTTTTATCACACGGCCGATGGGTTGCGTGCTGTGTTGCCAGTGTCGGTGGTGGCGCTGGTGCTGGCGGCGCTGGTGACGTGGTGGCTGTTGAATCGCACGATGATGGGGCGCGGCGTTTACGCGATGGGCGGCAGTCTCGCGATTGCCGAGCGGCTGGGTTACAACCTGCGGGCGATTCATCTGTTCGTATTTGGGTATACGGGGATGCTCGCTGGCATCGCTGGGATTCTGCACGTGTCGAATAATCGGCTGGCTAATCCGTTCGATCTGGTTGGGTCGGAGCTTGATGTGATTGCTGCGGTGATTTTGGGCGGTGCCCGGATTACGGGTGGGACGGGGACTGTTGCGGGGACTTTGCTGGGTGTCGTGCTTGTGACGTTGATTAATAGCGTGCTGATTCTTGTTGGGGTGCCTAGTACCTGGCAGAAGGTTATTGTTGGGGCGTTTATTTTGGTGGCTGGGACGTTGTTTGCGTTGCAGCGGAAGTGATTTCTGACTTTTTTCTCTCTCTCGCTGGTTGACGGTGCCCTCGCCGTTTGCTGGCGATTTTTTTGTTTTCCGTTGTTGTTTGATGTTGTCTGTTGTTTTGCCCTGGCAGGCGGCTGCGTTTTAGCGCCTTGCGGCGCAGGCATTGTGCTTTATCTTTTGCTCTTGCAGGCGGCTACGATTTTGCACCTCGCGGTGCGGGCGTTGCCCCTGTGCGGGGCGGCACCTACTTTCTTTGCCGCGGCAAAGAAAGTAGGCAAAAGAAAGCCGCCGAAACGTTACCAGATCTTTTCCGTGTGCTGCCTCGGTGGCACTCGCCTAAGTAGGCACCACGTTCACATTGCGTAGTGGTCCGAGACGAGACTGGCCCTCGCGCCGCAAACCGAAGTGACAAGGCAGTCATCCGTTCCGGCGGGCTTCGCCGCCGAGGGGCATAACCCTCGGTCAATCTCGAGCAGCGTCTCTGCTTAATCGCGCGACGCACTTCAACGTCGTGGCTGGTTTGTACCGCGTACCCGTTCTTCCCGATGGCTTCCCAAGCAAACCGGTCCGCGCGCACACAAGTGCGCTGCGGGGTGGGCGGGCGCCTTGTCACTCCGGTTTGCGATCCGGGAGACGATCTCGTCTCGGACCACCAGGCAGAGCGAGCGTGGTGCCCACTTAGGCGAGTGCCACTGGCGCATCACGCGGAAAGGACCAGGTAACGTGTCGAGCGGCTTTCTTTGCCTACTTTCTTTGCCGCGGCAAAGAAAGTAGGTGCCGCCCCGCACAGGGGCAACGCGCGCGCCGCGAGGCGCTAAATCGTAGCCACCTGCACAGGCAAACAAAAAGCAAATAACATCGCACGCCGCAAGCAGAAAAATCACACCCACCTGCAAGACCAAAACACAAAGCGATTACGAGACGCTAGGCTCAACCTTCCCGGCGGAAGCCACTTCCCCATGATCAGACCGAACCGCCCCAAGCAAAACAAAAACCAGCACAGCAGCAGCCAAAGTCAAAATAATAGCCACCCATAGCAACTTCTTGAACGCAAGATCATAAGCCAACAACAAATGCGCATGATCGAACCCAGAGAGAATAGAACCTGCTTTATCGAGTGTTCCAGCAGCAAGCTGCGCCGCGCCGGAAGCCAGCACATCCGGGCTTAATTCAGGCCTGATATCCCCCAGCGTCTGCTGCGCAAAAAACGCCAGCAACGACCCCACGATAGCCATCGCCGTACTATCGATCGACACACGAAGAGCACCAAAAATACCGACAGCCATCCCGGCCTTCTCGCTAGGCACGACACTAACCGCGAGGTTATCCATCAACCCCCACGGAATCGCAGCACCGAGCCCGATCAGCAGCAAATCCACGCGCATGAGAAACCCGTGATTCCCGAGCGGTACCTGTGTAAGCAGAGAAAGCCCGACAACCGAAATCAGCATCCCCAGCCCCGACAGAATGCCAACCGGAATAAACCGCGTGAGCATCGCCGAAAGAAACGGGACAACCAGCAACGGTGCCGAAAAATACAGCATCAATATCCCGGCATCCAGAGCACTCAATCCTTCAATTCCGATGAAACGCAGCGGCAGAACAATCAACAGCGCAATGTATGAATACGCGGTCGCGAGCGGCAGCAACTGCGCACCCACGAAGCGCGGATAGCGGAACAGGCTGAGATCGAGCATTGGATTCTTGACCTTCATCTCGACCGCGACAAACAGGCCCAGCGTCAAAGCGCTCGCGACAAACAGTCCAAGTACCAGCACGCTAGTCCAGCCGGCCACCGGTGCTTCGATCACGCCGAAGGTGAAGAGCGTCAACGCGACCGTAAAGATGCCGGCACCGAGCCAGTCGAGACCATGCGCCGAAGGATTCTTGCTATCCGTCATGCAGAAAATGCACAGCACCAGCGCAATAAAGCTGATCAGCGCACTGCTGAGAAAGACCGCATGCCAGTTGAAAAGAGCAATCAGAATGCCGGCCAGCGTCGGGCCGAACGCGAGGCCCGCGCCAAACGCGATACCGATCAGGCTGAACACTCTGACGCGCGCCGCGCCTTCATATTCCTGAGCCAGCATCGACACGCCGCCCGCATACGCGCAGGCAGCCGCAAGGCCGTGCGGAACGCGAAGGAAGTCCAGCCACAACACGCTGGGTGCAAACGGCATCACGAGCGACACGATAGTCATCACCAGCATGCCGACGAAGAAGACCTTCTTGCGGCCATAGTGATCGGCGAGCGCGCCCGCCACCATTAACGTGCTGCCGCACGCGAGCATGAACGCATTGGTGATCCACGAGAGCGCGACCGTGCCGCCCGCGAGATCGCGACTGATAAAGGTTTGCGCAGCGGGCCCCGCCGACAGACTCAAAGGCAGGCTGATACAGGCCAGGATAACCGCGATGAGAACAAGGGCTTTGGAGCGACTGGCCCTGAGCGCTGTGGGGGACGTATTCGTCGATTGCTGGTGCATTGGAGATTCCCTGAAGTTCGTGCAACCGGGTACGACGCAACGGGCGTGTCCCGGTTTTCTGTCAGGGTCAATCCTATGGACTTCGGCTGCATGGATAAAGCAAGGCAGCGCGAATTCATCTGTCGGGGAATTCGAATAATGAAGAAAGGGATGCTCGAGCAGATATGCCGGGCATGCACTGCGGTGTCACGCGAGTACGCGATGTACGCGAACGACGAGCGGCGCCTGGATTGACCGCAGAAGCGACGATCGAGCCACCCGGGAATTGTCGAAGGTCGCGAAAATTTTCATGTGGGACTGGTCTCTTTTCATATCGCGTTCGTCTTTAGCAGCAGACCGTGCGATCCGGTGCGGCCCGCTAATGGGCGCTGCCGGAGCATCGACGAACGCCGGTTATCACATGGCTCACGAGCCGCTCGCAGTGACGCGCGCGGTCGAGAGGCTCAGGTACTCGAGAGAAAAGGGGATGTGGAATGATCAGCGTGCTGGTTCGTTGTGCCCGTTACGGGTGCGTAGGAGGGCTACTTGTTTCGTTGCTGGCGGGGTGCGGCGGCGACAACAAGATCGCAGGCAGTGCGGTTTCGAATCAGTCGCCGGGCAATCCCCAGCAGCCCGCTGCGGGTACGCCAGCACCGGCCAGTTCCCCTGCGGCGCTCGCCGATCAGGCTTACGCCGACCCTGTCGCTTACTCCGGTAATGCCGGCGACTCGATACCGGCGGCCCAGGCCGTCGAAGCCGCCGCGGTCACGCATCATCAGATCGCGTTGCCCAGCGGCCCGCTTGGCTATACGGCGACCGCCGGTCATCTCGTCGCGACCGATCCGACGACCGGCAACAAGGCGACGATTTTCTACACAGCCTACACGCGCGACGGTGTGCCCCCAGGTTCGCGTCCCGTCACGTTCACCTACAACGGCGGACCAGGAGCCTCTTCGATCTTCCTGCACATGGCGGCGTGGTCGCCTGTACGGATCGTGACAAACGCTCCGGCCGTGCGCGATCCCAATACGCTGCCGACCACCTTGCCGATGATCAGTAGCACGGACAGCCTGCTCGACACGACGGATCTGGTGTACATCGATCCGCCGGGAACCGGATTTTCGGAGGCGATCTCGCCGGCTACCAATAGCAGCTTCTGGGGTGCGGATCCGGATGGACGCATACTCGAAGGTTTCGTACAGCGTTACCTGTCGGTCAACAAGCGGCAACAATCGCCTCTGTATCTCTACGGTGAATCGTATGGAACACCGCGCACCGACATTCTGGTCAACCTGCTGGAGGAAAACGGAACGCCTGTGACGGGCATCGTTCTGCAATCGGCCTGTCTCGACTACAACGCCGACTATTCGCTGAATGCCGACGCTTACTTCTTGCCCAGCTTTGCTGCGGTGGGCGCGTATTTTGGGCTCGTCCCTCCCGTTCCATCGCTCGCAGCCTATGTGACCAACGTCCAGAGTTATGCCGGCAACACGCTTGTTCCGCTTGTGCAGAATCCGCAATACACCGCCTACGATGCAACGACGGTCGCGCAGCTGGCCCAGTACACCGGCATCGCGGCAGGTGTCTGGGAAAATCCCTATGGGTTTTCGTCCAGCCTGCTGTCTGCTCTCCGCGTCCCCGGCGTATTCAATGATCCTGCCAGTCTGAAAGCCTTCGGAGTCTCGCCAGCTGATGTCGTTACCTATCAAACGAGGCACTTTCTTGTTAACGCGTCGGGCTCGTTCACCTCGATTAACGGCCTTAGCACGGGTCAGAAATATGCAAAGAACTTTCTCCCCGACCAGTTGATCGGTCGTTACGATGGCCGCGTGAAGGTTCCCGCAAACAGTGCGTGGGCGAAAGCCGACGGCGATCCATCCGACGAGATGACGAGCACGTTTGGCCCGCAGGGAACCGCCTATCTTGCGAGCACCCTCAAGTACACCAACGCACAGACCACCTATATCCAGCTTAGCAATTCGGTCATCGGTGCATGGAACTGGTCGCATGACGGCGGCGCGAACACGTTCGGCGTACTGGACACCGTGCCCGATCTGCAAAGTGCACTGCTGCTCAATCCGACGCTCAAGGTGCTGGTGATGAACGGCTATCACGATCTGGCCACCCCTCTTTTTGCAACGGAGACCTCGCTGGCCCGACTCGGGTCCCAGCCGAACCTCACCACGACGTTCTATGACGGTGGCCACATGATTTACCTCAATGAAGCCTCGCGTGCGCCGATGAAGACGGACCTGGTGAATTTCTACCAGACACCAGGCGTACTGACGGCAGTGCCTGCCGTACCGGGTAGCGCAGTGGCAGCATCCCCGGCTCAGGGTGCCTATCTGCTTTCGGCACAACGTTGACCGGCGGATCGCCGCGCGGACAACAGACTGTTTATCGAAGGAGCAAGACAACATGGTGATGCAAGGTACAAACGGTATGACGCGATTCGTTCTGCTGGCGATGATGCTGGCAAGCGGGCTGACAGTAGTCGGCAAGACGGCGCAGGCTCAGGTCTCCAATCCTGCGCCGACTCCGCAGCTTCACCTGTCGGATATCGATCCGCCGATTCCGCAGCCGGGTTTTCAGCTCCAGGCGCCATTGCATCGTGCATCCGGTGCCGAGTTGCGCAATCAGGCGCTCGACAATCTTCGCAAGAAGTTCGAAGTGGCGGATACGTCGGGCACGGGAGCCATCACGGCTGCGCAGGCCAGCCAGCACAACCTGAATTTCGTCGCGAAGCATTTTGCGCAGATCGATACCGGGAAGCGCGGGGTGGTGACGTTCGACGATGTCAGGCGCTATCTGCAGCGGTAGTTCGTCGAGCGAAATAGATCGTGTCCACGATTCATCGTGGACACGACAGTCGCCGGGGCTTCGCCCCATCGATTCAAAAATCGTAGCTGCTGCTCAGATAGAAGAGGCGTCCCGCTTGCAGCTCTACGTTCCCCAACGCGTAATCGCCGTACAGTCGGCGATTGAAGACGTTCTTTACGCTCAACGTGGCCGTCCAGCGTCGAGCGCGGTAATAGACGCTGGCGTCGGTACGGGCTTGACCTGGTACCGGATGCATGGCTGCCTGACTGTCGCTCGCGCTATAACGGCTGCGCGCCCATATGCCGACACCCGTCCCCCATCCGTGTAGCGGTTCGCCCTGGAAATCGTAGGTCGTCCATAAGCTTGCCGCATGGGTCGGCAACTGCCCCCATTCGTTGCCCGGAGATTGCAGGTTGCTGTAGGTATAGCTCGCAATGACATTCCAGCCCGGCAACAGGCGTCCGGTCATATCGAATTCAACTCCGCGATAAGCGAAGTTCGGCGAGATGACGTAAAAGCCCGGATGAGCCACATCGATCTGCGCGGAATCCGCTTGCCGGCTTCGGAACAGTGCTGCTGTTGCGGTAAGCCGGTCGTCCAGCAACGCGAGTTTCACGCCGGCTTCGACGGAGTGGCCCACTCTCGGTGGCGATGCGTGTCCATCGAACGTGAGAAATGCGTACTGCGGCTGGAAGCTGTGCGTCGCGTTCGCGTAGACGGTAACCGCATCGGTTAGCCGATACGCGATGCCGATGCCCGGCGACCAGTTTCCCGCGCTGTTCGATGAAGAACCGGTTAGCGCGTGAGTCGTCCAGATGCGGCTGTGCGTCAGGTTAAGCAACACGCGTACGGGACCCCATGCAATCTGATCCTGCACGTAGAGCACGGTCTGGGTGTCCGTCTCGGCGGGCATCTCCGTGATGCCCTGCAGCGCGATGGGCGGCAGCTGCGGCGACGGAAGCGCAGCGCTTTCAGTGAACCCGGTTCCACGGGTCTGTGCGTACCGGTCCGACGACCACGCGAAGCCTGCCAATAACGTTTGTCTGACCGGGCCCGTGTTGACCTTCATCTGCAGATTGTTGTCGAGGCTGATCTGATTTTGCTGAACATGATTGGTCTGCGCGATGAAGTGCCCGACTGACGGAGTATCGGAGAGTTGCGTGAGCTCATAGGCCTTGAAATCCTGTCTTGTCGCGTCGTACCGGGCCTTGCTGTGGAACGTCAGCGAACCGGCGAGTTTGCGCGTGTAGTCGTAGTACAGCGACGTGCTGTTCGACATGAAGCCGTCGTCGGGACGGCCTAGCGGCGACGAAGACTGTAGCGGTCCTCCCGGGAGAAGCAACGAAGTCGGCGCGACAGGGACGCGGCTCGTGTGCTGCTCGAACCCGACGACGAGGCGCGTGCGCGCATCCTGCCAGCCGATCGACGGCGCGACGTAGAAGTCGCGTTGACCGTCGTAGCCCATGAAATCTCGATCGGCACGTTCGGCGGAAATCACGAAACGGTATGTCAGATTTCGATTGTCCAGAATCGGGCCGGCCAGATCGAGCGAACCTAGCCAGTCGCCATATGATCCGGTTTGCACGGTGAACCGATGAACCGGATCGGCCTGCGGGCTTTTCGTCACCACGTTGACGATGCCGCCCGGATCCATGCTGCCGGCGAGTATCGAATCGGCACCCTTGAGCACTTCCACGCGCGACAACGCGACTGCCGGTAACGAGAGAGGAATATCGCTCTGGGTGACCGCGATCGGCAGACCGTTGATCAGCACCGGCGCCATAAATCCGCGGATGTATGGTGTGCCGTGCGTCGTGTAGGTTTGCGTGCGCTCGATCGTGACGCTGCTGACGTTACGCAATGCATCCGGGACGGATTGGTCCTGCTGGCTTTCCAGTGTCTTTGCGGTGAGGATTTCGATCGATTGAGGAATGTCCGCGACGGGTGTGTCCGTTCGTGTGACGAGCGATGACGATTGAGCGGCAAACCCCAGATCCTCGGTTGCCGATTGAGCGGTCACCGCGATCATCGGTAGAACCGTGGTGGCCTCTGTAGCTGCGGTAGCGAGGGGCGGTGGTGCGACTGGCTGCGCGGTCGATCGCTCGATGACGTACGTGCTCTCGTTGCGTTTTTGCGCAGTGAGTCCTGTGCCTTGCAAAAGACGATCGATCGCTTGAGAGAGCGTCAGCGTGCCCGACAACGCGGGCGCATCATGATTCGCCGTGAGCGCGGCCGGCGCGAGGATATTGACGTTGCCGTCGCGCGCGAGTTGCGAAAGAGAGAGCGCGAGCGATTGAGCCGGCAGCTCGACGGTCGTCTGCGCATGTGCCGCGATACCTGGCAGCATCGCCAGCATGCAGCGCACAAGCAGCTTCGTCGTCCTGCTGGCTGTCATTCGCGGTCTCATCGATGCGTGGCGCGAGTGATCGCGTGCGGCTTGGGGTTGACGGGCAGCATGCTGCTTCATCGGCGATCCGCATCCGGATCGCACGCGTCAAAGGCTTTTGTTCGTGGTCAGGTTCTAGCGGCGCGATGCGACGACGGCGGTGCCGTCCGGCTTCATCGTGACCGTGACGGGCGCGACGGACGGCAGCGTCTTGAGCAACTGGTCCGGATCGGCAATCGAGAATCCACCGGTCACGCGAAACGTGCCTGCGCGTTTGTCGGCGAGTACGATCGGCTGCTTCCGGTAGCGTTGCAATTCATCGATCACGTCGCTGATGGAGGTCGCGTCGAAATCGAGGCGTCGCTTTGTCCAGTCGAGCATCGCGGTCACGGCCCCGGATCCGGTGACCGGCACGACAGTGGTTCCGTTCATGCGCAATGCTTCGTGCGCGGTCAAAAGCGTGGGTGGCGTGTTGGCGGACGATGTCACCGACACCTGTCCTTCGAGTACCGCCACGCTTACGCCGTTAGCGGCACCATTGACACCGTCGGCACCATCGAGCAGCCGGACACTGAACTGCGTACCGACATCGCGAATCTCGGCCGTACCCGCATACACGTGAAAAGGGCGCAGCGCGCTGTGCTTGACCGAGAAGAGCGCTTCACCCCGCTCAAGCGTCAGTTCCCGCGAGCGCAACCGGTTGACGAAGCGAATTGCCGTATTCGTGTTGAGCAGCACGTGGCTTCCGTCTTCGAGATCTAGAGACGCTTGCTGTCCGATCGAAGAAGACATGTCCTGCCGCGATTGCACAGGATTGATGACCCATACGGCTGTGATAGCCATCGCGCAGCACGCGAGTGCGACGCCCGGCCAGAGTCCGGACAGGCGAACGGCACGCGCAGATTGGCTCGGCGCAGGCGTGCGATTGTCGAGCTGCCGCGGATAGCGGCTGCGTAAAGCAGCAAGGTTGCTGTCCACCGCGCGATTGGCGGTTTCAAGTTCGGCGATATAAGCGAGCCGTTCCGGGATCTGTGCGGTCCACGTATCGATAGCCGCGAGCGCGGCTTTCTTTTGCTGTGCATCGCCGAACTGCGCGGAGGAAAACAGATCGTCGGCGTGATCGCGCTCGGACTGGTTCAACGACATGGGCGCGGCGATCCGGGAAGCAATGCACGCGCGACACAGTGCCTATCGAAGCACGACGCGACACTCGCGCATCGCCTGCACCAGATACTTGCGGATGACCGTGGGGCTGATGCCCATTTCGTTGGCTGCTTCTTCATAAGTCATGTGATGCAGTTTGCAGAGAACGAAGGCTTCGCGGCAACGGGGCGGCAGCGCATCGATGATCGCGCATAGTTCGTTGACCGTCTGGCGACCCGCAAGCGAACGCTCCGGCGTAAGTTCGGAGTAGGCGAGCCGGTCGAGATCGTCTTCGGTATCGTCGACTGACCGCCAGGACACACGGGACACGCGGCGGCCTCCGTCGATCTGCAGATTACGTGCGATGCCGAACAGCAGGCCACGGGGCGAGTGTACCTCATGGCTTTGCGCATAACGCAGCGCCCGTTCGAACGATGACTGCGCGACGTCGGCAGCGTTATCGGTATCGAGTTCGCGCGTCAGCACGCGCTTCAACTCGTAATAGCCGCTGACCAGTTCATCGAAAAGCCCCTTAGCCAAGGTAACTCCGAGCGAGTGCAATAAACCGCAGATTGAGATGCGAATATTCAGATGCGAATTTCATGTGACTAGCACACGGAGGTGACATCAAATCAATGAGGCCGATTTTTACGCGGTAAGAATTTTGGTGTCAAGGAACGCTGCCGCAAGCAGGAGCGGGTCGCCTGTAAGGCGTGATTTTTCGTTTATTCCGCGTATCTGTGTGTTTTTTTGTCTCAATGATGACCAGGGTTGCTAAACATATTTATGTCGAGGCGGGAAATGTTTAGCGATTTCGTGTAAGACCAGATTCAGCAGTAGAGGCAATTGCCAGATCACTGTCTAAAGACGACGTTGTTGAGGAACGTTGAATATTGCCGAGGCACCCGGCGTTCGATTGATCGATATGGACGTGCCGATGCCATCGATAGAACGCTTTGTCCTATCGATGGCATCGGCAGTGCTTAGACTACAGGCGTACGTTACGACCCTGCGAATGCCGGTCCGTTTTTGTGCCTGAGGTAGCGTTCGAGGTCATCGAAGCTGATATACCCACCACCTGAGCGATCGATTTCGCCGAAGTGGTCCGCGACGTAACCGAGACCCGCCTGCTTCGCTCCCGCCTGCGACAGAAGATGTGTCGACGGATCGGCTGCCGCGTCGAAGCGGCGCTTCATGTTGGCGATTACCTGATCCCTCAACGTTTGCCCCTGCGGTTCTGGAACGGCTGTACCGGCTGGGTCGGGCGGCGGCGTGACAAGCCTGTCTCCAACCTTGAGCATGCGTACCGGCGCCTGTCCGTCGGTCGCAGTCGAAACACCGTATTGAGTTGCCTGGACCAGAGAGGCCGCCATCAGCCCCGTCACGATCAGCATCGTTTTTGCACAAAGAAATTTCATCGTTGCCTCATTTCAATCGAAGTGATCCGGATCGATGCGCTCTTTAGCGCGCGGCGACAGTTGCCGTCGATGCAGTGCCAAAGAAACTGTCGATGGCCTGCTTCATCGGCTGCCGTGAGTCCTTGGTCAGGTAGATCATGTGGCCGCCCGGAAATGCCTTGATGGGTACGGTCGAAGCCAGACCGGCGCCGCCCAGATCGAGCTCGCTTTGATGGAGCGGACAGGCGAGATCGTGATAACCGTGGAACACCACCACCTTCAGCTTTGGATCGAGCGTCAGTGCGTCGGTCAGATCGGGGAGTGAGGTGGGGTGATTGGACTTGTCTGTTCCGTGCTTCCAGTTCCACATGTTTATGGGGGCGTTCGGCTCCAAAGCGTATTTCGACTTGCTCGTGTACCCGAGGAAACTCGGCAGGAAATCAGTGATTTCGTTCTGGAACGCGAGATCGTTATAGCTTTGCGCATCGTATGTCGCGCTCACAGGAATGGTGACCATGCCGTTGTAGCGATCCATGTGCGAGGAATCACTTCCCAACCCGAGCCGGGTGAGCATGTCAGACTGAAAGTCGCTGGGTTGCATATTGAAGCTCAAGGCCCAGTTTGCAGTCGTGAGACCCGTCTTTGCCGCGAGTGCGCTGAACACAGTCTGTTCAGTTTTGATCACAGCTTGTACATCGCTGGGAAGGGAGCTTGTGTCGGTAGACGGATCCCACACTTTGTAGGGGAGAGAGAGGTATGGCACCAGTGAGGGAGCCCAGTACTGCGCTACATAGAATCTCATCTGACTCACGTAGTCGGGGAGTGTCGAACTGGCCGCAAGAGGATCTGTTGCCACTTTCTTCGAGTACGCAACCGCGCCGTAGGTCGGCACATACCCTTCGCATGACACGTCCCCGGACATATCGCAATTCGTCTTGTAGCTCAGGATCGGCGAATTCAATATGACGCCGGTCAAAGCCGGCCCGCCTTGCCCTGGACTTCCCGCCTGCTCGAGCAGATCCGCGACGATCGGCGTACGGATACCGCCGTACGATTCGCCGTACAGATACTTGGGCGACGTCTGCCGTTTGTTGACCGCGATGTAGCGCGCAATGAAATCGCGGAACGCTTTGGTGTCCTGGTCCACGCCCCAGAAGTCCTTGTTCTTGTGCGGCGCGATGGCTTCCGAAAAACCGGTGCCGGGCGCGTCGACAAAAACCAGATCGGTGTCGTCGAGCATGCTCACGTCGTTGTCGACCAGCGGGAAGCTCGTGGGCTGTGTCTGCAACTGATCCGGCGTAAAGCTGGCCTCGTCCACCTGGAACGTCTTCGGCCCCCACGAGCCCAGATGAAGCCAGATGGTTGACGACCCCGGGCCGCCATTCCAGAAGAACGTCACCGGACGCGTGCCGAGCGGCTGGTTGTCGCGCGTATAGGCCACGTAGAAAAACGAGACCTCGTTGTCGGCTGGCTTGGACTTATCGGCATTGGGCGCGACGGCAGTCAGATGCCCGGCCGTTGCCGTGTAGTTCATCGCCTTGCCGTTGAGCGTGATCGTGTGATGCGTGACGGCGGCCTGATCGAATGCGCTGTTCGATGGAAGCGAGTCATTCGGATTGCTGCTGTACGTATTGGGATCGGCATAGCGCTGATCGGATAGCGCCGCGGGGCTGGAAGCCGGCGATGCAGGCGATGCGCTTTTTTCGGTGGGACTCGAGATCTTGTCGTCACCACCGCATCCGCTCAGCAACGCTACAGCCACGCTGAATATGCATCCGTACCGCGCGCCATAGATAAATCTGTCGACCATTGCAGAACCTCGTATTGATGTTAATTGTTTGTGAACGGCGTTTCCAGCAGCCGTGAGGTAACCCGACATCCGGCTACGACTCATGCCTCGGTTTGCGCAGTCATGGCGTCGTGCTCTAAAGACGAGTGCCGCGAGAGAACGGACCCGTCGCTCCGAAAAAATATTTTCTTCACGCGATGCGTGCGAGTGAACACGTGCGTGTATCGCTGATTTAGCGGCCGCCAAAGAAATATTTCGCCGCTGTCCTGGTCCTTTGTCGATCGCCATACGTCTAACACCATTGCAGGTCTGCTGACGATCCAGCGTGCATTGCGCATACGCCGTCGCTTTGCAGCCGCTACGACAACAAAACCAGAAGCTATCGCAGGAGGACACATGAAGCATCGAGAATGGCTACCGCCGTATCTGACTCGAAAGAGCCTCGCATCGATCTTCGCCGCACTGTTGACGCTCACCGCGTGCGGCGGTGGACACGATCAGCCCGGTGCGGCGAACAATGCATCGAGTAGCAGCGCTGTCACAGCGACACCTCAAACGGTGACGACGACACCCGACCCCGCACCGTTCAAACCGCCTGTGCCGACGCCCGGAGTCGGCGCGCAGTTTGCGAGCTCACCGACGGGCATCGCTTACCCTGCGCTCAGCACGCTGTACCCGGGGCACAACGGCCCTACGGTGGACGACGGCATGGTGCTCCCATGGCTCTCGATGCGCGCGCCGAAGAAATTCAGCGCGACGGTGCAGACGTCGTTCGATACCGACCACGACGGCAAGAAAGATCGCATCGCGCTGCGCATCGTGCAGCCCGCTGAAGTCGACGAGGGGTTGAAGACGCCGGTCATCGTCAGGCCTTCTGTCTATTACGCGGACCCTGACTACGCGACGAAAGAGCGGGAGCCGTTTCTCGGCGAGGAGGAATATGTGCGGATGGGCTTTACCGTCATCTATGCGGATTCGCTCGGTACGAATCTGTCGGATGGCTGCTGGTCGGTAATGGACTCGACCGAGAGTGAGGCAATGGCTGCGGTCGTTCGCTGGCTGACCGGCGACAAGTCGGCACCGGGGTTCGACGATAAAGGTAATCCGTTAAGCGCGAGCTGGTCCACCGACCACGTCGCAATGGAAGGGATCTCATACGGCGGCACGCTGCCTTCGATGGTTGCCGCCACCGGCGTGCCCGGTCTGGAAGCGATTGTTCCCGTCGAGGGGATCAGCAACGGCTACGACTATTTCCGCTACAACGGCGTGACCTCCGATGTGATCGGAACGATTGGTCTGACCGACTATCTTTCCGCGGAAAGCTCGACGCGCACTGCTAAAGCATGTGCACCATTCTATAAAGAACTGTCCACACAATCCGACGACACGACGCTCGCCTACAACGATTTCTGGAAGGCACGCAATACGGTATCGCATGCCGATCGGATCAAGGCCGCTACGCTGGTCACGCAAGGGCAGGACGACAACAACGTCAAGACGAAGAACGGCGTGCAGCTCTATCACGCTTTGTACAATCTGAAGAAGCCTGTGCAGCTATGGCTGCATAGCCGTAACCACGACGATCCGGTCTGGCAGAAGGAATGGGCGAAAGAGGTGCTGCTCTGGTATTCGCGCTATCTGTTCGGCGTGAATAACGGTGTGGAGACGCAGCCCAGCTACGCGCGCGAAACGCCCGCAGGCGACAAACCGACCGGCGGCAGCGATACGAGCAACAATCCGGACAACAGCAACGATACGCTCACCGGCCATTGCAAAGACGGTCATAACCCGAGGGACTGCATTCCGACGGGCGAGCTCATCGTGAAGGAGCAGGCATGGCCCGCAACACAGGCTGTTCCGTACTATCTTCGCGGCGACGGCACGAAGGGAGGGTTGTTCACGCCGGGCACGACGGATGGAGTCG
This sequence comes from Paraburkholderia flava, assembly GCF_004359985.1. Taxonomy (NCBI): domain Bacteria; kingdom Pseudomonadati; phylum Pseudomonadota; class Betaproteobacteria; order Burkholderiales; family Burkholderiaceae; genus Paraburkholderia; species Paraburkholderia flava. The sequence goes on along the minus strand of NZ_SMRO01000001.1, from coordinate 1,090,768 downwards.
ATGGTAAGGCGATCAGCTTTGACAGCACGCATCCCATTTCGTATGAGAGTGCGCCGCTTGCCAATGCAACACGCTATGCCGGCACGATCATGATTACGATGAACGGGAAGTTCTCGCCGGCGGTGACCAATATCAAGGCAACGCTATCGGTCGACGGTACGCCTGTCACGTACGGTTGGGCGAATCCGCGCTTCTACAAAGGCCTCGATCAGATCGCAACGATTACGCCGGGCTCGACCTACAGCTTCTCTCTGGAAATGATGCCGCGCGACTTTACAGTGTTGCCGGGCAGCAAGATCGAACTGAAGCTCGAGGGTTTTCAGGGGACCGCGCAGGTCACGCTCGATCTTGACCGGACAGCGGTGAGCATGCCGGTGGTGCCGGTGGCAAAGGTGATCGAGGTGATGAAGCTGAACTAACGTGAAAGCGGGCCGCGCGAGCGGCCCGCAATGCGACGATCAAGCAACGGCTCGCAACGGCAGCAGGCTACTTCCTCTTCCGAAGCTGCTGCCCCTTCTCGGTAATGATCGAATCGAAATCGTCGATCTGCGAAAACCGCACCGCCTTCAATACGCCGAACTTGCTCGTATCGACGACGAGGTGTCGCTCCACCGCGCTCGCCATCGCCGCCTGCTTCAACGCAACTTCGTGGAAATTCCAGCACGTCACGCCGCGTTCCGTGTCCACGCCGCCCGCCGAGATGAACGCCTTGTTGATCCCCATCCGTCGCAGCGTCTCCAGACTTTCATCGCCCGCGAACGAGTCCGACGACGGCACGTACACGCCGCCGAGCAGGATCATCCGCACATTGGGCTTGCGCCGCAAAATCTCCGCGACGTTCAGCGAATAGCAGACCACCGTCACGTGCCGCTCGGCGGGAATCAGCCGCGCGAGCGTAGCGAGCGTCGTGCCGCAATCGATGAACAGCGTCTCATTGTCGCCGATCAGTTGCGCGGCGAACGCGGACGCGTCGGCCTTCGCCTGCGCGAAGTGGTCCTTTTCCTGCTCGAGTGAATAACCGGCGGTGTTCGGCACATCCGTCGCGCTGACGATGTAGCCGCCGAGATAGGTGAAATGCCCCGGACTCGCGGCAATGTCGCGGCGCACCGTCATTTCCGACACGCCGAGCAGCGTCGCGGCATCGCGCAGACGCATCACGTTCTGTCGGGCGAGAGCATCGGCGAGCGCACGCAGGCGTTCGGATTTCAGCATGGAGGTTCCGTGGAGAATGCGCCGTTACGCGTTAGTTTTCGTTCGGGTTCGTGAAAAGATTATAACAAGCGATTCACACGCGGAACATACGGTTTTCACGGGTTTTCGTGCGGCACGATCCGTGCCGCAGTGCTTCACAGCACGCGGTTTCGCTTGGAAAAGGCACGCAACGCACATATGCTGACGTGAGCGCCCGGGAACTGTGGCCGCGCAGCCCGGTCTTCTGCTTAATTCATTACAGGAGCCCTTTATGACGCGTCCCGTCGATTCCGGCGTGATTCTTATCGCACGCATCGCCCTCGCTGTACTGTTCCTGTGGAGCGGGGTGATGAAAGTCCTCGGTTACGCGGGCTTCGTTGGGTACCTGCAATCGAAGGGCGTGCCCTTCGTGCAGATCGCCGCGCCGATCGCCACGGCGGTCGAAGTGCTCGGCGGCCTGTTTCTCATCCTCGGCTTCAAGATCCGTCCGCTCGGTCTCGTGATGGCGGTCTACACGATCGCGACGGCGGTGCTCGGCCACGACTTCTGGAACATCACGGACCCGGCGCTGCAGCACGACATGCTCATCCATTTCTGGAAGAACGTCGGGATTGCCGGCGGCTTTCTGCTGCTGTGCGTGACGGGCGCGGGACGCATCAGCATCGACGGTGCACGGGCGCCACGCAGCGGGCTTGGGCTGTGATGAATGCGGCGCTGCGGCATCCGCACATAGGGAGGACACGATGATTCAAAACTTCGAACAGACGATCGACGGCCAGGAAGTCACCTTCTGTGCGAGCCTCGGCGAGGGGCCGACGCCGCATCGCGTGATCATCAGCGAGGCCGAATCGGCGAAGACGCTGGTCGTGCTGGATGCGTCCGGTTTTCTCAGTGCGCTGAAGGCGGAGATCGAGGAACCGGAGAAGCTGATCGCCGGTGCGATCGAGAAGGTGCGCAGCGAAGGATTGATCGAAGCGGCGTTGAGGTCCGGCACGATTCAGCAGGCGGCGTTGTAACGCGTTAACGCGCGCGGTACATGCAGGGCAGTAAATAACAGCCACGATGCGAATGCATCGTGGCTGTTCGCGTTTACGGCTTACGGCGGTGGCTCACTCCTGGGCGGCCGCCGCACGCGCTCCCTCTTGCACGCCGTTGCGCGTATGCGGGTGCGGATGCACGAGACTGCCGAGCACCACGCCGACGAGCAGCAATCCAACCGAAATCGCCGTCGCCGATTGCACACCGGACACGATGTGCGCAGCACCCCCGCCGCTCGCGAGCGCGCCGAATGCCGCGACGCCGACCGCACCGCCCGCCTGACGCGCGGTGTTCAGGATCGCCGATGCGGTGCCCGCGCGCTGCGGTTCGACGCTAGCGAGGATGGCTGTCGTCATCGCGGGCACGGCGAGGCCCATGCCCGACGGGATCAGCAGGAACGGTACTAGCAGTCCAATCAGCGGGGTCTGCGCGTCGGCGAAATGCAGCAGTCCGTAGCCGAGCATGCCGGTCAGCGCACCGATGATCATCGGTACGCGCGAACCGTAGCGCGCGACGACCCAGCCACTCGCGACGTTCGACACGAGAAAGCCGCCCGTCAGCGGCAGGAACGCGAGGCCGGCCTGCAACGGCGTGTCGCCGCGCACCTGCTGCAGATAAAGACTCAGTACGAACACGACGCCGTAATACGTGAGATTCACGCAGATACCGAACAGCACGGCCGCGCTGAACGTGCGGTTGCCGAACAGCGGCAGCGGGATCATCGGTGCGCGTACGCGGCGTTCCACTGCGATGAACGCGCAACCGGCAACGAGCGCAAGCAGCAGTCCGCCCGCGACGAGCGGATGGCCGAGACCGAGCGGACGCCATTCGATCACGGCGGCCGTGAACGCGGTCAGTGTGACGATCGCGAGGCCCTGGCCCGGCAGATCGAGGCCCCGGCTCGTGAGTGCAGGGCCGCGTGTTGCGTCGGTGGATGGGTCGGATGCAGGCAGCCACAGGAGGGTCGCGCCGAGGCCGATCGCACACAGCGGCAGGTTGACGAGAAAGATACTGCGCCAGCCGAACGCGGCGATCAGCAGTCCGCCGATTACCGGCCCTGCGGCGATCGCAATCGCGCCGGCCGCGGTCCACAGTCCCACGGCGCGGGCACGCAGCTTCGGGTCGTGTCCGCACGCGCGATTGAGGAGCGCGAGCGAGTTCGGCAGCATCGCGGCGGCACCGACGCCTTGCAGGGCGCGCGCGGCAACGAGCGTCGTCGCATTGGTCGCGAGTCCGCATGCCAGCGACGCGAACGCGAACAGCACAATGCCGGCCGCGAACATCCTGCGCGCGCCGAGCCGGTCGCCGAGCACGCCGGCCGACAGCATCAGCACCGCGAACGACAACGTGTACGCATCGACGATCCATTGCAGGCCCGCGACGTTCGCGTGCAGGTCCGTACCGATACGCGCGAGCGCGATGTTGACGATGGTCACGTCGAGCTGTGTGACGACGAAGCCCACGCTGACCGTCGCGACGATGCGTGCAAGCGCCGGCGTAAGCGAAGCGTGGGAGGACGGGGGAGAGGAGGTCGGGTTCATGGATACAGAGTAGACCCGAACGGGCAGCCGATGTTTCGGTGTCGGTTGAACTATGGCGGCGTGTCTTAGTGGATTGCTTCGCACCATTCTCCACCAGATCGACCGCTGCCGCAGTGTGGCTAACTTTGATAAGAGATTGGCGGCATTCGCAAATGACACTACAAAAGTCGCCATGATAATTTTCTGACTGAACTCGCGTTCTGACGAAAACAAAAAAAGGAATCCTCTTCATTGCGATCGGTAAGCATCGCGATCCCGCGATGCATCCCTGCATGGACACAAGAAGATTCTGCCGACCCGGACATCGTGCGTCGACGATGGACCGCAACCATTCCAATATCAGGAGACAACCCGTGGTCCAGATTTTGCGCGCCGCTACGGCGCTTATTGCTGTTTTGCTCGCGCTGCCTCTGGCTGCGTGTGGCGGCGGTGTCGACGATCATCCTGATCCTCCTCCTGTTACGCAACGCGTCACGAGCTTCGGTGCCGTCAACGGGCTGGACCGTAGTGCAACCACAGGGGTATATGCATGGCTCGGTGTTCCTTATGCGCAGCCGCCGGTAGGCTCTCTACGATGGATGCCGCCTGTCGATCCCGCACCGTGGACAGGCGTGCGCACCGCGCAGCAGTTCGGGCACGCATGCGCGCAAGGCGGCCGATACTTTAGCCCGGCTCCGAACGATGCACCGTATGGCCTAGCAGTACGCGATGGCTTCGGCAAGCCGGTGGGCGATGAAGATTGTCTGACGCTGAATATCTGGAGCCCCTCGACGAAGCAGGGACCGCTACCGGTCATCTTCTTCATTTATGGTGGCAGCAACATCTCCGGTTACTCCGCCGATCCGGTTTACGACGGGCAGGCGCTTGCGAAGAAAGCGAATGCAGTCGTCGTCACGATCAACTACCGCCTGGGCATTCTCGGCTGGCTCGACTTGCCGCAGCTCAAAACCGGTAATGCGCTAGCCGATTCCGGCGATTTCGCGCTGCTTGATCAGTTGCAGGCACTGAAGTTCGTCAAGGCCAACATCGCCGCGTTCGGCGGCGATCCGGCGAACGTCACCGTGATGGGCCAGTCTGCGGGCGCGGTCAATGTGTGGGGGCTGCTGGTTTCGCCGCTGTCGGCGGGACTGTTTCAGAAGGCCGTGCCACTGAGCGGCGGGATCGCGAATGCGTCGAGGACGACGGCGCAAAGCTACTCGAAGGCGTTGCTCGACGCGATCGTCGTCGCCGACGGCAAGGCGACCGACACCACCTCAGCCGAGACCTGGCTCGCCACGCAATCAACTGCGCAGGTGGCAACCTATCTGCGCAGTCTGCCGGCCTCACAACTGCTGACCGTGATGCTTGCGAATCCGCAGCTCGGCAACGCACCTGCTCCGATCGAGGACGGCAACGTGCTGCCGGTCAATTCGATCGCGGCGCTTGCGGCAGGGCAATATCAGAAGGTGCCGGTGCTCGCCGGCAACACGAGAGACGAAGGCACGCTCTTCGCCAGCCTGTTCGGCACGATTACCGGTACTGGTATTTCAGGCTTCAAGCCAAGCGACTATGACCGCTTCAGCCTGCAGTTCAACTTCGATCCGAATGCGCCCACCACGCTTACGCAAGGCGATCTGATCAATGCGGCCTACCTGCCGGTGACGGCGTTGCCCTTCGGCTGGAATGCAATGACGGCGGCTACGACGAACCTGGTTTTCCTTGGGCCGGTGCTACCGCAACTCACGTCGCTGGCCGCGCAGCAGCCGGGCAAGGTCTGGTACTACCGCTTCGACTGGGACGAGGAGCCCGCACCGTTCAACACCGTCTACGGTGCGACGCATGCGATGGACTTGCCCTTCATGTTCGATAACTTCGGCAGCAACGTGTTCTCGTTCGCGTATAGCAACGCGAACAGGCCGGGGCGCGAGGCGTTATCGGATGCGATGATCGCGAGCCTCGCGGCCTTCGCGAAGACCGGCAATCCGAACACGCCGTCGCTGGGCGTCAACTGGGCGAACTTCCCGGCGAAGGTGGTGATGGACGCGTCACCGACGCAGTTGCAGATCACTGCGCAGTAACGGGAAGCGGGTCTGCGAAGCACGGCTTGCGCAGCGCGGACCCGCATGGCGATGTGGATCGCGCACGCGACAAACCGTCGTCCGATGGTCGCCATGTACTCGATGGGCGAACAGTCCTGGTACATAAAAATTCCTCAATCCTGGTCCTTTCTTAAGATTCCGCAGGAAGCGTTCGCCTCCGTGTAGCCGGCATCGCGTACGGCTTTCACATCGGCGTCGCTGACCTGACCGCGTGTCTCGATGACTGGTCATCCGGTCGCGTCGATCTTCTCTGACGGTGAGCGGTTTCATCTGACGAGGGCTTAACATGGAGGCCCGGACGCGCTCCGGATTATCGGGAACGCGTCTGGATTTCCATGCGTCGACCCATCCGGGAGAAGAACATTGATACTCAATCACTCGATTTTTACACGCTGGCCGGCGAAGCACCCGGATCGGCTCCAGCTATTTTCTCTGCCGACGCCTAACGGCGTGAAGGTAGGGATCATGCTCGAGGAGACGGGCCTCGCCTATGAGCCGCATCGGATCGACATCATGGCGAACGAGAACCAGGATCCGGCTTTTCTCGCGCTCAACCCGAACGGCAAGATCCCAGCGATCTACGATCCGGATGGGCCGGGCGGCGTGCCACTGGCGCTATTCGAATCGGGAGCGATTCTGATCTATCTCGCCGACAAGACGGGGCAGTTTCTCTCCGTCGATCCCAACACGCGGTACGAAACGATCCAATGGTTGATGTGGCAGATGGGAGCGGTAGGGCCGATGTTCGGGCAGGTCGGCTTCTTCAATAAGTTCGCTGGCAAAGCGTATGAGGACAAGCGTCCGCTGGAACGCTATGCGACCGAATCGGCGCGGCTGCTCGGTGTTCTCGACAAACGTCTCGAGGGCCGCGACTGGGTGATGGGATCGGACTACAGCATCGCCGATATTTCGTTGCTCGGCTGGGTGCGCAATCTGATCGGTTTTTATGAAGCGCGCGAGCTTGTGGGCTTCGACCGCTTCGTTCATGTGGGGACGTGGCTAAGCCGTGGCCTCGCGCGTCCAGCCGTGGAGCGCGGGCTGCAGGTCACTGCGGCCTGAAACGGAGTCGGGGAGAAAGCAATGGATGTGGTCGTGGATGGCACGTCCAATCGAGAGGCGCGGTTATCGATTCACGGGGCGCGCGTAACGTAAAAAAGCCGGCAGCGCATCGCACCGCCGGCTCGCAGGCCAGTTCAAAAACCCTTAGCCTTTAGCTCTTGCCGCCGATCGTATCGATCGGCGAAAACGCCCCTTGCTGCACCTTGTAGATCGTGACCGGCGCATCCTTAAGATCGCCCTTCGCGTCGTAAGCGATATCGCTCGACGTCACACCCTGAAGCTCTGTCTTGTGCAGGAACGGCGTATAGACCTTCGGATCGGTGGAGTTCGCGTTCTTCATCGCGGTGAGCAGCGCGATCGTGCCGTCGTATGAGTACGGCGAATACGTGACCGGCTGTTCATGGAAACGCGCCTGATAGCGCGCTTCGAAGCCCTTGAAGCCCGGCATCTTCTGGTTAGGCAGGCCGCCCATGTAAACGATCGCGCCTTCCGCTGCCGTGCCGCCCACTTTGAGGAAGGTCGGCGACTTCGACATCTCGCCGGTGATGAACGCCGACTGCATGCCGAGCTGCCGCATCTTGCGGATCATCGGCGACGACTGTGCATCGCCGCCGCCGTAGAACACCGCATCGGGATTCATGCCCTTCAGGTTCGTGAGGATCGCCGCGAAATCAAGTGCCTTGTCGTTCGTGAAGTCGCGCTTGATCACGGTGCCGCCCGCGGTCTTCACCGCCGTCGCGAATTCATCGGCGATGCCCTGGCCGTATGCGGTGCGGTCGTCGATGATCGCAATGCGTTTGTACTTCAGCGTCTTCACGACGTACGTACCCATGATGCTGCCTGCCTGCGAATCGCTGGTGAGCAACCGGAACGTGGTCTTGTAGCCGCGCGCGGTGTATTGCGCGGACGTCGCCATCGAAATCTGCGGCAGGCCCGCGCGGTCGTACAAGTCAGACGCCGGAATGCTGGTGCCCGAATTGAAGTGGCCGATGATGCCGCGCACGTTGTCGTCGATCAGCCGTTGCGCGACCGTCGTGCCGGTGCGCGGATCGGCCTGGTCGTCTTCGGGTTCGAGCACGAAGTGCACCGGCTTGCCGCCGATCGACGGATGCGTTGCGTTGAAATCGTCGATCGCGAGCTGCACGCCTTTCTGCATGTCGACGCCGTAGTTCGATTGCGGCCCGGTGAGCGGCGCGGCAAAGCCGATCTTCACGACGTCCTCCGTTGCCGCTTGCGCGCCGCCCGCTAGCGTGGCCGCTACGGCGGCCGCACAGATCGATGCAAACGCGAATTGCCCTGCACTGAGCTTCACTGGCTTCATTGCGATGTCTCCCGTCTTTGTGGATGCGCGAGCGTGTGCCGACGCTGTGTGCGCCATGTCGTTCGCTTGATGTCGACCTGGGTGGCCTGGACTGCTTGCCGCGTTTCGCCTTTTGCGCGCGGCGTGAACTGCGGCGGCGTGCGCGTGTGGGAGCACACGCCGCCGGGTTCAGATTCAGAGCGTCGATAACGTCGGGAGGGCCGGACGCGTTTCGATCGAATGGCGGATCAGCGCTTCAACCGCCTTGCGTTCATCGCCGACGAGCGGCAGACGCGGCGGACGGACCGGCTCGGTACCGAGACCGACAATCGTTTCCGCGAGCTTGATGTTCTGCACGAGCTTCGACGACACGTCGAGCGCGAGCAGCGGCGCGAACCAGCGATAGATCGCGCGTGCTTCTTCGAGGCGTCCTGCCTTGAGCAGCTTGTAGATAGCAACTGTCTCGCGCGGGAACGCGCAGACGAGACCCGCGACCCAGCCGTGCGCGCCCATCAGGATCGCTTCCATCGCGAGGTTATCGACGCCGCACAGGATCGCGAAGCGGTCGCCGACCACGTTGATCAGATCGGTCACACGCCGCACGTCGCCGCACGATTCCTTGATCGCGACGACGTTCTTCTGGTCGGCGATTTCCGCGAACATGTCGGGCGTCATGTCGACGCCGTACGCGAGCGGGTTGTTGTAGATCATCAGCGGCAGTGTGGTCGCACCGGCGACGCTGCGAAAGTGCTGCAACGTCTCGCGACGGTCCGACAGATAGCGCAGACCCGGCAGCACCATGTAGCCGCTTGCGCCGCGTTTTGCGCCGGATTCAGCCTGGCGGCACGCGTCGAGTGTGCTGTTTTCCGCGATCGTCAGAAGAACCGGCACGCGTCCGCGTGCTGCTTCGACGGCGATGTCGAGTACTTCGAGCTTGTCGTCGAGCGACAGCGTCGACGCTTCGCCCAGCGACCCGCACACGATGATCCCGTCGACGCCCGCGTCGATCTGCGCATCGATGTTCTTCGCGGTCCATTGGCGGTCTATGCTGAAATCCGCGTTGAACTTGGTGGTGACCGCAGGCAATACGCCTTCCCAGATATGCGCCACGACTGCTCTCCCGATGGTGTTGAGTGTGATGCAGTGTAAGTATCGAAAAAGTGCGCGTCTTGCGTGATTCGCGCGTGCCGGATGACGATTTCGGCACAGCCGCCGCGCGTGGACCGCCGCGCGGCGCGGCGCATGGGAAGTGCTTCGATGCGGTATCGCGCGTTGTGCCGAAATCGTCACGATCGACGCGCAACGGCGACAAGACTCGCCAGCCCGCGCTTCCTACCATGGCGGCATGAAAACCCTAGACTTCATCGACTCCCATACGGGCGGCGAACCGACACGCGTTGTCGTGTCGGGCGGCCCGGATCTTGGCAACGGCACACTCGCCGAACGGCTCGAACGTTTTCGCACGCAGTTCGACGCATGGCGCGCGGGCATCGCGATGGAGCCGCGCGGCTCGGACGTGATGGTCGGCGCGCTGCTGTGCGAACCCGACGACCCCGAATGCGCGGCCGGCGTGATCTTCTTCAATAACGTCGGCTATCTGGGCATGTGCGGACACGGCACGATCGGACTCGTCGCGTCGCTTGCGCATCTCGGCCGCATCGGACCGGGGCGCCACAAGATCGATACGCCGGTCGGTGTCGTCGAGGCGACGCTCAACGACGACGGCAGCGTCGCGGTGCGCAACGTGCCCGCGTATCGGCTGCGCAAAGACGTGACCGTCGACGTGCCCGGCTACGGGCCGTTGACTGGCGATATCGGCTGGGGTGGCAACTGGTTCTTCCTCGTCGCCGATCACGGACGCACGCTTGTTCCGTCGAACATTCCTGAGCTGACGACGTTTTGCGACGCGATCCGCGATGCACTCGACGCGCAGCACATCACCGGCGACGACGGCGCGATGATCGATCACATCGAACTGTTCGGTCCGGGCTCGGCGGCGGGTATCGATAGTCGCAGCTTCGTGCTGTGCCCGGGCAGCGCATACGATCGCTCGCCGTGCGGCACGGGCACGAGTGCAAAAGTTGCGTGTCTCGCGGCCGACGGCAAGCTCGTCGAGGGTGCGGTGTGGCGGCAGGAAAGCATCATCGGTAGCGTGTTCGATGCGAGCTATCGTTATTCGAGTGACCAGAGTGACGGCCGCACGGTGATTCCCACGATCACCGGTCACGCGTACATCATGGCCGAAGGGCGTCAATGTTTCGACGAGCGCGACCCGTTTGCGTGGGGCGTGCGTAGCGCATGATCGCGGATGCGGTGGTCGTGGGCGCCGGGATCGTCGGCGCGGCGTGCGCGGCACAGCTTGCCGCGCAGGGGCTGACGGTCGACGTGATCGACGCGCGGCATATCGGTGGCGGCGCGACGGCCGCGGGGATGGGTCATCTGGTCGTGATGAACGATTCGCCGGCCGAACTTGCGTTGACGCGCTATGCGCGTGCGCTGTGGCTCGAGCTTGCGCCTCAGTTGCGTCCACGCGATGCGTTCGCGCGCTGCGGCACGTTGTGGATCGCCGCCGACGAAGAAGAGTGGACCGCCGCGCAGGCGATGCACGCGGCGTTCGCCGCACAGCAAGTGACCGGCGAACTGCTCGACGAACATGCGCTACGTGCATGCGAGCCCGCGCTCGCGCACGGCATGGCAGGTGGCCTGCGCATCGCGGACGACAGCATCGTCTACGCGCCGACCGTCGCACAGTGGCTGCTCGAAGCATCGCCGGGTGTGGCGAAGATTCGCATGCGCTGCAATAGCGAAGCAGTTGCCGTCGATGCACATGGCGTCATGCTCGCAAACGGCGAGCGCGTGCCCGCGAAGCAGGTCGTCGTCGCAAACGGGATGGGCGCGCAGCGATTGATTCCTGCGTTGCCGTTGCAGCCGAAGAAAGGTCATCTGCTGATCACCGATCGTTATCCCGGCTTCATTCGCCATCAGTTACTCGAACTCGGCTATATCAAGAGCGCGCATCACGCGGCGGGGACATCGGTTGCGTTCAATGCGCAGCCACGGCCCACAGGTCAGTTGCTGCTCGGTTCGTCGCGGCAATTCGATACGACCGATCCTGCCGTCGAACTGCCCGTGCTCGCACAGATGCTGAAGCGCGCGGCGCGCTATCTGCCGTCGCTGCCGTCGTTGAACGGCATTCGCGCGTGGACCGGTTTTCGTGCGGCATCGCCCGATGGTCTGCCGCTGATCGGGCCGGCCGGCGACGTCGCACCGGGCGTGTGGCTCGCGGTCGGACACGAAGGGCTCGGCGTGACGACGTCGCTCGCGACCGCGCAACTGCTCGCCGCGCAGATGCTGCACTCCGCCGCGCCGATTCCGTACGAACCTTATCTGCCGCAGCGGTTCGCCGCGTTGGGCGATGCAGCGGAACGCGTGCTATGAACGTATCGAAGGAAAGCAACGTGCCGCTCGTGCAGGTGACGATCGACGGCTACGCGGTTCGCGTACCGGCCGGCACGAGCGTCGCCGCTGTGCTCGCGATGCCGCGCTTGCGCGGAACGCGTACGTCGGTGAGCGGGCAGCCGCGCACGGCCGTGTGCGGGATGGGGATCTGCCAGGAGTGCCGCGTGACGGTCGATGGCCGCGCGCATGTGCTCGCGTGTCAGACCGTTTGCCGCGATGGGCTCGCGATCGAAACCTCGGTTACTTCGGGGCTGCGATGATTCACGACTACGACGTGGTGATAATCGGCGCAGGGCCCGCTGGACTCAGCGCGGCACGTGCGGCTGCGTGTGACGGCGCACGCGTGGCGCTCGTCGACGACAATCCGAGTGCCGGCGGTCAGGTGTGGCGCCAGGGGCCGGCTCATCCGCCGCAGGCACCGTTACGCGAACGGCTCACAGCGCTCGACGGTATGGCGAACGTCGACGTGTGGCCGTCCGCGCGGATCGTCGCACCGCTCGACCCGCATACGCTGCTGATGGAAACCGCCACGCAAGACGGCGTGCAACTGCGCTACGGCCAGCTGATTCTCGCGACCGGCGCACGCGAGCGGCTGCTGCCGTTTGCCGGCTGGACGCTGCCCGGGGTGACCGGAGCGGGCGGTCTGCAGGCGTTGATCAAGGGCGGCACGCCGGTGCGCGGCGAGCGCATCGTGATCGCGGGCAGCGGACCGTTGCTGCTCGCATCGCTTGCTACCGCGCGTGCGGCCGGCGCGCACGTGCTCGCCGTTGTCGAGCAGGCGCCGTGGACCGCGCTCGCGCGCTTCGGCGTATCGCTCGCGGCGACGCCGTCGAAACTATGGCAGGCGGTGCAATTGACGCGCGGCTTCGTGGGTGTGCGCTACTGGTCCGGCAGCACGGTGCGCGAAGCACGCGGAACCGAACGCGTCGAACAGGTCACGATCCGGCGTGCGAACGGTGCAGAGACAACGCTCGAATGCGACCGCATCGCGTGCGGTTATGGGCTCGTGCCGAACGTCGAACTGGCGCAGGCGCTCGGCTGCGCGCTTTCACCGGATGGCACGATTGTCGTCGACGATGCGCAGCGCACGTCGATCGATCACGTGTATGCGGCCGGCGAATGCACGGGCATCGGCGGGATGGAACTGGCTTGCGTCGAAGGGGAGATCGCCGGAAGCATGGCGAGCGCAGGGGTGCCGTCGTTGTCGTTGCGTGCAGAACGCGCACACTGGCAGCGTTTCGCCGAACGGCTCGACACCGCGTTCGCATTGAGCGACGCCGCCCGTGCATTGCCGCCCGACGACACGCTGCTGTGCCGCTGCGAAGACGTTGCGTGCGGCGACGTGCGCGCGCAACCCGACTGGCGTGCGGCACGCTTGCATACGCGCTGCGGAATGGGCGCATGCCAGGGGCGCGTGTGCGGCACGGCCGCTCAAACGCTGTTCGGCTGGGCGATCACGCGGGGCGTGCAGGGCATGCAGACCGCGCAGCAACGCCCTCCATTCGGCACCGCGCGGATCGGCACACTGATGGCCGCCGCCACCGACGATCCATCGACTTCCGACCGCATCGCCACCGCCCCGGCACAGCCCTGATTTTTTCGCGTGCGGCGCGGCCCTATAATCGACCGCATATTCATTTCACATGCCCTCATGCGCAACCCATGCGCCACGCGATGAACATGCTGGATCGCCCGCCCGAAGCGCCGTCGTCGTTTGAACCGTTGCTGTCGTCGCCTCCGACCGACACGACGCTCGCCGGCATGCTCGCGCACTTCACGCTGCTCGCGCCGATCTTCGACGCGATGCCCGACGTCGTGTTCTTCGTGAAGGACGCGCACGCGCGCTACGCGCTGGTGAACCGGACGCTCGCGTCGCGCTGCGGTCACAAGGACAAGAGCGCGCTGCTCGGCAAGACCGCCGAGGACGTGTTCCCGCGCCGCTTCGGCCGCATCTACACCGCGCAGGACAAGGCGGTGATCGAAGCCGGTAATCAACTGGTCGATCAGCTGGAACTGCATCTGTATGCGGGACGTCAGCCGGGCTGGTGCCTCACATGCAAGGAGCCGCTGCGCGATGCGGCGGGGCAGGTCGTCGGACTGGTCGGCATTTCGCGCGATCTGAAAGCGGACGAGGGCGGTCACCCCGCGTACAGCCGGCTTGCAACGGTCGTGCAGTACATCCAGGACAACTACGTGCAGCCGCTGAACCTGAAGCAGCTGGCGGCGATGGCGGACATGTCGGTGGCGCAGCTCGAACGTTATTTTCACAAGGTGTTCCACCTGACGCCGCGACAGGTGCTGCTGAAAACACGGCTCGACGCCGCCACCGCGCTGCTCGTCTCGCACGACAAGGTCACCGACGTCGCCGCGCTGTGCGGCTACACCGATCACAGCGCATTCACGCGGCAGTTCAAGGCGACGGTCGGCGTGACGCCGAGCGAATATCGTGCGCTGCTGCAGGGTCACGCGCGCGGCTGAGCGCGACGTTCATGGCCACTCGCCGCGCGCCGCGTCTGCGTTATTACGTCTATGTGGTGCTGCTCGACGATACGGTCTGGAACGAGGGGCGCTTTCGTCGCGCGAATCCGTCGTACCGGTTCGATAAACCGTGTGTCTACGTGGGGATGACCGGACTCGATCCGGATCTGCGATTCGATCGGCACAAGGCCGGCATCCAGTCGAACCGCTATGTGCAGGAGTATGGGCTGCGGCTGCTGCCCGAACTGTATGAAGTGTTCAATCCGCTGCCGTATGACGGCGCGCGCGACATGGAAGTCGAACTGGGCATCGGACTGCGTGAAACGGGCTACGCGGTGTGGCAGGCGTGAGCCTGGCCGGCTTGCTTGATGCTACTTGATGCCGAGACCACGGAGGATCGCGTTGCCTTCAGGGGTGAGACGCATGTGCGGCGTGCCCGCTTCCGAAGCGACGGCTTCGACGAGGCCGGCTTCCTGCAGCATCGGGATTTCCGGCTTCGCGAACGCGTCGACCGGTGCGTGCAGCAACAGCAGCAGCGTGGCCAGCTCGTGGTGGCTCAGCAGGCGGCGGAGCATCGTGGGCCGCTTCGGGGCGGCGCGTGTGTCGTCGGCGGGGCGGTCAGGGCTGTTCATCGGTACACCTCGTGCAAGTCTGTCGGCCGATGATGCTGATCCAGACTTAAGCCATTCTTAAAACCGCGCCGGCCGCCGGCCCGCCGCGCTTACGGTAGTGACGAAGACGTAACCGGACGTTACGGCCGTGTCTTTCCCGTGTCACGCGGCACTCGATATCACGGCGCGCAGGTCTTGCCCGCGCTTTCCAGCCACAGGTTCGACATGTGACGTTTGCCCGCATAGAAGCGGTACGTCGTGCCGCCGTTGTCGGTGCGGATCTTGATCACGTTCGAATCGCCGAAGTCGAGCATCTTGCCCTGCGGAATATCGCTGGCCTTGAAACTCGCGTCGTGTTTTTGCGCCTGCGCCGTTACGCACTGAATGACTTCGTCGACGGGGCGCTGGGTGAGGGTATCGGTGACGGGATCGCCTGCGTCGGGGTTCTGGAACTGCGCGCATGCACCGAGCCACAGCGGAAAGGCTGCAATCGTCGCGATTGCGGTGAAGGTCTTCAGCGACTTCGTCATGTGTCTCCTCGGTCGTGTCGGTCGAAACAACGATTATATCGGGGTCGGGAAACGTGGCCTGCCGGTGGCGATGCGTCAGGCTGACGCTTCGAGCCCGAGTCCGGTCAGAAACGCGGCGATCTGCTGCTCGAAACCGGGCCGGTCGTAATCAACCAGCGCGACACGCCAGAGCCCTTGCAGGTACGTCACCACCACCGACGCAATCACGCGCGGCTCCAGCGACGCCGGCAGCAAGCCTTTGTCCCGATCCTCGGTCAGCCGCTGCTGCATCAGTGCCCGCACCTTCTCCAGGCCCAGTTCGGCACGTTGCCGTAGATCGGGTTCGGAGAGCACGTCCTCACTGGCCATCGCCGCAATCATGCACAGGCGCGACGGCGTGGCCGGGTGATCGAGACAATCGAGCACGATGCCGAAGAACGCGCGAATTCCTTCGGCTGCCGTCGGCGCTGACGCCAGCGCCTGCATGCGCGCGTGGACCTCTTTGTCCTCGTAGCGCTGCACGCAGGTCAGATAGAGATCCTTCTTGCTCTTGAGCGTGTTGTAGAACGAGCCTTCACCGATCTCCATGACCTTCAGCAGATCGCGCAGCGCTGTTTCGCCGTAGCCGTTCTTCCAGAACAGCGACGTCGCCTTGTCCAGCGCCTGCTCGTAGTCGAATGCAATTTTTCGTCCCATGGCGGCACTTTATCTTATTTGTAGCAGTCGTTAAAGAAAATTATTGACGGTGTGGGGAGAGGTAAGGCAAATTCTGTATCAATCGCTACAACTGTGCTGTCGCCACCGCCGAACCCCTTGTTGCCGGGGCGTTTCCGCCTCCGGCATGTGCCTCCTGGAGATATCCATGTCCGTTTCTTCTTCCCCGCTCGACGGAGGCGACCCCAACGCTCGCCTGGTGCTTGCGTTGCCGCCGCCGGTGGCGCTGGCGATGTGGATGTACGAAAAATTCTGGGAGTGGACCGACAATCGCGGCCAGCCGGAAGATGCGCTCACGCGCGACCAGATGCTCGACGATATTTCGCTGTACTGGTTCACGGGGACCGGGACGTCGAGCGCGCGGCTGTATTGGGAAGGTGTCGGGAGCACGATTCGCGATGCCGGCTTTTTCTCGAATGCGCGTGCGTCATCCGAACGCATCGAGGTTCCGATGGGCGCGAGCCTGTTTCCTCGGGAAACTTTTCGCGCGCCGCGTGCGTGGGCCGAGGCGGCGTGGCCGAACCTGTTCTACTGGAACGAGGTCGACAAGGGCGGGCACTTTGCCGCGTTCGAGCAGCCTGCCATTCTCGCGACGGAAATCTGGCGAGCGTTCAGAACGTTTCGCGAACGACACGCGCCGGAGTGACGTTGCTGTCCTGCCGGCACTGCGAACTTCGACACGCTATCCATGCTTCCGAAGCCGCGCCTGCGCAGCCAGTCGCACAGCAGCATTCGCTGCGCCATAACCGTCATACCCGCCACGCCGCTCGACGATCTCGATGAAAAACCGCTGATCGATCTGCTCGGTGTACACGTGAAAAAACTCGCCGCCGCGTTCGTCGCGGTCGTACAGGATGTGGTGCGCGCGCAGTGCGTCGATGATGTCGTCGGAGAGACCGTGACGCGCGGCGAGGTCGTCGTAGTAGTTGCGCGGGACGGGCAGCAGCGGGAGGCCGTCGGCGGCGAATGCGGCGACGGCCTGGAAGATGTCGTCGGTGCGGAACGCGACGTGATTCAGGCCCGAGCCACGGTATGCGTGCAGCGCTTCGGTGACGGCGGTATGCGGATCGACCGACGCGTTCAACGCAATCCGCACCGACCCGTCGCGGCTGCGCAGCGCGCGACTGCGCACGAGCCCGTACGGATCGGGCACGACGACAGCCGGCTCGGCATCGAAGCCGAACGCGGTCTTCAGGAACAGTACCCATGCGTCCAGCGAATGCGCGGGCAGCGACAGGCACACATGATCGATGCCCGTCAGCGGACCGACTTCATTCGGACCGTCGATGTCGGTGAGTGCGAAGTCGGCTTCGAATAGCGTCGGCTGATCGGGCGTTTCATCGACGAAGTAGTTGAGGCTGCCGTCCGGCGCACGCACGGCCGGAATCACGCGCTCGTTCGGACCGACGTGCCCGGAGAACGGCGCATAGCCGAAGCCCGCCGCACGCTCGAACGCGAGCGCCGCATCGTCGACGCGAAACGCCGACGCGCACAACGACAACCCATGCTGCTGAAAAAATGCATTCGCGAACGAATCGGCTTC
Source organism: Paraburkholderia flava (assembly GCF_004359985.1). Taxonomy (NCBI): domain Bacteria; kingdom Pseudomonadati; phylum Pseudomonadota; class Betaproteobacteria; order Burkholderiales; family Burkholderiaceae; genus Paraburkholderia; species Paraburkholderia flava. The sequence goes on along the minus strand of NZ_SMRO01000001.1, from coordinate 1,073,247 downwards.
GGCGTTCAGCACGATCGATGCTGCGCCATGCCGGTACAGCGTCACGTCCTTCGAGCGATGACGCCCGGCCGCACGAAAACGCAGTTTGCCGAGCCAGTCCGCGAGCTGCGTTTGCGCGGCAGCATCGACGGCGAATTCGAGGAACTGGAAGCCGATGTGTTGGGGCGCATCGGGCGGCGCGTACAGCGGCACGTTGGTGGTTTCCTGCGCAGCGGGTAGCGAATCGCGCGTACACGTCTCGAGATACAGCAGCGAGCGATACCCGTCCGCTGCGGTCGCCTGCGGCGGTGCTGCGCGAAAGCCGTCGTTGAAGATCTCGAGCGACAGCGGTCCGCGATAGCCGGTCTCGACGACGCGCGCAGTGAAGTCCGCCAGATCGAAATCGCCCTGACCAGGAAAGCAGCGGTAATGGCGACTCCATTCGAGCACGTCCATTGCGAGTTTCGGTGCATCGGCGATCTGCACGAACGCGATGCGGTCGCCGGGGATCGACGCGAGGCCGTCGAGCCTGTCGCCGATCGACAGCGTATGAAAACTGTCGAGCACGAGTCCGAGATGCGGATCGCCGACTGCATCGACGAGCTGCCATGCATGGCGATACGAACGCACATGACGTCCCCACGCGAGCGCTTCATAGCCGACCGTCACCCCAGCCTGTCCAGCCGCGCGAGCGAGCGCACCCAGCTGATCGACGATCAGCGCATCGTCGCCGGACGCATCGGGCGCGACGCTGCTGCACGCGAGCATGCGATCGGTGCCCAACGCATGCATCACATCGAACTTGCGTTTCGCGCGATCGAGATTGCGCGCGAGACGTTCCGTGCTGACTCCCTCGAAGTCGCGAAACGGCTGGAACAGCATGATTTCCAGCCCGAGATCGGCGGCGATTTTCCGCACGTCGTCCGGCGAACCGTCGAAATACAACAGATCGTTCTCGAAGATCTCGACACCGTCGAAGCCCGCGGCCTTGATCGCCGTGAGCTTTTCGACGAGCGTGCCGCTCAGGGAAACCGTGGCGATCGAACGCTGCATGGCAAGGTGGGAATGAACCAGTTGGTGACTTCATGGAGGTAGTGCATAGGGACGAAATCCCACGCATACCCGAATACGATGCGATTCTATACAAACTAACTAGATCGTACAAATTATAGAAAACCCCGAAAGACGAACCCGGGTCCGTCGGGCACACTGCATCGCATCGAGTTGCTGGAGGCGTGAAGATGGGCGTTGCATCGGTACTGGTCCTGAATGGACCGAATCTCAATCTGCTTGGCAGACGCGAGCCGGCAATCTACGGGTCGGAGACGCTCGACGACGTCGCGCGGCTGTGTCGCAATGCGGCACAGCGGCTCGATCTGCAGGTGGACTTTCGCCAGTCGAACGCGGAACATCAACTGATCGACTGGCTGCATGAAACGCGCACGACAGTGCAGGGCATCGTGATCAATCCGGCTGCGTACACGCATACGTCGGTTGCGATTGCGGATGCGCTGTCGGCGGTGGCGCTGCCGGTCATCGAGGTACATCTGTCGAACGTGCATCGGCGCGAAGCGTTTCGCCATCACTCGTACGTGTCTGCGGTGGCCGAAGCGGTGATCTGCGGATGCGGCACGCAAGGCTATGTGTTCGCGCTCGAACGGATGGCCACGATCCTGCAACGGAGTCTCTGATCGTGACGCAATCGTTTCTCGTAGGATTGATCGGTAAAGGCATCGGTGGTTCGCTGAGCCCGGCGATGCACGAGCAGGAAGCGCGGCAACTCGGCCTGCAGTACGTGTACCGGCGCATCGATCTCGACACGCTGAAGCTCGATGCCGACGCATTGCCCGATCTGCTCGCGGCCGCAGAGCGCATGGGTTTCGACGGCCTGAACATCACGTATCCCTGCAAGCAGCAGATCCTGCCGCTACTGGATGCTTTATCAGACGACGCGCGCGCACTCGGCGCGGTCAACACCGTATTGCTGAAAGACGGCAAACGCATCGGCCACAACACCGACTGGTCGGGTTTCGCGCATGCGTTCCGTCGCGGCCTGCCCGATGCGTCGCTCGACAACGTCGTGCAACTGGGCGCGGGCGGCGCGGGCGCGGCAGTCGCGCATGCAGTGCTGACGCTCGGCGCTCGCGCGCTGACGCTGTTCGACGTCGATGCCGCGCGTGCTCGCTCGCTCGCGGACGAACTGCAAGCGCGTTTCCCCAAAGCGATCGTCGAGGCAGGCGATTCGCTCGAGCACGCAATGTCGCGTGCACACGGCCTCGTCCACGCAACACCGACCGGCATGGCCAAGCTGCCGGGGTTGCCGTTGCCGGCCGAACTGCTGCATCGCGAGCTATGGGTCGCCGACATCGTCTACTTTCCGCTGCGCACCGCGCTACTACAGGCCGCCGAAGCCGCGGGCTGCCGCACGCTACCAGGCAGCGGAATGGCTGTCTATCAGGCGGTCGATGCGCTGCGCCTCTTCACGGACCACGAACCCGACGCAGAGCGGATGTTCGCGCATCTGCAGACACTGCTGGCTCAGCACACCGGCTGAATAGCTGGTCAAAAAAGCAAAGACAAACTGGAGACAACCCATCATGCCGAATTCGACTTCCGCCGCACGAACGCCAGCGTCAGACACACCCGCTGCATTGACGCAGTCCACCGCAAAGCGCTCGAATGCCCGCTACCGGATTCTCGCGTTGCTGGCCGTCGGCACGATGATCAACTATCTCGACCGCACGGTGCTTGGCATCGCCGCACCAAAGTTGACGAAAGAACTCGGCATCGACGCTGCGTTGATGGGCGTGATCTTCTCCGCGTTCTCGTGGAGCTATGTCGTCGCGCAGATTCCGGGCGGGTTGTTTCTCGACCGTTTCGGCAGCCGCGTCACGTACTTTCTGTCGATGACGCTGTGGTCGCTGTTCACGCTCGCGCAGGGATGCGTGTCGAGTGTCGGCGCGTTGTTCGCTTGCCGCCTCGGGCTCGGCGTCACCGAGGCGCCGTGTTTTCCGACGAATAGCCGCGTCGTCGCGACATGGTTTCCGCAAAGCGAGCGCGCGATGGCGACGGGCACCTACACGGTCGGCGAGTACATCGGCCTCGCGTTCTTCAGTCCGTTTCTGTTCGCGTTGATGGGCGCGTTCGGCTGGCGTGCGTTGTTCTATGTGGTCGGCGGTGTAGGTGTTGTGTTCGGTGTGGTGTGGTGGTTGTGCTATCGCGAGCCGCATGATCATCCGGCCGCGAATGCGGCTGAACTCGATTACATCGAGGCGGGCGGCGGTCTCACGCAGTTGTCCGCGCCCGTCGAAGATGCCGCGAAAAAACGCGGCTTCGAATGGCGCACCATCGGGCAGCTGCTGCGGCACCGTCAGTTGACCGGCATCTGTCTTGGCCAGTTCGCGGGCAACTCGACGCTCGTCTTCTTCCTCACGTGGTTCCCGACCTACCTCGCGACCGAGCGCCACATGGGCTGGCTGAAAATCGGCTTCTTCGCGATCATGCCGTTCATCGCGGCATCGATCGGCGTGATGTTCGGCGGCACGTTCTCGGACTGGCTGCTACGACGCGGCACGTCGGTCAACGTTGCGCGCAAGCTGCCGATCATCGCCGGACTGCTGCTCGCATCGACGATCGTGCTCGCGAACTATGTGCAGAGCAACGTCGCGGTGATTGCGATTCTGTCGGTAGCGTTTTTCGCGCAGGGGATGGCGGCGCTCGGCTGGACGCTGGTGTCGGACATCGCGCCGGAGGGGCTGCTTGGTGTGACCGGAGGCATCTTCAATTTTGCGGCCAATCTGGCCGGGATCGTGACGCCGCTCGTCGTGGGGTTCATCGTTGCCGCGACGGGGTCGTTCGTCGGCGCGCTCGTGTTTATCGGCGCGATTGCGCTAGTGGGGGCGGCGTCGTATGTGTTCGTGGTCGGCGATATTCGCCGGATCGTGTTGTAGGCGTTCAGCGCTTCACGAAGCGCAGCGTCGCATCGACGATCATCTCGCGATGCCGCGCGCGCAGCCGCGGATGCGACGGGTCGCGCCCGAACGCGGCGCCGAACGTATGGCGGCTGCCCACACGATGAAAACACAGCGAGCTGATCAGCAGATGCAGATCGATCGCGTCGATGTCGGCGCGGAACTGGCCGGCTGCAACGCCGCGCGCGAGCAGGTCTTCGATCGTGTCGATCACGCTCGCGTTGCGCGACTTGAACGACTTCAGCTGCTCGATGTATTTCGCGCCGTGGATGTTTTCGATCGTCACGAGGCGCACGAAGTCGCGATGCCGGTCGTGATAGTCGAACGTGAATTCGACTAGCGTACGGAGCCCTTCGGTGGGATCGAGTTCGCTGACGTGCAGATCCTGCTCCAGCGCGCGGATATCGCCGTACACCTTGTCGAGCACGGCCTCGTACAACCCTTCCTTGCTGCCGAAGTAGTAGTACAGCATGCGTTTCGTGGTGTTGGTGCGTTCGGCGATCGCATCGACGCGGGCGCCGGCGAGACCCATCGCGGAGAATTCCTGCGTGGCGACGTCGAGGATATTGCGCTTCGTCTGCTCGGGATCGTACTTGCGCCGACCTTCGGATGGACGGCTGTCCTGATCGGGTGAGGCGGCCTTGTTTCCCTGTTTCATTGAGCATTTTCAGCGGCGATGACCGCGCATTCTAGCATGGCGTTCGCGCGGGTTTTTGTGCCATGACGCGTGCTTTGACGGCTGCTAAAGACACGCTTGAGGAATGCTTACGACCTGCGCTTATGGCCCACGCTCATGGTCCACGCTTGCGACGGGCCGCGAGCGCATCGCGCGTCTGCATCGTGGTGTACGTGAGCTGCGCGGCCGCGAGTCCCACCGCGCCGAACGTGCGCGTCAGACCGAACGTCGCGAACGCGTCGGGCACCGGCCGCTCACCGGAAATCGCAGCAGCCAGCAGTTCGCCGCACACGGTGGTCGGCGCCATCCCGTGACCGCCGAAGCCCACGCCATACCACACACCGTCGCTGTCGCGGCCGATCTGCGGCATCTTGTGTCGCGCGTAGCTCATCAGGCCGCCCCACGCATGGTCGATTCGCACATCGCGAAGTTGCGGATAGACTTTCAGCAGATCGTTCCGCAATAGCCGCGCGATGCTGTCCGGCGACCGTTCGAGTATCGACACGCGACCGCCCCACAGAATGCGCGTGTCGGGCAGCGGCCGGTAGTAGTCGAATGCGAAGCGCGTGTCGTACACGGCCGACGCGCAGTCGATCGCATCTTTCAGGCGTGCGCCGAGCGGTTCGGTTGCCATAACGTAGGTGGCGATCGGCAGCACCGCGCGTTCGACGCGCCGGTAGACGTCGCGCATATAACCGCCGCCGGCCATCACGACGTGCCGTGCTTCGACGCTGCCGCCTGCGGTCTGCACGACAAAACCGCCATTGCGTTGCGGACGTACGCTCATAACCGGCGAATGTTCGTAGATTTTCACGCTCCTCGCGGCAGCCGCAGCAGCAACACCGAGCACGTATTTCAGCGGATGAAAGTGGAAAGCATTGCGCTCGAGAAGACCGCCGTAATAGCGCGTCGTTTTGAGTTGAGTGGCGAGTGCGTCGCGGCTCACCGGTTCCCAGTCGACGTCGAACGCGTCCTTCATCAAGCGGCGTTGCGTGTCGAGACGCGCGGGCTCGTCGAACCAGTTCGCGAGAATCACGCCGGCATTCGTCGCATCGCAGTCGATGCCGTAGCGGGCGATGCGCGCGCGCATCAGATCGACGGCGTCGGTGGTCAGCGTGTAGAGCGCTTTCGCGTGGACGGGGCCGAGCGTGCGCAGCAGGTCCGCGCAATCGAGACTGTAGCCGCCGAACACGAAGCCGCCGTTGCGTCCCGATGCACCGAAGCCGACGCGTTCCGCTTCGAGCACGACGACATCGCGCACGCCGCGTTCAGCGAGTCCGAGTGCAGTCGACAACCCCGCGAGCCCGCCGCCGACGATACATACCTCGGCGCTGTGCACGCCATTCGCGGTGGGGCGCTCGGGTCGTACGACCGTTGCTTCGTAGAAGCTGTGCATGGGAAAAACCGTGATCGATGAGCCGGCAGGCTATCAGGAAATGTCCGCTGCGTAACCAGAACTCATGAGCCGAAGCAAGGCAGGCGGGGTTCGCCGCACAACCCGCCGATTTAACTATTTCGATTTTACTTTTTCTTATATGCGCGACGAATTCCATTTAATTTACGAAATACTTTCTTGTCATTACATTGAATCTTGGTCAATATTCAACAAATCCAAACTCTCATCAAAAAAAGTTTGACAGAGGGTTTTGAGACTTATACCTTTTGACCACCCGAATTCCATCTGCGATCACATTCCTGCCGGTCCGATGCTTGTTCTGCAAGGCATACAGACGACCGATCCATTGGATACCATTACCGGACCAGTTGCGTCCGGAGGGATTTTATCGTCCGCAGGATTAATAAAGTGATATCTGATTAATTTTGATATTGATTATCAGGATATCGGGGTTGTCGAATAAATAATCATATTTATTGCCGTCGTGCCGTTATTCAATTTTCTTATTTCTTTTTCAGGAGCGTGGAAAATGAAGAAGGTCGTACAAGTCAAACGCGTATCCCCGGCCAGGTTTGCGAAAGCGCTATTGCCGATGGCCGTGGCAGCGACGCTGCTGCCGCTGTCCGCACATGCGGCGGACAGCTGGGTCGCGACGAAGACCGCTGCATTCCTGCAGCCCGCGCAGGCGGCTACTGCCGCAGCGCAATCGGAAGCACGCGGCGCGGTGACCGGAACCGCCAGCTATACGCTCGGCACGCACGCGGTTTCCGAACTAGACAATGCACTCGTAACGCCTCTCGAAGTCAGCCAGCCTCTTCACGTGACGGTCGTACTCAAAGGACGCAACCAGGACGAGCTCGCGACGTTCCTGCGCGAAGTCGCGCAGCCGGGCAGCCGGAGTTATCACCAGTATCTGACGCCCGAGCAGTTCAAGGCGCGCTTCGCACCGACCGATGCGCAGGTGCAGGCGGTGGTCGCGCATCTGAAGGCAAGCGGCTTCAGCAACATCGAAGTATCGGAGAACAACAAGCTGATCACGGCGCAAGGCAATGCGAACAACGCGCAGACCGGTTTTCACGCGAGCCTGAAGCGCTTCAACTATCGCGGCAAGCAGGTGTTCGCGAATGATTCGGCGGCGCTCGTGCCGTCGTCGCTTAGCGCAACCGTCGATTCCGTGCTCGGTCTGCAGAACGCGATTGTTCCGCATCGTCTGTCGCACCGTGTCGTCGAGACCAATGTCACGGCCGATGCAGGCAAGAACGCAGCGGCGTCGCAGGTCGGCCATCAACCGACCGACTTCGCGAAGATCTACGGCGCGAGCAGCCTGCCGGCCGCGACGAACACGACCGTCGGCATCATCACGTGGGGCGATCTGACGCAGACCATTGCGGATCTGAAGACCTTCACGAAAAACGCGGGTCTGCCGACGGTCAACACGAAGGTGGTCGCGGGCAGCTCCGGCACGCTCGCCGACGACGGCGATCCGAGCGAATGGGATCTCGACAGCCAGGACATCGTCGGCACGTCCGGCGGCGTGAAGCAACTGATCTTCTACTCGGCAGTCAACGGCGACAGCCAGGATAGCGGCCTGACCGACGGCACGCTGACCTCGGCGTACAACAAGGCCGTGACCGACAACGCGGCGAAGATCATCAACGTGTCGCTCGGTCTCGACGAAGCATCCGCGAACTCGGACGGCTCGCTGTCCGACGACGACGCGATCTTCCAGCAGGCCGCCGCGCAGGGGCAGATTTTCTCGGTGTCGTCGGGTGACGCGGGCGTGTATCAGTGGTCGCCGTCGCCGCAGGGTGCGCCGGGCTATATCGGCACGAACAACGGCAGCGGCGTCAAGACGACGATCAACCTGTCGCACTACAGCGTATCGTCGCCGGCCAGTTCGCCGAACGTCGTCGCGGTGGGCGGCACGACGTTGTCGACGACGGGCACCACCACGTGGGCGGGCGAAACGGTCTGGAACGAAGGGACCGCGTTTGCCGATCTCGACCAGTTCGGCGACCAGCTCGACAACTCGGTCCGGATCTGGGCGACCGGCGGCGGCGTCAGCTCGTACGAAGCCGCGCCGAGCTGGCAGACCGCGGCGCTCGGCAGCTCCGTCACGAAGCGGCAGGTGCCTGACGTCGGGTTCGATGCGGCCGGGACGACGGGCGCGAAGGTCATCGTCAACGGACAGTCGGAACAGTTCGGCGGCACGAGCCTCGCGTCGCCGATCTTCGTCGGCGGTTTTGCACGGATTGAATCCGCGCACAACAACAGCGTTGGCCTGCCGACATCCGGCTTCTACCAGACGTTCCCGACCAACACGTCGTACCTCCACGACGTGACGTCGGGCAACAACGGCTATAGCGGCCACGGCTATTCCGCGAAGGCCGGCTACGACAACGACACTGGTTTCGGCAGCCTCGACTTCGGCAAGCTGAGCGCGCTTTATACGCAGTGATCGCGTAGCAACGCGTTAGTACCAGGCGGCCCGTGCGTTTGACGACGCACGGGCCGTTTGTCTATGGGATGCCCCGGCATCGACGTTTTAGTGTGGTAAGGCCAATGCAAAATAATCAGAAAATTGGCTTGACCAGTTGTGTCGGTTGCCGATAAATTCACGATGTCCTGTCCATCCCCGCAGGACCTCCTGGAATTCCTATGCTGACTGTCATCTGCGAAACCCCCGGCACGCTCGTCGCCACCGAACGAAGCCGTCCCGTGCGCGGCGCGAACGAAGTGCTGCTGCGCGTGAAGCGCGTCGGCGTCTGCGGCACCGATCTGCACATCTTCACCGGCAATCAACCGTACCTCGCCTATCCGCGCGTGATGGGTCACGAGCTGTCCGGCATCGTCGAGGAAGCTGACCCCGCAAGCGGACTCGCCGCCGGCGATCCGGTCTACGTGATGCCGTATCTGTCGTGCGGCACCTGTGTCGCGTGCCGTCAGGGCAAGACCAATTGCTGCGTGAACATCCAGGTGCTCGGCGTGCATCGCGACGGTGCGTTCACCGAATACCTGAGCCTGCCCGCGCAGTTCGTCCACAAGGCCGACGGCATCTCGCTCGACGAAGCGGCGATGATCGAGTTTCTCGCGATCGGCGCGCATGCGGTTAGGCGCGGTGTAGTGCGCGAAGGCGAGCGCGTGCTGGTGGTCGGCGCGGGACCGATCGGCATGGCGGCGGCGATTTTCTCGAAGCTGCGCGGCGCGGTCGTCACGACACTCGACACGCGCGCGGACCGCCTCGCGTTCTGCCAGCGCGAGTTGCAGGTGGATGCGACCGTGCAGATCGGCGAGCACGATCGCGACGAACTGGTGAAGCTGACAAACGGCGAATTCTTCGACGTGGTGTTCGACGCGACCGGGAACGTTCGCGCGATGGAGCGCGGCCTGGAGTTCGTCGCGCATGGCGGACGCTACGTGCTGGTGTCGATCGTGCGCGACACGATCGCGTTTTCGGACCCGGAATTCCACAAGCGCGAAACGACGCTGCTCGCGAGTCGCAACGCGACGGCGGAAGATTTTTCGACGGTGCTGGACGCGATGCGCGCGGGGAAGGTGCCGACCGCCGCGCTGAATACGCATCGGCTGAAACTCGCCGACGTGCCGGCTCAGTTTCCCGCGTTGCTCGATGCATCGGCGGGCGTCGTGAAGGCGATCGTGGAGTGTTGACGAAGGGGAGGGGAAGGGCACTGCGAACTTCACAGTGTAGCCGCGTTTTGCGCGTCTGCAAACGCTCCGAACGAATGTACTGACGGCGCAACGCAACACCCGCGCGGTTTGCGAATCGGCGCTAGACTAGCTGCTGACACGACGTTTTTGTGGCTTGTTACTGCGCAGGAGACGCAGCCATGAATCGGCCGCTGGTTCGCATTCCGCATCGCGCGATCGGCACTACGTCCTTCTGGACGTGGTTCAAGTGGCTTCTTTTCGTCGCGTTTCTGCTGGCCGTCGCGATTACGTACCGCGTGGTGCGCACCGAGATCGAAACCTCGCGGCTGCAGGCTCACTATCTGTCTGAACTGACGCGCGACGTCGGCTTCACGGTGGGCGAGGGCCGCAGCGACAGCATCCGTTTTCCCGCCAAAGGCCCTTACGATACCCGGCTCGGCTACGCGCAGTTGCCGGCGTTCGAAGCACGTCTCGCGTCGCGCGGCTACGTCGTGACCGCACAGGCGCGCGATTCGGTCCGGATGACCGATCTCGCTGACGACGGCCTCTTCCTCCCCTACGAAGAAAAAGACCAGGCCGGGCTGCAACTGTTCGACGCGGCGGGCACACCGCTCTTCGACGCGCGCTATCCGGCGCGCGTGTACGGCAGCTACGACGACGTGCCGCCACTCGTCACGAATTCGCTGCTGTTTATCGAAGACCGCTATCTGCTCGACGCTTCGCAACCGAACCGCAATCCCGCGATCGACTGGGGGCGCTTCAGCCGCGCGCTCGTCGATCAGGGCGCACGGTTTTTCAATGCACATCAGCAGACGCCGGGCGGCAGCACGCTCGCGACGCAGATCGAGAAATTCCGCCATTCCGCGGGCGGCCGCACCGCGACGCCGCCGGAGAAGCTGCGGCAGATCGCGTCCGCGTCGGTGCGCGCGTATCTGAACGGACCGCAGACGATGCCCGCGCGCCGACAGATTGTTGTGCGCTATCTGAACTCGGTGCCGCTTGCCGCGCAGGCGGGCATCGGCGAAATCAACGGGATCGGCGACGGGCTCGCTGCGTGGTACGGTCGCGACTTCGCGGACGTGAATCGCATTCTCAAAGCACCGCTTTCCACCGATCCGGATCAACTCGCCGCGCAAGGTCTCGCGTTCCGGCAGGTGCTGTCGCTGATGATCGCGCAACGCGCGCCGTCGTTCTTTCTGCAACGCGGCTATCCGGAACTCGAGAAGCTAACCGACAGCTATCTGCGACTGCTCGCGGCGAACGGTGTCGTACCGATGCCGCTGCGCGATGCCGCGCTGAATGCGCAGTTGGTGTTGCATCGACAATCGAAGGCGCCGCCCGTGACGTCGTTCGTCACGCGCAAGGCCGTGACGTCGCTGCGTTCGCAGTTGCTCGGCGCGCTGGGTGTCGCGAATCTCTACGATCTCGACCGGCTCGATCTGCGTGCGACCGCGACGCTCGATAACACCGTGCAGCAGGCGGTCAGCGAACGGCTCGCGAGCGCGGCGACGAAAGACGGTGCGCGTGCAGCCGGATTGATCGGCTTCGAGATGCTGCGCGCGCAGGACGATCCGTCGAAGATCGCGTACAGCTTCACGCTGTTCGAGCGACGCGGCGGTGCTAACCTGGTACGCGTGCAGACCGACAGCGTCGACCAGCCGTTCGACATCAACCAGGGCGCGCGACTGAATCTCGGATCGACTGCGAAACTGCGTACCATCGTCACGTATCTGCAGATCGTGTCGGACCTGCACACGCGTTACGGCGGCATGAGCGTCGCGCAATTGCAGGCGGTGCAGCCGGACCGTCAGGACGTGCTGACCCGCTGGGCACTCGACTACCTCGCGAAAACGCCGGACCGTTCGCTGCGCCCGATGCTCGATGCGGCCGTCGAGCGTAAATACTCGGCGAGCGCGGGCGAAACGTTCTACACGGGTGGCGGCGCGCAGACATTCACCAATTTCGAATCGAGCGACAACGATCGCATTCTCACGGTGCATCGCGCGTTCCAGCACTCGGTGAATCTCGTGTTCGTGCGGTTGATGCGCGACATCGTGCGCTATGAAATGATCCAGACGTCGGGGCCATCGTCGCAATGGCTTGACGATCCGGCGACGCGGCAGAAGTATCTGCAAGGCTTCGTCGATCAGGAAAGCCGCGTGTACGTGAACCGCTTCTACACGAAGTATCACGGCAAGAGTGCCGACGATGCACTCGCGACGATGCTGCATTCGGTACGCAAATCGCCGCAGCGTGTCGCGACCGTGCTGCGCAGCGTTGCGCCGAACGAACCGACTGCATGGTTCGACACGCAGATGCGCGCGGCGCTGAAGGGCACGCCGGCCGCGTCGCTGTCCGACGACGACCTCGCCACGCTGTACGCGAAGTACAGCATGGACCGCTTCAATCTGAACGATCGCGGCTACATCGCGAAGGTGCATCCGCTCGAATTGTGGACGGCAGCGTATCTGCGTGCGCATCCGGATGCAAGCGTGAACGACGTGCAGAATGCGAGCCGCGACGCGCGCTTCTCGTCGTACACGTGGCTCTTCAAAACGCGCTATCACGCGACTCAGGATCGCCGTATCCGGCACATGGTCGAGCTGCGCGCATACGATGCAATCGGCAAATCCTGGCAGGCGCTCGGCTATCCGTTCGCGAATCTGACGCCTTCATATGCGGCAGCGATCGGTGCATCCGGCGACCGGCCGGTCGCGCTCGCGCAGCTGATCGGCATCGTCGCCGACGACGGCAACCGCGTCCCGACGCAAAGCGTGACGTCGCTCGATTTCGCGTCGGGCACGCCGTACGAAACGCGCTTCGCACACGTCGCCGCGCCGGCACAACCGTTGATCTCGCCGGAAATCGCGGCGGTCACGCGCGTGCTGCTGCGTGACGTCGTGAACGGCGGCACCGCGAAGCGGCTCGCGCAAGGTATTTCGTTGCCCGATGGCCGCACGCTCGATGTGTACGGCAAAACCGGCACTGGCGATCAGCGGTTCAACGTGTTCGCGCCTGGCGCGCGCTTGATCGAGTCGCGCAAGGTGAATCGCAGCGCGACGTTCGTGTTCGTGATCGGCGATCGTTTCTTCGGCACGTTGACCGCTTATGTCCACGAGCCGTATGCGGCGCGATATGACTTCACGAGCGCGCTGTCGGTGCAGTTGCTGAAGTCATTGACGCCGGTGTTGCAGCCGTTGCTCGATGACGATCGCCGCAACGAGGGCACTACACCACGCGTCGCTGCATCAAGCTGAAGCGTGGGCTCAAAACGGCGCGTCCACCGCTGGCTTCAAAAACAACTCATGCACCGGCGCAAAATGCGCATATAGCGGCAGAATCGCACCGCCCATCGCGCGCGCGTCCGCACCGATCGTCCCTTCGAGCAACTGCGGCCGCACCATCCCTTCCCATTCGAAACGATCGAGCACGCGCTCGGTGCGTCGAATGATTTCGCGGACCAGTTGCCGGTCCAGTTCACCGTCGATCACCACCGCTTCGAGATCGAGCAACGCAGCGGCGTTAGTCAACGCACCGGCGATCGCCGGGCATGCAGCATCGAGCCATTGCTCGGTGTGACGCCATAACTCCGCCGACAACGCGCGGTGATCGTGCGCGGCTGCGGGCGGCGCACCGGATGCGCCGATCGCCTGTTCGAGCACGAAGCCCGACGCGGTGTGCAATAACTGTCGAGCGGGCGTCTTCGAACGCGACGAACCCGCGAGCGGAATCGAACCGACTGCGCCAGCGTTGTCGTGTGGCCCGCTATGCAGCCGCCCATCGATCACCAGACCACCACCGATAAACGTCCCGACGAACAGATACAGAAAGTTGTGAATGCCGCGCCCCTGGCCCATCACGAGTTCAGCGGCGCATGCAGCGGTCGTGTCCTTCGCGAATTCGACGGGCAGGCCGGTCATTGCCTCGATGCGCGCGCGGATGTCGATGTCGTGCCACGCGTCGAGCGCTTCCTGCGGTGCGCCCAGAAAATCCCGCCAGCCGCCGAGCCACAGCGGCGCCGCTACGCCGACACCGACCACCTTGCGCGCACGTGCGCCGAGCGCCGCGTTCACGCGCGCGAGTTTCGTTTCGAGCGCGGGAAACAGCTGACGCGGATCGGGGTACGCATAGTCGACCACCTCGCGACAGTGGACATTGCCGGTGAAGTCCATCGCGAGCACGTCGAGGCTGCGGCGCCCGACCTTGATGCCGATCGTGAATGCGCCATCGGGCCGCAACGCGATCGGCACCGAAGGCTGACCGATGCGCCCGCGCACACGCGGCTGCTTGACGAGCAACCCGTCGTCGATCAGCCGCTCGACGATCATCGATACCGTCTGCATCGACAGCCGCGTCAGACGCCCGACGTCGGCCTTCGGCAACGGACCGTGCAGACGGATCGTCTGCAGCACGATCCGTTCGTTGAACTGCCGCATGCCGACCTGATTCGAGCCGACCGTGCGCTGTTTCGGCGAGCGAGTCCCGGTGTCCATGGTGCGTGCCGGTCAGTCGCGAACGAAGATCATGCGATCGCCTTGACGTCCGCTTCTTTCGCACCGGTCATGATCGCGACCGCTTCGGACATGTGGATGTCCTTCGCGTTGACGAGCGCCGCGCGCCGGCCGAGCCGTTGAATATGGATGCGGTCTGCGACCTCGAACACATGCGGCATGTTGTGGCTGATCAGGATCACGGGCAGACCGCGATCGCGCACGCGACGGATCAGCTCGAGCACCATGTTGCCTTCCTTGACGCCAAGCGCGGCCGTCGGCTCGTCGAGAATCACGACGTGCCGTGCGAACGCCGCGCTGCGTGCAACCGCGACGCCCTGACGCTGACCACCCGATAACGTTTCGACAGCCTGACGCATCGACCGGATGCCGATCTGCAGACCCTTCATATGCGCGGTCGCTTCATCGAGCATGCGGCGTTTGTCGATCATCTTCAGCAACGAGCCGCGCCAGCCAGGCTTCACGAGTTCACGGGCGAGAAACAGGTTTTCTGCGATGCTCATCGCGGGCGCGACCGCGAGTTCCTGGTAGACGGTTTCGATACCCTGTTCGCGCGCGTCGAGTGGGCTACGAAATTTCACCGGCTTGCCGTCGAGCAGGATCTCGCCTTCGTCGGGCACGGTTGCGCCGGACAGCGCCTTGATCAACGACGACTTGCCCGCGCCGTTGTCGCCGATCACGGCGAGAATTTCGCCGGGCAGTACTTCGAAATCGCAGCCGTCGAGCGCGGTGACCTGGCCGTAGCGCTTCACGAGGCCACGTGCCTGCAGCACCGGGGTCGGGGCGGATTGAGGGGTCGACATGACAGTCTCCTGGAATTCCGGGGGCAGGGGCGCGTGCGAACTCACGCGCGGCGATGCGAAAGCCGGTCGGCGGCGACGGCGAGAATCACCAGGATCCCCGTAATCAGCACCTGGTACACCGACGACACACCGATCAGCGTCAACCCGTTGCGAAACACACCGACGATCAACGCGCCGAGCAGCGTGCCGACCACCGAGCCGCGTCCGCCGAACAGACTCGTGCCGCCGAGCACGACCGCCGTGATGCTGTCGAGATTTTCGGTCTGGCCGGCCTGCGGATCGCCGACACCGGTGCGCGACACCGACAGCAGCGCAGCGATGCCGTAGATCGCGCCGGCCAGCGTATAGACGGTGAGCAGAATGCGTTGCGACGACAGCCCCATCAAACGTGCGGCCTCGGGGTTATTGCCGAGCGCGTACAGATGACGTCCCGGCACCGTGTCGCGCAGCACGAACCACGCGACGAGGTACATCAGCAGCGTGAGCACCGTGCCGTACGTGATCTCGGCAGCGCCGAGGTGGAACGTGTTGCCGAGAAACATGATCGCGTCGGGCAGATTCGATACGCTTTCCGCGTTCGAATAGATCTGCGTCAACGCGAACGCGATGTTCAGCGTGCCGAGCGTGACGATGAACGGCGGCAGCTTGATGCGCGTGATCAGCACGCCGTTCAGTGCACCGAACAGCGCACTCGCCGCGATGCCGCAGAAAATCGCGACGATCGGCGGCATGCCGAGCACGACCGCGAACTTGGTCATCACGATCGAGCCGAACGCCATCACCATCCCGCACGACAGATCGATGCCGGCGGTCAGCACGATCAATGTCTGACCGATCGCGATCACGGCGACGACCATCGTCTGCTGCAGGATCAGCGACAGGTTCTGGACCGACAGGAAACGGTTGCTCTGCGAGATGAAAAACGCGCAGGCGAGCAGCAGTGCAATCAGCGGACCGATTTCCGCCAGCGACGGCAGACGATCGGCGAAACGGCGCGACGAAGACGCCGGCGCGGAGGGAGTCGACATGATGGATTCCTCGATGCAGGGGCGCGGTGGGCCCCGTGACTCACGTTGCGGATCGCGCGGCATGCATGCCGTGCGATCCGCACAGCGGCGTTACTTGTTGCCCCAGCAGTTGTCGAGGCCGAACTTCGTGTCCTTGCTGTCGACGCCGGACATCGGCTTGTCGGTAATCAGCGTGACGCCGGTGTCGTGATAGCCGCTGACCTTCTTGCCGGTCTTCGCGTACTCGACGCCTGCTTCGACGCCCAGTGCGGCCATTTTCAGCGGGTACTGCTGCGACGTCGCGGCGATCGCGCCGGCCTTCACGTTGCGCACGCCTTCGCAGCCGCCGTCGATCGACACGATCATCACGCTCTTGTCCTTGCCCGCCGCTTTCAGCGCGCGATACGCGCCCGCTGCGGCCGGTTCGTTGATCGTGTAGACGACGTTGATGTCCGGCGACTTCTGCAGACAGTTTTCCATCGCCGTTTGTCCCTTCGCCTGATCGCCGCGCGTGTCCTGGCTGCAGACGATCGACGGATCGCCTTCCTTCACGCCGAAGCCCTGCAGAAAGCCGTTATGACGCAGCACGCCGACCGAGATGCCGGGCGCGAGATCGAGCGTCGCGATCTTGGCCGGCTTGTTGCCGAGTGCAGCTTTCGCGTATTCGCCGATCAATACGCCGGCCTTGAAGTTGTCGGTGGCGAAGAGCGCATCGGTGGCGTCCTGCGGCTCTGTCGGCGTGTCGAGCGCGATGACCATCGTGCCCGCTGCGCGCGCTTTCTTGATGCTCGGCACGATTGCCTTCGTGTCGCTCGGCGTGATCAGGATTGCTTTCGCGCCAGCGGTCAGCATGTTTTCGATGGCCGTGACCTGACTCGCGTTGTCGCCGTCGAACTTGCCCGCGGCCGTGAGAAGCTTCGCGCCGCTTTTCTGCGCCGCGCCTTCGGCACCCTCTTTCATCTTCACGAAGAACGGGTTCGTGTCGGTCTTCGTGATGAGGCCGACGATCGGTTGATCGGCGGCCTGCGACGCGCTCGCGCACCAGAGCGCGGAAGCAGCGATGCAGAGTGCGGCAACGCGCCGCGCGACAGGGTAGCTACGGGAATGCTGGGTCAGGGCCATGGGTTGCTCCTCCGGGTTGTTGACGACGTCTCGGGACGGGTGATGGGCGATGGGTACGCCTCTCTTTGTGGTGTCCGTGCTGCCTGGGGCTGGTCGCTGGTTTGTCCGCGGCCTGGCAGTTTGGACTAAATCACTTTGGTTTATTTAGTACAGCAGGGTGGAGGAAGGGTGTCAAGGAAGGCCGGGTAGTGCGGCGCAGTAACGGAACGTGGCGACATCGTGGGTGACGCATTGTGCTGCCTGCGAGAGCGCGTGATTTTGCGGTGCAGCGATTGTGCTGGTTGATTCGGGTAAATCGGGAGGTGGGTGACTGCCTGCTGTGACGCGCTGGTAATGCATGAGAATGGCTGCTTTTCGATCGGATGACTGGTAGTCTGCCGACTGATTGAGACGTTCGACATGGGTGCCTGGATCGTTCACCCCATGAAGCTCATGCGGCAGCGACAAGATGGTGGCGAGCGGGGGATATGAGCTCACCGTTTTTCGAATGCGCGCTTGCCGGTGTTGCATGTGTTAGGTCAATAGGTCGCATATCTCTGACAGACCTTACCCTCGACTAGATCATGAATCTTAAACGGCCGCTTTCCGTCACCATAATCTCCTGGATCGCTGTTGGCTTCGGCATAGTGACGCTACTGATGGCCGCGGAAAAACCGCAATTGCTTGCGGCAGATGACAGTGGGGTACTGGCGGCTGTGATCAACATCCTTTCTATCGGTGCAGATATTTTATGCGGACTGTGGATGCTTAAAGGCTCTCGCCTGGCACGCATTCTCTTCGTTGCTAACAGGGCGGTGACGCTCATGATCTCCGGTATCAAGCTCTCAACTCTTGGTTTGCCATCTCTGATTCTTCCAGTATTGGTTATTGACGGAATCATGTTTTATTTTTTGTATGCGCCTGCCGCCGCGCAGTTTTTCGCTGGCTCGGCACGTAAAACATGAGTGAGGCTATTGGGTTTGCGATGCAGTGTCGGGCGCAGCGCGAGATCGAGACATGACTGCAGAGCCGAACGATCGACAATATGATCGGAAGTTCGAAAATAAAATGAAGCGGCTGTCTCCCTCTGAGTTATCCGATCTGCTAGCCGAAAACGGGCAAGAGCCTGATGAGCACTAGGGCAATCAAGGCCAGGTCCGCCTCACGTGAAACCTCCAGCCGGCCCGCTCGCGGTGGGAATCGCAAGCGAGCAGATCGCGATCAATGCCCATGCGTTAGATAAGCCTGTCACACGCGTTGCCCTGCGATTACCAGGCGTCCTGATTGTTGCCGTGCGGACAACACGGTGAGCGCCTTCAGGACGCTACTGGCGTTCGCTTCCGCCGACTAGAATCCGTCGCACGGTCGATCGAAACGCAAGCAAAGCGAAGCGCGCGAAATTCGCGGTCACGATAGTGAACCGCGCCACCCCGCGTCGCTCCCCCAATCAATTGACAGGACCATATTGAAGATGAGCGCAACAACCCGCAATGTGAAGCCGGTCGTCTCTAACCTTGGAAAGGAAGGTTCGGGCGAACTGGTGTCATCCCGCTACGCCGTGCGCGTCGGTGACGTCGACGTCGTGCTGATCAGCGATGGCGTGTTGCCGTTGCCGACCTCCACCATGTCCACCAACGTGAGCGAAGTGGACCGCAACGAATGGTTCGACGGTCGCTTCCTGCAACGCGACACGTTCGACTGGGCGCTGAATATCGCGCTGATGCGCAGCGGCGACCGTGTGATCCTGGTCGACTCGGGCGTGGGCGAAGGCTTCGAGTACTTTACGCGCGCCGGTCGATCGGTGATGCGTCTGGAAACAGCCGGCATCGACCTGGCCGCGATCACCGACATCGTGATTACGCACATGCATATGGACCACGTCGGCGGGTTGAACGTCGATGGCGTGAAGGCCAGGCTGCGCCCGGACGTGCGCGTTCACGTGTCGGCCGCCGAGGTGGAATTCTGGAAAAATCCGGACTTCAGCAAGACGGTGATGCCGGAAGCGGTTCCCCCCGCGCTCCGCAAGGCCGCCGAAAAATTCGTGACGCTCTACAGCGAAAACATCGTGCAGTTCGATCAGACCGTTGAAGTCGCGGCGGGCGTATCGGCACGCGTGACGGGTGGGCACACGCCGGGGCACTGCGTCGTGGACGTCGCCTCGAAAGGCGAGAAACTGACCTTCGTCGGCGACGCGATTTTCGAAGTCAACTTCGATCATCCCGATTGGCAAAACGGCTTCGAGCACGATCCCGAAGCGGCGGTGGATGTGCGTATCGCGCTGTTCAACGAAGCCGCTGAAACGGGCGCTATGCTGGCCGCAGCGCACGTCGCGTTTCCGTCGATTGGTCACATTGCGAAGAATGGAAAGGGCTTCCGCTTCGTGCCGGTGCAGTGGGACTACTGATGTAGATTGCACGGAAGGCTGTTGGAAAAGCGCCGCGGGCTCACAAGGTTTGCGGCGTTTTCTTTGCAGGCGCTCGCTTGCCCAGCGACTAACAGAACTTATCCCCGCCGAACCCGCTGCGCCAGCCACGCCGCCAACCCAGGCCGTGCCGTCTCGATCGGCCCAAGCTGCCCAAACAACCCATCCGCGACGCCCATAAAAATACTTCGCAGCTTCGTGACCTTATCCGCTTCGAACAGCAAAACCTGCAACGCTTGCCATATTGTCCACAGATTCGGACTGAACGCGACCGGAAACCGCATCCCATACTTCATCGCGATGTACATCGCGTTGCGCGCGGTGTAGTACCTGCGTGCAGGCGCATGATTCTCCGACGTCAGCATGAACGGCCCCAACTGATGCCGTCGCTTGTTGCCGATTCTATGCGGCAGCACGAGCTGCGGGATCACATACAGCGGCACGTCATGCGCCAATGCGCGAAAACAGTATTCGGTATCGACGTGATCGATAAAAAGCGATTCGACAAAGGTGCCCAGCGTCTCGAATGCACGCCGCGACACCACACATCCCGACGAAATCAGAAACGAGCAACGCTGTGCGCGAGCACCGGGCTCCAGTCGCAGACGACGTACTAGCAGCCCATCGATAACGATCTCCGGCAGAAAGCGCTTTTCGTTATCGTCGTAGATGCGCGGCCCGAGCATGAACGGTTTGGCACCGAGTTCGTCGCACATGTCGCGCATCACGTCGAAGTATTCGGGCGGCGGGGACGAGTCCTGATCGAACAGCGCGACCGCATCGGCGCCCGCTGCGAAAAGCTGTGCAAGCCCGCGATTCAGCGCACCGGCGATGCCGTTGCGGTTGCCGTCGTGCAGAAGCGGCATGTCGGCTGCGCCGAGTATCGCTGCCGCTTGCGCGTCGGGTTGCGGCGAGTTGTCGATTGCAATCACCGGGCTGCAATGTTTGCGTAGCGACACCGCATGCGCAAGCTCTTCCGCGCTCGGATGAAACAGTACGATCAGTGCGCCCAGTGTCGTCATCGCGTTCTGCTCCCCAGCTGGGGAACCGTCATGCTTCGAAAGAGTTTCATTGTTGCGCACCGTCGATCACCGCACTGACGATCCCGTCTGCCTGCTGCATCGTGTCGTCGTCGGCGACAGGCGTTCTCTTCATGCGCGGCGAAGGCTCCGATGTCGTGATCGTGCCGCTGCGATCATGCGTATCGACCGACACATCCATCGATACACCCAACGGCAGCGGATGCGTCGCAATTTCAGCGGGCACGAGCGAGATCGTCACCGGCAGACGCTGCACGACTTTGATCCAGTTGCCCGCCGCGTTCTGCGGCGGCAGCATCGAGAACACGCTACCCGTACCGGGCGCTAGACCCTCGACACGGCCATGAAACACCACGCCCGAGCCGTACAGGTCCGACACGATCTTCACCGGTTGTCCGATACGTACGTGACGAATCTGCGCTTCCTTGAAATTCGCCTCGATCCACAACTGCGACAGCGGCACGACCGCCATCAACTGCGCGCCCGCAGCAACGGGCTGGCCGATCTGCACCGAGCGCTGCGTGACGCAACCGGCGACCGGCGCGGCGATCGTCGTGTGCGCGAGATTCACGTACGCAAGCCGCACTTGCTGCGCAGCGTCTGCCACCGCAGGACTGTCCTTCGCGTCGGCGGGACCGGTTGCCGCGCGGCCCGCTGCCAGCTGGTTGCGAGCAGCCGCGAGATTCGCACGCGCAAGCGTGACCGACGACTGCGCACGCGCATACTCTTCGCCGGAGACGACTTCCGACGGCGCATTCGAACGCGCTTTCAGCGCCTGTTCCGCGAGCGCGAGATCGGCAGTGCGCGCACGGACCGCATCTTCGTACATCGAATTCGTAAAGCCGGTTTGCCGCGTTTGCCGCACGGATTGAACGAGGCCGGCCTTCGCGCGTTCGAGCGCGATCTGCGCATCGGTCTGATCGAGTCGCACGAGCGGCTGGCCCGCCTTCACGCATTCGGTATCGACGACCGCGACATCGCGTACGACACCCGGCGCGCGCGCGGCGATGCGCACGATGTTGCCCGTCACGTAGGCGTTGTCGGTGCTTTCCGTGTAGCGGCCCCACACGAGCCATTCAATCGCGGCCCCGAGCGCCGCAAGCAGTACGAGCGCGGCCAGTACCGCGAACATCGCGTTGCGCCGACGTACCTTGCGCGGGTCGCGCTGATCCGGTGCGTCCTGCACGTCGATGATCGCTGGCGCCATGTCGGCTTCGGACAGATTGTCTCTATGCATGCCCGTGGTTCTCTTTGATGTCGTAATCGAAGCCGCCGCCGAGCGCGCGGATCAGCGCGATTTTCGCGTCGCGCCGCTGCGCGCGCAGTGTCACGAGGCGAAGCTGTTCGTCGGCGAGCGCAAGACGCGCGGACAGCACCTGTTCCTCCGGCAGCAGGCCGCGCTTATGCCGTTCGTCTGCTATCCACGCAACACGCGAGCGCGCCGCGACGGTCTGTTCCTGCAACGCGATCTGCGCGTCGGCGCTGCGCACGCTCGTGATCGAGCGCGCTACTTCGCCGAGCGCCGTATCGAGCGTCTTGTTGTAGAGGCCGATCATCGCGTCTGCGTTCGCCTGTTCGCCGTGCAGTTGCGCGCGCAGTTGCGGCCGTTCGAAGATCGGTAGCGACAGGGCAGGACCGATCGCGAACAGCGCAGACGAACTGGACAGCAGCGAGCCGACATTCAGCGACGAAAAACCCGCTGCGCCGATCAGATCGATGTTCGGATAGAAGCGTGCGCGTGCTGCGTCGATCCGTCCTTCGGCGGCTGCGACGCGCAGGCGAGCGGCGACGATGTCGGGTCGACGGCCAAGCAGATCGAGCGGCAGGTTCGCAGGCAACGCCAATGCGGTGGCGCTCGATGCGGCGAGCGTGGGGCGTGCGAGCTTCAGACCGCGCTCGGGTCCGTTGCCGGTCAGCACGCCGATCTGCAGACGGATCTGCGTGATTGCGTCGTCGGCCTGTTGCAGTTGCAGCGCGAGATCGGTCTGACGTGCGCGCGCGGTCTGCACGTCGTAACCGGTATCGAGACCGCGTTTCATGCGGTTTTGCAGGATCGCATCGCGACGCTGTTCGTCCTGCTGCTTCTGCACGACCAGATCGCGCGCGGCGTAGTCCGCGTCGAACTGACCGTACAACTTGACGAGCGTCGTCACGAGCGACAGGCGCGCCTGCTGCGCGTCGACACGCGTCGCATCGCGCTCGGCGACCAGCGAACGCGTGATCGCGCGATTGCGGCCCCACAGGTCGAGGTCGTAGTGCGCGGCGCCGATGATGCTCGAAGGCGACGTCCACGGGTCGCTGAACAGATCGATCGGGATGGTGGTGCCCGCGTAGTTCACGTTCGCGGCACCGTCGACCCTCGGCATCCTCGCCTTCAGCGCGTTCGCGGTCACGGTACCGCCGAGTCCGGTCGTCGTGCCGAACGTGTCGAGCTGCGCCTGTGCGGAAGCGATCCGAGCGTTCGCGATGTCGATGTCGGGGCTGTTCGCACAGGTCTCGTCGACGAGCGCGACGAGCTGCGGATCGCCGAACGAGGCGACCCAGTTTGTTGCTGGCCAGTCGGTCGTGTTCGGCGCTGTACTGCTGCGCGTGGTGTTCGCGAGCGCGTCGGCCTTCGGTACGTGCAACGCTAAGGCATGACGTGCGGTGCCGTCGTCGATGCATGCGGTGAGCGTCGACACGAGCAGCATCGAGACGGCGAGCGTGCGAAGGCGGATCATAGACGTATGGTTTAAACAGCGCGTCATGGTCATCAATGCCCCGCACCTGCTGCGGACAAACGGCGCGCGGGCCGCGTCATCCACATCGTTGCCGCGAGCACCAGACACACGATGCAGGCCATATAGAAGAGATCGTTGGTCGCCATCATGTACGACTGCTGCTGCACGACCTCGCGAATCACCGGCAACGGTCCTGCGCCCGCGAGCCCCGCATCGTGCAGCGACTGCGCGAACATACTGGTGCCGTCGGACGCGGCCGTCACTGACTGACGCAGCGTGCCATAGTGAAACGCTGCACGGTTGTCCCACCACGTGACGCTGAGCGCGGTGCCGAACGCGGCCGACAGCGTGCGCAGAAAATTCGACAGCCCCGATGCGGCGGCGAGCTTGTGATCCGGCACGCGCGACACGATCGCGGCTGTCAACGGAATGAAGAAGCAGGGCAGCCCGATGCCCTGGATCAGCATCGGCGTGACGATCTGCTGGAAGGTCATCGTCAGTGTGAAGTGCGCGGTGTCCCACGCGAGCACACCGAAAAACACGAGAAAGCCGAACGACGTGACGACGCGCGCGTCGATCTTCTCGAGATAGATACCGATCAGCAGCGAGAAGACGAGCGCGAGGATACCGAGCGGTGCGGTTGCCATGCCTGCCTGGAATGCGCTGTAGCCCATCACGGTCTGCATCCACAGTGGAAAGATCACGCCGATCACCGAGAACGCGACCATGCCGAACGAAATGATCGCGACGCCGAACGAGAACGTGCGGTCGCGGAACAGCGACAGGTCGATCACCGGATGCGTTTCCGCCGATTCCCAGATCAGCAGCGATGACAGCGCGAGCGCGGCGACGACCGCGAGCGTGACGATCATCGGCGAATCGAACCAGCCGTTTTCGCGGCCGAGATCGAGTACCGCCTGCAGCGAACCGACACCGACCACCAGTAGCACGATGCCGGGGATGTCGATGCGCGCGCGCTTCTCAGGCGCGGGATCGCGACGAAGCAGCAACGTGCACGCCACGAATGCGAACACGCCGATCGGCAGGTTGATGAAGAAGATCCACGGCCACGAGAAACGATCGATGATCCAGCCGCCGAACACCGGTCCGAAGATCGGTGCGAGCAGTACGGTCATCGCCCACAGCGCGAGCGCGAGCACGCGCTGCTGCGGCGGAAACGCGCGCAGCAGGATGGTCTGCGACAACGGCACCATCGGGCCCGAGCTAAGCCCCTGCAGCGATCGAAAAACCACCAGCATTTCGAGGTTCGGCGCGGTTGCGCACATCAACGACGTCAGCGTGAACAGCAGCACGGCGATCACGAAGAGCCGTGCTTCGCCGACACGGTTCGATAGCCACCCGGTCAACGGCACGGCGATGGCCGCCGACACCGAGTACGAACTGATGACCCAGCTCGCCTGCGAGTTCGATACGCCGAGACTGCCGGCGATCGACGGCACTGCGACGTTGGTGACGGTCGAATCGAGGACTTCGATGAAGGTGGCCAGCGATAGCGCGAACGTCAGCAGAGCGAGCTTCGCGCCGTGCAGAAGCGGTGCGGACTGAGGGTGCGGAGGTGCGCCCGTCATGCGCGCGCATCCAGTGCTTCGAGTGCGGGCACCGACGGTGCGAAGCGCTCGATGTACTGTGACGCGGCGACGGTTGCATCGGGGGCTTCGGCGATATGACGGCGCATCTGCGCGCACTGCGCGGCGACGGCGGGATCGCGCGTCAAACGTGTCAGTGCGGCTGCAATTGCGCGTCCGCTAGCCGGTCCGTCGATGCGCAGACCGCAGCCGGTTTTCTCGATGCGCGCGGCGTTGTCGAACTGATCGTGCGCGAACGGCGTGACGACCTGTGGGATGCCGCTTGCGAATGCGGGCGCAGCCGTGCCGATACCGCCGTGATGGACGATCGCCGCACAGCGCGGCAGCAGCGTTTGCATCGGGACGAACGGCCGCAGTTTGACGTGCGGATGCGCGGCGAGCGCAGCAGGCGTGCTGCGCGTGAGCACAATCGCGCGCACGCCGGTCAGGCGGATCGCTTCCTCCACTGCACCGAAGAACGCGCGCTCGTCGATCAGCGTCGAGCCCGCGGTGATGGCGATGGGCGGTGCGCCGGCAGACAGGAAATCGGCGAGGTCGTCGTCGAGCGGTGCGAGACCGGTTTCGCGGGCCATCGGAAAGCCGCACAGAAAGCGATTGGACGGCCAGTCGGGTTGAGGCTTCGCGAACCATTCGGGGAACAGGCACAGCACGCCGTCCGGCGAATGCAGCCATTTGCCGAGGATGCGTCGTGCGGGCGCGAGGCCGATTTCATTACGCACGCCGTTCAATGCGGGGCCGAGCGCCGGGTCGAGTACGGCTTTTTCGATCAGACGCATCGATGCGATGCGAATCTGCAGCGGCAGCCACATCGGCACGGTGAAGCGCTTGTGCGTCGGCGGTGCGTGACTGGACAGGAGCGTCGACGGCGAGACCTGCACCGAGATATACGGCGTGCCCTGAATCTCCTGCACGATGCGCGCGGAGAAGGCCCATAGCGAGCCGACCATGATCGTGTCGTCGGTGACGAGCGCGGTCAGTGCATCGACGTGCGGACGGATGGTCGGCGCGATCACTTTCCACAGCGTGCGAAACGACGTGCGCGGATGCCACAGCGCTGGATTCGCGAGCGCCTCTTCGTATTCCTGCGCGGTGCCGATCGGCACGAAGCGAAAGCCCTGCTGCTCGACGAGCGGTGCAAACGGCGGATGCGTGCAGAAGACGATGTTGTGCCCACGGTCCGCGAGCGTGCGGCCGATCGCGAGAAACGGATGCACGTCGCCGGTCGAACCGATCGCCGTGATGATGATCTGTGCCATACGTGTTGTGCCCCGGGGTGCCTGACGTGCGCGACGGATCAGTACAGTCCCGGTACCAGCGCACGAACTTCACGCTGGTACACGCGGTAGCCTTCGCCGAAACGTTCGGACAACCAGCTCTCCTCGATGCGGACCTTGTACGCGAGCGACGCGAAGATCATCGCGAAACCGATTACGCCCAGCCACTCGCCGCGGATCATCGCCGAGCCGATCACGCCGAGCAGACAGCCCGTATAGATCGGATGCCGCACGAGTCCGTACGGTCCGCTGCGGATCAGTTCGTGCGCATCCTTCAGCGTGACCGATACGCTCCAGTTCGTGCCGAGATGCAGGCGTGCCCATACCGTGAACGCTAGCCCCGCTATCAGTGCAACGAGCCCCGCGGCTTGCAGCGTGCCGAAGTTGTCAGCGCCAGCGGGCAGGCCGAACGCAGCCGGCGGCAGCACGACCAACGCACCGCCGAGAATCAGCAGCAGTGCCTGCGGTGTGCGCGACAACCGGCCTTCGAGACGCACGGTCTGCTTGGTGCCCGACGACGCACGAACCCAGTACGCGAGCCATATCAGCCACGGCACCACGATGACGGCGGAACGCAGGTAGGCCATGCTCAGGCTCCGAATGACGTGTTGAGCCCGATATGGGCAAACGTTTGCTCTTGAGGCGAGGGAATCAGCGACGGCGACGTCGTGTGCGCGGGCGTTGTGGGCGCGCCGTAGAAGCCGAGAATTTCCTCGCGCACTGCAGCCGCCTGCGCACGGCCTTCGAGATCGAGGAAGTGGCCGGCGTCGGGGATCGATGCGAACTGCGCGCCTTTCACGTAAGGCAGGATCTGCCGGATGTCGTGCGCGGTGGTGTGTTCGTCGAGTGCGCCGTTGATGAACTTCACCTGGCAGCGGATATCCGCGAGCCTGGGCAGGTAGGCATCCGGTTCCAGCGCGAGAATCTGGTCGACGTGGAACGCGACCTGATCGACTTCATCCTTTGGCAGCGCAGTCAGGTAGCGGTAGTTCAGCAGCTTCACGATGCGCGGCAGATGCTGCCCGACCGTATCGTTGAGCAGTTGTGCGGCGAGCCGGTTTTCGCTGCGTGAAAGCAGGTCCCGCGCGGAGGTGACGTAGCGGACCATCGCGTCGTTCAGGAACGGCGAGAACGAGCAGATCGTCGCGCGGCGAATGCTGCTCGCGCCGCGCGAGAGCGCAAGCAGCGCGGCCAGTCCACCCCACGACACCGAGCATAGAAAAGCGGGTTTGAAGCGATGGATCAGCTCGAGCAGGATGTCGACCTCGTCGTCCTTGGTCAGCACGGACGAGCTCTTGTTGTGCTGGCGAGACTGCCCCGCATACGGTAGATCGAAGCACACGACGTTGTACCGTTCGCCCATGTACTTGATCGTCTGTCCGAACGACGCGGTCGTCGCCAATGCGCCGTTGATCAGGATGACGCTGTCCGCGTGCGGATGGAACACATGCCGTTCGACATGCACGTTGAACGAATTCGCGAGGCGAACGACTACTTTCTCGACAGGCATGTCATCTCCGCGTTTCGAAAGACAAAACGACCCACCATCGCGCCATGAAGGGCGATCACGGTGAACTACTTCAGCCGAATTCGATGCGAGCCGTGACGGCGGGCCGTCACGGCAAGCCGCACTAAAAAGTACTACTAAGCTCATTACGCGGAACGAATTGTGCGGCGCAATGTCGTGACCGGAATATAGTCCGACGATACGGGTAAACGCAAGAGAAAAAGTTTGAGTAATTAGAATTTCCTTATGTTGCTTTATAAAAATAAACATGCTGCATAAATTTAATCAAAACGACTTGCGTTCGATGCATGAGCACATGCACCGGAACGGCCATGTCACGGTGCGTGAGGCGACCATGTTTAGCTAAGCAGTCCTGGACACGCGGACGACACATCAGCTGTATACGAGGTGGCGCGTTGCCGGATCGATGCGGAAAAAATACAGGCTGAACATAGGTAGGGTGGTTCGAAAGCCGCATGAATCCTCGTTCTTGCTCAAACTGCCAAAATACGTAGGAGAACCGTAAGATCGGGCGAGCCGGTTCGCCATTCGGTACATCTCATGCGATCAGCTACGTTCCGCCTTTCGCGTCGACCGGTTGTTTACCTCGTTCGTCCGTGTCACGCCAGGCGTTGACACTGCTACAAAAAAATCGGACGACAGCGTTTTAATTGATCGAATGAATGGAGGGTGCGTTCTATTGAAAAATGAATAAATATGAACTGAGTAAATAATAAGGATTTGATTAAAGTTCATATCGAAATCTATTCCGGCTAACGAAATTGCAGGCGAAATTCGATCCCCGATGCATCGCGCAGGGGCACGTCGTCGGGCATTTGCACCGGAACCGGGCGCCGTCGTTACCTGCCTGCAAGCGTGACTTTCGCCCTGTGGCTTTGGTGCAAACGAATGCCACATTTCCGTCGCGTCGGCCGGTTTTTACACTGGCTTCCGTACCTCGACCTTACGCGGCGTCGACAGCAACAGCGAAAGGTCACCACGATAACGAAGGCGTACGCACGGCCGGCCGATGATGCGCATGGCCGCGCGCAATGCCGACCACGGTAGCCGTCGATCGTCCAGATGCCGCGGGTAACGGGGAATCCGAACGGGAATTCGACATGTGGCGAACCATGCAGAAACTTCGGCGTCCGCACGTATTGCTGAGTGCGCTGGTGCTCGGTGGCGTCGTGTACGCGACCGTGCACGTGCTGCCGTCGCGGCACATCCGCATCGCGGCCGGACCGGTCGGCGGCAGCTTTTATGAAACCGCGGTGGAGTATCGGAAGATCATCGAGCAGAAGGGCTATCGCGTCGAGATCGTGCCGTTTCAGAACACCGACGAGATCGGCGCAGAGGTTGCTGACGATCGCCGTCATCTCGACATCGGCTTTGTTGCCGGCGATCTTGGCGCCGGGACCCGTGACAAGCTGATGTCGCTCGGCGACATCCAGTTGCAGCCGATCTTCATTTTCGAAAACGGACACACCGCTGCAACACGGCAAGTCCACGCATTCTCCGACCTGCGCGGCATGAGCCTTGTGCTGCCGCCCGAGCGCAGCCTGACGAGCCGCACGCTGCTCGGCATCTTCGCGCTGAACGGGATCGACCCAACCAACACGCACATCGAATTCCTGCCGCTCGATCAGGGCATCGATCGCCTGAAGCGGGGCGAGTTCGATGCGGGGCTGTTCATTCTCGCTGCCGACAGCGACCTGATGGCCGACCTCGCGAAAGATCCCAACCTGACGATGGTGCAGATCGCGCAGCAAACCGCGATCACGAAGAAGCTGACCTATCTGAAGGAAATCACCTTGCCTGCCGGGGTTTTCGATCTCGCGAAGAACCGCCCCGCGCAGAACGTCGGGATGCTCGCTGCGACGATTTCGGTGGCTGCGCGGCGTGACCTGCCGCCGGCGACGACCTATGCGGTGCTTGAAGCGATGCGCGAGGTGCATCGCCGAAGCAGCTACGTCAACCGCTCCGATGAGTTTCCGCGCTATTCGGGCAACGTCGATCTCGCGGAAAGCCGCGTCGACGATTTCTATCGCAACGGCACGCCGTGGACGTATGCGCATTTTCCGGCAGCGCTGGCGAGCGTGATCGACAGCTATCTCGCACCACTGCTCGCGCTGTGGGTAGCGGCCGGTGTCGTGAATGTGATCGCGGAGCTGGAGCGTGTGCGCCTTTTCTTCATGATGCTGTTTGCGCGCGGGGCAGTGTGGTGGATGCGCCGACGCGCGCGAAGAGGCGTTGCGCCATCGCGTACGACGCTCGCAGTGATCCGCAAGATCGAGGCCGGTCTCGCGAAAGAGGATCACGGCGCGCACGACTTGCTGGCGCAGTTGCGCGAAGCGGCACATGGCGAAACTGCTGCAACGCGGAGCGCGTCATGACCCCGGACCGCTTCGTCGACCCCGTCGCCGCAGAAATGCAGCACACGTACGACCGGTATTTCTCGAGCGACGGCTACCGGCAGCGCTATCCGCAGCCCAATGCAACCACGCTTGCGTTCCTGCTCGACAATGGCGCGCGTAGTGCCGCGCGGATTCTCGATTTCGGCTGCGGCAACGGTCGCTATGCACTCGCGCTGCTCGCGGAATCGAACGCCCATGTGACTGCATTCGATATTTCAGCTGCATCGTTGACGGAGTTCGCCGATGCGCTGAAGCGTACGCCTTACGGCGATCGCGTCGCATTCATTCATGACGACCTGAGCGCACTCGGAAAGCCCGCTTCGTATGACCTGATTCTGATGCTCTTCGGCGTGCTGTCGCATCTCGGTGACCGCGCTGCGCGGGTCCGCACGTTGTCGGCGCTGCATCGTCTGTTGCGTAACGACGGTCGATTGATCCTGTCGGTGCCGTCGATTTACCGGCGCCGTCCGTGGGAACTACTGAAGGCGGCACTCGCGCGTCGCCTGGGCCGCGCGCAGCCACCGCAGGACGAAGGCGGCAACATCCATTTCACGCGACAGGTGAACGGCGATTCACTGACGTTCTTCTATCACCTGTACACGCTGCGCGATCTGCGCGCGGACCTCGCGGCTGCGGGCTTCGCTATCGAGCGCTGCGAAGCGGAGAGCGTGCTGCCCGAATGGTGGGTGACGCGATCGGGTGTGCTGCGCGGTCTCGATCGCATCGTGTCGCGTGGCATTACGCCTGCGCTCGGCTACGGCATCCGCGTGCTGGCGTGGCCAGCATGATGCGGCGTGCGCGTTCGCACAGAACACGTTCGCTGTGCGCGGTCGTTATCGCCATAGCTATCGCGGCGACAGCCACCACCGCACACGCGACCAGTCTGCTCGACACGATCCGTCAGCGCGGCGTACTGGTCGTCGCGGTAAAAACCGATTACCCGCCATTCGGCATGCTGTCGCGCGAAGCAGTGCAGGAGGGCTTCGAACACGATCTCGCCGCCGATCTTGCCATGCGTCTCGGCGTGCAACTGCATACCGTCGGCGTGACCGGAACGAACCGGCTACAGGTGCTTGATGAGGGCCGCGCCGACGTGACCATCGCCACGCTCGGCGATACGTCGGAACGTCGGCAGATCGCGACGCTGATCGAACCGGACTACTACTCGTCCGGCGTGACGCTGATGACGCGTCCCGACAGCACGCTGAAAACATGGGCTGCGATTCGCGGCGAAACCGTCTGCGCAACACAGGGCAGCTATTTCAACCGCACGGTGGCGACGCGTTATCTGGCGACTCTGCAGATCTACGCGAACGGCCGCGATGCGAAACTCGGCGTGCGCGACAAACGCTGCGTCGGCTGGCTGTTCGAC
The DNA here is from genome assembly GCF_004359985.1 of Paraburkholderia flava. NCBI lineage: Bacteria > Pseudomonadati > Pseudomonadota > Betaproteobacteria > Burkholderiales > Burkholderiaceae > Paraburkholderia > Paraburkholderia flava. The sequence goes on along the minus strand of NZ_SMRO01000001.1, from coordinate 1,041,775 downwards.
AACACCGCGATAGCAGGCGATCTGCTGACTCCGGAATGGCGCGGCTATCGCATCGGCTTGCCGCCCGAGCTGATGACGCCGTGGGCGATCGCGATCGCTCGCACCGCGAAGGACGATCCGCTCGGAACCTTCATCGGCGATACGGTCGCGGACTGGCATCGAAGCGGCCTGCTGATCGCGCTCGAACGGAAATGGGGTCTGCCGCCGTCGGCGTTTCTCGCCGACATGCACACGTTGTGGACGCGTCGCGAGCCGAACGGCGCATGGCTGTGCCGTCGTCAAGCAGACGGACAGTGGCCGCCCACATGTCGCAATCCGATCTTCGTCACGTCGACCGACGTGACGGGGCTGCGCAGTTGGGGGCTGCGTGTGTTCGAGAAGACCGGTATCAATCTGACATACATCTACGACGATTACGAGCGAGCCGAATTTCTGCACGGCCTGTGGCTGACGCTTGCGCTGACCGTGTGCTGCGTGTCGGGTAGCCTTATGTGCGGCGTGGTGCTCGCGTTGCTTGCTGCGCGCGAATGGCCGGTCGTCAGCCGGGCGCTGCGCGGCTTCGCGCTGGTCGCGAGAATGACGCCGCCGCTGCTACAGATCTACGTGTTGGTGTTCGGCATCGGCAGTCTGGTCGCGGCACGCTGGGGTCTTCAGTGCAACGCGTTTGTCGCTGTCGTCGCGTCGTTGAGTCTGTACACCGGCGCGGGCGTAATGCAGGCACTCGAAGATGCGGCGCGCCACGAACGCCGCCTGACGCCCGGCTTCTCGCTACGCATCGCGACCATCGGCCCGTTGATCCATCAAGCGTCCGCATCGGTTACCGCGCTGCTCGTCAACGTGACGAAAGCGACGATGATGGCGAGCGCCGTCGCCGTGCCCGAACTGTTGTCGGTGTCGACATCGATTGTCGCGGAACACGGCAACGTCGCAACGATGATGAACACGCTGATGCTGATGTTCCTGCTGCCGGTGTTCGGCGTGCTGGGCCTGCTGCGCTGGATGGAAAAGCGGGGCACACATGGGCGGCATTGACGATCCCGATAGCATGGGCCATATCGTGAGCATGCTGCTCGCGTGGACGCCGTTTCTCGCGGGCGGCTTCGTTTGGAACATCGCGATCTCGGCGATTGCGATGATCGTCGGCAGCGTGTGCGGCTATTTTCTGATGCGGTTGCGCGTGTCGCCGCGCCGAACGTTCGCGAACACGGGCATGACGGTCACCGGGCTCACGCACAACATACCAACGTTCGTGTTTCAGTTCTATCTGGTCTTCATGTTGCCGAATACGTTGCCGCTGCCGTTTATCGCGGCACGCATGCCATTCCCGTCGTGGCTAAAGGCAGCCCTCGCACTGGCGCTCGCGGTGGCGGGCTTCGTGTCGGATCATCTACTGCGCGCGGTGCGTGCATGGCGCGCAGGCAATCGACGCGACGCACATCTATTTATATCAAGCTGGGGCAATTACTTCGTGATCGTCGTGATGGCGTCGTCGACGGCGTCGGTGATCGGCGTGCCGGAGATCGTCAGCCGCTGCAATACCGTGGTCAATGCAGCGGGCAGGACGGACATGATGCTGTGGGTGTATCTGTATGCAATGGTGTGGTTCTTCGTGTTCTGCTGCTCGGCGACGCTACTGATCCGCAAGCTATCGCATCGTCTCGACCGTCGGCTTGCGGAAGACACGTAGCCGCGATCATCCTCTGGTTGGGCGAACTGAAAGCCGCGTGCAGCTAGAATGCAGGCCAGACCCGCATCCGGCCACGCGCGCCGACGGCTAATAGACTAAAGAGAGTCGAAAGAGGAGACGACATGGCATCATCCGACCGACCCGCGAGCGCAGCACACAATATCGACGCCGGCACGATCTCGGCGCGGCTCGACCGGTTACCGGCGACGCGCTCGATCTGGACGCTCGTCGTGCTGCTGAGTCTCGGCTTCTTCTTCGAGCTGTACGACCTGCTATATACGGGCTACGTCGCGCCTGGCCTTGTCAAAAGCGGCCTGCTGACGTCGACCACGCAAGGTCTGTTCGGCACGACCGGTGTCGCGAGTTTTATCGCCGCGCTGTTCGCGGGCCTCTTCATCGGCACGATCGCGTGCGGCTTTCTCGCGGACCGCTTCGGCCGTCGAGCGATCTTCACGTACTCGCTGCTGTGGTACACCGTCGCGAACGTCGTGATGGCGTTCCAGGAGACTGCGACAGGCCTCAACTTCTGGCGCTTCGTCGCGGGGATCGGCATCGGCGTCGAACTCGTGACGATCGGCACGTACATTTCCGAGCTGGTGCCGAAGCACATTCGCGGCCGCGCGTTCGCGTGCGAGCAGGCGGTCGGCTTCACCGCGGTACCGGTGGTCGCATTCCTCGCTTACCTGCTGGTGCCGCGCACGCTGTTCGGGCTCGATGGGTGGCGCTGGGTCGTGCTGATTGGTGCTCATGGGGCGCTGTTCGTCTGGTGGATTCGCCGGCAGTTGCCGGAAAGCCCACGCTGGCTCGCGCAGCAGGGGCGCCTCGACGAAGCGGATCGCGTGATGCGGATGCTCGAAGCGAAAGCGGAGGCCGAGTCGGGCAGGCCGCTACCGCCGCCCGCAGCGGCAACGCCGGTTGTCGCGCAAGGCCGTTTCTCCGACATGTGGGTGCCGCCGTATCGCAGCCGCACGCTGATGCTGGTGATCTTCAACGTGTTCCAGACGGTCGGCTTCTACGGCTTCGCGAACTGGGTGCCGACGCTGCTGATCAAGCAGGGCATCACGGTGACGACGAGCCTGATGTATTCGACGCTGATTGCGCTCGCCGCGCCGGTCGGTCCGTTGATCGGCCTCTGGATTGCCGACCGCCTCGAGCGCAGGACGGTGATCGTCGCGATGGCCGCGGCGAACATCGTCTGCGGGTTGTGGTTCAGCCAGGTCGCGGACGCGGTGCTGCTCGTGACGCTCGGCATCGGCCTGACGCTCGCGAACAACATCATGTCGTACAGCTTCCACGCGTATCAGTCGGAGCTTTTTCCGACCAGCATCCGTGCGCGTGCGGTGGGCTTCGTTTATTCGTGGAGCCGGTTTTCTGCGATCTTTACCGCGTTTCTGATTGCGTGGGTGTTGCGGCTGTTCGGTGCTGTCGGCGTGTTTGTGTTTATCGCGGGGGCGATGGCGGTTGTGATGCTGGCGATTGGGCTGCTTGGTCCTCGAACGCGGGGTATTGCGCTCGAAGACATCTCACACTGACGCAACCGACGACGCTCGCCTAAGCCTCAAGCGCAAGCGTCGCAAACGTAGCAAGCCAATGCTCGCCCATGTAGTCACCCGCAACGTGTGCGAGCGCGCTATCCAGATGACGCTGCGCCGCGTCTTCGAGCCGCGCACGTCGAGCATCGCCAACGGGTAGCGCACGCGCAAGCGAACGCTGGCACCACGCGCGGCTCAGATTCAGCCCGTCCAGATGCGCGATCTTGCCGTCGCTGCGATCGCTGACCGTAACCGGTGCGAACAGCGTCGCGGGCTGGCTCTGCGCGAGATCGGGCAGGAAACGCGCGAACCATTCGGCGAACTCCGACGCAGGCAGCACGCGACGCATCAACTCCGCTTCCATCAACGACGGCGACAGAAACTCATCGCCCGCAGGCTCCCACGCCTGGCATCCAACGTCGTTCAGATACCAGCGCTTTGCTGTCTCGACGATCAACGCAGCGAGCCCATCACGTGACGTCGCACGCGCGAAATCGAGCGTCAACGCAAGCGCGAACGCCATGTTGAAATGCGTGCCGACACGCAGCGGATAAGTCGCCTTCGGCAGAAACTCCTCGAAGCGCTCGACGAATGCATCGGTGAGCGGCGCGAACGTCGCGGCCCAGCGCGCGGCATTGGGATGCTTCAGCGCATCGAGTTGTGCCGACAGCGCAAGCAGCCAAGCCCAGCCATACGGCCGCTCGAAACCGCGATTGCCCGGCAGATCGAGGTATGCGCGTTCGCCGGCCACGTTCGCATCGGTGAAGTGTTCGTCGACCGTTGCGACGATACGCGCGGCCTCGGGCAGATCGGGATAGCGTTCGAGCAGATGCAGCACGAGCCAGTACCCATGCACGCATGAGTGCCAGTCATAGCTGCCGTAGAAGATCGGATGCAGCGCACGCGGCCCCTGCACGTCCTGCGGACCGGCGAGCGAGTGCGTGAGCTTGTTCGGGTATTCGCGCGTCAGGTGATCGAGCGCGAGCGTAGCGAATTTCGATGCAATAGCAGCGGTGAGTTGGGTCATCGATGTCTCTTCGGAAGGGCCGGGACGCGTCCGGCACGGATGCCGGACATTACACGTCGATTTTAAGGCGGTTTTGCGTCGACCATGCGACGGCCTTCGTCGCGAGAGACACCGAATGAACACCGAACCCGCTAGAACAGTTCGAGTATCCGGTGATACAGCATGCCGATTTCGAGCGCCGGCCCGCGCAGCGCAGGGCCGCCCGGAAAGCGCGCATGCTTCAGCTTCGCGAACAGATCGAATGCCGCGCCATCACCTGCAATCGCCTGCGCGACGACACGGCCCGCGATGCCGGTCAGCGCCACGCCATGACCGGAAAACCCCTGCACGTAGAAGTAATTCGGATCGATCCGGCCGAAGTCCGGCGCACGGTTGCGCGTGACGTCGACGAAACCGCCCCATGCGTAGGCTGTTTTCACGTCGGCGAGTTGCGGGAACACGCCGAGCATCCGCTGACGGATCGCGTCTGAGAGCTGCGCAGGCGATGCACCCGACGAACTCGCGCGACCGCCGAACAGCACACGATGATCGGCCGACAGACGAAAGTAGTCGAGCACGAAGTTGTTGTCGCAGATCGCTTCGCGGCCCGCAATCAGCGCGTTCGCACGCGCCTCGCCGAGCGGTTCGGTCGCGACGATGTACGACGCGATCGGCGCGATGCGCGCAGCGATGCCGGCGGGCAGCACGTTACCGATCGTCGCGTTGCCGCAGGCCGCGACGAAACGGCAGCGCACTTCGCCCGCAGCGGTACGTACGACTGGACGTTCGCCGCGCACGACGTCGATCACCGGCGAATGCGCGAACAGTTGCGCACCTTCGCGCCGTGCGGCATCGGCGAGTCCGAGGCAATACTTGAGCGGATGCAGGTGTCCGGACAACGGATCGTAGACGCCCGCCAGATAGCGCGTCGATTGGACGCGCGCGCGTATTGCATCGGTGTCGAGCCACGACAGCTGCGCATAGCCCCAGCGCTGCGTGGCTGCTTCCATCCATGCACGCAGGTCCGGTACGCGCTTCGGCTTGGTCGCGACGGTCAGATAGCCGTGCGTCAGATCGCAGTCGATGCCATAGCGCTCGACCCGTTCGCGCACCAGCTTTACGCCTTCGACGGACAGCGCCCACGCGGCGCGCGCCCCGTCGAGTCCGAGCTGCTGTTCGATCACCGGATCCTTGGCGAAGCCGACGATCATCTGCCCGCCGTTACGGCCCGATGCACCCCAGCCCGGCCGATGCGCATCGACGACGATCACCGACAGCCCGCGCGCACGGCATTCGAGCGCAACCGACAACCCCGCGAAGCCCGCGCCGATCACGCACACGTCGGCTTCGTGTGTGCCTTGCAGCTGCGGGTCGTCATTCGGCGGGCGCGACACGCTCGCTTCGTACCAGGAATCGCGGATCAGGTCATCCGCACGTCGATCGAGACTGTCGGTCATCAAAGCAGATCCTTCAGGCGATACCACGCCATCGCCAGTACGAGTGCAGGGGTGCGCAGTGTAGCGCCACCGGGGAAATCGCGGTGTTCGATCTTGCCGAACAGATCGAAACGCGACGCCTGACCGCTGATCGCCTCGGCGATCAGTTTGCCTGCGAGTCCGGTCGTGTTGACGCCGTGCCCCGAGAACCCCTGCGCGAAATAAACCGTCGGTTCGAGGCGGCCGAAGTGCGGCGCGCGGTTCATCGTGATGTCGACGAAACCGCCCCACGCATAATCGACCGCGACGTCCGCGAGTTGCGGGAACGTCTTCAGCATATCCTCGCGCATCGCCTGCGCGAGATTGCGCGGCGCGAGCGTCGAGTAGCTGACCTTGCCGCCCCACAGCAATCGACTGTCGGGGGAAGGGCGGAAATAGTCGAGCACGAAGCGGCTGTCGCACACGGCGGCCTGTGCGGGCATCAGCGCATGCGCACGCGCTTCGCCGAGGGGCTCGGTCGCAATCACGTACGTACCGACCGGCATGATCTTGCGCGCAACCGACGGCGCGAGCGCGCCGAGGTACGTGTTGCACGCGAGCACGACGAATTGCGCACGCACAGTGCCGCGTTCGGTCTTGACGACGTGCCTCCCGCCTTCGTGACTCAGTGCGGTGACGCAGCTGTCCTCGAAAATTCTCGCGCCTGCGGCGACGGCCGCACGCGCGAGACCGAGCGTGTAGTTGAGCGGATGAAGATGGCCGCTGTCCGGATCGAACAGTCCGCCGACATAGCGCGACGACTGCACGTACTGGCCGAGCGATTCGCGCTCGACGTAGCGCAGCCGGTCGTAACCGAAACGCGTCGCGGCATCGTCGCGCCAGCGGCGTAAGTCGTCGACGTGACTAGATTTGTTTGCAGCGGTCAGATAGCCAGAAGTCAGATCGCAGTCGATCTGATGTTTGTCGACGCGCATCCGCACGATGTCGAGCGTTTCCTGGCCCATCGCCCAGATACGCTTGACGTCGTCGTCGGGCAGATACTTCGCGAACGTATCGATGTCGCACGCGAAGCCGCCGATCAGCTGGCCGCCGTTGCGTCCGCTCGCGGCCCAGCCGACTTTCGATGCTTCGAGCACCGCGACCGAATGGCCGTGCTCCGCGAGATTCAATGCGGTAGAGATGCCGGTGAGGCCGGCGCCGATCACGCACACGTCGACGGCAATATCGGTGTCGAGCGGCGGATGAACGGTCGTGTCGTTGACGGTGGCCGCGTAGTACGACGCGACGTGTGACTGCTGCGAGAAAAGACCTTGCATATAGGCAGAAAAGCAATCAAGTGGCCGGCGCTTTGAAGTACATGCGCCGGCCGGTCCCGTTAGAACGAGTAGATGAACTGCGTCGCGAGCAGGTCGTTGGACTTGCTGTACGAGCCGTCGTTACGCAGGAACACCTGCTTGTTCGACCAGTCGTGACGGTATTCCACCTTCACGGTGATCTGCTGCGTCGGATAGAACAGCAGGTCGAGTGCGACGTCCTGACGCGTCGAGCCCTTGCATTCGAAACCGAGGCCGCCGTTTGCCTGCGAATTCGCGAGGCAGTCCGCGCCGATGCCGAAGCCGTTCGCCGTGTCCATACCATTCGAATTCAGCGCAATGCCGCCACCACCGCCGCCGTTCTTGCTGTCGACGAGCACATCGTAGCGCAGCGTCGCACCCATCCGTCCGACCACCGGCATGTTGAACTTGCGGTGCGCGAGCAGTGACAGGCCGTACCACTGCGCCTGGCCGCCGTTGAACGCCGCATGCTGCTGCTGGCCGTAGTCGACTTCGGCGTTGTACTGCACGTCCGCGAGCGTGTACGTGAGGTCGGCCTCGCCGAAGAGGAACGTGCCGTACGCGTTCGGCGCCTGTCCACCGACGCCATACGCCGCGGTGCCGCTGGTGGCGTTGAACGCGCTCGGCAGCGTTTGCCGGCCGATGTTGAACGACGCGCCGATATCGAGTGCGCTCGACCACGTATAGTCGGTGCGCGCAGTGAAGGTCGGCACCTTGTTGCTCGTCGTGATCGGATCGCCGAGCGAGTTCACGCCCGTCTGCGTGACGGACCCATACGTGCGGTACTGTTCGTTGCCGAGGAAGAACTTCCACGCCCAGTTGCCCGTTGTGTAGTTCGCGCCGATACCGACGTAGCTGCCCGGATCCGAGAAGTCGTACAGCAGGTTGTGCGTGAGCGTCAGCATCTGGTTCGACTGCTGCACTTCGTAGCCGCCGAAGCTCGGAATCAAACCGGCAACGAGTGTTGTCGTGCTGGTCAACGGCACGTTGACGACGGCCGTGTTCAGGATGTTGTTGCCGATCTCGCCGTGCGAGTTCTGCAGCAGCGTGATCCCGTTGCCGCGGTTCGGCATCAGCGTGATTTCGGCGGACGGGGCCATCGGTCCTACGCCGAACGTCTTCTTGATGTCGAGGTACAGATCGCCGAACGTGCTGTTGAAGTAGTTGTAGCTGCTTTCGTGGTTCGCGAACAGGAACGACGAACCGCCCCCTGCACGGTTGTAGATGTAGGTCGGATCGATGTAGCCCGTCACCGACAGGCCCGCGATCGGCCCGGTGTTCGCGGCGTCTTCGAGCGAATCCACCTTCAGCTGCTGGTTCGCGATCTGCTGCTTCATCGACGTGACGTCGTCGTTGGTCAACGACGCCTGCGCCTTGCCGTACTCCGGCGACGACACGTCGACTGGTGCTGCGGCGACTGCCGGCGTGGTTCCCTTACCCGCAGTACCCGGCGTAGCCGCGACAGCAGGCGTGGCCTTCTTGCTGGCGACCTGCGCGCGCAATTCCTTGACCTCTTTCTGCAACGCGTTCAACTGCGTCTGCATCGCCTTCAACTGCGCGCTGGTGGAGTCGGCCAGCGCGACACCCGGAAGGGTCCCCGCGACCAGCAGACAGATCAGTTTCATCTTCATTGACGTTCTCCTTGTAGTCGTATTGCGAGGCACTGCTTATGCGCGCGCCGCGTCGAGCGCTTTTGTCGTGGCGGCAGGTTGAAGAGGGGAGGCGGATGCGTCCGGTGCGGGCGACGCGAACGCGAGTTGCATGTCGCGCATGTGCTTGCGTTCGCGCGACAGCATCCATCGGTTGACTGCGATCACGCCGATCGTCACGATCGTGATGAAGATCGTCGCGAGTGCGTTCATCTCCGGATTCAGGCCGAGCCGCACGCGCGAGAACACGACGAGCGGCAGCGTCGTCGAGCCTGGGCCCGACAGGAACGCGGACAGCACGAGGTCGTCGATCGACAGCGTGAACGACAGCAGCCAGCCGGCCATCAGCGCCTGCGAGATCAGCGGCAGCGTGATCAGGAAGAACACTTTCAGCGGCGTCGCGCCGAGATCGAGCGCGGCTTCTTCGAGCGACTTGTTCAGTTCCTTTACACGCGACTGCACGATGATCGCGACGTAGGACACGCACAGCATCACGTGACCGATCCAGATGGTCAGCACGCCGCGTCCCTTCGGCCAGCCGAGCATCTGTTCGAGCGCGACGAACAGCAGCAGCAGCGAGATGCCCTGGATCACCTCGGGAATCACGAGCGGCGCGTTGACCATCCCCGCGAAAAACGTGAAGCCGCGAAACCGTCCGAAGCGCGCGAGCACGAAGCCGGCCCACGTGCCGATCACGACCGACGCGCACGCGGTCATCAAGCCGATCTTCAGCGACAGCCACGCGGCCGTGAGCAGTTCGTCGTCCTGCAGCAGTGCGCCGTACCACTTCAGCGAGAAACCCGACCATACGGTGACGAGCTTCGACTCGTTGAACGAGAACACCACGAGGCTGATGATCGGGATGTAGAGGAACAGGAAGCCCAGCGTCAGTACGCCGGCAGAAAGTTTCTTGTTTGGCTGGATCATTTCGCGCCCTCCAGTTCCTTGACCTGGTAGTACTGGAACACGGCCATCGGCACGAGCAGCAGCAACACCATCGCGACCGTGACAGCGGACGCCATGGGCCAGTCCATGTCGTTGAAGAATTCATCCCACATGACGCGGCCGATCATCAACGTGTCGGCGCCGCCGAGCAGTTCCGGGATCACGTACTCGCCCACTGCAGGAATGAACACGAGCAGACTGCCGGCGATGATCCCGTTCTTCGACAGCGGCAGCGTGATTCGCGTGAATGCGGTCCACGGTTTTGCGCCGAGGTCGTACGCGGCTTCGAGCAGCGTGAGATCCATCTTCACGAGGTGCGCATAGAGCGGCATCACCATGAACGGCAGGTACGAATACACCATGCCGATATAGACGCCCGCATCCGTGTGATAGAGCCGCAGCGGCGTGTGGATGATGCCGAGTGCGATCAGCGTGTGGTTGAGCAGACCGTCGTCCTTCAGGATGCCGATCCATGCATACACGCGGATCAGGAACGACGTCCAGAACGGCAACATCACGCCCATCATCAGCAGGTTGCGCGTGGCCGGCGCCGAGCGCGCGATGTAGTACGCAATCGGATAGCCGATCAACAGACAGCAGAGCGTCGACACCGCGGCCATCTTCACCGAGCTGAGGTAGGTCGCTGCGTACAGACTGTCCTGCAACAGGAACGCGTAGTGGCCGAACTGCAGCGCGAAATGGACCATGCCGTCTTTCGCGGTCATCAGCTCGGTGTACGGCGGAATGCCGAGCCGCAGATCCGCGAAGCTGATTTTCAGCACCAGCACGAACGGCAACGCGAAGAACAGCGCGAGCCAGATGAACGGCACGCCGATAACCGTGGTGCGGCCGGACGGCACGAAGCGCCAGAAGAAGCCGGTGCGTTGCCCGGCGGTGAGCGCGGTGGGGGAGGTGGGGGCGGTCGTTCTCATTGCGTCAGCACCACGCCGCTTGCCGGCGACCAATGGACGAACACGTCGTCGTTCCACGAGGGCGCGCCCTCGTTCATCAGATGCGAGCTCGACAGATTCGACACGACGACCTTGCCGCTCGGCAGACGCACGTGATACAGCGAATAGCTGCCCATATACGCGACATCGGAGACGATGCCGCGCGCCCAGTTGTGCGGCACGGCCGGGCGTTCGCGCGACACCCGTACGCGTTCCGGGCGCACCGAGATGCCGACCGGCATCCCGAGCGGTCCGGTCACGCCGTGGCTCACGTACATCCGCGCTTCGAGATCCTGGCTCTCGACGAAAATATGATCCGGCTCGTCCTCGACGACGACACCTTCGAACAGGTTCGTCGTACCGATGAACTCGGCGGAGAAGCGGCTGTTCGGAAATTCATAAACGTGGGATGGCGAACCGATCTGCACGATGCGGCCTTCGCTCATCACCGCGAGTCGGCCGGCCATCGTCATCGCTTCTTCCTGATCGTGGGTGACCATCACGCACGTCACGTCCACTTTCTCGATGATGTTGACCAGTTCGAGCTGGGTCTTCTGACGAATCTTTTTGTCGAGCGCGGACATCGGTTCGTCGAGCAGCAGCAGCTTCGGCCGCTTGACGAGCGAACGCGCGAGCGCGACGCGCTGCTGCTGGCCGCCCGACAGTTGATGCGGCTTGCGCTGTCCATACTTGCTCATCTGCACGAGATTCAGCGCATCGGCGACACGCTCCTTGATCTCGTTCTTCGGCACGCCTTCCTGCTTGAGGCCGAACGCGATGTTCGACTCGACCGTCATGTGCGGAAAGAGCGCGTACGACTGGAACATCATGTTCACCGGGCGCTTGTACGGCGGCAGCGAGGCCAGATCTTCGCCTTCGACGAAGATACGCCCCGACGTGACCGTCTCGAGCCCCGCGAGCATCCGCAGCAGCGTGGACTTGCCGCAGCCTGAGCTACCGAGCAGCGCGAACAGTTCGTTCTTCGCGATGTTCAGGCTGACGTTGTCGACAGCGACACTGTCGCCGAATTTCTTCACGACGTTTTCGATGCGGACAAATTCATCCGTGTTCGATTTCGTCGCGACCGTTTGACCTGCCGGATTGGCGGTCTGAGAGGAAGGCGTCGATTTCATGGTGTAACCACTCGTTGCGGATCGCAGGCGTGAGCGTCCCCGTGCGAGGCGCGCGAGCGGCCCGCAAAGAGGTCAAGCGATCGGAAAACATGGGACTGCGCGTGTGACGGCGCAGGCTAACTGCCGTACTGCGTACTTCGGGCGGGCAGGGATCGAGCGACCCCTGCACCGCGGATGTCGTCAGCGTTCAAGCAGAGTCCTGGGTTGAACCAGCAAGCTCAATGACCGGTTTTCAGCTGCGCCCACAGGCGGTTCTGCAGTCGCAGGATGTCCGTCGGCATCGGCCGCATCAGCGTCATCTTGCTCAGCACGTCGTCGCCCGGATACACGGTCGTGTCCTGTGAAACACCCGGAATCACGAACTGGCGCGCGGCCTTGTTCGCAGTCGGGTAGAACACTTCGTTGGTGATCGCGGCGTTGACCTTCGGGTCCTCGATGTAGTTGATCCATTTCATCGCGGCTTCCGGATGCGGCGCGTCCTTCGGTACGACCATCACGTCGAACCACAGCAGGCCGCCTTCCTTCGCGTTCGAGAACTTGATCTCGTACGAGCGCTTCGCTTCCTGCGTGCGGCGGCGTGCGATGCCGACGTCGCCGGACCAGCCGACCGCGACGCACACGTCGTTGTTCGCGAGATCGTTGATGTAGCCCGACGAGTTGAACTGCGTGATGTACGGGCGGACTTTCTTCAGCACTTCGAACGCAGCCTGGTAGTCGGCCGGGTTCGTGCTGTTCGGATCCTTGTGCATGTACTGCAGCGTCGCGGCGAACACGTCGACGGCCTGGTCGAGGAACGATACGCCGCAGCCCTTCAGCTTCGACAGGTTCGCCGGATCGAACACGAGTGCCCAGCTGTCGACCGGCGCGTTTGCACCGAGTGCCTTCTGCACGGCCTGCACGTTATAGCCGATGCCGTCGGTACCGTAGGCCCAGGGCACGCCGTACTGGTTGCCCGGATCGGCGTCGGCGATCATTTTCATCAACACGGGGTCGAGGTTCTTCAGGTTCGGCATCTGCGCCTTGTCGAGCTTCTGGTAGACGCCCGCCTGAATCTGTTTGGCCATGTAGTTCGAGGTGGGCACGACGATGTCGTAGCCCGAACTGCCGGCGAGCAGCTTCGCCTGCAGTGTGTCGTCGCTGTCGTAGTTATCGTATTTGACGTGGATGCCGGACTCTTTCTCGAAGTTCGGAATCGTGTCCTTCGCGATGTAGTCGGACCAGTTATAGACGTTCAGCTCATTGTCGGCCGCGAGTGCCGGCGTAACAGGGAGCGCGGCGAGTCCTGCAACGACGGCTACCGCGGCCCCCGCGACCGCATGACGAAGATGACGAACACTCATGGTTTTTTCCTCTGAAGTTGAAGTCCCGGCATGGCTCGACGGCGTGTGGGGCGCCGTGCCTGCCAGGACGGACGGGCGTTACCAGACACCTACTTGTTGCGCGGTCGCATCGAGTGCTTTCTTCGCCTTCGATACGATCTCGTCGATTTCCTGCTTCGTGATCACGAGCGGCGGCGACAGCAGCATCCGGTCGCCGGTCGCACGCATGACCAGGTTGCCGTTGAAGCAGAAGTCGCGGCAGATCGTGCCGACGTCGCCGCCGTTCGCGAAACGCTTGCGCGCTTTCGGCACTTCGGCGAGTTGCAGACCCGCGACGAGTCCCGCACCGGAGATGTCGCCGACGATCGGATGGCCCGCGAACGTGTCGCGCAACTGCTGCTGAAAGTACGGGCCGGTATCGGTCTTCACGCGCTCGACGATCTTCTCGTCGCGCAGCAGTTTCAGGTTCGCGACCGCGACCGCTGCCGCGACCGGGTGCCCCGAATAGGTCAGGCCATGATTGAATTCGCCGTTCTCGACGATCGCCTTCGCGATGCGATCGTGCAGGCCGACCGCGCCCATCGGCACGTAGCCGCTCGTCAAACCCTTCGCGAGCGTGATGAGATCGGGCTCGAAACCGAAGTGCTGATGCGCGAACCATTCGCCGGTGCGGCCGAAACCGCCGATCACTTCGTCGGCGACGAGCAGGACGTCGTACTTGCGGCAGATGCGCTGGATTTCCGGCCAGTACGTCGACGGCGGGAAGATCACGCCACCGGCGCCCTGGAACGGCTCACCGATAAACGCGGCGACGTTCTCCGCGCCCAGTTCGAGAATCTTCGCTTCGAGCTGCTGCGCTCGGGCGAGGCCGAATGCTTCCGGCGTTTCGTCTGCGGCGGCTTCGCCGAAGAAATACGGCTGGTCGATGTGTACGATGTGCTCGACCTTCGACGGCATCTGCTCATGCATGTAGCCCATGCCGCCGAGCGTGCCGCCTGCGATCGTCGAACCGTGATAGCCGTTCTTGCGCGAGATCACGTACTTCTTCGACGCTTTGCCTTGCGTCGCCCAGTATTGATGGACGAGGCGCAGCACCGTGTCGTTGCCTTCCGAGCCGCTGTTGCAATAGAAGAAGTGATTGAACGGCGCGGGTGCGAGTTCGGCGAGCAGTGCCGACAGTTCGATTACCGGCGGGTGCGTCGTCTTGAAGAACGTGTTGTAGAACGGCAGTTGCTGCATCTGCTGGTAGGCGGCGTCGGCGAGTTCCTTGCGGCCGTAGCCGACGTTCACGCACCACAGGCCTGCCATCCCGTCGATGATCTTGTTGCCGTCCGAGTCCCACAGGTACACGCCTTTCGCTTTCACGATCACGCGGCTACCCGCGCGATTCAGCGCACCCATGTCGGAAAACGGGTGGATGTGATGCGCGGCATCGAGCGCGCGGTATTCGGCGGTGCTGCGCGGTGCCTGGGCCTGCATGCCGGCGCCTGGCGGTGCCGGTTGAATATAAGCCGATTCTTCGGGTCTGAAACTCATGTTGCCTCCAGTTGTTCGGATGTTGCGTATCGAGCGTATCGGTCAATGAAGCGACGGCTCAGACGTGCAACAGCAAATGCCTGCGTTCCCACGAACTGATCACGCGGAAGAACGCGCCGTATTCCGTTTCCTTCAACGCGAGGTAGGCCTTCACGAACGGCTCGCCGAGAATGCTCGACAGCGGTTCGCATGCGCCCATCAACGTGAGACCTTCCTCGAGATTGCGCGGCAGTTGATACGGTTGCTCGTAGCCGTCGCTGGCGAGCGGTTCGGTTGGTTTAAGACCTTGCGTCATGCCGAGGTAGCCGGCCGCGAGCGTCGCGGCGATCGCGAGGTACGGGTTGCAGTCCACGCCGGGAATGCGGTTCTCGATGCGTCGCGCGGCCGGTCCCGAATGCGGAATCCGGAAGCCCACCGTGCGGTTGTCGTAACCCCACTGCACGTTGATCGGTGCAGCCATGAAGCGCGACAGACGACGGTACGAGTTGATGTACGGCGCGAAAATCGGCATCAGCGCGGGCGTGTATTTCTGCAGCCCGGCGATGTAGCCGTGGAACATGTCGGTCGGCTGGTTGTTCTTGTCGGTGAAGAGGTTGAGGCCGGTTTCCTCGTCGACGAGACTCTGGTGTATGTGCATCGCCGAGCCGGGTTCGTTCTCCATCGGCTTCGACATGAACGTCGCGTACATGTGATGACGCAACGCCGCTTCACGCACCGTGCGCTTGAACAGGAACACGCGGTCGGCGAGATTCAACGGATCGCCGTGCAGGAAGTTGATTTCCATCTGCGCGGCGCCGACTTCATGAATCAGCGTGTCGACTTCGAGCTCCTGAATGTCGCAGTACTCGTAGATGTCTTCGAACAGCGGATCGAACTCGTTCACCGCTTCGATCGAATACGCCTGACGTCCGGTTTCCGGTCGACCCGTACGGCCGATCGGCGGTTGCAATGGCAGGTCGGGGTCCTTGTTCATGTCGACCAGATAGAACTCGAGTTCCGGCGCGACCACGGGTTTCCAGCCCTTTGCCTTATACAGTTCGAGCACGCGGCGCAGTACGCGACGCGGCGAGATTTCGACCGGCGTGCCGTCGAAATGCACGCAATCGTGGATCACCTGCGCGGTAGGGTCGACGGCCCATGGAATGATGCGGATCGTTGACGGATCGGGGACGCACACCATGTCGGGATCGGTGACGCCGGTCAGCGTGCCGTCTTCCGGATAGTCGCCGGTAACGGTCTGGATCATCACGGCCTGTGGCAGGCGCATCGATTCTCCGGATTCGAACTTGCTGCGCGGAATGATCTTGCCGCGCGCGATACCGGCCATGTCGGGGATGATCGCTTCGATCTCGGTGATGCGGTGCTTCTTCAGGAATTCGTCGATCTCATGCATGATTTTTCTCTCTAGGTTTGCGTGGGCCGAGGCTGCGGTGCGATTGCCGGCGGTTGCCGGTCAGTTCGCGCACGCGGCGCTGGCCCTGTTCCGCATTCGCGCACGGCATGCGTCGCCGAACGCGCGGAATATCGCGGTGGATAACGGGTCGGCAGCGTGCTTCCATTCCGGATGCCACTGCAACCCGAGCGCGAAGGCCGATGCCCCCGCGACGCTCACCGCTTCGATCAGTCCGTCCGGTGCGACGGCTTCGGTGACGAGGCCTGTGCCGAGCTTCTCGATTCCCTGGCCGTGCAGCGAATTCACGCGCACGTCGAGCGCACCGTTCGCGAGCCGCTGCAGCAGACCGCCTTGCGTCAGCCGCAGCGCATGGGACGGCCCGTACTGCACATCGAGCTCGTCTTCCTTGTTCTCGCGATGGTCGTCGAACCCCGCCACGTCATGCACGCTTTGATGCAGCGTGCCGCCGAATACCACGTTCATTTCCTGGAAGCCTCTGCAGATCGCGAGCACCGGTACGCCGGCATCGATCGCGGCGCGCATCAGCGGCAGCGTCGTCGCGTCGCGGGCCGCGTCGTGCAGCGTGCCGGGTGTGCTCGGATGGCCGCCGTAACGCTGCGGCTCGACGTTCGAATAGCTGCCGGTAAAGAGCAGCCCATCGACCGTCTGCAGGATGTCGGCCGTTGCCTGACGCTCGCCGAGCGCGGGCAACAGCATCGCGAGCGCCTGCGATCCGTCGACGATAGCGGCGATGTACTTCTCGCCGACCGTGTGCGACGGATGCGCTCCCATCATCGTTCTGTCGGCGCTGATGCCGACGAGGGGCTTCGTATGCATAACGAATCGTTGTATCTGGGCTTTGTGTCTGGGTGGATCGGGGTGCAGCTGATGCACCGTACACGCGGCACGATTCCGCTGCCGTGCGCCGATGCGCAGGGCCGCTAAAACGGCGGGCGGACGGTCGTCAGCGGACCGCGCCGCGTGTGACGAACAGACTTGCCGTTCGCTTCGAACCGTGGCGTCGCGCGGCCGGTGCAATGCACCGGAAGGACACGCGAACGCATACCGCTGCCGGTGCAGAAAAATGCACGGCGCGCAGACGCAAACGGACGAAGCGAACGGCGAAAGGAGGGAAGGCGCTACGGCAGCAGCGAAGCGACTTCGTCGGTACGCACGGCGATAAATGCGCGCGCGGAAATGACGTTATGGCGTCTGACTGAACGGCGGGAAAGGATCGTGAAGACGGACAGAAACCGGCGAAACGCAAGCCTGCCGGTGCTGCCGTCGGCGATGGCGCGGTCAGCGCGAAAACAACTCGCCGGCTGACTACGATCCCACCTAACCAAAGGGCCTCGGACTCTCACGATTACACTCGACCTGGTGTTGAAAGTGTTGAACGCCCCACCCGATAAAACGCAAAAAGCGTTTAAAGAAACGGGACGCCGGTCTTGTCATACTTGATCGCTGCCGGCCCTTGCGTTGCACCGCGAACAGCGGGCGAAATACCTTGCATGGGGCGATTACGACGGCATGACGGATGACCTGTAGTTCAGCATATACGAGCCAAAAATGCCGTCAAATGCTTTTTGCGAAACCTCGCTCAGGGCTTACCCGGAGCATTGCAGCGAATTGCAGCCCTTAGGAATGCCGTTTGCGCACGCAATATTTCGATGACCTTTCAGGGTTTTCACGGACAGCGCGCCGATTAAAGTGATTAGAATATTCAACACTCGCAGCCGCGTTTCGCGTGCATGCCCACCTGTTCGACGAGCATATCGATGTCCATAGAAGTAGCGACCCGCCTGCAGTACATCCGCAAAAAAAATGGTCTGTCGCAGCGCGAGCTCGCGAAACGCGCGGGCGTGACGAACGGCACGATTTCATTGATCGAACAGAATCGCGTGAGCCCTTCGGTGGGATCGCTGAAGAAACTGCTCGAATGCATACCGATGAGTCTCGCCGAGTTCTTCACGTTCGAAGTCGAGGCGAGTCGCGGTGTCGTGTCGCGGCGCGCGGAGATGCCGAACCTCGGCAACGAATCGATTGAGTTCTATCTCGCGGGGTCCGGCATGAAGGACCGCAACATGTGCATCATGCGCGAGGTGTATCAACCCCTTTCCGATACCGGCCCGGAGATGCTGCAGCACGCGGGACACGAGGGCGGCGTCGTGGTCAGCGGTCAGATCGAACTGACCGTCGACGGTACGACGTGGCTGCTCGACCCTGGTGACAGCTACTACTTCGAGAGCCGCATTCCACACCGTTTTCGCAATCCCAGCGCGGAGCAGATCTGCGAAGTCGTGTCGGCGAATTCACCGCCTACATTCTGACTTTCCGATGTTCTGACGCCGCGTCAACGCGTTCGTCGCGTACGTCCATGGTTAAAGCGCGCCGGCGAACCAAACAATTGAGGCATCCTGATGGACAAGCGAACGCTCGCATACTGGCAGGACAAGGCCGCTACCCTCTCGATCGAAGGTCGCGCATTTATCGACGGTGCATACCGCGATGCACACGACGGTCGCACGTTCGACTGCGTGAGCCCGATCGACGGCAAGCTGCTCGCGAAGGTCGCCAATAGCGGTGCGGCCGACGTCGATGCAGCAGTCGCCGCCGCGCGCCGCGCATTCGATGCTCGCGTATGGGCCGGACTCAATCCGCGCAAGCGCAAATCTATCCTGCTGCGTTGGGCCGCATCGATGCGCGAGCATCGCGACGAACTGGCGCTGCTCGAAACGCTCGATGCAGGCAAGCCGATCGCCGACACGACCAGCGTCGATGTGCCGGGTGCCGTGTATTGCGTCGAATGGTACGCAGAGGCGATCGATAAGGTCGGCGGCGAAGTGGTGCCGTCGGATCATCACCTGGTCGGCCTCGTCACGCGCGAACCGATCGGTGTTGTCGCTGCCGTCGTGCCGTGGAATTTTCCGATCCTGATGGCCGCGTGGAAATTCGGCCCCGCGCTTGCAGCCGGCAATAGCGTCGTGCTGAAACCGTCGGAGAAATCGCCGCTTACCGCGATCCGCATCGCACAGCTCGCATACGAAGCAGGGATTCCCGCAGGCGTGTTCAACGTCGTGCCGGGCGGCGGCGAGCCGGGCAAGCTGCTTGCACTGCATCGCGATGTCGATTGCCTCGCGTTCACCGGCTCGACCAACGTCGGCAAGCTGATCATGCAATACGCAGGGCAGTCGAACCTGAAACGCGTGTGGCTCGAACTGGGCGGCAAGTCGCCGAACATCGTGCTGCCCGATTGCCCGGATCTCGATCGCGCGGCGAACGCAGCGGCCGGCGCGATTTTCTACAACATGGGCGAGATGTGCACGGCAGGTTCGCGACTGCTCGTGCATCGCGACATCAAGGATGCGTTCCTCGAACGGTTTGCTGTTGCAGCACGCGGTTATACGCCGGGCAATCCGCTCGATCCGCAGACGTCGATGGGTGCGATCGTCGATCAGGTGCAACTCGATCGTGTGCTCGGTTATATCGACGCAGGCCGCACCGAAGCGAAACTGCTGTTCGGCGGCTCGCGCGTCAAACAGGAAACCGGCGGTTTCTATATCGAGCCGACCGCCTTCGACGTGAAGCCCGACGCTAAGATTGCGCGTGAGGAAATCTTCGGACCGGTCCTGTCGGTAATCACGTTCGATACCGTCGACGAAGCGATCAGGATCGCGAACGATAGCGATTATGGTCTCGCCGCCGCCGTATGGACGTCTAACCTCACCACCGCACATGAAGTGTCGCGCGGCCTGCGTGCGGGTACCGTGTGGGTCAACTGCTACGACGAAGGCGGGGATATGAATTTCCCGTTCGGCGGCTACAAGCAATCGGGCAACGGCCGTGACAAGTCGTTGCACGCACTGGAGAAGTACACCGAGCTGAAGTCCACGCTCGTGCGGTTGCGCTAAAGGATTCGCGCACCAGCGCGGCGGGTGCGGCAGCACAGCGCGCCCGCTGCGTTCCCAATGAATCCGTTGCCGGTATGACTCGCGCTTTTCGACAAGGCGCGGGCGCCGGCTTGCTTCTGCAGGTTCATCCCATGACCGAACTGCTCTATGGCGACGGCGCTATTCGCCGTCCGTCCCTTTACGGCTCCTCGATCGAAAACACTTATGCAGGCGTGCTGTCGTTCATGCGGCGACGCTACACACGCGAACTCGAAGGCGCGGATGTCGTCGTGTCGGGCGTACCGCTCGATCTTGCGACCACGTTCCGCTCCGGCGCGCGTCTCGGGCCCGCTGCGGTACGCGCCGCGAGCGTGCAGCTATCGGAATTGCGGCCGTTTCCTTGGGGCTTCAATCCGTTCGACGACCTCGCGGTGACCGACTACGGCGACTGCTGGTTCGACGCGCACAATCCGCTGACCATCAAGCCGTCGATCGTTGAGCATGCGCGCACGATTCTTAAGTCCGACGCAAAGATGCTGACGTTCGGCGGCGATCACTACATTACTTATCCGCTGCTGATTGCGCATGCGGAGAAGTACGGCAAGCCGCTGTCGCTGATTCACTTCGATGCGCACTGCGACACGTGGGCCGACGATAGTCCCGACAGCCTGAATCACGGGTCGATGTTCTACAAGGCGGTGAAGGAAGGGCTGATCGATCCGGCGACGTCGGTGCAGATCGGCATCCGCACGTGGAACGACGACTTCATGGGGATGCAGATTCTTGATGCACCATGGGTGCATGAGCACGGCACGCGCGCGGTGATCGAGCGGATTGAAGCGATCGTCGGCAAGCGGCCTGCTTATCTGACGTTCGATATCGATTGTCTCGATCCGGCGTTTGCGCCGGGTACAGGGACGCCGGTTGCGGGTGGGTTGTCGTCGGCGCAGGCGTTAGCAATCGTGCGCGGGTTGGGGGCGATGAATCTGATCGGCGCGGATGTGGTTGAAGTGTCGCCTGCTTATGATCAGAGTGAGATCACTGCGCTTGCGGCTGCGCATATTGCTTGCGATGTGCTGTGTTTGTGGCGGCAGCAGAAGGTGGGGACGCGGTGAGGTGAGTTGTGCCGGCGCGGCAGTTGTTGTACCGGTCGTCGCGCCGATTCTTGCAAGATCGGATTAGCGCCAATCCGATGGCTTGCGCTCAATCTGCGTGCGATACCATTGATGGGCCAAAGTCGGCGTACCAACGGCGACGCAATCGATACTGGCACCCGCTCAGTGGCGAAGCGACGCGCGATGATTGAATGCCCGTTGTGCTAACCGGGCACTGCGACATCAAGATCAGTGGTTAGCCCACCACTCTGTCGCTTTCTGCTTATCCCAGGCAGGAAGCACGTCGCGATCGATCGACGCATTGCTCAGTGCCGGGAAGTCTTTTTTGAACGCGGTGACGTCGTCATCGAACTGGTCTGACACACTGATGTCCCACGTCCCGCCGCTGAAACCGGTGGCCGCCTGATCGATGAGTGGAATGACCGGCCCGGCACGCAACTCTCCATCTTTGCGTTCGACGACCGTGGCGTCAATGTGACCCAGATATACGATGGAATTCGGCTTGATGTCGACGGTCTCGTGAAGCGGTGCGAAGAACATGCCGTGGAACGGGAATATGCCACTTTGCCCCGTAATTCCACGCATCACATATTTTCCCGGAGCCAGCGGAAGTCGAATGAAATAGTGATTGCCCGAGTCGCTTGTCGTCGTTGCCTGGTCGTCAAACTTGAAATTCAACCGGTCTTCGCGATTGTCAGCCGCCCCGCGTTCCATGTTCACCACGATAGGGCTCGGTTGATAGCTGGTGTGATAAGCATTCTTTAGCGTCACCGTCATCAGCGCATACGAATTCTTCGTCGTATCGACGGAACTCGATGTTGTCGTCGGAGACATTGGGGCAACGGTCGCGCAGCCGGAAGTCAACATCACGCCTACGATGGCGAAAATTGTTATGTAGTTTCTCATTGTAGATCGAATTGGGAGTGGAGGAACGCCTGGGACAACCTTCGAATGGGCCCGGTGAGGGAATCGCTAACACCGTTAAAGCGGCGTAGCGTTGCAACCGGCACATTGCAGGTAAACGACAGGTGAAAGAGAAACTTGAGTGTGGCGGCGACGTAATTGTTTTGGACTACCGTCGTTAATAAAATTGAAAGTTGTATGGCGTCCGCACATGCGTGCCGGAACTCGTCTCAGGTATGTGTGACCCAATACGCATATTGAAAAAAGCTTCGTGTTAGCTCGATTGGTCGCTTCGGATCGATCTGAATTTAGTCCGCCCGACGGAACCTGACCCGGCCCCGTGCCGAACCCAGCGGCATAAACAAAACACAACTTCCATGCGAGAATTCCGCGGACACCGCGAGTGAGAGGCCACTCACATGAACCGCCCAACCAGAATTCTTGCTGCGATCGCACTAACCCTATGCCTCGCGTCCATCGCCGCCGGGTTCTACTTCTTCAGATGGCAAGGATCAAACTACGAGTTTGATCCGAAGCACGTCATCACGCCGGGCTGACCGCGGCAAGCGGCGCGCGTTACGCTTTATCGCGCCGACGACATCTCCCCCGACCGCCGCCGCCCCTCGCTCACCCCAACCGCATACACTGCAAGCGAACCACTCAACAACGCAAGCTGCCACATCAACACATCGCTACCCAGCGCCTGCATCGCATACCCCGCGACGAGTGGCCCAACGATCGCGCCCACCCCGAACGACACCGAAATCAACCGCATGCTGCGCCCCGGAGACGTACCCGCCGCAGACGATCCCGCCGCCGCAACCATCCCGAGCGTCAAAAACGCGCTGTTCGCCCCACCGAGCACAAGCGCGCTCACGGCCATCTGCCACGACGACGCATCGGACAATTCGAACGACAGCGTAGCCGCCGTGTTCAACACGGCCGCGACGATCACCGCCGAAGCAAGCCCCGCACGATCAGCGAACCAGCCGATCGGAAATTGCAACGCGATCGCGCCGATGCCAAGGAAGGTCAGCAGCGTTGCGGCCTGCGTGCTGCCCAGCCCGCGCCCCGCTGCGAACAGCGGCAGCAGACCGTATAGCGCACCATCGCTGAGCCCACCGATTGCCGCGACGACCATCCCAAGACAGACGAGCCCATCGATCGGTTCGAACCTCGGCACGCACAACGACAAAGGCGAGCGAACCCGCGCACGCACATGCATCCGACGATCGTAACGCGTGACGCACAACGGCAACGCCGCAAGGAGTGTGAACGCAGCCCCCGCGCCAAACGTAATACGTCCATCGACACCAGACAGCGCCGCAAGCGCCGGCGCGACGACACCCGCAGTCGCGATCAACGCTTCATGCACACCGACAATCCGTCCGCTCGATTCCGCCGGCACGAGCCCATACAACCAGGTCTCGTTGCCGATCCAGCGCAGCCCGAGCCCGACACCGATCAACACGCCCGGCACGATCCACAACGGCCAGCCGACAAAACCCATCATCGCGAACGCCAACGCCGTCAACGCGAGACCGATCAGCACGGTCTGCTTCGCCCCGATCCGCGCAAGCAACAGAGGCGCGACGAGCAACCCCGCCAGCATGCCGGCGCATTCCGCACCCGAAAATATTCCCGCGCGCGGCGCGTCGAGCCCCTGATACGCGAGCCACACCGGCAACACCATGAAGCCCAGACCGAACTGCGCGATCTGTGCGAACGTCGACACTGCATTCAACGCACCGACCGCGCGCCAATCGATCGGCGTCGTGCCAGGCGTGTTCACGACGCACTCCGCGCCGGCATCGGCAGCCCCTGTTCGCGGCATTCCACCGGACAGCCCGCCTTCAGGCACGGCCCGTCGTCGCAGAAGCGGCACAACTGCATCGCGTGCGCCGGGCTGCGCGTTTCTTCCCACAGGATCTTGATCAGCAGACTTTCGAGCGTGCCGCGTTCATCGTCGTCGAGACGGCCGACGATGCGCTTCAGCATCCGGTCGCGCGCACTGCGCATGCGCTGCATTTCTCGGCGACCCGTGGCCGTCAACGCGAGCTTCACCGCGCGGCGGTCGTCGCCTGCTTTCTTCTGGACGAAGCCTGCATCGACGAGCCCCGCGACCGCGCGCACCGCTGCAGGATGCGACAGATCGACGGCCTCGCGCAGCGTTTCGATCGACGAATCGGGGTACTGTCCGACCGCGTTCAGCATCGCGCGCGTGGTCGCGCCGGCGAGGGCGGGTGGCGCGTCCTGATCGTTCATTTCATCGGTGATCAGCACGGCGAGCACGCCGAGCAGGTTTTCCATCCGCCGTGTCATCGAGTCACCTATTCATGTGCAGTGTGCATATATGCATGTTGCACACAAAAATCGGAAAACGCAAGGACGGTGAAACCCTGGATACGGTGTTAAAGGAGGGGGATAAAGCGCAGGAGGGAGAGCAACAAACAACGCGCGGCGACAGCACAAAGCCAGCCGCCGCGCGGATACTACGATCAGAATCAGAACGAGTGCTGGATACCCGCGTACACACCCGACTGGCTATGACCGACAAGCGGATTGTCGGTTGCGGCGGTATCGCCCGCATTGTTCGCATTCAGCCCAAAGTTTGCCGTCTTGCTGTTCTGCACCGTAGCAATCTGCAGGTCGAGCAGTGTGCGCTTCGACAGGTTGTAGCTGCCGCCGATCGTGTAGATCGTCGCGTTGCCCTGGCCCTTGTTCGCGTTCACGTGATACACGGCTGCGATCAGCGCGGCGGCCGGCGTGGCCTGGTACGTTATGCCGCCCCATTCGTGATCGAGCGTGGTCGGCGAGCCCGTCGCCACGCCGTCGCCCGACGTGCGGATCGCCTGATACGCGCCCTGGATCTTGAACTTGCCGAGGAACACGTTGACGGCCGCCGTGTATTCGCGCGATGCGTTGAACGGGTCGGTCAGCTGGCCGTTTTGCGAATTGCGGATTTCGTCGTAGATGCCGCGTACCTGAAAGAGCGGCGACGTGTAGGTCAGCTGCAGACCGGCCCAGCGACCTTGCGGCGTCGAGCCGTTACCGTTCCAGTTGGTCGCATTCGACAGCGCGTACTGGCCGAACGCATCGAACCCGCCGAACGTCGGCGACTGATACGAAATGTTGTTACTCGAATGCAGCCAGTTGCGGCCGCGCACCAGCGACGCCGACGACCAGTTCGACTGACCGAACGGATCGAAGTCCCACACGCCGTTCGAGATGAACAGTTCGCGACCGAGCAGCAACGTACCGAACTGCTGGCTCGCGATACCGACCGTCGCGTATCGATCGAAGAGACCGTCGGGGCTCATCGTGCCGTTCATCGTATTGAACGAGCCTTCCAGGTGGAACACTGCTGCGAGTCCGTTGCCGAGATCCTCGCGACCCTTCAAGCCCCACAGGCTCGTGCCCCAGTCGCCGCTTTCCGCCCTGAAGCGATGTGAACTTCCAGTGGCCTGGCCGTTGGCGCCGACGCCTGTCGGTACGCCGGTCATGTATTCGAGGCCCGCGTCGACGCGTCCGTACAGCGTGACGCTGGATTGCGCCTGGGCCCCGGCTGCGGCTGTCGTCAACAACGCCGCGACCATGAGTGTCTTCCTCTTTCTCATCCTTTTCTCCGCGTGATGGAGCGGACCGACTGCATCCGCGCCGGCATAGATTTATATGCGTTTATCGAGAGGCTACGTGAGGATCGATGACGGATTGTGCGGACAACGTGGATTGCTTCGCACAGCAAATCTCAATATGTGGACGCCGCTGAGCCGCGCCGGCATTGAACCTCGGCACGTACTATAGGTCAGGTTGAACGGTCGTGCAGGGAAGCCCACAGGCGTTGTGCGGTGGGCTTCGCTGTCAGCTTTTCGACAGCAGCAACTTCACGCCGGCAGCGCCGAAGGCGATCGCGAGCGACGCTTCGAACCAGCGTCGGATCGCGACGTAAATGCGCCGCGCGGATGCGGTCGAGAACAGCACCGCATAGCTGCAGAACACGGCGACGCCGATCGTCAGGCAACTCGCGACGAGCACCGCCGGATGCGCGGGGCCCGCGTGCGATGGTTGGCCCGACACGGTCAGCGACACGATCGACAACCACACGAGTACCGCTTTCGGATTGGTCAGATGCAGCATCAGGCCGCGCAGATAGAGCTGGCGGCCCGAATAAACCTGCGCGGCGGATGCGTTGGCGGCCGGTCCCTGCGTGTCGCGGGTTAGCGCAGCGCGTGCGGACTTCAGCGCGAGCCACAGCAGATAGAGACCGCCCGCGATCTTGATCCCGATCAACAGCGTCGAGCACGCGGCCAGCACGGCGGCGAGGCCGAGCGTCGCCGTGCTGGCCCAGAAGAACGAGCCGGACAGCACACCGCACGCGAACGTCAGCGCGGCGCGGCGGCCACTGCTCATCGCGAGCGACATGATCGCGAGATTGCTTGGGCCGGGGCTCGCGGTGCCGACCAGGTAGACGGTGCAGGCGAGCAGCAGTTGCGCGGAGAAAACGTCGTGCGGCATGGGTGTCCTCGAAGGGGCTCGGCGAAGGAGGGGGGCGACAGTGCGGTGCGTGCGCGTGTTGCCGATGCATTTTGCAACGGTATGAAGCGTCGCGGAAAGGGACAGTCGACGCAGCGGGCAACAGCACAGTTGCACGCGACGACGATGAATGATTGCGGCAGGCGCTGCTATCGCCCGCAGCCCGTCGCTCAGGCGCGAAAAATGCTGAAGCAGCGGCATCACTCACAACGGGTACCGAACCATGCGCTCCATCACGATTGCTTCGCGATTCGCCGCTGCACTGATGCTGCTGTTTGCCGTCACCACGTCGCACGCTGCATCGCGCGACGAGCAGACCAAAGCCTGCAAGGGCGATGCGATACATTTTTGCTCGTCGGAGATTCCGAACAAGGAAAAAATCACAGCCTGCATGAAGACGCACTACCAGGAGCTGAGTCCCGGCTGCAAGACGATGTTCAGAAAACCTGGGCCGGGCGCCGCGAAGGGTTCGAAGGACGGCGCGCAGTCGCAGCAATAAGCTTGTCCCGCGACGCGACCTTACCCAAGCGCCGCAAATCCATCTGCGATCGATGCCGTATCGGTCGGCCGCACGATGCGCGCGACCTCCTTGCCTTCGCGCAGAAAGATCAGCGTGGGCCACAGCTTGACCTTGAACGATCGTCCGAGCGGGCGCCCCGGTCCGTCCTCGATCTTCAGATGGCGCACGCCCGGATGCTGCGCGAAGCCTTCTTCGATCAGCGGCTGTGCGCCCTGGCAATAGCCGCACCAGTCGGTGCCGAAGTCGAGCACGACGGTGCCGGGCAGCGCGTCGACGTCGGCGCGTGACGGCGCGGTGGGCGAGTAGGGTTGATCCGTTGCCATGGGTTCTCCGGTTCTGTGTATTTCCGCAAGCGGCTTCGAGATGAGCTATCGATGCGTCGCCGTTCAATGTAGCGGAAATCGTCGCGCGCGGTTGCGCGCGAGTCGCGCCACGCACAAACGCCGATGCTAATGCGCGCCGCGCAACCGATACTTCTCCAGCACGAATTCGATAAAGCGGCTCGCCGCGCCGTTGCTCGCGCTGCCTAACGTCGCCTGCGCATAACTGATGTGCAACGGCGCGGTCAACGTCGGCGGTTTTTTCAATCGGCAATAGACCACACCCACCTGGCTATAGCGCTGCATCGATGCAGGCACCAGCGTCACGCCAAGTCCGGCCGCGACGAGCTTGATGCCCGACAGCATCCGCGGCACCTCGCGCGCGATGTTCGGCGAGAACCCCGCCTGCCGGCACGCGGTGAGAATGTCCGCGTACATCCCCGGCGCGCCGGGGCGGCGCACGAGGATGAAGTCTTCTTCGGCGAGCGTTTCGAGCGCGACTTCCGGTTGCGCGGTACGGCGCCGCTTCAGCAGTGGATGCCCGTCGGGCAGCACGACGACCATCGGCTCCTCGTCGAGGATTTCGAATGCGAGCCCCGCGGGCCGCTCGACCGGTTTGCGCAGAAACGCAACGTGCACGAGGCCGCTCGCGAGCCGTTCGTTAACCTCGGCCGCATTCAGATCGGGCAGATCGATACCGACGTCGGGATGCAGTCGACGAAACTCGCGGATCGCTTCGGTCGTCAGCGGATGAAAACCCGCCGAGCTCGTGAGGCCGATCGCGATCGTGCCGATCTCGCCGCGCGCGATCCGCTTCGCGCGTTCGGCCGCCTGCTGCAAACCCTCGACAATGCGCTGCGAGTCCAGCGCGAATGCCTTGCCGGCCGGCGTCAGCACGACGCCGCGCGGCAGCCGCATGAACAGATCGAAGCCCAGCTCCTCCTCGAGCATGCGGATCTGCTGCGACAGCGGCGGCTGTTGCATCGAGAGCCGTTCGGCCGCGCGGGTGAACTGGCCTTCTTCGGCGACGGCCAGAAAATAACGCAGGTGACGCAGTTCCATGATGCGGGCTCCTCCGGCAGCAACCTTGTGCCATATTCAAAGTATATGGCAGGTACGGAAAATATGTATTTTACATGTACCAGCATCGTCCCTACGATCATGCCCAGCGCATCCCTCACGAATGCGAACAACAACGATCGACTGGAGACAAGACCATGAAAAAGCACTATCTCGCCGCGGCATTGGCCGGCGTCGCGTGCGTCTCGGCGCATGCACAATCGTCCGTCACCCTGTACGGGGTGCTCGACACCAACATCGAATTCCTGAATCACGCGAGCGCGACCGGCGGCACCCTCGTGCGCGAAAACTCCGGTGGCCTGAGCAATTCGCGCTTCGGGATGCGCGGCACCGAAGACCTCGGCGGCGGCAATTCGGCGTTCTTCGTGCTGGAAGCGGGGATCAACAGCAACGACGGCACTAACGCGACCGCAGGCGTCCTGTTCAACCGGACGGCGGCGGTCGGGCTGTCGAATGCATTCGGTTCGCTGTCCGCCGGTTTGCAGTACACCGCCATGTACGACATCCTCGAACACTACGACCCGATGGGGTACGCCCCGCAGTACACGTGGTTTCCGACCACCGGTACGTCGGACAGCTTCTCGTACAAGGCCCGTCTGAACAATTCGGTCAAGTACGTGGGCCACTTCGGCGGCCTGACGGCGATCGGCGACTACAGCTTCGGCGGCGACGCTGACTCGTTCCAGAGCAGCGCCGCGTACGGCGCGGGCCTCGAGTACGACATGGGCACGTTTTCCGCGGCGCTCGCGTACGACTACCGCAACGGCGCGATCAACACGGCCGGCAACTGGTCGAAGACGCGCAACTGGAGCGCGTCGGTCCGCCAGGACGTCGGCGGCTCGCTGACGCTGATGGGCGGCTACGAGCACTTTCTGAGCAACCCGACGAAGGGTGCAACGGTATCGTCGGCGATGTGGTTCGGCGGCGCGCGTTATCGGGTCACGCCGTTTCTGCGCGTGACGTGGGGGACGTACTATCAGGCGAACAAGGCCGCGAACGTATCGAACGCGTGGATGAACGTGCTGAGCACCGACTACTCGCTGTCGAAGCGTACCGACGTGTACGCGACGGTCGCGTACGCCGCCGCGACGCGCTACGCGAACGGCACCTTCACACCGGTCGGCACGACCGACGAAACCGCGTTCGGCGCGAACCAGACCGGTGTGACGGTGGGGATCCGACATCGGTTCTGATGGTGCGATGCAAAGGCAGACGCAGACGCAGGCGCAATGACGCAAGGAGCAACGACATGAAAGCGATGGGACAGCGAACGATGCGGCAGCTCGCAGCAGCGTTCGCGCTTGCGGCAACGGTGTCGGTATTCGCGCACGCGGCACAGCACGAATACCAGCCGAACCTGCATCCGGTCGGCACGATCTCGGACACGCGTTTTACGATCGACACGCCGCAAGGGCACGCGCAGTTTCCGCTGTACCTGTCCGCCGACTGGAACGTGCCGCAGCCGAAGGTCGAACGCGCGGTGATCGTGATTCACGGCAAGCTGCGCAACGCGGACACGTACTTCAAGACCGCGGAGAAAGCACGCGACAGCGCCGGCGCGAGTACTGGTGCAAGTGCCGACACCACGCTGCTGATCGCGCCGCAGTTTCTCGCGACTGTCGATACGCAGGTCCGCTCCGAGCCCGCCGATTTACTGCGCTGGAAAGACAACGCATGGATGGGCGGCGAGGCCGCCGAAGGCAGCGTACCGATCAGCTCGTATGCGGTGCTCGATGCGATCGTCGAGCGGCTTGCCGACCGGAAGCTGTTTCCGAACCTGAAGCACGTCGCGTTCGCGGGACACTCGGGCGGCGCCCAGGTCGTGCAGCGTTACGCGATCGCCGCGCACGACCTGAAAGTGCTCACCGACGAAGGCATCGACGTTCGCTACGTCGTGTCGAGCCCGTCGTCGTACGCGTATTTCAACGACGAACGGCCGACCGCGCAGAACGTGCTGAAGCCGTTCGACGCGTCGACGTGTCCGTCATTCGACGCATGGAAGTACGGCATGGGCGAGCGCCCCGCATACATCGCCGACCGCACGCCCGCGCAACTCGAAGCTGCGTATGCGAAGCGTCGTGTCGATTATCTGGTCGGCGGCGCGGACGACGATCCGCAGCATCCGGCGCTCGATAAAAGCTGCGCGGCCGAAGCGCAGGGACCGCAGCGGGTCGCCCGTGCGACTGCGTATTTCGCGTACCTGCAGGGTCGTCATCCCGACGGCCTGAACCAGAGTTTCCATGTCGTGCCGGGAGTGGGCCACAACGGCGCGCGGATGCTGCGCTCGCCGTGCGCGCTCGCGGCCATGTTCGGGGCGGGGCAATGCACACCATGAACGATCTGACTGCCAATACCGGGACGCCCGAAGCGTTACCCGTGCAACCCGCGCTGAGCCGCGCGATGGTCCGGCGCGCGATCTTCGCGTCGGTGCTCGGCAACGGGCTCGAATGGTTCGACTTCCTGATCTACGGCTATTTCTCGAAGATCATCGCGCAGGTGTTTTTCCCGGGTGACAACGCGTTCCTGTCGATCGCGCTGACGCTCGCGACCTTCGCGATCGGCTTCTTCGTGCGGCCGCTCGGCGGGATTCTGCTTGGCGTGTACGCGGATCGTGTCGGCCGGCGTCGCGCGCTGGCATTGCTGATTGTGTCGATGGCGGCGAGCACGCTGCTGATGGGGCTGACGCCTTCGTACGCGACGATCGGCATCGCCGCGCCGCTGTTGATCGTGCTTGCGCGGCTGTTGCAGGGGCTGTCGGTCGGTGGGCAGTTCGCGACCGCGTCCGCGATGCTGGTCGAGTACGCGCCGCCCGGCAAGAAGATGTTCTACGGCAGCTTCAACATGTCGTCGCAGGCGTTTGCGCTGCTGCTGTCGTCGGGTGTCGGCTGGCTGCTGACGACGCAGCTGTCGCACGCGCAACTCGTCTCGTGGGGCTGGCGGTTGCCGTTCCTGATGGGCTCGCTCGCGGGGCCGATGGGTTTCTACATCCGCCATCGCGTCGCCGAATCGCCGGAGTTCGAAGCGCTGCGCGAGCACGACAGCCATGGTGGTGTCGTGCCTCCGCGTCAGACGGTGCGCGAATTTTTCCGCACGAATCACGATGCGGTGATCTGCGCGATGGGCGTGATCATCGTCGGCGCGGCGACCAACTATGTGTGGCACTCGTACCTGTCGCTGTATGTCGAGCGGCAACTGCATCTGCCGCTGTCGACCGCGCTGCTCGGCGCGTTCGCATCCGGTGCGCTGAACCTGTTCCTGTTCCCGGTATCGGGCAAGCTCGCCGATCGCTTCGGTCCGTATCGCCTGTTCTATCCGATCGTGATCGCGTGGGTGATCTGCGCGTACCCGCTGTTCCACTTCGTGATCTCGCACCCGACGCCGCTGCGTCTGTTCATCGCGCAAATGATCGCGACGGTGTTCCTCGCGGCGATGTCGGGACCGCATCCGGGCATGCTCGCGACGCTGTTCCCGGTGCGTAACCGGTCGACCGGCGTGGCGCTGTCGTACAACATCGCGGTCACGCTGTTCGGCGGCCTCGCGCCGTTGACGATCACGTGGCTCACGCATCTGTCCGGCAGCAGTTTCACGCCGGCGTTCTATCTGATCTTCGCGGGCGTTCTTTCGCTGGCGATGGTGTTCTTCACGAAGGCCGGGCGCACGCCTGCATACGACGCAGCGGACGCGTCCACTCATGCGTCCACCCACCCGGCCGTTCATACGAGTCCTGACGCATGACCGAGATTTTTCATCGCGACGACGAACGCGCGCCGAACGAGCGCCCCGTTCCGGTCGTCGCGCCGCAACGCATTGCTGTAGGAACGGAGACGGGCACCGGGACGGTGCCGGTGTTCTCGAGTAATCAGGCGGGTGCGTGGGACGCGCCGCAGCCCGACGTGCGCCGTGTCGTGATCCTGATGCACGGCCGGTTGCGCAACGCCGACGCGTATTTCCGTCTCGCGGAACAGGCGCGCACGGCAGCCGGCGACGATGCGCGCGACACGCTGCTCGTCGTCCCGCAGTTTCTCGCGACGGCCGACGTCGACGCGCATCGCCTCGACGCGACGACGCTGCACTGGGACTGGACCGGCTGGATGGGTGGCGATCCGTCGCTCGGTCCCGCGCCGATCAGTTCGTTCGATGTGCTCGACGCGATCCTGCGGCGTCTCGCGCAGCGCGAGCGTTTTCCTGCGCTGTCGACGGTCGTGATCGCAGGTCACTCGGGCGGCGGCCAGGTCGCGCAGCGCTATGCGGTCGTCACGCGCGGCGAAGCGCAGCTTGCGACGCACGGCATCGCGGTGCGTTACGTGATCGCGAATCCGTCGTCGTA
This sequence comes from Paraburkholderia flava, assembly GCF_004359985.1. Lineage (NCBI taxonomy): Bacteria > Pseudomonadati > Pseudomonadota > Betaproteobacteria > Burkholderiales > Burkholderiaceae > Paraburkholderia > Paraburkholderia flava. The sequence continues at coordinate 1,009,167 of NZ_SMRO01000001.1, read as the reverse complement.
TGTGTATTTCGATGCGCTGCGTCCAACCGCGGACGGCGCGTTCATCACGTTCGACGATGCGCGCTGCCCCGGCTTCGACGACTGGAAATACGGCCTGAAACGCTTGCCCGCGTATGCACTCGAAGCGATGCGCGGCGGGTCTGCTGCCGGGCTCGAAGCGGCCTATGCGCAACGCGACGTCGTGCTGCTGCTCGGCGGCGACGACTGCGATCCGCGGCATCCCGCACTCGACACATCGTGTGCCGCGCAGGCGCAGGGCGCGCATCGTCTGGAGCGGGGCCGCGCCTACGCGCGCTACATGCGGATGCGTCACGGCGACAACCTGAATCATCGCGTGTTCGAGGTGCCCGGCATGGGCCACGACGGCGCGGGGATTTTCACGTCGGAGGCGGGGCTCGCCGCGCTGTTCGACCAGCACCCCATTCACGATATGCACAGAGGCGATCCGATGCCGATCCGCTGATCGCAACCCTACGGGGTATCGCGGCGCAAGAATCGCAAGAATCGCACAAGCGACGCCGCGTCGATAACAATGCAAGGAGACACGTTTTGACTACCCGATCCTCACGGGCGGACGGCCCTCGTCTGTCCACGTCCAGCGCGTGCACGACGCACACCACGTCCGCTGCGTCGTCGCGCTACCGCACGCTGTCGAAACCTGCCGCAATGCTCGCGGCCGTGCTGCCGTTCGCCGGTGCGCACGTTCAGGCGCTCGCGCAATCCTGCGACAACCAGACGCTGCCCGGCGGTCCCACTTGCGCGACGACGGTCGGCGCGGGCGCGACCGTCACCGGCACGATCGTCAACAGCGGCGCGACGCAGCGTGTGCGTGGCACCGCGAACGCGACCGTCATTAACGCGAGCGGCAGTCAGGCGGTGTCGAGCGGTGGCCTTGCGACGACGACCGTGATTGCCGGCGGTGGCGTGCAGTCGGTACTGTCGGGCGGTTCGGCGATCGGCGCGGTCGTGTCGGGCGGCACGCAGTATGTGTCGTCGGGTGGTGTTGCGACGAACACGCAGGTGTTGTCGGGCGGCAGCATGGGTGTGTCGCGCGGGGGCGTCGCGAATGGTGCGAGTGTCGCGTCGGGCGGTTTGCAGCGCGTGTATTCGGGCGGCCTTGCAAACGGCACGGTGATTTCGGGCGGCACGCAATACATCTCGGCAGGAGGCAGCGCGGTGTCCGCGAGCGTCACCGCCGACGGCACACAGACTGTTTTCTCCGGCGGCTCGGCGAACGCGACGGTGGTGTCGGGCGGCACGCAGTATGTGTCGTCGGGTGGCGTCGCGTCGGGGACGCAGGTGTTGTCGGGCGGCAGCATGGGCGTGTCGCGCGGTGGTGTCGCGAACGGCGCGAGCGTCGCATCGGGTGGTTTGCAACGCGTGTATTCGGGCGGCCTCACGTCGGGCACGCAGGTACAGGGCGGCAAGCAGTATGTGTCGGGCGGCGGGCTCGCGGTCGATACCACCGTCGCAGCCGGCTCGTTGACCGTGTTCGCACGCGGTAGCGCGAGCGGCGCGACGATCGCAGGCGGCGCGATGACGGTGTCGAGCGGCGGCGACGCGACCGGCACGACCGTCGGCGGCGGCGCGCAGCAGGCCGTGCTGCTCGGCGGCAGCATCGAACAGACGACGGTGGCCGCAGGCGGCACGCTGACCGTCGACGTCGGTGGCACGACTGCGCAGGGCACGACGGCTGCCGCACCGGTGCAAGGACTCGCGCTTACGGGCACGTTGAACATCGCCGAAGCCTCGACCGATGCCTTGACCGGCGGCGCCGCGATCGCACTGAGCGGACTCGCGATGAGCGGCGGCACCGTCGTGCTCGGCGCACCGGGCAGCGGCGGTTACAAGACCGTGTCGATCGACGGGCTGTCGGGTAGCGGTCAGTTCGTGATGAACACGAACGTCGGTGCGCAGCAGGCGGATCGACTGGTCGTGTCGCAGGGCAGCGGCACCTTCACGCTGAGCGTGCACGACGCGAGCACCGCGCCGCCGACCAGTGCGACCGAACGTCTGCTGCTCGTCGATGCGACCGGTAGTACAGCGACCTTTTCGCTACCGGTCAGCGCGATGGACGTCGGCGCGTACAAGTTCGGTCTGCAGGACGTGAGCGGCCAGTACTACCTGTACAACACCGGCCAGCGCAGCGATATCGCGTCGGTCGCGCAGGCTGCCGCGTCGTTGCCCGCGCTGCTGTGGTACGCGCAGGTTCAGCAGACGGTCTCGCATCTGGACGACTATCGCGGCGGTGTGTCGGAGGGCGGTTTGTGGGTGCGTGCATTCGACCAGCAGTTGCGCACGGACCCCGCAGGCACATCGGCGTCGACCGAGTTCTATGGCGCGCAGATCGGTCGCGACTGGCGCGTCGCGACGCGCGGCGGTAGCTGGTACGTCGGCGTGACGGGCGGCTTCGGACAGGCGCACGAATCGTTCGATGACATCGGCGGCGGCACCGCGCGGCCGTGGAATCTCGGCGTGTACGGCAGCTACGACAATCCGTCCGGTGTGTTCGCCGATGCGATCGTCCGCTACACCGGCCTGCGCGAAAACCTTAGCGTCACGACGGCGGCGAACGCGGCGTCGGCAAGTTATAGCCAGAACGGATACGCGCTGTCGCTCGACGGCGGACGACGGCTCGCGCTCGCGGGCCGCTGGTGGGCCGAACCGCGCGTGTCGGTCACGTATCAGCACAGCGGCGCAGTGGACTACGGCACGACGCTCGGCACGCCGATCGCGCTCGCCGCGTCGAACCTCGTGTTCAGCGACGCGGGCGTGTCGTTCGGCGGATCGTTCGCGGTCGGCGACATGAAACTCGAGCCGTTCGTGCGGCTCGGTGCGACGCATGTGTTCGGCGGTGACTTGACTGACACCGTCGGCGGCACTGCGTTGCAGGGCTCGATGCCGCGCACCTGGTTCTCTGCGAGCGCGGGACTGTCGGCAGCGCTGTCCGCACACGTGCGCGCGTACGGCGCGTTCACCGCGGGCAAGGGACACGACTATACGCAGCCGTGGGCGGTCACGGTCGGGTTGAGTTACGCCGAGTGAGGTTGGCCAGTAAGGTTGGCCACCGCGGCCACGGGGAGCGATGCGATGTCGACGATTGAAGCTACTTTGGAAGCGCCCACGCAGCAGGCGGACGATGCAATCCCCATTGCAGTCACAGCCCCTGCGCCCTTCATCGACGCAGGCGAGCCGACGATCGAAGGCCCGTCGGGCATCCGCTACGACTTCAACTACGGATGCCGCGTGCAAGTCCAGGGCGACGGCTGGCGCGTGCGACTCACCGATATCGAAGCCGACGTCGTGCTCTTTGACGAGGAAGTTGCCGATGCGATGGTGACCAGCACGAAGAAGTATTTCGTGCGCTTTCGCATCGAGGTGTTCCGTCACGGCGAGCCGGTGTTCGAGCACGAGTACGACGCCGCCGGTCAGCGCGTGTATGCGCGGCTGCCGGTCGGCACGCTCGGCGACATCATCGCGTGGTTTCCGTATGTCGACGAATTCCGGCGGCGGCACGGCTGTGAAATGGTTGTGTCGATGGGACGCGATATCTGGACGCTGTTCGAACGCGCATACCCAGAGCTGCACTACATCGAACCCGATGAAGAAGCCGCGTTACGTCCGCAGCTTTACGCGAGCTACTTTCTCGGCATCTTCTTCCCGTGCACGGACCGCAGCCATCAGCCGACCGATTTTCGCGTGAGCGGTCTGCAAAAGACGATGCCGTATCTGCTCGGCTTGCCGCCGGTCGAACGCCGTCCGCGTATCGAAGTCACGGACACCGAACGACGCATCGCGGAGCCGTACGTCGTGATCGGCGCGCAGTCGTCGGCGCAGTGCAAGTACTGGAATCATCCGACCGGCTGGTACGAACTCGTCAAGCATCTGAAGGGCCTCGGCTATCGCGTGCTGTGCATCGATCGCGAGCCTGCGCATGGCGAGAAGCTGCTGTGGAATCTGATCCCGTACGGCAGCGAGGATTTCACCGGTGCGCTGCCGCTACAGGAACGCGCGAGTCTGTTGCATCACGCGGATTTTTTCGTGGGACTTTCCAGCGGACTGTCGTGGCTCGCGTGGGCGCTCGGGCGTCCCGTCGTGATGATCAGCGGCTTCACGCATCCGCATAACGAGTTCGAGACGCCGTATCGCGTGATCAATTTTCATGCGTGCAACAGCTGCTGGAACGATACGGGCATCGAGTTCGATCACGCGAATTTCGCGTGGTGCCCGCGACATGCAGGCACCGACCGGCAATTCGAGTGCTCGCGTCTGATTACGCCGCGTCAGGTGATTCGCACGGTGGATCAGCTGATAGCGGATCGTGGGCTGGACCCGCGTGCTGCAGGGAGACCTTCATGATCCTTTCGACGTCCGAGACGCTCGCGCTCGTTGCGATGCTGCCGGGGCTCATCGCGCTGTTTGCGTTCGCGCGACATATCGATCCGTTGACGGGGCACTGGCGGCGCACGTCCGCCGTGTCTGACGACGTGCACTGAACGCGTAGAGCAGGATCAAGCCTGCTGCCTTTCCCGCTGCTTCAGTTCGTCGCGAATCTCGCGCAACAGCAGCACGTCTTCGGGCGGTGCGGGCGGCGGGGCGGCCGGGTCGGTGGGTTGCTTCGCTTCGAGTTCGCGCAGCTTGTTGATCCCCTTCACGATCAGAAACACGATGAACGCGAGGATCATGAAGTTGATCACGATCGTGATGAACGAACCGTAGCCGAACACGGCGACGCCGGCGGTCTGCAGGTCCTTGTACGAATCCGGGTTGCCCTTGAATGTCGCCGGAATCTGCCCGATGCGCAGAAACCGGTTCGAGAAATCGAAGCCGCCGCTCACGACGCCGACCACCGGCATGATCAGATCCTTCACGATCGAATTGACGATCGTCGAGAACGCGCCGCCGATGATCACGCCGACCGCGAGGTCCATCACGTTGCCCTTGATCGCGAACTGCTTGAACTCCTGGACGATGCCTGCCATCTGCGTTTCCTCTGCGAAAAAGTGGTTCAGACCGGAGTCGCGCAAGTTGCGTTCCCCGGTTTTGCAATTGCGAGTTGTGTTTGCCTGTTCGCGCTAATCGTTCGAAACGGTGAGCGTGGGTGATGAAGATGCGGCGAGACGAGCCGACACACTGCGATGTAAAAGGGCGGGCGCGATTGCAACTATTGCCGCGTTGCACGAACGTCGAGTGTGCGTCGTTCATGCGGGCGAGCGTAGATGTGCATAGATGTGGTCATGCATGCCGACGCGCATCGAGATCGGCATCGCAACACTCGCATGCGTGTCGGCGATGACTCAACATTCACGCATGCGACCCACCGGGGCATACCCCTTGCTGTTTGAACCGTCGAGCGACGTTCCTGTCCTCGCGGCGATACGAGCCGCTTCGATACAACACCATCCCGACGGAGGAAACATCATGAAGACACCTATCCACGCAGCGCTCGTCTCGATCCTGCTCGTGAGTTCCGCTGCCGCATTTGCACAGGGCACAGCCGGTGGCTCGGGCGGAGGCACAGCCGGGCAAGGTGGTAACTCGAACGGTCCAGGTGCCGCGACCGCGCCGGCACCGATGGCTTCCGCGCCGGGCACTCACAAGAAGGCGATGAAGCATCACAAGATGTCGAACAAGAAGTCCGCCACCGACACGACCGACATGCCGGGCGCCGACGCAAGCAGCGGTACGAAGGGACAGTGAGCGAAGGGAAGTGAGACGCCGCGCTGCGCAGGAAGCGCAGCGCGGCCTGGGTGAGTCGGCAACCTGAGCCAGCAACCTGAGCCGGCGACCGCGATGAAGAACTACCTTCCGACGCTCTTCAGCAGGACGCCGGACGGCCATGCGAGATGCGGTTGTCCAGGCTGAACCGGCTGCATCGATGACGGGGGCGGCACTTTGCGTCCCCCACGTTCTTCGCGTGACGAGGTCGACGGCGGAGCGGTGCGATCGACGGCCTGCAGACGCCACGTGCCGTCAATCGGCATGTGACGGGTCTGCGAAACCCATACCGCGCCGCCTTGTGTGGACCATGCGCGCTGCCGCGCATCGCCGACGAGACCGCGCAGCGTGACGCGCGCCATGTCGTGATCGTCGCGCGCGTGCAGCGCGGCGACGTCCGCCTCGATACGCAGCAGTCCTTCATCGGGAAGATCGATTCCCACGCCCGCCTGCCGCACCCATATCCGCTGCCCCGTATCGAGCCACACGACCGCATAGTCGTGACAGAACGTCGGGTCAGCGCAGTTGATCAGCAACGAAAGCCGCATTGTTTTCTCCATACGTGTGTGTTTGCCTCGCAGCGGGGGCCCTGTGTTTTATTCGCGCAAACGGGAGCAGGGGGCTGCGCGATGTTTCGCGATTGCCCGGACGCGCTGCGGTGTCGGGCACCTGACTAGATGCGCAACGATCGTTCCCGACCGGCCACGCGTACGGGGTGCCTGCTGCTGCGATTGAACCGGACCGGAAGACACGCCCGCCGTAGCGACGTTCCGCGGCTTCGCGCGCGCCGGGCGCAACGCTTGCTCAAGCACTGCAACATCCTTGCGAGAGCTTCATGCCGGTCGATACCATTGAAACGTTGCAATCGTTTTTGCACGACAGCACTTCGTCGTTGGACGCGCCGTCGTTCGACACCGCGGATCACACCTCTGCAGTCGCGCGCACGTTCGCGGCGCTCGTCGAGCGGGGGCTCGACCGTTTGCCGCTGCCCGCGCACGGCGACACGCGCAGTCGCTGGCGCGCGCTGGCGACGGTCGCAGCCTGCGATCTCGCGCTCGTCAAACTCTACGAGGGCCACACCGACGCGCTGGCGATTCTCGCGGAACTCGAATCGGACGCGATCGTGCGTGGCGCGCGCTGGGGCGTGTGGGCCGCCGAGCCGCCCGACGCGCGGCTCGTCGCGACGCGTGTCGCAACAACCGGTGCACTGCGTATCGACGGGAAGAAGGCATGGTGTTCCGGCGCGCAGGCCGTGACGCATGCGCTCGCGACCGCCTGGCTCGACGACGGACCAATCCTCGTCGCCGTGGCGCTCGACGCCCCCGGCGTGACGATCGATCCGGACGGCTGGCGCGCGGTCGGCATGGCGGCGAGCGCGACCTGCGACGTGCGCTTCGACGGCGTGCGTGCCGCGATGGTCGGTGGACCGCAAGCGTATCTGCGACGGCCCGGTTTCTGGCACGGCGGTGCGGGCATTGCCGCGTGCTGGTACGGCGCGGCCGCGATGCTGCGCGATACCTTGACGGGCGCACTCGCGCGCCGCTCGCCCACCCATGTCGATCCTCATGCGCTCGCCCATCTCGGTGCCGCCGACGTCGCGCTCGCGGGGGCCGTGTGCGTGCTGCGCGAGACCGCTGCGTGGATCGACGCGCACCCGCACGCGGATGCGCAGTTGCCGGCGCTGCGCGCGCGTCTCGTGGTCGAGCAGGCGGCTACCGCGACGATTTCGCATGTCGCGCGTGCGCTCGGTCCTGCGCCGTTCTGCCGCGACCGGCGCTTCGCGCGGCTGATGGCCGATCTGCCGGTGTTCCTGCGACAGAGTCACGCGGAGCGCGATCTCGCCGCACTGGGCGAAGCCACGTTGAGCGAAGGCGGAACGACATGGACGCTGTGAAAGAGGTCTCGCCCGACCGCGCGCAGTTCGATGCGCTGTTTGCCCGCGACGCGGACCCATGGCGTTTTCGCGAACGCTGGTATGAACGGCGCAAGCGCATGCTGACGCTCGCGGTATTGCCGCGCGAACGCTATCGCCACGCATTCGAGGCAGGCTGCGCGAACGGCGAACTGGCCGCCGCGCTCGCGACGCGCTGCGATGCATTGCTCGCCGTCGATATCAGCGCGCACGCCGTCGAACATGCACGCGAGCGGCTCGCTTCGACGGCGCAGGTTCGCGTCGAACGCCGCACGTTGCCGGACGAATGGCCCGACGGCACGTTCGATCTGCTGGTGCTGAGCGAACTCGTCTACTACCTGACACCGTCTGCAACGGATACGCTGATCGAGCGCATTGGCGGCGCGTTATCCGACGACGCGACCGTACTCGCGTGCCACTGGCTGCATCCGTTCGACGGCGCGACGCAGCGGCCCGAACCGGTGCATGCGGCGCTCGGCGAACGTCTTGGCCTTGCGCACGTCGTGCATCACGTGGAGCCGGATCTGCTGCTCGATGTGTGGTCGAAGGATCCGCGTTCGGTCGCGCAGCGCGAGGGGTTCGCATGATCGGCATCGCGATTCCCGTTCACAACGAGGCGGCGCTGCTCGCCGCGTGTCTCGCATCGGTGCGCGCGGCGGCCGCGCATCCGCAACTTCGCGGCGAAGCGGTGTACACGGTGGTCGTGCTCGACGCATGTACCGACGATTCGCACGCGATCGCGCTCGAATACGGCGTCGCGCTGCTGCACGTGGACGCGCGCAACGTGGGTCATGCGCGCGCGACGGGTGCGGCTGCGCTGCTCGCGGCCGGCGCGCGCTGGCTCGCGTTCACCGATGCGGACACGCGCGTGTGCGCGGACTGGCTTGTCGCTCAGTTGCTGCTGGGTGCTGACGCGGTGTGCGGCCCTGTGTCGGTCGACGACTGGAGCGATCATCCGCCGCACGTGCGCGAGACGTTCTATCGCATGTATGTCGATGCGGATGGGCATCGTCATGTGCACGGTGCGAATCTCGGGGTGACGGCGAATGCTTATCGGCGGGCAGGTGGTTTTCCGCCGCTTGCTTGTAGCGAGGATGCGGCGCTGGTTGATCTGTTGATTGCGACCGGGGCCAGTATTGCGTGGAGTGCTGCGCCACGGGTTGTGACGAGCGCGCGGAAGGAGAGTCGTGCGCGGGGTGGGTTTGGGGATACGTTGGCTTCGTGGGTGGTGGAGTAGGGGCCGCACGCATTTTTACCTGGGACGAAGACGCAAGCCGCCTCTATCGATAAACGGCCATCGACATCCTCCCCGCGCTAAAGCGGAAGCGGTCGATCCGCGAGAACGCTTTTCATCACGAGCGTCGACGTCAGTCGCAACATGCGACAGGTATCGACCTGATCCGGCGGATTCGGATGCCGCTGGATCAGGTTCATCAACGCGGATACTCGCGCACTGATCGTAGCCGCAGGCTGTTATCTGCGGCTACGTCCGATGCTATTGCCCGTTCTGCATCGCCCCACCCGGTTGCGAGTAAGTACCGTTATTGTTCGACCGGTTCATCGACGAGTTAGGCGTCGCACCCGTACCTGTGCCGACGCCACCCCCTGTACCGGTTACACCCGGCGAGCCAGAGTTGCTCCCCGGGTTGCCCGGATGCATCGTCGGGCTACCCGACCCGGTGCCCGGCGAGCCCACGCCGCCTACACCACCGGCGCCGCCCATGTTGCCGCCACCCGCACCGACACCCGAGTTGCCGCCGGACGAACCGCCTCCGCCTCCCATGCCGCCGGCACCGACGCCTGCTGATCCATTGCCGCCCGCCGCGCCTGCGCTACCGCCCGCACTACCTCCACCGCCTGCGGCACCTGCCGCCCAGGCTCCAGTCGAAACCGCGCCCGCCAGTCCCATCAGCAATGCCGAAATCGCCATGCTCTTCGTTGTGCGTTTCATCGTCGAGTCCTCCATAAACCGTTGATCGATCACGGACGGGATGCGTCCGCACTCGTCGTTTATCGCGCAAGGGCCGTGCCGCAGTGACGACGTCGCGGCGGTCGCGAGGATGGGTACAGCGTTTGCGCGCGTGTCCGTCGATAGGGACACAGATAGGGACACACAGGGAGCACACGATGACCACATCGATCGACACACAACAACGGCTCGTCGAAATCGAGCACGCGTTGTCGCGGCGTTTTCCGTCGCCGTCGACCGCAGTGGCGCACGTCGCCGATTCATCGAACCGGATGACGGTCCAGGTGAAGTGGGTCGCGGCCGCTGCGGAGACGAGCGTGTTCGATGCACGCTGCGCGCTCGATCTGGTGTTCGCGCCGGGTGCGGTCGAACCCTACGCGTCGATGGACGGTGCAGCACGCGTCCGGGTCAGAGAGGCGTTGTGCGAGCAGGCCGGCGAGACGATGAACGCGCGGTTCGCACATCCGGACGACGTCGACAGCGAATGCCATGCATCGATGAACGTCGATCAGGCGTTGCTCGATCGCGCGGCGGGCTTGCCGCATTGAAGCACCCGAAGCGAGCCCACGAAGCGACGAAGACGAGGCCACGTAGAGCACCCGGCAAGCGATGCGTAAACGAGGCTCGGTAGCAATCCGCGGACCCGCCCAGGAAATCCCGCCCGTCGCAGTTTTCATCAGACTTTGGCGGAGCCCGGATACCCGATCAACGCTGGACGCTGGAACGATCGCACGCCATCATGGCGGGATCGCCACGCTGTGCGCCCGACCCGGCGCTCACCCTCTCTGCATGAAGAAAGACCCCGAACCGGTTCTGCCGAGTCAGATCGCTCATCCCATCGTCGGAATCGGCGCGTCGGCAGGCGGCTTGCGCGCCATGCTCGAATTCTTCGGCCAGTTGCCGGAGCACAGCGGCATGTCGTTCGTCGTCGTCCAGCATCTCGCGCCCGATCACGAGAGCAATCTGCGCGCGCTGCTGCAAAAGGTCACGCCGATGCGCGTCGTCGCGGTGACCGACACCGTGGCGATCGAGAAAGACTCCGTCTACCTGATCTCGCCCGCGCTCGACCTCACGATGTTCGACGACCATCTGCGCGTTCACTCCACCACGACGCGCACGCCGGCCCGCACCACGATCGATCTGTTTTTTCGCACGCTCGCGGATGCGCATCGCGAGCGTTCGGTCGGCGTCGTGCTGTCGGGCGGCGGCGCCGATGGGTCGCTCGGCCTCGCGCGTCTGAAGGAGCGGGGCGGCATGACGTTCGCGCAGGATCCGTTGGAGGCCGAACACGACAGCATGCCGCGCAGCGCAATCGGCACGGGCATGGTCGACTTCGTGCTGCCGGTTGCGCAGATCGCGCGCAAGCTCGTCGAGCTGCGCGAGAACGCCACCGAAATCAAGCTGCCGCCGCCCGACGAAGATGACGACGACAGCGAACTCGCACTTGATAACGCACGCGCATTGCACGAGATCATGGTCGCGCTGCGCACGCGCACCGCGCACGATTTCCGGCACTACAAACGCGCGACGGTGCTGCGGCGGCTCGAGCGCCGGATGCAGGTGAACGGTATCGCCGACGTGCAGGGCTATCGCGACTTCCTGCAGCAGCATCCCGACGAAACCTTCGCGCTGCTCCAGGACATGCTGATCAGCGTGACCAATTTTTTCCGCGACACCGATGCGTTCGATCTGCTCGCGCGCGACATCCTGCCGGCTGTCTGCCAGGGGCGCGCGGCGCAGGAGCGCGTGCGAGTGTGGTCCGCGGGCTGCGCGACCGGCGAGGAAGCCTATTCGCTCGCGATGCTGCTGCAGGAAGCGTCTGCGAGAACGCCCGAAGGCGTGCCGTTCCAGGTGTTCGCCACCGACATCGACGAACGCGCAATCTCGACGGCCCGTAACGGGCTCTATCCCGAAGGCGTCGCGCAGGACGTGTCCGCATCGCGGCTGCGGCAGTTCTTCGCGAAGGAGCCAGGTTACTACCGGATCCGCAAGGAACTGCGCGAGAACATGCTGTTCGCGGTGCACAACGTGCTGAGCGATCCACCGTTCTCGCGGCTCGACGTGATCTGTTGCCGCAATCTGCTGATCTATCTGGACCGCGAGGCGCAGATCGAACTGCTGCGGATGTTCCACTTCGCGTTGCGGCCGGGCGGCTATCTGTTTCTCGGCAGCTCGGAATCGGCGGACAGCGTCAGCACGCTGTTCACGCCGGTCGACAAGCGCAGCCGCATCTACCGCGCGAACATGGCGGTGCGCAGCGATACGACGCTGCCGGTCGTCGTCGCGGGGGCGCTCGGCACGCGGCGCGTGGTCAACGAATCGGTGCCGGCCGTGCGCCGCAAGTATTCGTACGGCGAGCTGCATCAGGCGCTGATCGAGCAGTTCGCGCCGCCCAGCGTGCTCGTGAATCGCGATTCGGCGATCCTGCATGTGTCCGATCGCGCGGGCCGCTTTCTGCAGTACGCGGCCGGCGAGCCGTCGCACAACGTCGTCAACGCGGTGTGGCCGGAACTGCGGCTCGAACTGCGCACGCTGATCTATCAGGTGTTCCAGACCAACCGCAGCGTCGAGGCGCGGCGCGTGCCGGTCGAGCGCGGCGGCCGGCGTTTCTTCGTCAACATGACGGCGCGGCCGGTGCACGATGCGGACGCGGGCGCGGACTACATTCTTGTGCTGTTCGACGAAGTCGAAAACCTCAGCGTCGTGCCGACCGCCGCGAACAGCGCCGATGCGGGCGCGGGCGACTCCGCCGTCGACGAACTCGAACGCGAACTGCAGCGTACGAAAGAGCAGTTGCAGGCCACGATCGAGCAGTCGGAGACATCGACCGAAGAACTGAAAGCCTCGAACGAGGAATTGCAGGCGATCAACGAGGAACTGCGCTCGGCGAGCGAAGAACTCGAAACCAGCAAGGAAGAACTGCAGTCGATCAACGAAGAGTTGACCACCGTCAACGCGGAACTGAAGGCGAAGGTCGAGGAAACCGGCAAGATCAACGACGACTTGCAGAACCTGATCGCCGCGAACGACGTCGCGACGATCTTCGTCGACCGCAACATGTGCATCAAGCGCTATACGCCGCGCGCGACCGAGGTGTTCAGCATCATCGCGTCCGATATCGGGCGCTCGCTGCTCGACATCACGCACCGTCTCGAATACGACCGGCTCGCGGACGACGCGGCCGAAGCATTCGATTCACTACGGATGATCGAGCGCGAACTGCGTTCGACGGGCGGCCGCTGGTATCTCGCGCGCTTCGTGCCGTACCGCACGACCGAGGACGTGATCGACGGCGCGGTGCTGTCGTTCATCGACATCAGCGCGCGGCGCAACGCCGAAGAGCGTCTACGCGAAGGCGAGAAGCGCATGCGCATCGCGGCGGCGAGTATCCGCGACTACGCGATCATCACGTTCGACGACGATGCGCTCGTGACCAGCTGGAACGCGGGCGCGGAACGCATCTTCGGCTACCGGGAAGCGGAGATGCTCGGCCGGTCAGCCGAGATTCTGTTCACCGATGAGGATCGTGCATCGGGCGCGGCTGCGACCGAGTTTCGCGTCGCGCGCGAACGCGGCCGCAGCGAGGACAATCGCTGGCATCTGCGCAAGGACGGTCAGAAGTTTCGCGCGAGCGGCGTGCTGACGCGCATCGACGACGGTGGCGTGCGCGGCTTCGCGAAGATCGCGCGCAATCTCGACGAGGAACAGGGCGCGAGCGCGGACGTCACCGCACGCCGTGGCCAGCGCGATGCGGAGCGCCGCCGCGACGAATTTCTCGCCGTTGTGTCGCATGAATTGAAGCATCCGCTCAACCTGATCTCCGGCAACATCGAACTGATCGCGCGCTCGAACGAAGCGATCCAGAATCCACGCCTCGCGCGCGCCGCGGATACGATTCGCCGCACGGTGGTCGGCCAGGCGCAGATCATCGACGATCTGCTCGACATGTCGCGTGTGCGCACCGGCAAGCTGTCGATCATGCGTTCGGCGGTGGACTGGCGCGACGCCGTGGAACGGATCTGCGGCGCGGCGCGCGACGAGGCTGCGCAGCGGCAGCTCACGCTGTCGTGCGTGCTGCCCGACGAGCCGGTGATCGTGCATGCGGACCTGACGCGCGTCGAGCAGATCGTCTGGAACCTCGTCAGCAATGCGCTGAAATTTACCGACAGCGGTGGGCGTATCGACGTGTCGCTGCGCACCACCGGCCCGCGCGACGCGACGCTGATCGTCAAGGACACGGGCAGCGGCATCGGCCCCGACGTGTTGCCGCATATCTTCGACATGTTCGAGCAGACGCGCGTGTCGAAGCAGCGGCGCGGCGGGCTCGGCATCGGTCTCGCGCTGGTTCGCGAACTGGTGACGATGCACGGCGGCCAGGTGCGCGCGAAGTCGGCGGGACCGGGGGAGGGCTCGACGTTCGAAGTGTCGCTGCCGCTGCGGCGCACGCTCGTCGATGCGCGGGCCGAAACGGAACAGGAACACGTGTCGTTGGCGGGGATGAAAATCCTGCTGGTCGACGACGACGCGGCGACTGTCGAAACCTTCAAGCTGCTGCTCGAAGCGGAAGGGGCGCGCGTCGATATCGCGACCGGTGCGCGCGCCGCGCTCGACCGGCTGAACAGCGACAAGCCGGACGTGATCCTGTCGGATCTCGGCATGCCGGGGATGGACGGCTTCGAGTTCATGGCCGAAGTGCGGCGCCGGCCGGGTTTCGAAACGGTGCGGTCAATTGCGCTGAGCGGTTTCGGTCAGGCGATGGATGTCGAGAAGGCGCAGGCGGCGGGTTTTACGAGCCACCTGACCAAGCCGGTGATGCTCGACGATCTGCTTACCGCGCTGACAAAGAGCGGTTGATCGCGCGATTCGGTTTCATTCAGGTGCTGCGCGCGGGTGCAGTGCTTTTGGTGGTTTTCCGGTTGCGCGGCGCGGTGGTGGGCGCCGTCTGACCTGCTGCGTCTTTCGCCGTGGTCACTGCGGGTCGCGCAAGTGCCGCTTCCGCCTGTTCGAGCCGGCCCATCGCTTCGCCTACCTCATGGCGGAACTGCCGCAACGCCGCGTGCGGCGCGTCGGGCGGCTGCAACGCGGACCACAGCACGTCGATCAACTGATCGGCGGTCGCGTCGATATCGGTGCGGCGCTGACCGAGCGTCGCGTCCCACAGCACGTGCTCCATCGGGCCGAACACCATCGAGCGCAGCAGCCGCAGCGGCACGTCCGCGCGTACCTGGCCATCCTGCTGGCCGCGCGCGAGTACCGCCATCAACGGCGCGGTGTAACGGCGCTGCAGATCGACCAATGCGTCGCTCAGTTCGTGATGCTGCGCGCGCCCTTCGGACAGCACGAGTGCGCACAGCCCGGTGCCGTTCACCAGCATCAGCCGCAGATGCGTCCTCACGATAAACGCGAACTGTTGCCGCACCGTGCCGTCGCGCGGCAGTCCGGTTTCGATCGCCCCGATGATTTCGTCGTACCAGTCGCCGATCACGCGCGCACACAGTTCGCGCTTGCCGCGGAAATAGCTGAACACCGTCGCCTCGGACACGCCGAGCCGCTGCGCGATCTCCGCTGTGGTCGCGCGCTCGTAGCCTTTTTCCGAAAACACGTCGCGGCCTGCCTGAAGGATGTCCTTCACGCGCTGCTGCGAGCGGGCGCCCGCCGGCTGGCGGCGTATTGCGCCGGGATCGGCCTTCGGTGCAGTACGCGGGGACGTTTTTGCTACGCTCATCGTCGGATATGAGTAATATTCAGATTGGGTTGCGGTGCGGCCAGCGTGTTGCGTGGCAAGGCTGCGCTACAGCACGCAGATTACCGCGCTTTCTGCGTTTCCGCGATATTTGAGTGTTACTCAAAATTCCTATTGACGTATACGTAAATGTAGCGTGAAATTCGCGTTGGACGGGAGAGTGCCGCCCGACGTGAATAACCCCCGAACAGGAATCGGCGCTGGAGTAGGCGCTAAAGCGCCAACTCCAGCATGGGACCGCAGTAAGCGCTGAAGCGCTAACTGCGGTCGACAGGAGACGCAACATGACCAACCTACCTGGTTTGCAATTTCCCCTTGGCGAAGAAATCCAGATGCTGCGCGACAGCATCGCGTCGTTCGCGGCGAAGGAAATCGCGCCGCGTGCCGGCGAGATCGACCGTACCGATCAGTTTCCGATGGACCTGTGGCGCAAGTTCGGCGACCTCGGCGTGCTCGGGATGACGGTCTCTGAGGAATACGGCGGCGCGAACATGGGCTACACCGCGCACATGATCGCGATGGAAGAAATCTCGCGGGCGTCGGCGTCGGTTGGGTTGTCGTACGGCGCACATTCGAACCTGTGTGTGAACCAGATCCACCGCAACGGCACCGATTCGCAAAAGCAGAAGTACCTGCCGAAGCTGGTGTCCGGCGAACACGTCGGCGCACTCGCGATGAGCGAGCCGAACGCGGGCTCCGACGTCGTCAGCATGAAACTGCGCGCCGATAAAAAGGGCGACCACTACGTGCTGAACGGCACGAAGATGTGGATCACCAACGGCCCCGACTGCGACACGCTGGTTGTCTATGCGAAGACCGATCTCGAAGCGGGTTCGCGCGGCATCACCGCGTTTATCGTCGAGAACGGGATGAAGGGCTTTTCGGTCGCGCAGAAGCTCGACAAGCTCGGCATGCGCGGCTCGCACACCGGCGAACTCGTATTCGTGGACGTCGAAGTGCCGGAAGAAAACATCCTCGGCCAGTTGAACGGCGGCGTGAAGGTGCTGATGAGCGGCCTCGATTACGAGCGCGCCGTGCTCGCGGGCGGTCCGACCGGCATCATGGTCGCGGTGATGGACGCGGTTGTGCCGTATATCCACGACCGCAAGCAGTTCGGTCAGGCCATCGGCGAATTCCAGCTGATCCAGGGCAAGGTCGCCGACCTGTACACGACGCTGCAGGCGTGCCGCGCGTACCTGTATGCGGTCGGCCGGCAACTCGACACGCTCGGCACTGCGCACGTGCGCCAGGTCCGCAAGGACTGCGCAGGCGTGATTCTCTACACCGCCGAAAAAGCGACGTGGATGGCCGGCGAGGCGATCCAGATTCTCGGCGGCAACGGCTATATCAACGAATACCCGGTCGGTCGGCTGTGGCGCGACGCGAAGCTCTATGAGATCGGCGCGGGGACGAGCGAAATCCGCCGGATGCTGATCGGTCGCGAACTGTTCGCCGAGACGATGTAAGCGCGTCTGCGAATCCAGCACGTACATAAACAAACCCGAGGCGAACAGGAGAGCCCCGCCATGCCGATCATCGAAACCAGGCTGAATCCGCGCTCGGACGACTTTCGCGCGAACGCAGCCGCGCTCGAAGCGCTGGTCGCGGATCTGCGCGAGAAAGTGTCGAAGCTCGCCCTCGGCGGTGGCGAGGCGGCGCGCGACAAGCACGTGTCGCGTGGCAAGCTGCTGCCACGTGACCGCATCGCGCAACTGCTCGATCCGGGCACGCCGTTTCTCGAACTGTCGCAACTCGCCGCGTACGGGATGTACAACGACGACGCGCCGGGTGCGGGCGTGATCACCGGCATTGGCCGCATTGCGGGGCAGGAATGCGTGATCGTCTGCAACGATGCGACGGTCAAAGGTGGCACCTACTATCCGGTGACAGTAAAGAAGCACGTACGCGCGCAGGAAATCGCTTCGGAAAACCGTCTGCCCTGCGTGTACCTCGTCGATTCCGGCGGCGCGAACTTGCCGAACCAGGACGACGTGTTTCCCGATCGCGATCACTTCGGCCGCATCTTCTACAACCAGGCGAATCTGTCGGCGGTGGGCATTCCGCAGATCGCCGTCGTGATGGGCTCGTGCACGGCCGGCGGCGCGTATGTGCCTGCGATGAGCGACGAGTCGATCATCGTGAAGAATCAGGGGACGATTTTTCTGGGTGGCCCGCCGCTGGTGAAGGCCGCGACCGGCGAGGAAGTCAGCGCGGAAGACCTCGGCGGCGGCGACGTGCATACGCGTCTCTCCGGTGTCGCCGATCATCTCGCGCAGAACGATGCGCATGCGCTCTCGATTGCGCGCAGCATCGTCGGCAATCTGAATCGTCGCAAGGACGTGCCGGTTGCGCTGCAGGAATCGAAGCCGCCGCGCTACGACGTGAAGAGCCTGTACGGCGTGATCCCCGCCGACACGCGCAAGCCGTTCGACATCCGCGAAGTGATCGCGCGCATCGTCGACGACTCCGCATTCGACGAATTCAAGGCACGCTACGGCACGACGCTCGTCACCGGTTTCGCGCATATCTGGGGGCACCCGGTCGGCATCATCGCGAACAACGGCATCCTGTTTTCCGAATCGGCGCTGAAGGGCGCGCATTTCATCGAGTTGTGCTGCCAGCGCAAGATTCCGCTCGTGTTTCTGCAGAACATCACCGGCTTCATGGTGGGCCGCAAGTACGAGAACGAGGGCATCGCGCGCAACGGTGCGAAGATGGTCACGGCGGTTGCGACGGCGAAGGTGCCGAAGTTCACGGTGATCATCGGCGGGTCGTTCGGCGCGGGTAACTACGGGATGTGCGGTCGTGCGTATTCGCCGCGCTTCCTGTGGATGTGGCCGAACGCGCGCATCTCGGTGATGGGCGGCGAGCAGGCGGCATCGGTGCTCGCGACGGTGAAGCGCGACGGCATCGAAGGAAAAGGCGGCGCGTGGAGCGCGGAGGAAGAAGAAGCGTTCAAGCAGCCGATCCGCGAGCAGTACGAACACCAGGGGCATCCGTATTACGCGAGCGCACGGTTGTGGGACGACGGCGTGATCGATCCGGCGCAGACGCGCGACGTGCTCGGGCTTGGTCTGTCCGCATCGATGAACGCGCCGATCGAGGACACGCGTTTCGGCGTGTTCCGGATGTGACGCGCGGCATCGAAAAGAACGAAGGAGCGAACGGTCATGTCCACTCAATATGAAACGCTGAACGTCGATATCGCGCACGCCGTCGCGACGGTGACGCTGAACCGCCCCGACGTGCGCAACGCGTTCAACGAAACGATGATTGCCGAACTGACCGACGCGTTCGGCTCGCTCGGTATGTGCGACGACGTGCGCGCAATCGTGCTCGCCGCGAACGGCAAGGCGTTCTGCGCCGGCGCTGACCTGAACTGGATGAAGAAGATGGCCGGCTTCTCGGATGACGAGAACCGTGCGGACGCGCGGCGGCTTGCGTCGATGTTGGCAGCCGTCTATCGGTGCCCGAAGCCGGTGATCGCGCGTGTGAGCGGCGACGTATACGCAGGCGGCATGGGTCTGATTTCAGCGTGCGACATAGTAGTCGCAGTCGACACAGCACGCTTCTGTCTATCGGAAGCAAAGCTAGGCCTGATCCCCGCGACGATCGCACCGTACGTGATCCGCGCACTCGGCGAACAGGCCGCGCGCCGCTACTTCACTACGGCCGAAGCATTCGACTGCACGACCGCACACCGGCTCGGCCTCGTCGCGGAAGCAGTCGACATCGCGCTGCTCGATGTAACTGTCCGACAGATCGCGTCCGCACTGTGCGCGAACGGGCCGTCGGCGGTGCGCGAATGCAAGGCGCTCGTGCAGGACATCGCGGGGCGCGAGCTGAATGCCGCACTGATCGAAGACACCGCGTTGCGCATCGCTCGTGTGCGGGCAAGTGCCGAAGCGCGCGAAGGTGTCGCGTCGTTTCTCGAGAAGCGTGCGCCCGCGTGGCGCGGCGATCCTGCATAACATCACCGGCGAGACACTCTCATGTTCAACAAGATCCTGATCGCGAACCGCGGTGAAATTGCGTGCCGCGTCGCGGCCACCTGCCGACGACTCGGTATCGCGAGCGTCGCCGTGTATTCGGATGCGGACGCCGGCGCGAAGCATGTCGCCGCGTGCGACGAAGCGGTGCATATCGGCGGTGCGAGCGCAGCGGAAAGCTATCTGCGCGCCGAACGCATCGTCGCAGCCGCGCGCGCGACCGGTGCGCAAGCGGTGCATCCGGGCTATGGATTCCTGTCGGAGAACGAGGACTTCGCACGAGCCTGCGAAGCAGCGGGCATCGCCTTCATCGGACCGCCGGTCGAAGCGATCGCGGCGATGGGATCGAAGGCCGCTGCGAAGGCACTGATGCATGCGGCTGCGGTGCCGCTCGTGCCCGGCTATCACGGCGACGATCAGGACGCGGCGCTGTTGCAGCGCGAAGCCGACGCGATCGGCTACCCGGTGCTGCTGAAAGCGAGCGCGGGCGGTGGCGGTAAGGGGATGCGCGTCGTCGAGCGCAGCGCCGACTTCGCAGCGGCGCTTGCGTCATGCAAGCGTGAGGCGGCGAGCAGCTTCGGCAACGATCGCGTGCTGATCGAGAAGTATCTGACGCGGCCGAGGCACGTCGAAGTGCAGGTGTTCGCCGATCGTCTCGGCGGTACGGTGTATCTGTTCGATCGTGATTGCTCGGTGCAGCGTCGTCATCAGAAGGTGCTGGAGGAAGCGCCCGCGCCGGGACTGCCCGCCGAACTGCGGCGCGCGATGGGCGAGGCAGCGGTCGCGGCAGCGCGCGCGGTGAACTACGTCGGTGCGGGCACCGTCGAGTTCATCATGACCGGTGACGACTTCTACTTCATGGAGATGAATACGCGACTGCAGGTCGAGCATCCGGTGACCGAAATGGTGACGGGCCTCGATCTGGTCGAGTGGCAGTTGCGCGTCGCGTCGGGCGAACCGCTGCCGTTGCAGCAGGACCAGCTGACGCTGACCGGCCATGCGATCGAAGCGCGGATTTACGCCGAACATCCGGCGCGCGGTTTTCTGCCGTCGACGGGCACGCTAAAGCATCTGCGGATGCCGGACGGCGTTCAGTTCACGGTCGGCGCGCACACAGGAGACGGCAGCCGCGCGGCGGTGCGCATCGATAGCGGTGTGCGCGAAGGCGACACGATCACGCCGTTCTACGATCCGATGATCGCGAAGCTGATCGTCTACGGCGCGACGCGCGACGAAGCGCTGACGCGTTTGCATCGCGCGTTGCAGGGTTGCGAGGTGGTTGGGCCGCATACGAACGTCGAGTTTCTGCAGCGGATCGTGACGAGCAAGCCGTTTGCATCGGCCGATCTCGACACCGGATTGATCGAGCGGCATCACGATGCGCTGTTCGCGCCGGGACGCAAGCCGTTCCGCGAAGGACTCGCGCTGGCATGCGCGGCGTTGCTCGCGCGCGAAGGCGGCGTCGAGCACGGCACGTCGCCGTGGGATGCGTTGTCGCACTGGCGTCTGAACGGCGGGTACACGCAGGCGCTCGCATGGCAGGACACCGACGACGAAGCCGCATTCACGGCGACGTTCGCTCGCGATGAAGCCGGTGCGCAGACGCTCCATTACCACGGCGCGCGTGAGGCCTTCACGTGGTGGCGTGGCGACGATGCGCACGAATACGGCGCGACGATCGGCACGACGCGTGTGAAAGGGCGCGTATTCATCGACGGCGATACGTTCCATGTGTTCTGTCTCGGCGCGACGCTGTCGTTCGAATGGCAGAACCTGCTCGCGCATGCGGCCGATACCGAACACGGCGAAGGCAGGCTCACCGCGCCGATGCCGGGCAAGGTGATCGCGGTGCTGGTCGAGGCGGGTGCGACGGTCGAGAAGGGCGCGCCGCTGATCGTGATGGAAGCGATGAAGATGGAGCACACGATCGGTGCGCCGGCTGCGGGTGTAGTAGAAGAGGTGTTGTATGCGGTCGGCGATCAGGTGGCCGATGGGGCGCAGTTGCTTGTTCTTAAACCTGCTTGAGATCGCTCAGGCGATACGCGGGTAACCCGCCGCGATCGCCTCGTCTTCGAGTTGCACGATGCGTGCGTAGTCGGCGAACGATACTTCGGTGAAGCGCTTGAGCCGTAATTGCGCGGCTCGTTCGGGCTGTGTGTTGTTTGCTGTGTTCAATGCGTCGCGTAGCGACTGAGCGAGTGCTGTCGGCACCGGGCGCGCCGCGATCAGCGGTAGTCCAGGCGATGTCGCGCTCCAGCCGATCTGTCGCACCGCTTGAGCAAGTTCGGGCAGCGCGTCGCGCACATAAGCCATCGTCACGCAATCGATCGCTGCAACGTCCGCGCGATTTTCCGCGAGCGCCTGTAGCGATCCCACATGCGAACCGGTTCGAATCGCCGCACCAAAGAAGCGTCCATCGCGCGCAAGCGGCGCGACCGCATGACGCAAAACATTCATGCCACTGTTCGAATCGTCCTGGTTATACGCGGCTCGCATGCCACGGCAGGCTTCGAGCGAATCCAGATTTGCGCTCGCACGTGTGACCAGTGCGCTCGAATACTCGATACCCGCACAGCCGGGCACGTCGAATTCAGGTGCCGCGATCAGCTGCACGCGATCCTGCAAGCCATGCATCAACGGATAGCCGCAGGTCTGCGCGAGCAGCAGATCGTCGCGGCGCCAGAGCGCGTGCAGGTCGTCCGGTGCGTCGATCACAGAGGCATCCGGCGTGACCGCGCGCACTGCTTCGTCGAGCAGCGAACGCCACAGCGCGCCGAGCGCGGGCGTCACGTTGTACATCGGGAGCGAGGCGATCCAGGTCATGCGGGGGATTGTGGCACAGGACGCTGCTTGAGCGATGCACGCAGCATTGTCTTTCCCGGCAGTCGTAGCGCGGTTTCCGTCGTCATTGCGCGGGCATGCAACGCATCCTCTTCCTGTATGCTAGCCACTACGCCAGCCCACGCGAAGACGAAGTCACGGGCGGTTCACGCAGACAATCAAATAGATCGACCGAATTCGGGGAGTCGTAATGAAACGAGGCTTCAGTGTGGTGTGTGCCGGCGCAATCCTCCTGACAGGATGTGCAACCCAGCAGCAGAAATACGACAGCATGGGCCCTGCGCTGTCGCTGATGTCGCAGCAGCAAAAATGCTACCTCGTCGCGCAGACCGAATCGGCTGCCGCGCAATGGCGCGACGACGGCGTGCCGGTCAAGGACGCTCACGCGCGGCTCGACGCGGTCATCATGCCGATGCGCGCCCCCGACGACTACAAGCAGAGCCTGCATCAGAGCATCGATACAACCTACCAGAGCCAGGTCACCTCGCAGCAGCTTTATCTGCGGATGAAGAGCGCATGTCGCGGTGAAAACGCGAGAGTGCCTGCGGTGAATTGAGTGTCGCGGGGGCCGCCTCTGCCGGAGCCGGCCCCGTTCCATCTACGCGTGATCGCACCATCAGGTTAGCGAATCAGTTCGACCCATCGTAAGTCACGATCTCCACCCAGTTCGCCCCCTTGCCAACCGGATACTTGCCGATTGCTTCGAGGTGACCGCTCTTCGGTTCGATCCGGTAGACGCTCATCGTCGGCGACAGCTGACCGACCGCGAGCAGATAGCGTCCCGACGGATCGATATTGAAACCGCGCGGCTGTTTCTCCGTCGGATACGTACCGATGCGCGTGAGCTTGCCCGACGCAGGATCGACGCGATAGACGGCCAGCGTGCTCGACGTGCGTTCCGACGCGTACAGGAAGCGTCCATCCGGCGTCAGATGAACATCGGCGCCCCACGGCTTGTCGCCCGAGAAATGCTCCGGAAGGATCGAGATGACCTGGATCGGCTTGACCGTATCGTCCGAGTGCGTAAGTGACAGCACGTGCAGCTTGCCGTCGAGTTCGTCGATCAGATACGCGAAACGTCCGTTCGCGGAGAACACGAAGTGACGCGGCCCGGATTTTTCCGGCAACCGGTACGCGGGATCGGCGTTTTCGGTGAGCTTGCCGGTCGATGCGTCGAACGGCAGACGCAGCCACGCGTCCGCGCCCAGCACCGATGCGAACGCATAGCGGCCGCTCGGCGACAGGCGGATCGCGTGCGCCATCGGTCCTGTCTTGATCGTCTGCAGCACGTCGCCCGCGACGCCGTTGCTGCCGATCGCGTTCACCGCCAGCAGGTTGCCGCCATACGATGCGGAGAACAGATAGCGGCCCGTCGCATCGGTCGACACGTACGCCATGCTTTCGGCGAGCGGTGCGCGGCCCAGTTCGATCAGCTTGCCGTTCAGCGGATCGATCGCAAAGCTCACGACGCGGTACGGCGTCGAGCGCAGCGCGGCGTACAGGCGATGATGATCCGGCGACAGCGCCATCGGCATCACGGTGCCGTCGACCGGCACGGTCTCGACGTTCGTCAGTTTTCCATCGGACGTATCGACGCTGAACACCGAGATGTCGCGGCTGTCGGCGTTCGACACATACGCATACGTCGCGGCGTGCGCGATCATCGACGCCATCATGCCGGCTGCGGCGGTGGCGATGATCCGGAGAGTTGCATTCATGTTCTTTGATGCCCTGGGTTGATCAATCGGTCAGAAAGAGTGCGTTAAAAAAATCATGCAGTGGCCGCGACACGGAACACCGACATCGCGGCCTTCATCAAATGCGCCTGATGCTCGAGCGCGCTGGCCGCCGCGCCCGCCTGCTCGACGAGTGCCGCGTTGTGCTGCGTCATCTGTTCCATCTGGCTGACGGCCTCGCCGACCTGCACGATGCCCGCGCTTTGCTCGACGGTGGCCGTCGTGATCTCGGTCATGATCGTCGCGACGCGCCGTATCGCGGCAACGATCTCGTTCATCGATTGCCCCGCCTGCGTGACGAGCTGATTGCCGTTGTTCACGTCGTCGATCGACGCGCCGATCAACTGGCGAATCTCGCGCGCCGCGCCTGCGCTGCGTTGCGCGAGCGTGCGCACTTCACCCGCGACGACCGCGAAGCCGCGTCCCTGTTCGCCGGCACGCGCCGATTCGACCGCTGCGTTCAGCGCGAGGATGTTGGTCTGGAACGCGATGCTGTCGATCATCCCGGTGATCTCCGCGATCTTCTGCGAGCTCGCGCGCACGACTCCCATCATTTCGACGGATCGCGCGACCATCTCGCCGCCGCTCTGCGCGAGCGTCGCGGCGCCGGAGGCGAGTTCGCTCGCCTGCTGCGCGTGATCGGCGTTGCGCTTCACCGTCGACATCAGTTCGCCCATGCTCGCGACGGTTTCTTCGAGCGACGCGGATTGCTCCTCCGTGCGGCTCGACAGATCCAGGTTGCCCGCGGCGATTTCGCGTGCGGCTGTATGAATCGATTCGCTGCTGTTGCGTACGCCGACCACGGTTTGCGCGAGACCCGACTGCATTCGTCGCATCGCCGAAAACAGTCGCCCGATTTCATTGTTGCCCGCAGGCGGCACTTCGTGCGTGAGTTCGTTCGATGCGATCTGGTCGAGCAGCAACGCGGCCTCGGCAAGCGGTCGCGCAACGAGACTGCGCAGCGCGAAATGCGTCGCGACGGTCAGCGCCAGCGCGAGCGCAATGCCGATACCGACCATCGCGACGATCCGCTCGTAGTGCGCGTTGTCTTCGTCGATCGTGTCTTCCGACAGCTGGTTCGCGAGGCGCTGGAATTTCTCGACGTTGGCGGAATAGACCTGTCCCGCCACGGTGATGTCCTTGTCGTTGATCGCCGCGTAGGCGGCGGTGTCGCCATTGCGCAGCGCGTCGGTCGCACGGGCCAGCAGGTTCGCGAGGCTTGTCGACGAGTCGACCAGTTGCTGCTTGAGACTTCCGTCGACACCGGAGATCTCCAGTGCGGTCTGGAACAGCTGTGTTTCTTTCGCCGATAGATCGAAGGTCCGCTTCGCGCTCTGCAGCGCCGAGTCGCGCACAACCAGGTCGTTGTGTTCTTTCAGCGCAACGTACGCGCGCACCAGCGCGGAGCGGGTGCGCGTGCTGTCCTTGTAGCTGTCGTTGACGAGCACCGTCTGGCGTGCGAGTTCGTGTAGTCGTTTAGCGTTCGTGTTCGCGTTTTTCAGCGCGACGATTCCGGTGACGCCGCCGATCGTGATCATCGTCGCGAAGACCGCGAGCACGATGAGGAGGCTGCTTCCTACCTTGAAGTTGCGCATGTCGCGGCTATTCCTGAGTTTTTTCGACACTTCTTCTAACGGCCCGTCGTGCGGTAACCTGAGTTCGGAGCCCGTACTGTTTTTCTGACGTACGGGCTCGCACCACGATTAACCCGTCAGCGAGGTGTTGTACGTCGTGCCGCCGATCGCCACGTTCTTCAGCACGATCGCATTCACGTTCATCAGATAGATCGGACCCGGCGTCGTCGATGTGGCCGTGCCGTTGTTCACGGGCGTGCCGAGATCGCAGTCGGAGATCGTCACGTTGCTGATCGGCGGGACTGTCGGTGTTGGCGCAGGGCCGTTGTAGTCGGCGGCTACCGGACCTTGCGCGACGATCGCCTGGAAGCAGGAGCCGGTGAGGCCGCCCGTCGTCACGTTGCCCGCTTTCACGTTCGAGATGTTGATGTTGGTAACCACCGGCGGACTTTCCCGCACGGCGTCGCCTGCCGGCGAATAGTCGCAATCGAACGTGATGAGCCCGCCTTGCGATGCGGCCGGGTTCGAGCCTGCCGGTGACGTAACGCCCACCGGCGCCGATGCGGTGATCGGACTGCCGGCGATCATGTTGCTCGCACCGTAGCCCTTGCCGACCAGCGTCACGCCGTTCGGCAGCGTGACGCCGGTGATCCACACGTTCTGCACCGAGCCGCCGCGATTCATGTTCGTCTTGATGCGGATCGCGATGTTCAGCGGGTTGGTCTGCCAGTTCTCGTTCAGCATGTTCAGATCGCGTGCGTAGATGTTCTGCACGCCTGCGCTCATTTCGCTGCCGAGCGTGAGGCCGCCGTGGCCGCTGTTCATCGTGCAGTTCTGGATCACGTGATTCTGTGCCGGGCCGTATTCGATATCGAGTGCCTTGCCCGACTTGATCGCGATGCAGTCGTCGCCGGTGTTGAACGTGACGGTGTCGGCGAGCACGTTGTTGCAGGCGTCGGGGTCGAAGCCGTCGTTGTTCGGGCCGATGCTGTCGGCGAACACGCCACGGATCACGACGTTCTTGCAATCGGTCGGGTGGTGTTGCCAGAACGGAGTGTTCTGCGTGTGATAGTCCTCCATCAGCACGTTGGTGCAGCCGATGAATTCCACCATGCACGGCCGCAGAAAGTGGCCGTTGCCGAAGATGCGATCGGTGACGGGGACGCCGAGTTCGGACAACGCCGGCAGATAGTTCTGGTCCTGCGCCCACGACGTGCCGGTGTCGAGCAGCGGGAGGAGGGCGGCGGCATTCGGATTCGTCGTGACCGATGCACTGAGGCTCGTGAGCGCCGTGTTGTTCGGATTGACGTAGGCCTGCGACGGCGTCGACGATCCGGCGCAACCGTACGCGCCCGTCGTGCCCTTGTAGGTCCACCAGCACGACGTCGGGGTCGTGCCGTTGGCCTGCACGGGCGTCATCGCCTGGCCGTTGAGGATCGAGCTCGGTCCTTCGCCGGTCACGGCGATGTTGTTCTGCTGGAACGCGTAGACCGGCGAGCCGAAGTTGAGGCAGTCGTTGGCCTGCCAGCGGGTCCAGTACAGATTGCCGTTCGCAGTCGTGTGTGAGCCGCCCTTCGCATAGTCGGCCGGGTTGGGGCTGAAGTAGATCGTGCAGCCGGCGCTCAGATGGAAATTCACATTGGAGAGCAGAACGATCGGGCCGCCGCAGTACCAGTTCCCCGCAGGCACGACGACGCGTCCGCCGCCGGCCGAATTCGCCGCAGCGATCGCATCGTTGAATGCCGTGTATGAATCGAACGACGTGCCGGTCAGCGACGACGACACCATCAGCTCCGCGCCCGGACTCTCCGGCGATGCGCTCTGGCCGAGCCATGGGATCGCGGGACTCCACGCGGTCGCCTGTACGACCTGCGACGTGATGGGTTGCGCACCGAAACTCGTCACCTGGAAGTCGACGCTCGGGAACATCGATTGAGTGATCGCCGACAGCGACGAAATGATCTGGGTCGCTGCACCGCCAGTGCCCCAGATGGGATCGACGACCGGGGGCGTGGTCGATGCGGTGGACGTCGCCGTTCCGCTGATGCCGTTGCCGCCGCCGCATCCGGGCAACGTGCCCAGCAGCGCCGTTCCGGCCGACGCCCCGGCGAACATCATGAAGCTTCGCCGGGCCGGTGAACGAGGGGCATTATCACGAAAATAACTTATACGACAACCGATCTTTTTTCTGTTTTCGTTTGACATCCACGCGTCTCCAATTTATGCATCAAGTGATTGTTTTGTAATTGAATGCTGAGTTTTCGCTGATTTCCATGAATCCTGAGAAGTCATGTGTGTTAACGGTTGTCATACAACATAATGGACCGGATTGTTGGTTGTCAACCGGTCGTTGTCAATGGTGGTTGATGCGGAGGAGCAGGCGGCGGGGTGTCGGGAGAAGGGGGGAAGCGTCGGGGGCCAGGGAGGCCCCCGACGCGAAACGGCTAACGTCGCGTCACGATTCAGACCGACGACGTGCCTTGTGCAAGCGCTTCGACCTGGCTCGCCGACAACGCGCCGCGATAGATCCGGAAGTCATCGACGAGTCCGTTGAAAAACGGGTCCGCCGAAAACTGCGAACGTCCGATCCAGTTCTGCGCGGTCGGGCCGACGCGCCACGGAGCAAACGGAACATTGGCGACGCTGTTCGCTGCGACGCCGTTGATGTAGAGCGTCAGCGTCGTGCCCTGCAGCGTCACCGCGATGTGCGTCCATTGACCGGTCGGCAACGCAGCGGTGCCGTCGATGCGGTACTCGCCATACGATCCGTTGGTCGTGATCGCGAAGCGCACGCGATTGTTCGGACCACCCTTCGGCGACAGGTACATGTAGCGTCCCGTGCCCGAGCCGAAATCGAAAATGCGCTGCCATGCCGCGCCGCCGTTCCAGTTCACCCAGCTCGCGATAGTGAAGTCCGCCACGTCGACGATGAGATCGTCGGGCAGGTTCACATAGCCGGTCGAACCGTCGAGTGAAATCGCGTTGTTCGACTTGCCCGCCACGTGCGTGACGCCGCCGATGAGCGCACCTGTATGAGTGTTGCCGCTCGAATCGGCGGCTACGGTGCCGGTCGTTTCGTCGAACGTCAGCCACGTGTGCAACTGCACCGCAGTGACGGCGACCACTTCTGCCGAGTTCGCGCTTTCACCCGACGACGTCTGCGCGCTCACGACGTAGTACCAGGTGCCTGCCGATGGGCTGTCGGTGTACGTCAGCAGATCGGTGATGTTTTGCGCGATCGTCGTATAGGGGCCGCCTGACTTCGCCGCGCGCTTCACGTTGTAGCTCGTGCCGCTGGCCACGCCCCACCACGACAGCGCGACCTGTCCGGCTTCCGGCCACGCGGTCAGTCCGCTGGGCGCGGTGGCCGGTGTCGCGGGATCGCGCGTGAAGGTCAGCGTGCCGTAGCCCAGCTGATCGAATGGCCCGCTCGTGTTGCCGGTCGGGCCGCCTTCGGGCGCGACGTTTAGCGCCATCTTTTCTGTCCACGGCGCGGCCAGTCCCTTGCGATTCACGTAGTGGTTGTAGACGAGTGCCCAGCACGGACGCAGCGTCGGTTGCGAGGCGGTCGAAAGCTGTGTCTGCGTGACGTCGCGGTTCGAGTAGGTCAGATAGGGCACCGTGTAGATCGTCGTGCCGTCCGGTTCGTACAGATTGGACTTCGCGACATATTCCGCGCCGGCGAGAAAGCGGTTGTTGTCGTAGCCGTACAGATCGACGCCCTGATTCCACGCCATTTCGCAGATCGCGCCGGCGAGTGCGATGCCGAGCGTCGTGTGTCCCTGATCGCGGCCGGTCTCCTGCCATTGTCCGAGATAGCCGGGATGCAGATAGTAGACAGCCTGGCGGATCGCGCCGTTGCCGGTGCCGTAGAGGAAGTAGTTCACGGCCTGGTCGAACAGCGAATGATCGTCGCACAGCACGCCGATCGCCATCATCGATGCGATGTTGCACAGATCCCAGTTGGCCCAGTAATGCGTGATGTCCGTACCGTTGTGGCGATTCAGGAAGTCGAGGTTGGTCGGATAGAACACGTTCTTCATCATCGACTGGAAGGCGGCCAGGTTCGCCGCCGACAGACCCGGATAGGTCCGCATGATCTCGCCGACGATCGCGAACTCGTAGCCGTAGATGCCGGCAGCGAGATCGGCGTTCGTGTCGCCGGTGACCTGCGTCAGCGTCGACGACCAGTTGTTCATGATTTTCACTGCTGTGTCGGCGTGCGTCGTGTTGCCGGTGACCTTCCAGTACACCGCGTTCGCGTACGCGGCCGCGATGTTCTGCATCAGATGCGGATAGCTGCCGCCGGTCGCGGTCCGCGTGATGACCGACTGCGCGAGGAGCGTCTGGTTCGCGTTCGAGTGTCCGTTTCCGGTCAATGCCTGCCAGCCCTCGTACCACGGCGAAGTCTGCGCGCCGACTTTAGCTGCCATCCGGTCGAAGTCTGACTGCAGATGCAGCAGGCCTGGGTGCACGAAGGCCGCGCTCGTCGAGACATCGGCCTCGCCGGTCACTACTCGTGCCAACGCATCGTTCGCTGCGATAACCGCAGCCGATGCCGCGCTACGGCTTCCTGCCGCCGACGCGACCGGGCTCTCGCCGCCGCCGCATGCTGAGAGTGCAAGCGCGCCGAGGCTGTAGAGGAAGGTGCGGCGGGAAAGGGTGGTGGTGCTTGCGTCGTTGAGTTCGAGGCTTTGAGTGCTCTTCCGGGCGTGGGTCAATATGCTCTCCTGAGTTTGAACGATCGAGGCTGCGCAAACGTTTGCTCTTCGGTCGGCGCGATGGCCAGAGTAGACGTCAAGCCGCATTAACGGCTGAGGTCGAGAAGGGCTTGAGGAGAAAAATAAATCGCGCTGACATGTGTGTGACATGGAGGCCGTGGTCGGCGTCTCGACGCGGCTGGATGGGGCACTGACAATCAAAAGCGCGACCCTTCAAGTTCAACCGATATGGACAACCCAGGATTTGGGTTTTTGCCAATGAGCGATGGGCGGGACGCCTGCCTGCATTTCCCGCATGCGTTCCTGTCGGGAGAGTAGCTGATCGTATGAGCGCAACCGGCGCAACTCCCCGCGTCATTTTTTGAAGAACGGGAAGCGACGACCGGATGGAGCCCGACCGTCTATCGCGACAGGAAGGTCGTGCTTGTCAGTCTGCGGAAGGTTCACTTGCTGGTGCGTTACTCGCGAAATCGCGCGGACGATTGGGTCGTCGTGCTGCACGACAACCTTTGCGTCGTGACTCAGGATGCGGGCCGCGGGGGGATCAAAGAGCGCTCATATCGGGCCGTCGGAAAACGCAGTGAAGCGCCGCCTGTCACATCTCTCTCGTCGTGTTGCCTTCAGCATGCACGCGTACGCGAGCCTCGCGAAGGTCACCGCGCCGAACGATCGCCAGCAGTTCCTCCCGCGACTTCCCCACGAAGCTGCCGGAAGTCACACCCGACGGACCGCCATGCATCGGATGCGCGACCTGCGCAAACGCATGGCGCTTCATCCATTCGCCGTAACCCTTCACGACAAATCCCCCCGAGCGCGCGACGTACTCCTCGCGCGACGCTTCATAGACACGTCGCAGCGCAAACCACGGCACATGCGGCAAATCGTGATGCACCAGATGGTAGTTGTTGTTCAGGAACAGCAGCCGCCACAGCACACCCGCTTCGTTGATGACGGTCCGATGCTCGCGCGTATCCGCGAGGCGATGCTCATGAAACGATCGCACCGATGCAATCGACAGCGACGGATAACCGACACCGATCACAAACAGCCACGCAGAAATCCCGCAGAAGCGATCGAGCCACACGATCAACGCAGCAAGCGCTACGCCATGCGCGAGCCACGCGGGCACGTCGCGCAGATCGCCGGCGGCGATCTTGCGCAACGCATGCGTCGCGGTCGCGGCAATCGAGAACGCCGGTCCGAACAGTAGACGTCCCACGAACGTATTGCGTACGAGCAGCAGCGCACGCAACGGTGCACCTGCGTTGCGCCACGTGTCGTCGGCGACGAAATAGCTTTCGGGATCGAGTTCGGGATGCGTCAGATGCGTATCGTCGTGATGCCGCAGATGCGCATCGCGATAGATGCCGTACGGAAACCACACGGCGAGCGGTGCAAAACCGAGCAGCGCGTTGATCGTCCGCGAGCGGGTAGGGTGACCGTGCAGCAGTTCATGCTGCAACGACAGATACCACGCGCTGAACACCGCGAGCAATGCAATCGCAAAGGGCAGGCCGAGCATGCGCGCATGCGTCGCGATGCCGAACCATCCGCCGTAGATCGCGACGATCAGCAGCCACGTGGGCCACTCGGTGCGCCAGGTCCATGTCGAACGGAGACGGTCGAGTGCGCTGCGCTGGTTGTCGTCGAGATAGCGTGCCATCGGCTGGATCGGTCGGGCCCGGATGCCGGCGGCGTAGCGGCAGATCGTGCAGGTTCGGAGGAACACACGGGCAAAGCCCGGACGCGCAGTACGACCGATCCTATCGGCTCACTGCGCGGTGCAGAACCAATTTGTTGAGCAATGCTTGTGCGGCCCGATGGAAAGCCGCAGCGGCCCGCGTGGTGCGGGCTTTCGCGCGGGCTTTGCTAAGAAGCGGCGCCGGGACGTGCGACCCGGCACGCATGATCGAGCAGACCTTCGGCGGTGCCCGTGCCGTGGTCGAGATCGAGGTCGCTATTGAGGATCAGCCAGCCGTCCTTCTGAACCGACGCGCCCGCGCCGGTCACGAGAATGGTTTGAGTCGCCATCGCCTGAGTGGTCGCGTGATCGCGCGCGACGATCCGGAACGGGTCGTCTGCGCCGTCGATCGACGTCACGCGCATGATCCGGTAGCGCTTGCCGTCGACGGTGTCCCAGCGCCAGGTGCCGGGCGTATCGTCGTGATGTTTTGCGAGCGCATCGGTGACGTCGGTGCGCATGCAGTCGATGTGAATGTGCAGTTGATCCTGCGAGCGTCGAAACTGCGAGTTGATCTCGAGGCCGAGCTGGTTGTCGGCGAGCGTCTGTTTGACGGACGTCTCGACGAAGTGCCGCGAGGTCCACGCATCGCTCCAGTACGGCAGCAGATCCGGTGCGAGAATCGCAGGGCTTTCGATACCTGTAACGCGATCCGTCGGAATCAGCAGATGTTGTCCCTTGCCGGAGATGTCCTTCAGGATCGCATAGTGACGCGGCAGATCGACCTGCGCGCACTGGCTGCCGGTGCCGGCCTGCGCGGCGGGCACGCATTGCAGATAGACGATCTTCCACAGCGCGTCGTGATCGACGCCGGCGAGCTTCGCGCAGCCGGCCGCTGCTGCGGCGATCGCGAGGGCGCAGCCGAGTGTCGCGGCCCATGCGGGACCACGACGACGATTCGAGCGCGGAAAACGCAGCGCATTAAAGAGCCGAGTCATAAAACGTGTGAGCGTCATTCAAAGTACCGGTGCAGGCAGCGAGCCGAGCACCTGCTCGAACGCGATGCCGATGGCGAGCAGGCGGCGGTCGCTGCCCGTGGGTCCGTCGATTTCGATGCCGACCGGCAGACGCTCGCGCGTCATCCCCGCAGGCAGCGACAGGCCGGGAATACCAGCGTTGCTGCCGGGATCGGTGTTGCGCAGGTACGCGTTCATTTCGTCGACGGGCGGGCCGCCGTCGATCGATACCGTCGACGAGCCGTTGATCTCATCGAGCGGTACGGCCGCGAGACACGTCGTCGGAAACAGCAGCGCGTCGATCCGATGCGTGGCGAACGTCTGTGCATAGTGCTGTTGAAGCAGCGGTCGCGTGACGGTCAGCGCGTGGTGATATAGCGGGCCGAAGCGGTCGGAGACGATCAGGTCGTACGCACCGCGCACGTCGGGGCTCGCGATCTGCGCGGCGACTTCCTCGACGGTCTGTACCGGCGCGCGATTCGCGACGAGCCACGCCTTCAGATCCTCGCGCGGTTCGTGCAGCGCGATTGCCGCGCCGATCTGCGAGTTGAGCGGCAGCAACTGCGGCATGTCGACTGGAACGAACGTGACGCCTGCCGCTTCGAGTCGTTTGATCGCGGCCTGCGCGACCGCGTCGACGGACTTCGCGAGACCTTCCCACAGCTGTGCCGGCAGGCCGATCCGCACCTGCGCGAGATCGATCGCGGGTAATGTCGTGTCGCCGGTGATCACGCCGTCGAGCAGCGCGACGTCTTCGACGGTGCGTGCCATCGGGCCGACGGTATCGCGTGTGTGCGCGATCGGCACGACCGCGTTCGGGTCGTGATAGCGGCGCTCGTCGCCACCGTCGCCAACCGATGGACGAAAACCTGCGATGCCGGTCAGCGCAGCAGGAATCCGCGTCGAACCGCCGGTGTCGGTGCCGAGTCCGGCGGGCACGATGCGCGCGGCCACCGCCGCCGCCGTGCCACCCGATGAACCGCCGGGAATCAGGCTCGGGTCGTACGGGTTGCGTACGGGGCCGGCATGCTTCGCAAAATTCGTGCTGGTGATGCCGAGCGCGAGTTCGTGCATGTTGGCTTTGCCGAGAATGATCGCGCCCGCGTCGAGCAGCCGCTGCACAGAAGGCGCGTCATGCTCGGGAACAAACCCTTCGAGTGCAGGCGTGCCGGCCGAAGTCGGCAGGCCTCGCGTATTGATGTTGTCCTTGATGACGACGGGCAAGCCCGCGAGCGGCAGACGCGTGCGTTCGTCGGAGGTCAGTGCGTCGATGCGTCGGGCCTTGTCGAGCGCGCCTTCCATCGCGAGTGCGGTCAGCGCATTCAACTGTTCGAGTGCGGCTGCGCGTGCGAGCAATGTCGCGACATAGTCGATGGCCTTCAGACGGCCCGCGTGAATGGCCGCGACTGCTTCGGTTGCGGTGAGGGCGAGCTGTTCGTCGACGGTCAGGGCCATGGGCAGCGTTCCGGTTATTGCTTCATGTGATGAAGTGCCGCGCGACACGGATCGCGTCGGGCGGCAAGGTCGGCCAGAGGGACGTTCGGTACGGGGAAAGTGTCGTGACACGACACGCGATCTTCCGCGACGTCTGTCGATGTGTCGGGCATGGCGGACAAAAAAGCGCTCTGGATACGTGCGCCTATTCTGTCATAACCCTGTGACCGTAGCAGTAGCGGACCCGGCAATCCGCGGAGGCGTGCTTATTGCCGGTTGTCGATCCACATGCGTCCCCAGCGGAACGCATACGCGAGTGCGTGTTCTTCGTCGAAGAAGTAGTCGAGCGCGTCGAACGAATACGCGCGGGCGTGGCTGGCCGTGGCCTTCTCGATGGTCAGGTTGGCGGCGAAGAGACCGTTCGGCAGCCGCTGTGCGGCCGGGGCAACTTCATAGCCCTTGTAGGTGATGTGTCGATTCATGGTCGTCGCGATGATCGTGCCCGCGTCGCGTAGGAACACGCATGTCGACGATCGGAAAGTGAGCAGGCAGACACCAGCGTAGAAGGTGCCGTGTGCCGGGTGAACCAATCTTTCGTCGCAAGCAAATCATCTGCGGCCGGGAACGGTCTTCACGTCTTCACAGATTTGCAGTGGTGCTGCGCGATGCACTGGATTCGACTATCCGTCGCAGACCGAGGGCGGTCTGTTGGCTGGCGCACGCGACTCGAGGGATGCGTCGGGAGACGCACCGCTGCCGGCGGCAGGCTGGCGGGAGGGTGTTGCGATGGAGCGGCGCGGGCCGCTCCTTGTTCGTGCTGCTTAAACCGCGAGAGAAAGCAGACGCGCGGGGCGCGAATCGGCCTCGGCATGACCCGTCGCAGCGTGAGCAGCGACATCCGCCGCCTGCCGATGCGCGCCGAACGCTAGCGAGAACTCGGCGGCCTGGCGGCCCACTGTCGCGAGCTGGTCGACGACCTTCGGATCGGAGCAGGTGTCCACGCTGTCGAAGCGGGTTTCGAGTGTATTGATGCCGGCACCGAACGGCGTGGGCCAGCCGCGCAGCGCATGCACGATCGAGCGCAGCGACGTGAGCACCGAGCCGGCAGCCTGCCACCCATATGCAGTGACGATGCAACCGACCGCGCGCCCGTCGAGATACGGACGGTCGTCGGCGCGCAGTTCTTCGAGCGTGTCGAGCGCGTTTTTCACGAGACCGGAGACGCCGCCGTGATAGCCGGGCGTCGCGATGACGAGCGCGTCCGCCTCGCGGACCGCTTCGATCAGCTCGAGCTGTTCGGCGGTGCGTTGTGTGCTTTCGGGCGCGTAGTGCGGCAGCCGGTGCAAAAATTCGCCGCCGAACAGACGCGTGCGCGCGCCGGCTTCTTCGGCGCCGCGCAGCGCGAAACCGAGGGCACGCTCGGTCGACGATGCGGCGCGCGTCGTGCCGCCGATACCGACGACAAGAGGCCGGCGATGATGATCGAAACTGGTCAACTGAATGCTCCTTCTGAAGCGGCAGCCGGCGGCGCGCAGGGCTGTGCGCGGGGCCGCCATCGAACTGCCATCTTAGTGACCGATGGTAGCAGCGCGAACCGACATATTCTGATAACGATATACGCGAGCAGGGTTATCGGTCCGCGCAACTACGCTGCGAGATGCTGCGCATGAACGCATCGATTTGCTTATCGGAAAGCATTCGTTGGAGCGAAGCAGCGCGCGCCGCTATGATCGAATCGTCTCCTCCATGACAACTCCTTGACATGGGATTGAGCCCCGGCATCGGCGATACCGGGGCTCTTTTTTTTGTGCGCGTTTGTCGTGTGCGATAAGTCGGCATGCCAGGTATCATCGTCGTGTCGATACCCATCCGATGCGCGGGAGTCATGCGAATGCAAACGAAGCAGCTGGAGAACGAATACGAAATCTCGACCGACCGTGATCGTCTGAACGTCGAGGTCATTCACCGCTTTCTCGCCGAGGAGAGTTACTGGTCGATAGGGATACCGAGAGCGACCGTCGAAAGAGCGATCGAGCATTCGCTTTGCTTCGGTGTGTACCATCGCGACGATCAGGTCGGATTCGCGCGCGTCGTGACGGACCAGTCGACATTCGCGTTGCTCGCCGATCTGTTCATCCTCGAGCCGCATCGAGGCAAAGGGCTGTCGAAGCAACTGATGCAATGCGTGATCGACCACGAAGATCTGCAAGGCCTGAGACGCTGGCTGCTGTTGACCTCGGATGCACACGAGCTGTATCGCCAGTATGGTTTCGCGGAACTCGGCAATCCGTCTCGCTTCATGGAGATCCTCAAGCAGGACATCTATCGCGCGCGGTAACCGCCGATCTGCATCCCCCGATAGCGGGGTAATCCCTCGCCCCGCACACCCGATCCGCCGAATCCGCCGCCGATCTTTCAAAACGCGACATCGCCATCGCGTCGCAGTGCACTGCACCATCCTCTTCGAGCCTTATGCCACAAGGCTCTATGCGTCCCGCAAACGTCCGTGCTTTTCCCGCTGTGTCGCATTTTCGCAAGCGTCTGTCGGAATTAGTCGGCTAGTCGAGGTTTTTTCTGGCAACTATGTATGCATATTGTGCGGGCCGGCGCCTGCACCACGAGGAGATGGAGTCGATGAATTCCCCTAAGGTCGTGGTCGAAGGTTTATGTAAGGTGTTTGGAGCCAATCCCCGGCTCGCGCTCGATATGCTCGCGAGTGGCTCAACCAAGGACGAAGTGTTCGCGAAGACCGGTCATGTGGTCGGCGTGCACGACGTGTCCTTCGATGTGCAGGAGGGCGAGATCTTCGTGCTGATGGGCCTGTCGGGCTCCGGCAAATCGACGCTGATCCGCCTGATCAACCGGCTCGTCGAACCGACCGCAGGCAAGGTGCTGATCGACGGTCGCGACGTTGCCGCCGTGCGTCGCTCCGAACTGACCGCGCTGCGTCGCACCGACATGAGCATGGTGTTCCAGTCGTTTGCGCTGATGCCGCAACGCACGGTGCTGTCGAACGCGGCGTTCGGTCTCGAAGTGGCCGGCATGGGCCGCAAGGTGCGCGAGAAACGTGCGCTCGACGTGCTCGAACAGGTCGGCCTCGCGCCGTTCGCGAACAAGCTGCCGGCGGAACTGTCGGGCGGCATGCAGCAGCGCGTCGGTCTCGCACGCGCACTCGCGGTGAACCCGTCGCTGATGATCATGGACGAGGCGTTCTCCGCACTCGATCCGCTCAAGCGCAAGGAAATGCAGAACGTGCTGCTGGAACTGCAGAAGAGCCAGCGCCGCACGATCATGTTCGTGTCGCACGATCTCGAGGAAGCGCTGCGTATCGGCAACCGCATCGCGATCATGGAAGGCGGCCGCGTCGTGCAGATCGGCACGCCGCAGGACATCATCGCGAACCCCGCCGACGATTACGTGCGCGCGTTCTTCGAAGGTGTCGATACGAGCCGCTATCTGACGGCCGCCGACATGATGCAGACCAACGAGGTGCCGCTCGTGCGTAACCTCGATGCATCGAGCGTCGCCGAGTCGCTGAACGGCAGCGCCGAGTATGCGTTCGTGCTCGATGCTGAGCGACGCATTCGCGGCTTCGTCACGCGCGATACGCTCGGCAATGCGACGCCGGATCTGCGCAAGATCGAATGCATCTCGCACGGCGCGTCGCTCGATCATGTTGTGTCGCGTGTCTGCGAGAGCACGACCGCATTGCCGGTCGTCGACGACGAGGGCTGCTACTGCGGCTCGGTCGATCGCGCCATCGTCCTCAAGGTTCTCACCCGCAGTCGAGGTTCCCATGTCTGAGATCATTCCGCTCGGCCGTTGGGTCGACGACGGCGTCCACTATCTGCTCGATCACGACGCGAACACGTTCGATGCGATCGGCAGGACGATCGAGAGCTTCGCCGCAGCGATCGAGCATGGCCTGCAGGCCGTCCCGATGTGGGCGCTGATGGCGTTCTTCATCGGCATCGGGCTGTGGCGTGTTGGCTGGCGCTTCGCGATCTTCACGACGCTGTCGCTGCTACTGATCTACGCGACCGGGTTCTGGGACGAGACGGTCATCACGCTCGGCCTGACGTTATCGTCCACCTTGATCAGCCTCTTGTTCGGCATTCCGCTCGGCATCTGGACCGCGAAGAACAAACATGTGTCGATGATCGTGCGGCCGATTCTCGACCTGATGCAGACGATGCCCGCATTCGTCTACCTGATTCCGGCGGCGATGCTGTTCGGCCTCGGCCGCGTGCCGGGGATTCTGTCGACGGTGATCTTCGCGATGCCGCCGGCCGTGCGTCTGACGAGCCTCGGCATTCGCCATGTGAACCGCGAGATCGTCGAAGCAGGGCAGGCATTCGGCTGCACGCCGTGGCAGCTGCTGTACAAGGTGCAGTTTCCGAACGCGCTGCCGTCGATCATGCAGGGCGTGAACCAGACCATCATGATGGCGCTGTCGATGGTGATCATCGCGTCGATGGTCGGCGCCGGTGGTCTCGGCAACGACGTGCTTGCGAGTATTCAGCGTCTCGACATCGGGCTTGGTTTTGAGAGCGGCTTGTCGGTGGTGCTGCTCGCGATCATTCTGGACCGCATCACCGAGAGCTTCGGCCGTACGCCGGGCACCGCGATCGCGCCGCGTTTTGCAGGCCTGCGCAATGTGATGCGCGTGCGCCGCGCGGAGCCGGCTACGCAAAGCTGATTTTGTCTTGCCGCTGCACGTGTTGCGCTGAATGCGCGACACGTGCAGCAAAGCCGCCGTTTCAGGTTGTGCGAAAGGGCTTCCACCTTCGCGCCAAAAACATACCGTGTGCATCATGGAGAGCGACGTGACGTCCGCCACGACTGAATCGCCGTTGTCGGGTCTTGCGCATTTCGGGTTTCTCACGCTGCCGAGTTTTTCGATGATCGCGTTCACGAGCGCGATTGAAGTGCTGCGCATGGCGAACTACGTCGGCCGCGAGCAACACTACCGGTGGTCTGTCCTCACGCCCGACGGCGCTCCTGTGCGGGCGAGCAACGGTATGGCAGTACGACCGACGCGCACGCTCGAAGAAGCGGGCATGCCGGACGTGTTGATCGTTTGCGGCGGCACGCAGATCCGCAGCGCAGTCGATGCGAACATCAAGACACTGCTCGGCGACGTCGCGCAGCAGGGCGTGCCGCTCGGCGGCATCTGCACCGGCGCGTACGCGTTGATGTCGGCGGGACTGCTCGACGATTATCGCTGCACCGTGCATTGGGAAGATCTGTCCGTGCTGCACAAGGAATTTCCGCGCGTGCAGTTTGCCGACGAACTGTTCGTGATCGATCGCGATCGGTTGACCTGCACCGGTGGCACCGCGCCGCTCGATCTGATGCTCCATGTGGTCGGCAACCGGCTCGGACAGAATCTTGCCGCGCAGGTGTCCGAACAGTTCATCCTCGAACGCATTCGCAGCGCAAGCGACCCGCAACCGATTCCCGTCGATGCGCGGGTCGGATTCTCGCGTGCCGAGCTGATCGAAGTCGTTCGTTTGATGGAAGCGAACATCGAAGAACCGCTGTCGCTCGAAGAACTCGCGCGACT
Source organism: Paraburkholderia flava (assembly GCF_004359985.1). Taxonomy (NCBI): domain Bacteria; kingdom Pseudomonadati; phylum Pseudomonadota; class Betaproteobacteria; order Burkholderiales; family Burkholderiaceae; genus Paraburkholderia; species Paraburkholderia flava. Next base: position 969,267 of record NZ_SMRO01000001.1, on the reverse strand, counting down.
CGTGCAACTGTCGCAGCGGCATCTGCAGCGGATGTTCAAGATTTATCTGAGCGTGTCGCCGACGCATTACTACCTGTCGTTGCGACTGCGTCGCGCGCGCGATCTGCTGCGCACGACCGATGCGTCGATTGCGCGGGTGACAGCGGTTTGCGGTTTTCATTCGCCGTGCCATTTCAGCAAGGCGTATCGCGCGCAGTTTGGGCATGCGCCGAGCGTCGAGCGGCGGCAACCCCATTAAGCAACTTTCACACACCACGCACTACTAGCAATAAAAACCTGAGGAGAAGTCATGAAACAGAAATTGCTGGCGGCTGCCTGCGTGCTTGGCGTTGCCGCCATGTCCGCTCACGCGGCCGATCCTGCTGTATGCCGTAACGTGCGCTTCGCGGACGTCGGATGGACCGACATCGCTGCGACGACCGGGCTTGCGTCGACGGTGTTCGAAGGGCTGGGGTATCACCCGACGAAGACCATCGCATCGGTGCCGATCACGTTCGCGGGGATCAAGAGCAAGCAGATCGACGTGTTTCTCGGCTACTGGGCGCCGACGATGGACCCGATCATCGCGCCGTTCGTGAAGGCCGGCACGATCAAGGTGCTGAATCCGGCGAACCTGACCGGCGCGAAGTACACGCTCGCAGTGCCTGATTACGTGTACAACGGCGGCCTGAAAACCTTCGCCGACATCCAGAAGTACGCGGACAAGCTGGATGGCAAGATCTACGGGATCGAGCCGGGCAACGACGGCAACGCGCTGATCAAGAAGATGATCGACGGCAACCAGTTCGGACTCGGCAAGTTCAAGATGGTCGAATCGAGCGAGGCGGGCATGCTGGTCGAAGTGAACCGCTCGATCCGTGAAAAGAAGTGGATCGTGTTCCTCGGCTGGGAACCGCATCCGATGAACGTGCAGATGAAGATCGATTATCTGAGCGGTGGGGATGATGTTTTTGGGCCTAATTATGGTGAGGCGAAGGTGTTTACCGCGACGCCGCCGGATTATGCGGCGCGTTGTCCTAACGCGGCCAAGCTCGTTTCGAATCTGCACTTCACTACCGCGATCGAGAATAACGTGATGGTGCCGATCATGAATAAGGTCGATCCGAATAAGGCTGCGCTGGACTGGTTGAAGGCTAATCCGCAGGTTCTTAGTCAGTGGTTGGCGGGGGTGACTACCGTTGATGGGAAGGATGGGTTGCCGGCGGTTAAGGCTTATATTGCGGCGCATTGAGTTGAGGATTGCACCGCGCAGTTGAGCGGTGCGGTGGTTGGATGGGCGTGAAGCGGGCCGAGAGGCTGGGCTTCACGCCCTTTGTTTTTTTGGATGCGTCGCAGTGATATTCTCGCTGCTTGCCGTCGGCCTGCGATACGAGATTCTCCCGGTTTCGAAATCATTGTGCCTGGCTGACGCGTCCTTGACGGCAATAACCTGGTTATGCTCGGCGTCAGTCGATTTGAATGGCTGCGCATCGTGGATGTGATGCGATTTTCTTGAACGATTTGTTAGAGCTTTGACTATGCTTACCCGCTCGAAGACTGCGGACACACTCCGTTTCGTTATCGTCGAAGGCGTGATCAAATTCGGGATTCCGAGTGCGCTGGTCTACATGCCACTACAGTATGTGTTGAAGCACAAACTCGGCCGCGAAGAACTGCTCGCCGCTGCCATATTTTCTTTGACCAGCGGCGTCTTGTATGGCATTGCGCAGTGTATTGTGCCGAAGATGCGACGAGGAAAGCCGCCGGGCACCAAGGAGATCATTTTGTGGGCAGGGCTTGCGATCGGTCTGGCGACTTTCTTTGTCGTGAAGTCCATGTAAGGGCTCTGCAGAAGACTGTGTGGTGTGTCTAACGATGTACCCGATTGAGAAGGGCATAAAGCGGGTTGGGAGACTGCGCTTCATGCCCTTTGTTTTTTGTGGAAACGCACGCGTGGATCAACCTGTTGTGCCGCGGTTCTTGGCCAGGATGAGACAGTCGACCACAGGACCAATATCGTCGACAATCGAACTGCTAGCACGCATCGCGAGAGCGGATTGGCTCGGCACGAGGGCTTAACTCATACAGGACGCGACAGAATGAAAATGGATGCATTTGCGTTTGGCACGACCAACTGGTCGGAAGTCGAAAAGGCAGAGCACCGAGGGGAAGTCGGCATAGCTTACTGGCGGACGCGTTTTTTTGGTGATATGCCGAATCAAATCCGCGTGAGGATGGTGGAATATACGCCTGGCTATCTGGCAGATCATTGGTGCCAAAAAGGACATATTCTCTTTTGCATGGAAGGCGAACTGGAAACTACGCTCGAAGACGGGCGGAAGTTCATTTTGACAGCGGGGATGAGCTACCAGGTCGGCGACAATGCGGAGCCACATCAGTCCTATACCAGGACAGGCGCCAAGCTTTTCATTGTTGACTGAACTGCGCGTTCAAGTGAATGGGTACGTCCGCTTTCAGGCAGCGCGGACGTCCCTAACGGGTCGGCTACGGGCGGTCACAATAACTTTGACGCACTGCTTGGGCACTCGCGGCGCGGTTACGCGAAAACGCTTGATTTTTGACGTGCGCAGTCGCGATAACCATGGCGCCACGTTAGCCATCACGGCACATGGATTGCTCACTTGCTGCAACGGCCGAACATTTCGCTCGGCATTTTTTCGCAGAATAACTCCATGAAACAGGCGCTCAATCATCTCAACATCGAGACTCCCGGCTGCGGGCTGTTCGACATAACGTCGGACATTCAAAGCTGGGTAGGCCGCCAGTCGATCCAGACCGGTCTGCTGACCGTCTTCTGCCGTCACACGTCAGCATCGTTACTAATCCAGGAAAACGCCGACCCCTCGGTACGACGCGATCTAGAAGCGTACTTCGAGGCAATCGCGCCGGAAGACCCTGACCGCTACGAGCACGACACCGAAGGCGCGGACGACATGCCCGCGCATCTACGCGCAGCGCTCACACAGGTGCAGTTGACGATCCCAGTCGAACGCGGGCGGCTAGTGCTCGGAACGTGGCAAGGGATCTACCTGTTCGAGCATCGCCGCGCCGCGCATCGGCGGGATGTAGTCGTGCATTTGCTAGGAGAGTGACGACGGAGTACGCCCCATCAAAACCGATGCTGAATCCCCGCAGTAACCCCCGTCTGCGAATCCGAAGCCCCAGTCAAATCACGCGACAGACTCACCTTCTGATCATGCCGGGCCATCGCATACCCACCAGCCACATACAACACCGTCCGCTTCGACAACGCATACTGCGCACGCAGCGAGAACAACGTCGGATCGGCATCGTTACCGTCCTTGATGTCCTGATGATAGACCGCGCCATACAGCGTGAAATACGGCGTGAATTCGTACAGCCCGCCGATCCAGTACATATCGCTGCGTAACGTCGCCGCTGTCGTATTGAACGTGCGTCGGTAATTACGATAACCGGCCATCGCCTTAGCCGGACCAAAGTCGTAGCTCAGACCCGCGTGAATGCCCTGAATGTAGTTCGTCGTATCGGCAGGCGTCACGCTATCGTTCGCGCCGTTCTGCCGGTCGAACGTAACGACGGCAGCAAACGGACCATTACCGTAGCCAATCGCGAAGTCGTACTTCGAACTCGACTTCATACTGCCCGGCACATTGCCGAAGCCGTACATCGCGCCAAACTTGAACCCAGAGAATTCGCCGTCATAGCGCACCGCATTCGCCGAGCGCGAGAACAGTCCGTCCTTGCGGCCGCCGCTCGCGGTCGACGACGTCGCCCACGAATAGTTCGGCGCGTAACCCATCGGGTCGAACGGCAGCATGTAGTCGTAGGTGGTCGTGAACGTGCGACCGAGCGTCACCTGACCGAAGCGGTTCTTTAGTCCGATCGTCGCGCGACGGTCGAAGAGGGCACCGGGGCCGTCATCGAGCGAGCCGTTCGCGACGTTGATCCCGCTCTCCAGATTGAAGACCGCCTTGAGGCCGCCACCCAGATCCTCAACACCCCGCAATCCCCAGCGCGATGTGTTCTTGCCGCCGGACACGAGCCGCGCAGCACCACCGTCCTTGCCCGCGTGATTCACATACTCGACACCCGCGTCGACAATCCCGTACAGCGTCACGCTCGACTGCGCGTGTGCCGTGCCCCCGATGCATGCAACCCCCGCGCACGACACGCCGAATGCGACCTTACTCAAACTCCGTTTCATTGCGATCTCCAATTGTTGTGTTGAAACTGCCCACCTTTTTTTACCTTCGACAAACCCACCTAACTCGCCTGCGCAAACGCCCAGCAATCGTTAGCCGGAAACTCGAGCCAGTGCTCGCCCGCCGCGCGCGGCACATGGCCGAACGCGCGCAATCGCAGCGCGCCGCAATGAAACAGGTATTCCCAGCGATCGCCGAGATACATCGACGTGACGAGTTCCGCACGCAGTCGATTCGCGCCCGGTGCATCGGCGACCTGCACGCGTTCGAGCCGGATCACCGCCTGCGCGGGTTGGCCCGCGCTGAGCGTTTCGCGCGCGCGGGCTTCGAGTTGCCAGCCGTCGCCGGCGAGCGTCACGCGTTCGCCATCGACCGATGCAACCCGCGCATCGATCCGGTTATTGCTGCCCATGAATTCGGCGGTGTAGAGCGAACGCGGCGCGCCGTAGAGTTCGGCCGGCGTCCCTTCCTGTTCGATGCGGCCGTTGCGCAGCAGCAGGATGCGATCGGACATCGCCATCGCTTCGGTCTGGTCGTGCGTCACGCACAACGCAGACAGTCCAAGCGACACGATCAGCTCGCGCAACCACGCGCGCGCTTCCTCGCGCAGCTTCGCGTCGAGGTTCGACAGCGGTTCGTCGAGCAGGATGACGGGCGGGTTGTAGACCAGCGCGCGTGCAATCGCGACGCGCTGCTGTTGTCCGCCGGACAGTTGATACGGATAGCGTGCAGCCAGATGACCGAGGCCAAGCTGATCGAGTGCGTGCTGCACGCGCTGTTTCGTTTCGGCGGCGGAGACGCGGCGCAGCTTCAATCCATAGCCGACGTTCTCGGCGACGGTCCGATGCGGCCACAGCGCATACGACTGGAACACGAGTCCGAGCGAGCGTTGTTCGACCGGCAGATCGATCTGTGCGTCACCATCGCCGTCGAAGAACACCTGCGAATCGAGCTGGATGCGGCCCGCCGACGGCTGTTCGAGTCCGGCGACCGCGCGCAGCAGCGTGGTCTTGCCACTGCCCGATGCGCCGAGCAGGCACACCACTTCGCCTGCCTTCAGTTCGAACGACACGCCCTTGAGAATCGGATTCGCGCCGTAGCTAAGAACGAGATTGTCGACCGTGAGCTTATCCATGCAGTTTCACTCCGAAGCGCAACGCGACGCCGAGTCCGGCGCCGACCATCGCGATGTTGATGACAGAAAGCGCCGCGACCTGATCGACTGCACCGGCCGCCCACAGCGACACGAGTAGCGAGCCGATCACTTCGGTGCCCGGCGACAGCAGATAAACCGCAGTCGAGTACTCGCGCTCGAAGATCATGAAAATCAGCAGCCATGCCGCGAGCAGGCCGAAGCGCACGAGTGGCAGCGTCACGTCGAGGCTCACGCGCGCCCGCGTGCCGCCGACGCTGCGGCCCGCTTCCTCGAGTTCGGGACCGACCTGCATCAGCGCGCTCTGGATCAGCCGCATTCCGTACGCGAGCCACACGACCGTGTACGCGATCCAGATGCTCCACATCGAGTTCTTCAGCTCCTTGAGGCCGGGGATGAACAGGAAGATCCACAGGAACGCGAGGCCGGCGAGCAGGCCGGGCACTGCGCGCGGCAGCAGCACGAGGTAGTCGAGTACGCGCGTCGCCCAGTCGTGATGTCGGTGACCGGCGAACGCGACCAGCGTGTAGAAGCCGACCGCAAGCGCACCGCCGATCACGCCGATGCCGAGCGTGTTGAAAATCGCGCGTACGAGGTTGTCCTGTTCGAACAGTTCGGTGAAGTGCGCGAGCGTCAGTACTTCGAGCAGGTTTACGCCTTCGCCCCACGTCGTGACGAACGAGCGCAGCACGATGCCGGAGAGCGGTACGAACACGGTCAGCAGCAGCCACAGCGCGACGATCGCGAGCGCGATCCAGCGCCACGCGCCGAGCGGCAACACGGTCTGACGGCCTGCCTTGCCCTTGACGGTGACGAAGCGGTTCGCGCTTTTCAGGAGGCGCCGCTGCAACAGCACGAGCGGGAACGTGATCGCGACGATGCACACGGCGACTGCCGCCATCAGGTGATACGACGGCACGCCGAGCTTGTTGGTCAGTTTGTACAGATACGTCGCGAGTACGAGGTGGCCTTCGGGGTCGCCGAGCACGAGCGGCAGGCCGAACACTTCGAACCCGAGAAAGAACACCAGCACGCCGGCGAACAGCAGTGCGGGCATCGTCATCGGCAGGCTGACGTCGAGTGCAACGCGCAGCGGTCGCGCGCCGGCAATGCGCGCGGCTTCCTCGACGTCGGAGCCGAGATTGCGCAGTGCCGCCGACGAATACAGGTACACGTGCGGCACATGCGTGAGGCCGACGATCACGGTGATCGCGAGAATCGAGTAGACGTTCCACGGTACGTCGGATACGCCGAACAGCGTCTTCCACCACACCGAATAGAAACCGACCGGACCGGCCGCGACCACGTAGCCGAACGCGAGCACCATCGGCGACACGAACACCGGCGTCAGCAGCAGCGGTTCAAGCCAGCGTCGGCCGGGCAGGTTGGTGCGCACCATCAGGAACGCGAGTATGCCGCCGAGCGGGATCGAGATGAACAGCATGCCGCCCGCGATCGTGAACGAGTTCGTCAGCGCGGACCAGAAATCAGGATCGCTGAAAATGAATTCGAAACCGGCGATGCCGAGGCTGCGTTTCGCGTCGAAGAACGGCGCGTTCAGCAGACTCTGGAACACGATGAAGCCGAGCGGCAACGCGACCGCGACCGTCAGCACCGAGAGCACGAGCCAGCGCAGCAGCCCGACGAACGGCCGCAGACCGCCGCGCGGCAACGCGCCGATGGTGCCCGTCGTACCGGTACGCGTGCGCTCCAGGACGTCGCGCTGCACGCTTGCGCCAGATGAAGGCATGAGTGTTCCCCTGCGGCGCGCGAGCCGCATGTCGATCGAATGGAATGGAGGGTTGAGGCGTTCGCGTGGGTGACGACAGGCGCGAACGCGGCGACGGCTTTTAGGCGTTGCTCAAACGCTTAACGCTTGATCGACTGTTGCCATTGCTTGAGAAATTCGAGCCGCTTCGACTGGTCGAGATAGACCAGCAGACCCGCGCCGATCGGGATCGGTTTCAGCGAATCGCCGAGCTGCTTCGTGATGCCCGCCATCGACGTTTCGCCGTCGACGTCCGCGCGGATCGAGAACAGGTTCGACTGATTCGCGAGCAACGTCTGGCCGCGCCGCGACAGCAGATAGTCGACCCACAGCTTCGCCGCGTTCGGGTTCTCGGCTTTCTTCGAGATCGTCACGAGGCGGCTCACGACCTGCGTGTAGTCCTTCGGGTACACGTAGCCGATCGACGGGTCTTTCTTCGCCTTCGCGAACGCATACGAGCCGAGGATGTTGTAGCCAAGCAGGTTCTCGCCCGACGAGATGCGCTCCATCATCGCGCCGGTGCTCGACTGCAGTTTCGGCCCGGTCGCGCCGATCGCCTTCACCAGATCCCACGTGACCTGCGGATTCACGCGCGCATCCTGCGTCAGATAGTTGAAGCCGACGCCGGACTTCTCGATGTCGTAGGTCGTGACCTTGCCCTTGAAGCGCTCGCCTTGCGTCTGCAGCAAGCGGATCAGATCGGCGCGTGTTTGCGGGACGTCCGCGGCGGCCACCAGGCGCTTGTTGTAGACGATCGCAAGCGGCTCGTACGTGGTGCCGTACGCCTGCTTCTGGTACTGCGCCCACGCGGGCAGATTCTTCGTTTCCGGCGAGTCGTACGAGGCCATCAGGCTGTCGTTGACGAGTTTTACCTGCAGGTCCATCGCCGAACTCCACAACACGTCGGCGCTCGTGCTGCTCGCCGCGTTTTCGCTGATGAAGCGGTTGTACAGCTCGGTGCTGTTCATGTCGTGGTACTCGACCTTTACGCCGTACAGGCTTTCAAAGTCCTTGATGACCGGACGCACGACCGACGTATCGGTCGCCGAGTAAACGATCAGCTTGCCTTCCTTCTGGGCGGCGTCGACGATGCCCTGATAATTATTGGGATAGCCCGTAGGAAGCTGTACCGGTGAGGCATACGCGGAAATCGCGGTGAGCGACAAGGCGACGGCAAGGGACTTCGGGAAGGTCGGCACATCTGTCTCCAAAAAGGACGTTGTCGGTTTTGTGTAGGCAGATGGTAAGAGATGCATACTTTCTGAATGCTTTCAGTTTTTGGTCGAATTGAAGGGAAATGACTTTTTTTCGTTATGGATTTCCCTAGGGGGCGGTGATGGGTGTGCTGCTCGTCATGCGCGCACGCCGCATGACGACAGCGTCGATTGCGGGTTTCATCTGGATGGCAAACCGATTGCGTAAACGCCGCGCGAGCGCGCGGTGTTCGAAGTGCTGAACCTGTGCAACGATGGGCCGCGCGGCGGCTTGATCGTCAGCGTGTTCTTTCTGACTGCGAAGGAGGAGGCGAACTAAAGCTGAACGAAGCCGCGTCGCTGATCGCGATACCCACGCGTGCCGCCGCGTCGAGATAAAGCTGCGTCTGGTTGACGCGAGAGGCGATCTCGATGCCGTCGTTGCGCGCGTCGATCATTCCCCAGCGCGCGTATTGCGTAATGAACCACGCACCTTCGTCCGCACGCGGATAGTTGACGCGGCCGTTGTCGAAGAAGCGCATCGGCAAGCGGTTCGGGACGAGCGCGAGCGTATCGGCCGCATCGTTGCCGAGGCGCGCGGCGATCAACGCCGTTTCGATGCCGATGTATTCCGGCCGCGCGAGCCAGTCCGCGATTTCATGGCGGTGCCCGGCATCGTCGAGCCAGCGACACGCTTCGAGCATCGTCTGCACGAGCGCACGCGCGGTATTCGGGCAACGCTGCACAAAATCGCGCCGGCTTGCGAGCACCTTTTCCGGATGATCCGGCCAGATCTCGCTCGTGTACGCGATCGTGCGGCCGAGGCCGCGCGCTTCCGCGAGACTGTTCCACGGTTCGCCGACGCAGAAGCCGTCGAGCCGGTCCTCCGCGAGCGCCGCGACCATCTGCGGCGGCGGAATCGCGACACTGTCTACGTCGCGCAGCGGATGCACGTGCTGCTCCGCGAGCCAGTGATACAGCCACATCGCGTGCGTGCCGGTCGGGAAGGTCTGCGCGAACACGGCGTTGCGACCAAGCGAATCGAGCGCGCGCGGCAGCGAGCCGTGTGTGGCGAGCGCATCGGCGAGTCGGTTCGACAGCGTGATCGCCTGGCCGTTGCGGTTCAGCACCGTCAGCACGGCCATGTCCGTCTGCGGTCCACCGATACCCAGTTCGACGCCGTACACGAGCCCATACAACGCATGCGCCGCATCGAGATCGCCTGCGATCAGCTTGTCGCGCACGGCGGCCCACGATGGTTGCCGCTGCAGTTCCAGCGTGAGGCCGTGCGCGTGACCGAACTCGAGCAGCTTCGCCGCGACGAGCGGTGCCGCGTCGGACAGCGCGACGAAGCCGAGCCGCAGATGCGTCTTCTCGAGCCGGCCGGCGCCGGACGAGGGAGAAAGGGAGGAGAGTGGATTCATGGGCGGTACGTCGTTAGGGCGCCCCCGACGCGGCGACGAGTTGCCGCGCGACTTCGGCGAGCTTCATGCCTCGGTCCATCGCGAGCTTGCGCAGCGCCGCGTACGCGGCAGGTTCGGTCAGTTTCTGGCGATCCATCAGCAGACGTTTCGCGCGATCGATCACCTTGCGCTCCGCGAGTTCGCCTTCGGCCTCGGCCAGCCGCTTGCGCAGTTGTGCTTCCTGCGCGAAGCGCGCGAGCGCGACTTCGAGGATCGGCGCGAGCCGTTCGGTCGCGAGACCTTCGACGAGATAAGCAGTGACGCCCGCGCTCACCGCATCGCGAATCAATTGCTGGTTCGCGTCGTTGCTGAACATCAGCACCGGACGCGGCGCGGTTTCGTTCATCACCGCGAGCTGTTCGAGCGTGTCGCGCGACGGCGATTCGGTATCGATGATGATCACGTCTGGCCGCTCGCTTTCCACGGTGCGGTGCAGCGCCTGCGGAGTCGCGGTGCCGGCGAGCATGTCGTAGCCGAGCCGCGCGAGCGTGTCGCGCAGATCGCCAATCGGCTTGTCGGTATCGGTGACGAGAAGAACACGCAGCATCGAATGCGGAGCAGTGGGCGATAAGGTCAATGGGCGACGGCCGTGCTTTCGCAAAGCCGCCGGAGTTCGGGCACGCACGATCCGCAGACAGTACCGCAACCGAGCGTCGCCTTGAGACCGTCGACGTTCGCGCCGCGCATGATCGCCGCGACGATCTGCGTTTCGCCGACTTGCTTGCAACTGCAGACCGTGCGGTCGCGCTTGACGGTCTCGCCGCGTGCGGCAGAAAACACCGTGAAGCGCGGGCCGACCCACGGCGTGCGTTCGCGCAGATCGGCAAGCAGCGCATCGGCGGGTGCGCAGGCGGCGGCCTGGCCGGCGAACACGAAGCCGTCGATCGTGTTGTCGCGCCACACGACGCGTTTGTCAATACCGCGTCGCGCGTCGCGGTATTCGAGCGTGTCGTTGCCGGGCGCGAGATCGAGTGCTGCATAGACGCGTTCGAGCCAGCCTGCCGGTGCAGTGCGATCGGCGGCGCGCAGCACGATCACGTCGTCGGCTTCGATCGTCAGCGCGGCGTACGCGCATTCCGCGAGCAGCGGTTGCAGCGCAGACTGCATCGCGAGCGCTTCGCCGCGCCGCGCGGCGACTGCGCGCCACGGCAGATCGACCGCTTCGACGCGCACCGCCGAGTGCTTCAGTTCGGGTTGCGACGAGTGCGGATCGACGGCGCCGATCGTTGTTTCGTTGATGCCGCCGCTTGCGAGGAACTGTGCGCTCCAGTGCATCGGCGCGTACACGGTGCCCGATTGCAGATCGTCGGACAGTTGCAGCGGCAGGATCAGTTCGCCGCGGCGGCTCGCGACGCGCACGAGATCGCCGTCGCGCAAGCTGCGTCGCGTGGCGTCTGTGCGCGGCATTTCGAGCGCGGGGGCAGGCGCATGTGTGAACAGCTTCGCGATGCGGCCGGTGCGGCTCATTCCGTGCCATTGATCGCGCAGACGTCCGGTCAGCAGACGGAACGGATAGCGCGCATTGATCGCATCGGCGACCGGCTGATAGTGGACGGCGTGGAAACGCGCGCGGCCGTCGGCGGTGGCGAAGACGGCGTCGGTGTAGCGGCGCGCGAAGCCTTCTTTGCGTCCCGACGGAAACGGCCATTGCTGCGGACCGCGCGCTTCGAGCGTCGCATAGTCGAGACCGCCGATGTCCAGATCGCGACCCTTCGTCAGTTCGCGATGCTCGTCGAACACCGCTTCCGGCGACGCATGCGCGAACATGTCGGTCGGGCTGTCGAGGTAACGTTCGATCCGTTGCGCGACCTGCGCGGCGATCCACCAGTCGGGCCGTGCATCGCCGGCAGCAGGTACGGCGGCGCGCACGCGCGAGATGCGCCGCTCGGAGTTCGTCACGGTGCCGGACTTTTCGCCCCACGTCGCGGCGGGCAGCACGACGTCCGCGTACGGCATCGTGTCGGTCTGCATGAACGCTTCCTGGACGACGACGAACTCGGCGGTGTCGAGCGCTTCGCGTACGCGCGCGATGTCGGGCATCGAATGGACCGGGTTCGTGCATGCGATCCACACGGCCTTGACCTTGCCGCTGCGCAACGCGTCGAACAGCGCAACGGCCGGCAAGCCCGGACGATCCGATAGCGTACGGATGCCCGTCAGGCCCCACAGGTTTTCGACTTCGGCGCGATGCGCTGCGTTGCCGATGTCGCGATGCGCGGCGAGCATCGTCGCCATGCCGCCGACTTCACGCCCACCCATCGCGTTCGGCTGACCGGTCAATGAAAACGGACCCGCGCCAGGGCGGCCGATCTGCCGCGTCGCGAGGTGCAGGTTGATCAGCGCGAGGTTCTTGTCGGTGCCGTGGCTCGACTGGTTGAGACCCATGCAGTACAGCGACAGCGCGGCGTCGCTCGCGCCGAACCATTCGGCGGCCTGCATCAGATCGCGCTCGGCGATGCCGCACAGTTCCGCCGCGACGCGCGGCGTGAATTCGCGCACGAGCGATTTCAATGCATCGAAACCGGCCGTGTGCTCGTCGACGAACGCACGATCGACCCGTCCTTCCCAGATCAGGTGATGCAGCATGCCGTTGAACAGCGCGACGTCGGTGCCAGGCTGGATCGCGAGATGCAGATCGGCCATCGCGGCGGTATCGGTGCGGCGCGGATCGACGACGATCCAGCGGATGTCGGGGTTCGCGGCCTTCGCTTCTTCGAGTCGCCGGTACAGCACCGGATGCGCCCACGCCATGTTGCTGCCCGCGAACAGCATGGTCTGCGCGCGTTCGAGATCGTCGTAGCAGGTCGGCGGACCGTCGGCACCGAGCGCCATCTTGTACGCGGTGACCGCGCTCGACATGCAGAGTCGCGAGTTGGTGTCGATGTTGTTGGTGCCGATCAGGCCTTTCGCGAGCTTGTTGAAGACGTAATAGTCCTCGGTCAGTAACTGGCCGGACACGTAGAACGCGACCGCATCCGGACCATGCTGCTCGACGATCTGCGCGAACCGCCCGGCGACTGCATCGAGCGCGGTGTCCCACGAGACCGGCACGCGCGGTGCATCGCGATGCGTGCGCAGTTCCGGTTGCAGCGCGCGGCCCGTATCGCTCTGCGCGGTCGCGGCGAGCGTCAGTCCTTTGCTGCACAGCTTGCCGAAATTCGCCGGATGCTCGGGGTCGCCGCTCACGCCGGTGATACGCCCATGCTCCGCCTCGATCAGCACGCCGCAACCGACGCCGCAGTAGCAGCAGGTGGAACGGGTCACCGTCTTCATTGCATCTCCGTCGCGTGGGATCACGCAGGTCACGCGGTCACGTAGAAGCGAAGTGGACGAACACCGAGCCGTCCGCATCGACGCGCACCGGGAAGCGTCGCGCGCAGCCTTCGTCGGGTGCTTTCGCGGTGCCTGAGGCGAGGTCGATGTTCCATGCGTGCAGCGGGCAGGTCACGCTTTCGCCGTGCACGATGCCTTGCGACAACGCGCCGCCTTTGTGCGGGCAGTGGTCGAGCAGCGCGAACACCGTGTCCTTCGCGGTGCGGAACAGCGCGACGTTGCCGCTGTCGCGCTCCAGCACGCGGCTACCGAGCGGAGGAATGTCGTCGACGGTGCAGACGCGCGTCCACGACAGCGCAACCGGGGGAGGGGCAATTTCCATTTCAGCGGTTCTCATGCGACGACCTTCAGCGGAATGTATTCGCGTTTTTGCGTACCGGCGATGCGTGCTTCCCACGGATCGCGCAGCCCTTCGAGCGAGTACAGCAGGCGTTCGTACAGCGCCTTGCGGCTCGCCGCATCGGCGACCACTTTCTGCTTCACGTACTCGAGGCCGACACGCGCGATGTAATGCACGGAGCGGTCGAGGTAATACGCTTCCTCGCGATAAAGCTGCAGGAATGCGCCGGTGTATTCCTTGACCTCTTCGGCGGTTTTGACCTTGACGAGGAACTGCGCAACCTCGGTCTTGATGCCGCCGTTCCCGCCGACATACAGTTCCCAGCCGCTGTCCACCGCGATCACGCCGACGTCCTTGATGCCCGCCTCCGCGCAATTGCGCGGGCAGCCGGACACCGCGAGCTTCACCTTGTGCGGCGACCACATGTTCGCGAGCATCGTCTCCAGATCGATGCCCATCTGCGTGCTGTTCTGCGTGCCGAAGCGGCAGAACTCGCTACCCACGCAGGTCTTCACGGTACGGATCGATTTGCCGTACGCGTGACCCGACTTCATGCCGAGGTCCTTCCACACGTTCGGCAGGTCTTCCTTCTTCACGCCGAGCAGGTCGATACGCTGACCACCCGTCACCTTGACCATCGGCACGTGGTATTTGTCCGCGACGTCAGCGATGCGACGCAGTTCCGCTGCGGTCGTGACGCCGCCCTTCATCTGCGGAATCACCGAGAACGTGTTGTCCTTCTGGATATTCGCGTGCACGCGCTCGTTGACGAAGCGGCTTTGCGGATCGTCGACGGCTTCGCGCGGCCATGTGGACAGCAGGTAGTAGTTGATCGCCGGACGGCAGGTCGCGCAACCGTTCGGCGTGTGCCATTCGAGAAAATCGTAGACCGCGCGGTGCGTGAACAGCTTGTGCTCGCGGATCGCCTTGCGCACTTCGCCGTGATTGCGATCGGTGCAGCCGCAGATCGCTTTGGTCGTCGGCGTCTCCTGGAAACTGGAGCCGACCGTGCTCATCAGGATCTGTTCGACGAGGCCCGTGCACGAGCCGCACGAACTCGATGCCTTGGTGTGCTTCTTCACGTCGTCGAGCGTGAAGAGGCCTTTCTCGGTGATCGCCTTGACGATGGTGCCCTTGCACACGCCGTTACAGCCGCAGACCTCGTCGGTGTCGGCCATCGCGGCGGCGCGGCTCTGGCCTTGCACGCCCGCATCGCCGACGCTCGATTCGCCGAACATGATGTGATCGCGCAGCTCGCCGAGCTTGCGGCCTTCGCGCAGCAGCTTGAAGTACCACGCGCCGTCGGCGGTGTCGCCGTACAGGCACGCGCCGACCAGTTGATCGTCCTTGATGACGAGCTTCTTGTAGACGCCGCCCGCGGGATCGGACAGCACGATTTCCTCGGTGTTGTCGCCGCCGTTGAAGTCGCCGGCGGAGAAGAGGTCGATGCCGGTCACTTTCAGTTTGGTCGACAGCACGGAGCCCTTGTAGCTGCCGATGCCCATCAACGCGAGGTGGTTCGCGCAGACCTTGGCCTGCTCGAACAGCGGCGCGACGAGACCGTACGCGACGCCGCGATGGCTCACGCATTCGCCGACCGCGTAGATGCGCGGGTCGTAGGTTTGCAGCGCGTCGCTGACGACGATGCCGCGATTGCAGTACAGGCCCGCCGATTCGGCGAGCGCGGTGTTCGGGCGGATGCCGGCGGCCATCACGACGAGATCGGCGGGAATGCGCGTGCCGTCCTTGAACAGCACGCCGGAGACTGCGCCGGCTTCGTTGCCCTCGATCGCCGCAGTCTGCGTGCCGAGCATGAAGCTCAAGCCGCGTTCCTCTAGCGAGCGTTGCAGCAGCTTGCCCGCTGCGGCGTCGAGCTGGCGTTCGAGTAGCGTGTCCGCGAGGTGCACGACGGTGACGTCCATCCCGCGCAGCTTCAAACCGTTCGCCGCTTCGAGACCGAGCAGACCGCCGCCGATCACGACCGCGTGTTTCTGCACGGTGGCGGCATCGATCATCGACTGCGTGTCGTGGATGTCGCGATATGTGATCACGCCTTTGAGCGTGTTGCCGGGCACGGGCAGGATGAACGGCGTCGAGCCGGTCGCGATCAGCAGACGGTCGTACGGCGCTTCGGTGCCGTCGCTCGCGACGACAATGCGACGCACGCGGTCGATCCGCTCGACTGTCTTGCCGACGTGCAACCGGATGCCGTTTTCTTCGTACCACGCGAGCGGATTGAGGACGATGTCCGCGAAGCTCTGCTCGCCGGCAAGCACCGGCGACAGCAGGATGCGGTTGTAGTTCGGATGCGGTTCGGCACCGAAGACGGTGATGTCGTAGTGGCCGGGGGCGATCGCCAGCAGCTCTTCGAGCGTGCGGATGCCGGCCATGCCGTTGCCGATGACGACGAGTCGGGGAGAGTTCATGGATGATCCGTCGCTGGATCGCATGCCGCCTTGTGGGAGGACGGATGCGATGCACGTCGAACGTCATTGCCCGACTAAAGCAGCCGACCGCCGCAGTGCATTGCGCGATCAGGCCAGGTTCATGCGCTCCCGCGTCGTTGCAGGGCAGCACATGGCTCTAAGCAACGTGTGTGCCATCGATGTTTTCAGGGCGTGGAGCGGGTGTGGGAGCGTGATGCAGCGGATCGCGGCGGCGCATGACGCACCGCAGCAGTGCGACGCGCGAGGGGAGTGCACTGATGTGGCGCGGCGGCAGGGCGCCGCCGCGCGAGGGATGTCGTTAATGAGATGCCGTAGGTGCGCTGACACCGTCGATGTCAGGTGCCCAGCCTGACGGGTTCGAGAAGATCAGCGCATTCGTGCTGCCCGCCTTGAACGTGCCGGTGACCGCGAGCGTCGAGATCGTGTTCCATCCGCCGGTCGGCGGGAACGCGACGGTCACGGGCGTCGATCCGTTGAAGCTGATGTCCGCGGAACGCGGCGCCGAATCGCCGTTCGCGTAGCCGACCTGCACGGTGTAGGTGCCGTCGGCGGCGACCGTAATGCCGTTGATCGTCAGCGTGCCGCCGTTGCCGACGTAGCCCACGTCCTGACCACCCGAACACGCGCTGCACGACGAGATCCGTGCGCCGCCCGCGAGCACGCTGGTCGATGCTTCGGCTTCATACGCGGCTTTGAACGGCGGCAGACGCAGCGGCCCGGAGACCACGGCGAGCGACGCGATTTCCGGCGTCGGCGCGGTGCTGTCCGCACTCGACAGCGTCAGCGAGTTCTGGCCCGCCTGCAGCGCGACGTACACCGTGACGGTTGCGATGCTGCGGTCGCGGCCGGTCGGCGGGAACGCGACGGTGGTCGGTTCGCCGCCGTTCGTCACGAGTTGCGCGGTCAGCGTGTCGCGTGTGCGGTTTGCGTACGCGATCTCGACGAAGCCGCCGGCCGTCGTCGACGTCACGTTGCCGAACGTCACCGTGCCGAGGCCTCGAACGATCTTGCTGCCGCCCACGCATTCCGGGCAGCGCGTGTACGATGCGCCGCCGCCGAGCGATGTGGGTTGATAGGTCTTCGACGCGACGTCGGTTCCGCTCACCGTCAGCAGCACCACGCCACCCGCCGGGACCGTCGGCGACGTATAGGACGTCGCGAACGAACCGAGGTTCTTGCCGGCCCACACGTCGCGCACCGACGCACGCGTGTTCGGCGCGAGGCCGAGCTGCTGCCAGGTGACGGTCATCGGTGCGTCGGTTGCGCCATTGTTGAACAGCGCGACCGCGCGCTGGCCGCTTCCTGCAAGCAGCTTCGCCCACACCTGCTGCGCGCCGGACTGCGCGACCATCAGACCTTGTGTGCCGAGCGGGTCCTGGTTGATGGCGATGACTTCGGGGTTCGTCATCAGTTTCGTCGTGTCGTCGGCGATCGGTTTCGACAGATCGTCGCCGAGGATCAGCGGTGCACCGGCGATTGTCCACAGACTCATGTGCGCCTGGTCGTGAACCGCAGTCATGCCCATGCCGGCGACCATCATGTCGGGGTCGTTGTAGTAGCCGGTGTGCTGTCCTTCGGGATGGTAGTTGCCGAGGAAGTTGCCGACCACGCTGCCGAAGTTCGGCGCGCCGCTATTCGGCCCGTAGATGTCGCCCGTCGTTCTCCACATCCGGCCGACGCCTGCACCCCAGTCCCACGGTCCTTCGTTGTAGTCGGGATATGCGGGGTTGCTGCCGATGGTGCCCCAGTCGCAGATGCTGAACGTGATGCGCTGGCCGGTCTGCACGTAGGCCTTGTCGATCGCATCGGCAATGGCCATGTAGGCCTGCTGCGGATCGTAGCCGGCTACACGGCCGCCGCAGAAGTCGACCTTCACGAAGTCGAAGCCCCATTGCGCGAACTGCAGGAAGTCGTGATCGTAGTGCGCGAAGTCGCTGCCGACGAAGTGCGTGCCGTTGGTTCGCGTACCGCAGCCTTGCGGGCCTGCGTCGATGTAGATGCCCGCTTTCAGGCCCTTGCTGTGGATGTATTGCGCGATGGCCGCCATGCCGCCGGGCCATTGCGTGTTGTCGATGATGAAGTTGCCGTCGGCATCGCGTGTGCCGGAAGTCCACCAGCCTTCATCGGTATTCACGTACTGATACTTCGCGCCGGACTTGATCTTCGCGTTCAGCGCGACCATGCCGTCGGCCACCGCCTTGATCGTGTTGTAGTTCACGTTCTCCGCGAGGCTGTTCCATGACGACCAGCCCATCGGTGGCGGCACTACGGCGATCTGCCGGTAGGCGCGGCGATTCTGTTTCGCGTCGGCTTGTTGGTCGTTCGCAGCCGATGCTGCAGCATTCGCTTCGCTCTTGAGCGAAGCCACGCCGCTGCTGCCGGGCGCATCGCCGCCGCAACCCGATAAACCCAACGACACACTCACGGCCAGGCCGGTTATCAGCGCGACCGCACAGCGTTTGTACATGAGCAGGTTCATGTCTGTCTCCTCGTTGAACTTCTGGCTCTGCAGAAAAGCAAGACGAGTTTCGGAGGTGACTATATTCAGCACGACGACGGGATTCCAGATTTTTTTAGCGATCCCAGCAGATGGGAATGTTTACCGGAAATGAAATAAACGTTAAATCGATGAATTGCAATGGTTGGGATGCGTATCGATTCAATGTCATTCAAATGTCGCAATGGCGCGAATTCCGATATTGAGGTGTAAGGATTTTGATATTCATTTGAGGCTCAACGTGAGTTGAGTTTTATTGAGAATTGAGGTGCTGACGGGTAAACGGTGGGTATCTCTAAAACCCGCATGCTGTCTCGCTCTCGGGCGCACGTCCATACAAACCCTGATTGATATAGTGGGATGCAGTGAGTAAGTTGAAGGCGATTAAGTGGAAGCGCTTCCATTTCGTGCGATGCAGCAATTCTTGTATGGATGGGTGTGATACGAAAGGGGTGCTAAATCGAGATGAAAGTGAAAGTAGACTGCTCACTTACCAGCTATTTCTATTTTCATTATTTGCGAATTTGACTTTGTCGATTGAAGTCGTCGTATTGGAATAGACCTGCGCGTCGATAATCGCAATCCAGGGATTCAGGTATCCGGACTTTCGCCCGCAGCAAGGGCTCACGCAGTGAACCAGGCATGAACAACCGAGGAATGACATGACATCGCGCTATCCATTATGCATAGGGATGCTAATCGTTTCGGGCATGGTTGCCGGCTGTGGCGGCGACTCGGGAGGAAGCGGGTCGTCCGCGCAGTTTTCGGCGAATGCGCAAGCTGCGGCGGTTGCAGCAGCGGCTTCGTCAGCATCGGGCGCTGAGGATTTCAACGGCAAGTCCGTGAAGACAGCGGTGTCGTCGCTGTTCGCGAACCTGCGTGCCAGCGCGTTGCTCGCAATGCTCACGCAGAGCGAGAAGCTGCAGATGATTCACTCGCAGTATCAGATGAGCGACGTGCCGCTCGGCGGGGCCGGGTATATCCAGGGCGTGCCGCGCCTCGGCATTCCCGATCTGAACATGGTCGACTCGTCGACGGGCGGCGGCAGCACGTCGCAACCCAGCACGACGTTCCCTGCAACGATCGCGATCGCCGCGAGCTGGGACAGAAAACTCTCGTACGACTATGGCGCGCAGATTGCGACGCAGATCCGCGCGCAGGGCTTTTCGATGGGCCTTGGCGGCGGCACGAATCTCGCGCGCGAACCACGCGGCGGACGTCTGTTCGAGTATCTCGGCGAAGATCCGCTGCTCGCAGGCGAAATGCTCGCCGAGCGCACCAACGGCACGCAGAGCCGCAAGGTCATCGCGACGATCAAGCATTTCGACGGTAACGAGCAGGAAACCGGCCGCAGCGGCGGCAACACGCAGATCGACGAACGCACGCTGCGCGAACTCTATCTGCGGCCGTTCGAGATCGCGGTGAAAGAGGCCGATCCCGGCAGCGTGATGTGCAGCTACAACAAGCTGAACGGTTTCTACGCGTGCGAGAACCAGCATCTGCTCAACGACGTGTTGAAGAACGACTGGCATTTCAAGGGGCAGGTGCAATCCGACTGGGGCGCGGCGCATAGCACCGCGAACTCGATCAATGCGGGTCTCGACGAGGAAGAGGACGTCGGCCCGACCGTCTTCCTGACGCCGACACTCGTCACGCAGGCGCTGCAAAGCCACACGATCACGCAGGCGCGTCTCGACGACATGGTGCGCCGCAAGCTCTACACGATGATCCGTATCGGCGTGATGGACGATCCTGCGAAACCCAGCACCGTGAATTTCGACGAGGCGAACGCGTTTGCGCAGCACGCCGAGGAACGCAGCATCGTGCTGCTGAAAAACAGCCAGAACCAGCTGCCGCTCGTCGCCGCGAATCTGAAGAGCGTCGCGGTGATCGGCGGGCATGCGGATGCGGGGCTGCTCGCGGGCGGCGGGTCCGGCAATACGCGCGACCCGGTGAACGGCTCGTTTGCCGGCTGCGGCGGGTTGACGTTCCCGTCGGGCCCCGGCTGCCACTGGTGGAGCAACCCGTGGCTGAAAGCGAACACGACGATCGTGCAAGCGATCCAGCAACTTGCGCCGGCCGCGCAGGTGACGTTCGCGGGGAACAGCGACCAGAACAATCCGTTCGTCGCGTACACGCAGCAGCAGATCGACGCGGCGGTCGCACTCGCGAGCAAGTCGGACGTCGCGATCGTCGTCGTCGCGCAGCCAGCCGGCGAGGATTTTGCCGATCTCGTCAGCCTGAATCTCGCGAATCCGTCGAACCAGAACGACCTGGTGAACGCGGTGGCCGCAGTCAACCCGCACACGATCGTCGTCGTCGAGAACGGTAACCCGGTGCTGATGCCGTGGCTCGACAATGTGTCCGCTGTCGTCGATGCGTGGTACCCGGGGCAGGCCGGCGCACCGGCGATCGCGAACGTGCTGTTCGGCAAGGTCAATCCATCGGGCCGGTTGCCGGTGACGTTCCCGGTCCGCGACCAGGACACGCCGACGTGGGGGCAAAACGGCACCTTCGTGACGAGTCCGGTGTACGGCGAAAAGTTGGAGATGGGTTATCGCTGGTACGACAGCCAGAACATCAAGCCGCTGTTCGAATTCGGCTACGGTCTGTCGTACACGCACTTCACGTATTCGCGTCTGTCGGTGCGCAATACGCCGTGGCATGACCTGATCGTCACCTTCACGGTGAAGAACGACGGGCAGGTGGCGGGTACCGACGTGCCGCAGGTGTACCTCGGCATCAAGGACCCGAACGAACCACCGAAGCGTCTCGCGGGGTGGAGCCGGTTGACGCTGCAGCCGGGCGAGTCGCGTACCGTCAGCGTGGTTGTATCGCCGGACGATCAGAGCATCTGGGACGTCACGCACAACCGGTGGAAGTATGTGCGCGGTAGCTCGGTGTATGTCGGTGCGTCGTCGCGCGATATACGGTTGTCGAAGAGCTAGGCGTCGAAGTGGTTATGTGCGGCACCTGAGGCGGTTTGCGTTGACCTCAGGTGCCGTGCGTCATTGGGGCAGACCGCCATGCTACGCAGCAAGCGCCCGCAATCTGTCGATCAACACATCGATTTCAGCGTCAGTAGTGAGGTAGCTCACCGATGCGCGCGCGACCTTGACGAGTCCTCGCGCGTTCATGTCGAGCGGCGTGTAGCCGATGCCGTTGCTGCTGATCGACACACCCTGCGCAGCGAGGCTTTGTTGTACCGACGCCGGATCGTGTCCCGCGACGTCGAACGATACAAGTCCGGATCGCTCCAGTCCCTGATCCAGTACCGTGACGTTCGGAATCGCCGCGAGCTGCACGCGCAGCGTTTGCGCGACGTGATCGATCTGCGCGCGGATCGTGTCGATGCCGACGTCGAGCGCTTCGTGCAATGCATTCGCAAGACCGCAGCGCAATGCCATCGATGCCTCCGACGATTCGAGGCGTGATGCGTCGTTACGCAACACAGGCTCGCCGTCGATACCGAGCGGCGCGGACCATGTGTCGCAGAACGCAGGCGTCAACTGCTGCAGGAACGCGTCGCGCACATAGAGCAACCCTGTGCCGCGCGGTCCGCGCAGCGCCTTGCGGCCGACACCGGCCAGCACATCGCAGCCTGTCTTGACCACGTCGATGGGCAACTGGCCGATCGCCTGCGCGGCATCGATGAAGTAGGGGATGTTATGACGTCGCGCGATCTGCCCGATCGCTGCGGCGGGATTGATGAGGCCGCCGTTAGCCGGCATCCATGTCAATGCGATCAGGCGGACGCGTTCGTCGAGCAGCGTTTCGAGCGCGCGCGGATCGACCGCGCCGGTGTCGTCCGACGGAATGGTTTCGATCGATGCGCCCGCGCGTTGTGCGGTCAGTCGCATCGTCGCGAGATTGCCGCCCCATTCATGGCGCGCGACCAGGATGCGGTCACCCGGTCGCCAGGGGCCGAGTGCCGCGAAGGCCGCGCCCCATCCCGACGAATTGCCGGTGGTCAATGCGATCTCGCTGGGTTGCGCGTTGAGCAGCCGGGCGGCAAGCGTGCGGGCCTCTCCGGTCTGTTCGCGTGCAGCGACGCCGGCCTCCATCTGTCCCGACGCCGCTTCGCGCAGGAGATGCGCGTGAATCGCGTCGATCGTCGCGGACGACGGCAGCGACGCGCCTGCATGGTTGAAATGAACGGTGCTGTGCGTGCCCGGCGTGCGGGCGCGCAACGCGTTCACGGCAGCGGGAGTGAGCGGAGCGGGCATCGTGGTCCTGGTCAGGCGGGTTGGCTTATTGCGTTATTGCGGCTTGAGCGAAACGATAGCATCGACTTCGACAGCGACGCCCGAAGGCAGCGACGCGACACCGACCGCCGCGCGCGCATGCCGGCCCGCATCGCCGAATACCTGCACCATCAAATCCGATGCGCCGTTCGCAATCGCGCTTTGCCGGTCGAACTCGGGTGTGCTCGCGACGAATACGCCGACGCGCATCACGCGACCGACGCGATCCAACCGGTCGCCAGTGGCCGCCGCGATCTGCGACAGCACGCCGAGTGCCGCGAGACGCGCGGCTGCGACGCCGTCGTCGTCGGAGATCGTGTCGCCGAGTCGACCAACGTAAGCGGCTTTGCCGCCCTCGCGTGAAATCTGTCCGGAGATGAACAGCAGGTTGCCGTCCTGCACGAACGGCACATAGTTCGCTGCGGGAGCGGATGCGGGTTCGAGCGTGAAGCCAAGCTCGGCGACGCGAGCGGAAATCGAATGTGGCATGACGTAGGCGCTAAAAGAGTGAAGACTGGTTCATCGTAGGGAATCGGCAATCCGCTGACCAATCAATTTTCACCGCGCATGCGTGAGCTGGATTCATGCGTATCGACGAGCCAGTCGCGGAACGCGCGCGCCGCGTCGCCGAGCTTGCCGCGCGGAGTCACGAGCCACCATCCGATGCGCGGGTCGTCCAGCGTCGTGCCGGGCAATGCCTCCACCAGCGCACCGCTCGCCAGTTGCGGCCGGATCAGGCTGTGACGGCCCATCGCGATGCCCTGTCCCGCGAGTGCCGCTTCGACGACGATGTTGTAGTCGTGCAGGCGCACGGTCTGCGCGGCACTCAGATCCGCGTCGAAGCGACGGCACCACGCGTCCCACTCGAATGGCTGCCCTGCATGCGACACCAGCATCGGGTAGCGCGTCAGATCCTGCGGTACCCGCGGCGGATTCGAACCCGCGATCAACGCGGGCGCGCACACCACCGACAACCTCTCTGAGATCAACTGCTGCGCACGTATGCCTGGCCATGCGCCGCGACCGTAACGGATCGAGACGTCGACTTCGCCGGCAGCCACATCCGCAAGCGCGATGTCGGGCCGCAGCTGCAGATCGATGTCCGGATGCGCGAGCGAGAAAGCCGGCAGGCGCGGCGCAAGCCAGCGCGTCGCGAACGACGCGAGGAGTCCGACGGTCAGTGTCGTCCGGGCAGTGTCCGTCGACACGCGCATCGCTTCGGTGCCGTTGCGCAGCAGTTCGAACGCCGCGTGGACCTGCTCGTAATAGCACTGGCCCGCCGACGTCAGCGCGACCGCGCGCGTGAGCCGCTCGAACAGCGCGACGCCGAGATCGTTTTCCAGCTTCTGGATGTGATGACTGACCGCGCTTTGCGTCACGAACAGTTCCTGCGCCGCCAGGCTGAAGCTGAGATGCCTTGCGGCTGCTTCGAAAGCACGCAAAGACGCGAGCGGCGGCAACGGACGTCGGGAACGCATCGGACTCGAACGGAGGGGTGAGTAGTGCGACATGCTACGTCAGATCAGCGTGGCTTGAGGAATTGCACTGCGGTTGACTTCAATAGGCGACTATGTTTTTATATAGCTGCCTATGTTTATTCGAGTATGGACAGACACCGATGAATGAGATGAAAACCACGCGGCACGTTGCGATCGTCGGTGGAGGGCCGGGTGGTCTGACGCTGGCTCGTCTTCTTGTGATGCACGGCATCGACGTAGCGGTGTTCGAGCGCGACACGCATTCTCTCGAGCGGCCGCAAGGCGGAACGCTGGATCTTCACGAAGACTCGGGCATCGCGGCGCTGGAACGCGCGGGTCTTCAACGGGCGTTCCGCGAGATTGCCCGTTATGAGGACCAGGGCACGCGCATGCTCGACAAGACGGGGCACGTGCTGTTCGAGCAGGCGGATGCGGCAGCGGGCAATCGACCGGAAGTCGACCGTACCGCGCTGCGCGAGATATTGCTGGCGTCGCTGCCTGCCGAAACCGTTCGCTGGGGCAGTGCGGTGCGCGACGTATCGGCCGCGAGCGATGGCCGCTGGTGCGTGACCACCGATTCCGGCATCGAAGGTCCGTTCGATCTCGTGGTCGGTGCGGACGGTGCATGGTCGCGCGTGCGTCCGTTGTTGTCGCCGTACAAGCCACAGTACAGCGGCCTTGTCTTCATCGAATTCGGTATCGACGATATCGATGCGCAGCATCCGGCGCTGTCGCGCATGGTCGGGCGCGGCAAGATGAGCGTGGAAGCCGATGGAAAATGCATCATCGCGCAGCGCAACGACCATGCGCACGTGCGCGTCTATGCGATTTTTCGTGTCCCCGTCGACTGGGCCGCGAAGCGCTTCGATTTCGCGGCGCCGGTTGCGGTTCGCGAAGCACTGATCCGCGAATTTGACGGCTTCGACGACGCGATTCTCGATCTCTTCCGTGCGGGCAACGACGCTTTCGCTGTGCGACCGATTCATGCGTTGCCCGTGGGTCACTGCTGGGCGCATCGGCCGGGGCTCACGTTGCTCGGCGATGCCGCACACGTGATGTCGCCGTTCGGCGGCGACGGCGTGAACAACGCGATGTTCGATGCCGCCGAACTCGCGCGCTTGCTTGTCGCAAGCGATCGCTGGACGGACGCCGTGCAAACGTACGAGATGCAGATGTTCGCGCGGGTTGTCGAATCGGCGGAGGGCGCCGCGGAAGGCGCGGCCACGTTCCTGTCGCATGACGGCGCAGCGTTGACGCTTGCGCTGTATCGGAGCCATGAAGCCGAGGTGACGTCGGCGTCTGCGTCGGCATAATCCGCCGCATTCGCCCGATACAATAGGCGCCTATGCAATAACGACAGGCTCGCTCACCACCCGCCCGCGAACTCATGGCTAAAAAAGATCTCCCCCTCAATCCGATGCCGCTGATCGGGCTGATCAATCGCGGGTTCACGCGTATTTTCGACAAGCGTCTGCGCGAACTGGGCTTTGCCGTCGCGCACACGCCTGTGCTGAACGCGCTCAAAGGCGGCCGGGCCCTGCCTCAATCGGAGCTGGCCCGGCTCGCACGCGTCGAGCAGCCGACGATGGCGCAACTGCTGAGCCGGATGGAACGCGACGGCATCATCGATCGCGTGCCGGCTCCGGACGATAAGCGCAGCCGGCTCATTTCGCTGACACCCGACGCGGCAAAGCGGTTGTCGCGTGCCCGCGCGGTCCTGATGGCGGGCAGTTCGGCGGCGCTGGAGGGGTTGAGCACGGACGAGATCGCGCAACTGGCGGAGATGCTGCAGAAGATCAGCGCGAACCTGGACAGGATTGCACAGGAAGAGGACGAACAGGGCTCGTAGCGTTCCCTCGCATCCCCGGACGATCGAACGGGCCGATCAAACTCCCCCAACACTTCGCATCCCACGCCGTAATTTCGTACTGCACGCTACCCACCCGAAGCGCACGTCATACATTCAGGCTACTGTCGCTTCCGATGAAACTCATCCCCCAGCCAGATGGCGTCCGGATGCATCGGGACGCAGGAAAGGGAGCGCAAGGCAGATAGCGCAAAGCGGAGCACATCGACATCTTCTATTGCAGGCGAGGGCGATCATGTCAGGCATCACGCTTCAAGGCGGCTACGGCGTCACGCCGTACGATCCGGGGACGAGTCCCGCAGGCGGCATCAACGCGCAGCAGATCGCGCAGATCATTCAGGAATTGCTCGCGATGCTGCAGAACGCAATGCCTGGCCAGAACAACGACGATCTTTCGTCGCCGCCGGTCGGTGGAGCGTCGGGCTCCGGTGCGCCCAGTTTTCCGCAGGCTGCTTTCAATGCAGCGCCTCCGCCGGCCAATACGATGCCGCAGGTCGCGTCGGTCAATCCGCCGAGCGGCGCACCATCAGGTGCACCGGGTGCGCCAACCGGGGCTCCCGGCGCAACAGGTCTGTCGAACAACGCAGGCGGCGTTGCGCAGGCGGCCGCGATCAGCGGCGTCAATCCCGCGTCGACGCAGACGGTCAACACCGGCACCGGCAGCGACAAGACCTTCAACGTCACCAACGATACGAATCGCACCGAGTCGTTCACGTACTCCGTGCAGGGCGCGAACAAGGCGACCATCACGCTCGCGCCGGGCCAGACCGGCGCGTTCACCGCGGGCTCGGGCGATATCGGCGTGCGGATCTCGCCGTCCGATGCGAGCGGCAACACGCATCCGAACGAGGTGCTGTACGAGGACGGCGGTGCCGACAACGGCCAGGCCAGCGGCGCCGGCAACCCCGACATCAGCAAGGTCGACGGCAACAAGGATTTCGGCGGCAATGCCGAGAACATGACGGTCACGCTGTCCGACGGCCGCACGGCGGGCGACGGCGACGCGATCCGCGCGTACATGAACCCGACCGACGACGCGGCCGCGATGGGCCTCGCCGGCGACGCGAGCAAGACCGCGAACATCGTGCTGTCCGACGCCGCGTAAAGCCGCTCGCTCTTACACTCTCCCCGAAAAGCGGCGTACCGGTTCCCGGTCGCCGCGTCTACAATGCGCTGAATCGCAGCCGCAGACCCACGCCCGCCTGATGCGTTGCGAGGTACACAGAACCCAGCGAAACCGTCCGGGAATAAAACCGGCACACGGGCAGTCTGCTCAGTGTCGGTCACGGATCGCGGTTACTTCAGGGATATCAATATGGCCGATCCATTTATCGCAAAGCGATTCGAAGCACTCGTTTTGCCGCATATGAATTCGGCCTTCAATGTTGCTCGATGGCTGACGCATAACGATCAGGACGCCCAGGACGTGGTCCAGGAGGCGTATCTGCGCGCGTTCCGCTTTTTCGGCGGATTTCGCGGCGACGACGCACGTGCATGGCTGCTGAGCATCGTGCGCAATACGTTTTACACGTGGTATCAGCAGAACCGAGGCCATGCGCCGGACACGCAGGAGTTCGAGGAAGACCTGCACAGCCTCGAGACCGCGGACACCGCGCGCGACGACAGTCCCGAAGCGACGCTGATCCGCAGCCAGAGCCGCAAGCGGGTGCACGTCGCGTTGCGCGGTCTGCGGCTGGAGTATCGGGAGGTGATCGTGCTACGGGAGCTCGAGGAATTGTCGTACAAGGAAATCGCCGCCATCGTGGGCATCCCGATGGGCACGGTGATGTCGCGCCTCGGGCGTGGCCGCCAGCAGCTCGCCGTGCTGCTCGCACCGACGGATCAGGAGGCGTGATGGATCACGAACAGGCATTCGAGCTGTTGCCCGGCTATCTCGACCAGGAGTTGAGCCTGTCGGAGTCGCTCGAATTCGAGCGCCATCTCGCGGATTGCGAACTGTGTCAGCAGGCGTACGCGCAGCATCAGCAGGTCAGCGCGAAACTGAGGCAGGCGGATCTGCGTGTCGATGCGCCCGCCGATCTTGCGCGTCGGATCAGGGCGGCGCTGCCCCGGCAGAAGTCGTGGTGGCAACGGCTGATCGAGCGTTTCGAATGGCGTAGCGGTGGCGGCTCGTGGAACTGGGCGCCGGTCGGCGCGATGGCGATGAGCTTCGTCGCGTTGACGTGGAGCGTCGGGTTGTACCTGTCGGTGCCGTCGGGCGAAACGCGGCTCACCGACGAACTCGTCAACAGCCATATCCGCTCGCTGCAGTTCGATCACCTGTCGGACGTGATCTCGACCGACAAGCACACGGTCAAGCCGTGGTTCGACGGCAAGCTCGACTATGCGCCGCCGGTCGTCGATCTTGCGCAGCAGGGCTATCCGTTGATCGGCGGGCGGCTCGACTATCTCGACGGACGACCGGTCGCGGTGATGGTCTACCGCTACAAGCTGCATCCGATCAATCTGTATGTGTGGCCCGGCCACGATGGCGGCCCGACGCCGAGCATCGGCGAAAAGCAGGGTTATCACCTCGCGCACTGGAGCGCGGGCGGCATGAACTACTGGGCGATCACCGATGCCGGCGACACCGAGTTGAACGGCTTCATCGCCGATCTGCGCGCGCATCCGGCTTCCTGATTGCCGGCTGTTCGCGCGATCGATACCGACGCGCACCCACACGCGGAATAAACCGCCGCCCCCGCCAGTCTCCTCTCGAAACCGCAGGACGCTTCATCGGATCATCCGGTGCCCGGTGTCCTGCTTTCAACCCGAGAGGACACCATGTCGTCAGATCATCCTTCCCATCCGTCGCGACGGGCCGCGTTGAAGTGTCTCGCCTTCGGCAGCGCGGGCACGCTGTTCATGCTGGCCGGCGGCGTGCTCACGCCGGTCGAACTCGCGCTTGCCGCTAGCTCTGCCGATGATGGCACCACGCAGGCAGGCAGCGGTGTGCCGCTGTTCCTGCAGATCAGCGATTCGCACATCGGCTTCAACAAGGAAGCGAATCCGGACGTCGCGGGTACGCTCAAACAGACGATCGATCTCGTCAACGCGATGCCGGTCAAGCCCGCGCTCACGATCCACACCGGCGACATCACGCATCTGTCGCGCGCATCGGAATTCGATCTCGCTTCGCAACTGCTGTCGGGTCTGAACATCACCGAGCTGCATACCGTGCCCGGCGAACACGACGTCACCGACGGTCCCGGCACCGAGTACTTCAAGCGCTTCGGCGCGGCGTCGGACAATCGCGGCTACTACAGCTTCGATCACGACGGCGTGCATTTCATCGGCCTCGTCAATGTGATGCACTTCAAGGCGAACGGGTTGGGCGCCCTTGGCGCGGATCAGCTCGCGTGGCTGGAAAACGATCTGAAGGGGCGCTCGTCGAGCACGCCGATCGTCGTCTTCGCGCACATGCCGATGTGGACGATCTACGAGCCGTGGGGATGGGGGACCGGCGATGCGGGCGAAGCGATGAGCTATCTGAAGCGCTTCGGTTCGGTGACGGTGCTGAACGGGCACATTCACCAGATCGTGTCGAAGGTGGAGGGGAACATCACGTTCCATACCGCGCGTTCGACG
This sequence comes from Paraburkholderia flava, assembly GCF_004359985.1. Lineage (NCBI taxonomy): Bacteria > Pseudomonadati > Pseudomonadota > Betaproteobacteria > Burkholderiales > Burkholderiaceae > Paraburkholderia > Paraburkholderia flava. The sequence continues at coordinate 939,712 of NZ_SMRO01000001.1, read as the reverse complement.
GCCTATCCGCAGCCGACGGCGGGCAACGGTCCCGGTCCGATGCCGCTGACGGTTGCAGGCGATCAGTTGCCGAAGATGCTCGGCGTCACGCGCATCCGCATCGAGCAGCATCCGCTGAAGGCGACGCTCGCCGATACGACGCTCGTCTGATTACCGCTCACTCCCCACAAGGATTTCACTCATGAACATCATTCTCTTTGGCCGCGGATTGCAGCGGTCCGCGGCGGCGGTCGCACTGATCGCGGCAACGACCCTGTTTTCCGGAGTCGCGCGAGCCGACGACGCGCACGCGAACGCGGTCGTCATCAAGAATTTCATGTTTTCGCCGATGGCGTTGACGGTCAAGGCGGGATCGACCGTCACGTGGAAGAACCTCGATGGGGAACCGCATACGGTCGTCGATGACGCGGGCACGTTTCGCTCGGCGGCGCTCGATCAGAACGACACGTTTCAGTTCAAATTCGACAAGCCGGGGGTGTACCGGATTTTCTGCGGGATCCACCCGAACATGAAGGCAACAGTCACGGTTCAGTAGGCAGAGGCGCAGACGGGAACCCGCGCGTTCGAGAGGTCAGCTGTTGTCCGGATCCTCGACTTCCTTGCGTTCGCGGCGCTCCTCATTGCCGCGGCGCGCGCGAAGACGCTGACGCGACAGCACCGTGATGACTTCACGGGTGGTCGCGTCGGCGGGAATCTCGTTGCGGATGATTTTCGGCACCATCGGCAGTCCGGCGCGCTGGCGTCGCAGCGCCGTGGCGATCGACCGCCGGCACTCGTCCCCGTGGCAATCCCATTCGTCGCGTATCTTGTCGCAATAACGGCACTTTTCCATGCAAATAGTCTAACCGGAATCGCGGGTCGACTGCTGCGGGTGGCGTTGAAGCGATGGTGCGGGTGTCCAGCGACGCAGGCTGCGGGCCGGATTCGAGAGAAGGGGGATGAGGTGAAAGCCGGTCGCTGTGACGTGTGACCGTACAGCGCGCGACGGGCGCGGACGGCGTGTTCGCCGGCCCCACGCCCACGACGCTACGTCAAGCCGACCTGCGCCGCATCCGCTTCACGAGAAACGGAGACGGCGCGCGTGCCGGTTAGCGGCGCCGGAATGCGGCGTTACGCGTACCCGTGCCGCCGCCGCTGGCGCGCTCGTCCTTGTGGCGGAAGTTGATCCGGCCTTTGGTCAGATCGTAGACCGACAGTTCGAGCGTGACGCGGTCGCCCGCGAGAATACGGATGTGGTTCTTGCGCATGCGACCCGACGCATACGCGCCGACCACGACGCCGTTATCGAGCGTGACGCGGTAGCGGCTGTCCGGAAGCACTTCGTCGACGATACCGTCCAGTTCAAGCAGTTCTTCTTTTGCCATATATCGCTCCTCGTCGATGAATCAAAGATCGGCGACCGACTGGCCGTCTACACGGCCATCGATCAGTTGTTCCGCGTGCGCCATGCACGCGAGCCGGGCCTTGCCCGAGCCTTCGAAAGGCCACAGGTAGGGCAGGCGGAATACGCGACCGTCTGCAACCGGGTTGGCACCGACGCGGCAGATGCGCACCGACGCTTCGTAGCCAGCGTCCGGCCGGCGGCTGGGCTGTCCGTCCGACGGGCGGCGCGGATAGATCAGCGGATGAATTTCGTAACCCTTGTAGGTCTTGACAGCTTGAATCATGAATATGTCCTGTTCGTACATCGCCGTTTCGCGCAGCGCGCGGCCACGGCGTGTCAGCGGCGCCGCGCACGAGGGCGCGCCGCAATGGAAAAAGTTGGTTCACGCCTTGGCCCAGGCATCGAACGCAGCCGCAAAAGCGCGGATTGGGTGGAGAAGAAACACGCTGGCATCGCAGGGATGCCGGGCGCATGACAAGCAGTGCAACTCGCGACGACGAATGCACATGGGCGCATTGTCGAAATGACGAGACTGCCGGCAAGCGGCGGTCGAGCAGTCGGGGGTGTTGCGGAATGCCGATGAAACGACGGTGCTGCAGGAAACCACTATCCCAACATAATGCCCTAAATGGGCCATATTGGATAGTGAAAAGTTCCGGCGGACGGCATCGTGCCCGCACGGCGTGCATTGACGCGGCGGGCGGATGCCTTGACAGATGGGGACGTGACGCCTTTTTTTCAACCCGCCTCGACGACCCGCTTTTTCAGCTCGCGGGACGCGGCCAGCGGAATGCGTGCGTCATCCCACTCGGCGAGCCACTCGACTTCCTTCGACGTGAAAATCTGTCCGTGATTGCGCAGCGTGTACTGCAGCGAATCGATGATGTGGTTGCGGATGATCTCGGGCGTGCGTTCATCGTCGAGCGCGGCGCGGAACGCTTCGAGCGTGGCCATCGGGTGTGCTCCGTCAAGGGGATACCCGGTTATCGCATGTCAAAAAGACCGGCGCCACGTGGACAAAATTCGCGCACGGCTGCGCACATCGACGTGATGTCAGCGCGTGCGCGTTTCAATCGAAGCGCGCGGGACGATACGGCCGCGGATCGGTGAACGGTTCGGCGTTCGTCATCATCTCCGCGAGCAACCTTCCGGTGACGGGTCCGAGCGTGAGTCCGTGATGGTTGTGGCCGAACGCGAACCACAGCCCGCGATGCCGGGGCGCAGGCCCGATCACGGGACGCATGTCCGGCGTGCAGGGCCGCATGCCGAGCCACGGCGCCGCGTCGACGCGCTCGCCCAGACCGAACAGCGGTTTCGCAGCGCGCTCGGCGCGTTCGAGCTGGATGGTGGTCGGCGGCGCGCCGCGAAGGGCGATCTCGACGCCTGTCGTGAGCCGCAGCCGATCGCCGTCCATCGGCGCGATCACATAACCCTGTTCGCTATCGAGGATGGGCTGCGACAGCAGCGTATGCGTCGGCCGATAGTGCATGTGATAACCGCGTTTCGCGCGCAGCGGAATGCGATAGCCGAGCGGCGCGAACACCGTGTCGGACCACGGCCCGAGCGTGACCACGACCTCGCGCGCAGCGATACGACCAGTTGAAGTCTCGACGCTCCAGCCGTCGCGTTCCTCGCGCACCGTCGTCGCGTCGCCGGTGAGCAGCGTGCCGCCGGCTCGCTCGAACAGGCGTGCATAGCCTTTCGTCAACGCGCCGGGATTCGACACGCTCTGCGGATCGTGCCAGTGCAATGCACCGACGAAGCCTTCGCCTAACCCCGGCTCGCTTGCGCGCAGCGCGGCAGCGTCGAGCGGTGTCACGTGCAGGCCGTATTCGCGTGCGGCGTGTTCGGCATCGGTGGCTTCGCGTTCGAAAGCCGCGTGCGTACGAAAGCCTTCGATCCAGCCGCGCGCGTGCACGAGCGATGCGACGTCCGCGCGCGCGATCAGCGCTTCGTGTTCGGTGCCGCTCTGACGGATCAGCGGCAGCATGTCGCGCGCGGCGCCGGCGAGCCGCTGCGGCGACGATTCCCACCAGAAGCGCGCGAGCCACGTCGCGAACGAGGGCAGCGCGCGGTAGTCCCAATAGAGATCGGTCGACTGGTTGCGCGCATAGCGCAGCAGCGTGCCGAGCTTGCGCGGAAACGCGTACGGCACGATCGACGAGCGTTCGATCAACCCTGCGTTGCCGAAGCTCGTTTCCTCGCCGGGAGCGCGCCGGTCGACCAGCGCGACGCGCCGTCCGCGGTCCTGCAGGTGCAGGGCCGACGAAACGCCGACGATGCCGGCTCCCAGTACGATCACGTCGAAATCCATGGTGCTGCCGTCTCCGCGTTTTGTGCGTGCTGAAAAGAAATCGGGCCGCGCGAGCGCGCGACCCGAAGCGTCCGACTCTAAATCAGATTCCGTCTGCGCTGCAATGCTTCACTTCGCGACGATGTCGCGCCCGAAGTACTTCTGCGACAGCGTCGACAGCGTGCCGTCTTTCTTCAGTGAATCGAGCGCGGCGACGACCTTCGTCTTCAGCGCCGCGTCGCCCTTGCGCAGACCGAAGCCGGTGCCTTCGCCGAGCGTTGCCGGGTCGCGCAGCGGGTCGCCGATGATCGTGTAGTCGTGTCCTTCGGGCTTCTTCAGGAAGCCGTCCGATGCGGTCTGCGCTTCCTGAACCGCCGCGTCGAGCCGGCCCGCCGCGAGATCCGCGTAGACCTGATCCTGGTCCTGATACGACACGATCGTTACGCCCGCATTCGCCCAGTGTTTCTTCAGGAAATCTTCCTGCGCCGAGCCCTGCAGCACGCCGACGCGCTTGCCGTGCAGGCTGGTCGTGTTCGGCAGCAGGTTCGAATCACGCCGCGCGATCGCGACGATCGGGACGATGTAGATAGGCGGCGTGAAATCGATGCTCTGCTGACGCTTCGCGGTGATGTTCATCGCCGAGTTGATCACGTCGAACTTGCGGGCCTGCAGCGCGGGGATCAGACCGTCGAACGCGTTCTCGACCCACACGCATTTCATCTTCAGCTTCGCGCACACCGCGTTGCCGACGTCCACGTCGAAGCCTTGCAGCTGCCCCGTCGGCGATTTGCTTTCGAACGGCGGGTAGGCGGCTTCGATGCCGAAGCGCAACGTGCCGGGTTGCGCCGATTGCGCGTGAGCGGCGCCCGCGAGGCAGACGGCGGCGCAGAAGAAAAGCTTCAGGTTCATGGGAGTTCCTCTCGTGGTCGGGATCGCGACAACGGACGCGGTGGGACGCAGCGCGGTCGGTGTGCGAGTCAAATATAGACTAAATGTCTACAATAGACTATAGGGATTGCGCTAACAGGAGCCCCGATTGCAGCTCGAAGCACCGGCGTGTCGCGCTTTTTCCACCATGAAAATGAGGACTGGATGGAATTTTTTTGAAACGTTAGGCGCCCAATTCGGGCGGCTCGGCGTGCATTCATGTAAAGTCTAATGTAGACATAAATTCCACGATAGACGCATAGTGCGACTTCGGACGCTTTGGAGAGAACCGCGATGAACCTTCCCGAAAACGCCGCACCGCTGACGGTCGACGAAGCCGCCGTCCTGCGGGCGCTGCCGGCACTCGACATCCGCGGCACGCTGGCAGCGATGTTTCGCGCGCTGGGCAGCGGACAGGCGGTGCAACCGCCGCAGACGTTGACGCTGTTTCCCGGCAATGCGGGCGACTTCATCACGTACCTCGGCGCGATGGCCGATGCGAAAGTGTTCGGCGCGAAGCTGTCGCCGTATCTGGTGACTGGCGCGAAGCCGATCGTCACCGCATGGACCGTGCTGATGTCGATGGAGACTGGCCGACCGCTGATGTGGTGCGATGCCGGTCTGCTGACCGTCGAGCGCACCGCCGCGACGACCGCGCTGGCAGTCGATCGTCTCGCGCGCCGCGATGCGAGCCGTCTCGCGTTGATCGGCGCGGGCGCGGTGGGGCTCGCGCATCTGCGTCATGTGGCGTCGCTGCGTGAGTGGCAATCGATCCGCGTCTATTCTCCGGAGCTCGTGCAAGACCCGGCGAAGCAGCGCGCGCTCGCCGCTACCGATGCACGCGCGGTCGCTGCGACGACCATCGACGATTGCGTGCGCGACGCGGACGTGGTGATGCTGTGCACGTCGTCGGGCGAGCCGGTTCTCGCGGACGGCATGCTGACGCGCCCGGCGCTCGTCACGTCGATCAGCACGAACGCGGCGAACGCGCACGAGATCCCGCCCGCATGGCTGCCGACGATGGACGTGTACTGCGACTATCGCGCGACCACGCCGACGAGCGCCGGCGAGATGAAACTGGCTGCGCAGCGTCACGGCTGGTCAGTGGATGACGTCGTCGGCGATCTGCCCGCACTGCTGCTCGGCGAATGCGCGTTGCCGACCTACACACAGCACGCGTTTTTCCGTTCGATCGGGCTCGGACTCGAAGACGTTGCGATCGCGAGCGCGCTGTTCGCGCATCTGACACGCTAGCAAGGTCGAAGGGCGCCCCGCGACGGCTACAATGCGAAGCGGGCGGATCGGGGCGCGTGTCCCACGCGGATCCGTCCACCATGACGACTGGAAACCCGCCGGCTGTTCGCACACCGCTCGCGACGCCGGCTCACAAGAAGGTAGCGATTTCGATGCGCAAGAAAAAAGCCTCTCCGGTGAAAGACCTGCTGCTTGCGCGCTATGCGCCGATTGCGGATGGGATCGCCGCGCTTTTTTTCCCGTATGCGGAGGTCGTGATTCACGACCTGCACGACCAGACGGTGCTGTACCTTGCGAACAATCTGTCGAAGCGCGAGATCGGCGACGATTCCGCGCTCGAGGAAATCGATCATTCCGCGCGCGAACGCGTGATCGGCCCGTATGAGAAGCTGAACTGGGACGGTCGACGGATGCGCTGCGTGAGCAACGTGCTGTTCGACGATCGCGGGCAGCCTGCCGGCATGATGTGCATCAACTTCAACATCGCAGTGTTCGAGGACGTCCGCTCGACGCTCGATCTGTTCATCAAGGGTGCGGGCGTGGTCGCGCAGCCGGACGAACTGTTCCGCGACGACTGGCAGGAGCGCATCAACACGTTCCTGCACGGCTGGCTGCGCGAGCGGCAGATCGGCCTGAACGGCCTGACGCGCGAGCATCGCCGCGAACTGGTCGAGGCGCTGCACGCGGAGGGCGCATTCCGCGGCCGGAGCTCGGCGAACTACGTCGCGGCCGTGCTGGGGATGGGACGCGCGACCGTCTACAAGCATCTGAAGCAGATGAAGGAAGGGGCGGGCTGAGGCTCGCCTGATTCAGCGGCTGGACTGTTGAATGACGGCATGCCGTCCCGGCACGAAGATTGCGCTTGCGTCGTACCACACACGCAGCACTCTTCGTCACTCGTGACGCCTGGACGACGCCATGCATTCCGAACCCATTCAACCGACAGATTTCCCGAGCGCGACACCGGACCTTTCCGGTCCCGCGCCGCAGGATGCTCAGATAGACGAGCGCGCTGCGACAACGCCGCATCCACCGACGTCGGTCGGGTTGTTCAATCTGGGCGTCGCGTGGTTGTTTGGGCTCGAGGCGTTGCTGACGGACCGCGACCAGCGGTAAGCGGGCCGAAAGTTGGGAACAGGTGAGGGGGCTCGGCGCCTGTATGAACTACCACGGGGCTGCTGTAAATCCTGCAAAGAAAGCTTCAAACCCCCTCCGCATCCGGTACATCGATCACCAGATCGCTCTCCGCCACCGCCACGCACGGCAGGATAAAACCCTCCGCCTTTTCTTCACGCGACACGCCGGGCCATTCGATCAGATAGCGCACGCTGCCGCTCGTCAGCCGGCACAGACACGTCCGGCATGTACCGTTGCGGCACATGCGCGGCAGACGCAGATTCGCGAAGCCGGCGGCCTCGAGGATCGTCAGCGAATCGGGGGCTTCGAACGTCTGTCCGAGCGGTTCGACGCGAACCTGAAAGACACGGTCGCTCATGAAATCGATACACCCAGCACATGTCCCGCGCCGAACGTGAACGCGGCGGCAATCAGCCCGATCACGATCTGGCGGAACGCGGAGAACGCGGCGCCGCGTCCGTTGAACAGCGACGTGAACACGCCGACGGCGGCAAGTCCGAACGCGCTCAACCCGATGCACTGCGCGATCGCCGGCGTGCCGTGCGCCCACAGGAACGGCATCACGGGAAAGATCGCGCCGAGCGAAAACAGGCAGAACGACACGCCCGCCGCCGACCACGGATTGCCGCCCAGTTCCGCCGGATCGATGCCGAGTTCTTCGCGCGTGAGCGTGTCGAGCGCTTTCTGGCGGTCGCGCATGATCTGCGCGGCGACGCGTTTCGCTTCGTCCGCGTCGATGCCCTTCGCCTGGTAGATCAGCGCGAGCTCGTGCTGCTCTGCTTCGGGTGAGTGGTCGATCTCGTCGGCTTCTTTCGCGATCTGCGTGCGTGCGAGTTCGCGCGCATTGGTGACCGACAGCCACTCGCCGAGCGCCATCGAGCACGCACCGGCGATCAATCCGGCGAGCCCTGTCAGCAGGATCGCCTTGTTGCCGGTGCCCGCACCCGCGACGCCCATGATCAGGCAGAAGTTCGACACGAGGCCGTCGTTCGCGCCGAGCACGGCGGCGCGCAGGTTGTTGCCGGACGTGACGCCCCTGTGCCACGACTCCGCGTTCGCAATCTGCGCGCCTTTCGACGTGCGGCCCTGTGCGTCTGCAGTGGCGACGGCCTGGACCACGTCCGCGTGACGTTGCTCCTCTGCTGAGAGATCGGCGGCGTCGGGCTGGTTCGCGTATTTGTCGCGGTCGGCGTACTCGGCAGCGGCCAGCGACGGCAGCACGAACGATGGGCCGAACGTGTGGATCAGCGTGCGCATCAGATGGGTTTTCAGGCTGTGCCGGTGCGTGCGCACGCGCACGCCGTTCGTCGTCAGCCGGTTGCGCCAGACCTGCGCGTGTTCGCGTTCCGATGCGGCCAGCTGGGCGAACACCTTTGCACGGTCGGGGTTCTTTTCGATGCGCGCGAGCGTTTCGTACAGCGCGGCGCTGTCGAGTTCGTCGGCGAGGTTGGTGCGGAAGCGTTTGAGATCGTGCCTGGAAGCCATAGCGAGCCTGCTCGGTAGGCTCGCAGCTTAACCTGTCGCCACGTGACGCGCGAGATGCGCCTCAGGGTTCGCGGGTATCGCTTCCTTGCCTGCGCAGATAGCGATACACCGTGTTGCGCGCGAGCCCAAGTTCGCGCGCGGTCGCCGACACGTTGCCGAGATGCCGCGCAAGCGTTTGTTCGATCAGCGTCGCCTGCCAGTCTTCCATCCGGGGCGGGGTCGTTGCGTGGACCGTTGCGGCGGGTGCAGGCGCCGGCTGCTGCACGTCTTCCGCGCAGCAGTCGTGCAGAAAATCGTCGGGCAGATGTTCGACGTCGATCTCGTCGGCGCCTTCGGCCATGATGCCGGCCGTCCGCAGCACGTTCGCGAGTTGCCGCAAGTTTCCGGGCCAACGGCAGCGCGCGAACTGCTCAAGCACGGCAGCAGATACACGCGACGGCATCCGTTCGCCGTTATGCTGCCGCGCGAGCATGCGAGCAATCAGCGCCTGCAGATCGCTACGTTCGGCGAGCGCGGGCAACGTAACCACAAGCCCATTGATCCGGTAATAGAGATCCTCGCGGAACGTGCCCGCCTCGATCATCGCGCGCAGATCGCGATGCGTCGCGCAGACGATCCGCAGATCGACCGGCACCGCCCGCGTGCCGCCGAGCGGGACGACCGTGCGCTCCTGCAGCACGCGCATCAGCCGGACCTGTTGCGCGAGCGGCATGTCGCCGATCTCGTCGAGAAACAGCGTGCCGCCGTCGGCCTGCACGATCTTGCCGACGCTGCCGCGTTTTTTCGCGCCGGTGAATGCACCGTCTTCGTAGCCGAACAGTTCCGCTTCGATCAGCGTGTCGGGCAGCGACGCGCAGTTCACCGCGACGAACGGCGCGTCGTGTCGCGGCGAATCGTGATGGATCGCGCGTGCCAGCCATTCCTTGCCGGTGCCGGTCTTGCCGAGCACGAGGATCGGGATGTCGCGTCCACGGATCTTGCCGACGCGCCGCAGGACGTCGGCGATCCGCGCATCGCCGGTGTCGAGTGCGGCGAGCGTGACCGGCGCGACAGCCGGAGTGTCATGCGGACGGCGCGTACGGCGGCGGCTGGCGTTGAGGTCGGCGTCGATGTCAGCGGCAGCAAGCGGCGCACGACGTTCGCGCGGCGCATGGAATTCGCCGCGCGCGATCACCCGCACGCCGCTCGGCAGCGTCAATGTCATGCATTCGCCGGGCGCATGCGACGTCTGTCGCAGGAACGCGGAGAATCCGCAGCCGAACAATGCTTCGAACGCCTGACGTTGCAGTTGATCGAGCGGATGGCCGAACTGGAACAGCGCGCTGCGGTTCGCGGACAGCAGCAGGCCATCCGGCGTGAACGCAGCGAGTCCTTCGTACAGCGTACCGACGAATTCCGCACGCGCATGGAAATGCACCCGCACCGCATCGGCGAACTGGTTCGAGAACAGATGGTTTTCGATCATCTGCGCGGACATCCGTACGAGCGCGAGCGTGTGCTTGTGAAAGCCGCGCGTATCGCCGCTGACGTCGAGCGCGCCGATGACGTGGCCGTACGGGTCCGCGATCGGCGCGCACGAGCAGGTGAGGATGCGGTTCGCGTGCAGGAAATGTTCGCCGGCGTGCACGACGGTCGGCTGTCGATCGACCAGCGCGGTGCCGATCGCATTGGTGCCGCGATCGCTCTCGGCCCACGACACGCCCGGGCACAACGCGACGCGGTTCGCTTTCTCGATGAAGTCGCTGTCGCCGAGGCTGTGCAGGATCACGCCGTCGTTGTCGGTGAGCAGCACCATGCTCTGCGTATCGACGATCTGTGCGTGCAGCGTTTCCATCACCGGCAGCGCGTGTGCATACAGTGATTGGTTGCGTTCGATCAGCCCATGCAGCATCGGCCGCGCGAGCGGCTGGAAATCGGGCATTTCCGACGCGCGCAGCCCGACCTGCAGCGAGCGCGCATGCGCCTGCGCGAGGACGTCGGGCCGGCCGGCCGTCGAGGGCGTGGCGGGACGATGGGTCACGGCTTGTCTCCGGTCGTATCGGTGATGCGGCGAGGTGCGTTGCCTCGCGCGGCGGGATTCGTGCATCGCAGCAATCGCGGCCGGCGGCGCGGCGCCCGCGGCGAAGTGCGATCGGATCGACGAAGCTCATGGTACAGGATCGCGGCGTGCCGGTCGCCCGTCGGCAGGCGAGGTTTTGACCGCGCGTTTTCCCGCTGGTTTGCCGAGGTTTACCCGTACTGTCGATGCGCAATCGCCGCTCGCCGAAACGCGTCCACGTGCCGCACTCAGTAAAACTTGCGGCGCGCCGGAAGTCGTCTAAAGTGAATGGGATCAGCTAGATGCGGTGTAGGTGGTGCGCGTCCGGCTCGATAGCCCGCGCGCGATACCCCAGGGAGGCAGGCTCGAAAGAAGCACGCGCGGCCCGAAGGCGACGGTCAACCGAAGGCGAATCCCATGCAGATCATTTTCCCGTGTGAAACCCCGGCATACTCGGGGCCCGAGCTGACGCTGGCTTTTCCGGCGATGGTCGATGGCGAGAGGGTGGAATGCATGATTACCGCCGAGGCGCTCGAAGACCACTTCGGTGCGGCGTCGCTCCGGCCTGAAGACATGATCGGTGCGTTCGATACTCACCGCGAACGGATCGAGGCGGCGACACGCCGCCTGTTGTCGGAAACCCGTGCGCAATGTCTGGTGCTGCGCAGCGGCTACGTCCGCTTTTACGAAGCGAACTGGCGTAACTAGGCGTCTTTCTCCGATCCTTGCCGCGCGCAGGCGATGCCTGTGCGCGGTTTTCTGTTTGTTCGCGCGGCTCGAGCGGCTGCTACATCCCACCCGTCAAAGCATCCGCTGCAACGTCCGGTCGCGGAAAATCACCGCGTGTCCGATTGCCGCGAGCGCATGCAGTCCGATCACGAAATAGAACGCGTTGCCGATCAGCACGTGCAGGCTCTTGATCACCGGACGCGCGACCGGATCGGCACCGACCAGCACGATATTCAGATTCAACCCCGCGAGCGTCACAGGATGTCCGCCGGTGTTGAGCATCAGCATGCCGAGCAGCGGTTGGACGAAGATGAACATGTAGAGCGCCAGATGGACGAGCCGCGCGAGAAACCCGAGTATGGCGTTCGTTTCGATCTCGGGCGGCGCGGGGCGCCATAGACGCCACAGCACGCGCAGCACCGCGAGCGTCAGCACCAGCGAGCCGGCCCACAGATGCACTGCTGTCCACAGCACGCGGCTCTCGCTGCCTTTGGGGCCACGGATCTCGATCGCGAGATACGCGAGCGCGATCAGCAAAAAGATCGCCCAGTGGAAGAAAATCGCGGGCCGCGAGTAGCGGTCGGCGGACGGACGCGAGGACATGGACACTCCGGTGCGTTGATGGATCACTCCGAACCCAGGTAGAAGAAGCGGAACAGGAAGATCGCCGCGATGATCCACACGACCAGCTTCACCTTGCGCGCCTGGCCCGTCAGCAGTTTCAGACCCGCGTAGGAAATGAAGCCGAACGCGACGCCGTTTGCGATCGAATACGTGAACGGCATCAGCAACGCGGTGAGCGCGGCGGGCACGACCTCGGTTGCGTCGTCCCACGGCAGGTCGGCCATTTCGCGCAGCATCAGGCACGACACGTACAGCAGCGCAGGCGCGGTCGCGTAGGCGGGCACGACGCCCGCGAGCGGCGCGAAGAACAGACACGCGAGGAACAGCACGGCGACGGTGATCGCCGTCACGCCGGTCCGGCCGCCGGCCTGCACGCCCGATGCGCTCTCGATGTACGCGGTCGTCGACGACGTGCCGAGCAGCGAGCCCGCGAGAATCGCGGTGCTGTCCGCGAGCAGCGCCTTGTTCAGCCGATGCATCTTGCCTTCGACCAGCAGCCCCGCGCGGTTCGCGACGCCCATCAGCGTGCCGGTCGCATCGAACAGCTCGACGAGGAAGAACACGAGGATCACGTTCAGCACGCCGGTCGACAGCGCCGCGCGGATGTCGAGATGGAACAGCGTCGGATCGATCGACGGCGGTGCCGACACGATGCCGTGAAACTCGTTGCCGCCGAAGAAAAAGCTGAGCACCGTCACGCCGACGATGCCGATCAGGATCGCGCCGCGCACGCGCAGAAAATCGAGCGTGACGATTGCGAAGAAGCCGATGATCGCGAGCACGACGTGCGGGTTATGCAGGTCGCCGAGCGTGACGAGCGTCGCCGGGCTGCCCACTACGACGCCAGCCGATTTCAGCGAGATGATTGCGAGGAAGAGGCCGATGCCGCCGGTGATCGCGATGCGGATCGAGTGCGGAATGCCGTTGACGATTACCTCGCGCACGCGGAACAGCGTGACGATCAGGAACAGGCAGCCGGAGATGAACACCGCGCCGAGCGCCGCCTGCCACGTAAAGCCCATTCCCTTGACGACCGTGTACGCGAAGTACGCGTTCAGTCCCATTCCCGGCGCGCATGCGATCGGGTAATTCGCGTACAGCCCCATGATCATCGACGCGAGCGCCGCGACGATACAGGTGGCGACGAACACGGCCTCTTTGGGCATGCCCGCATCGCCGAGAATCGACGGATTGACGAACACGATGTAGGCCATCGTCAGGAAGGTGGTCAGACCCGCGAGTATCTCGGTGCGCAGGTTCGTGCCCGCTTCGTCGAAGCCGAAGTATCGCTTTACGGAATCCATGGGCGGAATCTCTTTTTAATGTGTAGGAAGGGAACGTCGTGACATCGACCGTGCCGGCCCGCGACCACGCACGCGAGCATGCGTCACGGCCGGATTGTAATCAGGTTCCGCGCGAAAGTGCCGGTTTGCGATGGCCGTCGTGGAGCGGATGCAACGCTGCTACTTGTGCGCGGTCATGCCGAAGCGGTCGAGCACCGCGTTCAGCAGATCGATCGGCAGCGGAAAGACGATGGTCGAGTTCTTGTCGGCAGCGATCGTCGTGAGCGTCTGCAGATAACGCAGCTGCATCGCCTGCGGCTGCTGCGCGAGCATTCGTGCAGCTTGCAGCAGCTTCTCCGAAGCTTGCAGTTCGCCTTCCGCGTGGATCACCTTCGCGCGGCGTTCGCGTTCGGCCTCGGCCTGCCGGGCGATCGCGCGGATCATCGTTTCGTTGATGTCGACGTGCTTGATCTCGACGTTCGACACCTTGATCCCCCAGGCGTCGGTTTGTGAGTCGAGCGTCTTCTGGATGTCGGCGTTCAGTTGTTCGCGTTCGGCCAGCAGCTCGTCGAGTTCGTGTTTGCCGAGCACCGCGCGCAGAATCGTCTGCGACAGCTGGCTCGTCGCTTCGAAGTAGCGGGCCACCTGGATCACCGCGCGCTCCGGATCGACGACGCGAAAATAAATCACGGCGTTGACTTTCACCGACACGTTGTCGCGCGTGATCACGTCCTGCGGCGGCACGTCGAACACGACCGTGCGCAGGTCCATCCGCACGGCCTGCTGGACGACCGGCAGGATCAGCACGAGCCCCGGCCCCTTGACCTTCCAGAAACGCCCGAGCATGAACACGACACCGCGTTCGTACTCGCGAAAAATCCGCACCGACGACACGATGAGCAGCGCGATCAGCACGATCACGATACTGCCGAAGCCGAAACTGAAACCGATCATGAGGATTCTCCAGGGGTAGCGCGGGACGGCACGGCGGCATCTGCCGCGGGTACGACGGTCAGCAACAGGCCGCGTCGGCCGGTGACGCGCACGGTGCGGCCTGCATCAAGAGGCGTGGAGCATGCGACGCGCCAGCGTTCGCCGTGCACGCGAGCCCAGCCTTCCAGCGATGCATCGTTACGCGTCGCGACGCCGTCATCGAGCAGCACGCCGAGGCTGCCGATGAGCGCTTCCGAACCGGTCACGACCGGCCGCCGCCGCGCGCGCAGCGCAACGTTCGACACGCCGAACACGAACAGCGCGCCGCAGACCGCAAGCGCGGCGATCAGCGACAGCGGGATGCCGTAGCCGGGCACATCGGTATCGATCAGCATCAATGCGCCGACCGCGAACGCGACGATGCCGCCGAAGCCTAGCGTGCCGAACGTCGGCAGGAACGCTTCGGCGATCAGGAACGCGAGGCCGAGCAGGATCAATCCGAGGCCGACGTAGTTGATCGGCAGCAGTTGCAGCGCGAACAGCCCGACCAGCAGACTGATCGCGCCCGCGACGCCCGGCAGCACGAAGCCGGGGTTCGCGAACTCGAAGAACAGCCCATACATGCCGATCGTCATCAGGATCAGCGCGACGTTCGGATCGGTGACGACCGCGAGGAAACGGCTGCGCCAGTCGGGTTCGAACGTGACGACCGGTGCGTCGGCGGTCGCGAGTCGCTGTGTGCCGGACGCGGTTTCGACGGTGCGTCCGTCGATCTGGCGCAGCAGATCGGGGATGTCGCGCGCAATCACATCGACGACGTGCAGATCGAGCGCATCGTGTGCCGACAGGCTCACCGCTTCGCGTACCGCGCGCTCGGCCCAGTCGGCGTTGCGGCCGCGCAATTGCGCGAGACCGCGAATGTAGGCCGACGCGTCCTGCACCTGCTTGCGGGTTTCGGTCGACGGTGTATCGAGCGCGAGCGGGGCGCTGGCCTGTGAAGCAGCCGAAGGCGGCTTGGGCAGATCGCCGCCGCCGATCTGCACTGGCGTCGCCGCACCGAGATTGGTGCCCGGCGCCATCGCGGCGATGTGGCTCGCGTAGACGATGTAGGTGCCCGCGCTCGCGGCACGCGCGCCGCCCGGGGCGATGAACGCGGCGACCGGCACCGGCGACGCGAGGATCGCCTTGATGATCTGCCGCATCGATGTATCGAGTCCGCCGGGCGTGTCGAGTTGCAGGATCGCGAGCTGCGCATGACGCTGCTCGGCCTGCGCGAGGCCGCGCACGATGAAGTCGGCGCTTGCCGGGCCGATCGCGCCGTTGACGGGAATCGTCACGACGGGGGCAGGGTTGTCGGATGGCGTCGCGGCGAATGCCGGGACGAACATGATCGCGCAAGCCACGACGACAAAACCGAGCGCAGCTGCTCGATGCAGCAAGCGAGACGCGCGTCGCGCGCCGTGATGCCGAAACGGGAGAAGCGGTGGCGTTCTCATCGTCGACGGCCGGCTGCGCGATGATGCATCGCGGCATGCCGGCAGAAAGGGCGAACCCCGGTGCTTACAGCTTAGTCCGATTCCGCACGCTGCGCCGGACGGTAGTCGCCTGGGCGCATCCCGGTCCATTTGCGGAACGCGCGATGAAACGCGCTCGGTTCCGCGAAGCCGACGGCGAGCGCGATGTCGGCGATCGTGCGGTCGGTGTCCTGCAGCTCGGCGATCGCGACGTCGCGCCGCAGATCGTCCTTCAGCGACTGATACGTATGGCCCTCCTGCTTCAACCGACGGCGCATCGTCGCTTCGGCGACGTTCAGACGCGCAGCCATGTCGTCGGCGGCGGGCCATGTGGCGGCCGGCAGTGCACGCAGCGCCTTGCGCACGCGCGCAGCGAGTGAACCGGGATTGCGATACTTGACGACGAAGCTGCCCGGCGCGTCGCGCAGGAACGGCTTGACCGACTGCGTGCTCTGCACGACCGGCAGCGTCATGAATTCCGGCGCGAGGTCGACATAGGACGCATCCTGATCGAACGCCATGTCGTCGCAGAACATCAACTGGTACTCGTGCGCGGCAGGCGGCTTCGCGCAGCGAAAACACGCGCGCTGCAGCGGAATGCGCCGCCCGACCAGCCAGCAGACCAGCCCGTAGACGAGGATGAAGTATGTCGCGTACGCGAACATCGTCGGCGGCGGCTTGCGTTCGCGATGCACGAACACGAGCCGCACGCGCGTCGCGTCGGCGTCGATTTCCGCGTGCAGGTCATCGAGTATCAGCCGCATGAAGCCGACCGCCCGCGCGAGCGCATGCGCGCCGTCGCGTGCGGTGAGCGCGGTCTGGGTCATCGCGATGAAGCTGCCGTAGCGCATCGGATGCGAGTCCTGGCCGAAGAACTCGTCGTCGAGCGCGCGGGCGATGCCGGCCCACAGCGCGCCGTACTGCGTCTGCGACACCCGGCCTTTCGACGACGCGAGCATCGGCCGCGCGATGCCCGCCGCATCGACGAGCGGCCCGACGTCGAGCCCACGCCCCCGTGCGAGCGCGAGCGTTTCTTCGACCAGACTGATGGAGATCGTGCCTCTGTCGTTTTTCATCGGAAGGCGGTGGCGGGAGATGGAACCGGATTGTCCGGGATGTGCCGCTCGCTGGCAAATGCGCTCACGCAACTCATGTGCCATCCGGCGATCCCGCTAGACGGCACGCGGCTCGTGCGGGCAGTATGGCAAATACGCTCACTGCGATTGATCGCGTGAGGCATCGAACGCGGCCTGCGGGTTGCCTACACTTGACCGATACAGGCGCCCGTCCATGTTGCGGCGCAACCCGATGCACCTCACGTACCGACGGTGGACACGATGAACGATTTCTATACCGACGACCAGCGGATGATCCGCGATGCAGCACGCGACTTCGCGGTCGGACAACTGGTGCCCCATGCCGCGCAGTGGGACCGCGAGAGCCGGCTGCCGCCGGAAGTCGTGACGCAGATGGGCGAGCTGGGCTTGCTCGGGATGATCGTGCCGCAGGAATGGGGCGGCTCGTACACCGACTACGTCGCGTATGCGCTCGCGATCGAAGAGATCGCCGCCGGCTGCGCGTCCTGCGCGACGCTGATGAGCGTGCACAACTCGGTCGGCTGCGGACCGATCCTCAATTACGGCACCGACGCGCAGAAGGAACGCTATCTGCGCGACCTCGCGAGCGGCCGCCTGCTCGGCGCGTTCTGTCTGACCGAGCCGCAGGCCGGCTCGGAGGCGAACAACCTGCGCACGCGTGCGGTGCTGCGCGACGGCCAATGGGTGCTCAACGGCAGCAAGCAGTTCGTCACCAACGGCTCGCGCGCGAACATCGCGATCGTGTTCGCGGTGACCGATCCGGAACTCGGCAAGCGCGGGCTGTCCGCGTTCATCGTGCCGACCGATACGCCGGGCTTCAACGTCGGACGTCCCGAGCACAAGCTCGGCATCCGCGCATCCGACACCTGTCCGATCTCGTTCGACGACTGCGCGATTCCCGAAGCGAACCTGCTCGGCGAACCGGGCAACGGGCTGCGTATTGCGCTGTCGAATCTCGAGGGCGGCCGCATCGGGATCGCCGCGCAGGCGGTCGGCATCGCGCGCGCGGCCTTCGATGCGGCACGCGAGTATGCGAGCCAGCGTGTCCAGTTCGGCAAGCCGCTGAAGGACCATCAATCGATCGCAAACATGCTCGCCGATATGACCACGCGCCTCAACGCTGCGCGGTTGCTCGTGCATCACGCGGCGCGGCTGCGCAGCGCGGGGTTGCCGTGTTTGTCGGAAGCGTCGCAGGCGAAGCTGTTTGCGTCGGAGCTGGCCGAAGAGGTCTGTTCGAACGCGATCCAGATTCATGGCGGCTATGGGTATCTCGAAGACTATGCGGTCGAACGCCACTATCGCGACGCGCGCATTACGCAGATTTATGAAGGCACGAGCGAGGTGCAAAGAATGGTGATTGCACGGAGTGTTTGAGCGCAGAATGAAGCAGGTGTTTTACGAAGAGCCCTGAAGGGGCCGACTTTAAGGCTAGGAGACAGGAATGACCCAAAGCACCGCAGCGAAAGCCTTCGTCGATGCACGCGACCTGTTGTTGCGTCATCGCACGGACTACGACCGTGCGTATCGCGAGTTCGCGTGGCCCGCGCTCGGCGAGTTCAACTGGGCGCTCGACTACTTCGACGTGATGGCGCGCGGTAACGACACTCCCGCGCTGTGGATCGTCGACGATCTCACCGGCCCCGGTCTCAAGCTGTCGTTTGCGCAGATGTCGGAGCGCTCGTCGCGGATGGCGAATTTTCTGCGTGGGCTCGGCGTGCGGCGCGGCGATCATCTGTTGCTGATGCTGCCGAATCGCGTCGAACTGTGGGACGTGATGCTCGCCGCGATGAAGCTCGGCGCGATCGTGTTGCCCGCGACGACGCAACTGTCCGCCGATGACGTGCGCGATCGCGTGCAGATCGGCGGCGCGCAGCACGTCGTGGTCGATAGCGCGGAGACCGGCAAATTCGCTGCGCTCGATGCGAGCATCACGCGTCTCGTCGCCGGTGCGCCGCGCGATGGATGGACCAGTCTCTCAGCAGCGTACGATGCGCCGGCCACATTCGAACCCGATGCGCCGACGCGCGCCTCCGATCCGATGCTGCTGTACTTCACGTCGGGCACGACGTCGAAACCGAAGCTCGTCGAACACACGCACGAGAGCTACCCCGTCGGCCATCTGTCGACGATGTACTGGATCGGTCTGCAGCCCGGCGACATTCACTGGAACATCAGCTCACCCGGCTGGGCGAAGCACGCGTGGAGCTGCTTCTACGCGCCGTGGAATGCGCAGGCGTGCGTGTTCGTCTTCAACTATGCGCGCTTCGTGCCGAAGGAAACGCTCGAGGCGCTGGTCAACTTCAACGTGACGACGCTGTGCGCGCCGCCTACCGTGTGGCGCATGCTCGTGCAGGAACCGCTTGCATCGCATGCAGTGAAACTGCGCGAGATAGTCGGTGCGGGCGAGCCGTTGAATCCCGAGGTCATCGAGCGCGTCCGTCATGCGTGGGGCGTGACGATCCGCGACGGCTACGGTCAGACCGAAACCACCTGCCAGATCGGCAATTCGCCGGGACAGCCGGTCGTGCCCGGATCGATGGGAAGAGCGCTGCCGGGCTACACGATCGAACTCGTCGATGCGGACGATTGTCCGGCGACCGAAGGCGAGATCGCGTTGCCGATCGCGCAACGTCCGCTCGGCCTGATGACGGGTTACGCGAACAACGCGAAGGCGACCGCCGAGTCGATGCGCAACGGCTTCTATCACACGTCCGATGTCGCGCTGCGTCGCGACGACGGTTATTACGTCTACGTGGGCCGCGCCGACGACGTGTTCAAGTCGTCCGACTATCGGCTGAGCCCGTTCGAACTCGAGAGCGTGCTGATCGAACACGAAGCGATCGCCGAGGCCGCCGTGGTGCCGAGCGCGGACGCGTTGCGGTTGTCGGTGCCGAAGGCATTCGTCACCGTGCGTCATGGTTTCGAAGCGGGTCCCGAACTTGCACGCAGCGTGTTCGCGTTTTCACGCGAGAAGCTTGCGTCGTATAAGCGGATCCGTCGATTGCAATTCAGCGAGCTGCCGAAAACCATCTCGGGCAAGATCCGCCGCGTCGAATTGCGGCGTCGCGAACTGGAACGCGAGGCGGAGCCGGCGCGTCTTCCGGGGGAGTACTGGGAAGAGGATTTTCCGGAGCTGTCGGGTGCGAATAGCAAATGAGCGTCGCGCTGTCTGGTGGTTCAGCGCGCGTCGTGCAACGAACGTAGCACATGGGGCCGGCGTGTTCGTCGGTCGTTTATTTCCGTCGCGTCGTCGGGCGTGACATGGGGTTGCAGTAAGCGTGGATGCGCTGACTACGACCAACATTGGAGAGACAGCATGAACGCAAACCCATCCACGGTAACGAGCACTGCACCGTCGGTAAAACTGCTGATCGACGGCGAATTCGTCGAATCGCAAACCACGGAGTGGCGCGACATCGTGAATCCCGCGACGCAGCAGGTGCTCGCGCGCGTGCCGTTCGCGACTGCCGGCGAAGTCGACGCGGCCGTGCGCGCCGCGCACGCCGCATTCGCGACGTGGAAGCACACACCGCTCGGCGCGCGGATGCGCGTGATGTTGAGGTACCAGGCGCTGATTCGCGAGCACATGCCGCGCATCGCGAAGATTCTCACCGCCGAGCAGGGCAAGACGCTGCCCGATGCGGAAGGCGACATATTTCGCGGCCTCGAAGTCGTCGAGCACGCATGCTCGATCGGCACGCTGCAGCAAGGCGATTTCGCGGAGAACGTCGCGGGCGGCGTCGATACCTACACGCTGCAGCAGCCGCTCGGCGTGTGCGCCGGCATCACGCCGTTCAACTTCCCCGCGATGATTCCGCTGTGGATGTTCCCGATGGCGATCGTCTGCGGCAACACGTTCGTGCTGAAGCCGTCCGAGCAGGATCCGATGTCGACGATGGCGCTCGTCGAACTCGCGCTCGAAGCGGGGGTGCCGAAGGGTGTGCTCAATGTCGTGCATGGCGGTAAAGAAGTCGTCGACGGGTTGTGCACGCATGAGCTCGTTAAAGCAATTTCGTTCGTCGGTTCGACTGCTGTCGGCACGCATGTGTACCGGCTCGGAAGCGAACACGGCAAGCGTGTGCAGTCGATGATGGGCGCGAAGAATCACGCAGTCGTTTTGCCCGACGCGAACCGCGAGCAGACGTTGAATGCGCTGGCCGGTGCGTCGTTCGGTGCGGCGGGGCAGCGTTGCATGGCGACGTCGGCGGTCGTGCTGGTCGGTGCTGCTCAACAGTGGCTGCCCGACCTCGTCGCGAAGGCGAAGACGCTTAAGGTGAACGCAGGCCACGAGACAGGCACCGATGTCGGGCCGCTCGTGTCGCGTGCGGCGAAAGCGCGTGTGATGAAGCTGATCGGCGTGGGCGTGGACGAGGGCGCGACGCTCGCGCTCGACGGTCGCGACGCGAAAGTGCACGGTTACGAAGACGGCAATTTCATCGGCCCGACGGTTTTCACCGATGTGACGACCGACATGGAAATCTATCGCACCGAGATCTTCGGCCCGGTGCTGCTCGTGCTGCACGCGGCGACGCTCGATGAAGCGATTGCGCTCGTCAACCGCAATCCGTTCGGTAACGGCGTCGGCCTGTTCACGCAGAGCGGTGCGGCGGCGCGGCGCTTCCAGGCGGAGATCGATATCGGCCAGGTCGGCATCAACATTCCGATTCCGGTGCCGGTGCCGTTCTTCAGCTTCACGGGGTCGCGCGGTTCGAAGCTTGGCGATCTCGGTCCGTACGGCAAGCAGGTCGTGCAGTTCTATACGCAGACGAAGACCGTCACCGCGCGCTGGTTCGATGACGCGACGACGAACGATGGCGTGAATACGACGATCAGCCTGCGCTAACGACAAAGGACGTCTCATGAAAATCGGTTTCATCGGACTAGGCAACATGGGCGCACCGATGGCGCTCAATCTGCTGAAAGCGGGCCACGCACTGAGCGTGTTCGATCTCAGCCAGGACGCGGTGCGCACGCTCGTCGATGCCGGCGCGCAGTCGGCCGCATCGCCGAAAGCGGCGGTGCAGGGCGCCGAATGCGTAATCACGATGCTGCCGGCAGCCGCGCACGTGCGCAGCGTGCTCACGTCAGAAGACGGTGTACTCGCAGGCATCGCGCGCGGCGTGACGATCATCGATTCGAGCACCATCGATCCCGCCAGCGTGCACGCGTTCGCGGCGCTCGCCGCGGAGCACGGCAACACGTTCGTCGATGCGCCCGTGTCGGGTGGCACCGGCGGTGCGGCGGCCGGCACGCTGACCTTCATGGTCGGCGGGAGCAAGGACGCGTACGAACACGTGAAGCCGGTGCTGTCGGGGATGGGCAAGAACATCGTCCATTGCGGCGACACCGGCACCGGACAGGTCGCGAAAATCTGCAACAACCTCGTGCTAGGCATCACGATGGCGGGCGTCGCTGAAGCGATGTCGCTCGGCGAAGCACTCGGCATCGATCCGCAGGTGCTCGGCGGGATCATCAACACGTCGACGGGGCGCTGCTGGAGTTCGGACACGTACAACCCGTTCCCTGGCGTGGTCGCGACGGCGCCGTCTTCGCGTGGCTACACCGGTGGCTTCGGCACCGATCTGATGCTGAAGGATCTCGGCCTCGCGACCGACGCTGCGAAGCTCGCGCGTCGGCCGGTCTATCTCGGCGCGCTCGCGCAACAGCTGTATCAGACGATGAGCACGAAAGGCGCGGGGCGCCTCGACTTCTCTGCGGTGATCAAGCTGTATCGCGACGACGGGGGCAAGCAATGATCGACGTCGATTACGTGAACGACGGTGCCACTGCGCTGCTGACGCTGCATCGTCCGCCGGCGAACGCATTTACACCGGACGGGCTCGAACAACTGCGCCAGACGATCGGCACGCTCGATCGAGACGCACGCGTGCGCGCCATCGTCATCACCGGCGACGGTCCGAAGTTTTTCAGTGCGGGCGCCGATCTGAATACGTTCGCCGACGGCAACCGCGAAGTTGCGCGCGAAGCTTCGGTGCGTTTCGGTGCCGCGTTCGAAGCGCTACAGAATGCGCGTGCAGTCGTGATCGCGGCGATCAACGGCTATGCGATGGGCGGCGGACTCGAATGCGCGTTGTCGTGTGACGTACGTATCGCCGAGGAACATGCGCTACTCGCGCTGCCCGAAACTGCGGTTGGTTTGCTGCCGTGCGGCTGCGGTACGCAGACGCTGCCGTGGCTCGTCGGCGAAGGCTGGGCGAAGCGGATGATCCTGACCGGCGAGCGCGTCGATGCACCGACTGCGTTGCGTATCGGGCTCGTCGAAGAAGTGGTCGCGCGTGGCGGTGCGCGCGCTGCCGCGCTCGAGATGGCCGCGCGCGTTTCCACGCTGAGCCCGCAGGCGGTTGCGTTCAGCAAGCATCTTATCCATCAGGCGCGCAACGGGGTGCCGCGTGGCGCAGCGCTTGCGGTTGAGCGCGAACGGTTCGTCGATCTGTTCGACGGCGCCGATCAACGCGAAGGCGTTGCCGCGTTTCTCGAGAAGCGCGCACCGCGCTGGCAAGGGGCCGACGCAACTCCGAATTCAAAAGCGGAGGGCGCCGCGCGATGAACGCAGCCCCGCAGTCCACCGAAACCCAGGACGAAGTACTGTTTCGCGTCGTCAACCGCGTCGCGATCGTCACGCTGAACCGGCCAGCCGCACTCAACGCGCTGTCGCACGGCATGGTGCGCACGCTCGCCGATCTGCTCGAACGCTGCCGCCACGACGATTCGATCGTCGCGCTCGTGCTGCGCGGCGCGGGCGACAAAGGCTTCTGCGCGGGTGGCGACGTGCGTGCGCTGTATCAGCTGGCGCGCGCGGGAAACTCCGCGTGGCAGGACTTCTTCATCGACGAATACCGGCTCGACTACGCGCTGCATACGTTCGGCAAACCGATCGTCGCGCTGCTCGACGGCATTACGATGGGCGGCGGCATGGGGCTCGGCCAGGCCGCATCGTTGCGCGTCGTCACCGAGCGCACGAAGATCGCGATGCCCGAGACGCGCATCGGTTTTCTGCCGGACGTCGGCGCGACGCATTTCCTCGCGTCGATGCCGGTGGAAGCCGCGTTGTACATGGGATTGACCGGCGTCACGCTGACCGGCGCGGACGCGCTGATGTGCCAGCTCGCCGACGTCTGCGTGCCGTCCGAGTGGCTCGCTTCGTTCGAGATGCGGCTCGAGCGCATGCCCACCGATGCGACGACGTCGGCCAGTTTGCTGTATGCGTTGCGCGGTGTGTTCGAACCGCCGTCGAATCTCGTGCCGCATGCGCCGCTCGGGCCGTTCACGCAACTGATCATGCGGTATTTCGATCGTCGGTCGGGGATCGACCGGATCGTCGCGTCGTTGCGTCACGATCTCGATCGCGAGGCACCGCGCGAAGTGCGTCAATGGCAGCAGGCGACGTATGACGCGCTGACCGCGCACTCGCCGACGATGCTGCACGTGACGCGCGAAGCGCTATTGCGCGGCCGGCAGATGCCGCTCGCCGACTGCTTCCGGATGGAGTTGGGGATCGGTGCCCGCGCGGTGGCGGACGGTGATTTCTGTGAGGGAGTGCGCGCGCATCTGGTCGACAAGGATCGTCGGCCGCGCTGGGCACCGGCGACGCTCGCCGAAGTACGGCCCGAACGTGTGCGCCATTTTCTGAGTTCGCCGTGGCGGCGCGATGCGCATCCGCTGGCGGATCTCGGTGCCGCTGCAGCGACAGGAGTTGCCGCGTAGACGCAGACTTCGCGTCCACGCGGCTTTTTGGCAAGACCTTTTTGGCAAGACTTAAGCTTCGCCCATCGATTCACCGCCGAGCGGCGGGCGGGCGGCCGGATGGTCGCCTGCCGCCGTCACGCGGCCTACCCACAGCACCGCGCACAGCGCGACCGCTACCGCGATCCAGCCGACCGCGCCGTAGCCGAGAATCTGACCGCCGCTACCCGACGACAGCATCAATCCGCCGAACCACGCACCGCAGCCGGTGCCGAGCGCCTGCAGCGCGCTGTTCGCGCTGAGGAACGCGCCGCGTTGCGACGGTTGCGGCACCGTCGTCAGCAGAGCCTGCATCGGCACGATCCGCCCGGACATCACGATCATGAAGATCGGGAAGAACGCCAGCATCACGAGGAACGACACTTCGGGCAGATGCGTGACGAACAGCACCGGCACCATCGACAGCACGACGAAGACGCGGAACACGCGATGCTTGCCGTAGCGATCCGCGAGCCGGCCGATCACGCGCGACGTGAAGAACGTCGCCGCACCACCCGCCATGTACAGCCACGACAGTTGCGCGGGTGCGATACCGTGATTCGCGACGAGCGTCGGCGAGATGAACGGGATCACCAGCATGTGCGAGATCATCACCAGGAAGGTCAGCGCGAACGCGTTCAGGTGCCGCGCATTGGCGAACAGCTTGTACAGGTTCGGCAGCACTTCCGACAGCGGCGGTGGTCGCTTCGCCAGATGCTGGTTGAGCGTCGGCACGATGGTCGACCCGGCAATCCAGATGATCACCGACAGCACCACCAGCAACACGAACGGCGCAGCCCAGCTGAAATGCGCGCCGAGCATCACGCCGGCCGGCACGCCGGCAATCGCTGCAATCGAAAACGCGGTCATGATCGTGCCCGTTGCAGCGCCGCGGCGTGCGACCGGAATCACGTCGCTGACGATCGCCATGATGATCGAGCCCAGCACGCCGCCGGTGAGGCCGGCAAACGCGCGGGCCGCGAGCAGCAGCGGGTAGCTGTCGGCGAACGCGCACGCGAGGTTCGATACGGCGAACAGCGCATACACGATGAGCAGCAGCTTGCGCCGGTCGAAGCGGTCGATATACGTCGCGGCGAGCAGGCCTGACAGCCCCGAGCACCACGAGTACGCCGACACGGCCGCGGCGAACGCGGACGGTGAGATGTTGAACGCGTGCATGATCTGCGGACCGAGCGGCATCATCACCATGAAGTCCATGATGATGGTGAACTGCGTCAGCGCGAGCAGCCATAGCAGACGGCGTTCGTGCGTTGCACTCAATGAGTACATAGATGAAGTTCCTTGCGGCCGGTGCGGCCGCGATGAGAGTGAAGGGCGCGTGGCATCAGTCGTCGAGGTTTTCGTGGACGGCCTGCGAGCCCTGTTTCCAGTAAGCGGCGGCGCGGATGCGCGACTTGTCGATGCCGCGCTCCGTGCAGAGGTGGTAACGCACGGCACGCATCGTCGCCGATTCGCCGGCGGCCCAGACGTAGCCCTCGCCGTCCGGCAGATAGGTGTCGCGTACCGCCTGCAGCAATGCGTCGCCGCGATACGGCGAATCCTCGCGATAACGCCATACCGTGTGTACGTCTGCCGCCGTGTCGAACTCGATGCGCGCGGACGGATCCGCCACTTCGAGCACGGCTGCGACGCGCGTGCCGGCCGGCAATTCCTCGAGCCGCCGCGCGATCGCGGGCAGTGCGGTGTCGTCGCCGATCAGCAGATGCCAGTCGAACCCGGTCGGGATCACCAGCGAACCACGCGGCCCGCCGATGCCGAGACACTGGCCGACCTTCGCCTGCAATGCCCACTCGGTAGCGGGACCGGCTTCGTGCAGTGCGAACTCGAGATCGAGTTCGCGTGCTGCGCGGTCGAACCGGCGCGGTGTGAAATCGCGTGCAACCGGACGAGGCACGTCGTCGCGAAACACCGGACCATTCGGGCCGGCTTCGGGTACGACGGGCTGGTCTTCGCCCGGTGCGGGGAAGAAGACCTTCACGTGATCGTCGAACGACGCGGACGCGAAGTCGTCCAGATCGTCGCCGGTCAGCGTGACGCGCAGCAGATGCGGCGTCACCCCACGGATACGCGCCACGCGCAGCAGACGGAATTTCAGCGGATGGCGAACGCGAGAGACCGCCAGATCGATGTGTTCCTGCATGGGAATGCTCCTTGTTCTTTGATGCTTCTGTGTGTGGCGGCGGCCGCGCTGAGTCTGCTGGGCAGGCGACGTGAAGCGGGCGGGCGATCAGCGGCCGTCGCGGCTTCCCGTTCTTTCCGTTGCCGGCGCGGGACCACCGCCTTCGATTTCCTGCGTCGCGCGATCGAGGATCTCCGCGATGCGTCGCTGCTCGTCCAGCGGCGCGTTCGTGCGCATCATCAGCGCATGCTTTAGCGAGTGACGGGCCCGCAGCAGTTCCGGCAGCCAGCCGCCTTCGTTCGGGTCGAGTGCTTCTTCGCCGGCAAACGCGCGTCGCACCGAATCCATCTTGCGAGCGATGTGCGTGAGCTTCGCGAGCATCAGATCGACGCGCTCGCGGTTCGACGCGAGATACGCGCGGCCGGGTTCGTCGAGCGCATAGCGCTTGCGGTTGCCTTCGAGCTCGACGGTGACGTAGTTCAGTTCTTCGAGATACGTCAGCGCCGGGTAGACCATGCCGGGGCTCGGCGCGTAGAAACCGTTCGAGCGCGTTTCGAGCGCCTTGATCAGTTCGTAGCCGTGGCTGGGCTGGTTTTCGAGTAGCGCGAGCAGCAGCAGTTGCAGATCGTCGGACGTGAATTTGCGGCCGCGCGGAAAACCGTCGCCGTCGCCCATTCCGCCGCCGAACCCGCCCCGGCCGCCACCGCCGCCACCGAAACCCTGGCCGCCGAAGCCGCCCGGGTCACCGAAGAAACCGCCGCGGCCGCCACCGCCGCGCGGGCCGCCCATCGCGTGCCAGAGGGCGTGAAGCGAAAAGCGGTCGGGGAACGAAAAGCCGTCGTGGGCGTGGGTGTGGTGGTGGCGATGATGAAAGTGTCTTTGCATGACGATGCTCCTTGTGTGTCATAAGATGCATCGTAAGATATATATCTAAAGATAGTTTGTCAAAGGGATTTTTGGGGGGAAGGGGGATTTTTTGTGGGTGTCGAGGCGCGCGCCTGACGCGACAGGGCGGCAGGCGAAACGAAAGAAATGGCGGAGGGAACGGCGCACTGGGGAGGGTGCGCGCCGACAGATCGGCAGGCGCGTGGGCGCTATGCCACGCGGCTCAAGCTCCGCGCCAATCAGCCTCTCGACACCAGCAACTGATGCGAGATTAGACGCTCACTTATCGCATCGCGTCTTTAACCAGGCAAGCACTTCAGCCGCATTTTGATCGGGCGGAAACACCGGATAGAAAACATGTTCGATCACGCCGTCGTTAATGACCATCGTCAAGCGCCTCAACAACGTCATGCCCGCAGTAGTGAAGGTCGGAAGGGAAAGAGCCGTCGTCAGCAAGAGATGCTCGTCTGATAACAGCGGATAGGGGAGATGCAGACGCTCGACGGCGCCTCTTTGATACGGCGTATCTTGCGTTGAGAGTCCGAAGATACAGCTTGCGCCTGCTGCCTTGATTTCCGCAGCATGATTGCGGAAGGCACACGACTGCGGCGTACATCCCGGTGCGCCGGGAATCGAAAACCATCCGTCGGGCGGCAGCTCGTCCGGAAGCTTTTTCCGTGGGTAGGCGTAAACAACGGTGCGGCCCGCTAGACGACTCAGGTCGACGGTGTCTCCGTCTGTCGAGTTCAACACAATGCTCGGCACGCACTGCCCGGTCAGGTGACTTGCCCTGCCGTCGTCTATAGGGACCGGCAGGGTTGACCAGTCGATGTCCATCGGATCTTTCATGTTTAGCTCTCTCAGTGAGCCGACGACGGATGGGGCGCCCAGAAAACAAAAAGCCCCGTCGTGGCCGGCGGGGCTTCGTGGCGCATGTTGCGTCAAATTGCTAGCGTATGCACGTCCCCAGCGGCAGTCCCCAGTGGGTATGCGCATGGTGACGAATCGCAATCGTAAAGGACGTGAGGGCGTGCATAGGTAACGACTGTGCCTTCAGTGGCTCAACTCGTCAACGGATGTCTTATGCGGTGCCCTTGCTTCCGTTTCTACCAGTTTTCACCCGGTTCGCCACGGCCGCTTTCGGATGCAACGACTGGTGGGTTTGCGTCGACTGCGGCCGGAGCAAAATGGGACGTCCGGATCGACAACAATCGCTGGCATATGCGTCCAGCCAGGCGCTAGCTCAAGCCATCGATTGCTATTGCCGCGTGAGCATCAGGTTCAGATTCTGAACTGCAGCACCGGAGGCGCCTTTGCCGAGATTGTCGAAAACTGCGGACAGCAGGACTTGCCCGTGTTCGATGTTAGGAAACACGCTCAAGCGCATGTCGTTCGTGCCGTTCAGTATCTGCGGATCCAGATGCTTCAAGGCACGCGATTCGCTCAGCGGCAAGACATGTACGTGGGCGGTCTCTGCGTAGTGGCGTGTGAGGCATGCGTGTAACGCGGCGCCATCTACATCAGGTGCCAGCAGCCGTAACTCCAGGGCCACTGTCAACACGATACCCTGGCGGAATGCCCCATACGCAGGGACGAAGATCGGACGCTGCGCGAGCCCGGCGTGCAGCTGGATCTCCGGCGTGTGCTTGTGCGCGAGTTCCAGGCCGTACACCTGGTATGCAGGCGCGCTGACGGCACCCTGTCCCTCGTGTTCCTCTACGCCGGCACGCCCGCGACCGGAGTAGCCGGATACCGCGTAAATGCCGATCGGGTAGTTGCCCGATATCAGCCCAGCCGCCAGCAGGGGGCGCAACAAGCCGATTGCGCCCGTCGGATAGCAACCGGGGTTGGTGACGCGGCGTGCGTCCGCGATGCGCTCAGGCTGTCCCGGCGTCATTTCCGGAAAACCGTATGTCCAGTCCGGTTGTGTGCGGTGAGCCGAACTTGCGTCGATGACTCTGACTGCGGGATTAACAATCGCGTCCACCGCCTCGCGCGCAGCGGCATCAGGCAGGCAGAGGATGGCGACATCGCAGGCGTTGATGGCTTCGGCGCGACGTCTGGAATCCTTGCGTTCCGCTGCGGGAAGCGTGACCAGTGTCAGATCGGTCCGGTTGCGAAGCCGTTCGTGAATTTGCAACCCCGTGGTGCCTTGGTCGCCGTCGATGAAAACAAGGGGAGGGCTCATACGTGGAGTGCTCCGGTGGCCAGTCAATAACAGTAGAACGAGGCTGTTATCTTCCGTGCACCGCTAGAATAGAGAAAGTTGAATTTCATAACCTGAACATTCAGTTTCTCTGAATCTGGACAACGATATGCGAGAGATCAGTCTGGACCGCTTGCGCACGCTGGTCGCTATTGCAGACCGAGGCTCATTCGCCGACGCAGCGCGTGCGTTGAATCTGGCACCACCCACGGTCAGCCTCCACATCGCTGATCTGGAGGATCGCATCGGGGCTCCGCTCCTGTTGCGGAAGCGGGGCCATGTTCGACCGTCGGCAACAGGCGAGTTGCTGGTCGAACGCGCGCGTCGACTGCTGGCCGATGCGGAGCAGGCGCTAGACGATGTTCAACGACAGGTTCAGGGGCTTGCCGGGCGCGTTCGGCTTGCAGCCTCGACCGGTGCGATTGCGCACCTGCTGCCCCAGGCACTTGAAGTGCTGCGCAAACACCATCCCGCCATCGACATTCAGGTCGCGGTACTGACTTCGCAAGAAACGCTAACCCGACTGGCGGAAGGGACGCTGGATGTTGGGCTGGTCGCGCTCCCTCAGCCTCCAATAGCTGGACTCGTGATAAAGCCCTGGCGCCGTGACCCTGTGATGGCCTTTGTGCCGGCGCACTGGCGGTGTCCGGCGCGCGTCACGCCTGAATGGCTCGCTGCTCAGCCTCTCATTCTCAATGACGCGACCACGCGTCTTTCGCGCCTGACTGCGGAGTGGTTTGCAATCGGAGGACATCATCCTGTGCCGCGCATTCAACTCAACTACAACGACGCTATCAAGAGTCTGGTAGCGGCAGGTTACGGCGCAGCGCTGCTGCCTCATGAAGCCACCACCCCATTACCCGACCGGCGCATCGTCATGCGTCCGCTGCGCCCGGCTTTATGGCGTCGGTTGGGCATCGCACATCGTGCCGGGAACGTCGAGCGTTCAACGCAACACGTACTCGATGTGTTGTGGGCTCTGCGATTGGCATAGGCGTTGCCGTTTGTCGCGTCGTGAACCTTCAGGACATCTACCCAGAACGTATCAAAAGATCGAATGCCCGGTCAGTGTGGTCAACGCCTCAAGCGCAAGCACCCCCGCAAGCGAATTCCCATGCGCATCGAGCCCCGGCGACCACACGCAGACCGCCATCTCTCCAGGCAGCACCGCAACGATGCCGCCGCCCACGCCGCTTTTCGCCGGCAGACCGACGCGGTAGACGAAGTCGCCGGCCGCATCGTAGGTGCCGCACGTGAGCATCAGCGCCGACAGTCGTTTAGCCGAACTGACGTCGAGAATCCGTTCGCCGGTCGACGGCACGACGCCGCCATTCGCGAGGAACAGCGCCGCGCGCGCGAGTTCGACGCAGCTCATCGAGATCGCGCATTGCCGGCAGTACGCGTCGATGACCGTTTCCGGCGGCATCGTGAGGTTGCCGAAGCTCGCGATGAAATGCGCCATCGCGCGGTTGCGATGCGCGTGCTCCAGTTCGGACTGCGCGACGCGCATGTCGTAGTCGATGCTGCGCTCGCCGGTGAGCCGTCGCATGAATTCGACGAGCGCGGTTTCGGCGCTTACGAAGCGCCGGCTCAGCACGTCGGTTACGACCAGTGCGCCCGCATTGATGAACGGATTGCGCGGCTTACCCTGTTCGGCTTCGAGCTGCACCAGCGAATTGAACGCGGTGCCCGACGGCTCGCGGCCGACGCGCGTCCACAACTCGTCGCCGAGTAGCTGGAACGCGATCGTGCACGCGAACAGCTTCGAGATGCTCTGGATCGAGAAGCGCTCGTCCGCATCGCCGATCCGGTAGACGTCGCCCGCGACGGTGACGATCGCCATGCCGAAGCGGTCGGCTGGCACGTTCGCCAGTTCGGGGATGTAGTTGGCCACGCGGCCGGTGCCCAGATGCGGGCGCAGGTCACGCAGGATCGTTTCGAGAATCGCGGAATAGTCCATGGAACAGGTCGGTTCGACGGTGGGACATGACGGTGTGCGGCTCAGCCGATGCCGCGCGCAGCCGCGATTGTAATGGGCGGCCCACACGCCACGCGCCGATTTGCACGATCGTCGTGACGGATCACTACTGCGCTGCGCCGTGCAGCCTGCAAGCACATCATGCTAATCTGGCTTGTTTCGAGTTCTGGCAGGGCAAAACAGACAGCTATATGGAAGAAATCGACCCAGACAGCATCGACTGCGCGGCGTTCGTCGTCGCGCGGCCGGCCGAGGCGCCGGACGACGCATGGCGCGCGTCGTCGCGCCTGCAACTGTTGCACGCCAGCGAAGGCGTGCTGACGGTGCGCGCCGAAAACGGACTCTGGGTGGTGCCGCCGCAGCACGCGTTGTGGATTGCGCCCGGGCTGCTGCATCGGGTGTCGTCGGCGCGGCCGGTCGCGCGATATACGTTGTATGTGAACGCGGACGCATTGCCGTCGGCACAGGGTGTCGTCGCGCTCGACCGCCTCGCCGTCGAGCTGCTGCACGAGGCGGCGCGTTTCGGTGCGGGTTATGTGGCCGACGGTCCCGGCGCGCGCCTGATCGGCGTGCTGCTCGACCGGCTGCCGCCACTCGCGACCGTGCCGCTCGCGCTGCCGTATCCGCGCGACCAGCGCATCCAGCGGATCGCCGATGCGCTCCTCGCGCGTCCCGCCGATCCGGCTGTGCTCGACGAGCACGCGCTGATCGCGGGCGTTACGTCGCGCACGGCCGCGCGTCTGTTCGTCAAGGAAACCGGCCAGACCTTTGGGCAGTGGCGTCAGCAGTTGCGGCTGCTGGTCGCGCTCGAGCGGCTCGATGCCGGCGCGAGCGTCACCCAGGTCGCGCTCGAGGTGGGCTACAGCGACGTGTCGTCGTTCATCGCGGTGTTCAAGGATCTGCTCGGCGAAACACCGGCGCGCTATTTCAGGCAGGACAGCCGCTGACGGTGCCCTGCCTGAACAGCGATCGCTTCAGTGCGCACCCGCCGCGTCGGCACCGCCGCCGCCCTTCGAGGGTCGCGTGATCCAGATCAGCGGAATGATCAGCAGGAAGATGATCGCTGACACGTAGAAGATGTCGTCGAGTCCCATCATCGCTGCCTGCGTGTTGACGTTGAAGTCGAACAGCGCGTGCGCGGACTGCGTGCTCAGATGCAGCTGGGACTGGCTTGCATCGATCTGCTGGTTGAAGAGCGGGTTGTTGACGCTCGCCTGTTCGGTGAGCCGCACGTGATGCAGCACCGTGCGGTTGTTCCATGCATTGCCGAACAGCGACGTGCCGACCGCGCCGCAAAACACCCGCACGAAATTCGACAGCCCCGCCGCAGCCGGAATGCGATGCGGCGGCTGGCCCGCCAGGATGATCGCGGTGAGCGGCACGAAGAACATCGCCATCGGAATGCCCTGCAGCAGCGTCGGCAGCACGAGGTGCCACGTGTCGATTTCGATCAGGTACTTCGAGCGCATGTAGAACACCACCGCGAAGCCGACGAACGCGAGCGTCGCGATGATCCGCGCGTCGGAGCGCGGCAGCACGCGGCCCATCACCGGCGCAAGAATCACCGCGAACACGCCGAGCGGCGCGGTGACGATCCCGGCATCGACGGACCGATAGTTCAGGTACTCCTGCATCCACTGCGGCAGCAGCACGAAGTTGCCGAAGAACACGCCGTAGGCCACCGAAATCGCGATCGTGCCGCCAAGAAAATTGCGCTGCCCGAACAGCCGCAGATCGATCACCGGGTTTTCCGCGGTCAGCTCCCAGACGAGGAAGAACGCGAAGCTGATGATCGCCGCGATGGCGAGCGCGACGATCGTCGGCGAATTGAACCAGTCGAGGTCCCTGCCCTTGTCGAGCATGACCTGCAGCGACGCGACCCACGCGACCAGCAGCCCGAGGCCGACGACGTCGATCGGCAGACGTTTGGTCTGCGTTTCGCGCTGGCGATAGATGCTCCACGTGACGCTTGCCGCGAACAGGCCCACCGGAATGTTGACGTAGAAGATCCACGACCAGCTGTAGCTGTCGGTGATCCAGCCGCCGAGCAGCGGCCCCGCGATCGGACCGACGGT
This sequence comes from Paraburkholderia flava, assembly GCF_004359985.1. Taxonomy (NCBI): domain Bacteria; kingdom Pseudomonadati; phylum Pseudomonadota; class Betaproteobacteria; order Burkholderiales; family Burkholderiaceae; genus Paraburkholderia; species Paraburkholderia flava. The sequence goes on along the minus strand of NZ_SMRO01000001.1, from coordinate 905,987 downwards.
CGCGGTCATCGCCCATAACGAAAGCGCAGTCGACGACTTGGACTTCGGATACGAGCTGAGCAGAATGGCCTGCGACAGCGGAATCAGCGGACCGGCCACCGCGCCTTGCAGCACGCGCGCGAGCAGCAGCATCGGCAGCGTCGGCGCGATGCCGCACAGCCACGACGCGATCACGAACGCGAGGATCGCGCCGACGAACAGCTTGATCTGGCCGACGCGCTGCGTGAGCCAGCCGGTGAGCGGAATCGAGACGGCGTTCGAGGCCGCGAACACGGTGATGACCCACGTGCCCTGGTCGACCGATGCGCCGAGGTTGCCTGAGATGGTTGGAATCGCGACGTTCGCGATCGACGAGTCGAGCACGGTCATGAACGTTGCGAGCGCGACCGCGATGGTCGCGAGGACGAGTTGCCCCCCTTGAAGCGGTGGTGGAGCGGCGGGGGCGGCTGCGGGTTGACTCAAGCGAAACTCCGGTTCTAAAAGGCTGGAAAAGGATACCTGCATTCGTGCGGCGGCGTTGAACAGGAGGGCTATGTGAAAGACGCGCGAAGGGCGCGGGCCGGTCGATGCGGGTGCCTCGCAGGTACGCAGATCAGGACGCCAGTGCGTGTACCAATTGTTTCTCGCCATGCGAGCGGCGTATGCTCGCGGCTGTGTGCCGACTTCGCGTTGCGCGAAGCACGCGGCAGGACTCACAGACAATCGATCGATCAATAGAGACAGGGATATAGATAAGGATGGCCTGGGAGCAATTCGAACATGGCTGGCGGTCTGCGCCGGCCAATCAGCAACCCGACAGGCCGGCGACGTCGCTGGTCGTGCTGCTGCACGGCGTGGGCAGCAACGCGCGCGACCTGATGCCGCTCGCGGACGCGTGGCGCGGTGCATTGCCGACGACCGCGTTCGTGTCGCTCGACGGCACCGAGCCATTCGACGGCGGCTTCGGCGGACGTCAATGGTTCAGCCTGCGTGACATCGACGCGACCCGTCGCGCGCAGCGTGTCGCGGCCGCTTACCCGGCACTGCTCGCGCGGCTCGACGATGAACTCGCGCACTGGCGGCTGACTTACGCGCAGCTTGCGCTGATCGGCTTTTCGCAAGGCTCGATGATGGCGCTGCATCACGTGGTGTCGAATCCGGACGGCGCCGCGGCAATCGTTGCGTACTCGGGGCGCCTCGCATCGGCGATCGCGACGCACAGCCGCACGCCGGTCACGCTGATTCACGGCACCGCCGACGAGGTCATCCCGGTCCGCGAACTGGAACAGGCCGCGGACGCATTGACGGTCGCCGGCTTCGCGGTCGACGCGTACGCGCTGCCCGACGTCGGCCATACGATTTCCGCGGAAGGGGCCGCGCTGGGTCGCGACGCACTCGTACAGGCGTTCGACTCGACAGATTGAGCTGATTGACTCGACAACGCCACGTTCCGCTGGCAGCATCCGGATGCTGTGCATCCCTAAAGTTTTGTCGTGGTATGCCGTTATTGGTTTTAATCGGGGTTTATCGACTGGTTTTACCGACTGAATTTACCGAGTAGTCAGCACCAGAAACGCACCCGACGCGCGGGCCCTGACCAGGCAGGACATCCGTCTTTCACGCGCAGCCGGGGCCGATTATTCGAGCCGTCGCAGGCAACGGGCGGCCCATACACGCAGAGCCACATCATGGCCCGACCGATTCCGCAGTCCCCGCTGTTCAGCCGCCTGTTCCGCCACAACGTGGCGGTCGATCTCGGGACGGCCAACACGCTCATCTATACCGACGACGGCGGCATCGTGCTGAACCAGCCGTCGGTCGTGTGCTTCCAGAAGCAGCCCGCAGCCGGACGCGAGCGCGTCGCGGCGGTCGGCAGCGAGGCGAAGCAGATGCTCGGTCGCGCACCCGGCAACCTCGAAGCGGTGCGGCCGATGCGGCACGGCGTGATCGCGAACTTCCCCGCAGCCGAGCACATGATCCGCCAGTTCGTCGCGATGGCCGGCACACGTGGCATGTTCGGCCGACGGGCGGCGTTCACGATCTGCGTGCCGGCCGGCGCGACCCAGGTCGAGCGTCGCGCGATCAAGGAAGCGGCGGTGTCGGCGGGCGCGTGGAAGGTCAGCCTGATCGGCGAATCGCTCGCGTCGGCGCTCGGCGCGGGTCTGCCGGTTACGTCGTCGACGGGTTCGATGGTCGTCGACATCGGCGGCGGCACCACCGAGGTCGGCGTGATCGCGCTCGGTGGCACGGTGTACAGCGGGTCGGTGCGGGTCGGCGGCGACCAGTTCGACCAGGCGATCGTCAATTACGTACGTAGCCTGTACGGCGTGCTGCTCGGCGAACAGACGGCCGAGCACGTGAAGAAAACCATCGGCTCCGCACTGCGCGACGTGCCGCTCGAGCGGATGAACGCGACCGGTCGCAGTGTCGACGACGGTCTGCCGCGCACGGTCCAACTCAGCAATCACGACGTCGCCGATGCGATCGTCGCGCCGCTGCGGCAGGTGATCGGCGCGGTGAAGACCGCGCTCGAATGCGCGCCCGCCGAACTGGTGACCGACATCGCGAACGGCGGCATCGTGCTGACGGGCGGCGGCGCGCTGCTCGGTCAGCTGGATCGCTGCCTGTCGGAGCAACTGGGTGTGACGGTACGGGTCGCCGACGAACCGCTGACCTGCGCGGTGCGTGGCGCGGGCGCGGCGCACGGGATGGTCGATTCGTACGCATTCGACTGATCATTGCGGTCGCATTCGCATTGACCTTCGCGACCTCTAGACGGCAGGACGATTTCAGAGCTGTGGGACAATCAGCGCTTTACGCCGTCGGTGCTCACCGACTCAGTCCGTGAATCAGTCCGTTCCTGCGTCCCCGCCTTCGTTCATTTCATTGCACAACGGTTTGCAGATGCCCTACGTCGAAGCGGGCGAAGGCGAACTGCTGCTGTTCGTGCACGGCTCGCTGTGCGATTACCGCTACTGGCAGCCGCAACTGGCCGGACTCTCGACGCGCTACCGCTGCGTCGCAGTGAGCCTCACCCACTACTGGCCCGCCACCGATACCCCCGACGACATTCCGTTTAGCTGGAGCAATCACGCGGACGAGCTCGCCGAATTTCTCGAGCGTTTTGGTGCGGGGCCCGCGCATGTAGTCGGGCATTCGCGCGGTGGCTGCGTCGCGTTTCATTTCGCGCGCCGGCATCCGCAATGGCTGCGCACGCTGACGCTTGCCGATCCCGGCGGACCGTTGCAGATCGCCGGGCGTCCGCTTGCGAAGCTGCCGGAAACGGCCAACGCATTGCGAGCGCGTGCGGCGCAGCTGATTGAAACGGGGGATGACGCATCGGTGCAGGCAGGCCTGCAACTGTTCGTCGATTCGGTGAGCCGGCCTGGATTCTGGGCGAAGAGCACACCCGCGTTTCGTTTGATGGCAACCGACAATGCACGCACGCTCGTGCGGCAGTTTCGCGATCCGCTACCGCCGTACACGCCGGAGGAGGCCGCTGAAGTGCGCTGTCCGCTGCTGCTGATCGACGGCGAGAAAAGTCCGGAGATGTTTCGCCGCACAGCGACTGCGCTCGCGCAATGGTGTCCGGACGCGCGGCGCGAAACCGTACGCGGCGCGTCGCACGGAATGAACCTCGCGCATCCGGCCGCGTTCAATCGCTACGTCGACGAATTCATTCGTAGCGTCGACGTTCGATGAACGGCTGCGTTTAAACCGAAGCTATCTACCAAAGCGGCCTGCTGTCACGCGTTCTTTTTGTAACGCAGGCACAATGGCGACTGCCGGTTCGGTATTGATACCGGCCAAACCAGCAACCGCTCACGCAGTTTTACGCGGCACGCGCTTTCGGATGTGCGTCGATGTCGAGTGCCAGTTCCGCCGCTTCGCCGACGAGCCCGTTGTAGTACAGGTGCACGCCGATCGCGAGCGAATCGTTGCGGATTTCCTGGAAGGCTCTCCACGCTTTCTTCGGATCCTTGAACAGCAGGTAGTGCGCTTCCTGCGAGACGAGGCGCGCAACGTGATGCAGTCCATGTCCATGCAGCACCGCGACCAGCGAATCGAGGCTGTGATGCGTGCGCGCATCGGTACGCGGATACAGCATGTGCAGCACGGCAACCTTCTGCGACGCAAGCGCGGCCGACAACGCGACGACGATGTCCTGATGGCTGAGCGCCGTGACGACGCTTTCTTCCTGCTCGTTTTCCGGGAACAACGTTTCGACGGTGAGGTTCATCGGGTCCATCCTGATGTTTCGACTGGATAAAAAAGCCCGCCGCTGAACGGCGGGCCAAAAACGACAATGTGCTTGCGAGGGGAAGCAAAACACGGATTCAGTATGTCAGACGGAATGCGCATGCGCAGCGCGAACAGGGGCAAAACACTGTTGCATCCGTCGTTCAGTTGAAGGGAGATTTCATTTCGCCGACGACCTGCAACGAGTGTTGCGTTCGACGAGATGGATTGTTGTGCGCGATCGACGCAATGATGTGCCGCTCGCACCGTAGAATGCATTGCCAACGCCGGACTGCCCCGGCAACTACGCACCGCGGCCGTCGATGTGGCTATCGATGCAGCGATCGGTGCGATCTAACAAGGAACGCAGATGAACGATTCGACGACACACGCCACGCTACGCTTTTCCGACAGCGACACCACCATCGATCTGCCGATCTACAAGGGTTCGCTCGGTCCGGACGTGATCGACATCCGCAAGCTGTATGCGCAGACCGGCAAGTTCACGTACGACCCCGGTTTCATGTCGACGGCCGCGTGCAATTCGGCCATCACGTACATCGACGGCGACAAGGGCGAGCTGCTGTACCGCGGCTATCCGATCGATAACCTCGCGCAGAACGCGGACTTTCTCGAAAGCTGCTATCTGCTGCTGAAGGGCGAACTGCCGAACGCGAAGCAGAAAGCCGAGTTCGTCGACACCGTCACGAAGCACACGATGGTGCACGAGCAGATGCACATCTTCTTCCGTGGCTTCCGCCGCGATGCGCACCCGATGGCGATTCTTGTCGCGGCAGTAGGCGCATTGTCGGCGTTCTATCACGACTCGCTCGACATCAATAACCCGCAGCATCGTGACGTCTCCGCGATCCGCATGATCGCGAAGCTGCCGACGCTGGTCGCGATGGCGTACAAGTACAGCATCGGCCAGCCGTTCGTGTACCCGCGCAACGAGCTGTCGTACAGCGCGAACTTCATGCAGATGATGTTCTCGACGCCCGCCGAAGACTACAAGGTCAACGACGTGCTGGTGCGCGCACTCGATCGCATCCTGATCCTGCACGCAGACCACGAACAGAATGCGTCGACGTCGACGGTGCGGTTGGCCGGTTCGTCGGGGGCGAATCCGTTTGCGTGTATCGCAGCAGGCATTGCCTGCTTGTGGGGCCCGGCGCATGGCGGCGCGAACGAAGCCGCGCTGAACATGCTCGAAGAAATCGGCTCGGTCGACAACATTCCGGCGTTCATCGAGCAGGTGAAGGACAAGAACTCGGGCGTGAAGCTGATGGGCTTCGGCCATCGCGTGTACAAGAACTACGACCCGCGCGCGAAGCTGATGCGCGAGACGTGCTACGAAGTGCTCGAAGAACTGGGCCTGCATGACGACCCGTTGTTCAAGCTCGCGATGGCGCTCGAAAAGATCGCGCTCGAAGACGAATACTTCGTGTCGCGCAAGCTGTACCCGAACGTCGATTTCTACTCGGGCATCGTGCAGCGCGCACTGGGCATCCCGACATCGATGTTCACGTGCATCTTCGCGATGGCGCGTACGGTCGGCTGGATCGCGCAGTGGAACGAGATGATTGCCGATCCGGAACAGAAGATCGGTCGTCCGCGTCAGCTGTTCGTCGGCGCGACGCCGCGCGAAGCGAAGCCGCTCGCGCAACGCTAGGCCACCGGGTTCAACACCCGCCTGCCATGTCCGCATGACCACTGCCGCGCATTTGCGCGGCAGTTTTGTTTTGGGCGGCGCGCGCTGCATCCACCCGCTGCATCCGATGTAAAAAACCGGGAACGAAACGCCGGCGTTGCCTTCATAACCTTCTACAATCCCGACAAGGCCAACAGCACAGGAGCAAGCTGATGCAGGATCCAGAAGCACTCAGTGGACTGACTCATTCGGGCGGCGAGCCCGCGCACGACCCGGACGCGTTTATCGCACCGGAAAGCCAGAGCGTCGCGAGCCCGGCGCAATATGTGCTCAAGTCGGGCGATGCATTCATCGTCAATGATGCGCTCGGCGACATCACCGGCCACGACGATGGCCTGTTCGTCAACGACACGCGCGTGCTGTCGCAACTGCGCCTGACGTTCGGCGGGCGCGCACCGTCGCTGCTGTCGGGCGCCGTCAGCAGCGACAACGCGGCGTTCACCGCGCACATGACGAACCGTCCGTTGCCGCCGCTCGGTGGCGACAGCACGCCGGAAGGCGTGATTCACGTCGAGCGCGTGCGCGTGCTGTCGGGCACCGTGCTCAACGAAGCAATCGAGTTGACGAACTACGGCACGAGCGATGCAGTCGTGCCGCTGTCGATTTCGTTCGCGAGCGACTTCCGCGACATGTTCGAAGTGCGCGGCCTGAAACGAGCCAAACAGGGCACCGTCGAACCGGCGCGTATCGACAACGGCGAGGTCCATCTCGACTACATCGGCCTCGACGACGTCGCGCGACGTGTGCGGATCGCGTTCTCGCCGGAGCCGGACAATCTGCTCGCGGGTCGTGCCGACTATTCGGTGAGCCTGCCTGCGCAGGCGTGCGTGTCGATCTATCTGTCGGTGTCGGTGCAGGTCGAAGCATTGCCGCAGGCGCCCGGCGATTCGCCGAGCGCGGGTGTCGTGCAGCCGCCGCACATGCTGAGCGGCGCGCATCTGTCGCAGATCGACGCGGCGCGTCCGCGCGTGGGGCGTGCGGCCGTGCGTGCGGGGCTCGTCGACGCGCACCTGGTGATGCGCGAACGGCGCCGTGCGTCGGCGCGCGTGCGTTCGAGCAATCCGCTGTTCAACGCGTGGATCGACCGCTCGCTCGCGGACATCGGTCTGCTGACTACCGATCTCCCGTCCGGCCCCTATCCGTACGCGGGCATTCCGTGGTTCTCGACGCCGTTCGGCCGCGATGCGGTGATCACGTCGCTGCAGACGCTATGGCTGCAGCCGTCGCTTGCACGCGGCGTGCTGCGTTTCCAGGCGGAGCATCAGGCGCGTGAAAACTCGGCGTTCCGCGACGCGGCGGTCGGCAAGATCATTCACGAGATGCGCAAGAGCGAGATGGCCGCCACCGGCGAGGTGCCGTTCGCGCAGTACTACGGCGGCGTCGACACGACACCGCTGTTCATTGTGCTGGCCGGCGCCTATGCGGCACGTACCGGCGACTACGCATTGATCGACGAACTGTGGCCCGCGCTCGACCGCGCCGCGAAGTGGGTCACCGGCGTGTGCGACAAGAACCGCTACGGGCTGCTTGACTATCAGCGTGAATCGGATGGCGGTCTCGCGAATCAGGGCTGGAAAGACAGCCACGATTCCGTGTTCCATGCGGACGGCCGCTTCCCCGATGGGCCGATCGCGCTGGTCGAAGTGCAGGCGTACGCAAGCGCCGCGTTCGACACGATGGCGAATTTCTCGCAGCGCCGCGGGCTGACCGAAGACGCCGCGCACTACACGCAGCGCGCGAAGGCGATCCGCGCGTGCGTCGAGGAAAAGTACTGGATGGAGGAGGCCGGCTTCTACGGCATCGCGCTCGACGGGCACGGTGAGCTGTGCCGTGTGCTCGCATCGAATGCGGGGCACCTGCTGGCGTTCGGTTTGCCCGAGCGCTCGCGCGGCGAATCGGTTGCGCGTGCGTTGGAGTCGACGCTGTTCCACACGGGCTGGGGCGTGCGCACGCTTGCAGCCGGTCAGCCGCGCTTCAATCCGATGGCGTATCACAACGGTTCCGTGTGGCCGCACGACAATGCGCTTTGCGCACGCGGTGCTGCGCGCTACGGCAGCAAGGCGTCGTCGGTGCGGCTGCTGCAGGCGCTGTTCCAGGCTGCGGTGAATTTCGACATGCGTTTGCCGGAGCTGTTCTGCGGCTTTCCGCGTCGACGCGGCGAACCGCCGACTGCTTATCCGGTCGCGTGTCTGCCGCAAGCGTGGGCGGCGGGCTCGCCGTTCATGATGCTCGAAGCGTGTCTCGGCGTGACGATCGATGCGACCGCGCGCGAGGTGCGCATCGAGCAACCGATGCTGCCCGAGGGTATCGACTGGCTCGAGGTCCGCGATCTGCGGGTCGGCGATTCGTCGGTGTCGATCACGTTCCGGCGTGTCGATGGCAAGGTCGTCGCGTCGGCGGAACAGGGTGACGTGCGCGTCGTTGCATTGCTGTGAGCGAGTCGATGAGCGTGAGTTTTCCGGTGGTAACATTTGTTGTCGTCTACTTCGCCGGAACACCGCATGCCCGATAGTTTCGATCAGCTAACCGCACTGATCCGTTCGCGTTTCGCGGAACTGAGTCCGCAGTTCCAGATGGGCGCCGCGTTCCTGCTCGATCATCCGGACGAGGTCGCGGTGTCGTCGATGCGCAAGGTCGCCGAGCGCGCACAAGTGCAACCCGCGTCGCTCGTGCGGCTGTCGCAGCAACTGGGTTTTCCGGGCTGGAACGAGTTGCGCGAATTGTTTGTTGCGCGGGTGCGGACGCGGCCAGAGCGTCTGACGAGCCGCGCACGTTCGCTCGTCAAGACCAATGCGAAAGATGCACTGGCGCACGATCTGCTCGTCGCCCATCAGCACAATCTCGAACTGACGGCCGTACACAACGCACGCGCGATGGTCGAAGCGGCGCGGTTGTTGAAGCGCGCATCGCACGTGCATGTGGCCGGTTTTCGTTCGTGTTATCCGGTCGCGTTCGGGTTGCTCTATGGGTATCGGCTGTTTCGCCCATCGGTATCGCTGCTCAACGGCGAAGCCGGCACGCTCGAAATGCAGCTGCAGGGTATCCAGCGTGACAGCGCGACGGTGGTGATCAGCTTCGCGCCGTACTCGGCCGAAGCGGCGCGCGTCGCGGACGCAGCACGGGAGAAGGGCAGCAAGCTGATCGCGATCACCGACAGCGCGGTGTCGCCGATCGCACTGCATGCCGACAAGGTGCTGATCTTTTCGCACGAAAGTCCGTCGTTTTTCCCGTCACTGGTCGCGGCCACTGCGATTGCCGAATCGCTTGTTGCTCATCTGCTCGCGCTCGAAGGCGCGAGTGCGGTGGAGCAGATCGAAAAGGCCGAACACGCGCTGCATTCGAAGGGCGCGTACCTTCCCTGAAGTTTTCTGACGCCGTACGCATGGATTTCATCCATTGCGTATGGGCTCGTTCGATTTGACAACAAATGTTGTTTAGAGATATAAATACGCATCGTGTGGTGATCGATGTCGCGCGAAAAATCGGAGAGCAGGTACGTGAATCAGGTGGAGCTTTTCCGCGTCGGCGGCGAGCCGTATCAGATCGGCTACGAGCTGGGTAAGCTGGCGCAACCGGTGATGAACGCGTACGCGCGGCAGAGCGCGGCATGGTGGGCGGTCAGCCGCTGGCGCGAACACCCGTTCGTCGCGGCGCTGCGTGAGGCCGCGATTGCGCACTGTCCTGAGCAGATCGAAGAACTCGATGGCCTCGCTGCGGGGCTGGGCTGGCCTGTCGAAGACGTCTTTCTGTGGAATTGCCGGGGCGAACTCGTGCATCGCACGCCCGACGGTTGCACGACACTTGCCGTGCACAGCGGCGAGCGGCGGCTCATTGCCCACAATGAAGACGGTGATCCATGGCTGATCGATCGTTGCTGGCTGGTCGACGTGCAGCCGGCAGGCAAGCCGGGTTTCATCAGCTTCTATTACCCGGGCTCGCTGCCGGGCCACACGTTTGCCGCGAATCGCGCGGGCCTCGTGCAGACCATCAACAATCTCCGCTTGCTGCAACCGGCTGTCGGCGTTCCGCGCATGGTGCTCGCGCGCGCGTTGCTCGATGTGTCGTCGCTCGACGACGCTGTGCATCTGCTGACCACATTGCCGCGCGCGAGCGGTTTTCATCACACGCTGGGATGTGCGGGCGATGCGCGCGTGCTGAGCATCGAAGCGACGGTTGCGCGCTGCTCGATCGTCGAGATCGACGGCATCAGCGGACACGCGAATCACATGATTCACGAAGGCTGTGAACAAAGCCCGCAGATCGTCACCGCTTCATCGAACGATCGCCAGACGCGGCTCGATCATCTGCTCGCCGCATCCGACACTTTCGATCCGGACGCCTCCGCGCTTCTGCGCCTGCTACGCGACAAGGCACCCTCCGGTCTGCCGATCTATCGCGACGATCCGCACGACCCCGATGACGAAAACACCCTCGCCACCGCGCTGTTCGACATCGCGGACAACGGCGTGACGATGCAGATGCACCGGCACGCGCACTGCGTGTTCGATATATTCATTCCACGGACGGCCACCACGCCGTCCGTCACCCGACAGAAATAAGGAACGCCATGTCCGCCGTATTCCACAGAATGCCGAAGAAGACGATGCCGGTCGCGGTGGCCGGCGACGGTATCGAGATCGTCGACGCCGACGGTAAGCGCTACATCGATGCATGCGGCGGCGCTGCCGTGTCGTGCCTCGGGCACAGCAATGCACGCGTGATCGATGCGGTACGTCGTCAGGTGGAGCAACTGCCCTACGCACACACGTCGTTCTTCACGACCGCGCCGGCCGAAGCGCTCGCGGACCGTTTGATTGCGAGTGCGCCGCAGGGGCTCGAGCACGTGTACTTCGTGTCGGGCGGATCGGAGGCGATCGAGGCGGCGCTCAAGCTCGCACGGCAGTATTTCGTCGAAACCGGCGAGCCGCAGCGGCGCCATTTCATCGCGCGCCGGCAGAGTTATCACGGCAACACGCTGGGTGCGCTCGCGATCGGCGGCAACGCATGGCGGCGCGAACCGTTCCTGCCGCTGCTGATCGACGCGCATCACGTCAGTCCCTGTTTCGCGTATCGCGAACGCGCGGCCGAAGAAACCGATGATGCCTACGCACAGCGCCTGGCCGACGAACTCGAACAGAAAATCCTCTCGCTCGGCCCGGACACGGTCGCGGCCTTCGTCGCGGAGACGGTGGTGGGCGCGACGGCTGGTGCGGTGCCGCCGGTACGCGACTATTTCCGCAAGATCCGCGCGGTGTGCGACCGCTACGGCGTGCTGCTGATCCTCGACGAGATCATGTCGGGCATGGGCCGAACGGGTTACCTGTACGCATGCGAAGAAGACGGCGTTGCCCCCGATCTACTGACCATCGCGAAGGGGCTCGGCGCGGGTTATCAGCCGATCGGCGCGACGCTCGTGTCGGGGAAGATCTACGACGCGATCGTCGGCGGTAGCGGGTTCTTTCAGCACGGCCACACGTATATCGGCCACGCGACCGCGTGCGCAGCAGCGCTCGAAGTGCAGCGCGTGATCGACGAAGACAACCTGCTCGCGAACGTGCGCGAGCGCGGCGAACAACTGCGCGCGCGTTTGCGTGAACACTATGCGCAGCATCCGCATATCGGCGACGTGCGCGGGCGCGGGCTGTTCGTCGGCGTGGAGTTCGTGCGCGATCGCGCGACGAAAACGCCATTCGATCCTGCGCTGAAGCTGCACGCGGCGATGCGCCGCGAAGCGTTCGAACGTGGATTGATGGTGTACCCGATGGGCGGCACCGTCGACGGCCGGATCGGCGATCATGTGCTGATCGCGCCGCCGTTCATCTGCACCGCGCGCGATATCGACGCGATCGTCGAGCGCTTTGTCGATGCGGCCGACGCCGCGCTCGCGTCATCCTGACCGACGCTGCTTTCCGAACTGGAGCCCATGAGATGGCCGACCGCCTGCCGCGCTTCGACGCGACACATGCCACGCCCGAGCAGAAAGCCGTGCTCGACGAAATCCTGTCGGGACCGCGCGGCAATCTGAATGGCCCGTTTCTCGGCTGGATTCATAGCCCTGAACTCGCGCAACACGCGCAGCGTCTCGGCGCATTCTGCCGGTATCGCACCGGCTTGCCGCTACGGTTGTCGGAACTGGCGATTCTCGTCACGGCTTCGCGCTGGCAGGCGCAGGCCGAGTGGTACATCCACTATCCGATCGCATTGCAGGCAGGCGTGCGCGAAGAAGATGCGCAGGCGATTCGCGCGGGCGAGCGCCCCGCGTTCGCCGATGCCGACGATGCGCTGATCTACGCGTTCGCCACCGAACTGTACGATGCGAAGCGCGTGTCCGGGCCAACGTATGCACGAACCGTCGAGCGGTTCGGCCACGAAACGACGATCAATCTGGTGAGCCTGCTGGGCTATTACGCGCTGGTCGCGATGACGCTGAACGTATTCGACATGCGCGCGGACGGCCAGACATCGCTACCGTTCGACGAACCGCCTGCGTAATAACAGCACCAGCGGCAAACGCAGCGGCGAGCACGCAAACATGCAAAACGCCCCGGCCGATTCAACCCGGCCGGGGCGTTTTTACACGTCCGTGAAGGACGTGGCGGCTTATTGACCGCGATACGTCGAGAAGATGCCGTTGTCGGGCGTGACGCGCGAGCCCGATTCCGACTTGCCCATCATCGCGCCGCCGACAGCGGGCGACGTCTGTTGCGCGACTTCGATGGCTGCGCCTTGATCGGCGCTCTTCGGATAGACCGGATCGGCTTGAGTCAGCAGGCCCGCCTTTTGCGCGGCTACGAGTTCGGCACGAACCTGGGCGCGCGTGACCGGCGCGTTCGATTGTTGTGCGAACGAAATGGCCGGGACAGCGAGAGCGGCGACGAGAACAGCGGAAACGAGTGACTTCATGATGAACCTCCGATTATCGATGTGTAGTCAGACCGGTTTGAATGACGTTGCCGATCTGTTGAGGCGAGTCTATTTCGGAGTGCGTGCGGTAAAAAGCGGGAATCCAGATATAGATTCTTGCGAGATGTGAAGTAATTGCCGGTGCGTTGGCGCGATCGCACTGTCACGTTGTCGTACCGTCAAACGCCTATGATGAAGTTCGATCTACGCCCAGATTGGGATGCGCGGCAGTGTTTGATCGATGCCGCTCTGTGGAAAGGGCGTGGCGGAGTCGGGGGTGTCGGGATTGGTGCGCATTTTTGCAACACAGTTATCCACGTTAACCACCTTCAATGGGACTGCGGTAGGTGAGTCAGCGCTGCACGAACTGGGGTCGACGCCTGAGTAAGCGCTAAAGCGCTAACTCAGGCATGGGACCGCAGTAAGCGCTCTGCGTGGGACCAGAGTAGCGCGCTAAAGCGCGAACTCTGGATCGACAGCTGAAGCACCAACTGCGGTCGACAAAGCAAAGGAGAGAACGAAATGAAACGCAAAGCATCAGCAGTCTGGCAAGGCGGCCTGCAGGACGGCAAAGGCGCGATCTCCACGGACAGCGGCGTCCTCAAGGACACGCAGTACTCGTTTGCGACACGCTTCGAGGACGGCATCGGCACGAATCCCGAAGAGCTGATCGCGGCAGCGCACGCGGGCTGCTTTTCGATGGCGCTGTCGGCGGAACTGGGGAAGGCCGGGATCAAACCGGAGCGCATTGGTACGACCGCGACCGTCACACTCGACAAAGCGGACGGCGGATTTGCAATCACCGCCGTGCATCTCGACGTCGCCGTGAAAATCCCCGGCGGCGACAAGGCCGCGTTCGACAAGGCAACCGCCGATGCGAAGGCCGGTTGTCCCGTGTCGAAAGTGCTGAACGCGACGATCACGATGGACGCGAAGCTCGAAACGTAAGCGGAGTACGCAGGATGAGAACGCAGCGCGCCGCGGCCTGCGCCGCCACGCGCTGATCCGTCGCGACGATTCTCCACGCAGGCCCATCAACAAGGCGGACCGCATTAACACCTGTCGTCAGCAGGGTTGACCTTGAATTCTTGAACAACGAGTCATAAACTTCGGCCCATGACTCAAGTCCTCCTAGCGAAAAAGCCGTCCGAAGCCTGCGTGCGCGGGCGGCCACGTGAATTCGACACCGACGCGGTACTCGCGGAGGCGGGTCGCGTGTTCTGGAGCTACGGCTATCACGCGACGTCGATCGACGATCTGTGCAAGGCGACCGGCGTGTTGCGCGGCAGCCTGTACGGGGTGTTCGGCGACAAGCGCGGCATCATGATCGCAGCGCTCGACCGTTACGCGGACGGTGCGATCGCACGCCTCGTCGAGCGCCTGAGTGCCGACTTGCCGCCCGAAGAAGCGTTGCGCAATGCGCTGATGCACCACACACGGGTAGCGTCTTCGCTGTCGGGGCAACGCAGTTGCTTCATCACCAACGCGACGCTGGAAATGTCGATCGACGACGATGAAGTGCGCGAACGGATCGAATCGATCCAGCGCCGCGTCGCGACACTGCTCGCCGCTGCCGTGATTCGCGGGCAGGCGAGCGGCGTATTCGATACACGGCTCGACGAGAAATCCGTCGCCGATTTTTTGCTGTGCGTGACCCAGGGCTTGCGCGTACTCGGCAAGATCAAACATCGCGAGCACGAGCTCGAAGCGATCGTCGACATCGCGATGCGCGCGCTCGTGTGATTTTTTTTCATAAATTCTTGAACGGTCAGTCATGAATAAAGAAGGCGTCAAGCCGGCCGAGGCCGGTCTTGTAGCAACCGCTGCGACGGCGAGCGAACATGCCGCGCACTCAGCACACGCGCCCCTCAGCAAGACCGCGCTCGGTGTGCTGCTGATCGGCGCCTTTCTCGCGCCGCTCGACTACTTCATCGTCAACCTCGCATTGCCGGCCATTCACACGGGCCTCGGTGCGACCGACGCGCAGCTGCAACTGATCGTCTCCGCGTACGCGTCCGCGTATGCGGTGCTGCTGATTACCGGCGGCCGGCTCGGCGATCTGTTCGGCCGTCGACGGATGTTTCTGACGGGCATGGCGGGCTTCGTGATCTCATCGGCGATGTGCGGCCTCGCGACGAGCGGTCACATACTCGTGCTCGCGCGGATCGTGCAAGGCATCGCCGCATCGGTGATGGCGCCGCAGGTACTCGCGACGATCCGCGCGGTCGTGCCCGTGCATCGTCAAACCAAAGTGATGAGCATCTACGGCTTCGTGTTCGGGTTGTCGTCGATCGTCGGGCAGCTCGGCGGCGGCGCGCTGATTACGTATCACCCGTTCGGGCTCGACTGGCGAATCATCTTCCTGCTCAACGTGCCGGTCGGCATGCTCGCGTTCATCGGCACGTGGAAGTTCGTGCCGGAGAACCGTCCGCAGACGAGCACCGGCGTCGACCTGAAAGGCGTCGCGCTGCTGTCGCTGCTGCTGATTCTCGTGATCTATCCGATGACGCATGGCCGCGAAGCCGGCTGGCCCGCATGGACCTTCGTGATGTTCGCGCTCGCAGTGCCGGCGTTCGCGTGGTTCGTCGCGACGGAGCGACGCGTCGAACGCGCGGGTGGTCATCCGCTCGTCGATCTGCAGCTGTTCCGTAATCCCGCGTTTTCGCTCGGGCTGGTGCTCGCGTTCCTGTTCTATTGCAACAGCGCGTTCTTCCTCACGTACGGCATCTATCTGCAGACGGGTCTGCACTGGACACCGCTCGCGTCTGGCATCGCGATCATGCCGTTCGCGGTCGGTTTCGTGATCGGACCGTTGACGTCGCCGGCCGTCGTGAAGCGCATCGGCAGTCACGTGTTGACGCTCGGCTTCGCGATGCTCGCTGCCGGGTTTTCGCTCACCGGATGGGCATCGACCCGTGCGCCGTCGCCCGACCTGCTGTTCTATATCGGTCTCGTGTTCGCGGGCCTGGGACAAGGACTGCTGCTGCCGTCTATCGTGCGGATCGTGCTCGCCGAAGTCGAACCTGCGAAGGCCGGTCTCGCATCCGGGGTCGTCTCGTCGACATTGCAGATCGGCTCCGCGTTCGGCACGGCGGCGATCAGCGGCGCGTTCTTCGGCGTGCTGGGCGGCCGCTCGAATCCCGAGAGCTACGCGCATGCATTCCAGTCGAGCCTCGCGATCAACGCGACATTGATGGCCGTGTGTATCGGTTTGAGCGTGCTGCTCGTCCGGCATCAGCGTGTCGCGCTCGGGCGTCGCGTGCCGGCGGCGGCGTAACGCGGTCGTCGGGCAGGGTCGCAAGCGCTCAGGGTAGGTGCCGAATAATGCTATTAATCAGATACGAAAAGATTCAATTGCGATTTACGAAATATTCGAACATACGAGGAATAAGAGGCGGCAGCTTTTACGCTGGAAAAGACAAGGGGAAAGTAAATTGTGCTGTGATGCAGTGCCGCGCAGGCGGCCTGCAAATGCCCAATGGGTAAGGGTTTTGTCGGGGATGGGAAAACGCGGAAGGGGTTTTTACGGACGGCCTGCTATTGAAGATCCGCTGAAAACGGTATCAATAAAAAGCACTTGCAGAACGTAAATCCAATTTGCTAATCTTGCTCAAGATTTAAAAAATATCGTCGGTCGGGCGTCTTCGGCATTGGGTGAATTAACCGGTTCAACGATCTGGCATCGGGGCTTCCATGCTTACTGCTACTTTCAACGTGTTCGATGCATCGCCGCCCGCGTTCAACGTCGGCGACGTGGTCACGCTCAAGACGGGCGGTCCGCGGATGACGGTGACCTACGCGGGCGAAGTCGGGCAGATGCCGGGCGAGCGCCTGGTGTGCCAGTGGTTCGACGAGCACGGCGAGCTGCGTCAACAGGCTTTCGAGTGCGATGAAGTGCGGCGCGAGCCGCGTTCGATCCCGGCCGCGTCGGTGCGCTGGGGCGACGTCGCGAACTTCAGCCGGGCCGCGCGCGAAGCGTGAGGCCGTCGTAGGCAGTTACCGGCCACTGCGGCCGGCACGTCGTCACAGCACTTCTCTCCCGTCTTTATCTAGCGCCGCGCTTCGGTCGCCATCCTCACGGCGAGTCCGGCGAGCACCGTTCCCATCAGCCAGCGCTGAATCACGAGCCACACGGGACGTCCCGCGAGAAACGCGGCGAGCGAACCCGCCGTCATCGCGACCGTTGCGTTCACCGAGATGCTCAGCGCGATCTGCATTAACCCCAGCACCAGCGATTGTCCGAGCACGCTACCGTGACTCGGGTCGATGAACTGCGGCAGCAGCGACAGATACAGCACCGCGATTTTCGGATTCAGCAGGTTCGTGACGAAGCCCATTGCGAACAGCTTGCGCGGACTGTCGACGGGCAGCTCGCGCACCTGAAACGGCGAACGGCCGCCCGGCTTCACCGCCTGCCACGCGAGATACAGCATGTACAGCGCGCCACCGAAGCGCAGCGCGTCGTACGCGAACGGCACCGCGAGCAGCAGCGCGGTAATGCCGAACGCGGCGCACAGCATGTAGAACACGAAGCCGAGCGCGACACCGCCGAGCGAGATGAGCCCGGCCTGACGGCCTTGCGAAATGGAGCGGGAGATCAGATAGATCATGTTGGGCCCCGGCGTCAGCGACATGCCCAACGCGACGAGGCCGAAGGTGAACAGCGAACCGTAGTGCGGCATTGCACGACTCCTTGAGAAAAAGGAAACGACAGCAATGCCCAGGCGCGCGGCGATCCGGAAGTGGAGTGCGGTCCGCGTTCCCCGATGGTGATCCATCTCGAAGCGCCAGTTGCGCGGACGCCTCGATTATTCCATGGCTCATCGCATCGCGCAGCAAAAAGCACGACGTCAGCCGTCGATCAGCTTGAGCCCCGCCACCGACACGACGATCAGCGCGAGACACGCCAGCCTCGGCGCGGAAACCGGATCGCCGAACAGCACGATGCCGAGCACCGTGATGCCGAACGAGCCGATGCCGGTCCAGATCACGTACGCGGTGCCGGCGGGCAGATGCTTCATCGCGAGTGTCAGCAGGAACACGCTGCAGAGTGCCGCGACGATTCCACCGACACTCGGCCACAGCCGCGTCCATCCGTTTGCGTATTTCAATGAGAGCGCCATCAGGATTTCGACCGCACTCGCGCCCAGCAGGATCAGCCATGCCATTGTTTTCTCCAGGGTTTAGCGTGAGGCCAGCTTAGAGGTATAGTGATCCGCTCACCATTACGCACCTTCTGGTAACCATGGCATTGCCCGAACGCGCATCCGCCACGCCCGAGTCTCCCGCATCAAGCGACGCTGTCGCGAACCCGCAGCCCTACGTCGGCGACGTATTCGACGAGGCGTGCTCGTCGCGTCGCGCGCTCGAACTGATCGCGAGCAAATGGACGCTGCTGATCCTGCCCGCGCTGCAGGAAGGGCCGATGCGCAACAACGCGTTGCTGCGGCGGATCGGTGGGATTTCGCAGAAGGTGCTGTCGCAGACGCTGCGCGATCTCGAGCGCAACGGCCTCGTCATCCGCGAGGCGCATGACGGCAAGGTGCCGCACGTCGAGTATCGGCTGAGCGAACTGGGTCGTTCGTTGAGCGATGCGCTGATCGCGCTCGACCGCTGGGCAGAGACGAACGTCACCGCGCTCGATGCTGCACGCGCGAACTACGACGAGCAGCAGCAGACGCGCCGCTAGCCGCACATCACGAGCTTCATCCCCGCAAAGGCCTGAAAAACCGCCGGATATCGTCAGCCATCAGCGCCGGCTGTTCCAGCGCGGCGAAGTGACCGCCGCTCGGCATGTCGGTCCACTGCGCGATATCGAAAACGCGACCGATCCACGATTGCGGCGGCCGGCTGATCTCTTTCGGAAAGCGCGCGAACGCGAGCGGCGGCGTCACGCGTTCTCCGCTTGCGAAGCGCAGCGGCAGCAACCGATGCTCCCAGTAGTAGCGCATCGCCGAGCCAATGGTCTGCGTGTGCCAGTACAGCGAGAGATTGGTCAGCAGATCGTCCTTCGAAAACACGTGCTCGATATCGCCGCCGCAATCGCTCCACGCGCGGAATTTCTCGAAGACCCACGCGGCGAGACCGGCCGGCGAATCGTTCAGTGCATACGACGCGGTCTGCGGCCGCGTGCTGTGCACGTGTGCGTAGCCGCCTTCGAGCGCGGCCCATTGCGCTTTCTCGTCGAGAAACGCACGCTCGGCCTCGGTGAGTGGCGCGGCTGCATCGGGCGACGGATCGTACGAACTCGGCAGAAAATTCAGATGAATCCCGTCGACGTGTTGCGGATGCCGCCGCGCGAGTTCCACCGACACGTACGCGCCAAGATCGCCGCCCTGCGCGCCGAAATGCTCGTAACCGAGGCCGCGCATCAGCTCGGCCCACATATCCGCGGTCTGACGTGCCGACGTCCCCGGCCGCGACGGCCGCTCGGAAAAACCGAAGCCGGGTAGCGACGGCACGACGACGTCGAATGCATCGGCGGGGTCGCCGCCGACCGAGGCCGGGTCGCACAGCTGTTCGAGCAGCGGCAGAAACTCGATGAACGAGCCCGGCCAGCCGTGCGTGACGACGAGCGGATAGGGCTTCGGACCTTTGCCGCGACGATGTAGATAGTGGATGCGCAGATTGCCGACACGCGTGACGAACTGCGGCTCGGCATTCAGCCGGCGTTCGGCCGCGCGCCAGTCATAGCCGGTTGCCCAGTAATGAACCAGTTCACGCAGCCACGCGATGTCCGTGCCGAGCGCCCACGACTCGCCCTCATACTGGTCGGGCCAGCGGGTATGGCGCAGCCGCTGCGCGAGCGCGGCGAGTTCGGAATCGGGAACGGCAATCTGGAACGGCGTGGCGTGCATCGATGGGTCTCCGCGGTCGGGCGCGCGTCGCCGACGCGCAGTCATTCGGGCGGCCGCGATCGCTTGACGCGTGCGTTCACGTGATCGAGCAGCGACTTCGAGAAATTCCGCATGCGCACAATGCGCCGCTTCTCGACGATGTCGCCTGCCAGATTGCGCGGCGGATTCGGCAGCCATGCCCAGTAAAGGGCGAGCAACCAGCCTAGCACGGTCCATCCGACACACGCATTGAAGAGCGCAATCATCAGCACGTCGTGGCGCTTGCGTCGATCGGCGATGATCGACGGCAGGAAATACACCGCGATCGCCGCGATTGCCGCAACGGTCTGAACGACGAGACTGCTCCCCATGACTGCGCTCCCGCAGGATCCGTAAGCTTCGATTGTCGCGCGATGGGGGCGGGGTTGTCGATCTGCTGTCGGTCGGATTCGTTTCGCTTTCGGTGCATGCAGCGGTCGCGGTCGCGCTCAGTGGCCTTACCAGTTAACGCGGCGATTCAACGGGTCTATCATGTTCGTTTTGAACGCCCCGGACCGCCAGCATGAGCACCCACGACACAGCTGAACCCACCCGCCAGATCGACCACGACGCATTGCGCGCATTCGTCGACCGTAAATGGAACGACGAAATCGTGCCGGCGCTGACCGACTACATCGCGGTCCCGGCCAAGAGTCCCGCCTTCGATCCCGACTGGGCTAAACACGGTTTTCTCGAGCGCGTCGTCGCGGACGCAGCCGCATGGGCCGAGCAGCAGCCGGTGCGCGGGCTGAAGCTCGAAGTGGTGCGTCTACCGGGCCGCACGCCGGTGATTTTCTTCGAGTCGCCGGCCACGCGTTCGGGCAGCACCGAAACGATCGTGCTGTACGGCCACCTCGACAAGCAGCCGGAGTTTTCCGGCTGGCGTAACGACCTCGGCCCCTGGACGCCGAAGATCGAGGACGGCAAGCTCTACGGACGTGGCGGTGCCGACGACGGCTACGCGATCTACGCAAGCATCACCGCGCTGGCCGCGCTCGACGCGCAAGGCATCGAGCGTCCGCGCTGCGTCGGGCTGATCGAAACCTGCGAGGAATCCGGCAGCTACGATCTGCTGCCCTATGTCGACGTGCTGCGCGAACGGCTCGGCAAGGTGTCGCTGGTCGTGTGCCTCGATTCGGGCGCGGGCAACTACGATCAACTGTGGCTCACGACATCGCTGCGCGGCCTCGTATCCGGCGACCTCGAAGTCCAGGTACTCGACGAAGGCATTCACTCGGGCGGCTACGGTGGCATCGCGCCGTCGAGCTTCCGCATCATGCGGCAACTGTTCGAGCGTCTCGAAGATGCCGCCGACGGCAATCTGCTGCCGAAGGGTTTTCATTGTCCGGTGCCGCTGCAACGTCTGCGCGAGGCCGAAGCGACCGCGCAGATTCTCGGCGACAGCGTATGGAAGAGTCTGCCGTGGGCGTGCGGGCAGGATGGTCGTCCGGTGCTGCCGACCACGACCGATCCGCAGGAAGCGCTGATCAATTCGACATGGCGGCCGTCGCTGTCGGTGACGGGCGCGGCCGGTTTGCCCGCGCTCGCCGATGCGGGCAACGTGCTGCGGCCGCGCACCGCGTTCAAGCTGTCGCTGCGTCTGCCGCCGCTGATCGACGCAGCGAAGGCCGTCGCCGAGCTGAAGGCGCTGCTCGAGTTCGATCCGCCGTACAACGCGAAGGTCACGTTCAAGCCGGATGCCGGCGCCGCAACCGGCTGGAGCGCGCCTGACGTCGCGCCGTGGCTCGCGACCGCGTTGAACGACGCGTCGCGCACGCACTACGGCGCGGACGTCGCGTACATCGGCCAGGGCGGCACGATTCCGCTGATGAACGTGCTGAAGGAAGGCTTCCCGCAATCGCAGTTCATGGTGTGCGGCGTGCTTGGTCCGAAGTCGAACGCGCACGGGCCGAACGAATTCCTGCATATACCGTACGGTCGCAAGCTGACCGCCGCGGTTGCCGAAGTGATCGCCGCCGCGCAGTAAGCGTCGCGCGATTTCCGGCCGGTCATGCGACGCGCGTTCCGCGCAGTCGCATGACGGCAAGGGGCTGCGCTGCATCGTCGATGCACGCCGCCCCGAACGCCGAGTTTCTTTCCCGAACCTTCTCACCGATCCCATCGAATGAACGCTAACGCCACGTCCTTTGCCGCTTCCGCGCCGCGGATTTCCGTCGACCGTCTGCACACGTTCGTTCGTGCGATCTGGGAGCAGGCCGGCAGCTCGCCGCGCGAAGCGGAACTCGTCGCCGATCACCTGCTGGCCGCGAATCTGGCCGGTCACGATTCGCACGGCGTCGGGATGATTCCGCGTTACGTCGAGTCGTTGCGCGAGGGCGAGCTGAAGCTGAACCTGCACGCGCGGGTCGTGCGCGACGCGGGCGCGGTGCTGACGCTCGACGGCGTGATGGGCTTCGGCCAGGTCGTCGCGTACGAGGCGATGGAGCGCGGCATCGAGCGCGCGAAGCAACTGGGCGTGTGCGCGGTCGCGTTGCGCGGCGCGCATCACATCGGCCGCATCGGACACTGGGCCGAGCAGTGCGCCCGCGCGGGCCTCGTGTCGTTCCACTTCGTCAACGTCGCCGGCGATCCGCTCGTCGCGCCGTTCGGCGGCGCCGACCGGCGCATCGGCACGAACCCGTTCTGCGCGGCGTTTCCGCGCACCGGCCGGCCGCCACTCGTGCTCGACTTCGCGACCAGCACGATCGCGTACGGCAAGACGCGCGTCGCGTACAACATGGGCAAGGAGACGCCGGTCGGCGCGCTGATCGACCACGAAGGCCGGCCCACCATTCAGCCGAAGGTGATGCACGAAGCGCCGTTCGGCTCGCTGACGCCGTTCGGCGGCCACAAGGGTTTCGGCCTCGCGGCGATGTGCGAGATTTTCGGCGGCGCGCTGTCGGGCGGCTTCACGACGCACGCGGACACCGTGCTGCACAGCCGCGCGATCATCAACTGCATGCTGTCGGTGATCGTGAATCCCGCCGCGTTCGATGCACCGAACGCCGAAGCGGAAGCCGACGCGTTCGTCGAATGGGTAAAGGCGTCGCCGCTCGCCGAAGGCAACGAGCGCATCTACGAACCGGGCGAACCGGAACGCGCGATGCGCGCGCAGCGCGAAGCGCACGGCGTGCCGGTCGATCCGGCCAGCTGGCGGCAGATCTGCGACGCGGCGCTGGCGGTGGGTATGCCGACCGCGCAGGTCGAAGCGTGGGCGAAGGAAATGAAAGCCGCGTAGTGACGTTGTTGTGAAGCTGAGCGGAGCCGGACGGCGCTGCAGGAGCCGCGCCATCGACGGTCTCGCTGCAGGTCAGGCATGCCGGCGAAGTCCGGGAAATCAGGCTGATGCTCAAAGACCTGATTCCGTCATGGACGCAGCACGTTCCCCGTTCCATCCCCACCGTCCGTACGCCGCCCCGCGCTGCACTGCGCAATTCCCCGATCGTTGCGCCGCTGTGTTCGCCATCCCCCCACGTTGCGTTCTTGTCTGATCTAGGCTCCAGATGCAGTCACTCGTTAACCCATAGAGGAACGATCAAAATGAATCTGGATAGTCATCACGCCTGCCGTCTGTTTCACGAGGCCGGAAATCTGTCGCAGATTTCCGCGTACTACGAAGAAGGACGGAACATCATGTGGATGATGCTGCGCGCGCAGCCCCGTCCATGTTTCAACCTCGAACTTGTTCACGACATCCTTGCGCTCGCGCACGCAGCGAGGGCGAGCCACTTGCCGATCGACTTCTGGGTCACCGGCTCGCTGATCCCGACGATGTTCAACGTCGGCGGCGATCTCGATTTCTTCGCCGAGACGATCCGCTCGGGCAGACGTCAGACGCTGATGGCGTATGCGCGTGCGTGCGTCGACTGCGTGCACGCGGCGTCGCGCGGTTTCGACACCGGCGCGATCTCGATTGCCATGGTCGAAGGCACCGCGCTCGGCGGCGGCTTCGAGGCGGCGCTCGCGCATCACTTCCTGCTCGCGCAGAACGACGCGCGAATGGGTTTTCCCGAGATCGCGTTCAACCTGTTTCCGGGGATGGGCGGCTACTCGCTCGTCGCGCGCAAATCGGGGATGCGCCTTGCCGAAGAGCTGATCGCCGCCGGCGAATCGCACACCGCCGAATGGCACGCGGGCAGGGGGCTCGTCGATCATCTGTTCGAGCCGGGCGACGGCTACGTCGCGACGCGCACGTTCATCGACTCGCTGCGGCCGAAGCTGAACGGCATCCGCGCGATGGTGCGCGCGCGGCAGCGCGTGCTGCGGGTCACGCGCGCGGAGCTGATGGAGATCACCGAGGACTGGGTGGAATCCGCGTTCGCGATCGAAGAGAAAGATCTCGCGTTCATGGAGCGGCTCGTCGTGCTACAGAACCGGCGAACGTCGAGCCTGCGCGAAAGCCCGAGCGCGAGTTTCGCTTGACCCAGCGTGACTCAGGGTGCGTGCCACATGCTGCGGCGTGAGCCGCAGCGAACTCACGCGATCAACCGAAGCTTGTAGTGTTCGCGCAGCCACTGCTCGAACACCGCGGCCGGCATCGGCTGTGCATATAGAAAGCCCTGCAGATATTCGACGCCGACGCTCTTCATGTAAGCCTCGTCGGCTTCGTTCTCGATGCCCTCCGCGACCACTTCGAAATCGAGTTCGTGCGCGACCGCGACCATCGAGCGCACGAGCGCCTGCGCCTTGCGGTTCCGGTCGATCGAATGGACGAAGCTGCGGTCGAGCTTGATCGCGTCGAGCGGAATGCGGCCGAGTTGCGACAGCGACGAATAGCCGGTGCCGAAATCGTCGAGATGCACCTGCGCGCCGAGCGCACGGAACCGTTCGATCACCGCGATCGCGGCTGCTTCGTCTTCGATGAGGCAGCTTTCGGTCAGTTCGATATCGAGCAGGCAGGTGTCGAGCGCGGCTAGCCGCAGCGCCTCGGTGAAATGCCGAACGATGGCTGTATCGGCCAACTGACGCGGCGACACGTTGATCGCGACGCGCAGGTTGAGCCCGCGCGCGTGCCACTGTGCGGCCTGCACGGCGGCCGTTTCCATCACCCAGCGGCCGAGCGGTCCGATCAGTCCTGACTCCTCTGCATAACGGATGAATTCGGCGGGCATGATGAGTCCGCGTTCCGGCGAGTTCCAGCGCACCAGCGCCTCGACCCCTTCGACGACGCCGCTCGCGAGCGACACCTTCGGCTGATAGTGCAGCGTCAGCTGGCCTTCGTCGAGGCCGCGCCGCAGGTTCGTGTCGAGCCACATGTACTCGGCGACCTTGCGGTTCATCTCCGGCGAGAACACGCGATACGTGCGCTTGCCTTCGTCCTTCGCGACGTACATCGCGGTATCGGCCGAGCGGATCAGCGATTCGAGCGACGCGCCGTGCTCGGGGTACAGCGCGATGCCGATCGAGCAGCCCGTGTACACCTCGACGAGCCCGAGGCCGAACGGTGTGCGCAGCCGCTCCAGGATGCGCTGCGCGGTCGCTTCCAGCGCCGCCGCGCTCGCGTTTTCCACGAGCACGATGAACTCGTCGCCGCCGAGCCGCGCGAGCACGTCGTCGTCGTTCAGGCACAGACGCACTGCCGTCGACACGTCCTGAATCAGCCGGTCGCCGAATACGTGGCCGTAGTGATCGTTGACCTTCTTGAAGTTGTCGAGATCGAGAAACAGGATGCCGACCGACGTACCCTCTGCCGCATTCGCGATCGCCGCGCGGATGCGATCCTGGATCGCGTTGCGGTTCGCGAGGCCGGTCAGCGAATCGGTGTTCGCGAGTTCGATCAGGCGGTCTTGCGCGCGGCGTTCCTCGGTGATGTCGGTGCCCGAGCAGATCAGGAACTGCTCGTCGACGCCGCTGCCGCTTTGCACGAACTTGTTGCGAAACAGGAAGAGCCGTTCGCCGTGCACGGTATTGACGAGCCGTTCGACTTCTGACGACACGCCGCGGCTGTAGAAGTCCGCGATGTTCTGGCTCGACGCGGCGCCCGCCGCCGACGACATGAACAGCGCCCACACGTTGCGCCCGATCACGTCTTCCTCGCGCATGCCGGTGAGTTCTTCGGCGAGCCGGTTGAAGCGCTGGATGCGGCCGTTGCGATCGACGATCACGACGACCGAGTTCACCTCGGACACCACCTGTTCCGCGAACGCGAGCCCGTGCACGAGATCGCGCGCCACCGATTCGGTGTCGTCGTAGGCGGACGCGGTGCCGGCCCAGTGGCTCGCGCCGAGCTTCCTGCCGACCAGATGCAGCCGCAGCGCCACACCGGACAACCGCACGTCGAGCAGCAGATGCGAGGTGACGCCGGCGAGCGCGCGGATCTGCGCGGCCTGATACGCGGACAGGACGAGCGCGGCATCCGCTGGCCCAGGTCCGCTCACATGGGTCAGCTCGAGCGCATTGCTGTCGCCGGCGAGGCGCCAGCAGGGGCTGGCGGTGCCGAAACGCGTGTAAAGCACCTGATCGCGTGAGTCTTCGTTCATGAGATTCACCGGAGCCAAGGGTGCAACGGACCGCCGCGACGGGCGGTCGCGCGGCAAGGCGTTTTCGAGCGGGAAAACGTGCCCATTGTAGCGAAGCGCAATGGCTGCGCCTGCACGCCGTATCGTGGCGGTGCAACGATGAACCGTGTGTGCGCGGGCGCACATTCGCGGCTGCTCGTTGGCGCATTTCATGCAGGGTACCTGCAGCACGATTACGGGCGATTTCCCGATTCCCGTAGTCGTACGACCCATTGAGCATAGTGCGTGCGGAGCAAGATTGCACCGTCTGGTGGGGCTGTGCGATGCTCGGTGGTCCCTGCCATGAGAGGCGCGTGAAGTGCACTGTGGGGATGTGGCGTTTGCGTGACGAGACCAGCCAGGCCGCAGGCCAGCACTTCTTGGGAGAAGACATGAGCGCCCCGTCACGTATCGACCGTATCGCCGTAGTTCGAAACGATTCCACAACCGTTCCCCCGATCCACTGGCTCCCCATGCGACGCGCCGTCGCATTCGCCACACTCGCATGGTGCGCAGGCTACGCAAGCGTGTGCGCGGCCGACACGCAGGTCGGCGGCACGCTGCCGCCCGCGCCCGACCTGTTATACGGCGACCTGTTCGTCGCCGTGCAGACCGCGCAGATCTATCCGGACCAGAAGACCTTCGTCGACGCGACGCCGAAAACCGATCCCACGACGATCCTGCAAGCCTACGAGGCAGCGAAGAATCAGCCGGGCTTCTCGCTGCTGGCATTCGTCAACCAGTACTTCACACCGCCGCCCGATCAGAGCGTGACGCCGCCTGCGGGCCAGACGCTGCGCGAACACATCGACTGGCTGTGGCCCGCGCTCACGCGCACCACGACGAGCGCGCCCGACTACAGCTCGCTGATTCCTCTGCCGAAACCGTACGTGGTGCCGGGCGGCCGGTTCCGCGAGGGCTACTACTGGGATACGTATTTCACGATGCTCGGTCTGCAGGAGTCCGGTCACGAAGATCTCGTCGACGACATGCTCGACAACTTCGCGTACATGATCGACACGTACGGCCACATCCCGAACGGCAATCGCACGTATTACCTGAGCCGTTCGCAGCCGCCGTTCTTCTCGTTCATGGTGGAGCTTGCGGCGCAGCAGGAGGGCGGCCGCGTCTATCAGAAGTACCTGCCGCAACTGCGCAAGGAGTACGCGTACTGGATGCAGGGCGCGTCGTCGACGCAGGCCGGCCAGGCGACGCGCAACGTCGTCGTGCTGCCGGATCACACTGTGTTGAACCGCTACTGGGACGCACTCGACACGCCGCGCGACGAGTCGTACCTGGAAGACGTGCAGACCGCGCAGGCGAGCGGCCGTCCGCCGGCGGACGTATACCGCGATCTGCGCGCGACCGCCGAAAGCGGCTGGGACTTCAGCTCGCGCTGGTTCGGCGACAACCAGAACCTGACGACGGTGCGCACCACGTCGATCGTGCCGGTCGATCTGAATAGTCTGATGTTCCATCTCGAGACGACGATCGCGCGCGGCTGCGGCGAGGCGCGCGATTTCCTGTGCGTCGCGCAGTTCATCGGCAAGGCGGCGAAGCGCGCCGAGGGGATCAACCGCTATCTGTGGAACAGCCACGGCTACTACGGCGATTACGACTGGAAGCTCGGCAGGCAGCGCGACAACCAGACGCCGGCGATGCTGTATCCGCTGTTCGTCGGCGTCGCGTGGCCGGATCGCGCGCAGAAAACGGCTCGCGTAGTGCAGTCGGTGCTGCTGCAACCCGGCGGCCTCGCGACGTCGGTCTATAACACCGGCCAGCAATGGGATGCGCCGAACGGCTGGGCGCCGCTGCACTGGATTGCAGTGAAGGGTCTCAAGCGCTATGGCCGCGCGGATCTCGCGCAGCAGATCGGTACGCGCTTTCTCGCCGACGTGAAAAACGTGTACGGCTCGCAGCAGAAGCTCGTCGAGAAATATGTCGTCGAAGGGGCGGGTACGGGGGGCGGAGGCGGTGGCGAATATCCGCTGCAGGATGGGTTCGGCTGGACCAACGGCGTGACGTTGAAGCTGCTCGACGCGTATAGCCCGGGCGATTGATTCTCGGTTGTCTGCCGAAAGCGGGGTAACGCTCACGCGTCAGGCACGTGAGCTTTACCTCGCGAATCAACTGGCCTGTTCGACGTGGCCGCCTGACGCGGTGGTGGTGTTAGTCGTAGCCGCAGCCGCACGATCGAGATCGCGTACGCCCGCGAAGCACGCGATCAATCCGGCCAGCGCATGCTGACGGTACGTGCTGTCCGCGCACGCGTTCGCGAGATCGTAGGCCTCCTGCCATGCGGCGATGATCTCGTCGAGCGGCGCATGCGCGAACGGCAACGCGCGGGCGAGCGTGATCTGCAGCCGCATTTCATCGCGCATCCGGCGCGGCACGCTCGCATCCACACGCGCAAGCGACGCGCGGATCGCGCGCAGATATTCGTGCGCGAGCGCCAGCGAACGCCATAGCCGCTGCGATCCGTCGAGTAGCGAGATCGCGACGTCGATGCGATCGCTTTGCATCGCCCAGTCCAGTGCCGCGCGCAGATCGTCGAGCAACGTGCGGTCGGTCGTGTCCTTTGCGGTGCGTCCCGCGCGCTGGCCGTTCATCGCGAGTCGAGGCGCCAGCGACAGCGCATGCGCGGCCGCCGTGCGCTCGAACTCGCCGTGATGCCACAGCAGATAGCGGGCAAAGAGACGCACCTCGCCATGCAGACGCAGCGTCGCATCGCCGCCGCCTTCGATGCGTTCGACGAGACCCGCGTCGAGCAGGAGATCGAGTTGCGCGTTGTAGTCGGTGTCCTTCTCGTTTATGTCGTGCGTCTCGTTCGGACGCGGTACAGCAGCGCATTCCGCGAGCAACTGAACGGCCGCGCCACGCGTGAACTCGCCCGGAAAAATACCGAGGCGTTCGAACATCGTGCGGGCGGCATCTTCGAGCGTGTTCATCTGCAGACCGAGCACCGCGGCGACCGGCGTGACGTCGCGGTATCGCATGGATGGTGCGTCGATTTCGCGGGCGAACACGCGGATCGCGGCATCGAGCGGACGGTCTACCGACGTCTGGCGCACGATCGCGGCTGCCGCGAGTTCGAGCGCGAGCGGTACGCCGTCGAGCCGGCACGCGATCAGCGCGGCGGCGGCGAGCGTGTTCGGCGCGATGCACGCGGTATCGAACGCGGCGACGAGTTCGGCTTCCGCGCGATTGCGTCGCGACAACGTATGACCCGGCGCATCGAACAGCACTGCGAAGCGCGCGAACAGCAGACGCAGCGCATCGAACTGCCGTGCCTCGGCGGCGTCGATGAGCATCCGCGCGGGCGTGCGCAACGGTGCGAGCGGGACGACGCCTTCGTGTTCGATGCCGAGCGGGTTGGCCGCCGTGACGATCACCCTCAGGTTCGGCGATACGTCGACGAGCGTGCCGAGCAGAAATGCAGCGGCAGAGCAGAGTTGCTCGCAGCAATCGACGATCAGCAGCAGACGTCGCGTACCGATCGCGGTCGTCAATCGTTCGAGCGTCGTCGCGCCGGGTTCGGCCGGCACATGCAGTGCGAGCGCGAGCGTATCGACGAGGCTGTCCGGTTGCAATTGCGACGAGAAGGAGACCGCGCAGATGCCGTCGGGCACGTGCGCCGCGAGCCGTCGCGCGACCTCGTGTGCGAGACGGCGTTTGCCGACGCCGGGCGCGCCGGTCAGCGTCACGACACGCGTCGTCGTGACGAGTCCGAGCAGTTCCGACAGCTCCGCGTGCCGCCCGATAAACGGCGTCATGCGGGCCGGCATCCGCGGCGTGGGCATCGGCTGCGGCTGTCCGTTCGCGGGAACGGGATGCGCTGCGGCGATAGGTTCGGTGCCGGGTGTGTCGTGGTCGAGTGTATGGGCGGGAGCGGCGAAACGATAGCCGAAGCCGGGCACGGTGACGATCAGATCGCGATCCGCGCCGAGCGCACGGCGTAGCGCGGAGACCTGCGACTGCACGGTGTTCGCGTCGACCGCGCTGCCGGGCCATGCGCGCTCGGCGAGCGCGGCGTGCGGCACCGGACGGCCTTGCGCTTCGATGAGCGTGGCCAGGACTTCAAGCGCACGGGTACCGATGTCGACGGGCACATCATCGGCGACGAGGCGAACAGGGGCCTGCAATAGCCGGTAGCGGCCGAACGCGATTACCGGCCCCGTCGGTCGCGGTAACGACATCGAGGGTCTCCACTCTGGTTGGGCGGGCCGGGATGTCGGCCCTCGCGGCGCACGACGGGTGCGCGGGCGCCACGTGTCATTGCGTGCGCACGGAGCTTGCGCGAACGCTCCGTGAACAGCGGAATGCCGCAAGCTTAGGGGGTGTTGCGTCGATGAGCAAGGACGCCGTACTCGAATGGCGTTGCATGAATGCGTGCTGCAGCGCGGTATGCGCGATAGTTCCTGTCGATTCGCGAGGTGCGATGTCGCTGCGGTCGGAGAACCCGTGCAGCAGCAGCCGTCGACGCTAATGGACCCTCATGCAGCATCGAGACGAAAAAAATCGCGCGGCGGTGAACGGGTCGTACCACATGCGACCGGTCCATCGCCGCGCGAACCGCTCCGCGTTCATCGCAGCAGAGGGTGAATGTCCTCTTCGTCGGAGCGGTCGAGCAGGTTGCGCATCGCGCTGCGAACGTGCGGGTCGGGATGATCGACGCACGCTTCCGCGTAGCCGTACCAGCTCGGGTCTTTCAGCAGCCGCAGGCACAGCGCCTTCAACTCGGGACTCTCGTCGTCGGGCAGACCATTGACGAGCTGCCAGGCTTCGGTGGCGAGCCCTCGCTGAATCGCGATCATCACCGGGAAGACCAGCAGGTTCTTCGATGCGGGATGGGCTTCGTGGAGTTCCTGAAGCAGTGTTTCGGCTTCGTCCAGCCGGTTGTCGCGGATGGCCGTGACGACCGCGTTGCCCATCGTGGCCGCATCGGTTGCGTGGAGCGTGTCGGCGATTTCCATGACGTCGCTCAGGCGTTGCTGTTGCCGGTCAACGTGCTCACCGCGCCTTCGAGCAGATTGTTCGCCGCGCTGGACTCGAGTCCTTCGGGCGTCAGTTCAAGCGCGCCCTTGCCGGCCTGGAATGCGCCGCCGCCGACTTCCTTCGCGCCGCTGAACATTTCTTTCGGGTTCAGCGTCAATGCGCCCTTCGCGAGGTCACCCACGCCTTTGGCTACCTTGCCGACTCCGTCGACGACGCCTTCGACTGCGTGGCCGATGTCTTTGGTGATTCCACCCAGTACCTTTCCGATTGCGCTCATTTTCGTTTCCCTATTGGTCGATTGAGATGCCCCCTTCGAAGAAGGAGGGGGAAGCGTTCGTGGCACTCGCCCAGCGTCGATCCCGAATTCAATGTAGCAGTGGCGTTTGCGTCGAATGGTTCGCGCTGCGAATCGTTGGAATGAAATGCGAAGTGTGAGGGGTGTCGATGCGACGCGCTGCATCGTGTGCGTATGCGTATGCCTTGAGACGGAGTTCGCGTCGTGCAACAAAACTTCCCGTCGTCGTTTCGCGGCAGCCTACGTCACGCTTACGCTTGCTAAGGCAACCCTTCGCGGCCGGCTTCCGGCGTGCGGGTGCATCACGGAGAAAATCATGTCAGGACTGGCTATTCAAGGTAATTACTCGACGAGTCCGCTCGACTATCTGAACGGCGCGGGCGCGAGCAGCAATCAGAATCTTCAGCAACTGATGATGGAGTTGCTTCAGGAGATCCTGCAGATACTCAATCAGGCACAAGGTGGCGATGGATCGGGCGGCGGTTCGCCACCGGTCGGCGGTGTCGGTGGAGGAGGTGGGGGCGGCGGCGGTTCGCCGTTCAGCAATCTCGGCGTGAGCAATCCGGCGGGCGGTGCTGGTGGTGGTGGCGGTGGTGGTGCGCCTGCGGTGACGACACCTGGTGGTGCGCCTTCGACGGGTGTGCCTTCGAGCGGAGCGGTCAGCACGACTGGCTCGGCTTCGTTCAATGCAGGTTCGAATTCGGCGATCGGACAATGGACGCCGGACATCGACAAGGCCGCGAGCCTCACCGGTCTCGATCCGAATCTGATCGGCGGACAGATGTGGGCCGAGTCGCGTGGCAACGCAGGGTCGAAGAGCACCAACATCGACGGCACGAGCGATCTGAGTCTGATGCAGATCGGCCAGAAGCGTTGGGAAAACGATGTGCTGCCCACGCTGAGCGCGCAGGACAAGCAGAACATCAAGAACGCGACCGGCAAGGATCCGTCGCAGCTGGACATGTCCGATCCGCACGACAACGTGATCGGCGGTGCGTACGAGCTGCGGATGCACATTCACGATGCCGGCGGCGACGTGAACAATCCGATGGCGAACCCGGCGGCGGTGACCGGTGGTTTGAAGGCGTATGTCGGTGTCGGCAACGAAGATCAGTACGCGAACAACGTGCTGACCAACGCGAACGTGTTGCGCAACGGCGGGAAGCTGGACGACAGTCAGTAATGCGTTGTGGTGCTGCGCGTAGCGCCGCTTCGCGTAGTGCGTGAAATGCCGGAGAGCTGGTCCTGGGTTGCCGGGATCGGCTCTTCGTTATTGCAGTGGTGGGTGCATGTGTTTCATGCTTCGCTCGCCAGGTGCTCGATGCCGCGCGATCGACGCGATGCCTGAGCGAAGTGAAACGACAAAAGGCCGCGTATCGCGTGCACGTTGAAGTGCGAGCGATACGCGGCCTTTCATGCCGGCATGCGTACAGCCGCGCTGCACGTTCAATGCAGCGCGGCCTCCCTTGTTTCAATCAATGCGTGTGCGAGATATTGAGGCCATAGGCCGTCACGGCGCTGCCGCCTGCCGGGTCCTGGCAATAGTTGCCCGCCTTGAAGTACATGTTGCTGTCGTTGAAGCTCGAGTCCATCTTGATCGACTTGCTTTGACCGGCCGCCGAAATATTCAGCTGTCCGTTCGATTGCATCTGCATGCTGTACGAGAACTTCTCGCCGGGCTTCACGCCGGTTGCGATCGTCACGTTGTGGCGTCCCGCGTTCGGCGAGTTCGAGTCCATCACGCTCGCGACGATATTGCCCTTGTCGTAGTGCAGTTCGACTGGAGGCCGCGGCTTTCCGCTCGACACCTTCTGATGAATCTGACCGATCACGACGTCGCCGTCGGGCGGCAGTTTATCGACGGACATCGTCGCGCTGAGCGTCGACGTGCCGCTCGACATTTTCCACGAGCCGCTTTCCTCGAGTTCCGAACGCGGGAAGTTCGAGTGCGCGGTATGCGCGCCGCCGCCGGGCGGCACACTCATCGTGATCGAGCCGTCGCCGTTGTGCTTGAAGTACTGGCTGTTGTAGCTGCCGAGTTGTCCCGCGCCGACCGTGTCCACGTGACCGTTGCTGCCGGACGGCAACTGCAGGCTGCCGAAGCCCGACAGATTCACCGAACTGGGCCCGTTGCCCGGCGCACTCGTGCCCGGTACGGACGACACACCACCAGGTGCAGAACCGCCACCACCGCTGCTACCACTGCCGACCGTCGGCGCACCGCCGAAACTACCACCGCCACCGCCCCCACCACCGCCGCCAGCAGCAGGCGAAGGCATCGACGGAAAACCACCGCCGCCTCCACCGCCTCCGCCACCACCGATGGCAGGCGTACCGCCACCCGAGCCCGATTGATTCTGATTCAGGATCTGCAGGATTTCCTGGATCAGTTCCATCATCAGTTGCTGCATGTTGACGCTGCTATTGCCGACTCCGCTCGAACCATTCAGGTAATCCGTCGGATTCACTGAATAGTTGTTCTGGATTCCAAGACCTGACATGACCCCTCTCCGAGAGTTGACGCTGATATGCGTAGCCGCGCGACGCGACGAACGTCGGCGGTACGTAAGCCACTGTAAGAGTCGCGGCACGCACGGTGTCAGGGGCACAGGAAATTTTGTCGCGCGATGCGAAGCAGACACATGCACGACCTACGCGTGCGTCACCGTTTGCGTTACTGTGCAGTCGCGTGTGTTCGAACGCGGCCGGTCGTCGTTCCACGACAGGTGCAAGTCGCGATCGAGGCGAGCAGAAAATTGTTTCGGGTTACTAAAAAAATAAAACCGTTTCACGACACTGTCACTTGCCTGGGGGTCTTCGCAAATGAAGGCAATGCGATCTCCCATTTTCCGCTGCCGATGCGCAGCGACACGCCAATACCGATATTGCTGCCGCACGCGAATTTTTCGCTTGCGTCATCGCTTGCGTCATCATTTGGCATTACGCTTTTGAGAACATATTGACTGTGTGCGTTTGAGTTGGGTCCGCGATTCGTGAGTGCTGCGTTTGAGCTAATACGCATACGCTTCGGAATTGACTTACTCTCCGACTTATCAGTGATTACTTTTCTCTTTTTTCTGCATTATTGTCCGTCGGGAGTTCGGTTCCGGCGGTGAGCGTACGGCGCATATAGCGCGTAAAAAAGCGGGATGATCCGCGCAACGATCATGCAGTGGTCGCAGCACGATTTGCTCGGCTCGTGCATGATCGCGATCTCGACGCAGCGTGGTCGATGAGTGTGCTGTCGTGGTGGTGACGAACGGTTGTGCATGCGAGTTGCATTGCGCCTATCACACTCTTGCTGACAGCGTATTTCTATCGGATATTTTTTGGAGCAACCACACGTCGATCTTTATCGCTTCTATTAAAGGTATGGCGTGTGCTGCCGTAAACGCGACCAAGAGGCCGTTTTGACCTCTGAGAATTTACTTTCAATTTGCCAACAAGCGGAATCCTTTGTCATGGGGAATATTGTTCGCGAGCCAGGTGTTCTCGGTAATAGAAGCAGTGTTGTGCCGAAACATGGGTCTCTTGAATTCCGCGAATCCGGGTGGGGTATCGATCGCCTGAATTCGTATCGTCGAACATGTCTGCACGGTAGATAGGATTTCATCAAGCTGCATCCCACGAGTGGGCTTGTTCGCGTGATGCATTCGGCGCAGTTCCGCCAGACGGGGCGCGTCAAGAATAAACCTGAGAGAGCAGCATGGCGTGGGGGCGGCCAGGTCTTCCTGCGCGCGCCATAAGCGCTCGCCCGGGGCACGACGAAAACAAGGCAAGAGAGAAGAGAAGGCGAAGACGGTATGCGAAAGCTAACGGCGGGAGTATGGGTGGCGCTGTCCCTATGCTGTGCGTGGACAGCGAACGCTCGGGCCGCGGCACCGGGGCCACAGGTGGTCGTGGACGGCAGCCGGCATGCAGGCGATAAAGTGAGGGCGGCCGGTCACGCCGTACCGTTGCTGCGCGCGCTCGAACAGATCGTGCCGCCGAGCTATAGCGTCAACGTGCCGAACGCGGGTACGTGGGCCGATATCCCCGTGAGCTGGCGCGGCAATCAATCGTTCGTCGATGCGCTCGGCGAAATCCTCTCGGGCAATCGCGCGTTGCAGGCGCGCGTGAACACGGATCTGCATCTCGTCACCGTGAGCGCGGTTGCACCGCTGTCGACGCGACCGGCTTCACCCGCATGGCAGCCGACGACACCGCCGGTTGCGCCGCAGATCACATCGCCGCGTCCCGATGCATCGAGTATCGCGCGCACGAGTGCCCCCGCAGTTGCACCGACTGCTGTGTCCACCGCGGCACCCGCGATGATGTCCACGGGCTACACCGTTGCATCGAAAGCGCAGATTGCCGATACATCGTCTACGTCGACGAAGCCGCAACCCTATGCGGTCCAGGCGCAAATGCAGACTCAAGCGCAGGCTCAAGCGCAGACGCAGGCGCAAACCCAGAATCAAACGCAAACGCAGGCGCAAACTCCTGCGCAGCAAACGCTTGCGCAATCCCGTCAAACGAGTCCACAACCGCAACCGATGCCGCTCACCGTCGACGTCTCGACGCCGTCATCGGGCCTCGCACCGACACCCATTCCCGCAACCGCTGCTGCACTCCCCGCATCGACCGACACCAATACCGACTCCGGCATCGCAGTCTGGGATCTGCGCCAGTCCGACGGCTCCGTGCGCAATGCGCTTGCGCGCTGGTCGAAGGAAGCGGGCTGGCAATTCATCTGGGCAGTGCCGACCGATTTCTCGATCGACGCGTCCGCGACGATCCACGGCACGTTCGAACAGGCGCTGCATTCGGTCGTCGATGCATTGAGCCATTCGGAAGTGCCGATCCAGGCACTCATGTACAAAGGCAACCACGTGTTGCGGATCACCGCAAAGGGAGCAAGCTGATGCGCGCACTCAAGCATGTCGCCGCATTCGGCGTTTCGCTCTGTCTGCTGACCGGTTGTACCGGCCTGCTGCAAGGCATTCATCACGACAGCCAGGCCGATCTTTCGCGCTCGCAGAATCTGCTCGACGCGAGTCATCACGGCGACAATCGCGAGCACGATACCGATGCGGTCATCGTCAGCGATCAGCTGTGGCTCTCGGGCAATACGCTGAAGATCGCCAAAACGACGACGTTGCCCGGCGTGTTCAACGAACCGGCGAGCTTCGACGGCACGGTCGATTCGCTGCGCGCGTTCGCCGATCGCATCACGCGTCTCACGCATATGCTGGTGAAAGTTGCGCCGGGTGCCGACGATGCAGCAGCGAATGCGACGCAAGGCGGTGGCCTCATGACCAGCGCGAGCCCGAGCGCCGCGCCGTACCCGGGCCTGCCGCCATTGCCGACCGGGCTGTTGCAGAGCCCGCTGCCGGGAGGCTCGCGCGGCGGGTCGTCATCGGGCGAAGGACGGGCGGTGCATATCGTGTATGCGCACGGCGACCTCCGCGGTCTGCTCGATGCGGCGGCCGCGCGCTTCGGTGTCTACTGGAAGTACCAGGACGGCGCGATCGTTCTCTACTACACCGATACGCGTGTGTATCAGGTGTCCGCGCTGCCCGGCGATTCGAAGCTGGAAACGCTTGTGAACAGCGGTGCGACCAATAGCGGCGGGACGAGCGGTGGCAGTGGCGGCGGCGGTGGTGGTGGCGGCGGGGCGGGCGGCGGCGGAGGGGGCTCCGGCTCGGGGCCGGCGGTCTCATCCGACAACACCGCGAACACGTCGATGAACGCCACGCTGTCGGTGTACACCAGTCTGCAGGCCGGCATCAAGGCGATGCTGTCGCCGGTCGGCTCAGTCGTACCTTCACCGGCGACCGGTTCGATCACCGTGACCGATACGCCGGACGTGCTCGAACGCGTCGGCTCGTTCATGGACCAGGAAAACCGCG
The DNA here is from genome assembly GCF_004359985.1 of Paraburkholderia flava. NCBI lineage: Bacteria > Pseudomonadati > Pseudomonadota > Betaproteobacteria > Burkholderiales > Burkholderiaceae > Paraburkholderia > Paraburkholderia flava. The sequence goes on along the minus strand of NZ_SMRO01000001.1, from coordinate 868,602 downwards.
TGTTGTCCCGGCAGATTCTGATCAACGTCACGGTGTTGTCGGTGACGCTGTCGGCCGACGACAGCTACGGCATCAACTGGACTGCTGTGTATCAGGCGCTCGGCACCCGATTCACGTTTGGCAACAGCGTGTTCTCGGGGTTGACCGGTACGCCGACCGGCCCGAACGGTACCGTCTCGGCGACCGTGCTGTCGCCGAACAGTCGCGCGAACGCGACCAGCGCGGTGATCAGCGCGCTGTCCGATCAGGGCACGGTACGGCGCAAGACGTCCGCCTCGGTGACGACGTTGAACGACCAGCCGGTACCGGTGCAGGTCGCGACGCAGACGGGTTATCTCGCGCAGATCTCGACGACGGCCACGCTCAACGTCGGCACGCAGACGTCGCTGACGGCGGGCACGGTCACGACCGGCTTCAACCTGACGTTGCTGCCGCACATCCTCGACGACGGTACGGTGATGATGCAGTTCTATACGAACATCTCGTCGTTGACCGATCTAAAGTCGTTCCCGCCGAATCCCACCGCGACCAACGGCGAACAGATCCAGTTGCCGACCGTCGACACGCGCAATTTCCTGCAGCGCATTTCGATGAAGTCGGGGCAGACGCTGATGATCGGCGGCTACGAAGGCGTCGTCGACAACGGCAATCAGAGCGGCATCGGTTCGCCCGCGAACTACGCATTGGGCGGCGGCTTCACCGCACAGCGTTCGAGGGAGGTGATCGTGATCCTGATCTCGCCCGTGACGATGAACGGCGCCTGATTCCGCACGGACCGACCCGCTCATGGCAACGCAAATCATCCAGATCGACCGCTACCGTTTCGTGTGCGGTCTGTTCTGGCAATCGTTGTCGCGCCGTCACGAACTGCGCGCCGAAGCGATCGAGCTCGCGACCCGCCTCAACTTCGATGCGATGGTCCTGCGCATCGATCGCAGTTTCGCGGGCGCCGGTTTCGCGAGCACGCGCGAGGGCGCGCAATTCGGATTGCCGTCGCTCGGCGCGCTGGTGTCGAAAACCATCGCGACCGAAGGCGCGTTCTACGACGGCCGTCAACAACCCGCGCCGAACTGGCTCGGCGCATTCAGTCTGCCCGACGGACGCTGGGCGTATTTCGCGGTGCGCGACGGCGCGTTCCTGCCGAACGGCGACTGGATCGGCACCAGCGACGAAGTGTTCGAACGCCTGCACGGCGACTACAGCCTCGGTGGCTGGAACGTCGTGATCGGCGACCCGAGCATCGAGTCGCAGGGCTTCCACAATTTCTATCCGCGCCGAATCGAGGACATGATTCCGCGGCGCGGCGGCCGGCTGCGTCTGCCGGGCTGGCTGAACCTCGTACCGGTTTCGCGCAAGTCGCAGCAACGCCGGCTCGCGATCATCGCGGGTGCCGTGGTGCTGGCCGGCGCCGCCGTGTACGGCGGGCTGTGGTACCGCTCGTACCGGCAGAACCTCGAACGCGAACGCGCTTTCGAAAGCGCGCGTCAGCAGATGCTGCTGCATCCGGTTCAGGCGCTCAGCAAACCGCCGGCTCCGCATCCGTGGGCGAGCGTCGCGAAACCGTCGACGCTCGTGCGCTACTGCCTCGATCACTTCGAGATGGTCGGCCCCGGAGGCTGGCAGCTCGACGAATACGTGTGCCGTCCGACCAATGCGTCGTACAGCTGGTCGCGCAACGACTCGAACATCGCGATCCTGCTTGCCGCCGAGCCGCACGCGGTCGCCGATCCATCGGGCGATCACGCGTCGCTCGTGGCGCCGTTCCAGCTGGCACCCAGCGGCGACGAATCGATCGACGGCGTGCACGGCGTGCGCATCCGTCTGCTGTCCGCGTTCCAGCTGCTCGGCATTCCGCTGCACTTCACGTTGCAGCGGCCGCCGGGGCAGTCCGCATCCGATGCGCCGCCGTGGCAGGTCTGGCATTTTTCGGCGGAGCTCGGCGAGCTGTCGCCGCGCAACCTGATGAATTATCTGGACGAGCCCGGTGTGCGTCTGGACAAGATGTCGTATAAGCCGGGGCAGTGGTCCATTGAAGGAGAGGTATATGAAAAGTGACCGTTTGCTATGCATGCTGGCGTTCGTCTGTTGCGTCGCGTGGCCTGTGCTGGCCAGCGCGCAGGCAGCGTCCACGCCGCTCACGGTGAGACCGGACAGCACCCCGGCATCCGGCGCTGCGCCCGTGAAAGCGCCGGCGAATGCATCGGCCGATACGACGCCGTCGCCGGCCGCGCTCGCCGCGTCGCGCGAACTGATGGGACTGCAGGAAGACACGGTCATTCTGAAAGCGCAGTTGAAGAAGCTCGAAGCGCAGGCCGAAGTGGCCGCGCGCCAGGACGCGCTTGGCAAGATGGGACGCGCGGTCACCAACGACGAAATCGCCGTCGTCGCCACGCAGAGTCTCGGCAGTGCGATGTCCGCGACGCTCAACGTGAACGACAGCAGCGAAGTCGATGTGCATGCCGGCGACACATTGCCGAACGGCATGCGTGTCGTGTCGATCCGCCCGGGCGCGGTGGTGATCGACAGCCACGGGATGCGCACGACGCTCACCGTGTCCGCGACGCGCGTGCGCGATGCACGCATGGTCGCGACCGGCGGACCGACCGGCATGTCGATGGGCACGCCGCCGATCCCGACGATTCCGATGCCAGGGAGGTAAGCAACCATGGCTTCCCCGCTTCATTCCGGCGGCCTGCTCAGGAAGAGCCTCGCGTCGCTGAAGACTCAGGCGTTGCCGTCCTCGTCGGCTGCGGTATCGACGAGCCTACCCGTCGTGACGCCGCTGCTGTCGCCAGCCGTCGCGCTCGCGCAGAAGTCCGACGGCGGCAAGACTGACCCTGCCACTAGCACCGCCGCCGCTACCGCAGCCGTGCAGCCCGCACCGCCCGCTGCGGAAGTGCCGGTTCTGTCGTCGAGCGAGCCGCCCGTCGTGCCGGCGATCCTGCCGGTCATCGTCCCCGCGCGCGCGGAAACGCCGCGCGCGACCGCGCGGCCGCTGTCCGATGCAGGCGAATACGCGGCGAGCGCCGAGGAGCGCAAGTTCCTGTGTCTGCTCGACGACGGCACGCTGCTCGTCGCCGAAGGGCACGACATGAACCCGTTCGTGCTGTCGTACTGCGCGCGGCTCGAGCGGCTCAACTATCGCTACTCGACGCGGCTCGTCGGTCTCGATGCGGTACGCCGCTCGTATCAGGGGCAGCGTCGCGACGGCACTGGCGAACGCGTCGATCACACGCAGATGCAGGTGGTCGCGAAGAACCTGATCGCGCGTGCGACAGCGGAGCGCGCATCGGACATCCACATCCGCGTGAACCGCTTCAGCACCGACATTCTGTTCAGGATTCACAACGAACTGGTGCGCATCAGCGAGCAGACGCGCGAATACGGCGAACGCTTGCTCGCGACGCTGTATTCGGCGATGGCGAGCGTGTCGGACAACACGTACAAGCCTACCGAGCGTCAGGACGCGAGCATCGGCGATCGCGACAAGCTGCCGGAGCGGCTGTTCGGCGTGCGGATCGCGACGGCACCGACGAGCGTCGGCAGCGTGATGGTGATGCGTCTGCTGTACAACGACGCGGGCGAAGCGGCCGCGCTCGAAGACCTCGGCTTCACCGCGCGGCAGTCGGAGATGATCGAGCTGCTCAAGCAGCAGCCGCACGGGATGAACATCATCAGCGGGCCGACCGGTTCCGGTAAATCGACGACGCTGCAACGCGTGCTCGCAGGCCAGATCCGCGACATGGCTGGCTCGATTCACGTGATCACCGTCGAAGATCCGGTCGAGTATCCGATCACCGGCGCCGTGCAGACGCCGGTCGTCAATGCGAACAGCGAAGAGGCGCGCTCGCTTGCATTCGCGGCTGCAATCGCGAACGCGATGCGGCTCGACCCGGACACGATCATGATCGGCGAAATGCGCGATCGCGCGTCGGCGCAGAGCGCGCTGCGCGCATCGATGACAGGCCACCAGGTGTGGACGACGGTGCACGCGAACAGCGCGATCGCAATCGCCGACCGTCTGACCGATCTCGGCCTGCCGCTGTCGATGGTCACCGACGAAACGCTGATCACCGGCCTCATCAGTCAACGTCTCGTGAAGCTGCTGTGCCGCCATTGCGCGCTGCCGTTCTCCGACGTGATGCATACGCTCGACCCCGCATTGGTCGGTCGCGTGATGCGCGCGGTCGGCACGCGCTTCAGCCAGGTGCGCTGCGCGGGCGCGGGCTGCAAGCATTGTTCGAGCGGCACGATCGGCCGCACGGTGGTCGCCGAAGTGATCCGCACCGATCAGGTGTTCAGCGAACTGATGCGCGAAGGGCGCAAGAGCGCTGCGCACGAATACTGGCTGCGCGAGATGGGCGGCCAGACGGTCGCGCAGCACGCGGTCGATAAGGTCGCGGCAGGGCTCGTCGATCCGCGGATGGCCGAGCGCATCGTCGGACCGTTGCCGCCGGCGCCGGACGCCGAGCGGAGTCTGTTCGTCGCGGGCGGGGAAGGTCATGGCCATTGACGTTCATCGCACCTGGGCGCGCCTGCAGTTCACGACGCAGGCGCGGCTGCGGCTGTATCGCAAGATCGCGAAGATGATCAGCAACGGCTTGCCGCTGCTGAAGGTGCTCGAAGAACTCGAACTGCGCGCGTCGCACGAAGGCCGCAAGCCGAACGAACCGGAAGCGTTGACGCTGTCCGACTGGCGCCGCGTCGTGCAGAACGGCGGCATGTTGTCCGAAGCGATGCAATGGTGGGTGCCGCACACCGAGCAGATGATCGTGATGGCCGGCGAGCAGTCGGGCCGTCTCGAAGTCGCGCTGGGCATGGTGAGCAATGTCGTGACGTCGCAGCGGCGCATTCGTTTTGCGATCGTCGGCGGGCTCACGTACCCGGTTGTGATCTTCGCGATGACGATCGGCTATCTGTATCTGTTCGGCAAGCTGGTGATTCCGCGCTTCGAGACGATCGTCAGCGCGGACCGTTGGCACGGCGTCGCACATTCGCTGTACACGATGTCGCGCTTCGTGCAGGGCGGGATGATCTGGTGCGTGATCGCGCTGGTGCTGGCGGTCATCGGGCTGTTCTACTCGATGCCGCGCTGGTCCGGCAACACGCGCGTGATATTCGATCGCTTTCCGCCGTTCTCGGTGTATCGGCTGATCGTGGGCTGCGGTTTTCTGGTTGCATTTTCGTCGCTGCAATCGGCGGGCTTTACCGTCGAGAAATCGCTGACGCGTCTCGCGGACAACGCGAAGCCGTGGCTGCGCCAGCGCATCGACGACATGCTGTTCGGCGTGAAGTCCGGGCTGAACGTCGGCGAGGCGATGAAGAACACGGGCTACGGATTCCCGTCGACGGAAATCGTCGACGACCTGTGCATTTATGCGGAATACAAGGGGTTCGCGGACGCGCTGCAGTCGCTCGCGGACGAATGGATGCAGGAAGGCGTGACCGTGATCGAAGCGCAGATGCGCATTGTGAACGGCGTGGCGATCGTCACGCTCGCGCTGGTTCTGTCGTGGCTGATTACCGGTTTTTTCGGAATTCAGCAGGAAATTGCCGCTTTGTCCCGTTCGATGCATTGAACGCGGTATTCAATCGTCATGCGGGTCGGGCTGCATGAAGCCGGGCGGGCGGGGCACCTGCCGGCAGCGGATGTCTGTGTTTATCAAGGAGATCGACATGCAACAGATGGTGAAACTGGCTTCCGGGCACGGCACACGGCCTGGAGTCCGCGCGCTTCGCAAGGCACGCGGGGCGCAGCGCGGCGCGTCGCTGCTGGAAGCAATCGCGTACCTCGGGATCGCGGCGATCGTCGTGATCGGTGCGGTCGCGTTGTTGAACGGTGCGTTCAGCAGTGCGGGCACGAACGAACTGGCCGAGCAGGTGAATGCGATTCAGGCGGGGGTGAAGAAGCTGTATATGGGGCAGACGACGGGCTACACGGATATCTCGAACTCAGTGCTACATGCTGCGGGCGTATTCCCGAGCACTGTGCCGGTCGATGCCGCCAACAATGCGACGGATAACTGGGGCGGTGCTGTGCTTATTGCTTCGCCGAGTGCAGGGACGTTCACGATCAGCTATGCCAACGTTCCGGCGGCTGTGTGCATTAATGCAGTGACGGCTGGTGGTAGCTGGACGGGGATCTCGGTCAACGGAACGGTAGTGGCGTTGCCGCCCACTCCTGCCACTGCGCAGGCGGCTTGCAACGTTGCTAACAACTTGATCCTCTGGACCTCCGTCTAACCACACACAAGGACATCCCTGACCCTCCACCATGTACGCAATCTGGGTGATCGTAACGTTAGGCATGCTGACCGGCGCGTACGCGCTGTTCGACAACCAGACGCTGTCGTCTACCCCGAACCCCGTCAACATGAACCTCGCGTTGAGCATGAGTGCTTATCGCGAGGCGGTGGTTGCGTACGCGCAGAAAAACCCTGCGTTTCAGGGGCAGGTGCCGGTCGGCGGTCTCGCGCTACCGACCGGCACGCAGACCGCTTCGCTGCGCAACTACGTGGAGCCGAATGCGGGCGGCGTGGCCGGCAGTGTGGTGGTGATCTACGGCACGGCGGCGAGTTCGGGCACGGCTGCGCTGGATGTCGAGCAGATGGCGCAAGGGTCGGCGCTCGCGGGTATCGCGCAGGCGGGCAGCATTCAGTCGCCGGGCAATCCGGCGGTGCCGCTGCCCGATGCAATTGCAGCGACCGTGCCGAACGGCGCGGTGGTGTGGATGGCACAGGCTTACCTATGACGGGCACGTTCAATCAAGCCCGACGCATGCACGCGCATGGCATCAAGCGTGACTTCGGACGCGGCGTCGGGCGCGGCGCTGCACGCAGTCACGCGCACGGCTTCACGATGATCGAAGTGCTCGTCGCGCTCGCGGTCACTGCGGTGATGCTCGCGGGCGTGGCGACGATGATCAACTCATCGCTCGAAGACACCCGCGGGCAGCAGGCCGCGCTGTATCAACAGCAGGTCGGTGCGGCGGCGAAACAACTGATAGAAACGAATGTGTCGGCGCTGACGCTGGCGGCGCCGACGATCGTGCCGTTCAGCGGCGGCGGCTATCAACTGGCGAGTTTCCTGCCCGCCGGCATGCGGTCGACCAACGCGTACGGACAGACGCCGTGTCTGCTCGTCACGAAACAGTCGGACGGCACGCTGAGCGGATTGCTCGTCACCGAAGGCGGCACGACAATCAAGGATTCCGAACTCGGCTACATCGCAGCTAACTCAGGTCAAGGCGGCGGTTCGATTCCCGCGACCAACAACACGAACGGCTCGGCGATCGGTGCGTACGGCGCGTGGACCGCGCCGAAGCCAACGGGTGCTTGCACGAAGCTGACCGGCGTCGGACACCTCGCGAGCCAGGTTTATTCCGGCACTACAGCCACACAGAATTCAGACTATCTATACCGCGTATCGGTGCCGGGCAATCCGAAGGCAAATACGATGCAGGTGCCTATTGTGCTTGGGCCGACACCGCAAGCCGATTATCAAACCTGCAATGCGCTTGGTGCGATTGGGACCGACGCGCTTGGTAACGTAGTGAACTGCACGGCAACGGTGAACGGCACTCTTTGGGTACCGCAGCCCGCATTTCGCTGGCGCGGCGCGCTGGCGAACGAGGACGCCATATTCTCGGCAAGCAATAAGCCCGCCGTGGCCAACGACATGATGATGTCGCAGGCGACGAATCGCGCGTATGTGTATGACGGTACGACCTGGCAAGCGCTCGCCGTAGACAAGAACGGCGACCTCCAGCTCGGCAACACGCATACGATTGGTGACCCCTGCCCGACGCCGGACTCCACCAGTGCGACGACGCTTGTCAGCACCGACACGCACGGCATCGTCGTGTCGTGCCAGAAGACGGCGAATAACACCTACAAGTGGCAGGATCAATCGCAGATCACACCAGGCCAGCCGGTGAACGGCTGCGTGATGATCATGCAATCGCCGGGCGCCGGTGACTACCCCGACTGTGACGGTGCACCGGGGAGCAATTACCAGGCGGCACCGTTCGTGTTCAACAAGACGAACGGCACCTATTCGTATCCGAAGACCATCTCGGTCACGCTCGACAAACCGGGCGCGGTGGTCGTGGTGTCGTGGGCGCACATGAACGACGGCCTCTGTCCGACTCCCGCGGGATCGCGGGCGCAGATGTCGCAGAGCGTCGACGTGTACCCGCAGAACTCGAACAATTCGCTCGCGCACACCGAGAGCCAGACACCGACGCTGACAGACGATTCGGGCGGCATCAACAACAGTCTCACGCAGGCATTGCCGGTCGGCACCTACTCGGTCGTCGTGACGACCAACTGGGCAACCTACAACAACCTGTCGACACCGTGGACCAGCAGCTACTGCGGCGAGAACAGCACGTTCATCGCCAACACCCCAGTCGCAGCCGGCTGGACCGTCAACACCTACTACTGAGCAAGCGCAAACGCCCCTCGATGAACGCCCCCTCCGTCACCGCTGCGCTGCTCTCACCGCCGCCGCTGCCGCGCTCAACGCGGCACGATGGCCTGCAGCAGGTCGTGCAGTTCCATCCGGTTGTAGGTGGTGCGCATCACGTCGCGCGGCGTGCAGAGATTCTTCGCGACGAGGCTCGCCAGATGCTCGTTGAGCAGTCGCGACATGTTGTCGTGCTTGCGCTTGAGGAAGTCGCCGATCAGCGGCAGCTTCGACGGATCGACCAGCATCGCGCTGATCTGCTGGTTGTTGTTGAACAGCAGTTCGCTCGCGAGCACGAAATTCTCGCCGTCCTGGGTCGGCACGAGGCACTGGCACACGACACCAATCAGCGAATTCGCGAGCGATGCCGCATAACGTTCGCGATGCTCGGGCGGGAAGAACGACAGCAGCCGCGTCAGCGTGCCGACCGCGCTGCCGGTGTGCATCGTCGCGAGCACGAGGTGGCCCGATTCGGCGGCCTGCAACGCGGTTTCGGCAGTGTCCGGGTCGCGGATTTCGCCGACCATGATGACGTCCGGCTTCTGCCGCAATGCTTCGCGCAAACCGGCGGGAAAACTCGGCGTATCGGTCGGCACTTCTCGTTGCGACACGATCGACGTGTGGCTCTCCAGCTCGTATTCGATCGGCTCTTCGATCGTCACGATGTGGCCGTTGCGCGTGCGGTTGATGTAATCGAGCATCGACGCGATCGTCGTGGTCTTGCCCGAACCCGTCGGACCGGTGACCAGCACGAGACCCTTCGGACTCTCGATCATCGTGCGCACGTAAGCAGGCAGACCGAGCTTGTCGAGTGCAAGCGGCTGCAGCGGCAGACGACGAATCGATATCACCAGCTTGCGGCCGCCGTAGGTGCGGTAGATGTTGCAGCGCAGACGGCAACGCGTCAGCACGAACGGACGGTCGATCGCACCGTCCTGCATCACCTCTTCCCAATCCGGTTCGATCGATTCGAGCGTGGGCACCATTTCCTCGAGCAGCACCGGTTCCTCGCCGACCGCGAGCCAGCCTCGCGGTGCCTTGATCATGATCGGCCGGTCCTGTTCGATGTGGATGTCGGTAAAGACCTGGCGCAGATCGATGAGGTCGAGGATCTCGCGCGTCAGGTCGCGCCGTTCGAATCGAGGGGTATTCATGTCGAAGCCTGTCGTATGGGCAGATGGGAAATTCTCACACGAAATCGCTCGCGACGTATCGAATGCGGCTCCCTGTTTTAGCAATTAACCCGGTCAGGCACGCAATGGCAATCATGAAGTGGAGCAGAACCCTGAATACCGTCGTCGTCAGCACGGCGTGTGCACTGGTACTCGCACTCGCGGTCGCACCGCACGCGGACGCGGCACCGTTACGGCTGCGCTCGGCGCCGATCGACTATGCCGCCGACGGCAAGGACATCAAGGACGTGCTGCGCGATTTCGGCGCGAGCCAGGGTCTTGCGACGAATATTTCGCCGGGCGTCACCGGCACCGTGAGCGGCAAGTTCCATCTCGCGCCGCGCCAGTTTCTCGACACGCTTGCCGCGTCGTTCGGCTTCGCGTGGTACTACGACGGCGAAGTGCTGAACGTGGTCGCGTCGTCGGATCTGCAGAGCACGCTGATCAAGCTCGACAGCGCGAGTACCGAGTCGCTGCGCGACACGCTCGCGAAAATGCAGATCGCCGACGACCGTTTCCCGATCACCTACGATTCGACGCAGGGCACCGCAATCGTTAGCGGACCGCCGCGCTACGTGCAGCTCGTCCAGCAGATCGCCGAGCGCATCGATACGAACGCACAGCGCCGCACCGGCACGATGGTCCGCGTATTCCCGCTGAATCACGGCTGGGCGCAGGATCGTACCGTGGTGCTCGAAGGCGACAAGGTGACGCTGCCGGGCGTCGTGTCGGTGCTGAACAATCTCTACCATCCCGATGCCGGCAAGGAAAAGGACAAGGAGAAAGGCGGCGGGGGCCGGGGCGATGGCCGCAGCTCGGGCGTCACGCGCAATGCGCCGATGACCGACGTGAACGGACAGACCTACAACGGCCCGTACGTGCCGCCGCCGCTGCCGCAAGGCGGAGCGGCAAACAAGGGGATGTTCGCCGGACTCAGCGGCGAGCCGTCGCCGCAACTGCAGTCGGCGATCGGCCAGACACCGCCGCCGCCGGCGTCGAGCGTGCCCGCGCAGGGCGGTGACGGCACGCTGCCGGTGATCGTCGCCGACCAGCGCACGAATTCGGTCGTGATCCGCGATACCGCCGATCGCATGTCGCAGTACGACACGCTGATCCAGCGGCTCGACGTGAAGCCGCAATTGATCGAGATCGAAGCGCACATCATCGAGATCAAGGACGATGCGCTGCGCCAGCTCGGCATCGACTGGACCGCGCACAACAGTCACATCGATATCCAGACCGGCACCGGCACGAGCACGCAGAACGGCTATAACGGCAACCTCACGCAGTCGTTCGGCAACACGACGTTGCCGGGCAACGTCGCGGCTGCGGCGTCGCCGGTCGGGCTGTCGATGGCGGCGGTGCTCGGCGACGCGGGCCGTTATCTGATGGCGCGCGTGTCGGCGTTGCAGCAGTCCGACAACGCGAGGATCGATGCGAGTCCGAAGGTGATCACCGTCAACAACATCGAGGCGATCATGGACAACAAGACGCAGTTCTTCGTGCCGGTGCAGGGCTATACGTCGGGCGATCTGTACAGCATCTCGACCGGCATCTCGCTGCGCGTGTTGCCGATGGTGCTGGAGGAAGATGGCCAGACGCGCATCAAGCTCGACGTCGCGATCGAGGACGGCGAAGTGTCGACGACGCAGACCGTCGGCAACCTGCCGGTGATCCAGACGAGCAACATCAACACGCAGGCGTTCATCAACGAAGGACAGGCGTTGCTGATTGCCGGCTATCGTGCCGACACGGACGAGAGCGGCGTGACCGGCGTGCCGTATCTGTCGAAAATCCCGCTGCTCGGCGCCTTGTTCCGCACCGACAACCGGACGAAGAATCACATGGAGCGGCTGTTCCTGCTGTCGCCGCGCGTCATTACCCCGTAGTCGTCCGAACCCGAAATTAAAATCGGGAAGGATAAAAGGACCAACAGCGTGGATGAAGAAGCCCGAAAGTCTGCTGCGGAAACGCGGCGCATGCGTGCAGTGCTGGACGGGATGCCGTGCGGGATGATCTCGCTCGACAGCTGCGGTGTCGTGCTCGATGCGAGCGCGCGCGCGGACGCGCTGCTGCACATGACGGTGCCGGTCGGTGCCGATCTGGCCGCCGCGCTCGGCGATCAGTTCGAGATGACCGAGGTGGTGCGTCGCGAGGACTTCGAGCGCGGCTTCGATCTGCACGTCGAGGACACCACGCTGTGGGTGCAGGGCAACTCGCTTGCGAACGGCGTGCTCGGAATGGTCGTGACGGTCAGCGACGTGACGCCGCTCAGCCGCTCGGTGGACGAACGTGCGATGTCGCTGCGTTTCCTGCTGCATGATCTGCGTTCGCCGCTGAATTCGATCAACGCGCTGACGCAGCTCGAGGAAAGCGATCACGAAGCGTTCGATCGCTGCGGCGGGATGCAGCAGATCACGCAGCTTGCGCAGTACGTGCTGTCGCTCGGCGAGCAATATATTTTCAGCTCGGTCACGGAACATCTGCACGCGCGCGATTTCAAACGTTTCGACTTGCGCAGCACGGTGCGGCAGATCATCTCGCAGCTCGAGGTGACCGCGACGTACTACGGCGTGCCGCTGCAACTGTGGTTGCCGAATGGATCGCCGGCATGGGTCAACGGGATGCGCAATTTCGTCGCGCGCGCGATCCAGAACGTGATCGACAACGCGGTGCGCGCATCGCCGCGCGGCGATGCGGTAACGGTGTCGGTGCGGCATCGCGACAGCTTCGTCGAAGTGATCGTCAACGATCGCGCGGGCGGTTTGCCGGGTCTGCGCGAAGCAGGCGGCCGGCTGACCAGTTTCGACGCGCTCGGCAAGAAAAGTGCGACCGGCTTCGGCCTAGGTCTCAAGCTCGCGGTGCAGATCGTCGAGCTGCATGCCGGCACGCTGCACGCCGAACTGAACGACGACAACGGTACGACGTTCGTGCTGCGGCTGCCGTGTCTGAATTCGGCTTCGGTGCGTTCGTCGGGCGGCTCGTCGCTCGTCGATGCGGACCGGGCGCTGCACGCATCGCGCAAGTAGCGCGCAAGTAACAAGCGATGCGCGCGGGTCTCAACATGAAGGAGTTTCAACGATGAAACTGATGTCAGGAAGACCGGTGCGAATACTGCTGGTCGAGGATGACCCGGCACATCACGCGTTGATGGTTTCGTGGCTGAAGACCGAGGGCTACCAGATCAATTCGTTTCACAACGGTATGGAAGCGCAGCAGTATCTGGCCGACAACTGGGCGGATCTCGCGATTCTCGACTGGGACATTCCCGGCGTGTCCGGCGACAAGCTGCTGCAAAAAATTCGCGGCCGCTCGCAGTCGACGATGCCGGTGCTGTTCCAGACCGTGCATTCGGCGGAAACCGACATCGTGAAGATTCTCGATGCGGGCGCCGACGATTACCTCGTCAAGCCGTTCGACCGTCAGGTGCTGCTCGCGCGCGTACGTGCGCTGCTGCGCCGCTTCGGCGCGGCGAACGTGCAGGGCCGCAAGATGATCGTCGAGGACTGCGTGCTCGACCAGCAGGCCCGTTCGCTCGTGACCGCCGACGGCGAATCGCACAAGCTCGGCACGAAGGAATTCGACATCCTGTGGCATCTGTCGTCGCACCTCGGCGCGGTCGTGCTGCGTCAGGATCTGATGAGCGTCGTGTGGGGCTGGGACGCGGCGGTGCAGAGCCGTTCGGTCGATATGTACGTGAGCCGCGTGCGCAACAACCTGAAGGCAGCGGGCGTGGGCTGGAGCGTGCAGTCCGTGTATGCGACCGGCTACCGGTTGACGTTGCAGCCCGACGGCGCGGCGCGCGGCGAAGCGGAGCCCGGCGACAAGCCAGGCCCGGCCGTTACGCGGGCCCGATAATCCATGTCGATCAGGATCCCGATGCATCGCACGTTACTCGCCGGCATGCTCGCGCTCGCGTGCAGCGGCCTGAGCATGACGGACACCGCACACGCGGCCGGCGTCGTATGGCAGGGCACGCGCTTCGTCTACATGACGAACGGCAGCAGCATCGCCGAAACGTTGCGGCTGTTCGCCGAAGGACAGAACCTGCAGCTGCAGGTCAGCGGCGACGTGAATGGAACAGTGCGCGGCCGCTTCGATATGCCGCCGCAACAGTTCCTCGACATGCTGTGCGCGTCGTACGGTCTCGTCTGGTACGACAACGGCACGACGATCGAAGTGATGCCCAGCGCCGATCAGCAGATTCTCGAAATGCGGCCGAACTACATGACGCCGCTCGCGCTGGCCGCCGCGCTCGATCATGCGGGCGCGAGCGATCCGCATTTTCCGTTGCAGATCGAGACGGCGAACGGCACGGTCGGCGTAAGAGGGCCGGCGTCGTATATCGAGCGCGTGCGCACCGCTGCACAGCATTTCGAACTCGATGCACGCGATCACACGCGTACCGCCGTGAAGGTGTTGCGGCTGAAGACGGCGATTGCAGCAGATCAGGTCCGTTCGATCGACGGTCGCAACGTGGTCGTGCAGGGCGTCGCGACACGGCTTGCGAACCGTTTCCGGCGTGGCAGGATCGACGGCAGTGCGATACCGGCGGTCGAATTCGCCGCCCCGCTGCCCGTGATCGAAGCGGACGCGGCAACGAACTCCGTGCTCGTGCGCGACAAGCCCGAGCGGATCGACGGCGATGCGATGCTGGTCGCCGATTTCGACGTGCAACCGCAACTCGTGTCGTTGCAGACGTGGGTCGTCGACGTCGATCGCGATGCGCTCGCGGAACTGGGCGACGTGTTGCCGTTGCACGCGGCCGCACCGGACGATGCGGCGTCTGCTACGCCCGCAACACCCTCCGCGACGCCCGACTTCGCGACCGCCCCCGACGGTGGCCGCGATCTGCTCGATCGCCTTCACGCGCTCGTGCAGGCGAAGCGCGCGCATACCGAAGTGTCGCGCACTGCGCTCACGGTCGATCGCTCGCCGGCGGTGATCGATCGGCACGAAGCACGGCTCGCGGTGCGCGAAGGCGATGTGCCGGATGCGTCGATGGATCTGTGGCTGTCGGTTCAACCGACGCTCGATAGCGACGCCGCGTATCAGCGGATCGGCCTGCGTGTCGATCTCGGTCGAGCGGCACCGGTGGTCGAAGGCAAGCCGGGCGCGGAGCGGATCGTCGCGGCGAATCTCGCGCCGGGCGACTGCCTGGTGATCGTGGCGCCTTCGTCCGACGATGCGGATCCGCATGCGCCGCAGCGGCTAGTGCTGCTGATTCCGCGTATCGCGGCGTGAGGTGATGCGCAGGCGTCTGAAGCAGGCCACTCCAGCACGACGAGTGGCCTGTCTGTCGATCATCCGATGGCGGCGTTACTCCCCGGTATCCTTGAAATAAGCAATCTGCTGCCGGGTTCTGTCGACGTTGAGCGAAAGGACATCGGGTCGTGAGTAATGACCCGCGACGTCGAAGTTTTGCCGTTCGCGACGGATCGCCCCTCGGTCGAGCGTGGCAACGAGCAATCGCTCTTCGTTGACGACAGGCTCGATGATCCACTCTCCGTCCGGACCGGCAATACACGATCCCCCATTCGACAGAATCTCGGGCGAGCCGGCGATAAAAAGATCGCGGTGAGGGAAGTCGGCGGGAATATCATCCCGACGCATCACACCGGACACAGCCAGCACGTAACACCGCCCCTCCTTTGCGATGAATCGGGTGGTGTCGTGCGTGTTGTGAAGTCCGCCCGGCCACAACGCGACATGCAGATCCTCACCTTGAGCGTAGAGCGCCGCCCGTGCCAAAGGCATCCAGTTTTCCCAGCAATTCAGGCCACCCACTGTGAATGGCCCGACTGGATGGACGCGCAAACCATGCCCGTCCCCGGGCGACCAGCTTAGCCGCTCTTCGTAGGTCGGCATCAGTTTGCGATGGACTGACAGGACTTCACCGTTCGCATCGATCGCGACGCGCGAACAATACAGGCTGTATCCGCCACGCTGCTCCGGCCGTTCGATACAGCCCAGCATGACCGCTATCCGGTGTTTCGCCGCAGCCTCGCGAATGGAGTCGAGTCCGCCTTTCTCAATGCAAACAGACTCGGCGATATACCGCTCGTGAATCTCCTTTTGCACGCGTGAATTGAACGCGGCACCGTCCGTATACGCAAGCCAATGAGGATAGCCGGGCAGCAACGCCTCACCGAAAGCGACAAATTCGCATTGCTGATTGGCCGCCTGTTCGAGGTAAGCGATCATCTTCGCCGCCGTTTTCTCCCTGTCCAGGAGAACCGACGAGATCTGCGCGAGACCTACTTTCAAGCTATCGGACTGAGACACTTCCTGCCTCCTGATTCGAAACGATCTGACCGTAGTGTGGATGGGTGCATATTCGCCCGGCTACGATAAGCAAGGAAGGGATCGACGTCTTGTCCAGGATTGCGCATTTGTCGAGCGCGCGGCGGCCAGCCACTCGAATCAGCGCTCGTCCGAAGTGAACGAAACGGTACGCTTGCGTCGCTCGTCGACAGACAGCGAGAACACGTCTGGCCGCGCATAGTGGCCGACGACGTCGAAGTCGTAGCGGGCACGCGTCAGCTCGTCCGTGTCGATTTCCGCGACCACGAGACCGGTTTCGCCCCGCAGCGGCCCGGCGAGAACGTCGCCAAGCGGCCCGACGATGACACTGCCGCCGTTGATCAGCGGTCGATCTTTGTCCCAGCTCGGCACTTCAATGCCGAGCTGCGCCGGCGACGGCTGCACCTGACACGCGCTGATCACGAAGCAGCGGCCTTCGTGGGCTATATGGCGCATCGAACATTGCCAGATGTCGCGCTCGTCGACAGTCGGCGCACACCAGACCTGCACGCCCTTCGCGTACATTGCCGTGCGCAGCAGCGGCATGTGGTTTTCCCAGCAGATCGCCGTTCCCGCGACGCCGGCACCGGTTTTGACGACGGGCAGCGTCGAGCCGTCACCCATACCCCAGATCAGTCGCTCGGTGCCGGTCGGCATCAGCTTGCGGTGCTTCGCCACCAGACCTTCGCCGGGACTGAAGAACAGCGCAGTGCAATACAGCGTGTTGCCGTCGCGTTCGATCACACCGATGACAATCGACGCATCGCAGCGGGTGGAGAAGTCGGCGAGGGCGGTGGTCTCTTCGCCGGGGACATCGATCGCGTTCTCGTAGTAGCGGGCGAAGGCTTCGCGACCTTCGGGCAGGCGATAGCCGAGCCGGGTGCCGAAAATCTCTCCCTTCGGATAACCGCCGAGGAGCGCCTCGGGCATGACGACGAGTTTCGCTTCCGACGCGCGAATGGATTCTTCGAACGCAAGAATCTGGCGCAGCGTATCCGCCTTACCGGCAGCGGACGATCCGATCTGCAACGCAGCAACTTTCGATTTAGGCACGGTGACAGTCTCCATCAGGTTGATCAGGTTAATCAGGTTGTTGACGTCCGCTATGTTTGCGTGTCAATAGAGGTCTGGGAATGCGTGCCGGAACTTTTCAATATGAATAAATTTGATATCTCCGCAGTCGATCTGAATCTGCTGAAGATTTTCGAAGCGCTGTTCGAAGAAGGTGGCGCCAGCCGGGCAGCGATCCGTCTCGACCTGACCCAGTCGGCGGTCAGCGCGGCGCTGCGGCGCTTGCGCGAGGTGTACGCCGACATACTCTTCGTGCGGACCGGCCGTGGACTGGCACCGACATCGCGGGCTCGCGAGCTGAAGCCGGTCATCACCGACGCACTCGACAAATGCCGGCAGAGTCTGGCGATCGCGTCACCCGATGCAACGACGTTCCATGGGCGCGCGGTATCGATCGGACTGTCGGACGACTTCGAGCTTGCCCTCGGACGACCGATCATCGACTGGCTCGAACGTCGCGCACCGGGGCTCAGGATCATCTTCCGGCAAACGCATAGCCAGATCGTCAGCGACGCGCTGGCCAATCAGGAAATCGATCTGGCGATCGCGGCAGGAGGCTTTGCGTCGCGTGGACTGAGTCGGAAAATTCTGGGCGAAGGCAACTACGCGTGCCTCGTGGACGACACGCAGATCGGAGCCGATGGCCTGACGCTCGACGACTATGTGTCGAGAGGGCACATCCTCATCTCGTCGGGAGGGGTGGTCGGGATTGTCGATGAAGGACTGGCGGCCCTTGGCCTGAAGCGCAATGTCGTCGCGTCGACGACTCACTTTGCTGCATTGCCCTTTCTGTTGAAGGGCTCACGTGCAGTGGCGACGCTGCCGGAACATGCCGCGCAGGCGATGGCCGCGGTCACCGGACTCCGGCTTCTGGCCTGCCCGATCGAACTACCCGACTATCCGATCGAATTGGGGTGGCGCACGAGTTCAATGCGCGATTCGGCGGTGGTCAAGGTTCATGCTGCAATCACCGAATGTTTTGCGGACATTGCCCGTTGGGCCTAAGCCCGCAACCACATAAAATTGCCCGACACGATCCCTTCGAACATCTCATCCGACGACGCGACGATGTTCGTCTGCCAGTAACGGCCGTGTTCCGCGTAGTGCGCGAACAGCTCGGCGAGATAGTCGCCGGTCAGATCGTCGGTGATCGGCACGTGCACGAGCAGCACGATGCTGCCGGTATCCGCGTCGAGACAGAGCTGTGCCTGGTCCTGCGCGTAGATCAGCAGGTTGGCTTCGAGCATCAGCTTGAACACGACGAGCGTACGCCCTGGCGTGATCGCGCCGTAATGGAAATTGACGTAGAGCGAACCCGGGTCGTTGTCGTAGTTTTCGAGGCGAACGTCGAATCCTTCGATTTCGAGCGTTCTCGTTTCGAGCACGTAATCGGCGTCCGGCAGGTCGACGACCTCGCACACCTCGCGCACCAGTTCCTCGTATCGTTCCCGGCTCATGGTAGGACTGACTGAAAGACAGGGTGGGAATGGTTACGGGACCGGATACCACCACCTGCTCTCCGGTCCCGCAACCCGCGCATGCAGCCTGGCTGTACGCCGGGCTTACTGACCCTTCGCGGCGTCGGCGATGTTCTTCGCGCCGTTGTTGCCGACGGACGCGAGCGCCGCCGTCATCTGCTGCTGCATGTTGATCTGCATGCTGGCCATCGTCATCGCGTTGTTTTCGTTGGCCATGTTCTGCATCTGGCCGACCATGTCCGCGTTGCCGGCAGCGGCTTGATTGGCGCCTTGGGTTGCAATGCTGCTCATGATGATTCTCCAAAAAATAAAGTTGAGTAAGCCAAACGTGCTGCAAGGGGTTGAAAAAGTACAGCTACTGCCGGTTACCGAAGCGCGACCGCGCTTCGCAACCTCACACCAGTACGCCGCGTTCGCCGTGGCGTTCGTGAAGCGTGAGGACGATGCGTCGTGCGGCGATCATGCCGCGGTACAGCTTCTGCAACTCGGTGCGTTCGTGATCGTTCGCCGCGCCCTGGGTCGCCGAACTGATGCGCCGCGCGGTTTCGTCGAATGCGCTGGCGATCCGGGCGATGCGCTGCTGGCTGTCCGGCGCGTTGAGCGTCGCGTCGAGCGAATTGAGGTCCTGCGCGATAGGGAGCAATGCGTCGTACATGGTCATGATCATCCTCTTGAGGTTCAGTCGGTTTCCTTGCTGGTGCCGGTCGTGTCCAGCAGATGCTTGGTACCGTCCGGCGTTTCGATGTAATGCAGGTTGCCAACCGACACGACGGCGGCATACCGGATCGACGGAACCGGCGTGCGCGTTTCCTTCACGTCGACGTCCAGTCGTTTGACGTTGCTGTCCAGGTCGGGTTTGACGTTGGCCAGCAGTTGCTGAAACTTCCTCATCGAGGTCACGGTGCCGCTGATGCGGAACACGCCGTGACCTTTGTAGTCGACCCGCGCGCCGATGTCGCCGAGCGACTGCTGGATGTTGTCGACCGCCTGCTGCGCGACGTCGTACTCGCGCAGCGAGCGTCCTTTCGCGAGGTCGTCCATCACGCGGCGTGCCGCTTCGCTTTCGTCGCCGGTCGCGACCATCCCGCTCACGACCACCTTGTTGCCGCGCGGGCTGGCCGTCAGATCGACGAGCCCCGCGCGATGCAGCGCTTCGGTGACCTGCTTGGACAGCGTCGTCGAATTGAAGCGGACCATCGCGGCTTCGGTCGATTGCGAGCCTGCCAGCATCACACCGGTCGCGAGCACACCGACGACGAGTGCGGTACACACCAGCGCGACGCCGGCGGTGCGCATCGCCTTGCGGCGCGATGCCTGCGGAGCGTCCAGCTGCGCGTGTAAGCCTTCAGCCGCTTCGATTGCCGCTGTGGTTTCAGCGCTATCGACGACGTTCGCATCGGCGGAAACTTCCACCGTGGCCACCTCAGGTTCGGCGGTCTTCCACAGGCCGGCGAGCAGATCCAGATCGCGCGGCCATTCGCCTTCGTCCGGACCGACGCAGAACACCACGTCGCCGTACGGCACCGCGACGAAGTCCGCGAGCAGCACTTCTTCCGCACCGCCGAGGCGCAGCCGCGTCACGCCTTCTTCGCCGAGCGTCACCTCGAGCGTCTCGACCTGCCAGTCGCTCAGACAGATATCGGCGTCAGCGTCGGCGCCCAGTCGGTAGGTGCCGGCGGTCAAGCGGATTTGCGCGCCGGCGTGGGTGCCGGTTAGTACTCTCAGCGCTTTCATGCTCGTGGGTCCCGTTAGCCTTTTCGGTCCGGGCTGGCTGCCGATGCCGCCTTACCCGGATTTCGATGACTTCAGTTTATGAGCCTGCACCCGGCGCCGTCGGCGCAACGCGAACTTCCGGCGGATTTTCCGAACCGGTTGGCGTACCGTGCGATGCAACCAGCGTCGGCATCGCGGCCTTCGCCGCCGTCAGGAAGTCGCGCACGGACATGATGCTTTGCTGGTCGACGTCGTACGACACGTCGAACTGCTGCCGGGTCTTCGACAGATCCGCCGAATGGTTCAGGATGCCGACCGTCGCCGACGCCTTCGCCGGTGCATTGGCGGGTGCATTAGGCGCACTCGCACGGCTGTTCTGGTTGAACGTCGCGCTGGCGATGTGTGCCTGCATCCGCGACGCGCTGCGCCGCAACCCGGCAGGCGAGGTCGCCGACAGCAACAGCAGCGGCGCCAGCGCAAAGCCGTTCTCGATCTGCGATACCTGGCGCAGCACGACCTTCGCAAAGGTCTGCAGCAGCACGCGGCCCATCTCGGCCGGCGGTGCATCTTTCAGCTTCGTGCCGAGTGCCTGGAAATTTTCGGGAACCTTGACGGTCACGCCGACCTTGCGGCGCGAGATCGCGAACTTCGCGGCGCCACGGTTTTCGCCGCCGCCTTCGCGCGACTGGCGCTGCTGTTGCTGCTGTGGCTGGCCGTCGTCGTTCTGCTGTTGACGGCGTTGCTCGCCGTGCTGCTGTTGTTGCTGCTGCGGGGAATCGCCGTCTTTTCGCGGATCCTTGCCGGACTGCTGCTGTTGCTGACGCTCGCGTTCCTTTTCCTTTTCTTTCTCGCGTTCCCTGTCGCGCTCGCGCGGCTGCTGCTGATTGCGTTCATGTTCGCGCTCGCGTTCGCGCGGATGCTCGCGCTCGATGCGATCCTTGTCGTGTTCCTTTTCATGCTCCGGCCCGTGCACGTCTTTGGCGACTTCCTTGTCCTTGCCGCGCAGATGCGACTGCTTGCCGGCCATCGCCGAGCGGTCGGGTTTCGAGCCGAACATCGTCGCCACTTTCTGCGACATCGCGCCGCGCGCGGCCATCGCGTGGTTGTGCGCCCACTTCTTGTTGAACAGGAATTTCGCCGCGAGCAGATTGCGCTGCATCTTCGTGCGCTGCATCTTGACGCGCTGCAGCTTCGCCGAGCGCATCGTCTGCTGCGTGTGATGCAGATGTCCGGCCTGTTCGCCGACCTGCGCCATCTGCGCATGATTCGACGAAGAATGATCGATGCGTTTGCTCATGACGGCACCGCCAGTACGATGATTTCGTTCGCGAAGCGCAGCACGGCCGCGGCGCCCCACGTGCCCATGATCAGGATGGTCGCGACGACCGCGACCAGCTTGACCGCATACGAAATGCTCTGGTCCTGCATCGACGTGATCGCCTGCAGGAACGAGATCGCGAGACCGGACAGCGCGGACACGACGACGACCGGCATCGAGATCGACAGGCACAACAACAGACCTTCGGTGGTGATGCGAACCAGCGTATCGGTTTCCATGACGCGTCCGTTCAGTGATAGGTCATCACGAGACCGTGTATCAGCGCCGACCATCCGTTCATCACGACGAACAGCAGCAGCTTGAACGGAATCGCGACGTTGGTCGGCTGCAGCTGGTTCAGCCCCATCGCCATCAGCACGTTGGCGATCACGACGTCGACGACGACGAACGCGATGTACAGCAGGAAGCCGATCTTGAACGCGTCGGTCATTTCGGTCAGCGTGAAGGCCGGCGCGAGCACGATCAGGTCGTCGTCGCGCAGCTTCGCGGCCATGTCCTTCGGCCAGATCGCCGTGGCGGAGCGCACGAAGAAGCGCTTCTCGCGTTCGTGCGCATGCGCCTTCAGGAACGCGCGGAACGGTTCCTTGCCGGCGTCGAACGCGTCGAGTACGAGCGCGGCCGAATCGCCGCCCTGGCGATGCTGCATCGTCTGCATGTTCTGCATCGCCTGCATGCCGATCGGCGCCATCACGTATGCGGTCACGAGGATCGCGATGCCGTTGAGCACCATGTTCGGCGGCACCTGCTGGACGCCGAGTGCGTTGCGCAGCAGGCCGAGCACGACGACGATCTTCGCGTACGAGGTCGCGACCATCGCGACGAACGGGATCAGGCTGATCGCGACAACCGCGATCAGTAGCCCGGTGAGGTCGTTAAACTGAACCATGGCTTTGCGACAGCTGAACGAGGCGCACACCGAGGTGATCGCCGACACTGACGAGCTCGCCGAAGCCGATGGTCTGGCCATAGGTGACGAGGCGGATGCGCGCGTCCGGCAGCGCGGTCGGCAGTTCGAGCACGTAGCCCGCGCGCAGCGCGGACAGTTGCGCGACCGGCAGCGACACGGTGTCGATCTCGAGCTTCAGCGGCAGGTCGAGATGATCGATCTCGACGAGCGCGTCGCGCGAATCGGCGAGAGGGGTGTTGAAGCTCGTGTCGTGGCTCATGGTGGGATTCCCGGTCAAGGTAAGTTGGTCGTGTGTGACGTCGGCCATCGCGTGCAGCTGCCGGGTGCCGTGATGGCCCCAGACGATCGGCAGCTTCACCGACGCGGCTTCGTTCTGGAAAAAAGCGCGCAGGCCTTCGGGCAGCGCGCGCAGGATCACGTCGCCGGGGCGCAGCGAGTCGAGCGCCGTGAGGCTGATCGATTTTTCGCCGAGCAGGATCCGGCCGCGCACTTCGATTTCGCTGACGTGCGTCGCGAACGGCATCCGGTGTTGCGCGACGAGCGTTTCGAACGCTTCGAGCCAGCCGTCGTCGATCTGTTCGATCACGGCGTCGTAGCGGGTATCGTTCGCGACGAACGACACTGCGCAGCATTCGGTCGACGCTTCGTTCAGTGCGCCGACGCGTTCGACGGTGACGACTTCGACGCCGTCCATCCCGAGCTGCGCGAGTGCGTCGAGCAGCGGTGCGAGCAGCAACGCGGAGACCGACGCGCGCAGTTCGGCATCGAGCTGCGGGTTCGATTCGTCGGGTGTGTTCGATGCATTGATCTGCACGACGCTGTCGAGTCCCGGCAGTTGCGCGACGTCGAGTAGCACCGACGCGTTCTGAACACCCCAGCGCAGACTCAGTCGTGCGGTGCGTGCGGCGTCGAGCGGATTGCGCGTGCCGGCGTTCCAGCCGGTCACGCCGAGTGCATGCGTGAGCACTGCGCCGAACCGCTCGTCGACCACGAGCCGCTGCTGACGCGCCGTGCTTCTTCCGACCACCGGCAGCGACGCAAAGTCGAGCGCGACGGGCATGCGACCGGCTTTTTGGGCGGCGGTATCGTGAGCAGTGACGGCAAGCGGCGAAGCGGTAGGGTCCATGGTCTTCTTGTGGTCGGGCAGTGCTTACGTGACGGTGATGTCGATTCCTCGCCGGTTGTCGCGGTGAAGGCCCGGTAGTATTTCGAGCCGTTCCTTCAGTGCATCGGCATGACGCAAGATTAATTGTTGCGAAGCCGTGTCCGAGGTGGAGAAGCGAAGCGTCAGGTCAAAATGCGAAAGCATCAGACTCAGCTGGCAGCCGGGCAGCAGCGCGGGATCGAGCGGCACGGTGAGGTGCCACGGGCTGCACGAAAACACGACCGGATTCGCGCAGAAATCCGCGACGCTGGAGACGATCGAATCGATCAGCGGGGCGGAGGGCTGTTTGTTGTCGAGTGCGGCGATGGTCTGGGTGCTGGAGGCGGCTTCGACGCGTTGGGGTTGGGTTTGCGTTTGCGTTTGCGGCTGCGCTTGCGACTGCGTTTGTGCCTGAGCAAGCGGCTGCGGTTGAGCCGCCTGCTGATGAGGCATCGCGAAGGGCTGCGCGTCGGATGACGGGTTCGACTGCGAATCCGCAGGCTGCTCGTCCGGTTGCGCGGCCGGTGTGGCAGGGAGGGGCGATCCGGACGAGCCCGCACGCGCCAGCACGCCTGCAATCGGGCGCGTTTGTTGTGGCGTGGCAAACGTGGCCGCCTGCGTGCCCGAAGTCGATGCCGCAGCCGTGGACGGTGCGATCCGCATCGTCAGCGACGCGGGCACCGGCATCGGTATCCGCGCGCGCGGGGTTTCGTCGCGTTTCGCGTCGTCGCGCGGTTGCGGTGACGCTGACGGCGGCGGGTCGTGGCGTTGCCCGGACTCCTGTTCGCCGACCAGCAGCGGCAACATGACCAGGCCGGAACCCGCGCCTGCATCGTCGTCGCCGGCTGCAAGCGACGCACCGTTGCTGCCGCCGCGCGTCGGCCAGCGCATTGGCGCATGCGGCTGCTGTTGCGCTTCTTGCGCTGCCTTCTGCTGCGCGTGCGAACCCTCCGCATCGCCATCGGCCTTCGGTTCCTGCGCAAACGCATCCGAAGCGACCGCTTCCGCTTCCGCTTCCGCCTCATCGAGCGCCACGCGATGCGCATTGAACAGCGCGGCCTGACGGCGCAGCTGCGCCGAGTCGGCAGGCGAGGGCAGCGGGTCCGATGCCGACGACGCAGCGTTCGGAATCAGATGCGAGCGATGGGTGCCTGACGTATGCATGATCGTCCGCTCCGCACTAGACCATCAGCCGGCCGACCGGCTGCAGATCGATGTGGGCGCCCAGCTCCTGGTACGAATACACCGGCAGCCAGCCGAGCCGCGATTCGATCATCCGCTTCACGTAGCGGCGAATGTCCATCGACGCGATCACCGCGAGCGGCCCACGCGGCGCTTCGCCGACGAGCGCGACCAGGTTGTCGATCAGATGGCCGATCTCGTCGGGCGGCAGCGCGAGAAAGTTGCCGGTCGGCGTCTGCTTGATCGACGCGCGGATCTGCTGCTCGACCTGCACATCGACGAGCACGGCAGGAAGGTCGCGCGGACCGCCGGTCGCGCGGTACGCGATCATCTTGCCGAGGTCGACGCGGATGTACTCGGTCAACATCAGCATGTCCTTTTCCTTCGGCCCCCACGTAATCAGACTCTCGGTAATGCCGCGGATATTGCGGATCGGCACCTGTTCTTCCAGCAGCCGGCGCAGCACGTCCGCCATCTTCTGCAGCGGCAGCGCCTTCTGCACTTCGGCGACGAGGCCCGGGTAATCGGTTTCGAGCTGGTCGAGCATCCACTGCGTTTCCTGGATGCCGAGGAACTGGTGCGCATGCGTGCGCAGCAGCGAGATCGTGTGCCGCGCGATCGCCATTTCGACCTTGAGCGGCGCGGCATCGGCTGCCTGGCCTTCCGCGCCTTCGAGGCCTTCAGCCGGATTGGCCTGATTCGTCGTGGCCAGCTGCGGTGCCTCCGCACCCGCCGCGACGCTGGTGCGCGCATGCGGCACGTCGAAGATCACCACTTCGTAGTGTTCGTCCGGCAGCGTTTCGTCGGTCCACATCATGATGCCGGGGAAGGGCAGGCCGACTTCCGCCTGCAGCTTCGCGCGTTCGACATCGAATGCCTTGTCGAGCGCATCGCCCGCGATGCGTCCGCTCAGATCCTTCGACATCCGCACGCCGATCGGGCAGGTGAACTGCGGCGGACGCGGCAGGATCGACGGGGCTTCGCCCTTCGCGCCTGCGCGTTGCAGCGACACGACCGGCTTGCCGGTACCGCGCTTGTGGCTGCCCTTCTTGTTCAGCCGGTAGCCGACGAAGCCGAGCAGCGCCGCCAGCAGCACGAACAGCGCCGCCGGAAAGCCCGGCACTAGCGCGAAGCCGAACAGCATCAGCGCGGCGAGGTACAGCGCGCGCGAGCTGCTGGCGAACTGCTTGGTGATGTCGTCGCCGAGCGAGTGCTCGGCTTCGTTGTCGTCGTCGCCGACCCGTGTGATGATCACGCCGGCCGCGACCGAGATCAGCAGCGACGGGATCTGCGACACCATCGCATCGCCGATCGACAGCACCGAGAAGCGGTTCGCCGCCTCGCCCGCCGTCATCCCGTGGTACGCGACGCCCACCGCGATACCCGCGACGATGTTGATCATCGTGATCATCAGGCCCGCGATCGCGTCGCCCTTGACGAACTTCATCGCGCCGTCCATGCCGCCGTGCAGCTGGCTTTCCATCGCGAGCTTCGCGCGTTTCTTGCGCGCTTCGTCGGCGGTCAGGATGTTCGCGCGCAAGTCCGCATCGATGCTCATCTGCTTGCCGGGCATTGCGTCGAGCGTGAAGCGCGCGCCGACTTCCGCGACCCGCTCCGAGCCCTTCGCGATGACGATGAACTGCACGACCGCGATGATCATGAACACCACGAGGCCGACCACCAGGTTGCCGCCCACCACCAGTTCGCCGAAGCTCTCGATGATGTCGCCGGCATCCGCGTGCAGCAGGATCGACTTGGTCGACGCGATGTTCAGCGACAGCCGGAACAGCGTCGTGAACAGCAGCATCGACGGAAACGACGACAGCGACGTGATGCTGCCGACGTACAGCGTGACCATCAGCAGCGTCACGCTGATCGCGATGTTGCACGAGAGCAGGATGTCGATGACGATGGTCGGTAGCGGCAGGATCATCAGCGAGATGACCGCGACCAGCAGCACCGCGATACCGGCCTCGCCGACCCCTGGGATCTTGAAGTTCTTGAACATGGGCGTTACTCCGTAGTGGCGGTTTTAGCGCCGAGACTGGCGACCCAGCGAAGAATCGCTGCGACCACCTCATACAACTCTTCTGGAATCGGCTTGTTTTCTGCGACCTTGTGCAGCATCCGCGCGACCGGTGGATTGGCGACGATCGGAATGCCGAGCTGCGCAGCCTGGCGGCGCAGCAGCAGCGCTTCGTTGTCGAGCCCCTTGGCGATCACGACCGGCAGCGGGAATTCGCTCGGGTCGTAGCGCAGCGCGACCGCATAGTGAGTCGGGTTGACGACCACGACGTTCGCGCGCTTCAGGCCCTTGCTCGGCGCCTCGCTCGCGAATTCGCGCGCGAGCTTCTTGCGCTCGCCTTTGACTTCCTGGTCGCCGTCGTTTTCCTTGGCCTCGCGCTTGACTTCGTCCTTGCTCATCTTCTGTTTCTTGGTGAACTGCATCTTCTGCAGCTTGTAGTCGACCGCGGCGATCACGATGAACACGCCGAGCGCGGTCGCGAGCACTTTCTGCACGACGGTCCACAACACGTTGATCAGCTGCGGCAGCGGCTGGTCAAGCGCGCTCGCAACCACCGGCATCACCGAGACGATCGTCGTCTTCATCACCGCGAGGATCACCGCGCCTTTCACGGTCATCTTCGCGAGGTCGATCAGCGAACTCGACGAGAAGATCTTCTGCAAACCCGACGACGGGTTCACCGCATTGAATTTCGGCGCGATCGCCTCGAACGAAATCATCATCCCGACCTGCGGCGCGAGCGCGATGATCGCGGCGAACAGCGAGACGATCGCGACGCCGCAGACCATGCCGATCGCGTGGCCCGTCATGTCGGCGAGCGTCACGTATAGATCGTCCATCGAGCGTGGCCCGCTCATGAAATCGATCGAACTCTTCAGTACCGCCCGTAACGAATCGGTGAAGAAGTGCTCGCCCGCCTGCAACACCAGGATCATCGAACCGAGGCACGCGACTTCGACGATGTCCGTGCTCTTCGCGACCTCGCCTTTCTCGCGGGCCTTGCGAAGTTTCTGTTCTGAGGGCTCTTCGGTCTTGTCGTCGCTCATCTCTGCCAGCGCGTCCTGTTGCTTCGTTTTCGGTCAGCAGCGGACTGTGCCGCCATATAGAGAGAGACGGTATCCGTTCGGCTTCGCGCGCCGGGGCGCCGATGCGAAGACCCGGCGAGGCGTGCGAAGCAACGCGGCGGTCCGGCTGGCGGGCGGCTGTCAGAGAGTGGGAGCGCCCGCCGGCACGCCCCGAAACCCCACGTCGGCCCCATCCGCCCGGTCGCTTCGCAAATCTGTGTGCGACTTCGTACCGGATGCGAGACGCGAATCCGCTGCCGCGTACTCTTTCGATGAAGCCTGGTGATGGGATGCCGGGCAGGTAAAGCCTTCCGCCAATCTTGGATTTCCTGGGGAAAAGGAATGGATGATCAGAGGGAACACGCGAAATGCTCGCCGGCGGTGCTCGGTTGTCTCGTCGACCTGGTCGGCGCGGCATTTGGCGCGAGCGACGGGGTGGCGACGAAAGTCGACGTGGACGACATCGAACAACTGGTAGACGTACTGCACGTCCTGCGGCCCGCGCGTACGGATTTCGAGTTTTTCGACGGCTGGCTGTACATGCTGCGCAAGGACTGGCCGGAAGCGGAGGCGGTGTATCGCCGCCTCATCGAGCGCTCGGTCTGCCTGCCGGCGAGCCACGGGATGCTGCTGCAGTGCATGCGTGCGGCCAAGACCTTCGGCTGGCAGGACGATGCGAGAAAACTGCTCGAGGAATTCGGCGACCACGAAGTGGGGCGTCTCGCCCGCACCTTTCTCGCGAACGATGACCTGCAGCAGGCCTACGAGACCGCGCGCCGCACGGGCAACTTCGTGGCGCCGGAATCGGTCGGCGAACTCGAGCAGGAAGCCGCGTCGCCGGAGCCGCGCGCCAGCGCCGCGCGTCCGTTGACGAGCGACGACATGATGATGTCGATGCAGTACATCCGCATCTAGCCCACGCGATACACGTTAAAGCAACTGAACTTCACGGGAGAACGGACATGGACCTCGCGATGATTTCGCATCTTCAGCAGATGAATCTGGTGCCGCAGAGCGCGGGCGTCGAGGCGCCCACCGCGACAGTGGACCAGGCGGACCGCTTCCAGACACTGATGGCGCAGGGTCCGTCGGCGCCGCCGGTGGAGAGCGTGCCGGAGCATCCGGATCACAACATCGTGACGAAGGCGGCGAGCGAACAGGCGGACTACTACCGTCAGGTGCCGAACGACGTGATGTACATGACGCAGCACATGAGCCAGATGTCGCTGCAGCGTATCGCGGCCGCGAACATGACGGTCCAGCTGGAGGTCGCGAGTCTGAACGCCGATCTGCAGGTGAAGATGGCCGCCGTGACTTCGTCGAAAGACGCCGTGCAGACCTTGATGAAGAACCAATAACATGAAGCCCCTCACACGTCATCTCGTTCGCGGCGGCAAGCTGGTGGCCTGCGTCGCGATGGTGGTCGCGCTCAGCGCGTGCCAGAAGGAACTGTACGGGCAGCTGAGCGAGCGCGACTGTAACGAAATGGTCGCGGCGCTGGTCCAGTACGGCGTCGATGCGCAGAAGAGCACGCCGGACGGCGGCAAGACCTGGTCGGTCAGCGTCGACGAGAAGCAGCTCGTTCATGCGATGGAAATCCTGCGTTCGCGCGGCATTCCGTCGAAGAAATACGACGACCTCGGTTCGCTGTTCAAGAAGGACGGCCTCGTGTCGACACCGACCGAAGAGCGTGTGCGCTTTATCTATGGCCTGTCGCAGGAACTGAGCGACACGCTGTCGAAGATCGATGGTGTGGTCGATGCGCGTGTGCAGATCGTGCTGCCGAACAACGACCCGCTCGCCGAATCGGCGAAGCCTTCGTCGGCGGCGGTGTTCATCAAGTACCGGCCGGACGCGAACGTCGAGGCGCTGACGCCCGCGATCAAGAACCTCGTCGTGCACAGCATCGAAGGGCTGACCTACGACCAGGTCAGCGTGACCTCGGTGCCGGCGGATCCGCTGACGCTGCCGGCGGTCGCCGCGCCGGGCAGTAGCCCGCTCGCGTGGGTCGCGCTTGGACTCGGCGTGTTTCTGATCGCTCTCGCAGGCGTGCTGTTCCGCTGGCGCGACGAGATCATCGGTCTGACGCAGGGCAAGCTGTCGGGGTTGAAGAAGCGCGCACCGAAAGCACCGAAACCGGCGAAGGCCGCTGCCTGAGCTTCGACTACTGAGCGGTATTGGGGAATCACATGAGCGACGCTCAGGCCATCGACGACGGCGAGTTTGCCGACGACTTCGGCGCCGCGCTCGACGAAGCGGCGCAATACGTACCCGACGTACCCGACGCACCCGACAGTGAGGCGGCACAGCCGGCCGACGCCGGTGCGTCTGATTTCGACACGGACATCGACCCGGAAGTCGAGGATGATGCCGAAGCCGACGATCCGCTCGCCGGATTGAAGCGCACGCTCGCGGCGAACGTCGTCGACTATCACCAGCGCCGCCGCACGCTGTTCGACTGGATGCATCCCGCGCGCGTCGCCACGCTGCCGTATGCGGCGCTGCTGCACGCGGCGGTCGGCACACGCGGCGCGAGGCTCGCCGAAGCGTTTCTCGCGAGCATCGGCGCGGCGTCCGCCGGACTCTCTGCATTCGACGACGACAGCGCGCGGCTCGTGCGCCTGCCGGTGCCCGACTGCCTGAGCCTGTTCCGGATGCGCGCGCTGGTCGAGCACGTCTACGAACTGCGTCTGTGGATCGACCGGCCGCGCCGCGCGCTGCTCGACGAATGGCTCGGCCCGCACCTGACCCGGATGCTGCTCGCGCAACGCGGCAGCCTCACGGCCGGCCGGCCGCTCGACGGCGAGACGTCCGGCGACGCGCTCGCGTGGCGAGGCTTCCGGCTGTTCGAGCGTGACTGCGGCTGGGACGTCCAGCACCCGATGATGCTGTTGCAGTTCGCATTGCCGGACGAGATTGCGCCTGCGCGTCTCGCCGCCGTGAGCGGTCGTGCGAAAGTGAGTAATGCCGGCTTGACGCTGGTTTCTCAACTGCCTGATTTATTCCCGACACGATCATGGTGATCTGGCTACGCAATCCGAACGCGCACGGCGAAAGCCAGGGGCAAGGTGTCGGCGTGAACGACGACATCGTTCGCGCCGAGGATCTGGCGACGCTGGTCGAACTCGACGCCGCGTACGCCGATCTGAGCCGCCGCTCCGAAGCGATGCTCGCCGACGCACGTGCGCAGGCCCAGGCCATTCTCGACGCGGCCGAGGCGCAGGCGGACGAACGGATGGCGCAGGCGCAGGAGATCTACAACGGCGCGGCGCAGCAGGGCTACGAAGCGGGCCACGAACAGGCGCTCGCCGACTGGCACGAACGCAGCCTGCGGATGCTGGCCGAAGGACCGTCGATCGGTGAGCGGCAACGCGACCGGCTCGCGCAGCTCGTTGCGCTCGGCGTCGAACAGATCGTCGCGACCGCCGATCCGGCCGCGCTGTTCCGCCAGGCCGCGCAGACCATCGACCGTATCGTTGCCGACGGCAGCCCCGTGAAGGTGAGCGTGCATCCGGACGATTACACGACCGCCGCCGCCGCGTTCGACGCGGTCGCACGCGAATGGCGCGAAACCGGGCGCTCGGTGAGCGTGCAGGTCAGCACCGATGCGCGGCACGAGCGCGGCACCTGTGTGTGCGAGACCGATCTCGGCGCGGTCGATGCGAGCCTGCCGCAGCAACTCGCGGCGATTCGCGCGGCACTGTCGCGTGCGATCGAGAGCATGCCGGTGGAGGAATTCGAAACGGCGCCGCAGGACGAAAGCGCAGCGGCTTACGCCGATGCCGACGATGCAGACACGCAGGCCGAAGCCGACGCGTATGGAGACGTCAACGACGCGCAGCCCGAACAACAACGTGTCGATCCACACAACGGTCACGACGCAGCGATGCTCGAACCCACGCTCGAACCCGACCTCGAAGAGCAGGACTTCTTCGCGGACGCGGTAGCGAGCGTCGAGCACGCACACGAAGGGCACGACATACACGATGCTCACGAACCGGCCGTCGAATACGCGGCGGCCGAACCGGATCTCGCCTGACCCACGCTTCATT
Source organism: Paraburkholderia flava (assembly GCF_004359985.1). Taxonomy (NCBI): domain Bacteria; kingdom Pseudomonadati; phylum Pseudomonadota; class Betaproteobacteria; order Burkholderiales; family Burkholderiaceae; genus Paraburkholderia; species Paraburkholderia flava. The sequence continues at coordinate 836,685 of NZ_SMRO01000001.1, read as the reverse complement.
GAGGACTTCACCGAGGACCCCCGCACCATGACGACTTTCGACACCGCCACACGCCCCGCTGCGCCCCGCGCCGACGACCACTTCGACTTCATGGCCGATGCGATCGAGCGCGAGCTGCGCGCCCGCGCGCGGCCGACGCCGGCCGGCAAGGTCCAGGAAGTGATCGGCACGCTGCTGAAAGTGGGCGGCCTCGACGCGACGCTCGGCGAGCTGTGCGAACTGCGCTCGCCGCAGGGTGAACTGCTGCAGAGCGCAGAGGTGGTCGGCTTCTCGCGCGACATCGCGCTGCTGTCGCCGTTCGGGCGACTCGGCAGCATCTCGCGCGAAACGCGCGTGATCGGCTTGAAGCGGCCGCTTGCGCTGCGCATCGGCGACGGGCTGCTCGGTCGCGTGATCGACAGTCTCGGTCAGCCGATCGACGGCAAGGGCGAACTCGTCGATTGTCCGGAATTCCAGGCCGTGTACGCCGATCCGCCGACGCCGATGAGCCGCCCCGTGATCGACAAGCCGATGCAGACCGGCGTGCGCGTCGTCGACGGGATGATGACGCTTGCCGAAGGGCAGCGGATGGGCATCTTCGCGCCGGCAGGCGCCGGTAAAAGTACGTTGATGGGCATGTTCGCGCGCGGCGCGCAGTGCGACATCAATGTGATCGCACTGATAGGCGAACGCGGCCGCGAAGTGCGCGAATTCGTCGAACACATTCTCGGCCCGGAAGGGATGGCGCGCTCGGTGGTGGTGTGCGCGACGTCCGACCGCTCGTCGATCGAACGCGCGAAAGCCGCGTATGCGGCGACCGCGGTGGCCGAGTACTACCGCGACCGCGGGTTGCGCGTGCTGCTGATGATGGACTCACTGACGCGCTTTGCGCGTGCGCAGCGCGAGATCGGTCTCGCGATGGGCGAGCCGCCGACGCGGCGTGGTTTTCCGCCGTCGATCTTCGCGGAGCTGCCGCGTCTGCTCGAACGCGCGGGGCTCGGCGTGCAAGGCTCGATCACCGCGTTGTACACGGTGCTCGCCGAAGATGAATCCGGCGGCGACCCGATCGCCGAGGAAGTGCGCGGGATTCTCGACGGCCACATGATCCTGTCGCGTGAGATCGCCGCGCAGAACCGCTATCCGGCGATCGACGTGCTCGGCAGCCTGTCGCGCGTGATGACCCAGGTGGTGCCGCGCGACCACGTGCAGTCGGCCGGGCATATCCGCCGGCTGATGGCGAAGCACAAGGAAGTGGAGTTGCTGCTGCAGGTCGGTGAATATCAGAGCGGCACCGATCCGCTTGCGGACGAAGCGATCAACAAGATCGACGTCATTCGCCAGTTCCTCGGCCAGGAAACCGATCAGCTTGTCGATATGAATCTCACCGTCGACATCCTGCATCAGATCGCGCGGGCGTAACCGTCACGCAACCGCGAAGGAGCGCAGATGAAAGATCGCCGGGTCGTTTCTCTCGAACGGGTGCTGTCGCGTCGCAAGACGCTCGACCGCAAGCTGAACGATGCGCTGCTCGTGCTGCGCGGCGAGCGCCAGGCACTCGAACAGGCGGTGACCGAATGCCGCGATGCGGTCGATCGTCAGAGCGAAGTGCTCGCCGAGCAGGACCGCAAGGTCGACGAGATGATCGGCGGCGCGTTTCGTCCCGACGAATTCCTGCGGCTGCGCGAGCATCAGGTCGATATGGCGAACCAGCACACGATGCTGCAGCAGAACGTCGCGCGTGCCGAATCGCAGGTCGCGGGCAAGCAGGCCGAGATCGACCAGGGGCGCGCGAAGATCGTGCAGAACCGCGCGCGAATCGATATCTACGGCAAACGGCGCGACAAGCTGCGCCAGGCAATCGAAATAGCAATCGAAGATGCGCAGGACGAGGAGGCGTCGGAGAACCGGCGGCCCGGTCCGCGGATGTTCTGATTTCTCCGCACTTTTCTGGAAGCGAAACCACGATGAGCGGCATCAGTTATAACGCAATCGAACTCAGCCACCATCTGGTCGGCTACATGATGTTGCTCGCGCTGTGCAGCGAGCGTCTGCTGGTGCTGATGATGGTCTTCCCGCCGACCAGCGAGAACATGATCCAGGGCCGCGTGCGCACGTCGCTGTCGCTGCTGTGGGGCGCGTTCGTCGCGTATGGGCAGCACGGATTGCTCGATCAGCACACACCGCTCTTTCTGATCGGCGTCGGGCTGAAGGAGGCACTGATCGGCGTCGGCCTCGGCTTCGCGGCATCGACCGTGTTCTGGGCCGCGGAAGCGGTCGGCACCTACGTCGACGATCTGACTGGCTTCAACAACATCCAGATGACCAACCCGAGCCAGGGCCAGCAGACCTCGCTGATCGCGACGCTGCTGAGCCAGTTCGCGATCGCCGCGTTCTGGCTGCTCGGCGGCATGATGTCGCTGCTCGGCGCGGTCTACCAGTCGTATCAATGGTGGCCGGTCGACAACCTGGCGCCGATCGGCGGCCAGATCATCGAGGCGTTCGTGATGCACAAGACCGACTCGCTGATGGAGATGGTCGCGAAGCTCGCGACGCCGATGATGCTGTTACTGCTGCTGATCGACATCGGCTTCGGCTTTACCGGCAAGGTGTCGTCGAAGCTGAACCTGAGCACCCTCGGGCAACCGATCAAGGGCGCGCTGACGGTGCTGATGCTCGCACTGCTGACGAGCGTGTTCATCGACGAGGTACGCGGCCAGCTGGCGCTCACCAATATCGCCGCCGAAGCACACGCAATTGCGCAAGGCAACTGAACAACACGATTTTTTTGGGGACTATGACTTGCGTAACCTACGGGGGTAGTGATGGATGGACTGAACGGGATGGCCGATGACAGAAACGGCGGTGGGGATCATTGGCACGGCGGCATGACGGGTGATGTGATGAGCAGTCCGCCGAACGACAAGGGCGAGTTGCTGAGAGGCATGCTCGATCTGCTGTGGGCCGGTGCGCAGCTCGACCGGCTCGGCGATCTGCACGATCTGCTCGATGCACTCGTCGTGCTGCGGCCGGGCACCGACGACGATCGCGTCGTGCTCGCGTGGTGGCATGTGCGCGCGCGTGCATGGAGCGATGCGCTGCGCGAACTGCGCCGGACCGAACGCTACGGCGAACTGTCGTCGCTTGGGACGGCGCTGACGGCGGTGTGCCTGTATGCGTTGAAGGATCCTGCGTGGCGCACGTATGCGTACGCGGCGGCGTATCAGTCGGACAACGCGCTCGCGACGCGGACCGCGCTCGCGTTGCTCGCGGCGCCGGAAATCGAGCCGTTCGATGGGGATGTGGAGGAACGCGAGGAGCGGGAGGTGAGGGTGCTGCCGGTTTGACGCTGTTCGCGGTCGGGTAGAAAAAAGGAGCCGGTTTATTCAACCGGCTCCTTTTTTTTATGCAGCGCCGACGCGCCGCACGCTCGTCATCACGACGGCGGAAACGCCACCCGCGCCCGGCTGCTTTCCGACGAATACGTCTTCTGCCAGCGCAGGAAGAAGTCGAGCCCCATGTCTTCCGACGTCTTGCCCTTGCTGCGCACCGTGGTGTTCTTGACCGACCAGCTCGCGCGATAGGACAGGATGGTGTTCATCATGTTGCGCGCGTCGGTCGCGGCCTTCGCATCGCCCTGTTTCAGCGCCAGCGCTTCCGCGCCGCGCAGCCCGTCGATCACGCCGCTCATGCGCGGCTGCATCTCGTACTTGATGTTGAACTGCAGACTCGAATTCGAACCGGCCCTGCGCAGATCGGCTTCGAACTTCGACAGGATGTCGGCCGCGATCGCGCGGCGTTCGGGCGTATCGACCTCGTCGGTCTTTGCGCGTGGCAGCGTGTCCATGCAGCGCTGCAGCCAGTCCTCGCGATACGTCTGGACCTCGACGAGCAAGTCCTTCGGCGTGCCGTAGGTGCGATCGACGGCGTGGCCCGTTAGATCGCCGATCGGAAAACGTGTCGCGCCGTTCTTTTCGAAGTTCGACACGATCTCGCGCGAGATCTCGATCAGGTTGCCGGTGAGGTTGATGTGCGCCTGGCCGGTGCCTTTACCGTCGGCGCCGATGTCGCCGATCGCCTGCTTGTACGGCGTCCCGATCACACCGATGTTCGCCGACGCGTTGATCCGCTGCCGTGCCTGGCTGCTGCGGTCGTGCACGGTCTGATGCGCGTAGCCGGTGCGCTCGGTTCCCTGCTCGGCGGTACGCTCGATCTTCAACGAGAATGGCGTCACCGATGCGCCCACCGACAGATGATGCCCCGGCGTGCGCGCCCGCGCGACTGCGCTCACATCGAACGACCCCTGATTCGTTTGACCCTGCTTCTCTCCCGATGCGACGAGCGTATCGGGACTCAACGCGAAGATCGCTTCCAGCGGGTCGGCAAACGGCTGCCCGTCTTCCGCAAATTTGGTCTGATCGGTGTCCCAGCGCAACATGATGTCCAGCAGTTTCAGATTGGCGTCGATCGCTTCCTGCTCCTTGCGCACGCCCATGTCGTCCTTGCCGCGTAGCGTTCGCAACGACGTGTAGATGGTCTTGGGCCGCGACGCTTCGAACTTGGCCGAGCCGGACGGCGCAGTGACGGTCGCGATGCCGACTTCGAGCCGGTGCCCGACGGTGACCTTCGCATCGTGCAGGCGCGACACCGTGCTGCCGACCATGATTTCCGATGCGAACGTCGGGTTCTTGAACTGGATGAAGCGCTCGTTCTTTTCGGCGTAGAGACCAAACGATGCACTCATCGGAAACTTGGGCACGGCCGGCAGCAGCGGAATGCCGGCGCCGAGCGTACCGCCGCTCGTGACGGTGACCTGATCGCGCAGGCGCAACGTTTCGAGCATCGGCCGGAAAAACGCTTCGACGTCGTCCTTCGATTCGAACCGTTTCATTTTCGCGAGGCGCACCTGCTCGTCGATCTTCGGTGTGCCGGCCGCGCCATCAGCACCGGCAGCACCAGCAGCAGGTGCCGCGAAATTCTCGCTGAGTATCGTCATCGACGACGCCATCGCTGCTTTCGTCCCGTCGGAACTTGTGCTCAGCTCCGTCTCGAGCGTCTTCAACAGATCGGTGACCGGCACGCGTTCCTGGTTGAACAGCGCCTCGATGGCGGGCGGCAGCGGCGCGACTGCGCTCGGATTCGGCTTGGTCAGCTTGCGCGAACCGATCGCAGGCCGGGGCGGGTAGAGCAACGCGTGGACAGCCTGGCGTATCTTCGTTTTTTCGGCCGGCCCGAGATTCGCATCGTAGATGCGCTTCGTGTGGTTGAAACTCGGCGCACTGATCGGGGTCGTCAGACGGCTGATGATCGTCGGGCTGCGTTTCTCCTGACCGACGTAGTCGCTCAACGCGACTAGCGTGGCGGCGAACAGGCGATCCTTGTCATCCGCTCTGTCCTGAGCAGACGGCGGCAAGGACGGCGTCGCGGCGTTCCGCGGATCGGGTCTGCGTGCTGCCGGCAACTGGTTGAAATGGACCCGCGCTTCCTTACCTAGTTGCTCGAAGGCCGTCATGATGCTGGCCTCCGCGCGCGTCTTGGTCGTGTCCATCCCTTGCGCTTCCATCTGCTTCTGCGCAAAGCTCAGCGTCTTCGGATCGAACAGGGTGGCGGCCTTCGCGGGATGGAACGAAGTCGGCAGCAGACCGGTGTTGTTGTTTTCTCCGATCGTCGTGGTCACGTTCAGCAGATTCTGGTTGCTGAGGTCGTAGTCCGATCCCTTCGCATTCGACAGGAACCCGTTGCGCACCGCGTTGAACGCCGCCTGGTTTTTGAGGGGCAACGCGGCGGTATCGAAAACCGTTTCTTCCTTTGTGTTGCGCACCACGTGAGACGCCACGTTCATTGCGTTGCCCAGCCACGTCTTGACGTTGTCGTCGGTTTCCGCGCTGCGCGCCGCGTGGGCCATCCAGTAAGCCTGGGTTGCCTCGACCTGCCCGCGTTCCAGCGGCTTGCCGTCGGGCGGCGTCGATGCGAGGTTGAGCACTTCGATGCCGCGGGGTATCTGCGCCATCAACTGCGAGAGCTCGGCCATGTGCGCGCTCGGTGCAGTGTGTTCGACCGCGCTGGCGCCATCCGTGCCATCCGTGCCACCGGTCGCCGGCGGTGCGATCCAGTGATTCAGCGGATGCGAGGTCAGCTCGCCGAGGAGTCGATCGGCGGCCTGCGCGTCGCTGCCCGTCACCACGGCCAGGGAGCGCGAAATCATTTCCATCGCGGCCGCGCGCGGCAATACACGTTCGCCGCTGACGTCGTCTTCGGGCAACGCTTCGGCGAGCGTCTGAAGTTTCTTGACGAGCGATGCGCCTGCCGGTGTGGCGAGATGCTCGGGATCGAAACCGGGTGCGGTCGACGCGATCGCCTGCGTGCCGATCGTGCTCAGTTGCTTCTCCAGCTCGCGGTTCTTTTCCAGTTGTGCCGTGCTGGCCGTCAGCTTGTCGCCGATCGCTTGCGCGGGACTGTCGAGTCCGTTCGCAGCAGTGTTCAGCTTCGTCTGCAATTTGCCGAGCCGGTCGATTTCCTGGTCGATGTAGGGCGTGAATTCCGTCAGCGCGCGTGTGGCGTCTTCGGCGGCTTCACGACACTGTTCCAGATCTTCGCCTGCGTCTTTCAGCGCGGCTTTGACGGCGTCGAGTTCGCGCGCGAGACTCTTCGCGTGATTCGACAGTGCGGGCACGCTGTCGCGTCCGCGTTGCTTCTGAAGCCTTTGGCCGGCGCTATCAAGCTGCTGGCCTGCGCTGTTAAAGAGGCTTCGGGCATGGGCCACCTCGTCCGGGCTCACGGTGTGGCCGGCTTGCATCCGCGCTTCGAGCTGCGTGAGCGCATCGAGTGCATCGTCTGTCGCACCGACGGCCTGCGTCGCATTCGACAGCGGCACACCGCGATTTTGTTGTGCTTTCTGGAGTCGCGCCTCGAGCTGCGCGACCAGCGCCGTGGCATTCGTATGCAGCGTCTGTGCGGACTCGAGATTCGCCGCCGTCAGCAACTGCTTCTCGGCGATCCCGTTCTTCGTGCTCACCAGGTTGCCGATGATCTGACCGACGTCGGTATTGTCCTTTCCCAAATCGCTGCGCAACTGCGCGATCTGCGTGTCGACGAACCTGATCTTCTGGTTGACGAGATCCGTCGACAGCACATGCACGCCGACGTCGAGCATCGAGCAGATCGATGCGCTTGCGCGCAGGTCGTCTACTGCACCCTTAAGCGTCTTGTGTGCGTCTTCGAGTTGCGCTTCTTTCGTCTTGACGGTGTCGGCTGCGGTGGCTGGATTCGCTGGAGCCGCGCCTTCCTGTGGTTGCGCGCCCGTTGCGCCCTGGGCTGCCTGCTTCGCTTCGTCCAGTTCGCGCTGCGCCGTTTGCACGTTTCTGATCGCGTCCTCGGCAGCCGCACTGTGTGTCGCGAGCTGGCCTAGCATCTTCGTCTGATTGCCTTCGATCTTGCCTGCGTCGACGTCGCGATCACCTTTGGTTTGCGCGGTCTTCTTCGATGCGGTCTTATAGGCAGGGTCGCCCGCCATCAATTCGCGAGCGGTCTTGGGTTTCAGCACATGACCCATGCCGGGAATGACGAGCAGCGCACGCATCGCGGCCGATCGCTGCGGACGCTCGTTCGTGCCCGGCAGTTCTTCGAGCGTCGTGTCGAGTATCGACTTGACCCGCTCGGTGAGTTCATGTGCCTGCTTCAACGAATCCGAGTGCGGATCGTCGCTGAGATCCGACTCGACCGATTGCTGCGGAAGCAGCGCGTTACTCGGCATGTCGTTTGAACGGCTCTTGCCGATACCGAGGATCCGGGTGCCGACGGTCGTCTGGCGTCCCTTGAAGTTCGCGCGCAGCGCGGCGAACTTGCCGGATTCGTTGTTCGAGGATTGCTTGACAGTCTTCAGGCCAGCGAAGGCCACGTTCTGATTTGCCTGCGTCGCGGATGAATTCGAACCAGGCGCCTTCGGAGCGGAGCCGCTCGACGGTGCGTCATTCGTGCGATTGGCATCGTCGGGTGCGGCGGTCCGGCGAAGAGAAGTGAAGATCGATGGCATCGTGCGACTCGGTACCCAGATGGTCTGAACTACGGTCGGCATCAACACGCTTCACGGATGCTTGCGCATTGATTGCCGATCTTGTCGGTGTATCAAGCGAAGCGGCGTGAATCCGGACACGCTGGTTCTTGGGTCGCACTAGAATTTTGGAGCGCCGCGTCGTTAAGGAAATCCTATATTTCGAATGTGACGTCCATTTGAATCGTGAGTGCAACGTGCGCTACACGACCCCGAACGCTACGGGTTTCTGGACGAAATTGCGCAATGCATGGAGGCGTCGTGCGACGCTCCGCGCGATTGATTATCGAGCGGCTTTTTTGCAGCGCGCGTGCAGGAGATCACGCATGAAGGCCGCGTGAATAACCGGCCATTCCGGCGAATGCATCGGCATGTCTTGTGGATTTTTCTTGCCTTGCGCGCGACGGATCGCGCCGACCGTCACGATCAGCGCGCTGCCTTCGGCACATGCGGAATAGCGGACGGAATCGATTGGGTGCGGTTCGGGTTGGGCGTCCTGGTTTGACTCTGTCGATACCGATGGTGCATGCGGTGCGATGCGTGTCGCGCAGGCCGCACGCAACGTGCGCAGCAACGGCGAGCCGAAGTTCATGCGCCAGATGTCGAACGACAATCTGGCGAGCGTCGCGGTGTCGCGAAACGCGGGTTGCTGCAGGAACGCGGGCGCGAGGGCCGTTGCGGTTCGCGCGAGCATGACCTGCTCGGCGCGCGTCGTGTGCACGCGATCGGGGCCAAGCCACACGCGGATCGATTCGGCAGACTGTGCCGCACGCAGCCATTTCCCGCTGCGCGTATGTTCGATCAACTGCACGACGACCAGATGGCAGAGCAGATCACAGCGTGCTTCGTCGTTCAGGCGTTCGGGTGCGGTCATGGTCTGATTGGCTCGTTGTCAGTCTTATGGATGCGCTGCTTCGATTGTTATCGTGAATGCGCGTTTATGCATGCACTGGATCGACGGCATGGGCATCATTCGCGAATGTGCTTCGATGCCCATGCCGTCGATCCGCGCCGGACACGAAACGCACGTCCGCTCGCGTCGAGCTTCGCGGACGTGCATAGGTGACGCGCGGGACATGATGCTGTCCCGCGTCGCGTCGACGCGGTCTACCGTCTCCCGCTTTTTAGCCCTGGACCAGCGCGAGGTCGGCGAGGCGCGACGCCAGTTGCGGATCGCTCGGCTTCTCGAACGCATTCATGAACGCCGAGGTCGCATCCTGCGCGCTGCTCGTGCCCTTCACCGCGTCGATTGCGCTCGAGTACGGTCCCGAGAGTTCCTGCTTCAGGTAACCGTAGTTCGCGGCCTGGCTCGACGGATCGAGACCGTGTGACGATGCGTATTGCTCGAGCCCCTGCTTGCGCGTGCCGCCCCATTGCGCGATGCCGTAGCCGTTCGCGTTGTCGTCGGCATTGTTGCCGCTCGGTCCGCCGATTGCGCCGCCCTGGTTGATACCCGAGTTCATGCCGCCGCTCTCGTGATACAGATTCGCGACGATGCCTTCGGCCTGCGGCTTCGTGAGGTTGAAGTCGTGCATCAGGTTCGTCACGTACTGCTGCGCGACCTGCTGGCTCTGCTGCGGCGTATTCGCGGTGGTCTGCGGTGCGGTGCTGAGACCCGCGGGCGGTGCGCCCGAGCTGCTGCCCGGCGAGGTCGTGGGTGTGCCGGTGGTTGTCGGGGTGTTGCCGGTTGCCGGAGCACCGCCGGGTGCCGGTGCGGGTGCGCCGCCAGGCGCCGGTGCACCACCTGCTGCGGGAGCGCCGCCCATTGACGGCATGCCGCTGCCACCGCCGCCGCCACCACCAACGGGCGGTGCGCCGCCACCGTCGGAGTCGCCGCTGCCGCTCGCGTTCTGCAAGGCCTGCTGGAACAGCTGCAGCAGCTCCTCGATGAACTGGATGATCTGCTGCTGGCTGAGACCGCCGACCGGGCTGTTGTTGCTGCTGCTGCTCGGTCCCGAAACGCCGCCGTATCCGTTCCCCGTACCCGAGAACGAACCGATACCGCTGCTGCCGTTCAGGTAGTCCATCGGGTTGGTCGAATAGGGGCTCGCCACCGCTACGCCTGCCATGGGTCTTCTCCGTTTTTGAACCTGCGTTGAGTGAGTAGCGGCTATGTGTGTAATGAGCCGCCTGTTCGGAGTCAATATAGGATTTGGCGGTGCCGCAGCCTGTATATCTCAGGAAGTTTTGTCCAGTAGCGCGAAGCGAATTTTGCGAAGGGGAGGTGGGCGTTGCGACGTGCTGGTGGTTGGGCAAATGATCGACGTTGTCGCGTCGATCGGCATGCGATGACGGGGTAGTGGGTCTGCGCGAATGCCGGCGATGCGCTACAAAAACGCCCGCAGAAAGAGAAACAGCGGAGCGCGGCGTGTGGCCGCTGCTCCGCTGTTATCGGTATGTATCGATGCGTAGCCGCGTCGTGCGGCCGCGCATCGGTTCCTGCGATCAGGTCGGTGCCGGCAGGTTGCCCGCCGTCAGCGTGGCCGAACCGGCCTTCAGCGTTTCCGTGCCGTCGCTGTTGTGCGACAGTTTGCCGCCGAGTCCGTTGAGCAGCATGCCGCCCTTGCCGAGCGCATCCTTCGCGTCGTCCAGATTGTCGAACTTGATCGAGCCGTCGGCCATCTGCTTGCCGATGTGCTTTTCCGAGCCGTCTTTCTGCGGCATGTACAGATCCGACGAACCGTCGGCCTGCTTCGGACCTTGCATCAGATCCTTGCCGCTGAGGCTCGAGCCGACCTGCAGCTGAACGCTCGACAGATTCGTGTTCGAGTTGCCCGTGTTCGTCGGCAGTGCGCCGGTCGTCGGCAGCGGGCTCGTGGGCGGTTGCTGCGCGTACATCTGTTGCGGCTGTTGTTGTGCCGGGAATTGTGCCGGCGTGTTCGACGCGCCGCCGCCGAGCGTTTGCATCATCTGTTGCAGTTCCGACAGCAGTTGCGCCGCGACCTGCGACGGCGAGCTCGCGCCGGGTTGGGTGGCGAGACCGATCTGCGGCTGGATGCCGGTGAATGCGCTGGCACCACCAGGCTGGTTCGACGAAACGGTAGTGGTAAGACTCATGGCTTGCCTCTAGCTAGGGTAGTTGATCAGAAGTGTGCTGCTGGTTATGTGGTGAACAGCGCTTCCACACACACAGAATATTGAATTGGCGCTGCGTCGTCGGGCGCGATGCGAAGCGTTGCACTACATCGCGAACGTCTCGCACGGCGCGTGTGTACGTAAGCGAACTCACGGTCCCATCTGCGCGCGCACCGTCATCGTCAGCGGGCTCCATTCGATCAGCGCGATGAAACCGTCCTGCACCGCGATCACGATCCGGCGGCGATACTCGTGCACGATCTCGCCGGGTTGATAGCGATGCGCTTCGACCCAGCCTTCCGCGCGCCGCACCGAGACGTGCGTCGCATGCAACGGCGCGAGGCATTCGATCAGCCCGCATGCGCGCACGACGCGCAACACGTCGGCGACCGGCTGGTTGAAGTCGAGCGTGCGCTGCTCGTCGCTCACGCGCGGCCAGTAGCTGCCCGGCGCTTGCGGCTTGCGCTCTTCCCACAGCCGGTGAAAATCGATCGCGACGCGTCCCGCGAGTCGCTGCGTCGCCATCTGCAGGCGTAGTTCGAGCGATTCGTGCGACTCGTCGTGCGACAGCGGAAAGCGCTCGATATCGAGCACGTCGCCGGTGTCGAACTCCGCCGCAATGCGATGGCAGCTTGCGCCCCATTCGGGACGCGGTTCGAGCAGCGCCTGAATCAGCGGGTAGGGGCCACGCCCTTCGGGTAGCGGCGATGGATGAAAGTTGATCGCATACGGAAGCGAACGGGTCCAGTCGGGAATCTTCCACGCGTAGCCCGCGACGATCAGCGCGTCGCATTGCATCGCCTGCAGCATCCGCAGATCGTCATCGCGAATGCGCGAGAGTTTCAGCGGCAGCTGGTGATGCTCGGCGCGCGCGATGGTTGCGTCATGGAAGTCGACCCTGTTGTCCACCGGAATGGTGAAGACCGCCGCCGGTTCCCAGCCCGACTGCACGAAAGCGTCGAACACGCCGATCCAGCGGTCGAATCCGGCGAAAGCGAAACGCATGGTTTCTCCTGATAGAAAAGTAGGGGTGATGCGAAGGATGCGCAGCGCGTGCGATGTGCCGCTGTCCCGCATGTGCGAGGATCGGCAGCGATCGCCTTTCGGTATGGCCGGGTGCGGTGAAGCGAGAGCACATACGATACGCCATGCGCATACCATGAACAGCGTACTGCCGTGTCTGCTGTGCTGATACGTATGTCCGAAGTTCCGTTCGCGCGCGCGAAGCGCTATGCATTAATGCATGAAGCGCGTCGCGCCGACGCGGCGAGATGGATAGCGCGCGCCCGAATTTTTCCGGACTCTGCTTGCTGTTCTACGAGGTTTGCTTGCGCAGTGCGGCGAGTTGGGCGGTGACGTGGTCGAAATCGTCCTGCGTAATCAATCCGCCGATAGCCTGGCGGCAGAACTCCAGCGACTGCTCCAGCGCCGGCAGTACCGCTGCACGAGTCTTCGGCGATGCATTGCCGTCGCTAACGGACTCGATCACATCGACTGCGTGGCGTTTCCAGTCGCATTTGCCCATTGCGTAATACGGCAGTAGTTGCGCGGCGGTCTGCAGAATCGGAGCGCGTGCGTCATCGGGGATGTCGCGTGTTCGCACGAGTACCTTGTCGAGGTTGCTGCCGGCATGCTCGAGCGATTCCGGCATCAGCGGGGCGCGTGTCTTGAACAGATTGGTTGCGAGCGACAGCAGCGTGCCGGACCGGCTCTGCGCCGGATAACCGTCGATCTGCTCTGCGAGTCGATCGAACATCCGCTGTTCATGCGACGGTTCGATCCTGTTCAACGTGCTGGCGATGACGCTCGTCGCCGCGGCGCGCGACGGTTCGTGCGGGAACCGCCCTGCGGCATCGAGGCAACGATCGAGCGTAGCGCCGGACAGCTGCTCCGGCGCTGCGTCGATCAGCGTCGTTATGCGGTGTGCGGTGCGCATCGTGAAGTCGACGTGATCTGCCGGCGAGAGTGCTGCGATGCGTGTCCTCAGTGCTGCGTGTGCGGGAATCGCTTCGGTAGACGACTGCGTTTCCGTCATCGCAAGCAGGTCGTCGAGCGAAGCCGTTGCGCAGAGGGCCTTGAGGGGCTTCAATTCGTCGAGCGCGCGGCTGTGATGTGCGCTCAGCGATGCCTGCGCGGCGACGAGGCCACTGACGTCGCTGTTACGCCGCATCGGAGCGGGTCGCGAAGTCTGCGGTGCGGGGGTGTTCAATGAAGCGAAGCGCGGGTCGGTTGCGAGGCTGTTCCGGCGCGCCGTGTCGGTGTGAGTCGACGGTGCGCTGGTGAATGCGTCGGGCTGCGGTGCGAATGCTGCTCTACCCGTGGGAAAAGAAGTGCCGGACATGATGGGGATCGACGCGGTTGAGCAGCGCGACGCCACGCGCGGTGGCGGTCGTGACGAACGGGAAGCATGCGGATGGAGGCGAACGACGGATTGTCCATCCGCACACGGAAATCTCCTGCGACGTTGCAGATTCGCGCCGACCGGTTCGGTACCCGACCGGCGCGAGTCCGCCGCGGAAAATTACTTGCTGTTGAGGATGCTCAACGCGTCCTTAAGGCCGTCGACCGCCTGCTGAGCGAGCGCCTTCGTAAATTGACTTTGCTGGTTGATCTTCGCCAGTTCCATGTCCATCTTGCGGTTTTGTTTTGCAGTGATGTTGGCCGAATCGAGTTCCGATTGCTGGTCCTTGTCCAGGTTGACCACCGGAGTGTTCGCGGCCATCGGATTGGTCGGATTCATATTCGTCTTGATATCCGATGCCATATCGGATGCGGCCGCCGCGATATGCTGGGGATTGAGTTTGGTTTTCGCCATATCGACTGCAGTCCCCGCTACGCCCTGCATCAACGAAGACCCCGTACCGAAGGCATCGCCGGGAATCTTGGAAAGTATCGAGGAGTCTTTTGCAGACGACATTCCGGGCGCTCCCGCGCCGGCATCTCTCATTTGCGTCGGAAGCATTGAGTGCCGCATGGAGGATACTCCGGTGCTTGCATCCTTCGCCTGCTGTTTGGGCGCGGATTGCAACATCGACAACGCCCCCCCAGGGACATTCGATATGACCTTCTTCGCCTGCTTCGCTATCGCGGGGGCAGCTTCAGAGGCCGCCTTATATAAGGAACTTAACCCTTTAAGTGCTGTGACACCCATGTTGATTCTCCTAAAGGTGGCGGCAAACCGCCTGAACAGAGGACGTTTCTTCCGAACCGGTCGGATTGGCCTACCTGATAAAACACTACGTCGACGCCGAGATCGCTACGCTACGAATGCGAAGCCGTGATCCGTTTCGCGAAGCTCTGCGCTGCGCGATGCACGGTTGCACACTTCACATCACGCCCGCATCCACGTCGGCGGCATCGGTGCAGCCGGCGCAGCCGCTGCAGCAGGTGCCGACCACGCAGCCGCTGCCGCAGGCTCTGCGGCACCCGCAGCCGGCTCATCCGCCGCAGCCCGCACGCTGCTATCAAGCTTCGCCGCGCGTTCAAGCAACCGCGTCCCGATGCTCGATGCCTCGCGATGCTCGCGCTGCTCGGCCGCCGTACGCGCATAGCTCTGCCACAGCGGGTCCTGCATGCCGAACAGGCACACGGCCATCAATGCGGAGTGCAGCGCGGAGCGCTTCGCTTCCTGGTCGTCGTCTTCGAGTACGCGCAATGCCTCGATCCACGACTGGCGGCGCAAGTAGCGCCATGCGACGACGGTGCCTGCGCCGTTCCAACGGGGCCGCAGCACCCGGATCGCGTCGAGCAGATCATCGAAGTCGGACAGATCCTCAAGCTGCGAAGCGGTCCACAGTACCTTGGTGAGGCCGCCCGCAACGTCGTCCCTGCATCCTGTGTCATTCACGATTTCGTCACCTGTGTGGGAGTTGCATTAAAAGACCGTGACACTCGCTCCACCTGCGCAGCCCCGTCTTCCCCGGCCGCTGCCGCAATGTGAGCACAGCCGATATGATCAGTGTGTCGCATCCGCTCCTGTGTCGAATCGTCCGATGCGAACGAATCGACTGCGGAGCGAAGGGGCGCTGTCACGATGCTGCTGGTGCACGCGTCCCCGGTTTTGCCGCGGGTTTCCTGCCGATCGGCCGATTGCCCGATACAAATGTTGCCGGCCCGGCAACGGCTACCCATCGGGTTGCCGCCGGTCCGTCGATACGTTGAAATGCGGCCCGTCATGACGGATCGTCGTCGCGCTGGAACTGCGGCAACTGCTGCAGGCGCGCGACGATCTGCTGAATGGAGCGCGCATAACGGTCGCGCTCGGCCGGCGTTTCGGAGTGGTACGCGCCCACGGCGGTCCACGTATAGCCATACTTGACGGTCATCCGCCGCAGATACCACGCGGCGATGAAGATGTTCTTGCACGGCACGTACAGATCGCTCGCCGAGATGCCGTAGCGCGATAGCACCGGCAGATGGATCGAGTTGATCTGCATCATCCCGTAGTCGGTTGAGCCGTTTGCGTTGTGATGGATCGCGCGCGCGTTCGCGTGCGACTCCTGCCACGCGATCGCCCGCAACACGAGCGGACTCACATGCTGATACGAAGCCGCGGCGGCGAAACAGTCGGTCTGCTGTGCGTGTGCGGCGTTCGGAAACAGCGCGAGCGACGCGAACGTCAATGATGCAAGCGCGGGGGCGGCAGTTGCACGAATGAAGCGGGGTGCGAAGTGTAGTGAAACACGCATGATGTTCTGTCCGAAGGATGAAGAAACGGCGGACTCGTGATGCATCGTCCGCCGGTTTTTCCTTAGCGCCCCATCGTTTCCGACGGGGCTTCGTTGAACACGCTGCGATAGCCGTTGATCAGCGTCGAGCGATGCTGCACGCCCCACTTCTTCGCGACGTCGAGTACGCGGGCAACCGGTGCATCGTCGTCGAGCAGTTCTTCGCGGATGCGCTCCATCCGTTGACGGCGGATCAGTTCGCTCGGCGACAGGCCCAGGTGTTTGCGGAACGCGCCTTGCATCGCGCGCTCGGTGACGCCGATCTGCGACGCGACTTCGCGCACCGACAGATCCTTCTGATCCAGGTTGTCCATCAGGTAGCGATACGCGCGGCGATACTTCGCGGGCAAGCGTGCGCTGACGTCGTCGGCGCGCGGGGCGCTGCGCGATTGCGCGGCTTCCGGCGCAGCGGAGGGCAGCGATACGCTGTCGGCGCGGACGTGCTGGATCGACGCGAGTGCGTAGCGGCCGTACAGCGTCGCGAACTCCTGCGTGCGCATCTGTTGCTGCATGATCTTCGCGCGGCAGTAGAGGAAGTCCAGATACCAGCGCGCGTTCTGCGTGCCGTGCAGCGCGGCGGCGCCGGACTGTTCGAGCAGTTCCTCGGCAGCGGCCGTCGCACGTGCGGCAATCGCGCCGAGCGTCATCTCGAGGCACAGACTGCGGTGATAGTCGCCGAGACCGGCCTTGCGGCTCCACGTTGCGTATTGACGCAGCGGTTCGCGTGCATCGGCGCGGCCGTCGGCGAACGATTGCAGATGACGCAGATAGTCGAGCCGTTGTTCGAGCAGCGGGAGGCGGATGTTGCCTGCGAGCGTGGCCGGCGTATTCAGACCTTCGAGGCTCGTGACGACCGAGCGCCAGTAGATGTGATCGGCGAGTTGTTCGGCACCGTGCAGCGCGTGTTGAGCGAGCAGGTCGCGGCGCAGCATGTCGACGAGCGTGGCCCAGCGCGGATCGGCGTGTGCAGCGGCGAGCGGCGCGAGTTCGGTCAGACGATCGCATGCGGCCTGCACACAACCGAGGTGGAACAGCACGAGCGTTGCGCCCATGAGGCTGTCGAGCTGCTGGGCGGGCGTCGCGCTGCGGTCTTCGGCGACGCGGCGGAAGCAGGTCAGCGCGACGTGAAACTGGTTACGGAAGCAGGCTTGCCAGCCGGCGTTGCGTACCGACACGACACGCATTGCATCGCGTGAGTGGCGGATCGCCTTCTGCGTCTTGCGATATGTTTCTTCGGCTTCTTCCTGACGTCCGAGCGCCAGTTCGAGGTCGGCGAGGATCTGCAGCGCGAGGTAACCGTCGTCGCCGGCTTCGTCGGTATCGGCGTAGTTGGCGGCGAGGCGAGCGGCTTCGAGAAGCTGGCCGTCGAGCACGCGCGCCGTGAGCGCTGCGGGCAGACCGTCGCACGAGAGGACCGAGGAAGCTGCGAAATAGACCGTCGAGAACATGGTGTCGCTCCTGACTAAAGATTCTGGTGTGGCTCGCTGGTTTGCCGTCTTCGGCGAACTGCTGAACCGGTGAGTGAATCTTTTCATCGGGGCGCTGCGCGGTCGCGAGTTTGTGATGGTCTGTTACCTTCCGGCGCGAATGTTTACTACGCGGCGGTAGGGCGTTTCTCGCGGAAACGTTTGTGGGGCGGGGCTTGCGAGCGTTTTGTCACGTCGGGTGTGGTGCGCACGATTGTCGATCAGGCATCGTTCGGCGTGACACTGTGACGATTGGCGATGCGATTCCTTTGCGGAAAACATCGAGGGGTTTGTGCTGCGTTGGAACGAGTCATAGCCTGCGCGAATGCATGCGCATGTTGGACTGCCCAGGAGGGCTCCCCGATGTTTTGCGAAGGTGCGGGACTCGCTATCCCGTCGTGCTTCGCGTTGATGTCACTATGCTTGAAAAGCACACGCGTTTTGCGCGATGCCGGAATGCATGACGACAAAAGCGAAGCGAAGGGATAGGGCGGTGAAGGACGCGGTGCGACTGCGGCGAGCGTGATTCGGCTCGCCGCGATCGTAGGGTCACGGCCGTGCGTTGCGCACGGCGGGGCTGCCAGGCGTATGGATTTCCGTATGCGGCGGAACGTGCAGCACGATCGCGGGTGTTGCCGCTGCATGCACACTGACGTCCGGCAGTTCCACGAAGTGCCGTGTTCGCGCGGTCGCGTGTGTCGATGCGCTCGCGGTTGTCTCTGCAGGTGTCGTCGCGGCGAGTGCCGGCTGTGCGTCAGAGGCGGTATCGACAGATGAGTCGGCCCGCTCGACACGATAACCATGCGCGTACATCGTGCGCAGATGCACGCCGTGTGCGCCGTTCAGTTCGAGCTTCTTGCGCAGCTTGTAGATATGCTGCTCGAGCGTGCGACCGACTACCTCTTCGGGGCTGCTCCACACGGCCCCCGCAATCTGACGACGACTCACATACTCTCCGAGCCGCGAGAACAGCAGCCAGACGATCGCGAATTCGCGCGACGTCAGGCGGATGACCTTGTCGTCCATCTGCACCGCGCATGTGCTGCGGTCGAGCCGGTAGGATCCGCATTCGATCGCATCGTCCGCCTGCGAAGCGGGCGTGCACTGAAAGCGTCGCAGCGCGAGATGGACACGCAGCACGAGTTCACGCGTATCGACCGGAGAAAGCACGACGTCGTCGGCACCGGCGTCGAGTGCATCGGAGATGCTCTCGCGATCGTGCAGTGCCCCGACTACGACCACCGGCGCGCGACGATCCGAGTAACACTCACGTCGTGCGAGTAATGGACGCAATGGATTGAAGCCGGTATCGGCATCGACGAGGATCGCGCTGAATTCTTCCCGATATACGGCACGCGCGAGCGCAACGTCGTCGGCGAACCGGCTGCATGACGCACCCTCGGCCTCGAAACACTGACAGATCAATCCGTACAGACTGGTGTTTCGGGTCATCACTGCAAGCTTCATCTTTCCTCCGGTGGGTCCCTTGTGATCGGCGGACCGTGACGCAAAGCGAACCGTGGTTCGCCTGGCGTTCTTGTGATTGATCGGACAGTAGAGCGTCGGCTTGATCAGGGATGTAACGGATTGTTTCAATCGAGATGCGCCCGTCATAAACGTAATGTCGGGGTTTTGATGGGGCTAGGGGGTGGTCGCTGCGTTCGCGACAGGAAGGAGCAGTTTGGTGGGAGTTTCGCGGTACTTCGGCGGCGAGGTATTCTTTGCGCGGTTACGGGAGCTTACGGTCGTTTCGACCGACCCGTCTGGAGACGCCTTGTCGGGCGGGCGTTTGCGCAAATACTTACGTTCGCGTAAGCGTAATTTAAGTTTTTGTGAGACTTTTATTTTTTAAGATTGCGCGCGTATCAACAAAGTGTGCTGCGGTATGCGAAGCACGACAAGACGCCGCTACAGCAGGCGATACACGTATGCATGTTGCACAGATGGACCGCGCAGGCATGCACGCGGCATCACGTGCATGCTGCCGTCAATATCGTCGCGCGAGCAACAGACGCATCGCGCTTTTCGCGGCGCTGTCCGGTTCACCCAGATAAGAAAATTCGCTGGCGACGAGCGTCGCGACCGGCACGCCGTCGCGATAGAGCACGCGATTGCCGGCTACTGCGGGCACCTTGTCGCCGGGCAGCAAAGTACCGAGTAGATTCAGCGGATCGGTGCCGCCCACGCAGACATACAGCCCGTCCTCCGCATGGCGACGCGTTTCGCGCAGCAGCGGAATCGCTTCGGGCAACGCGAACTGTTCGCCCGACGGGCCATTGACGAAGCGGCCGCCGCGCACCTGGCCGCGTGCTTCGAGCCGTTGATACACGCGCAACAGGTCACGCCACGGCGGCAGCCATTCGGCTTCGCGTTCGAGCAGACGCCAGAACACGACACCGTAGCGGCGCAGCAAGGTCATCGCGACGTGCTCGAGCACGTCGGCATCGAAGGTGGGTCTCCGCGTGTTCGTCGTTGTGGGTTCGAGCACGGTGGACGGACGCCGCAGCAGCGCCCAGCGACCCGCATCGTCCATCCCGCCGATCAACGCGCCGACCCGTCCACGACGGCTGCCGTAGTACGCGTTGCGTTTCGCAACCGGCTTGAGCAGCGCGCGCAGTCCCGCGAAGCTGTCCGAATTCACGAGTCCCGCTGCAACGAGTTCGCCGAGTGCATTCTCGAGTTCGATGCGCAGCGTGTGCACGTCAGTGAGCAGTTCGTCGAAGAACATCGCGCCGTGTTGCGCGAGCACGTCGTGCACGCGTTGCGCACGCGGCGACAGCGCGGCGGCCTGCGATGAATCGGGCAACGCGCTCCACACCGCGAGATCGCGACGCGGCAGCAGCACCACAGGCGTGCTGCGCACCGGCGCGGAGGCGGCACGTGCGCGATCAGTGAGTCGTGTCCACACGATCTTGCCCGAGCGGCACAGCTCATCGAGCGATGTGACCGAATAGTCCTTGAGTCGTGCCGGCAGAATATCGTCTTCCCACGCGCCCGCCGATGCCTCGAAGCCTTCCAGCTGATCGAGCACACCGGCGAGCGCATCGCGTCCTTCGCCGCGCGTCGAGGGGCTCACGTGCTGCCATTCGAACAGGAAACGCATGAAGTCGTGACGCTCGACCGGTTCGATCTCGCGCCGCAGTCGCCGTACCGTATAGCGATGAATGCGTGCCAGCAGATGCCGTTCGCACCACTCTTCTTCGCGTGCGCCTGGCGTGAAGCGGCCGCGCATCACGTAGCCTTCTGCTTCGAGACGCGTGAGCGCAAGCGCAATAGCGGACGCGGGCAACGCGAGCGGACGCGCGATCGCGGACACTGCGAGCGGCCCGTAGCCCGTGAGCCGCGCACGCACCACGTCGACGATTGCGTCGTCTTCGGTCCACGGGTCTGCGTAGCCCTTCGGCGGTTCGATCGACGGTTTGATCGGCGCGGCCGGATAGATCGCGTGCAGGCCGGCAAGACGTTCCGCGGCGACCCACAGCGCGTCGTGCTGCGCGATCTGCATGCGCGTCGCGCGGCCTGCGTGGGCGAGCGCTTCGAGCCATGCGGGCCAGCCTTCGTTTTGCTGCGCCTCCGCGTCGGTGATGCACGCGAGACCGGTCAGCGCTTCGTGCATTTCGTCTGCGTCACGCACCTGCGGCCACGCTTCGTCGCGCACGCTCGCGATTGCATCGGCATCGAGCGCGCCGAGATCGTCGGCGGATTCGGGATCGGTCCAGCGACGATTCAGCACGGCCTGCGTGCGACGTTCTTCGAGCGGCGCATCGTCGAGGAATGCGTAGGGCTTGGCCGTCAGGATCTCGGCGGCGAGTGGGGACGGTGCCGGCAGTTCGCGCGTGACGAGCGCGACTTCGCCGGCCTCCATGCGTCGCAGCAATCGCAGCCAGCCGTCGGTGTCCATCGCTTCGTGCAGGCAGTCGTCGACAGTCTGATCGACGAGCGGATGCGACGGCAGTTCGCGTTCGCCGACGATGTTCTCCAGACACGCGACCTGATCCGGAAACACCGTCGCGAGCAGATCCTCGCTACGCATGCGCTGCAGCTGCGGGGCGGTCTTGCGGCCGCCGGTGTAGCGCGGCAACGCGAGCGACGTCGTCGCGTTCCAGCGCCAGCGCGCGCCGAACAGCGGTGCGTCGAGCAGCGCCTGGATCAGGATATGTTCGGCGGTGTTCGAATGCAGGTAGCGCCACACTTCGTCGAGCGCGAAACTGTGGCTGCCGGTCAGCGACAGGATGATCGCGTCTTCGGTCGCGGCCGCTTGCAGCTCGAAGTTGAACGCGCGACAGAAGCGCTTGCGCAGCGCGAGACCCCACGCGCGATTGAGCCGGCTGCCGAACGGTGCGTGAATAACAAGCTGCGTGCCGCCCGATTCGTCGAAGAAGCGTTCCATCACGAGCGTGTCCTGCGTCGGCAGCACGGTGAGTGCCGTGCGGGCGCGTGCGAGGTAGTCGACGATCTGCTGGGCGGCTGTGTCGGAGAGGGCGAGTTCGTTGGTCAGCCATGCAAGGGCGCGTGGGATGTTGCCGGCATGAGTGGACGATGCAGCAGGAGGCGTGTCCGTTACTTCGATTGAAGAGGCATCGTCTGCGGTAGCCAGCGCGAGCGCTTTACGTGTCGATGTTTTCTTTGTTGCCGCGCGTTTTGTGGCGACTGTGCTGGCTGCGGTATGCGCTGCGTCGTGTTCATCGCGCTCACCGAGCAACGCATCGATCCGAGCACGTAACCGCGCGACACCGAACGACAGTTCATCGCTACGTCCCGGCGCTTCGCCGAGCCAGAACGGAATGTTCGGCGGCTGCCCCTGCGCATCGACGACGCGCACGCGGCCGGTCTCCACACGCAGAATGCGGTACGACGCATTGCCGAGCTGGAACACATCGCCTGCAAGACTTTCGACGGCGAAGTCTTCATTGACGGTGCCGATGTTCACGCCTTGCGGTTCGAGCAGCACCGAGTAGTCCGCGTTCTCCGGAATCGTGCCGCCCGACGTCACCGCGACCAGCTTGCCGCCGCGCCGTCCGCGCAGCGTGCCGTTCACCGCATCGCGATGCAGGTACGCGGCGCGCGGACCGTGACGGCTCGTGTAGCCCTCGGCGAGCATGCGCAGTACCGCGTCGTATTGTTCGCGCGCGAGGTTCGCGTACGGCGCTGCGTGACGGAAGCAGTCGAACAGCGCATCCTCGCTCCATTCGGCATTCGATACTTCCGCGACGATCTGCTGCGCGAGCACGTCGAGCGGCGCACGCGGCACCTGTAGTGCGTCGAGTTCGCCACGTCGCACGCAATCGAGCAGCGCTGCGCATTCGAGCAGATCGTCACGCGACGTCGGAAACAGACGACCCTTCGGCATCCCGCCGACATGGTGCCCCGACCGCCCGACGCGCTGCAGGAACGGTGCGATTGCGCGCGGCGAACCGAGCTGGCAAACCAGATCGACGTCACCGATATCGATCCCGAGTTCGAGCGACGCGGTCGCGATCAGCACGCGCAATTCGCCGCGCTTCAGGCGTTGCTCCGCATCGAAGCGAAGCTCCTTTGCGAGACTGCCGTGATGCGCGGCGACCGCTTCCTTGCCGAGTCGATCGGTCAGATGGCGCGCGGTACGTTCGGCCATGCGTCGCGTGTTGACGAACACGAGCGTCGTCCGATGCTGTGCGACGAGTTCGGCGAGGCGGTCATACACGCGTTCCCACACGTCGTTGGCCATCACCGCTTCGAGCGGCACCGGCGGAAGCTCGAGCGCGAGATCGCGATCGCGTGTGTGGCCGACGTCGACGATCGCGCATTCGTCCGGATCGGGCGGTGCATCGCTGTCGAGATCCGCGCCGCCGATCAGAAAACGCGCGACGGTCGCGATCGGCTTTTGTGTCGCCGACAGACCGATGCGCGGCAGGCGTCGCCCGCACAATGCGTCGAGACGTTCGAGGCTCAGTGCGAGATGGCTGCCGCGCTTGGTGCCCGCAATCGCGTGAATTTCATCGACGATCACGGTGCGCGTCGTCGACAGCATCGCACGGCCCGAGTCGGAACCGAGCAATACGTATAGCGATTCCGGCGTCGTGACGAGAATGTGCGGCGCGCGTTTGCGCAGCGCGGTGCGTTCCTGCTGCGTGGTGTCGCCGGTGCGTACGGCGGTGCGGATGTCGAGCGCGGGCAGTCCACGTTGTGCGAGTTCGGCGGCGATGCCTTCGAGCGGGACCTGCAGGTTCAGCCGGATGTCGTTCGACAGCGCCTTCAGCGGCGATACGTAGACGACGAGTGTTTCGTCCGGCAACGCGCCGTCGTGTGCGAGGCCGTTGCGGACGAGTTCGTCGAGCGCGGACAGGAACGCGGTAAGTGTCTTGCCGGAACCGGTCGGCGCGGCGACGAGCGTCGAGCGGCCGCTGCGGATCGACGGCCACGCGGCGACCTGCGCATCGGTCGGCGCCGCGAAGGTCTTCAGAAACCAGCCGGCAACCGCCGGATGAAAATCGGCCAGCACGCCGGCCGGGGGCAGGGCGGAAGTCATGGAACCGTAGTTGGGGGCGAGGTGGTCGATATCCAGTCGAATCTGATCGGTGGTCAGCCAGCCTCGCACGCACCGTGCGAACTCTGCGATGAGGAGGGATCAGTCTCGCAGGTTTCCGGCGGTCGCGCACGCGGCAATCGCGTGCGCGACTGTACGGCAGTAGCTGTCAGGATTAGCTCCTTTTTAAAGGGTCCGCGCAGCAATCGCTCACCACGCCCAGCGCACGCCCGCATCGCCCATGATCGTGCGCTGATGCGCGCCGCCGAGACTGGTCTGCCAGTTCGCGGTCGCATACACGCTGGCCCGCTTGCCGACCTGCGCGGCAATCCCCGCGCCGATCTGCCCCGACGTCTGCCCGACCTGCGTACCGAGCGAAGTGGCGCCTCCGTATGTCACCGAATCGCTCGCGCCGAACGCACGCAGCACGCTCACGCGCAGCCACGGCTGCCAGTCGATGCCCGCGCTGTTGAAAGTGCCCTTCAGCCGCACGCCGAGCCGACCGGTGAACGTGTTGCCGTCGTCGAACGCGACGTTCGACACGCCGTCGTTCAGATCGTTGATCGACAGATGTTGCCACGTGAGCTGCGCCTGCGGCTCGATCGTCAGCCCGTTGCCAAGCGGCACCGGCAAGCCAGCCTCGACCGATCCGCTGACCGACGTGCCGTGCGTTGTCGCGCCGATGTCGTCGCGCGAACGCGGATCGACGCTCAGCGTGCTGCCCATCAGCACGGTGTCGGTGTACCAGCCGCCGGGGCCGACGTGGGTCCAGTAGCCGCCGAGGCTGTACGTGTTGATCGCGAGATGGCCTGCATCGACGTTCGGCATACCGAGCGCGGTGCCTTCGACGTCGCCGGTCGCACGCGCGAAGCCGACGAACAGACCGTAGTGATTACGATGGCCGCTTGCGCTGCGATCCGCGTACAGATCCTGGCCGGCCTGCGCGCCGTACACCGAGCCGTCGAATTCCGGGCTCGCCGCGCCGCTCTGACTCAACACATCGTGACCGCCCCATGCGCGTGCCCATGCGGCGGGTAGCGGACCGTTACCGTCGAGCAGCGACTGGTCGCCGTGACGGTCGTGGAACGTCTCGATCTGCAGCAGACCGAGTTGCCGCGCGACACCTGGAATCGCCGCGTAGACCGGCACCTCGACGCGGTACAGCGGGATCGGCTCCGAGCCCGCGGCGGGCTCCGGCAGCGGCGGCGTGCCGACGGCCGCGACCGGTTCCTCGCCGGTCGTTCCCGTTTCTGCCGGCGGCACCGTGTTGCGCAGATACCAGTCGTTACCGGTGCCGGTCGTCACGCCGCCTTTCGCGAGGTAGTACGAATACGCGCCGGACTTCACCGACGTGGCGAGCGTGAACGCGCCGTTCGTGGTGGTCGCGCCGTTCACGGATTGCACGACCTCGATGCCGTCGCCGAGCGTCTCCGCACCCGCGCCGCCGACGTTCGTCACCTTCAGGCCCGTCGTGCCGCTGCCGGTGCCGCCGTCGATTACGAGGCGGTCGGACGCGGCACCGTCTCCGGCGACGACGGTGTTCAAACCGATCGTCCCGTTCTGTCCGACATAGCTGCCGCGCACGACGAGCTGATTGCCGACGCCGCTGCCGCCGATCTGCGCGAGCCCCGCATTGGTCAGCGAGCCGGCGATCGTGAAGCTGCCGTTCGCTCCACTGGCGAACGACGGTATCGTCGACAGCGCGTTCGCGACTTCGATCGAGCCGGCGTTCGTCACCGGCCCGCTGACGCTGCCGTAGCCGCCGAGCGTCGCGCCCGCCGCGACCGACACGCCGCCATTGCCGGCGAGCGCCGCATTCGTATGCGCCGCATCGCCGATTGCGAGCGTGCCGGCAGCCACCGTCGTCGCGCCTGTGTAGCTGCTGACACCGGTCATCAACAGGCTGCCGCTGCCGGCTTTCGTGAACGCGCCGCTGCCGGTGACCGGCTGCGCGAGTGTGGTGGCGAACGACTGCGTGTCGAACGTGCCGCCGCCTGCCGCGAGCGTGACCGCGCGGCTCGCGGCGAGATCGAATGCCTGCGTGAGTTGCAGCGTGCCGCTGTCGAACGTGACGCCGCCGCTCGTCGCACCGAGCGCATTGTCCGCGCCGACCGCGAGCGTGCCCGCGCTGATCGTCGTGCCGCCCGCATAGGTGTTGCCGCCCGCCGCCGACGGCGCGAGCGTCAACGTCCCCGCGCCCGCTTTCTCGACGGCGCCGCTGCCCGAGATCATGCCCGCGTAGGTGCCGGACGTGTCCTGCGCGAAGCGCACGAGACCGTTGTCGGTGACGTTCTGCGGCAGGTTCTGCGCGTTCGCTTGCAGCGTCGCACCTGCATCGACGAGCGCAGCCGCCGATGTGCCGAGCGTCCCCGTCAGATTCAGCGTGCCGGTCTGCACGTGCGCGAGCGTGAACGTACCGCTGCCGGTCCAGTTCCACAGCGTGCCCTGCATCAGCAGCGTCTGGAAGTTCGCGAACGCATTCGATGCGGTGCCCGTTCCTTGCAACGTCACTGTGTTCGTGCCGTTTCCGCCGTCGGCAGTGCCGTTGATGACCGAGCCCGTCTGCAGGATCAGCGAGTCGTTGCCGTTGCCCATCGAGATCGCCGTGCCGTTGCCTTGCACGAGCCCCGCGTTGATCACGGTACTGTTGCCGTTCAGCGTGCGGATGCCCGCGGCGCCCTGGCTGATGATCTGACCGCCCGCGCGATTCTCGATCGTCGCGGTGAAGCTCGATGCGACCGTGTTCGAGAACACCGCGTCCGCGCCGCTGCCGCTCGCGGTGATCGTGCCGGTGTTGACGAGGCTGTCGTTGTTGCCCTGCATGTAGGCGGTGGTGCTCGACGTGCCGGTCGTCGACAGCGTGCCGCTGTTCGTGATGCTGCCGCTGCCGCCGAGAATCGATGCCGCGCGCGCGTTGCTACCCGACGTCGACACGGTGCCGGTGTTAATCAGCGTGTTGTTCGACTGGCCGGTGTTGGTTTGCCCCCAGGCCGCGCTCATTCCGTACGCGTTGGGGCCGGCTGTATTGATCGTGCCGTTGTTGACGAGCGTGTTGCCGCTGCCGTTCGCGGCGATGCCGTCGTTGAATGCGCCGGTCGTGGTGATCGTCGCGCCCGTCGCGTTGGTGAGCGTGTTCGCGTTGCCGACACCGAGCAGAACTGCGCCGCGCGCAGTACCGGTGCTGCCGCCGCCGGTCAGCGTGAGGCTGCCGCTATTCGAGACCTGGCTGGTGTTGTCGACGCTGAACACGGTCGCGGTCGCGCTGCGCGTGAAGCTGGCCGTCGTGCTCGCGTCGGCGTTGATCGTGACGTTCGCCGCGCCGGTCGCGGCCGTTACGGGTGCCGTCACTGTGCCGGTGCAGGTGACCGTCGTGCCGGCAGTGGGCGCGTTGTTGCTGCACGCTGCCATCGCCGACGGACCGAAAGCCTCCGACAGGAGGACCATACCGCCCACACCGATGCCAAGCGATTTTCTCATCGTTATTGTCCTTGTCTATACGGGAATAAAACGACGGCACTCGAATGCATGAGAGTTATAGCATTCCTTACATCAAAAGAAAGGAATTGATTTAATTGACTGAAGTAGTTGGGAACTGTCTGTCGCTAATGAGGCGCTGCCCGCCGCAAGGCTCCGACGCTCTATTTCACTACGCTGCGGCGCAGTAAAGCGACCCATTGCGTTTGTCGTGGATTACGCAAAGTGGACTGAATTACCGGCTAATTTTCTCTCGCGGTACGATTTTCTTTATTCGACTTCTTTCGAATGGCATTCGCATGTCGCCGCATGAGTTGCTGGTCTCACGACAGCTTTCTCATCGTTGCGCTATCCTCGGACGGTTGGATTTTCGTTTCCCTTTTTCATGAACGGGAGTCTCTGGCAATGCGATACAACCAGCTTGGCCGTACCGGCGTTTTCGTTTCGGAACTGTGCCTCGGCACGATGACCTTCGGTGGCGGCGAGGGCATCTATAAGCAGATCGGTGCGCTGCAACAGGCGGACGCGGAACGGCTCGTCGGACGCGCGCTCGATGCGGGCATCAACTTCATCGATACCGCCGACGTTTACGCAGGCGGTCTCTCCGAACAGATCACCGGACAGGCGCTAAAGAACCTGCAGGTGCCGCGCGATCGCGTCGTCGTCGCGACGAAGGTGTTCGGCGCGATGGGTGAGTATCCGAATTCACGCGGTGCGTCGCGCTATCACGTGATCGACGGTGTGAAGGCGAGCCTGAAGCGCTTGCAACTCGATCACGTGGACCTCTATCAGATTCACGGCTTCGACCCGGCGACACCGATCGAGGAAACGGTGCGTGCACTCGATACGCTCGTGCAGCATGGACACGTGCGTTACGTCGGCGTATCGAACTGGGCCGCGTGGCAGATCGCGAAGGCGCTCGGCATTTCGGAGCGCCTCGGCCTCGCGCGTTTCGAAACGCTGCAGGCGTATTACACGATCGCGGGCCGCGATCTCGAACGCGAACTGGTGCCGATGCTGCAGAGCGAAGGTGTCGGGCTGATGGTGTGGAGTCCGCTCGCGGGTGGATTGCTGAGCGGTAAATACGGTCGCGACCGCGACGGCGAAGAAGGCAGCCGCCGCACCACGTTCGATTTTCCGCCGGTGAATCGCGAGCGCGCGTATGACTGCATCGACGCGATGCGCACGATCGCCGACGCGAAACGCGTATCGGTCGCGCAGATTGCGCTCGCGTGGTTGCTGCATCAACGGGTGGTGACGACGGTGATCGTCGGCGCGAAAAAAGTCGAGCAGCTCGACGACAACATCGCGGCGACCGGCGTTGAACTCAGTGCGGAAGAACTGGCGACACTCGATGCGGTGAGCCGTCTACCGGCCGAATATCCCGCGTGGATGTTTGCGCGTCAGGGCGACGCGCGTCGCGACATGCTGGCGCAGTCGCGTCACGCATTGCCTGCGCGCTGAACGAACGCGCGGCGCGCAGGATGCGTGGGTGGTTGCCTGTACGACGGACTACGCTTGCTGCGCGCTGTGTGCTGCGACAGCGTCCAGCGTGCGGGCGGAGTACACGAGCGCGGCACCCGCATTGATCGAGATCGCAACGCCGAGTACTTCGGCGATCTCTTCACGGGTCGCGCCGTGCTTCAGCGCTTCGCCGGTGTGAACGGTGATACAGCCGTCGCAGCGCAGCGTCACCGCAACCGCCAGCGCGATCAGTTCGCGCGTCTTCGCATCGAACTGGCCGGTCTTCTGTCCGGCTCCCGACATCATCTGATAGGCCCTCACCGTGTCCGGCGACAGCTTGCCCATTTCACCGATGCGACCCACCAGCTCCTTGCGATAATCGATCCAGTCCAGCATGGCTTGCTCCTTGTCGAATGGCGCGGGCCGGATGCCCTGCGCGGTGAAGCCAGTATTGCGCCGTGCGGCGATCTCCTGAATACTCGCTCGACTCTTCTTTTAGCGGATTCGTCTCATGGATACACTCAGCCGCCTGATCGACCTTGCGCGCCCCCAGGCGAGCCTAGATCTGCGCTGTCTGTTCGCTGGACCGTTTACCGTCGACCACACGCCCGAAGAACCCGGTATTGCACCGTTTCATCTCGTGCTGGACGGCGCGTGCAGCATCGAGACGCCCGCGGCACGCACGCCGCTGTCGCTGCGTGCCGGCGATTTCGTGCTGTTTCCACGCGGTGCCGCGCATCGGGTGCGCGAACGCCGTGCGGGATCGAACGAACGCGAATCGTCGGAGCATACGACGCAGCCACTCACGCTGACACATGACGGCATGCTGCCGGTGCGGCGCAACGGCGAGCCGGCCGAACACGTCGATCTCGATCTGCTGTGCGGCCGCTTCATCTATACGAGCGGACCCGCTGCGCTACTGCTCGATTCGCTGCCCGATCCGTTGCACGTGTCGCTGGCCGATGCGTTGCCCGGCGTGTTCGTGGGCGGCGAGCCCACGGCCGATCTTTCTGGCGCCGCATCTGCCGGCCACGCACTGCGTATGCTCACGACGCTGATGCGCGGCGAAGCGGAACAGCGTGCGCCGGGCGCGCTCGCGATCGTCACTGCGTTGAGTCACGCGCTGCTCGCGTTGGCGTTGCGCGCGCATGGCGCTAACGGCGCTAACGGCAGTAACGGCGGCTCGCCGATGCAGTCGGGCGTGCTGACGCTGCTGTCCGATCCGCGTTTGCGCGGGTCGGTCGAAGCGATGTTGAATGCGCCCGAGCGAGCATGGACGCTCGCGGAACTCGGCGACGTCGCGGCGATGTCGCGAGCCACGTACGCGCGTCATTTCAGCGAACGCGCGGGCATGACGCCGATGGACTTCCTCACGCAACTGCGGATGGCGATCGCGAGCGATCTGCTGCTGCGCACGCAGCGCAGCGCGGCGGACATCGGAATGGCTGTCGGGTATCTGTCGGAGGCGGCGTTCGGCAAGGCGTTCCAGCAGAGCACCGGTGAGACGCCGGGACGCTACCGGCGTCGGCCGAAAGCGTAGCCGCAGCCTTAGCGACGTGCCACTGCTATTCGATGCCTTACTGCGAACCCGCCTTCATACCCTGTAGCTGACGAAGCGGGCTGAGCGGTGCGAGCGGCAGCAACTCGAAGCTCATCAGATGCGCACGGCCCAATGGCAGTTTCTCGAGCATCGCGCGAGCGGCAACCGGATCCGTCATGTTCAGGATGAACGCGACGCCCATGCGCCCCTGAAGCGAGAACCATTGATCGATCTTGCCTTCGAGGTACAGGTCGGCGGTATCGTGCATTTCGGCGGGCAGGATCGCGCGTATCGCGGCGGGATCGACACCGGGATTCGCAGTGCCGATCGCGAGGATGCGTGTGGTGGGTGTCGGTGGAACGGCGGACTGTGCGCGCGCGGCACTCATGCCCGCGGCACACATGATCAGCGCGAATGCCAACGAGAGTGCGGCTTTCATTCGTTATCCTTCGTCGTTGCGGACAGCGCCGCCGATGCGTACGCAAGACGCGTTGTATCGGATATCGGCGGCACCTCCTGGGCTTACTTGCCCTGGATCAAACTACCCAGCGGTGCCAGCGGCCCGACCGGAATGATGTCGAAGGTCATGAAACCGCCTGCGGTCAGCGGCAGCTTGCCTACGGCCGCCTTCGCGTCGTCGATCGACTCGACCTGCATGTAGAAGATCACGCCCGGCTTGTCCTGACGAAACCAGAACTGCTCGATTTTTGCGTCGAGATACAGTTGCAGCGTGGCGGGCACTTCCTTCGGCATCACCTGCGCCTGTTGCTCGGGCGACGGTGCTTGGGTGATCGAACCGATTGCGATGACTTTCATGAACGTTTCCTCGTTGGGGTTGAGTGGCGGAGTTGATACTAGCGATCGGACAGCCCATTCGATAGCGGCGTAACTGCCAACTTTATGGTCATTCGCGCCAGTCGAAATGACGTAAAAACTGGCTTGGGAACGAAAAATCCGCTACCGTCGTAACAGGTCACTTTTGAATCGATCTCGCCATGCGCATCCAGATCCTTGCTCTCGACGGTGTGTTCGACACCGGCCTCACCGCGCCGCTCGACGCGTTCACGCTCGCCAACAAGTTCTCGGCCAAACTGATGGGCGGGTCGCCGCACTTCGACGTGTCGATCGTCGGTGTGCGAAAGAAGGTGCGCTCCGGCCAGGGCTTTCCGATACCCGTGCAACCCGTCCCGCAGGATTCGAAGCCCGACTGGGTGATCGTGCCTGCGCTGAACACCGGCACGCCCGAGCTGCTGGTTCCGGCGCTCGCGCGAGCGGACATGAAGCAGGTGAGGGCGCAGCTATTGAAGTGGCATGCCGAAGGCGTGCAGATTGCCGCGTCCTGCATCGGGACGTTTTTTCTCGCGGAAGCCGGGCTGCTCGATCATCGCGAAGCGACGACGACGTGGTGGCTCGCGCCGCTGTTCCGGCAACGCTATCCGAAGGTGAAGCTCGACGAGTCGCGCATGCTCGTGCCGTCCGACATCGGCGTCACGGCCGGCGCGGCGATGGGGCATCTTGATCTCGCGCTGTGGTTGATCCAGAAAGCGAGCCCCGAGCTGGCGAGCGTCGTGTCGCGCTACCTGCTCGCCGATCTGCGCTCTTCGCAGGCGGCGTACATCATTCCGAATCATCTGTCGCAGGCTGATCCGTTGATTCATCGCTTCGAGCGGTGGGCGAGAAAACACCTGAACCAGGGGTTCTCGCTGGACGAAGCTGCTGCCGCACTGGCGACGAGCGCGCGCACGTTGCAACGACGCTGCACCGCTGTGCTCGGCAAGTCGCCGCTCGCGTACTTTCAGGATCTGCGTGTCGAGCATGCACAGTCGCTGCTGCACGGCAGCGGTCTCGACATCGATGCGATCGCGGCCGAGGTCGGTTATGCCGATGGCCGCACGTTGCGTGTGCTGTTGCGTGATCGGTTGGGACGGGGTGTGCGGGATCTTCGTGCGGAGTTGCGGTGATTCGAGCGCTTCGGGTTCACGTCGCGAATGAGCGGCGGAACCCATACCCCAGACCGCCTGCGTAGCGTCATGCCCTAGCGCGCAGCGCCGGCAGACATCGAGCGTGGCAGGTTGCTGCGCGAGATTGCATTCACTGCGCCGCGATGCCCTTCTTCTGCGCAAGCGCCTGCGCCATCTTGTAGTGATGCTGGATCGTCGGCAGCGCCTTTTGCGCGGCTTTCTTCAGGCTCGCGTTCTGACCGTTCGACGCTTCGTCCTGGAACACCGCGACGGCGTCCTTATGACCCTGCACCGCGAGCTTTTGCACATAGGCCGTGTCGAAGTCCTTGCCCTTCAACGGCTTCAGCGCGTCGAGCGCCTGCTGATCGGCATTGTCCTTCGGTATCGATACGCCGTGCGGCGCGGCCATCTTCAACTGGGCGGCGAGCTTCGTATGATCGACGATCATGTGACGCGCGAACGACTTCACGTCGGCATCGTTCGACTGATGCAACGCAAGTTTTGCCGCGTCGATTTCCGTCGAGCCTGCCGCAGACGCGGTTTGCACGAACTGTCGATCCGCATCCGGCAGCGCGTTCGCTGAGGTCGTCGACGCGGCATCGGTCTGCGCAAACGCCGACGAAGCGACGAAAGGCAACGGCAGCATGCCCGCGGCTGCGGCAACGGTGAGCGTAGCGAGCGTGGTAGTGGCTAGCTTCATGAATCCTCCATCGGGAACGATCGATCCGCGTGGGACGCGGAAAACATCTTCGAATCAGCAAGCCGCGTACCGGCGCACGTCGCATGCAGTTTCGCGGCTGACTCGTAAGCGCACCCGCACACCCCGGGCGCACAACTTGCGCTCAACTCCGTCTGGCGCCCAGCCGCCACAGGGAGGAAAGCAATGAGCGGGACACCCGGATCACCCGGCGACGCGTCACACGATGCGTACTCGAACGACGACGTCGTGCTATGGCGTCCGATTGCACGTGCAATGACCGACCACCGCCGCGTGCTGGTCGTCGACGACTATTGCGAAGCGGCCGACGCGCTGCAGTTGCTGCTGGACGCTGACGGCTTTGAATGCCGCACGTTGAACGACCCGCGCGAAGCCTGCGCACTGGCCGGCGCATGGCAGCCGTTCGCGGTCGTGCTGGACATCGCGATGCCGGGACTCGACGGGTTGCAGCTCGCGCGTCGTTTGCGTGCCGATCCCGCGACCGGGCACATGCTGCTGATTGCATGTACCGCATTTGCATCGAGCGGCGATCGCGAGCGCGCGAAGGAGGCGGGCTTCGATGCGCACTGCGCGAAGCCGCTCACGCCGCAGCGGCTGCTGCGTGTGCTCGAAGTCGCCACCGCGCGACCCACGGGCGGCGCGTCGTGAACTTGCACGACGGTTGCAAAAACTGCGCGACGTTGGGCGTGTGGCTGTGTCGACGCACTACTGCGACGAATCTCGCATCCGGTAGCGCTTCATTAGCGGCGTCGCCGACACGCCATGCACGATGACCGATGCCGCAACCACGGCCAGCACCGGCGACACGAGCGCCGCGATCTGCGCGCTGCGATCGCGTTCGAGCGCGAATGCGAGGTAGTAGAACGAGCCGATTCCGCGAATGCCGAACCAGCTGACCAGACGCCGCTGCGCCCGCGACGCGCTCGACCCCGTCAACGACAGTTCGGCAGCAACGGGACGCACGATCAGGAACAGCACGGCGACGAGCGCCGCGTTGTTCCACGTGAGCAGCGCGATGTGCTGCTGCGGTAGACCGGATAGCGTGGCACCGATCATCGTCATCACCGCCATTTCGGCAATACGCTCGAGTTCGATCGTGAAGCCGAGCACCGATTCCGCCATATACGCATGGGCTTTTTGCGGATCGGCGGCGGTCGCGGTGACGTCCTGCGCATCGATCGCACCGATCGCTTCGTGCGGCGAGCGGTCGCCGCTCGCGCGCTGCTCGACGCGTCGCATCGCGACGCCGGCTGCGAACACGGCGAGAAAGCCATACGTGTGCGCGATCTGCGCAACGCCGTACGCGAGTTCGATCAGGCCGAGCGCGAAGAAGCCTTCGAGTCCGAGCGCCTGCTCGTGACGCGTCCGCAGCCACGTCACCATATGCGTGGCCGCCCAGCCCAGCGTCCCGCCGACCACGAGCGCACCGACGACACCCCACAGCACGCTGCCCGCGAAAGACCACGTGATCGCGTCGGCACCGCTGGCTGAAGGCGCGGCGCACCACATGAGCCCGAGCAACGCGAACGGCAACGCAATGCCGTCGTTCAGACCGCCTTCGCCCGATAGCGCAAAACGCAGCAGATCGACGTCGCCGGGATTCTGCACCTGGACGTCGTGTGCGAGCACCGGGTCGGTCGGTGCGAGGATCGCGGCAAGCAGCAGCGCCGGTCCCCACGCGAGTTGCAGCACGTACACGCCGAACGCCGCGACGAGCGGCACCGTCAACACCATCGCGACGAAGCCGAGTCGCAGCGGCAACGCCCACAATCGGTCGAACAGCGGCACCCGCAATCGCAGGCCGATTGCGAACAGCGAGACGAGCAACGCGACTTCGGTGAGCAGGCGCAGCAGCGGTGCGTCGCGCACGGCATCGAGGACGAGCAGGCCCGCGCCCGACGGCCCCAGCGCGTAGCCGATCGCCAGATAGAACATCGCGGCGCTGCACGGCAGCCGCTTCAGCGTGGTTGCCGCGATGCCCATGAACACGAGCACCGCGCCGACGATCAGGAACCAGGCGTTCTCATGCATCGCGGCTCGTCGATTGGTAGCTTGATTCGGCGGTGCGTCGTATGCGGCGCGGGTGCAGCATCAGGGCGCACGTCCAAACGCTTCGCGGAGTTTGCGCTTGGCCTGTTGCAGCGTCACCTTGCGTGTCTTCGGCAGATTGTGACCCGCGCGGTTGATGTAGAAATTGAGCATCGACATCGCGGACTGGAACGGCGTGCCCTTGCGGCGACGGCTATGCGTCGACGAGCGTTTCAGCGACTGCGCGATGGCCTCGGCGCTGCCGGACTTGAAGATGTCGCCTTCGATGTCCATCGCGTCGCTGGTTTCCATCACGTGATGCGACCAGCGATGGTTGCTGTTTGCGGATGCGCGTGCCGTGTGTGCTGCGTTTGCCTGGGCGTGACGCTGACGCGGCGGATGGCCAGACTTGCCGCGCGTGGAAGGGTGTTGGGTCGGGTGCTTCGATTTCCGGGTAGTCATCGTGGCTCCTCGCAAAAAGTGAAGCGATGCGGAGGAGGCGCGCAAGGGGTGTGCCCGTGTTGGGTCGCGCGCCGAGCCTTGGGGGACGAAAAGGCGCCCGCAATGGGGCGCCGTGTACAGCTACATGCTCAGAGCTTCACGCCCCCCGCCTCCGGCGCATCCGACGACCCCGCCGGAATGTCGCCGACGCCGAGATCGTCGCGTGGCGGCTGCGCACGCGAACGGTCGCGTGCGTCGCCGTCATCGCTCCAGTAAGGCTCGATGCCGTAGTACTGATGAACGGAAGTAGCCCACGTCTGGTCCGCCATCGAAGGCCAGTGCTCCTTGTCGAAGCCCGGCGCGTTTTTCACCCGCTCCGACGAAATCGACAGCACGAAGCATTTGCGTCCGGTATCGAGCGTGAGCGCGCTCCACGGAATCGCGAGCAGTTTGTCGCCGATACCGAGAAAGCCGCCGCTCGACAGCACGACGTACGCGATCCGTCCGCTTCGCACGTCGAGCATGATGTCCTTCACCTTGCCGACGTCGTCGCCGTCGGTGCTGAGCACCTTGTTGCCGTCGAGTGTCGAGGCGGCCATTACGCTCGGGCCGGGACCGTCGGCGGTCGCGCTGCCTTTGCCGACGATGCGTGCGCCCGTGTCCGCGACAGGCGAGGGATGGTTGAGCTGCTGGGTCATGAGGGATCTCCCGATTCGAGGTGTGACGTTCAAGCGATACAGCAAACGCCGTTCCGCGAGAATCGGTCGCGGAACGGGAAGGTCTGGCAAGAACGCTTAAGGCCGCGCGGCAACCTCGTCGAGATGCAGCAGCAGATCCGCGGGGTCTTCATACACGCGCAATGCGCCCGAGCGTTCCAGTTCCTCCATTCCATAGCCGCCGGACAGCAGCCCTACGCCCAGCGCACGACAGCGGCGTGCCGCGAGCATGTCCCAGATGCTGTCGCCGACGACGACCGCGTGTTCGATCGGCACGCCCAACCGATGCGCGGCGGCGACGAACAGATCCGGGTCGGGCTTCGCGTACTTCACGTCATCGCGTGTGACGATCACCGACTTCGCCGGATCGATACCCAGTGCCTCAAGATTCAGGCGTGCGGTTTCCATCCGGCCGCTCGTTGCGACGGCCCAACGCGTGCCGGCCTGCGTCAGCGCATCGAGCAGCGCTCGCGCACCCGGCAGCGGACATACCTGCGCGCGCATCCGCGTATAGGCGTCCGCATGCGCGCGACGCAACCGGTCCACCCGTTCCGCGCTGATGTCGCCGCCGGTTTCGCGCAGCAACTGATTCGTGAACAGCCCGCCGCTCATGCCGATCTTGCGATGAATGCGCCACACCGAAAGCTCGATCCCTTCCGAGTCGAGCGCCTCCTTCCACGCGAGCACGTGTTGATAGACGCTGTCGACCAGCGTGCCGTCGAGGTCGAACAGGAAGGACGTTTCGATGCGCATGATGGGTTCTCCGTGGAAGAAAGCCGACGTTACACGATTCGCGTGGCAGCGCGCTACACGCAAATCCACACGCGAATCGCCAGTTGACCCACATACGGTGCAAAAAGAGGGGCGAAGGAATTACGTCGGCCTGTGTAATTTACCGCCGTTCTCCGGCCGCCTACCGCACCGCGAAGAACATGGCCTGCCTCGTCACGCGACGTACACAGGGTCTGGCCCGCACATTCGTGTGGCGGAAGGCACGGTGCTTGCTCCATCGTAATCGGGTTGCCACCAAAGCCAGGAGGGCTTGCAATGAAGCTGAACACGATCCAGATGAAGAACGTTCTCGTGATCGCATCGATCGCGCTCGTCACGCTCGGCGCAGCTGGCTGCAAGCGTGCGGACAACAGTGCTTCGAGCAGCGACAGCAGCGCGAGCAGTAGCGGTGCGATGAGTGCGCCTTCGCCGAGCAGCGGCGCAGCGGATTCAAGCGCAAACACGCCGGCGGCGGGTGCATCGGCCGATATGAGCGCAAGCGCACCAGGGGCTGACACTGGCGCGAGTGCACCGGCTGCGGCGTCGGGCGCGAGCCAGTAACGACGTTCCGGTCCGCGGAGTGTCCGCGGCCGGCCCCATGCAGGGCAGCAGTCGCCCTGCAAGGATTCGCGCGATGCCGCGGCATGCGGCATCGCGCAGTTTTACGCAGTGACTGGCTTGGTGTTCCGACGCTGCGAGACGGCAAGAGAGTGGCAGATGCGCGCAGTACGCCTGCGCCGAAGAGGTTTAATCATGGCATCGAAAATTCACTACCAGGCCAATGTGTGCGGCGGCGATTTCCAGCATGTCGAAGCCTGCTTTCATGAATGGAAGCAGCAGACGCTCGTATATCGCAAGGACGAGCACATGTTCGAAGGCAAGCAGGAGGTGCGTCGTCTGACCGATCGCGCGTTCAGCAACGGCGAGGTTGCGCAGACGATGCTCGCGCAAACCTGCAGCCCCGGCGACGCATATGCACTCGCAGCCGAGATCAAGGATGAAGATCACGACCTCTGGCTCGTGATGGCGGCTTACGACGAGTCGTAGCGGACGCGGGCTGTTCGATATGGCGTGTCTTTTCCGCAGGCTTTGCCCTTTTTGCGTTTGCATGGCTACCGTTCGCGTTGCGACGCGCATCACGGCGAGCCGTCCGTTCCGCGCGTTCGAGCAGTGCAGCGAGCGCCGCTTCATCCGATTTCATCCCGCGCCGCACCCGCTCCGTTACGAGACCCGTTAGCGCACCCGCTTCGAAAGCCGCGAGCACCGCAGGATGGATGTAGCACTTGCGGCACACAGCAGGCGTATTGCGCAGCAGCGCCGCGACGTCCTTCACGGTGTCGACGACATGACGCCGTATTTCCGCCGGACTTTCACACGTAGCGTGCCGCAGCGACGCGAGCGTGAACACGCTGCCCGCCCACGTCCGGTAGTCCTTCGCGGTGAAGTCCGCGCCGCTCGCTTCGCGCAGATAGTCGTTGATATCCGCGGAGCCGACCGTATGCCGCTCGCCGTCGCTGTCGAGGTACTTGAACAGTTCGTGTCCCGGCAATTCCGCGCAGCGCCGCACGATCTTCCTGACGCGCGGATTGTCGACCGTGACGTCGTGCTCGACGCCGCTCTTGCCGCTAAAGCGAAATCGCACCTGGCCCGCTTCGATCTTGACGTGCTTCTTGCGCAACGTCGTCAATCCGTATGACTGGTTGTCGCGTGCGTATTCGGGGCTGCCGATGCGGATCAACGTCGTGTCGAGCAGATCGACGACCGCGGCAATCACCTTGTCGCGTGGCATGCCGGCGAGTTTCAGATCGCGTTTGACGCGGCGCCGGATGCGCGGCAACGCGCATCCGAACGCCTGCATGCGACCGTATTTATCGGCATCGCGTGTCTCACGCCAGCGCGGGTGATAGCGATACTGCTTGCGACCGCGTGCATCGCGGCCCGTTGCCTGGAGATGGCCGCGTGGGTCTGTGCAGATCCACACGTCGGTATAGGCCGGAGGGATCACGAGCGCATTGATGCGTGCGATTTCCGCTTTATCGCGGATACGCTGGCCCGACGTGTCGTAATAGACGAATGCGTTGCGTTGTCGTCTGCGCGTGTAACCTGGGCGCGAGTCGTCCGCGTGCCGCAGGCCTGTGGGCATCGTCGGTGTGTCGACGGCTGGCGGGGAGGAGGATGCATCGGTCCGGGTCATGGATGGCTTGCCGGTAAGGGCGATCGGGTAAAGGTCGAAGACGATATCGTCTCCTAAGCAAGGTAAGTGCCTGTTGTGATTTTGGGGGTTGAGAGAATCGCCAGGGGGTTTCTGAGGGCATCGCTTTTTTCTCTGAACACACGAGCGCCTTCAGCGCAGGCAAATAAAAAAGGTGACGTGCCGTTCTGCAGCGGCACGTCACCTGTAGCGATTCACCGCCGCTCGTGACTGGCGGTGGTCCTGTTCATGCGTTGCCGGGATCGCCTGAATAACTCCGCTTGCGCGAGCGGCAATAGCAGCGACAGCGCAACAGATCCTCCCTCGCTACCCTCCAGACGCAAGATCGCTGGCAAAGTGGTTCGTGTAACCGAGCGCGCCCACACCACCGATCGAATTGCACGTCGGCGATGCAGCACCGGGCGCGCAGTCGGCATCGCGATCAAGCGACCAGAAGTGCAGGCCCACCAGGCCGTACTGCTTGACGAAGCTCGTGACGGTGTCCACGTCGCCCGGCGTGAACGTCTCGCCGGCCGAGTCGTTGCCGCCGATCATCGGTGTGACTTCGATCTGGTTATACGGCACGCCCCAGTGATCGTGCAGATTCAACGCAGCCTGGACGGTCGATTGCCCCATCTGGCACGCTCCACCCGACAGCACGCAGTTGCCTGGAAGCGCCGAACCGTAGTCCATCGTCATCAGGTTGATCGTGTAGTTCTGCAGGCCGTAGGTCTTGATGGCCTGCATCACCCAGTCGCCGTACGTATTGAAGCTGTCTGGCGCACTGGCGCCCCACGACGTTGCTTTCGATGCGCCCGACGGCGCAGGCGCAACCGTCGCGAGCGTGAAGCTGAAGCGCAGATTCGGGAACTGCTTCTGCGCTGCGACGACACGCTGTATGAGGTTGTTGATGACCTGCTGCGTTTGTCCTCCCTCGATGTCGAAGTCGATGCCGACCAGATTCTTCGACGCGTAGCGATTGATGAACGTCGTCATGCCCGCGTCGGTGCCGCAGGAAAACACGCCGCCTGCACCGCCCGTCGAAACGATGTAGTTGACGTTCGACGCAGTGAACAGCGACACGTTTGCCGATGCGAGCGCAGCGGCGCCGACGCCGCCCCAGTTCTCGCTGCCGCATTCGCCGGTCGCGAACGCGAGGGTGAGCGTGCGCACGCTGGTCGGCAGGACGGTCAACACGGGACTCAGTCTGCCGGTCACGTTTGTCGAGATCGTGTTGGTGTTCCAGTTCATCGAGATCGACGCGTCCTTGTACGGGCTATAGATGAACCCCGGCGCCGTCCCGGTCGGACCACCCGTACCTGGGCCCGACGGCGGCGTGGTGCCGCCCGAGCCGGAGTCCGGGCCGACGAGCGTCCATAGCGATGCAGTCGTCGGATTCCAGCCGGTACTCGAATAATCGGTCTGACTGACGAGTGCCTGGTAATCGTTGCCGTTGTAACTCACGACCGTGCCCGCCGCGTAATACGTATCGGGTGCCCATGCACTCGCTGCCGATGCGCGTTCGGACGATAGCCCGAGCATCAGCAGCGCTGCGGCGACGCTCAATACCGCGTTCTTCGCAATCGACGATCGTTTCTTCGACACATGAGAATCCGCCTGGACAGGGACATGACGGACACGGGATGAGGACAAATCGAATTGCATGCTGTTCTCCATGTTCTTGAGTCTCTATAAGGGATGGACTTTGATCAGCACAGCACTGCCGTTTCGCATAAGGGTTGCGAAAAAAGGCAGTGGCTAATCATCTGGATTTATAGCCGTCAGGTCAATTAAATTGGAAAAATTTCTGGATCAACATGAAATTAAGCGAGGCATTATATCGATTGAATGTTTTCGTAATATCGGGCTGAAATCGCCTGTCGCAGCGGAAATTGGTCTTGTGGTTACGGGGAGTGGTTCTATGGCTACATGGAAAATGCACGATGGGTCATTCCGGTATTTCAGATATTCCTGATTTAAATTTATATCCGGCGTAGTGGCTATTTAATAGAGGCAGGGTTTCATTGCTTTGTCGGGGTTTAATGATTCGATGAATCTGTCGAAGATGATTTCCGCGTGAATTTAACGGGCGCGTGAAACTGGATATCCCGATCAAATCGCACGGGTCGCGACCGCATATCGGTAAAAACGCAACGGGATCGAATACAAGGAAAAATCCGCCCCGAGCAAACGCGATGCCACCTCTACACACCTGACGAGGAACGACGTTTGCGGACCTCCTGAAGTACGCAGACGCGCACGCAGTGCATGGCGCTGCGGTTTTCATCTTCGTTTCTGGAGGCACGATATGAGCAGCACGTTGAATCCCGATGAAGAACCGTTGCATACGCCCGATGAGGGCGAACCACGCGGCCACGATACCGGGTCGCTGGGACCAAGCGATTCGTCCGATAGCGGCAGCGACGTCGCAGGTGCGAAGCGGCACGACTTCGACCGCGACAGCGAACTCGACGAGCACGCGCTCGAAACCGGCGATACCGAACTCGCGAGTGACACCGATCGTCATGGCACCGGCGAGCGCGCATCCGCGGACGGCGACGGCACGCTAGAACTGGACGAAGACATCGAACCGGATCGCATCGACGATCCGCTATCCGATGCTGATGCCGATGCGCGCGGTGAACGTTGAGTACCACTACCCGAAACCGAGGACCAAAGGAGGCATACCGATGAGCATTCACGTGAAGCCCGGTGACAAGCGCGAACTTGCCGAGACGCTGGGCCGCTACTTCGAGGCGCGCAGCATGCCGTTCGAACTCGATGAACACGCGAACGGCTCGCTGCACATCCGCTTTCATGCGGACGGTCACGACACGCTGGTGACGGTGTCGTTCGACGATGTCGCGTACAACGCATTCGCGCACAGCAACACGGGCGACAAGCGCCGCGCGCTTACACGTGTGGGACAGGAATTTGCGCAACT
This sequence comes from Paraburkholderia flava, assembly GCF_004359985.1. NCBI lineage: Bacteria > Pseudomonadati > Pseudomonadota > Betaproteobacteria > Burkholderiales > Burkholderiaceae > Paraburkholderia > Paraburkholderia flava. The sequence continues at coordinate 794,638 of NZ_SMRO01000001.1, read as the reverse complement.
GATGAGGCATCGCAGGCCCACCGCGCTGGCGGGCGATTTCCATATTCGCCGCTTTTGATCAGAAGCGGGCGAGGCGTGCGGATTGCTGCACCGCACGCACGTCCGCACATCACTTTTCATCTGTTTTAAGGGTTTTTCTCATTCTTCCGGAAATTTTTCGCATCAAGGAGAGCCAGTCATGTCTAACGCTTTGAACGGTTGCAAGGTCGCGGTGCTGGCCGTCGACGGTTTCGAACAGGCTGAACTCGTCGAGCCGAAACGCGCGCTGGCCGAAGCCGGCGCCACCGTGCACGTGATTTCGGCGAAGCCCGGCAAGATCCAGGGCTTCAAGCACGTCGACAAGGGCGATCAGGTCGACGTCGACGCGACGTTCGACGATGCCATCGCGAACGATTACGACGCCGTCGTGTTGCCGGGCGGCGTCGTGAACGGCGACGCGATCCGCCTGCTGCCGAAGGCGCAGGCCTTCGTTAAAGACGCGGATGGCGCGAAGAAGCCGATCGCGGTGATTTGCCACGGTACGTGGCTGCCGGTGTCGGCGGGCATCGTGAAGGGCCGCACGGTAACGAGCTGGCCGAGTCTGCAGGACGACATCCGCAACGCGGGCGGCACCTGGGTGGATCGCGAGGTGGTCGAGGACGGCAACCTGATCACGAGCCGCAAGCCGGACGATCTGCCGGCGTTCAACCGCGCGCTGATCAAGCAGTTGACCGCGCAGTTGAGCAGGCGCAAGGCGGCTTGAACGCGACACGCCAGGCGATGCGTCACGACGCGTCGCACCGCAAACAGGGAGGCTGCGATGCACATCACTTTTCCCGACGACCCTCCGGCTTTCGACGGTGCGAGCCTGACCGTCCGTTTTATCGCGCACGTGGACGGCGAGCCGGTGATCTGCGAAATCACGGCGGAGGCACTCGAAGATCACTTCGGTGCCGATTCGCCGCTGGAGAGCGTGCTGCTCGCCGCGTTCGAGCGCGGCAGGCCGCGCATTCGTCCGGTGTGCTCGGCAGCGCTCGAACAGAACGAAGGGGCGAGCGTGGTGCTGCGCAGCGGATTCTTCCGCGTCGAAGGCATCGAGGCGGGGCGCGACGAATAGCATCGCGCGGTTGCCTCACGTTGCGTTTGTATGTCGTTCTAGAGGAGGCTGACATGTCATTGATCGTCGCTGCACGCTATACGACGTTCCCGTCCGCCGAGGACGCCGCCCAGCGGCTGTTCGAAAGCGGTTTCGTCGAAGAGGACGTCACGCTGTTCTTCGTCAATCCGCGCGGCCAGCATGCGCGGCATCCGATCGGCGGAGACATGAACGAGGACCCGGCTTCCGTCGATGCACCGAAGGGCGCAGGCAAGGGCGTGACGATCGGCGCGGTCGTGGGTGCGATCGTCGGCGTCGCCATCTTCGCGACATTCGCGGCACCGTTGCTCGTGTCGATCATCGCGGCCGGCGTCGGTGCGTATATCGGGTCGCTGATCGGCGCGATGTCGCATACGCGTCGCGGCGGCCGGCTTGCGCATCGAGAGAAGGGACCACACGAAGAGCACAGCTCCGGTGTGCTGCTGGCCGTGCACGTGTCGCCCGACACGCAGCAAGTGGCCGCACGTGTGCTGCGCGATACCGGCGGCGTGGAAGTGGAGCGTGCGAGCGGGCGCTGGCAGCAGGGGCGTTGGGCCGATTTCGATCCGACGCGTACGCCGACGCCGCTCGATCGCGTGAGCGAAGAGCAGATGCAGAACTCGAGTTCTGCGTAACGTTGTCGCTCGGTTGTCGCTCGGGTAACAAAACAAAAAGGACGGCGGCCCGGGACCAGCGACCGCCGTGCGCCTAAAGCGGATGTCTGTGCTGTCTATACCCAGATCTGTGCGCGATGCGTGATCGTGGTCGCGCGATCGGCCGGTTCATCAGCGTCGTTGCGTGTGCGGTCCTGGGCTTCATCGTGCGGCGTGCGCGAATCGCGTAACGACACGCACGAAGCCGGTATCACGCCCGCCGGCTGTTGCGCACAGGTAGTCGCGGTGGAACTCGCTGAGGTCGCGTGCGCGACCGGCAGCAGGTGTTCGCGAATCTGCATGACGCCGGCTGACGTGACGATTGCCACGAACACCAGCGACTCGATGGTCCTGGTTTTCATTTGTGCTGCTCCCTCTTTGTCGTGTTAAGGCCGTCTTCGTGCATCCGGCGCATGCGAATGCAGGCGGCGACGCGTGCGGGCGCTCAAATAACGCAATGTCCATGCCATTGAGGCGAATCATCGGCCGGCCAAGGCTTATCGGCGAATTCGCTCGCGTGACCACGCGTGATCCAGCGACATCACCGCGCAATATCTACGCAGCGCTGGTAATCCTGCCAGTCCCACGCGGTATCGCGACACGCATTGCATTCACGTAGCGCTCAGGCATGCACCGTGCGGAATCGGGAGCACGTCCCGCGATGCCCGCGGGCCGATGACAGCAAACGTAACCGGGAGAGACAGATGGCGACGAAAGTGGTGGAAGTGCTAAACGATCTGGTCGAAACGTCGAAGGATGGCGAGCGCGGTTTTCGCAAGGCCGCCGAGGATGCGCACGATCAACAGCTGAAGACGCTGTTCGCCGATCGTGCGGACAACTGTGCGGTCGGTGCGCGCGAACTGCAGGACGTCGTGCTCAAACTGGGCGGCAAGCCGGAGAGTCACGGGAGCGTCAGCGGCGCGCTGCATCGCGGCTGGGTCGATGTGAAGTCGGTGGTGGGTGGACGCGACGATCACGCGATTCTCGCGGATTGCGAGAAGGGCGAGGACGTCGCGAAGAAGCACTACGGCGATGCGCTCGGCAACGATTTGCCGGCGGATGTGCGCAGTGTGGTCGAACGGCAGTATCAGGGCGTGCTGCAGAATCACGATCGCATCCGCGATCTGCGCGACCAGTATGCGGCGCGGAAATAACGTTTGTAACGTTCGCCATAAAGAAGGGCCGCCTGCATCGAGCAGGCGGCCCGTTGAACTTCACGCGAAGCCGGCGAACCTGCACCAGCATTGCGAGCAGTCGCCCGCAGCGTTATTCCGCCGCGACCTTCAGATGATTCTTCACGCCCTTCACGCCGTCGACGTTTTGCACGACGTCCTGCGCCGCGCTCTTGTCGTCGGCGGACGGCACCGTGCCCGACAGCCACACGATGCCCTTGCGCGTCTTCACGTGAATATGCGTCGACTTCACGTTCTTCGCGCCGAGCAGATCGGCCTTGACCTTCGTCGTGATCGTGCCGTCGTCGATATGCTGGCCGACGGTTTCCGACGAAGCGGGCGGTGCTGAAGCACTCGTCTGCGCAGTAGCGTTCAGGGCAAACGCGACGCATGCGATGCTGCCAGCAGCCTTGAGGAACTGAATTGTTCTCATGATCTCTCCTTCCGGTTGTTGATGAATGCGGCGGTTCTACTGCCTTGCTGCGGTCTCTCGACCCAATTCAAAAAGCGAGGGCATCCGTCCACCCGTACCGGATCCGCAAGCGCTGTGCCCGGCAAATCTTGCGGCGTGCGCGCGTTGCGGCGGGACGGTGCTGCGACGCGTCGTTACAGCAGATCTAAAGATGTCGGGCGAGCGGAATGAATGCCGTGCGCCAGGTGCGAGCGATGTCCGCATTTTTCCGGTGCCTTGTAAAAACAGCGGTCGAAGTAGCAGGTCCCGGGCCACGTCGAAAGAACAAAGCGTCGATAAAACAGCACGTTGCCGCAATTGGCACAGGAGTTGCTGTTTTCACGATCGAATTTCATCGACAGGACCACCGACAATGCCTCAATCGCTTGAATTGCGCGCACGACAATCGCTGGCGCTCACGCCGCGTTTGCAGCAATCGGTACGCCTGCTGCAACTGTCTTCGCTGGAGTTTCAACAGGAACTCAGAACAGCGCTCGATACCAATCCGTTTCTCGAGTACGACTCGTCGCAGACCGAGGACGTCGCGCTCGAAACGTCGTCGACTGCTTCGAGCGATGCGGCCACGGGAGAGGCGGCCGCACTCGATCGCGACGCGTCGGGCGACACCGCCGTGGCTGAAATGCACGATGCACCAGCCGCATCACAGGACGACTCACGCGACGACGGCGGACACGACGATCACGGCGCCGATTTCCCCGGCGATCCGTATGGTCGCGGCGCGTCGCGCTCGAGTAGCGACGGCGAGGGCGCGGACCCGTCCTCGTGGGCGCGTGTGCAACCGACGCTACACGAACAGCTGCACGATGCGCTGTGTCTGTATCGCCTCGACGAGCGCGATCGCGAAGCGGCACGCCTCGTAATCGAAGCACTCGACGATGACGGCTATCTGCGTCAATCGTTTGCAGACCTCGTGACGCTGATCGATTTTGAACCTGCGCTGACCGAAGACGAACTGCTCGTCGCGCTGCGACTCGTGCAGTCGCTGGACCGGCCGGGACTCGCCGCGCGCTCGCTGTCCGAATGCCTGATGCTGCAGATCGCTGCGCTACCGGAAGACACGCCCGCACGCGACGTCGCGCGCGAGATCGTCGAACATCATCTGGAGCGTCTTGCGCGCCGCGAGCATGCGGAGTTGCAGAAGCAGACCGGTTGCAGCGCCGAGACGCTGCGCGAAGCAACCGCGCTGATACGCCGGCTCGATCCGAAGCCGGGCAATTCGTACGGCCGCACGGAAGACAACTACGTGGTGCCGGATGTGATCGTGCGTCAGGTGCGCAATAAGTGGGTCGTCGCGATCAACCCGGCGGTGCTGCCGCGCGCGCGCATTCACCGGATGTATGCGGAGCTGTTTGCGCAATCGGCCGGCGCGAGCCGTTCGCCGCTTGCGCAGCAGCTGCAGGAAGCGCGCTGGCTGATCCGCAACGCGCAGCAGCGTTTCGATACGATCCAGCGTGTGGCCGAATGCATCGTCACGCATCAGAAGGCGTTCTTCCAGTACGGTGAAATCGCGTTGAAGCCGCTCGTGTTGCGCGACGTCGCCGACGAACTCGGTCTGCACGAATCGACGATCTCGCGCGCGACGGGCAACAAGTACATGGCGACGCCGCGCGGCATCTTCGAGTTCAAGCATTTCTTCCCGCGCGAGCTGGGCACCGAAAGCGGCGGCACGTGTTCGGCTGCTGCCGTGCGCGCGCTGTTGAAGGAAATGATCGCTGCGGAGAACGTTCGCGATCCGCTGTCCGACGTGACGCTCGCGAAGATGCTCGCCGATCAGGGCGTGCTGGTCGCGCGCCGCACGATCGCGAAGTATCGGCATCTGATGAAGGTGCCGCCGGCGGAGATGCGTCGACAGGTGTAGGTGGTGGGTTGGGGGGACGGTGGGTCGGGCCGGCATGAGAGTGTCGGCCCGATTTTTATGGGCGGCGAGGTAGCGCGGTTCAGGCCGTTTTCACAGACTTCACACGCGAGGCAACGCCGCCCGCCGTCCACCCCTCAAACTCCGCGCAGCCGACACCCCCAACACCGCCGTCACGATCGCCGTAAACAGATAAAGCCCCGACGGCCCCGCGACGCTCATCATCGCCGATGCCAACGTCGGGCCGCCGCTCGCGCCGAGCGAAAAGATCAGCAGCAGGCCGGCGCTGACCGCGACGCGTTGATCGGCGGGAATGCTGTCGTTGACGTACGACGTCAGCACGCCGTACAGCGAGAAAGCGAGCCCCACGTACACATAGCCGAGCAGATCGAGCAGCGGACCGCCACGCAGCGTGAACAGCAGCGCGCTGCATACGGCGCAGACGACGGTGATCGCGAGCACGATGCGCCGCCGGTCGAAGCGGTCCGCGAGTCGTGCGACCGGCCATTGCGGCACGAGCGCGGCCAGCAGCGCGAAGCCCATGAAGTGCGATACGGACTCGACCGGATAGCCGAGACGTCGCATGAACACCGGCTGCATCGTATAGAACGCGGCGTTCAGCATGCCCGCCGCCGCGCAGCCGATCAAACCGAGCGGCGCCCACGCGGCAACCGCGCGCAGCCCCGAGATACCGAGTGCGAGTTTCGAGCCGGGCGTGCGATGGCTCTGCGCGGCGGGCATGTCGCCGGCCAGCGCGACCGGAATCAGCGATGCCGAAAACAGCGCGCTCACCACGCTGAACAGCACGAAGCCCGCCGGATCGGCGAGCCCGATCAGAAACTGGCCGATGCCGACGCCGAGGTAGTTCGTGATCAGGTACGCGGAGAACACGCGTCCGCGGTGCGCGTTGCTCGCGACCTGATGCAGCCAGCTCTCGACCACCGTGTAGATGCCGACGAGGCAGAAGCCCGTCACGAAGCGCAGCACGGCCCAGACAGGCGCGTTGTCCCAGACCGCGTAGCCGAGCGCGCAGCATGCGACAGCGGCCGCGAACGTGACGAACGCGCGATGATGGCCGACCCGGCCGATCAGCACGCCGCCCCACAGCGCGCCTGCCATGAAGCCGACGTAGTACGCGGACTGCACGACCCCGACGACGATCGACGGTGCCTGCTGCTGGATCAGTCGCAACGAGATCAATGTGCTGAGCAGCCCGTTGCCGGTGATCAGGATCGCGTAGCCGAGCAGGAGTACGGCGGTGGCGCGCAGACCGGAAGGGGCGGGGGATTCAAGCGGCAACGGTGACGATGAAGTGGACGGCACCGCTTCGAGCGCTGCCGTCGCCGCCTCCGACTCGACGACGGACGGCGGCAGCGGAGTGGAGCCGCAGGGCGGGAGGTCGTGCGCCGTTTTCATCGTGAGGCACCTGTCTTGTGCTTATCGTGCAACCGTGGCGCGACCGTCGCGCGTGTCTTGCTGTTTTCCTGATCACTCTAGCGCCGTCCCGCGACGCATCGCTTGACGCCGTGCGACGTCGGCTTGCTTGCCAGCGACCTTGTGATGACCTCGTGCGCGGGCATTCTGCCGCCGCTCCGTCGAGACATAGCCGTGGCCGCAGGAGATCAGCAATATAACGCAGCGCAGGAACCCTGGTCGCGGCCGTGACGTGCCGTTCCACGACGTCGAAACCGCGTTCTGGCATTGCTTCGTTTGCCGGCACGGAAGGTCTGGTGGTTTCTCGTGCCGCTTGCATGCGTCGGTTTCGCGGCGTTCCAGTAGTGGAGGTATCAGCACGGCACGCACGTCGTGCAACCCGGCTGGGCATCGACATGGGTGAGTGCGTGCGGCAAACCGCCAGCAAAAAGGCCATGCATCGCGCGCATGGCCTTTTTGCTTTCTTCACGGGCGACTGTCAACCCGCCGCAGGCTTTCTGTCCGCCAGTTCCTCAAGCAACGACGCCGACGGAACAAAAAACAGCCCACCCGTCACCGCATGACTGTAATCGAGCAAGCGATCGTAATTGCCCGGCGGTTTTCCGACGAACATGTTCTCCAGCATCTGCTCGATCGGTGCCGGCGAGTTCGCATAGCCGATAAAGTACGTGCCGAACTCGCCCGCGCCCGGACGGCCGAACGCCATGTTGTCGCGCAGGATTTTGACTTCCTTGCCGTTTTCTTCGAGTGTCGTCAGCGAGCTGTGGGACCACGACGGCTTCACTTCGTCGTCGAGTTCGACGTCGGACAGTTTCTTGCGGCCGATGATGCGTTCCTGCGCCTCGACCGTCAGCGCATTCCACGCGGTCATGTCATGCAGATATTTCTGCACCATCACATAGCTGCCGCCGGCGAAGCCGGGCTCCTGATCGCCGATCAACGTAAACTCGTCGCGTTCGCGGCCGCGCGGATTTTCCGTGCCGTCGACGAAGCCCACCATCGCGCGCAGATCGAAATAGCGGAAGCCGTGGACTTCATCGACGACGGTGACCGCTTCGCCGAGCCGTTCCATCAGCAGCGCGGCGAGTTCGAAGCACAGATCCGTATGGTCCGCGCGGATGTGCATCAGCAGGTCGCCGGGCGTGCCGATCGCGCGGCGGTCGCCGTCGCCGAATTCGCGGAATGCGTGCAGCGATGCGGGACGCGGCGCACCGAACAGCGTGTCCCACGCGGCGGAAGCGAAACCGCACACGCATGACAGGTTGCCGGTGGGGACACGCGTGCCGACCGCGCGCACGAGCGAGTCGACGTCGGCGCAAAACGCGCGCACGGTGTCGGCGTGGTCGTCGCCGGGCTTCAGCGTGGCGACCAGGAAGATCGCGCTGCGCGTGATCGGGCTGCAGACGGCTTGCGGTTCTGGGAGATCGTCGGGCATCGTGGGTTGTTCTTTCTCGACACGTTGGGGATCCCGGTGGAGCGGGGCGGATGGTTTGGGGCAGCGATCGACGTTGAGTATTTCTGCGCCGACAGATTAGCGGATTCTCATGAGCCGCGCGAGATGGGAAACGATTTCGCGTTTGGCGCAGGGCCAATTGCACAGTTGCCCCCTCAAGAGCCGATCGGATCGTGAGAGAATCGATTGTCCCGTTGCATTTCCCCGTCGCTTTCGATGTGCGCGTCACGCTGTTCGAGATTCGCGTGCCCGGTTTATCCCATTGCCTGGCTAGTCGCGTCATCGATACAGATCTCCTGACTACACACACTTTTCCCTCTATCCGGAGTTAACCATGTCCCGCACCGTTGCCGAAAAACGCGCCGCCTTCCGTGCCTTGCACGCGTCGGGCTGCTTCGTCTTGCCGAATCCGTGGGACGTGGGCAGCGCACGCTATCTGGCGAGCCAGGGCTTCAAGGCCATCGCGACCACGAGTTCGGGATACGCATGGTCGACCGGGCACGCGGACAACCAGGTCGACCGCGAGACGATCCTCGCGCATCTGCGCACGATGGTCGAAGCGACCGATCTGCCCGTCAACGCGGACTTCGAAAATGGCTTCGCTACCGACCCGGCCGGCGTGGCCGAGAGCGTCAGGCTGGCGGTTGCGACCGGCGTGGCGGGCCTGTCGATCGAAGACGCCACCGGCGACGCCGCGCAACCTCTATTGGCGATCGATGCCGCGGTGGCGCGCATCGAGGCGGCCCGTCGTGTGATCGACGAAACCGGCGGCGATACCTTGCTGATCGGCCGCGCGGAAAATTTCGTCGTCGGTGTGCCGGATCTGAACGACACGCTCGCGCGTCTGCGAGCGTACGCGGCGGCAGGCGCGGACTGCCTCTACGCGCCGGGTATTCGCACGCGCGAAGAAATCGAAGCCGTCGTTGCCGCGGTGGCGCCCAAGCCGGTGAACGTGCTGATCGGCTCGAACTCGGCGTTCACGTTGCAGGATCTGGCTGCGCTCGGCGTGCGACGCGTGAGCGTCGGCGGTGCGCTTGCGCGGGCGGCGTGGGGTGGTTTTATGCGCGCGACGCAGGCGCTTGCGGAGGGGCGCTTCGATGGGTTTGGCGAGGCGGCGGCTGGCGCGCAGCTTAATGCGTTGTTTGTCGGGAAGGAGTGACGCACTTATCGTCCTGAGCTCTCGATATGTCGCCGTCCGTTGACGAACTCCTTGCGCTCGATTTGCTGACGTTACGTGCCCACACGGAACAGGCCGGCGATACATTCGACGTAGACGAGCAGCGGATAAAGCTGCAAAAAGCGGTAGACGTCAGTGAGATATGTTCGGTGCGGCGCGACGGCAACCTCGTCGCGTACGCGATGCTTCGGCCGGATTCCGGGGCGTGCTGGTTCGTCGGCGCATTCGGTACCCATCCCTCGCACCGGACGTCCGCCGTTATGACTGATCTGCTTGCGAAGATCGCGACTCTCGCGAAAGAACGAGGAATCGGCGAGCTTCGAAGCCATGTCTACAAGACCAATCGATTGTCCGTCGCTTTCCACCGCAAGCTTGGATTTCGGGTGACGCGCGAGAACGACAAGGCGTTCGAATTCTTCACTACGGCGGATGAATTAACCATGAAGCCAGCAGTTCGACGCGCGGTTGCCAGAGCGGCATCCCACCCCGAGTAATTGGCGTTGTCGATGATGAGCTTGAGCTAATTTAAAAACCGGGACCCAGCCTCACCAGCCCCGTTTCCCAGCAGCTTCCCACCTTTGCTATCATCACTGTATATCCATACAGTGATCGCCGATCCCATGCCGGCCGAGCCCTCATCCGCTCCGTCCCCAGGCCCAACGCCGTACTACCTCGCGAACTTCGAACGCGCGCTCGCGTGGATCGGCGCGCGTTACGCCGACGTCCTCGACGAAACCGAGCACACGTTCATCACAACGTTCGCCGCATTACCGCTCGCATCGCGCGCGCTGCTCGTGCGGATGCTGATGCGCAAGGGGCCGCTGTTCCGCGCGAGCCGGCTCGTCTATGACGAAATCGGTTGTCCGTTACAGGCGGCCGCACCGCTCGTCGGAGCGGGTTGGGTCGATCCCGATCCGCTGCTCACACTCGACGATCTGTTCGCGCTCGCCACCAAGCCCGACCTGCTGCGTGCGTTTCCCGAAGCCAGCACGATGGCAACGCCGCGCAAGGCCGAACTGCTCGACGCATTACGCGACACACACGACGATTCGCGAACGTTCGCCGACTGGAATCTCTGCACGGAAAAGGAAGATCGCGTGCTGCACGTGACCGTCACGCCGCTGTGCGACCGCTTGCGATTGATGTTCTTCGGCAATCTGCATCAGGACTGGTCGGAGTTCGTACTCGCGGACCTCGGCGTGTATCAGTACGAGCGCGTTGCATTTGCACCGTCGTCGCGTGCGTTTCAGCGGCGCGGCGACGTCGATGCATGGCTCGCGCTGCATGCGTGCCGTGGCGCGCTCGATACGCTGGCCGCATTAGATCCCGAACCCGGTGCCGAAGCCGCGCTAGCGCTAGCTGACGAAGCCGGTTCGATCGACTGCGCGCACGCGTGGCTCGAAATGCGTCGCGCGAAGCTGCTGTTCCTGATCGGCCAGCATTGCGAGCGACGACACGATTGGGACACCGCACTCGACGTGTACACACGCAGCGCGTGGCCCGGCGCGCGACATCGGCGAGCTCGCGTGCTCGAACGCAGCGGACGCGATGCCGATGCGTTCGCACTCGCGTTACAGGCCGTTGCCGCGCCGGAAAGCGACGAAGAGCATCAACGCATCGCACGAATGCTGCCGCGTTTGCAGCGCAAGGCAGCGCCACGCGATGCAACCGCCGCACTCACGTCCCCGCAGCCGCCGATCACACGCGGCATGCTCGTTTTGCCGCGCCCGGATGAGCCGACGACCGTCGAATGCGTCGCGCGCGATCATCTCGCGCGGCCCGATGCGCCGGTTTATTTTGTCGAGAACGCGCTGATCAATTCGCTGTTCGGTCTGCTGTGCTGGGACGCGATTTTCGCGGCAATTCCCGGAGCTTTTTTCCATCCGTTCCAGCGCGAACCCGCCGATCTGCACGCGCCCGATTTCCGCGCGCGTCGTGCCGATGCATTCGCCGCGTGCTTCGCACAACTCGACAGCAGCGAGTATCGCGCGACGATCCGCCGGCACTTCGCAACCAAAGCCGGCCTGCAATCGCCGTTCGTGTCGTGGGGCCTGCTGACCGACACGCTGCTCGACGAGGCGCTTGCGTGTCTGCCGGCCGCGCATCTGAAGCACTGGTTCGAGCGCCTGTCCGCCGATATCCGCAGCAACCGGTCGGGCTTGCCTGATCTCGTGCAATTCTGGCCGGCCGAACAACGCTACGAGCTGATCGAGATCAAGGGGCCGGGCGATCGCCTGCAGGACAACCAGATCCGCTGGCTCGGGTACTGCGCGGAGCACGGGATTCCGGTGCGCGTGCTCGACGTGCGATGGGCTGAGCAAGTGGCCGAGGCGCGCGCATGAGCTACACAGTCGCCGTGCGCGCGATGTGCGAATTCACCGCGCGCTGCGGCGATCTCGATCTGCGCTTCACGCCGGCACCGACTGCACTCGAAGGGATGGCCGGTCACGCGACGGTCGCCGCGCGGCGCGGCGACGCGTACGAGGCGGAGGTCTCGCTGTCCGGCGAATATCGCGGTCTCATGGTGCGCGGTCGTGCGGACGGTTATGACGCGGCGCTCAACCGGCTCGAGGAAATCAAGACCTATCGCGGCGATCTCGCGAGCATGCCCGCCAATCATCGCGCGCTGCATTGGGCGCAGGCGCGTGTGTATGCCCATCTGCTGTGCGTGGCGCGCGGGCTCGCGGAGATCACCGTCGCGCTCGTCTATTTCGACATCGCGAGCCGGCAGGAAACGGTGTTGACCGAGACCCACAGTGCAGGCGCACTGCACGCGTTTTTTGTCGAGCAGTGCGAGCGTTTTCTCGGTTGGGCCACGCGTGAGACCGCGCATCGCACGGCGCGCAACGCAGCACTGCGCACGCTGCCGTTTCCGCACGAACACTTTCGCAGCGGGCAGCGCGAACTCGCAGTCGCCGTGTACCGCGCGGCACGCGACGGCCATTGTCTGATGGCGCAGGCGCCGACCGGCATCGGCAAGACGCTCGGTACGCTGTTTCCGGTGCTGAAGGCGTGCGCGGAAGAGCGCGTCGATCGCGTGTTCTTCCTCACGGCGAAGACGCCGGGTCGCGCGCTCGCTTTCGATGCGCTCGATACGCTACGTGTCGAAGGCGAAGCGCCGCCGCTACGTGTGCTCGAACTGGTCGCACGCGACAAGGCGTGCGAGCACCCCGGCAACGCCTGTCACGGCGATGCGTGTCCGCTGGCGCGCGGCTTCTACGATCGTCTGGCGCAGGCTCGCGATGCCGCGCTCGGCGCACCGCCCGATGCGCGACGCGACATCGCGCGACCGGCGCGTCTCGATCGCGCGACCGTACGCGCAGCCGCGCTCGCGCACGACGTCTGTCCGTACTACCTCGCGCAGGAGCTGGCGCGCTGGTGCGACGTCGTGATCGGTGACTACAACTACTACTACGACGATGGCGGTCCGCTGTTGTATGGGCTGGCGCAGGCAAATCAATGGCGCGTCGCGGTGCTCGTCGACGAGGCGCACAACCTGCTCGACCGCGCGCGCCGGATGTACAGCGCGTCGCTCGAACGAAGCACGCTACGTGCACTGAAAAAGACCGCGCCGGCTGCGCTGCGCGCGCCGTTGACGCGGCTCGATCGCGAATGGAGTGCATTGAGCCGTGCGCAGACCGAGTCGTACGCGGTGCATGCCGAAGTGCCGGCGCGAGTGCTGTCGGCTGCGCAGAATTTCGCGAGTGCCGTGACGGAACGGCTCGCCGATGCACCGCTATCGCTCGACGACACGCTGCTGCGCTTCTATTTCGACACGCTGCATTTCGTATCGCTGGCCGAGCAGTTCGGCGACCATTCGATTTTCGACGCGACGCGCACGGGCGGCACTGTACGACGGCCGGACCTGACGCTGTGCGTGCGCAACGTGATCCCCGCGCCGTTTCTCGCGCCGCGTCACGCGGCTGCGCAAACCGTCGTGCTGTTTTCCGGCACGCTGAGTCCGCACGGTTTCTATCGCGACACGCTCGGGCTGCGCGACGACACCGGCTGGCTCGACGTCGATGGGCCATTTCGCGCGCAGCAACTGACGGTGCGTGTCGCATCGCATGTATCGACACGCTGGCGCGATCGCGACAAGTCGCTCGAACCGATCGTCGAGTTGATCGCGCGGCAGTTCGACGATCGGCCCGGCAATTACCTCGGCTTTCTCAGCAGCTTCGATTATCTGCAGCGTGTGGTCGAGATGCTGCGCGAGCGGCATCCGGCGTTACCGGTGTGGGCACAGGCGCCCGGCATGGACGAGGCCGCTCGCGATGCGTTCCTGCGCCGCTTCGACGAAGCGCGGCAGGGCATCGGCTTCGCGGTGCTGGGCGGTGCATTCGCGGAGGGCATCGATCTCGCCGGCGACCGGCTGATCGGCGCGTTCATCGCGACGCTCGGGTTGCCGCAGGTGAACGAGGTCAACGAGCAGATGCGTCGCGCGATGGAGGCGAAGTTCGGTTGCGGTTACGACTACACGTATCTGTTTCCCGGGCTGCAGAAGGTCGTGCAGGCAGCCGGGCGCGTGATTCGTACCGAACACGATACGGGCGTCGTGCATCTGATCGACGACCGGTATCGGCGGGCAGAGGTGCGGAGGTTATTGCCGCGGTGGTGGACGGTCGGGTAGGGCAGGAGAAGCGCTCCGACGAGGCGTGATGCTTGATCCAGCGTTGTAGAAGAACAAAGGGGCCGCAATCGCGGCCCCTTTGTTCTTCTACCCGACGGTCATGCTCAAGCACGACTCGCGCAATTCGTCATTGATGACCGCTTTCCCGATCGCAAACACCCGAGGTCATGACGAATCCCGGCGGCCTGATCGTATCCGGCAGCGACGCTAAACCGGGGACATCGAGGCACCACAAAGCCTTCACGCCTCTTCCCTTTCCCAGCAAAACCGCGAGCAAGGGTAAACCACCCTATCCGATCGGTTTTTGGCTTCGCCATAATAAAAATGAATGTTGTTAACGAAGTACATTTTAACGAATGGATCAGGAATCGATGCCCACTCCCGTTATCACCGCGATCGAGCTGTCCCGTGCGTATGCGGTTGGCGAAGCCGATCCGGTCGAGGTGGCAGAAGCCGCGTTGCTGAAGGCGCTTGAGGCGCCCGCCGTGTTTCTCGCCGTCACGGCGGAGCGCGCGCGGCGCGAAGCCGCCGCGTCCGCGCGACGCTGGCGCGAAGGGCGGCCCCTGAGCGCACTCGATGGCGTACCGGTCGCCTGGAAAGATCTCTTCGATATCGCAGGCACCGTTACGACCGCCGGGTCCGCCGTCTTCGCCGAGCATCCGAATGCCGCCGAGGATGCACCGCTGGTCGCCGCCGGCACGCATGCGGGCATGGTGTGCATCGGCAAGACGGGGTTGAGCGAATTTGCATTCTCGGGGCTTGGCCTGAATCCGCACTTCGGGACGGCGATCAATCCATCACTCGATAGCGGCCGACGCGTGCCAGGTGGATCGTCATCCGGCGCAGCAGTCGCGGTGGCGTCGGGCATCGTGCCGATTGCAATCGGCACCGACACCGGCGGCTCGATCCGCGTGCCGAGCGCGTTCAACGGTCTCACCGGCTATCGCGCCAGCGCGGACCGGTACTCGCGCGACGGCATGGTCGCGTTGTCGGCGACGCTGGACACGTGCGGGCCGCTTGCCGCGAACGTAGCGGACTGCATCGCGTTCGATGCCGCCGTGCGTGCCAACCAGCCGCCATCGTCGACCGATACCGCTGCATTGACCGGCGCACGTTTTATCGTCGATCCGGATCTGTTCGAGCGTTATGCGGTGACGTCGATCGTTGCCGAAAACTTCGAACGCTTCGTGATGCGCCTGGAAGAGGCCGGCGCGGTGATCGAACGGAAGCCACTCGGCGTGCTTGCCGACGTGCGCGATCTGATTCGCGATTACGGCTGGCTAGGCGGACTCGAAGCGTTTGCGATGCATCGCGCGTTACTCGATTCGCCGGACGCGAGTCGAATCGATCAGCGCGTACGTGTGCGCCTCGAAGCGAATCGCGCGGTTGCGTCGGACCGCCTCGCGTACCTCCTCGCGCGACGCGGCGAATTGATCGACGCATTCGCCAAAGAAACCGCAGGCGCGACGCTCGTCATGCCCACGACCCCGCACGTCGCTCCGTTGCTCGCGCCACTCGAAAGCGATCCCGATCTGTTCGCACGCGTGAACCTGCAGACGCTCGCGATCACCATGCTCGGCAGCTTCCTCGATACCCCTGCGTTTGCGATGCCGTCCGGCGTCGACGCAAGCGGTCTCCCAACCGGCGTGCAACTCATGCGCGCACAGCACGACGACGACGCGTTGCTGCGCATCGCATCGGCAGTCGAAGTCGCCGTGCGTTGATAATACGCGCACGTCGCTCACTCACCATTCGCTGCACATTCGAACGAAGGAGAAACAAAGATGGCCAAGGAAATTCTGGTGGCATTCGGTATCGACGTCGACGCTGTAGCCGGCTGGCTCGGTTCATACAGCGGCGAGGATTCACCCGACGACATCTCGCGCGGCCTGTTCGCCGGCGAAGTCGGATCGATGCGTCTGCTCAAACTGTTCGAGCGCGAGAAGATCAGGACGACATGGTTTATCCCCGGCCATTCGATCGAAACTTTTCCGCAGCAGATGAAGGCGGTCGCGGACGCAGGGCACGAGATCGGCATTCACGGCTACAGCCATGAAAACCCGATTGCGATGACGCCGGAGCAGGAAGAGGCCGTGCTCGATCGCAGCATCGAACTGGTCACGCAATTGTCGGGACGGCGTCCGACGGGTTACGTCGCGCCTTGGTGGGAGTTCAGCCCGGTATCGAACGAGCTGCTGGTGAAAAAGGGCATCAAGTACGACCACAGCCTGATGCACAACGATTTCCACCCGTACTACGTACGCGTGGGCGACACGTGGACGAAGATCGACTACAGCAAACACCCGAGCGCGTGGATGAAGCCGCTCGTGCGTGGCCAGGAAACCGATCTGGTCGAGATTCCCGCCAACTGGTATCTCGACGACCTGCCGCCGATGATGTTCATCAAGAAGTCGCCGAACAGTCATGGCTTCGTGAACCCGCGCGACATCGAACAGATGTGGCGCGATCAGTTCGACTGGGTGTACCGCGAGCATGACGACTACGCGGTGTTCCCCATCACGATCCATCCCGACGTGTCAGGGCGCCCGCAAGTGCTGTTGATGCTCGAGCGGTTGATCGAGTATTTCCGCTCGCATGAAGGCGTGCGGTTCTGCACCTGCGATGAAATCGCCGATGACTTCCTCACCCGCCATCCGCGCGGGAAATAGACCACATCGATCTCTGTCTACCCCTATGGGAGAGCAATAATGAAAGAAAATCCGCTCGCTGCGTCCGGCTTCGTGCTGGAAAAGATTTTGCCGGTCGATGTGAAACGCGCAACCGTTGTAGCGTTTTTCGCGTGGGTGTTTGCCGTCTACGATTTTATTTTGTTCGGCACGTTGTTGCCGCAGATCGGTACGCACTACGGATGGGACGCGGCGATGCAAGCCGAGATCGCGACGTTTGTCGCGATCGGCACAGCGGTGATTGCGTTTGGGATCGGGCCGGTGCTGGATCGTGCCGGACGCAAGGCGGGTCTTCTGTGGACCGTGGCAGGCGCGGCGCTATGCTCGGGGCTGACGGTAGTGGGCGGCGCGCTCGGACAGTGGCCGCTCGTACTGATCCGCTCGCTGTCGGGACTGGGCTATGCCGAGGAAACCGTCAACGCGACCTATCTCAACGAACTGTATTCGGCGGCGAACGATCCGCGTCTGAATCGCAACAAGGGATTTATCTATAGCCTCGTGCAGGGCGGCTGGCCGATTGGCGCGCTGATCGCGTCCGGTTTGACGGCGCTGCTGCTGCCGCGCATCGGCTGGCAAGGCTGTTTTATCTTCGCGACGTTCCCGGCCATCGTGATCTTCTTCATGACGCGGCGTCTGAAGGAAAGCCCGCAGTTCCTGCTGCACAAGCGTATCAAGTCGCTGCGCGAAGCGGGCAACGACAGCGCCGCGCGAACGCTCGCAGGCGAACATCGGGTGGACTATGAGCAGCACAGCCGCGCCGGTCTGCGCGAAGCGTTTCGCGGCACGTCGCTGCGTGCGACGCTGGTGCTCGGCGGCGGCATCCTGCTGAACTGGTCCGCGATCCAGGTGTTCAGTGTGTTGGGCACGACGGTGCTGACGCGTGTGCATAACGTGTCGTTCGAAAGCTCGCTGCTGATTCTCGTGCTGTCCAACGTCGTCGGTTATTGCGGCTATCTGAGCCACGGCTGGATCGGCGACAAGATCGGCCGACGCAACACGCTTGCGATCGGCTGGATGCTCGGCGGTCTCGTGTTCGCCGGCATGTTGATGGGGCCGAGCAGCACGGGTGTTGTCGTCGCGCTGTATAGCCTCGGCCTGTTCTTCCTGATCGGACCGTATTCGGCTGCGCTGTTTTTTATCGGCGAGAGCTATCCGACCGCCATTCGCGGCACCGGCAGTTCGATCGTTCACGCAATGGGTCCGATCGGCGCGATTCTCGCGGGCGTCGGTGTGACCGCGATGCTCAATCATGGCGGCGACTGGATGCACGCGGC
Organism: Paraburkholderia flava; assembly: GCF_004359985.1. NCBI lineage: Bacteria > Pseudomonadati > Pseudomonadota > Betaproteobacteria > Burkholderiales > Burkholderiaceae > Paraburkholderia > Paraburkholderia flava. Next base: position 776,717 of record NZ_SMRO01000001.1, on the reverse strand, counting down.
GGTGTGGTTTGGCGCGGTGCCGTGTTTCCTGTCCGGCGCGCTGATCTTTTTTGCGAAACACGTCAATCCCGAGGAAAGCAAATGACCGTGAGTTCAGGCGCATCGAATGGAAAACCGCAACGCGTCGCTATCGTGACCGGCGCGGCGAGCGGGATCGGACAGGCGCTGGCGGTGGCGTATGCGCAGATCGGCGTGGCGGTTGTTGGCGGGTATTTCCCCGGCGATCCGCACGACCCCGCGCAGACCGAACGCGCGGTACGCGAAGCGGGCGGTGAGTGTGTGATGCAGGCCGTCGACGTCACGTCGGCGGAAGAGGTCGATGCTTTTGCACAAGCGGCCGTCGACCGCTTCGGCCGGCTCGATTACGCCGTCGCCAACGCGGGTTTGCTGCGGCAGGCCGCGCTCGTCGAGATGCGTGACGAACAATGGTTCGAGATGCTCGACGTGGATCTCTCGGGCGTGATGCGGACGTTTCGCGCGGCCGCCCGGCATATCGGGGAGCACGGCGCGATGGTCGCCATCTCATCGATCGCCGGAGGGGTCTACGGCTGGGAGCAGCACGCGCATTATTCGGCCGCGAAGGCCGGGGTGCCCGGTTTGTGCCGTGCGGTCGCAATGGAACTCGCGCCGCGCGGCGTGCGCTGCAACGCGGTGATTCCAGGGCTGATCGAAACACCGCAATCGCTCGATCCCGTGAACTCGCTCGGCCCCGAAGGTCTGCGTGACGCGGCACGCGCCATTCCGCTGCAACGGGTCGGCCGTCCGGAGGAAATCGCGAGGCTGATCCGCTTCCTCACGAGCGACGATGCGTCTTATATCACCGGCCAGTCGATCGTTGCCGACGGTGGCCTCACTGTGCGCTGGCCCGGCTAAGGAGCGTATTCGAATGAGCAGTTTATTTTCACTCGATGGTCGACGCGCCGTCGTGACCGGTGCGGCAAGCGGCATCGGCGCGGCGATCGCGCGTCTTTACGCCGAGTCCGGCGCGCGTTTGCTGCTTGCGGATCGCGATGCGGCGCGTCTTGCGGTCCAGGCCGACGCGTGCCGCGCAACCGGTGCGACCGTCGAAACGGTGCAGGCAGATGTCGGCGATGAGGCAGGTGCGAACCGTATCGTCGATCGTTGTGTTGAGGCGTTCGGCGGTATCGATATCCTCGTGAACAACGCCGGCATGCTGACGCAGGCGCGTTGCACCGAGCTCACCACGGCGATGTGGGACGACATGCTCCGCGTCGATCTGCGCAGCGTGTTCCTGTGTACACGGCGTGCGTTGCCTTTCATGACCGCGCAACGCTGGGGTCGGGTGATCAACGTTGCGTCGCAACTGGGTATCAAAGGTGGCGCGGAGCTGTCTCACTACTCGGCGGCGAAGGCGGGCGTGATCGGCTTTACGAAGTCGCTCGCGCTGGAGGTCGCGCCCGACAACGTGCTGGTGAATGCGATTGCGCCGGGACCGATCGAGACGCCGCTCGTCGATGGCATCAGCGCGGCATGGAAGCAGGCGAAGTCGGCGGAATTGCCGTTGCGGCGTTTTGGCTACGCGGACGAGGTCGCTCCCACCGCGTTGCTGCTCGCATCGGATCCGGGCGGCAACCTGTTTGTCGGCCAGACGCTCGGGCCGAATTCCGGCGACGTGATGCCATGAAACCGTATTGATCCACCGGAGGGAACAGCATGTGCGGCATGTGCGGATTGCTCGGCGGCGGCGATCACTGGTCGAATACCACCGCGCCGGTGGCGGGCGCGAATCCGCGTCGGCAACGTCTTATCCAGGCGGCGCTGGCCAATCGCGTGCTGGTGCCGTTCCGGCTAAAACTCGACGACTTCCACGGGCAGTCGTTCATTCTGTCGTCGCCGACGGGTGCAAGCGAACTCGTCGGCGACTTCGCTCAGGTGTGGCGCGTTGCCGAGCGCATGCTCGGACATCCGCTCGACCCGCTGACGCTGTTCATCGACGACGCGAACACACCATGAGTCTGAGCTACGACATCCTGCCGCTGACGCTCGTCACCGGATTTCTCGGCAGCGGCAAATCGACGTTGCTCGCCGATGTGCTGCGCGGCGACGCCGCGCGCGACACCGCCGTTCTCGTGAACGAATTCGGCGACGTCGGTCTGGATCATCTGCTGATCGGCGAGGTGGATGCGCGAACCGTTCTGCTCGATAACGGCTGCGTATGCTGTTCGATCCGGGGCGAGTTGAAGGACGCGCTCGCGACGCTTTTCTCGCAGCGCGCTCGCGGCGACGTGCCGCCGTTCACGCGCGTCGTGCTGGAGACGACGGGGCTGGCCACGCCCGCACCGATTGTCGCGACCCTGCTCGCCGATCCCGTGATTCGCAGCCATTACGCGTTGAATGCGACGATCACCGTTGTCGATGCGGTGAACGCTACCGAGCAGCAGGCACGCTATCCGGAATGGCTCGCGCAGGTGACGGCTGCGGACCGGTTGCTTGTCAGCAAGTCCGATCTCGTCGATGACACGCATCTGCGGGAGTTGGCCGCTTCGCTCGCGGCGCTCAATCCAGCAGCCGATATTCTGATTCGCGGAGAGGCATCGAGCGCAACCGGTATCGATCGCGATAAGGGACAGCGCGGACGTGCGTTGCTCGACATGTTGTTTGCATCGGCGAGTTCGATCGATCTGATCGGACGACTCGGGCGGGCCCAGCGTTTGGCGAACCAGAATCAGGACGAGGCGGCGAACGGTCCGCTTGCGCATCGCGGAGTACCCCGTTCAAGCGACACCGCACCCATCCAGTCTTTCTGCATGCGAATAGACGAGCCCATCGACTGGCAGGTCTTCACGCTCTGGTTCACGATGCTGCTCAACCGTCACGGTGATAAGATTTTGCGCGTCAAAGGGCTGCTGTCCATCGCGGGATCGGATCGACCGGCTGTGCTCCATGCCGTGCAGCATCTGGTCCATCCGGTGCTGCATCTGGATGCGTGGCCTGCGGCCTCGTCGAACGCGGAGCGCAGTTCGCAGCTCGTGTTCATCACCGAGGGCCTGGCGCGCGACGCGATAGAAGCGTCGTATGCACGGTTCCAACATCACCTTGAAGAAGCGGTTCATTGAAACCCAAGTCGACGTCTTCCAGACCTGCCTCGGCCGCCGTGCATCCGGCGAAGATCGAATTGCGCGTGCTCGGCACCACGGTCACGCTGCAGGAACATATTCGCAAACGGGCAGAGCAGGATCTCGGGATCAAGCTGCGCTTTATCGTCGATGACGGCTCTGCCGTGCAGCGCGTGGGCGTCATGCACCCGGAAAGCTACGAAGTCTACGACCAGTGGTTTCACAGCATCGACTGTCTGTGGCCGGCGCGTGCGTTGCAGCCGATCGACATCGCGCGGATCGGCAGATGGGACGAGATCAACTCGTTGCCGCGCACCGGCCAGCTCGACGACCATGCGTGCACGAATGCGGGCAGCGTGCCGGTCGATCGCCTCTACGTGCAGCCGGACAATTCGCTCGCGCGCGCGCCGACGGATCGCATCAGCATGCTGCCGCTGACGCATAACGCGGACAGCTTCGTCTATCTGGAAGACGCGTTGCCGCCTGCGCTGCAGGCCACACCGGAAAGCTGGGCGTGGCTGCTCGCGCCCGAACTGAGCGGGCGAGTCGCCCTGCAGGCCGACGCGGCAATCGGCGCGATCGACGCCGCGCTCGCTGTCGAAGCAGCGGGCCTGATGACCTTCGCCGACATCGGCAATCTGACGATCGAAGAAATCGACGGCCTGATCGCGACGCTGATCGACTTCAAACGACGCGGCCATTTCGCCGGGTTCTGGTCGAGCTACGCGGAAGCTGCGCAACTGATGATCGCGGGCAAGGTCGCGATTCAAAGTATCTGGTCGCCGGCGACGGTCGAGCTGGAGCGCGCCGGCTTGCGGTTCCGGCTGGCGAGGCCGTACGAAGGGTATCGCGCGTGGTTCGGCGGCATGGCGCTGTCGCGCTGCGCACGTGGCCGCGTACTCGACGCTGCTTATGACTATCTGAACTGGTGGCTCGACGGCTGGGCCGGCGCGACGATGGCGCGACAGGGCTTTTACATCTCGAACCCCGAGCGTTCGCGCGGCCATATGAACGACGCCGAATGGGCTTACTGGTACGATGGCAAACCCGCCGAAGCGGAATTACCCGGACCGACCAGCAAGCATCTGGTCAGAGCCGGCCAGCAGCGCGACGGCGGTAATTACATTGCGCGCATGGGCCGCATCGCCGTTTGGGATTCCGTGATGGACGAGCATAACTACCTGGTGCGCCGCTGGAACGAATTCATGCGCGCCTGACGCCGTACCATGATCCGACCATGACAAGAAGCGCACGCGCGGCGCTCAAGCAGCCGCCCCATACCGAGACAGCAGCCGAATCCGCGATCGATACCCAGGTCGACACGCGGGTCGATACCGACCAGCGGCTGCGCTATCGCCTGATCCACGACCAGTTGAAAAGCGCGATTGTGCTTGGCCGTATCGCGCCCGGGCTGGTGCTGCTGGAAGGGCCGGTCGCGCGTATCTTCGGCACGAGCCGCGTGCCGGTGCGCAAGGCATTCGAGATGCTGCACGCCGATGGTTTGCTGCATACCTTCGAAGGGCGCGGTTATCTGGTGGCCGGCCCCGACGGCCCGGACGGCCATACGCCCGAGCCATTGCGTGCGCCGCTGTCGGAAGCATCGCTGGGTTTCGAACAGGCGCAGGCGCCGCTGGAATTGCCGTCGAACAGCGAACGCATCTATCACGCGCTCGAAGACGTGGTGTCCATCGCGATTGCGTTCGGTCATTACCGTATCGACGAAAGCGCAGCGGCGGCCGCGTTCGGTGTGAGCCGCAGCGCGGTGCGCGAAGCATTGAGCCGGTTGCGCGACTCGGGTCTCGTGGAAAAGTCGTCGTATTCGCATTGGCTCGCCGGACCGCTGACCGCGCGAGCAGTCGCACAGGATTACGAATTGCGGATGCTGCTCGAGGTGGCGGCTCTTCGCGCCAGCTATCCGAAGCTGTCGCGCGAGATGCTCGAAAGCGCTTGCGCGGAGATCGAGCGGGCGATTCACGATCCCGATTCAATCGATGCCGATGCGCTTCAGCGGCTCGAAATCACGTTGCATGTCGAATGTCTTCAACACGCACCGAACAAAAAGCTGCTCGGCACGATCGATCACGCGCTGATGCCGCTGACCGTGAACCACGCGTTTTTCAACGCGTTCAATCTGCATCCCGATCCCGCGACGCTCGCCGAACATCGTGCGGTGTTGCAGCCTTTGCTCGATGGAAACATCGATGCCGCAGCTGACGCGCTGCTCGATCACTTGCGCGCGGCGCAGAAGCGCACGCTGCAGCGATTGAAGGTGCTGGCTGTGCTGCCCGAACCGGATCTGCCGGGTTATATGCAGCGGATCGTATAGGCGCCTGAGCCGTTCATCCGCTTCTGGGTCGCAGACCTGATCGCACCATCGCCTCTGCCTCTGCGCGACTTCGCTTCGCGTTAAAAGCGGGCGACCTTCTACCAAGATACCGAAGACAAACAAAAAGCCGCTGTCGGTGAGGACAGCGGCTTCTCTTGTGACGCGCCGTAGATGACGAGCGCCTGTTCGCGTCGCGCTCGCGCCTCGGCGTCGACTCGACTTGCTGCTAGTTTGCTGCCGGCGAAGCGGTGCTCGGCCTTGCCAGCGTATTGTTGACCCCGAAAGCCGGGGTGGCAGGCGTCGCGTTGTTTTGCATGCGCATGTTCGACGATCCGGCGCTCATGCCGCTGTCCGAGTTCGCGGTGCCGGGCGTGCCGTAGCCGCTCGTTGAGGGTGCGGGTGCTGTTTGCGCGGCAGCCGGCGAAACGACGCTTGGAGTCGCCAGCGTGTTGTTCTGTGCGTAAGCGCCGGCCGACAGCGCGAGTGCGGCGGCAGCCGCGAGGGATGTATAGATTGCCTTGTTCATCATGCCTCTCTCCTTGATAGGAATGGAGTATCGATGCTGATCATCGTCGGCAGCGTGACCACGGGTGGTGAAATCGATGCATTTTGCGAGACCGTGGCAGCGCGTGCCTACCGCGACATGACCGCTCGATACACTTAGCAGTGTAAAACATCCGATCGAATCGTGTTTTGAAGCCCTCCATTCAAACCAGGAGCCTCCGTGCGGGCCATCGAATACTGCTTTTCGACCATCTGGCGATTCGATGCGCCGATGCCCACAGTATGGGACGCGATCCACGATTCCGCGCAATGGCCGCAGTGGTGGAAGAACGTCGAGCAGGTGGAGAACCTTGTGCCGGGCAATGGCGACGGGGTCGGCGCGGTCCAGCGCTATACCTGGAAGGGCGCACTTCCATACCGGCTGATCTTCGACGTGCACGTCACCGACGTCGAGCCGCTACAACTACTCGCAGGCGATGCGACCGGCGACGTCGCGGGCCGCGGATGCTGGCGTTTTTCCGCTGAAGGGGGCACGACGGTCGTGCGCTACGACTGGCAGGTACGCACGACGCGAACATGGATGAACCTGCTCGCACCGCTGGCGCGGCCCTTCTTCCAGTGGAATCACGATGCGGTGATGCGCGAAGGCGGCGCGGCGCTCGCGCGAAGGATCGGTGTGACGCTGCTCGACGACACGCACACGGAGTGACCGAAGGCTAACTATTGACCACGAACGTCGCGTCATGCATCGCGCCTGTCGCCCTGTTTATCACTGTGTTCGCCCTTGCCCGAAGAAGCATCATCGCCCGTACCATCGCGAGCCGCATCATCCCGCACCCACACACTCCGCTGCGGATTCGCAATGCTGATTCCCCGCGCCTTGAACTGCTCGGCAATCCGTCGATTGAATTCGCGCTGCACGCCCCAGCGCGCGGTATCGCGGCATTGAATCTGCCCCGACAGCGCGAGCGCCGAACCGTCGACCTGATCGATGCCCCAGTAGCTGAAGTCGGACAGGATGCCGCTCTTGAACGCATCGTCGGTACGCAGCGCGGCGCCGATTTCCTTCAGCGTCGCGATCGCGAGATCGATGTCCTGGCCGTACGCGATGCTGACCTTCACCGACGCGTTGCCGAGCCCACGGTTCGTGTTGTTCACGGTCGATACCGAGCTGAACGGCACGGTGTACAGCGAGCCGTCGCCGCCGCGCAACCGCACGGTGCGGATCGACAGATACTCGACGGTGCCCGACACGCCCGCGAGCGTCACCCAGTCGCCGACCTGCATCGCGTTTTCCATCAGCAGAAAAATGCCGGTGATGAAATCCTGCACGAGCTTCTGCGAACCGAAGCCGAGCGCGACGCCGAAGATGCTCGCGCTCGCGAGCAGCGGCGCGGTGTTCACGCCGAGTTCGCTCAACCCCGTCATCACGACGACGAGCGCGATCACGACGAACAGCGCGGAACGCAGCATCGGCAGCAGCGTGCGCAGGCGCGCGGCGCGGATGAAGTCGCCGTGCGCGGTCCAGTTGTCGAGCCGTCGTTCGATCGCGACGTTCACCGCTTCCCACACGAACAGCGCAATCGCGGCGGCAACAGCGATCGTCACGATCGCGGATGCGAGCCGGTGACCGATCGAGCCGCTCTGGAAGAACTGCCGCAGATCGACGCCCCACACGAGCAGCAGCAGAAACACGGTGACGATCGCGACGATTACGGAAATGGTCCGGCGCAACAGCGGGTAGTAGCGGTACGCGTGCCGGTGGAGGAGTGACGTCTGCGTCGTTTCGTCGACGTGAAAGAGCCGCGCGAGCGCGCCGAACACGACGATCGAACCGACCCGCGCGCCGACCAGGATCGCAATCGTAATCCCGCCGACATGCAGCAGCGTGTGATAACCGTTTTCGACGTCGAGTGCCCAGACGAACCACAGCGCCATCACGAGGAACACGGCGATTGCGGCCCATGCATCGGCGAAACCGTTGCCGACGATCGTGGTCGAGCGGTTGCGTGTGGTGTGCGCGCGGATCCATTCGGCGACCGGTTGCCGGCATTGCAGGATCATCACGCAGACCAGCACGTGACCGATCAGCGCGACGATTTTCGTCAGCGCGAGATGCGCGCCTGGGCTCAGGCCGAGCGCCGCAGCGGTCTCGACGATGGCCGCGCCCAAGCCGATCACGGTCACGCCGCGCACGACCCAGCGTTGCAGCCACGCGGACCACGTATCGCCGAGTCGCAGCAGACGCAGGCCCGGCGCATCGGGCTGCGTGAAGAAGCCGGCCGCGATCGCGATCACGCGGCAGAGCACGTAGATGTCGACCAGCGCGCCGAGCGCGTCGTCTTCGGGCGTGCCGTCCTGCGTGAGCAGCGACATCGCGGCACTCGCGACCGTGATGAACACAACGAGCGGCAGCGCCTTCACGATGAGCCTCAACAGCGCGTGCGGCAGACGCCGCAACAGCGACCAGTGATGCGCGGCGCGCTGGATGCCTTGCGTTTCCTTCGATGCACTGTTTTTGGCTGCGTCGGGCGCAGGCGGCGAAGCCGTTTGAGCCGGCGTCACATCCGATGCATCGCGCTCACGCGCGGCGAGCGCGGTGCTCGCGCGCAGCAGCAGACGCCGCGTGGCCCATTCGAAAATCAGCGCAGGCAGCAGCGCCGCGAGCAGCATGCCGATCACGTGCAGCAGCATCGAGCGATGCTGCGGATTCGTGATCTGATCGTTCCACCATGCGCGCAGCGACGACAGATCGAGCAGCGATTCGAGCGACGTGCGCAACACGTTGACCGCATGCAACGCCCAGTGCGCACCGTAGCGCACCAGTTGCGACGCGAGCCCGTTGGTCTTGAACGCGGTGACTGCCGATGCGCCGCTCGCAGCGCTGGCGGCGGCCGGTGCCGACACCGGCGTCGTGGCGGACGCGGGCGTGCTGAGCGCGCCTGCCGCGGCGATCGCGCGCAGCGTGTCTTCGACCTGTCCGCGTCGCGTGGGATTGTTCAGCACGTCGAGCGCTTCGCGCGCCTGGTCGGGTGTCAGCGCGACCGGCGGCGCGGTCGCGGCGTCCGCATGCGCGACGAAACCCGGCATCGCGATGGCGGACAACATCAACAGCAGGGCGGTCAGGAGCTTTTGCATGAATCGGTCGGAATTGGAATCGGGAGGACGACAGGGGAAGCAGTCGTAAGTGGTGCAATTTGCATGCCGCGAAGCACACGGGCAACAAGGAACCGACAACATGCAGGCGGTACAAGTTCCTGCTTCGACTGCACGTCCGGAACGTTTCACTCGATCACGCCGCGTCAACGCGGTTTGCGTCCGATCGTCAGCGCCGCGCCGATCGCACCGACAAACGCGCACGCCGCACAGACGAGCGCGACGGCTGCGAATGCATGATCGATGGCCATGGCCTGCAAGGCGTCGGGCGCGATTGCCGTTGCCGAGGAAGGCGCGGCATCGAGCGAAGCCGAAGCGTGCCCATCGCCATGTGTCGATAGTGCAGCATCGTGCGCGGCGACGAACACGATGCCAAGCACCGCGATCGCGAGCAAACTCGCCACGCGCGCGACTGCATTGTTGATGCCCGACGCAATGCCGGTTCGTTCGCGCGACACGGCGGTCATCACCACGGTCGTCAGCGGCGCGATCGTGATCGTCATGCCGAGGCCGAGCGTGGTCAACGCGGGAAAGTAGTGGCTCCAGTAGCGACCGTGCGCACCCGGCAGCGCGAACATCGCGAACCCGATCCCGGCGACCGCTGGCCCCGCGACCAGCAGCGCGCGCATCCCGAAGCGCGCGGTGAGCCCACCGGTGACACGCGACAGCAGACCGATCGCGAGCGGCACCGGCAGCAGCGCCGCGCCCGCCTGCGTCGCGCTGTAGCCGTGCGCGCGGATCAGCGCGAACGGCAAAAAGAAAAACAGGCCGCCGAGCGCGAAATACAGCAGCAGCGTGACGAGATTCGCGCCGGTGAAATCGAGCGAACGGAATACGTCGAGCGGCATCATCGGGTCCGCGCGCTTGCGCTCTAGCGCGATGAACGCGGTCAACAGCGCGATGCCGCACACTATCGGCACGAACACGACCGGCGCCGCGAAGCCATGGGCGGACGCAGTCGTGAGTCCGTACGTGAGCGCGCCGAGACCGGTGGCGGCCGTCAGTGCACCGGGCCAGTCGAGCGATTTCTGTGCCTCGGCGTTGCGGCTGTCGGGCACGGCGATCGCCGCGAGCGCGATCGTCGCGCATGCGAGCGGGACGTTCAGGAAGAAGATCGCGCGCCACGACCACACGTCGACGAGCCAGCCGCCCGCCACCGGACCGAGCGCGCCGGTGATCGCGCCAAAGCCGGCCCATGTGCCGATCGCGCGACCCCGGTCGCGTTCGTCGAAGACCGCGCCGATGATCGCAAGGCTGCCTGGCACGAGCAGCGCCGCGCCGATGCCCTGGACCGCGCGCGCGGCGATCAGCGTGCCGGAGCCGGGCGCGAAGCCGCACGCAATCGACGCGAGCGTGAACAGCGCGACGCCCGCGATAAACACCGTGCGCCGGCCGAAGCGGTCGCCGGCCGCGCCGCCGACCAGCACGAGCGAGCCGAGCAGCAGCAGGTATGCATCGACGACCCATTGCATCGCCGCGACGCTCGACCCGAGTTCGGTCTGGATCGACGACAGCGCGACGTTAACAACCGACCCGTCGATAAACGCCATGCTCGACCCGAGAATCGTCGCGATCAACGCGAGACGTTGATGCACACAGGGTTTGCCTGAATCGGACGGCTGCGCGCGGATCACGAGCGCATCGCACGGACCGGCCGTGGCGCCGCCCTGCGGGGTGGCACGTGGAGCTTGCGGCGGAGCGAGGGCGTCGTCGATGGGCAAGGCGGCTTCTCCGTGGGGGATTGCGCACAAGCATAGCAACGTCGGGTGCGCGGCGCCATGCTGCGCGCGCGTTCCGGTTGTTCGATACGCGGGATTCTGTGTTGACCGGCGTGAGCGCTAGTCCTGGTGTGCGGTTGTTGTGCCCGATGAGGTTCCTGAAACCGTCGCGCCGCCGTTATCCGCTGCCGCGCCCGTATCGCGCTGCCAGCCGCCGCCCAGCGCCTTGTACAGCGCGACGAGATCGGTCGTCACCTGGACTGTGCCTTGCGCGGCCTGCTGGCGTGCCTGCGCGAGTTGACGTTCCGCGTCGAGCACGTTGATGAACGTGACGATGCCTTTGCGATAACTGTCGCGGGCCAGCTCGAATGCGGCCTGCTGGGCGGCGACGCTGTCGTCGAGCGACGCGCGGCGCGTCTGGTCCGTCCGGTACACGACCAGCGCGTTGTCGACGTCGCGCAGCGCCGTGAGCACGGTCTTGCGATAGTCGAGTGCGGCTTCGGCCTGCTGCGCTTTCGACAGCTTCAGGTTCGACACCAGTGCACCGCCCTGGAAGATCGGCAGCGACACCGACGGCCCGAACGAATAGAACAGATGCGACCAGCGCGACAGATCGCTTGCATTCGTCGCGCGCGTGCCGACGTTGCCCGACAGCGACAGGTCCGGATAGAACTGCGCGACCGCGACGCCGACGTTGGCCGTCGCCGCGTGCAGGTTCGCTTCCGCGCGGCGGATGTCGGGACGTCGCCGCGCGAGCGTCGACGGCAGACCGATCGGGACCGTCGGCGGCACCGGCGGCACCGCGCCGGGTGCGGACAGTTCCGCGTCGAGCGCGCCCGGCGGCGAGCCGACCAGATACGCGAGCGCGTTCAGCGACTGCGCGATCTGCTGGTCGTATTGCGGCAACTGCGCCTGCGTCTGCGCGAGTTGCGCGGTCGCGTTCTTCACGTCGAGCTGGCTCGCGAGTCCGACCTTCGCCTGGCTCTGCGTGAGGCCGACGATCTCGTTCTGCTGATCGACGAGGCTTTGCGTAATGCTGCGCAGCGTCTGCGCGCCGCGCAGTTGCACGTAGGTTTGCGCGACCTCGGCTTCGAGCGACAGCAACGCGTCGTTGCGGCTTTCCTCGGCGGCTTCGGTTTGCGCCTGCGCGGATTCGACCGAGCGTCGCACGCGGCCGAACAGGTCGAGTTCCCACGACGCATCGAAGCCCGCCTGCCACAGGTTGACCGGCGACGTCAGCTGATCGAGCAGGTTGTTCGCGCCGTGTTGCACGGCGGCACCGCTGCCTGGGGCGATCTGGTTGACCGGCGAATTCGGTGCGCCGAGTCCATTCACCTTGCCGTACACATCGTTCGATTCGAGGAAGCCCTTGATGCCGAGCTGTTCGCGTTGATAGCTGGCGGTTGCGCGGACATTCGGCAAGCCTTGCGCGGCCGCTGATTGCACCTGCGTCCGCGCCTCGACGATCCGCAATACCGCTTCCTGCAGATCGGGGTTGCCCTGCGCGGCGCGTTCGATCAGCGAGTCGAGCGTCGGGTCGCCGAAGCTGCGCCACCAGCGCGGATCGGGATCGGAATCGACGGTCGGATTCGACACGACGCGCGACGATGGCGCGCTAGCTGCATTGGCTGCATCGGCGGTGCGCGACGTGTCGTGCCACGTTGCCGGCGTTTGAGTGTGCGGCGGCTTGAAGTCGGGTCCGACTGTGCACGCGGTGACGGCCGCACTCAGTAAGAGCGGAGCAACGCGTAAGGAAGAAAACGAAAAACGCATGTCAGTGTCCTCCTGCGCCGCCGGCGGCTTTCGCATTCGAGAAGAAAAACGTCATCGGCAGGCAGAGCAGGCAGAACACCGCGAGAATCGCGAACACGTCGATGTACGCGAGCACCGTCGCCTGCGAAACGAACGTCTCGTACAGACGGCCCGTTGCAGTCTGCAATGCGGCGGCCGGCGCCTGCCCGGTGAAGTCCGTGATGGTGTGAGCCGTGCGTTGCAACGTGTCGTTGTAGTTCTGCGAGAACGTCGACATGTGATCCGACAGATGCGCCATCCGCGCCTGCGTGCGCTCGCGTATCAATGCGGTGGACAGCGAAATGCCGATCGATCCCGCGACATTGCGGAACATCGTGAACAGCGCCGACGCATCGTTGTTCAGGCGCTGTGGCACCGTGAGGTACGCGAGCGTGGTGATCGGCACGAACAGGAAGCCGATCGCAATCGACTGCGCGCTGCGCATTTTGACGAGCGTCGTGTAGTCGACGTCGGGCACCAGCGTATGCGCATAGGCGAGCGCCAACGTCAGCAGCACAAAACCGCACGTGACCAGATAACGGGTCTGCACGTACGGCATCACCTTGCTGATGATCGGAATCTCCATCACGATCAGCACCGCGCCCGGCGACAGCACCAGGCCCGCGAGCGTCGCGGTATAGCCGAGCTGTTGCTGCGCGAGCTGCGGCACGAGCACCGCGCTGCCGTAGAGAATCACCGCGAAGGCAGCCATCGACGCGCAGCCGAGCGCGAAATTGCGATCTTTCAGACAGCGCAGATCGACCACCGGCTTTTTCGTGTACAGCAGCCACAACGTCGCACCGACGATGCCCGTCACCGCGAGCGCTGCGAACGTGCAGATGAGTGTCGACGAGAACCAGTCGTCGTCTTCGCCGCGATCGAGCATCACCTGCAGGCAGCCGAGCCCGATCGCGATCAGCCCGATGCCGATGTAGTCGATCGACAGCTTGCCCTTGCGTGCGCGTTTTTCCCATGGCGGATCTTCGACAAGCTGCATCACTGCGAGCGTCGTCAGGATGCCGACCGGCACGTTCAGCAGGAACACCCAGCGCCACGTGAAGTTGTCGGTGATCCAGCCGCCGAGCGTCGGTCCGAGCACCGGTGCGACGACGATCGCGATCGCCGAGATCGAGAACGCGCGGCCGCGCTGTTCGGGCGGGAACGTATCGAGAATGATCGACTGCTGGTTCGGTTGCAGGCCGCCGCCGAAAAAGCCCTGCAGTACGCGGAATACGATCAGTTGCCCGAGATTCGTCGCGATGCCGCACAGGAACGAGCACACGGTGAACGCGATGATGCACAGCAGGAAATAGCGCTTGCGGCCGAGCGCCTTGCTGAAGAACGCGGAGATCGGCAGCACGATGCCGTTCGCGACGAGGTACGACGTGAGCGTCCATGTGGCCTCGTCGTAGCTCGCCGACATCGTGCCCGCGATGTGCGGCAGCGCGACGTTGACGATCGTCGTGTCGAGCACTTCCATGAATGCGGCGAGCGTGACCGCGATCGCGATCATCCACGGGTTGGCCGACGGGCGCCACGTGCCGTTGCCGGACTTGCCTGCCTTGTCGGTTCCGCTGTTGTCCTGCGAACTCATCGGCGTTCCGTTGCGGTGTGCGCGGGCCGGACGGGTGGGGTCCGGCCGCGCGTCATTTCAGGTAGACGGTGGGCGTCACCGACAGACCGAGCGGCAGCGGATGATCGCGCGGCATGCCGTCGTCGATGACGATTTTCACCGGCACGCGCTGGACGATTTTCACGAAATTGCCGGTCGCGTTTTCGGTGGGAAATGCGGAGAAGCGCGAACCGCTGCCGAGCTGGATGCTGTCGACGTGGCCGTGCAGTTCGAGATGCGGGTACGCATCGACGCCGATCTTCACGCGATCGCCGGCACGCATCCTGTCGAGCTGCGATTCCTTGTAGTTCGCGGTGATCCACACGCGCGGCGTGACGAGCGCAAACAGCGTCGCGCCGGCTTGCAGGAAGCTGCCGAACTGCACGTTGCGGCGCGTGACCCAGCCGTCCGACGGCGCGCGTACTTCGCACCACGACAGATTCAGCTGCGCCTGCTCGAGTTGCGCATTGGCTTGTGCGACCTGCTGGCGACGTTCCTCGACTGCCGCCTCGGCCTGACGGATCTGCTGCGGCACGAGGCTCGCGGTCTGCATCTGCGCACGGGCCTGATCGACGGCTGCCTGCGTGGTGAGACGCTGCGCATCCGCGGTATCGATGTTCTGTTGCGACGTCGCGCGCGCATCGACCGCATGCTGGCGCGCGTACGCGGCCTGCGCCTGACGCTGGTTCGCCTCGGCCGATTGCGTCTGCGCACGTGCCTGGCGGAACTGCGCGGGATACTGCACGCGGGCGATGTCGAGTTGCACCTGCGCCGCGCTCAGCTGCGCCTGTGCGAGACCGAGCTGCGCGCGCGCCTGATCGACCTGCGCCTGATAGTCGCGCGGATCGATCTGCACGAGCAGATCGCCTTTGTGGACGTAGACGTTATCGTCGATTGCGAGCTTCGCGACGTAGCCCGAGACCTTCGGTGCGATCGTGATCGCGTTGCCGTCGGTGTAGGCATCGTCGGTGCTGACTTCGTTGCGGGTCGCGAACCACCAGATGCCTGCGCCGATCAGCAGCACCACGACGACGATGCCGAGGATGATCAGCGGTCGTTTGCTGGGGCGTTTGCCGTTGTTCTGATCGTCGCTGTTTTCGTCTTCGTCTTTGCCTTTGCTTTTGCCGTCGTCATGCGGGTCGTGGTTCGCGTCGTCGCCTTGGCGCTCGTCGCGTTTGCGGTGTTCGTCGTCGTCGGGGGAGTCGGCCATCGGTGCGGTTCCACGAAATGGAGGGAATTCGGCGAGCAGGGAGAACGAAGGAAGCGCGCGGTGGACGGCGCCGGCTGGGAGTGCCGGTTCGGGACCGCTCGTTGGGAGTCAGACTTCGAGCCCCACGGCGAAGACCGCGCGCCAGGGACGAGCCCGTCAGGACCGCGTGTCAGCGACGATGCGTCGCGTCGTCGTGCCGGCCTTTGTCCTTTTCGTGCGCCTTGTCGTCGTGTTCGATCTTCGTCGTGCCGCCGGTCGATGGCGGGTCGCTCGCGGGGAACGTGTCCTCGACGGCCTGATCGATCTGCTTTTCGCTCTTATCGCTGTGCGGATGCTGTTCCGACGGCCGGGATGCGTCTGCGCGGGTCATGGTGTGCTCCTTCGATCGATGAATGAAATGAGGAATCGCGGACGGGACATCGAGTGGCCGCGCTGCGGCGTCGCCGATGCTCCCAAAAGAGGGCCTGGCCAGTGAAGCAACCGGCGTTCCTCGGCAGCGGCGAGGCGGGCGAGCATGCGGGTCGGTCGACTGCGTGCGGGATCAGGTAAAAGCGGTAGAGCGCGAGTCGAATTTACATGCCGGGTAGACGATCGCCGTCCGCCTCGCGATCCGACGACGCAATGCATACCGCTACGCACGCGCGATCCGGCTTCGCGTGACCGAAGATTGCCGGAGCGGGTAATCGCGGACCGCATCTGGTCCGGGTATTGCATAGCTCGTCGACCGAATCGCGGCGGCGCATCGTGCCGGCTGTCGATCGGGAGGAGAGCCGTCGTCATGCCGTCACGTGTGTCGTTCTCTGCTGCTGCGTCGACAGCCGGCGCTTTGCCACTGCGACGGGTGCAGGCAGTCGCGCTTTCGGACGGCGTGCGCACGCCGGAGCCGGACGATCCACCGTCCGGCCCGGAGCCGCCACCGCCGCCCGCTATCGACCCGGACCCTGATCTAGGCGACCCGACCGGCCAACCACCGCCAGCCGGCGATCCACCGTCGCGTGAACCGCCGCAGCGCGCATCATCCAGCCAGTGAAAACTCAGACACAGACAAAGCAACGAGGCGACCGGACAACGTGTCCGGAGCGCTGTCGTCGTGAGAAAATCGGCTCGCGTTGCCGGCCTGCACCGGTGCATCGCAGCACCCATGCAACCGCCGGGTGGGCCGACGCGAAACCGCACCGTGACGCATCGCGCGGTGCCCGGGCAGCGCGATAACCGCATCAAGGAGACATCGTTGATGAAGCCGGACGATTCGACCGTGCGCACCGCGCCCGATAGCGTCAGCCCGACCCGCATCACCAGCCCGACCTTTCTCGCCGGCGGCGGCGAAATGGGCGAGCTGATCCGCGCTTACGACTGGAGCACGACACCGCTCGGTCGGCCCGAGCACTGGCCGCAGAGCCTGAAGACGGCGATCCGCATCATGCTCACGTCGCGGCAGCCGATCTGGATCGGCTGGGGCGACGACCTGCTGTTCTTCTACAACGATCCGTACAAGTCGATCATCGGCGGCCGGCATCCGGTCGCGCTCGGCCAGCCGACCGAAGTCGTGTGGCGCGAAATCTGGAGCGAGATCGCGCCGCGTCTCGACACCGCGCTGTCGGGCAGCGAAGGCACGTTCGACGAACAGAAGCTCCTGATCATGGAGCGCAACGGCTATCCGGAAGAGACGTACTTCACGTTCTCGTACAGCCCGATTCCCGACGACAGCGGTGGCACCGGCGGCATCATCTGCGCGAACAGCGACGACACGGCACGCGTGGTCGGCGAGCGGCAACTGCTGCTGTTGCGCGAACTGGCCGCGTCGACCGCGAACCGGCGCACCGAACGCGAGGCGTTCGAGATGAGCATGCGCGCGCTGCGCGCGAATCCGCATGACCTGCCGTTCGCGCTGCTGTACGTTGCCGAGCCGGGCAGCGATACCGTGTCGCTCGCGGGCACCTGCGGCATCGAGCCGAACCATCCGGCCGCCCCGCGCACGATGCACGCGGATCGCGACGCGCCATGGCCGTTCGCCGACGTGCTGCGGCACGACGACATGACGATGGTCGGCGACCTCGCGCATCGTTTCGGGCCGCGTCTGCCGACCGGCGCATGGACGCTCGCGCCGCGACAGGCCGCGATACTGCCGTTGCAGCCGTCCGGCGAGACGGGCCGCGCGGGTGTGCTGATCGTCGGACTGAATCCATGCCGTCTGTTCGACGACGACTATCGCGCGTTCCTGCATCTCGTCGCCGGGCAGATCGGCGCGGCGATCGGCTATGCGCATGCGTACGAGGAAGAGCGGCAGCGCGCGGAAGCGCTTGCCGAAATCGACCGTGCGAAGACGACGTTCTTCTCGAATATCAGTCATGAATTCCGCACGCCGCTCACGCTGATGCTCGGTCCGCTCGAAGAGCTGCTCGCGAAACCGGACGATCGTACCGACAGTCGTCAGCTGCTCGAAATCACGCATCGCAACGGGCTGCGTCTGCTGAAGCTCGTCAACGCACTGCTCGATTTTTCGCGGATCGAAGCGGGCCGCGTGCAGGTCGATCTCGCACCGACCGACGTCGCCGTGGCTACCGCGGAACTCGCGTCGCTGTTTCGCTCGGCGATCGAGGGTGCGGGATTGACGTTCGTGGTCGAGTGCGCGCCGCTGCCCCGGTTCACCCGGATCGATCGCGACATGTGGGAGAAGATCGTTCTGAACCTGCTGTCGAATGCGTTCAAGTTCACGCTGTCCGGCACGATCACAGTGAGCGTGCGAATGGCCGGCGACGAGCGCGTCGAGGTCTGCGTGTCGGATACGGGCATCGGCATTCCGGCGGATGAACTGCCGCGTCTGTTCGAACGCTTTCATCGCGTCGCGGGCGCGGCGGGGCGCTCGATCGAAGGCAGCGGCATCGGTCTCGCGCTTGTGCAGGAACTCGTGACGTTGCTAGGCGGCACGATTCGCGTCGACAGCGAGCCGGGCCGGGGCTCCTGCTTCACGATCGGACTGCCGGCCGACGTGCCGCACCTGCCCGCCGAAAAAGCTGCTCCTACGATTGCGCGCGACATGCGGCGCCACGCGCAGGCTTACGTCGATTCCGCCGTGCGTGCCGGTTCGACCGGCGGCAACGCGGCGCAGGACGATGTCGCAGGCGCGCTGTCCGTCGCGGACGGCACGGCCGCGAAACCGGCACCCGACGGCACGGTGCCGCGCGTGCTGGTCGTCGACGACAACGCCGATCTGCGCGACTACATGCAGCGCATTCTGCGCGCGGCGGGTTACGACGTCAGCGTGGCGATCGACGGTGCGGCCGCGCTCGACGCGATGCACGCCGGGCATTTCGATCTGCTCGTGTCGGACGTGATGATGCCGCGCCTCGACGGCTTCGGACTGCTGCGTGCATTGCGCGCCGATCCGTTGCTGAACGAGACGCCGGTGCTGCTGCTGTCGGCGCGCGCGGGCGAGGAAGCAACGGTCGGCGGGATCGAATCGGGTGCCGACGACTACATGGTCAAGCCGTTCTCCGCGCGCGAACTGCTCGCTCGCGTGTCGGGCAATCTGCAGCTCGCGCAGTTGCGTCAGCAGAACGAGCGGCGTTTGCGCGAAGAGTCGCGCACGCTCGAGATTCTCAATCGCGTCGGTATCGCGGTCGCTGCGGAACTCGATCTCGACCGCGCGGTGCAGGTCGTCACCGATGCCGCGACCGAGCTGACCGGCGCCGCATTCGGCTCGTTCTTCTACAACGTGCAGGACGCGGACGGCGGCAGCTACATGCTGTACACGCTGTCGGGTGTGCCGAAAGATACTTTCTCGCGCTTCCCGATGCCGCGCAACACGGCGGTGTTCAATGCGACGTTCAGCGGCGAAGGGATCGTGCGTGTCGACGACATTCGCGAGGATCCGCGCTACGGTCATACCCCGCCGCATCACGGGATGCCGGAAGGGCATCTCGCGGTGTGCAGCTATCTGGCCGCGCCGGTCGTGTCGCGTACCGGCGAGGTGATCGGCGGGCTGTTCTTCGGTCATCCGGAGCGTGGCGTGTTTACCGCGCGCGCGGAGCGCATTCTTGCCGGCATCGCCGCGCAGGCCGCGATCGCGATCGACAACGCGCGGCTTTATCATGCCGCGCAGGCCGAGATCGTCGAGCGGACGAAAGCGCAGCACGCGCTGCGCGAACTGAACGAGACGCTCGAGGCGCGCGTTACCGAAGCGGTGGCGGACCGCGACCGTCTGTGGGAAATCAGCGAAGACCTGCTGGTGGTCGCCGATTTCGACGGATTGTTCCAGCGGCTGAGTCCATCGTGGGGGCGTCTGCTCGGACACGACCCGAAATGGCTGCTCACGCAGCCCTATAGCGCGATGATCCATCCGGACGATCTGCCGACCGTCGCCGCCCGTCTCGGCGAACTGCGCGCGACGCGTGCGCCGTTGCGCTATGAAAACCGCGTGCGGCGTCGCGACGGATCGTGGTGCTGGATCGCGTGGACGCTGTCGGTCGACCCGGTATCGGATCATATTCACGGCGTCGGTCGCGACGTTACGTCGGACAAGGAAGCGGCCGAAGCGCTGCGGCACGCCGAGGAAGCGCTGCGGATGGCGCAGAAGATGGAAGCGATCGGCAAGCTGACCGGCGGCGTTGCGCACGATTTCAATAACCTGCTGCAGGTGATCGGCGGCAATCTGCAACTGCTCGCGCGTGAGGTCGAGGGCGCGGGCAAACCGGAGCAGCGCGTGCGCAACGCGCTCGCCGGAGTCGCACGCGGCGCGAAGCTCGCGTCGCAACTGCTCGCGTTCGGACGACGTCAACCGCTTGCGCCGAAAGTGGTCAACCTCGGCCGCTTCATTCGTGGACTCGACGACATGCTGCGCCGCGCGCTCGGCGACGGCATCGAGATCGAGACGGTCGTGTCGGGTGGCCTGTGGAATACGCTTGTCGATCCGTTCCAGGTCGAAAACGCGCTGCTCAATCTCGCGATCAACGCACGCGACGCGATGAGCGGACACGGCCGTCTCACGATCGAAGCAGGTAACGCATCGATCGACGAAGCGTACGCGAAGCGCAACGCCGAAGTTGCGCCAGGCCAGTACGTGATGGTCGCCGTTACCGACACGGGCTCCGGTATGACGCCCGAGGTGCGCGAGCACGTGTTCGAACCGTTCTTCACGACGAAGCCCGAGGGGCAGGGCACGGGCCTCGGGCTCAGCATGGTGTACGGCTTCGTCAAGCAATCGGGCGGGCACGTGAAGATCTACAGCGAGCCGGGACACGGCACGACGATTCGCCTCTATCTGCCGCGCGAGCGGCAACAGGAAGATCTCGAGATCGACGTCGACGCGGGGCCGATGAAAGGCGGCACCGAGACGATTCTCGTCGCCGAGGACGACGAAGACGTGCGCTTCACGGTGGTCGAAATGCTGTCGGATCTCGGCTATCGCGTGCTGAAGGCGCGCGATGCGCAGAGCGCGCTGGCGATCGTCGAGAGCGGTGTGCCGATCGATCTGCTGCTGACCGATGTCGTGATGCCGGGCCCGCTGCGCAGCACGGAACTCGCGCGTCAGACGCGCGAGCGCTTACCCGACGTTGCGGTGTTGTTCACGTCCGGCTATACGGACAATGCGATCGTTCACTCGGGGCGTCTCGACGAAGGGATCGAACTGCTCAGCAAGCCGTACACGCACGAGACGCTTGCGCGCAAGGTGCGTCACGTGCTGCGCAGTCGCGACGCGCAGACACCGTCGCTGATGCAGACGGGGCCGTCGGGTATCCAGCGGTTCGGCGTCCCCGCACGCGATCCGGTGGTGGCGGAGGCGATCGCGCGGCTACGCATCCTGTTCGTCGAGGATGACGAACTGGTGCGCGCAAGCACGGTGGAGTTGCTGCGCACGTACGGCCTGACGGTCGTCGACGCGGCGAACGAACGCGACGCACAACTGGTGCTGGCCGAACAGCCGGTGGACGTGCTGATGACCGACGTCGGTCTCGCGGGCGCATCCGGTGTCGATCTCGCGATCGATGCATGCGCGCGGCGGCCCGGTCTGCATGTGATTTTCGTGAGCGGTTACGACCTCGTGCTGACGCCGGAGCAAAGGCAGGTGCTGACGCGCGCGGTGCAGTTGCGCAAGCCGTATGCGCCGCTCGATCTCGTCAATGCGCTGGCTGTTGCTGTTGCGTCATGAGACTGGTGCGCTTGCGCTGCGTTATTTCCCGCTACCGTAATGTCGTCGCAGCGTATCGCGTAGCAACGCCACCGATGCACTGTCCGACCCCGGCACTGTCGCGAGCGCCACTTCGATCGACAGTGCATTGGCCCCACGCGCGACATCCGCTTCACGCAGTTCCCGATAGATCACGCCGCTACGCGCAATCGACTTCAACGATGCAGGAATCAGCGCGACACCTTCGCCGGCCGCGATCAAACCAAGCAGCACGTGATGGTCGGCAGGCTCGGGCAAGCGTTGCGGATCGAAACCGAGCGCGCGAAAGCGCTTCAGGTAGTGATCGAAATACGCGGGATTGACGCGGCGCTGCGGCCAGAACAACACGTCGTCGGCGAGTTCGAGCAGCGAGATGCGGCGCCGGCCGCGCAACGTGTGCGACGCAGGTAGCGCGGCGACGAGCGGATCGGCGAACAACCGCTCGACCTGCAAGTTGCCGGTTTCGCTCGGCAGGCCGATCAACGCGGCGTCGAGTGCGCCGCGCCGTAAATCCGCTACCGATTGCTGTGAGATCTGCCGCTTGCGCACCACCTGCAACGCGGGTTCGCGTGCGTGCAGCGCCGGTTCGAGCCAGCCGAATAGCTCGGGGTCCAGCACCGTCGTGATGCCGAGTCGCAGTGCCGGTCGCTGCGCCGCTGCGCGTTCCGCGACGCGGGCGACAAGCGCATCGGCATCGGCGACGAGACGCCGTGCTTCGTCCGCGAGCAGCGATCCCGTCGACGTGAGCCGCACGCCGCTGCGATCGCGATCGAGCAGCTTCGCGCCGACCGCTTCTTCGAGTGCCTGGATCTGTCGCGTCAGCGGCGGCTGCGTGATCGCGAGGCGGTCGGCCGCGCGGCGGAAACTGAGTTCGTCCGCGACCGCGATGAAATAGCGCAACTGCCAGAGTTCGATGCGTGGCTGCATGAGGTGAACGGGTTCGCCGGGTTGATACCCGAAAGGTATCACGCGAAAGGAATTGGCCGTGCTGCGCGCGGATCGATAACTTTCGGGTCGAAGGCAGCACGCATCGTGCGGCCCCTCTCTCTGGAGCACGTCATGCAACACACGCACCACGACATCGACACCCCATCCCGCCACGCGCTTGGCTGCCGTTATCTCGCAGCTGTCGAGGGCACTGATACGCCCGCGATCGTCGATGCACTGAAAGACGTCGCACCGGACCTCGCACGCTTCGCGATCGATTTCGCGTACGGCGATATCTACGCACGTCCTGCGCTTGGTCTGCGCGAGCGGCAGTTCGTGACCGTGGCCGCATTGGCCGCGATGGGCGGCGCGCAGCCGCAACTGCGTTTTCATCTTGGCGGTGCGTTGAACGTCGGCTGCACGCCGCGTGAACTCGTCGAGCTGATGATTCATCTTGTCGTGTACGCGGGATTTCCCGCTGCGCTCAACGGTGTGACGGCGGTACGTGGCGTGTTCGAAGAACGCGGCATCGCGGCCGATCCGCTCGTCGTGCCGCCGGGCAGCACGCGTTATGACGACGGCGTCGCGGGCCTGCGCGCCATCGACGGTGCAGTCGGCGAGCGCGTGATCGAATCGCTCGCCGACATTGCGCCCGATCTCGGCCGCTTCATCGTCGAGTTCGCGTTCGGCGATGTGTACGCACGCTCTGGCCTCGATCTCGTCACGCGCGAACTGATCACCGTCGCTGCGCTTGCCGCGATGGGTTCGGCCGAACCGCAGTTGAAGGTACACATGCACGGCTTTCTGAACGTCGGCGGCACGCAGGCGCAGATGATCGAGATCGTCACGCAGATCGCGGCGTACGCGGGCTTTCCACGCGCGATCAACGCGGCGCTCGCCGCAAAAGAGGTGATCGCGCAACGCGCGGCCGGCACGCATTGAGCGCGGCGCGAGCCGGGGCGGTGGGGTCGGTTGCACGAATCCGTGGACTGCTTTATTATTGAGTGAACACTCATTTATCGGAATCGAGCCGTGGCACGTCCCCGTAGCGAAGACAAACGCAACGCCATTCTGTCGGCGGCGACCACCGTGGTCGCGACGCTCGGCGTCAGCGCGCCGACGGCGAAGATCGCCAAAGGCGCGGGCGTGGCGGAGGGGACGTTGTTCACGTACTTCGAGAACAAGGACGCGCTGCTCAACGAACTGTATCTGGCGATCAAGCTCGAGTTGCGCGATGCGATGACACACGGTTATCCGGCCGCACAATCGATCGAGGAACGCGGTCGTTACGTGTGGGAGCGCTACGTCGAGTGGGGCGTCGCGTTTCCGTTGAAGCGCAAGGCGATGAGTCAGCTGGGTGTGTCCGGGCGCATCACGGAGCAGACTCGCGCAAGCGGCATGGCAGCGTTCGGCGAGATCAATACGGTGATCCATCGGATCTCGTCGGCGGGTCCGTTGAAGGATCAGCCGCCCGCGTTCGTCGGCGCGGTGATGAACGCGATCGCGGAGGTAACGATGGAGTTCGTCGAGCAAGATCCCAAACATGCGAAGCGCTACAAGAGCGCGGGATTCGCTGCTTTCTGGAGCGCGATCGCGGGGACGTGACCGCGTTTTTTATTGGCTTTTTAATGAGTGTGTATTCACTCAATTAAATGAATCTGAATCAAACCCTGCCGATCAAGGTCGGCGTTTTCGAAGGAGTTCGGTATGTCCAAGGTATGGTTGATCACCGGTAGTGCACGCGGCCTCGGCCGTCATATTCTCGATGCAGCGCTGGCCGCGGGACATCGCGTCGTCGCAGCCGCACGCGATCCTGGGCGCCTCGCCGATCTGCAGGCGCAGTTCGGCGAACAACGTCTGCGTACGGTCGCGCTCGACGTCACCGATGCAGCCGCTGCGCGTGCTGCGGTACAGGTTGCGCTCGACGCATTCGGTCGTCTCGACGTGCTGGTCAACAACGCGGGCTACGGCCACGTCGCGCCGCTCGAGCAGAGCAGCGACGAAGATTTTCGCGCGCAGATCGAGACGAATTTCTTCGGCGTCGTGAATCTCACACGCGCCGTGTTGCCCGCGATGCGTGCGCAGCGTTCGGGGCATATCGTCAATATTTCGTCGGTGGGCGGACGCATCGGGATGGCGGGTCTTTCCGCATATCAGTCGGCGAAGTGGGCGGTCGGTGGCTTCACCGAAGTCATCGCGCAGGAAGTCGCGCCGCTCGGTATCAAGGTCGTCGCGCTTGAGCCGGGCGGCATGCGTACCGACTGGGGTACGGTGGCACGCAGCCAGATTCCGGCGTTGCTGCCCGACTACGAGCCGAGCGTCGGCGCGTTGCTGGAACTGTTCAAGTCGCACATCGGCAACGAGGCCGGCGATCCGGCGCGCGTCGCGCAGGTCGTGCTGCGGATCGCCGAGCATGGCAACCCGCCCGCACATCTGCTGCTCGGCAGCGACGCACTGCATTTCTTCAATCAGATCGACTCGGAGCGCGTGCGCGCAGCGGACGCATGGCGCGAGGTCAGCATGTCGACCGACGTGATCGCGTCCGGTCCGATTCCCGAATTTCCCGACCGCTAGGCATTCATCGTGAAGAACTGGACCACCGACGATATTCCGGATCAGCACGGGCGTCTCGTCGTCGTGACGGGCGCGACCGGCGGCATCGGCTACGAGGCAGCGCTCGCGCTGGCCGGCGCGGGTGCCGAGGTCGTGCTCACCGGACGCGATGCCGCGAAGGGCGGCGTCGCGCTGACCCGCATCCGCGCGATTCATCCGGGCGCGAACGTGCGCTACGAGCATCTCGATCTCGCGAATCTCGCGTCGATCCGCGCATTCTCCGAGAGCTTTTCTAATCGGCATGCTTCGCTCGATCTGCTCGTGAACAACGGCGGCGTGATGACGCCGCCCACGCGCCACACCACGCACGACGGTTTCGAGTTGCAGTTCGGCACGAACTATCTGGGTCATTTCGCGTTGACCGCGCGATTGCTGCCGCTGCTGCGCGCGGGGCGCGACACGCGCATCGGTACCCGCGTCGTCAACGTGAGCAGCGGGGCGGATCGTCTGCTGTCCGATATTCATTTCGACGACCTGCAATGGGAGCGCCGCTATCACCCGTGGCGCGCGTATGCGCAGTCGAAGCTCGCGATGTCGCTGTTTGCGTTCGAGCTGCAGCGTCGAAGTGATCTGCATCGCTGGGGGCTCACGTGCGTCGTGTGTCATCCGGGTTACGCGACGACCGGTCTGCAAACGTCGGGGCCGAATCTCGGACGCGTCGCGGGACGTTCGACGATGGAGCGTCTGACGAAAGCGCTCGCACCGTACCTGTCGCAATCCGCTGCGGACGGCGCGCTGCCGACGCTGTTCGCTGCAACGTCGCCGCAAGCGCAGCCCGGGGGCTACTATGGGCCGGTGGGACGATTCGAACTGAAGGGACCGGTGGGTGCGGCGACCATCGGCAGGAAAGTGCGCGACGAGGCGTTGGCATCGCGGCTATGGACGGTCTCCGTGCCGCTCGTGGATGCCCGATGGCCCGCGGAGGCAATGACATGAAAGTGATGATTTTCGGCGCGACCGGGATGGTCGGGCAGGGCGTGTTGCGCGAATGTCTGCGCGATGCGGACGTGACGCAGGCGCTTACGGTCGGGCGCACGGCGACCGGACAACTCGATCCTCGTCTGCACGAACTGGTGCGGCGTGATCTGACTGACTACACGGGTCTCGACGACGAACTGTCCGGCTACGATGCGTGTTTCTATTGTCTTGGCGTGTCGTCGGTGGGGATGCAGGAGGCGGACTATGCGCGCATCACGTACGACCTCACGCTCGCGGCGGCAAGCGTGCTTGCGCGGCTCAATCCGTCGATGACGTTCGTCTACGTGTCGGGTCGTGGTACCGACAGCAGCGAGCAGGGTCGCGTGATGTGGGCGCGCGTGAAGGGACGCACCGAGAACGCGCTGCGCCGGTTGCCGTTCAATGCGGTGTATCTGTTCAGGCCGGGTGTGATCCAGCCGCTGCACGGCGTGCGCTCGAAAACCAGGCTGTATGACGCGGCCTACGTGGTACTCGCGCCGTTGCTGTCGACACTGCGGCGGCTCTTCCCCGCACAGGTGCAGACTACCGAGAGTCTCGGCCAGGCGATGCTCGAAGTCGCGCGGCACGGTGCGCCGCAGGCCGTGCTCGAGCCGGCCGATCTGAATCGTTTGGCTACTGCTTAATGATGTTCTTTAGCCTGCGTCGACACGCCCATCGGGACTCGCCCAGCCGAACGCCTGAATTCGCGTGACCGGTTGCGCGACCGCGACGGCCGTATGAATCGCACCGGGCATCGGCACGTCGAGGATGTGCCAGCGCGTCGGGCCGTTCGTACAGTTTGCCTCGCCGGTTTCGACGAAGCATGCGGCGGTGTCCTGGCGTAGCGCGTACGCATCGGTATCGACGAGCGGTTCGCCGGTGGCCGCGAGCAGGCTCGCGTAACGGACGCGGCTGCGTAGTTCGATCGATTGCGCGAGCGGTGTGCGCGCAAGGGGTGCGGCGGCGAGTGGGCCTTCGATGCTGTCGGCGTCGTCCTGAGCCGGAGCCGGGAGCCGCGTACCGAAGCCTAACGGTGTCGTCGCGAGACCGATCACGATCCACACGCCCGCATACGCGACCTGCATCCTGATGTGCTCGCGATGCGCATCGACGAATACCGGCTGGCCGCGCGTGTCGTCGCTCAACGCGACGTCGGCGGGTGCGCAGTCGAGCATCTCCGCGAGCACGCCGCGCAGCATCGCGCGGCCGACTGCGAAGCGCTTGCCGAGCGCGCGGTTCGGATGATTCTTCACGCGTGCGAGTTCGGCCTTCGACAGCCGCATGTACGCAGTGTCTTTCGAGATCGCCTGCCATTCCGGACGAAAGCGCCACAACAGCAACTCGCCGGCCGATGGCGGCGCGACGCCGTCCGGGCGTTGCCAGGCGAGACGCTGCGGCAGAAACGCGAGATCCGGCACGCGATAGATCGCATGAGGTATCGCGTTGCGCCGACGGCGGCTGGCGCCCGGTGTCATGCCGGTAGCCGCATCGAGAGGGGTTGCGAAGGTCGTGGTGGACACGCGTTGGCCTTCAATGCATGTACGTGACGCGCCGCACGCGCACGCGGATCACGATGCCTGCGTCGAGCAGCGAGATCGCGAACCAGCGGGCGATCTTCAGCATGCCGCTCACCGCAGGCTGCGGCAGCCAGTCGTTGAGCAACTGCATCGCGGCCTGGCTGTGAGTCTTCTGCAGCAGCGCGATGGTTTGCAGTAGCGAGGCTTCGTCTTTCGCGAGATCGCTGGCGCACCGGCAGCGCATGTCGAGCGGACGACACGTAGTGCGCATCAGTGAACGCATCAGCATGTCGAAGTAGGTCAGGCCGTCGGCGGTCATGCCGGCTTCCGACAGCACATCACGCCAGCTGTTGCGCGTACGGACCGCGTCGCACTGCGGACGCAGCCACGTGCGCACGGCGCTGACGACGGTCAGCTCGGCGACGTCGGGATGCTGCGCGAGCGAATCGTCGAGCAGCGAGTTTTGCCTCACGGGCGGGCTATGAAAATGCATGGGACCTCCGATCTGGACCGGATGCCGTCGGCTGATGTCGACGGCGGTGCTACCTGGTGTGCTGGCATCGGCACGCCGGGCAACACTATTAGCGTGTCGCCGGCCCGGTCCATTCGCGCACGTAAGCCGTGCGCTCCGGACGAACCGTGTCGCGTTGCGCGTCAGGCGGCGTGCCGACGAACAGGAAACCGAGCACCCGTTCGT
This sequence comes from Paraburkholderia flava, assembly GCF_004359985.1. NCBI lineage: Bacteria > Pseudomonadati > Pseudomonadota > Betaproteobacteria > Burkholderiales > Burkholderiaceae > Paraburkholderia > Paraburkholderia flava. Next base: position 748,446 of record NZ_SMRO01000001.1, on the reverse strand, counting down.
CCGAACCGAAGCCCAGCGATGCATGCATGTGCGCGTGATACGAATCGGCACCGGTCGCCCAGAAGCCGCCGTAACCGAGCGCATGGATTGCGTTGAGCATGTTCATCGCAGCGGCGCCGACCGACAGCAGCTGTTCGACTTCGGGTACCGTCGACGATGCATCGACCGCCGCAGCGATCGCGATAATGACGGGCGCGGCCTGAGCCTTCTGCGCGCGATGCTGATGCGCGCTGCGCGGTTCGTCCGGCGAGCGGGTGTGTGCGATGTCGACCAGCACTTCGCCGAGTGCGGCCCGCGCGGCGCCGCGCACGAAGACGAAGCGCCACGGACGCAGCTTGCCGTGATCCGGCGCGCGCAACGCGGCGTCGAAAATCGACGCGAGTTCGGCGTCGTTCGGGCCCGGCGTGGTCAGCGGCCAGTACGACTGGCGCGACAGCAGCGATTGCAGCACGATCTGTGAGCTGTCGGAGGGGGCGATGGATGCGTCGGCGGTGTCTGCAGCGGTGAGAGGCGAGTTCATGAATAGAAACCTTGAAGGATCGCGGGAATATCAAGACAGTCCGAATCATGAGACAAAGTCCGTATAATTGCAAATGATTCTCATTTGTATGTGAGCTGGGTTGTGCGATGAATGAAGGAGCGAAGTCGATGACAGGACGCACTGAGCGGACCTACCCGGTGCGCGTCACCGCGCAGCGTCGCTGGCCCGCGGACGTCGAGGTCTGGCGCGTGCCGGTGCCTGCCGATCCGGCGGCGCTCGCGCCGCTGCTCGGCAGCGTCGACGATGCCGAGCGCGAGCGCGCCGACCGCTACCGGCAGTTCGCCGATCGCGCGCGCTTTCTCGCGGCGCGCGCCGCGCTGCGGATGCTGCTCGCCGGACGGATCGGCGCAGCGCCGCACGCGCTGCGCTTTATCGCGGGCCGCTACGGCCGGCCTGCGCTCGACGGTTATCCCGATCTGTCGTTCAACGTGTCGCATGCGGGCGAGCACGCGTTGATCGCGATTTCGGCGGGGCGGGTGGTCGGCATCGATATCGAGCGTATCGATCCGTCACTCGACTGGCCGCCGCTCGCCGACCTCGTGTGTACGACGGACGAGCGGCGCGCGCTGGAAGAGCACGCGCCTGAGAAGCAGTTGCGCGGCTTTCTGCTCAGCTGGACTGCGAAAGAAGCATTGCTGAAGGCGCTTGGCCTCGGCATTACGGAGGGGCTGCAATGCATTGCTGTCGATCCGTTCGTCGACGGTATCCAGCAGCCGTTTGCCGAGCAAGACTCGATCGCAGCCGATGCAAGTCGGCTGCGGTTTCACTGGATCGACGGCATCGAGGGGTACGCGGCCTGCGTTGCGTATGGCGAGCGGCACGACGGCGTGGCCGATACTGAAGCGCAAGTCGCGGACACGTACACAGGAAACCCCGCCGCGTGAAGCACGCAGTACCGCACAACAGCCGGACGCGCACCCCATCCGTCGATAACAACAAGCCCCCGCATCGCAGACCGGTTGCAGCAACAAAAACGCCAGGCGAAAATCGCCCCCATCGACGCGTGGCGTCGACGCGCGTGCACGTCACGCGTTCTGCACTCCCCATGCCGGTCGTTTTCGATGCCTTTCGTCAGTGCGCTGTTCGTCTATCCGGTCAAATCGTGCGGCGGTATTCCGCTCGAAAGCGCGTTGCTCGAATCGCATGGGCTCGCGTGGGACCGTCACTGGATGGTGATCGATCGCGACGGGCATTTCGTTTCGCAGCGTCAGTACCCGGCGATGGCGCTGATCCATCCCGTGCTGTCGATCTCTACCGGGATGCTCGAACTGTCGGCACCCGGCGCGGACACGGTGCTGCGTCTGCCGCTCGACGCACCGCGTGCCGCCGCACGCATCCCCGTGACGATCTGGAAAGACGCCGTGACCGCATTCGACGAAGGCGATGCGCCGGCCCGCTGGTTTTCCAGCGTGCTCGGCACCGACGTGCGGTTGGTGCGATTCGACCGCGCCGAGACGCGGCTCGCCAGCCAGCAGTGGACCCAGGGCGTCGACTCGCCGACGCAGTTCGCCGACGGCTTCCCGTTGCTTGTTACCGGCGAGGCATCGCTCGACGAAGTGAACCGCCGTCTGCTTGCGAAAGGCGCACCGGCGATTCCGATGAACCGCTTCCGTCCGAACATCGTGCTGCGCGGCATCGAGGCATTCGAGGAGGATTTCGTCGGCACGCTGTCCATCCAGCCGGCCAGTACAACCAGCACACAAGACGCAATCGAACTACGCTTCGTCAAACCGTGTGCGCGCTGTCCGATCACCACCGTCGATCATCTCGCGGGCCGGCCCGATCCGCAGTGGCCGAACGAGCCGCTCGACACGATGGCCGGCTGGCGCGCGAACGCGCGCGTTGATGGCGGGCTGACGTTCGGGCAGAACGCGATCGTCATCGAAGGGGCGGGCCGGCAGTTGAGCGTCGGCAGCGAAGTGCGCTGGGAACTCGATTTCCCCGACGACTTCTGACACATCGCGCATACGTAGTTACCGTTCATTACGAGGACGGCTCTCCTGCAGACGTATTGCGTATCGTCACAGTAAGATACGAGCCACATTGCTGTTCAGTGCGCTTTTCAATTCCATCTCCGGCCGCTTTCACTTTCGTCTCCGTTTTCGCACGGTGCGATGCGCGCCGTTTCGTCGCGTGCCCGCGACTCCCGTCGGAACGCCTCGTCGTTCTGCGTCGGCACGTGGTTCTTCATCGTCATCCGGGAGTGTCATGACTCCGTTGTTTCGCAGATTTTCCAGACTCCTGTCGACCGTTGCCGTCATCAGCGTTGCGGTGCTGCCCGCCGCACACGCGGCGTCCCCCGCAGCCTCTGCCACGCCGTATCGCGTGGACGTACGCCGTACCCAGGACGGCATCCCGCACGTCGAAGCCCGCGACTGGGGCAGCCTCGGCTATGGCTACGGTTACGTGCAGGCGCAGGACAACCTGTGCACGCTCGCCGACGCGTTTCTGACGTGGCGCGGCGAACGTTCCGCGTGGTTCGGCGCCGACGCGCGGACGCCCGACGCGGCGACCTTCGGCCAGCCTCGCAATCTCGACGCCGATTTCTTCTTCCGCTCGATCGCCGACGACGACGCAGTCGCACGCTATCGCGCCGCGCAGCCGCTGCAATTGCGTGAACTGGTCGCGGGTTTTGCCGACGGCTACAACCGCTACGTCGACGAGATGAAGCGCGGCAACTTTCCGGGCGCGCATGCCGAATGCGCCGGCAAGCCGTGGGTCAAGCCGATCTCCAGTGACGATCTGTACCGCCGTCTCGTCGCGGTGATGCTCGCGGGCGGCGGCACACGGTTTCTGTCGCAGATCGCGCAGGCGCAGCCGCCGCGTGTGCCGCAAGCGCAGTCGTCGTCGACTTCATCGTTGACCGATAGCGCGACGCTCGCCGCCATGAAGCCGATCGATCCCGACCAACTGGCGGTCGGCGGTCACGTCGGCATCGGCAGCAACGCGTATGTGTTCGGCGGCTCGGCGACCCGCGATGGTCACAGCCTGCTGTTCGGCAACCCGCACTGGTTCTGGCGCGGCCCGGACCGTTTCTATCAGGCGCAACTGACGATCCCCGGCCAGCTCGACGTCGCCGGCGTGTCGTTTCTCGCGGTGCCGGTGATCATGATCGGCTTCAATCACGACATCGCGTGGACGCATACGGTGTCGAGCGCACGTCGCTTCGGTTTCTTCGAACTGAAACTCGTACCCGGCGACCCGACGCGCTATGTGATCGACGGTCACGAAGAAGCGATGCGTCCGATGCCGGTCACCGTACAGGTTCGCGACATGAAGACGGGGCAGCTCACGCCCGTTACGCGCGTGCTGTACCGGTCGCGGTTCGGGCCGATGGTGGATCTGTCGGCGATGTCGCCGGCACTCGGCTGGAACGCGAAGCACGCATTCGCGCTGCGCGACGTGAACGAAGACAACACACGCGCGTTCGCGAATTTTCTCGCGTGGGGGAAGGCCACGTCGCTCGACGATTTCATCTCGATCCAGAAGCGCTACGCGGCGCTCCCGTGGGTCAACACGCTCGCGATCGGCCGTGGCGATCCGCGCGTGTGGTTCGCCGACATCGGCGCGGTGCCGAACGTGCCCGACACGCTCGCCGCTGCCTGCACGACGCCTGCAGGCCATGCATTCGATCAGCGCGTGGCGGGCGTGCCGTTTCTCGACGGCTCGCGGTCCGCGTGCGAATGGGTTGGGATGAACGGCAAAAACGCCGACGTCGCGCGTACCGCGATACCCGGCGCAATGCCGGTCACCGAGATGCCGAGTTTGCTGCGTCGCGACTACGCGGGCAATTTCAACGGCAGCTACTGGCTCTCGAATCCGCAGGCACCGTTGACGGGTTTCGCGCAGGTGCAAGGGGAAACGGGTACGCCGCAATCGCTGCGCACGCGGCTCGGCCATACGCTCGCACAGCAGTTGATGAGCGCACCGGGCGGCGTCGCGCGCGATGCGCTCGAACAGACAGTGCTGTCGAGCGGATCGATGTCGGAGCGTCTGTTCCGGCAGCCGCTGCTCGATGCGCTGTGCGCGCCTGGCCAATCCGCGCCGACGGTTGCGGTCGCGCCTCCTGCCACTTCTTCCGCAAAGGGCACACCGGTCGCGCGCACGGTCGATCTGGCCGAAGCGTGCCGCGTGCTGCGCGCATGGGACGGCACGGGGAACGTCGACGCGCGCGGTGCCAATCTGTGGGACGAATTCTGGGCGCGCGCGCAGCGCATTCCCGCAGCCAAGCTCTATGCGACGCCGTTCGATCCGAGCCGGCCGCTGGCGACACCCGCTGGCCTGAACACTGCGAACCCCGCGCTTGTGCAGGCGCTGGGCGCGGCAGTCCTCGCACTGCAAGACAACGGCTTCGCGCTCGATTCAACGCGCGGCACCGCGCTGTACATCGGCCGCGACGGCGCGAAAATTCCGCTGTATGGCGGCTGCGATCTGCAAGGCTATTTCACGTCGGCGTGTACGGGAGAGCCGCTCGACAGGCACGGCTATTCGCTCAACGAGCACGCGCACGGCAACACCTATGTGCAGGTGGTCGGGTTCGGTGCGGACGGTCCTGAAGCGGACACGCTGCTGTCGCATTCCGAATCGGACGATCCGGCTTCGCCGCATTCGCGCGATGCAACGCTCGCGTATGCGCAGAAGGCGTGGGCGCGGTTTCCGTTCACGGCGCAGGCGATCCGCTCGGCGCCGGGCATGACCGAAACGACGTTGAGCGGGCCGCGCGCAATCGATGCGAAACCTTGATCGCGATGCGGCTGCGTTGGACTTGCAGGTGAAGTAAGTGAACGGGTCAGGCGGCGCTGCGAGTATCGAGCGCCGCTGCTTCGCGATCGGCAGGCATGCTGCGCGATACAGACATGGACGCTGTGTCCCGACGCGGTACCGCGTACAGCGCCGCAACGTCGGGCGCATGACGCACGATCTGGATCGGCAGGGGCATCGCGCGTTCCGGCGCGGCTGTTGATACCGATGCAACAGACGTCGCCTGCACGACACGCGTCGCGCGGATGCCGTTCAGGCCGCGTTGTCCAAAGCCCCAGCCGGTCTTCGCGATCATCAGCCCGATCAATGCGGCGGCGACGTCGTCGAGTCGCGTGAGGCCGGCGAAGCTGCCGCAGATCGCGAGCGTCACGAGCAGCGACGAGATCGCGTCGGCGCGCACGTGCCATGCGTTCGCGAGCAGCAACGTGGAGCGTGTGCGCTTCGCTTCGCGCGACATCCAGCGGAACAGCACTTCCTTGCTCGCAAGCGTGAAGGCGGCGACGCCGAGCGTCGCCATGTCGAAGCTGCCGCCGGCGTTCGTGCCGAGCCGCACGACGGCCTGCCACGTCATCTCGATGCCGGTCGCGCCGAGCAGCAGCCCGAGCGCGAGCAGCGCGAGCGGTTCATAGCGGGGGTGACGACGCGTCGGATCGGCGGCGAGCGCACGCGCATCGAGCAGACAGGCAAGCAGGACGAGCGCGTCGGCGACCAGGTCGACGAATGAATGCAATGCGTCCGCGAGCATGCCGGACGAGTGGGCGTAAAGCCCGGCCGACGCTTGCAGGACCATCAACAGCAGATTCAGCACGATGCTGGCGGCGAGCACCTTCGATGCCGCGCCGGCGACCGAGGTTCTATCCTGCAACGGGGTGGTCATGGCATCCCGGTTGTGGGTGGGGATGCCAGACCTTAACGGCGCTTCGTTGCGCAACCGTGACAGCGGCGCAATTCCTCTGCTGCCTTCTTCGTGTAATCCGCGTGCGTTATTGCCGCTGCACCGAGCCGATAAGCGGAGCGAGCGCGTCGAGCAGCGCGTCCGGTGTGCACGGCGCATCGGCGCCTTTCAGCGCGGCTTGCGCGCCGCTCCAGCCGTCTTCGAATTCGGCGATCTCGATACCGATCGCGCCGCTGTCCGCGAGCACCTGCGTGCACGCGAACAGATCGTCGAGCGACAGCCCGTCCTCGACCGCGTACTCGGTCGGCACAACGCCCGGATTGAGCACGTCGCAATCGAGATGCACATACACCTCGCGACCCGCGATCGCCGTGCGCAGTCGTTCGGCCAGGCGCTCCCCGGCCGGCACCAGCGTGAGCGCACCCGAGTCGATCAGCGCGCGTTCGGGCGGATCGAGATCGCGCGCACCGACGAGGATCACGTTCGCGAGATCGAGGTCCGCACCGAGGCCGGTCGCATCGACGTGGCCTGTGCTCCAGCGTCCCGCCGCGCCGGTCAGGACCAGGCCGCCGAGGTAGCCGGACGTCGTCGTCGCGGGCGTGTTGCAGTCGCCGTGTGCGTCGAACCAGACGATCGCCGCGTCCGGGTGATGACGCGCGACGACCGGCAACGTCGCGAGCGCACTTGCGCAGCGACCCATCACAGTCAGCAGCGGCTGCCGCGGTTCGGCGCGCAGCAGTTGCTCGTAGCGCGCGGACAGTTGCCTGAGCGACGGCAGCGCCGCCGCGAGTTGCGCCCGCCAGTCGCCGTCGAACGGCGCGTCGGGCTCACCGATACGGACGGGTTCGAGCCCGAGTCGTCGGGCAAGCGCGGCACCGACTTTCGCCGCGCCGGCCATGCCGCGCGCGTTCCGGTCAGCGGTGCGGCCGGCGAAGATCGTCAGGGCAGGGCTTGCGGTGTTCATGCGAGGGCTCCTTTTTTAATGGCCGTCGGCTAGCAGTGGCACGACACGACGGCCGGCCAGTATCGCATCGCCGCACAAGCCCTTGCAATGCATCGGTCTTCGTATACATATAGACGTCTATACGTTTAAAATACGATTCCATCGACGCCATTCTCTGGACGACCATGATCAGTTATATCGGCGGCTTCGTGCTGCTGGCCGCGTTGCTGCACGCGACATGGAATGCGCTGCTGCACGGCAATCGCGACCGCTTTCTGTCGATGACCTGGATGAGCATCGGCATGGCCTGCATCGCGACGGTCGTGGTCGCGTGCGTGCCGTTGCCGGCCGCTGCGTCGTGGCCGTACATCGTCGCGTCGGGACTGATTCACGGCGTGTACAACCTGAGCCTCGTCCGTGCGTACCGGCATGGCGATCTCGGCGATGCCTATCCGATCGCGCGCGGTTCGTCGCCGATGCTCGTTGCACTCGGCGCGATGCTGTTCGCGAACGAGCAGCCCGGCCTCGCGCAGGCGGTCGGCATCGTGCTGGTGTCGGGCGGAATCGTCGGGCTTGCGCTGCAACGCAAACGACCCTCACGCGCGACGCTCGCGGCCGCGTTGCTGACCGGCGCGACGATCGCGATCTACACGGTGATCGACGGCGTCGGTGTGCGGCACTCGGGCGACGCGCTGTCCTACACCGCGTGGATGTTCACGTTCTACTGGTTGATGCCGCTGGTGTTCGTCGCGATGCGCGGCCATCGCGCGCTGCGTGCGCCGCGTGCCGATATCGGCACGTCGATCGCGGGCGGCGTGGTGTCGCTCGCCGCGTACGGCATCGTGATCTGGGCCATGCAGTTCGGCGCGATGGGATCGGTGTCCGCGTTGCGTGAAACCAGTGTCGTGTTCGCGGTGCTGATCGGGCGGCTGTTTCTCAATGAAGAGATGTCGGTGCGGCGGTTGTCGTCGTGTGTGGTGATTGCGTTGGGGGCGGTGTGTATTGGGTTGTGAAATCGGGTTGTGAAATCGGCTGCCGCACACACGCTGCACCTGGGTGACAATCGCGATCAGTCACGCACTCGCAACGAGAAACCCGTATGACGCACGATTCCTCTTCAACCCCGCTGACCGTGATCGCGATCAACGGTCCGATCAATAGCGGCAAATCGACGGTCGGCGCGGCGCTCGCGCATTTGCTGCCGGACGCGCGTTTCATCGACGGCGACGATAGCGACGATGACGACGCCCACGAAGATCTACCGCTCGCGGAGCAATGGACGTTCGCGCTCGAGCGCATCCGCCGCTGGATCGAAACGGTCGCGAGCCGGTATCTGATCGTCGCATGGCCGCTAAGGGATTCTGACTTCGCAGTACTGCGCGCCGCGTGCGAACGGCGCACAGCACGCCTCGTCGCCGTCACACTAGCCCCGCCGCTCGACGTCGCGCGTGCCGAACGCGGCGGCCGCGTGCTGACGGAATGGGAACGACAGCGCATCGACGAGATGTACGCCGAGGGCTATCACGCGCGTGCGTTCAGCGATCTGATCGTCGATACCGCCGGGCTGCTGCCCGCGCAGAGCGCCGCGCGCATCGCCGGCTGGCTGGCCGAGCCGCATTGACCGGACAGCACCACCAGGTCATTTCACATTGTTGTTAACATCGTCACATAACGTGCATCCAGCCAAGCCTGGAGCGCGTGCGCATGCCGTTAACCCGCATTAATCCACCGGTAAATGTTATTGACTCATCATTTCGATGATGACAAGATCACAAACATAGTCGCGGCCCGCTCGCGGCACAAAAATTTCGTCTCGCCGACGAAGGAGACAGTCCAGATGAGTGAGCCGGTTTCATCCGCGGCAAGTTCATCGCCCCGGATGCCATTGGTCCGTGTTGCCGGCGTCACCAAGCGGTTCGGCGGCGTGCAGGCGCTGCGCGGCGTCGACCTCGAAGTGCTGCCCGGCGAGGTCCATGCGTTGCTGGGCGAAAACGGCGCCGGAAAGTCCACGCTGATCAAGATTCTCAGCGGCGTTCACAGTTACGACGACGGCGCGATCGAGATCGCCGGCCAGAAAGTCGCGTTCGATTCCCCTGCGCGTTCGCGCGAAGCCGGCGTTGCGGTGGTCTATCAGGATCTGAGCCTGGTCGAATCGCTGTCGGTTGCGGCGAACCTGATGCTCGGCCGCGAACCGCGCACGAAACTCGGCTTCGTCAAAAAGCGCGCACTGCTCGCCGAGGTCGGCGCATTCCTGAAAGCACATGGCATTCCGCTCGATCCACGTGCATCGGTCGATTCGCTGCCGTTCGCATACCGGCAGATGACCGAGATCTGCAAGGCGTTGATGGGCGACGTGCGCGTGCTGATCCTCGACGAACCGACCTCTGCGCTGACCGGCGGCGAAGAGCAGATCCTGTTCGACGCAATCCGCGCGGTGACGGATCGCGGCGTCGGTGTGATCTACGTCACGCATCGGCTGAACGAAGTGTTCCGCATCTCGCAGCGCGTGACCGTGTTTCGCGACGGCGCGAACGCGGGCACGTTCGCGACCGCGCAGACCGACATGAAGCAACTGGTCGCGGCGATCGTCGGCTCGGGTCATGCGGCGTTGCATGCGCGTGAGTCGCAGAGCGTCGCGTCCACGACTACTTCGAATGCGAACGACGAGAAAGAGAAAGACGCATCCGTGCTCTCGCTGTCGAACGTCGGCAACGACCGTCTGCACGCGGTCGACCTCACGTTGCGACGCGGCGAAGTGCACGGCCTCGCGGGCCTGATCGGCAGCGGCCGCACCGAAATCCTGCAGACCATCTTCGGGTTGCGCTCCGTCGATAGCGGCGACATCGTGCTCGACGGCGAACCGCTCGCGGGCCTGACGCCCGCCGGCGCGATCCGTCGCGGCGTCGCGCTCGTGCCGGAAGATCGTCACGTGCAGGGCCTCGTGCTCGATCATTCGATCGAACGCAATCTCACGCTGCCCCGGCTAAGGCATTTTTCGCGTTGGGGTTGGCTGCGTCGCCATGCGGCGACCGGCGAAGCGCAGCGCGCGATGAAGATGCTGTCGGTGAAGGCACCGGGCACGTCGACCGACGTGAAGTTTCTGTCCGGCGGTAACCAGCAGAAGGTCGTGTTCGCGAAGTGGAATCATCCGCGGCCGAAGGTGCTGCTGCTCGATGAACCCACGGTCGGCGTCGACGTCGGCGCGCGCGAGGAAATCTACGGCGTCGTGCACGAGGCCGCGCGCGAGGGCACGGGCGTGCTCGTCGTGTCGTCGGATCTCGACGAACTGCTGCGGCTGTGCGACCGCATCTCGATCGTCGTCGACGGGCGCATCGTCAGCACCGTAGAGCGCGCGACGCTCGGCAATGCCGAAGACCTTCATCACCTGATCCAGCTTTCGCGCTCCCCGAACGAGTACGCATCATGAACGACTCCGTCCCCACGCTCGCGACCGATCGCGAGACTCCGCCGTCTCAGGCAACACCCGAGCAGCAAAGCCGCGCAAGAAAGCTCGCGCGACTGCTGCTGCAAGGCGACCGTCCGTACGCGCTGTACGTTGCGTTTGCGATCCTGCTGGTCGTGTTCAGCTTCGCGTCGCCGTGGTTTCTGTCGATCGACAACTTCCTCAACATCGGCCGGCAGACCGCGCTCGTATCGATCGTCGCGGTCGGCATGACGTTCGTGATCATCGGCCGGCAGATTGATCTGTCGGTCGGCTCGGTGCTCGCGCTGTCGGGCATGTCGGCGGCGCTCGCGATGACGCACGTCAGCGATAGCTGGATCGTCGGCGCGATCGCGGGCATCGGCACCGGCGCGATCGTCGGGCTGATCAACGGCGTCGCGACGACGCGCCTGAACGTCCCGTCGTTCCTCGTCACGCTCGGTACGCTGAGCGCCGCGCGCGGCCTCGCATTGATGGTCACGACGACGCGGCCCGAGATCATCACCAACGATTCGTTCATCTCGATCTTCGGCGAAGGCGATGTGTTCGGCGTACCGGTGCCGATCCTCTGGACCTTGCTCACGGTGGTCGCCGGCATTCTGCTGCTGCACTACAGCGTGTTCGGCCGACGCGTGTACGCATGCGGCGGCAACCCCACCGCCGCGCTCTATTCGGGCATCAACATCCGCCGCGTGACGACGCTGACGTTCGTGCTGACCGGCATGCTCGCAGGCGTCGCCGCGCTGGTGCTGTCCGCGCGCTCGCATGCAGCACGGCCCGACGTCGTGCAGGGGATGGAACTCGACGTGATTGCATCGGTGACGCTCGGCGGTTGCAGTCTGTTCGGCGGACGCGGCTTCGTGCTCGGCACGCTGCTCGGCAGTCTGATCATCGGCACGTTGAACAACGGGCTGGTGCTGCTCGGCGTCAGTTCGTCGCTGCAACTGGTGATTAAAGGCGCGATCATCGTCGCGGCCGTCGCGTTCACGAAGAAGTAGAAGAAGCGCAGCAGAAGTAACGGTCCGCGCGAAAGAATGAAAGCGCGACCGGGGATACCGCAGCCGCGTTCGCACGCGCTGCACAGCAAGCAGCAAACGGGCAGGAGACAGCCTCAAATCAAGACCAACGGAGAAGAGACATGAAGCAGCGTCGTATTTCCAGAGCGGTTCTGGCGAGTGTCATCGCGACGGCGAGCGCCGCAGCCGTGCTGTCGCCCAGCGCGTACGCGCAGACGTGCATGAAGGGTTTGACAGCGGATTCGATCGGCCCGAAGACGATCGTCGGGCAGGGGCCGAACGGCGAGAAGGCGGCATCGGTCGATACCGTGCAGCTGAGTGCCGCCGATGCCGCGAAGGTCAAGGCGGGCAAGTTCAAGGTCGGCATCGCGATGCAGACGATGAACCTCGACTGGGCGCAACTGCAGGTGCAGGGCATCAGCGACACACTGAAGAAATACGGCGTGCAGGTGATCGGCGTGGCGTCGGCCGAGTATCAGGTCGACAAGCAGATCGCCGATATCGAGAACACGATCCAGCGCCATCCCGACGGCATCATCTCGATCCCCGTCGACGGCACCGCGACCGCCGCGACGTACAAGAAGGTCTCGCAGGCGGGCATCAAGCTCGTGTTCATGGATAACGTGCCGACCGGTTTGCATCATCCCGATCAGTACGCGGCGATGGTGTCGGCGGATAGCGAGGGCAACGGCCAGATCGCCGCGAAGGTGCTCGCGTCGTGCATTCCGCAGGGCGGCACGATCGGGCTCGTCAACTTCGGCGTCGACTACTTCAGCACGACGGAGCGGACGAAGGCCGTCAACGAATGGATGAAGAAGAACCGTCCGGACATCCACATCAAGCAGGTCGCGTTCACCGATCCGTCGAAGGTCGGCCAGATCGCGGGTGACTTTCTGACCGGCAATCCGGACGTGAAGGGCGTGTTCGCGGTGTGGGACCAACCCGCGCTCGACACGCTGACGTCGATGCGCGCGCAGGGGCTCAACATCCCGGTGACGACGGTCGACCTCGGCCTCGAATCGGCGATCGAAATCGCGAAGGGCGGCCCGTTGAAGGCGACCGGTTCGCAGCGTCCGTACGACCAGGGCGTCGCCGAAGCGCTCGCGATGATGAAGGCGCTGATCGGCCAGACGCCGCCTGCGTGGATCGGCGTGCAGTCGCTGCCGGTGGTGCAGTCGAACGTGCTCGAATCGTACAAGACCGTCTTCAAGAAAGACCCGCCGCCGCCGCTCGCCGATGCGTGCAGGAAGGCGAAGCCCGCGTGCGGTTGAGTTTCAGAAAAACGGGGGAGCAGGGCAGCAGTACAGCAGCGCGTGGGGTCGCCCAATCGGCCCCGGATCGACGATGAGCGAAGTGATACGATGCTTGCCGCGAAGGCGGCAGGCATCGTTTTGACTGCAACGGCGGAACCTCAGCCTTCGTCGATACCGCACGATAGCGGCCGGCGCGCTTGAGGAGTTTCACCTTGATATACGACGTTGTCATCGCAGGCGCGGGCCCTGTCGGCCTGTTTCTCGCCTGCGAGCTGCGCCTTGCAGGCGTTGCCTCGGTGCTGGTGCTGGAGCAGGCTGAGAACCCGGCCTCTCCGTTGAAGCAACTGCCGTTCGGATTGCGCGGCCTGTCGGTTCCCACCCTTGAAGCTTTTCACCGTCGCGGTCTGCTTGACGACGTCACGACGCCGCCGGATTCGAAGGACGGTTCGAACAGCAGGGTGCCGAATGCGCCGCACTGGATGCAAAACAAGCGTCGACCGGCCGGCCATTTCGCGGGCATCCAGTTCTTTTACGACAACATCGATACGTCGAAGTGGCCGTTCCGGCTGCCGGGTCCGGTCGATAGCATTCTCGCGGTCGAGATGCAGCATCTTGAATCCGTATTGGCTGCACGCGCTGATTCGCTGGGAGTCGAGGTTAAACGTGGCGTAGGAGTCGAAGGCTTCGATCAAGCCGATGACGACGTGACCGTTCGCGCCGGTGGCGAGACGTTTCGCGGACGATGGCTCGTCGGTTGCGACGGCGGACGCAGCACCGTGCGCAAAGCCGGCGGCTTCGCGTTCACCGGCACCGATCCCGAGTTCACCGGCTATTCCGTTGTGGTCGAACTGGCTGATCCGGACAAGCTCAAGCCGGGCCGCCATTACACGTCGACGGGGATGTACACGTACCAGCAGCCCGGCATCGTCACGATGGCCGATTTCGACGGCGGCGCTTTTCATCGAAGCCAGGCGATCACGCTCGAGCATGTGCAAGCGGTGTTGCGCCACGTGTCCAACACCGATGTCACCTTAACGGCGCTTCCGCTCGCGACCACGTGGACGGATCGCGCGCATCAGGCGACGCCGTATCGCAAAGGGCGTGTGCTGCTCGCGGGCGACGCTGCGCACATTCATTCGCCGTTGGGTGGCCAGGGTCTCAACCTCGGTTTCGGCGACGCGATGAATCTTGCGTGGAAGCTCGCTGCGACGCTGCGTGGCGATGCACCGGATGGTCTGCTCGACAGCTACGAAAGCGAACGGCATCCGATCGGCGTGCAGATCCTCGACTGGTCGCGCGCGCAGGTCGCGCTGATGCGACCGACCCGCAGCACGCGCGCGCTCGAGGCGATCATTCGCGATCTGCTCGACACGCGTGACGGTGCGACGTACTTCGCTGAGCGCGTGTGGGGTCTTTCTCTTCGCTACGATTTCGGCGGTGGCCACGCGCTGGTGGGTCGCAGTGCGCCCGATTTTGAGCTGATCGATGGGGCGAGGCTTGGCGAACTGCTCAGAAACGGCAAGGGCCTGCTGCTGGATTTCGACGCTAGTGCGGCGCTTGAAGCGCTCGCAGGCAAGTGGAGCGATCGTATTGCGTACGTCGCGAGCGATGTGAAGGATCGGTTGGGCTTGAGCGCTGTGCTTGTGAGGCCCGATGGGTTTGTCGCGTGGGTGGGCGAGGGTAGCGGTGCTTCAGGCGATGAGGATGCGGCTCGGGCTGCGGTGCGGTGGTTTGGTGAACCGCTGAGCCACGCCTAATTCTGCGCGCTCGCTAGCGTGTCCTGCCTCACGCACCCGCACCCGGCCGCGCCCGATAACGAGCAAGAAACCGATCCAGCTGCGACGCGAACGTCTTGCTGTCGTTTGCACTATACGGCGAAGGACCGCCGGTCTCGATGCCTGTGCTGCGAAGCTGATCCATCACATCGCGCATCGTCAGGCGTTCCTGAATATTCTCGCGACTGAACCAGCTGCCACGCGGATCGAGCACCTGCGCGCCTTTGTCGAGCGCAGCAGCGGCAAGCGGAATATCCGCAGTAATCACGAGGTCACCGTTCTCGGCGAGTTCGACGATGCGGTTGTCGGCGGCGTCGAAGCCCGCGGGCACCTGCAGTGACTTGATGAAGCGCGAAGGCGGCGTGCGCAGATACTGATTCGCGACCAGCGTGACGCACACCTCGACGCGGTTTGCTGCCCGGAACAGCATTTCTTTGACGACTACGGGGCAGGCGTCTGCGTCGACGAGGATTTGCATGGGGCTATTTCCGGTGGAGAAGAGCGCGCATTTTACTGCCGGCGCAGAGGAGTGCCTCTTACGCCGATTCCCTCTGGCTATCGAACTCGGCACGAGCTGCCCGGACCGCATCGTAATTCGCGTCGGCCCAGACGAGCAAAACGTTCAGCGCATCGAACATCGATCGACCGAGATCGGTGAGGCTGTATTCGACGCCCGGCGGTTTCGTAGGGAACACCTCGCGATGCACATAGCCGTCGCGTTGCAACTCATGAAGCGTCTGCGTCAACATGCGCTGCGAAATGTCCGGCACCAGCCGACGAAGTTCGCCGAATCGATACGCTTGCTCGGACAGCGCGATCATCAGCAGCGAACTCCACCGCCCGTTGATCACATCGATGACGTCGCGCACCGGGCAATTCCCGATCGCACCATATTGAGTGCGGACCTCTTCCAGCTTCGCCTTGAGCTCGCTTATCCGCGTGTGGGTGGTTCCCATCTGGTAACTATCTCCTGAAAAACTGCCTCCTTTACGGAAGCGGGCCGAGGCCTGACTATCGAGGCACTCTCAAAAAGAGAGTAACACTCAGAATGAGGTTATTCCATGAGCAACACGATTTTCGTCACCGGCGCGTCCGGTCAGCTTGGCCGGCTCGTGATCAAGCATCTGCTTGCGCGCGGCGTGACGCACAACCGCATCATCGCCGGCACCCGCGACCCCGAAAAACTCGCCGACCTTGCGGCGGCCGGCATCGAAGTACGTAAAGCGGACTTCGAAGACCCGCAAGCTTTGACCGAAGCGTTCAAAGGCGCCGGTACGGTCGTCATCGTTTCGACGGATGCGCTGGATGGCGCCGACAAACGGTTGAAGCAGCATCGCAATGCGGTTGCGTCAGCGGTCGCAGCGGGTGTCGAGCGTCTGGCGTATACGTCGCTGCCCAATCCGGAAAGTTCGCTCGTGACCTTCGCGCCGGACCATCTGGAGACCGAGCGGGCCATCAAGGCCACCGGCTTGCCGCACGTGATTTTCCGGAACAGCTGGTATCACGAGAATCTGCTCATGTCGCTGCCTCATGCGCTGGCGAGCGGGCAATGGCATTCGGCTACGAAGGGTGGGAGAGTGTCGTCCGCCGGGCGGGAGGACATGGCCGAAGCGATTGCCGCAGCGCTGGTTGCGCCGTCGTCCGACAGCAGGACCTACACGCTCACCGGCAGCGAAGCGCTATCTCGCGAAGAGATCGCAGGCCTTGCTCGCGAGGCGACAGGCAAGCCGCTTGCCGTCGTCGATGTGACCGACGCGCAGTTCGCCGCCGGACTGGAAGCGGCCAAGGTTCCGGGCGTATTCGTTGCGATGCTGGTATCGATCGAGGTAGCGATCCGGTCCGGCAATCTTTCTATCGTCACGGACGATATCGAGTCGCTGATCGGACGCGCACCGAGGCGGCTTGGTGATTATCTGAAAGAGGCTAAGGCCAGCTATACAGGTTAAGTGTCTTTCCGCGCGGCCGCACGCATGACAAAAGCGGCCGCTGCGGTAGCGATGACACGAAGCGCGGCACACAAAAACAAAAGAACGTCCGCGCTTCGAGGTCGATCCATCAAAAGACCACAGCCGTATTACGCAGGCCGGCGCACAATAAAATCGATCTCAACCAGCGCATCCCGAGCAAGCCCCGTCACACCGATACACGTCCGCGCCGGCAAACGATCCGACGGAAAGTACGCAGCATAGGTCGCATTCATCGTCGCGTAGTCGCGCTTGAACTCGGTCAGAAAAATGCGCGCGGACACGACGTGCTCGAGCCCAAGACCGACGCCCGCGAGCACGAGCTTCAAGTTGTCCATCACGCGCGTGGTCTGCGCGGCGACGCCGTCGGGCAGCGGCGCCGAGTCGTCGTCGGGCGATGTAGGCATCTGGCCGGTCACGAAGATCCAGCCGTCCGACTCCGTCGCGTGCGAAAAAGGACCGACCGGCGTCGGTGCGCCCTGGACCATCCAGAACCGGGTGGCTGCGTTCATTGCTGCGTTCTCCTTTGAACCTTGAAAGGTAGCGGATGCGCGCCGCAAATCGTTTTCGCGGCTGGCACCGCACGACGGTATCACGACGCAAATCGTCGTGTAGTTCTGCCGCGCAACGTCGAGTTGCACTAAACTGCCGGCTTTCCCGACCGGCAGTGCCACGCCCGCGCGCACCGACTCACGACCGACCGATGACTCCCGACTCTGCCGACACCGAACCCCCTTCCGTTCTTGCATCTTCAACCGTCAGCCCGTTGCGCGATCCCGGGTTCCAGCGTTTCTGGTCTGCGCGCGTGCTGTCGTCGGTGTCGTTCCAGATGCTTGCAGTCGCGATCGGTTGGCACATCTACGCGCTGACGCACAGCGCGTACGCGCTCGGTCTCGTCGGGCTCGCGCAGTTCCTGCCGATGTTCGCACTGACGCTGGTCGTCGGCCACGCTGCAGATCGCTACGACCGTCGGCGCATCGCGGCGATCTGTCAGACGCTCGAAGCGCTCGCGGCCGGCGTGTTCCTGCTCGGCACGCTCGGCGGCTGGCTGACGGCGCCCGTTATCTACGTGCTCGCGGCATCGGTCGGCGCGGCGCGCGCGTTCGAATCGCCGGCGGTGTCGTCGTTGCTGCCGGGCATCGTGGGACGCGACGAGCTGCCGCGCGCGACCGCGTGGGCCACGTCGGCGAACCAGTCGGCGCAGATCGTCGGGCCCGCGCTCGGCGGTTTGCTGTACGGCGTCGGGCCGATGGCCGTGTACATCGCGTGTGCGATCGCGTTCGGTTGCGCGGCGATGCTGGTGAGCACGATCCCATTGCGCACGAAGCCGGCCACGCGCGCGCCTGCGACGCTCAAATCGATTTTCTCGGGCATCGCGTTTATTCGTCGCGAACCGGTGGTGCTCGGCGCGCTGTCGCTGGACTTGTTCGCGGTGCTGTTCGGCGGCGCGACCGCGTTGCTGCCGATCTTCGCGCGCGACATGTTGCACACGGGTCCGTGGGGGCTGGGCATACTGCGTTCCGCACCCGCAGTCGGCGCGCTCGCGGGCACGCTGTGGCTCGCGCATTTTCCGCTGCGCACACGGCCGGGCAGGGCGATGTTCGGTGGTGTGATCGCGTTCGGTCTCGTGACGATCGTGTTCGGGCTATCGAATCAATTTCTGCTGTCGCTCGTCGCACTCGCCGCGATGGGCGCCGCCGATGTGATCAGCGTGGTCGTGCGGCTGTCGCTCGTGCAGCTGCGCACACCCGACGAGATGCTGGGCCGCGTCAGCGCAGTGAATGCGCTGTTCATCGGCACATCGAATCAACTGGGCGAATTCGAATCGGGACTCACGGCGGGCTGGTGGGGTGCGCGGGCGGCGGTGCTCGTCGGCGGTTGCGCGACAATCGGCGTCGCGCTGCTGTGGATGCGGATTTTTCCCGAACTCAGGAAGATGCGTTCGCTCGAGCGCTGAGCGTCACGTCGAACACTATTCGCCGATCCACGACCCGCGCAGATCGCTGTCGTGCAGCAACTGCAGCAGCGTGCCTGCGGGGCGGCTGAGCCGCTTCGCCGCCAGTGCGATGAATTCGACGTCGGGTAGCACCGGCAGACTCGCGACGTTGGCCGGCGGCGCGAGTCCACGTGCCGACAGATACTGCGGCCGCACTGTCACACCAAGCCCACCTCGAGCAGCCGCGACGCAACCGGCGTGACTGCTGCTCGTGCAGACCAGTTGCCAGCGGAAGTCGGTTTGCGCGAGCGCATCGAGCACGACCGCGCGCGTCACGCTCGGTTCGGCGACAAGAATCAGCGGTAGCGGTTGCGTGAGATCCACCAGCGTGCCGGCGCGCGCGAGCCATTCGAGCCGTCCGGTGAATAGCGCGACGCCGCGTTTGTCGCCGAGCCTTCTCTTGCCCACCAGCAGATCGATCGATCCCGCGTCGAGCAATTCGTACAGCTTGCCGGTCATGCCGATCGTGATTTCGAGTTCGACGTCGGGGTGCGCGTTGCGGAAGGCGGCGAGCACGGTCGGCAACGGGCCGAGTGCGATGTCGTCGGATGAGCCTAGACGGACGCGTCCTTTCAGACGCGGTGCGCGGAATTGCGACTCGGCGCGGCCGATTGCCTGCAGGATCGCGCCGGCATGCGCGAGCATCGCTTCGCCGTCGGGCGTCATCGCGAGCGAGTGCGTGTCGCGGATAAACAGCCGCCGTCCGACCGCATGCTCGAGACGGCGAACGTGTTCGCTGACGCTCGACTGCGTGAGACCAAGCTGACGCGCTGCCTCGGTGAAGCTATGGCAGCTCGCGACCGTCGCGTATGTCTTGAGCCAGATGGGATTGAGCATCGCTCATTGTTATCGGCAACGGCGATAACAGTCAACATCGTTAGTGGGGTTCCCGATTGTCAACGATGACAATATCATGTCGGAATCCCCCAAGAACGCGTCGAAAGCCCATCTGTCGACGCACCCGAGAAGTATCGATGAGTCAGGATTCCAGCCACACCGCGTTACTGTGGATCGTCGCCGCAGGTTTCTTCATGCAGACGCTCGACACGACGATCGTCAACACCGCGCTTCCGTCGATCGCGCACAGTCTCGGTGTGAAACCGCTCGTGATGCAGCCGGTGATCGTCGCGTACACGCTGACGATGGCGATGCTGACGCCCGCATCCGGCTGGCTCGCCGATCGCTTCGGCACGCGGCGTGTGTACTTCACTGCAATCCTGATCTTCGTGCTCGGCTCGCTGTGCTGTTCGAGCGCACACACGCTCGGGCAACTGGTGGTCGCGCGCGTTTTGCAGGGCATCGGCGGATCGATGCTGCTGCCGATCGGCCGGCTCGCGGTGCTGCGCAGCGTGCGCGGCGAGCAATACGTGGCCGCACTCGCGATGATTTCGGTTGCGGGACAGATCGGCCCGATTGTCGGACCGACACTTGGCGGCTGGTTTGTCGAAGCGTTCTCATGGCACTGGATTTTCCTGATCAACGTGCCGATCGGCGCAATCGGGATGTTCGCGGTTCACCACTATCTGCCGCGTACGACCAGCGAGGCTGCACCGCCATTCGACGTGACCGGCTGCGCGCTGGTGTCGCTGTGCATGATCGCGTTCTCGCTTGCAGTCGATGCGCCGGTTCAATCGCATCGCGCTGCGTGGTCCGCAGGATTGTTCGTGCTCGGACTCGTCTCAGCGTTCGCGTACATCTCGTATGCACGGCGTCGCGAGAATCCGCTGTTCAGGCTCGCGTTGTTCAGGGAACCGAACTTTAGCGTCGGGTTGATCGGCAACCTGGTGTGCCGGATCGGCTCGAGCGCGGTGCCGTTTCTCGTACCGCTGCTGATGCAGCTCGAACTTGGCTACACGCCGCTGCATTCCGGTTTGATGATGCTGCCTGCGGCGTTGTCGGGCGCGCTTGCGAAGCGCTGGATCGCGCCGCTGATTCGCCGCTACGGGTACGACACGTTCCTGCTGGTGAATACGTTGATCGTCGGTGGATCGATCGTCGCATTTGCGCTGATTTCGCGCGGCACGCCGGTCGCCCTCGAGATCGTCGTGCTGGCGATTTTCGGCGCGGCCAATTCGATGCAGTTTGCGGCGATGAACAGCGTCACGCTGAAGGGGCTGTCGATCGAGGACGCAGGCAGCGGCAACAGTTTGTTCTCGATGGTGCAGATGCTCGCGCTCGGCCTGGGCGTAACGATCGGTGGTGCGCTCGTTAGCCTGTTCGCCGACCAATGGGGTTCGGTGACGCTCGGATTCCGGATGAGCTTCATCTGCGTCGGGGTGATTACGCTGATTTCCGCGGCGGTTTTTCGGGGTATCGATGCGACGCCGACGGTGACTTCGCCGACAAAACCGGCGACCGTGGAAGGGCGGTAACAGCGGTTCGCTGAAAGTGGCCGCGTCGCCGCCGATTACATCCGCAACGCCGCAATATACTTCGCACGCGGCCGCAGCAGGAACGCCTGCGAGCGCTGTTCAAGCACATGCGCGACCCATCCTGCCGTACGACTGATGATCCACAACGCAGTCGCGGTGCCGTCCGGTAGACCCAACGCACGCGCGAGCACGACGAGCGCGATCGCGACGCCCGGACGCATCGACAGTTTCTCTTCGGCGAGTCCGAGAAAGGCGAGCGTCGGCGCGGTATCGGTCGTCGCCTGACGCAGTGCACGCACCTGCTCGATGATCAGATTCGCGCGCACATCGCCTTCCGGATACAGCGGATGGTTGAAGCCGAACAGACTCGCGCCCACTTCACGCACCATCTGCAGACGCGGCGCGGTATCGGGATTGGACACATCGCGCAGCAGCAGCGTTTCGACTTTCTCCGTCGCGGTGCCCGTCGAAAAACCGACGTGCGATCCGATCGCCGCCGCGATGCAGTTGTAGAGATCCGCATTCGTCGATGCCGCGACACGCGCGGCGAACGTGGCCGGCGCGAGTTCGTTGTCGGCGAGCACGGTCAGCGCGCCGTTCACTGCGAACACCGCATCGGGCGAACCGATACCGCCTGCCGAACGCAGCAGATATGCCGCCAGACTCTCGCCGCGTTCACGTGCGACGAACGCCCGCGTATTGCTTAGAAACCCCAGGCATCCGGCCATCGTCTGCATGATGAGACGAGCGGCTTGCACTGCGCTGCCGTCGGAGATTTCTGCCGCGCCGCGTCCCTGCATGCCGAGCGCAAGCGGCACCATGCCGAGCAGGTTGGCTATGTCGCCGCCTTCCAGCTTGCCCGCGTACGCGCTGAACAGCGGCAGCACCGTCTGCGGCGTGTCGAGCGTGCCCCACGCAGTGACGCCGTCCTGCCAGACGCCGGTCATCAGCAGTTGCGAAACCGATTCGAACGATGCGCCGGCCTTCGCCATGTCGACAGCAGAGCGGTTGCGATACAGCGGACCCTGCGGTGTGATGTGCGTGATTGCCGACGCGAGCACCGGTTCGCCCCAGCGCATCGTCGATTCGGCCGACGCCGCCTTCGGCATGCGTCCGCGCTTGCGACTGCCCACGCGCTCGACATCGGCACGCACGTACAGGCTGCGGCGCCCGTCGTCGTGCGGCGCGGTGCCGATCAGGCCGCGGCTCACGTACGAGTAAAGCGTCGCCGGCTTGATGTTGAGGCGGGCCAGCACTTCCTCGCGTGTCATCAGATCTCTGGTCGTCATGGAATCAATCTAATCAATATAAATCGGCCGAATGGGTCGGACGCAGCATGTTCCTGAAAGTTTATCAGACCATTGCAGTAAAGCGGAGTCCGGCTATTCGTCAGTACGCGAGAGCCCGGCCCAAATATTTATATTGATTTTAAATATCAATCTTGATCGACAAAGCGCCGGCGAGTAATTTTCAGTCCTCGATTCCATTTCCGCACCTGGCCGCGACTGATCCCGGCGGGTGCTTTGAGGAGACTTCCGATGCATGACCTGAGACGCGAATTCGGGCCGGCGCAAGCGAGCTTTGTCGATCAGACTGGCCAGCGTCCCCGCGACAACCACTACTGGGCACCGGTGATCGTGAGCCGCGAAGAGATCGACGCGGAGGTCGAGCGTCTTGCCGCGTTGCCGAAGCCGGCCGACGGACGCCGTCATTCGTTGATCGTCCATCCGTCCGCGCGTGCCGGTTCGCCGGGCCTCGCCCCTGGCATTCAGGTGTCGCTGCAGGTGTTGTTGCCGGGCGAGACCACCGAGCCGATGCGTCACAACGCGACCGAGGTGAACTTCTGCATTCGCGGCGGCGGTTCGACGCGCGTCGCGGGTCGCAGCATCGCGTTCCGTCAATACGACGTGTGGAATCATCCGGCGTTCGTCGCGTACGCGCACACCAACGATACAAACGACATCCAGGTGCGGCTCGTCTACTCGAATACGCCGCTGCTGCAGCACATGGAAGTGTATGTGCCCGAGTTCGGCGTCGAGCTGGAAGTGCCAACCGAAACGCTCACGTCGCACGTCAGCGACGATCCGAAGCGCCGCAACCCGTTCGGCATGTTCCCGATCGGCGAAGACGGTGGCCTGCTGATGCCGTACGAAACGCTGATCAATCCGCAGGTCGTCGAATCGCGTCCGCTGCATTTTCCGTGGCAACTCGTGAAAGCCGAACTCGACAAGCTCGAAGCACTGGGCAGCGACTACGTCGGACGCCGGCTGTACATGATGTACAACCCGGTGACGGGTCGCACCAACGGCATCACGCCGAATTTCTTCGCGACGATGACGATCCGTCCGCCGAAGATCGTCGACCGTCCGCATCGTCATGTGTCGTCGGCGATCAACTACTACTTCTCGGGCTCGGGCTACAGCATGGTCGCGGGCAACCGCTACGAGTGGAAAGCCGGCGATCTGATGCTGTCGGCACCCGGCTGGGCCGTGCACAACCACGCGTCCTACGACGACTACGTCTACGAGCTGACCATCCAGGATCAGCCGCTCAACATCTACATGCAGTCGCTGCTGTGGCAGGAGAGCATGAAAGAGCCGCTCGCGCTGCTCGGCACGCAGACCGGTTTTTCGACCAATCGCGGTAATGAAAAAGCCGCTTGAGCCAACTAAGCCAATTCATCGACAAGGAATCCGAATCATGCGCGATATCTCATGGCTGAAGGGCTCGATTACGCCGATCGTCACGCCGTTCCGCAACCAGGCTGTCGACTACGAGACCTATGCACGGCTCGTCGACTGGCAGATCGTCAACGGCGGGCATGGCGTGCTCGTGAACGGCACGACAGCGGAGCCGAGTCTGCTGACGGTGGCAGAGCGTAACCGTCTCGTCGACGTCGCCGTCGAGGCCACGGCCGGACGCGTGCCGGTGCTCGCCGCGACCGGCTCGCAATCGCATGCCGAAACCGTCGAGCTGACGGCGCACGCGGACAAGGCCGGCGTCGATGCGATGCTGATCGTCACGCCTTACTACATCCGTCCGCCGCAGCGCGGTCTCGTCGAGTACTACGTGGACATCGGTACACGCACGGAACGGCCGCTGCTGATCTATCACATCCCGGGGCGCGCGGCGGTCAGCATGGATCTCGCGACCGTCAAGGCGATCCGCGAGCGCGTACCGCATCTGGTCGGGATGAAGCATGCGGTCAACGACATGGGCTTCGTCACGCACATGCTCGACACGTTCGGGTCGGACTGGCGCGTGTTCGTCGGTCTTGAGGAACTGAGCTATCCGATGCTCGCGGTCGGCGCATGCGGGTTGATGAACGCGGTCGGCAATCTGGCGCCGCGTCAGGTGGCGAATCTCGTCGAGGCGGTCGAGCGCAACGACTACGCGGCCGCACGCGATCTGCATTTCTCGTTGTTCGAGCTGAATCAGTCCGTGTTCTACGACACGAATCCGATCCCCATCAAATACATGATGAAGCGGATGGGCCTGCTGCCCGCGAACGAACATCGTCTGCCGATGATGCCCGCGACGCGCGAACTGGAAGTGCGTCTCGACGGCGTGCTCGATCGTGCCGGTCTGCTTTAAGCACAGCGCGATACGACAGGAAACCGGAGACATCGATGAGCGAGAAGATCCCCAGGCTGGAGCTGGCCGATATGCGGCCCGATCTGGCCGCCTATCTGACGCCGCGCGTCGAACGGCTGCGCTATCTCGGCGAGCTGTTCAAGTGCGCGGGCCATGCACCCGACGTGACGCTGCACTTCATGCATTTCACCGATGCACTGAAGCACGCGC
Source organism: Paraburkholderia flava (assembly GCF_004359985.1). Lineage (NCBI taxonomy): Bacteria > Pseudomonadati > Pseudomonadota > Betaproteobacteria > Burkholderiales > Burkholderiaceae > Paraburkholderia > Paraburkholderia flava. Next base: position 723,684 of record NZ_SMRO01000001.1, on the reverse strand, counting down.
TGCCTGATCGTCTGACCGAACTCGGCGCGCTGACGGTGGCGAGCTACATGGAGAACCGCTACGAGCGTCACCAGCATGAACGCCTGAGCGTGAAGCTCGGTTTTCCGCGCACGTGGATTGCGCAGGTCAATCGACTCGATCCGGCTGCGGCGACCGAATTGAGCGACGTCGAGAAAGTCGCACAGGCGTATGCGTTGAAGGCGTTACGCACACGCGGACTCGATGCACAAACGGAGTTCGATTCGCTCGCGAGCCTGCTGACGCCGGCCGAAGCGATGGCTTTCGTGATGCTGATTGGCCGCTACGTGACGCACGCGATGGTCGTCAACACGCTGCGGCTCGAACCGCCGGTGCCGTCGATTTTCGAGGGCGAAGCATGAACGCGGCGAGTACACCCGTCTGGATTTCCGAGCAGCAGATCGTCTCGCTGATGAACCTGTCCGGCGCAATCGAAGCGCTCGAAGCCGGCCTCGCGCAGCAGGCGAGCGGCGCGGCACGCAACATGGGCAAGACGCACGTCGCGTGGGGGCACAGCAATCTGCACGCGATCGGCGCGGCGTTTCAGGACGCGGGGATCGTCGGCACGAAAACCTGGGCGCATACCGAAGGCGGAGCGTGTCCGCTGCTGATGCTGTTCGACAGCGCGAACGGTCAGCTGAAGGCGATTCTCGAAGCGTTCGCACTGGGCCAGATGCGCACCGGCGGCATCTCCGGTGTTGCGACGAAATGGCTCGCGCGTCCCGATGCCGACGTGCTCGCGTTGATCGGTACCGGCAAGCAGGCGCTCGCGCAGCTTGCCGCAGTGGCCGCAGTGCGGCCACTGAAGCTCGTGCGTGTGTACAGTCCGACGCCTGACAAACGCCGCGCGTTCGTCGAGCGGGCGCGTGCGAAGTTCTACATCGAGATCGTGGCGGCGCAGTCGGTGGAGGCCGCTGTCGCCGATGCGCCGATCGTCACGACCGTCACGCGCGCGACCGAAGCGTTTTTGCCCGCGTCGGCGCTGGCAAGCGGCACGCATGTGAACGCAGTAGGTGCGATCACGGAAGAGCGCATCGAACTCGCCGACGACGTGTTCGCCCGCTGCACGCGCGCGGTCGTCGACGATCTCGGCGCGGCGCAGCGTCTGTCGACGGAATTCGTCCGTGCGTACGGCTCGCGCGATGCGTGGGACGAAATAACGCCGCTGTGCGACGTCGTCGCACGAGGACTCGCGCGCACGTCCGCCGACGACATCACGGTGTTCAAGGCGATGGGCATGGGCGTGTCGGATCTTGCGCTCGGCCTGCGGCTCTATGCGCTCGCGAGCGAAGCAGGGCTCGGTACACCGTTGCCGCAGCCGCGTCGCGAGGCTCCGCGTCTCGACTGAAGGCGCCCGCGTCGCAGAAGTGACCGAAGTCGTAGCAGTCTCGCCCGTGTCGTCGTCATGGGCGGGCCTGACCACGACCAGCAAGCACACGAATACAAAAACTTTGGAGACAGACACATGAAGAAACATCACGCTTTTGCCGCGCTGGCGTTGTCGTGCGCCGCCGTGCCCTACGTTCACGCGGAAGGGACGGTGACGCTCTACGGGATCACCGACGTCGGCATCGAAATCGCGAATCACGTGCCCGGTGCGAATGGCACATCAGGCACCGCGGTGCGGATGGAATCGGGCAGCCTTGCGGGCTCGCGCTGGGGCTTGCGCGGCCAGGAGGATCTGGGCGGCGGCATCAAGGCCATATTCGATCTCGAGAACGGCTTCTCGATCAACAACGGCACGCTCGGACAGGGCGGCCGGATGTTCGGACGAAAAGCGTACGTCGGGTTGAGCACACCGTATGGCGAAGTCAGACTCGGCCGGCAATACAACCTGCTGTACGACTTGATGTATGTGTACGATCCGCTCAACTTCAATCCGAGCTATTCCGCGCAGGGCTACGATGCAACGCTCGTCGGCCGCGCGGATAATGCGGTGCGCTATCTCGCGAACTTCGATGGCGTGACGTTCGCGGCGTTGTACAGCACGGGCTTCGATTCGACCATTCCCAACGGTGCACAGGTGGCAGGACATTCCAAGGTGGGCCGCGAGTACAGCGTCTCGCTGCAGTACGCGCACGGACCGGCCAATGTCGGCGTCGCGTACGACCAGATGCAGGGCACGTCGATCGCGACGCAGGACGTGTCGCAGATGCGCGTCGTCGGCGGGGCGACCTATGCGTTCGGTTCGGTGAAGGCATACGTCGGTACACGCTGGCTCAATGTGAAAAACAGCGTGACGTCGCCGGGTTCGCTGCTGTACTGGGTCGGCGCATCGTGGCAAGCGAGCGCGCCGCTGTTCCTGTCGCTCGGCGGCTATCAGGAGCGCATCCACGGCACGGGGCAGAAGACGTCGAGCGCGGTGCTGCTCGCCGACTACTTCCTGTCGAAGCGCACCGACCTCTACGCGGAAGTCTCATACGCGAGCAATTCGGATGGTCTGAACATCGGCGTGCGCGCGCTCGGCGATGTCACGAGCGGCAGCAACCAGACCGGCGCGATGATCGGCATCAAACACTCATTCTGAAGCGAGGCAGTCATGGCTCAACATAAAGTGTCGATGCCGGCGACCCGGATCGACGTTCGTCAGGAGATCGAGGAAGCGCCCCTCGGCGGCTTTCACTACCGGCTCGGCGTGCTGATCGCGCTGATCCTGCTGTTCGACGGCTACGACCTGTACAACTCCGCGTACATCGTCCACTACGTCGCGGGACCGTGGGGGCTGTCGCCGACGCGCATCGGCATCATGCTGTCGAGCGGGCTTGCGGGTTTCGCGGCGGGTTCAGCGGTGAGTGGCCTGCTCGGCGATCGCTTCGGGCGTCGCAAGATCCTGTTGCTCGGCTGCTGGGGCTCGGGTGTGATGAGTCTCGCGATCGCGCTGTTCGCACACGATCTCGCGACCTACATCGCGCTGCGCGTGACGATGGGACTCGCGCTCGGGCTGCTGATGCCGCTCGCTGTGACCTACATCAACGAGATCGCACCGACGCGTTCGTCGAACGTGTTTACCAGCGTGTTCTTCTCGCTCGGCTGGGTGAGCGGGTCGTCGTCGGCCGGGTTGATTGCTGCGTGGTTGACGCCGCATTACGGGTGGCAGAGTCTCTATTACGTCGGCGGCGTGGCGCTCGTGTTCGCGCTCGCGATCCAGTTGTGGCTACCGGAATCGCCGCGCTTTCTCGCGAGCCGTGGCCGCTGGGACGAAGTGAAGTCGCTGCTGTACCGGTTGCGTCCGGAACGCGCGGCGGCCTACGACGCCGGTCAGTTCGCGAGCGGTGGCGCGTTGTCGCACAGAAGTCCGCTCGGTCTGCTGCTGTCGCACGATTATCGATTGCGCACGCTGAGTTTCTGGGCGGCCGGCGCATTGAGCCTGTTCTCTGCGTACGGCTTGTCCGGCTGGCTGCCGACGATCATGCTCAAGCGCGGCGAAAATCTGTCGTCGAGCTTCGCGTACGGCTCGCTGTTCGCCGGCATGGCGGTGGCGGGCGGCTTGATCTCCGGTTTCATCGCCGACCGCGTCGGCGATCGGCGCAAAGTCATCTCGGCGTCGTACGTGCTCGGCGCGGCGATGGTCGCGCTGCTCGCATGGGCCACCGACCGCACCACGACGATGATCGCCGTGGCCGGCGCGGGTGCGTTCGTCGTCGGTTCGCAGATCGTGCTCAACAACCTCGTCGCGACCACGTACCCGACTGAAATGCGCGGCACCGGCGTCGGCCTGTTCCTCGGGCTGTCGCGGATCGGCGCGATGTTGGGGCCCGCCGTCGCGGGCGTGTTGCAGCAATGGTCCGGCGGCCCCGGCATCATGTTCGGCGCGATCGGCGCGGCCGTGCTGATGACTGCAACGCTGGTGCTGACCATCGGGCCTTCGCAACCGCATGTCGTCATCACGAATGCCCACTGAGGCCCACTGATTTTTCTGTCCCTACGAGAACCACTATGTCCAGACTGTCCTTGAGCCTCGCCGTGAGCGACTACGACCACGTACGCGATCTGGTGACCGGGCGCGTGCAGCCCGAAGGCATCGATCTGTTGCCGTCGGTGCTGAACGTCGAGGAGATTTTTTATCGCACGACGCATTTCCAGGAGTGGGACATCTCGGAGATGTCGTTCGGCAAGTTTTCGTCGCTGCGCTCGCAGGGCGACGACCGGCTCGTCGGATTGCCGATCTTTCCGTCGCGCTCGTTCAGGCAATCGTCGCTGTACGTGCGGCGCGATGGTCCCGTGCAACGTGCCGAGGATCTGCGCGGCAAACGCATCGGCATTCCCGAATGGGCGCAGACGGCTGCGATCTATTCGCGCGGCTGGATCGCGCATTCGCTCGGTATTCCGCTGTCGGAAATCGAATGGGTGCAGGGCGGTGTGAATCAGGCGGGGCGCAAGGAGAAGGTCAACGTGCGCGTGCCCGAGGGCGTGTCGTATCGTCCGGAGCCCGAGCATTCGCTGACGTCGCTGCTGCTCGACGGCAAGATCGATGCGGTGCTGAGCGCACGCGCGCCGGAACCGGGCCGCGAACGTGCGGGCGAAATCGTGCGGCTCTTCCCGGATTTCGCCGGCGTCGAGCGTGAATACTACGAAGCCACGCGAATTTTCCCGATCATGCATCTGATCGTGCTGCGTCGCGAGACGTTCGAGAAGAACCGCTGGATCGCGGGCAATCTGCTGAAAGCGTTCGACGAAGCGAAGCGCAACAGCCTTCATCGTCTGAGCGATATCACGTGCTCGCACTTTCCGCTGCCGTGGATGCCGTCGCGCGTCGCCGATGCGCAGGCGTTGTTCGGCGAGGACATCTGGCCGTACGGGCTCGAACCGAATCGCACGACGCTCGAAGCGTTTCTGCAGTTCGGGTATGAGCAGGGGGTGTGTCATCGTCTGTTGAAGCCGGAAGAACTGTTCGTCGCCGAAACGCTGAGTGCGGTGCGCGTGTGAGTGGGAGCGTTCGATGATCGCGCGAAGCAGAAAGAACCGTTGGCTGCTGGAACACCCGGCAGCGTGTGCGCGTGAGTGCATAGGCGTGAACGGAAGCGTCCGATGATTGCACGAAGCCGGAAGGACCGTTCGGCGCCGAAACGAGCATCAGCGTGCACACGTGAGAGCACTGACATGAATCGGAGCCGCCGATGATCACGCTTCGCAAGACGGGCAGCTTCTTCGTCGGCGGCCGGCGCGTGAGCGTCGAGGGGCGTGCGCCGTATCGCGTCACGTTGTCGTCGACGTCGACGCGCGAATACGATCCGAACGGCACGTACTGGATCGAAGCCGCGTACGTGCAGTACTTTCTGCAAGCGACGCCGCGTTACGCGGTGCCGCTCGTGCTGATGCACGGCGGTGGCCTGACGGGCGCGATGTGGGAGGACACGCCCGACGGCCGGCCCGGCTGGTTGCAGCGGTTGCTGGAAGAGGGCGTGTCGGTCTACGTGGTGGATAACGTCGAACGCGGGCGCGCGGGTTTCTGCGCGCTCGATGACGTGTGGCCTGCTCGTCCGCTGTCGCGTAGCGACGAAGAGTCGGCGCGGATCTATCGCTTCGGTTACGCGGGCCACCGTTTTCCGCTCGATGCGATGGCCGGTCTGTCAGCGCAGACGGTGCCGCGCTGGCCGAGCACGACCGCATTGCAACGGCAGGCGTTGATCGACGTCGTGATGCGCATCGGTCCGTGTGCGCTGCTCGGCTTCAGTCAGGGCGGCGGCCTCGTATTCGATGCAGCCGATGCGGCGCGTGATCTCGTGCGTGCATGTGTCGCGCTCGAACCGCATGGTGTGCCGGCTTCGTTCGATGCGGGTTTGCCGGGTAGGCCCGGGGTCGTCGTGTTCGGCGACTTTATCGAAGAGGACGACGCGTGGCGTGCACATGCGGCGCGCGCGAGTGCGTCGATGGCCGCATGGAATGCAGCCGGTGGACGCGGTGAACGTATCGATCTGCCCGCGCTCGGCCTGCGCGGCAACACGCACATGATGATGATGGACACCAACAGCGACGAGGTGCTGCGTGTGGTGATCGACTGGCTTGATCGGTGTGAGGGGATGCGGGTTGCGTGAGTGGGTGGGGCGGATGATGGCGAGGTCGGCGCTTTCTCTTTCGTCGTCGATGTCGCGGCCGCAACGTTCACTCGCCCGACGCAGGCCTGACTGCTTCGCCCCCGTGCTGCCTGTGTGGCTCATGCGGCCCATCTAGCGTGCGTCCTTGTTTCCGTAACACGCCTCCGCACGATACGTAACGCGCGAGGCCATCCCGCCACATTCGCGGCACACCCCCCCACGCCACCCAACCGCCCACGCCCCCGCAGCGGCCCCACACGCGTCATTGCCACAACGCCCAAAGATGGCACAAGATGTGCATGTTGTCCGATGGGAGGCCGGAACGAGCCGGTCGCGCAGCTCCCGCTTTCACGACGAACAGAACGAGACAATCATGCCGATACTTGACCGGTCCTGGCAGGACTGGCTGACCACCAATGTAGAACGAGGCTGCAGCGCCGAATCGATGATCGACGCGATGGTCGCTTCCGGCTTCGGGCGCGACATGGCCCGCGACACAGTCAAACAGATCGTGCTGGGCAAACCTGTTGCAACCGCGGCAACTGCGGCAACGGACGCAACCGTCGGCACCGTCGCAGCAGCAACGCAGCCGGCACCAGCAGACTCAACCAGCGCATCAACCCCCTATCGCTACGATCCATGCCCCGTGCCCGCCGGCAACGTGGTGCGCGCCGGCGGCCGCGACGTCAAGGTGTTGATGCGTTGCGAGCGTCCGCAGATCGTCGTCTTCGGCGACGTGCTGAGCGCCGACGAGTGCCACGAGTTGATGGAACGGTCACGCCACCGGCTGAAACGCTCGACGACGGTGAACGTCGTCGACGGTAGCGAAGACGTGATCCAGAACCGCACCAGCGAAGGCATCTGGTTCCAGCGCTGCGAAGATCCGTTCATCGCCGCGCTCGACCAGCGTGTCGCCGAGCTGATGAACTGGCCGCTCGAGAACGGCGAGGGCTTCCAGATCCTGCACTACAACGGCGGCGGCGAATACCGGCCGCACTTCGATTACTTTCCGCCCGATCAGGCCGGCAGCACGAAGCACACCTCACGCGGCGGCCAGCGTGTCGCGACGCTGATCCTGTATCTGAACGATGTGCCCGGCGGCGGCGAAACGATTTTCCCCGACGCGGGCATGTCGGTCGTCGCGAAGCAGGGCGGCGGCGTCTACTTCTCGTACATGAACAGCGACAGGCAACTCGATCCACTGACGCTGCACGGTGGCGCACCGGTCCGCGAAGGCGACAAGTGGATCATGACGAAGTGGATGCGCGAACACGCGTACGTCTGACGTGTGCCGCGCGACCCTGCTCAGTACGCGACGTACGGCCCGGTGCCGCCGGGCGTCGGCTGCTGTTCGATCGCGGCGTACACCGTGCGGCCGTAGAAGAACGGCAGTCCCCAGTCGAACACCGTCGACGTCACGAACGCAGGACCCGCGAACAGCGGCATCGCCGAGTCGTTGCCAAAGGTCTGCACGAGAGCGACCGCATTGCCGACGCTGAACGACACCGCGCTGTTCACGCCGTTGACGCCCTGGATCATCGCGCTCAACTGCTGCGTCGACGACGGGCAGTAGTACGCGTTGTTCGGACTCGAACACACAGGCAGCGCACCGGTCTGGAAGAAGAGGCCGGTCGAGCCGCTGTCGACGATGCTCTTCCCGTACGTCGTGCCGTTCTGCACGGTCGTGAACGTGCCGTTCGCGGGGCTCACACCGATCACCTGTGCGTTGCCGAGTCCGTTGTTGCTCTGCGTGCCGATGCCGAACACGAGCTGGCCGGACAGCGTTTTCGCGGCGTCCGCGACGGCTGGTAGCATGAGCAGCGAGCCGTTGTTATCGGTCGTGAAGTACGGCACCGGGTTCGCGACCTGCAGCGCTTCTTCGAGCGCGGTCGACGTGCAGTTCGAACCGTTGCACGTGTAGTACGTCGCCGGCAACGCCTGCTGCGTGCAGTTGAAACCGCAGTCGTGCTTGAACACGCCGATGCCGAGAATCCCGTTCGCGCCGAGCGCGCTCGCCGTGTTGCGCGATGCGCCGACGTTCGCGCAGTCGGTCGGCAACGATGCGTAGCCCGGATCGATCACCTGCACCGGCAACGACGCGGCCTTCTCTCCGCCGATCTGCACGTCGGCGATCCGCACGGGCCCCCACGTATAGCCGTCGAAGAACTGCATGCATTCGGCGAGCGCGCTGCCCGAGCCGTTCTTCTCCTGCGGCAGCGCGACCGATGTCGGCAATTGCGACGCGAACACGCGCAACCCCCACGAACCGGTATCGACCAGCACGTGATCGATCGTCTGACACTGCGTCGTGCCTGGCGCGCACACCGTCACGCTGACGAACGGCATGTTCGGCACACCGTTGACGCCTGCATCGACGGTGACCGCAGCAGCATTCGCGGCCAGCGTCTGCGCGGGGGGCGATGTGTTGGTCGTCTGCGTCGGCGATGAGGAGTTGGCCGTGGTGCTGCTGCCGCCGCTACCACCGCCGCCACCACCGCATGCGGTAACGCACAGCGAAACCAGTACGATCGACAGCCCTGAAAGCAGGCCGGAAAAACGGCGCTTGCCGTGCAACTGTGAATGGCTCATGAGCGCTCCGTTATTGAATGACGCTGGCGTCGACGCCGGCCGGGATCACGTGCGGCAGGTACGCGCGCCCGGAGAACGCGCGCAGATGACCGGCGGAAAACACGACCAGGTCGTCGCTCGATACTGCGAGCGGCGTCGCGCGTCGCGTCGCGTTGGCTGCGACGTAGCGATCGAACGACGTGCCGAGCGTCTCCTTCAGATCCGGCAGCGTCGGACCTTCCCACGCGACACCGAAGACGATGCCGCTGGCCGCGACGTATTCGCGCACGACGGTGCCGGACGCGAGCGTGATCGTGTGCACGGTGTAGCCGGCCGCGCTGGATTCGCTCTGCGACAACGCGTGCATGCGGACCTGGCCGGTACCGACGCTGGTGATGCCAGCACCGAGCGTTGCGTGGGCGGGTAGCGAGAGGACAAAAAGTGCCCCGAGCATTGCGTGAGCAATGCCTGTATGAAGCAGCGGTTTCAAGTGAATTCCTTCGCGGTGAGTGCGTCGGCGCAAACCGGAGAGCGTGCGCGGACGATAAACAGGGACGCCTGTACCCGGCCGCTCGCATCGTGTTTCAAGCGCGCGGAACGGGCGGCGTGAATGCGTCTACGGAGCGGCGGCGGGAAACTTTAGGAAGCGTCGCAATCGTTTGCCCGCGCTTGAAGGGAGCGCAGGTGGGGCGGTCGTCGCACGATGCGTTTGAGATAAAAAACGGCCGGGCCGATGGGGCGGCGCGGCGCTGCGTGTTTACCCGAAATCAGGCGTTTGAACCAAACACGTGTTTGACGGGGGCCGTCGTGCGAAAAATATTTTTCGTGTGACGCACGGTGGCTGCGTGCAGTTTAAAAATTCGCTCCATCCGCGGCGGTGGCGGTGGGTGGAGGTTTACCGAAGTGAAAGCCGTAGCGTGTGTGTTGCGTCTGGCCAATCCATGTTGAACGGCAACCGCCCGCGCTTCAGTCGAAGGTGCGCGCGATAAAAGAAGCCTTCACCGTGATCAGCCAGTTGCCATCCACCTTGTGCATGACCAGGTGATCGTTGAACAGCTTCTTGCCGATCCGCACCCTCGCGGTGGCGGTGGAAAGACTGTCCGAGATGTTTTCGATGGACAGGATCGCTTCGTCTCTCGGCGAGTCGGTCGATCGGGGGCTTGGCCTGTCGTTGATGAGCGCCGCGTAGTCCGGTGACGATAGCGTGTTCAGCCGGCCTTCATCCAGCCACTGGACAACGCAGACCGGATGAAAGACCTTGCCGAAGTCGCGGCTCTTCGGCTCATAGGCCAGATTGAAATAGTCGTCGATCAAGGCGGCGACGGCCTGGGTCTGGGTCTGGGTCGGGGTTTGGGTCTGTGTCATTGCCGGGTTTCCTCGATGGTTGATCGATCCGTATAGTGAGGATTTCCTCTGCCATCGGCTACGGCGAGTCGGTTATCGCTGCCATTACCGGAACACATAGATCATGGATGACCTCGATGGAGGGCTTGTCGGCGGCTTGCTCGTGCTGGCTGCGGTCGCCGAATCCGGCAGCTTCGGTCGGGCTGCTTCTCGTCTGGGCAAGACTCAGCCTGCGGTGAGTCGTGCCATCCAGCGACTCGAGGACCGTCTGCACGCGAAGCTCGTGCAGCGCACGAGCCGACACGTTGAAGTGACCGACGCCGGGCATGCGCTGTTGTCGAAAGTGCTGCCGCTACTCCAGGGAATCGAAGAGGCGACGCTCGATGCGTCAGGCGAGACTTCGGTCGTCGACGGCACGCTGCGGGTTGCGTGCGATGCGCGATTCGCCGACCTCGTACTGGCGCCGGAGCTCGCCCAGTTCATGAGAGACCATCCTGCGCTTCAACTGAAGCTTGAGACCAGGAATGGCCTCTCGGACCTGGTGAGCGACGGGTTCGATCTCGCGATACGGTTTGGGTCGCCGTCCATTTCAAGCCTGGTGTGTCGCCGGCTATACAGCCCGCGAGTGCTGACCGTTGCCGCGCCGTCTTATCTGCAGCGACGCGGTCGACCCAGGTCGCCGAACGATCTGGTCGACGATGGCCATGAATGCATTCAGGCCATCGATCCAGCGACCGGCCGACCCTTCGAGTGGGAGTTCTGGCGAGGCGACGAGAAGGTGAAGGTGGCCGTGAGCGGCAATCTGACAGTCACGGATGCGGGAACCAAAATCGGGACCTGTCTTGCAGGCTACGGGATCGCTCAGGTGATCGATCTGGGCATCGACGCGCATCTGCGGGCGGGCACACTGGAACCCATCTTGACGGACTGGCCTGACGAGACGTTTCCTCTTTACGTCTACTACCCCAGCCGGAGCCACGTCCCGGCCAAGGTCCGGGCATTCATCGACTTTGTTGTCGGCATGATGCCCGGGCGACAACCTCACACGCTGCGGGATGCGCTGGAAATCACGACTGGGTCCTGAGTCCCGCCTTCGTGGAAACGGTGCACGCTGACCCGGGCGACAGCATGCACCTGAACGCTCAGTACGCTCCCGGCGGAGGAGGCGGCGGCGAACCCGGCGGCGGAGGCGGTGGCGTATTCACGTAGCCCGACGACGACTGCATCGTGCGCATGCGACCCGACACCGGGATGCGATCGCCCGACGCGTACATGCACTGCAGGTACGCATAGTCGTAGCGCTGCTGCACGTCGTACGCGGAGCCTTGCGCGGCGCCTGCACCGAACACGCTGCCCGCGAGCAGACCGGCACCCGCACCGACCGCTGCCCCTGCGCCGCCGTTGAACGCCGCACCGGCCGCCGCACCAATCGCGGTACCCACAGCTGCACTGCCGAGCGCACTCGCCGTCGCTGCCTGATTGGTCGACACACCGCCGACCTGGTTGAACGCGAACTGGCGGCACGAACCGTCGTCGGCGCGGAACTGATCGAACGTCTTGCCGGTGCCCGGCAGCGCCATCACGCTCGGACCGGTCGGCACGATCGCGCACGCGCCGAGCAGTCCGCTCGACGCAAGCGCGGCGACGAGAGCAAACCTGGAAAATTTCATGAGCTTGTACCTTGCGGATTTCCGTTACGAATGAATCGTTCAAGCGATGTTCAGTTGTTCGGCGCGGGCGGCTGAGCGGGTACTGGTCGCCAGCCCGAGCGGCATTCTTTCGCGTACGGGTAGTACGTCTTCGTCGCGTCGCAGTAGTACCAGGTGCCGGCGGTCTGCGCGGGTTCGCCGTCGGCGGTGGTCGCGCCGGGTTGCCCCTGCTCGACGTATTCCTGCGGCTCCGGTGCGGGGACCGGCACGGGCACGGCAACAACCGGCGGATAGGGCGGGTAGTAGTACGGCGCCCACGGGTAGTAGCCACCGCCGCCGCCGATGTACACGCCCACGCGCGCAGCCTGGGCGACGCCGCTCGCGCAGATGGCCACGGCCGCGACAGACAGGCCGAGCACGACATTGAGTTTTTTCACACGTATCTCCACAACGAAACGACGGCAACGCGAATGCCGACACTCCCGGAGCAAAGCGCTGCTCTCCGGTATGGCTGAACGCTATGCCAGGCGTGATCGCAACTCAATTACGGGGACTCGCGCGATTTTTTCAGTGCATTACGCGATGCGTGGCGCCGCGCGGCACGAGACGGTGAGCGACGCGCGTACAGCCCGTCGCGACAACGTTTTCCGCGTGGCGAAAGATGTGCAGGATGGCGAACGAAAAGTTACCTGCCGGTAATATCCGCGGCGCACTGGAAAGGGATGGAAAGCCGGATGGCAAGGCGGGCGAAAGCCGTTACGGCGAGCCGTTCCAGCGATCCGTGGCGGCTAGCCGGAAAAGAACAGGAGGGTTATCGACAAGGAACCGTGCGGTTCGCGAGAACCGCACGGCATTGCATGGCGCGAGTGCCTCGATCGCGCAGGGATCGAGCGCTCAGACGTGGTGAACGCGCGGCGTGTCGGTGTCCGGTGAATGGGCGGCCGGATGCGCGGGCAGCGCCGAAGTCCGGTCGAATTCGTCGAGTTCGAGCAGCATGCCGTCGACTGCGACCAGTTGGCCCTTGGTCAGATGGTCGCGGGTCAGGATCTGATGCAGTCTGCGACGCCAGTAGCTCGACGGGAGGATCGGCCCGGCCAGGTCGCCGACCAGCGAAGGCCGCATGACTCTGCCGATGTGCGCGATCTCGTAATCGAGGAAAGTAATCATGACGCCCCCGTAGATTTCTTTAAATTGGCCGACAGAAATCGTCGTTTTGTATGACAAAAATGTAGTCCAAATTTCGTAAATTGCAACCTCGCAATTGACGTCGCGACGAACTTTGCAGCAGTTGCAATGACACGCAGTGTAAGGGGAGCGCGGCCGCGCTAATTTCCCGATTACCGAGGTTTTCCTGCCGCAGTTCGGCGCGCACGCTTCGGCTCCGCTCCCGGCCACGCGCCATACAAGGGTTTCCCCGACCATTAATGGCAAAAGCGCCATCGTTTCGCCAGCAACGGGCCACGGTGTGCCGCCTAGACTCCGCTCCGTACTGCGATCGTCTGTTGCATCGCTTTTTCCAGCGCGGATCGCCGTACTCGAGTTTTCCCGCCTCTCTCTATCGTCTCGTCTTCCAGGAGCCGCATCATGAACCGATTGCTTAACGCTGCCTCAACCGCCTCGCGCCCATCCGTGCGCGCGTCGTTCGCCGCGCTTGCCGCATTCGTTGCCGTCGCCGGCACCGGCGTTGCTCACGCGCAGGACGCATCCGATTCCTCCCAGCCCATGCAACAGATGCAGCAGACCCAGCCCGTCGCAGCGACGCCGGTCGGCACGAACGACGTCGGCGGCTCGTATGCCGGCTCCACTTCGTCGGGCGCCGGCCTCACGCGCGCCCAGGTGGTTCAGCAGCTTGATCACGCGCAACGAGACGGCCAGCTCAAACAGCTGGACGACACGCTGTACAAGGGCGGTCAATAAAGGGCGGTCAATAACCTGCCCACGGCCGGGCTCGCACCGTACGCACACACACGTGCCTGCATAAAAGTGCGAGGCGCTTCGTCGCCGCACGCCCGGCTTCCTCTTTCATCGCGATGCTGACAACCGCGCCATATTGGCGTCATGGTGGCGCCCGCCCGGCGCCCTAGCATCGCGGATGTTCAATGATCCGCCTGCCGCGGCGGCCTTTTTTCATGACTGCGGGTTGCCCCCATGTGGATCGTCAATCTGGCTCTCAAGCGGCCTTATACGTTCATCGTTCTCGCGATCGCGATCGTGCTTGCCACGCCGTTCGCGTTGCTGACGATGCCGACGGACATCTTTCCGTCCATCGATATTCCGGTGATCAGCATCATCTGGAATTACACCGGTCTGTCGGCGAAAGACGTCGCGGATCGCATCACGTCGGTCAACGAGCGCAGCCTCACGACGACCGTCAATAACATCCAGCACATCGAGTCCGAATCGCTGTCGGGTATCGCGATCATCAAGCTGTTCCTGCAGCCCGGCGCGAACCTGCAGACCGCGATTGCGCAGACGGTCGCGAACGAGCAGGCGCAGTTGAAGCAGATGCCGCCGGGCGCGACGCCGCCGCTCGTGATCACGTATTCGGCGTCGAGCATTCCGGTCGTGCAGCTCGGGCTGTCCAGTTCGACGATGAGCGAGCAGGCTGTCGCCGACATCGCGATGAATTTTCTGCGTCCGCAGCTGATCACGATTCCGGGCGCACAGGTGCCGTATCCATACGGCGGCAAGACGCGCGTCGTATCGGTCGATCTCGATTCGCGCGCGCTAATCGCACGCGGCCTCGCGCCGGCCGACATCGTCAACGCGGTCAACGCGCAGAACCTGATCCTGCCGACCGGCACCGCGAAGCTCGGGCAGACCGAATACACGATCGGTACGAACGGCTCGCCCGACACGATTGCCGCGCTCAACGATATTCCGGTGCGCACCGTCAACGGCTCGACGGTGTATCTGCGCGAAGTGGCGCACGTACGCGACGGCTACACGCCGCAGACCAACATCGTGCGTCAGGACGGCAGCCGTGGCGTGCTGCTGTCGATCCTGAAGAGCGGCGATGCGTCGACGCTCGAGATCGTCGATACGTTGCGGGCGCTGCTGCCGCACGCGCGCGATTCGCTGCCGCCAGGCATCAAGATCGTGCCGCTGTTCGATCAATCGGTGTTCGTGCGCGCGGCGATCAGCGGCGTGATCCGCGAAGCCGCGATCGCCGCCGCGCTGACCGCCGCGATGATCCTGCTGTTCCTCGGCAACTGGCGCAGCACGGTGATCATCGCCGTGTCGATTCCGCTGTCGATCCTGTCGTCGCTGCTCGCGCTGCATGCGCTCGGCGAAACGCTGAACATCATGACGCTCGGCGGCCTGGCGCTCGCGGTCGGGATTCTCGTCGACGATGCGACCGTGACGATCGAGAACATCGAGCGCCATTTGCATCTCGGCTCGGGTCTCGAACACGCGATCCTGAACGGTGCCGGCGAAATCGCGACACCCGCGTTAGTTTCGACGATGTGTATCTGTATCGTGTTCGTGCCGATGTTCTTCCTCACCGGCGTCGCACGCTATCTGTTCGTGCCGCTCGCCGAAGCGGTCGTGTTCGCGATGATCGCGTCGTACATCCTGTCGCGTACGTTAGTGCCGACGCTCGCGCTGCTGATGATGAACCACGGTCCCGCCGCGCAGCGTGCGCCCGGCGCGAAGCCGGGCGTGTTCATGCGCGTGCATCTCGCGTTCGATCGTGCATTCGAACGGGTGCGCGCGAACTACGTCGTGCTGATGGGCATGCTGCTCGCGCGGCGGCGTTTCTTTGCGCTCGCGTTCGCGGGTTTCTGCGTGGTGTCGACGGGGCTGGTGTTCACGCTCGGCCGCGACTTCTTCCCGAACGTCGATGCCGGCGATATCCGTTTGCATATGCGCGCGCCGAGCGGTTTCCGGATCGAGGAAACCGCGCGTCTCGCCGATGAAGTCGAGCGCACGGTGCGCGAGGTCGTGCCGCCGTCGGACCTCGAAACGATCCTCGATAACCTCGGTTTGCCGTACAGCGGGATCAACCTGTCGTACAGCAACGCGGGCACGATCGGCACGCTCGACGGCGAAATCCAGGTCGCGCTGAAACCCGGTCACCAGCCGACGCAGAATTACGTGCGGCGTCTGCGCGAATTGCTGCCGCAGCGTTTTCCGGGCGTCGAATTTTTCTTCCAGCCCGCCGACATCGTCACGCAGATCCTGAACTTCGGGCAGCCCGCCGCAATCGACGTGCAGGTGGTCGGCAACAATCTCGCGTCGGACATGACGGTCGCGAGTCAGTTGATGAAGAACGTGCGGCAGGTGCCCGGCGCCGTCGACGTACACATCGAGCAGCGTAACGACGAACCCTTGCTGACGATGCAGATGGACCGCACGCGGCTGCAGCAGGTGAATCTCGCGGCGAACAACGTCGCGC
Organism: Paraburkholderia flava; assembly: GCF_004359985.1. Lineage (NCBI taxonomy): Bacteria > Pseudomonadati > Pseudomonadota > Betaproteobacteria > Burkholderiales > Burkholderiaceae > Paraburkholderia > Paraburkholderia flava. The sequence continues at coordinate 707,671 of NZ_SMRO01000001.1, read as the reverse complement.
AGAATCTGCTGGTGTCGCTGTCGGGCAGTTCACAGACTGCACCGGCGTTCTGGCTGAACAAGCAGAACGGTGTCGAATATCCGCTGACCGTGCAGACGCCGCAGTACCAGGTGTCATCGCTCGACGACGTGCTGCGTACACCGGTCGCACAGCCGACCGCCGGCACCAACGGCAACCTGCAACTGCTCGGCAATCTCGCGTCGGTGAAGCCCGGTGCGCTGCCGGTCGTCGTCACGCACTACAACATCCGTCCGGCGATCGATCTGTACGTGAGTGTCGATGGACGCGATCTCGGCTCGGTCGCATCGCGCATCGACGGGATCGTGTCGAACGCGCGCGCGACGCTGCCGCGCGGTACCGATCTCGTCGTGCGCGGCCAGGTGCAGACGATGCGCTCGTCGTACGTCGGGCTCGGTGTCGGCGTCGCGATGGCGATCGTGCTCGTCTACCTGCTGATGGTGATCAACTTCCAGTCGTGGCTCGATCCGCTGATCATCATCAGCGCGTTGCCGGCGGCGATTGCGGGCATCGTATGGATGCTGTTCCTCACCGGCACGCATCTGAGCGTGCCGGCGTTGACCGGCGCGATCATGACCGTCGGCGTTGCGACCGCGAACAGCATTCTCGTCGTGTCGTTCGCGCGGCAGCGGCTCGCAGAAGGCGCGATGCCGCTCGTTGCCGCGCTCGAAGCGGGCGCGACGCGGATCCGTCCGGTGCTGATGACGGCCGCCGCGATGATCATCGGGATGGTGCCGATGGCGCTCGGACTCGGCGAAGGCGCCGAGCAGAATGCGCCGCTCGGCCGCGCGGTGATCGGCGGGTTGCTGTTCGCGACGGTGTCCACGCTGCTGTTCGTGCCGATGGTGTTCGCCGGTGTGCACAACCGCCTCGCGCGGCGTCGCGCACGCCGGGATGTGCGCAACGACACGCACGGCGACGCCCAACCCGATTCCCTTTCCTGATGCGTCACCGACCGACATGAACGACAAACATCACGAATCCCTCGCGATTCACGCGGACGATCCGGACCACGGCATGAACCTGCCGCCGCGCTCAGCCGTGCGCCGGCGTGCGCGCTACGCGCTGTACGGCGTCGTGCTGCTGCTCGCGGCCGGTTCGGTCCGCACGATCCTCGCGAACGTCAGTAACGAGCACACGCTGTCGAAAGTGGTCCAGCAGAACGCGCGTCAATACGTCGACGTCGTGACGCCGCAGGCCGCCGATGCGGCCACCGCCGCCGACGCGCAGGTGACGTTGCCGGGCACGCTGCGCGGCTACGCCGAATCTCCCGTCTATGCGCGCGCGACCGGCTATGTGAAACGCTGGTATGTCGATATCGGCGCGCACGTCGAGCAGGGTCAACTGCTCGCCGAGCTCGACACGCCCGAGGTCGATCAGGAACTCGCGCAGGCGATCGCGCAGCGTCAGCAGTCGGCGTCGACCCTTGCGCTCGCGAAGGTGTCGCTGGCTCGCGCGCAGCAGTTACGGCAACGCGACGCCGTGTCGCAACAGGAACTCGACGACCGCCAGGGCGCGTACAACCAGGACGTCGCGAACATCTCCGCCGCCGACGCGAACGTGCGACGCCTCACGCAGCTCGAATCGTTCAAGCGGATCGTCGCGCCGTTCGCGGGTGTGATTACCCAGCGCAACATCGATACCGGCGATCTGATCGACGCGGGCAGCGGCAGCAGCACGCGTGCGCTGTTCGCGGTCGCGCAGTCGGATCCGCTGCGGATTTTCGTACAGGTGCCGCAGTCGTACGCGAACACGGTCACGACGGGCGAGCACGTGCAGGTGCGTCAGGCCGAACTCGCGAACCGCACGTTCGACGGCGTGATCTCGCATGTGTCGGGTGCAATCGATGTCGGTTCGCGTTCGTTGCAGGTCGAAGTGCGGCTGCCGAATCCGGACGGCGTGCTGATTCCGGGCGCGTACGTACAGGTCAGTTTTGCGGGCGCGGTGCAGGGTCATCTCGTGTTGCCGGGCAATACGCTGCTGTTTCGCGCGCAGGGTCCGCAGGTTGCGGTGGTCGGCGCCGATAACAAGGTGCAGTTGAAGTCGGTTGTGATCGCGCGCGATCTCGGCACGGCGCTCGAGATCGAGAGCGGCATTACGCCGACCGATCGCGTCGTGCTGAATCCCGCCGATTCGATCTCGAACGGCGACACCGTCACGCTCGCGACGAAGGGGCCGGCGAAGGCAGTCGCCAAACCGGCATCGGGGGCGGCTGCATGACGGGGATGCTTAATCGGAGGCGAGGTGAGCTGCGCGTGTCGCTGATCGCCGCGCTTGCTACGCTCGCCACGCTCGGTCTCGCCGCCTGCACCGTCGGTCCGAATTATGTGCGTCCGCAGGTCGATACGCCGGCGGCCTGGCGTACCGCATCCGCGCCGCCAGGCTGGCGGCCGGCCGCGCCGGGTCACGCGCCGCTCGATCCGGACTGGTGGACGATCTTCGGCAGCACGCGGCTCGACTCGCTCGAACAGCAGGCGCTCGCGGGCAACCAGACGCTGCGTGCCGCGAGCGCGCACTACGATCAGGCGCGTGCGCTGCTCGCGTCGGTATCGTCGAGCGCGGCGCCCGAGATCGATCTGAACGGCGCGGCATCGCGCGAGAAAATTTCCGCCGATCGGCCGCAGCTGAACTACGGCACGCTGAACCAGTCGACCGTGCAAAACGATCTGACCACGGGTATCGGCGCGAGCTACGACGTCGATCTGTTTGGACGGATTCGTCGCGAGATCGAGGCGTCGAGTGCATCGGCCGAACAATCGGCAGACGACCTCGCGAACGCGCGGCTCGTCGTCACGACCGATCTCGCAACCGCGTATTTCGCGCTGCGCGAGCTCGACGCGGAAATCGATGTGCTCGACCGTTCGACTGCGTTGCAACAGAAGGCGCTCGCGTTCGTCACCGCGCAGCACGACAGCGGCGCGGTGTCCGGGCTCGACGTGTTGCAGCAGCAGTCGCAACTCGACGCGACGCGCACGCAGCGGCAATTGCTCGTCAACCAGCGCGCGCAGTTCGACAGCGCGATCGCTGCGCTGATCGGCGTGCCCGCGCCGGATTTCACGATCGAACCGGCCGTCGAGATGCCGCCGATTCCCGAATTGCCGGCCGGTGTGCCGAGCGATCTGCTGCAGCGACGGCCGGATATTGCATCGGCGGAACGCGCGATGGCTGCCGCGAACGCGAGCATCGGTGTCGCGCGTGCGGCATACTTTCCGGATCTGACGCTGTCGCCGCAGATCGGCTGGGAGGCCACGCGCTTCGCGAGCCTGTTCGGAGCGCCGGCTCTGGCGTGGTCGATTGGGGCGTCGGCGGGCGAGGTGCTGTTCGACGGCGGGCGACGCGCAGCCGGCGTCGCGTTTGCGCAGGCCGGCTACGTGGCCGCCGAGGCGACCTACCGGCAAGCCGTGCTGGACGCGTTCCAGCAGGTGCAGCGTGCGGTGACCGGGCTCGCGGTGCTCGACGACGCGGAGCATCGCGCGCAAGCGGGCGTCGAGGACGCGAAACATCTGTTGAGCCTCGCGAACGATCGCTATGCAGGCGGTCTGACGGCGTTCATCAACGTGCTCGACGCGGAGCAGCAGTTGTTGACGGCACAGCGCACCGAGGTGCAAATTGCGGGCAGTCAGGCTGCCCTTGTCGTGCAACTGGCGAAGGCGTTGGGCGGTGGATGGCGGGGTGGGGCGGCGGAGGGTAAGCCGGCTGGCACACCATCGAGCCCGGCGACCGCGCAGAGTACGAAGACGGGAAACGGCTGATGCAGCAGTAGAGGGGATGCGGCGAAAGAAGTATCGCCAGAGCCGCCCCTGCAACAAAGGGACACGATGAAAGTACTATTGATCGAAGACGAACCGAAAGTCGTCGAATACCTGCGTAACGGGCTGTCCGAGCAAGGCTGGGTCGTCGACGTCGCGACCGACGGCGAGGACGGCGCGTTCATGGCGAACGAGTACGACTACGACGTGGTGATCCTCGATGTGATGCTGCCGAAACTCGACGGCTTCAGCGTGCTGAAGACGATCCGCGCGCACAAGCAGACGCCGGTCATCATGCTGACCGCGCGCGACCGCGTCGACGACCGAGTGCAGGGACTGCGCGGCGGCGCCGACGACTATCTGATCAAACCGTTTTCGTTTCTTGAACTGGTCGAACGTCTGCATGCGCTGACGCGTCGCGCGCGCACGCAGGAATCGACGCTGATCTGCGTCGGCGATCTGCGTGTCGATCTGATCAGCCGCCGCGCGAGCCGCGACGGCACGCGGCTCGAACTGACCGCGAAGGAATTCCAGCTGTTGAGCGTGCTCGCGCGCCGGCATGGCGAGATCCTGTCGAAGACGCAGATCACCGAACTTGTCTGGGACGTCAACTTCGAGAGCGACACCAACATCGTCGAGACGGCGATCAAGCGGCTGCGCGCGAAACTCGACGGCCCGTTCGCTAGCCGGCTGCTGCACACGATCCGCGGGATGGGCTACGTGCTCGAAGAACGCGACGGAGGCGCACCATCATGATGAAATTGTCGATTTCCCGCCGCCTGTCGATCATGTTCGCGGCGGTCGCGCTGCTGGTGTTCACGCTCGTCGGCTTCGGCCTGTTCGTGATGATGGAGCAGCAGCTGAACGGCGATCTGCGCGCGACGCTGAACGCGCGCGCCGAGATCGCGCGTTCGGTGATCTCGCATGTGTCCACGGCGGAGAAATGGCATTTTGTCGGCGAGCATCTCGCCGATCTGTCGCAGGCTGGACGGCCGCTTTTCTATGTCGACAGCCCCGATCCGCGGTTTCGCCTCGGCAAGTCGTTCACCGATGGCGACCTGATCCGCACCGACGGCGCGTACCGGATCGTGCGCCTGAAGAACCACCACGCCGACATGCTGATCACCGAGTTCAACGTGCCCGCGTCGGGCGAGCGACCGGCAGTGCGGGTCGTCGTCGCCGGTGACTGCGGCGCGAGCGAGCGGATGCTGCATCGCTTCGCGGTGACACTGGTGGTGCTGATCGTGCTGGCAAGCGCTGCCGTGCTGCTGCTGAGCAGTATCGTCACGCGCTTCGGGTTACGGCCGCTCGCGCGGCTCTCCGAAGAAGCGGGGCAGGTTCGCGTGGGCAATCGCGGTCAGCGGCTGCGCACCGATGCATTGCCCGGCGAACTGCACGATCTCGCGACGTCGTTCAACGGTGCACTCGAACGGCTCGACGGCGCGTACGGACGACTCGAATCGTTCAACGCGGACGTCGCGCACGAGCTGCGCACGCCGGTCAGCATCCTGATCGGGCAGACCGAAGTCGCCCTCACACGCGACCGCTCGATCGGTCAGCTGCAGCAAACTTTGCAGTCGAATCTCGAAGAGCTCGAACGTCTGCGCGTGATCGTCAACGACATGCTGTTCCTGTCGCGGCGCGACCGCGGTGAACGCGCGGTCAACGTGACCGACGTGTGGATCGCCGACGAGATCCGCCGGATGGTCGACTTCATGGACATCGCGTTCGACGAGGCGCAACTGAACGTCGAACTGAGCGGCAATGCGCGCGCGGCGATCGATCCGTCGCTGGTCGGCCGCGCGCTGATCAACCTGCTCACCAACGCGATCCAGCACTCGAAGCCCGGCGGCACGGTGTCGGTGAAGGCGGAACAGCGCGGCAGGCAGGTGTTCGTCGCGGTATCGAATGCGGGCACGCCGATCGCGCCCGAACTGCGGATGAATATTTTCGAGCGCTTCTACCGGCTCGACGAATCGCGTTCGAACAGCGGCGAGAATCATGGCCTCGGGCTCGCGATCGTCAAGGCGGTCGCGGAGATGCACGGCGGCAGCGTGTTCGTCGCGTGCGAGCAAGGCGTCAATACCTTCGGCTTTTCCGTCTCGGCCGCCGATCTGGCCACGACGGTCGCGCGTCCCGAACCGCACGACGAACGTGACGATCGGGATGGGCGCACGATGCGTCCGAATCCGGTGGCGCGCCGACCGCGTCTCGGCACCGAAGCGGCCGCGTTGTTCGCGACGTCGCGACGGCGTCGGCGGGTTTAGCCGCTGCGCATCCGCGCAGACCACGCGGTTTCAACCCGCCGGCCTGCCCGGGCAAAACACCCCTTTTATCCCACCGGGTCACGCCCATCGCGCCTCTCACGATGCGGCGAGCATGATCCGCGTCCGCACCGCCCGCCGCCCGCGTTGGCACGTGCGTTCGCTTCCGTGCAGGGTTTCTCCCTAGATGACAGAATGGTCATTTTCCGGCCAGCGTTTGGACAGGGCCTCCTGCCTAGACTGTGCCATGCCGTGATAGTCGTGACCCTGCGTCCGGCTGCGGCGGCGCACCGCGGATCGACCCCCGCCGGTCCGGTGCATGAGTCACAGGAGCCGTTTCATGGATCATCTGGAATCGATGCGAATCTTCGTTCGCGTCGCCGATCTCGGCAGCTTTGCGCGCGCGGCCCAGGCAATGGATGTGTCCGGTGCCGTGGTCACGCGTCACGTCGCGGGGCTCGAAGGGCGGCTCGGCGCGCGACTGCTGAATCGCACGACGCGCAGCCTGTCGCTGACCGAAGCCGGTCAGCTGTATCTGGAGCGTGCGCGGCAGGTGCTCGGCGAACTCGAGGATGTCGAGCAGATGGTGCTGTCGCGTAACCATCAGCCGATCGGCACGCTGCGTATCGTCGCGCCGGTTGAGTTCGGCATGCACGCGCTCGGTCCGGTGCTGCAGAGCTATACCGAACGCTATCCGAAGGTGATTCCCGACGTCACGCTGGTCGACCGTCCGGTCGATCTCGTCGAAGAAGGTTTCGACGTCGGCGTGATGGCGTCGCAGCAGGTGCGCGCGGGCAGCATCGTCACGCGGCGCTTCATGACCACGTATCTGATCGCGTGCGCGGCGCCGACCTATCTCGCGAAGCACGGCGTGCCGCGCGAACCCGCGCATCTGAAGGGCCATGCATGGCTCGGATTGTCATCCGACGATAACGCCGCCGCGCAGACCTTCACCGGCGCGCACGGCAGCATGCGCGTGAGCCCGGTCGATGCGATCGTCGCGAACAACGCCGAGATGCTGCGCCGCTGCGCGTTGCTCGGGATGGGCGTCGCGTTGCTGCCGGCGTATCTGGTCGGCGACGATCTCGCATCCGGCCGGCTCGTGCGTCTGCTGGACGACTACACGCTGCCGCATGTCGAATACAGCGTCGCGTACCCGAGCCGCCGCCATCTGCCGGCGAAGGTGCGGACGTTTGTGGATCACGTGGTCGCGCGTTTCGGTGGTACGCCGCTCGATCTGCCGCCGGTGGTCGATGATGCGCTTGAGGATGCGCTGGCGTGACAGCGCGTCATGATAACCGTCGCGCGAAGCAGTGCTATGCGAGTGCGACGGCCATGGTCAAAGATGCGCTCGCGCTGACAGCGCTTCATGACCGCGCGCAATGACGGTCACCGCGCGAAGCAACCCTAAGCCAGCGCGACCGCCATAATCTCGACCAGCAGTTCAGGCGCCGCGAGCTGCGCCTGAACCGTTGCCCGCGCCGGTGAGCAGCCCGGCGCGACCCACGCATCCCATACTTCATTCATCCCCGCGAAATCGCGTTCGATATTCGCTAGCCAGATTTGCGCGGACAACAGCCGCGTCTTGTCGATACCCGCCTGCTTCAGAAAACCGTCGATCTTTGCGAGTACCTGCGCGGTCTGTGCCTTGACGTCAGGTGTGCGTTCGGCTGCAGTCTGCCCGCCGATAAACACGAGGCCAGCGGCCTTGACGACGCGGCTCATCCGCTGGTTGCTGTCGATGCGTTCGATATCGTTCATCAGTGTGGATCCTTCGAGTGAAAAAATCAGTGTGAAGCGGTGGCCGTCGCGGTTGCGGCGGAATGATCCGCACGCCCGAAGCGGTCGATCGCAAACGCGTCAACAGGCAGCGACGCGTATCCATCGAGCACGAGTTCGGCAACGAGCCGACCGCACACAGGGCCCAGCTGAAAACCGCTGCCGCAATAACCAAACGAGTAAGTGAGGTTGTCCGCGCGACGGCTGCGCGACAGCACCGGCAGTTCATCGTCGATGAATGCTTCGACGCCGGCCCACGCGCGATTAACGCCGAGATTGCGCAGATGCGGGAACAGATCGGTGACGGTCTGCGCGCTGCGCACGAGCCGCGCGAAATCCACTTCGCCGTGCCGCCCCGCGAGATCGGCGATGCCGATCAGCTTGCCGCCGATCACGACCGTCCCATTGTCGAACTGCTTGAACGACAGCGGCCGGCCGGTCGCACCGAGCGTCGCGTGGCAGAACGGCGCAACGCGATGCGTGACCATCAGCATCAAACCTTCCGGATGGGCGGGCACGTCCTCGCCGACCTGACGCGCGAGTTCCGCGGCCCACGCGCCCGCGGTCACAACCAGATGCGGCGCGGAAAACGTGCCCGTCGGCGTGTGCGCGAACCACTGCTTGCCGCGCCGTTCGATACGCGTAACCGGCGTGCCTTCATGAAAGCGTGCGCCGAGACGCTGGGCCGCGAGACGGAACGCGGTCGTCGTGCGATAGGGCCGTGCATAGCCGTCGTGCTCCACGTAGATACCGCCGGTGACGTGCGGCGCGAGTGCCGGTTCGAGCGCGCGCAGCGTTTCGCGATCGATCACGCGTTCATGCGTGAAGCCATGCGCTTCGAGCAGCGCGACGCGCGCGCGGCATGCGTCGAGTTCCGCTTCGGTTTCCGCGATCTTGATCTGGCCGGACGGCACGAAGCCGCCGTCGTCGCCGATCAGATCGGCGAGCCCGTGCCAGATTTCGCGCGATGCCAGCGCGAGCGGAATCTCCGGCAACGGCCGGCCAAGCGTGCGCACGCCACCCGCATTGACGCCCGATGCATGACGTCCCACGTAATCCGCTTCGAGCACGGTCGCGCGCACACCACGGCGCGCGAGATGAAACGCGCTGCTCGAACCGTGCAGTCCGCCGCCGACGATCAATACCTCGGTCGCATCATTCACCGGCAAGCTCTCCGAGCGTGAGCGGTTTGATCGGCGGACGGATGCGGTAGTAGCCGACCGCTTCCGGCTCGACGTTGCGCGCGGCGGCGATGACTTCGGTGACCGTGAGCCCGCACAGACGTCCCTGGCACGGACCCATCCCGCAGCGACCGAACGACTTCGCCTGGTTCGGTCCGAGACAGCCGAGCGACACGAAGTGCCGCACTTCACCGGCAGTGACTTCTTCGCAGCGGCAGACGGTGACATCGTCGGCGGGAATGCGGTTCGCGTCGCGCGGGCGGTACAGTGCGTCGAGGAATGGACGGATGCGCATCACGTCCGCCAATTTCTCGCGATGCGGACGTGCGGCCGCGTCGCGTGCGGCGGCGTCGAGCTTGCCGAGTTGCGTCGCGACCGCGAGCGCGGCGAGTTCGCCGCGTTGCGCCGCTGCTTCCGCACCGCCGATGCCCGAGCCATCGCCGGCGACGAATACGCCCGCGACGTCGAGTTCGCCCCATACATCGGTCTCGGGCGTGAAGCACAGTTGCGCTTCATCCCAGCGATGCTTCGCACGCAGCGCATGCGTGAACTGCGTGTTCGGCACGACGCCTTGATGCAGCAGCACCACCGATGTTTCGATGCGCTGCGGGACACCCTTCACGCTGAAGTGCAACGCCGCCGCGCGTGGTGTGCCGTCGTCGCCGGGTGCGCTTTCGATGCGAAGATCGTCCGCTGCCGTGTAGGTCGGCACGCCGGCTTCGCGCAACGTGCGCATCAGATGCAGCCCCTTGCTCAGAAACGGCCACGCGCGCAGCGCCGCGAACAGATGTTTCTTCGCACGCCAGCGATCCTCATGGCGTGTCGTATCGACGAGCGCACGAATCTTCACGCCCGCTCGCACGTACTGCCAGCCGAGCAGATACAGCAGCGGTCCGCAGCCGGCGAGCACCGGCGGTTCGGCGGGCACTTCGCCTGCGCTTTTCAGCAGGATCTGCGCGGCGCCCGCGGTCAGCACGCCTGGTAACGTCCAGCCGGGCACAGGGAACGGTCTCTCAAGTGCGCCGGTCGCGAGGATCACGCGACGTGCGTCGAAGCTGCCGACCTTGCCGTCGCGCAGATAGTGGACGCTGCGCTCGCGTGTGACCTGCCACACCGATGCGCCCGCGACATGGCGCGCACCCGATGCGGCGAACGCGGCAGCAAGCGGCGCACCAGCTGCGTAGTCGGGGCCGAGGATCGTGCGGCGCGTGTCGTCGCTGCGCTCGATCGCGCGATAGATCTGTCCGCCGACGGCGTCCTGTTCGTCGAGCAGCACGACCGACAAACCAAGCTGCGCGGCGCGCGTTGCTGCCGCGAGTCCCGCGGGGCCTGCGCCCACGACTGCGACGTCGATCGCTTCAGTGTTCATGAGCGTTCTCCGCGACGATGGACGGTGGCAGATCGCGTGCGCCTTCCTGCGAGTGGATGCGCATGCCGTCGCGCACAGCGACCATGCAACTCTGACGACTCGGCACGCCGTCGATCTCGACGAGGCATTCGAAGCACACGCCCATCATGCAGTACGGCGCACGCGGCGCACCCGATACGGGCGTCGCGCGAAAGCGATCTATACCGGCGGCGAGCAGTGCTGCTGCGACAGAGCGTCCGCCGGGCACGCGCAGCGGTTCGTCGTTGAACCAGATGTCGACGGGCGCGTCGGTGGCGCCGGGCAACACCGTGAAGAGCGGTTTCGTGGTCATGGAATGTGCGTATAGGTCAATGAGCGCGATGCGGCACAGCGGCGGCATCGAGAAAGCGGCGTCCGGTGAAAACGGGAAGTTCGTCGGGCATCGGCGCACCTGTGATCCACGGTGCGATGCGCATCGCGTGTGCTGCCGCGAGCGTGACGCCGCTGTGGCAGGTCACGACGAACGCGCCGGGATACTGCGCGGATTCGTCATAGACCGGAAAACCGTCGGGGCTGTAGACGCGCAACGCAGCCCACATCCGCACGAGCCGCACGTCGCGCAGCAGCGGGAACGCGCGCAGGTTGCGGCGAGCGATCGATGCGAGCACGTCGGTTGTCGTGAAGTCGTTGTAGCCGACTTCTTCCATCGAATCGCCGAACTGCACCGAGCCTTCGTCGGTTTGCCGGACATTGAGCGTCGGGTACTCGAGAAAGCGCTCGACGCGTTCGCTGACGAGTACCTGTCCGCGATTCGGCGCGACCGGCGCATGCAGTCCGACGTGCGGCGCGAGCGCGCGATTGCCGAGTCCGGCGGCGAGCACGATGCGCGGGGCGCGCCATGTACGTTGCGCTGAATGTACGACGAAGCTGCCACCCTGCGGTTCGATGCGCTGCACGTCCACACCGTTGACGAGTGAGACGCCGCGCTGCTGCATCTCCGCGTGCAGCGCGCGCAGCAGCTTCAACGGATTCACGTGACCATCCATCGGCGTGTAGCTCGCGCCGATCACGTCGGGGCCGATCGCTGGCAGGCGGTCGTGGACGTCGCGTGCGTCGAGCATCTGGTACGGATAGTCACCGGCGAGTTCGCGCCGCAGCGTCGACAGACGTTCTTCGCGCGCGGTGAGTTCTTCGTCCGAGAAGCAGAACTGAAAACCGCCCGGCTGGCGCAGCGCGACGTCGATGCCTGTACTCTCCAGCAGCGACGCGGCGAACGCGGGCCAGCGTTCCGACGAACTGCGGGTCCAGCGTGCATACGGCGTGAGCCCGTAGCCCTTGCCCTGCACCCACACGAGGCCAAAGTTGCCGCGCGATGCGCGAAAACCACCATCGTCCTGGTCGAGCACCGCGACGCGTGCGCCTTCGCGCGCGAGTCCGCAGGCTACGGCTGAACCCACGAGTCCGCCGCCGATTACCAATACGTCAGGGCTCGCGGAATACGATCCGTTCATCGGGATTCTCCGATCAGAATACGGTCCAGCCCGGCCAGCCGGTCGAGCAGCACCATCAATATGATCGTGCCGGCGATCATCAGCGTCGCCACCGAGGTGACGAGCGGATCGATCGTCTGCGCGATCTGGTTGTACATCGCAACGGGCAGCGTCGTCGTGCCGGGTGTGGCCACGAAAATCGTCATCGTCAGCTCGTCGAAGCTCTGGATGAACGACAGCACCCAGCCGCCAGCGACGCCGGTGCGGATCATCGGCAGCACGATGCGGCGAAACGCGGTGAAGCGGCTCGCGCCGCACGACAACGCGGCGCGCTCCGCATCGCGGTCGAGTCCGATCGCCGCCGACAGCGCAAGGCGCAGCGCATACGGCAGCACGACCACGACGTGCGTCGCGGCGAGCGGCCAGAACGAACCGTTCAGATGCAGCATCGACATGAAGCGCAGGAATGCGATGCCGAGCACGACGGCGGGAATCATCATCGGCGACAGGAAGAAGCTCGTCAGTGCCGAGCGGCCCGGAAAGCGATAACGCGCGATTGCGAGCGCGGCCGGCACCGCAAGCACGACGCCGATCGTCGCGGCGACGAACGCGAGCCGCGCGGACAGCCAGAATGCGTCGACGATGTCGCCGTTCTGCAGGATCGCCTTGAACCAGCGCAGCGATGCACCGTCGAACGGCATCGAGATGAAGCCCTTGTCGGTGAACGCGACGAGCACCACGACGATGAGCGGCGCCGCGATGAACGACAGGAACAGCGCGTTGTACGCGAGCGACCAGAAACCGTTGCGCGAGGTCCCGTTCATTCGAACACCTGACGGAAGCGGCGCTCGGCGAGCTTGCTGCAGCCCGCGACGATCGCGACGTTCGCGATCAGCAGCAGCACGGCGATGCTCGCGCCGAGCGGCCAGTTCAGCGTGCCGAGGAATTCGTCGTATGCGGCGGTCGCGACCACTTTCAGACGGCGTCCGCCGATCAGCGCGGGCGTCGCGAACGCGGACGCAGACAGTGCAAACACGATGATCGAACCGGACAGCACGCCGGGCAGGATCTGCGGCAGCACGACGCGACGAAACACCTTCGCCGGCGATCCGCCGAGCGAACGGCCGGCCCATTCGACCTGCGGATCGAGCTTCTGCAGCGTCGCCCATACCGACATCACCATGAACGGCACCAGGACATGCGTGAGCGCGATGATCGTGCCGGTCATCGTGAACACCAGACGTATCGGCTCCGACGTGATGTGCAGCGCCCGCAGCGCGTCGTTCAGCACGCCGTTGTTGCCGAGCAGGATCTGCCAGCCGAGCGTGCGCACGACGACCGAAATCAGCAGCGGGCCCAGTACGACGAGCAGGCACAGCGACTGCCACGGTTGTTTCATCCGCGCGAGGATGATCGTTTCCGGTACGCCGAACACGATGCTCGCGAGCGTGACCGCGCACGCGAGACCGGCGGTGCGCAGAAAGATCGTCCCGTAGTACGGATCGGTGACGACCTCGAAATAGTTCGTCAGCGTCCATCCCGGTTGAACGCCGGCCGTATCGCTGAACGCGTGGAACGACAGCATGAACGTGAGGATGAGCGGCACCAGCAGCAACGCACTGAACAGCAGCAATGCCGGTCCCGACAACAGCCACGGCGCGGCGCCCGCGCGATCGTGATCAAGCGTGGCCATCGGCGGCCTCCTGTTCGAGTACGCGCAGATCGTCGTCGGACCAGTCGATGCCGACTTCCATGCCTTCGGCTGGCGGCGGCGCGCCGAAATTCGGCTGCGCGATGGAGAGCTTGCCGAGCGCCGAATCGATTTCCAGCAACCACTGGTTGCCGACGAACACGCGTGTTGCGATCCGGCCGCGCGTGCGCGATGCGGTTGCCGTTGCTGATGTAGCGTCGGATTCCTGCGGTGAGAGACGCATTTTTTCCGGGCGGATATAGACGTGGACGTGTCCCTGTACTTCCCGGCCTTCGTGCGGCACTTTCAGCGTCGTGCCTGCCACCGACACTTCTGCGCAACGTCCGTTGCGGCGGATCACTTCGCCCGGTAGTGCGTTGGTGCGGCCGAGGAACGTCGACGCGAACGGCGTGCGTGGTCGCTCATACGCTTCGAACGGCGTGCTCAACTGCGCGATGGTGCCGCGATGCATCACTGCGATGCGATCGCTCATCGTCATCGCTTCCACCTGGTCATGCGTGACGAGAATCGTCGTGATGCCGAGGCGTCGCTGGATCGCGCGCAGTTCGATGTGCATTTCCTCGCGCAGCTTCGCGTCGAGATTCGACATCGGTTCGTCGAGCAGCAGCAGATCGGGCTGCATCGCGATCGCGCGTGCAATCGCGACGCGTTGCCGCTGCCCGCCGGATAACTCCTTCGGATAGCGCGCACCGAGTCCACCGAGCCGCACGAGATCGAGCGCCTCGGCGATACGCTGCATCCGCTCGGGCCGCTTCACGCGACGCATCTCGAGCCCGAAGCCGACGTTGTTCTCGACCGTCATGTGCGGAAACAGCGCGTAGCTCTGGAATACGACACCCATGCCGCGCTTTTCCGGGCGCTCGGCGGTGATGTCGCGACCGTCGAGCACGATGCGGCCCGTGGTCGGCGTGACGAAGCCGGCGATCATCTGCAGCGTCGTCGTCTTGCCGCAACCCGACGGTCCGAGCAGCGACAGGAATTCGCCGCGCTCGACGGAGAGATCGATCTGCTCGACGGCCGTGAAATCGCCGTAGCGTTTCGAAAGGCCCTGCAGGGTGAGGAAGGTCATGATCGCGTGCCGTATCGTGAGGAGGGGCGATTAGCGCTCGACCGAACGGTTCCAGCGCTCCGTCCATTCGGTGCGGTGCTGGTTGATCGTCGTCCAGTCGACGGCGACGAGCTTCGCGATCTGATCGGGACCGTACGGCACGCGCGCGGCAACTTCCGGTGTGAGCTTCACCGTGCGATTGACCGGACCGAGACCGATGGCCTGCGCCTGCATTGTCTGCACCTCGGGACTCAGCAGGTACTGGATGAACTGCTGCGACAGCGCCGGCTGCGCGTTCTCCGCGATCGCGCATGCACCGACCTGCAACGCGACGCCGCCTTCCTTCGGGTAGATAAACTTCAGCGGAAAGCCGGTGTTCTGCAACGCGACTGCACGGCCGCTGCCGTAAGGAGCCAGGATCACGTCGCCGCTTTGCATCAGCCCGTCCATCTCGCCGGGCGTCGGTGCCCACGACAGCACGTTCGGCGCGACCTGCTTCGTGATCGCGGTGAAGCCGGGGTCGATGTTCTTCTCGCCGCCGCCGTTCATCCGCGCGAGCATCACGAGCGTGTGCAGGCCATACGTGTTGGTGATCGGCGGGACACCGATCTTTCCCTTCAGACGTTTGTCGGTGAGCGCGTTCCACGAATCGGGCGGCGGCAGGCCCGCTTTCTTGAAGGCTTCTTCGTTGTAGCCGAGACCCGTCGCGACCATGCCGATACCGACGGCGGTCGGACCGAGTCGCGCGAGCGGGTACAGGTCCTTCAATACGGGCGCGTCATCGATTTTCGCGCACAGGCCGAGCTGCATCGCCTGGTACATCGGACCGTCGTCCATCACCGCGACGTTGATCTGCTGATGCCCCTTCTGCGCCTGCAGTTTCGCGAGCGTGTCGCTCGAATTCCCCGCGACGTAGACGATTTTCACGTTGTGCGCTTTTTCGAACGCAGGGATGATCTTCTGCCGGTACAGCTGTTCGTTCGAGCCGCCGACGTTCGCGACGTAAAGCGTCGTCTCCGCATGCGCGAGCATCGTGCCCGCCAGTGCGAGCGTCGCCGCGAGTACGCGGGCGAGCGGATGAATCGACGGGCGGAAGGGCGGCGGAAGCCGGCGGGACGATGGCTGATTCATGAACGCTTCTCCGATGACGGTGGGTTCCAGAACGGCTATGTGTTGTGTATTTCGTGTGTGCGGTCTCGATCGTGCACAGCGAGTGTCCTGCGTCGTGGCTATATCGTCCAATACGAATAAAATAACTATCCATGCATTTTTGATATGGGCTGGAATCGATGAACCTCAAACACATCGAAGCGTTTCGTGCCGTGATGTTGAGCGGCTCGATGACCGCTGCGGCGAAAGAACTGTTCACGTCGCAGCCGAACGTGAGCCGGCTGATCTCGCAGCTCGAGCGTGAGACGGGGTTGCTGCTGTTCCAGCGCAACGGCGTGCGGCTGATTCCGACCGGCGAGGGCAATGCGTTCTTTCGCGAGGTCGAGCGGACTTACGTGGGCTTGCAGGGACTCGCGAATGCAGCTGCGCAGATTCGTAATCGCGGTACAGGGCGGCTGCGCATCGCGGCGATGCCGTCGGCGGGACTGACGCTTGTGCCGCGCGCGATCCAGCGGTTTCATGCGCGTCATCCGGAGGTCACCGTGTCGTTGCATCTGAATACGTCGACCACGGTAAATCACTGGACCGCGTCGCACTTCTGCGATCTAGGGATAGTGGTGTACGTGAGCGAGCAATCGAACTGCGACACCGAGATGTTTTCGAATCTCGCGGCAGTGGGCGTGGTGCCGGCAAACCATCGGCTCGCCCGCAAGAAGATCCTGAAGCCCGCCGATTTTCAGGGCGAATCGTTCGTGTCGTTATGTCATGGGGACGGCACGCGCACGCTGATGGACGAAGTGTTCGATCGCGCAGGCGTGGAGCGCGTGATGGCGCTCGAGGCGCAATACTCTGCGATCTGCTGCGAGATGGTTCGCAGCGGTGCGGGCGTGACGCTGTCGCATCCGGTGGTCGCGGAGGCTTATGCGGGACCCGACATCGCGATCCGGCCGTTTCAGCCGTCGATCCAGTTTCCGAACTACCTGCTGTTTCCGCCGCATCAGCCGCGCGCGCGTCTCACGATGCAGTTCGTCGAAGTGCTGCGTGAAGAACACGCGGCACTGATCGCGTCGATTGAGAAACGCAAGCGGGCGGTGCGGTGATGTTTGCGATACCTGCGAGTCAACCGTGAGGCAAGCACGCGACAGCGACATGACACTGCTTCAGGCGGGACACTCGTCCGATGGAAGATCGTCCTGTGACGCGGTGCAATGACGCCGCAGTTCGTCGAGCACGACATCCATCACGCCGCTGCGCTTCCACTGCAGCCAGCGCGCGTAGCAGGTTTGCGACGGAGGGAACGTGCCGGGCAGGTGATGCCATTTTTCATCGTTCAACAGCACCCACAGTACGCCGTTGAGTACATCGCGGGAGCGTCGGCGGGGCCGGCCGACGCCGGCCGTGCTGGCCGGTTCTTCAAACAGATGACAGACGCGCAGCCAGGCTTCGTCGGTCAGGGGGAGGGTTGTCATACAGCACTTCATTAACTAATGGGTACACGAATTATGCCAAATCCGTGCATGAATTTAAATTCAAAAAACGACCAGTTTAGCGCGCTGCTACGCCGGTGAGCCTACGTCGAATGCTCGACATATGGGTTCGAAAATGGTCAGACAATTTTTTTGAGACAGCGCTGCAAGGGGCCTGATCCCGGCATTTAACGGGGGCTGGATCAACGCGATTCAAACAGCCGACTCACTGTCCGGGCTGCGCGCGCGGGGCGTCCAGCGCGGCGGCGAGGTCGCTGGTGGGGCGTGAGAAATAGAAGCCCTGGACGAGCACGTTCGGCCATTGTTCGAGCCATCGCGCCTGATCGATTGTCTCGACCCCTTCGACGACGACCCGCATGCCGAGTTCGTCGAGCAGCGCGAGAATGCCGGCGATGACCGCGCTCGCGCGTTGTCGAGAGGGTACAAACGCGAGCAGTTCGCGCGCGAGCTTCACGGTGTCGACGTCCATTTCGCTCAGCAGCGCGAGCGACGAATAGCCGGTGCCGAAGTCGTCGATCGAGATGCGGATGCCCGAATCGCGTAGCGGTCGCGTCAGCACGCGCGTCGCGAGAATGCGTGCAGTGTCCTCGGTTTCGACCAGTTCGATGTCGATCAGTCCGGGTGCGATGCCGTGCATGTGCGCGATCTGTTCGACTTCTGCGGCGAAGTCTTCCTGCGCGGCGACCGAAGGCGGAACGTTGACTGCGACGGGTAATGCAGGACGTCCGGTGCGGATGCATGCGCCGAGTTGCGCGCATGCGCGGTCGATGACGAAGTGCGTGACGTCGACGGCCAGTTCGGGATCTTCGTCGAGCACTTCGAGAAATGCATCCGGCAGCAGCAGCCCGTAGTCCGGATGCATCCAGCGCAGCAGCGCTTCGGTACTGACGAGCCGACCCGTGCCCGATTCGTGAATGCCTTGAAACACGAGATGGAATTCGCCGGCGCGCAGTCCTTCCCGGATCCGGTCGCTCAATCCGTTGCGTGTCGGCGTGTCGATCGTCTGTTTTAGTTGTCCGCTGTGCACCGGTCCCTCGCGTGTCGTTCGTTCTATTGATGTCGGCGTGTGGTGGGCGCAATCGTCGTCGCGATCGTTGCGGAATCGCTGATCCCGATCGATGCGGCCGCAATGCCCCGGCGGGAAACAGCAGGTTCCATGCCATCGAGGTTCGCGCGCGATGCGGCTCGCCGTCGATCGACATGCGGCGCGCGAGCCGCGACAGGCCGTCGTCCGGCGTGTGCGGTGTACGAAACCCTCACTCCGCGATGACCGATGTTCCAGGTCGTTACGCCCGGGCGTTACGTAACGGACGCTTCATCGAAACATGACCGGTTGCGACCGCAGCTGTCCGTCGTTGCAACCGCACACAAGTAGAACGCATATGCAGCATGGGCCACACGTCGATACGTGCGATTAATCGAAGCGTTGCTACCTATTTGGCATGGATGCTGCTTAGTGGATGTCGCATTGCACAACCTGACATACATAAGACAGGACCTGTAGATGACCCTCTGTTTGAATCGACCGCTTCGGCCCGGGGTGAGCCAGCGGATCTTCCGTTTTCCAACCCTGTCCGTACGCATGACGCGGACACGTCTTCAGTGGCGGGATCGTCGCGCGTGTGTCGTGCATGCGCCGCACTATCTCCGCGGCTCTTAATCCGCAGTTTCCGATGACCGGCTGACTCCGCGAGGACCAACGCGTCCTCACGGCGAGCCGGCTTGTGTCGGGTTTTTGTTGTGCGCATTTCGCGCGCGGGGGGACGTTTTGCCGCGCGAAACGCGATCAGTACGTGCAGTACCGCTGCGTCCACACCGCAGCGACGACATTCGAATAAATCGTGCGAGCCGGGAGAGCGGCCGTGCGTCTGTGAAAAATGAGGAACACCAGAATGAGCACAGACCGATCGAAACGCAGCAGGGCGGCGGCGCGGGGGCGCACGTCGATTGATTTTTCAATGCGGGACGCGATGTGAGCACCGTCGACTTCGCTCACTCACGCCGCAAGGCGCACGCTCACGCTCACGGTCCCGAGGGTCTACTCGCGCGTGCAGTCGATGTGCTCGTGATCGCGGGCGGCGCGGCTGCTGCTGCGCAGGCACGCTTCTCCGATCTCACGGTCGCGCATCTCGACTTCTCGTTCGTCGCATTTGCGACTGCATTGACGCTCACGCTCTTTCCGGTGTTCGGCATCTACGAGTCGTGGCGCGGCCGTTCGCTGATGAGTCTCGCGAGTCGCATCTCGCTCGCGTGGTGTGTCGTTCAGTGTTGTGCGGTGGTGCTGATGTTCTGGCTGCACCGGATCGATTTCGTGTCGCGGCTCTGGTTCGCGTACTGGACCTGCCTGACCGGCGGCGCGCTGATCGTGTCGCGGCTCGCGACGCATGCGGTGCTGCGCCGCGTGCGGCATGCGGGGCTCAATCTGCGCAACGTTGCGATCGTTGGGAGCGGTGCTCATTGCCGGGATGTCGTGCGCAATATTGCTGCGTCGCCTGCTAGCGGGTTTCGTGCTGCAGCAGTGTTCGATGTTGCGCCTGCCGGGTCTTTCGAGCAAACCGACGCGTCCGCGATCACCGGTGTGCCCACCTATAAAGACCTCGCGCAGTTCGTGCGCCACGTGCGTGCCGAAGGCTGGCAGGAGCTATGGCTCGCACTGCCGCTCTCGGAAGAACGCACGATGTTGCGGCTCGTCAGCGAGTTTCGCGACGACCTCGTCAGCATTCGTTTTATCCCCGACGTCAGCAGCCTTGCGCTGTTCGACAACTGCATGATCGATCTGATCGGCGTGCCGGCGATCAACCTCGTCGCGTCGCCGCTGTCTCCGCATGCGCTCGCGAAGAAAGACGTGTTCGATCGGCTATTCGCCGCAGCTGCGCTGTTTGCGCTTGCACCGCTGCTCGTCGTGATTGCGATTGCGATCAAGGTCACGTCGCGTGGACCTGTGCTGTTCACGCAGCAGCGCAAGGGCGCCGATGGTCGCGTGTTCCGCATCTACAAGTTCCGCTCGATGCGCCCGCACGACGAAGCACCTGGCGTGATCACGCAGGCGACCCGCAACGACAGCCGCATCACACGCGTCGGTGCATTCCTGCGCCGCACGAGCCTCGACGAACTGCCGCAGTTTTTCAACGTGTTGCGCGGCGAGATGTCGGTGGTGGGGCCGCGTCCGCATGCGCTAGAACACGACGAGCTGTACCAGAAGGTAGTCAACGGCTACATCCACCGCTACCGGATCAAGCCGGGCATCACCGGATGGGCACAGGTGAACGGCTTTCGCGGCGAAACGGATCGCGTCGAGAAGATGCAGGGGCGCGTCGAACACGACCTGTACTACCTGCGCAACTGGTCGTTCGCACTCGACATGCGCATCGTCGCCGCGACGATTTCGAAAGGCTTCCTGCACAGCAACGCATTTTGACTAACCGATGACCGCGCGTGCGCGCGTTTGGTCAGCGTCACATAGAAAAACAGCAAACGATACGAGGTGAACCAGATGGAACCGACGACACAAAACCAGCCTCACGCAGGCCCGCCGCCTGGATGGAACGCGCGCACCGGCATGCTCGCGTTGATAACGACGGCATGCGTTGCACTGTCCGCATGCGGCATCGCGCCCGGCATGCGGATGAGCGCACCCGCGACGCTGCCTGTCACGAGCGGCGACGCGCAGACGCAGGCGACCGACATGCAGGTGCCGATCGCCGACATCAACACGACGCTGATCCGTCAACTGCGCGAAGCGGCGACGCAAACCAACACGGACCAGTTGCGCGAGCTGTCGGCGAAACCGGGGCCTTACACGATCGGTGCCGGCGACGTGTTGCAGATCACGATATGGGACCACCCCGAACTGACCGCCGCACTCGGCGCGCAACCGCAGACCAACGGCCGGCCGTTCGATCCGGCGCTCGGTTTCGTCGTCGACAGCAGCGGCAACGTGCAGGTGCCGTACGCGGGCAACGTGCACGTCGCGGGACTGCGACCGGACGAGGCGCAACGCGCGGTCTTCACCGAACTCGCGAAGGTCTTCCAGAAACCGCAGGTGACGGTGCGCGTCGCGTCGTTCCGCGCGAAGCAGGTGTACGTCGATGGTGAAGTGCATACGCCCGGCACCGTGCCGATCAACGACGTGCCGATGACGCTGTACGAAGCGGTCAGCCGCGCGGGTGGTTTCAGCCCGAACGCGGATCAGAGCCGCATGGTGCTGGTCCGCGACGGCGTGTCGTATCCGCTGAACCTGTCGCGGATGCTGGAGCGCGACCAGAACCCGTCGAACATCGTGCTGAAAAGCGGTGACCTGCTGCGCGTCGTGTCGCGTGACGAAAACGGCGTGTACGTGATGGGCGAAGTGAATCGCCCGGTCACTGCGATTCCGATGAAGACCGGCAAGCTCACGCTGAGCGATGCGCTGTCGCAGGCGGGCAGCCTGAACACCGCGAGCGCCGATGCCGCGCAGCTGTACGTGATTCGCGGCTCGACCGATGCGACGCCGCAGGTGTTCCATCTCGACGCGCGCTCGCCGGTCTCGATGGTGCTCGCGAACCAGTTCGAGCTGCAGCCGAAGGACGTCGTGTATGTGGACGGCAATGGCCTCGTGCGCTTCAGTCGCGTGCTGAGCCTGCTGTTACCGGCGATCAACGCAGGACTGACCGCGGCGGTCGTGACCAAATGATCGATCGCATCCTGGTGGTTTGCGAAGGCAACCTGTGCCGCAGTCCGATCGCACAGGGACTGCTGACGCGTGAGATGGCAGACGTGGTCGTCGCGTCGGCGGGACTGTCGGCGGTACCGGGGACTGCGATTGATCCGGTCGCCGCGTCGCTGCTCGCTGATCGCGGCATCGACATGTCCGCGCATCGCGCACGCCGCCTCGACGAGCGGATGTGCCGCGTCGCCGATCTGATTCTCGTGATGGAGCTGGAGCAGAAGCACGCGATCGAACGTTTCTATCCGATCGCACGCGGCCGCGTGTACCGGCTCGCGGAAGCCTATCCGACCGACGTTCCGGACCCCTACGGACGGCCTCATCGCAGTTACGAATATGCGATGACGCTGATCGATCACGGCGTGCAGGACTGGACCCAGCGCATCGCCCGTCTGTCGTTCAGCAGGAGTTGACATGACATCACTCCATCACCGCTTCCTGCGTACCCGTGCCACGACAAACCAGCCGCAATCATGAATTCACCAACAATCCATAGCCAGTTTTCCCGCGATAACCGCGACGCGGACGAGATCGATATTCGCGCGGTGCTCGACGTGCTGATCAAGAACGTGAAGACCATCGTCGCGATCACGGTGGTGTTCATGCTGATCGGCGCGTCGTACGCGTTCATCGCGCGGCCCGTGTACAGCGTCGACATCACCGTGCAGGTCGAGAGCAACGGCGACCTCGCCGGCGCTGCGGCCGGCAATCTGATCGGCGGACTGAGTTCGCTGTTCGACGTCAAATCCACCGACGACGGCGAAATGGAAATCCTCCATTCGCGGCTCGTCACCGATCGCGTCGTCGACGATCTCGGTCTCTATATTGATGCGCAGCCACGCTACTTCCCGTTGCTAGGCTCATGGGTTGCGCGGCACGGTCGCACGCTGTCGCAACCCGGGCTGCTCGGTTTCGGCGGCTATGCGTGGGGTTCCGAGCAGATCGCTGTGAAACAGTTCGACGTACCGAAGGATTTCGAGGAAGACCGCTTCGTCGTCACCGCACTCGGCGGCAATCGCTACAAGCTCTCAGGCAGCGATCTCGATGCGGATGCGACCGGCGAAATCGGCGCGCCGCTGAAGGTGAGGACGTCAGCAGGCGACATCACGCTGCTCGTGTCTCAACTCGACGGTAAACCGGATGCGCAGTTCGTCGTGAAGCGCTATTCGAAGCTGAAGGTGCTCGACAAACTGCAGAAAGACCTGACGATCACCGAGAAGGGCAAGGACCAGTCCGGCGTGATCGGCGTCACGTACGAGAACCCCAACCCCGTGCTCGCGGCTGCGGTGCTCAACGAGATCGCGAACAACTACGTGCAGCAGAACGCCGATCGCAAGGCAGCCACCGCTGACAAGTCGCTGCAGTTTCTGAACGCGCAGTTGCCCGACGTCGAAAAGCAGTTGCGTACCGTCGAGGACCGCCTCAACGCGTATCAGAACAAGCACGAATTGGTCGACCTGAGCGAACAGGCGAAGGCTGTGCTGACGCAATCGGTGGCTGCGCAGTCGAGCCTGTTCGAACTCGAACAGAAGCGCAAGGAAATGGCCGCGCTGTACACGCCGCAGCATCCGGCGCTCGCGGCGCTCGATCAGCAGATCGCTGCGGCGCGACTGAACGTCGATTCGTTCAATGGCTCGATCCAGCGCCTGCCCGATGCGCAGCAGAACCTCGTGCGCCTGAAGCGCGACGTCACTGTTGAAACCGATCTCTATGTTGGTTTGTTGAACAGCATCCAGCAGTTGCGCCTTGCCACAGCGAGCAAGATCGGCAACGTGCGCGTGATCGATCATGCCGTCGTGCCGGACGAATCGGTTAAGCCGAAACGTGCGCTCGTCGTCGCGATTGCCGCCGCGCTTGGTTTGTTGTGCGGCATCGGTACCGCAGTCGTACGTGCCGCGCTGTTCGGTGGACTCACCGATCCGATGGACATCGAACGCGACGCGATGCTCAACGTGATCGCGACGATTCCGCTGAGCGTCGCGCAGCGTCAGTTGATGCGACCCGGCGAACGCTCCGATCACGTGCCGTCGATTCTCGCGCTGGCGAGACCACAAGAACCCGCGGTCGAAGCGCTGCGCAGCCTGTGCACCGCGCTGCAGTTCGCGCTGCTTGAGCGACCAGAGAACAACGTCGTGCTGATGACGGGACCGTCGGTCGGCATCGGCAAGTCGTTCGTGTCGGCGAATCTCGCGACGCTGATCGGCCTGTCGAAAAAGCGCGTGCTGCTGATCGACGGCGATCTGCGACGCGGCCACCTCGCAGCCGATTTCGGTGTGCCGGGACGCGTCGGATTCACCGACGTGCTGCGCGACGACATGCCGATCGAACAGGCGATCGTCACCGACATCACACCGAACGTCGATTTTCTGCCGGCCGGTCCGTTGACCGGGCAACCGGTCGAGCTGTTTTCCACCGGCGGCCTGGCCGAGATTATCGCGTGGGCGTCGCAGCGCTACGACATCGTGCTGCTCGATGCACCGCCCGTGCTGCCTGTCACCGATGCGACCGTGTTCGCGCCATACGCCGGCATCGTGCTGCTCGCCGCGCGCTCGGGGATGACCAGCAACGGCGAAATTCTCGAATCGGTGAAGCGGATCGAACGCGTCGGCGCGAAGGTGACCGGCGTCGTGTTCAACGGTTTCCGGCCGGGCCTGCGCTCCGCGCAATACGGCAACTACGGCGGTTACGCATATCGCGGCAACGAGCAGGAACCGCAACTGGGCGGCCAGTGAACGGACGGGCGGAGCACACCATGGACATCGAAAGAAAGAAGATTCTCGTGACGTTCGGCACGCGGCCCGAGGCGATCAAGATGGCGCCGCTCGTGCATCGCCTGCGCGCAATGGCGCACGTCGACTGCGAAGTGTGCGTCACTGCGCAGCATCGGCAGATGCTCGACCAGGTGCTCGACCTGTTCGCGATTACACCCGACTACGACCTCGACGTGATGCGCGCCGGCCAGACGTTGACCGACCTGACCGGTCATCTGCTCGGCAAGCTCGACCCGGTGCTGGAAGCGAGCCGCCCGGACCTCGTGCTCGTGCACGGCGACACCACGACGACGTTCGCGACGTCGCTTGCTGCGTACTACCGACGCGTGCCGGTCGGGCACGTCGAAGCGGGATTGCGCACCGGCAACCTGTATTCGCCGTGGCCCGAGGAAGCGAACCGCAAGCTGACCGCCGCGCTCGCCGCGCACCACTTCGCACCGACGGAAACATCGCGCGGTAATTTGCTGCGCGAAGGTATTGCGCAGGAGCGGATCGTCGTGACGGGTAATACCGTGATCGACGCGTTGCTCGCCGTGCAGACGCGACTGAACCGCGAACGCGATCTCGCGCAACGCCTGCACCAGATGTTCCCGTTTCTCGACGAAACGAAACAGATGATCCTCGTCACCGGACATCGACGCGAGAACTTCGGTCAGGGTTTCGAGGACATCTGCGCGGCGCTGCTGCGCATCGCTGAAAAGCATCCGCAGGTACAGATCGTTTATCCGGTGCATCTGAATCCGAACGTCCGCGAGCCCGTGAACCGGTTGCTCGGCAACGTGCGCAACGTCGTGTTGATCGAGCCGCAGGAGTACCTGCAGTTCGTGTACCTGATGACGCGCGCGTGGCTGATCCTGACCGACTCCGGCGGCATCCAGGAAGAGGCGCCGTCACTCGGCAAACCGGTGCTCGTGATGCGCGATACCACTGAGCGTCCCGAGGCCGTTGCAGCGGGAACCGTACGACTTGTCGGCACCGACGCGCAGCGTATCGCCGATACCGTCGAGCGCCTGTTGAACGATAGAAGCGAATACGACGCGATGAGCCGCGCGCACAACCCGTACGGCGACGGCCGCGCATGCGAGCGGATCGCTGCGGCGCTGCCGGCAGCGTTGTGGCCGAACGCGACCGCCGCGCTGCAACCCGTCGCCGTGCATTGAACACAAAAAGCGAAGAGACCACACACCATGTCATTCGACGTTATTTCCATCATCGGGCTCGGCTATATCGGCTTGCCCACCGCGGCCGCGTTCGCAGCGCGGCGAAAGACCGTTGTCGGCGTCGACGTGAATCGCACGACCGTCGACACGATCAATCGCGGCGAAGTGCACATCGTCGAGCCCGAACTCGACATGCTCGTGCGCGCGGCGGTCACGCAAGGTCATCTGCGCGCGACGACCGAACCCGAACCGGCTGATGCATTTCTGATCGCCGTGCCGACGCCGTTCGGCGAGGGGCACAAGCCGGACCTGACTTACGTCGAGGCCGCGAGCCGCGCGATCGCGAGCGTGCTGAAGCCGGGCGATCTGGTCGTGCTCGAATCGACGTCGCCAGTCGGTACCACCGAGAAGGTCGCTGCGTGGCTTGCCGAGATGCGGCCTGATCTGAGTTTTCCGCAGCAGACAGGTGAAGCGTCGGATATTCGTGTTGCGCATTGCCCCGAGCGCGTGTTGCCGGGGCACGTGATCCGCGAGCTGGTGGAGAACGATCGGGTGATCGGCGGGATGACGCGTCGTTGTAGCGAGACGGCGGCCGAGTTGTATCAGACCTTTGTGCGCGGCGAATGCGTGCTGACCGATGCGCGTACGGCCGAGATGTGCAAGCTGACGGAGAACTCGTTTCGCGACGTCAATATCGCGTTCGCCAACGAGCTGTCGATTATTTCGGACAAGCTCGACATCAATGTCTGGGAACTGATCCGGCTGGCTAACCGTCATCCGCGCGTGAGTATTTTGCAGCCGGGGCCTGGGGTGGGCGGGCATTGTATTGCGGTGGATCCGTGGTTCATCGTGGATTCGGCGCCGGAGCATGCGCGGTTGATCAGGACGGCTAGGGCGGTGAATGATGAGAAGCCGCGTTATGTGGTGGAGAGGGTCGAGCGCGCGGCGAAGCGCTTCCGTGAACCGGTGATCGCGTGCCTCGGGCTCGCGTTCAAGGCGAACATCGACGATCTGCGCGAGAGTCCGGCGATCGAGATCGTGAGCCAGCTTGCGGATCGATTCGAAGGGCAGGTGATTGCGGTGGAGCCGAACGTCGAAGCGTTGCCGCCGTCGCTGGATGGCAAGGTGCGGTTGGGCGATCTGTCGGGCACGCTCGCGCAGGCGGACGTGGTGGTGATTCTTGTCGATCACACGCAGTTTAGACGGATCGACCCGGTGAGGTTGCAGGCGAAGGTGGTGATTGATACGCGGGGGGTGTTGGCCGAAGCCCGGATGGCGGGTTGAGCGATGACGATGAGTGATCCGTCCAGCCTCGGCTCGGTTGCGGCTATTCCTGTGACGGGACCCGCGAAGAGTCTCGGCCGGAATTTCTCGGCAATGCTGCTTTGGCAGATCGGCAATTACCTCGTACCGCTCGTCACGTTTCCCTATCTGACGCGCGTACTGGGACCGGCGCAGTTTGGCGTACTCGGTTACGTGACGGCGATGACGATCTACGGAACCGTGTTGACCGAATGGGGTTTTAATCTTAGCGGGCCACGCGCGGTGGCCGAGTCTCGGGGCTCCTCCGCCAGTCTCAACGAGTTGATCTGGTCGATCATGGGCGCGAAGGCATGCCTCTGCGTGCTGTCTTTCGCGGCGCTGTTGCTGGTGCTTTATCTGGACCCACGTATCGCGGTTGCCGTACCTGTGATGCTGATATCGTGGCTCGTTGTGGTCAGTAACGTGTTTACGCTTAACTGGCTGCTGCAAGGTCTCGAGCGGTTTTCGCTCTTTGCAACCTTGTCGCTTGGCGCTCGCTTTGTCACGTTGCCGCTGACGTTCCTGTTCGTGCGCAATGCTGACGACGTTGCCGCAGCGGTAGCGATCCAGGCCGCAGCACCGTTCATCGGTGGGGTATTTTCGCTTGTTGTCGTGTCGCGCCTTGGCTTGCTTGGACGGCCAGAGACGTCATGGGTAGCTGTGTGGGCGCGATTGAGACAGGGCGCCGACATGTTTGCCGCGAGTGCTTCTGTCAGTCTGTTCAGTGCGACCAACGCGATCATTCTCGGGTCCACAGCGGGTTCATATCAGGTTGGCCTCTACGCCGCCGCAGACAAGCTGAAGACGGTTGGCAATATGGTGCCGGCCCAGATCAACACGGTGCTGTATCCGCGCATCTCGGCGCTATTTGCGGAGCTTCGTCCGGAGCGCATCCGCGATGCTGCAAAGCTTACTGTATTCGGCGCAATCGCAACGGTGGCGACAACGGGTACGGGCGTAGTGGTGATCGCGTGTCTTGCGGAACCGTTGACGAACCTGATACTAGGTGCCCGTTATGAAGGATCGGCGGCCGCACTGACGCTGCTCTGCGTCGCGACACTATTCGGCAATCTTGCCTATTTCCTCGGACTGCAGGTCATCGTGCCGTTTGGTGGCACCCGTCGACGCTCCGGCGTGATGCTTGCGGCAGGCGTTCTGAATATCGTGCTGGCGTTTTCCCTTGCGCCGCACTTCGGTGCCGAGGGGGCTGCGATTGCTTTCCTGATCGCCGAGGCGGCGATTCTGGGCGCCTATCTTTTCCTGATCGCAAGGTCGCCGTCGTTACGCGCCCATTTCACTCAGCTACTGAACCGATAGACGCGTGTCCATGTTCGATATTTTTGTTATTTCGCTCGCATTGTCTGAACGGCGTCCGTCGATCGCGAAGGCATTGAACGACCGCAGCGTGGCATTCCGTTTCGAAGATGCGTTCGATGCGCGCTGCCTGACCGATTCGGAGATCGATTCGATGACTGATCGTAGCGCCGCCGTTCGGCGCTACGGTCGCATGCTGACGCGTGGCGAGATCGGGTGCTTTATGAGTCACCGGGCAGTCTGGAGAAAAGTCGTGACATTGGGTCGGTCCGCTGTGGTCCTGGAGGACGATGCGCTGCTGGACAACGGATTCTTCGAACACGTGCTGACCGCCGAAGAACGAGGATTGAATGCGGCCGCCGATATTGTTTTGCTCGGTCGCTCCAAGTTACGTCAAGCGGATGCGAAACGCGCGTATCTACGTGAACCGTTGAAGCGGTTGCGCCTCGTCGGCGGATTGACCGTTGGCATACCGTTCAAGCAGTGGACGAGCGGAACTGTCGGCTACTGGATTAGTCCCGAAGGCGCAAGAAAAGCGTTGGCTCATACCGAAAGAGCGACCGACATGCTGATCGATGACTGGCCGTTACATCGGGATCGCGGAGGTATCTGCGTTGCTGAGCTTCGCCCGTATGTAGTCTGGGAGGCTTTCGAAACAATGCCGAGTAGTCTCGATGCGGCACGACGCGCGCAGACGCGAGGGCGTTCCGCATTGCTCGATGCACTACTGGGGCCGCTACGTGTTTTGCGGACGATTGGCAGATGGTCGATGGTCGCGGTATTGACTGTGACGGCATCACGGAAGCAAGGACTGACGAGCCATGAGTAGCTATGTGCTGCACGACGGGAACCGACTTGCAGATAGGGTGACGAGGCAGGCCACCACGCTGTCGACGACGTTCATTTGGGGCTTGTTGGCAATAGGTCTGGTGTTGTCGCCGATCGGCGATTTTCTGTCTGTTCGTGCGTCGCAAGGCGGCCTCGTCATGCACAGCGACGATGCGCGATTTTCGCTTCTGATACGAGGGGCGATGGTCGCCGGTTTGATGGCGGCGATGCTGTGGGGATTCAGGATGCGCATGTCGGGTTTGCGTTTGTCCGCGCTGGCGTTGCTAGCGGTTCTTTCCACCAGTATTACCTACGCGGTTGGCGATATGTCCGACCGGGAGTGTCTCGAACAAGCCGTTTTCATCTTCAAGATATTTTCATTCTTCGTTTATCTGGGGGCGATGTCGAAGCTCAGCGACGGTCGCCTGGCAAAACTGGAATCGATTGTGTGTTTCGTGTTGCTGGTGTACGCAGCCGCGATCGTTGCAGGCGCGGCGTTTTCAGTCGACATGTTCCGTAGTTACCAGGACGATACTCATATTCGTTCCGGCTACAAGGGAATCGTTTACGCGCAAAACGAAGCTGCGGCGCTCGTAATCGTCGGACTCGCCTTCGGATATCTGCAGGTATTGCAACGGGGATGGCGACTGTCGTCCATCCTTCTGGTCGGTGGAATGCTGCTGGCCTCCATGCTGACCGGAACGAAAGGCGCCGTGGTGGGGGCGCTAGGTGTGACGTGTGCGTACTACTTTGGTCGCTATAACGTCTTGAAGGCGACATTACGCGCGTGCGCTGTGATCGGGGTTCTGATGACGGCAGCTGTCCTTGCCTATCTGCTTGTGCAGCAGGTTCACGAAGCGGTGGAACTCAGCCTGCGCTATTTCCAGCACCAGGGCGGGCGCATCGGTACCGACAAGCTGTTGACGCTCCTGCTCTCCGGGAGAAATCTGAAATTCGCCAATGTCTGGGCGGATCTATCGCAACAGAACTACATTTCGCTGCTGACTGGTGGATATCCGGTAGTGCGTTACATGGTCGAAATTGATATTCCGGATCTGATCCTGGTGCTAGGTTTGCCTGTCTTCGTGGTGTATTTCGTTGCATTATTTCCCGCGTTTGTTCATCGAAGAGGCCGCAACCCGGTTCTGCGTTTCGGCACACTGTTTTTTTGCGTTCTGATGGCGGTAGCGGCCACTGCGGGACACGTGCTCGGCTCTGCGGTCATTGGTCCTTATCTGGCGATAATCGCGGTTCTCCTGGCACGTTCCGTCAAACCGAATCGACGCTTTATCGGAGATGCAGCATGACGATGCGTCAGGACGATCTGCCGGGAGATAAGCTACCCGCGCACGGTATCCGTGTGCTTCACGTGGGTCCCGGCTGGAAACAACGGGGAGGCATTGCGTCGGTGCTCGAAGAACTGGCGATGCAGAGAAGTCGCTTTGCATCAGAGAATGTTTTTGTTTCGTTCTTCGAGACGCATGGCTTTCATCGGGCGAGCGATCTACTGCAGTTCTTTCTACAGGATGTTCCGCGCTTTGTTGCTGCGCTGAGACAGGTTGATATCGTTCATTTTCATGTGTCGGAGAAAGGCTCCTTTTATCGAAAGGTCTTGTTGTTCTCTCTTGCGAAAGTTGTTGGGAAGAAGACGATTTTCCATCTGCATTCCGGCAATTTTGGACAGTTTGTCGGAGGCGGAGGCGACACGATACGGCGATTGGTCTCGTGGTTTATTGGCAATGCCAATGCGGCAATCGGTGTTTCTTCCGCAACAGCCGAAGTGCTGCGACGCTATGCCGGAACTACCCCACGCATCTATGTAATCGGCAACATGGCGCGTCTTGCTGAATACGCTGGGTCGACGGGTTCATTCTCCCAAATGGAATCGTCCGATTCGCCTTACGTCGCCTTTGCTGGTCGCTTCTCTGTCGAGAAAGGCGTTCATCTGCTAATGGAGTCGCTGGCGTTGCTTAAACGCCAGGGGTGTCCCGTTCATTTGCGACTCGCTGGGGCAGGAGAGACCAGAGTGTGGATGCGCATGGCCGCAGAGCGCGAAGTAGACGACCGTGTCGCCTTCATGGGCTGGCTGGATGGCGATGCGAAGCTGGCGTTCTACCGTAATGCACGTTTGTTCTGTATGCCGAGCAGGTTCGAGTCCTTTGGAATTTCGGCACTCGAAGCAATGTTCTGCGGAACCCCTGTGATTGGAACAAGGCTCGGTGGTTTTCTCGATCTGGTTGAAGAAGGCGTGACCGGTCACCTGATCGAACCAGGCGACGCGGAGGCACTGGCTAACCGTATTCGCGGACTCGTCGAAGATCCGCCGCGTGCTGCCAGCATGGGTGCAGCCGCGCAGCAACGGGCGCGGCTGAAGTATTCGACTGAAACCATCGTTCTGCAGTACGTCGAGTGTTACCGGGTGATTGAGAGGAGTCGACAATGACGGGCGTAGCTCGTTTCAGATTTCAGCGGTATACCGTCGCGTTGTTCGCGGTGCTGCTCTGCACGACTGTTCATGCAGAGCAAGCCAGCATGGCTGGCGATATCGATATGTTCCATAAGGTTTATGAAACGGCATGGAAGGACGGCTTAGGTAGCGATGCTGGAATTCAATCGTCCAGACAGTCCAACATTGCGCTGGTTGACGACCCGTTGACTCACGACCGCAAGGTGGTACGAGTCCATATCGAGCGGAGTGAAAATTTTTCGAAAATTATCAATGGTTTGCCCCGTGCGGAATTTTCACTTCCGCCTGACGTGCGCCTCAAGTCCGGACATCACTATCTGATTCGATGGAGCACGCTGCTTCCCAGCGGCTTCAGTTTCGATGGGCAGCAGATGGCGATCATCACGCAGATACATCAGAGTGCGTCGAGCGGTGGTTCTCCGCCCTTTATGTTGACGCTGATGGGATCGGACTACACGGTGTCGGAGCGTGGCGGCACGAACACCGTACACGGACGCGGTGCGCGCATTTGTTGCGCGTCGGGGGATGTGGGCAGGTGGATCCACTGGACATTGCTGTACACGCCAGATGCGGAGGGGAGCCAGGCGGTGACGCAGTTGCTGAAAGATGGCGTAAAGGTCTTCGATTCTCACGGGATGCCGAACGCCTATCCGGATGACCAGAGGGCGTACCTGAAGTTCGGCGTCTATAAACCCGGCTGGCAGCAGTCCGCATCGGATGTGGATCAGATAACCCTGTTTTATGGGCCGATTTCCGTTCTGGAACGTAGAGAGTGAACTGATGAACGGTTCCATCGATCCTGTCGATATCCTCGAAGCGCTGATCGCGCAATGCCGGGAATCGGACTATGCGGGCTACGATCCGTTTGACGGACTGAACAGCGGCTTGTTCCGATACTCCGGTTTAGGCCGGCTACCGGTTGCAAGCATTGCGTGGTTGCAACTGCACAAACGCAGTCCGATCAACTTGCGCGGTCTCATCGGCGTACCACGGCAGAGAAATCCAAAAGGTATCGCGCTGATCATTCTCGGTTTGCTCCAGCGCGAGCAGAGGACGCGGGATGGCATGAGTTTGAAGGAGGCCGAAGAGCTCGGAGAGTGGTTGCTCGAGCAGCGCACGGATCGCGCGGTTTGGCGATATAGCGCATGGGGCTATCACTTTGACTGGGCCGCACGCGCGTTCTTTGTACCGAAGGGAACGCCGAATGCGATCACTACCTGCTACGTGGCACGTGCGCTCCACGCCTTGGGGCGGGCAACGAATGATCTACGCTTTACCGATGCCGCAGTTGATGCAGGATTGTTTCTCGACAGCCTTTATCTCGGCGATGAAACGGCCGGTTACTACGCCTATATTCCGGGTGAGACCGCATTTGTCCACAACGCAAGTTTATGGACTGCGGCGCTGGTATCGGAGACGGCTCGGCATACCGGCGACACGCGTATGCGGCGGCGTGCGTTGACGGCAGCGAGTCAGTCTGTGTCGATGCAGCGCGCTGATGGCTCATGGTTTTATGGCCTGCGTGCTCATCACGCATTCGTCGACGGGTTTCACACCGGCTACAACCTCGAGGCGCTTAGCTTCGTGCAAGCTGCCCAGGAAACCGCACAGTTCGAGTCCGCGATCAATCGCGGGCTTGCGTACTATCGCCGGGAATTTTTTCTGCCCGACGGCACCGTCAAGTACTACAACAACAGGACTTGGCCCCTCGACACACATTCAGTTGCGCAAGCGCTGATCACGTTGCTGACGGTCGCTGATGAAGAAGAGGACCGACAACTGGCGCGGCAGGTTTTGCAGCGAGCCATTGAAACGCTTTATATGCCTGGAAAGCAGCGTTTCATGTATCAACGGCATTCCCTTTTCGCGAATCGTATCAACTACCTGCGATGGACACAGGCGTGGGCTTTCTACGCTATCGGTGTGTATACGAACCGCGTTGGAACGAGGGCAGACAACTGAGCGCTTCCTCATACGGAAAAGATCATGAAACGCATTGAGATGTTCGGGTGCCCGATGGATGTGGCATCGATGCAGGAAACGGTCGATCTGATCGAAGCGCGAATCGCTGCCAGGCAGTTCACGCAACACGTTGTCGTGAACGTGGCGAAGCTCGTGCAGATGCAAAACGATATAGAACTGGCCGGCTCGGTGCGTGCTTGCGACATCGTGAATATCGATGGGATGGGGGTCGTGTTGGGTGCGCGTTTGATGGGCATACCGGTTGCAGAACGGGTGGCGGGCATCGACCTCTTCGACCGATTGCTGGATATGGCCGAGGCACGCAGATTTCCGATCTTCATGCTGGGTGCGACGGAAGATGTCGTATCGCGTGCCGCATCCGTCATTGCCGCCAGATATCCTGCGCTCCAGATCGCGGGTCATCATCACGGATACTTCTGGGAGCATGAGGAATCGGTCGTCGACGCGGTTCGTCGCTCGGGTGCGCGACTGCTGTTTGTAGCGATCACGTCGCCGAAAAAAGAGAATTTCATCAATCGTTGGAAAGATAGCCTCGGTGTTGATTTCGTGATGGGTGTGGGTGGAACGTTTGACGTCGTTGCGGGGAAAGTGCGGCGTGCGCCGCGATGGATGCAGCGCAGTGGTCTCGAATGGGCCTACCGCGTAATGCAGGAGCCTCGACGGATGTGGAGACGCTATTTCGTGACGAATAACAAGTTTGCCTTGATGCTGCTGCAGGCACACATCGCGTCGGTCTTTCATTGGAGTACAGGTGGACGGGGAAAATAGTTTAGACAGGCGAATCGCGCGATACACCTGTATGTCTTGCACGTAGCCCGTCGCCTGTATATCCCCGACCGGGACCGGCGCGCGCGATTTCGATTCGAGAATGCTTGGCGTACGGGTATTGGAGTGAATATGATTTTTGTTTATCGAATTTCGAATCTGCTATATCGCTTCAACGTGCCATTTCTCCCTTGGTTGCTCAAGGTAGTGAACCGGACTCTGTTCTCGGTTTCGCTTCCTCCGTCGGTACAGGTAGGGAGAAATGTGACGTTCGGATATCAAGGGCTTGGCATCGTCGTGCACAAACAGGCGGTACTGGGAAGCAACATTACGATTGCTCCGAATGTTGTGATCGGGGGGCGAGGGCGTCCTGGTGCTCCAGTGATCGAAGACGATGTGCTGATCGGCGCGGGAGCATGCATCTTGGGTCCCGTCACTATTGGTCGAGGTGCAAGAGTGGGCGCAAACGCGGTGGTCATGTTCGATATCCCCGCCGGGGCGACCGCAGTGGGAGTTCCTGCACGCATTGTTCGAAGTGACGAGCGCTTGTGTAACGCGCCGTAACCAGTCCCGCTATGCATTGTCTTCGTGTTCTGAATAACCTTTTTATTTGCCCACTAACATTAACCCGTGCTACATGATGAGCAACTCCGTCGTCTTCGCCGCCCTCATCTTCGGCGCAGCGAATCGCACCTCTGCCCAGGTACCCGCCGGCTAACCCCGGCAAGTAACCCGCGCGCATCGCCGCCTCACTC
The DNA here is from genome assembly GCF_004359985.1 of Paraburkholderia flava. NCBI lineage: Bacteria > Pseudomonadati > Pseudomonadota > Betaproteobacteria > Burkholderiales > Burkholderiaceae > Paraburkholderia > Paraburkholderia flava. The sequence goes on along the minus strand of NZ_SMRO01000001.1, from coordinate 672,436 downwards.
CGCGATGCGCCAGCGTTGAATTCTCCATCAGCTCCCATAAGTGCCGTGATTGAAATCCCCTTGTCGGACGCGGACTGGACGCGCGTCAAACATCTCTTCGTCACACCGGAACCCGTGGTGTCGCGTGGCCGTCCGCGTCGCGATGCCCGGCCGCTGCTCGATGCGATTCTCTGGGTGCATCTGCATCGCGAGAAGTGGCATCGGCTGCCCACGCATTTCCCGCCGCAGCAGACCTGCTACGCGAAATACATCGCGTGGCGGCGTGAGGGGATTCTGCAACGCGTCGCTGGGATTCTCGAGATCGAGCCGTTCGATTCGTGATTCATGACACGCGTGACGTATATGGCATGCGCCATACGCGAGGCTAATAAAAATTCCGGCTGAGCGTCAGTCGTCAAGCCTCACGCAGACGCGACGGACTGACGAAGCGTCGCGCATCCCACGCGAGTTGCGTGCGGTGAATGGAAACCCACCGTGATGGCAGAGGTTCGTGGGCGCAATCGATACTATGTGCCCCGAGAAACGCGTGCGAAAGCACGCGTTTCTCGCGACATCAATCCAGCATTCACCGCGGATTCAAGCGGTCGCTCCGGCCGTCGATACTAGCGAGGATGCTCATCGCGATTGCCGTTGCTATGCTCGTGCTGCGGTTGAGGCCGCGGTTGAGGATGCGGCTGCACATTCGGGCGAGGCGGCTCCTGGGCATGCTGTGCTTCCTGAGTATGTTGCGCTTCGCGAGCCTGGTTCATCTGTGCCGCGTGTTGCTGTGCTTCGGAGTGCTGTTCAGCAGCAGCCTGCTGCTGTCTCTGTTGCTGCTGCCTTTGCTGCTCTTGCGTCTGCTGCTCCTGCCGCTGTTGTTCCTGCCTCTGCTGCTCTTGCCGTTGTTGGGCGATTGCCGCGTTTTCGCCTTGCGGTTGCTGCGCAGCGTGCATTTGCGCTTCACGCGCAGCTTGCTCCTGATGCACCTGCTCATTGCGTTCGGGCGACGGTGCGCCAATGGCAGGGTGTTGTCCCTCGACTAAATTTTCGCGTGACACACCGGGGCGAGGCAGATCTCCTGAGCGCTGACCCTCCAGCGCGGGCGCAGGCGCCGGACGCGCGCCCTGGCGCATGTCGTTCTGCGTGAAATGCGGCACCGACATCGGAGCACCGGGATGTGCCTGCTCTTGCACATGGGCCGCGTTCGTCTGCGCCGGGCCGAAGTTCGGGCGCGCCTGATTGTTGTTCTCCGTGTTATTGCGCACGAAGTTGCTGTTCGTCGAACCGTAGTTGTTTGTGACGTGCGTGTTGTTGATGTTGGTGACGTTAGTGATGTGATTCACGACCGTCGTCGACTTCGACACGTAAGTCGTGTTGTTATAGACCACCGCCGGGCGATGCCATCCACCGCCACCGCCGTTGCCATAACCGTTACCACCACCGCCCCAGTTCATCCCCCACGAGTGCCATCCCCAGTCGTGGTGATGGCTGATCGCGGAGCCGACGATGATGCCGATGCCGAACGAGATCACGCCCGCTGTAACGATCTCGCCGGTCGAGTAAGCAGGCGCGCTGTAAGCGTAGCCGGGATAGACCGGAACCGGCGCGCCGTACACGACGGCCGGGTTGTAGGCCGGCACGTAGACGACATCCGGCTGGGTCGGCTCGATCACGATGGTCTGCGGCGGTGGAGCGATGACGGCGGGCCCTGCGTACACAGGTGGCTCGTCGCCTTCGTTCGTGTACACCTGCGGTGCCGGAGTCGCGCGCGCAACCGTCGAAACCGCCATCTGCTTCGATGTCTTCAGGTTGCCGTTTTGCTGCGCCCGTTGACGCATGACCTGGATCGCATTCATCACGTCGTTCGGGTCGTTCACGTAGGCTTCGCCGAGCGCGGTCGTCCACTGGATATTGCCCGCCATCTGGCTCAGTACGGCAGGGAACGCGGTCAGCGATTTCACGCTCGGGTCCCACGGCTGCTGGTTCGCCGCGTTCTGCAGAGCATCTCCTTTCAGCGACGGATTTTGTGCAAGCCATTGGTTAGCTGCGGTGATCTGGTCCGGGTAGGTCGAACCGGCAAGCACCTGAGCAACCAGCTTGTCGGGGAACAGCGCGATCGGTGCGACCATCTGCTCGAGCTGATCCGCCGTCGGCGGCGTATAAGGGCTTGCGGCCGAGGCCGGTTGCGGGGCGGAAGCGGCGGAGGCAGCGGATGCCGCTGCGTTGGTTGCATCTGTCGGGCTGGTCTTGTTGCATCCGGACAGGGCCAACAGACTTACTATCAGCGACGATGCGACAACAGTACCGAAACCGAAAGTCTTCCTTTTGCCTTTCATATTTCCCTTTGTGTGTGGCGTCGTTATGTTTGGCGATTCAGTATCGATTAACGCATCGAAGTCTCTTTGGGAGTACCCATAATTTGTTACATGCATGAAGTTGTGTTTTTGAAAGCGACGATGCCCTGAAACGTCATAGTCCCGTTGCGGGAATGGACTGTCGAGGTCGCGAGCGATTAACTGCGCGGTTATCTGGCGATCCGAGAGCGGATGCTGATTTCCCGCTAATGAAAATTCCGGCTGACTGTCGGCAAATCTCGAAGAAGATGCGACAGATCTACCAGGCGTTTGGCAACCAGATGCCGCACGCCATCGACGCTTTGCCACACGCCGAATACCGCCAGCAATCCTGCACTGAGAACTTCCTTACGCTGCTTTTCCAGCAGGACGGGCCGGATAATTACGTTCACGTTCCCGGTTTCATCCTCAATCGTCATGAAGATCACGCCCTTCGCGGTTCCCGGCCGTTGTCGCACGGTGACCAACCCGCATCCACGCGCGAGCCGACCATTCGGATAAGTGTTCAACGTTGTCGCGGGCATCAGCTTCTTCGCATCGAGCTGCGGCCGTAAAAGTGCCACGGGATGCCGTCGAAGTGTCAATCCCATGGATTGATAATCGCTCCGTATTTCATCTCCTTCTGATGCGCATCCGAGGTCAGGCGTTTGATCATCCACACTGGCTGCAGCCAGAAGATCCTTATCCGGCACGGCAACGACGGATTGCCACAAGGCACTCCGTCGTCCATCCGCCAGCGACACGAGAGCATTGGCTCTCGCCAGGACATGAAAATCATGCCGATCCAGCTGAGCTCGTCTTCCCAGATCAGCCGTAGACGAGAAAGCCTTAACGGTTCGTGCCAAGCCGATGCGCTCAGCAGCCTCCACACGCATCCCCTGCAGAAGGGAGAGGCCTAACCTGACCGCTGGACGTTGAGCATCGGCTTGATACTCCAGCGACGATTCCCAATTGCTAACCATGACGTCGGCAGGCAAGACCGTCACTCCATGGCGCTGCGCATCCTGAATGAGCTGCGACGACGAATAGAAACCCATCGGCAGGCTGTTCAGCAACGCGGCGAGAAATGCCTCTGGCTCATGGCACTTGAGCCAGCTACTCGTGTACACCAGCAGCGCGAAACTGGCCGCGTGACTCTCCGGAAATCCATACTCGCCGAAGCCTTTGATCTGCGCGAAGATCGCATCTGCAAACGACTTCTGGTAGCCACGCTCGAGCATGCCGTTGACGATCTTGTCGTAGTACTTCTCCAGGTTGCCCTTGCGTTTCCACGCGGCCATCGCGCGGCGTAGTTCGTCGGACTCGCCCCGTGTAAAGCCCGCCGCGATGACGGCGATCTGCATCACCTGTTCCTGAAAAATCGGCACGCCCATCGTGCGTTCCAGCGCGACCTTTAGATCGTCGCTCGGATAGCTGACGGTGTCGATCTTCTGCCGCCGCCGCAAGTACGGATGCACAGCACCACCCTGAATCGGCCCCGGCCTCACGATCGCGACTTCGATCACGAGGTCGTAGAATTCTCGCGGCTGTAGTCTCGGCAACATCGACATCTGCGCGCGCGATTCGATCTGGAACACGCCGATCGTGTCGGCACGGCAGATCATGTCGTAGGTAGCTTTGTCTTCGGCAGGAATGTCCTGCATGTGGACACGCTCGCCGCGCCGTTCCGATACAAGGTCGAGCGTGCGGCGAATCGCGGACAGCATGCCGAGCGCGAGCACGTCGACTTTCAGCAACCCGAGCGATTCGAGATCGTCCTTGTCCCACTGGATCACACTGCGATCGACCATCGCGGCGTTCTCTACCGGCACGAGCCGCGTGAGTTTGCCGCGGCTGATCACGAAGCCGCCCGAGTGCTGCGACAGATGTCGCGGAAACCCAAGCAGTTGCGATGCGAGCGACGCCCATAACTGGATCAGCTGCGTGTTCGGGTCGAGTCCGCATTCTTCGAAACGCTCGAGCAGTTGCGCGCGCGTATCGAACCAGTGATGCGTCTTCGCGACCGCATCGACGATCTGCGGGTCAACGCCGAGCGCCTTGCCGGTTTCGCGCAGCGCACCGCGCGGCCGGTAGGTGGACACGGCAGCCGCGATCGCGGCGCGGTCGCGGCCGTACTTGCTGTAGATGTACTGGATCACTTCTTCGCGCCGCTGGTGCTCGAAGTCGACGTCGATGTCGGGCGGCTCGCCGCGCTCGCGACTGATGAAGCGTTCGAACAGCAGGTTGCCGCGCGCCGGATCGACCTCGGTGATGCCGAGGCAATAGCAGACCGCGGAGTTGGCCGCCGAGCCGCGTCCTTGACACAGGATGTTCTGACTGCGCGCATAACGGACGATGTCGTAGACCGTCAGAAAGTACGGTTCGTATTCGAGATCGCCGATCAGTTGGAGTTCGTATTCGAGCTGCTTCTGCACGTCATGAGGAATGCCGCCCGGAAAACGCTGGTGCGCGCCAACATAAGTTTCCTGTCGCAGCCACGCGCTCGGCGTGTAGCCGGCGGGGATGATCTCGTCGGGATATTCGTAACGCAGATCGCTGAGCAGGAACGAGCAGCGCTTCAGCAGGGCGACGGTCTCCTGGAGCGCGTGTTCCGGGTACAGATTCGCGAGCCGCAGCCGTGAGCGCAGATGCTGTTCGGCATTCGGCGCGAGCGCGTAGCCGCATTCATGCACGGGGCGACCGATGCGGATCGCGGTGAGCGTGTCCTGCAGCGGTTTGCGCGAGCGCACGTGCATCACGACGTGACCGAGCGCGACGACCGGCACGCTGTGACGCTGCGCGACGTATTCAACGGCGCCGCGATGGATGTCGTCCATCGCGCGCTGATGCAGGATCAGTCCGCACCTTGCGCGATCAGGGAACGTTTCGCCGAGCCATTCGAGTTGCGCGTCCAGTTTGTCTTCATGCGCGGGAAACTCGGGCACGAGGATCGCGAGGCAGTCGGGCATGCCGCGCAGATGGCCGTACTCGGGCTCGGGTCGCGACAGGTCTTGCGGCGTGAGCCGGTATTCGCCCTTCGGCGCGCGTTGGCGCGCGAGCGTGATCAGCTCGGACAGGTTGCCGTATCCCTCGCGATTCTGCGCGAGCAGGATCAGCCCGAACGCGGGTGAGCCGTCCGCATGGACAAGCCGGAAATACGAACCGATGACAAGCGGCAGGCCGGCCGCCTTCGCCGCGACATGCGCGCGCACGGCGCCGGCGAACGAACATTCGTCGGTGATCGCGAGCCCTGCATAGCCGAGTTGCACCGCGCGCTCGACCAGTTCCTCCGCATGCGACGCGCCATGCAGGAACGAAAAATTCGACAGGCAGAACAGCTCGGCATAAGCCGGCAACGAATGGGCGGACGGTTGCATCGCGTCACCCGAAGAGTCCGTGCAGGAACCAGTGGGGTTCCTTGTCGTCCTGGCTACTGGGGCGCTTGCGATAGATCCAGTAGCAGGATTGATCGTCGGCCTGGGCGACGAAGTAGTCGCGCGAGACGAGTTGTTCATCGAACCAGCCGGTCTCGATGCGCTCGCCGGGAGAAACCATTTTCAGTGGCGAACCGTAAAACGGCCGCTCCTTGCGCATCAGCAACTGCACGGGCTTTTTCAACAGCCAGGTGGGGCGCGGCAATCCGGTAGATGGCGATGTGTGTTGCGTCGCCGCCGACACAGTCTGGCCGAGCGGCACCCAGCGGTTGGCGATTTCCGGCCGATGATCGGAAAGCGGCGCAGGACGCAGCACGTTCTCTTCGCCGAGCCGCGCGACCAGCAGTTCGACGAGCCGCGCGTGATCTTCCGCCGAGCCGCCGGGCTCGGGGAACAGCGTGGTCGAAGCGGGCGCGGCGGCCTGCACCTGCGATGCGTCGAGCCGCAGTGCGATGACGGGCGCGGCCAGTTCGACACGCGCGAGCCGTTCGCGGATCAGCCGGACCAGATGCTCCTCATGCCATGCGGGCTCGCCGAGCGCGATGCCGATCTCAGTGGGCGCAATGGCCTGGCGTCCTCGTTCATGTTCGAGCAGCAACTGCACACTGGTGACCGCGAGCTGTTTCGCGCAGAGCCAGCCGCATAACTGGACGATCAGTCGATGCGCAGCGAAGAGCGCGCCCTCAGTGTGCTCGAGGCGGTCGGGCAACTCGATGCGCGCAGAAAAAACGGGCGGCAGTTCGAGCCAGTCGAACAGTTCGGGCGCGGTGCCGAATGCGCGATCGAGCGAGTCGAGCAGATGCTCGCCACAGCGACGTTGCAGTCCGGCGCGCGGCAGCCTGCGCACGTCGGCGATCGTCTCGCAACCGAGCCCGGTAAACCAGTCGATAAACGGCCGCACCTCGGGGACCGATGCGAGCGGCAGCGCGGCGAGCCGCTGTTCGAGCGAGCGCATTTTCAGGAGCCGGCGATTGCCGTGCTTCGCGAGCAGCCATGCACCCTGGCCAGTCGGCGCGAGACTCACGCGTGCGCTGAAGCCGAGCGTGGCGAGCAGCGTCTTCGCTTCGTGGCACAGCCGCAGCACGCCGCCGAACAGACGCAGGCTCGCGCTGACGTCGACGATGATCGTGGCCTCTTCGGTCAGCGCGACCTCGGGCGAGAACTTCATCAACGCGACCGCGACTGCCTGCTGTGCATCGGCTTCGCGTGCCGGGTCGCGCTCGAACATCTCGACACCGGGTTCGAGCGTGAGCACGCCGCCGCGCTTCATGCCGGGGCGAATGCCGGCCGTGCGTGCGGCGCGGCTGGCGACGAGCACCCGGTCCTGCTCAAGTACCGCGCAACCGTGCGCCGGCTCAGGCAGCCACTTCGGCCTGAAGACTTCGAGCTGCAACCGGGGCAGGTGAACGGCGAGCAGTGCGCGCATGACGGGAAAGCAGAATAGGGGTGGGTTGAAGGGGAAGCGGCAGCGGGTCCGTGCGCAACGGACCTCGTCGCTTGACGATATCGACGGCGAGACCTTCGCCGGTGGCTCGCAGCGCGAGCCGTAGCAACGCGGGCGACGTATCCGCCGCGGCGGCGAGCGGACGCATCGCCACGAAAAGCGTATCTGACGACTGTGCGGCCAGATGAAGCCGCCGCAGCGACGATACGGGCACGCGTTCTATCCACAGCAGCAGCGCGCCGCAACTGCCGGCGCGCAGGATTTGTTCCGTGGCCCACAGCGCGTCGCCGGTGGTTTTGGCGTTGACCAGCATCAACTGCTTGAGCGGCAGGCCGATATAGTCGAGCCCCAGTCCGTTCGGCACATGGGGCGGCTGGACCAGCGCGATGGGCCGCTTACCGGTGGCATTGGCTGCCCCGAGTGCGCCGAGCGCCGGACTCAACAGCCGCATTTCACCAACGCCCGGCTGCTGGACCAGCAGATCGACCAGCGCACCGATCGGCCAGCCGCCGCCGGGCAGTTCCGCCGACAGCGCCGCATAGCCGGTGTCGAGCGTGCGCGCGGTGTGGCGTGCAAGCTGCGACGCCCGCCAGAGCGACGGGTGCAGATCTTCCGGATGAGGCGTGGGTGAGGGCATCGGCTGATTGCAAAAATCACTGTATATATGTACAGTATCCTACACCGAAAACGAAAATGCCAAAGGGATAACTGAGAGGTAACTGAGCGCTACTTTTTTAACTGGTTGGCTGCATCGAAAAGGAGTCGTTGCCATGAACGCCCCTGTCCTCGAACGGGTGCTGGAGCCCGTTGCTGTTCACCCGATGCCCGAAACGGCCGCGTTCGTCGCGCGACTCAAGGCGGCGTTCGGCGCAGCGGAAATCGATGCGTCAATCCAGCGCGGTAAGGCCGGCGAGGCGACGTTTCATGCGGTGGAGAATGGTCATGAGGCGGGCACGGCCAGCGCATCGGGAAACAGCTGGGTGGTAGACGACAGCGTGCACGACCGGTATTTTTGCGCGGGCTGCGATGGGCGATGTGTCGGTACTGCGATGTCGTGCAAGCGGCGTTGACGAGTATCGAGGCATCAGAAGTACGCGATGAATCACGAACAAGAACCACGAAGACAAAGGCAACGGAGAGCGAATCATGAATGCCCGCGCGCTTGCGCTGACAGTACTGTTTTTTGGCGCGGCTACGGCCGCGCACGCGCAGACGTATGTCGAAATCTGGAATCCGCCGGAGGCGCGTGCGCATCCGCCGGTGCGTCATGGTGCGAGTGGGACACGTCCGAAAAGCGTCGCACAGGCACCGCGCCTCGCGAAGCGGGTGACCGGGCACGCCGGCGCCAGCGAGTCCACTGCACCCATCGTCACGCAGCCGAAAAAGAGTGACGCGTTGCCGGTCCTGCCACGCAAGATCGGCCCCGATGGCCGCGTGCTGCAAGTCTGACGGCGATAGCAATGCACATCGACAAAAGCACGAGCGGACGCGCAGTCCAAGCAGTTCAACCACCGAGCCCGATGCCGTCCGACGACACGCCGACCACTGGCGCCACCACGAACCTGCTGTGCTATCTCGCGGTGAGTGAACTCGCGGCGGTCGTGCTGCACGACACGCCGTCCACCGATGCGCACCTGGTCGAATCCGCGCGCATCTGGCTCGCGCGTCGTTCGCTCGACGCGGGCTGGCTCGAACGCGTGACGTTCGCCCGCAAGGCACGCCGTATCGCGAGGCAGTTGCACGGCGCGCAGACCTGGTCCGCCGCGCAGTTGCAGTCGGCCAATCTGTTTATCGATGCAACCACCGCGAATCCCGCCGATCCGATCGTCGCGGAAGTCTGGCGCGCGTGCGTCGACGCTACGGCCTGACCACGCTGTTCAACTACGCCGCGCCGGACGCGATAGATCGTCGGGCACCGGCACGTGGCTCGTCGATTTCACCTCACGTAATGCGAGGCTCGACTGGATCGATGCGACGCCAGGCTGTTTGCGCAGCACGCGTTCGACGAAATCGCCGTAGCTGTCGAGATCGGCGGCCAGCACCTGCAGCAGATAATCCGCGTCGCCGGTCACCTTGTGGCACGACAGCACTTCCGGCAACTTCGCGACCGCCTTTTCGAAGCGGTCTGGCGCGTTGTCACCATGCGACTGGAAGCGCACGTGCACGAACGCCAGCACATCGAAGCCGAGCCGCCGCCGGTCCAGATTCGCCTGATAGCCGCGGATCACGCCTTCGTCCTCCAGACGTTTTCTTCTTCGCCAGCACGGCGTCACGCTGAGCGAGAGCTGTTCGCTCAACGCAGCGTTCGACAGCCCGCCGTCTTCCTGCAACAGACGCAGCATTGCCCGATCGGTTGTGTCGAGTGTGGTGGGAGGGCGATTCGTTCTCATCGGTTCGTATCGGTAGTCTGTTTGTGCGAAAAGTGTAGGGTCGGGTAGATCGAAAAGCAAACAAAGTGCGTCGAACGGTCGATACACTGTTCGTTCAATCTCGCGGGAACTGCCATGCTTACCGTATTCAGCGACACGCATCGTTTGCACTACGGCATCGAGCTCAAAGACGGCCTGATTGCCAAGTCCTTCGAAAATCCGCAGCGCGCGGAGACCGTGCTTGCCCGCGTGCGCGCGACCGGTCTTGGCGACGTGATCGACGCGCGGCCATACGACCGCTCGCACTACGTCGGCGCGCACAGCGAACGCTACGTGCGCTTTCTCGAAACAGCGTGGGACGAATGGTCCGCGACCGGCCGCACGCACGACGCGTTGCCGCTCGTCTGGCCGGTGCGTTCATTGCGCGACGACATCGAGCCCGCGTTCATCGACGGCAGGCTCGGCTACTACGCGATGGACGCCGGCTCGCCGATCGCCGCGCACACGTGGGAAGCGGTGCGCGGCAGCGCGAACGTCGCGCTGACCGGCATGGACGTCGTATCGGCCGGCGCGCGTGGCGCATTTGCGTTGTGCCGTCCGCCTGGTCATCACGCGGCGCATGAGTACATGGGTGGCTACTGTTATCTGAACAACGCGGCGATTGCTGCGCAGCGCGGGCTTGTGCAAGGCGCGCACCGGGTCGCAGTACTCGACGTCGATTTTCATCATGGCAACGGCACGCAGGACATTTTCTACGATCGCGCCGACGCGATGTTCGTATCGCTGCATGGCGACCCGAGCGTGTCGTTTCCGTACTTCTCCGGTTTCGCCGATGAGCAGGGGCGCGGTGATGGGCTCGGCTTCAATGCGAACTATCCGTTGCCGAAGGGTACGGACTGGACGCGTTATCGCGATGCGCTTGCTGATGCCGGTCGACGTCTGTCAACCTATGCACCGGATCTGCTCGTCGTGTCGCTTGGCGTCGATACGTTCGAGGGCGATCCGATCAGCCACTTCGCGCTGGCCACCGACGACTTCGTTCGACTCGGCGAAGCGATCGCGGCGCTTGGTATGCCGACGCTGTTTGTGATGGAGGGTGGCTATATGGTCGATGAGATTGGGACGAATGCGGTTAACGTGCTGCTGGGGTTTGAGGGGCGGGTGGGGTGATTTTTTGGAGGCAGGCGGGTAAGCGTAAAGCGAGTGGTGCGTCGGGTGGATATCTGTCGGTCACGGTGGTTCGCCGCTGCGGATTCCACTTCAATGTTCGTGAGATTTCGCATGTTGCCCGGGTTCGGCCATAAATGGCCAATGACTTGCTGTATTTGAGCGGTAGGTAGTGCCGACGGAGTATATATTCACCAAGCTGTTGGCAGCGATGGTATCGAGAGATATATGTTCGCGAATCGCGTTATCGCGATGCTGGCAGAAGAGCTTCTGTCGGACGACGTACCGTCCGTTAGACAAGTGACCACGAACATTATTGCGATACAAGATGGCGCGTCTTTGTTGAGTCGATTTTTCGCTTCTACCTAGCGTAGAAAGAATTCATGGGTCGTCGAGGGATTGCAATGATGTGAGCCGATATGACGCGGTTACGCTGGCGATGACATTGATCCGCTAAATTCTCTGTATGATTTCGCCTATCGAACAGTGGGGTGGAGCAATGCAAAAGAAAATTCAAATTCGAGTAAGTCATAAACATGGCTCTGCTGGGTTGCTGCCGAGCCTTCCCTACACCGCTACATGGCAATGTAATGTCCTCACGACGTTGCTTTGGATCGGGGTATTGACGTCACCCCCAAGGTACACAGGAGTCGATCTTTCTACCTTCTGGGCATGGCTTAGGTATGCCAGTGCCATTTCGGAGCGTTATTCCGGCTTGCGTCTCAAACCTGTATGGTCAGAGATTGATACGCACCAAATGTCCGTCATGTCCGATGATTTTGGCATGGGCTTCGTGTGCCACTATCTAGCCGAACAACATGGCATACAAGCGTTTGCGAATACAAATTATCTGCTAGATTCCCTCGTCGGAGTCGTATCATTGCACCCGAGTAAGCGAGGGCCGGCTAAAAGCCCGGACTTCATCGGTATCGATGCCAACAGCCGATTGCATGTGCTCGAGTGTAAAGGTACGCAAACCTCGACCAGCTATTTGAGCGCAGCCCTCGAGACGGGTATCGACCAGAAGAACAATTTTTCCAACGGAACGATATTCGCATCGAGTATGGTGGGCGGGATCTATATTCCTCAGCATGCGAGCAAAGAAGATGCCTTGCTAATGTATATAGATCCTAAAGTCGATTCTAGAATCCAAAAGTTAGAAAATCTGTCTCCGGAGGTGATCGAGGCTGCTATCTATCGGATATCCTTCGCCAAAGAACTGATGGCTGCAGGACTGTGGCAAACAGCATCTGCCATTGACGGAAGAAAACAGCCCTCCGACTACTCGGAATCCGACGCCAGTATTATTGCCGACGAATTGCCGCGTGCTGGATTTTCGGTACTCGACCAGGCGTGGCTACGCAATATTCAATATCGGTCCATTGAAGTAGACCCGATCGAGCCAATATCTAATAAGAGCGAAGTGGAATACCAGCGGCTGACTTCTTTGACGCTAGAAGTACCGTCTGACACGGTTGCTTTTACTCGCGAGGTACTCGATATGGACAGAGGTGGGGCCCGGAGCCAAGCCGATCAACTTATCGTCGAACGAACCAAGGGACGACGAGAAAAGCGACGAGTGCGCGTCAGATCACAGGACTCTGAGGGCGCATCAATTCGAGTGCGGACGCATACTGTCCAATCACCTTGGAACGAAGAGACAGTCGACCCAACGTCTGCTTCTCTGACCGGACCGAGCGGTATTCGCTTTGCTCTTTCTCGACAGAAGGGAGACTAAGACGTTCTGTCGAGAAAGCGAGAGCAACGACTGTCGGTTATCCGGAGTCGGTTTCTTTAGTCAGATCACTGACGGAACGAATTTCCCGACATATACGTACGGATCGAGATCGAAAATTTTCTGAAGCTCTGCCGCATCGTAGATTACAACGTGTGGTTCGTTCAGGGCCGACGTGACCATCGCTAAGTGCCAATGCGGATCCGATTGCAGACCCTTTGCATACTCATTGCTGGTCAAGAAAAATTGTGGGACGTTGCCGGATGTTCCTTTGACTTCGACGTGCAACGTCTTCCGCCCGTTTGAAAAGATGAAGTCGTATCCGCATGGAAGATGTGTGACTCGTTCGCAATCAAATCCTCTGCTCTCGTAGTGAGCGATGACTGCTTTTTCTGCTGCCTGCTCGACACGTTTTCGTTGTTCTGCGGTACCAAATCCTTTCAATGGGTCGACCGCGTCAAGTTCGGGATCGGCAAACTCTTCTTCGTTGGGATTGACAATCGCGAACGGACGTAGCGTTCGAATGCGGTCTTCAAGCAACTCAAGAACTCTACGTCTCGTATCGTCGACTTTGACCGCTGGACCTACGAGATACATATATTTTGCTCGACGAACTGAATCATCCGAGAAAGGTACGTTGCGGAACTTAGGTGGTACGAAATAGGCCGTTTTGCTGGTGATACAGTATGACCAGTCGTACGCGAAATGATCTGTGTCGCCACGTTTTTTCACGAGGTTGGCTGGGGGTTCTAGCCATTCTCCATGCAGAGTGGCGTTCTCATACCAACCAACAATGTGAACACCAGGGTGCTTGGGATGCTTGGCAAGACAGATTACAGTCCAGCCAGTGGGTTCTTCACTTGTTGGTGCATATCTGCCAGCGTGAGGTGGTACATAACAATGGTAAATTCCATTCATGGGCATGAAGTTGAAAGCTTCATGCCCGCGGCCACCATTTTTCTCACCGTTCTCAACTAGCCATGCGAAGTTGCCGTTGACTACACCACCCTGATAGTACTCAGACCACCCGAATTTCACCCACAGGATTTTTTTCAATTTTTATCTCGACAGGTTACTAATTGTGGCCTCGACACTTACATATCTGAACCGAACTCTTCGGTTCACTGATGTCAGTGGGCGAGATCCCCGAAAACACGAACATGCCCTTGATCTATGAGGGTTGCTTGTCTGATGAAGTCAGTCTGCGGTTGTCGGGCAAATTCCTGACCGCAAGCCTGATGCTTGGATGTAGAAAGAACCGATCTTCGGTATGACCGGAGACACGATATGAGAAAGCTCCGGCCCGGCAGTTCACGGCTAGGCACCTAAACCCTTACCAAGAGGATAAGCGATATCGGAGTCCATGCAGGATGCGCTCAGGTTCATGACGTGCCAACGACACTTTCTCCCCCCTAAATCGTCCCATACAACGCCCGCGGCCGATCCCTCAACGTCCGCGACAAAACCTGCAACGCCCTCGACAACTCCTCACGCGACGTCGCACACGCGAGGTTCACGCGCACGCCATGCTCGATCGTCGAACGATCGACTGCGAACGCCGACGCCGGCATCGTATTGACGCCGCGCGCGAGCGCATTCGCGGCGAAGTCGTCGGAACGCCACGGCGCGGGCACCCGCAACCAGACGAACATGCACGCCGGATCGCTCTTCAGCAGTTCCTTCGGCAGCAGCCCGCGCGCGAGTTCCTGACGCGCCTTCAGCTCTTCGCGCTGCGCGTCGAGGATCGTCTGCGCGGTGCCGTCTTCGATCCAGCGCGTCGTGATCAGCGTCGACAGCGGCGCGGGCATCCACGCGGTCGTGCGTACTGCTTCCGCCGCGAGCGCGGCACCATGCGGCGGCGTGAGCAGAAAGCCGATGCGCAGACCAGGCGCAAGAATCTTCGACGTCGACGCAACGTGGAACGTCAGCTCCGGACACAGACTCGCAATCGTCGGCAGGCGTTTGCGAAGCAGCGGCCCATACACGTCGTCCTCGATGATCGCGACATGATGGCGGTGCGCAATATTGACGAGCGCAATGCGTCGCTCGAGGCTCATCGTCACGACACCCGGATTCTGCAGATTCGGCACCGTGAAAATCGCCTTGACCCGCATCCGCTTGCACGCATCTTCGAGCGCGTCGGGTAGCAGGCCGTCGTCATCGCTAGGAATCCCGATCAATTCGAACTGGAACACCGGCGCCAGCGCCTTGAGGCCGTAGTACGTGAGCTTGTCGCAGAGAATCACGCCTTCGTGTCCCATCAGGCTGCTCAACACCGCGTACAGCCCATGTTGCGCGCCGCTCGTCACGACGATGTCGTCGAGCTGCGGCGTGAAGTCCGGCGTGGCGATCCACTGCGCGCCTGCCGCGCGGGCCCATTCGGGCCCTTGCGGCGGCTGGTATTCCTGGGTCTCCGGGAAACGCGGGTCGCGTGAAATGACCGCCATCGTCCGCGCGAGCTGACTCAGGAATTCGCCCGTTGCCGGACGGTTGACGGTCAGGTCGATGACCGCGTTCGAGTTGCCGTCCGCCGAGCCCGCGACGATGCCCGCGCCGCGTTGCGCGGACGTCGTCACCGCCGGCATCGCGCCGCCCGTGACGATCGAGCCGCGTCGCTTGCTGGCAACGATCAATCCTCTTGCCTGCAACTCCTTGTACGCCCTCGACACCGTCGACACATTGAGGCCCAGCTCGAGCGCGAGATCGCGCTGCGGCGGCAGACGACTGCCCGGCGGATAGCGGCCGCTGCGCACCTGCTCCTCCAGGTTGCGCGACACCTCCAGATAGGTGGCTTGCCGCACTTTTGTCTGGATGTCGGTGCTGTCTTTTGTATGACTATCGTCGATTTTCATGCAAGTAATAACTCCATACAAAACTCTGCCGACCGGTTGCGAATGGGAGTGGCACGATCCGACCGTCTCCGTAGAAAAATCCTTATACCACGGCCGTGCAGCGCATTCTGCCTGATCTTTGGCGTGAGCAGTCAGGCATCTCAGGGAAATCACCGATCTCCACACAAAGCAATTCTATTTGCGAACAAAAAAGTTTTGTGTGAGCATGATTGGGTGGTTTTGTTCGGCGACCTGGCCGACGCAACACGCACTGTAGTACATGAGGAGATGCTCGTGATGGATCCGCAGTCTGCTATCGATTCAAATTCCGCTCCCCGCCACCTCGGCCACTCGCTGCGCAAGCGCCACGTGACGATGATTTCGCTCGGCGGCATCATCGGCGCGGGGCTCTTCGTCGGCAGCAGCGCGACGATCAGCGCGATGGGACCTGCCGCATGCCTGAGCTATCTGCTCGCCGGCATCGTCGTGCTGTTCGTGATGCGCATGCTCGGCGAGATGGCGCTCGCGAATCCGGGCGTCGGCTCGTTCACCGAATTCACGCGCATCGGTCTCGGCAACTGGGCCGGTTTTACGAACGGCTGGCTCTACTGGTATTTCTGGGTCATCGTCGTCGCGGTGGAGGCGGTGGCGGGCGCGGGCATTCTGCAGCGCTGGATTCCGGCACCGGTATGGGTGATCGGCCTCGTGCTGCTGTCGGTGCTGACTGCTGTGAACCTGCTGTCGGTGAAGTCGTACGGTGAATTCGAGTACTGGTTCGCGTCGATCAAGGTCGCTGCGATCATCGTGTTCATTGTGGTCGGCGTGAGCTATCTGTTCGGCTTCAGCTCGTGGCATCAGACGGTCGATCATCTGACCGGCAATCGCGGTTTCCTGCCGTTCGGTGCGATGTCGATATTCGCCGGTGTGCCGACGGTGATTTTCGCGGTGGGCGGCGCGGAGATCGCGACCATCGCCGCGGCCGAATCCGACGACCCGGGCCGCAACGTCGCGTCGATGACGCGCTCGGTGATCCTGCGCGTGATCACGTTCTACGTCGGCTCGATTTTCGTGATCGCGTGCGTCGTGCCGTGGGCGCAGATCAAGGTCGGCTACTCCCCGTTCGTCGCCGCACTCGAGACGATGCACATCCCCGGTGCCGCCGACATGATGAACGCAGTCGTGCTGGTCGCTGTTTTGTCTGCGCTAAATTCGGGCCTCTACGTATCGTCGCGGATCATGTTCCGGCTCGCCGAACGCGGCGACGCACCGCGTGCGCTGCTCGCGCTGTCGCCGAACCTGGTGCCGCGTCTCGCGGTGCTCGCCAGCAGCGTGGTCGGCTATGTCGCGATCGTCGCGGCGATCGTGTCGCCGCAGGGTGTGTTTCTCTATCTCGTGAATGCGTCGGGCGCGATTATGCTCTTCGTGTACCTGTCGATCGCGGTGTCGCAGATCGTCATTCGCCGTCGCCTGGAAGCAAGCGAGCCGCAGCGTCTGACGCTGAAAATGTGGCTGTTTCCGTGGCTCTCGTATGCCGTGGTCGCGGCGATCGCGGGCGTGCTGATTGCGATGGGCTTCGATCGATCGCTCGCCAGCCAGCTGCTGGCGAGTCTCGGCAGCGTCGCGGTGGTGTCGCTTGCGTTCCTGTTGACGCGGCACTCGCGAGCGCGTGCCGCGAAGCCGTCGCAGACGCCGACGAACATGCGCCGGCACTTCGACGAACCCGCCACGCACTGGAAGAAATAATGGCCGACGTCGCTGTCATCGGTGCAGGGTTTGTCGGATTGTCCTGCGCGCACTGGCTACTCCGCGAAGGACACAGCGTCACCGTGTTCGACCCGCAGGGCCCGGGCGAGGGCGCGTCGTACGGCAACGCCGGCACGTTCGCGAACTATGCGTGCATTCCGGTCAACAACCCGGACGTGTTCCGCAATCTGCCGCGCTTCCTGTTCTCGCCGACCAGCCCGCTGCGCATCCGCTGGCGTTATCTGCCGACGCTCGCACCATGGCTCGTGCGCTTTCTGTTGAGCGCGACGCCGCGACGCTACGAGCACAGTGCCGCTTCGCTGGCGGCGCTGCTGTCGCGCGCGTTCGAAGGCTACCGCGAGATGCTGGAGATGGACGCGCTGTCGGACTTCGTGCGCGAACGCGAATGCCTGTACCTGTACTCGAATGAATCGTCGTTTGAAGCGGCACAGCCTTCGCTTGCGCTGCGCCGCTCGCTCGGCGTGCGGTACGACACGCTCGATCGCGAGCGCATCCAGTCACTCGAACCGAATCTCGCGCCGATTTTCGCGCACGGGACACTGTTTTCCGGCAGCTGGTTTCTGAGCGATCCACGTGCGTTTCTGCAGGCACTGCATGCATCGATGACGCGTCGCGGCATGTATCACGAGCGCGTCGCGATCGATCGCATCGAGCCGACGCAAAACGGTGTGCGACTCGTCGATCACACCGGCCGCACATTCGACGCGGCCCGCACGATTGTCTGCGCCGGCGCGCTATCGAAACAGTTCGCGCGCCAGTGCGGCGACGCGGTGCCGCTCGATACCGAGCGTGGCTATCACGTGCGCTTCCCCGGCACGTCCGACCTGATCTCGCGACCGTGCGGCTGGGCCGAACGCGGCTTCTACATGACGCCGATGACCGGCGGCATCCGCGCGGCGGGTACGGTCGAGCTGGGCGGCTACGGCCCCGCTCGCAACGCCGATCTGCTGAACCTGCTGACGACTTCGGCGCGCAAGGCGCTGCCGGGTCTCGCACAACCCGACAGCGACTGGCTGGGTTTCCGGCCGAGCCTGCCCGACGGCTTGCCGGTGATCGGTACATCGCGCGCGTCGTCCAATGTCATCTACGCATTCGGGCATCAGCATCTGGGCGTGACGCTGGGTGGCGTCACCGGCAGCGTCGTCGCCGATCTGGTGGCGGGCCGCGGGAGCCCGATGGATCTTGCGCCATACAGTCCACGTCGTTTTTAACCACAGCCGCTTTCAACCACAGATTCAACCACAGCAATAGCTGCTCATAGGGGAAACACCATGAACCGCCGCAACCTGGTTTTCGCACTGGCTCTCGCGGCCCTGTGCGCGCACGTGCCGTCGTATGGCGCCGATCCCGAGATCGTCAAGATCGGCTTCGTTGGGCCGCTCACCGGCCCAGTGGCGCGCGTCGGCAAGGATCTGGAATACGGCGCGCAGCTCGCGATCGACGAGGAAAACGCGCGCAATCCGACGATCGGCGGCAAGCCCGTCAAGTTCGTGCTCGACGTGCAGGACGACCAGGCCGATCCGCGCGTGGCGATCCAGGTCGCGCAGAAGCTGCTGGATGATGGTGTGGTCGGCGTGATTGGCCATTACAACTCGGGCTGCAGCATTCCGGCGTCGGCGGTTTATCACAACGCGAACGTCGCGATGATCACGCCGGGATCGACCAATCCCGCGCTCACGCAGCAGGGCTTTGCGAACGTGTTCCGCACGATGGGCAACGACGGCATCGGCGGCGTGATCGCCGGGCGCTTCGCGGTCCAGCAGTTGAAGGCGAAGCGCATCGGCATCATCGACGACCGCACCGCCTTCGGCCAGGGGCTCGCGGACGCGTTTGCGAAGGGCGCGAAGGAGGCCAACGGCAACGTCGTGGACCGTGAGTTCACCAACGACAAGGCGGTGGATTTTCGCGCGATCCTGACCACGTTGAAGCAGAAGAACGTCGACGTGATTTTCTTCGGCGGCCTGGACGAGCAGGGCGCGATGCTCGTCAAGCAGATGCGTTCGCTCGGCATGCAGACGATGCTGTTCGGCGCGGGCGCGTTGAAGAGCAATGCGTTCCTGCAGATCGCGGGTAGCTCGGGCGAGGGCACCCAGGATCTGGAGCCGGGCCCGGCACTCGACAAGCTGCCGTCGGCGGTGGAGTTCGCGAAGCGCTATAAAGCGCGCTTTAACCAGGACGTCGAACTGTATGCGCCTTTTGCGTACGATGCCGCGCTCGCGATGATCAAGGCGATCCACGAAGCGAACTCGATCGATCGCGCGAAGATCGTTGCTGTGCTGCCGAAGGTGACGGTCACCGGTGTGACGGGCAAGATCGAGTTCGATCCGCATGGCGATCTGATCAAGCCGCCTTATACGCTGTTCCAGGTGCAGCAGGGGCAGTGGAAGAGTTTAAGGACGGTGGGGGGAAATGTTTGAGGGTGCGGGTTTTGCGAAACAACTAGCAGCGTGCGCGGGTACTGCTTTGGCAGTGCCGGCACGCTGTGTTCTTTTGGGGCTGGGGACTTAGACGATCCCATTCCCCGAGATCAGTTGGGCACCCGTTCCCCAGATCGCAACGTCAAAACCTGCACACCGTTTCGGGTCACAGCCACAGTGTGCTCAAACTGCGCCGACAGTTGCCCATCGCGCGTGACCACCGTCCAGCCATCTTCTTCGGTTCGAACGGAGTGTCGCCCTTGATTGATCATGGGTTCGATGGTGAACACCATGCCTTCCTGCAACACCAGGCCCGTCCGCGGTTTTCCCCAATGCAGCACCTGCGGATCCTCGTGCATTTCACGCCCGATGCCATGCCCGCAATATTCCCTGACGACCGAATAGCCGTTTCTGCGCGCGTGCCGCTCAATGGCATGGCCGATATCGCCAAGTCTCGCGCCGGGGCGAACGGCCTTGATCCCTTTCCACATCGCTTCGTAGGTCACCTGCACGAGCCGTTTCGCCAATGGAGACACCTCTCCCACGAGATAGGTCTTGCTGGAGTCCGCGATGTAGCCATTCTTCTCGAGCGTGATGTCGAAATTGACGATGTCGCCGCTTTGAAGAATGTCGGTCGTCGACGGAACGCCGTGACAGACAACCTGGTTGCGTGACGCGTTAAGCGCATAGGCGTAGCCGTACTGACCTTTGCTTGCCGGGCGCGCGTCGAGTTCGTTGACGATGAGGTCATCGACCAGATCGTTGACCTGCATGGTAGACATGCCGATCAGACTCATTTGATCCAGATAGCCAAATACATCCGCCAGCAACTGACCCGACTCCGCCATCAACGCGATTTCTTCGGGTCGCTTGGTCATGTCAATGCGACCTTGGCGGCTTGCACCACGACGCCCGCGGCTCTCAGTTCACGCGTCGCTATTTCATTGAAACTCAGTGTCGGACTCATTTCGCACAGCATGCCGACCTTGATCCAGAAGGCCGCTTGCGCGTTGATCGACCTGCATGACACGGAGCTTGCCTTCCGTACCTGATCGTGCAGATCGTCGTCGATATTCACGATGCCCACGCTTCTCTCCATATATATGCGATGTATACGAATCATATATTTAAATCATCAGACATGACAAGGGCTTTACGATTGGACGTGCGCGTGCGGGTCGAGCGTGCGACGTGACGACCGGCTTTGTATCTTCGGATTCAACCGGTTTCAGATGCTCGCCATCGTGGGTCACGTCATTCACAATCGACGCACAGGTGTACATTCCGCAGTACAACGAGCTACCTCTCTCGACACATGACCTCAAAGCGCGCTAAGTCTCGTCTGGCCGGCGAACTCGGTCGCTTTGTGCAGCAATATGCCCGCAAGGCTCAAGCGTGGGAGCCGAACGACCGGCAATACGATCACAAGCTCGAAAGAAAAATGAAGCGGCTTTCGGCGGTGGATTTATCAAATCTGCTTACGGGTGCGGAGGAGGATGCTAGTGACCAGACGCCCGTCGAGAGCAGGCCGGATAGCAAGTGAACCCATTGTCGGTAGGCAAGCGAGTAGCGGCGTAGACTTGAAGCGCGCAGTTGGCGAGAGGCTGCCTGGACAAATCACGCAGACATGCACGACCGTTAATGCCCGCTGCGAGTTCGGCAATGGAGGCGATCATGGTCCGGGTAATTTGCACATTCCTTTGGCTTGCGGTTTTGTCCGGGGTCGGCATCAACGCGTTGGCCGATCCCATCCGAATCGAGTCGGGCACCTATCGCGCGAATTGTGGTGCCCGTCCAGTCAATTCCACGCGTGAGCTGTCACTGCGCTGCAATTCCGTCGATACCTGCCGTTACCCGGTTGTCCTTCCGGCAGTGTTGCATACGCCACATGCGTGTAAAACCGATTTCGTTGCCGAATGGTCTTGCGGGCCGGGCGAGTTTCATCGAGCGGTAGTCAGAGCCGCCGCAGACAACGAAGGGACGCTCATGCTGACGTGTGTGCCGTCCACCGGTGCGGGCAAATAACCGAGGGCAACGTGGTCGTCAGTGCGGGGCGAATGACGAGCGTCGGGTCGAGAACAACGATTCGTTGTTCCGCTCGTCACAGTATCGATGCGAGCTTGGGCAGTCGAAGCAAAATTCCGGCAATCAGATAACAAAAGACGCAGGCGAAGCTGCCGGTTATAGCGAACTTCAGTAACGGTGCCGCTGCTACGTTTCGCCATGCGAGCGCGACAGCAACCAGTACCGGAGGATGCACGATATAGATCGTGTAGGCGCGTCGCGATAGCGGTTGCCACACGCCCTTTAGCTTATCGAAGCGGTCCTGAAAAATCTTTGCGAGAAACAGTATCGTTCCCCACGCGACGAACGGCTCCCAGAACGCGTAGAGCACCGAGAGCGGGCGCCCGCGTAATGCAGGAAAGTACGCACCGAGAAAGTAAACGAGCGGCAATACCGGTATCGTCAGCAACGCGACGCGCCACCATATGCGGACTTGCCGTTCCGGCAGATGTTCGATCCAACGCACGCGGGATGCGCGGCAGCCCGCTACGTAAAGCACGACATAGCTCGCAAAGTATCCCAGTTGAAGACCCCATACATTGATCCCGACAGGCCACCTGGACCGCAATGCGAGTGCCGCGAGACCCGTGAGTAGCGCCGCGCCGACCAGCGTCACGTGGGAAGGAAACAGCTTGCGTCCGGATCGGTCCAGCTGGTCATGAGCGGGGTGCGAGAATGCGGCACTCCAGAGCGCAGCGACCACACTGAAGATCAGCAAAGCCTGGGCGAACCACATGGGTCCGTTTTCGAAGATCGCATGTCTCCACAGGTAGACCAACGTGCTCGCGAATGTATGCCCATGACCTGTCTGCGCCAACGCTATGGTTGCGGGTCCGATCAGCCACCCGTATACGAGCAAAGGCACTCCGAGTCGAAGGAACCGGTCGGCCAGAAAGTGGCGCGGTCCTTTGCGGTCGATTGACCGTGGGGTGTAGTAGCCCGCGAGGAAAAAGAACAAACCCATGAAGAACGCCTGGTTGATCGTGCAGAAGAGCACCAGCGTCACGGATTCCAGAGATTTGCCCGGCGTTATTTCGTGGTAGTACCACCCACCGATCGCGCCGTACGTAATGGCGCAGTGATGAAATACAACGAGCAATGTCAGGCAAGCCCGCAGCGCGTCCAGACCGGCATTGCGATGCGTCATCGTATTGATCGACGGGTTTGCGAGGTCCATTGAAGCGTATTGAGTACTCATTGCACGTCCCGATCGGGTTGGCCTGCTGAGTCATGCCGATCGTGAAAAATACGCTTTCGTTCTTACAGGCTGCTAACCCGACGCAAACCCCACCGCCGCACCTGTGTAGACTGCACTCATCGCCCCCGCCCCCCAACACCCCATGAAAGCCCACTCCGACGAACTAAAAGTCTTCGTCACCGTCATCGAGTCCGGTTCGCTGACGGCCGCGTCACAGGAACTGAATCTCGCACCGTCGGCAGTGAGCCGTACGTTGTCGAAGCTCGAAGAAAAGCTCGGCACGACGTTGCTGAACCGCACCACGCGAAGGATGAAGCTCACCGAAGAGGGCGAGTTCTTTCTGGAAAACGCACGCAGCATCCTGCGGCAGATGGACGATCTCGAAGAGCGGCTAGCCGCGCGTCAGCATCGGCCGGAGGGACGGCTGCGCGTGAACGCGGCGACGCCGTTCATGTTGCACGCGGTCGTGCCGCACGTCGGCGCGTTTCGCGAACAGTATCCTGGCATCGAGTTGCAGTTGAATACCAGCGAACTGAACATCGATCTGCTCGCGCAGAGTACCGACATCGCGATCCGCATCGGTACGCTGAGCGATTCGACGTTGCACGCACGCTCGCTCGGTTCGAGCCGGCTGAACTTGCTGGCGAGTCGAGCGTATCTCGATGCAAACGGAACCCCCGCATCGATCGACGATCTGCAGCGTCACGCACTGCTCGGCTTCACCGAACCCGAGAGTCTGAACGCATGGCCGCTGAAGCATCCGGACAGCGAAGGCTTCGTCGTTCAACCGACGCTCGCCGCATCGAGCGGCGAGACGCTGCGTCAGCTGGCGCTGGCCGGGCAGGGCATCGCCTGTCTCGCGAGTTTCATGACCGCGCATGACATCGCGGCTGGTCGGCTCGTGAAGGTGATGCCGGAACTCACGCGCGTGCGTCGTCAGCCGGTGCACGCGGTGTACTACAAGAATTCGCAGCTCGCGCTGCGAATCCAGTGCTTTCTCGATTTCATGCAAGAGCGCCTGAAAAGCACGCTGGGCGACGCGGACTAAAGCACTGAGTCCACGTCACACGCGATCAGAACGCGTGACGTATCCCCACCATCCCGACAAACTGCGACGGCCCCGACGACGGCGTCGTGTTCTGCGAATCGCCGACCACCGCGACCGAATCCGCAATCGACACCCCCGACCCCGACGCGATCAGCGACTTCCCGCGCGCCAGCTGATACGCCTCAAGCGCATACAGGGTCGTGCGCTTCGACAGGCTGTAAGTCTGTTCGAGCGAAATCTGGTGATACCGCGCCGGATCGTCGATACCGTTGGCCTGGCTCGCGCGCGTGTAGCTGTAGCCGATGCCGGCGATCACGTCCGGTGTGAAACGGTACGTCGCGATCGCGCCGTACGTGTTGAACACCGCTTCGCTCGTGAACAGCGAGTGCGAGCCGGGCGCGTACTGCACGTTCGAGTAATTCACACCGACCATCAGGTTGTTGAACGTGTAGCGCGCGGCAGCCGCGATCATTTGCGTGCTGCTCGCGGTAGCGTAGCCGTTGTTGACCGGCGAGTTGTCCGCGAAGCTGCCGAGCGACTGGCTCGTCGTGATGTCCTTCAACTTCACGTAACCGGCCGCCGCGGAAAACGACTGATAGTCGTAACGCAATGCCGCGCTAAAGTTGCTGCCGTTCGCGACGCTGCCCGGCACGCCACCCAGTCCGTATTGCGCGGCGAACGTCAGGCCGGCGATGTTCGGCGACGCATACGTAATCGAGTTGTTGAAACGCAGCGTCGTGTCGAGTCCGTCGAGGTCGCCTGGGTGCGCACCGGTTGCACCGGTCAGCACGCCGGTCGGTCCGAGCGCGCCGACCATGTTGAAGTACGGCGTGTACTGGCGGCCGAGCGTGATCGTGCCGTATTTGTCGTTGCTCAGACCCACATACGCCTGCCGGTTGAAAATGAAGCCCGCGCTGCTTTGCGCGCCGGTCAGCGAATTGAAGCCGCTTTCCAGCCGGAAAATCGCCTTCGTGCCGCCGCCGAGATCTTCCGCGCCGAGCAACCCGAACTTGCTCGCCTGCAGGTTGCCCTGGCTCAGGTAGAAGTTCGAATGACCCTTCTGATTGCTGGAGTACGTGAAGGCGTTATCGACGATACCGTACAGCGTGACGCTGCTTTGTGCCGATGCTGTCGTGGACAGTATCGCGCCTGCGAGCGGCAGGCTCGAGAGAATCACTGCACGTGTGCGGGCGCGTTTCGAGCTTTTCATTGCGTTTATCTCCATTCCTGTTGACCGCATTTGCCGCGGTCCCGTGCAACATGGTTGCCGGTTGTTGTAAATGAGCGGTTTATTCCGCCTATGTTGAATTCAATGAGCGATGCGCAGTGTCAGACGACGCCAGCCGTCCACCACCGCATCGCTAACCACCTCTCCGCTAGTACAGACAACCGCACGCGTGTCCGACGCAGGTATGTCGAGCCGAACTTCGGTCTGTCCCAACGGGCCAGGCGGCATCTGTCCTTCACGTTCGATCGAAATGCGCAGCGTGGCCGCATCGCTATCGATCGTGACGTTCCAGCGTCCCTGCACACCATCGCGCCATGCTTCCGTTTCGCCGTCGTCTTCGATACAGCCGCCGTGCGTGGTGCCGACGTCAGAGAACGGCAGCGCGATGAACGCACGTTCGTCGGCGGGTTGCGCGAAGTGCTGTTCGGCAACGTTCAGCGGGATGACATGGCCTTCGCGCAGCAGCATCACTGGACGTTCGAACGGTGCAGGCAGCGTGACCGTCTGGCCGCCGGCGAACACTTCGCCGCTCCACCACGACGCCCAGCGCGCGCCTATGGGCAGATAGACGTCGCGTTCGCTTTGTCCTTCATCGACGACCGGCGCAACGAGCAGTGCCGAACCGAGCATCATGTCGTCGCCGTCGGCGAGGCACTGCGGATCGCGCGGAAACTCGGCGAACATCGGCCGCAGCACCGGTTCGTACGAACGATGCGACTGCCACAGCAGTTCGTACAGGTACGGAATCAATCGGTAGCGCAGCTTGATGAGACCAGCGATCTGGTCAGTGACGTCGGGATGCATCCACGGTTCGTTGACGGTGCCGTCGTCGTTCCACGAATGGATGCTGAAGCGCGGCAGGAAGATGCCGAATGCGACCCAGCGTACGAGCAGTTCCGGTGCCGGTGCCGGCCCGGAAAACCCACCGATGTCGTGACCGCTGTTCGACACGCCGGACATCGCGAGGCCGAGGCCCATTTTGAGGTTGTAGCGCAGCGTTTCCCACGACGTGTAGTTGTCGCCGGACCAGGTCTGCACGTAACGATGCATGCCGACGCCGCCCGAACGCGACACAAGGAACGGCCGCGCATAAGGCGCGTGTTCGCGCTGCGCGTCACGCGACGCGCGCATCATCATCTGCGTTTGCAGCACCTTCGCCTGCTTTGCGGGGAACGGTTGACCGAAACCGTGCGCGATCGCATCGGGACTCCAGATTTCGAACTCGTTGTTGTCGTTCCACGTCGACGCGATGCCATAGCGCAGCAGGCTGTCTTTCACGCGTGCTTTCCACCAGTCGATCGTTTCTGTACGCGTGAAGTCGAGATACGCGCCGACCTCGTCCCAGAACTGCACCCATGCGGGCTCGCCGTTGCGTGTCTGGATCAGCAGGTGGTCGCGCGCGGTCTCGTCGAATGCGGGATGGTCCTGCAGCAGACACGGCTTGATGTTCGCGCACAGTCGAATGCCGTTGCGCAGGTAGTCCTGCACGAAGCCTTCGATGTCCGGAAACTTGTCGTGATTCCAGTTGAACACATAGCGCTTCGCACCGATCGACGTATAACCCGACGACAGATGGAACGAATCGCACAGGATGTCGTGTTCGCGGCAGCGCTCGATGAACTCGCTCATTCGACGTTGCGCGTCGGGGGCATCGGTGTAGCTCATCGTCGAACCCGAATAGCCGAGGCCCCACTTCGGCAGGGACGCAGGCCGACCCGTCAGCCAGGTGAAGCGGCGCACCGCGTGCAACGGCGTGTCCGGCGACGCGATGAAGTAGTAGTCCAGATCGCCATGCTCCGCGACGAAGTGCCGGTAGTGGCCGTGATAGTTGTCCAGCTCGCGGCCCATGTCGAAACGGCAGTCGGCGAGCGTGTCGTAGAAGAGGCCATAACCGGTCGACGTCTGCGGCTGCCACGTCACGTAGAACGGGATGTGCTTGTACAGCGGATCGGTAGTGCGCGCGCTGTAGCCCATCGCATCGACGTTGCGCATCTCGTAGCTTTGGTCCGCGCGATTGAGCGTGCCCGCGCGTTCGCCGAGGCCGACGTAGATCTCGTCGCGCTTGCGCTCGACGTAGTGATACACGCGCTCGTCCCACCAGCCGAAGTTGTACGCCTGGGTCGTGCGATCGTTCATGACCGGCTGCCACGTCCCATCGCTGTTGATTTCCCACGAGCAGAAGCCGCCGTCCAGCGCGACCGTCAGACGCACTTGCGTCGTTTCGACAACGAGCTTGTCCGCGTCGTGCGCGAGCTTGAACGCGACCTGCGCGAAATCGCTCACGTCGCGCCGGTCGCGGCCTTCGAGCGGCACATCGTCCGTGCCGGGCGCGATCGACCACGTGCGCGGGCCGCGCAGCTCTCCGTGAGGCAGTACGAGTACGCGGACGATGTCGTCGGCGAGTACGAACAGTTCGATGCGTGCTCCGTCAGCCGAAGACAGGACGATCCGGTTGCCGGGTTGTTCCACAACCGCAGCGGCCGCAGAAAGCGAAAAGCGCGGTCGATTCTTCAATGTAGCCATGATGTGTTTCCGGAGCCAGTCAGTTCAAGCCGTGCGGCCTGCGGGGCGATCGTCGCGCGGGTTGTTCACCGCGCCGCGCATCAGGATCACGAGCAACGTTGCGCCGATCAGATCGAACGCACCGAGCGCGCCGAACAGCGGCGTGTAGCCGATCTTGTCGGCGAGCGCGCCGACCAGCAGCGAGAAACCGAGTCCACCGATCCATGCGGCCATCCCCGCAAAACCAGCCGCTGTGCCGACTTCGCCGGGTTCGAAGACATCGGCGGCGAGCGTGTTGACGAGCGCGGAGATCATCTGATGCGCGAAGCCGCCGACGCAGAAGAGGGCGATCGCCTGATACGGCGACGCGACCAGTCCGATGCACGCAGGTCCGATCATCATGAACGCGCCGAGCACGACGCCCGCGACACGCGACCAGATCAGCGGCATGCGCAGACGCTTCATCAGGAAAGGCGATAGATAACCGCCGAACAGACCGCCCAGGTCGGCGGCGAGAAACGGCAGCCACGCGAACAGCGCGATCTGCTTGAGGTCCATGTGACGTTCGGTGGCGAGATATAGCGGAATCCAGAAGCTGAATGTCTGCCATGCGGGTTCGGCGAAGAAGCGCGCCTGCGCGATCGCCCAGAAACGCCGCGTGCCCAGCACTTCGCGGATGCGTCGCTTGTCCTGCTTGCCGGTAGCAGAGGGCGTCTGTCCTTCGACGATCGCGTTGCGTTCCTTCGCGCCGATCCGCGGATGATCGGCGGGCGAGCGATAAAACACGTACCACACGACCGCCCAGATAAAACCCAGCGCACCGGTAACCGCAAACGCGCTTTGCCAGCCGTAACGCAGCGACAGAAACACGACGAGCGGCGGCGCAAGCAGCGAACCGAGCGACGTACCGGCATTGAA
Organism: Paraburkholderia flava; assembly: GCF_004359985.1. Classification (NCBI taxonomy): domain Bacteria; kingdom Pseudomonadati; phylum Pseudomonadota; class Betaproteobacteria; order Burkholderiales; family Burkholderiaceae; genus Paraburkholderia; species Paraburkholderia flava. The sequence goes on along the minus strand of NZ_SMRO01000001.1, from coordinate 644,005 downwards.
GTAACCGACCGCCACCGACTTCTCGCGATTCGGAAACCACTCCGCGACGACCTTCATGCCGGCCGGAATCGCGACGGCTTCGGACAGACCCATCAGACCGCGCAGCGCGGCGAGCGACATCCAGCCGCTCGCGAGACCGTGCAGCATGCCCGTCGCCGACCACAGACACGCAAACAGCGCGAAGCCGAGACGCAGGCCGATCAGATCGATGATGAGTCCGCAGACCGGCTGCATGATCGTGTAGCCGACCTGAAACGCGCCGACGACGTACGAGTACTGCTGGGTGCTCATATGCAGCAGCGTCTTCAACTCGGGCGCCATCACGCCAAGGGCGTTGCGCGACAGGTAGTTCACGATGGTCCCGGCGCACACGAGCGCGATGATCCACCAGCGCAGACCAGCGATTGTTCTCAAGTCTGTCTCCATTCCTTTGTATGGCCGCCGGGAGGCGAGGGCGCTCCGGTATCGGCTTTGGGCGATGCGCGAATTCGAACATCTATGCGCGTTTATGGTCAGTCATCGTATCAGTTGGCGAGCGACTGAATACCAGGGAAAACCATATGTATGAACGTTAAATCCTTGATAAGGCCAGAAAAAATCCTGCACCCGCAGGGTGGTGGTCAGATGAGATGAGATGTGGAAAGGCATGACCACTACGGCTGAATGTTCTTTCGAACATCACCCTGTTCCTTTCTGCGCGAGTCACGATTCGTGAGTCCACCGCAAAATTCTTGTCCCTCGCCCCGGCTTTTTCCGTACCCGCCGAGCCTGAATAATCGAAGCCTGTTCATGTTCATCGGAGACGCGTCGTGCCACTTGACCTCGCGGTCAGTCTGCCGTCGCCCGCACTTTTTATCCGCAAGCCGTTTTCACTTTCTGAGGGGTTAAACACATGAAGCTGCCATCGTTCGGTATGGGGACGTTCCGCCTGAAGGGCGACGTCGTGAAGCAATCGGTGCGCGACGGTCTTGCCGTCGGCTATCGCGCGATCGATACCGCGCAGATCTACGGCAACGAGGCCGAGGTTGGACAGGCGATCGAGGAGAGCGGCGTCGCACGCGATGAACTCTTTCTGACGACGAAGATCTGGATCGACAACCTGTCGCGCGACAAGCTCGTGCCGAGCCTGCGCGACAGCCTCGCGAAGCTGCGCACCGACCACGTCGACCTGACGCTGGTTCACTGGCCGTCACCTGGCGATGCGGTGCCGGTGCGCGAATTCATGAGCGCGCTTGCCGATGCGAAAGCGCTGGGCCTTACACGGCAGATCGGCGTGTCGAACTTCACGATCGATCTGATGACGCGCGCCATTGACGCGGTCGGCGCCGACGCGATCGCGACCAACCAGGTCGAACTGCATCCGTATCTGCAGAACCGCAAGGTGGTGGATTTCGCGCAGCGTCACGGCATCGACGTGACGTCGTACATGACGCTCGCGTATGGCAAGGTGTTGACGGATCCGGCGATCGTGCGCATCGCACAGCGACACGATGCGACGCCGGCGCAGGTCGTGCTCGCGTGGGCGTTGCAACTGGGTTATGCGGTGATTCCGTCGTCGACGAAGCGAGCGAATCTGGAAAGCAATCTCGTCGCACGCACGCTTACGTTGAGCGATGCGGACCTCGCGGAGATTGCCGCGCTGGATCGCGGCGAACGGTTGACGAGTCCGGACGGGCTGGCGCCGGCCTGGGATTAAGGGCAGCGCTTAGCGTTGCTTGTCGGAAAGGGACAGCGGCCACACGATCTCGAAGCGCTCGAACACGGTTTCGATTTCGTCGTGCATCGTGAGTCCTTCCTGTGCGGCCTGCTCGCCGAAGAACGCGCGATGCGCATCGAGCCACCACGCGCGAGTGCGGTCGCCTTCTCCTTCGTCCCATGCAAAACGCTCGTCGACGTCGATCAGCGGTTTGATGGTGACTTCGGTGGTGCGCCAGATCGCGCGTGGCATGCCGTCGCCGTCGAGCATCACGACGTGGTCGCCGGGTTTCGGCAGTGCGTCCGGTGACGCGTAGTCGCGCAGTAACGATGCGGTTGCTCGTTTGGTGCCGGCGATGACGAGGTTCGCGAGTTCCGTCGCCATCTCGGGGCTGTCGCCGAAGGCGACGACGTCGTAATCGGTCGATGCGATTCCGGTGTGTTGGGTGTAGTCGTGCCAGAAGGCTTCGGACTGTGGGGTTTGGGTGGACATCGGAGGCGCGGTGGAGAGTAGGTTAGCCGCGATTCTAGACTGATGTCGTGTGGTGGATAAAAGCCATTCGGTATGCCACTCCGGAAGTTTGGCACGTAGCCGGTCAAGCAAGGAAGGGCGAGAGCGTCACCAGGAAAGTACCTTCTCCGCCTCTGCAAAAGATTTGTACCCGCAAGTATCTACCGCAATGAACGATACACAGCGTGACAAAACTCCCATCGCCGCAATTTCGAACGTGAGTAGTGTTAGGGCTGGAAGGTTGATCTCCCTCACTCGAAGAAGTATCCGTTCATCGCTGTAGAAACCAGATTCAGATCGAAGGAGCAGGACTATGCTGAACAGACGCGGGTTCGTGTCCGGCGCGATTTGCGCCACGGTGGGTTTAGCTTTGTCTCAAGGCCGTGCCGATGCGCAGACGTCGCCGCAATACCCTCTCAGGTTCCTGAAGAAAATCGAATACCCTGGCGACAAATACGTTTGCATCCTTGTTACGCTCGATCTCGCTCCGGGAGAGCACGTCCCGCGACATATGCATCCGGGAGTCGAATCGAGTTATATCGCCACGGGCAGCATTACGCTATCGATAGTGGGGCAACCGGATCTCGTCGTGAAGGCCGGCGACGGTTATCAGATTCCACCCGAGACACCGCACAGCGTGCTCAACGGTCCCGAAAAATCGAGGATCGTTGCCACGTTCATTGTCGAGAAAGACAAGCAGTTGGTGGAGTCGGTGGCGGAGTAGATCAGACACGCATAGGGGGAGCGGCGGCTTCCGCTGTTTCTATAACGCCCCCGGCCGCGGATCAGCAACAAACCCTTCCCGATTCGGCATCCGCACCTTCGGCAGCGTCTTCGCGTCGAGTCGCGCGGTCGCCGGCACGATCCCGTTCAGATACAGCAGATACGCACTGACCGCGTAGACCTCATCGGCGGTTAGCGATTGCGGCGCGTTATACGGCATCGCGCGACGGATGTAATCGAACAGCGTCGTCGCATACGGCCAGTAACTGCCGACGGTTTTCTTCGGCTTTACGCTGGTCAGCGTGCCCGCACCGCCTACCAACTGATCGCCGATACCGCCTTGCCCCTGCGCGCCATGGCACATCGCGCACTTCGCCGCGAAAATTTCCTTGCCGAGTGCAACGCTGCCGTGACCCAGCGGCAAGCCTCGACCATCGGGACTCACGTCGATGTCCCACGAGGCGAGCGCAGAAGGTGCGACCGGCGTGCCGATATCGTAACGCTCGTGCGTCGTAACATCGGGTCGCGCCGACGTTTGCGCGAGCGCATCCAGCGATGCAAACGCGATCGCCCATACGACCGCTCGCGCTCTACGCATTACGCACCTCCCCATCCACTCCCACCCGCCAGCTCTGAATCGCGTTGTAGTGATACTGCGTATTCAGACCACGAGCAGCGACGAGCGCATCACGAGTCGGCTGCACGTAGCCGGTTTCATCGACGGCGCGACTCTGCAGCGTCGTGAGCCCGCCGTCCCAGTGCCAGTCCGCGACGAAGCGTGTCAACGCGCGATCGTGCACCGTGCCTGTGAGACGCGCCGCGCGCCACGTGCGGCCGCCGTCGTCGGACACATCGACGCCACGAATCTTGCCGCGTCCCGACCACGCGAGTCCGCTCACCGCGTGATAACCGCGCTCCGTGAGCTTATGGCCGGGCGAGGGCCGCGTGATCACCGACTTCGCATCCATCTCGAACACGAACTGCCGCGCGCAGCCATTCGGCAGCAGGCTCGTGTACTTCGACGTTTCCTCGCGCGTCATCTCCGGCGCGCGGATCAGCTTCATGCGTCGCAGCCACTTGATGTTCGTATTGCCTTCGAAGCCCGGCACGATTAATCGCAACGGATAACCGTTCTCCGGCCTCAACCGTTCGCCGTTCTGCGCATAGACGACGAGCGCACGCTCAAGAATCCGATCGAGCGGCAGACTGCGCGTCATCGCCGCGCCATCCGCGCCTTCAGCAAGCAGCCATCGCGCCGACGGCGCAACACCGGTTTCGTCGAGCAGCGTCGAGAGCCGCACGCCGGTCCACTCGCAGCACGACAGCAGTCCGTGAGTGAGCTGCACCGGCAGACCGCTCGGGCCGTTCCATTCGCTGCCCGTATTGCCGGAGCACTCGAGAAAATAGATGTGCGATTCTGATGGAAAACGCAGCAGATCGTCGATCGTGAAGATGCGTGGCTCGCGCACGAGGCCGTGAATCGCGAGACGGTGACGGTCCGGATCGATCTGCGGCACGCCGGCGTGATGGCGTTCGTAGAACAGGCCGTTCGGGGTGATGCTGCCGGCGAGATCGGCGAGCGGTGTCATCGATGAACCGGAGCCCGGCATCGCAGGCGCTCGTGCGACGCGCCGGATCACGCGAGCTTCGAACGAGGAGGGCACGCCATATGGTGGCGACAGCAGCGGTGCGCCTGGCTCGAGTGTCCACGGCGCGGGTTCGAGTACAGAGCCTGATGCAGCCGTTGCTGCGCGAGCTGCAGTAGCGAAGCCGCCTGCGAGCGTGCCGGTGACTGTACCCGCAAGGCTGCCAAGCACGCGCCGGCGATGTGGCGACGATGGTTTTGGATCGTGAGTCATCGATGAATCGGCAGCGGGTGCACGACGGACACAGCGCAAGTGAATGAACGAAAACATCGAGCGTTGCCGATCAGCCGCGAGCGACAGAAGCGTCACGAGTCATAGCGATCGATCCGGCAGGCAGTCGATGCAGGACAGCTATCGTAGCAACGCAGCCACTCATCGCTAACCGACCGTTTCAGCTAACCATTGCACCCACGCGCATAACGCCGTCAACAGCGCACAAATTCCCCCTCACGAAATCGATAGCAGAAAAAACTCGAAGCGATTCATTGACCCGCGTGGAATGTGCCACGCATGATGCGAGCACATCCGCAGACCAGTTTCATCGACAGGCACACGCACATGGCATCGAAAAAAACTTCCATCGACCACACGGGCAACGACATCGTCAGCACCACGCGACGTTCATGGCTGAAAGCCGCGAGTGCGGTTACCGTCGGCGGCGCGCTGGCGGCGGCACGTGGCACGGCACTCGTCAGCGGCGCGGCGGCGCTCGTCGCGAGCAGCAGCGCGCACGCGCAGGGCAACGGCAAGACGCTGCGCATCGGCTATCAGAAGTACGGCAATTTCATCGTGCTGAAGGCACGCGGCTCGTTGGAAAAACGGCTCGCCGCCGAAGGCGTGACCGTGCAGTGGCTCGAATTTCCCGGCGGTCCGCAATTGCTCGAAGGGTTGAATGCCGGCGCGGTCGACATCGGCACCGTCGGCGAAACACCGCCGATTTTTGCGCAGGCGGGCGGCGTCGACTTCGTCTATATCGGCAGCGAACCGCCGGCGCCGAAGGGCGAGGCGATCGTCGTGCCGGCCGATTCGCCGATCCGCACGGTCGCCGATCTGCGCGGCAAGCGCGTCGCGTTGAACCGCGGGTCGAACGTTCACTACCTGCTGGTGAAGGCGCTCGAACAGGCGAAGATCGGCTATTCCGAAATTGTCCCCGCTTATCTCGCACCCGCCGATGCGCGTGCCGCATTCGTGCAGCGCGGTGTCGACGCATGGGTGATCTGGGATCCGTACTACGCGGCCGCACAACGGCAGGCGAATGCGCGGGTGCTCGTCGATGGTGAAGGTCTCGTGCGCAACACGCAGTACTACATCGCGAGCCGCAAGTTCGCGGCCGCGCAGCCCCAACTCGTGCACGCCGTGCTCGACGAGGTCACGAAGATCGATGCATGGGCGCGCGACAACATACCCGCCGTGGCGACGCAACTGTCGCCGCTCGTCGGCCTCGACACCGCGACACTGGAGATCGCGCTGAAGCGCCAGAGCTACGGTGTGCAGCATATCGACGATGCGACGTTCGCGTACCAGCAGCAGATCGCCGACACGTTCACGAACCTGAAGCTGATTCCGCGCAAGCTCGACGTCGCGTCTGCACGCTGGCAGGCGGCCTGATTCGGTTTGCTCGATATAGCGCCCGTGTCGCGTGGAGTCGCGACACGGGCGTTGTGCTGTTCATGGGGTGCAGTAAAAATGAAACCTACCGCGCGCCCACCGTCAGCGGTTCCTGTTCATCACGCTGCGCATGCCGATTCACCGGCTTCGGCAAGCCCAGGTTCTCACGCAGCGTCCGCCCCTCGTATTCCGTGCGAAACAGTCCACGCCGCTGCAATTCCGGCACGACGAGTTCCGCGAATTCGCTCAAGCCGCCAGGCAGCCACGGCGCCATGATGTTGAAGCCGTCCGCGCCTTCTTCCTCGAACCACTGCTGCAACTGATCGGCGATGCTCTGCGGCGTGCCGATCACCTGCTGATGTCCGCGCGCGCCCGCGATGCGCAGATAAAGATCGCGGATCGTCAGGTTCTCGCGTCGCGCGAGATCGAGCAATAGCCGTTGACGGCTCTTGCCGCCGTTGGTTTCGGGCAGATCGGGAAACGGCCCATCGACCGGATACTGCGACAGGTCCACGCCACCCGACATGTTCGACAGCAGCGATAAACCGACAGTCGGATGAATCAGATTCTGCAGCGTGTCGAAGCGCTCCTGCGCTTCCTCCTGCGTGCGGCCCACCACCGGAAAAATGCCCGGCATGATCTTCAGATGATCGGGATGACGTCCATAGCGCGCGAGCCGTCCTTTCACGTCGCGATAGAACGCCTTCGCTTCGTCGAGCGTCTGATGCGCGACGAAGATCACCTCGGCGGTCTGCGCGGCCAGTTCGCGGCCGGCTTCCGATGCGCCCGCCTGTACGACGACCGGCCAGCCCTGCGGCGAGCGCGCGACGTTCAGCGGGCCGCGCACGCCGAAGTGTTTGCCGCGATGATTCAGGACGTGCAGCTTGTCTGGGTCGAAGTACACGCCGCTCGCCTTGTCGCGCACGAACGCGTCGTCTTCCCAGCTGTCCCATAGCCCCGCGACGACGTCGTAGAACTCGCGTGCGCGCTCGTAGCGCAGCGCATGGTCAGGGTGCTTGTCGAAGCTGAAGTTCAGCGCTTCCGATTCGGTGCTCGACGTAACGAGGTTCCAGCCCGACCGTCCGCCGCTCAGATGATCGAGCGACGCGAACTTGCGCGCGAGGTTGTACGGCTCGTTGAAGGTCGTCGATACCGTCGCGATCAACCCGATGCGTTCGGTCACGACCGACAGCGCGGATAGCAACGTCAGCGGTTCGAAGTGATCGGCGCGCGCGGTACGCGACAGCGACGGGAGATGCGTGTCGCGCACGCTCACGCTGTCGGCGAAGAAAATCGTGTCGAACTTCGCGCGCTCGGCGATCTGCGCGAGTTCCGCGTAGTGCGCGAAGTTGAGGCCACCGTCGGCCTGCGCGTCGGGATGACGCCACGCGGCGATGTGGTGGCCGGTTTCCATCAGGAAGGCGCCTAGCCTGATCTGGCGTTTGGGTATGGCGGTGTTGGTCATCGGGAGTCTCCGTGTCGTTGCTTTCGGTGCGGGTTTGACGGGCGTTCGTTGAACTACGGCACTACCACGCGAGCCGCCACGCGCCGATCGGTGTGTCGGCGGAAGATGGGACGCGCAGGCCACCGTGAGGCGGTTCGTCATCGCGTGCTTCACTGGGTTCCGCGAAATCCGCAAGCACCGCATCGCGCAGCTGCACGAAACGCGGATCGCTACGCTCGCGCGGACGCGGCAGCGCGACGTCGACGATCCGCTCGATGCGCCCCGGTCGCGGCGCCATCGTCACGACGCGGTCGCCGAGATACAGTGCTTCGTCGACGTCGTGCGTGACGAGGATCATCGTGATGCGTTCGTGTTCCCAGATACGCTGCAGCTCGTTCTGCAGACGGCCACGCGTGAGTGCGTCGAGTGCGCCGAACGGCTCGTCGAGCAGCAGCACGCGCGGCCGGTTAACGAGTCCACGTGCGATCGCAACGCGCTGCGCCATGCCGCCCGACAACTGATGCGGGTACGCATCCTCGAATCCATTCAGTCCAACGAGTGCGATATGTTCGGCGACCGCATCGCGCTTCTCTTTAGCGGACAACGGCGCGTTGCGCAGCGCAGCCTGGATGTTCTGCGCAGCGGTCAACCACGGAAACAGCCGGTGATCCTGAAACACGATGCCCCGTTGCAGCGACGTGTCGCGCACGCGTTCGCCCGCGACGCGGATCGTGCCGTCGTAATCGGTGTCGAGTCCGGCAATCAGCCGCAGCAGCGTCGACTTCCCACAACCGCTCGCACCCACGATGCTGACGAATTCGCCGGGACGAATGCGCAGTGTGATGTCGTCGAGGACGGCGAGCGTCGTGTCGCGTTGCGCGTAGCGCTTGCTGACGTGCAGCACGTCGAGTCCGTCGGAGAGGAGGGTGGTCGTCATGAACGGGTCCCGTGGGGAGGAATGGGCCAGGTTAGACCGGAGCGGACGACGCGGCACGTGCCGACAATCCAGGCCGCCGCGCGAACACGGCGCGCTCCAGCGCGCGGGCAAGCGCGTTCAGCGCCCAGCCGGTCAAGCCGACGACGATGATCCCGAACAGCACGAGATCCATCCGGAACTGCTCGCTGCCGTCGATCAGCGTGTTGCCGATGCCGCTGCCCGCGACCAGCAGATATTCGGCACCGAGCGTCGCGAGCCACGAATAGATCAGCGCGAGATAGAGGCCCGTGAAAATCGACGGCAGTGCGGCAGGCAAGATCACGTAGCGGATCAACTGCATGCGCGAATAGCGGAACGCGCGCGCGACCTCGATGTACGCGCGTGGCACCGTATGGATGCCGTCGCACGTGTGCGCGGCAACCGGCAGCAACGCGGCAAGCGACAGGAACACGACCTTCGCCGCATCGCCGAGGCCGAACCACACGGAAATCAGCGGAATCCACGCGAACAGCGAGATCTGTTTGAACGTGTCGAAGCTGGGCGCGACGATCCGCGCTGCGACGCGCGACAACCCGAGCGTCGCGCCGAGGACGAGGCCGGCGAGTGTGCCGATCGCGAAGCCGCTTGCTTCGCGCGCGAGCGATGCGGACAGCGCGCGGACGAGCGCGCCGCTGGAGATCTGTTCCCACGCGGTGTGCGCGACGTCAGCGGGACTGACGACGAGGCCGCTTTTCACGAGATGTGCAGCGCTGATCGCCCACCACAACGCGATCGCGATCAGCGGCAGGACTGCGCCACGTAGGTCGATGCGCTGTGCTTTACGTGTCGCGATGGCCGTGCTTGCTGACCGCGTTGAGCGCTTGCGCGATTGAGCGGCAGACGCGTCGGCCGTTTCACACGAGCAGGCCGGCGGTCCGTCGCTACGACGTGAACGCAGATGGGCAAGAAGCGTGAACGGAGTAGGCAGCATCGGCAGAATCCTTGATCGAGAATGCGAACGCGTCACTCGCGAAATGCTGAAGGTTGCCCACGTCGCAGACGCTTTTCGAGTGCATCGAGCAGACGGTTCATCGCGAAGCCGACCGCACCGACGACCACGACCGACGCCATCACCAGGTCCAGCTGAAACAGCTGCCGTCCGTAGACGATCAGATAGCCAAGCCCTTCGGACGACGCGACCAGTTCGACCACGACGAGCGCGAGCCATGCCTTCGTGAACGCGAGCCGCACGCCGGTTGCGAGCGTCGGCACGGCGGCGGGCAACACCAGATAGACGATTCGCTGCCAGCGCCGGTACTCGAATACGCGCGCGACTTCGTCGAGCGATGCGGGTGTCTGCCGGAATCCCTGCAAGGTGCTCAAGGTGACCGGCACAAGCGCCGCATGCGCAATCAGCAGATATTTGAGCGGCTCACCGACGCCAACCAGCAGCAACAGAAACGGCAACCAGCCAAGTACCGGAATCTGTACAAGCGCGTTGAAGCTCGGTAGTACATACGCTTCGAGCGTGCGCGATAACCCGAGCGCAGCGCCGATCGCGAACCCCGCGAGTGTCCCCGCGCCAAAACCGAACAGCACGCGCTGCACGCTGATCAGCGTGTTGCGCGCGAGATCGCCGCTGCGCGCAAGCTCGACGAACGTATCGTAGACACGCTCCGGCGGCGGCAGAATTTGCGGCGCGATCCAGCCGCGCGCACAACCGATGCTCCACAGCCCGAACAGCGCAGCCGGCAGCAGAAACGGCGCGATGTGCCACGCAAACGAGCGCAACAAGCGACGCGCAGGTCGCGGTGCTTCGACGCCTGTCGTTGCATGCGCGGACGCTTCGCCGTGAGTCGGTTGCAGGGAGAGGGCCGTTTCGCTCATCGTCGCACTCGCGTCGTGAATTGAAGGAATCAGATCGGTTTGCCCGCGGCGTCGTAGCGAGTCCAGTAGCGATCGAGCTTCTGCGTGCGCAGCGCGTTGTCGAGGTAACGCGTGTCGAACCAGCCGTCCACTTCGATCGGTTGACGGATCAGCTTCAACCGCAGCGCATTCTGCGCGACCGCCTTGTAGCGCCCGACGATGAACGGATCGATCAGCGGTGAATTGCGGTCCTTCAGCGTCTGGTTCGCGAACTCCGCCTGCCATGATGCTTCGCTGACGCCGCTCTTCGCCCACAGCTTGAAGAGCGCAGTACGGTTCGCTTCATCCGACGACCATTGCGCGCCTTTCACGAACGCGTTCACCACGCGCTGGACGATGTCCGGGTGTGCTTGCGAAAAATCGTCGAGTACCAGCAGATGCGATTGCCGCGTGAATTGCGGGCCGTCGGTCTGCGACTCGTAGACGATCTTCGCGAGACCCTGATCGCGCAGCTTGTACAGGTGATAGTCGTTGACCGACGCGTCGATGCCTTTCGATGCGAGCGCTGCAAGTGAACTCGCCGTGTCGAGATTGATCACGCGCAGATCGCGTTCGTCGAGATGATTGGCGGCGAGCACGTTATCGGCGACGAGCTGCAGATTGGTCCCGCGAAAGATCGACACGCGGCGGCCCTTCAGATCCTGGATCGTACGGATCGTCGAGTCGGGCGGCACGCCGATCTTGATGCCGACCCGCACACCCGATTCGAGCAGGATGTGCGTCTTCAATCCGTTCGCGCGTCCGAGTACCGACGGCAGATCGCCCTGAAACGCGAAGTCGAGCGACTTGTCGGCGATGGCCTCGTTGACCGCCGGGCCCGCGCCTTTGAAAAACAGCCATTCGACCTTGATGCCGTCCGCGGCGAATTCTTTTTCGACGAGTTGCTGAAGCTGCACGGTTGCGGCGGGCGAGCCGCCGAACGTGGGTGGATCGCCGGCACCCTGTTGCGCGACGCCGATGCGGATCGTCGAGGGTTTGTCGGCGTGAGCGGGGAGTGCAGTCGCCGACAGCGCGGCGAACGCGAACAGCAACGTGAGGAAGCGGGGATAGCGCATGGATTCGATGAGCGTGAATAAGACGTGGGCGGTGCGTGTTTTATTGCACGAGCGGCTTGCGTGCGGTCGCGAAGATCAGGCGGCGGGTCAATTGCAGACCGCGTGGTCCGCGCCGTGTTTCGAGTGCGGCGCCGAGGCGTTCGCGTAGCCGCGCGGTGTCGTCGGCGGGCAGCGCAGCGAAGAAGTTGCCGAACGAGCTTGCGCGGCTGAAGGCGATCACGTCGTCGACGGTATCGAATGCATCGTCGAATTCGCGGATTTCATTGAGCGTCGCCTGAAACCCGGTTGCAGCAAGGAGCAACGCGGCGCGTTCCCGCGTGAGCTTGTTTGGTGCGCCGACCGCCGCTTCGTGCCAGCCAGACTCGTTGTCGAGCAGCGTGCGCAGCACCAGGTGCAGATCGTGCGGGACGTCGGCGGGCATCGTCGTGAAGCCGACGCGTCCGCCAGGTTTCAGTACGCGAAACGCGTGTTGCAACGCTTTCTGCTGATCGGCTATCCAGTGAATCACGCTGTTGAAATACACCACGTCGTAGTGCGCATCGGGCAAGTCGTCGAGTGCTTCCGCGCGGCCGATGCGTACCTCGAAGCGTCCGTCTGCGCGTTGCCGTGCGCGTTCGACGCGCAGCGGCAGCGGATCGATGCCGAGTACTTCGCCGTTCGCGCCGGTGCGTTCGGCGGTCGCTTCGGTGAGCAGGCCCGTGCCGCAGCCGACGTCGAGCACGGCTTCGCCCGCACGCACATCGAGCGCATCGAGCAGGCCGAGGCCGTGATGGTACTGACGCGTGCCGAAACGATCGTACTGCTCGGCGAGCGTGGCGGAATCGAGTTCGAGACTGAGCGGCTGCGACATGAGCGTGTCCGGTGTTCGGTGAGGGATTTGTCGAACGGGAACGGACATTCTTGTCGAGCGAATGGGGCGGGACAAGAAAGCTTTTGAGCTATGCATATCGCGCGTGGCGGGTTTCTTTCGAACGACTGAAGGAGTGCAGGATGACGTGATGTTGCGGTGACGGAATCCGCGCAATGACGGTGATCGATGGCGTTATGACAGCGGGGAGGATGGCGCAGAACTGCAAGAAGGTACGAAAGTACCAGTCGATCTAGTCCGCTGAAATCTGTGCACGGCAAAGACGCGGCGCTACATTCGCAGCCATCCGGTCCGGCATGGCTAGTCAGATCAATGCGGAGCGTCGTGAGGAAGCTGCAATGGATCACGAATATATCAAGGCGGCAGCGCGGGAAGTCAACGGGACGATCCGCGCAGCCATCGACAGGTTGACGGGAACGCGCGCGGAGACCACCACGCATGCGCAGCAGACGCGGCACATAGCGCAGAACACAGAAGCGCCCGCAACGCATGAAACGCAACCCCAGACAAGGCCTCGCGCCGGCGACGAATCGACATGACATCGTCGCCCGCGACATCATCATGAACGAGATGACGAACACAGATTCATCGAACGACCCGAGCCCACGCGACGACGAAGCGTCGATGCACGTGCTGCAGATGCGCGAGGTGCATCATCGCGTGCGCAACAGCCTGAACCTGATTTCGTGCACGCTGCAGTTGCAGGCGCGGCAATCGGACAGCGAGGAAGTGCGTCGCGCGCTGACGCTCGCGGTGGAACGCATCGACAGTCTCGCGCGCATTCACGGTCATCTGTACGGACACGATGCACCGCGCGAGCGCGACGTCGTGCCGTACCTCGAAAACCTCGTACGTGATCTGCAGGCCGCGTTGCTGTCGCCGCACGACGAACGCTGTCTCGAACTGTTATCGACGGAGCCGTTTTCGGTGCGAGACGATGCGTTGATGTCGATCGGCTCGATCGTCACCGAACTGGTGACGAACGCGATCAAGTATGGCTCGGGCGATATCGCGGTCAGCGCGCGACGCACACCGGAGCAGGTGGTGATCGTCGTCGAGGACGGTGGACGTGGTTTTCCGGCGGACTTCGATCAGACCGCCGATGCGGGCTTCGGGCTGCGCCTTGTGAACCACCTATGCGTGCGCTCGGCAGGCTCGATGACGATCGAACCGGCCGCGGGGCGCGGCCGGGTTGTCGCGTGCCTTGGCGTTAGCTAACGCACAGGGCGTCGCGCGTCAAGGCGTCCAGTGATAAACGACGATGCTCGAGCCGTTGTAGTTGTCCTTCGTCACGACGTACTCGCCGGTCGAGCGCAGGTACGCGCGTAACCCATACATCGAATCGACGTCAGCACCCGTATCGACTGCGCTGGTGTTCGTGTTGATCAGCGTGGTCGCGAGGCTGCCGCTGTTGAGATCATACGCATCGATGTTCGGCACCGTGTGCACGTAACCGACGAACAGATAATTTCCGGCAGCGGTGATCGACTTCGGATTCGCATTCGTCAGCGTGATCACCGGATTCGGCGCGGTCTTGTTGCCCGCGCTCCAGCCGTGATACACCTCGATGCGCGTGCCGATCGACGTCCAGTCCGTGCTGCCGACAATGCCTTGCGCGAGGATCATCGTATCGCTCTCCGCGAGATAGATGATGCGCGTCAGCGGCCGGATGCTCAGCGGAATGTAGATCGCGATGCCGGGACCCCACGTCGGTTTGCCGGTCGCATCGAAGCCGGTCAGCGGGTAGTGGTAGATGTGGTTGGTCCGGTCGAGACCGGCCCACACGTCGCCCTTGCTGTCGAGACTGAAGCCGCCGGTGACCGGCGCAGTCGTATTGAACGCGGGGCCGGGAATCGCCGCATCCGGGATCGCGATGTAGCCGTTCGCCGCATTGAAGTGGAACAGGTAGTAGATCGCGGGATTCTGCCCGGTCGCGACAAGAAGACGATTCCCGCCGACGCTGACCAGTTGCCCGAAATGTTCGTCGCGTTGCGTGTCGTTCGGGTTGATGCGCGGGTCCGACGGGTAGGTGAACGGATCGACCGTGTTCGCGACGAAGGTGCCGCCTGCAGTGCCGGTGTAGATGTTGGTGCCGCTATAGAAGTACGCGCCGTCGGTGACCGGGTCCGGTGCAGCGACGCCCTCGAAGTTCAGCGCCTGCAGCTTCCAGCGCAGCGCGCCCGTGCTGTCGTACGAGTGGATATCGGTGCCGCCGTTGCGGCCGAGGTCCCACGTACCGCCCCACGGATTGTTCAACACATACAGGTTGCCCGCCGCGTCCTTGCCGATGCCGGTGATGCGCGTGAAGCGCTTGTCGCCGACCTGGCCTTTGGTACCGGTCGTGCTGTCGAGGTAGCCGCCCTGAACGCCGAACGTTCCCGCGAGCGTCGGCGTGCCCGACACGTTGTACTGCTTGATGTTCATGTCGGGGCCCTGATCGCCGACCAGCAGCAATCCCGTCGATGCATCGAAATAGAGTGCCGACGGCTGCGACGACGTGGGCATCTGGATCGTGTTCATCAACGCGCCGGCCGCGCTGAATTCGGTGACCGTGCCGAGGCTCTGCTGTGCGACCCACACGTTGCCCGTGCCATCGATTGCGAGCGCGCCTGGGCTCGCCACACTGATGTCGCGTTGCCATGTGCCGTCGGTCGTATAGACCCGCACACGATTGCCCGGCAGATCGCTCGCGTAGAGCAGTGAACCCGATGTTGCGAGCCCGGTGACGACGTCGCCGCGCGTCGCGGTCGTCGTCGCGCTGACGGAGATCAGCAGATCGCGTGTCTGCGTCGTACGGTTGTAGCGCCCCACCGCGCCGCTGCCATACGACGAGCTGTATTGCAGCGCTGCGAAAATCGACGTCGCGTTGCCGGTGATCGCGCTGCCCTGAAACTCGTTGTGAATGCCGATCGATCCTGCGCTCTGGCCGTTCTGATAGATCGCGACGCCGCC
Organism: Paraburkholderia flava; assembly: GCF_004359985.1. Classification (NCBI taxonomy): domain Bacteria; kingdom Pseudomonadati; phylum Pseudomonadota; class Betaproteobacteria; order Burkholderiales; family Burkholderiaceae; genus Paraburkholderia; species Paraburkholderia flava. The sequence goes on along the minus strand of NZ_SMRO01000001.1, from coordinate 628,661 downwards.
TTCGTTTTCATCCCACAGCGACGCGGTGTAGACGACGCCTTCCGGCGCGACCCACATCGAGCGCGCGCCGTTGCCCACGTGAGTTGCGATCGTGCCGTACGTGTTGGCGAGCCAGTCGGTGGTGTACTGCGCGTGCGAGGCCGTCGAGAGCGCAGCGATCGACACAGCGAACAGTACAGCACGTACAGCACGAATTCGTTTCCTGAACATAGGTGAGGCTCCTGAGCAATGATCCCTCGACACTATAGTTCGCAGAATGTGAATCGTTGGTGATTACATTGCCGTCAACCCGCAATGCATAGGATGCTTACGCGTCATGTGAGCTTTCGATGCATGCGTCGCAATGCGTGTGCACGAACACGCACACATGCGGATGCACACGCACTGTGAGGGTGCGCAATCGTGTTCATCGAGACCGATACTTTTCGCTACGCATCCGTCGATGAGTCGTCGCAAATGCATCGACATGAGCGCGATGCACCTGCCACGCGTGTACTACGTTGCGCAGCGCGAACGAAGTCACGAGCGCGTGCGCGAAATAGAAGAACGCAGATCCGCGAGAGGAATCGTCGAGCGCCGCCATCGCAGTCGCGGCCCGAAAGGCTTAACATCGAGGTTTTGCCGCGAGCGACCGGATGATCGCGTCGATCGCCGCGGCCGGCCCACCCCACGGTCTCCATACCCCGTTCCCGTTCTCGATGAACTCCCGACTCGCCGATCTCACCCGTATTCCCTCTTTTGTCCCGCTTGCCGGCGCCACCCTGATGCTCGGCGTGGCAATGTCGTTCACCGCGCCATACCTGTCGCTGTTCGGCGTCGAACGGGCGGCGATGACACCCCTACAGCTTGGGCTCTTCATGACAGTGATCGCCGCGAGCGGTGTCGCGGCGAGCGCGTGGGCCGGCAAGTGGTCCGACCGTCACGGCCATCATCGAGCGTTGCTGCTCGCCGCGCTGATCGCGGCGACGCTCGGCTTCGTCTCGCTGTGTTTCGTGCGCGACTACCGGTTGCTGCTGCTGATCGGCGTGCTGTTTCTCGGTGCGGGCGGCTCGGCGATGTCGCTGGTGTTTTCGTTCGGACGCGCGGCGCTACCCGTGCGCAACGAAGCGGAGCGCACGTTCGCGACCGCGACGCTACGCACGGTGCTGTCCGGCGCGTGGGTATTCGGGCCGTCGGTGGGCGCACTGGTGCTCGCGGCGTCGGACTTCTACGGGCTGTTCCTGTTCGCGGCGGCGAGCTTCGCGGGCTGCGGCGTGATCGTCTGGCGGATGCGCGACACGCCGGGCGGCGTCGTTCACGAACAGCCGGGGCATGTCGCGGGCGATCCCGCGTCGTCGCTCGAAGTGACCACGCACGAGCCCGAGACACCGGTGCAGCCCGACTTCGTGCATCCGGTCGCGCCGTCGCGACTCATCTGGCGCTCGGTGGTCGCGCTGACGCTGATCGGCCTTGCAGCCAACGCGACGATGATCGTGCTGCCGCTGTACGTCGTGCATGGCCTCGGCGGTGCGCGCATCGACGTGTCGATCATGCTCGGCCTCGGCGCGTTCCTCGAAATCCCGATGATGCTCGCGCTCGGTGCACGTGGCGCGTCGCTGAACAAACTACGCTGGCTCGCTGCGTGCGCGGCGGTGCACGTGGTGTACTTCATCGCGCTCGCGTCGGCCGGCTCGATCCCGGTGCTGATTCCGATGCAGGCGCTGAACGCGTTCGTCGTCGCGGTGACGTCGTGCCTCGGGATGATCTACGTGCAGGACCTGATGCCGCGCACGCCTGGCGTCGCGACCGCGCTGTTCTTCAACTCGGCGCGGGTCGGTTCGATCCTGTCCGGCGTGCTGTCGGGATTGCTGGTTGCGGGGCTCGGCTATCGCGGGACGTTTCTCGTGTGCGGCGCACTCGCGGCCGTCGCGTTGATCCTGTTTGCCGATCCGCCGTGGGGAAAGGTGCTGCGCGCGGTGCAGGACTGGCGGCGTTCGCGCGAGCTCTACTGAATTGAATTCTGTACCCGGTTATTGACGGCATTCACCCGAGTAAGAACCAATGATTCATTGGTATATCGGCGGGCTTTCAGAATCACTCTATAAATACAGTCAGTCTGATTCCCATCCCATTTGATGGGAATCAGACAGTCATTTCGGCAGCGATTGCGTGCCGACACGCGCTATCAGAACGGGAAACCCGAGCCCGACAGCGGCAGCTTGATTGCATGCACGCCGATCGCCGACGCGTCGAAGCGCTCCGCGCCGCCGCTCGGCGTGTTGACGATGAACGGCTGGCCGATCTGATCGGCGCGCACCAGTTCCGTCGAACCGCCGCCGTCGAGGTTGATCGCATCGGTCGCGCCGATCGCTTGCATCAGCTTCGCGGATTGCGCGTTGGTCGTGCCCGCCGAGTAACCGGTCACGCGGCCGTCGATGGCGACGAAGTACAGAAAGCGACCGTCATGCGACAGGCCGGCGAGGGTGCGCGGATTCGGATTCAGCGGATCGCCTTCGTTCGGGCTTTGCGCGCTGACGTCCTGGCCGTTCTTCAGCAGGATGGCCGAGCCCGACACCGCCGAGTCGATCAGTTGCAGTTCCTGCTTCGAGATGTCCGGTGCGTTCTTGATATACGCGCGCTTCGTGCGCGTGATCGCGAGCACGGCTTCGCTTTGCGTCGGGTCGGTCGTCAGCGGGCTGACCACCTGGCCGTGCGACACGAGCAGACCGATCACCGTCTTCGGCTCCGGCTGCGCGTTGCAGCACGGCGCGAAGAAGTTCGCGTTGATCGCGAGGCGCACGCCGGTGCGCGCTGCAAATTGCGAAATCGTTTCGGCCGTCGTCATCAGCGGACCGCTGTGGCCAGTCGTTTCCACCGATACACCCGGTGCCCACAGATCGATTCGCGTGACGTACGCACGGCTCACCGTTGCCGGGCCACCTGCGGTCGTTGGGTTCGACGGCACCGTGGCGGTTTCGGCATCGACGCCGAGGTACAGCGGCGAGTAGCCGCTCTGCGTGATTTCAGTGAGCGGGTTCGGCACATCGGCGTGCGCGCCGACGGATGCGAGGCCGAACAGTGCAACTGCAGCTAATGTCTTGAGGCGTGATGCAAAGGGGGTAGTGCGCGGCATTTCAACGTTCTCCCAGGACTGCAGGTTAAGGAACCGAAGTTCAAGCTCGTCGCTGGGAGATCACGTTAGGCAGAATCAATGACACGCTCGTGATATTTCGGAAGGATTGGTTTTGTTATTTTTTAGATCCGTAGAACCGAAGGCATAAGAATGGGAATAAAAATAAGGCAGAAAAAATAAAAAATTCATTCACCTGGACAGGCTCAACGTTGAGCAAATTCCGACTGCTGTTCATGCGTCTGCTGCCTGCAGCCACACAGGCAATTGAATGGAGCGGCAGCACCTTGAGCGTTTACGTCGTTGCTTCGAGCGCACGCACGCGTGGGATCACTTCTTCGGCGAAGCGCTTCATGTCGGCTTCGAACGGCTGGAATTGCAGCATGAAGAGTTCGATGCCCGCGCGGCGAAACGCGACGATCCTTCGCGCAACCGTGTCGTAGCTGCCGACCAGTCCTGCTGCCGTGCCGCCGTTAGAACCGACGCGCGGTGACTGCGCGAACGTCTTGAACATCACGGCGTTCGGATCGATGTTTTCTTTCTGCTGCGCGCGTAGCGGTGCATCCTGCGCGGCAAGTGCGAAGAGATGCGCGAGATGATCGTCGGCGAGTGCATCCGATTCGCGTGCAATCACGAACGCGGATAATCCGAAGCGCAGCGGTGCCGCGTTGTCCGGACGCGGGCGGCGCGACACGTCGGCGATCAATGAGGCGACGTCGTCGAGCGGCTGGCCATTGATGAACCACACGTCGCCTGCATCGGCGACCAGTGCACGCGCTGGTTCCGATTCGCCGCCTACGTAAATACGTGGCCGCGCCCGAAATGGATCGGTGGGCCGTAGCAGGTAATCGTCGATGCGAAAGTGCTCGCCTGCGAATTGCGTGCGTTCGCCGCGCAACAACGCGTCGACCACGGTAATCCATTCGCGTCCGTACGCATAGCGCGCGTCGTGCTCCGCGAAGCCGATGCCCGCGCGTTCCAGTTCAGGGCGGTTCCATGCATTGACCAGATTCAGCGCGAAGCGGCCGCCGCTGATGTGCTCGATCTGCTGCGCCATCTTCGCGAGCACGACCGGGTGGTACAGGTATGGCTTGATCGCCGCGATGATCTCGATGCGCGACGTCAGCGCGGCGAGTGCCGCCGATGCGGTCCACGCCTCGAGCTGGTCGAGGTTCGGGTCGTGCGGATTCATCGTGTGCTGCGCGACGAGCACCGAGTCGTAGCCGAGACGCTCCGCTTCGAGTACGAGGGCGCGATTGCGCGCCCAGGATGCGTCGTACGGTTCGTCGGGATCCTGCAGCGCCGCGCGGCTGCCGTGAACAAGCGCCCAGATGCCGAAGCGGGCCGGGAAAGTCGACATGAAAGAGAAGGCTCCGCAGAAAAACGGCCGATGACCGGTCGATCATGATGCCCGTCGTCGTGCGCGGAGGGTTCTAACTTCTGCCGATATCGATCGATGAAATTGGCATTTGGTGCGGGACGTGTTGTTTATATAGTGGTCGGTTCTCTCGTCAACCTGATCAACGGGAATCCGATCGATGCGTGCATTTCATTTTCTGTTTTGGCATTTCTTTCAACGCTCGCGTTCGAGAACCTTCGTCGTGGGTTTCGCGCTTGCCTGTGCATCGTTGATCTGCGCGCTGTTTGCGCCGCAGGATGCGGATGCGCGCGAGACCGTGTCGATCAGCTATCAGCGTTCGTCAACGCTGTTTTTGCTGCTCAAGCGCACCGGCGAACTGGAGAAGAAGCTCGGCGCGCTCGGCTACGACGTCAGTTGGCACGAGTTCTCGACGGGTCTGTTGCAGTCGTTGAACGCGGGCAGTGTCGATCTGCACGCGGACGTCGCCGATGCATTCGCGCTGTTCACGCAGGCGGCTAATGCACCGCTCACGTACTACGCGGAGGAAACGTCGGCGCCGTCCGCGCAGGCGATCATCGTGCCATCCGATTCGCCGATCCATACGATCGCGGATCTGAAGGGCAAACGCGTCGCGGTATCGAAGGGATCGGGCTGCAATTTCCTGTTGCTGGCCGCACTCGCGAAGGCGGGGCTGACGATCAACGACATACAGGTCCGTTACCTCGAAGCGCCCGATGCGCTTGCGGCGTTTCGCGGCGGCAACGTCGATGCGTGGGCGATCTGGGATCCGTTCCTCGCCGCGCAGCAGCGCGACGCGCATGTGCGTGTAGTCGCCGACGGTTCCGACGGAATCGCGCAGTACAACCGTTTTTACACGGCGACGACTTCGTTCGCGGAACGTCATCCGGATGTGCTGCGTGTCGTTTTCGACGAGCTGAGCACAACCGGTAAGTGGGTGAAGGCGCATCCGCAGGAGGCCGCGCAGATTCTCGCGCCAGTGTGGGGCAATCTGCCGACGCCGACTGTCGAACTCGCGAACAGCCGGCGCAGCTATGCAATCGTGCCGGTGCGGCGCGAGCAGCTCGGCGAACAGCAGCGGATCGCCGATACGTATCGTGCGGCGGGGTTGATTCCAGCGGCGTTGAAGGCGACGGACATTCGTATCTGGACGCCGGCGGGGCGCTGAGTGTTGAACAGGGCGCGGCCGCGCAATCGAAACGGAAACTCGGCGATTATCGGTGCTGCATAGCAAATGCCGCGCAGCCGCTGCGACAGAAAAGCTGTCATTGCATCGACCGAATTCGAGTACGCGTCCCCCCATATCGTTATCGCCTTTTCTTGGTTGCTTGCACCCACGCGCGAATTCTATTCTGGCTCGCTGCAGACCTACCGGAGAACACCATGACGACGATCCCGGTCCCGTTCAGGGACACGGAAACGCCTCCCGACGACGCCGAACTCGATGCCCGCTTCACGCCCGTCTTCGAGCGCATCGCGGCGGGCAACATCGACCGTGAGCAACGCCGCGAACTCGCCTATGACCCCGTTCGCTGGCTGAAGGACGCACGCTTCACCGCGCTGCGCGTGCCGCGCCGCTACGGCGGACTTGGCGCGACGCTGCCGCAGTTCTTCCGTCAGCTAACGCGGCTCGCCGAAGCCGATTCAAACCTGCCGCAGATCCTGCGCATCAATTTCGGCTTTATCGAATCGCGGCTCGAAGGCGAAGACGAGGCGCTGCGAGAACGCTGGCTCACGCGGATCGCGGCGGGCGAGACGGTCGGCGCGGCGATCTCCGAACGCACCGGCGCGACGCACAACACGGTCACGCTGACGCGCAACACGAATGGCGACGGCTGGACGCTGAACGGCGAGAAGTACTACAGCACCGGCACGCTGTACGCGGACTGGATCGACGTCGCGGCGCATGATGGCGACGACGATGTGCGCGTGCTGGTGCGCGGCGACGCGCCAGGTGTCGCGAGGATCGACGACTGGGACGGCTTCGGCCAGCGTCTGACCGCGAGCGGCACGACGCGTTTCGATGCGGTTCACGTCCGTGACGATCAGATCCTGTCGCGCTATAAGGGCTCGGAGCCGCGCCGCAATACGTCGCTGACCGCGTTCTATCAGACGGTCCATCTCGCGACGCTCGCGGGTATCGCGCGTGCAGTGCTGCGCGATGGTGTCGCATTCGTGCGGGGTCGCACGCGCACGTTCGGTGTCGCGGGCCGGTCGAGTCCGCGCGACAATCCGCTCGTGCATCGTGTGGTGGGGCGTCTCGCGAGCCTCGTGTATTCGGCGGAAAGTCTCACCGGTTCGGTGTCGGGTGCGCTCGAAAAAGCGTGGCAGGACCGGCTCGCCGGTCGCGCGACAACCGATACCTACATCGCGCTCGACATCGAAGCGTACCAGGCGCAGCAGATCGTGATCGAGCAGGTGCTCGAGGCGGCGACGCTGGTGTTCGAGGTGGGCGGTGCATCGGCGACGAGCGAAGCGCTGCGGCTCGATCGCCACTGGCGCAATGCGCGCGTGATCGCGTCGCATAACCCGGCGATCCAGCGGGAGAGTGCGGTGGGCAATTTTCATCTGAACGGCACGCCGCCTGTCGAGCGCTTCAGTCTCGTGCATACGAAAGCGGAACTGACCGGCGTGCCGGCAACCGATGACTACGAGCAGGCGGCAGTGCTCGACTGACGTTGCATGTGAGAGTCGCGGCGGCCGCTGTTGCGGTGGTTGTTATCAGGGTGATCATCGGCGCTGCGGCCACCGCCCCGTGCAAAGCTGCCGACGCGACCCACATCGCGCCGGTATCATCGCAGCATGCAACCCCTCGATTCGCCACACACCACCGACGTCGTCGTAATCGGCGGCGGACAGTCCGCGCTTGCGACCGCATACTTCCTGCGCCGCGCACAACTCGACTACGTGCTGCTCGACGATCAACCGTCGCCCGGCGGGGCATGGCAACACGCGTGGGACTCGCTGCATCTGTTTTCGCCGGCGCAATGGAGTTCGCTGCCGGGCTGGCCGATGCCACATACCGACGAACTCTATCCATCACGCGATCATGTGATCCGCTATCTGACCGACTACGAACAGCGGTACCGGATTCCTGTCGTGCGGCCGGTGCATGTGAGCGGCGTAACGCGTGAAGCAAGCGAAGGGCACACGCTCGCGGTCACAGGCGAGCATGCCGGCAAGCGCGTGCAGTGGCACGCAAAGGCCGTGATCAGCGCGACAGGCACATGGCGCGCACCGTTCGTACCGGACTATCCGGGCCGCGCGCAATTCACCGGCACACAGCTACATTCCGCGCACTATCGCCACGACAACAACCCCGTCGCGCTACATGGCAAACGCGTGCTGATCGTCGGCGGCGGCAACTCGGCCGCGCAGATTCTCGCGGAACTCTCCTCCGTCTGTGACGCCACGTGGGTCACGCTCGACGAGCCGACGTTTCTCCCCGACGACGTCGACGGCCGCGTGCTGTTCGAATGGGCGACCGAGCGATGGAAGGCACACGTCGCCGGTTTGCCGGACCCGTCGCCGCGCGGCGGTCTCGGTGACATCGTGATGGTGCCGCCGGTGCGCGCGGCACGCGAACGCGGCGAGCTGCATGCGGTGCGACCGTTCGAGCGCTTCGTTGCCGACGGTGTCGTGTGGCGCGACGGTACACATTCAGCGGTCGATGTCGTGATCTGGTGTACCGGCTTTCGGCCCGCGCTCGATCCGCTGCGGTCGCTCGGTATCGTCAACGATGCGGGCAGGGTGCACGTCGTCGACAACCGCGCAGTGAGCGAACCGGCGTTGTGGCTCGTCGGCTACGGCGAGTGGTGCGGCTTCGCATCGGCGACGCTGATCGGCGTGATGCGAAGCGCGCGCTCGGTTGCCGCGCAGGTCGCGCAATACATCGCTGGGACCGCGGGATAAGTGCGGCTTTCGGCATCCCGTCTCATATTTCCTCATTCGCATCTCGATATTCAGCCGCGACCGGAATGGTTAAAGCGCGGCGTTTTCCTTTCTGATGCAATGCGGAAAAACCATTAATTAAAATTAATCGCCGGATCACCGGTTAATTCGTGTGTCGAGGTGCGTCAAGAAACCAATCCTCAATAATTGTTTTCAAATGCCTTCCGGTGAGGAAATTTTTTGAAAGCAAGTTGACACGGTATCGTTTGCCAAATTAATCTTCCTCCCATCGCTGGCCGCCCACCGGTCTGAATATCTTTCCAGGAACGGCATTCAGGCAGCTCGGGCGGCGGTGAATTCTGCGAAGGCGAAGCTGCGCCAGAACGGCTTCCGTCATTATGTTTTTCTAACCAGGGTATGAACATGCAAAGAATCAGCTAATTGCGCTGAGGGTTATGCACGTCTGTTGTCGAGAACTGCGGTTACTCGTGGGGGAGACCATTCGCTTCGCGAAAAGTGAAAACAAAATACAAAGGTGATAACCGCACATTTTCCAGTCATTTTGCCGGCAGAGGATTAAAATGCGTATAAATTTCCGATTGCAGATACAGTGCCTGGCGCTAGCCGGGATACTGGCATTGAGCGGGTGCGGTGGCTCCGACAGCCCGCAGTCGATCACGAGCAAGAGTCAGACAGGCGCCGCCGATAACGCGGTCGTGCCGCCGGCCGCTCCGGCCGTCGCCAATCCGGCGATCACGAAGACCGTATCGCCGGTCGAGTTGCCCGACACGGTGACGCCGCTCAACTACAAGTTGTGGTTCCGTCCGAATCCCGCGCTGTCTTCGTTCGACGGCCGCGCTGATGTCGAGATCAAGGTGCTCAAGCCCGTCAACGCGATCGTGATCGCGGGGCACCGGATCAAGTTCGTCAACGGCAAGACCACGCTGCAGCCGGGTAACGTGCAACTGATCGCGACGCCGCAGGACGACGGCGACTACTACCAGCTGCGTCCCGTCAGCGGACAGATTGCGGCGGGTACGTACTCGCTGCATATGGAGTGGTCCGGCATCATCAACTTCAAGACCTATGACGACCCGGTCGCGAAGACCGGCGGCAGCTGCGGCGACGACCACTATCCGGGTTGCTCGGCGGCTGAAGGCGTGTTCCGCGTCGACCTGAAATCCACCGACGGCACGACGAGCGGCGCGATCCTCACGCAGGGCGAAAGCGATCTCGCGCGGCAATGGTTCCCGGGCTGGGACGAGCCTGCGTTCCGTCCGACCTACGAGGTCAGCGCGGAAGTGCCGCAGAACTGGCGTGTGGTGTCGAACGCGGCGGAACTGCCGGCGGTGAACGTCGACAGCGGCTACAAGCGTGTGTCGTTCGAAAAGACGCCGCCGATGCCGTCGTATCTGCTGTTCTTCGGCGGCGGTCAGTTCGATACGCTCGAGGATGACTTCACGAGTCCGCTGGCCGGTGGAGCGGGCAGCATGCATCTGCGGATCTTCACGCCGCCCGGCATGAAGGACTGGGCGAAGCCCGCGATGCAGGAAACGAAGCAGGCACTCGACTACTACTACCGCTATACCGGCATTCCGTTGCCGCTGAAGAAATTCGACACGATCGCCGCGAACGATGCGTTCAAGGCCGAGAAGGATCTGAACTTCGGCGGGATGGAGAACTGGGGGGCGATTCTCGAGTTCGCCGACGACATCCTGCCGCCGCCCGGCACGCCGATGTCCGACTACGGTCTTGTCGTGTTGACGCACGAAGCATCGCATCAGTGGTTCGGCGATCTGGTGACGCTCGACTGGTGGGACGACGTGTGGCTCAACGAGTCGTTCGCGACGTTCTTCGAGACCAAGACGAAGATCCGTTTCTTCCCGGATCACTTCAACTGGGTCGACGAAGTGAAGACCAAGTACGCGGTGATTTCGCGCGATCTGTCGTCGAAGGCATTCCCGGTGCAACCGAACTTCAATGCGTGGGCATCGAACGACTTCGTGCTGAGCGCGAGTGCTTTCACGTACGACAAGGGCGGTATCGTGCTGAAGATGCTCGAGAACTATCTCGGCGAAGACGTGCTGCGTAAGGGCCTGCAACAGTATCTGGCCGATTACCAGCTCGGCAACGGTACGCCGAAGCGTCTGTGGGATGAACTGTCGGGTGCGAGCGGGCAGCAGATGGGTCCGATCGGCGACAGCTTCGTGCGTCAGACCGGCGTACCGCTGATCTCGCTCGACACGCAATGCGATCTGACGAAGAACCAGACGGTCGTGACACTGAAGCAGTCGCCGTATCCGAACCAGAACCAGTACCCGGGCACGCAGTGGACCGTTCCGCTGACGCTCGCGTACGGCGACGGTCTCGCGAGCCGCAAGACGATCGCACTGAAGGACACGCAGATGCAGGTGCGACTCGACGGCTGTACCGCCGTGCTGGCCGACCCGAGCGGGCTCGACTACTACGTGACGAACTACGGCGACAACGCGTGGAGTCAACTGCTGGCCCAGGGCAGCGCATTGCAGGACCCGGTACTGCTGACCAGCCTGCAGATGGAAGCCGCGCTGCTCGTGAAGTCGGGGCTGGCTGCGCCGTCGCGTGCGACGAGCATCGGCTCGATCAACCCGCAGGCACTGGCTGTGATGCGTCAGCAGTTCAAGGCAGCTGCGCCGCAGGTGAACTTCGATGCACCGGTGCAGCAGCAACGTCCGGCGATCCGGATGCAAGGGCAGTTCAAGCTGCGCCAGAAGACGGAGTAACGTCCGTGCGGACCGCGTGACATGCGGTCCGCATTTTGAATGCGGGGTTGGGACCGGTGCGACGATGCGCCGGGCTCGACCCCGCTTCTTTTTTTATCTGCGGCTCACGACTCTCACGACAGCGGGATCTCCGTCGTCGACATGATTTCCTTAAGCACCATGAAGCTGCGAATCTGCCGCACGCCCGGCAGATACAGCAACTGCTCCGCGTGCAGCCGGTTGAAACTGTCGCTGTCCTTCGTGCGGACCAGCATGAAGTAATCGAATTCGCCGGTCACGACGTGACACTCCATGCATCCGACGACCTTGCGCGCCGCTTTTTCGAACGCGGCGAACGACTCCGGCGTCGAGCGATCGAGCACAAAGCCGATCACGACCAGCATCCCCGCACCCAGTCCCTCCGGATCGAGCAACGCGACGACGCGGCGAATCAGGCCGGCTTCCTTCAACCGTTCGACGCGCCGCAAACACGCGGGCGCGCTCAGCTTCACGCGCGCGGCGAGGCTCACGTTCGAGATCGACGCGTCCTGCTGTAACTGCTTGAGGATTGCGCGGTCGATCCGGTCGAGCGGCGGCGGGGCCTGCTTGCTGCGTTCCGGAACACGACGAAATTTTGTTGCGTTCATCTTGGTTTTTGAAAAATTCAGGTAGGAGAGTGTGGCGATATAGGTTTGAAAATTCGGTATTCCGCATTTACTTCGCAAGCTCATTTTGCCAGCAATTTCCTACCATGTATCCACCGCGACGACAGATCCGCGATACGTCCCGCGCCCATCGACGAACCGAGGCCTTCTCATGAACCTGAAACGTTTTCCCCGCTATTCGCTGACGTTCGGCCCGACGCCTATCCAGCCGCTGCGCCGGCTGTCCGACCATCTCGGCGGCAAGGTCGAGCTGTACGCGAAACGCGAAGACTGCAACAGCGGTCTCGCGTTCGGCGGCAACAAGACCCGCAAGCTCGAATACCTGATTCCCGAGGCGCTTGCGCAGGGCTGCGACACGCTGGTGTCGATTGGTGGCATCCAGTCGAACCAGACGCGTCAGGTTGCCGCGGTCGCCGCGCATCTCGGGATGAAGTGCGTGCTGGTGCAGGAGAACTGGGTCAACTATTCCGACGCGGTGTACGACCGCGTCGGCAACATCCAGATGTCGCGGATGATGGGGGCGGACGTGCGTCTCGTGCCCGACGGTTTCGACATCGGCTTTCGCCGCAGCTGGGAAGACGCGCTGCAAAGCGTGCGCGATGCGGGCGGTAAACCGTATGCGATTCCGGCCGGGTGCTCGGATCATCCGCTCGGCGGTCTCGGGTTCGTCGGTTTTGCGGAGGAGGTGCGGCAGCAGGAGGCCGAACTGGGGTTCCGCTTCGACTACATCGTCGTGTGCTCGGTGACGGGCAGCACGCAGGCGGGGATGGTCGTCGGTTTTGCGGCGGACGGGCGGGCCGATCGCGTGATCGGCATCGACGCATCGGCGAAACCGGAACAGACGCATGCGCAGATTCTGCGGATCGCGCGCAATACCGCGCAGCAGGTCGACCTCGGCCGCGACATCGCCGAGGCGGACGTCGTGCTCGACACGCGTTACGGCGGCCCCGAATATGGCCTGCCGAACGAAGGCACGCTCGAGGCGATCCGGCTGTGCGCGCGTTTCGAAGGCATGCTGACCGACCCGGTCTACGAGGGCAAGTCGATGCATGGCATGATCGACAAGGTACGGCTAGGTGAATTTCCGCCGGGTTCGCGCGTGCTGTATGCGCACCTCGGCGGCGTGCCGGCGCTCAGCGCGTACAGTTTTATTTTCCGCGACGGCTAGAGCTAGACGGGGTGAGGGTGCCCTTTCGGCTGCGCCAGGGTATCCGCCGTCGGGTGAGCGTCATAAAAGACGAACGATGGGTGGGCCCTCGCTTATTCTTGTGAGGCATAAACGCAGAATATTCCTATAAGGAATATTTGAATTTTATTCTTGATAGGAATAAAATGCGAATATTCTCCATGGGAATATTCGCCATGAAACTCGTCGTGAGTACGTCGGCCCAACTCGCTGAGATTCTATTGTCGGCCAGGAAGGCGAAGGGCCTGACGCAGGCGGAAGCCGCCGCACGGATCGGGGTCGGACAGCCACGGCTGTCGCTGCTCGAAACCACCGCCACCGCCACCATCACGCTGGACCAGATGCTCGCGCTGACGGCGCTGTATGGCCTCGAACTGTGCATGCAGTCGAAAGGCGACGCAGCGGCTGATCACGCGCAGGCGGAGTGGTAACGATGGGCCGCGCCTCCCGCTCCCGCGCACTGTCGATCTGGGCCAACGGTCAGCACGTCGGCACGTGGCGCATGCCCACGCGCGGCGACATGGAGCTGCATTACGAGCCTACGTGGAAGCGTTCGCCCGAGGGGCGGCCACTATCGCTGTCGCTGCCGTTCGGGGTCGGCGATACGCCGCTAAAGGGCGATCGCGTGCGCAATTATTTCGACAACCTGCTGCCCGACAGTCAGGCGATCCGTCGCCGGCTTGCCACGCGTTTCAGCACCGACACCACCGATGCATTCGATCTGCTGCAGGCCATCGGCCGCGATTGCGTGGGCGCGGTGCAACTGCTCGAAGAAGACGAAGCGCCGGTAGGCGTTGACCGGATCGAAGGCACGTCGCTTAGCGACGAACGGATCGAGCAACTGTTGCTCGACACCGCCAGTCCGTCGCTCGGCGCAGCGGACGACAGTGAGTTCCGCATCTCGATCGCCGGCGCGCAGGAAAAGACCGCGCTGCTGCGTCATCGGGGCCGCTGGATGCGGCCGCGCGGTGCCACGCCGACAACACACATCCTGAAGCTGCCGCTCGGCCTCGTCGGCAACAAACGGGCAGATCTGAGTACGTCGGTCGAAAACGAATGGCTCTGTCTCGCGATCCTGCGCGCGTATGGTTTGCCGGTGCCCGACAACGAAATTCTCACGTTCGGTTCGCAGAAGGTGCTGTCGGTGACGCGCTTCGATCGCGTCAAATCGCCGCGCGCGCAGCGTCTGCTGCGCTTGCCACAGGAGGACTTCTGCCAGGCGCTCGGCATCGCGTCGCATCGCAAGTACGAAGCGGACGGCGGCCCGGGCGTGCGCGACATCGCCGCGATCCTGCGGCAGTCCACGCACGCAGCCGACGATCTCGAGCGGTTGCTCGCCGCACAGATTCTCTTCTGGATGCTCGCCGCGCCGGACGGTCACGCGAAAAATTTCAGCATCCATTTGCGGCCGGGCGGCCGTTTCCAGATGACGCCGCTGTACGACGTGATGTCGATCTGGCCGGTCGAAGGCAATGGCGCGAACCAGTGGTCGTGGCACAAGGCGAAGCTCGCGATGGCGGTCGCGGGCAAGAACCGGCACTACCTGATGCGCAACGTCGCACGCCGCCACTTCAATGCAATGGCGCCGCTGTGCCACTACGGCCCGACGGCCGAACCGGTGATCCAGCGGCTGATCGGCGCGACGCCGGACGTGATCGCGCAGGTTGCCGCGACACTGCCGCGCGGGTTTCCGCAGAAGGTCGCGGACCGCATTCTCGGCGGGCTGCAGGATTCGGCGAACCGGCTCGACGCGATGCCGGTTGACTGAGCAACGTCCGCTGTATGCGAACCGGCCTGCGCCGCAGGTACAATCTAGGTTTTATCGATTGGCAGGCGTCATGGGCTTCGAACAACTGGCCGCGCTGAAAGCGCAACTCAAGAAACAGGCCGCGCAACAGCAGGCACAGCAGGCGCCGAAAAAGGCGCGGCCGCCGCGTCCGGCGCGCGGCGGGTCGGGTGCGCCGGCAGCGCCCGCTGAGGCGAAGGCGCATGCGAATGCGGGTGCGCGCCCGAAGGCTGCAACGCCCGGTGCTGCGCCCACTACGGCGCAGGCTCCAAAAGGAAAACCGGTCGATCCGGTCGTGCAGACTTTCGCGCGGATGCAGAAGCGTTTCCCGCTCGCATTCCCGAAGAACCCTGCGCCGAAGGTGCCGCTGAAGATCGGCATCTTCGAGGATCTGCTGACGCACGCGAAGGTACTCGGTGTCGACGAAGCGGGGCTGCGCGATGCACTGCGCACGTGGTGCCGTGGCAGCCGCTACTGGGCGTGCATGGTCGAAGGCGCGAAGCGGGTCGATCTGGAAGGCAACGAAGCAGGGGAAGTGACCCGCTCCGACGCGGTCCGCGCACTGGCGCTGAAGAAAGGGCGCAGTGCGAAGCCTGCGGCGAAGAAGGCTGACGCCGCCGCACCGGTTGCCGATGCTGTCGTCGCCGATGCGCAAGCCGCTGCGGTCGAAGTGAACACCGATGCAGCAGGCGAAGCACTCGCAGAAACGCCGACTGCACAGACCGAAGCGCCTGCCGACACCGCTGGCTCGCAACACGACGCCTGATACGCAGTCATCCGCGACAACAAAAAGCGCAGCCCGATGCACCAGGCTGCGCTTTTTTCATGACGAACTCCCGCGCAGGGAGTCAGCAGACTACGGCTGCGATTGCAGATACCGCTTCACATCGTCGAACGTCACCGAGCCTTTCTTGTTGACGTCGATGCTGCTGAAGTTATCGGAGATAAAACCCAGTCGGCTCTTCTGCGCCTGCTGCTGTGTCAGCGTGCCGCTCTTCGTGACGTCGGCGGCATCGAAGTTGGTTTTCAGGCGCGCCATCGCCTGAGCCTGCAGCGCATCGCCGGTCGATGCGACCGGCGCCGCCGTGAGCGGTCTCGTCGCGGGAAAGAACGGCCCATCCACATGCTTCACACCGGGGCGCGGAGGCGCAACGGCGAGATCGCTGGCCTGCGCGACGCCGGCCATTGCACACAGGGCAAATGCGATTGAATAGAGTGTACTTTTCATGGTGTTTCCTTAAAGCCTTCCTCATCGGGTTGGATCCAGCGCGAGCAGCGCCGGTTCCGCGAATGGCAATCCACGCTCAAGGCGCACGCTCAAGGCGCACGCTCAAGGCGCACGCTCAAGGCGCACGCTCAAGGCGCACACTCAAGGCGTACCGGCCGGCGGCTGATCGGACCACGGTTGCGGCAATTGCCTGAAGCGCATCGCACCCTCGATCGGGAAGCCGTAGTAGTAGCTCACCAGATCGGCTTTCATGTGCGGCCGCGACGTGTCCTCCAGATAGATCATGTGACCGCCCGCATAGTGCGTGACCTGAATATCCGGCCGCAGACCCTTCACGCTCTTCAACCGGCCCAGATCCTTTTCGGTCATGAAGAACGGCGTGACCAGATCGTGATAGCCGTTTTCGACGAGCACCTTCAGATGCGGATTGAGCGTCAGCGCGGCGAGCAGATCGGGAATCGTGTCAGGCTCCGACAGGCCGCCGTGGCTGAAATCCCAGTTCTCGTTCGCGGTATCGCTCAACGTCACATAGGTGGCGTTCGGCGCGGTGTACTTCAGGTAGTTCGGCAGCTGCTGGTCCAGGATCAGCGGGAACGGCGTGGACATCAACGCATCGGACGGATCGGAATCGCTGGCGATGATCGGGCTGTTGTTCGCCGCCGACACGCGTCCGTCGTAACCACCGATCGTGTAGCCGGGAATCAGCGCGGTATTCAGCGGATTGTCTCCCAGATAGGCCGTCAGCGTCCCTACGTTGAGACCGCTTTCCGCCGACAGCTGCGTATAGACCGCAGGCGTCGGAAAGACCGGCGGATTGGCGAGGCCAAGGAAGGTCGGACCATACGGCAGGAACTGCGAATAATCGCGCGTCGAAAACTCGCGCATCATCTGCGCGTAGTTTCTCAGCCAGTACAGCGGCGGCGTGACCTGCTGACCGAACGGCGGTGGCGGCGTGATCAGCCCGAAGAACGCAGCGACTTCCGCGTAGCCCGGTAGCAGCGATACCGTGTAATCGGTTGCGCGCTGCAGATCCGATGTACTCGGATACTGGTCGTTGTAGTCGAGAATGCACGACTGCAACACGATGCCCGTGAGCTTCACGCCCGCCTGTTGAAGCAACGGGGCGAGCACGTCGGTACGCGGCGTGCCATACGATTCGCCGTACAGATAGACCGGCGAATGCGGCCGTGGATTGACCGCCAGATAGCGCAGGATGAAATCGCGCATCACGCCCGCATCCTGGTCGACGCCCCAGAAGCTCTTGTTGGTGTTGGGCAGCACCGCTTCGGAAAAGCCCGTTCCCGGAGGATCGATGAACACCATGTCGGTGGTATCGATCAGGCTCTCCTGGTTATCGACGAGCGGGAAATTCGGCCAGCCGGTCGTGTACGGATCGGGCGTCTTGACCCGGCTCGGGGCGAACGATCCGAGCCGCAACCAGATCGACGACGATCCAGGACCGCCGTTGTAGAAGAACGTAACCGGGCGCGGGAACGGGCTGTTGTTCTTCGCGATATACGCCACGTAGAACATCGACGCTTCCGGTTTGCCGTTGGCGTCGGTGGCGGTCAGATGTCCGGTCGTCGTCGTGTACTCGACGCGTCGGCGGCCTGCGGTATAGGTCAACTGATGATGCGCGACCGCGGCATTCTCGTTGACGGCCGATGCCGCGAGGCCATCGGTCGCGCCGGATGCATAAGCGGTGTTATCGACATAGGGCGTGTCCGGCGGAGTCGTGGCAGCCGATGCCGACGCAAGAAAAATTCCGCACACGCCGACTGCGAGCGTCAGCGTAGGGAGTGCCGTGCCGATAAATCTTCGAAGTAGTCGAGATAGTTGAGGACCACGCCTTACATTTGCGTAACGATCTGTTTTCATATTTTGTCCTTTCTTGTTAATGGCATGCCGCAGCAATTCGCATTGCGGATGGACGTCGGCATGCGCACTCGTCATCAGGCGAGCGGCAATAGCGACCTCTTCGCGACGTCGTCGCGACACATACCAGGTTTCAGAACAGACTTCTGCGACGCATACCGGATTGCATGACGCTCCCCATGCGGCCTGGAATCCTGGTAGACAGGCTCGTGCCACAGGCGTGGCAAAGCACTATCTGCAACGCGGCACCGTTTTGCCAGGAGGCAGTGGGGAAAATAAACTCGCTGATGAAACCGCTTCGCGGAGCGTGCGTTGCGTGACATACGCTCCGGCGCTGGGAGGGGCTATCCTTTTTCAAGAATGGTGAGTGGCCGATGCTGTCACCGGCGGAGAGCACGGTGGCATATCACTTCCCCTGGCGCGTTGAGCGCGCCTGTATTTTCTTGTAATTACATGCGAGATATTAGGCGGGCGATCTGGAACGTCAAGGGAAACTTATGATGCACGCGTCGCCCGCTTTATCGTCTTTATCGCATTAACAGGATCGTCGTCGCGGTCTCGCGATGCAAAAAAATTCCAGCGTTTTATCGCGGTCGTCGACTCGCGATTTCGACGCTTCATCGCGTGTTAATCGCGTGTCGCTTCAGTGGTGAACTGACGAATTCCGTCGAACGATCAACGCCTTATGCCGACATTCCCGCGACCGTCGCAGCGATTCCGATCGTCGCGTGGTGACCGGTCGCTGGGTGGTATGGTGTACGAAATCACGCACGAACACTATTGAACCCAATAATCCGGTCGGTTACGCTGACACCATCCGTGTACGACGACGATTCGCAATATTCGCAATCCGCCGTCTCAATAATCACGACAACAGGCAACACGTATAGACAGGACACGGAGGACAGCAGTGAAGCCATTCGACGAGATGCTGACGTCCGGAGACGGCGTACGCGCACCCTATGAGTTGCTCAAGCAATGGCTCGATACGCAGGATCCCGCAACGCTCGCGCAGAAAGCGACGGATGCGGAAAGCGTGTTCCGCAAGACTGGTATCACGTTCGCGGTGTACGGCCAGCAGGAGGCCGCTGAACGTCTGATTCCGTTCGACATCATCCCGCGCATCATTTCCAGTGCGGAATGGACGAAGCTGTCGCAGGGCATCGAACAGCGCGTGATGGCGCTCA
Source organism: Paraburkholderia flava (assembly GCF_004359985.1). Lineage (NCBI taxonomy): Bacteria > Pseudomonadati > Pseudomonadota > Betaproteobacteria > Burkholderiales > Burkholderiaceae > Paraburkholderia > Paraburkholderia flava. Next base: position 609,615 of record NZ_SMRO01000001.1, on the reverse strand, counting down.
ACGCGTTTCTCGACGACATCTACCATCGTCAGGAGATCGTCCGGGCAGGGCGTGTGCCGAAAGAACTGATCGCGCAGAACGAAGCGTTCCTGCCGGAGATGATCGGCTTTCGTCCGCCGGGCAACGTCTACACGCACATCATCGGCGTCGACATCGTGCGCACCGCCGAGAACCAGTTCTACGTGCTCGAAGATAACGCGCGCACGCCGTCGGGCGTCTCGTACATGCTCGAGAACCGCGAGACGATGATGCAGCTGTTCCCCGAGCTGTTCCAGCGCGTGAAGGTGCGGCCGGTCGAGGTTTATCCGCAACTGTTGCGCCAGTCGCTCGCGGCCGTGTGTCCGCCGGGCGGCAATGCGGAGAATCCGACCATCGCGGTGCTGACGCCCGGCATCCACAATTCCGCGTACTACGAGCATGCGTTCCTCGCGGACCAGATGGGCGTGCATCTCGTCGAGGGCAGCGATCTGCAGGTGGTCGACGGCCACGTGGCGATGCGCACGACCGAAGGCTTTCGTGCGATCGACGTGCTGTACCGCCGGCTCGACGACGCGTTTCTCGATCCGCTCACGTTCCGCCCCGATTCCGTGCTGGGTGTGCCCGGCATCATGGACGTCTACCGCGCGGGCAATATCACGATCGCGAATGCGCCCGGCACCGGCATCGCCGACGACAAGGCGATCTACTCGTACATGCCCGAGATCGTCGAGTTCTACACGGGCCGTCAGTCGATCCTCGAAAACGTCCCCACGTGGCGCTGTTCGGAACCGCAGAGCCTCAAGTACGTGCTCGATCATCTCGACGAACTCGTCGTGAAGGAAGTGCACGGCTCCGGCGGTTACGGGATGCTGGTCGGGCCCGCCGCGTCGAAGAAGGAATGCGAGGAGTTCGCCGCGAAGCTGAAGACGCGTCCGAACAACTACATCGCGCAGCCCACGCTCGCACTGTCGACTACCCCGATCCTCACCGAAAAGGGTCTCGCGCCACGCCACGTCGATCTGCGACCGTTCGTGCTGATGTCGGACCGCATCCGCATTACGCCGGGCGGGCTGACGCGCGTCGCGTTGAAGGAAGGATCGCTGGTCGTCAATTCGAGCCAGGGCGGCGGCACCAAGGACACCTGGGTGCTCGCGGACTGACGCACACGACGCATACGACGAAACCAACAAAAACAGCAACAGAACCGGAGCGGAGCAGCACATGCTTCTTGGGCGCACAGCGAGCGGGCTCTACTGGATGCACCGCTATATCGAGCGGGCGGAAAACATCGCCCGTGTGGTCGACGCCGGTTTGCGGATGGCGTTGACGAGAACGTCCGATGCGGCCGCGACGTGGTCGTCGGTGGTGGTGACGTCGGGCGCGGAGGAAGGTTTTCGCGCGAAGCACGACACCTACACGGCGGACACCGTGTCCGACTATCTGCTGCGCGACGCGGACAATCCGTCGAGCGTGCTGTCGTGCATCGACGCCGCGCGTTCGAACGCGCGGATGGTGCGCACCGCGCTCACGCGCGAAGCGTGGGAAAGCATCAACGAAGCGTGGATGGTGATCCGGCGCGTGCTCGCGTCGCCGGTGCGGGCCGGTGAACTGCCGGCGGTGCTCGACCGGATCAAACGCGAGGCCGCGCTGATTCGCGGCACGTTCCACGGCACGATGCTGCGCAACGAGATCTTCAGCTTCTCGCGGATCGGCACGTTCATCGAGCGCGCGGACAACACCGCGCGGATTCTCGACGTCAAGTATCACCTGCTGCTGCCGGCGATTTCCTACGTCGGCACGACGCTCGACAACTACCAGTGGGAATCGATCCTGCGCTCGGTCGATGCGCATCGTTCATACCGCTGGGTCTACGACGTGCAGTACAAGCCGGCCAATATCGCCGACTACCTGATCCTCAACGGGCGCATGCCGCGCTCGCTGAACTTCTGCTACATGAACGTCGTGCAGAACCTCGGTTTTCTCGCGGAAGACTACGGCGTCACGCATCCGTGCCAGCAGACGGCCGCGACGACGCTCGCGACACTCACCGACAACACCGTGAAGAAAATCTTCGCGGGCGGGCTGCACGAATTCCTGACCGCGTTCATCGCGCAGAACAACCGTCTCGGCTTTGAAATCGCCGAGACCTACAACTTCGATTGAGCCGGCCATGCGTATCGCCATTCGCCACCTCTCGCGCTACCAGTACGATCAACCGGTGCCGTACGCGCTGCAGCGGCTGCGGCTGCGTCCGCAGAGCGGACCCGGACAGACGGTCGTCGACTGGCGGCTGACCGTCGACGACGTCGAACCCACGACGTCCTATACCGACGGCCTCGGCAACCGCGTCGATCTCGTGCGCCACGAACGCAGCACGCGCGAGATCGTGATTGTCGCAGCGGGCACGGTCGAGACCGTCGATCGCGCCGGCGTCTACGGGATGACCGACGGCATCGCGCCGCCATGGATCTTCGAGCGCGAAACGCCGCTTACGCGTGCCGGCGACACGGTGAAGGCGCTTGCCGCGCAGGTCAGCGCGTCGGACGCGCAGCTCCCGCTGCTGCACGATCTGATGAAAATCATCCACGAACGCATCGCGTACGAGCCGGGCACGACCGGCGTCGGCACCGATGCGGAGACCGCGCTGCGCGATGGCCGCGGCGTGTGCCAGGACCATACGCACGTGCTGATCGCGGTCGCGCGGACATTGCGGGTGCCGGCGCGCTACGTGTCCGGCTATCTGCTGATGGAAGGCGTCGAGGATCAGGCGGCGAGTCACGCGTGGGCGGAGGCGTATCTGGATGGCCTCGGCTGGGTCGGTTTCGACGCGGCGAACAACCGCTGCCCCGACGACCGCTACGTGCGGATCGCCACCGGCTTCGATTACCGCGATGCGATGCCGGTCTCCGGCATTCGCACCGGGCAGGGCGCGGAAACGCTCGACGTCGAGATCACGGTGCAGCAGCAGGGGCAGTCGCAAAGTCAGAGCCAGAGCCAGAGCTGAACGCCTCTTTTCCATCGATTCGCACCGTCGCCACGCCGTCACCGCACAGCGCGGCTACAATCCCCGGCAGAGACCGCCGCCGATCACGCGGCGGCAACCCCATCCGAGGAGCGTTTCATGCAATTCACGATTGGCCGGTTCGATACGCTGTACTCCAAGCAGGGTTCCTGGTTCTGCATGCTGCAGCCTGGACCCAGCCGCGCGCAGACGGTGAGCGGCCTCGAATGGAAGTGGTCGATCTTTCGCGACATCAACGGCGCGCCCGACATGAACGACGCGGTCGCACAGGGCCGTGAAGACAGCGCGACGCTCGCGCTCGATGCAATCACCACCTGGCTCGGCGATCACCCTTCGGTCTGATCCATTCCGGCATCCGCAATTTTTGCCTGGCGGATGCATGCTATTTCGGCTTTTTCGGTAAATTCCGCGCGTCCGTTTTATAGCCGGTGCGCGGAATTTCTATTGCTTTTTCGATTTCCAGACATATAAGCGGTTTATGTTCGATGCATAGGGAAATGAAATATCGAAAAAGAAAACCGGGTGGATGCTCAATAAATATCAAATTCCCGAATAGTGATGAAGGGCGGTTTTCATGAGCCGGTTTCATTAGATTAAAAAAACATGTCGACCTAATGAATCTGAAAGAATGTGCGAAAAACGCGAGGTTTGCCTGAACGCCCGTCCGACCGGCCACAGCTGCCCGAAATAACTTCGCAGCCAGCGTAGACGAACCTCCGCACCGGTTCCACGCACGACGAAATTCTGCATCACTCCCTTTCTAAATTAATACAGATTAGAAACATCGGTATAACACGCTCTTGCGCCGCAAAATAACTCGTCTTGACAAGATATCGCCTTACAAACTATTTTTTCTCTGCGGCAGAAATTAGAAAATCCCTTCAGTCAACGAGGCGGAGGAATAAGCGTGCCTTTACCAGTTCAATAAGCCATTCAGACGAAATAGATAAGCAGGTGAATTCCCGCTATTGAACGACGACATCGCGATCCAGCCGGATCGGGATCCCGATTCCGCGTTCCCCGCCAGTACGGCGCCAGTCATTGGGCCCGGCGGAAGCGGCCTTTGTGAAGCGTATCCAACCTATCACCAGGGACAGAGATGAAACCAGACAGGAGCTGTGCGGGCTATCGCCGTGTGCGTCATGGCCGGCTAGCCGTATTGAGTGCGTTGACCGCCGGGATGCTCGCGCTGGCGGGCTGCGGAGGAGACAACGGTTCGCCGTCCGCGAGTGCGTCGAGTCTGAAGCAGGTCTCGAACGACGCCCAGCAGCAGAACCAGGATCAGGCGCAGGCGGCGAACACGACGTACGTCGACCCCGTCGCGTACTCGGAGAAAGCGGGCGATGGGCTCGCGGTGTCGCAGGTGTCGGAAAAGGCCGCGGTGATGCATTACACGTGGTCGTCGGGCAAGACCAAGGTCAAGTACACGACGACCACGGGCCACCTGACCGCGCAGGATGTCTCCGGCAATCCGGAAGCGTCGATGTCCTACGTCGCGTACACGGCGCCCAGCACCAACGGCAAGCCGCGTCCGGTGACGTTCATCTATAACGGCGGTCCGGGTTCGTCGTCGATCTGGCTGCGTCTCGGCTCGTTCGCACCGACGCGCGTCGCGACGCCCGATCCACTGTTCGGCAACAACTGGCCGAACTACCCGCTGATCGACAACAAGGAAAGCCTGATCGACACGACCGACATGGTCTTCATCGATCCCCCGGGCACCGGTCTGTCCGAAGCGGTCCTGCCGAATACGAACCAGAAGTACTGGACGACCGACGCAGACGTCAACATCATGCGCGACTTCGTGCAGCGCTATCTGAATGTCAACAACCGCGCCAGCTCGCCGATCTATCTGTACGGCGAATCGTATGGCACGCCGCGTACGGACATGCTCGCGCTCGCGCTCGAGTCGGCCGGTGTGCATCTGACGGGCATCACGCTGCAGTCGTCGATCCTGAACTACTTCGACGATGCGGTCGAGGCAGTCGCGATCACGGACAACACGGAAGGCCTGCTGCTCGATACCGATACGCTGGCCGGTTATTTCCCCGGCTACGCGGAGGTCGCGGCGTACTACGATCAGGTATCGCCGGCACCGCTCAGCCAGGGCCTGCTCGCGTTGCAGGAGGAGGTGTTCGCCACTGCGTTCTACAACCAGCTCAAGAAGTATTCGCAGACCTGGACCCTGACGCAGCTCGGCATTCCCACGGCACTGGGTACGCCGGTTTATCCGGGCAACGCGAAGCTCGTGCAATGGCAGATCCCGTCGAGTCTGACGATGTCGGCCCTGCAGGACTACTTCGGCCAGAGCACGACGCAGGCTCCGTTCGGTACGACGCTCAAGCCGGGCTTCACGATCGGCCGTTACGACGGACGCGTGTCGCTGCCGAATTCGGACCCGCGTCTGCAGAGCGACGGCGATCCGTCGGACATCCTGATTTCGCAGCCGTTCACGAACGCGCTCGCGACGCAGATGCCCGATTACCTCGGCTACACCGCGCCGAATGCGACCTACGTGCCGTTGAACGACGACATCATCGGCCTGTGGGACTTCTCGCATAACGGACAGCCGGTGCCGGACACGATCCCCGATCTGCTCGGTGCGCTGACGCTGAATCCGCAGTTGAAGGTGCTGTCGGAAAATGGCTTCCACGATCTGGCGACCCCGTTCTTCAGCACGGAGAAGCAACTCGCGCGGCTGCAGACAGTAACGGGTCTGAACCCGGATCTGCAGGTCAATTTCTTCCAGGGCGGTCACATGATTTACCTGGACGACGTCGCACGGCCTAAGATGAAATCTGACCTGGCGCTGTTCTACCAGAACAGAAGGCTGCCCGATGCGCTGACGTTGTGGACCCTGCCGCCGCCGTGGCGCGATGAAGGCCCGGCTGGCACGCCGACGGGCCCGGCACCGGCACCGGCTTCGGGGGCGTCGTCGGCGACGATCCCGCTCCCGGTAGTCCAGACGGCAACGGCACCCTGATTCGCACTGCGACCCTCAGGGAACATAGGGAACTTTCACTATTCATTGCGAGCGATCATGTCTCTCATCGATATCTTGCGGCGCCTTTCTCCGTTGATCGTCCTGGGCATCTTTGCCGGCAGCGCGCATGCGCTGCCTCCCCAGGCGATTGCGCCCGTCACGTTGCCTCAGGGCAGCAAGGGCGTGGACGGTCCTTTCTTTCCACACAAACGTGTCGCGCCGGTCGAACAGACCACCGGCACCGCGCTGCAGCAGCAGGCCCAGCAGCGGCTCGACGCGAGGCTCAATACCAACTCTGTACTGAGCAACGGCGCAGCCGTGACGAAGGCTCAGGCGCAGAGCAACGGCCTTGGCTTCGTGGCGAAGCACTTTGACGACATCGACACCGCCCACAGCGGGCGCGTGACGATGACCGACGTGCAGAAGTACATCCAGCTGCGTCAGCAGCAGGCGCAGCAACAGCAGCAACAGTAGGTGTGCGGGGCGGCGGCCTGCGGGTCGCGGCCCTTGTTCCGGAGCGCAGCAGGGGCGTCGCGAGACGCCCTTTTTTTGTTTGCTGTTTATGCGTTGTTTATGCGCTGTTCATTCGTTGCGATTGGAGGCAACGGTCGAGCAAAGTCGATGAAACGGGTGTGCTATTTGTGTATGCTGGCCCGGCATTCGCAGCGAGCGCCGCAGGTGGAAGGACATCCGCACGGCGCCGTACAAGGAGACAGAGATGAGCACGCCGCAATCCACGCACGAGATCGCCGAAGGTCTGCCGCAAGCCGTGCAGGACAAGTACCGCAATCTGCCTAGACCGCCTCGCTTCGAGACCGTTGCGGAAGAACGTCTGCACCGCAAGCAGCGGCTCGCCGCCGCGTTTCGGCTGTTCTCGAAATTCGGTTTCGACGAGGGCGTCGCCGGTCACATCACCGCGCGCGATCCCGAGTTCACCGATACGTTCTGGGTCAATCCGTTCGGCGTCCATTTCAGCCAGGTCAACGTGTCGAACCTGATTCGCTGCGATCATCGCGGCGAAGTGGTGGAGGGCGACTATCCCGTCAACGCAGCCGCGTTCGCGATCCATTCGCGTGTGCATCAGACACGCGCAGACGTGAACGCCGCCGCGCATTCGCACAGCACGTACGGCCGCGCATGGTCGACGCTCGGCCGTACGCTCGATCCGTTGACGCAGGACGTCTGTGCGTTTTACCAGGACCACGTGCTGTACGACGATTTCGGCGGCGTGGTCGTCGAACTGGACGAAGGGCAGCGCATCGCGAACGCGCTCGGTGCGCACAAGGCGGCGATCCTGCAGAATCACGGTCTGCTGACGGTCGGCCAGACCGTCGACGAAGCCGCGTGGTGGTTCATCACGATGGAGCGTTCATGCCAGGTTCAACTGCTCGCGGAAGCGGCTGCTGCACGCACCGGACGCGCGCCCGCGACGATCTCCGATGCCGCCGCGCGACAGTCGTACGCGATCATCGGATCGGCGCAGGCGGGCTGGTTCCAGTTCCAGCCGCTGTATGCGCGGATCGTCAAGGAACAGCCGGACCTGCTGGACTGAACTGAACGATGACTTCCTCCTTAGCCCCCTTCGCAGGCAAGAGCGTGCTGATTACCGGCGCGTCGGACGGCATTGGAGCCGAACTCGCGCGACGGCTCGCGCAGCAGGGCGCGCGCGTCGCGCTGGCGGCGCGCCGCATCGAACTGCTGAACGCACTCGCGCAACGCATCGTCAGTGAAACGCCGGCGGCCGACGTGATCGTGCTCAAGGTCGACGTCGCCGTGCGTGCCGAATGCGAGGCAATGGTGGCCGTGGTCGCCGAGCGTTTCGGCGGCCTCGACGTGCTCGTGAACAACGCAGGCGTGTCGGCGCACGGCTACTTCGAGCAGGTCACCGACATTGGCTATTACGAGCAGGTGATGCGTGTGAACTACTTCGGCGCGATGTGGTGCACGCATGCCGCGCTGCCGTGGCTGCGCAAAGGTCGTGGACTGATGGTCGCGGTGTCGAGTCTCGCGGGCAAGATCGGCGTGCCGGGTCGTACTGCGTATTCGGCGAGCAAGTTCGCGCTTGCCGGTTTCTGCGAAGCGTTGCGCACCGAACTGCGCGGCAGCGGCGTCGACGTCTGTGTCGTGTACCCGGGCGTGGTCGCGACCGCGACGCGCGTGAACGGTTTCGGCCCCGACGGCCAGCCGCTCGGCGAGAGCCGGCTGCGCGAGGACGATGCGATGTCGGTCGATACCTGCGTGGATCTGATGCTGCGCGGCATGACCCTGCGCAGACGCGAGGTGGTGATGACCGCAAAGGGCAAGGCCGGGCAGTGGCTGAAGCTGATTGCGCCGTCGCTGGTGGAACGGATGGCATTGAAGGCGTTGAAGCAGACAGGGCATTGAACGCGGACGGGTGCGGCTGCGCGGTTTTACGGAAGACCACACGCTCGCGAGGCATACTGTCGGCTACCGATGCGGACCAAACGGTCCCTTCTTCCACGACGACCTTCGTTCACTTCGATCATGGCCACGACCGATACTGCTGATACCTCGACTCATCATCCTTCCGAACACACCGAAGTCTGGCTGATCCGCCACGGCGAAACCGAGTGGAGCCTGTCGGGCCAGCACACCGGCCGCACCGATATCCCGTTGACCGAACATGGTCACGAGCAGGCGCGTTCGGTGCGCGCGGCGCTCGCTGCGCAGCCGTTCGATCGCGTGTTCACGAGTCCGCGCGTGCGGGCACGCGAGACCTGTCGTGAAGCGGGGCTCGGCGATCAGGCGCAGATCGAGCCCGATCTCGCCGAGTGGGACTACGGCATCTACGAAGGCCGCACGACACACGACATCCGCGCGACCGAGCCCGACTGGTCGATCTGGGAATCGGCGATTCCGCAGGGCGAGAGTCGCGAGCAGGTGCAGGCGCGCGCGCTTGGGTTGATCGAAAGATTGCTGCCGCTCGGTGGACGCATTGCGCTGTTTTCGCATGGGCACTTTCTGCGTGTGCTGGGCGGTTGCTGGGTCGCGGGATCGGCGGGGTTCGGCGCCCATCTGTTTCTCGATACCGCTTCGGTGAGCGTGCTCGGGTTCGAGCGCGATACGCATGTGCTTCGGCAGTGGAATGTGCGTTATCCGGTGAGTGCGAAATGATGCGGTGTTCTTCCGCTTCCAGTCGTGACTAGCGGCGCTGCGTTCTCGTTGCCGGAGAACCTCGCGAACCTGGGTGTAGCGACCGATCTGCTGTTGCACGCGGAAATCGGCGTCGTCGAAGAACGCGAGCGTTATGTCGTCGCGCGCACGCCCGATGCGCCCGAATACTTCTTCGGCAACATGCTCGTGCTGCCGACGCGGCCTTTAAAAAGCGATCTCGCACTGCTCGAAGCAGACTTCGCGCGACTCGTCGGCATGCCGCCGCGCATCCGGCATCGCACGTTCGTGTGGGCGGAACACGTGGACGTCACGCCCGATCTCTCGATGTTCATCTCGCACGGCTACGACGCGAACGTGTGCCGCGTGCTGGTCGCGCAACCCAACGACATACGCAACGTCGCAGCGAATCCAGCAGTGCACGTACGGCCGCTCGATTCGCAGAACGACTGGGACGCGTGGGAGAAAATGCAGCTCGCCGATATGAACGATCCGTCGGACGTCACGTCGATCCGCTACGTCGCGTGGCAGCAGAAGGCTTACCGCACGCTGATTGCGAAAGGACTCGACGACGAGTGGGGCGCGTTCATCGATGGCGAACTGGCCGGTAGTCTCGGGCTCTTTTTCACCGGCGGCGTGGGGCGCTTTCAGCAGGTACTGACCGGCGAACCGTATCGCAACCGTGGCGTGTGCAAGACGCTCGTCAGCGAGGCAATCGCACGCACGTCAACGCGTGCGAACCGGCTCGTGTTGGTCGCCGACGCAGCGCATCACGCGGGAACGATCTACGAAACGCTGGGGTTTCGGCGCTTGGAAGGAATGGGGCGTGCGTGCCGCGAGCCGCAGTGACTCCGCGCGATCAGATCAAAGCTCCGGCTTCAACCGCGCATACGTGCCGGGCGTGATTCCATACGCGCGCTTGAACAGCCGGTTCAGATGACTCTGATCGTAGAAGCCCACCGCGACTGCTGCATCGGCGGGACTGTGGCCGGCCGCGAGCAGTTGCTTCGCGCGGATCAGACGCACCTGGTTCGCGTACGCATGCGGCGGCAGACCGTATTCGGTGCAGAAACAGCGCATCAGGTAGTAGCGGCTGAGATTGACGAGCGCGGCCAGTTCGTCGATCGGAATGTCGCGCTCGCTGTGCGCTTCGATGTAGTCGCGCACGATTTCCATCTTGCGCGCCTCGCGCCCTTCGATATCGACGACGGGCTTCGGCTGCCCATAGCGGCCGAACAGCATCCCCATCGCCGCCCACCAGTTCGCCTGACGCTGCATCATCGGTGTCGCGCCGTCGCGATCGAGACTCGCGTGCGCCTTGAGCAGCAGCGCGGATAGCGCTTCATCGCGATAGAGGCCAGGTGGAATGACAAGCGGCCGATCGTCGCGTGAATCACCGCTAAAGATCGCGCTCAACGACGCAAGCCCCTGCATGTCGAGATAGATCGCGCGGTAGTGCCACGCCTTGTCTTCCCACACCTCGCCGCTGTGATATTCGCCGGGACCGAAGACGCGCACGGTGCCTGGTCCGGACACGTCGCTGCCGTCGCGTGTGTGGCATTTGCCGGCGCCGTGCTCGGTCATCACGATGACGAGTTCGTCGTGCACGTGCCGCGAGAATTCGTGCGCGCCATAACGCGCCGTGGCGAGGCACGCGCCTTCGAGCGCGGCATCGCGTGCGTACAGCACTTCGTATTCCCGATTAGCGTTCCTCACCGACGACCTCGCTGCATCACACCAGTTCGATTCTCATGCGCCGGTTATGGCGTCCCTTGTTCTCGATCTTCGTCACGCGCACCGGTCGCGATTGCGTGGTGTTCGTCAGATGCGTGCCGCCGCATGCCTGCCGGTCGAGCGTGCCGATCTCGACGATACGAATCGTGCCGTCCGGCGTCGGCGGCGGCGCGACCGACGCGCTGCGGATCAACCCCGGCGTCGCCTTCGCGTCGCTCAACCGGACATACGATGCGCGCACTTCCATCCCCTGACGGATCACGTCGTTGAGCGGCGCTTCGAGCGCGCGTAGCGCGTCGTTGGTCGCCTCGGGCAGATCGAAGTCCATCCGCGCGATACCGTCCGCACCGATCTGCGCGCCGGTGACCAGCGCGCCCGCAAACTGCTGATAGACGAGCGCGTTCAGGATGTGCGTGGCCGTATGCAGCTGCGCGACGGTCGATCGGCGTTCCGCGTCGATCGCGACGTGGACATTACCGGACAGTTCGAGCGGCGCATCGAGCAGATGCCAGTAGCGGCCGTTTTCCACTTCCATGCCGACGATTCTGGCGATTCCCTGCGCGTGGGTCAACGTCGCGGTATCGCAGACCTGACCGCCGCCGCCCGGATGCAGCGCGGAGCGGTCGAGCCGCACGGCACCGGGCCGCGCATCGGTGATGGCCGCGTCGAATTCCAGCAGATCCGGCTGTTCGTGGCAGAGATAGTGTGGCATGTGGACCCTGTGCGTGTGGCGATGGATGATCCGCAACACTGTAGGGCCGGGCCGGCGCGTGGGTATTGGTGAAAAGTGCGGGTGAAAAGTGCGGGTAAAAAGTGCGCCTGAGGAGGGGATGTAGGTTGCGCGTGCGGCACGGAATGCCGCACGCGATCTTCAAACCAAAATCAGATCAACTCCATCTTCGACGTCAGATACGTCAGCTCGATCCGGTTCGACACACCGAAGCGTTTGCGCAGTTTGCGAAGGTGGTAATCGACGTTGTGCGCGCTGGTGTCGAGGCGTTTGCCGATCTCCTTGTCGGACGCGCCCTCGGCGATGCCGGTCAGCAGCTTCTGTTCGAATGCGGTGAGACCGTTGACGGAGTTTTCGCGCGCGGCTGCGATCAATTTCGGCAAACTGAATTTATGTACCGACAGACCGATCGACAACACCTGCTCGACGGTCGTCGTCGTGATCCAGTCGCGATTCAGTTTCGGCGCGGTGAAGCTCATGAACGCATGCAGGCGCGTGCCCGGAATCGCCATCGAATACATGATGCCGCTGCACATACCGTCGCCGCGCATCGTGTTCAGGAAATCGTCGAGCGCTTCGCGCGTGGCGGGCACGCCGCTTTCGCCTGGTTCGCGCTTGTCGTGTTGTTCGCCGTACTGCTGACGCAGCTTGCGCAGATCCCACACCATCGGCACGTTGCACATCCGCGCGCCGAACGTGCGCGGATCGATGTCGAAGTGGCAACGGTCAACGTATTCGCCGCGATAAGTGGCGGGTGTGAACGCGTCGTGCAGGAAGAGCCGTTGCACGCTCTCGTGTGTGAACTCGAGCGCGAAGTACGCGAACGTCGAAAAGCCCATCAGATGCAACAGGCTCGCAACGATGCGCGCACGTTCGCCTTCGCTCTGCGCACTCGTGAGCATGTCGGCAACACCGAGACGCGGCGCGTCTTTCTGATCGACGACGATCTGCTTCGCGTCGTTATAACGGACTACGGGAATTGAACGCGTACGCGTTTCGTCGTCGTGTTCGCACAGCGACACGCAGAGGTCTGCGAACACGTCGTCATCGGTTGGATTTTCGCTTAATGCAATTTCTGACATGAAGGGTTCCTTGATGCAGCATCGCAGGATTTCACGCGGACAGAGAGAGCAGTTGTTCAGCGGCCGGGTAGTTTTACTTAGGTCCGCTCACGTCTTTCTACGTGTGCTACGTGTGAATGTGCAGCGACAGGAATTGGTGCAAGTGGAAAAATTCTTGAGGCCGCATTTGAAGCAACATTCGAACAGAGAGCTGTGTACAGAGTGTTAATTGCTCGCGTAACATATCGTAATATCAAAGCGCGCGCCGACTCAAGCGGACTCGCGAAGAAAAGAAAAAACATCAATAGACCAGCAACACTTCGGGGTTATAAAAAACACCAGGCAGAACAAAGGACCCCCGATGACCCCGTGTGAAGGCACGCCCGCAATCGACTGGTTTTCCTGCGCCGATGTTCTCGCGCATCGTATGGCAAGCACGACCGCTACGTCTCGCATTCCGCGCGAACTTGCGTCGACCGTGCGCAGCGATAGTGTTGTTGTTACCACCTCCCGCGACAACAGCGGCAAATCCGACCTGCTCGATTTCGATCTCGACGACTGTCGCGCGCACATGCGTCGTGCGGGCTTCAGCACGCTGAATTACGGCGCGTTTGAAATGATCGGCCAGCGCGTGCTGCACGCCCATCTGCTGCGCGATCTCACGCCGGCGTCTTACGTGCAGCCGTATTTCGAGGGCCTATGGTACGAGGCTGATCCGCGTTTTGCCAGCGTATTGCAAAGCGGCTTTCCGGTTGCGTGGCGGCTTGATCGCATCGAGGAAGAAGCTGCGCGCACCGGCGATCGCCGCACGCGCGCGCTGGCCGCATCGCTGCGCGCGCATGCAATGAACAGCGGGGTGATCTTCTCGCTGTCGGCGCCGCAGCTCGAATTGCGCGTCGGTGTGGGGCTCGCATCGGAGATGCACGACTCGGACTGGATCGACGATCGCGTGACCGGTGCTGCGCTTGCAGTGAGCCTTGCCGTGCATCGTTTCGTCCAGCCGTTTCTCGAAGCGCGCGTGCGCGGCCGCCGTGCAATCACGCTTGAATGCGAGCAGGAAGCGGTACTCGAAAGGCTTGTGCAAGGTTTGTCCGATCAGGAGATCGCCGACGCATTGCATCTGTCGCTGCACAAGGTCGGTTATCACATTCACGCGCTCGAACGAACGTTTAACGTGCACAACCGCGCACAGCTCGCGTACCTCGCCGCACGGCGCGTGCGCGCATCGAACGACGCATGAGCAGCACGTCAGTCATACGTCAGCCGCACATGACCCGCGTGTGAATGCACGCGGGTTTTTCAGCACTGCAGCACCGCGCGACACATCTCGTAGTCCCTTGCTCCGCGACCAGTCAAAGCACACGAATCGCTACGAGGCAGCCCCCTTCATCTGTCGAATGGCCCCGCTAAACTCGATCGCATTCGGATAAACAGCGGGACAACCAGCGGGAATAACAACGAGCCTCGGCTTCACTGCGCACAGCGCGGGCCGATGCGCGCAGACGGGCCGGCACGTGGACCACATGAGGCAGCCGGCCGGTCCCAAACAGCTTTCGCACACAGGGAGCCGGTACTCGACGATGGCAGATCTGAAGGCGTTTCCGCGCGAGTGGCGGCGGACGCTGTTCGCCGGCGCGAGCGTGTCCGGTGCCCGGCGTGCCGCTTCGCCACGCGCAGACCTGTTTATCGCGGCGTTCATCATCGCGGTCGTCGCGCTGTTCATCCTGCCGCTGCCGCAAGCGGCGCTCGACGGGATGATCTCGCTGAATCTCGCGGTCAGCATCGTGCTGCTGACGGTGTCGACGTATGTGCCGTCCGCAGTCAGCTTCTCGTCGTTTCCCGCGTTGCTGCTGTTCACGACGCTGTTCCGTCTCGCGCTGAACATCGCGTCGTGCAAGCTGATCCTGCTGCACGCGAACGCCGGTCATGTGATCGATGCGTTCGGCCGGCTGGTGGTCGGCAACAACGTGGTGGTTGGCGGCGTGGTCTTTCTCGTGATCGCGGTCGTGCAGTTCATCGTGATCGCGAAGGGCTCGGAGCGGGTCGCGGAAGTCGGTGCGCGTTTCTCGCTCGACGCGATGCCCGGCAAGCAGATGAGCATCGACGCCGATCTGCGCGCGGGCATCATCAGCGCGGACGAAGCGCGCGAGCGCCGCGAAAAACTCGAACAGGAATCGCAACTGCACGGCGCGATGGACGGCGCGATGAAGTTCGTCAAGGGCGATGCGATCGCGGGCCTGTTGATCGCGTTCATCAACATCGTTGCGGGCATCGCGGTCGGCACGCTGATGCACGACATGAGCATCGGCGAAGCGCTGCAGCGTTACGCGATTCTCACGGTCGGCGACGGCATGGCGTCGCAGATTCCGTCGCTGCTGGTGTCGATTGCGGCCGGCATCGTCACCACCCGCGTCGCGACGCGCGACACGCGGCAACGTCAGTTGGGCGAGCAACTGGGCGAGCAGCTCGGTGCGCATCCGCGTGCATTGCTGATCGCGGCGCTCGTGCTGGCGGGTTTCCTCGTCGTGCCGGGCTTCCCGGTCTGGTCGTTTGCGCTGATCTCGGTCGCGCTCGCGACGATCGCGATCATGCAGATGAAGCGCCGCACCGTCGCGCCGTCGTTCAACCTGATCAACGTTGCCGGTCGTGCCGACGGCGTGCAGGGCGAAGGGCAGGCGGCACGCGTCGCGCACGTCGCGGGCGTGACGTCGCTGATCGCAGTGACGCTCGCCGAAGATCTGCGCCGCGAGCTGAATCTCGCGCAGTTGCAGGCCGCGCTGTCGAATGCGAAGGCGCGCGTCGATGCGGACATCGGCACGGTGTTTCCGCGTATCACGCTGACCGACGACGAGCACGCGCCCGACGGCACGTATCGCGTCTATCTGCAGGACGTGCTCGCCGCGCACGGCGCGTTGAAGCCGGGCTGGCTGCTGTGGGACGGTGTGTCGGCGCTGCCCGAACAGGCCGAACGTCAGCCGGCCGAAGCGTTCGGTCCGTTTGCGACCGCGCTGTGGCTGAAGGGCGACACCGCGACGCCGGCAGAAGGTAAGCATCTGACCTGCGAGGCCGCGCTGGCCGCGCACGTCGAACAGATCGTGCGACAGCACGCGGACGAACTGCTTGGCATCCAGGAGACGCAGGCGCTCGTGCATCTGGTGCGACGCGATCATCCGGAGCTGGTCGGCGAACTGACGCGGCTGGTGCCGCTGCAACGCATCACCGAAGTGCTGCGACGGCTGCTCGCCGAACAGGTGCCGATCCGCAACCTGCGCGTGATTTTTGAAAGCCTGATTACGTGGGCGCCGAACGAGCCCGACGACGTGATCGCGCTGGTCGAGCTCGTGCGCATCGATCTGCGGCGGATGATCACCGATCGTCATGCCGGTGCCTCGCGGCAACTGCGCGTCGTGCTGTTCGAACAGAACCTGCAGGAGCGCATCGAGAACGCGGTGATGCGCACGAAGCAGGGCAATTTTCTGGCGCTGCCGAGCGGCGTCAAGGCGGACATCTGCGAGCAGGTGCGCGCGATCGCGAATGCGGCGAATGGTGCGGGAGGCGCGCCGGGGCCGCACGGCAACGCGCGGCTCGCGGTGATGATCGCGCTCGGTGCGCGCCGCTACGCGAAGTCGATCCTGCAGCCGGTGCTGCCCGATCTGCCGGTGCTGTCGTACCAGGAGATCGAAGAGGACGTGCAGCTGCATACGGTCGGCTGGGTGAAGAATCCGCCCGACGACGGCACCGTCGGTGCCGGCGCGGACGTGCGCAACGCAAACGCGGGGGCGCTGTCGTGACGAGTTCGACGATTCTCGATCTGACGCAGCAGGCGCTGATGCTGGTGCTGCTGCTGTCGCTGCCGATCGTGCTGATCGCGACGGTGACGGGGCTCGTAGTGGCGATCCTGCAGGCGGTGACGCAGGTGCAGGACGCGAACATCGGCATCGCCGTGCGGCTGATTGCCGTGATGGTGGCGCTGGTGGTGCTGTCCGGGTGGCTGGGGGGCGAGGTGCTGCGATTCGCGCAGCAAGCGCTGACACGATTGTTCGTTTCTTCGACGGGTATGCTCTGATGCGCCGACGCGCTATAACGTTCCGATTAGCGTTCTTATTCGACAGACGGCGGGCCCAGTTCGCCGCGACCATGCTGTTTGCGGCGGCGTTGCTGTCCATGTCGCTATTCACACCGGTCACGCCGTCCGCGCGCGCGGCCGAACTGCGCTGGCGCAACCGGCCGTTCACGATCGTCGCGAACGGCCGAAAGATTGCGGACTTTATCCGCGAGCTGGCGTCGTCGCAGGGCATTACGGCGGTGGTCGATCCGAAAGTGGACGGCACGATCAGCGGCCGCTTCTCCGGCACGCCAGAGCAAACGCTCGATACGGTATGTGCGACGTACGGCCTCACGTGGTACTACGACGGCTCGTTCCTGTACATCGATCCTGCCGATCAATCGCAAAGCCAGGTCATTCCGATTCCGCCGAATTCCGCCGGCGAAATCAGCCGCGCGCTGCAGACGATGCAGATCGCCGACAAGCGCTTCTCGCTCGTGATCAACGATCGCTCGAACAGCATCTACGTGTCGGGTCCGCGTCGCTACATCGAACTCGTGCGGCAGGCGGTGAGTTCGGTCGGCAATCCGGCATCGAACGGGCAACTCGCGGACGTCCACGCGTTCCGGCTGAAATACGGCTGGGCGTCGGACTTCACGGTGAACCGCTCGGGCAAGGAAGTGGTGATCCCCGGTGTCGCGACGATGCTCAAGCGTCTGTACGGCAGGGATAACGATCGCGCGACGCCCGCGCCCGTGAGCGCGACGCTCGGTGCCGCCGCGCGGCAGATGAAGCTCGGTTCGGGCATGACGATCGCCGTGCCGCGGATCGAATTCCCCGACATCGCGGGCGGTCCGTCGGGCAACAGTGGCTACGGCGCATCGGGTCTTGCGGGCGACGGCGCGGCGCTGCCGTTCGGCGGCGGTTCGAACGCCGATACGCTGCCGCACATCGAGGCCGATCCGGCGATCAACGCGGTGCTCGTGCGCGATCTGCCGGAGAACATGTACCGCTATCAGTCGCTGATCAACGAACTCGACGTGCGGCCGCGCATCGTCGAAATCAACGTGACGATCATCGACATCGACGATACGTCGCTCGACAGCCTCGGCATCGACTGGCGTCTGCATACGACGCACGGCGACGTGCAGATCGGCAACGGCTCGAATCCGCTGAACGGCAACACGCAGTACGGCGGTTCGGGCAACCCGCCGCTCACGTTCGGCGTCGGCACGAGCGAGTCGGGCCAGACGGGCACGTTTGCGCCGACCGGCATCGCGCTGACCGCATCGATCGGCGGCTCGCTGCGCGACTATCTGCTGACGCGCGTGAACGCGCTCGCGCAGAACGGCAAGGCGGAGCTGCATTCGAAGCCGAAGGTGCTCGCGCTCGACAACACCGAGGCGATCCTCGAAAACCTCACGCAGTTCTACGTGCAGGTGCAGGGCTTTCAGGATTCGTCGCTGTACAGCGTGACGACCGGCACGAGCATCAAGGTCACGCCGATGATCGTCGACGACAGCGCGGGTGCTGCTGCCGCGAAGGCGAATCCGGAGAGCGTGATGATGTCGATCGACATCCAGGACGGCAACGTCGTGCAGGGTCAGTCGGTGCAGAACATTCCGGTGATCCAGCAGCGCAACATCGTCACGAAGACGATGATCGACGAAGGCCGCAGCCTGCTGATCGCCGGTTTCAACGACGACCAGGTGCAGCTCAACAAGAGCGGCGTGCCCTGGCTCTCGGACATTCCGCTGATCGGCAATCTGTTCAAGTACACCGACAAGACCGGTTCGCACATGGAGCGTTTCTATCTGCTGACGCCGCGTGTCGTCGATACCGCGTCGCTGTATGCGCCGGACGGCTCGCCGGTGAATCCGGCCGCGAATGCAGCGTCGGATTCGAATGGTCTCACGATGTACCGGCCGCCCGACAACGACATCGCGGTGCCGCTGACGCCGAAGCCGCAGCCCGGCTCGCGCTTCGGTCCGCCGCCGCTGCCCGCTGCACCCAAGGATGCGGCCTCGCAACCGGCGGTGACGCAAACCGGAACCACGGATCATGGCTACGAGCACCCTTGATCCGCACACGGCGCTGAACAGTAGCGCGTCGGCCCAGCCGCGCGACACGGCAGCGTCGCCGTGGAATCTGTGCTTCCTGAGCGGTCCGATGTACGGCCGCACGATGTCGCTCGCGCGCGGGGCGAACTGGGTCGGCACCGCAGCCGATTGCGAAGTGATCCTGCCGGATCGCGAGATCGGCGCGAAGCAGGTGTGTCTGCAGGTCGGCGCGCTAGCGGTGACGGTGCAGAACTTCGGCGCCGCGAACGATGCGAGCGGCGGTGCGCCGGTGCTGTTCAACGACGAACCGCTCGACGCGTCGCGCCGCTCGCTGACGCCGAACGACGTCGTGACGGTCGGTTCGATCCGCCTCGGCATCGCGCGCAACGCGCAGGCCGCCGCCGCGATGCCCGCCGAGAGCGAAAAGCCGCAGACGGATCGCGATTCCGCGTGGCCCGCGTGGCTGGCGGATGCGATGCGGCGTGTCGGCAGCCGGCGCTTCGTGATCGTGCTCGGCGCGCTGTGGGTCGGTGTGTTGCTGGGCGCGCTGGGGTATGGGCTCGTCGCGTGGTCGGGCAGTTTGCCGTGGCAGCACGAATCGGCGTTGTCGCGCGTGCATCGCTTGCAGCAGGCGTTGAGCGTCTATCCGGAACTGAGCGTCGCGCCGCGCGACGACGGTGCGCTCGTCAGCGGCTATGTGAAGGATGCAGCGGAGCACGACAAGGTCGCGCAGATCGTGGCGGGTGTCGACAACGCGGCGCTCGGTACGGTGTATGTCGTCAGCGATCTGCTGGCCACCGCGCAGACCTATTTCAGCGATACGCCGCTGACCGTGTCGTATCTCGGGCACGGCAAGATCGAACTGACTGGCGACGCGCCGCATGCGCAGATCGCCACGCGGATCCAGAACTACATGAAGGACGCACGTCCTGCGCTCGAGGTCGTCGATCACGTGCATTACGGCGAGCCGGGCGCCGGCCCGACGCGCGCGGGAATGCTCGGCGGCACGGCCGGCATTCCGGAGATCGTCACGGTGTTCGCCGGCGACGGCGATCAGCGCTACATCGAAACCGCGGACGGCAGCCGCTATTTCGAAGGCTCGAAGATGAAGCAGGGGCCGACGGTCGTATCGATCAGTCCCGAGGAAGTGGTGTTCGACAACGACGGCCGCAAGGTCACGATGCCGCTCGGCGGCAGTTCGGCGGGCGCGCCGGTTGCTGCAGCATCGGATGCGTCTGCGTCTTCATCGGTGGTGGCACATGGGGCCGCGACGGGTGTCGCGATGCCGGTGTCGGGTGCGGTGGCGGATGCGGCGACTGGTTCATCGGCCAGTGCTTCGGCTAATGCAGTAACGACCGCAGCATCAGGCACCGCAGCAAGCAGTGTGACCGCTGCAGCAGCAGCGACACACGCAAGTGGAGCCACAGTCGCAGCACCGGCCACCCACGCGTCGCAGCCCTAGCGCGACGCAGCAGAACTCGCGCACGATGCATCGCCATGCATCGCGCGCAACCAGGACCGCACGCCGTGGCGCTCATCGAGCGCGGCGGCAGGCGGAGCGGTACACGGCATGGGGCCGTGGCCGCAGGCAGTAAAACGTTTCTGAACGAAGGAGTAGCACATGGGCACGACAGCAACTTCCCCGAACGGCGGCACGACGGATACCGGTGCCGTTCAGAACCAGGCAAACCAGTTGATCGCAGCGCAGGAAAAGCTGACCGAGATCCAGTTTCAGGTGCAAAGCTCGACGAGCACGTTCCAGACGACCGGCGCAGTCACGTCGGCAGCCGGGACGGCCGCGTCGCAGGCAGCAGAGCACATCGGTTCGGCTGGCCGCTCCTGACGCCGGGCGCTGGCCGCCCGCCTGTCGCAGTACCGCGACGCCGATGACGTGCATCGGCGGCGGCGTTGCGCACGCGCGCGTGCGGCCGGCTACCCGACGTAGCTGCACGACGTAGCAGTGATCCAGCACCGTGATTTAAGGAAGGAGGACAGATCATGACTGTCTCAGGTGTCGCGCCACCGTCGACGGCTGCGCTTGCGGCTTCTCAGTCTGCAACCCAGTCCGCCACGCAGTCCGTGCAGACGGATGGTGCCCAGCACGCTTCACAGGTCAAGCACTTCGATGGCCTGATGCAGCCGCCTGCGCAGACGACGGCCACGACCGCCGCGTTGCCCCCACAGGCGACGCAAACGGCGCAGGCCACGCAGGCCAACCAGACCACGCAACCCGTCACGCCCACGTCTTCCGACGTCCGCATGACGCCCGTCGATGCGAACCATTCTTCGCTGGTCGACCGGCTGCGCAATTTCACGAGCGATCTCGATACGCGGTACTCGAATCTGCAGAAGCATCAGACCGAGATGCTGTCGTCGATGACGCAGAACGCCAACGATCCGTTGATGTCGATGGCACAGGCGATGGACTTCCAGTGGAGCGCGACGACGACGATCTCCGAATACCAGTTGAGCCTCGCGGTCGCGCAGGCGACGAACGGGCTCACGCATTCGATTCTGAAGAATCAGGAATGACCGAGGAATAACTGAGGAATGAGCGCTCATCGATCGATCCGCTGGGGCCGCCATGCGGCGCGCGTCGCCATGGTCGGCGCGCTCGTGCTGCTGGCCGGCTGTCAGAAGGAGCTGTACTCGGGCTTAAGCGAGGCCGAGGCGAACCAGATGGTCGGCGTGCTCGCCGACGCCGGCATTTCGGCGTCGAAGGACAACGACGCGCGCGATACGTCGGATCGTCAGTCATGGCTCGTCGAAGTCTCCGACGACGACATGCACTCCGCGCTGACCGTGCTGCACTCGAACGGTTTGCCGCGCCCGCACTACACGAGCATCGGCGAGCTGTTCCAGAAGCAGGGGCTCGTGTCGACGCCCGCCGAAGAGCGCATGCGCTATCTGTACGGCGTGTCGCAGGATCTGTCGCGCACGCTGCAGGACATCGAAGGCGTAGTCGTCGCGCGCGTGCAGGTCGTGATTCCGGAGAACGATCCGCTCGCGGACAAGATCAAGCCGTCGTCGGCCGCGGTCTACATCCGCTACCGGCCCGGCGTCGATCTGCGCGCGATGGCGCCGATGGTGAAGGATCTCGTCGCGCACAGCATCGAAGGACTGCAGTACGACAACGTGTCGCTGTTTCTGCAACCCGCTGCGGAAAAACCGCTGCCGGCGAACGGCATCGGCAACGCGCTGAACGACATCGTGCATCTGCGTTCGCCGCTCGGCTGGCTGGTCGGTGCGCTGGTGGCGCTGACGTTTATAGTGCTTGCGCTGTCGGCGGCACGGCGTGGGATGTTCGGCAGACGGCTCGCAGGATTGCTCGGTAGCGCACGGGCAAATGGCGCGGCGGGTGGTGCGCGTCCCGGCGTGCGAGTAGCCGACAGTGCGCGCGACGGTGCATAGCGCGTTGCCGCTGCATCGCTTCAAGGAGCTTCAGCGATGACGCCCGCAGACCGTTCGCTGTCTTCGCTATCGATCCCACCCGCGCCGTGGATGCAGCCGCTCGAGCCGCCGACTGGCCCCCGTCGCATCACGTTCTACCGGATGGTGTGCGAGTTCAACCTGCGCCCGGACACCTATCTGCACGTGACGCGCGTGCCGTCCGCATGGCCCGATGCGTACCGTCAGCTGTCGCGCTTCGGCGATGCGGGGCGTCGATTGATCGCGCGGCATCTGCTCGATGCGCACGGCGTCGCGCAACTCACCGACTTCGATGCCGCGACGCCGTCCGCGCGTCTCGCGTTACTGCCGGGTGCGGCGCTCGAACAGCTAGCGTCGCTCGCGGGCCTGCTGCTGCACCGTAACTGGCTGCGCGACGCACTGCATGTGCGCCGCGTGCGTACCGAAGTCGCCGCGAAGCTCGGCGCCGACGCGCTCGAACTGACGCTCGAACGCGCGCCGGAATTCGGCGTGCTCGGCGAAACGCTCGAACCGTGGCGCAACGATCCCGCGATGTTGCCTGCGGTGATCCGCGCGCGCGGCGGTCGTCTGCTCGCGGATTTCGTCGCGGCGGCGGGCGTGTCGGTCGAACGTCGCGCGCGCCTGAAATTCAACCGCGCCATCGACGACGAAGCACCGTATCTGTTGAATCATGCGCAGCGCGACCAGTTCGGCGAGCTGCTGTTTCTGTTCCTGATACCCGAGAGGTTTGCGGCATGGGACTGGCTTTTCTGATCACGAGCGACAACCTGCAGCTGCTGTCCGAGCGCAAGGTGCTCAAGGAACGCGAATACGCGGCGCTGCTCGATGCGTCGGCGGTGATCGCGACCGCGCGCGAAGAAGCGGAGCGCATCGTCGCGGCCGCGCAGCGCGAATTCGACGCGCGTCAGGCCGCCGGCTACGAGGAGGGACTGCGCCGCGCGCAGCAGGAATACGCGGCGCGGACCTACAGCCAGGCGTTGTCGTCGGCGAAGACGATGGAGTCGATGAAGGACGCGATGGCGGAGATCGTCGTCAAGGCGGTGCGTACGATCGTCGGCGAGATGGGCACGCAGCGGTTGTACGAAGCGGCGCTCGCGCGGATCATGCCGCTCGTGCGCGACGAACCGTTTCTGATCGTGCACGTGGCGCCAGGGCATCGCGAGGAGATGGACGATGCGCTCGCGGGCGCGTTCGCCGGGCAGGTGCGGTCGCAGAAAATCCGCGTCGTCGAGGATGCGCAGCTCGCGGCGCGCGCGTGCATGGTCGAGACGCCGTCGGGGCGTATCGATGCGAGTCTCGATCTGCAGATCGATGCGTTGCGGCAGGCGATCCGTCGCGAGCCGTTCACGGGTGCCGGCGGACCTGCGAGATGAGCACCTACGCAGGCACGCTGGCCGGCAGCGACGACGAACCGCTCGTCGACAGCGGACGACTGGTCGGCGATCTCGATGCGGGCCTCGCGTTCTTTTCGCCGGTATCAGTGCAGGGGCGCGTCAATCACGCGGTCGGACAGATCCTGAACGCGACCGGCATCCGCGCGCGGCTCGGCGAAATCTGCGAACTGCGCACGCCGAATCAACCGACACTGCTTGCCGAAGTGGTCGGCTTCTCGCGGCAGACCACGCTGCTGACGCCGCTCGGCGACGTCGCCGGTTTGTCTCCGGAAACGACGGTCGTGCCGTCCGGCCGCGAGCATGTGTTTCCGGTCGGCGCGGGGTTGTTCGGGCGTGTGCTCGACGGCCTGGGTCAACCGCTCGACGGGCTCGGTCCAGTCAGCGGCGCGACATGGGTCTCGACGCAGCAGTCTCCGCCGAACCCGCTTGCACGCAAGATGATCGATACGCCGTTCACGACCGGCGTGCGCGTGATCGACGGGATGATGACGTTGGGCGAAGGACAGCGCGTCGGCATTTTCGCGCCGTCGGGTGTCGGCAAGAGCACGCTGCTCGGGATGATCGCGCGCGGTGCGAAGGCCGACGTGAACGTGATCGCGCTGGTCGGCGAACGCGGCCGCGAAGTGCGCGAGTTCATCGAACATTCGCTGTCGCCCGAAGTTCGTGCGCGTTCGATCCTCGTCGTGTCGACGTCGGACCGGCCCGCGATGGAGCGCGTGAAGTCCGCGCTCGTCGCGACCGCGATTGCCGAACACTTCCGCGATGAAGGCAAGCGCGTGCTGCTGCTCGTCGATTCGCTGACGCGCTTCGCGCGCGCGCAACGCGAGGTCGGACTCGCGAGCGGCGAGCCGCCGACGCGCCGCAGCTTCCCGCCGTCGACGTTCGCGGTGCTGCCGCGATTGCTCGAACGCGCGGGGCAGGGCGAACGTGGGTCGATCACTGCGCTGTATACGGTGCTCGTCGAAGGCGACGAGGAATCCGATCCGATCGCCGAGGAAGTGCGCTCGATTCTCGACGGCCACATCGTGCTGTCGCGCAAGATCGCGCTCGCGAACCGCTATCCGGCGATCGACGTGCTCGCGAGCCTGTCGCGCGTGATGCCGCTCGTCACGAATGCCGCGCATCAGCGTTCGGCCGCGCGGCTGCGCGAACTGCTCGCGAAGTATCAGGAGATCGAACTGCTCGTGCAGATCGGCGAGTATCGCGAAGGCAGCGACCGGCTCGGCGATCTCGCGTTGCGCGCGCGCGATTTGCTCGGCGCATTCTGCACGCAGCTCGCGACCGAGAATGTCGCGTTCGATGCGACGCTCGCGCGCCTCACACGGCTGGCGAACGATCATGTCTGAGATCGAAGAGATGCTCGCCCGCTTGCGCCGCGTGCGCGCGCTGCGCTCGCAACTCGCGCGGGTCGCGGCCGCGCGTCAGCAGGGCATTGCAGCGGAGAGCCGCCGTGCGCTCGACAACGCGCGTCAGCATCTCGATCGTCAGGTCGCGGCGAAGGTAGCAATCCAGCAGCGCCTCGCCGAACCCGCCGATACAGCACACCGCTCTGCGCGCGCCCTCCACGAAGCCGCTGCGGACACGCGCACGATGAATCTGCAGATCGGCACCGCGAACCGCTCGATCGTGCACGCGAGCACGACCCACAACGGCCACGAAGCGGAACTTGCCCAGCGTCAGCGTGCGGTGCGTCGCGCGAAGGCGGCAGAGGACAAGCTGGAGAAAGTCGGCGAACGGACGCAACGCGCGCTGGCTGCACGCGTCGAACGCGCGGACGAAGAAATCTCCGATGCGTACGCGGTGCGCCGCTTCACACCGCCGGACCTCGACGCACAGAACACGCAGGAACCCGTGCAAAACGATCAAGACCCCGCCGACGCCTTCCGCCCAGACACCCGATGCTAGATCAGGCGCAGAATTTTTCCGACATCGCGGCCAGCGCGAAGCCGCTACTCTACGTGATGCCGCGTCTGTTGCCGGTGATGCTGATCATGCCGATCTTCAACGAGGAGATTGTCACCGGCCTCGTGCGCAACGGGCTCGCGGTCGTGATCGCGGCGTTCGTCGCGCCCGCCATCGATCCCGCGCAGATCGCCGATCTGCCGTTTCTCGTCTGGTGCCTGCTTGCCGCGAAGGAAGCGGTGATCGGCATCCTGCTCGCCGGCGCGATGAGCGCGATACTGTTCGCGATCCAGGGCGTCGGCTATCTGATCGACTTCCAGACTGGCAGCGGCAGCGCGTCGTTCTTCGATCCGATGGGCGGACACGAAGGCGGACCGACGTCCGGCTTCCTGAACTTCGTCGCGATCGTGCTGTTCGTGACAGCAGGCGGTCTGCAGATGCTCGTCCAGGTGTTCGCGCAGTCGTATGTGTGGTGGCCGATCGGCTCACTGATGCCGAATTTCTCCGACGTGCTGGCGACTTTCATCCTGCGGCAGACCGACGCCGTCTTCGTGTGGATGGTGAAGATCTCCGCGCCGGTCGTGATCGTGCTAGTACTCGTCGACGCGGGCATCGGGCTCGTCGGGCGCGCGGTGCCGCAGCTGAACATCTTCACGTTTTCGCAGCCGGTGAAGAGCGCGCTTGCGATGCTGATGATGGTGCTGTTCCTGCCCCTCGTGTACGCGTCGCTGCACGATCTGCTGAGTCCCGACAGCGGAATGATCGCGCTGCTGCGCTCGCTGTTGACGCACGGTCACTGAGCAGGGCCAACCATGGCGGAAAAAAGTCAGAAGCCCACCGCGAAACGCCTGCGCGACGCGCGCGAGAAAGGCGACGTACCGAAGAGCCAGGACACGATCTCGACGGCGGTTTTTGTCGGCATCTGCATCGCGCTTGCAGCCGGTATCACGCAGATGTTCGCGCGGATCGACGCGCTGTTCCGGCTCGTGTTCGACGCAGTCAGCGCGCCGGACCCGGGCGAACGGATCGCGACGCTAGTCGATGCGGCCGCGCACACGTGGCTGCTGCCGTCGCTTGCGTTCATCGGTATCGGTCTCGCGGTCGGCGTGCTCGCGGGCTTCGTGCAGGTGGGCGGCGTGATGGCGTGGAGCCGGCTAGTGCCGTCGCTCGGGCGAATCAATCCCGCCGAAGGGATGAAGAACCTGTGGTCGATGCGCAACCTCGTCAACCTCGGGAAGATGCTACTGAAGACGACGCTGCTCGTCGCGACGCTTGGCTGGCTGATCTACACGTCGCTCGATCCGGCGGT
This sequence comes from Paraburkholderia flava, assembly GCF_004359985.1. Classification (NCBI taxonomy): domain Bacteria; kingdom Pseudomonadati; phylum Pseudomonadota; class Betaproteobacteria; order Burkholderiales; family Burkholderiaceae; genus Paraburkholderia; species Paraburkholderia flava. Next base: position 582,835 of record NZ_SMRO01000001.1, on the reverse strand, counting down.
GCAGTCGGGCTTCACGCGGCCGCTGTCGATTCTCGCGCTGATCGCGCATCTGCTGATGGTGCTGTTCGGCTGGGCTGCGCTGGTGTTCATCGTGATGGCGTTGATCGATATCGTGCATCAGCGTTTCGAGTTCAGCCAGAAGATGAAGATGTCGATCGAGGAAGTGCGGCGCGAATACAAGGAAAGCGAAGGCGATCCGCACGTGCAGTCGCGACGCAGGCAGATCGCGCTCGAAGTGCAGCTCGCGTCGCTGAACGACCGGATCGGCTATGCGTCGGCGGTCGTGTATTCGGCGCGCGTCGCGGTCGCGCTGTACTACGGCGGACTCGGCACGCTGCCGTGGGTGCTCGCGCGCGGCGAGGGCGAAGCGGCCGAGCGGATCGTCAAGCTCGCGCAGTCGTCGCTGCGGCCGACGCTTGCAAACACCGGCCTCGCCGAAGCCCTATACGACGCGACGCCCGAGAACGGAACGATTGGCCGCAGCCACTTCGAGGAAGTGGCGCGGCTGTTGAAGTGGGCGAAGGGCGCGGGCTAGACGGGCTGTGTTGAGGTCACTGCGCGTCGAGTTGTTCCTTGAAAAACGCCAGCACCTTCTCGTTGAAGTCCGCGTGAAACGCGCTGCGGTCGAAGCCGGGCGGATCGGTGCAGATCTCCGGTGCGGTTTTGAGCCGGGCCGGCGAGCACGGCGGCAGAAACCCGAAGTGCACCGAATTCGGCACCTTGTGGAAGTCCGGCGGATCGGGCAGGTTGTGCGCGATGGCGGCCACGGCTTCCGGCGCGACGCCGTCGCCGCCCTGTTCCGATGACCAGAGCTGGATCGGGATCGAGACGTCCTTCAAGCCTTCGGCGGTGAAGAGCGGCGCGAACGGGTCGGCGATCACGGCGGCGTCGATGCGGTCGTCGTGCACCACGGGGGCAGCGAGCAGTTGCTTGAAGCGCTGTCTGATCAGCGCGCAGGCCTTGCCTTCCGGGTCGGCTACGCACGGCGAGCCGGGCGGAGGTCCGAGCCGTTCGAAATCGGGATCGGCACCGGCGAGGACCAGGCCCGTGTAGCCGCCGCGCGAGAAGCCATAGAAACCGATGCGGTCGGCGTCGAGCTTCGCGTGCGCGGGCCATTTCTCGAGCATGTAGTCGATCAGCCGGCTGACGTCCATCGGGCGGGTGGCGAGCGCGATAATCGAATCGTTGGGGCCGCCGCGAATCTGGTAGTTGTCGTCCGAGTGATTGACCTCGGCGACGACGAAGCCCGCATCCGCGAGTTTTTCGGCGGTGTCGTGCTGATTGAGGAACGAGCCGCCGTAGCCGTGCGACATGACGATCAGCGGCAGGTCCGTGCCGGCGAGCGGGCAGTCGTGGGTCCCGTCGATGACCGTCTGGCCGAGTGCGATTTTCTCGGAGGGCGCTTTGCAGGGGGTCCACACGCCGCCGTATAACGCTGGGCCGTCCTTGCTGGCGGGAACCTGGATCAGATCGAAGCCGGCTGCGTGGGCAAGCGTGGCGCATAGACCGAGAGCCAGCGGGAAAAGACTCGGAAAAAGACTGCGACGGATGGCCTTGAAGCGGATGTGTGGGTGAAACATGGCACATGCTCCTTTCAGTTTTTGTGTGTAACGCGTGGTTATGGCGACGGGTTGATAAGGGTTATCTAATCGGATCGCGGCATCGGTGTCCTCGTACAGATCACCTTGCATCACGTTTTCAGGCGCCGGATTGCCGGCGTGCCCCAGCCGCCGTGCATCTACAAGAACGAATAAACGATCGATCGCCTGAAACGGCACTTTACGTGGAATTAAGGGGGAGTAGTGTGGCGGATTTAAGTACCGGCGTAATGCCCTATGCCGATGTCCGCTCTAAAGTAGCTTTCGCAGGGGTAATTTCCGGCGTATAGAATCAGTTTTCACATTATCTGCCGATAATGCGAATCCACCGACCGGCATTCTTTCGACGAAGCCGCAATACGGTCGGCACCCACACCCTATCGAGAATGACTGGAAGAGGAGCACGACATGTTTGGCATCGGCAAGAAAATCCAGGACGCAATAAAGAAAGCGGAAACCGACCCCGTCGGCGCGATGGAGGATCACAAGAAAACCTTGAACTCCGGATTAACCGGTCTCATGACAAAAACTTTTATGGGTAAAGGTTTTGTCGACAGGATGAACGGTGTGATGGACATGGGACAGAATGCGCTGGCAACACAGCAGGCACGTCTGAAACTGCTCCAGACCGGACTGGACGGCACCGCCGATATCCATTCCGTGCAGGACACCGGGGCCACGGTCAACGAGAGTCCCGTCGTCGTGATCCAGATGACGGTCACACCGGCGAACGGCGAGCCTTACGACGTCAACATCCAGACGATGGTCTCGCGCATTGCGGTGCCGCGGGTTGGCGACAAGGTAAAAATCAAATATGCCGCTGAGGATCCTCAGCAGGTTGCGATTGTCTAGGCGCGGGCGGCGTGGGCACGACGGTGCTCGACAGACGTATACCCACGCCGGGGACGACAGCGGAAGTCATTGTTTGCTGGTGTCGATGTGTTGCGCCAGCTGGCCGACCAGCGCCTGGTAATCGGCGTCGCTGCCTTTGTGCAGCACGCCGTCCATCACGTACCCCAACGACACCGTGATCGTTCGTTTGAGCGTGAGCGTGCCGGGTTTGAACGTACCGTCGAAGCCGCCCGACACCGGATCGTTTCCATCGGCAGGCCCGAGGACCCAGATGCCGGTTCGCAACGTGTCGTCGCCGGGCGTGTTTTCGGGCCACAGGTCTTTCACCTCGATGGCCTGCGGTTTCTCGCCGGCGATCGTCAGTTCTCCGCGGCCGCCGTACTTCTTCAGGAACGAATCCGTAATCGACAGCTTGAAGCGGATGACCGCGTCCTTGTGAACGGGTTGCGGATTCTGCACGAACACGTCGGGATTCGGGTTGGGGACATAGATACCGGAGATCTGCATCTTCCCGACCCACTCGCCGCGAATCGATCCGGCGGGAGCGGGCAGCACGTGCGAAAACCAGCCTTCGACGAAGTCCCGGTTCAGGTATCCGAAGACGACGATGAACAGCAGGATAACCAGCTTTGAAGGGCGCCTCATGGGGGTTTTTGTTTGCATGTTCCGTCGTTGCGGCGAGATGGTGCGTCGGCAGCTTCGCGGAGTATGCGCCTGATGGCAGGGCGGACGACAGTACAGGATGCGCGATCGCACCGGAGTAATCGATCGGCTGAAGCCAGCCCCCGCGTATTTCAACGCGCGGAGCAGGCTCCCGTTTGTTTGACGCTCAACCGACGACGATCTGCTGCCCCGGATTGATCTGCGCAGGATTGGCGATCTGCGGATTGAGCTGCAGGATCTCGTCGAACGCCTGCGTATCCTGTTTGCTGCTCGACATCGTCTGCTGCTGCGCGGCCGGAATGTGCGCCGCGTCGAGCAACGACTGACGATGACTCGTCGCGATCACCCACAGCGAATCGCCTTCGACGACGAGGTACGGCGCAGGCTTGGCGGGCGTCGACGGTGTAGACGGCTGCGTCCCCGACGACGGCGTCGAACCTGGCGCCGGTGTGTGCGTCGTGGACGGCGCCGGGGTGCCGTTCGCACCGGTGGTCGACGACACGCCGGGAGTCGGAGTGGGCAGACCGGATGAACCGGGTAGTTGTCCCGGGGCGAGATGGTTCGTCGGACTCGACGATCCAGGTTGTCCAGGTATCTGCCCGCCAGGCGGCGAGCCCGGGGACGCGTTGCTGCTTCCCCATATCAGGCCCTGGAGCAACGTCCCGCTGTAAATGACGACCGGCGCTAGCGCCAGCGCGGTCGGCAGGCGTTCGAGCGGTCGCGTCACATTCGGGAAGTGCTTGCTGATGCGGCCAGCACCGAGGATCGCTCCGGAGGCGATCGCAAGCGTGCCGAGCACCGGGTGGCCTTCGCCGATCTGTGTCAGGCCACTCGCGAAGCCCGCCGCAGAGGTTGTCATGTCGCCGAACGAATTGACGAAGCGCGCAACGCTGCTGCGTTTGTCCGCATTCACCTCGCGCAGGCTGCTGAAGAAGACGATGTTCGTGTAGGTGAAGCCGAGCGTGGCACCGAGCGTGGTCAGCGCAGGCGAAAGTCCGGGGTGATCGATGAAGGTCAGCAGGTTCGTCGTCGCGGTCGTCGTGTAACCGACGATCGCCGCGCCGCGCCCGAGCATCCCGACCATGTGACGCGGATTGCCGAGATGCAGGCGTCCTAGCGACGTGCCGCCCATCGCACTGAGCATTTGCTCGAGCGTGTCGGCGGCGATTTCCCTGGTTTGCTTTTTGGCGTAATCGAACGTGATCATGCCGGCCTTGTTCATGTCGCTCAGGTGTTTCGCCTTCACCTTGCCTTCCTGCGCGAACAACGCGAGCTGTTTGTCGCGTGCCTCGTCGAAGCCGAGCGGTCCCAGCTGCGCGCGCAGGTGGCGTTCGAGCCGGTCGACCGCGTCGTTGAACACGCGCGGATCGCCGTTTCGCAGGCTCCTCACTGCGCCCTCGTGGATAGCCTGGAGCATGCGGGCCGCGCGGGTGCCGACGAACATCGACGTCGTCGCGTGTTGCAGCGTCTCGTTGCCGACCGTATTCAGCAATTTCACCGCGACGCCGATGCCCACGCCCGTCAGCGGCGCGCCCGTCGCGACCGCAGCGGCCGCGATCCGTTTCTTGCCTATGAGGCGGACGGGACGGTGCACCCGCAGCGCATGCAGTTCGGCCTGCGCACGACTGCCCTCTGCAATCTCGCCGCCACCGAGTTGCGCGGCGGTTTTGCGGCTCGCGCTGATCGGCTTGGTGCCATCGTTCTGCAGCGCCGGGTGGTCCGCCACGGAGCGCCAGTAGTCGGCCGGCGTGGTGGGGGATGCCGTCTTGTTCGATCCGCTGCCGGTGGTCCGCGGCGTCTGCTTCGTTTTTACGACCGGCAGATTCAGCGAGTCGCCTGTCTCGGTCATCCAGCGCAGCGAATACCTGCGCGCGAGTTTTTCGGTCTGGCCGCGCGGCCCGTTGTCCGGCAGGTCCCAGAAATTCTTTGCATACGCGATGGTCTGCGTGCGTGCGCGGTTCAGGAATTGCGTCGTGTTGCCCTCGTAGAGCTGGCCCCGCAGTGCATCGATTTCTTCCGGCGTCATACTGTGCAGGCGACCGATCCGCTCCACCTCGGCGAACAGCAACTGGTGCTGGTCGGCAAACGTCTGCGCATCGGGCCGCAGGAGCACGCGGGTCAATGCGTCGGCGCCGTGCAGTCGCGCGAGCCGGTCGGGTGACGTGTGCGCGTAGTCGACGATCAGCTTTGAGAGCGCGGTCGTGAGGTCCTGGTTCGCGATGAAGTCGGCACCGTGCGTGCCGTACGACAGGCCCATGTGCACCCATTCCAGCGACGCGCGTTCCAGCACCGCCTTGATCAGTTCCACGTGGCCGTAGCCCGGCACCGATTCGAGCATCGAGTCCCAGCCGTGGAACGAAACCATCACGGTGGGTGCGGATTGGTGCGGATGATCGAGCGCCCACTGCTCCAGCACGCTGTAAGTGCGTACGAAGTCGTCGTAGGCGTCGTTCGTGCCTGCCACGAAGCGATGGTCGGTGGCCGACACGAGCGCGCGCGACGGCGCGGTTTCCAGCCGGATCGCGAAGCCTGCCTTCGCGGATGCATCGAGCCAGCCGTACAGGTGCTGCAGATCGTCGAGCGCCAGTTCCTTGCCGTCGGAACCGGGTGCTGGCCGGATCACGCCGTGTTCGCCGTCGAAGATAGCGCCCGACGGATCGCCGAGCGCCCGGGCATCGCGCAGGAACTCGCGGCTATGCGCCTCGCCAAGCCCGGCCGAGAGCGAATACGGGTCGACGACGAGCGTGAAGATCGGCGCCGCACCACCGTAGCGCTTGACCTGCCCGATTGCGAGCGCAGGGTCGTCACGCAGCGAGAACTCGCGCGACATGGGTGCGACGCGATCCTGTACGGCCGGATCGGAACGCACGTACAGCTGGATCATCCTCAGTTGCGCGACGGTCGCACCGCTGAAACGGCGCGCGAGCGACTTGAACGGAATCGGTGCGTTGCGTGACGGCAGCGTCGAATCCTTGCGCGCGAAGAAAAGCCGGTTGCCGAGCGTCTTCCACATCGACGTGTCGGCCATCATGACCTGGGCTTCGCCGGTCAGTTTCAACTGCTGTTCCGGCGGTGCGGTGCGGCGTTCGTTGAATGCCTGGACGCGGCGCATCTCGGGGAACCACAGGTCGAGGTCGGCGCTGCCGTAGCGCAGATTCGATTCGACGACCGTGCCCGTCGACAGCCCAGGTTGATACGGCTCGATCTGCAGCGGTTCGCGTGCGACGGTATTGTTTTTTCCGTTGATCTGTAGCTCATGGGCGAGCGTGTGGGCTTCCGACGTGACCTGGCTGTACTTGCGCTGAACGAAATCGGACAACCTGCGATAGGGTGTCGATTTCTTGCCGCTTGCGGCAAGCGCGTCGCGCTGTACGCGCAGTGCATCCGCGCGTGCTTCGAGGGCCGTGAACCGGGTCGCCTTTGTGTGCCGGGAAAACTCGGCGGGGTCGAGGCGCGTCAGCAGGAAGTGCAGATTCGCACCGTACGGGCCCTGTCCCACCGGCATCTCGTCGAGGCTGATACCGGTCTCGCTGAGGTTGCCTGCCTGGCTCAGGTCGTCGAACCAGCGTAGCGCGTCGTCGCGCGCCGCGATGACGCCGCGCGGCGTCAGCATCGATTCGGCGAGCGGGCCTTCGACGTCGTACACGACGATCGTGAAGGTGCTGTCGACGGCCTTCTGATCGATCGCGCGCAGCAGATGCAGCGCATTCGAGCCGCTGAAGTCGACCACGCTCAAGGGGGACGCTGCCGACGGCAACAGATTCGGCTCGACTATTGGCGTGTCGTTCGCCGCCTTTGCATTTTCGAACGCCTGCTGGCCGTGCATCCGTGCCGTGACGAGACGTGTGCCGCGGCTCAAGGTGGCGAGCGCAGACTGTCCGATATCGCCTGCGTTGCGGCGCGGTTTCCGTTCCGGTGCCGTCGGGTCGGGCACTTCGGCCGGCGTAAAGCCGCCGAGGCGCGATACCGTCGCGGGATCGAGGTCGCTGACGATGAAGGTAAAGCCGCGCCGTCCCGCGCGGCCGACCGTCAGACCAACGATATGGCGCCGGAACGCCGCCACCAGATCTTGCGGGGCGATTTCCGCGCCACCGACGCTGGTCTTCTCGTAGTAAGTCCAGTCGTACGCGGAGTCGCGTTCTCCGTGACCGAATACCTTGCCGCTTTTTATCTCGCTGACGAAGATGCGCTGACCTGTCTGCGTCACAGCTTGTGCCGCGAGCTTGGGCCGCTTGAAGCGTGGCGCGTCGGTGAGTGCCTGAATGTCCGACGTGACCGTCGGGTCGATCGCGTGGCCGGACGGTGTCGCGGACCATGACTGATCCTTGTTCGCGGTCTCGATCTTCGATGCGCCGCCGAACTTCGCGAGGTCGTCGGCAGACACCGGCGACAGGTAGAAGTCGAACTGCGCGCGCGCACGGAGTCCGATCGGGCCGGCTGCGCTCAGTGCGCTGCTCAACGTCTGGGTCTCCTTGCGTGTCAGGTTATGACCCGGCAGCAGACCCGGCGTCCCCAGCTTGCCGTGCTCGTCGGTTTGCAGTTCCGCGACGAAGGCGGGTTGCGAATGTTCGGCATTCGTGACCGGACGATCGACGTGCAGCGTGACGAGGACTTGCGCGCCGCGGCCCAGCGCCCGCGCGAGCGAGGCCTGGTCGGGCAGGTGTGCGCCGTCGATCCGGCGCAGCGTGCGCAGGTTGCGCCCGTCGAGCCATTCGGCCGCGTGCTGCTGGTCGGGTGCCGGGACGACAGACGCGGGATCGGGCGCCGCGCCGTACTGCGGCCACAGCGGCCCGCGTTTGAACATGCCGATGGCACGAAGACCGTTCGAATGGACGATCGCATAACCCTCGGGCAACCCGTGTTCGCCTGCATGGATCAATTGCAACGACGTCTCGCCGGTCGCCGGATCGTGCAGCTGGGCGACATACATGTCGACGCCCGCGGGCTTCACGTACACGCTGCCGTCGGGCAGGGCGATGTGCAGTTCCGCTGCCGGGTCGTGGCCGAGATCGGACAGTCGATGCATCTCGACTGGCGTGCTGCGCGCGACTGCATCGAGATTGGCCGCAATACGTGCGTCGAGGCGTTGCACCGGCGTTGCGTCGGGCGGCAGTGCGGCGACGACGGCCGCTTCGTCGGGCAACGCGCCGGCCTCGATGAACCCGTAGCGTTGCCGCGGGCCGTTCTGCTTCCGGTCGGCGATCGCGTGCGCCAATTCCTCCTGCGTGACAGTGACCTGGGCCGTGTTTCGATGTCCCGCCGAATTTGCGCCGCCGGCATCGTCTCCCGCTTGCGCACTGAACCGGAAATAGCCTGCTTCAGGATCGAACTGCGTGATGTCGACACCGGGGGCGCCGAGATCGATGCCCGTGTCCTTGCCGGTCATGAACATCGCGCGCGGCTGTGTCATGCCGCCGTCGACGAACGCTTGCAGCGTTGCGTCGATCAATGCCTGCGGATCCGGCTCGTCAAGAAAACCGCTTGGCCGATCGAGACTCACGGTCCCGCCCGGACGCGTGACGCGAGCGACATCGCCGAGCACGCCGGGCCGGTCGGCGAGTGCGCTGGCGAAACCCGGTTCGAGCGAAACCGAGTCGAAGGTTGCGTCGGCGATGCGCGAAAAATCGAAATGCGGATCGCTGAGCGGCAGATTGCGCACCTGCGGTGTGGGCGGCGGCTGAGGCGCTGGCCCTGCCGAGGTGTCGGTGCGCGCGCGGTAGGTCGAGCGTGGATCGGTGGTGCCGCTCGCCCATGCCGGGTCGCCGTAAAAAGCGCGCATCGGCAGATTGTCGCCGGTGATTTCGCCGGTAGCCAGCTTCGTATGCCGGACGACCGCCGTGCCGTCCGGCGACACCATCAGGATGTCGGGCGGCGCCCACACCGTGGTGCGCCGTCCGTTCACTTCTGCGAGACGTTGCGCGAGTGCCTGCGCAAAACCCGCGCCGGCGGCTGCGGCGGGCGTCGAGCCGCCCGTGCGCAGCGGGTCGCTGCGGTTCGAGCCCGCGAAGCACGAGTACAGCGTGACATCGCGGCCGTCGGCGACGAGCGGGGCAACCTGCGCAGCCACGTCGTCGACGCCGACCGGCTGATTGTCCGGACCCAGCATTTCATCGGGCGAGATGCCGTGACCGAAGATGACGTGGTGACCCGGCGGCGACATCAAGCCGTGACTTCCGGTCGCATGCAGTGCGTCGGCGGGCGGCATCAGCAGCGTGTCGGCGGCCCGCAGGAAGTCGGGGTACTCGCTCGCCTTGAGGCCGGTCACGTCGTCGAAGCCGGGTTGCACGAGCGGTCCGCGACCGTTGGCGAGTGTCGAGACGATACCGGTGCCGTCACCCAGCAGTTCGCGATGCGTATAGACCTTGCTGTTGTCCCGATAGGTCTTCTGCGTCCGGGGGCCTTCGTTTTCGGCTTCGCGCTGCGCCCGTTCGTCTGCGGTGGTGATGTCGTCGGGTTCGAAGACAAAGGGTTCCAGCGCACCCGACGGGTTCGCGACGGGTCCCTGCGCATCGGGCAGCTCGCCCGCCGATGCGGGAGGTGCGAGCCGGTTCAGGCCAGGCTCGGGAGGGGGCACGGGGGCACGCGCTGCGCCTTCGTGCTGGACCGGATCGGCCGGAGGCGGCACGACATTGTTCCAGTGGACCGGATGATCGCCTTCCGCGAGTGGCAGACCCGGCTGGAAGCGAATCACATTCAGTTTGTTGTCCTTGATCGAACTGTCGGGTACGCGGTTCGTGTCGTACGCATCCGGCGTGATCACGAGGCCGGTCAGGTAGCCGCTTCCGGGCTTGCCTTCCCCCGTCCGGGCCGAGCGCATTTCGACAAACCCGGTCGCGCCGTATACGTCGACGCGCAAAATGCTGGCGAGCTGTTGCGCCATCGGTGCCGCGCGCATCCCTGTACCGCACGAATACAGAATGACCGGCGATTCGCCGTCCCACCCAGCGGCACGGATGCGTTTTGCCATTTCGGTCGCGTCGAACGGCACACCGCCGGGATCGGAAAAAGCGTCGGTCCACGCGTGCGCATACACGGCGAAATGGCCTGGCGGCACGGGCAGCAGAGGCCGCTCGCCGTTGTCAAAACGGTTCTCCGGCTGAAGCGGATGGTCCGAGTAGATCGCGAGATCCGCCGGGCGCCGTGGATACGCCGCCCACTGCGTCTCCTCACGCCCATCCAATGCATTGATCGCGTCGATGCGCTGACCATTTTCCACGCGGATCAGCGGCTTGCCGGGTTCGAAATTGCTCGGGTAACGAATGCGCACTTCGTGCTGGAACGCCGGGTTCAGCACGAGATCCAGCCCCGATCCGTCGCTGTTGCGCACGTAATGACCGAGGACTGCTCCAGGGCTCACGGAGCCGTCGGGTTCCAGCGCATTGGGATCGACCAGCGCGATGCCGTAGCGACCCTCGAGCGCTCCTTTGAGACCGATCATCTTGACGTCGAAGTCGCTCGTATAACGCGTCACCGTCAGCGCGGGTTTGTCGTCGCCTGCGTTTTTCTTCGCGGCGAGCGCGTCGTCGTGTTCGGCCGCCTTGATATCTTCGAGGAGATCGCCTGGCCCGGTCGCCGGCAGACCCTGTTTTTGTGGTTCGCGCGTGCCGCCGAGCGCATCGTCGTGCAGCGCATAGATGTAATACTCGACACCCTCAAACCAGCTACCGCTTGCGAGCGCCGCTCCGATCACCTGTTGCGACAGATTCGGATTCGCGCGGACTTCCGGAGGCACCGTCCACGCGACCGGCTTCGGTTGGGCGGGCGGGGTGTCGAGACCGGGCTCCGTCGCGTCTGGATCGACGGGCAGATGCTCAGCCGAAGTCTGCGTCGGCGGCACGACTTCCCCGGCAGGTTCCACAGGGCGCACGCTGTCGCCGGTGTCGCCCGTATTGCCGGTGCCTTCCGTTTCGGGTGCCGGCATCATCCGGCCCGCGCCTTTCCCCGTCGCTTTCGCCGCAGCGTTGCCGTCCACGGCGTGGCGCGCATACGCGTCGTTGTAGAACTCCGTGTAGGTCTGTTTGACGGCACCCGATACCGGCGCGTCCGCGAAAGCGTCCATCAGCCGGCCGACGGTTTCGTAGTAGTCGCTCTCCGGCGTCCACTGGTCGGCGATACGCTGGATCTGCCTCGGCAGCGACACGTGCCTGGCGATGTCGCCGCCGCCTGCCATGTCGATCTCGTAGCGCGCCTCGAACGCGTTGATCTGCGCACGCGCTTCCGCCTCGAGCCCTTTGCGTGTGAAACGGCCCTGTCCCTCGCTGTAATCGAAGCCGCGCAAACCCTGAACGACTTCGACCGCATGCTGCGCTTCGTGCGCGAGTGCATAGGTCATGGAGCCCGGTTTGCGCAGGGCGCCGTCGATGGTCACGCGTCTGCGCTTGGTGTCGATGCGGCTGCCGCCGCCTTCGCGGCCGACCTTCACGCGCCAGCCCTTGTCGTTGAGCATGCGCAGCTGTTGCGACAGCGTGCCCGACTGCTCGGCGAGCGCGCTGACTTCGCTGGGCAACGGCGCGCCGCCGAAGCGCATCTGCAACTGGGTGAGCAGGCCCGGCGTGCCGGGGTTTCGCGCGGGCGCTTCGTCCATCTGCGGATGCGGGAACGTCGCGCCGTCGTCGTCGACGCCTGCGCGCGGGGTCGCCTTCTGCCCAGTCGGCGTGGCATCTGTTTCGCCCGTTTCGCGTGGCTTGAATGCGATCTGGGTCGGGTCATCGTCGTTCGTGCGATTTGCGTCCTTCGGCACGTAAAGGCCGTTGGTGTAGGCGCCTGGTTCGCTCGATGCGAGCGGCCGTTCGCCGGCCGGCAGAGGCGTGCCGTCATCCGGTACCAGCAGGCCGCTGCGCGACAGCACGAACGCATTCCGCGAGCTCGCCGTGACGGGCGCAGGATCGAAGCGCACGAAGCTGCTGCGCGACGTGCCGTCCGCCGCCAGCGCGTCGCGTGCCGCGACGAACACCGGCGTGCCCAACGCGTTCGCCAGCTCCGCTGCGATACCCGCTTCAGGGCTGCCCTCGACGAACACGATCGGCTGCGACAGTGCACCCGGCGCACGCAGCGACGCAGCGCTCGCCTGAGGTGCGATCGCTTCGTCCGTTTCTTTCGGCAGAGGCTGGCCGTCCGGCCCGAGCAGCGTGGACGGCGGCGCTTCGTTGTTGCGTACGACGTACAGCGTGCGGCCGTCGATATCCTGCGATTCGATGGTCTGCGACGTGCGCAGCGCAGGATTGCCCACCGGCATCCCGATTTCGCTGTCGAGGTTGCTGTGCTCGGGCAACGCTTCGGTTGCATTGAGCACGGTCCATGCGACGCGCTGCTGGAAGGTGACCGGCTCGTTCGTTTCCGCACCGCCGTTGCGTGAGTCGAGCGCATTCGCATTCGCGTTCGGCTCGTTGCCGCGGCCGTTCGTCCGCACCGACGGATCGACGTCGTGATCCGCCGCGTCCACCTCACTGCGGCGCACGCGTGCATCGGTTGTACTCTGCTGCTGGTCGGTGGCAGCGCGCACCGAATTCGTTTCGATATCGGAGAGCGTCGATGCGGCGTTGCGCGCGGCCTGCTGCGTCAGCGGATCGACTGTTTCGTCGAAGGCGGGCGCGGCACGGGGGGGCGGTTGTGTGGTCGCGGGATCGACGGAAGAGGGCGACGTCGGCGACGACGCACCCGCGTTTGTCGCGGCCAGCTGCGAGATGGTTTGCGCGATCTGGTCGGGCGTCTTCACATCGTCAGGATGGCTAAGCGACAGATTGTCCGACAGCCCGAGGTTGCCGGACTCGTCGATGGTGATCTGCGCATCGGTCCCGACCCGGGTGACGGACGGCTGACCGGTCTCCGGGTCGACCGCCGGATCGACGAGCGTGATCTTGCCGTCGCTGTCGAGCAGCGCCGTCGGACCTTCGGGCAGGGAGTCGTTGAGCGGCTCGCCGTCGGTGCCGCGAAGCTGCGCACGCACGGGGATGCCGTCGTAGGTCAACACCTGGCCACCCGCGCGCAATGTTCCGTCGGCGTCCACCGTGACGGGGTCGTCGCCGAGCATCGCGGCATTGCGGTTCACGGTCAGCATGCCTGGCCTGTTGATGTCGAGATCCGACGAGTCAGCAGGCTGAACGGAGGACGGCGCGACGCGCGGCGGCTCGGGTATGCCCAGCGCAGCGCGGATCGGCTTTTCCATCATTTTCGAGCCGGCGCCGAACTGCGCGACGCCGAGGCCGAAATTGAACAGCTGGTGAGCGCGATCCGAATCCGACATCGAATCCCAGTTCTTCAGCAGCGACACTCCCTGCTCGGTACTGAGATCGACACCCGATGCAGCGCCGATCAGATTGAACGCATGCGCGACCTTGCCGGTCATGTTCGCCGCGCCGTCGAACGCGCTCGCTTCGTCCGCGAACCGCGCGCCGTTGCCGAGCGACGCCGATACGTCGTTCACTGTGTTGAACAGCGACGCACCGTCGGCCAGCGTCTTGCTGACCATGCCGATTCCGCCACCCATCACGCCCGCGCCAGTGCCGATCAGGCTCACCCAGTCGGCGCGCGCCTGCGCATTGCCGAAGCCGAGTGACTGCCCGTGATCGCTGAGGTTGGACAGGTCGCTGATCGAGGCCACCGCGCCCACCGCCATGCCGGCACCGATTCCGGTCCATGCTCCGACGGTCGCGGTCAGCAGAAGGGCGCCTTCGGGCGCGCCGATGCCCGTCGCGACCAGCACCAGACCGCCGGCCAGTGCCAGCGGACCGGTGATGTCCTCAAGCACGTTCTCGACATGCTGCCAGCCGGACGTGATGTGCGCGGCCACCGTCTGGTATTGCACCGACCCGGGGGCCGACTGATCGATGGTCAGATTGGTCGGCACGTACAGTTTGCCGTCGTCGGACAGACCGTTGTTGTGCTGAAAATCGCTCAGGTCCTTGTATTGCCAGCCGCGGTCGTCGATATAGGTGAATTTCGACGGATCGTCCTTGTTTTGTACCTTGAACAGCGCGCCCGGACTGGCACCCGAATCCTTCGACACGTAGTAGATCGGCACCAGCGTGACGACCGGATGATCGCCGCCGACCGTGTGGATCTGATCGGTCACCGTGTTGATCATCGAGGTGGCTGTCTGGTTCTGCTGATACAGCGAGCTGGCGTTGATCTGCGACCCGTTCGAGACAATCTGCTCTTCGAGCATCGCCATCGACGGGTTGTAGTTCGCATCGAGCGGCACGGCCTTCGGATTGTCCGGCTGGATGCCGATCCCCGCGCCGACAAAGTTGCTCAGCTGATTCGAGCCCGCGGTGAACGTGTACGCCTTGTTGGTGTAGCCGGTCTTGAAGCCGTCGAAGTACGTTTGCAGCGATTGTGTCGGATTCGACTGGAACAGCCTGTAGCTCGCATCGGCATAAGCGCTGTCCTGCTTCTTCTGTACGCCGCTGTAGCCTTGCGAGAACGCCATCTGGAAATCGTTCGCGAAGTTGCCCTGAAAGCGCGAACTGCCCTGCATCTGGTTGAGCACGGTTTGCGAGAGCGTCGGGGAGAAACCGCCGCCGACTGTCTGGCGAATGCTGTCGAACCCGTAGGACGTGCTGTCGCCGCGCAGGATGTAGATCATCGATTGCGCCTTGCTCTTCGGATCGAGCAGCCACGAAGCGACGTCGTCTTCCCGATGCACTGTGCTGCCGTTCAGCGTCGGTTGCTGGTCTGCAAGTCCCACGGCTTCGCTGAGGCCCTTGTAGAACTCAACGCCGCGTTGCAGCGCGGGCGTGCCGGTGTTCGACTGGTACCACTTGTCGCTGAAATTGCTCTTGACGCCGTCGACCACCAGACCTGCGAACTCGGGCGGCGCATTCGCGAGGACGCTCTGCATCCATTTGCCGACCTTGTCGGCGTTCATCGTGCTGTCGTTGCGGGCGCGCACGCTGTCCGGATCGTTTGCGGTCCGGTCTGGTGCGACCATCAACTGATTCATCTGCGACGTGACGTACTGCGCGTTGAAGTGCGGCAGGCCAGCCTGATTCCACATCGTTTCGCGTTCGCTGGTCGAAAACGTCGCGTTCATGTTGGTGTTCAGCACCGTGAGCGCAGCGTTCGCGTTCGCGGGGTTTTTCATCAACGCGTTGACCGTGTCCTGCGTGTATTGCAGGCGCACGGTCGGCGCCACGGTCTGCAGCATCTTCAACTGGGCGACGCCCGCGCTTTTCGGGTCGGCGCTCTTCATCGCGTACTGGAACAGGTTGCCCTGGTCGGTCACGTAGAACGTCTGCTTCTGTGCAGGCGTCATGTGCGCCGGATTGACGTTGACGCCGGTGAGCTTGATGAACGCGTATGCCAGCGGATTCTGCGTCGCGAGGCTTTTTTCGTCTTGTGTCAGGCCCGGCGCGTTCGGATCGACCGTCTGACCGGTTTCCTGCAGCAGCGCGAACGTGACCGGATCGGTCTGCGCGAGCTTCTTCATCGTGGGCGTGAGCGTCGGATCGTTCGGATCGACGTTGGCCACATCGCGCTGCAACTGGCTTTGAGCGGCGACCGTGTCGATCACGCTGGGCTGCGTACCGCCGTTGCCGTCGTCAGTCGGGCTCGCGAACCAGTCGCCCTGATGCTGTGTCTTGAGGGCCGCCACTGCCTGCGTCTGTTCGTCGGGCGTCACGTAGGTCAGGGCCTTGTCGTTGCCGGCCATCACCTGGTCGTACTGCGATTGCGCCTGTCCCAGTTCCTGCGAGATGTCGTTTTCATCGGCGCGCTTCAGGCCGCCCGGTTCGCTCTGCCACGCGGCGTAGTCGGCCTTCGCGTCCTTCAGGCGCAAAGTCGCGGCCTGGACGTTGAATTCGTGCAACAGCGAACCCGTCAGGCTGTTATATGCGGCGTTGGCGTTCTGGTCCGCCGTGGTTTTGTCCTGCGTGAGACTGGCAGGGGATTCCTGCGTGTTGGCGAACGCCTGCGCCTGCGTCTGCTCGGCGGGTGTGACGTAAGTCAGTGCGCTGTTATTGCCGGCTGTCACCTGGTCGTATTGCGATTGCGCCTGCGACAGTTCCTGCGACAGTTCCTGCGTGATATCGCTTCCATCGGCACGCCGCACGCCGCCCGGTTCTTTCAGCCATGCGGCGTAGTCGGCTTTCGCGTCGTTCAGACGCAAGGTAGCGGCCTGAACGCTGTACGCATTCAGCGTGGTCGTCGCCGTCTGATCGGTCTGTGCGGCGAGCGCGAACTGAAAAGCCTTTTCGTTTGTGCTGCGCGCGGCCGGTGTCTCGGACGAGACAACCGTCTGCGCACTGTTGATGACGTCGCTCAGGACCGGATCTTTCGGTGCGAGCGCGCGTATATCCGCGCTCGCCGCCGATACCGCCTGCTTCACGTCGCCCCCGCCGTCGATGCTCACGCGCATCTGGTTCTCGACGGACGCCTGCACCGCGCCCCAGGCTGAGTTCGCCTTGTCGAGCTGAGCGTCGATGTCGGACTGACGCGCACCCCGGTCGTACATCTGCTGTAGCGTCTTCATTTCCTGCTGCGCCTGCTTCAGCAGCGCAGCGGTCTCGGCCTGCGCCGCGGCGAGCGCCTTCTGCTGCGCGATCTGGGCAGCGGTCGGAGTGGGGGCCGTAGAGGTCGGCTTGGTGTCAGTCTTGGGTGGGGGAACGTAAACCGGACCGCCCCCACCGCCAATCGCCATCAATGTCATCGTCGTCCTCTCCACGAGCTTGCGCTGCATGGCAACAGCGCAACCAGTCTGCACTGTGCAATTGAAAATTCTGCCGCCGGGGACTGGCTGTGTCGGGCCCGCATCTCGTAGTGATTGCGCGGATGCGCAGCGGTTCGTGTGGGGGTTCTACGATCTGGACGCTCGCGGTGCGGGTTCTTTCACACACCGAAGAGATTTGTAAGAGACGAACCGATGGGCAGGCTCTCTGACGTGGACAGGAGCCGATAAATCAGTACAGTTCCGTTTGACAGCAGTGTGTCGCCAGCCGCGGTCGTATTAGGGCGCCGGCAAACACCGCACGCACAGCGCCTTGATCTGCGCAGCAGTCAGGCCGTGGCATACAGTAATGATCGGTGCCGCGTGACACGATGGCGCTGCGCTTACGGTTGCGCGAACCGGGCGGAGCAGTGGACGTGGATGCGTTGAGGTGGTTTGCGTAGGCGCGCCGGTTGGCGGCGGTGTGGTCGGTGTAGTAGGGGCGCTCACGTTCCGCACATTCGCTACAGCGGTGGCCGTATTCGAACGTTCATGCATCGCCGTCGCTCCCTCCACCACAACCGGAATCGATCGCGCACCGCCCCGCAGCGCATCGATCCGCGCATTCGTCACGACCTTGCCGACATAACCCGCCCGAAACCCGGTCGTGAAATTGCCGCTGTAATAGCACGACAACGCAGCACGCAACGCGATCTGCCGATCGATGGGTGCGGCGCTCGAACGCGCGAAGCACTCAGTGAGAATCGCGCCGCCCGCATGCAGGTTGCGGCACGGTTCGAACAGCGTCGCCGCAGTCTCGCCATACTTCGCGAAATTCCGGTTGTTCACCTGCGTGAGCCCGACGCTGTAGCTGAACCCGCGCGCTTCGAGTTCACGCACGGTCGCGAGCGCTTCCGCGAGCGACACTGGCTGCCGTTCCAGACGCCCGCCGACCACGCCGATCGCAAACGGATTGAAGCCCGACTCGGTGCGCACGAGCGCCGCGAGCGTCGACGGATCGACGTTGGGGGCGCAGGTGCGTGCGAGGCCGTCAAATGCGGCTGCCTGCGGCCAGGCATGCGCAGGCGCGATGCCGGCGCCCGCGAGTGCCAGTGCGGCGAGCAGCACGCACAAGGCATCGCGTAAGCACCGCATCGCGCGTTTCATCCTGTCACCCGATACGACAACACCAACCCATGCACGAGCAGCGACCATCCGTCGAGTGCGACGAACAGCAGCAGCTTGAACGGCACGGAAATAGTCGTCGGCGAGATCATCTGCATGCCGAGCGCGAGCAGCACGTTCGCGACCAGCAGATCGACGACGATGAACACGATGTAGATCACGAAGCCGATCTGGAAGGCCTTCGTCAGTTCGGCGAGCGTGAAGCTCGGTACGAGCACCAGCAGGTCGTCGTCTTTCAGGCCATCGGCGCGGTTTTTCGGCCACACGCTCGTCGCGGTCTTCACGAAGAATTCGCGGTCGCGCAGCCGCGTGTGTGCAATCAGGAAGTCCTTGATCGGCGGTAATGTGGCGTCGGCGAGCGCGCCGATGTCGGCGGTCGACAGCTGGCTCGACGGATTGAAGTTGTGTTCCTGCAGCGCGTCGCGGATGTTCATGCCGACCGGCGCCATGATGAACAGCGACAGAATCAGCGCGATGCCGTTGAGCACCATGTTCGGCGGCACCTGCTGGATGCCGAGTGCGGAGCGCAGCAGGCCGAGCACGACGACGAGCTTGGTGTAGCTGGTCACCATCAGCGCCGCGAACGGCGCAATGCCGAGCGCGACGATGACTGCAATCAGCGAGACCGGATTCGGTAGATTACCCATCCTGACGCTCGCGTGACGCGTGTGGGGCGGGCGGCGTGAGCGTCGTCACGCGTACGCCCAGCTTCTGTCCGACGGCGATCAGATGTCCGGTGCCGATCAGCATCCCGTTCGCGACGATGTTGATCACGCTCTGGTTGATGCCCTGTTGCAGTTCGATCACGCCGCCGGGCTGCAACGTGCCGAGCTCGCCGAGCGACATCGAGCACGACGGTAACTGGAACGTGAGATCGACCGCGAGCCCGTCGAACTGGCGCAATGCAGTGGCAGACGATGCGGCGTCCGCGTCGGTGGACTGCGCGCGCGGCGCGTCCGGCGATTGGATGGATTCCAACGGCATCTCCCTGATTCGTTCGACGACAAGCCGGTTGCCCGACGGGCGGGCGACGATCTCCCATGCGGGCGCCGCCGGTATCTTTGCGGCGCATAGCAGGTTCGGCCCCTGCGCGCGCCAGAATTCGATCGCGATGATGTCGCCTGCGGCGACGTCGGCTACTTCGTGCGCGGTGAGGCTGGTGCGGCCGAGTTCGAATACGAGTGGTACGGGTAGCGTGGCGAAGGCTGCGGTGTTCTGCTGTGCCGTTGCTGTCGGTGGCGCAGCGAAGAACACGCCCAGCGCGTCGGGTGCATCGAACTGCAATGCGCCGTGACAGCGCCACGGAGTGTCCGCGCGGTGCAGTTCGAAATACAGCACAGCGGGCGCATGACGCCACGTGCTGCTCGTGTCGACGTTCGCTGTGGACGGCGGCAGCAACTCGACGCGTTGTCGCGTCAGCGTTTGCAGCGTTGTCGTGAGCGGTGTGCACAGATCGGCGAGCAAAGCCGCACGCAGCACCGGCGGCACTGCAGGGTCCGCTGCATCGCCGAGCCATTCCGCTTCCGCCGACGGATCGATCCACAGCGTGCCGTGCGCGGGGCCGATCACGAAGCGGTACGCGTTCGCGTCGGCGACGGGCTCGGCATCGATGCGCCACGTCACGTGATACGTGGCGTTGCCTAGTGCGAACGACAGCGGCTCGCGTGCCGCATACGCATGCGTGAGTCCGCGCGCGGCGGCGGCGGACAGTCGCGGCAGGTATGGAGAGGTGTCGAGCGCGGTCGCCTCGGGACCTACCGCAACATGTGCGACGGCGACAGTCGGCGCGGCGGTCGAGGTTTCGTCGTGCTTCACCTGATCCATCGCGTCGTCGACGTCGGCTTGCATAAAAGACAGAGGCAGCGCATGCACGGCGGGATCAAGTTTGGGTTCGCGATTTCGCTTGTCTGGAACGCTGGAGGGCCGCCCGGCAAGGACGGCGGCGGTGACCCGATCCGACGATTGTATTGACGCGTGCTGGGGAGCGCGGGGTGGGGAATCGTAGTCGGCGGGTGGATGGGCGGGGGTGGTGGGGGTGAGGCTACGAAGTGCGGGGAGCGGCGGGGCGAGCTAGACGTAGGGCGCTGTGGTTATCGCGGCAGCTCACGAAAAAACAAGCTCTTACGTGTAGCCGTGCCACGAAGGCCTGGTCGGTGCGTCAAAGTTTCTGCGATTGACTAACGTCCGCGCCAAAGCTGTAGCTGCGATCGTCCGTAACCGACCCATTTCCGCCCTTCGAGAATGCCGAAAGCAGTCACTCTGCGTGGCAATCTGGTACTGCCGGATTCTGTGTAACATACTGAACAGCCACTACATTGCAAACCCTTGGGAGGTTCGTGTATGAAAGCTCTGTGCGAATTGATGTTCAAGAAAAAGTCCTTCAATTTCGATACATCTTCGCAAGAGAAATCATGTCCGACACGAACAACGACCCATTTCGTTTTTCCACGATTGCACATCGTAGCCACCACTACCTGAGCCCGCTCTCACGCGTCAAAGCTCACGAACTGCTGCAAAGCCTGACGAGTAACCTTTCCGCCGAAGACATAGTGCTCGACGCCGGTTGCGGTAAAGCGGCGCTATTGCGCGATGCTCTCCAGATTTCGCCGGTGCGCGGCGTTGGCGTCGACATCAATGGATGCTTTCTCGACGAGGCACGCGTTCTCTTCCAGCGGGACATGCCAGAGGATTCACGACTAAGCCTGATCAACTCCCCGTTGCTCGAGCACGCGCGTCCGAGCGAAGGCTACGCTGCAATCCTCTGTGTTGGATCGACGCATGCATTTGGATCATTCGAAGAATGCCTGCGCGTCAGCTTCGACTGGCTCAAGCCAAATGGTCGTTTGCTTATCGCAGACGGTTTTTGGAAGCAGCCGCCATCGCAAGACTATCTGCACATTCTTGGCGGCACGATCGACGAGTTCGTCTCCCATGCCGAAAATGCAGAACGCGCGAGTGCATGCGGCTATCACCTGCTACGTACGGCAACCAGTAGCGACGATGAATGGGACGAATACGAGGGTAAGTACTGCAATGCCATGATGCAATACCTCGCCATGCACCCGGACGATCCGGACTCAGAGAAATTCTCAACCCGGATGCAGAGATGGCATAAGGCCTATCTGGAATGGGGACGTGCCACACTCGGCTTCGGCTACTACTTGCTGTCACGCCGTTGATCGATATTAGGAAACATGGCCCGGCCAGCCGCTTTTTGCTGGTCGGGCCAGCTCTAGCGTATTGCCGGTTGATGCCACCTCAAGCGTATTGATTGTTAGCGATCTAACTGGTGATGTCGAATGACCAGTTGTGGCCGTACCTGGCCCGATGCGATCAGGCGTAGCCTGGCCCGGAACGACCTGCCAATTTTCCCCACAGCACCCCCTCAATTTTGTAGCGAGGCTACGATTACCCCTGTTGCGCGACGAGCGCATACCACAAGGCATAAATTTCTCGCATACCCGGATCGTGATCGCTGGTCCACGCCGCTGTCTGTACGAGCACGAGCTTCGAGCGCGGGTCGATGATGATCCGCTGACCGTCCATACCCTGCAGCGCAAACATGCGACGCTCGCCCGGCAATATCCAGGTCTGATACCCGTAACCGAAGATCGGGTTGGCGTTGCCCGGCGCCAGGAAGCTATCACGAGAGGCAACACGGGTCGCCTGCAACACCCAGTCTCGCGGAACGATTTGCTGGCCGTTCCACCGGCCGTCATAGGCGAGCATCATTCCGAATCTCGCCCAGTCGCGCAATGTGGCACTCACGCAGCAATAAGTAATGTTCTGCCCGGTCGCGTCGCGACCCCACGATGCATCTGACTCCATACCCATCTTCTTCCAGATGCGCTCGCTTGCGTATTGCGCGACGGACATATGTGTCGCGTGACTCAACACAAGTCCGAGCACCTCCGTTTCGATGCTCGCGTAGCTGAAATGCGTACCGGGTGCGCGCTCACGCTTATCGAAGTGCTCGACGGCGTCGATGGCGCCGAGCCCGTGCGGATCGAAAAGATCGCGGCCCAACTTGTCCCGATCGTCGCCGGCGTTGCTGTCTTCGAAGAAATGGACGCCGGAGGACATGTGCAGCAGATCACGAACGGATGTCTGCCCATACGGATTGTTTGCGAGCTCCGGTACATAGACATCCGCAAGGTCATCGATCGAATGAATTGCCCCTTCGGATATCGCGATGCCAATCAGCATGCCGACGATTGTCTTCGCCATCGATTGCGACATGAACCGGTCTGAGTCCTTTCGGGCGTAGCGATAGTGCTCGTAAAGAATCGTATCGCCGCGCGCAATCATCAGGCCGGTCACCGGATTGCGATCGAGATAATCGTCGAGATTACGATACTGCCCGCCGTACGGGTATTCGAGCGTCAATTCGCGTTCGGATGTCTTCCATATGGACGGAGTACCGGCCCTCGCAATCGGATCGGCCGGATGAACCTCGTCAAAATGAGTGTAGTAGCCGACGAACTGCTTTTGCGTTCTCCCGTGCCCGGGCACGGGCAATGGGTAGTTATCCGCGGCACCGTAAGCGTCGGCCGCATATCCGGTCGTGGAAAACACGGGGTCCGACAGCGCAGCGCCACATGACAAAGCGAGAAGACAACCGACAGCGGCTGCTTTGACACTACGCGATATAGCCACACTCCTCTTCGGGGCTGAGGCTATCGTCCCTTCACAGCTCAACGGCCGGTGAGCGACGTTGTTGCCCAGCGAGGCTTGCTGATTCATGCCACGGTTGCCGCGCAGGAAGATCCGCATTGCTGCACATAGCGATAGCTCGGCCCATTTGGAGAAGGCCGATCCATTTTTCGTGTCTGACATTGTTGGTCTCGCTGACGGTCGTGATCGCTCTTTAACGTCACTTGCCTCCAGAATCCGTCGCAGATTTGCGAATTCAATGTGGGACGATGATGCCGCACGAGTCGCACCTACTTTGGCGCGCTATGCCCGAGGCGAACGGGTTCCACGCATTGCTCACATACCACCTGACCGCACCCGCCCCGTCGAAGCCCTCGCCACCAACACCGGCGTCGGCGCAAGCCGCATCGGATCATCAACCGGCTTACCGGCGATCAGCGCTTCGAGCAGCTCGACCGCAAGCGTCGCGGCCGCATCGGTAGGAATCGCGACCGTCGACAAACCAGGCCGCGATTCGCGCGCCAACTGAATGTCGGTGATACCCATCACGGAGAGATCGTTGGGAATCCGCAGCCCGCGATCCATCGCTGCGTGCATCGCACCGAGCGCGGGCAGATCGTTGGTCGAGAACAGCGCGGTGAGATCGTCATGCGCATCGAGCAGTTGCGACGCGGCCTCATAGCCGCCCTGGATCGAATCGACGGTGAAGCGCACGTCGCGCGGCCGGTGCGCGACGCGCGCCGTCTTCAATGCAGCACGAAAGCCCGCGTAGCGCGCGGCCTGCACACCGTCGTGCGGACCGCCGACGACCACGCCGATCCGCGTATGCCCCAGCTCCAGCAGATGACGCGCAGCCAGCGCTCCCGCCTCCGCAAAATTCACCGCGACGCACGGAATAGCCGGCGGCTCGTCGGGCCGTTCCCACAGACACAGCACGACCGGTGTGCCGCGCGCCTGGGTGCGGCGCAGCTCGTCGAAATCGACCTCCGCGTTCATCACGAGAATGCCTTCGGAAAGCGACCCCGCGATCTGATGCAGATACGTGCGCAGGATCTCCGGATCTTCGTTCGTGTTGCAGACGATCAAAAACCGTCCGCTATGCCGCGCCGCGCGTTCGACCGCGAGCGCGAACTCCGGATAGAACGGATTCGCGATACTCGATACCATCAGCGCGATCGTCGGCGTGCAGCCTTCGGCAAGTGCGCGCGCGGTGAGGTGAGGGCGATAATCGAGTGCCTTCACCGCGTCGAGCACGCGCTGGCGCGTCGCGGCGCCGACCTTGCCGCGTTCGCGCAGCACATTCGAAACGGTGGCCGGCGTGACGCCGGCACGGCGGGCGACTTCGGCAAGCGTAGTCATCGGTAAACGTCAGCAGGAAACGGGAAGGGCCAATGCGGCCGCACTGTCGCAAGGCGGCGCGCAACGCGCAAGCGGAACAGGGGCTGTCCACATTTCGGGATGACTTCCCGGTATTTGCATAACTGCGCATTCATCGCTTAGATTCGCTCCCAACACAGCATCACAAGAAACACGACGGAGACAGTCCCAACGCAAGGCGATCCAGTGCATGGATCGTTTTTCCGGGTCACAAGGTTAAGCGCTTAACCTCCTGCTGTCTCTACGGTGAAACACGGAGACGTCGAGCATGGCGAGCATTTCGTTGCAGGCAGTTCAGAAGGCTTATGGCGACCACGCCCCGGTGATCCGGGACGTCAATCTGGAGATCGGCGAGCACGAGTTCTGCGTGTTCCTCGGCCCGTCGGGCTGCGGCAAATCCACGCTGCTGCGGATGATCGCGGGCCTCGAAGACATCACCGACGGCGATCTGTACATCGGCGGCAAGCTCGTCAACGATGTGCCGGCCGCGCAGCGCGGCGTCGCGATGGTGTTCCAGAGCTACGCGCTGTTTCCGCACATGACGGTCTACGAGAACATGGCGTTCGGTCTGACGCTCGCGAAAACGCCGAAGGCCGAGATCGAACGCAAGGTGAAAGAAGCGGCTCGCGTGCTGCAACTCGAAGCGCTGCTCGATCGCAGGCCGAAGGCGCTGTCCGGCGGTCAGCGGCAGCGCGTTGCAATCGGTCGCGCGATCGTGCGCAGTCCCGGCGTGTTCCTGTTCGACGAACCGTTGTCCAATCTCGATGCGACGCTGCGCGGTCAGACGCGCGTGGAGATCGCGCGGCTGCATCGGCAGTTCAACGACGCGAGCGTGGTCTACGTGACGCACGATCAGATCGAAGCGATGACGCTCGCCGACAAGATCGTGCTGCTGCACGCCGGCGCCGACACGGCAAAGCACGGCAGCATCGCGCAGGTCGGCGCGCCGCTCGAGCTGTATCACCGTCCTAAAAGCCGCTTTGTCGCGGGCTTTATCGGTTCGCCGCGGATGAACTTCCTGCCGGCACGCGTCGTGTCGCGCAGTGCTAACGGCGTGCAGGTCGTGCTCGACATTACCGGCGAGCGGATCGACACGCTGCTCGATGGCTCGACGCTGCAACCGGATCAACCGGTCGCGCTCGGCATTCGCCCCGAACATCTCGAACCGGTCGACCACGCACACGCGGACGACGGCGTCCAGCAGATCGTCCGCGCGGTGTCGCTCGTCGAGCGGCTCGGCGAACACAGCTACCTGCATCTCGATCAACCGGGCGACACCGCGAACCCGCATGCGGGCGCGACGCTGATCGCAAAGGCACCCGGCGATCGCACGCCGCGCGCGGCCGAACGCGCCGCGTTCCGCGTACCGCCGGCTTCGTGCCATCTATTTACCGAGGACGGCTTCGCCGTGCCTTCGTCCATTACACGTCCTTCCGCGTAGGAGCGCATCGCATGCATCTTGGAGTCTGCTATTACCCCGAACACTGGCCCGAGTCGATGTGGCGCGACGACGCCGCGCGGATGCGCGCGCTCGGTATCGAGCGCGTGCGGATCGCGGAGTTCGCGTGGAGCCGGATCGAGCCGTCGCCGGGCGAGTACAACTGGGGCTGGCTCGATCGCGCGATCGATGTGCTCGGCGATGCCGGTCTGCAGGTGGTGATGTGCACGCCGACCGCGACGCCGCCGAAGTGGCTGATCGACCAGCATCCGGACATTCTTCCGGTCGGCGCCGATGGCCGCACGCGCGGCTTCGGTTCGCGTCGTCATTACGATTTCTCGTCGCCGGCGTATTTCGATGCGGCGTATGGCATCTGTACGGCGGTCGCCGAACGGTATGGCCGGCATCCTGCGGTCGCGTTCTGGCAGACCGATAACGAACTCGGTTGCCATCACACGGTCGTCAGTTATTCGACGGCTGCGGCCGAACGTTTTAGAGGCTGGCTGAAGGCGCGCTACGGCAGCATCGAAGCGTTGAACGCGGCGTGGGGCACGGTGTTCTGGAGCATGGAGTACCGCAGCTTCGACGAGATCGATCCGCCGATCGGCACCGTCACCGAAGCGCATCCGTCGCACCGGCTCGACTATCGGCGCTTCGCGTCCGACGAGGTCGTGCGCTTCAACCGGATGCAGGTGGAGATCATCCGCGCGCATTCGCCGGGGCGGCCGGTCGCGCACAACTTCATGCAGCTGTTCACCGAGTTCGATCACTACGATGTCGCCGCCGATCTCGATATCGCGACATGGGACAGCTATCCGCTCGGCGCGCTCGAAGAGCAGTGGTTCGATCCGTCGATCAAGGCGGCGTGGCTGCGCACCGGTCATCCGGATTTTGCGTCGTTCAATCACGACGTGTATCGCGGGATGTCGAAGCAGCCGTTCTGGGTGATGGAGCAGCAGCCCGGTCCGGTGAACTGGGCGCAATGGAATCCGGCGCCGTTGCCCGGCATGGTTCGGCTGTGGAGTTGGGAAGCGTTCGCGCACGGCGCGGGCTGCGTGTCGTATTTCCGCTGGCGTCAGGCGCCGTTCGCGCAGGAGCAGATGCACGCGGGGCTGAACACGCCGGACAACCGGCTCGACATCGGCGGCGGGGAAGCGTCGACGGTTGCGCAGGAAATTGCGCAGGTGCTCGAGGCGGGCTGTGACGCCGACGTGAAAGCACGCGTCGCGCTGGTGTGGGACTACGAAGCGAAGTGGCTGTTCGAGATTCATCCGCAGGGCGCGGATTTTCATTATCCGCGGATCGCGTTCGAGTACTACAGCGCGTTGCGCAGTCTTGGGCTCGACGTCGACGTGGTGCCGTCGAATGCATCGTTCGACGGCTACCGGATGATCGTCGTGCCGTCGCTGCCGATCGTCCCCGACGATTTCGGGCAGCGTCTGGCCGCGAGCGGCGCTCACGTTGTGCTGGGACCGCGTACCGGCTCGAAGACTCCGCATCTGACGATTCCCGACTCGCTGCCGCCGGGTCCCGCGATTACGCCGCTGCTGCCGATCCGTGTGTGGCGCGTCGAATCGATGCGACCGGGTGTCGTCGAAAAGGTAAGCGGCGGTGCGAGTGGTCAATTGAGCGGCCAGGCATGGGGCTGGCGCGATTTCATCGAACCTCACGAAGGCGGCCATGTCGATGCAACGTTCGCGGACGGTCATCCGGCCGTCGTGCGTCACGGAGCGGCCCGCTATCTGGCGGGACTGTTCGACGAAGCGCTGACGCGCGCGGTGTTCCGCGATGCCGCGAGCGACGCGGGGCTCGAACCGCAGACGTTGCCTGAAGGCGTGCGCATCAGCCGTCGCGGTGCGCTGACCTACGTGTTCAACTACAGCGCGACGCCGTACATGATCGATGGGGCGAAAGGCTTCGTCGTCGGGCAGCAGCAGGTCGAGCCGCAGGGCGTCGCGATTTATCGGACGTGATGAGGCGAGATGGTCAGGAAGAAGCAGTAAGCGAACTAATCGAAGTAACCACGCAAGCGAAGCAAACCGAAACACATCGACGCACACAGTAGTTCACTAAAGAGGAGACGCGCATGAAGCTTTCGATTCGCCCCCTATCGACCGGCAAGTTCCGGCCTACAGTCCTGGCAACGGTCTGTGCCGTCGCGCTCGCGGCGGCCGGATTCGCTGCGTCGAGTGCCGCCGAGGCCGGCACGCTCACCGCGAACATCGCGTTCAAGGGCGCGAGCCAGCGCGCGGTGTGGCAGCAGGTGTTCGATGCGTTCCACAAGGCGCATCCGGACATCGACGTAAAAATCTCGTTCGTCGATGAAGAAGCGTACAAGGTGCAGCTGCCCGGCTGGCTGACGACGGTCGCACCCGACATCGTCAACTGGCACAACGGCGAGCGGATGGCGTACTACGCGAAGCGCGGCCTGTTCGAAGACCTGACGCCCGACTGGACCCGCAACAACTGGAACGCGATGTACGCATCGACGAAGCAGTCGTCGACGTATAACGGCAAGCAGTATTCCGCGCCGACCGTCTACTACGCGTGGGGGATGTTCTATCGCAAGGATCTGTTCCAGAAGGCCGGCATCGCCGCCGAGCCGAAGACCTGGCCGGAATTCCTCGATGCGTGCAAGAAGCTGAAGGCCGCGGGCATCGTGCCGATCGCCGTCGCGGGCCGCGATGCATGGACGCTCGCGGGCTGGTTCGATTACCTCGATCTGCGTCTGAACGGCAACGCGTTCCATCAGCAGTTGATGGCGGGCGACATCGCGTATACCGATCCGCGCGTGAAGAAGGTCTACACGACGTGGAAGCAGTTGATCGACGACAAGGACTTCATCGACAACTCGCTGTCGTACGATCTCGATGCAGTGCAGCCGTTCCTGTTCCAGGGCAAGGCCGCGATGATGCTGATGGGCACGTTCATCACGGCGGGCTTCCCGGAGAACATCAAGCCGCAGATGAGCTTCTTCCAGTTCCCGATCATCGACGACAAGGTCCCGACTGCCGAGGATGGTCCGGTCGAGTCGCTGCATATTCCGTCGAAGGCGAAGAACAAGGCCGACGCGCACACGTTCCTTGCGTTCGCCGAGACGCCCGCGATCAGCGCGGTACTCGCGAAGGGGATGGGCTCGCTGCCTGCCAACAGCCAGGCACCGGAACCAGACGATGCGATCTCGAAGACCGGCTTCCAGATCCTGTCCAAGACGACGGGCGGCATCGCGCAGTTCTATGATCGCGACATGACGAAGGAAATGGCCGACGAAGGGATGAAGGGCATGCAGCAGTTCATCTCCGATCCGTCGAAGCTCGACGACGTACTCGCGCAGCTCGAAGCGACGCGCAAGCGCATCTACAAGAAGTGATGAGTCATCTCGGCGGGCGGTACGTGGCATGCGTTCACGCACCGCCTGCCGAGGCGAGGAGAGCATGATGTCCGAAACCCTCGGCGTGCCGGCGGTGAAAGTGAAGCGTCGCCGGCCCATGTCGGCCACGGCGCGGCAGCAGCGTCTTGCGGCGTTCCTGTTTCTCGCGCCCGCGTGCGCGATGATCGCGGTCTATGTGGTGTGGCCGATCCTCTCCAGCATTACGCTCAGTTTCTACAACTGGGACGGGATGTCGGAGAAGACGTTTGTCGGCCTCGCGAACTACGTGGAGCTGTTCCACACGGCGACGTTCTACACGGCGCTGCGCAACAACCTGCTGTGGCTCGTGCTGTTCCTGCTCGCACCACCGATGGGTCTCGCGGTCGCGTTGTACCTGAACCAGGCGGTCGCGGGCATCCGCGTCGTGAAGTCGCTGTTCTTCGCACCGTTCGTGCTGTCGGGCGTGGTGGTCGGGCTGATGTTCAGCTGGTTCTACGATCCGACCTTCGGCTTGCTGAAGCTGATCCTCGGGCATGGCGTGCCCGTGCTCGGCGATCCACGCTACGTGAGCTTCGGCATCATCTTCGCCGCGCTGTGGCCGCAGACTGCCTATTGCATGATTCTTTATCTGACCGGCCTCACGTCGCTGAATGCCGAGCAGATCGAAGCCGCGCGGATGGAAGGCGCAAAAGGCTGGTCGATGCTGTGGCACGTCGTGTTGCCGCAACTCCGCCCGACGACGTTCATGGCGATCGTCGTGACGATCATCGGTGCGCTGCGCAGCTTCGACCTGATCGCCGTGATGAGCGGCGGCGGACCGTTCGAAAGCTCGACCGTCCTCGCGTATTACATGTACGACCAGGCGATCAAGTACTACCGGATCGGCTACTCGGCCGCGATTGCGGTGGTGCTGTTCGCGATCATGATGGTGTACATCGTCTATCACCTGCGCCGTCTGCTGCGCACCGAGCAATAAGGGAATTGCCATCATGTTTCCGACCCCGGTCGCCCGCTGGAAACCCGTCAATCGTGTGCTGTACAAACTGTCGCTGCCGGTTGCGCTCACGATCTGGCTGCTGCCGCTGCTCGCGGTGATGGTCACGTCGATCCGCTCGTCCGACGAACTCGTCGAAGGCAATTACTGGGGCTGGCCGCGCCACTTCTCGCTGATCGCGAACTATCGCGACGCGCTGACCACGTCGCCGATGCTGCATTACTTCTGGAACAGCGTGCTGATCACGGTGCCGGCGGTGATCGGTTCGATCGCGCTCGCGGCAATGGCCGGCTTTGCGCTCGCGATCTATTCGTTTCGCGGCAACACAACCTTGTTTGCGACGTTCGTCGCGGGCAACTTCGTGCCGATCCAGATCCTGATGATTCCGGTGCGCGACCTGTCGCTACAGATGGGCATCTTCAATACGGTCGGCGCGCTGATCCTGTTTCACATCGCGTTTCAGACGGGTTTCTGTGCGCTGTTCCTGCGCAACTTCATCAAGCAGCTACCGTATGAGCTGGTGGAGGCGGCGCGCATCGAAGGCGCCGGCGAGTGGATGGTGTTCTACCGGATCGTGCTGCCGCTGATCCGCCCGGCGCTCGCCGCGCTCGCGATTCTCGTGTTCACGTTCGTGTGGAACGACTACTTCTGGGCACTGTGCCTGACGACCGGCGATGAGGCCGCGCCGATCACGGTCGGTGTTGCGGCGCTCAAAGGGCAGTGGGTGACGGCGTGGAATCTGGTGTCGGCCGGTTCGATTCTCGCGGCGCTGCCGTCGGTGATGATGTTCTTCGCGATGCAGCGGCACTTTGTGGCGGGGCTGACGTTTGGGGCGACGAAAGGATAGAGGTTGTGCGATGCGGCCGGTCTGAGGTTTTTTAGCGAGGAGGTAGGTGTTTCTACACGTTGCTGTGCGTCGTGACGTGTCGCAACACGTTGCACGATGCAGCCGGCGGAACCTGTCCGGCTGCATCGTCCTTTTTTCGCAGTCTACGACTCGCGCACGAACCACGTCCGCTTCGCTGTCGACAACATCGCGCGATAGACGACCCACGACACGACGAAGGTCGCGGGCGCCGACAGCGACTGCGCGAACCCTGGCGCGTTCATCAGCACGAAGCCCGCGAACGCACCGGCGAACCACGCGGTCAGTCCACCCGGATTGAACGAAGGCACATGCGAATCCCGGCATTCGATCGCACCGCCGAGCAGTTCGTCATAGCGCGTCGAGCGGATGTGCGCGAGCGCCACGCCGACCCACGCGACCACGAAGATGCCTTGCCACGCGAGCGCCTGCAGGATCCGCGAGAACACGTCGGCCATCATCAACGCGTAGACCACCGCACCGACGACCAGCGCCCACACGAACTTCGGCGCGCGCAGACCTGCCACCTTCTGAAAAAACGCCTGCATGTTGATCGCGGCGAGATAGTAGTTCGCGGTGTTGATCCGCGACTGCGTGACCCACACGAACAGCAGCCCCGCGATGCCCATCAGCTTCAGCAGCGCCAGCACGACCGATACTTCCGACAGCGTGCCGAGCCCCGGAATCGTGCTCACCAGATAGATGCCGACCGCGCCGTTCAGCAGGAACGTCACGAGATAAAACGGCATGCCGAAGTTGAAACGGCCGTGATACGTGACGTCCTCCTTGCGGCCAAAGCGCGCGTAGTCGAACGTGAACATCATCAGCACCCAGACGCCCATGTAGTAGACGAAGCAGTGCCACCAGCCGTCGGCGGGCACCGAACCCTTCGGGCCGAAGTCGAGCCATGCGGCGTTGTAGCCATACTCGTGCGTCGCGAGTACGACGGCGGCAATCAGCCCGATCAGGTAGAACGGCAGCAGCACGCCGTTGAACTTGTCGAGCCAGTGCTGCACGCTGCCGAAAATCAGCGGCACGCTGTAGCAGACGACGATCAGCGCGGCCCAGCGGTAATCGAGTGCCGGGAACAGATGGTTCGCCGCAACCGCAATCACCGAGCCCTCGAACACCGCGTAGTAGATCGCGGTCGCGAAGAAAATCAATGTCGCGAGCGCGGCGCCCGCGCTGCCGAATAACATCCGCGAAAACAGCGCGACTGAGAGTCCCGTTCGGATCGCATAGCGGCTGATCACCGAATTGACGAGCCCATACGACACAACCGACAACGCCATCCCGATCAGCGCGTTGCGTGCGCCGTATGTCAACGCGAGTGTCGCGCCGACGACGATGTAGAACACCGCGCTGCAGACGGCCCACCATGCCATCGTCAGCGAAAACGCCGGCATGCGCGCGCCGTCGGGAATCGCGACGGTCGATAAATCCAGTTCGCCTTCAGGAATCTCCTGCGCCATATTGGCCATGGTCGTGCTCCTCGATACGGTTGCATTTCAGGTGAGAGAACGGCATCGACGCGCACGCGCGTCACCCCGCGCGGCGTGCAATGTGCGACGCCGGCGCGCTGGATTCGATTGATAAGGCTTGAGAGAAGGGGCCGGCGTGCGGCGCCGGCTTTCTTATTGCTTTTATTCGCTAGCGGCTAGCCTCTAGCGCAGCAGTACATCACGTAGTCGTTGCAGACGGCGTTGTGCATCGCGCCGTGCCGCGAGCGCCTGTTCCATCGTGACCGGAATGAAATGCGCGTGATGGTTCGGCTGCATCTGGCCGATCAGGTCCATGTCGGCGCTGATCACCGTGCCGATCGTCGCGTAACCGCCGCCGGACACCGCGTCGCGATGCAGGATGATCGGTTCGAGTCCCGCGGGCACCTGGATCGAACCGATCGGGTAGCAAGCATCGACGATGTTCGACGGATCGGCACCCGCACCGAACGGTTGCTCGCGCTCGCGAAACTGCAACGGACGTCCTTCGCGATAGCGATAGCCGATGCGGTCGGCTTCCGGCGCTACCGTCCACGTGTCGTCGAAGAAGGTCTGTGCGGAGTGGTCGGTGAGCCTGTGATGATAGAGGCCGGGCAGTACGCGTAGTTCGACTTCGCGTGTGAGCGGCGTACAGAGCACGGCGGGCAACGCAGTACCTTCAGTGCCACTGCGAGCGCTCGCGCCGATCGTCAGGCGATCGCCTTTCTGCAGACGCCGCCCCTCATGTCCACCGATCGCCCCCAGCGTGTACGTCGAACGGCTGCCGAGTACGACCGGCACGTCGATACCGCCGGACACCGCGAGCACCGCTCGCGCACCGCCTTTTACGTACTCGAAGCCGAGCGTGCTGCCCGCGCGGATCCGCAGCGCGACGTTGCACGCCTGCACGACGCCGTCGATCTTCGGCGTCATCTCGGCACCGGTGACCGCGATCAACGCATCCGCATGAAACAGCAGTTGCGGCCCGAGCAGCGTGCATTCGAGCGCGGCGGCGTCTTCGGGATTGCCGACCAGCAGATTCGCCGCCCGCAGCGCGTATTGATCGAGCGCGCCGGAAGGCGGAATGCCCACGTGGTAGTAGCCGCTGCGGCCGGTGTCCTGAACCGAGGTCGCGAGACCGGGTTTAACGACTTCGATGGCGTTGTGCAGATCAGTCGGCATCGAGCACCTCGACGAGAGAACGGTTGTACGCGTCGGGATCGCGCATGAAGTCTGCCAGCGAGAAGTCGACCGGCCGTACGCGCAGCGAGAACGTGCCGGCTTCGACGGCCGCGACGGCCTGGTCGTATTCAGCGCGATCGATCGGTTTGAACTTCACGATGTCGCCGGGACGGAAAAACACCATGAAGTCGCGCAGATAATCGAGGCGTTGCGCGGGGTCGAAGATCGGCGCGGGCGTCACGCCGAACATCTGGTAACCGCCCGCACCGCGCACCGAGTAGATGCAACCGAAGCATCCGCCGTGACCGACAGTGAGTTTCGGTGTGTCGGTGCGGGGCCGCAGATACTTCGGTACTTCGAGCTGCCGCTTACGCTCGACCATCTGATACATGAACGGCAGACCTGCGACAAAGCCCACCATCGACACGAACCAGGGCGCGCCCGAATGCGCATCGATGAATTCGGCGACATCGCGTTTGCCGTTGATTTTCGCGGCGTACTCCAGATCGGTCGACTCGGGGTCCTGATGCCGCTCGCGAAACCGCATCAGCGTTTCGTGCGTCCACGGATCGTTGTACAGAACCGGCACTTCGACGATGCGCGTCGCGAGATTCAGGCTCGTGTCGCTGACCGTTGCCTCGACGTCCTTCAATATGCCGAGCAATGCGTCGGGTGAGATCACGTCTGGATCGTAACGCACCTGGTAAGACGCGTTCGCCGGACAGATTTCGGTGACGCCGGGCACGTTGCGCCGTTGCAGTTCACGGGTAATCGCTGTCCCCTTGAAAAAGGCGTCGAGCGACATTGCCTCGCTGATTTCGACGAAGATGAATTCGTCGCCGCCGAACGTGTAGCGGGTTGTCATAACGCCTCCTCGTGGGCGCTCGACTCGGTGCGCCGTGCCCGCCATGCGGTCATCCATGCTTCCAGAAAACTCGTGTGATAGCGACCGGCACGAACGTCTTCGTCGGCGACCAGCGCGCGATGCAGCGGTGCAGTCGTCTTCACGCCGCCGATGTGCAGCTCGCGCAACGCGCGTTCGAGCCGTGCGAGCGCAGCAGGACGGCTCTCGTCTAACACGATCAGCTTCGCGAGCAGCGAGTCGTAGAACGGCGGAATCGTGCAGCCAGGGTACAGCATCGAATCGATCCGGATGCCGGGGCCGGCGGGCCAGACCAGCTCGTCGATGCGACCGGGGTTAGGGCGGAAATCCTGATCGGGATCCTCTGCGTTGATCCGGCATTCGAGCGCCGCACCGCGCAGCGTGATATCGCTCTGCTTGAAACGCAGCGGCTCGCCGTCGGCGATACGCAGCGTCTCGCGGACCAGATCGACACCGGTGATCGCCTCAGTCACCGGATGCTCGACCTGAATACGCGTGTTCATTTCGATGAAATAGAATTCGCCGCGCGTTTCATCGAAGAGATATTCGAGCGTGCCCGCGCTGCGATAACCGACTTCGCGTGCGAGGCGTGTCGCGGATGCGCACAACGCGTCGCGCAACTCGGGTGTCAGTGACGGCGACGGTGCTTCCTCGAAAATCTTCTGTCTGCGCCGCTGCAACGAGCACTCGCGTTCGAACAGATGGACGACGTCGTTGCCGTCGCCGAGCACCTGAACCTCGATGTGCCGTGCCCGCGCGATGAAGCGTTCCAGATACACCGCCGATTCGCCGAATGCGGCCTGCGCTTCGCGCTGTGCGAGCGGCAATTCAAGGTCGAGTTGCGCGGCGTCCTGCGCGACGCGAATCCCGCGACCGCCGCCGCCTGCTGCTGCCTTGATCATCACCGGATAACCGATGCATGCCGCGACCCTGTGCGCTTCTTCGAGCGTCAGGACGACACCGTCGCTGCCCGGCACCGTGGGTACGCCGGCACGTGCTGCGGTTTCGCGGGCGCGGGCCTTGTCGCCCATCGTCGCGATCACATGCGAAGAAGGGCCGACGAAAATCATTCCAGCGGCTTCGATCTGCGCGGCAAACGCCGCATTCTCGGACAGAAAGCCATAGCCCGGATGAACTGCATCGGCACCGCATTGCTGGGCGGCTGCGAGCAATGCCGCAGGATTCAGATAGCTTTTGGCCGCGTGCGCGGGACCGATCAATGCGACTTCGTCGGCCATGCGCGCCGCGAGACTGTCGCGGTCCGCGTCGCTGACCGCAGCGACTGTACGCATGCCAAGTTCGCGCGCCGCGCGGATCACGCGTACTGCGATCTCGCCACGGTTCGCGACGAACAGCGTGCGGATGCGTTGCGGGCGGTATAGCGTCGACGTTGCGTTACTTGTGCTCATCGCCGTCATCCTTCGATCCGCAGCAGCACCTGGCCCGCGTCGACCGGCTCGCCATCGTCGACGAGAATTTCGGTGACTGTTCCCGACACCGTCGTTTCGACGTCGTTGAACTGCTTCATCACCTCGACCAGACCGACCACCGCGCCGTTTTCGACCGACGCGCCGACCTCGACGTAGGGCGCCGCATCGGGCGACGCGCGTCGATAGAACGTGCCCGGCAAAGGACTGACGATTTCGTGTTGTGCCATCTCGTGTGCTCCCCGTGTCTGATATGAAGAAGGTCAGTGCGCCGCTGCGGGCAACGGTGCCGCGATCCGGATGTCGTGCTGCAGCAGCGTCGCGCGCGTGGCCTGGACCAGATCGAGTGCGCCGGGCGTATCGCTGTGAATGCAGACCGAGTCGAAGTCGATCTCGATGTCGTCGCCATCGACGGTCTGCACGCGTCCCTCGACACAGGCACGCAGCACTTTCGCCGCGACGAGAGCAGGATCGAGCCGCGTGACGCGCCGCGTGAATACGATCGAGCCGCTGCGATCGTAATCGCGGTCCGCGTAAAACTCGCGGATCACCGGCTGCCCCAGCTCGCGTGCAATGCGGCAGGTCACCGAGGTTTCCATGCAATACAGCAGCAGGCCGGGATCGAGCGTCTGCAACGTTTCGATGAGCAGCCGCGACAGCTGTTCGTCACGGGCCGCCAGCATGTAGAGCGCGCCGTGCGGCTTCACGTGCTGCACGCTGACGTTGTAAAGGCGCGCGAATTCGCGCAGCGCGCCGAGCTGGTACACGATGTCGTTGACGAGCGCCTGCGGCGTCTCGTTGATGTGCCGTCGACCGAAACCGACCAGATCGCGAAAGCCAGGGTGAGCCCCGACGCCGACGCCCGCCTGCTTCGCCATCTGAACCGTGCGCGCCATGATGTTCGGATCGCCTGCATGGAAACCCGTGGCGATGTTGGCCGAGCTGATCAGCGGCATGATCTCTTCATCAACGCCATCGCCGATCTTCCACGCGCCGAAACCTTCGCCCATGTCGGAATTGAGGTCGATGCTGTGCTTCTTCATGCTGAATGTCTCCAGAGTGGCGGCCGCGTCAGGAAGGGCCGCGATCTATGCTGGATGCAACCTTAGCGCCGTACCGGTCGCCAAAATAGTTCTATTTTTATATGGCTCGTTATCTGTTTTTTTGATGTCATGGGTGGAAGCGAAAATCCTCGCGATCGCGCCAGGTGCTGCTGGCAGGGCCTGCCGATGCGTGCTTTCCCTAAGCAGGTATTAGGAGATACGATACCGGTTCGCTCAATATCGATTTTTCGGTGGTCTTCATGGCGCTTACGCTCCGGCAGCTCAAGTACTTCGTCGCCACCGCTGAACTGGGGCAGATTTCGCAGGCGGCGATCCAGTTGACCATCTCGCAGTCGGCCGTGACCAACGCGATCAAGGAGCTGGAAGACAGCCTCGGCACGCAGCTGTTCGTGCGCGCGGCAAGCGGCGTTACGTTGACCAACACCGGCCGACGCTTTCTGAATCAGGCTTATACGATCCTGTCGTCCGTCGACGAGGCGATGCGGATCCCCAACCTCGAAAGCACGCTCACGGGGACGCTGACGCTTGCCGCGAGCTACACGGTGCTCGGTTATTTTCTGCCGCATCATCTGCAGCGGCTCGGTACGCTGTATCCGCGGCTCACGGTGCAACTGCATGAGCTGAATCGCGAGTCGATCGAAGAAGGGTTGATTGCTGGCCGCTACGATATGGCGGTACTACTGACGTCGAATGTCGCGAACCCCGAACTCGTGCTTGAACCGATGATCCATTCGGTGCGACGTCTATGGGTCTGCGCGCAGCATCCGCTACTTAAACGCGAAAGCGTCACGCTCGCCGATGTCGCGCCGGAACCGTTCGTGATGCTCACTGTCGACGAAGCGGCGTACACCGCGCTGCGCTACTGGAACGACACGCCGCATCGGCCGAACGTGAAACTGCGGACGTCGTCGGTGGAGGCGGTGCGCAGCATGGTCGCGAACGGCAGTGGCGTGGCGATCCTGTCGGACATGGTGTACCGGCCGTGGTCGCTCGAAGGGCGACGGATCGAGACGATCCAGTTACGCGACCCGGTGCCGCCGATGAGTGTCGGTCTTGCGTGGCGCAGGAATACGTTGTTCACGCCGGGGATGCATGCGGTGAGGGAGTATTTCAGGCATACGTTTATGGAGCCGCGGGCGGTGGCGACGGGAGGGTGATCCGGCGCTTCGTTGTGAAGCTCACGCAGCGTCGGATTCCATGTGCATGGAGTCAATCAACCACGCAACCGTGGTGTCAAACTTCGACTAAAGCACCCGACCGAGAAAATCGTGCATCCTGCCGGCGATCTCCCCGCTTTTGTCGGCCAGCGCGCAATGACCGCTGTCCGTCAAATGCATCTCCGCGTTCGGCAACACCTCGCGATATCGCTCCTGATTTTGAGCCGGGAACAGGACATCGTTCTTGCCGCTGACGACCAGCGTCGGCGGTTGCTGTGAGCGCAGGTAGTCCTGCGCACTCTTCAGCGTGGGACCGTTCGTGCGAATGTCGTAGAGCAGGTCGAGCGAAATATCCGCGGCGCCTTCACGTTGCAACGAGTAAAAGTCTGCCTGCCATTGCTGCGGATCGATCAGCGATGGATCGCGCACACCGTCGACGTACAGACCGCGCACCACGTCGAGGGTGAGGTAGTGTTGCGCGGCCTTCGCGCGGCTCTCGGCCGTACCGTCCTTCCAGTACGGGACGAGTGGCCCGAACCATGGGCTTTCGCCGAGAAACAGCGGATTGTTCTGCGCGACAAGCGCTTTCACTCGCCGAGGCGTCTTCATCATCACGCGATATCCGACGAGACCTCCGAAATCCGTCGCGTACAAGGCGAACTGGCCGATGCCGACCTTGTCGACGAACTTGCCGATAACCTCGCCAAGCGCATCGAACGTATAGGGACCGTGCGATCGATCGGGCACGTCGCTGTTGCCGAAGCCCGGATAGTCCGGTGCGAAAACATGATAGTTCGCCGACAGCTCGCCAATCAGCTCGCGAAACATTGTCGACGACGACGGCCAGCCGGGCAGCAGAAGCACCACCGGCGCACCCGGTGCGCCCGCTTCACGGTAGAAGACGGAAACGCCGTCGATATCGACAGTCCGGTAGTGCACGGGGAAAGCCTGATTTCCCGTGGCAGACGATTTTCTAATCCGTGTAGCGGTCGGGGTTTTGGCCGACGCTGCTGTGGACACGACCATGGCTGCAGAAGCCGCGAGAAAACTCTTCGTAAAGGAACGACGCGTGAGCATGAAGGGATGATCCTGCAAAGGGTGAAGAAAACCATCTGTTTTCGTGGCGAAAAAACGTCGCGATAACTTCTGGAGGGTGCGCAAAAATGCATCCCGCTACGCAGCGGGAGATCGGCCCATATACCTGCATGTCTGCGTATTTGCTATCGAAGTAAACGACATCGTTTACACGGCGCATTTGTAAACGATGCCGTTTACTTTGTCAACGGGATCCGTTATAAATACGCAGCGGGAATTCACGAGGATGACAAGATGGGTCAGGACACAGAGATCGAAGGCAAAAAGCTCGAGATCGTGAAATATGCTTTCGATCGCTTCTACGAAGCCGGTTTCCATGCAACAGGAATGGAGGCGGCATTGGCCGGTAGCGGCATATCCAAGCGCACGCTTTATAAGTACTTCCCGTCGAAGGAAGATCTGATCGCGGCTGTATTGCAGCGCTATAGCGAGGTCGTCGTGGACCAGCTTTTCGAGCCGGTCGCACACGTAAGCGACCCGCGCGAGCAGATCGTCGAATTCTTCGACGTTCGCAAGAACCCAGGGCGCATGCTGACGCGTGGTTGCTTAGGGATGAAGGCGGCGCAAGAATTTGCGGGAAAACATCAAGGCATCGTCGAGCTCGGCGTACACGCAAACTCGCGCGGCGAAGTGAAATTTCTGGAGCTGTGCAAGCGGGCAGGTTTTGCGAAGCCTCAACGGCTGGCAAAGCAACTCAATCTGATTCTTCAGGGCGCGCTGGCGCTGGCGCACGCGTCGGGCGATACGTCGTCGTTCCTGCTGGCGAAGGATGCGGCGTCCGCGGTTCTCGACAAGGCCGCGCCCGTGCAACACGCGAGCCCAGGATCGAAGCACTAGATCGTGCGGATCCAGTGCTTTTATAAAGTGCCCGGCCTCGGCGGCCACGCCGGCACTGCCGACCGCAAGTGATCGATCAACGCGCGCAGCTTCGCCGGCATCTTCCCGCTGGACGGAAAGTACAGATAAAACCCCGGAATCAGCGGACAAAACGTTTCGAGCAGCACCTGCAGTTCGCCACGCACGACGTAAGGACGGAACGTCTCCTCCATACCGCAGGTGATCCCCGCGCCCGTGAGCGCGAGGTTGATCATCAGCCGCATGTCGTTCGTCGTGGTGCGCGGGTTCACGGCGACGTCGAACGGTCGGCCGTCTTCGGTAAATTCCCAGCGATACGGTGCGCTCCCCGGTGACGGGCGCCAGCCGATGCAATCGTAGTCGATCAACTCGCCCGGTTTCGCCGGGATGCCGCAGCGCGCGATGAAGTCCGGCGACGCGACCACGATCTGCCTCTGGGGCGCGGACACCGGCACCGCGATCATGTCGGCCTCGATCACTTCGCCTAACCGCACGCCCGCATCGAAACCGGCGGCGACGATATCGAACTCGTCGTCGGTGACCGATATGTCCAGGTCGATCGCCGGAAACGCTTCGAGAAACGTCGCGAACAACTTGCCGTCGAGCACGCGTTCCGCAATCGACGAGACCGCGACGCGAATCACGCCCGACGGCGCACCGTGCGCATCGCTGATCGTTTCCAGTGCGGCTTCGAGCGTTTTGCTCGCCGGTTGCAGCACGGCCAGCAGACGCTCGCCGGCCTCGGTGAGCCGCACGCTGCGCGTCGTCCTCTGGAACAGCGGCGCACCGACACGCGTCTCCAGCCTCGTGATGGTCTGGCTGACCGCGGGCCGCGTCACGCCCAGTCGCTCGCTCGCCAGACGGAAGCTGCCGGTCTCCGCGACGGCCAGAAAAGCGGTCATTCCATCGAATGGATCGGTCATTGGTAAGTTGGAGTGAATGGCCCATGTAACATCAGCTACTCGATCGTTGCACGTCTCACGCGTACTGTCCAGGTGTCCCAACCAACGACAGAACCATCGAATGAACACCTCTCTTTCCACGGCACAAAAAACCATTCTGATTACCGGCGCATCGGCGGGTATCGGCGAGGGCGTCGCACGCGTCGCCGCTGCAGCGGGCGCAAAACTCGTGCTCGGCGCACGTCGTCTCGATCGTCTGGAGGCACTCGCCGCAGAAATTCGCCGCGACGGCGGCACCGTCGAAATCATGCAGCTCGACGTGACGAGTCGCGACGAGATGCAGGCGTTTGCCGCATTCGCGCAGCAGCGCTTCGGCAGAATCGACGTGCTCGTGAACAACGCGGGCGTGATGCCGCTGTCGCCCATGCGCTCGTTGAAGGTCGACGAGTGGGACCGGATGATCGACGTGAACATTCGCGGCGTGCTGTACGGTATCGCAGCCGTGCTGCCGGTCATGGACGCGCAGGGCAGCGGTCAGATCATCAACGTGTCGTCGGTTGGCGGCCTGAGCGTGTCGCCGACGGCGGCCGTGTATTGCGCGACCAAGTACGCGGTACGCGCGATCTCCGACGGTCTGCGCCAGGAGAACGACAAACTGCGTGTGACCTGCGTCTACCCGGGCGTGGTCGAATCCGAACTCGCGAGCACGATCACCGACCCCGAAGCGGCCGAACTGATGCGCACGTACCGGAAGATCGCGATCCAGCCGGAAGCGATCGGCCGCGCGATCCTGCACGCGATCGCGCAACCCGACGACGTGGATACGAACGAGATCGTCGTCAGGCCGACGGCGACGCTCTGAGCGAGCGGCGCGCACCGATATTGACCGTAGTCTGCGACGGGGCCATGATCGAACCCGCCGCAGACCTACCCACCCATAGAGGAACGGAAAATGACGGAGACGATACGCGCCATTGCAGTGCTGAAAGCAAAACCCGGCAAGGGAGAGGATCTGGCTCAGTTCACACTGGACTGCCTGCCGCAGGTGAGGTCAGCGGAAGGCCTGACCCGGGTCGAGATGAGCCGCGTGACCGGCGATCCCGACCGGCTGTTCCTGTATTACTGGTGGCAGTCGATCGGCCATTCGGAGCGCTACGTCGCCGGGCCGATCTACTCGAAAATCGCGCCGGCACTGATGGCGCTTGTCGACGAGCATCTTCTTCTGGTGGGCGAATACGTCGACGGTTGACGGGCTAGCCCGCTTGGTGCGCAAACTGCGCGAGCACGCGTTCGCGTATCGCCGGCCTGATGTTCGAGTGCGTCATGTCGCCTTGATAATGCGCGACCACGCGCGGATTCATCACGCGGAACCATAACGGCGGCACGTACGCGAACATGATCATCGTCGCGTAACCCGACGGCAGTTGCGGCGCGGTATCGAAGTGCCGTAGTGCCTGATACGAACGCGTCGGATTCGCGTGGTGATCCGCATGGCGTTGCAGCTGATACAGGAACAGGTTCGTCACCACGCGATTGCTGTTCCATGAATGCTCGGGCTGGCAACGTTCGTAGCGGCCGTTCGGCAGTTGCTTGCGGCCGAGCCCGTAGTGCTCGAGGTAGTTGACCACCTCGAGCAGCGACGCGCCGTACGCCGCCTGGATCAGCAGGAACGGCACCACGACCTTGCCGAACACTGCGATGACCGCGCCCCACAGCACGACGGTCATCGCCCACGAATGCAGTACCTCGTTGCGCCAGGTCCACGGCGATTTGCCGAGACGGGCCAGTCGTTCCTTCTCGAGTCGCCACGCCGAGCCGATGCTGCCGAGCACGGTTCGCGGCAGGAATCTCCAGAACGATTCCCCGTAGCGCGCGCTGGCCGGATCGGGCGGCGTTGCGACGCGCACGTGATGGCCGCGATTGTGTTCGACGAAGAAGTGTCCGTAGGCCACGGGTGCCAGCGTGATTTTCGCGAGCCAGCGTTCGAACGGATCGGTCTTGTGACCGAGTTCGTGCGCGGTGTTGATCGACACGCCGGTCGCGGCGCCGAGCGACAGCGCGAAGCCGAGATAGTCGTACCACGCGAGCGCATGCGTGCCGACGACCCACACCGCACCTAAGAACGACACGTATTCGATCAGCGTCGCGAGGTAGACGATGCGGCGGTAGTAGCGTTCTTTCTCGAGTGTCGGGACGACGTCGTCCGGTGGATTACTCGAATCGTCGCCGATCAGATAGTCGAGCACGGGGATGATGCCGAACACGAAGATCGGTCCGAACCACCAGAACAGATGGATGCCGGTCAACAGCGCGAGATGCGCGGCGTTGAGCGG
Organism: Paraburkholderia flava; assembly: GCF_004359985.1. NCBI lineage: Bacteria > Pseudomonadati > Pseudomonadota > Betaproteobacteria > Burkholderiales > Burkholderiaceae > Paraburkholderia > Paraburkholderia flava. Next base: position 539,822 of record NZ_SMRO01000001.1, on the reverse strand, counting down.
CAATGTGATCGTGAGTGCGCCCAGCAGCCACAGGTAGCGCTTGCCGTCGACCCAACGTTTCGGTCCAGCGGATTCGGCTCGTGCTGATGCCATTGTCTCCCTCCGTTTTGTCGGACTCCTGCCGGTCCTGGCGGAATCCGTTTGATCCATGATTTATATGGCCTGACGTAGGGCTTCGCCAAGGATTCGCTCCAGGCGGTCCGCTCCAAACGAAGACCGGTGCACGAGCGCGGACTGGGCGTGAGTCGAGCGGATGAATGAAACAGGCGTTAGACGCGCCCGATGCGGTCGGGCGGACGGAAAGATCTTCGGTACGTTAGTTTGTGCGGCGTTGCTGCATGCGCACATTACGCAGTGCAAGCTGGAGGTATGCGGAATAGCGTGAGGGCGGTTCGCGATTCGTTTCAAGAGCCTGCCGGCCCATTTCAACGCGTACAAACGCGCGAAGTGTATGCACGCGCACGCAGGCTGATGCATTCGTGGGCGTAGTCTCGATTGCGTGGCAAAGCGCGCACAAGTCACACGTTTTTCGTGTGACGTCGCTGCTGCGTGTTGCCGCATACAACGCTTTCAACAATAACTGCGAGACCACGTCTTATCGACGGCGACCGGGACCCCGGAAACGCCGATCCAGCTCTATTCGCGGGTAGACCTCTTTAACGGCAATGCTCATACGGGGAGCGTGTCCATGAACGTCCAGCCTTCGTTCGACCAGATTAACCAGCGAGCGTGGAATTCGCGCGACGCTTTACGCGAATTCACGCGCGACAAGACGTGGACCGATCCAGGCGAGGAATCCGCATTCGCGTGGTGCGCGGACGAGTGCCGCAATCAGCCCTTGCTCGACATCGGCATCGGTGCCGGCCGCACGATACCGATGATGAAACAGATCTCGTCGGACTACACCGGCATCGATTACACGGCCGCTCTGCTCGATGAAGCGCGGGCCCGTTTTCCCGACACCGCGCTGCATCAGATGGACGCGCGCAACATGTCCGCGTTGCCGTCCGATCACTATGCGCTGACGACGTTCAGCTGGAACGGTATCGATTGCGTGAGTTACGACGACAGGGTGTCGATCCTGAAGGAGATGTTTCGCGTGACGCGGCCAGGTGGCCTGGTGCTGTTCTCGTCACACAATCGCGAAGGCCCGGGGTTCCGCGAAAACATCTGGTCGCTGATGCCGCGTTTTTCGTTGAACCCATTGCGCTACGGATGGCGCACGCTGCGCACGATACGGGTGCTTCCGCTGTCGATCTATAACTATAGACGGCACGCACGTTTTCATCAAAACCACGAAGGGTATTCGATCAAGACTGCGTCGGCGCATTACTTCGGAATTCTGATCGTCTATACGACGATTGCCGAACAGCGTCGGCAGCTTGTTTCGTTGGGGTTCGTTCCGGAAGCGATATTCAACTGCGATGACGGCGGGCGTATCGACGATTCGGTGCAGACGAACGACGCGTGGTGGCTTCACTTCGTCGCACGTAAACCGCTTTCTGCGTGAAGTCTTCGCGGCACAGCGGGTTCGATATCAGCCTGTCAGGCGGGACCTTGTCCATCAGCTTTGCGAATCGGTGGCCGCGCAGTCTGTCGCGTGGCTGGCCGCTGACGTGTCTGCGTCGCAGCCGGATGGCGTAGCGGGTTGTCCGTAGCGAACGGGGAGTACGCGTGCATCGGTTGGCTGGGCCGGCGCGCTGCCCGTGCGAGTCAACCGCGCATTGAAGTTCTGCATCTGCGACATCACACGACGTGCGTAGCCGCGTCCGCCGCCGCTATAGCGAAACAGCGCGGCATCCAGATCGCCATCTGCTGCATCGAGGTAGTCACGCAGAATCGTGGTGCCAATGCGTACATTGACGGCGGGATCGGAGAGATCCTTCGCATGCGCGATCAACTGCGGATGCGCGGACGGCATGATCTGCATCAGGCCACGTGCACCGGCACCGCTTACAGCGTGACGATCGAAACTCGATTCGATCGACATCACCGCGAGCAACAACACCGGCGACATCGCATGACGGTGCGCTTCGGCAAGCACGGCATCCGCGATACGAACCGAGTCGTTACGGGCTACACGAAACTGGTCGCGCAACATCGCAACGATATCGTTCGATGCAGGCATCACTGCGTCGCCAGGTGTAGCGTCGCTAGCGGTGAACGGCGGCGCCGCGAGTGATTGCGCAACGGCTCCGGCGGTCGGACTCATCAGCAGCAGTGCACCGAATACGGCCGCAAGTGCCGGATGCCAGAGTGAATGCAGGCAGGGCTGCCATAGCGGATGAAATCCACGCTGCCCGATTCGATTGAGTGTTCTGTTCCCGCGCATGTGATCCACGGCTTGTTGGTGTGCGGAAACTGTAGGCGATCCAGCAGGGAGATTTCCGCAAAGAAATACGGGCACCGTATAAAGGATTCGTCAAGACCGAGGGATACGTTCAGACGTATACGCGGTTTTTATGTTTTTACTCGAGCTGTTTCTTACATCGATATCCGGCGACTGTCAGACTTCGATCGTCCACGGTTAATAGACGAGCGGTGTCATGTCAGATTTCAACGTTCCACGCTATGGCGGTGCCACGCACCTGTCACCGGATTCCCGGCATCGTTCGAATATCGCCGCGCGGTCGGTTCGTCGACGCGTACTGGTCGCATCAGCCGTTGCGAGCGGCGTGGTCGCGGCGGGCGCGATTGCGGTCGGTCTGCCGACTGCTGGCATCGCCGTTTATCTGGTGGCCACGTTGCCGTTCACGTTCTTCTCCTGAAGCTGCAATCACTTCAAGAACTTCAGAAACGCGAGGCGGATGCAGACATGACGCGATTGATCCGGGGCAACGCAGTGACCGTGTCGAAGCACGTGAAACCGGTCCAGCGAACGAAGGTCGCCTACGTTCGCCGTGGCATCGAACCTGTAGAGATACGACGCTTCGATCCCGAACGCGATTCGTTCGATGAACTGACCGACATGCTGCATCGCGCGTTCGCAAGACTCGGTGCGATGGGACTCGACTGCACGTGTGTCGATCAATCCGTGTCGGTCACGCAATCCCGTGCGATGCGTGGCGACTGTCACGTCGCGGTGAGCGGCGGCAGCCTCGTCGGCACGATGACGCTCGAAGCACCGGATCGCGCGTCGCAATGCGAGCTTTATCGACGCGACGACGTCGCAAGCGTGCGGCAGATCGGCATCGATCCGGCGTGGCAAAAGCGCGGCATCGGCACGCTGATGCTCGCACTCGCCGATCACTGGGCTGCGACACGCGGCTACGCGGAACTCGCGCTCGATACACCGCATGCCGCCGCGCATCTGATTGCGTTCTATCGAAGCCAGGGCTTCCGTATCGCCGACTGTATGCAGTTCGACGGCAAGCGCTACGAAAGCGCGATTCTGTGCAAGCCGGCGGTCGCGTCGCGTGCGCTTGCAACGTGGTCGCGACGGATTGCGCTGCCGCGCAATACGATCGCTCACGCGGCCTGACGCGGCCCGGCCTGAATTCCTTTTTCTCCTCTCTTCGTTTCCCTTCGCACATCACGCCGAGGCGTTTCGATATTGACGCGCGGTCATGGCCTGCTAGACTAATGCGCAGCTGGGTCATGTATACCGTAATTGTGGAACACGCATTCGCGCGACGCATGTGACGCGTGCCTGTTCCGTTTCGGCCAACGTCGGTTCGTCATTCTCCAAAAGGCAAACGATGAGCAAGGTTCGGGATGCAGGCGTGCCTGCACAACAGACGCGCCGCGTCTGGTTGAAGAGCGCAAGCGCGTTGGCCGCATGGTCGGCGATGGGTTCGATGGCCGCGACGCCGTCCCAGCCCGTCGCCCATGCGCGAGCGAAGTCGGTCGCCGCCGCGCAGACCGGCAAGCCGTTATTCGCTTACGTAGGCACCTATACGCCGAACGGTCTCGGCATTCATCGCTTTCGGGTCGATCGTCAAACGGGCAAGCTCGATGCGCTCGAACCGCAGCGCGGCATCGAAAACCCTAGCGCGTTGCTCGTCGATCCGTCGCAACGTTTTCTGTTCGCGGTCAGCGAGGTGAAGAACTACAACGGCACGACGAACGGCTCGGTCACCGCCTATACGATCGAGCAGGGCACCGGCGCGCTGCAGCCGATCAACACAGTCGACTCGCAAGGTGCGGGGCCCGTGTACCTGAGTCTGCATCCGAACGGCCGCTTCCTGATGGTGGCGAATTACAACAGCGGCAGCGTCGCGGTGCTGCCTGTTGCGGTCGACGGTGTGCTCGGCGAAGCGGTGTCGGTGCAACGTCCGCAGGCACCGGCCGGTGCGCAGCATGCAGCGGAGGGCGTGCCCGGCAGCTTTGCAATCAGCGATCACGACGGTCCGCATGCGCACACGATCGTGCCTTCGCCCGATGGCCGCTTTGCGATTTCGACCGATCTCGGTGTCGATCGCACGTACGTCTGGAAGTTCGATGCAACGAGCGGTGCACTGTCGCCGAACGATCCGCCGTTCGTCGCAGCATCGGCAGGCGCGGGACCGCGACATCTCGCGTTTCATCCGAACGGCCGCTACCTGTACGAAGTCACCGAAGAAGCGTCGACGCTTGTGTTCTACGAATACGATGCGGCGGCCGGCGTGCTGACGCAGAAGCAGTCGGTATCGACGTTGCCGCCGGGATACCAGGGGACGAGTTTTGCTTCGGAGATCGTACTGTCGAACGACGGACGCTTCATCTATGTCGCGAACCGTCTGCACGACACGATCGTGCAGTTCCGTATCGCAAGCGACGGCCGCGTCGAACGTCTACGTGAAGTGCCTACCGGCGGCGATTATCCTCGCGTGATTCGCTTCGATCCATCGGGGCGCTTCCTGTATGCGCTGAATCAGCGCAGCGATCACATCGCTGTTTTCGCCGCAGATATTGCGACGGGCAAGCTGCGCTTTACCGATACCTACGTGGGTGTGGGCAGTCCGTCGGATATTGCGTTTGCTTCGGTTTGATGCGTCGCCAAGGCCGTGAGCAGGTCACGGCCTTAGCGAGCGTATGAGGTTTGACTGCTGCGTCAAGCGTACGCAGTTCGCGTACCGCTCATGCTAAAGATCGTGCCCAGCTTTGCGCAGCAGATCTGCAGGCGGTGTGCGGTTGTTGATCGCATCGACGATGTCGGCGAGAAACCACGGCAGGATCAGTTGCGTGTTGGGGTCGCTCACGCCGACGCGCAACACCGGCTCCGCAGCTTTCGACGGGTTCTGGTTTGCGGCGGCCACATGCGATGTAGCGGTCGCTGCCGACGCATCGTTCGCATCGGACCACGCGGGCGTAGAAACGGCAGCTGACAGCATCAGCGCGGCAGCACAGGCAAAGACTTTCATAAGAACCTTCCCGATGATTAGACCCGGATCGAACTGGGGGAAGCACGCGCGGTGTGTCGACAGCTGCGTGCTTCATCATTCATTCTAGTCGACCCGGGCGAAGCGTGGTTTTGCCGAACAACTTACCGTTCCTTTCGCATTCGCTGCGTGCATGCGTCAAACCGGCGAGCCGTGCATTTCCATCGACTCTTCCGTTTTCGATGCGAGCTGCTGGCCTCTTCTCATGGCAGTTCCCCCCGCGACTGCGCTGAGCGCCCAGAATGCCCCTGACACGATGGTGTAGATGGCGGCACGCGCACTGTCTCCCTCTTCCGTTGCCTTCGCGGCCATCAGCGTAAACGCAGCGGCGACGCCGCCTGCGACCACGTTGCCGCCTTGCATGACGCGCGTCATCGTGTCCTTGAGGCTGGCCGCGCGAGCCCCGACTACCACCGTATTCGCGAGCCATGACGCCCCCGACGCGATGCCGACATACGCGCTTTTGCTTCCCGGCAGGAACGGAGAGACGGCGCTCAATACACCCGCTCCAAAGCTGAGCAGGTTCGCTGCCGACAAGCCCTTGCTATGCGGGCCTTTCCCCAACCAGTTATCGACTTCACTGACGATCGCGGCGACTGCCCATGTGACACCGCTGGTTGCGGTGGTTCCCTTGTAGGCGTCGAGAGCGCCGGGTTGAAGGAGTGCCAGGCCACCCGCCCCAATCGAGTGCACTGCCGCAATACCTTCCGTAACAGGCGGAACATACGGCACGACTGTTTGCAGGGACCCCGTTAGCTTGCGGCCCGATGCCGACGTGCCGGGTGTTTCCGCAGAGGCAGTCGTGTCGAGGGCCTCTGCTTCGACAGGCGGCTCGCTCGTGTTGCTCGTCGGTGACCTGGCCGGCAATGATGTGCGGCGCGTGGACTTGTCGACCTGGCTTTCCGGCCAACTGCGAGGCCGTGGCGGACCTTTGAGCGTGGCCAGTTTCCCGGATGCCTGCGGTGCAGGGGTCGATGCGCGGGCAGGTTGTGATCCGTTGGACGATTCCGGGGCGCGTGGCGCGATGGGAGGCGAAAGGGTCGAGGTAGTCGGAGCGATGCTGTTCATGATCCTGCTTTCGATAGAGAGTCCTTCGTGGGGATTTCGATCAGACGGTATGAAGGTAGAACGCGTGCTGTCGTTGGGCAGAAACAGTCTTCTGTCCGCACACACAGTCTCCGTTCTTCATTGCGCAAAAATCTCGTAAAACAACGAAGTGCCGGCACGGCGCGCGAAGAAAAACGCGCACGGTGCGGTGTGACGAGAGGGGTGTTTTGTCACGAACGTGTGTTGCGCGACGCGGAGATCAAGACGCTTGACGAGTGCAGTCTAGCGCGCACCGATACCATGCAGATAGTCATCGAAGATCGGCAGAATCTGCGTCATGTTCCGTCTTCCGAAGCCGATGCGGATATGACTGTTCCCATAGTCGACGAGCGTGCTGGGCAACAGCAATACGCCGGTCTTTTCGAGCAGTTCCAGACAGAACGCATCCGCGCGATGTTGCTTCAGTCGCGGGAAGCCGATTGTGCCTGCCTTCGGACGCCGCCATTCGAACGTCTCCGGATAGCCCGCAAAGAATTCATCCAGCACCGCAAGATTGGCTCGCGTGATCGACGTCGCACGTTCGATCAGCGCATCCGTGTGGCGTACGGCAATGGCTGCTAGATACTCACTCGGTGCGCTGTTGCTGATCGTCAGATAGTCCTTGAAGGTGCTCATCCGTTCGAGCACGTCGGGGTCGCGCGTGGCGATCCAGCCGAGCCGTAGACCCGCGAGTCCATGCGATTTCGACAGCGCGGACAGCGACACGCCGCGTTCGTACGCATCGCATGCTGCGGGCAAACGATCGGCGGCGTCGAGCTCGAGTCCGCGATAGACCTCATCGCAGAAGAGCAGCAGCCCGTGGCGCCGCGCGAATTCGACAATTTTTTCGAACCACTCTGCGGAAGGAAGATAACCGGTCGGGTTATGCGGCAGACAGACCAGCAACGCTTTCGTCTGCGGACGTAGCAGCGTTTCGAGTTCATCCGGATCGAGTGACCAGCCAGTTGCTTCGTGAGCACGCCACGGCGAGATGTCGACGCCTAGCGTTTGAGCCACCGAATAGTGCGACTGATAGCCCGGCATATGCACGATCGCATGATCGCCAGCGGCCAGCATCGTGTTCACGAACGAGAAAATCGCTTCCTGTGCGCCGGTGTGGACGATGATGTGATCCGCGTCGATCGACGTGTAGTGCTTCGCGAGCTCTGCGCGCAACGCAGGCGCGCCCGCATATTCCGTGTAACCGAGCCACGTTTCGCCGAGTCCTTTGGCGGAGCCGGGTTCATAGGCGAGCAGTTCATCGATCGACATCGATTCAGGATCGGAACTGCATAGCAGATACTTCGCGGTGAATTCGTGAGCGGCGAAGTAGCGTTCGAGCTTGAACGGAGGCTGTTTCATGGCGGGTGATGGGCATAGGAGGTGGCACAGTGTGCCGTTCGAAGGCGCGGGAGCGAAACGACCTTTCCTAAGCAACCGTAAGCGTTGCTAATGCGAGGGTTACCCATATAAACAATCGACAGCCGGGTGAAGGTCGCATGAAAGATTCGCCGATGCAGGCGTGTCAAGCATCGTCAAGGAAGCGGATAACGACTTCCCCAGGCATCGACGACTATTAACGGCGCGCCGGTTCCGCTGTATCGTGCCGGGATCGCGGTTCGACAACAGTTCAACAACGAAAGGGGGAGATCATGACGCTCGGCACCGATGTTCATCTCGTTCCCGCCAAACTCGACGCATTGCGCCCGACGCAAATGACAGTCGGCTATCGCGAGGTCAAGGCGAAGCGCAAGCACTGGAAGGGCCTCAGCAAGCAGGCCCGTAAAGCCGCGATCGACTCGCACTGGTTTCCCGCCGTGCTCGGACCCGGCAACGAGTACTTCATCGTCGATCATCATCACCTCGGGCTCGCGCTGATCGAAGAAGGCGTAACCGATGTCAAGGCGATGCTGCTCAAGGATCTGTCGTGGCTCGACGAGACGATCTTCTGGCGGATCATGGAGCACAACCAGTGGGTGCATCCGTTCGGCGTCGACGGCACGCGGCACGACTACGCGCGACTGCCCGGTGTGCTGACCGAGTTGAAGGACGATCCCTACCGGAGTCTGGCCGGCGAATTGCGCACGGCGGGCGGCTATGCGAAGGACACGACGCCGTTCAGCGAATTTCTGTGGGCCGACTATCTACGCCCGAAAATCACGCTGGCGAGCATCAAGAAAGATTTTTCGAAAGCGCTCGACGCGGCGCTCGATCACGCGCATAACCAGGACGCGCGCTATCTGCCGGGGTGGTCCGGCACGATCGCACCGAAGGGCTAAGACCAGGTTAAAGCCGGGTTTAAGTTCAACCCACGTTTATCGCACTCTCTTTAGCCGACAATATGGACATTCCTCCGAGCCGTCCCGATGCGGGGCCGCAGCATGTCACGCATTTCGCCCCGCTAAGCGAGCCGCCCGCGCCGCGTAACGAACGCGCGGTGCGCGATGCGCTTGCGGGCATTTCGATTGCGGGCCTGCTGATTCCGGAGGCCGTCGCGTATGCGGGTCTCGCGAATCTGCCGCCGCAGGCAGGGTTGATCGCGCTGCTGGCCGGGCTGATCGTCTATGCGCTCACGGGTAGCAGCCGCTTTGCGATCGTATCGTCGACGTCTTCGTCGGCGGCGGTGCTGGCCGCGACTGTGCTGTCGGAGCAGGGCGCGAACGTCGCCACGCAGCTCGCGCTGGCGGCCGCGCTCGTCGCGGCGACCGGCGTGCTGTTTATTCTCGCCGGCCTCGCGCGACTGGGCGGCATGTCCGATTTCATCGCGCGTCCGGTGTTGCGCGGTTTTACGTTCGGCCTTGCACTGACGATCGTCATCAAGCAGTTGCCAAAAATTCTCGTCGTGCAGGTCCAGCACAGCGACACGCTGCACGTCGCGCTCGATCTGCTGCGCGGACTCGCGCACTGCAACCTCTACAGCCTCGCGCTCGGCGCGACGGCGCTCGCGATCCTGTTCATCGTCGGGCATCGTTCGCGTGCGCCGGCCACGTTGATCGTCATCGTGCTTGGCATCGCGGCCGGTTACTGGATCGACTGGCAGCACTACGGCATTGCCGTCGTGGGCAAAATCGATCTGCAGAACATTGCGTTCGGCGTGCCGGTGCTCAACCGTGCCGCGTGGATGCAGACCATCGAACTCGGCTTCGCGCTGATGCTGATCCTCTATGCGGAGTCGTATGGATCGATCCGCAACTTTGCGTTGAAGCACGGCGATACGGTGTCGCAGAATCGCGATCTCGTTGCGCTCGGTTGCGCGAATCTCGTGTCGGGACTCTTTCACGGAATGCCGGTTGGCGCCGGGTATTCGGCGACATCCGCGAACGAAGCGGCCGGCGCGCAAACGCGCATGGCAGGTCTATGCGCGGCGGTCGTGATCGCGTTGATCGTGTGGCTGCTGCTGCCGCAGCTTGCGCGCACGCCCGAAGCGGTGCTCGCGGCGATCGTGATCTTCGCGGTCAGTCATTCGCTGCATCCGTCGGTCTTCAAGCCGTATTGGGCGTGGCGCCGGGATCGTCTCGTTGTGATTGCCGCGCTGCTCGCGGTGATTGTGCTTGGTGTATTGCAGGGGTTGCTTGCCGCGATCGGTGTGAGCCTGTTGTTGACGCTGCGCAAGCTGTCGGAGCCTAACGTCAGTGTGCTGGGCCGTCTACGTGACAGTCACGATTTCGTCGATGTATCGATGCACGAGGATGCGAAGACGATTCCCGGCGTGCTGATCGTGCGTCCCGAAGCACAGCTGTTTTTTGCGAACACGGAGCGTGTGCTGAACAAGGTGCGACAACTCGCGCACGCGGCGGCCACGCCGGTTCAGACGGTGATGCTGAGTCTCGAGGAGTCGCCCGACGTCGACGGTACGACGATCGAATCGCTAAAGACGTTCGCTGCGGAATGCGCGGCGCGGCATTGGCGGCTCGCGATGGTGCGTTTGAAGCCGGACGTACTGGCCGTGCTGCAACGAGCCGCCGACGACACATTGCGTGCGTGCATCCTGTCCGAGCTGAGTGTCGATGAGAGCCTGCAACAGGTGCTGGCGGCGCAGAAAGCGTAAGAACGCTGTACGTCAGTCGGCACGCGGCACGACAGGGTGCAGATCGACGTACAGCACGACGAGCCAGCGCTTCGGGCAGTTGTCGGCAATAGCGACCGTAGGCACGGTTCCCGGCCGGGGCCGCGTGCTTTTGATAAAGCCGTTCTTCTGCGCAAACGCGAATGCGCGATGCGCGTCCGCCTGCAGCCAGAACGACAGCAGTCCCGACGTCACCAGTCCGAAGATCAGGATGGCCTGATCGGACACGCTCACATCGAATTGTCGTGACACCCAGCCGAACGCGGCAATCATGATCTGATTGCATGCGAACACGATGAACACGACCTTCGCGATACCTCTAAATACCTGCAAAACAAGCCTCTGATTTTGAATCGGGCTGCACAAGGACAATGCACGTGAATGCCGTTCGCGCAAGCGCTCGCAGGAAGAATCATCGGCGTTGGAGACGCGTCGTCGAGTGTCTGTCCGGTCTAACGCGATGATGGGGCTCTTCCGCAAGCGCTTGCCCGAATGGCCTCGCGCGAATTGGGCTCATGGCCGCGAACGAGGACGCGACCATGAGCCCGCGCCTGCGGCTACGAAGCGCTCATGGCGCCTCGCAGTTCGTGCAGCGAGTCGCGCGCGTCGCGTAGTCGCGCGATCAGTTCGGTGGACGCGGGACTGATCGGCATCCGCGTTTCGGCCGACACCGGAAAATCCATCGCGAGCATCGCCTTGATCGCGGCGGGATTGGGCGCCGAAAACAGCAGCTTCAGCAGCGGGCGAATCGATTCGAGCAGCGCATCGGTTTCCGCCTGCCGGTTCTGTAGCGCGAGGTCGTTTGCTTCGAGCAGCAAGTCCGCACAGATATGCGCGGTCGCGAGAATCCCGCCGGCGCCGCCGTGCTTCAGACATTCGCCAAACGCATCGTCGGTTCCGCACAGCACGCTGACCGGCACGTTTCTCAACGCCTCGAAATTCTTCGGATCGCATTCCTTGATCGCGACGATGTTGTCGAAGCGGCTCAACTGGTTCACCGTTTCCGGATCGATCGACACACCGGTTCGATGCGGCACGTTGTAGAGCATGATCGGGCGCGCGGTGGCCTGCGCGACCTGTTCGAAGTGCCACTGCACGCCGGCCTGATCGGGGCGCACGTAGGACGGCGCCGACACCAGAAAGCCCGCGACGTCCCAGTGATCGAAGCGGCGGATTTCGTCGGTGACGTTGAGCGTGTTGTAGCCCGCCACGCCGACGATCACCGGCAGCCGGTTGCGGGCGACATCGGTGATGGCCTGCAGCACGGTGGCGCGCTCGGTGTCGCTGAGCAGCGCGGTTTCGCCCGTCGTGCTCAACGCGACGATGCCGCTGATGCCCGAGCGCAGATAGTGTTCGGTGAGCATTTGCAGCGCATCGATGTCGACGCTGCCCGAACGGAACGGTGTGACGATCGGCAGCCAGATTCCGTTGTACATGTCAGTGAACCTTCCATGCGGGTTCGCCCGTCAACGCGGGTTCGCGTGGTCTTGCGGGGCCGATCAACGCGCCCGGCAGGATCGAAACCAGCATGTGCAGCGTGAAATCGAGATCTTCCGCAGCGATGTCGAGCTGCGCAGAGACGCGCTCGCGGGACACGTCGGTGTGCGTCACGTAGACGCCGAGCGGGGAGCGCAGCAGCGCGATCAGATGGACCTTCGATCCGGCGGCCTTGTCGCCGCCCGGTATCACTTCCAGCAGAAGTCGCGTAGAGCGCGACGAAGAGTCGAGAGATTTTTTGGCACGACGCTCGGGAGCATCGTGAGACGTAACGGATTCCATGCCCGCGTTTCACCTGTGTGCATTGCGAATGAACGTAGCGTAGCGGCATCGATGTAAAAGCAGCGTAAAAAGCCGCAGTACGTACATAAGAAACTCGCATCGCGTCCGCGCGCCGCGCTCACGTGGGCGCGGGGTCCCTCATGCCTCAAATCCGCGTTTACCCTCGGAGACAAAGCGAACTCAGCACTCTAATCTCTGTATACAGAGTTCAGAGTACCGAACCGCACAATGCAAACCTGAGGCAATCACTGAAGGACGGACCCCATGAACATCAAGTCGGACAAGCTGGAAGGGCAGAAGAGTACGGGCGGCACATCTGGACAATCAGTACCGAAAAAACTCATCCCATACGGCGGCTATTACACCAACAAGGCACCGGGGCACGATCCGGAGCTGACCGAAACCGGGCCGGGCACGCCGATGGGCGAGTTCATGCGCGCGTTCTGGCATCCGGTCTGTATGTCGATCGAACTGACCGATACGCCGCGCTTTCTGAAGATTCTCGGCGAGGAACTGGTGGCGTTCCGCGACGGTTCGGGCCGCGTCGGCGTGCTGCACGCGCATTGCGTGCACCGGGGTGCGTCGCTCGAATACGGCGCGATTCAGGAGCACGGGATTCGCTGCTGCTATCACGGGATGGTGTTCGACGTCGACGGAACCTGCCTGCACGTGCCGTTCCCGAAGGGCGAAGAAAAAGAAGCAGAGAAGTATGCGTGCTCGATCCGGCAAGGCGCGTACAAGGCGGTCGAGCGCAACGGTCTCGTGTTTGCCTATATGGGGCCGCCGGAAGCCGAGCCGCCGTTTCCGGAATGGGAGGGCGACTTCACCGTGCAGCCCGGCGACGAACTCGTGCCGTACAGCAACTTCCAGCACTGCAACTGGCTGCAGGTGCAGGACAACGCAGCCGACAACTACCATCCGACCGCGCTGCACTCGGGCAAGAACGTCGTCGACGGTCACTATCAGGGGACCACGTTCGACGAAGTCGGCGCGGCGTCGATGGAAGTCGCACCCGACATGCACTTCGTTCCCGTGCAGCAGGGGCGCAGCCTCGCGTGCGCGGGTGCGCGGCGGGTCGACAAGGACAAGCTGTTCGTGCGCGTCCAGCATCAGGTGCTGCCGAATCTGAGCCTGCATGCGTACACGTCCGAAGACGGTTCGAAGAAAAAGCTCTTCAGCCGCTTTCACATCATCCGCTGGACAGTGCCGGTCGATGACGAGAACAGCAAGATGATCGGCTGGCGTGTGATGGGGCCGGGCATCGACACGCGCGGTATCGGCCAGAAAGAGCTGGTCGGCTACGAGTCGATCGATTTTCTCGAGGGGCAGGTGGCGATGCGGCGCCCCGAACGCTTCGGCCAGTACACGATCGACGACCTGCCGCCGATTCCGTCGAATCATCGCGAGCGTGCGAACTACAAGGACACGCAGTACGCCCCCGGCGACTACGAGGCGATCATCAGTCAGCGGCCGATCGCCGTGCATGCACTCGAGCATCCGACGCGGTTCGACGCGGGCCTGTACCAGTTTCGCAAGCTGTTGCGCGACGCGTTACGCGGCACCAACGCCCCTGCTTCGGCACAGGAATTCGTGCAGTGGTTCAGGGAGCAGGGCGGCGCACCGAACAGCTTCTGCTCGGGCAACGTGTTCGAGATCCCCGAAGGCGAAACAGTCGAGCAGGAAGTACAGCGCCGTCGTGCGGTGACGAAGAAGATCGTCGAGATCCTGTCGCAGAGCGACGCGATGAAAGGCGCCGAGCGTACGGCATTCGTGCGCGACCAGTTCGAATCGCTTGAACAATCGATGAAGCGCTAGGCGCACCACGTAGACATGAACATCGCAGACACCCCGCAGGATGTCCTTGAGCAAACGCTGCAACTGCTCGTCCGGCAGATCTGCCTCGAAGGGAAGGGCATCCAGTCGTATGAATTCGTCGATCCTTCCGGTGCCGATCTGCCCGCGTTCGATGCCGGCGCGCACATCGACGTTCATCTCGGCGACGGGCTGATTCGTCAGTATTCGCTGTGCAATCCGCCGGATGAACGCAAACGCTATGTGATCGCGGTGCTGAGAGACGAAGCGGGGCGCGGCGGTTCGAAGGCCGTGCACGAACGGCTGCACGTACAGGACATCGTGCGTGTCAGCCAGCCGCGTAATCATTTTTCGCTCGTCACCGACGCGGAGAAAGTGATCCTGCTCGCGGGCGGTATCGGCGTCACGCCGCTGAAGGCGATGGCGCATGCGCTCGACGCACGGGGTGTCGATTACGAACTGCACTATTGCGCGCGCGATGCGACATGTGCGGCGTTTTCCGATGAGCTGGCCGCGCTGCACGCGCGCGGCCGGTTGCACTATCACTTCGACGGCGGCACACCGGGCGCTGGGCTGGACATCGGTCGGCTGTTGACGAAAGCATCGCACGGTACGCACGTTTACTACTGCGGTCCCGGTGGATTCATGAAAGCGTGCGAGCAGGCGACTAATCACTGGCCAAAGGACTTGGTGCACTTCGAGCACTTCAAGGCGCCCGAACGTCCGCCTGCGAGTTCATCCGAAAGCGGTGTGCCGGATGCATCCGGCGCATTCGACGTTCGCATCGCGAGCAGCGGTCAGGTGATTCCGGTTAGACCTGAGCAAAGCATCGTCGATGCGTTGAGCGAGGCGGGCGTGTCGATCGAAACGTCGTGTTGCTCGGGATTGTGCGCAACGTGCAAGGTGCGCTATCTGGAGGGCGAGGTCGATCACCGCGACTACATTCTCGGCGAAGACGAACGCGTCGAGTGTCTGACGGCCTGCGTGTCTCGCGCGACGAGCAAGCTACTGGTGCTGGATCTGTAGCGGCGGTTCAAGTCCAACCGCTGCCAGCAGCCAGTCGCGAAACCGTCGCACCTTGTCGACGTTGCGTTGACTCTCGCGGTACGACAGGAAATGCGTTTCGCGTGCGAGCGGCTTGAACGCGCCCGCACCGAGTTCGACGAGATCGCCGCGCAGCAGCTCGCGCTCGGCAAGGCGCGTGGTTTCTAGCGCGACGCCCATTCCATCGACGGCCGCCGACAGCACCAGCGCCGCGCGATCGAACGACGGCCGAGGTCGCACCGGCAGCGCGATGCCGTTATACGCAAACCAGTCCGACCACGTGATGCGGCTCAACTGCGAATCGATCAGCGTCAGTTCGGTAATCAACTGATCGGGTGTCACGCCGTCGCGCAACAGCGACGGCGAGCAAAGCGGAACGATCCGTTCGTCGCCGAGCGCAACCGTGACGACGCCCGGCCGTTCCTGAGCGAATCCATACGAAATGGTCACGTCGACTTCATGCGCGCGCGTCATGTCGAGCGGTTCCGGGCCCGAAGAAAAGCGGATCGTGATGTCCGGGTGCGCCGCAATGAATTGCGGCAAGCGTGGCCCCAGCCACTTCGCCGCAAAACTCGGTGCGCTGTGCAGCACCAGCACCTGTGCATCCGGCGCAAGCGAGACCTCGTTGCACGCGGCCTCGATCACGTCGAACACGCGGCCCAGACTCTCCTGCAGGCGCAAGCCCTCGGGCGTCATCTCGACGCGTCGATTGCGGCGAATGAACAGCGGACGCCCGAAATATTCCTCGAGCTCCTTCACCTGATGACTGATCGCCGATTGCGTCAGATGCAGTTCTTCGGCCGCGAGCGTAAAGCTCTGCAGACGCGCAGCCGATTCGAATGCGCGCAGCAGCACGAAATTGGGAATCCGTCTCATGGGGTACTCGATGTATGAACCTGATTCATCTTTCTGTGAACAGCCATCGTTTGTCAATCGGTAACGCTCCCGCGACCATGGATGCATTCAACGCTTCCCCCATACGCGTATCACCCAGAGGAGAAATGCATGTCCATGGATCTCGTCGAAGACAAGCCGGAGTCGATCGTGACGCCCGGCAAGATCTCGATCTATCAACCCGATCAGCAAGGTCTGATTTTTCCTGAACTGCCGGCTTTCCATAACGCGGCGGAACAGCGTCAGCATTTGAAGGAACGGCTCGTCGGCGCATGCCGCGCATTCGCGCAGCAGGGTTTCGACTACGGCTTTGCCGGTCATCTGACGGTACGTGATCCGGAGAATCCGTCGCTGTACTGGACCAATCCGATGGCGATTCATTTCTCGCAGGTGAAGGTGTCGAACCTGATCTGCGCAGATCATCAGGGCAACGTCGTCGAAGGCAAACATGCAGTCAATCGCGCGGGCTTCGTGCTGCACGCTGCGGTGCATGAGATGCATCAGGACATCGTCGCGATGTGCCATGCGCACACGGTGTACGGGACCGCGTTCGCATCGCTCGGCAAGGCACTCGATCCGATCACGCAGGACGCGGCCGCCTTCTACGAAGACCACGTCGTGATCGGCGACGAGGCCGGCAAGGTGGCCGTCGAGGTGAAGGGCGGCAACAAGGTTGCGAATGCGTTTGCGGGCGTGAAGGCAGCGATTCACCAAAATCACGGACTGTTGACCGCGAGCCGCCACAGCATCGATTCGGCGGCGTTCTGGTTCATCGCGCTGGAGCGCTGCTGCCAGCAGCAGTTGATGGTCGAAGCCACCGGCATTACGCCGAAGCTCGTCACGCCGGAACGCGCGCGCTATAGCCGCGAACACGTGGGCAGCGAGTACATCGGCTGGTTGCACTTCCAGACTATCTGGAACGAACTCGTAGCGACGCAACCCGATATGTTCGACTGAGCATCCCCACGCTCTTGCGAAGCCGCGGAGCGGCTCGCAAGACCACACCGCACGGCGACCGAAAGAGCGTACGACACGCCGCGGTCGCCGGCCATAAGGAACACCAGGAGACAACACCATGAGTTCCCACAGAACGGTCGCGAGCGTTGACTGCGACGAACCGTCCACCTACGCAAAACTGATGTGGCGGCTACTGCCTTTTCTGTTTCTCTGCTACCTGTGCGCCTATCTCGACCGGATCAACCTCGCGTTCGCGAAGCTGCAGATGCTGAAGGATCTCGGCTTTAGCGAAGCCGTGTACGGGCTAGGCGCCAGCGCGTTTTTCGTCGGCTATCTGCTCTTCGAGATTCCTAGCAACCTGATCCTGCTGCGCGTCGGCGCACGGCGCTGGATCGCGCGGATCATGGTCACGTGGGGCATCATTTCCGCCGGCATGATGTTCGTCACGACGCCGACGAGCTTCTACGTCATGCGGTTTTTGCTCGGCGTCGCAGAGGCCGGCTTCATTCCGGCGATCCTGCTGTACCTGACCTACTGGTTTCCTGCGTCGCGACGCTCGAAGGTGACCGCGCTGTTTCTCACTGGCATTCCGATGTCGGGCGTCGTGGGCGGTCCGCTGTCGGGCTGGCTGATGACGCATCTCGGCGGCGTGCATGGCCTCGCCGGCTGGCAATGGCTGTTTGTGCTCGAAGGCATTCCGACCGCAGTGCTCGGCGTTGCCGCATTCCTGCTGCTCGATGATCGCGTCGCCGACGCCAACTGGCTAAACGACGCGCAGAAGCAGATGGTCGAGCGCAATCTGCGCAGCGAAACGCCTGCGCACATGATGCATTCGATCAAGGACGGTCTGCTCAATCCGAAGATCCTGCTGCTGAGCGCGATCTACTTCTTCTACACGATGGGTCTTTACGGTGTGAGCTTCTGGATGCCGACGCTGATCAAGGCAAGCGGTGTGAAGGACACGCTCGACATCGGCCTGCTCACGGCGATTCCGTATGCAGCGGCGGTCGTCGCGATGCTGGTGGTGAGCCACAGTTCGGACCGGACAGGCGAACGGCGCTGGCACCTCGCGTTGCCGGGTCTGATGGGCGCGGCGGGGCTCTATCTGAGCGTCGTCTTCGCACACTCGACGACCATCGCGATGATCGCGCTGACTGTCGGCACGATGGGCGTGATGACGACAATCTCGCAGTTCTGGGTATTACCGCCGGCGATTCTTGGCGGTTCAGCGGCGGCGGCAGGGCTGGCGCTCGCGAACTCGGTCGGCAGTATCTCAGGGGTAGTCAGCCCGTCGGTGATCGGCTTCATTCAGGCCGCGACGGGTTCGACCGGGGCAGGTGTACTCGGGCTCGCGGTGAGTCTCGTGATCGGCGGGGCACTGGTGTTCGCGGTGCCCGCGCAACTGGTCAACAACCGGCGGGCGACTGCCGAGCCTGAAGAAAGAACGCGTCACGAACACGGCGTGGCTTGAACGGCGTAGTCGTAACGATGCAGCGTCGCGCGGATTAACTAACGCGCGGCGCTGCTTTCGTCGCCGAGCACTTCGCTGATACGTTTGACGAGATTTTCACGCGCGATCTGCGTATGACGTTCGCTGAGTTCCATCGCGAGGCGCGTGTCGCCTTCCGCGATCGCAGCGGCGAT
Organism: Paraburkholderia flava; assembly: GCF_004359985.1. Lineage (NCBI taxonomy): Bacteria > Pseudomonadati > Pseudomonadota > Betaproteobacteria > Burkholderiales > Burkholderiaceae > Paraburkholderia > Paraburkholderia flava. The sequence continues at coordinate 521,180 of NZ_SMRO01000001.1, read as the reverse complement.
GGCCGCGTGTTCGTCCCAGATCGATTTGCGCTGCCCCGACCCCTGCAGCACCGCACCCATCACGCGACGTAGATGCACCCAGTGATTGTGCGCAGTCTGTGCAATCAGCGGATTACCCGACGCAACATAGATCGCGGAATGGAATGCGATGTCGCACTCGATCATCGCCTTGACGTCGTCGCCTTTCGACGCGCGCCGGCCGTTCGCGATCAACGTCTTGTCGAGCTTGAAGTGCTTTTCTGCCGCAAGCCGCGCGGCGAGCGAATCGAGCGAACCGCGAATCTGATACAGATGCGCGATCCAGTCCGCGTCGAGCGGCGCGACGAGCAGCCCACGCCCGGGCGCATCCAGCACGAGACCATCCTTCTTCAACATCCGCAGCGCCTGTAAAACCGGCGAACGCGACACCGCCAGCTGTTCGGCGATGTCCTCCTGCGTCAGCCGCGCGCCGGGTGCGAGCGAACCCTCGCTGATCGCATCGACCAGCACGCGATAGACCTCGTCGACATAATCGGTTCGCGCCTTGAGCCTGGCGAGCGGTGCGGTCATTTTGCGGGTTCTCTCTGGATACAGAATACCGGTAGCTTACACAACGGGCGGGAGAGGGGGCAAGGCGGGGGTGAAACCTGCGGAGACCGGGCCGTTCTTTTATCTCTTTATTCAACGCCGATAGCGGCATGCAAACTTTCGCTTGCACGCCGTTGCTCAACGCACGAACGCCCGCTATGCTCACGCGAAATCGCGCTGATCCGTCGGCGCGCTCCCCGGGGATAACTAAAACTAAACGTCGTGAAAATATTCGCCTCCATCACCTCCGCGTCGAGGTTCGCGTCATCGACGATGCGTCGTCTGTCCATCTGCTGCGTCGTCGTTGCGTTGTCGGCGTGCGATCAGTCGGGCGGCAGCAGTGCTACGCCGCTCCAGGCCGACGTCAAGGCAGCCGTTGATCGTTATCAGCTCGGCAGTGTCGAGCGATCCGATCTCGACAAGGAGAAAACGCACCGCGCACTCGTTCAGCTCGGACAGGAGCCCTGCAATCGCGATGCAATGGGGAGTCTCGGTTATGAGCTGGACGTCGCGGGTTACCGTCGGCAGGCGGCGAACGCGTTGACCCGGTTCGTCGATGCATGCGGTCGCGCCGACGGATTTCTGAGCGCAGCGCTCGAAGATCTGATGGCTGTGAGCGATTACCCGGCGGCGATCGCACTCGGCGACCGCCTGCTCGCCACCGATCCCGCGAATCCCGATTACTACTTCGCGCGCGGCAGGGCCTACGAAGGACACGGTGAGAACGACCGAGCACTCGCCGACTACATGCAGACGATCGCGTTGATCCCCGATCGCCAGTCGATTACGAGCAACCTGTTTCTCCGTGCGGCGGACATGCACGCGAAAGCCGGCCGATACTGCGACGCGATCAGCATGATCCGGATGTGGATGTCCGCCGATCCGGACCGCGCGAACAACTCGCAGGCAAAGAACATCATCGCGAAGTATGCGACGCATCAGAGCTGTCCCGCGACCTACGCATCGGGTGACGACAGCTTCGTCCGGCAGTCGGGCGGTACGATTCGCGTCAAGGCGAGCATCAACGGGGTTGAAGGGAATTTCATCGTCGACACGGGCGCGACCTATGTGACGCTGACGCGCGGGTTCGCGAAACGTGCGCACGTCGAGACCGCACAGGCGACGAAGATCCGTCTGCAGACGGCTAACGGTCCGACCGAAGGGCTGCTCACGCACGCAGCGTCGGTCAAGGTGGGGCATGCGCAGGCGGCGGATGTCGCCGTGTCGGTGAACGGTCCGTCGGCACCGGCGCTGGGTGGCGGTATCGATGGGCTGTTGGGCCAATCGTTTTTGTCACGCTTCGGTATGACTGTTACGCCGACGCGCTGGGCGCTCGGCAAGGCGGTCGAATGACGGGAGACGGTGCGTCTGCTTTCGTGAATCGTTGGGCTTTCTTTCGCCAGAACGCCCGCAATTGACACCCCCGCTCAGCGACCGTTACAGTCGCTGCGCGGGGCGGTGGGTCAAGCACACGCCGGGAACAGGCAGCCGATGTTCCAGGACTACGGGGCTACCCCGTGGATGAGGTCGACTCACCGATGCATCGCAAGAGCCGGACTGCGCGCTGCGCAGGGCGGCTCTCGCAGCACCAGGCACGTTGACTCATCGTCCCGCCTTCGGTCTTTCATGAACGCATCGCTGTACGACCTCACCCACACGCTTGCCGAAGCGATGCTGGCCGGGCCGCCGGAGCCGGACGGCGTGACCGCGCGCATCGCATCCGTGCTCGGCGATTCGCCGCCGTGGGCGCGCGAGGTCGCGGTCAACGCGATCAATTCATTCGGCCCGCGTTGGGCCGATGCCACGCCACGCGATCTGTCGTTCGTCATCGCCGATACATCGGGCTTCGTCAATGCCTGGCAAAGCGATAACCCGCCCACGATCGCCCGCATCGTGCTGCGACCGCCTGAGCAAAGACCACCGCCACAAGCGCTCGCCGCACTCGATCTTCCGCAGTGGTCGACGACCCGCGATCTCGCCGACTGGCTCGGTCTCGCGATACCCGAATTCGAATGGCTCGCGGATCGCTGGCGCGTCGAACCGCGCAGCAGCGGAACGCCGTTGCATCACTACACGTATCGCACATTCGACAAGCGCGACGGTGGATGCCGTCTGATCGAAATCCCGAAGGGTCATCTACGCGAAGCGCAACGCCGCATCCTGCGTGGGCTGCTCGATCGTATTCCGCCGCATGAAGCGGCGCACGGTTTTCGCAAGGGGCGCGGCATCGTGTCGTTTGCCGAGCCGCATGTGGATTGCGATGTCGTGATCCGTTTCGATCTGGCGGACTTCTTCGTATCGATCGACGCAAAGAAGGTTCATGCGCTGTTCGCTACGCTCGGTTATCCGCTTGAAGTCGTCAGGGCGCTGACTGCGTTGTGTACGAATCGTGTGCCGTCGGCGCGGCTGCTCGCGGCGGATCTGCGCGACCGGTTGGATTGGGCGGGCCGGCAGCGTTATCGCGAGCGTCACTTGCCGCAGGGTGCGTCGACGTCGCCCGCGCTTGCCAATCTGTGTGCGTTCCGGCTCGACACGCGGCTCGCTGCACTCGCGCATTCGCTCGACGCAACGTACACGCGCTATGCCGACGATCTCGCATTCTCCGGCGGCCCCGTGCTTGCCCGGGTGGCTGAACGGCTACCGGTCCGGGTCGCATCGATCGCAATCGAAGAGGGCTTCACGCTGCAGTTGCGCAAGACACGTGTGATGCCGCGAGGCGTGCGGCAGCGGATCGTGGGCGTCGTCGTCAACCGGCATCCGAATCTCGCACGCGATCAGTTCGATGCGTTGAAGGCGACGCTGACGAACTGCGTCCGTCACGGACCGCTTTCGCAGAATCGCGATGCGCATGCGGATTTTCGCGGCTATCTGGCCGGGCGCGTCGCGCACGCGACGATGCTGAACGCGGCGCGCGGATCGAAGTTGCAGGCGATATTCGACAGGATCGTGTGGGAGGGCGTCTGAAGTAACGCCACCGCCGCACGCGGTCTGCCCCGCCGCGCACCAACGGTCAGCGTGAAACGCCCGATTGCGGGATCCGCGCCACGATGATATTTTGAATCCGCTTTGGGGTACCGCGACCTTTCCCTGCTCGCACCGACGCTCGGTATAAGCGTTGGGCTGGCAAGGTACGCGTATGCTCACCGCTCAAGCCGCATGGCTCATTCTCGCTGCAAGCGTCATAGCCGAATCACTCGGAACCGCAGCGCTCACACTTTCCTCCGGCTTTACCCGTTTGCTTCCTTCCGCATTGACGATCGCGTGCTACACGACGGCTGTCTGGCTGATGGCGCTCGCGACCAAACGAATCGAGATCGGCATGGCTTACGCGGCGTGGGCTGGCGCTAGTGCAGTGCTGACGGCATTGATCGGCGTCGTGTGGTTCGGCGAAGGATTGGGTGCGATCAAGGCCGTTGGATTGTGCACGGCGATTGTCGGGATTGTTCTGCTGAATCTGAGCGGCGGTGGTTCATAACGCGGCTCGCGACGCAACGCATTGCCCAAACGAACATGCGTTGCATCGCGAGCGCGATCCCGCGAAGTGACGCTACGCTACGGTTAGACTGCTCTGGCCGCTTCCTCAATAAACGCCGCGACCTCAACCGGTTTCGACGCAAGCGAAGCATGACTAGCTGCAAGCGTGATCACTTTTTTCGCGTTGAGGCGGTCTGACATCCTGGCCTGATTCTCGGGCGCAATCATCCGGTCTTCACTGGAAATCTGATACCACGACGGCTTGTTCCTCCATGCCGGCGCGCTGATCGTGTCGCCGAACGTGCTGGCGAGCGGGGCCTTTTGCGTCACGCCCATCACGAGGCCTTCGTCGGCGGTCAGGTCCTGGCAGAAGCTTTCGTGGAATTTCTCGGGCTTGACCCACAGGTAGCCGTCGCTGTCGGGGGCGAGATTTGCGGCTGCGGCGGGCAGGTGCTGCTGCGTGATACCGCCGGGGCTTTCGCCTTCATCGGGGGCAAACGCCGCGATGTAGACGAGGCCCACCACGTTCGGCTGGTTGCCGGCCTGCGTGATGACAGCGCCGCCATACGAGTGACCGACCAGCAGCACCGGACCGCTCTGCTGCGCAATCATCTTTCGGGTGCGCTCGGCATCGTCGGCAAGCGACGTGAGCGGGATCTCGACCGCGCGGATCGATTCGAAACCCCGTCGCGCCAACTCGGGAATGACCCTGCTCCAATGCGCTGCGCCGCCCCAGAACCCATGTACCAGAATGATCGTCGGATTGCCTGACATGATTGCTCCTTTGAGGTTGGGTACCGCGCGCCCATCATACTGCGCGCGGTATGTCGTACCGGAGGAATCGGAGCAGCGAACAATCGAGTTACGTCATCGTCGCAATCGCTTCGAATAGCGCGAGGTTCAGGTGCTTGAGATAGTTGTCGGTCGGTTGGGGCTGCGACGAGAATTTGACGATGACTGTCTCGCGCAACGGATCGACGTAGAGCCACTGTCCATGGATACCGATCGCAAAGCACGCGCCGCTCGCGTTGCCGACCTGATACCACTTGTTCGAATATTTGCCGTTCGGCAACCAGTCCGCAAAACTGCCGCGTCGCCAGGCATCGGCGTCGCCGCCGGACACGGTCTCTTTCATCCAGTCAGCCGACACGAGTCTGCGTCCATCGACGACCCCGCCCAGACGCACCATCTCGCCGACGCGCGCGAGATCGCGCGCGGTCATGCACAGGCCACCGCCCGAACGCGCGGTGCCCACGAGGTCGACGGTCACGCAGCCGTCGTGCCGCAGCCCCAGCGGTTGCCATAGACGCGTCACCGCGAAGTCCGCATAACGTTCGCCCGACGCACGCTCGATCAGCAGACCGAGCACGTCCGAGTTCGGCGAGCAGTAGTGGAACGGACCGCCGTGTTCGCTCGCGCCTTTGCGCAGCGAAGCGATGAACCCGATCACCGTTTCCTCAGGCACGCCGTCGAGCCGCGGATCCAGCAAACCGGCACGTCGATAGCGAGCAAAATCGCCCATCGGATCGAGATAGTCCTCGTTGAATGCAAGACTGGTACGCATGTCCAGCACATGCCGTACGCGGGCATCGCCGAACGCCGACTCCGCGAGTTCCGGCACGTACTGCACGACGGGCGCGTCCGGATCGAGCAGACCGTCGCCGACAAGCATCCCCGCAAGCAGTCCCGCAATCGACTTGCTGGCCGAGAACAGGATGTGCCGGCTTTGCAGCGTGAAGTTCGGCGCATGAAAATCGGCGACGAAGCGGCCGGTGCGCATCACGGTGAGCGCATCGGTGTGTGTCTGCCGCAGCGTCGCCGCGATGGTGCGGCGTTCACCGTCATGCACGAATTCGTGTGCGGTCAACGCGTCCGCATCGACCTTGGGCTCTTCGATAAGACCCGGTGTCGCAGCGATACGCGCAGTCGGAATCAATTCGTGCACGTGACGAAACGCCCACACATTCCACGGCGCATCGCGCCAGTTACCGAGCCGGACATTGTCCCGGCGAAAACCGTAGTCGCGTTCGAAGCGTGAAGAAATCATGGCGGCTGCAAACTCCCGTGGAAAGCGATCGCGCTGAATCGCAAGCGCATCAATGAACGTGCTGCAGGAACTCGCGGAAGCGTTCGCCCGGCGGCGTCGACAGCATCTCGACGGGCTTGCCGTCGTGCACCACGCGGCCCGCTTCCATGAACAGCAGACGGGAACCCACGCGCTTCGCAAAGCCCATCTCGTGCGTGACGACGACCATCGTCATGCCTTCGCCGGCCAGCGTCTGCATTACTTTGAGCACTTCCTGACGCAGCTCCGGATCGAGCGCCGATGTCGGTTCGTCGAACAGCATCAGTTTCGGTTGCACGGCAAGCGCTCGCGCGATCGCGACGCGTTGCTGCTGACCGCCCGACAGCTGCGACGGGTAGTGATTCATCCGCTCGGCCAGGCCGACTTTCTGCAGCAGCGCGGCGGCGATGTCGCGCGCCTCCGAACGCGAACGGCCACGCGCACGGATCGGTCCGAACATCACGTTCTGCATCGCGGTGAGATTAGGAAACAGATTGAACTGCTGAAACACCATGCCGGCTTCGAGCCGGATGCGCCGGATGTCGCGCGCGGAACCGAGCACGCTGATGTCGTCGACGCGCAGGTCGCCGCCGCTGATCGTCTCGAGTCCGTTGATGCAGCGTAGCAGCGTCGATTTGCCGGACCCGGACGGCCCGACGATCACCGCGACTTCTCCGCGTTCGATCGACAGATCGAGCGGATGCAGCACGACGTGCGGGCCGAAATGCTTCGACACCTGCTGAAATTCGATCATGCTCATGGCAGGCGCGTTCTCCGTTCGAGCACGCGCAGACCCAGCGCGAGCAGGCTGATCACAATCAGATAGATGACCGCGACGGCGGTCCAGATTTCCACTGCGCGAAAATTCTCGGCCATGATTTCCTGGCCGCGTCGTGTCAGTTCGCCGACCCCGATCACCAGAAAAATCGACGTGTCCTTCACCAGGCTGACGAACTGGTTGCCCATCGCCGGTAGCGCGCGCCGGAACGCGATCGGCGCGACGACGTGCGCGAGCACCGTGCGAAACCGTAGGCCCATCGCGAGACCGGCTTCGCGCAGTCCGTGCGGCACGGCGTCGAGCGCGCCACGAATGATCTCCGCGTTATACGCACCCGAATTGACGATCAGCGTGATGATCGCCGCGCTCGTCGCGCTGATGCGCAGGTTCATCATGATCGGCATCGCGAAGTAGACGAACATCACCTGCACGACGATCGGCGTGCCGCGAATCAACGCGACATAGATCTGCGCCGGGATGACGGCGATCCGGCCGCCGTAGGTCAGCGTCACGCCGGTGAGGATGCCTAGCGCGACGCCGCCGCCCAGCCCGGCCAGTGCGATCAGCAGCGTGAGCCGCAGACCTTGCAGCAGGTCCGGCAGCGCAGCAAAGACGGCTGCCCAGTCGAAACTCACGACGCTTCCTCGCCGAACCATTTGCGGTTGAGCGCCTTCAGACGTCCGTCGGCTTTCATCGCGGCGAGCTGAACGTTCGCGGCGGCGACGAGCGGGCTGCCTTTCTGAAAACCGATACCGACGTCGCGGCCTTCAAGCGGCGGCTGCACGACGCGCACCTTGCCCTTGCCGGCCGTGTTCGCGTAATAGAGCAGCGCCGGCTTGTCGTAGACGACCGCGTCGGTGCGCCCGGCCTGCAGCGCGAGCAGCGCGTTGTTGATGCTCGGCAACTGTTCGAGCTTCGCGTCCTTGATGTGGTCCTTGATGTAGTCGACGGCGATCGTGCCGGTCTCGGTGCCGATCACCTTGCCCGCGAGATCGGCGGGCGCATGGATCGTCGTGTTGTCGCTGCGGGTCACCGCGATCAGGCCGCTCTTGTAGTACGGATCGGAGAAATCGATCACCTGTTGACGCTCGGGCTTGATGAAGAGCTGCGAGACGACGACGTCGAGGTTGTGCGTCTGCAGCGCCGGGATCAGCGCGCCGAATTCCATCGGCTGCATCCGCCATTTACGGTTCATTCCCTTCGCGATCTCGTTCCAGACTTCGACGTCGAAGCCGGTGTAGACGTCGCCCTGCTTGAACGCGAATGGCGGGGCGCCGACGTTCGAGCCGACGATGAGTTCGGCATCGGCGGCCCGCACGGAGCGGGACAGGATGATCGCAGGCGCGGCAGCAAGGCCGAGTTGCAGCAGTTGACGACGGTTCATGGTTGTCTCCACGGTAAGTGATGGCGCACGGTGTTTGTTATGTCGATGCGGTGTGTTCGTCTGGACGCTGCTGCGGTGCGCGCGTCAACGCGACGACGAGTTCGATTTCGAGCAGCCCGCCGCCCGGCAGGCTCGCGACGCCGACTGCCGATCGCGCATGCCGGCCGCTGTCGCCAAAGATTTCATGGAGCAGCGCGGACGCTTCGTCCATGACCTGGCTGTGATTCGCGAAGCCCGGCACTGCGTTGACGAAGCCGCGCAGGAACAGGATGCGTTCGACGGTTGCGCTCGTAGGCAACGCCGGCATCGTCGCGACGAGCACGCTCAGTGCGCGCAGCACACAGGTTCGCGCGGCGTGCCGGATGACATCGTGCGGCGTGTCGCGATCGACCGGCCCCGCGATAACTTCATTGCCGACCCGACTGACCTGGCCGCTGATGTAAGCGATATCGTCGTGAATCACCGCGCCCACATACGCGCCGCGCGGCGACGGCGTGAGCGGCAGCGTCAGACCCAGCTGCGCAAGCCGGTTGACGATATCGGCCGAGGTCATCACGATGACGCTCCCGCCTGCGCCTCGAAGCGCACCGGGCCGCCGAGCCAGCAGCCGTTCGGTCGACCGTCGTCGAGCGGCGAGTCGACATTGAATCGCAGTGAAATCTGCGACGGACGTTTCATTGCGCGTCCCTGACAGATCGTGATGGTCCGCCCGGACGCTTCGACCATGCCGTTGGCGAGGAGCCCAAACGACAACGCGGAAGCGGCGATGCCGGTGGCCGCGTCTTCCGGATAACCCGACGCGCGCGGAAACTGCCGGGCGTCGAAGATCTGTCGATCGGCATCGGAGGTCGCGTAAGGGTAGAGGCCCGTCGAGCCGATCCGCGCACACAGCGCTTCGATTCTGTCGAAGCGCGGCTGCAGTGCGTCGAGATCGGCGGGGCTGGCGAGCGGAATCAGCGTCTTGACGCGGCTGGTCCACGCGTTCTGGATCGGCCACGGCGCGAGCTGCGCGGCCTTAATGCCGAGCACGTCGAGAATATCGTCGCGGCTTCGCTGCGCGTCGGGCAGCGGTTCGATGTGACCGGCGGGCTGCGAGATTTCGACGGCGGCGGTGTCGGACGCGGTCGTATCGATGCGCACCTCGACCCGGCCGCTGCGGGTATGGACCGTTAGCCGGTCGTGCTGCAGGCGTCCGCTTCGATGAAGCAGCCACGCCGCGCCGACGGTCGCGTGTCCGCACATCGACATTTCGTGGTTCGGCACCCAGAAGCGAAACTCGTAGTCGCAGCCGGAGCCTGGTGGGGCGGACAGCACGAAGCCGCTTTCATGGCCGTAGCGTTGCGCGACCGCCTGCATCTGCGCATCGGACATGCCGTCGGCGTCGACGACGATCGGCGCGGGGTTGCCACCGCCGGGACCGGCGGCGAAAACGCTGACGAGTTCGACGGGTTGCACTGCACGACGCTGAGACATGACCGTATGACCACCGCTGACCGGCGTATGTGTTTCTATCCGGTCAGATTACGGAGATCGACGGTCTGCCGCGCGTTCGGGCGGGCCCTAACTTTTGGCCGAACGGGCCATCGTCGTGCGCAGGTCGGACGGGGAGTGGCCGCCGAGGCGGCGCATCGCGCGCGCGAGTGCCGCGCCGCTTTCGAAGCCGACGCGAAATGCCACCTCACCGATCGGTAGATCGGTTTCGGCGAGCAGCCGGCATGCGTTCTCGTAACGCTTGCGCTGCTGGTACTCGCCGATCGACAGACCGGTGCCCGCGCGGAACAGTCGCGTGATGTGACGGCGCGAGATGCCGAAGCGTTCTTCGAGCGCATCGAGCGGGATGTCCTGATCGGCATGACCGGTCACGAACGCTTCGAGATCGGCGACGAGCGCCATGCCGTGTTCGCCCGGCGACGTGCCGGGCATCGTCTTGCCGGCGATCACCTCGCCAATGCACTGCATCAGTAACGCCGACGACAACGCATGACGGATCGTCGAACCGCCGTAGGTGCCCATGTCGTGACGCAGCGAGAGTTCCTGCAACGAGCGGATCGCGGCGGTCCGTCGGACGAGGATCGGTGTGCGCGTGCGGCGGCGGAATTCGCCGAGTGAGCCGACGCCGACGTCGAGCCGATGCAGCGCATCGGCGGTCACGTAGACGGCGACGTGCGTGTGCGTCGCGCATCCTGCCTGGGTCTGATGCGCGCGCCCCGGCGGCACGACCGCGAAACGATCCTGCGACAGCCAGGTGCCCGCGCGCCGGTCTTCATGTCGAAGCTCGACGGCGCCGTGGCTCGGCAGGATGAACATCAGACAGTCGTGCCAGTGCCACGGCATCGCATAGGTGCCGCCGCTGGTGAGCGTCGCGTGTCCGTCGTCGGCGGCGACTAGCCGATCCTTGTTGGCCGGCTGGCAGAGGTCGATGAACGATCTGAGCATGGCGGTACTCCCATGCGGTGGAAAAGGATGTCGTGCCGATGGCGGGGCCGGCCGGGTTGCCGGTGCCGATGCAGCACGAACGGAATGCACCGAGGATAGCAGCGCAAAAAAACGGCGGGGGCTTCAGTCCTTCAGGTCTGCTCGACAGCCACGGGCTCCGGCGTCACCGCTTCGCGATAACCGAGCCGCGCAGAAATCGCGAGCCCCGACTGCTTGAGCAATTCGATGTAGTGCGACTTCGTGTCGGCGCCGCAGCGCATCGTCGGAAACGAAATCGACAGGCCGGCGATCACGCGACCGAAGCGGTCGAACACCGGCACCGCGAGACATTGCAGACCTTCTTCCTGTTCCTCGTTGTCTTCGCCGTAGCCCTGGTTGCGCACGCGCGGCAGGATGCTCAGTACGGCTTCGGCGGACACGAGCGTCTTCTGCGTCGAGCGGCGCAGTTCGATGTGCGACAGCACCTCGCGTGCATCGGCGGGATCCATCCACGCGAGCAGCACCTTGCCGATCGCCGTGCTGTGCAGCGGATTGCGGCGGCCGATCCGCGACTGCATCCGCAGTCCGTAATCGGCGTCGATCTTGTGGATATAGATGATGCCGTCGTCGTCGAAGGCGCCGAGGTGAATCGCTTCGCGCGTGGCCTGCGCGATCTGGCGCATCTCGACGTCGGCCTCGCGCACGAGGTCCACGCTCTCGAGCGCCTTCGCGCCGAGTTCGAACAGCCGGATAGTGAGGCGGTAGCGTTCGGTCTCGGCTTCCTGCACGACGTAGCCGAGCACCTTCAGTGTCTGCAGCACGCGATGCACGGTGGTCTTCGACATGCCGAGTCGTTGCGACAACTCGCTGATGCCGATCTCGCCGCTGTCGCCGACCGCACCCAGGATCGCGAAGACCCGGCCGATCGACGAAGCCGATTCGCCTTTGTCGTTGCCGTCGGTGCGTTCCACGATGGCGTCGTCCCTGCGATGCCCGCCGATTGTCGTCATTGTCGTCATTCCCTGTCGTTACTCGATGCCTGATGCCCAGCGGCATCGCGCACACCGGGTGCCGCACGATCTTCCGGACGGGCCCACCCGTCGCTAGTAGTCGTGCGGATTTTAAATCTGGAACATTGATCCGAAAATATTGTACCGCCAAACCAGAGCCGGAAAGGGTTTCGCGTATTCCTCGGGTAAACGACGATCCGTTTGCATTTAAATAAATGGAACGGCGTTCCTGAACCGATGCTATATTGCGCCAAAAGAGGAGTCGTCTGACGACGGACGCGATATTACTCCCGGTAGATGCCGGGTAACTGGACGCCAAGTCCACGGAGGAGACATGAAGCTAAAGAAGGCCATCGACCGCATTCCTGGCGGGCTGATGCTGGTGCCGTTGCTGCTGGGTGCCTGTGTTCATACGTTCGCGCCCGGCGCGGGGAAATACTTCGGATCGTTCACGAACGGTCTGATCGCCGGCACGGTGCCGATTCTCGCGGTGTGGTTCTTCTGCATGGGCGCGACGATCGATCTGCGCGCAACCGGCGTGGTGTTGCGCAAATCGGGCACGCTGCTCGTGACGAAGATGATCGTCGCGTGGATCGCGACGATCATCGCGTCGCACTTCATACCGATCGACGGGGTCAAGGCGGGGCTGTTCGCGGGCCTCTCGGTGCTCGCGATCACGACGTCGATGGACATGACGAATGGAGGTCTCTACGCGGCCGTGATGCAGCAGTACGGCACGAAGGAAGAGGCGGGCGCGTTCGTGCTGATGTCGGTGGAATCGGGGCCGCTCATCAGCATGATCATTCTCGGCGCGACCGGCGTGGCGTTCTTCGAGCCGCGGCTGTTCGTCGGCGCGGTGCTGCCGTTCCTGATCGGCTTCGCGCTCGGCAATATCGACGAGGACATGCGCGAGCTGTTCGGCCGCTGCGTGCATCCGCTGATTCCGTTTTTCGGCTTCGCGCTGGGTAACGGCATCGATCTGAACGTGATCCTGACGAGTGGTATCCCGGGCCTCATACTCGGCCTCTCGGTGATCGTCATCACAGGCGTTCCGCTGATTCTCGTGGACCGCTGGATCGGTCGCGGCAACGGTGCGGCGGGTCTCGCGGCATCGTCGACGGCGGGTGCTGCGGTGGCGAATCCGGCGATCATCGGCGAGATGATTCCGCGCTTCAAACCGCTGGTGCCGGCCGCAACGGCGATGGTCGCAACGGCCTGTCTTGTGACCGCGATTCTCGTGCCGATTCTCACCGCGTTGTGGGTGAAGCGGCATCATGCCCGTCACGGGACGACGCCGAATCTCAATGCGTCGAACCTGCAACCGCAGCCGCTCGGCGAACGGGACGTGCACGTCTGACACAGCCAGGGAGCGACCTCTTCGCGTGCGACGAGGCGCTCCACGGTTGTCGCATCACTTCTTAACGACCACCCGCGTCTGACCGTCGACGGGCCCTGTGATTGAAGCAGGTGCCCGGTCCCGTCACGTCCTTATCTTTCGTGTTTCTGGTTTCAACGTGCGTCCCCGCTTCGCTTAAGGCGTACGACGTCACATGTCATCGGGTGCATCGGCGCAGTGGCCGACCGCATCTTTCTATCGTGCTTTTGATCCTCAAGGAGATTGCTCATGAAGAAAATCGTGTTGGCTATCGCAGCCGGCGTGCTGCTCAGTTCGAATGCGTTCGCGAGTACCGCGGACGAAACCGCGGTCAACGACGCCGTGCAGCGCCTCAGCGCCGCGATGATCGCGGGCAACGGACAACAGATGAAAGACCTGACCGCCGCGACGCTGTCGTACGGCCACTCCGACGGTCACCTGCAGACGCAGTCGGAATTCGTCCAGGTGATTGCGAGCGGACAGACGAAGTATCGACGGATCGATCTGACGAACAGCACGACGGCCGTCACCGGCGACGCGGCGGTCGTGCGCGACCACTTTTCCGGCACCGTCGATTCGGAAGGCAAGGTCAACGAGGTCAACTTCAACGTGGTGATGGTCTGGCAGAAAGAGCATGGCGCGTGGAAGCTTCTCGCGCGGCAGGGGTTTCATTAAGCAGCGAGGCTGACCCGATCGATACGAACCGCGCGTGTCGTTCAGCGCGCGTTCCTGAAGTAGAGCTGATTGTGAAGACGCGGCGAGGCCACGCGGCCTGCCCAACATCAAGGGAGCGGACATGAAAAGATGGGGAATGACTGTTTGGTGCCTGAGCATGGTACTGGGGGCGACCTCGGTGCACGCCGCACTTCCTTCGCGCGCTGCAGTGCTGGCTACGGTCAGCTCGGTGGCGGACAACTTCATCAGCGCTCACCCGAACCCGGAGAACAACGACTGGGCTGCGGGTGTGCTGTACATCGGCATGGCCGATGCATTCGATGCAACGGGTAACGCGAACTATCAAACGTACATGCAGCAGCACGCCGCCAGCCTGAAATGGCTGATCAACGGCGGCACCACCACGACGAATGCCAACAAGTACGCAGTAGGGCAGGAATACCTCCATCTGAGTTCGGACACCAGCGATCTCGCGAGCCTGGTCGCGCAGACGAACGCGATGGTCGATGCAGACAATATCGGGGCGTGGACGTGGGTGGACGCGATCTACATGCAGATGAACGACTTCACCGAACTCGGCAACCGGTTGGGCAACAGCGAGCGCGATTATCACGGGCACATGTACAAGATGTTCGACTACACCCGGACGAAGCTCAAGCTGTACGACACCACCGACCACCTCTGGTATCGGGACGGCACCTTTACATGGCCGAGTCACCAGTCACCGAATGGCAAGAAGATCTACTGGTCGCGCGGGAACGGCTGGGTGTTCGCATCGCTGGCCCGGACGCTCTCGACCTTGTCGCCCGCAAGCCCGGAGTATTCGGTCTACAAACAGGTGTTCACCGATATGGCGGCGGCGCTGGTCAGCCGTCAACGCAGCGACGGCTTCTGGAACTCGAACCTGGATGATCCGCTAGACCACGGCGGTCCCGAAACGACCGGCACGGCTGCGTTCACCTACGGCCTCGCTGTCGGTATCCGGATGAACCTTCTGACGGACCCGCGATATGCGACCGCGTTGCAGTCCGCATGGTCGGGTCTTGTCTCCACTGCGGTGAAATCGACAGGCGCACTAGGCTACTGTCAGCCCGAGGGGGCCGCACCCGGAACGGCGACGGCCACGTCGTCGTCTGATTTCTGTGTGGGGCTCGTCCTGCGAGCGGGTAGCGAACTCAGCCGGATTGCGCCGAGCCCACCGGCAGACTACGCCCTCAATGCGCCGGTCTCGTATTCGTCGCAGCAAACCGGCAATGAAGCCACCCACCTGGTGGACGGCATTACGACCGGTACCAATCGTTGGGCCGCACAGGGCTATCCGCAATGGGTGCGTGTGGACCTTGGCGCCGTCAAGACCATCACGCGTACCGAACTCACGCCCTATCTGTCGCGTGCGTATCAATACAAGATTGAGGGTTCCACCGATGGCGTCAGCTATACGACTCTGGTCGACCGCACATCGAACAAGGCAGGCGGGACCACGCTGTTCGACGTGTTCAACGCGGCGAACGTGCGCTACGTCAGACTGACCGTGACCGGCGCCACTGCGTACAGCAACCAGGGGGACTGGGTGAGTATTCAGGAACTGGCGGTACACCCTTAAGTCCGGTCGCCAGCGACTTGTCGTCCGGTGTGGAGCCTGTCGCGGCGACGAATAGATGTTGCTCGAGGGCTTTGAGAATGCGGAACTGGATTTCGCATTCTCAAGCTCCATTCCTATCAGAATTTTTCTGAAAAACAGAGGCGAGACTTCTTCGCGCGGGGGCATTTCGGTGAATTCGGAATGCTGTTCCGAAATTTGCATATCTATGTTTTAATGGGCGCCATACCGGCCGGGATTCACGCAGTCGTACCCGCACAAACAGGCCGCGCCCCTTTCCCACGGAGACATCGTATGGACGTCCGTCAAAGCATCCACAGTGAGCATGCGCGTACGCTCGACACGCAGGGACTGCGCAAGCAGTTTCTCGTCGAGAGCGTGTTCGAAGAGAACGCGCTGAAACTCACGTATAGCCACATCGACCGGATCATCGTCGGCGGTGCGCTGCCGGTGACGCGGCCCGTCGAGGTATCGACCGCGCTCGGCAAGGCGATCGGCGTGAACTATCTGCTGGAGCGCCGCGAGCTGGGTGCGATCAATATCGGCGGCGCGGGCTGGATCGAAGTGGACGGCAAGCGTCACGACATCGGCAACGAAGAGGCGCTGTACATCGGACAGGGCGCGCAGGCGATCACGTTCGGCAGCGTCGATGCGACGCGGCCCGCGAAGTTCTATCTGAACTGCGCGCCGGCCCACACGTCGTACCCGACGCGTCGCATCACGCTCGCGGACGCATCGCCGGAAACGCTCGGCGATCCGAAGACCAGCAACCGCCGCACGATCTACAAGTTCATCGTGCCCGAGGTGCTGCAGACGTGCCAGCTGTCGATGGGCATGACGAAGCTCGACGAAGGCAACCTGTGGAACACGATGCCATGCCACACGCACGAGCGCCGCATGGAGGTCTATTTCTACTTCAATCTCACCGACGATGCAGCCGTCTTCCACATGATGGGCGAGCCGCACGAAACGCGGCACATCCTCGTGCATAACGAGCAGGCGGTGATCTCGCCGAGCTGGTCGATTCACTCGGGCGTTGGTACGCGTGCGTACACGTTCATCTGGGGGATGGTCGGCGAAAACCTCGTGTTCAAGGACATGGATCATGTCGCGGTCGCCGATCTCCGCTGAGCGAAACATGATGATCCACGAAACACCGAACATGGCGCGTTTCTTCGATCTGAGCGGCAAGGTCGCGCTCGTCACCGGCAGCAACACGGGGCTGGGCGCCGCGATGGCGCAGGCGCTCGCGGCTGCGGGCTGCGATATCGTCGGCGTGCATCACAGCGGGCCGGGCGACACGCCGGGCATCGTGCGCGATCTCGGCCGGCGCTGCGTGGACGTGCGCGCGGATCTGTCGAGTATCGAGCCGGTCGAGCGGATCGTGCGCGAGGCCGTCGACGCATTCGGCCGCATCGACGTGCTCGTGAACAACGCAGGCACAATCCGTCGCAACGATGCACTCGATTTCACCGAGGCCGATTGGGACGCTGTGATCGGCGTGAATCTGAAGACAGTGTTCTTTCTGTCGCAGGCAGTCGCACGGCAGTTCGTCGCGCAGGGTAGCGGCGGCAAGATCATCAACATCGCGTCGATGCTGTCGTTCCAGGGCGGCATTCGTGTGCCGTCGTACACCGCGTCGAAGAGTGGTGTGCTCGGGCTCACGCGATTGCTCGCGAACGAATGGGCCGCGCGCGGGATCAACGTCAACGCGATCGCGCCGGGCTACATGGAGACGCGCAACACCGATCAGCTGCGTGCGGATGCGCAGCGCAACGACGAGATCGTCGCGCGGATTCCTGCAGGACGTTGGGGCGCACCTGACGATCTCGCGGGGCCGGTGGTGTTTCTTGCGTCGTCCGCTTCGGACTATGTGCATGGACATACGCTCGCCGTCGATGGGGGATGGCTCGCGCGGTAGGTTCGCTTTTAGTCGATCGCAGCGGCACGCAATGTGCCGCCTCAACCGCTCAATCGCACCAGTACTCTCACGCCGCGCGCGTCGTGATGCATGGGGCCTTCCCACAACCACCCGACGATCGGCAATAATGCGTGATCCCTTTCGGGCGATGCGCGATCCGGTCGTCCTGTGTTCGAAGCCCTTCCATGTCAGACCTGAAAATCGATCGAAACGCCAAGACGCTGAGAGAGTTGACGCTCGAGAAGCTCCGTGAAGCCATCGTGCAAGGCTACTTTCGCCCGGGCGCGCGGCTCGTCGAACGTACGTTGTGCGACGAACTCGGCGTGAGCCGGACGGTGGTACGTGAGGTGTTGCGCCATCTCGAAACGGAAGGGCTCGTCGAGATCGTCGCTCGGCAAGGCCCGATCGTCGCGCGACTCGATCCCGCGCAAGTCAGCGAAATCTACGAACTGCGCGGCCTGCTCGAAGCAAATGCCGCGCGCGCGTGCGCGGAAAAAGCCACGCCCGAGGTGATCGAGAAACTGCGCGACATTCGCCGCAAGATCGAAACCGCGTTCGCCAAAGACGCATTCGCCGACGTGCTCGCGCAGACCGAAGTGTTCTACGAGACGATGTTCGAAGGGGCGCAGAAGGCGGTCGCGCTCGCGGTGGTGCGCACGTTGAACACGCGGATCAACCGGCTTCGAGCGTTGACCATTGCGTCGACCGGACGCGGGGAGGAGTCGAATCGCGAGATGAATACGCTGCTCGCGGCGATCGAGCGCAAGGATGGTACCGCTGCGTTCGATGCATCGGTGGCCCATATTCGACGCGTATCGCAACTGGCGCAGGAGGCGCTCGGCCGCCTGGAAGAGTCGACCTAGCCTGTACTCCAGGCCTCCTGCCATCCCGATAAACCGCCCGTGAGGCGGTTTTTTTTCGTCCAGCGCGCGGCTGGATTTGCCCGTTTCCTTGTCCCCGATACCGCCAGAAGCGTGCCGGCTCGTCGTCTGCGCACATCATGGTATTCCATAATACAACCTGCGTATCGAAGTGAATAATATGGAATACCATAATCTCGTAACCCATCAAACGACTGGCCTAAGGAGAACGGTATGAGCCTGGAAGTGCGCAAGCTGGTGACCTTCATCGAGGAGACCCGCATCGAGGGTGAGAAGGCCGCGGCGCGGCCGTTGAAGCTGTTCGGGGCGGCAGCGGTGCTTCGCAATCCGTGGGCGGGTCGGGGCTTCGTCGAAGATCTCAAGCCCGAAATCCACGCACTAGCGCCGCAATTGGGCGAGATGCTGACCGCAGAAATCCTCCGCATCGCCGGCTCAGGCGACGCAGTCGAGGGCTACGGTAAAGCGGCGATCGTCGGGACTTCGGGCGAAATCGAGCACGCGTCCGCGCTGATCCATACGCTGCGGTTCGGGAATCACTTCCGCAACGCGGTCGGCGCGAAGAGCTATCTGAGCTTCACCAATCTGCGTGGCGGACCGAACTGCCCGATCACGATTCCGCTGATGCACAAGCACGACGAAGGCATGCGCTCGCACTATCTGACGGTGCAGTTCTCGATCGTCGATGCGCCCGCGCCGGACGAGCTCGTCATTGCGTTGGGCGCGTCGATCGGCGGCCGTCCGCATCACCGGATCGGCGATCGCTACCAGGATCTGAAGGATCTGCAGGAGCAGGGATCTTGAAGCCGGAGGCAAGCCGGCTCGTTTCGGGCGGCACGGTGGGCGGTACGCGATATGCCCTCTACGCGGCGCGGGCAGGTCAGCGCGATGAGACGGTGCTTCTGATCCACGGCGTCGGCATGAATCACAGCGTGTGGGCGCCGCAGGTCGATGCGTTGACCGAACGGTTCCAGGTACTGGCGCTCGACATGCTGGGTCACGGCGAAAGCGCATTGCCGGGCGCGCAGCCGTCGCTGGCCGAATACGCGGCACAGGTCGAGACTCTGCTCGACGCATTGAACATTGATCGCGTGCATGTGGTCGGCCACTCGATGGGGGCGCTCGTCGCACTCGAGTTCGCACTGTCGCATCCGGCGCGCACGCTGAGCGTCGCGGCGCTGAACGCTGTCTACGACCGCTCGAGCGAACAGCGATCAGCGGTGATGAGCCGCGCGAACACGCTCGACGAAACGTCTGCGGATGCCGGCGTCGACGTGACGATAGAGCGCTGGTTCGGCGAGCCGGTTCCGGGCCATCTCGAACAGGCCGCGCACGATCTGCGGCAACTGCTGCGGACGGTGAATCCGTCCGGTTACGCGCGGACTTACCGGTTGTTTGCGAGCGCGGATCGCGCGCACGTTGGAAGGCTCGGCGAGCTTGCGATGCCCGCGCTGTTCCTGACCGGCGAACACGATCCGAATTCGAGCCCGGCGATGTCGGAGGCAATGGCGGTCGCAGTACCCGACGGCCGCGCCGAAATCATCGCTGGGGCGCGCCATATGATGAACGTTACCGATCCGGTTCGCGTCAACGAGCGGCTGGTCGCGTTCCTGACGGACGCATCGACGACGCGCGCGGTTCACGAATCAGCTACAGGAGCACGTCATGACTGACCCGATAAAAGAATCTGTGGAACGCCCGCTGGATGCAGCGGAATTCCGCCGCGCGCTCGGCGCATTCGTCACGGGCGTGACGGTTGTCACGACGATCCAGCCGGACGGTTCGCCGCGCGGCTTCACGGCGAATTCGTTCACGTCGGTGTCGCTCGACCCTGCGCTGATCCTGGTGTGCATCGCGAAGACCGCGTCGAGCCACGCGGTGTTTTCGCAAACGGATCACTTCGCGGTGAGCGTGCTCGCGGAAGATCAGAAATCGGTGTCGGGCGTATTCGCGTCCAAGGCCGCCGACAAGTTCGCGCAGGTCGAATGGCACGTTCGCATCACGGGCGCGCCGTTGATGAACGGCGCGGCGGCGAGCTTCGATTGCCGCACGCACGAGGTCGTCGATGCAGGCGACCACATCATCCTGATCGGACGCGTGGTCGATTTTGTGCACACGACTTCGTCGCCGCTCGGCTATTGCCGTGGCGCTTACGTGAACTTCAGTCTGACGCAGGACGCACTGGCCGCCGCTGGTTCGCGCGCGCGGGTCGGTGCGATTCTCGAACATCAGAACGGACTCGTGCTGCTCGATACGCCGCAAGGCCTCGCATTGCCGGGCGGCGTCAAGCTCGAACCGGCCAGCGATCCGGAGAGTCTGCGCGGCGTGCTCGCGAAACTCGGCGTCGACGCGCATCTCGACTTCCTGTTCGCGGTGTTCGACGGCGACAGCAGCCAGCCGGGCACGCATGTCTACTATCGCGGCCGCGTGATCGACAACGGTTCAGCGTCCCTGGCCGCGTCGGTTCGCGTCGTGCCGCTCGCGGACATTCCGTGGGAGCGTCTGCAGGACGACGCCGTGCGTTCGATGCTGCAGCGCTACGTGCGCGAACGCAGCGAGGACGCGTTCGGCATCTACGTCGGCGATATGGCAGCGGGCACCGTGCAGTCGCTCGCGCTGTCGCACTGAACCGCGCACTGAACCCGTCACCGGAGCCACACATCATGAAGTTTTCGCTGTTTCTGCATATGGAGCGGTACGACACGCAGACGTCGCACCGCGAGCTGTTCGACCAGTTGACCGAACTCGTGCAGATCGCCGAGCGCGGCGGTTTCGAGACCGCGTGGATCGGCGAGCATCACGCGATGGAATTCACGATCGCGCCGAATCCGTTCCTCAATCTGTCGTACCTCGCGGCGAAGACCACGAAGATTCGCCTCGGCACCGGCACGGTCATCGCGCCGTTCTGGCATCCGGTGGCGCTCGCGGGCGAGGCCGGCATGGTCGACGTCGCGAGCAATGGACGGCTCGATCTCGGCGTCGCGCGCGGCGCGTACTCGTTCGAATACGAGCGTTTGCTGCCGGGTCTCGACGCGATGAGCGCCGGTGCGCGGATGCGCGAACTGGTGCCCGCGTTGCGCAAGCTGTTCGCGGGCGACTACGCGCATCAGGGCGAGTTCTGGTCGTGGCCCACGACGACGCCCGTGCCGCGTCCGGTGCAGGCGCCGCATCCGCCGATCTGGCTCGCCGCACGCGATCCGAATTCGCATGCGTTTGCGGTGGCGAACGGCTGCAACGTGCAGGTGACGTCGCTGGCTGCCGGCGATGCCGAGGTCGTAAATCTGATGGAGCGCTTCAACGCCGCGTGCGCCGCGCATCCGGACGTGCCGCGTCCGCAGGTGATGATGCTGATGCACACGTTCGTCGGTGCGGATGCTGCGGAAGTGGACGCGGCGGTCTACGATCTCGCGCGCTTCTATCGCTACTTCAGCAAGTGGTTCAAGAACGAGCGGCCGATTCAGCAGGGCTTCATCGAACCGCTGACGGATGCCGACGTCGAGATGTTTCCGCAGTACTCGCCGGAATCGATTCGCAAGAACCTGGTGGTTGGCGAGGCGGCCGATGTGATCGCGCGGCTGAAGCACTACGAGGAACTCGGCTACGACCAGTACAGTTTCTGGCTCGACAGTCACATGAGCTTCGAGCGCAAGCGCAAGTCGCTGGAATTGTTCATCGACAAGGTGATGCCGGCTTTCGACAGGCACTGAGCTTACCCACCGCATGAGAGGCTGACATGGTGCAGCGGTTCCAGCAGTACATCGACGGCGCTTTCGAGGACGGACATGCGCACTTCGACAGCATCGATCCGTCGAGCGGCGAGGTCTGGGCGCAGATGCCGCGCGCGAGTGCGGACGACGTGGATCGCGCAGTGCGCGCTGCGCATCGCGCGTTCGACGATCCGTCGTGGGCCGGTCTCACCGCGAGCGCGCGCGGCAAGCTGCTGCACCGGCTCGCGGATCTGGTTGCACAACACGCGCCGCGTCTCGCCGAACTCGAAACACGCGACACCGGCAAGATCATCCGCGAAACGCGTGCGCAGATCGGCTACGTCGCGGAGTACTACCGCTACTACGCGGGGCTTGCCGACAAGATCCAGGGCGCGTGGCTGCCGGTCGATAAACCCGACATGGAAGTCACGTTGCGGCGCGAACCGGTCGGCGTGGTGGCCGGCATCGTGCCGTGGAATTCGCAGCTGTTTTTATCGGCGGTGAAGATCGGGCCGGCGCTCGCTGCCGGATGCACGATTGTCCTCAAGGCTTCCGAGGACGGACCGGCGCCGTTGCTCGAATTCGCGCGGCTCGTCGACGAAGCTGGATTTCCGAAAGGCGTCGTCAACATCGTGACCGGTTTCGGCGACGACTGCGGGCGCACGCTGACGAGTCATCCGCTCGTGTCGAAAATCGCGTTCACGGGTGGACCGGAAACGGCACGTCACGTGGTACGCAATTCGGCGGAAAACCTCGCGGCGACGTCGCTGGAACTCGGCGGCAAATCGCCGGTGCTGGTATTCGATGACGCCGATATCGACAGCGCATGCAATGCGGTCGTCGCAGGCATCTTCGCGGCGACCGGGCAAAGCTGTGTCGCGGGTTCGCGGCTCATCGTGCAGCGTGGCCTGCACGATGCGTTCGTCGAGCGTCTCGTCGAGAAAGCCCGCGCGATCCGTATCGGCGATCCGCAGGATATGGCAACGGAAATGGGTCCGCTCGCGACACGTCGGCAGCTTGAACACATCGAACGTGTGTTGCGAGCCAGCGTAGATGCAGGGGCAAAAATCGTCACCGGCGGCACGCAACCGGACGGCATGAAGGGCGGCCTCTACTTTCTGCCGACCATCGTCGATTGTCCGCATCCGCACGTGCCCAGCGTTAACGACGAACTGTTCGGCCCGGTGCTGAGCGTCGTGTCGTTCGATACCGAAGCGGACGCGATCGCGCTCGCGAACGACACGCGTTATGGACTTGCATCCGGCGTCTTCACGAGCAACCTGACGCGAGCGCATCGGCTCACGCGTGCGTTGCACGCGGGCATCGTCTGGGTGAATACCTACCGGGCAGTGTCGCCGATCGTGCCGTTCGGCGGTTACGGGTGGAGCGGCACCGGTCGCGAAGGCGGTCTCGATGCGGCGCTGGAATACACCCGCACGAAATCCGTCTGGATTCGAACTTCCGATGAACCGATCGCCGACCCGTTCGTGATGCGTTGAATCGGCGTTCTGAAACACCTGCCCAACGAGGAGCCCATGTACTACGAGATCCGCACTTACCGCATCAAGACGGGCGCTGTCCCTGCTTATCTGAAGCTCGTCGAGGAGGAGGGGATCGCGCTGCAGCGGAAATACCTCGAGCAGCTGGTCGGCTACTTCTACTCGGAGATCGGGCCGCTGAACCAGATCGTGCACATCTGGGCTTATCCGTCGCTCGACGAACGCGATCGCCGTCGCGCGGCGCTTGCTAACGATCCGGCGTGGCAGGCGTTCGCACCGAAGATTCAGGCACTGATGGAAGAGATGGAAAACAAGATCATGCGGCCGACGAGTTTTTCGCCGCTGGCTTAGGTGGCTTAGATGGCTTCAATAAAACGGCTGGCATCGCATAGCCGAACGTGGCTTTTCATATCAAAGATGGCAGGAGACACAGCATGAACAGCAGAACCTTCGCAGCATCGGCGATCGCGGTGAGTGTGGTGAGCGTCGCGTGTGGATGGAGCACGCTCGCCAGCGCGGCCGACACCATCGTATTCACCAGTTGGGGCGGTACAACCCAGGCGTCACAGCAGAAAAACTGGGCGCAGCCGTTCACCCAGGCGAGCGGCATCAACGTGCTGATGGACGGCCCGACCGACTACGGCAAGTTGAAGGCGATGGTCGATAGCGGCAACGTGACGTGGGACGTCGTCGACGTGGAAGGCGATTTCGCGTACACCGCGCAGAAAGCCGGGCTCATCGAGCCGATCGACTACAGCGTCGTCAAGAAAGACGAACTCGATCCGCGCTTCGCGACGCCGTCCGCGGTAGGTAGCTTCTACTACTCGTTCGTGCTCGGCTACAACAAGGCCAAGTATGCGAGCGCGCAACCGGCGAACTGGTCCGATCTTTTCGACACCAAAAAATTTCCCGGCAAGCGCACGTTCTATAAATGGTCCGCGCCGGGCGTGCTCGAAATCGCGCTGCTCGCGGACGGCGTGCCGCCGAACAAGCTCTATCCGCTCGACCTCGATCGCGCGTTCAAGAAGCTCGACACGATCAAGAGCGACATCGTCTGGTGGAGCGGCGGTGCGCAGTCGCAGCAGTTGCTCGCGTCCGGCGAAGCGCCGATCGGCATGTTCTGGAACGGTCGCCTGCATGCGCTTGCGCAAACCGGCGTACCGGTCGGCATTTCGTGGAACCAGAACCTGACCGCCGCCGACATGCTCGTGATTCCGAAGGGCTCGAAGCACAAGGCCGAAGCGATGAAGTTTCTCGCCGCCGCGACGAGCGCACAGGCGCAGGCGAAGTTCGCGATCGAGACGGGCTACGCGCCGGTCAACGTCAAATCGCCGTCGCTGATGCCGGCTGACGTCGCGAAGACATTGCCGGATCAGCACAAGACCTCGCAGATCGACCTCGACATGAAGTACTGGGCCGACAACCGCGACGCAATCGCGAAGCGCTGGTACGCATGGCAGTCGAAGTAGGGACGTCGGCGCTGCCGGCAACACAGTCTGGATCGGGAGTCACCATGCCGAATGTTCTCAGTACCGTCGCGCCGCCCGCAGCGAAAGCGCGACGCAAACCCGACTGGCACCGCGTTCGCCTGCTCGCGCCGGCGTTGCTGCTGCTCGCGATTTTCTTCGTGCTGCCGGTGCTGTCGCTGCTGCTGCGTAGCATTCTGGAGCCGACGCCCGGCCTGCAGAACTACGCCGAACTACTCGGCTCGACGACCTACCTGAAGGTGTTCGGCAACACGTTTCTGGTGGCTAGCGTCGTGACGGCGGTGACGGTGGTGATCGGCTTTCCGACGGCGTGGCTGCTGGCCATCGCGCCGCGCAAGGTGAGTTCGCTGCTGTTCGCCATTCTTCTGCTGTCGATGTGGACCAATCTGCTCGCCCGCACGTTCGCGTGGATGGTGCTGTTGCAGCAGACCGGTCCGATCAATCGCGTGCTGATGTCGCTCGGCATCATCAGCGAGCCGCTTAATCTGGTCAACAACCTCGTCGGCGTGACGATCGGCATGACGTACATCATGCTGCCGTTTCTCGTGATGCCGCTGCACGCGACGCTACGCAGCATCGATCCGTCGACGTTGCGCGCGGCGGCGGTCTGC
Source organism: Paraburkholderia flava (assembly GCF_004359985.1). NCBI lineage: Bacteria > Pseudomonadati > Pseudomonadota > Betaproteobacteria > Burkholderiales > Burkholderiaceae > Paraburkholderia > Paraburkholderia flava. The sequence continues at coordinate 495,734 of NZ_SMRO01000001.1, read as the reverse complement.
GGCGCGAGCCGCTGGCAGGCATTCTGGCGCGTGCTCGTGCCGCTCGCGATGCCCGGGGTTGCATCGGGTGCGCTGATGGTGTTCGTGATGGCGCTCGGCTACTTCGTCACGCCCGCGCTGCTCGGTGGTCCGTCGTACATGATGCTCGCGGAACTGATCGCGCAGCTCGTGCAGAGCATGCTGAACTGGGGCCTCGCAGGCGCGGCTGCGTTCGTGCTACTCGCGGTGACGCTCGTGCTGTTCATGCTGCAGCTGCGCTTCACCGGCGGTGTGCGGACCGGTCTCGGAGGACGCTGACATGCTGCTCGATTTCGATCGTCTGGGGGCGTTCCGCTGGGTGCTGATCGCCGTCGGCTGCGCGGTGGGGTTTTTCCTGCTGCTGCCGATCCTGTTTATCGTCGCGCTGTCGTTCGGCGACTCGCAGTGGCTGATCTTTCCGCCGCCGGGCTGGACGCTGGAGTGGTATCGCCAGCTGTTCACCGATCCCGGCTGGATCGATTCGCTGCTGACGAGCGCGAAGCTCGCCGTCATCGTCACGGTGTTGTCGGTGTCGATCGGCTTTCTCGCGTCGCTTGCGCTGGTACGCGGCAAGTTTCGCGGCCGGGGCGCACTGCAGGCGTTCTTTCTCGCGCCGATGGTGCTGCCCGTCGTCGTGCTGGCTGTCGCGCTGTACGCGTTCACGTTGCGCGTCGGCCTGAACGGCACGACGACCGGCTTCGTGATCGGCCATCTGATCATCGCGCTACCGTTCTCGATCATCTCGATCAGCAATTCGCTCGCGAGCTTCGATACGTCGCTCGAGGATGCCGCGCTGATCTGCGGTGCGTCGCCGCTGGCGGTGAAGCTGCGCGTGACGCTGCCGGCCATTCAGCTCGGCATTTTCGCCGCCGCGATTTTTTCGTTCCTTGCGTCGTGGGACGAAGTCGTCGTGTCGATCTTCATGGCGAGCCCGACGTTGCAGACGTTGCCCGTGCGCATCTGGTCGACGTTGCGTCAGGACCTGACGCCCGTCGTCGCAGCGGCATCTTCGATGCTCGTCATGTTGACTGCTTTCCTGATGCTCGCGGTTGCGGTGATGCGCCGCCCCCGTCCCGTGAAATGAGGTAACGATCCATGACTTCCACCTTCCTGCAGATTCAACGGCTGCGCAAAACCTACGACGATGTCGTCGCGATCGACAACGTCACGCTCGACATCAAGAAGGGCGAGTTCATGACTTTCCTCGGACCGTCGGGTTCGGGAAAAAGCACGACGCTCTATATCGTCGCGGGCTTCCAGGCGCCGACCGAAGGACGCGTGCTGCTCGACGGCAAGCCGCTGCTGTCGGTCGCGCCGAACAAACGCAACATCGGCATGGTGTTCCAGCGCTACACGCTGTTTCCGCATCTCACCGTGGGCGAGAACGTCGCGTTCCCGCTGCGCGTGCGTCGTCGCCCCGATGCGGAGGTCAAGCAGAAGGTCGGGAAGATGCTCGCGCTCCTGCATCTTTCCGAACTGCGCGACCGGATGCCCGCGCAGTTGTCCGGTGGACAGCAGCAGCGCGTGGCGATCGCGCGTGCACTCGCCTACGATCCGCCGGTGCTGTTGATGGACGAACCGCTCTCCGCACTCGACAAGAAGCTACGCGAAGAGATCCAGCTCGAACTGCGCCGGATTCATCAGGAGACGGGCGTGACGATCCTGTACGTCACACATGACCAGGAAGAGGCGTTGCGTCTGTCGGATCGCATCGCCGTATTCAACAAAGGACGCATCGAGCAATGCGGCACCGGCGAGGAGCTGTATTCGAATCCGGCGTCGCGGTTCGTCGCGAACTTCATCGGTAACTCGAACTTCCTGCCGGTGCGCGTGACCGCGAGCAGTGCGACCGAATCGAGTGGCGTGTTCCCGAGCGGGCAGCCTGTCGCGACGGCGGGCAATCCATCGCTGGCGGTCGGCGATGAAGGGACGTTGATGGTGCGCCCCGAGCAGATGCGCATTCGCGCGCTCGGGGCGGCCGACGGTGCGGCGGGTCTGCCGGTGACCGTGCGCGACATCACCTATCTCGGCGACGCGATGCACTATGCGGTGGCGACGCCGTGGCAGCAGGAAATCTCGGTGCGGATGCCGGCAGGCGCGCATCGGGACAGCGGGCTCGTCGTCGGCACGCATGCGCTCGTCGACTGGGATGCGCGCGACGTGCGTCTTTTTGCGCAAGGCTAGACGACGATGTCTTCCCCGTTGACGTCGCTCAAGGTCGAGCGCCCCACGACCACGTTGCGCGATCTCGTGCTGCAGAAGATGCGTGCCGCCATTCTGGACGCGCATTTTATGCCGGGCGACAGGCTGGTCGAACGCGCGCTCTGCGAGGAACTCGGCGTGAGCCGGACCATCGTGCGCGAAGTACTGCGCCATCTGGAAACGGAAGGGCTGGTCGAGTCGCTGCCGAATCAAGGGCCGATCGTCGCGATTCTCGAAGGAGATACCGCAGCGGAAATCTACGAGATACGCGCGTTGCTGGAGGGCGAGGCCGCGATGGCCTGCGCACAGCGTGCCGATGAGAACATCGTGATGGAACTCGAGTCGTGCATCGACAGGATCCAGCGCGCGTTCGACGCGCAGGACCATCAGGCCGTTCGCGAATTCACGACCGCTTTCTATGAGCACATGTTTATCGGCGGCGAGAAAAAGGTCGCGTGGGAGATCGTGCAGTCGCTGACCGCGCGGATCAACCGGCTTCGAGCAATGACGATCGCATCCGACGATCGCGGACGTCAGGCGGTGCAGGAAATGCGGCAGATACTCGCGGCGATTCGCGCGCATGAGCCGGTCGCGGCACGCGATGCGGCGACCGCGCATGTCGAGCGGGTCGCAGAGATTGCGCGTGGGTTGCTGGGGAGTGAGACGGGGGTGGTGAGGCGGGCGGGGTGAGAGGGGCATCTGACCGAGTCGGGCTGGCGTTGCCGATCGACGAAACCGGAGCCGGTTGATCGGTTGCATAATCGTCGGCCGAGGCGCTTTGCCCGTTCTCGTCACACCCGTGGAAGGAAAATATGAGTGATTCGAAACAGATCAAGGCCTACATCAAGGATGCGTCGGGACAACTGATCCCGCTTGCGGCGGATTCGGTCGTCCTGGAATTTCCAGCCGGTGATTCGCTTGAGATTGCGTGGGACGCACCGCATCCCGATGACCCTCGTCCGCTGTGCGCACAGGTGTGGGGTGGACAGCGCGAGGTTCATGATCTGTCGGAAGAAGAAATCAATGCGCGAACGCGGACCACGTCGGTCGCGCTGCTGCCGTCTGCGGCAAATCTTGTGCTCGTTCGACCGGATTCTTATCCTATCCGTCAGCGCGAATAGTGTTCGCACCCGCTTGACGACAGGAACCCAGGAAGAAATCTCATGGCCTCTCTCCGTCCGGGTCTGTTGCGCGTGGCGTTGCTGATCAACGCGATTGCCACGTGCGCCGCTGCGATTGTTCTTGTGGTCATGCCCGGCGCCATTCCCGGCGCTGTCGGCATACCGGTTTACAAGGCTCAATTTTTTATCGCGTATCTGCTTGCTGCGGGCGAGATGGGATTTTGTGTGCTGGCGAGTCTGGCGTTATGGGCGTCGCGTGATGGGGTAAGGATCGCTGTGTATTCGCTCGTTGTCATGCATGTCGCGGCCGGCGCAGCGGGAGTGATGGCCGTCGCCGAGGGCGAGAGTTCTTCGATACTGTTGAATGTTGTTGCGCGAGTCATCGTGGTGGGTCTGTTGATCGGCGGATGGTTCAGGGACCGGGAACGGATCGATTAGCGGCGCCTGTGCCGGACCGCGCAAGGTACTCTCCAAGAAAATCGACAAACGTCCTCAGTTTGACCGACAGCTGATTGCGCTCCAGATAGATCGCGTGGATGTCGGCGTCGGGCAATGTCCACTCGGTCAGCAGTCGCACGAGTTCGCCGCGTGCGAGATGTTCTTCGATCTCCCACTGCGACCGCACGACAATCCCGCGACCTTCTAGTGCCCATTGCAGCACGACGCCGCCGTCGTTGCTGGACAACGCACCATCGACCTTCACCGTCTCCGTGCGTTTGCCGCGAGACAGGTGCCATGTCCCGTAAGCCGACTCGTTCTCGCGCAGCACGATGCATGCGTGCTTTGTCAGATCGTGCGGCACGGAAGGCTTGCCGTGCTGTCTGACGTAGTCAGGCGACGCGCACACCCATCGTCTGTTTGCGAGCAGCAGCCGCGCGTTGATACGCGCGTCCGGCACTTCGCCGAAACGAATGCCGAGATCGAAGCCTTCGTCCTGAAGACTCACTGGCCGGTCCGTCAGATGCAGCAGGATTTTCATCGCCGGATAGCGCGCGACGAATTCCGACACCGCCGGCGCGATGCGCGCCCGTCCAAATCCAAACGATGCATTCACGCGCAGCACGCCCGTCGGTTCGCCACGGCTTTGCGTGACCCGATGCTCGAGCTCCGATAGATCGTCCAGAATGCGCGACCCGTCAGACAGGAAAAGCTCGCCTTCCGGCGTGAGGCTCAGACGCCGCGTCGTGCGGTTCATCAAACGCACGCCGAGGCGCCGCTCCAGTTGCGCGAGCCGCTTGCTGACCGCAGGCGGCGTCACGCCCAGTTCGCGCGCGGCTGCTGCTAGGTTCCGATGCCGCGCGACGAGCGCGAACAGGCTCAGGTCCGAGAAACCGTCCATCTTTGTGCTCCTTGTTCTCCGCAGGTTCCTTCGCTGATTCGTTCCTTAAAGTTACGGCTGGAATGCTTTTCAGGAAACCAAATCTCAGGATTCATCAATTAGACTCGAATCACGATCAGGAGACAACCATGTTCGAAGGTTTCAGGAACGTGTCGGCGACCGTCGACGGCATCCGTATTCACGCGATTCAGGGCGGACGTGGTCCTGCGCTGCTGCTGTTGCACGGGCATCCGCAAACGCACGCGATCTGGCACAAGGTTGCGCCAACGCTCGCCGAACACTTCACGGTGATCGCCGCCGATTTGCGTGGCTACGGCGACAGCGGCAAGCCACAAGGCGCAGCCGATCACGCGAATTACGCGAAGCGCCGCATGGCGCTCGATCAGATCGAACTGATGCGCGGTCTCGGCCACGACACCTTCGCGGTGATCGGTCACGACCGGGGCGGACGCGTCGCGGCGCGCATGGCACTCGATCATCCGGATGCCGTGACGCGTCTCGTGACGCTCGACGTCGCACCGACGCTCGCGATGTACGAACAGACCTCGTTCGACTTCGCGCGTGCCTATTGGCACTGGTTCATGCTGGTGCGTCCGGCGCCGTTTCCGGAGACATTGATTCGCGCGGACCCCGATCTCTATCTGAAGCAGACGATCGGTGCGCGCAGCGCGGGTCTCGCGCCGTTCACGTCGGCGGCTTACGCGGAATATCTGCGTTGCCTGTCCGATCCGGAGACCGCACACGGCATCTGCGAGGACTACCGCGCGAGCGTGACGATCGACCTCGAACACGATCGCGCGACGCTCGCTTCGCAGCGACACATCCGCTGTCCGTTCGTCGCGTTGTGGGGCGCGCAGGGTGTGATCGAACAATGCTTCGATCCGCTTGCCGAATGGCGCGCGTACGCGCCGGACGTGCAGGGTGAAGCGCTGCCGTGCGGTCACTACATTCCCGAAGAAGCACCGGAGCTATTGCTCGAACGCGTGCTGCCTTTTCTCAGCGAGTAAACCGCGATGTCCAGTCGAACCCTCTATCAGAAGCTCGTCGATTCGCACACGGTGTCGAGTATCGACGAGCATAACGTGCTGCTGTACGCCGATCTGCATCTGATGAACGAGTACACGAGTCCGCAGGCGTTCAGCGCGCTCGATGCACGCGGACGTACCGTGCGGCGTCCGCGGCAGCAGCTTGCCGTCGTGAGCCACATCATCCCCACGCACGCGGAGTCGCCACGCGTGATTCGCGACGCAGCGTCGCTGTTGCAGGCGCAGAACCTCGCGCGCAACTGCGAACGCGCGGGCATCCGGCTCTTTGCCGCGAACGATCCGCTGCAAGGCGTCGAGCATATCGTCGCGCCGGAACTCGGGCTGATCCGTCCCGGCATGGTCGTGCTGTGCGGCGACAGCCATACGACGACGTACGGCGCGCTCGGTGCATTGGGGTTCGGCATCGGTACGTCGGAAGTCGAGCACGTGCTCGCGACGCAAACGCTGGTGTACCGGCTCGCGCAGACCATGCGCATCACGATCGATGGGGCGTTGCCGTACGGCACAGCGTCGAAGGATGTCGTGATCTGGATCATCAGCCAGATCGGCGCGCAGGGCGCACGCGGTTACGCAGTGGAGTTTGCGGGGACGACGATCGCATCGCTGTCGGCCGAGGCTCGCATGACGTTGTGCAACATGACCGTCGAAGCTGGCGCGCGCGCCGCGCTGATTGCGCCGGATGCGACTACCTTCGACTACGTGCGCGCCCATACGCCTTCGCTCGATGCTACGCAATGGCAGGCTGCGCTCGAAGACTGGCGCGACCTTCATTCCGACGCAGACGTGCACTTCGACGCCGAGCACCGCTTCGACGCGCGCAACATCGCGCCGTTCGTCACGTGGGGCACAAGCCCCGATCAGGCCGTCGCAATCGATCAGCCGATTCCCGACGAAGCCGCGCAAACGACGCCCGAAGCCGCCGCGTCGCTGCGTCGCGCACTCGACTACATGGGACTCGATGCTAACCGGCCGATCGCCGGTACGCGTATCGATCGCGTGTTCATCGGCTCGTGCACCAACGGGCGCATCGAGGATCTGCGTACCGTGGCCGCGCTCGTGAAAGGTCGACGCGTCGCAGCCAACGTACGCGCGATGGTCGTGCCGGGCTCGGGCAGCGTGCGCCGCGCGGCCGAACAGGAAGGCATCGCGAAGACGCTGATCGACGCAGGCTTCGAGTGGCGCGAGCCGGGCTGCTCGATGTGCCTCGCGATGAACGACGACGTGCTCGATGCCGGGGAGCGCTGCGCGTCCACTACCAACCGCAATTTCGAAGGCCGCCAGGGACGCGGCGGCCGCACGCATCTGATGAGTCCCGCGATGGCCGCCGCCGCCGCGATCACCGGCTGCATCACCGATGTCCGCACGCTGGAGGCCACTGCACCATGACGCGACTCACGACGATTCAAGGCACCGCTGCGCCGTTGCCGATCGATAACCTCGACACCGACCAGATCATGCCGAAGCAGTTCCTGCGCATCATCGACAAGGCCGGTCTCGCCGATGGTCTGCTGTACGACCTGCGCTTCGACGAGCATGGTGCGTCGCGTGCGGATTGCGTGCTTAATCAGAGCGCGTATGCGGGCGCGAAGATTCTGATCGGCGGTTCGAATTTCGGTTGCGGGTCAAGCCGCGAGCACGCCGTGTGGGGACTCCAGCAATACGGTTTTCAGGCGGTGATTGCGCCGAGCTTCGCGGAAATTTTCTATTCGAACGCGATGAATAACCGTCTGCTGCTCGTGCAGCTGGAGCGCGATGCAATCGATGCGTTGATGCGCGCTGCCATCGAAACGCCAGGCACAGCAATCTCGATCGATCTCGACGAACAGACCGTGCAGTCCGCAGCGGGCGAACGTTACGCGTATCCGATCGGCGCGCGGCATAAGCGCATGGTGATCGAAGGCATGGATACCGTCGATCTGACGCTGGGCTCCGTTGACGCGATCGAAGCGTTCGAGCAGCAGCATTTTGCGCGGCATCCCTGGGCGCAGGTGATGTAACCGCGACAACCGTCGCACGTGACGCATCAGACGTCACTGCGACCTCCCTGTTTTAACCCGCCGATTCCCTTCCGATCGAAGAAGGGAAGGGCACCCCTTTGCCTTGAAGAAGGAGGAGACACATGAAACGCGTGCCGTTCTACAGGATTCTCTACGTGCAGGTGCTGGCTGCCATCGTTGTCGGCGTACTGCTCGGCCATTTCGTCCCGCAGGACGCGGTCGCATTGAAGCCGCTCGGCGATCTGTTTATCAAGCTGGTGCGGATGATCATCGGGCCGGTCATTTTTTGCACGGTCGTGACCGGGATCGCCGGGATGCAGGACATGAAGAAGGTGGGGCGCGTCGGCGGCAAGGCGCTGCTTTATTTCGAAGCGGCGTCGACACTCGCGCTCGCGATCGGCTTGCTCGCCGCACACGTGCTCGAGCCTGGCAAAGGCTTCAACGTCGATCCGTCGACGCTCGATGCACGCGCCGTGTCCGGTTACGCGGCGCAGGCCGCGCATGGCGACGGCATCGCGGGATTCATCACCCATGCGATACCCGACACGTTTCTCGGCGCGCTGGTTCAGGGCGATATCCTGCCCGTGCTGTTGATTGCGATCCTGTTCGGTACCGCGCTGGCCTTGATGGGCGAACCCGCCGCGCCGGTCACGCAGCTGGTCGAGACGCTGTCGAAGACGTTCTTTCGCATCGTCCGGATGGTCACGAGTCTCGCGCCGATCGGCGCACTGGGCGCGATGGCTTTCACGATCGGCCGCTACGGGATCGTGTCGCTGCTGCCGATGCTGAAGCTGGTCGGTACGTTCTATCTCACCGCGTTTCTGTTCGTGGCGGTCGTGCTCGGCATCGTCGCGCGGCTGTGCGGGTTCAGTTTGTGGCGCTTCCTCGCCTATATCCGCGACGAGCTGCTGATCGTGCTCGGCACGTCGACGTCCGAAGCCGCGTTACCGCAACTGATGGACAAGCTCGAACGCCTGGGTTGCCCGCGCGGTGTCGTGGGACTCGTCGTGCCGACTGGCTACTCGTTCAATCTCGACGGCACCAACATCTACATGACGCTCGCCGTGCTGTTTCTCGCGCAGGCGACCAATACGCATCTGTCGTTCGCGCAGGAAATCACGTTGCTGCTGGTGACGATGCTGACCTCGAAGGGATCGACGGGCGTGACGGGCGCGGGCTTCATCACGCTCGCGGCGAGCCTGTCGGTCGTGCCGACCGTGCCGGTCAGCGCGATGGTGCTGATTCTCGGCATCGATCGGTTTATGTCGGAATGCAGGGCGTTGACCAATATCGTCGGGAATGGGGTAGCGACGATTGTGGTGTCGGCGTGGGAGGGTGGGCTTGATCGGGTGAAGCTGGCGGCGGCGTTGGGGGATGAGCGGCGGGTGCGACGTGAGGCTTCGATGGACAGGGTTTGATGGTGGGGTTTGGAGATTCGGCAGGCTCGCTTTAGCGAGCCTGCTTGCCTCTGGCGGACCGCACTAACGAGCCTCCCGCTCCGCACCTCGAAACGCGTTCTCCGAATCGATCATGCGGCGCTTCAGCACCGGAACATGGTTCACCATCCGCAGACCCGTGCGCATGGCACCGAGCACTGCACGCCCGACCACCGGCCGGTGAATTGCGCCATGTTCATCGAACGACGCACGCGATTGAGCGACCGCGTCGAAGCCGTAGCGGCGCATCTCCGCCTCGTATCCCGCGACCGCGTCGTGCAGCGACCGCTTGCCCGATCGCATATCCGCAAGACGGCTCGCCAGCAACGTTGCATCGCGTAGCGCGGTGTTCGCACCGACCCCACGGCCCGGCGTCATCAGATGCACCGCGTCGCCGAGGACCGTCACGCTACCGGTCGGCCACGCGTCGACCGGAACCGAAGTGCGGATATCGACGGCAAAAGCAGTGCCTGGGTCGGACGCACGGATGAGCGCACGCAGGTTCGGATGCCAGCCGTCGGTCATTTCGGTGGCCAGCGCGAGCAGCGCCGGCTGTTCGAGTTTCATCGGACTGGCGGGCACGTTGCGCAGCGCGCCCCATACGCCCCACATCAGATAGTCACGGGTGTTGTCGAACCGCAGCCCCGGCCAGCGCGCGAGCAGCGCGGCATCGCTGTCGGCAACGCCAGGCTTGGGACCATCCGCGCTCCACGGAAATTCCATCACGTGCACGATCCCGCCGAAGCCCTTCGGCGCATTGACGAGCGTGATGCCATCGAGGATTTTCGGCGGCAGCAATGCGCGGTTCGCGTCGGTCATCGGGACCTTGGCAGCGATGCTCACGATGCCGGTGTTGTCGAGCCGCGCATGCGGCAGCAGTTGCCGACGGACCTTCGAGCGGGCGCCGTCGGCACCGATCAACAGATCCGCCGTGACGTGCGTGCCGTCTGCGAAATGTGCGGTCACGCGACCGTCGTCGTGCTGCTCGTACGCGGTAAAGATTTTGTCGAAGTGGATCCGGTCTTCCAGGCCGGTGAGCAGCACCTGCCTCAGCGTCATCCGGCTGACGGATTTGCCGCCGCTCATTGATTCGTTTGCCAGCGGGATCGACAGCAGCTCGGTCATGCGTTCGGTGACGATGTTGAAGTAGCCGGGCGTGCGGGCACACGTCGCGAGAAAGGTCGCGAAGAGATCGGGCGGAAGGCACGCCTTCAACGACGCGACGCCGTGATCGTTGATCCCGACGCGATAGCCCTGCAAACCGTCGGTACGCGTGCGGTCGCGTTCATACACAGCCACGTCGATGCCCGCTCGCTTGAGCCCGTGTGCAAGACAGAGGCCGCCCGTGCCGGCACCGATGATGACGACGCTCAATGGATTGCGGTTCATGCTTTTCCCTTTTTCTTGACGACGGCGCTGGCCGGCTTCGATGCAGCGGAGTCGGCAGACGGTGCAAAGCGTTGCGCGATCTCTTCGAGCCACGCCTGGTTCCACGTGAGGTTTCCTGTCTTCAGATCGGTCACGACGCTGCGCACCCAGTCGAGTTCGGACACGAGCCTCGCGCGTATCAATTCGCCTTCGAGCAGGAACAGACGCGGCACCTGCATCGCTTGTGCCTGTCCTTCCAGTTCGTCGAGACGTTTCAGTTCGCGTTCAAGCGCACCCGTGCGCGTGTGCAGCAACCGGCACACTTCCTCCGGCGGCAACAGCGGCAGGAAGGAGAGCGCTGCGGGGAAAGCCGGAAATTCGTTGGCCGGCTGCGCAAGCTGGTCGCGTAGCCAGACACGACTGGTGTCGCGGCCCGCGTCGGTGATTTCGTAGACCGTGCGCTCAGGAAAGTTGCCGTCGCGCGCCGTCTCGCGAGCGACGATCAGGTTGTCGCGCAGCAGACGATCGATCGTCTGATAGAGGCTGTTGCGCTGACTGACGTTGATGACTTCATGCTTGCCGCGCGCCTTGATGAGCTGCTGCATGCCGTACGGGTGCAGAGGGGCTTCGGTGAGCATCGCGAGGACGGCAAGTGCCAGCGGGGAATAGCGAGTCATGAGGGACGATAGTCATAAAGTGTTTAGTCATTTTATGACTATCAATGTTTCGGGTCAAACCGATATCCACGCTTGGCGAGAATCCACGGGTTAACCATCATTTGACGTCCTTTTTGATGAGATATATTGCATGCATGGATGCAAATATCCACTCTTACAGATAGCTTCGATGAGTATCCAAACCGATTCGCTGCACCCCCGTTTTCCGGCCACTGCCGAAGAAGAAGCCTATGCGTACGTGCTGCATCGCATCCGCATGGGCACGTACAAGGCGGGGGACAGGCTTGTCCCGGATCAGATTGCCGCGGAGATCAGTACGAGCCGCATGCCGGTTCGCGAAGCCTTCAGGCGGCTGGCGAGCGAAGGTCTGGTCGTGATCCGGCCCAATCGCGGCGCGCTCGTGCGCGGGCTCGACGCGAACGAGATGGAGGAGGTGTTCTTCATGCGCGGCGCGCTCGAAGGACTTGCCGCGCGAATGGCGCTACCCAGAATCACGCCTGAGCAGATCGCGCAGTTGATGCATCTGATCGACGTCATGGAGGGCGCCGAACATGACGTTCATCAATGGGTGACCGCACACCGTAACTTCCATGAGTACCTGTGCCAGTTGTGCGGGCGCCGGCGTCTCGTCGAGCAGATCGGTGGCCTGCACACGGTGATGGAGCCGCACATGCGCCTGTGGCTCGAATTTGCCGAGAAGCCGAAAACCTCGCGTGAAGATCACATGACGATCATCACCGCGATCAAGGCCGGCGATCCACTGCAGCTCGAGATGGCCGTGCGGGAGCACATCGAGGCGACCGTGCCGGCGCTACGGGACTGGGCAACATCAGATAGCTGACGACAGAGGCGAACAGTCTGGAATAGGACTCTGAACCTCTTGATTAGTATTGCTTACAGAAAGACGTTGAACCGATTTTTCGATTCAAAAGACAGCCATTTTCAACTCGATATCATGTGGGGAACGGTCATGCAACGAGGTTTCTGGAAGTCCCTTCTGTTAATTGTGCTCGCGTTGAGTGCGATGAATCTCCAGGCGAAGGAGTGGAAGGACATTCGCATCGGCTATGAAGGTGCCTACCCGCCGTTCTCGTCGATCCAGCCGGACGGTACGCCCGTGGGTTTCGACATCGACATCATTCATGCGCTCTGCGCGCAGATGCACGCGAACTGCACGCTGGTGCAGATCAGTTGGGACGGTCTGATTCCCGCGCTGCAGGCGGAGAAGATCGATGCGATCGTCGCGTCGGTCGCCATTACCGCCGAGCGCAAGCAGAAAGTGGCCTTTACCGCGAAGTACTACAACACGCCGCGTCGGCTGGTCGTGGCAAAAAACAGCCCCATCACGGACGCCACGCCGCAAGCGTTGAAGGGCAAACGCGTCGGCGTGCAGCGCGGCACGCTCGGCGACAAGTATGCGAACGCGTACTGGGTGCCTGCCGGTGTCCAGCTGGTTCGCTATCCGACGCAGGACGAGGTGTTCCTCGATCTTCGCTCCGGGCGTATCGATGCCGCGTTACAGGATGCGACCGCCGCGTATTCCGCTTTTCTGAGCAAACCCGAAGGTGCCAACTTCAAGTTCGTCGGCGCGCCGATTACCGGCACGACGCCTGAGCAGAAAACGCTGCTGGGCGAAGGCTATGGCATTCCGGTCCGCAAGTCCGACGACGACCTGAGGCTTCAGCTGAATCAGGCCATCGACGCCATCCGCGCGAACGGCACCTATCAGTCGATCGAAAAGAAGTACTTCAACTTCAGCATCTATTGATCGGTGCGGATCCGTGCGCCGTCGCGGCAGGACTCCATAAGCGCGCGGGTGTTCGAGGAAAATCCAGAGGCTTCGTCATGTCAGAACTACAGGCGTATTTGCCCGCGTTGATCAGGGGGGCAGGGGTCACGCTCGCGCTCGCGGCCTCGTCCGTCATTCTCGCGCTGCTGGTCGGGATGGCGGGCGCGATGGCCAAGCTGTCGAATTCCCGTGTGCTGGTGGCTATCGCCACTGCGTACACCACGCTGATTCGCGGCGTGCCGGAATTCGTCATGATGCTGCTGGTGTTTTACGGCGGCCAGATCGTTCTCAATCGCGTCGGCGCGGCATTGGGTTTTCATGCGCCGGACGTCGATGCGTCCGTCACCGCTGTGCTCACGATCGGCTTCATTTTCGGTGCGTATTACACCGAGACTTTTCGAGGCGCGATCCTCGGTGTGCCGCGCGGGCAGATGGAAGCAGCACGGGCCTATGGCTTTTCGGGGGCGCTCGCATTTCGCCGGATTCTTTTACCGCAGATGCTGCGTCTCGCGTTGCCGGCAGCGGTCAACAACTGGCTGGTGTTGCTGAAGACCACGGCGATTGCGTCGCTGATCGGCCTGCACGATGTGATGTTCATTGCGGACCAGGCGGGTCGCACGACCCAGGCGCCGATGACGTTCTATCTCGCCGCGTGCGTCGTCTACCTGCTCGTGACGTCCGGCTCGACGGCCTGGCTTGCGCGCGCACGAGCACAACTCGGCCGCGGTGTGCGTGAGGGGAGACTGCGCGCATGAGCTTCGACGAAATCGCCCAACTTTTCCCGGCGTATGCGAGCGGTCTGCTGATCACCGTGCAACTGACGGTGTATTCGCTCGGGCTGGGTCTGGTGCTTGCCATCCCGCTGGCTATCCTGCGCGTATCGCCCAGCCGGCTGCTGAGCGCGCCGGTAGCCGCCTACACCTGGTTCATGCGCGGCACGCCGCTGCTCGCGCAACTGATGATCGTCTATTACGGCTTCGGGCAGTTTCAATGGGTGCAGGATGCGTGGCAGCACGGCAATCCGCTGATGTTGCTGCTGCGCGACCCGTTCAGCTGCGCGATCATCGCGTTGACCGCGAACACGTGTGCCTACACCACGGAGATTCTCGCCGGTGCGTTGCGCGCCACACCCTACGGTGAGGTCGAAGCGGCGCAGGCCTACGGCATGAGTCGCACGACCGCATGGCGGCGCATTCTGTTGCCGTCGGCGATGCGCCGGTTCATTCCCGCCTATAGCAACGAGATCATTCTGATGCTGCACGGCACGTCGCTCGTGAGCGCCATCACCTTGATCGATCTGACCGGCGCCGCGCGAGATTTCTACGCGAATTTCTATGCGCCGTTCGAGGCGTTCATCTCGGTCGGCACCGTGTACCTCGGGCTCACCGCCATCTTTTCCTTTCTGATCCGCTTGACCGAGCGCAGATACCTCGTTCATCTGCGGCCCCAACATTTCCGCAAACTGGCCCGAGGCTAAGGCAACGTCACATGAATGCGCTTACTGTCGAAAATCTTCACAAGCGATACGGCGACAACGAAGTGTTGAAGGGTGTCTCGCTGGTGGCGAATCGAGGAGACGTCATTAGCATGATCGGCTCGTCGGGTTCGGGCAAAAGCACGCTGCTGCGATGTATTAATTTTCTCGAGTCGCCTTCGTCGGGACGGGTCACGCTGAACGGCAGCGAAGTGCGTACCTCGATCGACAAGGGCGGGCAGATACGCGTCAGCGACCCGGCGCAACTGCGCAAGATGCGCACGAAGCTGGCGATGGTATTTCAGCACTTCAATCTCTGGGCGCATATGACGGCACTGGAGAACGTGATCGAAGCGCCGCGTCATGTGCTCAAGCTCAGCAAGACGGAGGCGACCGAGCGTGCCGAGCGCTACCTCGATCAGGTCGGCATGTCCCGGTTTGCGAATGCCTATCCGGCGCATCTGTCGGGTGGCCAGCAGCAACGCGTGGCGATCGCACGCGCGCTTGCCGTGGAGCCGGAAGCGCTGCTGTTCGACGAACCGACCTCGGCCCTCGACCCCGAACTGGTCGGCGACGTGCTGAGGGTCATGCGAGACCTGGCCGAGGAGGGCCGCACGATGATCGTCGTGACGCACGAAATGGGGTTTGCGCGAGAGGTCTCGAATCACGTCGTCTTTTTGCATCAGGGCGTCGTGGAGGAAGAGGGACATCCTCGCGAAGTATTGAAAACGCCGCGAAGCGAACGGCTCCAGAAGTTCCTTTCTGGCGCGGTGAAGTAACGCCAGCGCGCGATTCACCACCGAATTCATGGACGAGACAATTCAAGGATGCATCCCATGCAAGATCTCAAACAGAACGACATCAATCACTACCTTCACCCTTATACGAACCTGAGCCTGCATCGCGACGTCGGGCCGATGGTCATCGACCGGGGCGAGGGCATTTACGTGTACGACACGGACGGCAATCGTTATATCGAAGGACTGGGCGGACTCTTTTGCGCGTCGCTCGGCTTCAGCGAGACACGCCTTGCCGATGCGGCGGACAGGCAGATGCGAAAGCTGCCGTTCTATCACGCGTTTGGCCACAAATCGTCGGAGCCGGCGATTCTGCTCGCGGAAAAGCTCGTCTCGATGGCCCCAGTGCCGATGTCGAAAGTGTTTTTTGCAAACTCGGGCTCGGAAGCGAACGACACAGCCGTCAAGCTCATCTGGTACTACAACAATGCACTCGGACGTCCGGACAAGAAGAAGATCATCTCGCGCACACGCGCCTATCACGGTGTGACCATCGCCTCGGCAAGCCTGACCGGATTGCCGAATAACCATCGCGATTTCGATCTGCCGATCGATCGCATTCTGCACACGGATTGCCCGCACTATTATCGCTACGGACAACCTGGCGAAACCGAAGAGCAGTTCGCGACGCGCTGCGCCGAATCGCTCGAACGATTGATCCTGCAGGAAGGCGCCGACACCATCGCTGCGTTCTTCGCGGAGCCGATCATGGCGTCCGGCGGCATGATCGTTCCGCCTGTCACCTACATGGAAAAGATTCAGGCCGTCCTCAAGCGGCACGACATCCTGCTCGTCGCCGACGAAGTGATCTGCGGATTCGGCCGCACCGGCAACATGTTCGGGTCGCAGACTTACGACATGCATCCCGACATCATCGTGATGGCTAAACAGCTTTCAGCGGGCTACCTGCCGATTTCCGCCGTCATGGTGAACGACGCGGTCTATCGCGGGTTGCTGACGGAGAGCGAGAAGATCGGCACCTTCGGTCACGGGTTCACGTACAGCGGACATCCGGTGTGTGCCGCCGTCGCGCTGGAGACGCTGCGCATCTACGAAGAGGACGGCATGCTGGAGCATGTCAAAAGCGTTGCGCCGCATTTTCAGGCGAGGCTCACGGAACTCGGCAAGCATCCGCTCGTCGGCGAGGCGCGCGGCGCGGGTCTGATCGGCGCGGTCGAACTGGTAGCGAACAAGGACACGCGCGAGCCGTTCCCGGCCTTCGAAGCCGTGGCAGCACGTGCGGGTACGTTCGCGTTGAGCCACGGCGTCATCACCCGTGCGCTCGGCGATACGTTCAATTTCTGCCCGCCATTGATCATCACGCACGATCAGATCGACGCACTGTTCGACGCGTCGGAAAAGGCATTGAACGATACGCTCGCGTGGCGTCGGTCGTTGGTCAACCATTGAACGGAGAAGAAC
Source organism: Paraburkholderia flava (assembly GCF_004359985.1). NCBI lineage: Bacteria > Pseudomonadati > Pseudomonadota > Betaproteobacteria > Burkholderiales > Burkholderiaceae > Paraburkholderia > Paraburkholderia flava. The sequence goes on along the minus strand of NZ_SMRO01000001.1, from coordinate 479,048 downwards.
GTCGATGAGAAATTTCGAACAACCCGGACGTTCGCTCGTGATGGCGAGGAACGGCATGGCGGCTACGTCACACCCGGCGTCGACACTCGCTGCGGTGCGGATACTCGAAGCCGGCGGCAATGCGATGGATGCCGCGATCGCCGCATGCGCGGTGCAGTGCGTCGTCGAGCCAGGCTCGACGGGTATCGGAGGCGACTGCTTCGCACTGTATTCGCGTGGAGGAACGGATGACATCGCCGGCTTCAACGGTTCCGGCTGGGCACCGCAGGCGGCCAGCGTGGCCGCGCTGCGCGAGCGTGGCGTGAGCACGATCGATCGTTACTCGCCGCATGCGGTCACCGTACCCGGTGCAGTCGACGCCTGGGCGACGCTCGCGCGCGACCACGGCTCGCTGCCGCTGAAGGAACTGTTTGCGCCCGCGATTCGCCTCGCGCGCGACGGCTATGTCGTCGCACCTCGCTGCGCGTCGGACTGGGCACATCAGGCGCAGTTGCTGTTACTCGATCCGACCAGCCGCGAACGCATGCTGGTCGACGGGCACGCGCCGCGCGCGGGAAGCGTGCACCGGCAGCCGTTGCTTGCGCGCACGTTCGAGGCGATTGCGGAACACGGCGCGCGCGTGTTCTACGAAGGCTTTATCGCCGAAGACATCGTCGCGTGTTTGCGCAGTATGGGTGGCCTGCACACGATGGATGACTTCGCACAGTTTCGCGGCGAGTACGTGAAGCCGATCAAGGCCAGCTTCCGTGGCTACGACGTGCACGAATGTCCGCCGAACGGGCAGGGCGTGATTGCGCTGCTGATCCTGAAGATACTCGAAGGCTTCGAAGCAAACGACGACCCGCTCGGCGCGACGCGCCTGCAACGCGAGATCGAGGCGACCCGCATTGCGTATGCGATCCGGGACGCGATGGTCGGCGAGCCGCGCCGTGGATCCATGGATGTGGATCAGCTCCTGTCCGATGCATCGATCCGTGCATTGCGGGCCCGCGTCGGCGATGGATCGATGCAGGGCCTCGGCGCTTCGACAGTGGCCGAGCACAAGGACACCGTCTATATCTGCGTGGTCGACAAGGACCGCAATTGCGCGAGCTTCATCAACTCGCTTTTTCATCCGTTCGGCAGCGGCATCATGGCGCCGGAAACGGGCGTGATGCTGCATAACCGTGGTCAGAGTTTCTCGGTCGAAGAAGGGCATCCGAACGCGATCGCCCCGCACGCAAGACCGATGCACACGATCATCCCCGGCATGGTGACGAAGGACGGCAAGGTCCAGATGACGTTCGGCGTGATGGGCGGTCATTATCAGGCGATGGGGCATGCGCATTTCCTGTCCAAGGTGCTCGATTACGGGCTCGACATGCAGACCGCGATGGATCTGCCGCGTCTGTTTCCGAAGCCAGGTACCCGTCAGGTCGAAGTCGAAAGCACGATGCCGGCGGCTGTACGCGAAGAGTTGACCCGCCGGGGTTTCGATCTCGTGCCGCCCAATTGGGCGATTGGCGGTGCGCAGGCCATTCGCATCGATTGGGACGAGGGGACACTTACCGGCGCATCCGATCATCGCAAGGACGGTTGTGCGCTGGGAATCTGAAGGCCGCACATTCAGGTAGGTGCTAACGAAGCAGGGAACATCGCCATGACAATGCAACAGGTCTTGCGGGGCGACGGTGCGATTCGACGCGAGTCTCCGTATGGTTCGTCGAAGGAGAATACCTATGCGGGTGTCGTGTCGTTCATGCGGCGTCTGTACACGAAGGAGCTTCGCGGTGTCGATCTCGCGGTGACCGGGGTGCCGCTCGATATCGCGACGACCAACCGCCCTGGCGCGCGGCTCGAGGTGCCCTCAAGAAACGGATTTTTTCGTACGCCAAAACGGCCCAGTCGCTTTTCTGACACGCCGCGACCGGAACGGTTTGTTGGCGTACGAGGGCACCCCTGATCATCTACGTGGCGGAGGATAACCTGCTGCCGACTGGATGCGCGACGGGTGGCGGCATGATTTATCGGCACATCGCACCTGCTCACCAACTATAGCGGTAGCCGCCTTGCCCAAATACCGCGCGCCCATAATCGCCACCGATGGCGCGCGCGTATTTCACATTCACGTACAGTTCTGAATGTTTGCCCATGCTGCCCGTGACGCCGAAACCGGCTTCCCACCATGTATTACCGAATCGATTCGCGAACGGCGTGCCGCCGATGCTCGTTTGTCCGGGTGACAGGAAATCGTGCAATACATCGACGGTGAAATACGGCGTCGCTGAACTGGTTTTTGTTTCGTTGCTGAGATTGGCTGTGAAAATCCGCGCGCCGAGACGGCCACGTAATGCGTTGGTCGATGTCGAGTCGATCGACGAAATGTTGTCGTCGAAGCTGTTCAGATGCACGTACTGATAGAGCAGTTGCGCCTGCGGTTCGACGGCAATACGCGTCGATCCAATCAGGAACGGCTTGCCGACCTCTCCTGACACACCCGCACCGAAACCGTTCTGGCTTGCGCCGTCGCCGTAGATATCGCCATACCGGTTGCCGTAGTGGGTGATCTGTCCGACGCCATCGAAGTACGCGCCGTCAGCCGCGTACTTTGTCCAGTAACCGCCGATCGATTGGGCCTGTGTTTGCACCGTGCCCGTCGGGTTCGTCAGCTGACCGTTGATGCTTCTCAGGTTGTCTTCGAATGAAGCGGACATCGAGCCGAACGTAAGCGTCGCTCCGGCGTGCTCGCTTGCGCCGTTGGTGTTGCACGAGAGTGTCCAGTCCTTGCCGAACTGCGCGACGTAAGTGTTTGCGTTTGTGGAAAAGCGGTTGCCTGCATTGGCGTCCAGGTTCTCGCCGCCTATGCGTCCCCAGATGCCATTCTTGTTGTCCGGTTGAGCAGCCTCCAGATTGGCGATATCGCCGACACGCTCGTGCAGACGGTCGAGAATTGAATAGCCGTAGTCAACATCGAGCAGGGGTGTCAGCGAATAACCCACTACGCCCGGTCGATATGCAGGCTGCGCGGGTACGGGACTGGACGGAGGCATAGTCTGTGGTGACGTCGTCGGTGCAGGCTGGGCTTCGAGTTGCGAGCGCAGATACCAGTCGTCGGCGTTGCTCGAACCGCCCTGATAGAGCAGGTATTGATACGCACCGCCCTGAACGGGCCCGGCCAGATGAAAGCTGCCCGCCGCTGCCGACGTACCGTTGACCTGCACCAGCAGAATGCCGTCGCCAGGTGTGTACGCGCCGTTGCCCGATCCATTCACCTTGATAGCCGTTTGTCCGCTCGCGTTTCCTCCGATCACCATCTGATCACTGTGCGTTGCCGGACCGCCTTCGTTGAGCAACGTGTTGAGCGCGAGCTGTCCATTCGAACCCGTGTAATTGCCACCGACTTTCAGTACGTTGCCAATCTGACCCGACGCAGCAGCGACATTCGCCAGGCCTGCGTTGTTCAGATTGCCGGCGATCGAAAATGTGCCGGTGTTTCCCGATGCAAGCGCGGGCAACGCACTCGCCACTGCGATCGTGCCGTTGTTGTTCACCGAGCCCAGTACCGAACCATAACCACCGAGCGTGGCGCCTGACGCTACCGTTGTCACGCCCGATCCGATCGTCGCGCCTGTGTGCGTCGCATCGCCGACGATAAGGGTGCCCGCCAGCACCTGCGTACCGCCTGCATAGCTGCTCGCGGCGTTGAGTAACAGCGTTCCGCCGCCCGCTTTCGTCAGCATGCCGGAGCCGCTGATCATGCCATCTTGTCTCAACTGTGTGCCGACCGCTGAATCGATCGTTCCACCGCCCGCGTCGATTGTCGTCGTGCGGTTCATTGCGATGCCTGATGTGGTGCGCAACGTGCCACCGTTGAAGCTTAAGGTTCCCGACGATGCACCCAGGTTCGCGTCCGCGCTAATCTGCACGACGCCACCGTCGAACGACGTTCCGCCCGTGTAGCTGTTCTTGCCACTGAGTGTCAGGGTGCCGTTGCCCACCTTCGTCAAGGCCCCGCCGACACCAGCAGGAAAACTTTCGCCGATGCTCGCATCGTACGCCGCCAGTTGCGGGGATTCACCGTCGGCGATCGTGCCAGATATCACGTCGTCTAGACCACGATTGCCCAACGCCAGGTTGTTTCCGCCTAGATAGACATTCCCCGCACCGGACAATGATCCGATTCCCAGCCGCTGGGACATCTGACTAATATCGACGGCAGCCCCGGCGTTGTTCACGATCGTCGCCGTGTCAGCAATGGACGCCCCGGAAAACGAGGTAAGTCCGCCCGGGTTATTAGTAATGTGCGCGGTGCCGGCGCTGGATTTGTCAGCAAATACCGTCTGACTTCCGGCGTTATTGGTGATGGTTGCCTGCCCCGCACTGCTTGTGTCGTTGAAGCTGAACTGCACCTGATTCGAACCCGTCAGCGTCGCATTCGATGCAGTCGACGTGTCGTAGAAAGAGATGTTGGCATCGTCATACACGCTCAGCCCCGATCCCGTTGCATTGATCGTGGCATTGGGGGTCGACGACGCCCCGAGCAATATCAGGGCCGTGTAGGTAGTAGCCGACCCCGGTCCCGGCCCGCCGCCTGTGAGTACGATGGTGCCGAGCCCGCCAATATTTGCATCGGTCGCGACCAGAATGCTCTGGACACTCACGGAAGCGGCCTGAGCGCCATCACCAGAAATCTCAGGAACGCCGTTGCCCTGAATGACAACACTGGTAGACGCGCCCGGAACCTGCCCTGTACTCCAGTTGCTGGCGGTGAACCAGTTCCCGTAGCCGGGCGCCGTAAAGCTGGCCTGCTGTGCTATAGCAGGTTGAGACACGAACGCGCAGACGGCCGTTGCGATGATCGTAAGAGGAACCGCCCGCGTTTGGCAAGCACGCGATCCACGGTTGAGAATGAAATGAGGAGAAAGCATGGTTTGACTGTCCTGTCCCACAACTGCTGTTGAAATATATTATGGACACCTACGGGTTTTGAAAAATTACTTCCATTCTCAGTACGGTGATCATCGCAACGTCTTTGCGATCAGCCCCCTGAAATGCAGGGCACATTTGCGGTCGATGGAATATTGCATGCGTGCCCACGAAAGAGATCGGATGTAGTCCTATGTCGTCCTACGCCGGACGCTGTCAACCTTGTCGGCAGCGGCACGAGGGTGTCCCATCCTTGGGCATGGTCCACTCGTGCCTGGCGAATCCGCGTTAACAACTCGACGCGTCATTTAACCGGCATGGTTACCCACTTCTCCTGATTCGCCGAGACGGCTGCCATTACCCGATCGATCTGCGGGAGTTGGGGGTGAGTGCGCAGTCGACAACGTCCGGGGAGCTTTCCAGTGGTCCGCTCCTGAAGTGGGTCATTAGTCATCTGGTTTTCGAATAATTAGTGCAATTGACCTAATTTTTTAGGCCCAACCGGTCTGACAGGATATCGCCGGTCGTGTGCCGAAAATTGCGATATTTACGGGTTTTTACGCAAAAAAACGAAAAATATTTCGCACAATTGTCGATACGCAGAAGTCACGAATCCTATACTATGTGTAGGCCATGTGACCTAAAAAGATTGCAAAATTTCGCACGCCGACCTGGTCCACATGTAATATCAAATCCGCGTACACACAATGAACGGAGACTCAATGAAGATGCCTGATCTGACGAGCGACTGCGCCTCGCAACGTACGGAGGCCGTGTCATGAGCGCCCCGGATCGAGTGGATGTCTGTATCGTCGGCGCCGGGATATCCGGACTTCGTGCGGCGCAGCGATTGAGCAAGAGTGGCTATCGCGTGCGCGTGCTGGAAGCGCGCGACCGGGTAGGCGGTCGCACGCTGGGCGACGAGCTGTGCGGCGAAACCGTCGACCTGGGCGGACAGTGGATCGGCCAGACGCAGACGCACGCCGTCGCGGTGTGCGAGGAGCTGGGTCTGGATCTCTACGAGCAGTATGCGGACGGCCGGCGTCTGCTGGAGATGGGCGGCCGGTTGCACAGCTATCGCGGCACGATTCCGCGCATGTCGCCATTCGCCCTGCTGGATGCTGACCGGGCCATGCGACTCATCGATCAGGCCGCGAAAAGCGTCGATCCGGAGTCGCCCTGGACGGCGCGCAACGCTGCGCGCTGGGATCGGATGACGGTGGAGCAATGGCTGCAAAATACGGTGTACACGCGCGGCGGGCGCAGTCTGATGGAGATCGCGATTCGCGCGCTCTATACCAGCGAGCCGCATGAAGTCTCGCTGCTTGGTTTCCTGAGCCTCGTCGCAGGGGCGGGGTCACTGCAGGCGCAGATCGAAGTTCGCGGCGACGGCGCCCAGCGGTTTCTGGTCAGCGGCGGCGCTTTCCAGATCGCGCAGCGGTTAGCGCAAAAGCTGCCACCCGGTGCGCTGGCGCTGAATGCGCCGGTGTACGCTGTCGATCAATCGGAGCGCGGCGTGAAGATCCGGCATGCCGGCGGCGAGGTCCACGCGTCGCGTCTGATCGTCGCAATCGCTCCGACTCTGGTGTCGGGCATCGATTTCCACTCGCCGCTGTCGGCGGCCCGCATGCAATTGCAGGCCCGCATGCCGATGGGTGTCGTGATCAAGGCACTGGTGGCCTACGAGCGTCCATTCTGGCGGGAGCAGGGATGGACGGGCGAGGCGATCAGCGATCATGGCTACTTCGGTCCCGTCATGGACGCCACGCCGCCCGGCAGCCGGCACGGCATTCTCGTCGGCTTCTTCGAGGCGACGCCCGCCCGCGAGTTGGCGGGCGTGCCGCAAAGCGTGCGCCGCGCCGCGGCGCTGGAGTGTCTGCAGCGTTACTTCGGCGCGCAAGCCGCTCAGCCGATCGGCTATATCGACAAGGACTGGACCTCGGATCCGTGGAGCCGGGGCGGGTTCGTCGGCACGACCGCGCCGGGCACGTTGACGGCCTACGGTCACGCGTTGCGAGCGCCTTGCGGCCGCATCCACTGGGCCGGCACTGAAAGCGCGACGCGCTTCATGGGCTATATGGATGGCGCGATCGAATCCGGAGAACGTGCCGCGAGCGAGGTCATATCGAGCGGCGTCTGAGTCACCGCGAAAGCAGCCGCTGATGCCCACATGATCGTTCGCGTTGCGTTGCGTTGCGTGGTGACGCGGGATGCGCACGAGTGTGTTTCGTGCGGCCACTTTGACGCGGTGCGGACCTAACGTCGGTTCAAGAGGCGAGCCGGGCGTCGCGCGGTTTGCGAAAGCGGCGCCGTCCCGCTCCCACGAATGTCGTACTCGCACACGACGGATTGATCCGGGTGCTGCGCGAGCAGGGTATCGAAGGCATGGCTGAACATGACTGACCATAGAGAAGAAACGATGAGTCAAACATCCCGCACGGCGGCCCGTTTCACCGGTTGGAGCGCCATTCTCGGCGGACTCCTGATTTACGTCACCGGGGCACTTCTGCTGATGGTGACGGGAACGGACACGGATAAGGTATTGCGTGGCGCGGCCATGCTGACACTTCCGGCTGAAGCACGCAATCTGTTCCGCGGGGCGATGATTGCCGATATCTTCGGTTTCTATCTGCCGATTCTCGTGATCGCGGGGTATTTCTGGCGCAGCCTGGCAGCGGAAGCCGGCGCGTACGGTTATATGGCAGTGTTGGCGATGGGCTTCTATGTCACCGTGGGCGTCAGCGGCGCGGCTATCCAGCAGGCCGTGATCCATCCGCTGACGGATCTGTATGCGGCCGCAGCCGATAGCGACAAAGCCATGCTGGCGGCCGTATGGACGAGCGTCGCGAATGCGACCCAACGCGGTTTATGGTGGAGCGAAGGTCCGGCTATTTTTCTGTGGGCGTTAATTGTTGGCAGCCAGCTTGCGAAGGCCGGGTGGCGAGGGGCGTTTCTGCTGAAACTCGTAGGCTGGTTCGCCGGCATGTTCTTTGTGTTCGGCCTTTTCCCGCAGCTCGGTGCCCTGACAAACGCATGCGAGATGGCCATCGCGGGGATTTTGCCGATATGGATGATTTCGTTCGGCTGGCAGTTGCTCAGCCAGGCGGAAAAGGGCGTGCAATCGGGTCGCCGGCGCACTGTCTGATGGAAGATGCGCGTGGCGCCGCGTGGTTGGGCGAACGGGCTAAGGGACTAACGGACTAACGGACTAACGGACTAACGGGTTACCACGGCCATGATGGCTTTCACCGCCTCGTCCTCAATGCCCTTCAAATCCGATGGAAAGCGATTGCGCTGCGGTATCAGCACGAAGAGCCCTTCGATCTGGCAGGTGATGAGTGCCGCCCGGCACGCCAGCTCAGAGGGAGACAACTGAGGATTCACTGCCGCAACCAGTTCGCCGATCGCGTGGCGTTGAAACTCGTATCCCTCTTCCATGCTCTTGCGCGCGAACTCCTGCGTTTGCGCCATCGCCCAGAAGTTGACGAACAGGCCTTGAGTCAACGGTTGTTTGCTGTCCTCGATCAGTACCCGGATCGTTTTTTCCAGCCGCTTGACCGGTGTGAGCGTGAGGTCGCTGACGATTTCCTGGTAGGTCTTCGAATATTCCTCGAGCGTGGCGTTAATGAGCGCCGCCAGAAGATCTTCGCGAGAAGGAAAATAGTGCTGCAGATTCGACAGCGCAAGTCCGGCTTTCACAGCCACCTTTCGCATGCTCAGTCCGCCGTAGCCTTCCGTGACGAATATCTCGACCGCGCTCGTCAGAATGCGGGCCATCGTGGCGCGGCCGCGTTCAGTGAAGGTGTGCGAGTCATCGCGAGCTTGCAGGGTTGCAGCCCCCACTGGCTCTTTGGCATGGGCCTCTTCCTGGCCTTTTTTCTTGCGAGCATTCTGATTTGTCGCTTTCGATGGCATGGATTCGTTTTCCTTGGCCCAAAAATCAGCGGAATTTTAACACTTAACAAAAACTTCCCCGTCGGCCGGTCGACCCATGCCAGTCCAAAACCCGCTGACATCCACGACACGGCCGCAGCGACCTGTCCGCAGGCGAACCGTTCCTCCGGGTGGCGGAAATTTTGCGGACATCGATACGCGCATTGCGGGGCTTCGCGCCGGTAGTCTGATCATGACGTTGCCGATCGCGCGACGGAATCCGCGTTGTGATCAGGCATGCGCGCTATCAAATATAGGTCAAGCTACCTTTTATTTCAGTGACTGTCCTTGACCACTTTCGAACGAATCATCGACGGTATGACCCTCGGTAGATCAAGCCGATCGCTTGCCAGGTATCGATGAATTGCGTTGAACGGTGCAGGGATGAGTCGGAAATAGCCATCTGCAACAGGTCGTCGATATTGCCTCGGGTACTGAGGGTTTAACCCAAGTTGCGATGCATATGGTTGTTCGATATAAATAGGTCAAGTGACATATTTAATGAGACAGGGTCAAAAGCGAACTGTTGGGACTGCCTCACATTGAGGGCGCTCGTGCGCCGAGCATTTCTCATCGGCCAACGTTCCAGCGCGGCTTATAGGAACGCTCGGATTGATGCATCCCACAGGCGCTTCCCACAGAAAAGACCGGCTGCCGGGTGAAGAAAAAAACGAAAGGTGAATCATGTCTAAAACACACAAAATCGCAGCCACGTCGGTTATCGCGACGGCCTTGATGGTGATCGCGGGATCGTCCATCGCGGCCGACGATCTAACCCCGGTCGGGGCCCAACGCGCGGCGAGCAAGGACGGTCTTGTACCGGTCTTCGCCGGCCGGCAGGCGCCTGACGCCGGCTGGACCTACGGGAAATTCCGCGGAGATTTCTGGAAGCATCGCAACGAGAAGCCGCTGTATCAGATCGACGCGTTGAATGTCGATAAATATGCCAACCTGCTTTCGCCGGGTCAGATCCAGTTGATCAGGCAGCAGAAGGGCTATCGGATGGACGTGTATCCGTCGCACCGCGAATGCCAGTTCCCGGAAAGCGTCGAACAGAATTCGGCGGCCAATTCGGCGGCGGCGAAACTCGCCGCCAATGGCGAGACGATCCAGTCAGCGATTTTGCCGGGTGTGCCGTTTCCACGGCCGAAGAGCGGTGCCGAGGCGATCCTGAACTACGAGATGCGCTACCGGGGGGTGGGTATCGAGTGGCCGCAAGCCACCACGTCCATTTCGCCGCGCCCGGGTAGCGACGCATGGATCGACACGGCCGGCCCGCAACTCCTTTACTTTCCGTGGGGTAAGCAGGGCAAGACCTCGCCGCAGGAAGTCGATCAGCTTAGTCTGGCCGCATACTCGGCCGCGACTTCGCCTGCGGCCCTGGCGGGCCAGGCGTTCGTCCAGCGGCAATATTTCGATAAGGAACCCGAAACATTCTATTACTTTCCCGGGCAGCGGCGCGTGAGACGCATGCCGACCTACACGCACGACGCGCCATTGATCGGTTATGAAAACCAGTATCTGGTCGACGAAGCCAATATGTTCAACGGCGCGATCGACCGCTTCAACTGGAAGCTGATCGGAAAACGCGAAATGATCGTGCCGTACAACGACTTCGGCATGTACGCATTCAACGCGAAGCTGCACGACATCGCGACGCCGAACGGCATCGCCGCGGATCACCGGCGCTACGAGGTGCATCGTGTCTGGGTCATCGAGGCGACCGTTAAGCCGACCGCGCGCCACGTCGCGTCGAAGAAAGTTTTCTATCTGGATGAGGACAGCTGGCTGGCACTCACCGGCGAGGATTACGACGCACAGGGCAAGTTGTGGAAGGTGCGGGAAAGCTATCCGATCCCGGTATGGGAGATGGGCGGCACCTGCGACAACGAACCCCTGGTGCAGTACGACCTGCTGGATGGACGTTACGTATTCGACAGTTCGACCATCGGGCAGGGTAAGGACCTGCGCTGGTACGAGCAGATCGACGATCCCCGCTTCAAGCCGGACTTCTTTACCGCGGAATCGCTGAGGTCGGTCAGCGAGCGGTGAAGATCGGCATGTGCAACGGTGCGTGAATAAAGAAAGCCGGCGGGCGAGCGGCGTTTGCTGGCTTCAGGGGAGGAGAGGGGACGATGAGAAGCAGAAAGTTTGTCAGGCATGCTCCGTTTTTTTTGGCTGCTTTGGGAACAGCCACGTCGAACGCGTACGGCTATGAGTTTTCGACAGGCATCAACGATCTCAAGGGCTCGTGGGTCACCAATCTCACGGCCGGCGCGGGCATCCGGACCAAAGATCCGAGCTGCTCGCTCACGGGCGATCCGAATGCCAACGGCTGCGCGACGGCGGCGAACGTCAATCAATGGGGCGCCGCCGACAACGGCAACCTGAATTACCGTAAAGGGCAACCGTTCAGCACGTATATCGGCGCGACCAGCGAGTTGCTGTTCAAGATGCCGAGCGAGGGTCTCAAGTTCATGATTCGCGGCACCGGCATGTACGACTTTCTCGCCGGAAACACGAACAGAACTCCGCTGTCGAGTACTGCCTCCGCGCAGGTCGTGTATAACGCGCAGTTGCTCGATCTGTGGGCTCAGAAAGATTTCACGATCGGCGGGCAGGTGGCGCACGTTCGATTCGGCAATCAGGTGATCAACTGGGGCGAGAGCATCTATGCAATGGGCGGCATCAACGCGACCAACTCGATCGACATTCAGAAGCTGCTGATTCCGGGTTCGCAACTCAAGCAGGCTCTGCTGCCGGCGCCCATGCTGAGCTTTGCCGCAGATTTATCGCACGGCTTCAGTGTTGAAAATTACTACCAGTTCCAATGGAACGGCAATCGCTACCCGCCGGTGGGCTCGTTCTGGTCGACCACCAACATACTGGGCCGCGGCATGAGCCCGCTCACCCTCAGTACCAACAATCTCAATGCGTACGGCCCCAGCGCAGGGACCATTGCGGGGTCGGGCAGCGGCAATGCCAACCTGATCAATGGGATCAACAGCGGACTCGTGAATGGCGCATTTGCCGGGCCGCCCTATAACGATATCGGCATTCCGGTTTCCTGGCAGGCGCCGTCGAAGTACAAGCCCCAGTTCGGCTTGAAATTCAATTATTCGCCGCGTTCCTTCGACGCGAATTTCGCGTTCTATTACGAGAACTATACCGACAAGTCGCCTGTCCTGGCGTCACTGGCCAACGGCACGGCGCAGTGGTCGTATCTTAGGAACCGTCAGCTATTCGGCGCCAGCGCGAATTTCGGGCTCGGCGACTGGGCGATCGGCACCGAGCTGTCGTATCGGCCTCGCGATGCCGTGGCCTTGACGGGGTGTTATGGCGCGGGCGGTCCCCTCGATACCAATACGAATGGCGCGGCGGGTATCGATTGCCAGCAGTGGGCCGACGAGAAGAAGTTTCAGTACGACATCAACGGCATTCTCGCGCTCACCCGTAGCGAGTATCCGTTTCTCAAGCTGCTCGGCGCCGATGCTGCCGCGCTGACCTGGGAGCTCACGTGGATCTACTATCCCGGCGTGAGTTCGAGCGGCGTCACTCGCTCGATCGCGGGACAAACGGTCACGCAGGTGCCGCAGGCCGGCTATCTTCCCTGGCTGAACAACGGCTCGGGATTGGGTTATCCGATCGCCGTGGCGCAGGGCACGTCGAGTTCCGTGGGGGCAACGGTCGATTTCAACTGGACCTACGACGGCACGCTGATCCACGGCTGGCAGGTGACGCCCGGCATGACCTTCGTCGACGGTCTGTACGGTTACACGCCGACGTTGAACGCGAACTACCTGCAGGGCGCGAAGTCGCTGAATCTTTACGTGCTGTTCAACCAGAATCCGGCGGCGTGGCAGGCGGGCGTCAATTACACGCTGTTCTGGGGTGGACACAATACGGTCGGTCAACCGTACGCGGACCGCAATTTCGTCGGGATGTTCGTCACCCGCAACTTCTGACGGCTGCAATGCCGAGGGGCGGCCCGCATCGCGCGCCGCCGATCTGCCTGAAAGGATCGTGTCGTGCTAAATCGTCTGCTTGGCGGTCTGGAGAAGATGTTGTTCGGCCATCGCGTGGCCGTGCTTGCGGTGATCGGCGTGTTCACCGCAGTCATGGCGGTTTTCGCCGTGCAGTTGCGGATGGACGCGGGCTTTGAAAAGCAGATGCCGATCGGCCATGAATACATTCGGACCTTTCAGAAGTACCGCTCCGATCTGCTCGGCGCGAATCGGATCACCGTTGTTGTGCGCGCCCGTCACGGTTCGATCTGGACCCGGGAGGGATTGACCCGTCTGTATAAGGTGACGCAGGCCGTGACGTATCTGCCGAACGTGGATCGGAGCGGGGTCCGGTCGCTCTGGACGCCTAACGCCTTCGTCAATGAAATCACCGACGAAGGATTTCGCGCGGAGCCGATCATCTCCGGGACGATCACCCCGGATCAGTTAACGCCCGGGACGATCGCAGGCATTCGCCGTTCGACGACGCTCGGCGGTTATATCGGCACGCTGGTCTCGCATGGCGAGGACAGCGCCATGATTACCGCCGAATTGAACGAGCAGGATCGCAACGGTCACGTACTCGATTACGTGGCGTTCAACCACCTGCTCGAAGCGCAAATTCGCAAGCCTTTTGAGGATGCGAGCTACGACATCCAGATCATCGGCTTCGCCAAGCAGATCGGTGATATTGCCGATGGCGCCACCGCCGTTCTCGGTTTCTGCGCGATCGCGCTGGTGCTAACCGCGCTCGCGGTCTACTGGTATTGCCATTCGATCCGCTTCACGGTCCTGCTGATTTCCTGCTCGCTGATCTCGCTGGTCTGGCAGTTCGGCATTTTGAAACTGCTGGGCTTCGGTCTCGATCCGCTCGCGGTGCTGGTGCCGTTTCTGGTGTTCGCCATCGGGGTGTCGCACGGCGTGCAGCAGGTCAATTTCATCGTGCGCGGCATTTCGCATGGACGCAGTTCGTTCGACGCAGCACGCGACAGTTTCAGTGGTCTGCTGATTCCCGGTGTGCTGGCTCTGGTCACGGCCTTCGTTTCATTCATCACGCTGCTGCGGATTCCCATTCCGATGGTGCGCGAGCTGGCCATCACCGCGTCGCTGGGCGTCAGCTTCAAGATCGTGACGAATCTGATCCTGCTGCCTGTCGCCGCTTCCTGTTTTAATTTCACCAGATCCTATGCGGACAGCGCGCTCCAACGCAGCGAGCGACGTTCGGCGTGGCTACGCGTGCTGGCGAGAGTTGCCGAGCCAAGATACGCCAGCATCACGCTCGCATTGACCGTGGTGGTTTTCGCGCTCGCCGCATGGCAAAGCCGCGACCGCGTGATCGGCACGCTGCAGCCTGGCGCGCCCGAACTGCGCGCGGATGCACGCTTCAACCAGGATGCAGGTTCGATCGCGAGCAACTACGACGTGGGCCTCGACTGGCTCACAGTGGTGATCGAGTCGAGTGCCAGGGCGTGCGGCAACCCGGCGGTCGGCTTGTATGAAGACGATTTCGCTGCGGCCATGCGAACCGAGCCCGGCGTGGTCTCGGTGCAGTCGTATGCGACCATGCTACGCACCTACAACCAAGGCTACAACGAAGACTATCCGAAGATGAGCGTCGTGCCGATCAACCCGGAAACCTACGGCGCGGTATCGGTCGACGTTGCGCGCGTGAAGGGCTTCATGAGCAGCGACTGCGGCATGAGCGCGGTCCATCTGTTCCTGAGCGACCATAAGGCCAGCACCCTCAACCGGATTCTGGACGACGTCAAGCGGTATCGCGCGGCGCATCCTTTCCCAGGCGTCAAGATCCGTCTCGCGGCGGGCAATGCGGGCGTGCTCGCCGCCATCAATGAAGAAGTGGCGCACAGCGAACTGCCGATGATGCTGTACGTCTACGCGGCGATTCTGTTTCTCGTGTTCTGCGCGTATCGCGATTGGCGAGCCATGCTGGCGTGCTGTGTGCCGCTGTCGGTCGCTACGTTTACCGGATACTGGTTCATGAAGGAACTGCAGATCGGCCTGACGGTTGCCACGCTACCGGTGATGGTGCTGGCCGTGGGGATCGGCGTCGATTACGCGTTTTACATCTACAACAGACTGCAGGTACATCTGGCGGATGGCGGGAACATCGTCGAGGCGGTCCGGCACGCGATGCTCGAAGTGGGCGTCGCCACGATCTTCACGGCGATCACGCTGGCGATCGGCGTGGCGACGTGGAGCTTCTCGGCACTGAAGTTCCAGGCCGACATGGGCAAGCTGCTCGCCTTCATGTTCCTCGTCAATCTTCTGATGGCCATGACCGCGTTGCCCGCCCTGGCATCGTTCCTCGAGCGGTGGTTTCCGCGCCGTAAGCGGGCCCGCGCGCCTGGCCTCCTGAGCCACTGATTGGCGCGCGCTCTCACGGAGACTTCCTCATGATCAAGATTCTTCTCGCCTGCGCCGCGCTGTGCGCGAGCGCCGCGGCTTTTGCGCAGACTCCCGGAAGCGTGGCGGCGTGGGCCGCGATGCCCGCTCATGCGTGGGCCGATCCAACTCACATGATGCTGCTGGATGCAACGCGCGCGGGCTCGCGCATCGTCGCGGTGGGCGAGCACGGTGTGATCCTGCTGTCGGATAGCGACGGGCGTACCTGGCGTCAGGCCAGTCGCGTGCCGGTTTCGGCGACCCTGTCGGCCGTGAGCTTCAGCGATGCCCGTCATGGCTGGGCGGTCGGTCAGTGGGGCGTGATTCTCGCCACCGACGACGGTGGCGAAACGTGGACCCGGCAGCGTCTCGACATCACGGTCGACCAGCCCCTGTTTTCCGTCCTTTTTACCGACAACCGAAACGGCATCGCGGTGGGCCTATGGTCGCTGATGCTCTCGACCCACGACGGCGGCAAGACGTGGACGCGAACGACCTTGCAGAAGCCGCCGGGAGGCGGCGAGGCGGACCGCAATCTGTATCACGTGTTTGCCGATCGTCAGGGGACGGCTTTTATCACGGCGGAGCAGGGCACGGTGCTCCGGTCGACCGACGGTGGGGCGAGCTGGACCTATCTCGAGACGGGCGGCAAAGGCTCGCTTTGGGCGGGAGCCGCGCTGCCCGACGGCAGGATTGTCGTAGGTGGCCTACTCGGCGACCTGTTCCAGAGCAGCGACGGTGGGGCGAGCTGGTCGGCGCTGAACGCGGGCGTGAAAAACTCGATCACGGATCTGAGCGCCGCCGGCCGCGACCTGGTTGCGGTCGGCCTCGACGGTTTGGTCATGCGGCAACAGGCCGACACGATGAAGTTTGCTGTGACTCAACGCCTCGACCGGGCGGCCCTGACCACGGCCCTGAGCGCCGTGGACGGCAAACTGATTCTGTTTTCGCAGGATGGCGTGCTCGGCGAGCCCTAGGTCTCGCGGCCATTCGCCGCGCAGAGTGTCAGCCCGGCCTGGTAACTCTTCACGGGGCATTGTCACGTTGCCGAATGGGTCGGATAACATCTGGCGATGCGGAACACCAAATCACTTTACTGCGGCCATCGCTTTCCCGCGATCGTTATCAGTTGCGCCGTGCGCTGGTGCTATCGGGCGGCTTCGCGAAGCGCGCGTTATAGGCGGCGATAAAGGCGGGCACATCCGCATTGGCGGCCTCAATGGTGCTGATGCCGCGCAGCCAGTCCCCAGTAGTCTGTTACCGGCGCGTCCACGCTTACGCGAAGTCAGTCCGGCCGCGCCGGATTCCCGGTACCGGATCACCAGCCGCTCGATCTGTCTGAGCGTCAGCCCAGTTCCTCAGCGGCGCGTCCGGGCTTAAGGCCGGTCTCCACAACAGACTCGATTACCTTCAGACGGTCGAGTTCTCGCATGTTCAATGTCACCAGCGCTGTTCGTTGCATGACCGGCTCCGTGATCCCGCAAGGAACCGGCAAGGAACCGGCAAGCATACCGAGGGCAAAACGCGACATTTCTATTTGGCTGGAACACGACATTTCTATAAAGCTACTACGATCTAACTGTTGATAATTTATCTTATGTCAAATTAATTAGCTACATCCGGGCGATGCTTCGTGCAGCCAAGGCAGTCTTTTTCGCAGCACTGCTTCGACCGGCAACAAGCTAGAAAATCCAGCACTTCCCGTTTCGAGACGCCTGCCACCAGCAGGCGTTTTTTTTGCGCCTCGATCTTACGATAGATCCGCCGACGACGTGCGTCATGCACCCCACGACGCGAATTCCGAATGAACCAATACAGGTTGCGAATCTCGCCCACCACAACGGCTAATTCCGCAGCAGACACCGCTACACGCGGCCAAAGCTCCAACTGAATCACGTAGACTCCCGGGCGCAAAATCCGGGATTACGGCTGACGCATGTCAGAACTTAAGATCAATCGAAACGCCTCAATAATAATCCAGCGTGTCGTCCACTTTCGTAATCTTCCACGCCCCATTAATTTTTCTCAAAAAAACAATAACAGTCTTCTTCTGCGTAGACCCAAGTGTCACAGGAACAATCGTTACATCATCAAGCGTAATTGCCGGATGCGCGGCAATATGAGCCAGCCAGTCCTTTTCATCGAAATCCTGCACGTCGGTGAAATATTCGGCGCGATCAGCGAACTTGTTTTTCTTATAGTCAGATCGCAGCAAATCGACCGTATCTTTCGATACGTAATCGTATATCCGCTTATCCATCAACGGATAACCGTGATCCTTCGCCCCTTCCCCTATGAACCAAGCGTAAAACGCCCTTGCCACGGCCTCAGGCGTAGCATTCTGGGTCTGCGCAATCGCGTGCGTCTGAAAACAGACAAGGCACAACGTTAGCCAAAGCTTAGCCAAAGACCCGATATGTTTTCTCATAACATCAATCATGTCGATACATTTGAAATGGAGGCGCGATATCTCTATAACTCTGACTTGGATAAAATCCATGATATTGCTTGAAATCAGAAATCCAGATATTTCCGTCAAACATCGCCATATGCCCATACGGATGATGCGGAATAGGCTGAATTACAACAACATCACCTTTAATCGGATACGCAGGTGACAGTACTCGATAAAAACCCGCCGACATCAACGGTGGGCCGTAATCACGTGCAGCAGCCGTTTGCATCACCTCAACACCACCAGCCGCGATTGCTTCGCGAACATATCGAGCGCACCAACCATGACTTACCGGCTCAGCGTGGGAACGCAAATGGTTGACCGCAGCATCCTTATTCCAAATAGACATAGTAACGAGCTATCTCAAAATAACACCTGATAATTTTAATCCGTATCATCCGGTACAGCGACGCGCACCATCCTATCAAAACAGATAGGTTCATATGATTATTGCACGCCATCGCGCACGCGCACCTGAATGCGCCCTCAATCCGAGGTCACTACAACATCCAACCCGCATATATCGGCGTAAAGCACTCACGCAACTCGACTACACTGAAACTAGCTACCGTTCATAAAGACCAACATCGAGCGGCCCAATCACCGGGACATCGCATCGAGGCAACGGTATGAAATTCTCCTATCACGGGTACGAGATAGACTCGACCCCCGCCTTTTCAGTTGGCAGATTCTTCGCAAAGGCCACCATCACCTGCCCACAATCAAACGGCGAAACCACGCGCAACGTCGTCCAGATCGGTGACTGCGAACAGTTCAACGATGCGCTCAGCGCAGAAAGTTTCGGCCGCAACCAGGCGATTGAATGGGTCAACGCCCGCATCTACGAAAAGAGCAACGAGCCCCACTAACTACGTCGCCAACGTCGCAAACAGAACATCGTCAGCATCACGCCGTGTTTCCGGTCGCCATCCAGAACACGCCTATTCCCCTATTCCAGAACCGTTGTGCGTTATCAAAATCAGCGCCAACCGCATCAGCGCAATCGAACGCAGCCTGTATAACCTCACCCCTATTCGACCCTTCCCCGAACCACGCCCATGGCTGCACTTCGGGCACTTCGATGCCCTTGCTGGTCCAGTACCGCTTTTTGTTGAACGTCGATTCGTCAACGTCTTTTCCGATGTACTTCGCGATGTACGTCGCAATCAAATGACGCATCGCCCGCCCCTTACCCGACAACTGTTTGCGCACAAGATACTTCTTGAAATCCTTGATTGAGTCGTACATCCCGCCATCTGTACCGACATCACGTAACACAACAAGCCACATCGCCCGCAGAATCTTCCAGTCCTGCCGTCCACTCACAGCGACGTGGATATGCCACGCACCGCGTTTCTGTCGCTCGAGCACGGCCACGTACTGGAAATTCTTCAGCTTCGACATGCGACGACGAAAGGTATCCCAAATCTTCGCCCACACCTTGACATCAGTGATGTTTGCTCGCGTGGAGAAGGTCAGCAATCGATCGGCAGCTATCGCCTTGCACCGAAGCCGCACCATACGCTTCGACCGTTCCACAGACGTTTTAAGCGACTTCTCAGACCGCGACACCACATCGCCCTGATTCTCGCCATCGCGAGCTTCACGCACCCCACGAAGACCCCGAGGACGCGCCCGCAACTCCTCCAGCGTATGCCACTGGTTCACCGGAAACGCAACGACCTCCTGCTGACCATCCACGAACATGCGATGCCGGACAACAAACCCAGCGTCTACCGGCGAATACTGCATCAACCCGTCGCCATACGGATCGCCCGCATCGACTACAATGTGTTCACTCACGTTGGATACTCTCTTATCCGATGTTGGGTCACCGCCCGGAATCGACGCCATCGATTGCCGGGTTTTTCTTTTCCTGTACTACCGCTACCGCACCTGCTAAAGCCCGTGGACAGGCTGTTTCCGTTAAGTGTTAGAGGTACAAGTTTAGGGGCGCGCTTCGCGCGCCCCGCCGCTGCGGCCTCCGGCTTCGCTTGCGGCGTGCCGCGCCTCGCGCCCTCACTACCTACCCCACACCCCGGGAACGCCACCACGGCCTTGCATTCGAGCCATAGCGATATGCTTGCGCCCACAACAGCGGCTTTGCAGTGAGGGGTTGCAGCGCTCACCGCATCCGCCTACGTTCGGCGCCAGCGTCGTTACCCGCTACTCGGTCCGGCAGGCCGCGCTGAGCCGCGCGATAACCGCCCGCACTTCGCAGCACCGCCGCAGACGTACCAGCGACCCCGACCACGCGCCGGACACTCCTGACGCTAGACGTCTTAACCAAGCCCGTCCCGACAACACAGCACCGCCAGCAAAGCCCACACACACAGCACCACCACCACAACCAGCACACGCCGCATACGCGACCGAGTGCATTTATATGCACCTCGCATCACAATCCCCGAATTCATGATTCGCGGTTATACGCGCGAGCACGGCAACCTACTGTGCGC
Organism: Paraburkholderia flava; assembly: GCF_004359985.1. Taxonomy (NCBI): domain Bacteria; kingdom Pseudomonadati; phylum Pseudomonadota; class Betaproteobacteria; order Burkholderiales; family Burkholderiaceae; genus Paraburkholderia; species Paraburkholderia flava. Next base: position 458,889 of record NZ_SMRO01000001.1, on the reverse strand, counting down.
ACCCCGTCAGATTTTCTGCACCTGCAACACCAGCACAACCTCAGTGCGCCCCTTCAAGGTCGTATGCCCGCCGAGGAACGCCGGTAAAAACCGCTCACGGCTGTTCGATACCGTGTCCGAATCCTGTATCAGCCCGCCGAGCACAACCACTTCGCCGTCGCGCAGATTCGCCACCGTCTGCAGTGATCGTGTGTTCTTCGTCGGACTGCCGTTCACGCCCGTCGTCGTACTCACGAAGCTCGATATCTCCTCGTCGACGTTCAACTGGATCACGTCCTGCATCACGGTCGGCGTCACGTTAAAAATCACACCGGCATCTTGATACTCGATTGATTGAACCGGCGTCCCACTGTTGCCCTGGTAGCTCACGCTCGACACGGTCGGCACCTGTTGCCCGACGTTGAGCTTGACCTGTTGACCCGAGACACATCGCACGTTCGGCGACGACACCTCATGAAAACGCGAGTCAGCATTGAGCGCCGATATCGCGAAGCTCAACCGGCCCGCGCCGAACTGAAACGCGTTCGAATCCGCCGCCGTCGATCCTTCGCCCACCTGCAACCCAACGCCGAGCAGCTTCGACGCGATGCTAAACCCCGAATTACTGTTATCCGTATCACTCACTTCGTACGCCCACCCACGCACCACGACCTCACCCGCGACCGTATCCAGTTCCGGCAACAGCGCCTTCACCTGCGCGACTTCACTCGCTGTACCGGCAAACACGAACTGATCCGCTGACGTCGTGACTGGAGCCTGTGCGACTGGAGGTGATACCGGCATCGAGGCGGGAACGCCGGACGATCCGAACGGCGCAGACGCGACCGGAGCCGGTGGAACAGACGACAACACAGGCGGCACCAACGCCGTTCGCGAGAACAAAGGCAGTACCAGCGACGACAGATACGCCGCACTCCGATGCCGCGGTTGATACACATACGTCACGCGATCCTCTGCACGCGCTGCATCGGGCTTCTTCGCGATGAAATCGACACCATCGCGCGTCGTGACTGCGAAGCCTTGCGAATCGAGAAACGCCATCACGAACGCACGCAGATCGCCTTTGCTGCTATCGAACTGAAACGACACAACCCGCGTGTCCTGCAACACGTCCGACGAAATCACGTGCGGCACGTGCAACGCATCGCCGTATACCAGATCGACCACCTGCCCCACATTCACAAAGCGTAGATCGAACACACCGTTCCGCACATGAGGCAACGCAGCAACCGGCGTGACTGGCGCCATCGGCGTAATCGGACCACCCGGCAACGGCGGTATCGTCGGCACCTGCGCATGCGCTGTATTCGCGACGAACACGACCAGCAGCATCGACAATAGCCCGCGCATCATTTGTGGCCTCCCAGCGTCACAGCCATGTCCGCACCCGCACCCCCGACAGAACCCGTCCATGAAGCAACACGCTCGCCATCCACCACGCCAGCAGTACGCACCCCATCGCCCTTGAATCCCGCTGCATCGACCAGGCGAAACACACCTTTCTCGTTCGCAAGGACGACGAACGCAAGTCCGCCCGATACGTACCGCCCCGCCACGCGCCACGACCCCGACGCAACACCGCTTGCACCGCCAACATGCGCAGCCGACGCAGCACCAACGGACGAGCCCGCGACAGTACCAGGCGACGCGTGCGAACCTGCGCCGAAACCACCGTGCAGATACCTGTGAAAAAAATACGCGCCGACCACAGCAACGATCAGCGCGACAGGAATAAAAAAGAGCGACTTCGGAAGAACTGCTTTCGGCTTCGTATGAAGCTCCGCGCTGGTGTAAAGCTTGAACACGTCGCGCGGATATTTCCAGAACGTCTTCACCGCATCCTTAAGACTGCCGACGTTATGGCAATGGTCCCACTCGTAAAGCACTGCACGGTTCAACCCGAAAATCTTGCGCACGTGAACATGCCTGCCCACCAGATCGCGCACAGTTTTATTGATCCGCTGCGGATGCTGCGTGATCAGGATGAAATCAACGCCCATGTGCCGGTGCACGTGCAGTTTCTCAATATCCTCACCGGGCTTCACGCTAACGGACGTTGGCGGCCAGATCCGCTGCGCTTCGTCCACGATAATCAGATCGAGCGGCACAACGTGATTGAACCACTTGCGCAACCACGTCTCGTCAACGTCCTCATGATCGAGCGCAAGGTCTCTCACGCCATCCACCAGCAGCCGACGCCCCGCCTTCACCTCACGCCGCGCAGACGCCACCGCAAACAGCGACTTGCCGCTACCCGGTACACCGGTTACTAACGTAATGGTCATTTGAGAAAGAACCTTTTCGCGGCACCAAACCCGATCATCGCCACGCGCGCCGACACCGCACCAAGGATGTATGACACGCCCTGGAAAACGCCGCCCATCGCCAGCACATTCGCCATGTCAGCAGGAATACCGGACACGCCCGTTGTAATCCAGTTCACCAGTTGACTAAACGCCGCGTCAAATCCAACAACAGTCAGCACACCGACCCCGAGCGACACCAACGCCTGAATCAGCAGCGGTCCCGCGAGCGACATCAACCACGCAGCGAGACCCGTCATGATTTCAGCCCCGCACCGAACACCAGCGCCGCGATAATCCCGCACATCGCCAGCACGAACGGACGCGCACGCGACATGAAATCGCATTCAGCCTGATACGAAAAAGAAAGGCTCATGCCGAGAACCGACACGGAAACAGGCGCTGGACACACGCCATCCGCACTACCAACCGCAACAGGCGTCACCGACACTGAGCCGCTACTCGACGGCAGATCGGGCGCAGTCGCCGACCCCGGAGACTGACACGCGATGATCGACGGAAACTCAGTACATAGCGCCGTCGTATCCGGCGGTGAAGTGCCAGACGGCGAGCTTGCAGGATCAGTGCCGCCTGTAGGAGAACCCGTCCCAACAGGAATCGCATATGGATTACCGCCGCCGGTCGGCGCAGTCACTGGCGCAGCCAGCCCACCGACCGTAGGCCAGCTTGTAGTCGCCGTTTCGATCGGCGCAACGTCAGCCGCAGTCACCGGGTTCGTCGCAGGATACGGAATCCCCTGATAGCCGGGTTGCGCCGCCGCCTGTTCCCACAGGCCGTTCACAAGGTCCGCCATCACGTCCGGACTCACTGGCTTCGCAAGATCAGCTTGCGGAATCGCCGCAATGGCATCGGCCAGCGACATCGACTTACCCGCCTGATACTCGCCACCCGGATCGAGCGACGCAGGCGTGCCGTTCTTGCCGGTCGCAAAAGCAGCGGCACCAGTCGCAGGATCGGGCATCGTACCCTTCGTATCGTGCCCGGAAAAATCACACGTCACGTTCGACGTGGAATCATCACACGTGCCCACAAACGTCACGTGAATATCGGGATACGTACCCGGAGCCTGACTGGACGAGTAGGCATTGAACTCAGCGTCGTCCCACTCATTCTCATTATTCGCAAACGCAACAGCAGCGTCCGCGAGATTCGCAAAGTCCACGATGACGTACTGCGAGGACACCGTCACAGGCTCGCTTTTCAACCAAACTTCGTAGTACTGCCAATGCCCACCAATCACACCACCGGACCCTTTCACCGCCACCGTCACCGACCCATCGTGATTCAACTGCCACGTCGTCAGCGTATCGTCACCAAGCTCAGTCGGCGTCAACATCAACGCGGCAGCACCGGCAACCGTACCAAGAACGCTCAACCACGCTGCGCCCGCCACACCACCCGCTTCCGCCGCAACACCTGACATCGCGTTATACGTCGCTGCGATCACCGACTGCTCCGCATCCGAGAAACCAAGCTCGGCAATCTTGGCCGACTCGATGCGACTGATCAACTGCGCGATATTGGCATTGCCACCACCGGCCGTTTGCGCACGCGCGACCTGCACAGGCATCATTAAAACAATGCCGTACAACAGCGCTGCGACCATCGACACGAAGCCGGGAAACGGCACGACCGTCCAACGCGACACGCCCGCATAGCTCACCGCGCAGAATCCACGCATCATCGCGTCCTCACAGAAAAAGAATCAGACCGATCGACCAGCACGTCACAACCACAATCACCAGCGGTATCCAGAAGCCCATGACGGTCAACCCTCCGACGACGAATTCAGAAAATTGCGCAGCAGCCTGATACCGAACGCCACCGCCATCACACCAAGCACAGCACCGCCAATCGCAACGCCAGCGGCAACACCGTCGCCATCAGGCGCACCACTCCCCGGTAACGGCACCAACCCCACGTACGCGGCGAGCGGCCTGCCATCGCCATCCGCGCCGCAAATCACCAACGCACCCGCAGCCGATGCGTACACCAGCCCGCTCTGAAACTCTCGACCGCACATCAACACACTCACAGACGACGCTTGAGCCACCGCCCACGACGACGCACACGACAGCAGCAGCAACACCAGCACGCGACGACAGGCACCCATGCGACCCCCACAAGAAAAAAGCGACGCCCGACAACCGCCGGACGCCGCCCACATCACACGACCTTAACGGCCGATGAACGAACGAACCATCTTGATGCCCCACGCCACCGCGACCACGCCCAGCACAGCAGCGCCCACCGCGATGATCGCAGGCGTAACGCCGTTGATCGAAGCGACGATTGCCGTCGTATCGAACGTCGTGGACGGCGTGGTCTGCGCGAACGCACCCACCGACGCAGCAGCGGCAACCACACCGACCGCAGCACGCTTCACCGTCATCGACTTCACCGCCACCACTTCCTTCATTTGCTTGAACATCGTTTTTCTCCCTGATTACCTATCAGCCCGCTGATTAGGAACCGTCCGAGTGGGCCAGCTTCGAACGATTCGACTTCCTCGGCGGATCGCGACGCCCGATTACGGACCCCACGAACGCCACGCCCTTGCAGATCAGATACACCCCCAGCATCACGTTCAGCACCATCAACTGCACGGTGATACGGTCGAGCGCATCAAACGGAATGCTTTCCATCACGCACCGGCCCGCTATGCCGTCACGCCCTGACCAGCCTTTGCCACAGCTTTCGGCGGATTCGCGAGCCGCCACGACACGATGCGCGGCACCATCCGGCCCGCGTCCTGCCCGTAGCCCTCACCTAGCCGAAAATCGACCAGGTATTCCTGTCCGGCTTCGACGTTCACGTCCTTATCGAACAGGGACGTTTTCGCCACAAACGAGCCGTCCACGAGTTCGCCCTTCGCATCGGCATACGACTGCTCGACCCAGCAATGCAGCACGCGCATAGGACGCTTCTCGCCCTTCTTGTTCGTGATCTCCTGATGATCGATCTTCATGATGCGAATCTTTTCCGTTGCCATTTTTGATACTCCTGATTTAGGACTACTACGCGTAGTCGGTTCACAAAGAAAATTGCCGGACACCCCGGCGGACCTACCGCCCTTCTGACTTCAAATCACTACACGCACCGCAACCACCCGCACGGTCAACGCCGCACCACTCACACAACTCCTCTACCACCTCAACCGGCACCGAACAGAAATCACGACGGCGCACTTCGACCGCAAGCGTCCGCGACAGATCGCCAACGCGACCGTTGAACAGGTCAGGCGTCACGTGATCGGCGAGACATTTCGACATGGGATCAACTGCGGAACGGATTGGCCGGTGCGCCCACTTCAACGGGCACCAGCGTAAGAAAATTCGGTTGACGGCCCTGCTGATACAGCTTCGTGCGGGCCTTGTCGCGAGCCCCATCAACATCGCGGGCGCGGACATCGACAGTAGCAACACGCGTATGCGCGTACTGTGTGTAGGCGTGGACTCGATATGCTGGCATCACTACCCCCGTAACGTCGGCTTACAAACCCGGCCATAGGCGGGGTTTACCTTTTCGACCATGCTGATAGACTGCGAGAATCTACAGTTCGTATAATCTACGAAACGTAAATTAATCTACAGACTGTAAATTGTCAACGGAGAGATGATGCGAATCGCCAAATACCTCGACGCACTTCAGCTAGCGCTAGGAGTAACCACGGACAAAGACGTGGCAGCGAAGATGGGCTGGTCGCACAGCATGCCGAGCCACTGGCGAAAAGGACGGCGATTCATGGACAACCAGACTGCTGGCGCGGTAAGCGCTTTGATCGGCGTGCCGGTAATCCACATCATCGCCGCAGCAGAAGCCGACCGCGAGGAGGTGACCGGCCAACGGTCATTCTGGACAGATTTTTTTACCCGAACAGCGGCGACTAGCGTCGTTCTGCTGCTCGCCGTTGTCACAAATTTTGTGACACCCTCACCCGCTCACGCCGACCAGCCGGACGCGGCGCAACAAGCGTCTTTATCTTATGTAAAATTGCATAAACGTATCCACGCGACTCTTGGCGCAGCCAAAGCAGCCACTTTCACGGCACGGCTTCGACCGGCAGCAAGACCGGCCGCGGCCACAATTCAAACCGCTGCATGCACTGCCTTCTCAGTTACCCCTGCATGACGCTCGAAGTCAGCACGCAACGCGGCACCGTCCGTCCGCACGCTCTGATATCGAACCAACGGCAGGCCCGCAGCAACGCATATGTCATTTTTCGTCGTATCGCTCGCGGCATGACTGCGGTCGTCAAGCGCGTACACAAGCTTCGACGATGCCGCCGAAGACTGAGCCACACAGATCCGCGACAACCCGCGATTCCGTCAATGCTATCTACGCCAACGGACCATCACATGTGCAATGATTCTTGCGCAAGGCGGCTACGGCACAGACCCGAAGTACGCCGCCAAACTGCTCGCCATCATTCGCGCGCACAACCTTGACCAGTACGACACAACGGCCCCGCAATGACACGACGCGCCATCATCTACGTATTCGCACTCGCTATCTGCATCACAGCTTGCACAAAGCGCCCTGCTGTACCTGATGAAAACGCAGCGACACGGAAAGCCGCGGAATTGATCCAGAAATACCAACTCACATCGGATCGGATCGAATGCCTTGACTTCGAGGTCACCGACGAAGGCGCAGACTTTCTTGTCCGCGTTCGCGAAAACCACACCCCGAAATGCGGCGGTGACCCAATGGTCGCACCCACCCTCTTCTTTATGAAGATCAACAAAAGCGACGGGTCTGCAGCCACAACCGACTACGACAGCGAAAACTTCCTGCCTCTACGCGAACCGAAGCAGTAGCTTTTCATTCGAGGCGATCTCTGGTCAAGAAGCAACACAAAAACATCAGCTTTGCATTGAGGGGTTGCCACGCTCACCGCATGCACCTGCGCTAAGCGCCCGCGTCGATACCCGCTACTCGGTCCGGCAGGCCGCGCTGAGCCGCGCGATGCCCTCATCCGGAAGGGCGGTCACTTCATATGGACACGTCTTAACCTCACGGCCTTCTAGATCCAAAGTCGAACGACTGAACGTACGACACGCGGGAAGATCTTCCAACAGTCGCCAAAGCATCACACGACGAACGTTTCATCGCTTCCGACGCCGCCTCATCGAGACGAGCATATCCACTGCTCTGCACGATCTCGGTTTCCTGAATCGTGCCATCGAGTTCAACGAAGAACCTCACCTTCACGACCCCATGTTCACCCGCCGCGACAGACGACGTCGGATAACCCGGCTTTTGCACGCGACAACGAAGGCGCGGTGCGGCAGCACTTTGCGATTGCTGCTCTGATGAAACCGTTGTCCCATCGTGCGCGGACACCTTAGACGGCGCCGGTAACGGCGTGGGGCCTGGCGACGGAGGTGTTGACGAACACGAGCACAACGTAAAAGCAACCAGCACCATCACAATGCGATATTTCATAACCAGCTTTCCTGCCCGCTTTTAAGAAAACGATACGACACCGACCAGAACCATCTGTCTGCATTCAGCGCTGATATCGCGAAGCTAAACCGACCGCACCGAACTGTAACGGATTCTAATCGGCTGCCGTCGATCCCTCGCCCACCTGCACCACGTCAAATACCCATCACCCCGCCGCACTCGCCTCAAGCCGAACCAACCACGTCTTACCATCATGCGCCACCAAATAAGTGGCCTGAACCAGCAACCCTTTCGCCGCGACCTTCTTCGGAAAAACCAGCGCTCCACCGATCAGATAAAACTCCATCGTCGGCATGACGAAGGCTTCTTCCTTCTGGTCGGTGATGAGCCGTAGCGTGACCGTCGACCTGGTCATCGTGTTCCCCGGCATCCCCCACTCGACGACTCGTTCGCTCACATCCGCCACCACTGCGGGCGACCTCACACAGGTTGCGCGGCTCATGCTGTTGCGCAACGCCAGGATACGCAACTCCGCCCATATTCGCGGCAACGTGGCCAGCAGGAAGTAAGGCAACAACACGACCGAGATTCTGGCCATCGCCGCGAAGTCGGCAAGCCCCTTGCTCCAGCCCGACCTGGCGACGCAGATCACTCCCACGACGATCGCGAAAAGAATGAATCCAACGAACAGCAAACCAGCGATGAGCAGACCCACCGTATTGGCAAAAGACCGCCGCCCGCGAGCGATATTACCGACGATGCGCGCGATTTCCGGATCGTCTTCATTGAACAGGACCGCCAAATCCATCTCCTCCGAAACCAAAGCCGAAACCGAAACCAGCACGATAACCGCATGACTCAAAGCCGCTTTCGCTACGCCGTCCGCGTCTGCTTCAATCGCACCCCACTCCCATACAGCGGCAAAATCCTCGACTCGAGCATCGCAAGCGACTGCGTCGCCAGTTGCGACAGTGTGTGCTTGGTACTGGTCGCAATCGCAAGGCGGCTGACGAGCGTGGGCTCGGTCATCCGGATCAGTCGGAAGCGTCGCTTGAGCGCATCGCCGGCGATCGCGTTCAACGACAGCACCGCGTAGCCGATGCCCTCGCTGACAAGATCGAGAATCGACGCGACCGCATCGACTTCCAGCTCGATGCGCAGTCGCACGCCCTGCTCCGCTGCGGCCGCCTCGACCATTCGTCTGATCGCATGCATGCGACCGGGAATCACGAGCGGATAGCGCGCGATTTCCCGCAGCGGGATCGTCGTGATGGGCTCGTCATTGGCAAGTTCGTCCGCACCGCCGCTGCCCGCGCCGATCAAAAACAGCTCTTCGGTGAGGACGGTTCGTTTGTCGATCAGCGGCGTGTCGAACGTGTCGTAAATCACGGCCGCGTCGACGCGACCCATCATCAGCCATTCGATCAGATAGGTCGACAGCCCTTCGGCAACCGAAATCGTCGCGCCCGGAAACGACGTCCGAAAACTGCGCACGAGATCGTGGGTGGCGACCTTCGCGAAGCTCGGCGTGATGCCGATGCTGAAATGGCCGCCCACCCTGCCATGCAATTCGTCGAGATCCTGCGACGCGCGCTGCACCTGCGACAGAATCCCCTTCGCGTGCGCGAGCATCCGCTGTCCGGCCGGTGTCAACGTCACGCCTCGGCCGTTGCGCTCGAGCAGCGTATGGCGCAGCTCGACCTCCAGATGCCGGACGAGCCGGCTCAACGCGGGCTGGTTGGTGTCCAGTGTGATCGCGGCACGCGTGAAGCTGCCGAGTTCGGCGACGTGAACGAATGCCTCAAGTTGTTTCAGGTCCATCGAGCTATGCGAGGTTTGTATAACAGCTAGTCAGGTATGGCAATTGTAGCCATGGCCATCGGCAGCCACAATGCATCCATCCCAAGGAGCCGCACACGGCGCGGCCCAGCCACCCAGAGACGACGTTCGATGACATCCAGCTTGAAATCCTGCCTGCCGCCCGACCCTCACCCCGTTAAACCCGCTCACACGCTGCCCGCTAACGCCTGCGACGCGCACTGCCACGTGTTCGGCCCTGCCGAGCGTTTCCCGTATGCGCTGGACCGCAGCTACACGCCGCCCGACGCACCGTTCGAACGGTTGGTCGCGCTGCACGACTTTCTCGGCCTGAGCCGCGGCGTGATCGTTCAGGCGAGCTGCCACGGCACGGACAACACCGCGATGCTCGACGCGATCGCGCGTGGCAACGGACGTTATCGCGGCGTCGCGATCGTCGACGGTGACATCACCGATGAACAGCTCGCCGATCTTCACTCGAACGGCGTCCGAGGCGTGCGCTTCAATTTCGTCGCGCATCTGGGCGGCGCACCCGACCTCGACGTGTTCGACCGCGTGCTCGAACGGATCGAGCAACTCGGCTGGCACGTGGTGCTGCATCTCGACGCACAGGACATCCTGCAGTACGCGGACCGGATCGCCCGCATCAAGGTGCCCTTCGTGATCGATCACATGGGCCGCGTGCGCGCGGAAGCCGGGCTCGATCAGCAGCCGTTCACGCAGTTGCTCGAGCTGATGCGCAATCCGCTCGCGTGGGTCAAGGTGTGCGGCGCGGAACGCGTGTCGATCGGCCGCCGGCCGTTCGACGATGCGATCCCGTTCGCGCGCACGCTGATCGAGGCGGCGCCTGATCGCGTGCTGTGGGGCACGGACTGGCCGCATCCGAACATCAGCAAGGACATGCCGAACGACGGCGAGCTGGTCGATCTGCTGCATCGCTTCTGCCCGGATGCAGATTTGCGCGAGCAGTTGCTGGTGACGAACCCGGCGCGTCTCTACGGGTTCTGAACCGACCGTTGGACAACAAGCGCCGACGAAACCCGTCGACAAACTGCCGCATCAAGATGGCAGGCACGCGAAAAGCAGGTATAGACAGTCTTTTCGCTCACAAACCCGAAGTCAGGAGACAACGATGATTCACGCGCACGTCGCGCCGCCGGTCCTGGAGTCGCGTCATGACTAATAGTGCAGTCATGACGCCGCAGACACGCGGGTCGAAGAAGCCCTTCTACCGCACGCTCTATTTTCATGTGCTCGTCGCGATCCTGCTCGGCGTGCTGCTCGGGCATTTCGCGCCGTCGCTCGCGGTGAAGATGAAGCCGCTCGGCGATGCGTTCATCAAGCTGATCAAGATGGTGATCGGGCCGATCATCTTCTGCACCGTCGTGACCGGCATCGCCGGGATGGGCGACATGAAGAAGGTCGGGCGCGTCGGTGGGAAGGCGCTGCTGTATTTCGAAGTGGTGTCGACGCTGTCGCTGGTGATCGGGCTGATTGCCGGGCATCTGTTCCATCCGGGCTCGGGCTTCAATCTGAACGCCGCCACGATCGATACGAGCGCCCTCACCGGCTTCACGACGGCCGCGCATCAGCAGAACACGGTCGAGTTTCTGATGCACATCATCCCGGACACGATCACGAGCGCGTTCGCGACCGGCAACGTGCTGCAGATCCTGCTGATCTCGGTCCTGTTCGGCGCAGCGCTAGCCGCGACCGGTGAACGCGGTCGTCAGCTCACGACGATCATCGATCACTTCGCGCACACGTTCTTCGGCATCGTTCACATCATCATGAAGGTCGCTGCGATCGGCGCGTTCGGTTCGATCGCGTTCACGATCGGCACCTACGGCATCGGTGCGGTGCTGCCGCTGCTGAAGCTGATCGGTGCGTTCTACCTGACGCTCGTCGTGTTCGTGCTGGTCGTGCTGGGTGCGATCTCGCGGCTGCTCGGTTTCAGCATTCTGCGTTTCATGAGCTACATCCGCGAGGAAATCCTGATCGTGCTCGGCACGAGTTCATCGGAAGCCGCACTGCCGCAGATGCTTGAAAAGCTCGAACGTCTCGGCTGCTCGAAGTCGGTTGTCGGTCTCGTGATTCCTGCCGGGTATTCGTTCAATCTCGACGGCACCAACATCTATCTGACGATGGCCGTGCTGTTCATCGCGCAGGCGTTCAACATCGAACTGAGCCTCACGCAGCAGCTGACGCTGGTCGGCGTCGCGATGCTGACGTCGAAAGGCGCGAGCGGTGTCGCCGGTGCGGCCTTCGTGATGCTGACGTCGACGCTGCTGGTGTTCCCGCTGATCCCCGTGTCCGGCATGGTGCTGATCCTCGGCATACATCGTTTCATGGGGACCGGCCTCGCGATCGCCAACACGATCGGCAACGGTGTCGCGACGCTGGTGGTCTCCGCGTGGGAACACGAACTCGACCGGTCGAAGCTGAACGCTGAAATGTCCCGCCGCCGTACCGGTTGATCTGATGACCGGCTGACGTATCGGCCGGCTGCAGAGCCGGCCAACAAAAACGCAAACGTCCCGAACTCTGCGCGTGCACATCATCCGCACGCGCAGTGGGGAACGCTTGCGCCCAAAAAATAACTCGTTTGGAGACACGCTTGAAACTCACCCTCACACGACCGACCAGTCCGCGACGCGGCTCGGGTTTTCATCTCGCGCATTTCGCCTGCGTAGCGACAACCGGACTGCTGACTGTCAGCGGTACTGCGTACGCGGACTCGACCGGCACCGCGATCTCGACATCGTCGGTGCAGATGTATGGATTGATCGGCATGTACGTCGACAACTCGAAGCTCAGCACGACACGCGCAAGCACGGTGCAGGCAGCCGGCGGCGGACTCACGACGTCGTACTGGGGCATCCGTGGCCGCGAGGACATCGGCGGCGGTACGGCGGTGATCTTCGCGCTCGAGAGTTTCTTCCGGCCGAACACCGGACAGATGGGACGCAACACGACCGACGGTCTGTTCTCGCGCAACGCGTACGTCGGGCTCACCGGCCGCTACGGAACGTTCAAGCTCGGCGAACAGACCAACCCCACCTACATCAACCAGCAACTGGTGAATCCGTTCGGTTCGTCGGTGGTGTTTTCGCCGCTGATCGTGCAGTCGTACACGGCCGCGTACAACAACACGCAGATCGGCGACACGGTATGGCAGAACGCCGTCGAGTACGTGACGCCGGACTACAGCGGGCTGACGGGCACGGTGATCTATGGCGTCAGCAGCACGACCGGTCATCAGGGCAAGGACAATCTCGGCCTGCACCTGACCTACCGGAACGGTCCGCTGACGGCCGTGTTCTCCGCGCAGCGCGACCGCACGGCGGCGATCGCACCGTCGACGGGACAGTACCTGTATCTGGCCGGCTTCGCGTACGACGCGAAGTTCGCGAAGGTCTACGCCGCCGCGCAGACGACCAGCAACAACGACGTCGAGACAGGCTCGCATACATACGAACTCGGGCTGTCCGTGCCGGTCACGCCGTCGACTGCGATTCTCGCGGAATGGGCGCGCACGAAGCACAGCGCCCCACTCGACCGCAGCAACGTGCGCAATACCGGCACCGTCGCGTACGATTACATCCTGTCGAAACGCACCCAGGTGTACGTCGTCTACTCGTACGACAAACTCACCGACAACCCGTCGGGCAGCACATACGGCGTCGGCCTCCAGCACACGTTCTAGCGCGGCGCCGAATTTTTATCCTCAGAGGCTTTGAACATGAATGACAGTCGAACGCTCACCGGCATCTCTTCGATGGCGACGCGCCATCTGCTCGCCGAACTGGTCGGCGAATACGAGCGCGTGACGGGACAAGCGGTCAGCATCGAATCGGTCGGCGGTGTCGATGCAGCGTCGCGCGTGCGGAACGGCGAGCCGTTCGACATCGTCGTGCTCGCCGCCGATGCGATCGAAAAGCTGAACGCGGACGGCCATCTCGTTCCGGGCAGCCGGGTCGATGTCGCGCGGTCAGGTGTCGCGATTGCAGTGGCGGCCGGCGTGCGCCGCCCTGCGATCGAAACCGAAGCCGAGCTTCGCGAAGCGGTACTCGCGGCGCGCACCATCGGCTATTCGACCGGGCCGAGCGGTACGCATCTGGTTCGTCTGTTCGAGCGCTGGGGGATTGCCGAGACCATCGCACCGCGCATCGTGCAGGCACCGCCGGGCGTGCCGGTCGGCACGCTGGTCGCGAACGGCGAGGTCGAACTCGGCTTCCAGCAATTGAGCGAGCTGCTGAATCTGCCGGGTATCGATGTGATCGGTCCGCTGCCGGACGATGCGCAGATCGTCACGGTGTTTTCTGCCGCGATATGCAAGACGTCGACGCAGAAAGAAGCCGCGCAAGCGCTGCTGTCCTTCCTCGCGTCGGCGCAAACCGACGCGGTCAAACGCAATCACGGCATGGAGCCGGCATGACGTATAGCGGCAGCCGGCAGACTCAGTCCGTGTTGCTCGCCTGAGCCGGCAACGCGATGCTCAGCATCGCCACGAGCGCTGCGCCGACGAAGCGCCGCGCGGCAGCGTGCCATGCTCATCTGCCGACTACACGAGCTCAACGTGCACGGCCAAACGACGCTCCCCCCCCGACACGGTGCGAGGTTTCTCCGAAGGCGAGTGTCGGGGAAATCCCTTTCATTCGACAGAATCGAAAAAAAGAATGAACGGCAGATCGTAAGGGTTTGCAACCTGACCAGATCGATTTGCGTGTAATGAGGTGCGCAAAAAATCATTCACCGTGGATTAAAAACATCCGGTTTAAATGATGCCGGATAGATATTCGCACAGACTTGGTGAATCGCTGGCATGCACAGCGAATTCCCTGGAATTCAAATTTTATTTTAAATCGCATGATTAAATCAGGTTAATGATTGTTGTTTTATATAGAAACTAGGTTTATGCGGAAAAATATTTCATATCTCCGGCTTCGCGTTGTCAAATTTATTCAGTTTTTCAATCTTGTACCGATAAAGCTGTCACTCTCAATTTTTGCTGCATGCCTTGCCACGTGGGCCATTCACGGTGTTAATTAGTTGCCACAGAAAAATTTCATGCAGGATGAAAGGCAAATCTCTTCGTTACCTATCGACAGGTTTGCTCACCATGAATGTAAGCATTCGTCACGAAAATTGAATTACCGGAATTTCGCCTCTTATGCGGAAAAACCTGAATTTGCACCTATCAGTGTGTATAGGTAAATTAAATTTTTGCCGGACATAAACTTGAATCGCGGTGCGATCTGATAATGAGAAATATCACAAAAATGACACACTCAATCAGAAATTGAAGATCGCGAAACAAGCCCGCGCAATTGAAGTTCTTCTCACTTAAACGGGAGTTCCTATGTCACGCGTTACCGATGTGCTGGTTTCGATCGATACCGAAACGATCCTGAAGCTTTATCCAAACCCGAGCAAAAACCCGAGTACGCCGACGTTAATCGACTGGAAGCACGTTTACATGGTCACCAATCAGGACAATGTGGTCACCGGGCAGGCCGGCGGTGAACTCGACCTGAGCGCGCAGGTTGGCGACCTGATCCGCTGGCGTGAAACGAGTCTGTCGCTCGGCTTCGAAAATCAGGTGATTTTCTATAACTTCATTGCCAATCAGGGCAAGGATCTGATCTCGACGCCGACTCCGCGGAAGGCCACGGCGTCGGTCCCCATCCCGAACACGAGTTCACCGTCGACGCCGATCTGCCAGAAGGTCGACAACTATTACTGGTCGTCCGAAACCCTGGCAGAAGGACGGGTTACCTACCACTTCTACTTCCAGATCATCGATCGCAACTGCCAGTCGAAGGGTTGCTATCAATGGGACCCGTTCATCTCGATTCACAACTGACAGAGGCATGCGGGCGATTGTTTCAAGTCGCCCGCCTTATTCCGTTCCTGTGGAGGCCGTGTCATGTCAGGTCATCGTTATGACGTACTCGCCATTGTTGACGCTGCGACGCTGCTCTCGGAATATCCCGACGCCAGCAAGGATGCAGACACGCCGAGTCCGATCGACGGCCGGTATATCCACATCCTGAGTCCCGGCGACGATGGACAGGTCGCTCATAACGACGGTCAGATCTTTACCGGTCTGTCGGTGGGCGACGATCTCCATTTGCGCGAAACCGCGCTGGCACTTCGTGCTGAAGTGAGCGTTCTGTTTGTCCGCTTCGCGCTGAATGATCCGGACATCGTCTCGCCTGTCGAACCGCAGATTCGTGACGTCGACGTACCCGTGCCCAATTTCGACGACCTCTTTCAACCGAAGTCTCAGCCCATGAAGGACCACTTCTGGCACAGCACGGTATTGGCTGCAGGCAAGACCACGTGTATGGCCGACCTTGCGGTGCTGGATCGTGATGGGGCGGTGCTGGGTTATTTCCGCTGGGAGGCGTCGGTCGTAATCGTCGGCAATTAGCAGGCGCACACGCATCGCCGTAGCGACGCGTGCGCCTACGACGCAATCAATCGTTCACGGACAGCACCAGCGTCGGCGCCGGAATATCCTTCGCCTCGATCTCGACGTTCAGCGGCGCGACCGCCGTGCCGATCGCGAAGAATTCAATCACGTGGCTTTCCCACCGGTACGACTTTTCGTGAATGATCGTGCCGATCACGCCTTCCGCCTTCGCGGCCTGCGCTTCGATCTGCATCCGTTCGATCGCGAGTTCGCGCGCGCTGTAGATCGCCTGCGTGAACTGTTCGAGTTCGACGTTGCGGCCCGCCTGCGCCCACGCCTTCATCATCCCGCGATGCGCGACGTGATAGACGCAGCTGCCCATCACGAGTTCGATCGGCCGGTAGCCTGAATTCAGCAGCGTATAGAAGTCCTGCCCCGACAGATCCGACGTGAAAGGTCCGCCGTCGTGCGCACGAAAGCCCTTGGTGTCGTGGTTGTGCACGACGCCCGTGCCGATCGCGACGAACTCGAGGATGTCCGCGTCCCATTCGACGTGCTTGATCTCGAGCCGCACGCCGACGATCCCGTCGGCGCCCATCCCCCGTGCTTCCTCGCGCATCCGCGACATCGCCAGTTCGCGTGCGTGATACATCGCCTGCGACAGCACCTCGAGTTCCTGGTTCTTGCTCCACGAGCCGTACTGAATGCCCACGTGATAGATGCTGCTGCCCACGCACAAGCCGATCGGCTCGAAGCCGGCCTTGCGGACCAGCAGGAACTCGTTGACCGACAGGTCGGACGTGAAGACTGCGGTCGGATGCGCGGCGCTGCGCAGGCCCTGCAGACGCACGCGGGCATGAGCGGGAAGCTGGGTAGCGGGGTTCTGCGTTGCGGGATTTTGTGTCGTTGTGTCAGCCATTCTGTTCTCTCTCGATCAAAAGGAATTCAGATGCCGTCTGCGTACGAATTGTGGTGCACCGAAGTGCTCCGCAGGCTGTCGCGCTTGTCGCTCAGGTCGAGCACGAAGTCGATGTGGTGCGGCACCGTCGCGCCGGGCTCGCAGTCGACGACGGTTCCCATCACGATGTGCCGCCCGAGCAGCCGGGCGGGCTCCGGTCGCTCGACCTTGAACAGCTGACTGAACTGCAACTGCGCGAGGACGCCCGAGCCCTGCCGCGCGGTATCGGCCCGCAGATCGGCGTGCGCGTTGCGGCGGATGCGTTCCCAGAACGCGGTGGTCTGCGCCAACGCCTGGTTGTTGCCCCAGCCGATGCCGCTATCGAGCGGACCGTTGCTCCATTCGTAGCGCGCACCGACCGCGAGGCCGACCGGCACGATGCCGGCTTCCATCAACTGGATGAATTCGAGCGCAGGCACGGTCGACACCACCGGTGTATTGCTCGGCTGAAGTCCCTCGATCCGCACTGCCGTGCCGACGAGCGAGTAGTCCATGCTGCTTTCGATGTCGATATCGACGGTCACCATCTTCACGTCGATCACCGCGTTCGCGCCGAGTGCGACCGCCTCGGCCTGCAGCCGGCTCAACGCCGAGCGCCAGCCTTGCGCGTGACCCTGGGTCCATGAGTAGCCGTAGTGCATCCAGCAGGTCGCCGCGATCGGCGCGAGCATCTTGAGGCCGTGGCTGCGTGCCAGCGCCATCTCCGGCGCGGTCAATGTGGAGACCCACGGCAGTGCCCCGCTCTTCGAATCGGCGAGCCGTCGATGAACCAGATGCGGCACGCCGTCGGCATCGAAAAATTCCGGCGGTGGACCGGCTGGTGCGCTGGCTGGTGCGCCAGCCGGTGCCGTCTTGTTGCCGAACAACGAACTCAACCATCCCATCGGTTTGTCTCCCGGTAATGGCGATCAGCGGTTAGTGAGTGACTAAAAGCGAAGCAGCTAAAGCGAGGAAAGCAGTTCGGCGACCGAGCGCGCCTTCTCGGTCCGCTCGTGCACGTGAGCCATGAGCCCGGTCATCCACGCGTGCGCGTCGATCTCGCGCGTCGAGAGCACGACGCCTTTGACCTTCTTTTCGACTTCGGTGACCAGGTGGTGCCCGTCGCGCATTCGCATCACGTAGGTCTCGCTGTCGAATGCGAGCGACACGCCGACGACCTCTTCGGTCTTGCGGATCAGCCCGCGCCTGACGCGTTGTATCTGCGCGTGATTCGGCAGCGCCTGCGCGACGATCGCCGCAAAGCGTGCGAGAAACGCCGCGCGATCCGATTCCGCGTGACGCAGCCACGCGGCAGCCAGATCGAAGTTCGCGAGCGGCTTGTCAGTCACGCCGTCGGTCATGCCCTCGACGGGCACGATGCGATCGAGTTCGGCCATGTCATTCCCCCGCCGGACGCGATAACGCCTGCGCCTGCACGCCGCGCATCCCCGCGACGAGCTTGTCGCGCACCTCGATCAGCTTCTGTTCGCGCTCGCGATCCTGCGCGATGACTTGCTGCTCGATGTCCTGCACTTCCCTCATCGTTTCGATCGACTGCGCGGCAGCGGCCGCGAGCGCGTCGAGGTTGCGCGGATCGCCGCCGAGGCTGCGGGCGGCATCGACGGCTGCGTCGTGGCCGCCTTGTACAGCAAGCGCGGTAATCCTGCGCGCGGCGTCGTCGAGCTTTTCGTTTTCTTCGCCGGCACGTCGCGTGTCCGCCTGCACGACGGCCTGCGCGGCGACGGCCATCAGACGCGGAATCGTCACCATGATCCCGGTGCTGAGCTTGCTGACCCGCGTCTCCGCCGCCTTGCGGTTCGACGCAATCAACGGGATGAGGCTCGCCGCCGAAATCATCGCTTCGCGCAGATCGGCAATCCGCCCGCGGAAATTCGCGAGCGTGTTGCGGTAGTCCATCGCGATTGCGGCATCGCCGGCGGTGTTGGTGCGGATCGCCACCTGACGCAAATCCTCCGCTTCGACGACGCCGCGATCCAGCGCGAGCTGCATCGCGGCAATACCGATCGACAGGTCGGAAACGCCCTTGCGCACCGCCTGCGACTGCTGGTCGAGCTGCTGGATCGTCACGAGCAGATCGCCCTTGATGCGGCGCGCCCTCGCCTCCTCTTCGTCCATCAGGTTCAGGAACACCTTGCGGTTTTCCTGGAACGACTTGATCGCGCCATGCGCGACCTTGCCCAGCTTGCCGAGACGACTCAGAAAACCCGTGGCCTTCGGCGCGGCGTCGCGGGCTTCTTCCTGAAGCTCTTCGATGCGCAGGATCTTGATGCCGTCGATCACTGCAGCCGCGATCTTGCCGACTTCGCCCGCCTCGCCCACCGTCGTATCAGAGAGCAACCGGCGCGACGCGATCGCGAGCGGCTGCAACGCGTTGTCGACGAAATTCAGCACGGACGTCGAGTCGTCGAAACGGATTGCGTTGGCCCGCTCTTCGGCCAGCGCGCGCTGGTCCGGCGTCAACGACGCGATGTCCACGAGCCGCGCGACTGGCGCCATCGGCGTCAGCACTTCGGCCGGCACGGTGGCCGGTAACGTGGACAGTGAGGAGACTTCGGGAATCGGCGTCGCGACGGGCGCTTCGCTTTCGGGATTGAGATAGGCCGACAGATCCAGCGGTGATTCAGGTGAACCTTCCGGCTTTGAAATCGGATCGCTCATACGATGGCAGGACGAAAAATCCAGCGAGATGATTTAACGAACGGAGGCGATTATGACAAAACCGTCCCGTCCGGACGGCGAGTTTCATGAAACATCGCTGGACGCATAATATTCGATCAATCGATCCAGGTGAAACTGCTTCGCGATCTTTTCTTCAACCCGTTGATTTTAAAGGATGTGGATTTCGGATCCGTCTGAGGCTCGATTTCTTTCTTTACGAACCCGGCCCGAGATACCCGCATTAATCTTTCATTTTCATTTCCATGCGGGCACGTAAGGGGTTAATCCCGCGTCGTGCGATAGAACCGCAATCGATAAATGCGTGCACCGCGCGTTGCGCGTGAAATCACGGGCAACGGCGGTATGCGGCATCGCGCATCGTCTGGTGTCGTTCAGGTGCCGGGATGCGGCACGTTCTGCACCATCAGCATCTGCGGATTCGACAGCGAAATCTCTGCGGCGCGCAGCTGTTTCAGGATCTCGAACAGCAGGTCGCTCTTCGTCGATCCGGAGATGCGCGGACTGATCACGTAGCCGGTCACACTCAGCGTAATGCCGTCGGGCGTCAGTTGACTGAACGTGACCGAAGGCGCGGGCTTGTCGAGAATCGCGGGGTGGTCCTCGTAGGCCTTCAGCAGAATGTCGCGTATCTGCTCGGGATCGGTGTTCAGCGGGAACGTCAGCATCAGCGTCGCGACGCCTTGCGTGCTGTTGCCCATCGTCACGTTGCGCACGTTCTGCGAAATCAACTGCGAGTTCGGCACGATCACGGTGGAACGGTCGCTCAACTGGATTTCGGTCGCGCGGACGTTGATGCGCCGGACGTCCCCTTCCACGCCGCTGATGCTGATCATGTCGCCGACCTTCACGGGCCGCTCGGTCAGGAGGATCAGACCCGACACGAAATTCTTGACGACCTCCTGCAACCCGAAGCCGATCCCGACCGACAGCGCACTGACGATCCACGCAAGGCTGGTCCACTTCACGCCGAGCAGCGACAGCACGAGCAGCACCACCAGCACATAACCCAGGTTGCTGAACAGCGTGATCAGCGACATGCGCATGCCGGGGTCCATGCCGCTTTTCGGCAGCAGTTCGGCATCGAGCCAGCGGCCCACGGCGCGCAGCAGATACACGCCGACCACCAGCGCGATCGCGGCATTCAGGATGTGCGCGGGCACGATGTTCAGACGATGCAACCGCTCCGCGCCGAATGCGTTCAGCAGACTCGTGAGCAGATCGCCGGGCGTCGTGCCGAAGCCGCCGGTAAAGAGCGCGAACACGGCGATCAGCATCAGCAGGCTCGTGCCGATGCCGGACAGCACCGTCGATACCTGATCGAGATGCATGTCGGTCAGGCCGAACAGATGCTTGATCGAGCGACCGCTCGAGTGCTGCACGGAAAAGAGACTCTCGCAGCCGTCCCTGACGAGCTGCATCAGCAGATACGTGCTGCACAGCACGATGTCGAACCACACCAGTTCGTAGGTGAGGAATCGCGCGATCGTGATGTAGCCGATCAGCAGCGCACCGAGCGACACGACGATGGTCAGCGTGACGCCCGCGTGAATCAGGCCGGCGAGCGTCGAGCGCGCTTCAGGTGCTTCGCCCGCGGCGGCGAGTGCCGAGCGGACGCGGTTCGAGCGCACCAGCGACAGACCGATCGTCAGCACCACGACGAGCGCGACGATGCCACGCCCGAACAGCGTGACCTGCAGGCTGGTGTCGATCGTGCGGTTCAGTTGTTCGAGCGTGCCGAACAGCATCAGCAGGCCGGCGAGCCACGCGACGAACGGCCGCATCGAGCGCGCGACCGGATCGGAAATCGACGGCAGACGCCACGTCGGATGCCGCGTGCACAGCAGCGCTCGGCCGAGGCCGGCGATCAGCGCGCAGGTCATCGCGAGTTTGGCGAGTGAGTCGACGAGTTCGTCGAGCGACGGCGGCAGATCGGCGTGGCGCGTCAACGCGACATACACGAGCTGCACGGCGATCGCGGTCGTGACCACCGTCGCAAGCGAAGTCGACAGCGCGAGCGCACTGCGTCGCAAACGCCCCTCCGGCAAACGATGCAGACACAGGTACGCCATCCCCCGTTCGATCAGCTGACGCCCCGCCGTCCACACGGCGAGCGCGAGCAGCACGAGCAACGCGGTGACCAGTTTTTGTCCCGGCTGCCACACCGCTTTCAGCACCGGCGCGACCTCGTCGCCGAATGCGCGCATGCGGTCCTGATCGTCCGGATTCGGGTGAAACAGCGGCGACCAGAACTGCGGCGCGAGGACGCTGCCCGAACGGAACGCGAGCTGGTTCTTCAACAGTCCGTGTTCGAGTCGGGCTATCTGAGCGGTCAGGTTCGTGAGGTTGGTTTTGCCGTCGGCGGTCTGCTTGAGTTCACCGTCGAGTTGCGTCTTGCGTGTGTTGAGATCGGCGCGCTGCTGCGCAACCGACGCGGTTTCCGGCGTCGCGCCGGCCGCCGGCGCGGGTCCGAGCACGTCGAGCTGTGCCTGTAGTTGCGCGCGTTGCGGCAGCAGAGCGGCAGTCAGTTTGTCGGTGTCGTCGGCGAGCTGGTTCGTCGCAGCGTCGAGACCCGAGAGTTGCTTGAAGCTCGTCGCGTTGGACGCCTGCTGCTTGATACGGTCCTGCGCGCGCTGCAACCGTTTCAGCTCGGCCTCCGCGTCGTCGTGGGACAGCGCGACGGGCACCGGCAACGCGGCGCTCGATGCAGCGGACGTATCGCCGGCGGACGACGCGGCGCGCGAAGTATTCTTTGCCGTGCTCGCGAATGCGACGTCTGCGAGGCCCGTCACATCAGGCAGGAGTGGAGGAATCAGCGTGAGCGCCGCGGCGAGCGCGACGCGAAATGCGAACTTTAGCGACATATCCGGAATGGCGGTTGATGCAGGGCGTAAGCCGGACGACAGCGTCCGGCAGCGCCATAGCTTGCCACACTCGCTCTCCGGGTTCGGATACCAATTGTTTCGGATCTTTCGGACGGCCTGGTGTCCCAATATTCGCCGAAGCCGGGCGCCCAATGGAAAAGGGGCGCCTTGTCACAAGCGCCCCCTTTTTCACTCAAGCATCGTGTTACACGTCCGTCGCGTCAGGCCTCGACGAGCGCCTCTTCCGGCTGGCTTTCCTCGACCGAACTGCGGATCAGGTGATCGAACGCGCCCAGCGACGCCTTCGCGCCGTCGCCGACCGCGATCACGATCTGCTTGAACGGCACTGTCGTCACGTCGCCCGCAGCGAACACGCCGGGCACCGACGTCGCGCCCTTCGCATCGACGACGATCTCGCCGTGCTTCGACAGCGCGACTGTGCCCTTCAGCCATTCGGTGTTCGGCACGAGGCCGATCTGCACGAACACGCCTTCGAGTTCGACGCGCTTCCCGTGGCCCGACACGCGGTCTTCGAACACCAGCCCGTTGACCTTCTTGCCGTCACCGGTGATTTCAACGGTCTGCGATTGCGTGACGACCGTCACGTTCGACAGGCTGCGCAGCTTGCGTTGCAGCACTTCGTCGGCGCGCAGTTGAGCGTTGTACTCGAACAGCGTCACATGACTCACGATGCCGGCCAGATCGATCGCCGCTTCGACGCCCGAGTTGCCGCCGCCGATCACCGCGACGCGCTTGCCCTTGAACAGCGGACCGTCGCAGTGAGGGCAGTACGCGACACCGCGATTGCGGTATTCGCGCTCGCCCGGCACGCCGATTTCGCGCCAGCGCGCGCCGGTCGCGAGGACAATCGTTTTCGCCTTGAGCACCGCGCCGCTCGCGAGCCGCACTTCGTGCACGCGGCCGGGGATCAGCGCTTCCGCGCGCTGCACGTCCATGATGTCGACTTCGTAGCTCTTCACGTGCTGTTCGAGCGCGGTCGCGAACTTCGGTCCTTCGGTTTCCTGCACCGACACGAAGTTCTCGATCGCGAGCGTGTCGAGCACCTGACCGCCAAAGCGCTCGGCGACGACGCCTGTCGCGATGCCCTTGCGTGCAGAGTAGATTGCCGCAGCCGCACCGGCGGGCCCACCGCCGACGATCAGCATGTCGAACACCGGCTTGCTCTCCAATGCCTTCGCCGCGCGCGCTTCCGCACCGCTGTCGAGCTTCGCGAGAATTTCCTTTACGCCGGTACGACCCTGGCCGAACACGTCGCCGTTCATATAGACAGTCGGCACGGCCATGATCTGACGCGTCTCGACTTCGTCCTGGAACAGCGCGCCGTCGATCGTTATCTGACGGATACGCGGGTTGATCAGCGCCATCACGTTCAGCGCCTGCACGACTTCCGGGCAGTTCTGGCACGACAGCGAGATGTAGGTTTCGAAACGATAGTCGCCGTCGAGCGCGCGGATCTGGTCGATCACGGCGTCGTCGAGTTTTATCGGGTGGCCGCCGACCTGCAGCAGCGCCAGCACCAGCGACGTGAATTCATGGCCCATCGGAATGCCGGCGAAGCGGATGCCGGTGTCCTTGCCCGGTTCGCCGATCGTGAACGACGGCTTGCGCTCGGCGTCGCCGCGACGCTCGATGACCGTCACGCGCGTCGACAGCGTCGCGATGTCATTCAGCAGCGCGAGCAGTTCCTGCGATTTCGCGCTGTCGTCGACGGATGCCACCAGCTCGATCGGCCGGGTGACTTTTTCCAGGTACGTTTTCAACTGAGTCTTGAGATTGGCGTCGAGCATGGCGATTCCGATTCGTGGCGTGAGTGGCGCTTGTGGCGTTCGTGGCGTGCGTGTCCCCATGACGGCGGGACGACCGCAGTCTCGGAGCGACAGGAATATGGAGTGGTTTGGATCGGCGGACACCGCGACTAAAGCGTGCGGGCCGCCGAGATCGGTTCAGAGTACGGCGCGGCTATTGCGCGCCGTACCCGATCCGGCGCAGCGCGCTCAGATCTTGCCGACGAGGTCCAGCGACGGCGTCAGCGTTTCAGCGCCCGGCGTCCACTTGGCGGGGCAGACTTCGCCCGGATGCGCGGCGATGTATTGCGCTGCCTGCACCTTGCGCAGCAGTTCGCCGGCGTCACGGCCGATGCCGTTGTCGTGGATTTCGCACAGCTTGATCTCGCCTTCCGGGTTGATCACGAACGTGCCGCGCAGGGCCATCCCTTCTTCTTCGATCAGCACGTCGAAGTTGCGCGACAGCGTCAGCGTCGGGTCGCCGATCATCGGGTACTGGATCTTCGCGATCGTGTCCGACGTGTCGTGCCACGCCTTGTGCGTGAAGTGCGTGTCGGTCGACACACCGTAGATTTCGACGCCGATCTTCTTGAATTCGGCGTAACGGTCAGCCAGGTCGCCAAGCTCGGTCGGGCACACGAACGTGAAGTCGGCCGGGTAGAACACGACAACCGACCACTTGCCTTTCAGGCTTTCTTCGGTGACCGGCACGAATTCGCCGTGGTGATACGCGGTTGCCTTGAAGGGCTTGATCTGGCTGTTGATGATCGGCATTACGAGGTCCTTTTTGGTAAGTGGTTACAACGTGGACGAAGTATGCCGACTACCGGTGTTTTAGAAAAATTGATTGATCCGATTCACGTCATTGCGAAAACCTATGAACCCCGCCGGGTAAGGATTAGCGGGCTGTCCACAGCGCCGACGGCACGAGCACCTGACCTTCCATCAGGCGCCGCGCACTGCGGCTCATCACGGCCTTCGTGACCACCCAGTCGCCGTCGCGCTGCACGGCTTCCGCGCCGACCGTCATCGCGCCGGACGGATGCCCGAAGCGCACGCGACCGTTCTTTGCATCGGCGGTGAGCTGGTTCACGATCGTCCCCGGGATCGCCGCGGCAACCGCAATCGCGACTGCGCCGGTGCCGGTCATCGCGTGATGCAGCTTGCCCATCGACAGAATGCGCGCGTTCAGATCGACGTCGGTGGGCTCGATGCGCTTGCCGCTCGATGCGACGTAGCCTGCCGGCTCCGAT
The DNA here is from genome assembly GCF_004359985.1 of Paraburkholderia flava. NCBI lineage: Bacteria > Pseudomonadati > Pseudomonadota > Betaproteobacteria > Burkholderiales > Burkholderiaceae > Paraburkholderia > Paraburkholderia flava. The sequence continues at coordinate 433,364 of NZ_SMRO01000001.1, read as the reverse complement.
ACGAACGACAGTTTCGGCGTGGCCGGCCGCGACGCGCTCACCTCTTCCGCGCTCGCGCCGAGCCCCATGCGGACCGCCGCGTGCGCGCGGATCGCCTCGCATTTCTTCAGCAGCGCGGCGTTTTCGTTGACGTCGGGTTGCAGTTCGTTGCCGTGCAGGCCGAGATCGCGGGCGTGCATGAAGATCGTCGGGTTGCCTGCGTTGATCAGCGTGACGGGGAACGTGCCGTAGCCCGGGACGTCGAGTGAATCGACTACGTGGCCAGTGGGAAACATCGCGCCTGCTGCGGCATTACCGTCTTCGGCGCCGCCCGGATCGAGGAATTCCAAACGGATTTCGGCGGCCGGGAATGTCACGCCATCGAGTTCGAAGTCGCCGTCCTCGACGACCTCGCCGTCCTTCACCGGCACGTGCGCAATGATTTTCGCGCCGAGGTTCGCCTGCCAGATACGGACGGTTACGAGGCCATCGCGCGGCGCGTCGACCAGGCCCTGCGAAATCGCGAACGGTCCGACCGCGGACGTCAGGTTGCCGCAGTTGCCCGACCAGTCGATAACCGGCGTGTCGATCGACGCCGCGCCGAACAGATAGTCGACGTCGCAGTCGGGCCGCGACGACGGACCGATCAGCACGAGCTTGCTGGTGCTCGACGTGCCGCCGCCCATGCCGTCGATCTGCTTGCCGTACGGGTCCGGGCTGCCGATCACGCGCAGCAGGATCCGGTCGCGCAATGCCGGGTCGGTGGGCAGGCTGTCGGCCCGGAAGAACACGCCTTTGCTGGTGCCGCCGCGCATGTAGACGGCCGCGATTCTGGTTTGATTCACTGCTGCTCCTGAAGAAATCCGGTTCTGTGCGTGTGCAATGACGGGAACTGTACTGCGTGCGGCGATTCGGTGTTCTCGCACGCGCAAGCGACGCGTCGCGTTCAGCCGATCGCCTGCAGCAGTTGCTGACGCACTGCCCCCGTGATTGCCGGATGACTCCCGCTCTCGACCATCCCGACGATCCGCGCCGGCGGCCGGTGCGGCAGCGCGAGCGGCACGACCGAGCGGTCGCGCGCCCACGCGACATGCTTCAGCAGCGGCACGATCGCGATGCCGACGTTCTGCCGCACGAGATCGACGATGGCTGCAACGGAATTCACTTCGAGCACGTCGTTCGGCTTCACGCGCATCCGCCGCAGTGTCTGCTCGATCTTTGTACCCGTTTCCGATTGCCGGTCGAAGCGGATGAACGGACAGCTTTTCAGTAGCGCCGCGACATCCGCGTGCGGCGACGCGACGCGCGTGCTGGCGAGCAGCATCAGCGGTTCTTCGTAGAGCGGCGTCCATTGCGCGCGGACCGGCACCGCGTCGTGCGGCTTGACGACGAGCGCGGCGTCGAGCTCGCCTGCGTACACGCGCTCTGCGAGCCGTCCGGACGGCGCGAGTTCGAGCCGCACCTCGAGTGCCGGATGGTGTGCCTTCAACGCGATGACGTTCTCGGACAGGAAACCCATCGCCGATACGATTGCGCCGACGGTGATCGTGCCCGCGATCGCTTCGGGTGCGTCGGTTTCGGCCAGCATTGCTTCGTACGCCGCGACCACGCGTCGTGCGTGCGGGATCAGCGCGCGTCCGGCCGGCGTCAGCGTGACGACACGTCGCGAACGATCGAACAGTGGACGCCGCAGTTCGTCCTCGAGTGCGCGCATCTGCTGGCCGACGGCCGCTTGCGTCAACGCCACGCGATCCGCAGCGGCAGCCAGCGAGCCGTGCTTTTCGACCGCGAGAAATGTACGTAAAAAACGGATCGTGCTCATCGTGATCGAGCTTGGGGCGGATACGAACCAAGCCTCTTTAAACTAAAGCTTAAGTTTATCTTGAGTAAAGATAAATCAATTAGGGTTTTTGAATTGGCGATCGCAGAATGCGGACACCCCGTCACTTTTTCGTGCACACCGCCATGTCCTCACCCGCTTCCATTGCCGACTCATCCTCCACCGAAGCCGTCGATCGCGGCGCCGCACTGTACGACCTCGGTTCGACCACGGTTTTCTCGCATCGCGCCGATCCGCGTTTCGCGTACACGTTGTACGTGCCGCCCACCGTGCGCGAAGCGTCAAACGATGTCGAACTCGTCGTCGTGATGCACGGCACGGGTCGTCAGTTCACGCAATACCGCGACAAATTCGCGCCGTTCGGCCGCTGGAACGACTGCATCGTGCTGTGTCCGCTGTTTCCGGTCGGCGTACTCGGCGACGGTAATCGCGACGGCTTCAAGCATCTCGTCGAAGGCGACATTCACTACGATCGCGTGCTGCTCGACATGGTTGCCGACGTCGGCGAACGCTACGGCAAGCGGTTCGATACGTTCGCGCTGTTCGGTTTCTCCGGCGGCGGCCAGTTCGTGAACCGCTTCGCGTACCTGCATCCGGAACGTCTGTGGGCTGCATCGATCGGCGCGCCGGGTTCGGTCACGCTGCTCGACGTCGATCGCGACTGGTGGGTTGGCTTGCGCGGTTTCGAACAGCGCTTCGGCAAGCGCTTCGATCTCGACGCGTTGCGTCGCGTGCCGGTGCAGATGGTCGTCGGCAAGGCCGATCTGGAAACATGGGAGATCACGCATCGCGAAGGCGGCAAGCACTACATGCCTGGCGCGAACTCGGCGGGCAACACGCGTCCCGAACGGCTCGATGCGTTGAAGCAAAGCTTCGAGGCCGCGGGCGTTTCGGTTCGCTTCGATCTGCTGCCGAACGTGCCGCACAACGGCATGCAGGCGGTCGAAGCGGTCGAGACGTTTTTCGCCGATGTGCTGCGTAGCCGCCGCTCCGGCCGCGCGCGATAAGCACAACAGGCCCACGACACCATGCACGCCCCGCGCGAACACGCGCATCCGACTGGAGCCGACATGTCTTCATCCTCCGCCACGAATTTCGAACACGCGTCGCCGCGTCAGGTACGTCGCGCGATCGCGACGTCGGTGATCGGCAACGGTTTCGAATGGTTCGACTTCCTTGCGTACGCGTATTTCTCGAAGGTGATCGGCCAGGTGTTCTTCCCGGGCACCAGCAGCGTTGCATCGCTGTCGCTGGCACTCGCGACGTTCGCGCTCGGCTTCATCGTGCGGCCGATCGGCGGCGCGTTGCTCGGCATCTACGCAGACCGTGTAGGCCGCGCCCGCGCGTTTTCGCTGCTGATGCTGATGATGTGCGTCGGCACGTTATTGCTTGGCCTCGCGCCCGGCTACGCGACGATCGGCATCGCGGCGCCGCTGCTGGTCGTGCTCGCTCGATTGATCCAGGGCCTCGCGATCGGCGGGCAGTTCAGCATGTCGTCGGTGATCGTCGTCGAGAATGCGCCGCCCGGTAAAAAGATGTTCTACGGCAGCTTCAACATGTCGGCGCAGGCGCTGGCGATGCTGCTGTCCTCCGGCCTCAGCTTCCTGCTGACGAGCCATCTGTCCACGGCCTCGCTCAACGCGTGGGGCTGGCGGGTGCCGTTTCTGATCGGTTCGCTGGTCGGGCCGCTGGGTTTCTATATCCGTCACCGTGTGGGTGAATCGAAGGAATTCGAAGCGTCGCGCGCGCGATCTGCGACGCAAGCCCGCGTGAGCATGCTGCGCCGTGTCCGCGATTTTGTCTCGCAGCAAGGCGATGCAGCGCTGTGTGCAATGGGCGTCATGGTGATCGGCACCGCGTCGAACTATCTGTGGAACGCGTACCTGCCGCTGTACGTCGAGCATCAGTTGCATCTGCCGTTGAAGTCGGCGCTGTTCGGCACGTTTATCGCGGCGAGCCTGAACGTCGTGCTGTTTCCGTTTTCGGGCAAGCTCGCGGATCGCTTCGGCGCGTACCGTCTGTTCTATCCGTTCGTGATCGCGTGGGCGTTGTGTACGTTGCCGCTGTTCTGGTTCATCGTGTCAGCGCCTTCGATCGGCAGGCTGCTCGCTGCGCAGATCGTCGCGTCGCTGTTTCAGGCTGCGATCGCGGGACCGCATCCCGGGATGTTGTCGGCGTTGTTTCCTGCGCGAGCACGTACGACCGGCGTCGCGATCTCGTACAACCTCGCGGTCACGCTGTTCGGTGGTCTCGCGCCGTTGACGGTGACGCTTCTCACGCAAGCCACCGGCAGCAGCTTTGTGCCCGCGTTCTACGTGATCGCTGCGGCGTTGATCTCGCTTGCGCTGGTGCGCTTCACGCGGACTGGCCAGGCAGCGTTGGCTGCCGATCGTGCTGAACGGCACGTCGGGCGAGCCACGCATAACGATGACTCAATGGAGCGAGCCGCGAATGCGTCGCAGCGGCCGTGAGATGAATCGCGCGTAACGTAAAGCAACGCGCGATTCCACCTGCAGGCACATCAATCGCGCGCAAGTTGCTCGCACAGGTTGAACACCTCATCCATCGGCTGCCACAGACCGTCACCGGCCGAATCCGTGAGTCGCTGCTGGAGCGTCCCCATCAACCGCCCCCATTCCTGCACACGCGGCGGGCTCTCAGGCCCGACCGCGAGCTGCGCAAGATCGAACGAAGGCGCGGTTTCGATCAGCATCGTCAACCGATTGCCGCGTCGCCAGATCGTCATATCGTCGATGCCCGATTGCCGCAGATGCGCGAGCACCTCGGGCCAGACGTCGCGATGGTAACGATCGTATTCGGCAATCGCAGCGGGATCGTCGCGCAGATCCAGCGTCAGGCAATGGCGCGTCATTGCATGGCTCCCACGGTCACGCTGCAGCCTTCGCATCGATCGACAGATGCACATGCTGCGCAGCCGTGATCGCATCCCAGTCCCAGTCGATCCCCAGCCCCGGCTCCCGTGGCGCGACCGCGAAGCCCTCTTCGATCTGCACGCGCCGTCCGGTCAGCGAATCGAGTTGCGGAATGTACTCGACCCACGTCGCGTTCGGCACTGCCGCGCACAGGCTCACGTGCAGCTCCATGAGAAAATGCGGGCAAATCTCGACGTTCAGCGCTTCGGCGACGTGCGCGATCTTCAACCAAGGCGTAATACCGCCGACCCGCGCGACGTCGGCCTGCACGATCGCGCACGCATCGGCCTTCAGGTATTCGCCGAACTGTCCTGGGTGATACAGCGATTCGCCGATCGCAACCGGCACCGACGTCGACAGACACAACCGCCGGTGTGCATCGACGCTTTCCGCCGGCATCGGCTCCTCGAGCCACGCGAGGCGAAACGGCTCGAACGCGCGCGCGCGGCGCAGCGCTTCGGCGAACGTGAAGCCCTGGTTCGCGTCGGTCATCAGTTCGAAGCCGTCGCCGACTGCAGCACGAACCGCTTCGAGACGGCGCACATCTTCCGACAGATGCGGACGCCCCACTTTCAGCTTCGCGCCGCGAAAACCGTCGGCCTGTGCTTGCACCGTCTGCTCGACGAGTTCGCGTTCCGACAGATGCAGCCACCCGCCCTCGGTCGTATAGGTGCGGATGCGCTCTTTCGCACCGCCCGCCGCGACCCACAGCGGCAGCCCCGCGACGCGCGTGTTGCGGTCCCACAGCGCGGTATCGACGGCGGCGAGCGCGAGGCTCGTGATCGCGCCGACCGCGGTCGCGTGCGTATGAAAGAACAGGTCGCGCCAGATCGCTTCGTATTCGGCCGGGTGGCGGCCGATCAGGCGCGGCGCGAGATGATCGCGCAGCAGCGCGACGATCGACGAACCACCCGTGCCGATCGTGTACGTATAGCCGGTGCCACTGCTGCCGTCGCTGCAGCGGATCGTCAGCAGCACGGTTTCCTGCACGACGAACGACTGGATCGCGTCGGTGCGTTTGACCTTCGGCTGGAGATCGACCTGGCGGATCTCGACCGCATCGATTGTTGTCATGCATGCTCCCTTGCGTGTTGCATGTGTCTTGCTTTACGGCTTCTAGCCCTTGACGCCGCCGAGCGTCAGCCCGGCGATCAGATGCTTCTGCACGATGAATGTGAGGATGATGGCCGGCACGATGATCACGACGGCCATCGCGCACATACCGGCCCAGTCGACTGAAAACTGTGCGGTGAAGTCCATCAGGCCGACCGGCAGCGTCTTCGTGTCGGGGCTGCGGCAGAGCTGCGTCGCGAGCGCGAACTCGTTCCAGCTCGTCAGGAACGCGAAGATGCCGGCCGACGCGATACCCGAACGCGCAAGCGGCAACTCGATCCGCCAGAACGCCTGCCATCGATTGCAGCCGTCGATCTGCGCAGCCTGCGACAGTTCGATCGGCACCTCGCGAAAGAAACCGTCGATCAGCCACACGGTGAACGGCACGTTCATCGCGAGGTACACGATGATCACGCCGACGCGCGTATCGAGCAGACCGGTCCACGCCCACAGCATGAAGATCGGTAGCGACAGCGCGATGCCGGGAATCGCGCGAGTCAGCATCAGCAGCACGAAGAGCACGTTCTTGCGGCGAAACTCGAAACGGGCGAACGCATAGCCGCCGAGTACTCCGACGACAAGCGCGGCCGCCGTGCTCACGCACGAGATGATCACCGAGTTGACGAAGTACTGGCGGATCGGCAGCGACGCCATCTGCCCGAAACCAAACATGCTGCGGAAGTTGTCGAGCGTGTAGCCGCTCGCGGAAAACGGCGTCTGGTTCGACAGGATCGCGACGTTCGAACGGAACGCATTGAGCACGACCCACAACCCCGGCAGACAGATCACCGCCATCACGACGAACACGCCGAACCACAGTCCGAAGGTTTTCAGCCACTGCGCGGGGGTACGGCCCGGTGCATCGTCCGCGGCGAGAGAGAGTTCGCTCATGATGTCAGGCCGGTCCCATATGCCGGCGCGCGGCGTTCAGTTTGCGGAAGAAGTACAGCGTGAAGAAAATCGACACGAGCACCGAAACGTACGCAATCGCGTTCGCATAACCCATGTGCGAATCGTCGTACGCGATGCGACCGACCATCGTCCACAGCAGTTCGGTGCGGCCGCCTGGTCCACCGTTCGTCATGATCCGCACGATGTCGTACGCACGGCCGACGTCGAGTGAACGGATCGTCATCGCGATGTAGATGAACGGCATCAGGTACGGTAGCGTCACGTAGCGGAAGGTTTGCCATGACGTGCAGCCGTCGACCTTCGACGCTTCGATCGGATCTTTCGGCAACGCCATCAGACCGGCCAGCAGGATCACCGCGAACACCGGCGTCGAGTTCCAGACCTCGGCGGCAATCAGCGATGCGAGCGCCGTATTCGCATCGACGAGAAACGGAATCGCGGTCTTCACACCAAACACCGTCTGCAGCAGGCTGTTGATCACACCCGTGCTGTCGTTCAGCATGAACTTGAACTGGAAGCCGACCAGTACCGGCGAAAACATCATCGGGAACATCATCACCGTGCGCAGCGCGCGCTGCCCGACCGTCACGCGATTCAACAACAACGCAATACCGAGCCCGAACAGCAGTTCGAGATTCAGCGCGACGGTCAGAAACAGCACGGTGCGCCCGAACGCGGCCCAGAAGTCGCCGTTCGAAAACGCGCGCAGATAATTACGCCAGCCGATCACGTGCGACAGCGTTTCCGGATCGGTTAGGCGGTACGACGTGAAGCTCGTGTACAGCGAAAACAGCAGCGGCAGCACGACGACGATCGCGACCGACAGAAACGCAGGCAACAGCAGCCGCGCGGGCAGCGACAGACGGGCAGCGAGCGCATGCAGCACGCGAGAGCCCGCTGCATCGCGAGAGGAAGACGGCAGCATGTCGCCGCGACGGTTGTCGACGTTCATCATCAATCGTTGTCGGCTGCGTCCTGCATGATGTCGGAGACCTTCTTCGCCGCATCGTTCAGTGCCTGCGCCGAGGTCTTGTCGCCAATGATCGCCTTTTGCAGTTCAGGCCACAGCGCGTTCGAAATCTCGTTCCACTGCGCGATGCGCGGCGGCGTGAACGAATCTTCCTTCGCGGCCGTGCTGAACACACCGATCGCGTTCGCCATGAACGTCTCGTGCTTCGCTTCGAATTCCTTCACCGCATCGCGTTGCGCATCGAGCCGCGACGGGATCGTGCCGAGGCGCGCTTCGACCATCTGCGAATCGTGGCTCGTCAGGAACTGGATGAAGCTCGCGGCGACCTCGGGGCGATCGCAGGTCTTCGTGATCGAGAAGCTGTGCGAGCCGGACCATCCCGGTCGCCGGTTGCCGGCACCGAGCGGCGCACGCACCACGCCGACATTACCCGCGAGCTTCGACGTCTTCGGATCGTTGTAGAACGACGCGAAGCCGGGCCAGTCCATGTCGAGCGCGACCTTGCCCGACGCGAAGTTGTTGCCGAGGTCGTCCCACACGTAGCTCGGCGCGCCCTTCGGCACCGCACCGGTCTTGTACAGATCGATGAACCAGTCGAGCGTCTTCACACCGATCGGCGAATTGAACGTCGGCCGCATCTTCGCATCGAGCAACTGGCCACCGTTCGCGACCAGCAGCGAATAGAACGTGCCGGTCAGCGCTTCGTCCTTGCCGGGAAACTGCGTGCCGTAGAAGTTCGGCGCCTTCGTGAAGAACTTCGCCTGCTGCGTGAATTCGGCGTACGTGGTGGGCGGGGCAAGCGGCTTGCCGAACTGCTTGCGGTACGCGGCCTGATTCGCGGGATCGTCGAAGGCAGTCTTGTTGTAGTACAGCGCCTCGACGTCGGTCGAGCGTGGAATCTGCACGAGATGCCCCTTCACTTCCGACTGCTTCAGCAGATTCGGTGCGAACTGCGCGAGATAGTCGGCGGGGAAAAGACCCTTCAGGTCGCGGAAAATCGGGTACTGGGCGGCGAAATTCGTATGGTTCGACGACACGCAGTAGTCGATGTGATTCGACGCGATGTCCTGCTTCAATTCACGGTCGAGTTCGAAGTGACTCTTGCGCGACACGATCTCGACCTTCGCGCCGGTCTGCTTTTCCCACAGCGGAATGCGCGTGTACAGCGCTTCATACTGCACGCCGCCGATCAGCTTCACGCGCAGCGTGTAGCCCTTGTATTCGTTGTCCGCGCGAGCCGTGCCCGCCGCGACGATACCGGCGAGCGCCAGCATCGATACCACCGCGCGCACAAGTGCGCCCTTCCCTTTGATCTGCTGCCGTTTGCGGTCCTGCATCGCGCGTCTCCTGATGTTTATTGAACGCCGCCGTCGTTGCGGCGGGCGTTGTGATGCGAGCGTTAGCGCAGCCGGCGCCCGCTGTCCGGATCGAACAGACGAATGTTTTCGACCTTCGCACGCAGCCGCGCCTGCACGCCCGGCCGCAGATCCGGACGCCCGTTGACGGTCACGCAGCACGGCGTACCCGCGACGGTGCCGAACAGTTCGGTCGCGGCGCCGGTCGGTTCGACGACGTTCACCGTGAATGCGAAGCCGTCGGTGTCAGAAGCCGCGCAGAGTTCGAGATGCTCGGGGCGCATGCCGATCGTGACTGGCTGGCCGTCGGCCGCATGCACGCGCGGCGCGGGCAGCATCGTGTCGCCGATGCGCACGCGTGCCGCATCCGTCGTCTGCGCGTAGTGGCCGGTGAAGAAATTCATCGCCGGCGAGCCGATAAAGCTCGCGACGAACAGGTTGTCGGGATCGTCGTACAGATCGAGCGGCGCGCCAATCTGCTCGATCGTGCCGCCGTTCAGCACGACGATGCGGTCGGCCATCGTCATCGCTTCGATCTGGTCGTGCGTGACGTACACGGTGGTCGCTTTCAGCCGCTGATGCAGCACGCGGATTTCCGCACGCATCTGCACGCGCAGCTTCGCATCGAGATTCGACAGCGGTTCGTCGAACAGAAACACCTTCGGGTCGCGCACGATCGCGCGGCCCATCGCGACGCGCTGCCGCTGCCCGCCCGACAGATGCCGCGGATAACGGTCGAGCAGATCGTTCAGCCCAAGAATCGACGCGGCCTCGCGGGCCCGTGCATCGATCTCAGCGGGCTTCAGCTCACGCAGCTTCAGTGCGAACGTCAGGTTCTCCAGCACGCTCATGTGCGGATACAGCGCGTAGTTCTGAAACACCATCGCGATGTCGCGATCTTTCGGCGGCAGGCTGTTCACCACGCGACCGTCGATCAGGATGCGTCCACGCGTCACGCCTTCGAGCCCGGCGAGCGCGCGCAGCAGCGTCGACTTGCCGCAACCGCTTGGACCGACCAGCACAAGGAACTCGCCGTCGCGCACGGTCAGGTCGATCTGCTTCAACACATGGACGGCGCCGAACGACTTCTGCACCTGCTCGAATGCAACCTCGGCCATCCGGTGTCTCCTCCGCTTGTGTAGCGTTGATGTGTATGGATGGTAATTTTATACATAAAAACTATTTTTATATTTGAAATGACGTCGGTGTTTTCCCCACTGAGCCGATCGGCCCGCGTGGAGCGCGCCGCGCTCTACAATCTCGGCATCGCTGCGTCGCACGCAGCCACCGTCAAGGGAGTCACGTTGGACACCACGCGCTATTCGGCACCCGCGCTCGAGAAAGGGCTCGACATCATCGAACTGCTGGCGGGGCATCCGGAAGGTCTGTCGCTCGTCGAACTCGCGCGTGCGCTCGGCCGCACGACCGCCGAAATCTTCCGGATGGTCGTCGTGTTGCAGACGCGCGGCTATCTGGTCGCGCTCGGCGAACGCTATGCGCTGTCACTGCTGTTGTTTCAGCTTGCGCATCGGCATCAACCGGTGCGCTCGCTCGTGTCGACTGCGCTGCCGCTGCTGACGCAGCTCGCTAACGACGTGAAGCAGTCGTTCCATCTGTGCGTCTATCAGGCGGGTCGTGTGCTGATCGTCGCGGGGGTCGAGAGCCCGGAACGCTGGGGCTTTTCACTGAAGGTCGGCACGCTGATCGGGATGACCGACACCGCTTCCGGCCAGGTGCTGATGGCCTTCCAGGAGGACGCCGAGCGCACGCGGATGCTTGCGCTGCATGTACCCGTCGACGGCGAGGAAGCCATCGACGAAGCATCGCTCGCACACGATCTCGCGCAGATCCGCCAGCGCGGTTTCGCGCGGATGCAGAGCCGCCAGGTCAAGGGCGTGCGCAATCTCGCGTACCCGGTGTTCGGCCGCGACGGCCACGCGATCGCGACGCTGACCACGCCGTACATCGAGCGCATCGACAACGCGCCGGTGCCGTCGATCGCGGAGGTCGGCGCTCGAATGAAAGAGGCGGCGGACACGCTGACGTCGTTGATGGGACTCAACGTGTACTGGGAAAGCGGTAAAGGTAGCGAAGCGGAATAACCCCACGGAGCTATCGGCAGCACGATCCGGGCGGACCTGTCACACTGGCCGGGCGTTGTTCCCGTCACTCGCTTATCGAGCGGTCTGAAGTCAAAGGAACCCCACCATGAACGGCAAACCAGTCAAGCAACCCGGCCCCGACCATCCGATCACGGTCGGGCGCAATCCCGCGCGCGTCGTGGTATCGGTCGGCGGAAAAGTCGTCGCCGATTCGACGCGCGCGCTGACGCTGCGCGAATCGACGTACCCGGCCGCGCAATACATCCCGCGCGAAGATGTCGACATGGCGCAACTCGTGCGCACCGATCACTCGACGTATTGCCCGTACAAGGGCGACTGCGTGTACTACAGCATCACGGCCGCGGGCGAGCGCGGCGTCAACGCGGTGTGGTCGTACGAGACGCCGTACGAAGCGGTGGCCGCAATCGCGGGACATGTCGCGTTCTATCCGAACCGCGTCGACTCGATCGAGGAGCGAACCTAAGCAATACGCGGTTGCGCAACTCGCGACGGATTTCACGGGTCCGCGCATCGGGTATGCTCGTGCGATCCACTCCCTGCCCGTCGCCGAGGACCCGCCATGCCGCTTCGCCTGCCGCCCCTTTCGTCGCTGCGTCTGTTCGAGGCGGCGGGAAGGCACCGCAGTTTCAAGCTCGCCGCAGCCGAACTGAACGTCACGCCGAGTGCGGTCAGTCACGGCATCGTCGGACTCGAACAGGCGCTCGGCGTCGAACTGTTCGTCCGCGAAACGCGCGGGCTGTCGCTGACGCAAGCGGGCACCGACTATCTCGTCTACGTGTCGGAAGCGTTCTCGCTGATCGCGACCGGCACGCAACGCTTGCCTACCCATCACACGCGTAGCGCCATCGCACTCAGCTGCGCGCCGACGCTCGCATCGCGCTGGCTGCTGCCTCGTTTGCCGCGTTTTCGCAGCCGCTGGCCCGACGTCGACGTGACGATCGACACGTCACGTCGTCAGGTCGGTTTTCCAGTCGACGGTTTCGATTTCGCGATCCGGTTGAGTCGCGTGCCGGTCGCGGGCAATGCGTGGACGCGGTTGTTCGGCGAACGGCTCGTTCCCGTATGCAGCCCCGTGTATCGCGACGCGCTCGCGGACGACACCGGTGCCATCGACCTGCGACGCGCAACGCTGATTCACGTGAACACCGCGAGCGAAGACTGGCAGGCGTGGCTCGAACGGACCGGCATCGAAGGCGTCGACGTGACGGGCGGCCTGCGCTTCGACACGATCCAGCTCGCACTCGAAGCCGCCGTGATGGGCCTCGGCGTCGCGCTCGGCCGACGACCACTGGTCGACCGCGATCTCGCGACGGACGCGCTCGTCGAAGCCAGCCAGCACACGCTCGCAGCCGCGACGGTCTACTGGCTCGTCAGCGCCGATCACACCGCGCAGCGTCCCGATCTGCTCGGCTTCCGGCAATGGCTGCTCGAAGAAGCCGAGCGCTTCGAGGACGACCCCGCAACACCCTCCACCGACGTAGCCGGTTCCGCTTCGCAAAGCACCCAGAACGGCAAGGACTGAACAGGGTATTACCCGAACGATCGTCGGCGAGACGGTCGTTCGATGTCGCCCCAGCCTGGATCGATGTCGCTTGAGCACATCTCGTGAGCGCTGAAATCTTGCATCCTGCAATTTTTCGCGCATATCCACATTTGTGCACTCACCCTGTTCCGGAGCGATTCCATGCTGACACTCTTTCGAGGCATTGCTGCTGCATTGACCGTCTGTGCGTTGACCGTATCGGCCCACGCTACAGATCTCGCGCACTGGCCGCCCGAGGCAGCTAAGGCCATCGATGCGATGATCGCCGCGCACGCGAATCGCGGCGACTACGCGGTGTTCGACGCGGACAACACCACCTATCGCAACGATCTCGAGGAAGCGTTGCTGCCGTACCTCGAGGCGAAGGGACTGCTCACGCGCGACACGCTCGACCCGTCGTTGAAGCTGATTCCGTTCAAGGACTCGCCGGACTATCGGGAATCGCTGACGAGCTACTACTACCGGCTCTGCGAAATCGACGATCTGGTTTGCTATCCGTGGATCGCGCAGGCCTTCGCTGGCCTGTCGCTTGCGAACCTGAAGACGCAGATCGACGCGATGCTGGCTGCCGGCAAACCGATTCCGATCCGCTACTGGAGCGGCGACAAGGTCGTCGACGGGACCGTCAATCCGCCGCGCTTCTTCAAGGGAATGCAGGAGCTGTACGCCCGCTTGCAGGAGAACGGCATCGCCGTGTACGTGATGACGGCCGCGCATGAGGAACTGACGCGGATGGTGCTGTCGGATCCGAAGTATGGCTATAACGTGAAGCCGCAGAACGTGATCGGTGTGACCACGTTATTGCGCAACCCCACGACAGGCGCGCTCACGACATCGCGGCTGCAGATCAAGAAGGGAATCTACGACGAGGCGGCAAACCGGTCGCTCGTGATTACCCCGTTCCTGATGAATCCGATGACCTGGTATGAAGGCAAACTCGGTTCGATCGTCGGCTGGATCGATCAGTGGAAAAAGCCGGTGCTCGTTGCCGGCGATACGCCGACGTCGGACGGCTACATGCTGCTCAACGCGACCGATGTCGAGCACGGCGGCGTGCGCGTATGGGTCGACAAGAAAGACCGTCAGATGACGCAAATCCGTACGTGGTCCGATGAATCGGCGGCTCGCCAGAAGGCACTTGGCCTGCCGGTGACTGCGAACCGCAACTGGATCGTCGTGAAGCCCGACGCGATTCAGTGATAACCGGTCGCGTCGATGCGTAAGCCGGACAGATGAGCCACGCTCACCTGCCCACGAAAACTTTTCCGTTGCCGCACCGCCGGACCGCTGCCACCATCGATTAAGGAGGATCGAACGATGGCGACAGCAACCGGCGGGCACACGATGTCCGCGCAACACCGGACCGCACTCTGCGTCGCGGCTGCAGCCCTCATCCTGAGCGCCGCGATGGGAATCCGGCAGACCTTCGGACTGTTCGTCGGTCCGTTCTCGTACGACCGCGGCATTCCCGTTACGCTGATCGCGCTTGCGATCGCGATGCACAACCTCGTGTGGGGCTTCGCGCAACCGTTCGCCGGCGCGGCAGCGGATCGCTACGGCTGCGCACGTGTCGTTGCATTCGGCGCGGTCGCGTTTGCGGCGGGCCTCGCGCTGGCAGCGCTCGCACCGTCGGGCGCGATGCTCGTCGTCGGGCTGGGGGTGCTGGTCGGCATCGGCATCAGCTGCACGAGCTTTGGCGTCGTGCTGACCGCAGTCGGACGCGCGGCTTCACCTGAAAAGCGCAGCATGGCGATGGGGATCGCGAGCGCGGGCGGATCGCTTGGTCAGGTGCTGATGATTCCGCTGTCGCAGAGCATCCGGCTCACGTGGGGCATTGCCGCAGCGCTGCTGGTATTCGCGGTGCTGATGCTCGCGATTGCGCCGTTCGGCGTCGCGCTCGAGCGGCGCAAACCAAACGATGAAAAACATTCACCCGTTGCAACCGAACTGGCGATTCCGTTGCGCCGCACATTGCAACTCGCGCTGCGCCATCGAGGCTACCGACTGCTCACGATCGGCTTCTTCACCTGCGGCTTCCAGCTCGCGTTCATCGCGACCTACCTGCCCGGCTATCTGTACCTGTGCCACATGCCGACAGGACTCGGCGCGACGGCACTGATGCTGATCGGGCTCTTCAACATGGCGGGTAGCTGGGCATGCGGCTGGCTCGGCGGACGCTACCGTCAGCAGCACGTGCTCGGCTGGCTGTATCTGATTCGGGGCGTGACGATCGGTGCGTTCTTCCTGCTGCCGAAGACGTCGGTGTCGGTCGTCGTGTTCGCGGCCGTGATGGGACTCACATGGCTCGGCACCGTGCCGCTGACGAGCGGCTTCGTCGCGAAGGTGTTCGGCACGCGCCACCTGGGCACGCTGTTCGGCGTGTGCTTTCTGAGTCATCAGATCGGTTCGTTTCTCGGTGCGTGGCTCGGCGGCTTCGTGTTCGATACGACCGGCTCGTATTCGCTGCTGTGGGGCGCGACGGCGGCGGCCGGGCTGCTCGCAGCCCTGATGCACTTCCCGATCGACGATACATCCGCCGGCACGCCTGCGCTGCGCGGTGCGCCCGCTTGAACAAAGGAGGACAGCGTAGATGACCGGCACTGCACGCCCCATCGGTTTCATCGGGCTCGGCTCGATGGGCGAAGCGATGGCACTGAACCTTGCTAAAGCGGGCACACCGCTGCTCGTGTGGAACCGCTCGCGCGATAAAACAGCATCGCTCGCGGCAGTCGGCGCACGCGTCGCCGACAGTGCAGCCGACGTGTTCCGTCAGGCCGACATCGTGATCCTGATGCTCGCGGACGGCGCCGCGATCGACGCAGTGCTCGACCGCAATGGTCCCGCTTTTGCTGCGCGCGTCGAGAACCGCATCGTCGTGCATATGGGTACGACATCGCCGACGTATTCGCATGCGCTCGAAGCCGACATCCGCGCAGCCGGCGGACACTATGTCGAAGCGCCGGTGTCCGGCTCGCGCAAACCGGCCGAAGCGGGTCAACTGGTCGCGATGCTCGCCGGCGATCCAGCGACCGTCGAACGCGTTGCCCCCGTCTTCGCCCCAATGTGTCGACAGACGACCTTCTGCGGTGCCGTACCGAATGCGCTGCTGATGAAGCTCTCGGTAAATCTGTTTTTGATCTCCATGGTCACAGGCCTCGCGGAGGCAGTGCATTTCGCGCAGCGCAACGGCGTCGACGCGACGCAGCTGGTCGCAGTACTCAATGCCGGTCCGATGGCAAGCGACGTATCGCGCGTGAAGGCATCGAAGCTGACCGGTCGCGATTTCTCGATGCAGGCCTCGATCGCCGACGTGCTCAAGAACAATCGATTGATCGCAGAGGCCGCGCGCGAAGCGGGCATCGCTTCACCACTGCTCGACGTTTGCCATGCGTTGTATGGCGAGACGCTTGCACTCGGTCATGGTGCCGGGGACATGGCCGCAGTGTTGACTGCGATCGAGGCGCGGACCGCTGCGTTACCGGCAAGCGAAGCAACGCGCTAGCGCCGGAACGCACTCACAGATTCCCTCGAAGCATTGGCGGGTGTACGTGTCGAGCGACACCGCCCGCTTTTTTTGTCTGCTGCCCTTCCTTCGCCACCCTCGCGTCACTGCGCGCCACCGCACAGTCCGAACGTCCCTGCCCGCCGTACAGTATGCAACGGCGTCCATGCGGCGCCGCTTATTGCGGGTCGTCCCGCGCCGACCAGGACCGCTGTCATCGAGATGTCTTCGTCCTCCGCCCACATCAAAGGCTTCAACGGATTGCGCGCGCTGGCCGTGACGCTGGTTTTCCTCGACCACAAGGCGCGCATCCACGCATTCAATCTGTCCGATCTCGGCGTGTGGATGTTCTTCGTGCTGAGCGGGTATCTGATCATCGGCGAATTGCACCGGCAGCGTCGCAGGATCGAAGCGTCCGGCGAGACCACGACCGTACGCGAACAGATGCGCGTGTTCTTCACGAAACGCGCATTGCGTATCTTTCCGGTCTACTACGCGGTGCTCTGCTTGCTGCTCGTGCTGCAGCATTTCTATCGGCACGCGGGCCCGGATCTCGGGTTCGCGTATCACTTCACGTATCTGTCGAACGTGTGGATCGGGCTCGTCACCGGGCATTGGGTCGGACCGTTCGGCGTGTTCTGGTCGCTGGCCGTCGAGCAGCAGTTCTATCTGGTCGCGCCGTTCGTGTTTCTGCTGACGCCGTCGCGCTGGCATCCGTTCGTCTGCATTGGAGCGATCGTCGCGGGCGGCATCGCACATGTCGCGATGTACGCGACGCATGTCGACGACATCACGATCTACGTGCTGTCGCCGTGGAATTTCTCGATCCTGGCGATCGGCGGCTTGGGCTACATGCTGTCGACGATGCCCTCGTCGGTCGCATTGCGGCGGATGCTGAATGGCGCACCGATGCTGCTCGTCGGCATTGCAGGCATCGTGTTCTTCGCGGCAAGCGCGCAATGGCTCGGCGCAAACGATCCCGGCCGCAACGCGTGGTTCGATTTCGCGCTCACGTTCTCGGTCGCGCTCGTCGTGCTGTGGATCGTGCACAACCAGTCGAGCTACTTTGTCGCTGCGCTGGAGCTTCGGCCACTCGCGTACTTCGGTACGATCAGCTACGGCTTCTATCTGATGCACAACTTCATTCCGAATCCGCTTGGGCCGGCGCTTGCGATTTATGGTGGACTGCATGTTGCGCCGGTGCTTGTCGAAACGCTCGGCGTGTTGCTCGATTTCGCGCTATCCGTGCTCGCTGCGGGATTGTCGTGGCGGTTTCTCGAATCACCGATCATGGCGTTGCGCAAGCGCGTTACGGGTCGTCGCGAGGGTTGGCGGGACGCGGTAAAAGTCCGCCATATCTCGACGTGAATTTTCCGCGCTGCCCGCGCGGTGAATGCCGCGTTCATCCGCCCTCTTTTGCGCGATGTTCCGAGGCTGCAGAAGATGCCGCGGCCACTTGCCACTCGCAGTTTTTGCGCATGTCGACGCATCGAGCAAGAGGTCTTGAGGGATCGTTCTGCGAACCCTGCTCATCCGGTCATGACTTCCGGGCGAGGTCCGAGCCACGGCCTCGCAGCGTAGTACCGAACCTGATCGCAATAGATACCACGTGGGTCGTACAGGGCGCACGGCCACGACGTGAAGTGGGCGACCGAGTCATGCACATTGCCGGCCAGCAGCCCATCGACCGCAGGCGGCACCGCAGTGGGCACGTCCCACGCCGACAGGATGAGATCTTCATACGCTGTGCGCTTGCGCGGCTCCGGAGGCGGCCAGTCGCGATTGCCCTGCCGGCCTTCGACGGGATTGCGCAGGAAAGCAATACGTTGCTCCAGTCTGCGCTGCTCACCGAGTAACTGGACCGCCTGCTTCTCGGGGCTCGGCGGGACGGCATACGTCCACTCCGCCGGGTCACACTCAGGATGATCCCGGGTGGTGGCCGCCGCCACGACCTGGCAGGCTGCCGCGGACACGCCACGCATGCCGTATAGCTGTCCGAGGACGCGGCTGTCGGCGCCCCGTCGGGCAAGGCCGCCTCGCCACTGGAATAGCAGGCGCCGGTGGGCCTGGATCAGCGCTTCGACTGTGGGCTCCGCGAGAGGCAGGCTGGCCATGTAGTCCTGGTATTGCTTCACTATGGGCTCGTCGTCTGCGAGGAGGAAGTGGCGGTGCCACTGTGCAGGCAATCGATCCAGCGACAGCAGCGGCACACCGGCCGCAAGCGCTTCCGCATACATGTCACGCAACGGAATTCGCGACAGGAGGTTGCTGCGCCCCTGTTCGTCCGGCGCATAGCCGCCGCCCACATCGGCGTGCACGCCGGGATAGACGACTTCCTCGCAGTTGGCCAGATAGCTCCGGTCCACGCGCACCGAATCCAGCGGAAAGGCCTCACGAACCTCGTGCGCGGCAACGTAATGCACGCACTGCTCGACCTCGGGCGGAATCGCCAGTTCGGCCCCCCAGTCCAGATGGAGGGTGGGTCCGCCCACCGACGCCACCGTATCGAACAGACCCATGAACGTGATGCGCAGCGGAATGCGCCGCAGATCTTTCCCGATCCAGCACCGTTGCCCGTCCTTGTCGACGCACCGCGAGAGCAGTTTCCGCACGAACGCGCGGGCCTCGGTCGCGCCGCGCGAGAACCCCAACACCGAGAGGCTGATGAACGGCATGTGCTGCCGCGCTTCCGGGCTCCAGTCCTCGCCGAGGATTATTTCGAATGCGGCGATGGCCGCGTCGATCCGGGTCTGTCCTCCGACGCCCAGGCCCAACCCCGTGTTCCCGCCGCGATCATCGCGCAGCAGTTCGGTGAAGTATCCGGGTGCACGCCTCGGAACCCGGAACGGCGTGCCGACCCCGGAGATGTAGGTTGGCGTGGCGCCTTGTCCAACACGATCGTCGATCGCGGCCAGATAGAGCTTCGCCACGTTCGACAGCGCCTGCTCATGTTCCGGTTTCTCCAGTTCCTGGTACAGGTTGTTGCCTGTGCCGTCGAAGAAGAAGCTGAGCTTCGGGTAAAGGCGGCACTGCATGCGGACCTTGGGATCGCTGGGCCATTCGTCGGCAAACCGCCGGCTCATTCCGCGTGCAGCGGCGCGGTCCAGTTCGGCATCGCTCACGGGCGCGTCAGCCTGACGTACAGTCATGCTGGATTCCTTATCGTTGCGGGTTATTTGTTTGCGCAGCGAGTGCGGCTTCGCGCGAACGCCAGCTCTGCCGTATCGTTATCGCGCAGGATCAGGCACAGGTAGTCCTCATCCTTCGCGGGTCCACCCGGCGGGAAATGCGTCACCATTGAATGCGGTTCGGTTGGAGGCGCCACCTTTGTCCTGAGATCGACCACCGTGTCCCACTCCCAGTGAACCGTGACAGGCTTGCTCCAGTCCCTGGGGCCGGGGTAGCAGCACGCTGCGGCGCCGCCACCACCGTTTGGAGGCGCCCCTCCCATCCCGTATCGGTCAACCGCCATGTTGACCGCCCAGCGGTCGATATGATTGACGGGAACCATCCACAAGGGATGGTCGCTCGCGAGCGAATCGTCGGGCAGTAACGAACGGCCCTCGCAGGCGGACAGCACGAGTAACGCGTACGCAGCAAGAGCAACGGTACGAAGCGAGGCGGTCATGCCGAATTCCTTATCGTAGCGGGTTATTTGGTGGCGCAGTGAGAGGCGACACGTGAGAACGCAAGTTCAGCCGTATTGCGGTCGCGCAGGATGAGGCACAGGTAGCGGTCATCCTTCGCGGGTCCACCTGGCGGGAAGTGCACAACAATTGAATGCGGTTCGGTTGGAGGCGCCACCGTGGTCCTTAGATCGACCACCGTGTCCCACTCCCAGTGAACCGTGACAGGCTTGCTCCAGTCCCTGGGGCCGGGGTAGCAGCAGGCTGCGGCGCCACCGCCGCTATGTGGATAGGCGCCACCCATCCCGTACTTCTCGACGGCCATGTTGACGGCCCCGCGGTCGGTCTTGTCGATCGGGACCATCCACAGCGGATGGTCGCTCGCGAGCGGATCGTCGGGTAGTAGCGAACTGCCCGCGCAAGCAGACAGCGCGAACAGCACGCACGCGGCAAGCGCAGTTGTCCGAGTCGAGGCGAATCGTGAGCAGACTGTCAGCGCAATGTATCGGGCGAACGTCTTTCCGGACGGTTTCGAATGCGGCGCGAACATTAAATGGCAAGAGTGGATTACAGGAGCTCGCCACCATGACAGCATGACCGCCGCGCGGTCTATAAGACAAATCTGAATCTGACGACTCGTTGAGATTCGTCGGCCCAGGATCTACCTGGCGGGCTGATCCCGCTGACGGACTGAATCCCCGAAAAATTGACGCGCTTGCAAAGCGCGCTTCTATCGTTATCTGTTCCTGGCAATAGGGTAGCGCCCTGTTCCACACACTGCCGGTTTGCAAAACATGTCATGAGACGGACCGCTAGCGCTGCCATGTGCCGGTCTACCCGCAACCCTCTATCAGCGGCCGCCAGGACAGCCACACTCGTCACCCCGTCTCGCTCAACGCCTCCTTCAGCTTCACCAAAAACCGCTCGACAATAGTCGGCAACCGCCGATCCTTCATCGTCGTCACCTGCAACTGCCGCTGCTGTAACAACGGCTCGTCGATCTCTTTCGCGAGCAGCGAAGACTCGTTCTGCATGCCCTTCAGTGCAATACGGCTCCCGAGCGTGATCGTGCCGGTGAGTGCAGCGAAGTGATGCATCGCGCTGGAGTTGTTGCTCGTCAATATCGGTTCGAAATGACGGCCGCGCGCCGAACAGCACCAGTCGATCAACTGACGCACCGTCGTCCCGCGTTCGAGTACCGCGAGCGGATAAGCGAGCAGATCATCGAGCGTCAAGCGCGCCTTATCCGCTAGCGGATGATTGGGACGCAGCAGCGCACAGACCGGCGCGCTATCGGTGAACTCGACGCTGACGGACGTCGACGTCGCCGTGGAAAACGAAAGACCGAGATCGACGTCGCCGATCTCCACCCAGTGCTCGACCTGAGCGGGTGTGCCCGAACGCAACACGAAGCGTGTCAGTGGATTCTCTGTATGAAACGCGGCAAGCAGAGCCGGCAGAAAATAACGCGTGAAGCCCTCGGTACAACCGATCCGCACCATGCCGCCGCCTAGCGCATGCGCCGCCGAAATGTCGGCGAGCACGGTATCGGCATCCATCAGCGCACGCCGCGCATGCTGCGCGAGCAGCTCGCCGGATTCGGTCAGCACCATGCCGCGCGGCAGACGTTCGAACAGCGGCGTGCCGACCTCCTGTTCGAGCTTCGCGATCTGCCGGCTAAGGGCAGACACAGCGACGTGCAGATTCTCCGACGCCGCCGCCAGCGAGCCCGTCCGGGCGACTTCGACGAAATAGCGCAACGCGATGCCGTGCAACATGAATTGTCTCGTCGACGATGCGTTGCCGCTTTGCCATTTCGGCAACGCGATCCGCAAAGATTGAAATTGTCGCGAATTATTGGCCTTTCTAGACTGCTTCGCAACCTTGCATCCCCGCAAGCAGTCTGGAGAGATCGCCTTGACCGCAAGCCCGAGCACCCGTGCCGCAGCCATCGATGCGGCGTTTGACGTTTTCGATTCGGGCGCGCTGCTCGAACAACTCAAGCGCCGCGTCGCGTGCAAGACCGAGAGTCAGAATCCATCCCGCGCGGACGCGCTGCACGCGTATCTGACCGACGAAATCGCGCCGGCACTACGGCCGCTCGGCTTCACAACGCGGCTCGTCGCAAATCCCGATCCGAAAGGCGGCCCGCTGCTGTTCGCGGAACGCCATGAAGGCGCGGATCTGCCGACGGTTCTTACCTATGGCCACGGCGACGTCGTGCGCGGCTACGACGACCAGTGGCGCGCGGGACTAAAGCCATGGGAGATCGTCGTCGAAGGCGATCGCTGGTACGGTCGCGGCACCGCCGACAACAAAGGCCAGCACTCGATCAACTTCGCCGCGCTCGCCGCCGTGCTGCACGCGCGCGACGGCCGGCTCGGCTACAACGTGAAAGTGCTGTTCGAAACCAGCGAGGAAGTCAGCTCGCCGGGTCTGCATGCGCTGTGCGAAACGGAAAGCGATGCGCTCGCCGCCGATCTGTTTCTCGCCAGCGACGGGCCGCGCGTATCCGCCGAACGACCGACGCTGTTCCTCGGTTCGCGCGGCGCGGTGCTGTTCGAACTGTCGATCAATCTGCGTGACGGCGGCCATCACTCCGGCAACTGGGGCGGCGTGCTGCGCAATCCAGCCGTCGTGCTGGCGCATGCGATCTCGAGCCTCGTCGATCGTAACGGGCGCATCGTCGTCGATGGCTTGCGGCCGCCTCCCGTTTCCGCTGCGGTAAGGCGTGCACTGGCCGATATCGAACTCGGCCGCGACGAGCAGTCGCCCGCGATCGATCCCACGTGGGGCGAACCCGGTCTGACGCCGACCGAGCGCGTGATCGCATGGAACGCGCTCGAAGTGCTCGCGTTCAAGTCGGGCAATGCGGACGCACCGGTCAATGCGATTCCGCCGTCGGCGAAAGCGGTGTGTCAGTTGCGCTTCGTCGTCGGGACCGATTGGGAACAGACCGCGCATCACCTCGAAGCGCACTTCGCGCGACTCGGATTCGACGACGTGCGCGTCACGGTGTCGGCGGGCAGCGCGGCGACGCGGCTCGATCTCGACGATCCGTGGGTGACCTGGGCGCTCGCGTCGATGCGCGCGACGACCGGCAAGGAGCCGGCGCTGCTGCCGAATCTCGGCGGCACCGTGCCGAACGACGCGTTCGCCGGCACGCTGAATCTGCCCACGCTGTGGGTGCCGCATTCGTACCCCGCGTGTGCGCAGCATGCACCGAACGAGCACCTGCTCGGCTCGGTCGCACGCGAGGCGCTCGGGGTAATGGCGGGTCTGTGGTGGGACCTCGGCGATGCAGCGGCGGGCATCGTCGCGACACGTCGTGTAGTCGCGAATGCATCGGAGGCGTCATGAAAACAAGCCCGCCCAGCCTCACCCGAATTGTCTTCGCGACGTCGATCGGTAACGCGCTCGAATGGTTCGATATCGCGATCTACGGGTTCTTCGCGATCTACATCGCGAAGAATTTCTTCCCGGCCGCCAACGACACCGCATCGATGCTGCTCACGTTCGGCTCGTTCGGCGCGTCGTACCTGGTGCGACCGCTCGGCGGGATGGTGCTCGGCGCCTATGCGGACCGGCGTGGGCGCAAGGCCGCGCTCGTGCTGAGCGTCACGCTGATGATGGTCGGCACCGCGATCATCGCGGTGATTCCGACCTACGCGACGATCGGTCTCGCGGCGCCACTCGGCGTGTTTGCCGCGCGACTGATCCAGGGGTTCTCGGCGGGTGGTGAGTTCGGCGCGTCCACAGCGATGCTGATCGAACATGCGCCGCACCGGCGCGGCTTTATCGCGAGCTGGCAGTTCGCGACGCAAGGCTGCGCGACGCTGCTCGCATCGGGGTCGGGCTATGCGCTCGCGAAGCTGCTGTCGCCGCATGAACTGGCTGCGTGGGGCTGGCGCATTCCGTTTTTCTTCGGCTTGCTGATCGGGCCCGCCGGCCTGTATCTGCGTCGCTTCCTCGAAGACGCGCCCGATTTCAACGAAGCGACCCGCACCGCGACGCCGATCCGCGACGTGTTCGCGACGCAGAAATGGATGGTGCTCGCGGCGATCGGCGCGCTGACGGTGTCGACGTCGGTGAACTATCTGCTGCAATACGTACCGACCTATTCGATCCGCGAACTGCATCTCGATGCATCGACCGGCTTCGCTGCGAGTACGTTCGCCGGTCTCGTGCTGACGCTCGTGACGCCGCTCGCCGGTCATCTGTCCGACCGTATCGGTCGGCTCAAGCAGATGGCGATTACCGCGGTGCTGTGTCTCGTCACCGCCTACCCGGCGTTTTCATATGCGGTCAACCATGTGTCGATCGTCTCGCTGTTCGCGCTCGTCGGCTGGCTTGCGTTGCTGAAGTCGATCTATTTCGGTGCGTTGCCTGCGCTGATGGCCGAACTCTTTCCGGTCGCGACGCGCGCGACGGGCATGTCGATCGGCTACAACATCGGCGTGACTGTCTTCGGCGGCTTCACGCCGGCGATCACCGTCTGGCTGTTGAGCGCGACCGGCAATCGCAGTGCGCCCGGTTTCTATCTGATGTTCACGGCGACGGTGAGTCTTGTCGCGCTGGCGGGTGTGGCACGCAGCGCGTCGAGACGTCGTCGTGGTGTTGCGGCGCACGTTCGCGCGGATCAGGCGAAGACTGCCGGGATAGCGACCGACCCGCAAAGTCGTGCAGCGCTGTAGCACGGCGAACGCGGCGCTCCTGACGAGTGGCCGCGGATTCGTTATTCACCGAAGCGACGGACAACGACGAATCCCGCCCACGATCGACACAGTGCTATTTCTCCAACTGACGGTGGCGTGCCACGATCCATTGCTCAAGCTCTGCCGACTCCGCATGTGACAACGACAGTTTTGTTTCCGGGTCGCGCGCAAGCCCGTTAATTTCATCACGCCATTCCGACGCAAAAACCGGTCTGGATTCTGCGGGCAAACGCCTGGATACGAGGTAGCTCGCCTCGAAATATTCGTCGCGTGTGTGAGGGGTGCATGCATCTCTATGGCCCTCCACTCCGCCGCCGATCCGCGAAATTCTCTTTGCTGAAAAATATTCCTGAAATTCCTTGCGCGTATGAAGAACGATCTCATGCGTCAACGTCTGTGCAATCCTGGCGCAGGCGTGCGCGTCGAGCGTTGTTCTCCCGGGGGCGAGATGCGCGTCCAGATTCAGTTCGATAGTCGCTTCTTTTCCGTAGCAGACGGTTTGCGCCAAAGCCCGCGGAAGAGATTTCCGGGTGATCAAAAGGTCGTTGTGCCCAGGCGGGAAAATCGGGCCGAGAGCATCGATGATTTCGTCTACAAGTTTCGTCAATGCGGCTGTTTCCAAACTGGAGAAACCCTCCAACGTTGCTTCTGCTCGCGTATGAGCCGGAATCGCATTGTCGCTGAGCAGCTGAAAAACAGTGGGGGCCGCGGGGGCGCCCATCGCACTTGTCCGGCGGGTGGGTCCGGCTCCTTCGGCACGCGCGGGTCTGTTATGAATTGACGGGTAAGCCTGCCGTGTCTGCGTCGATGTCGGGCGGCGCAGCCTCGGCAACGCCGGGAGGTCCTGGCGCCACGCGCTTTCTTCTGTCAAGTATGGCGATGTTTCCGTCGTCGTCGAGCGGCGGCGAATGTCGTTTCTATCCCTGTTAGAGGTACCCGTTTCCGGTCGGACGTCGCTCCATCCGCTGGAATAATCACTGCCGATGCGTTGCCCCGCCATTTTTAAATCTCCCGATTTCTTTCAGGCGAAGATTTGCCCGAATAGCTCCGCTAACAGGGGTGCCGCACCTGACTTGACATTGCCACCGCCGGTTCACGCACGCAGCGCGTCGCGAGGATCTTTCGGTTCGCCACGCAGTGCACGGGCAACACGCTGGGAGATTTCCGCAGCGCGTTCGGGGTTTTTCTCGACCCATCGTTCCAGCTGACGCCCTTCCTTCGCGCGTGCGATAAGCGCCTTTGTCCGATCGTTCTGTGCTTTCGCGAATGCCCCGGCATTCGCGTAGCCCGTCGTTTTCTCCGAGAAAAGTTGCGTGACGGATGCCGGAAGATTCTCGCCCGTCGCCAGCGCGAAGATTTGCTCGACAACGCGCTCGACGCGGGTGCCCGGCGCACGGGACAGTTGCCACGCGACCGCAAGCGCGGCGTCAGGCGCGTCATGGCGAGTTCTGGATGCGGGTTCGAACTCCCGTTCGGACTCGATCACAGGTCGTTGAAGTCCGCCCAGCACAGCGGCACGCGGTATTCCGCCAATAGCGCCGAAAGTCTTCGATGGGTTTTCGTATTTCAGATCGTCGTCGCGCAGGAAATCCTGCATGTAGCCGCTGGGCGTCAGCGCGTCGGGAACTCGTGCATAGGGCTCATCAACGCGCGCCGGCTGGTTCGCCGCGCGCTGGCTGTCGCGCTTGAGGTTGCCGCCGAAGCCCGCAACCGGCGCCGTGTTACCCCAGTCGACGGTCGGCGCGTGGACACCCTCATCGTCGATCACGAATCCGGTGTTCGCGCGCTCGTGGTTGGCGAGGTCCCAGTTGCCGGGGACCTCGCCCAGGTAGAAAGCAGAGGCGAGCGCGCGATTGAATTCGTCCGGCAGCAGTTCGAGCATCCGGTCCTGTCTCTGCAGTGCGTCACGCGATCGATCGCGCAGCGGCTGCAAGGTCTCGTGCCCGGATTGATCCAGCTTGTCGAATCCGCCTTTCGGAAAACGCGTCATCAGCCCGGCGATGTCCGGCGTCTTGCGCAGTTCCTGTGCGCTACGGGACGCGTCGGCATGATCGCGAAGATGCGCGGCGTAAGCATCGCGATTGTGAGGCTCGACGTGGCGGGCACCTGACTCGACGAGAAACGGTCCCCAGTCCTTGAAGCCGGAGACCATCGGTGACGCGACCCATACTGCATCACTCCCCTTCCCGAGGCGATTGTCGTTGTCGACGAGGAAGACCGGCTGCGGCACATCGTCGAATCCGTATGCATGCACCATCATCTGCGGCATCACCACGTCGCTGAACGTATTCCGCGGGCGGTTCTCGTTAAGCTTGCAGCGATACAGCGTCTGCGTCGCGTTATCCCTCAGGTAGCGGGCCGGCTGCGTCGAAGCGCCTTCGCTGCGCTTGAACTCGGGATCCTCGGTGAAATCCGCTATCGTGCGCACGAGGCCACCGAGACGAAGCGGTGCATGATCGAGGTCAGGCGCCTGAATGCCCGCTGAACCAGTCCGCCCGACGATGTGAAGATCGAGGCCACGCGCGGAATGAGGCGCGAAGTTTGCGCTCGCCGGCATCAAGGCCACGCGAGTCTGTTGACGCGGGGTTGATCCTTCGGCGGCGTTGCCGGCAACCCCATTGCCGCTCTCAGTACGGCGGCGCTTGCCGGTCAATCCAGGAAACGCGTTTTCAGCGGTACTGACGGCTCCGCGCTTGGGCGCGCGCGACTCATCTGTGCCACGCGGCGCGGTGTCACCTGGCAAAGGAGAGGAATCACCGATGGAGGGAGGCGTCGGCGCGGAGTCGGTTAGTCGCATGTACGTGATTCCTGTTGGGTGTGCTTTGCAATGAAGTAACCGGGGGGTGCTCGCATTTGCGTGCAGCCCCAGCGAGCAGGCAAGCGAGGCGACCGCGAGATAGCTGTGGGCTAGCCTGTCGCATCGAGCGGAGACGTGACATGCAGCCTGTGTCGCTGATCTCGCGATCGCGCGGATTCATCGACTGGAATTCACCCAGCTTAGCGGCGCTGCGCGGGAGAGCGCCTCTTACATCCGAAGATCTGGCTTCGTTTGCGTAGCAGCGCTGTATCGCTGTACGAAATAAAGCCATCTTTGACGGCAAGCGGTGCTGTCACGTTGGCGGATTGGGGTAAGCCGCTCGCAGAAGAGCAGATTGCTCAGAAACCGGCACTGGCATTGCGGCGGATTCGCACAAGTGTGCGGTGCTGGAGTGCGGTGGAGAGGGTGTCTGGGTTTGACACAGGCGGTTCGCCACAGCAGCGAACCATGACGAATTCCGCCCATGGTCGGCTGATCGCGACCGGCCGCGCAGACAGCACGCGAAAACCCGTCACCCCGCCTGCGGCACAAACACACTCTGCCGAATATCGGTACCACGCGCGACGATCGCCGTCGCTTCGGGCACCTCCTCCCACACGCCCGGCAGATCGACCAGCGGTTCCGACAGCACCAGGTAAGCATCGTCGCCGACCGCCTTGATACGTGGATCGTCCGGATAAAGCTCGTGCAGATGCTTGAACGACGTGCTGTGAAACAGCGAGCGCGAATCGCGTTCGCTCGAATAGCGGACCGCGACGATCTGCTCGCCGTTCATCGCGCACACGGTCATGTTCAGCGGATGCTCGACGCCGTAACGTCGCCCCGTTTCCTCGACGAGTCCGACCATCCGTTCAAGCGCGGCAACCGGATCGCGTTCGAGCCCGAACGTCAGCGCGAGAAAGAACATCAGTTCCGAATCGGTCGACCCTTCCATGCCCATGAACAGATCCGGCGCGACCGCCATCATCAGATCGCGTCGCACCGCCGGAAAATTGCGGATCGAACCGTTGTGCACGAACATCCAGTGGCCGTAACGGAACGGATGGCAGTTGGTTTCCTGCACCGGCGTATCGGTGGCCGCGCGGATGTGCGCGACGAAGCGGCCCGCGCGCACCGCGCGGGCCGCTTCGCGCAGATTGCGGTCGCTCCACGCAGGCTGCACGCAGCGATAGCGGAACGGCGGATCGGTCGGATGACCGTACCAGCCGACGCCGAAGCCATCGCCATTGGTCGTCGTCGCGCCGAGGCGCGCGTGCAGGCTCTGGTCGATCAGCGAATGCTGCGCGCGAAACAGTACCGTTTCGAGCTGGATCGGGTTCCCTGTGTAGGCAAGCCAGCGGCACATGGTCGGTCTCCGTTCAGTCCCACTGCGCGTTGAAAATGCGCGGTGGCAATTTCAGTTGGCAGCATGCACACCCGCGAGCGGCGCGAGAAACTGCGACACGCCGGTCAGGATAATCTGCACGCCGATGCACAGCAGCAGGAACGCCGACACGCGCAACGCGACCTTGGTCCCTTCGGTGCCGAGATAGCGCGCAAAAACCTCCGCGCGGCTGTACGTCAGATAGATCGCGATCACCACCAGCACGCTGATCGTCACCGACGCGATCGCCGACATCAGAAACTCGGACAGCTTGTGCGTGCGGTTCGCGTTCAGCGCGATCGCGGTCGCGATCGTGCCGGGGCCAGTGGTAAGCGGAATGGTCAGCGGAAAAAATGCACGCGATTTCGCTTCGTCGGGGCTGACCTGCTTCACCGCTTCTTCGTTGGGCCGACGATCGGGTGCATTGAGCATGTTCCAGCCGCTGACCGCCACCGCGAGACCGCCGCCGATCCGCAGCGCCTCCATCGAAATCCCGAAGAAATGCAGGATCGGCGTCCCGACGAAGAACGCCACGAGCAGCACAAAAAACGCGTTGATCGACACGCGCTTCGCGAGCGCGGTGCGCTCCGCGCTGTCGAGCGATTCGGTGCGGTCGAGAAAAACGAATGCGACGCCGACCGGATTGATGATGCTGATGAGCCCGGTGAAGCCGAACAGGATGTCGGAAACGAGACTGTCGATCATGGCGGTGTCGGGTTTTATTCAGGCTAGCCGTCGCGTGCTCGATGCGAGTGGCCCGGATTTTTCTTGCGCCGCAGCACGACGCGCAGCGCGACCGGCGATCAGTGTAACCGCAACGCACCGCGAAGATCACCTACGTGCGCGCAGCAACGCATGCCGCACGCGCACATCGTTGCATCGTCTTTCAACCGGCCTGCTTATTTTTGACGACCTTTACGGCGTCGAGCTATCCGGCATACAGTCGGAGCCGAAGCTCCGCTGTTCCACACGACGTTCAACCCCGGTTAGAGGAGTCGTCCCATGTTCCTTCGTGTGCTCGCCGCGCTGCCGTTCATCGGCATCCTGCTCGGCGTCCCGTTCGTCAACCGTGTCGAGCCGCTGGTGCTCGGCATGCCGCTGGTGCTTGCATGGATCGTTCTGTGGGTCGTGCTGAGCGCGGTGATCATGACGGTCGTGTTCCGGCTCGATCCGGTGAACCGCGCGCCCGCTGACGAGACGGAGGTCCGATCATGAGCAGCGCTCTCGTTCTGATCGCCGCCGTCACGCTGTTCGCGCTGTACCTCGGCATACGGGCGCGCCGGGGTCATGACATGAACCTGGAGCAATGGGCAGTCGGCGGCCGCAGCTTCGGCACCGCGTTCGTGTTCCTGCTGATGGCCGGCGAAATCTATACGACCTTCACGTTCCTCGGCGGCAGCGGCTTTGCGTACGGCAAGGGTGCGCCGGTCTACTACATCCTCGCGTACGGCACGCTCGCGTACATCCTGTCGTACTGGATGCTGCCACCGGTGTGGCGCTACGCAAAAGCGCAGCGGCTCGTGTCGCAGTCGCACTTCTTCATGCGCAAGTACGACAGCCCTGCGCTCGGCGTGCTGGTCGCGGTGGTCGGCGTCGCCGCGCTGATTCCGTACCTCGTGCTGCAGCTGAAGGGACTCGGCATCATCGTCGCGACCGCTTCGTACGGCGCGATTTCGTCGAGTGCTGCGATCTGGATCGGCGCGGTCGTCGTCACGATCTACGTGATCGTGTCGGGCGTGCGCGGCTCGGCGTGGAACTCCGTGGTGAAGGACACGCTGATTCTCGCGATCGTGCTGTTCCTCGGCATCTATCTGCCGATCCACTATTACGGCGGCGTGTCCGACATGTTCCGCGCAATCGAGGTCGCGCGGCCCGACTTCCTGACCTTCCCCGCGAAGGGCTCGAGCGTGGTCTGGTTCCAGTCGACGGTGCTGCTCACCGCGCTCGGCTTCTTCATGTGGCCGCATACGTTCGGCTCGATTTTCACCGCGAAGAGCGAACGCGTGTTCCGGCGCAACGCGGCGATGCTGCCGCTGTACCAGTTGATCCTGCTGTTCGTGTTTTTCGTCGGCTTCGCCGCGACGCTGAAGGTGCCCGGCCTGAAGGGCGGCGACATCGACCTGTCGCTGTTCCGTCTGTCGATCCAGACTTTCGACCCGTGGTTCGTCGGCGTGATCGGCGCGGCCGGTGTGCTCACGGCGCTCGTGCCCGGCTCGATGATTCTCACGGCAGCGTCGACGCTGATCGCGAACGACATCTACCGCGGCGGGATACAACGGCAGGCGTCCGATGCGGCCGTGACGAAGCTCGCGCGTCTGCTGGTGCCGGTCGTCGCGCTGGTTGCGGTCGCGTTCACGCTGCATGGTGGCGACACGATCGTCGCGCTGCTGCTGATGGGCTACAACTTCGTCACGCAGCTGTTTCCCGCGCTGGTCTGCAGTCTCGCGCAACGCAATCGCGCGACGAAACAGGGGGCGTTCTGCGGCATCATCGTCGGGGTGGCGGTGGTCGCGGCGACCACGCTGATGCACCTGAGCGTCGCGCAATTGATGCCGTTCCTGCCCGACGCGTTGAAGGACGTGAACATCGGCTTTCTCGCGCTCGCGTTGAACGTGATCGTGTTCGTTGTGGTGAGTGCGATGACGCAGCCGCATGTGCAGCCCGGTGAAACGTCGGCGCAGACACCGGTGCGTTGAACGACGTGTGATGGTGTGAAGCGAACGGAAGCGGCATGTTGCCGCTTCCGCTTCTGCTTTTAGCTCTCTCGCGGCTAGTGCCGCGTGTCGCCTCCGCGCGTGCCCTCCTTCGCGTACAGCGTCGATTCGCCAAACGTCTCCGCACCCAGCACGCGTCCCACCAGAATCAGCGCAGTCCGTTCGATGTCGGTCGCACGCACCTTCGCGACGATGTCCGCGAGCGTGCCCATCACGCGCGCCTCGTCGGGCCAGCTCGCGCGATACACGATCGCCACGGGGCACGTTGCACCGTAGTGCGGCATCAATTCATCGACGATCGTCGCAAGATGGCGCACGCCGAGGTGAATCGCCATCGTCGCACGATGCCGCGCGAGATCGCCGAGCTGTTCGCCCGGAGGCATCGTCGTCTTGCTGGCGAAACGCGTGAGGATCACCGTCTGCGAAATGTCCGGCAACGTCAGTTCGCAGCCGAGTGCGGCGGCGCACGCCGCGGTCGCGGTGACGCCCGGCACGATCTCGTATGCGATGCCGAGTTCGGCAAGCCGCCGCATCTGTTCGCCGATCGCTCCATACAACGACGGATCGCCCGAATGGACGCGCGCGACGTCGTGTCCGTCGCGGTCCGCCTGCGCGAGCAGCGCGATGATCTCGTCGAGATCGAGGTCGGCGGTGTTCACGATGCGTTCAGCCGTGTTGCCTTCGAGTACCTCGGCCGGCACCAGCGACCCTGCATAGAGAATCACCGGACAGCGTCGTACCAGACGCTGCCCTTTCACCGTGATCAGTTCGGGGTCGCCCGGCCCCGCGCCGACAAAAAACACCGTCATGCCATGCTCCGTAATGAGAAGGATGAATGGACACGCAGGCAGCCCGGACGACGACGCGCGCGAACGCGCGTCAACCGGAATCGTGCAATGCGTGCAGCAGCGCGGCGTCGTTGTCGAATGCACGGTCCGCGGCGGGGAGTGAGGGACGCCGCAGCATCAACACCGGCACACCCCGCTCGCGCGCGACGTCGAGCTTTGCAACGGTCGCGCTGCCGCCGCTATTCTTGCTGATAACGACATCGATTGCATGCGCGTCGAACAATGCGCGTTCGCCGTCGTGCGTGAAAGGACCGCGAGCGTCGAGTACATGAGCACGTTGCGTGCCCGGATGTGCATCGAGACAGCGGACCAGCCACTGCTGATGCGACGGAATGTCGCCGAGATGCGCGAGCGGTTCGCGGCCCAGCGTGAAGAGTGGTCGGGAAAACGGTGCGAGCAACGCGACGAGGCCTTGCCAGTCGTCGGCGAAACGCCAGTCGTCGCCGGGTTGCGGTTGCCATGCGGCGCGATGCAGCGCCCAGTACCGCACATTCGCGATGCGGCTCGCTGCGGCCGCGTTAGCGCTGATGCGCGCGGCGTAAGGATGCGTCGCGTCGACCAGCAGACCGATCCGCTCGTCGACCA
Organism: Paraburkholderia flava; assembly: GCF_004359985.1. Lineage (NCBI taxonomy): Bacteria > Pseudomonadati > Pseudomonadota > Betaproteobacteria > Burkholderiales > Burkholderiaceae > Paraburkholderia > Paraburkholderia flava. The sequence continues at coordinate 400,425 of NZ_SMRO01000001.1, read as the reverse complement.
GATAGCGAGCGAGACCGTCGACACCACCGAAGCCGCCTACACGCACCGTGCATGCAAGGTCGTCCGGCACCTTGCCGAGTCCTGCGAGGCTGTACACGTGCGGTGTCTTCAGAGTGCGCGCGATCCGCAGCGCGTCGCCGGTGCCGCCGAGCAGCAGGATGCGCATCATCGATCGCCTGACGGTGCTGCCGTGTCGACAGGCTTGCGGCAATCGAGCAACGTGACCGGCAACGCGGGACGCCATGCGTCGAAGCCGCCGAGCGGTTGTGCGGTCGACAGCGCGATGCGCGTCAACGTGCCGCCATGGCGTTCGCGCCACGCGACCAGCTTCGCTTCGCCCTGCACCGTCACCGCGTTCGCAACGAGCCGGCCGCCGGGACGCAGCGCGGTCCAGCATGTGTCGAGCACACCGGACGCGGTCACGCCACCGCCGATAAAAATCGCGTCAGGCACCGGCAGTGAAGCGAGCGCATCGGGCGCGGTGCCGGCGACCAGTTGCAAACCAGGTACACCGAGCGCATCGCGGTTCTGCGCGATGAACGCCTGACGCTGCGGATGCGCTTCGATCGCAATCGCGCGACACGTGCGATGCGATCGCATCCATTCGATACCGATCGAGCCCGCGCCCGCACCGACGTCCCACAGCAGTTCGCCAGGAAGCGGCGCGAGATGCGCGAGCGCAATGGCGCGGACATCGCGCTTCGTCAACTGGCCGTCGTTGGCGAACGCTTCGTCGGGGAGTCCGGGTGTGAGCGGCAGCGGTTGCGCGTCGAGACCCGCGCGGCAGTCGAGTGCGACGAGATTCAGCGCGGCCGGGGACCATGCCGAAGGATCGGCGTGCCATGCGTCAGCACGCGTATCGATGCGGTGTTCGAGCGGTCCGCCCAGATGTTCGAAGACGATCATCCGCGTCGCGCCGAAGCCGCGTTCGACGAGCAGCGTAGCGAGCGCCGACGGCGCCGTCGCATCGCCACCGAGCACCAGCAGACGTGCACCGTCGTGCAGATGCGCATGCAGCGCCGCAATCGGCCGGCCCACCAGCGACAGCATCGTCACGTCCTGCAGCGGCCAGCCCGCGCGGGCCGCCGCGAGCGACAGCGACGACGGCGCGGGCAGCACGTGCAGTTCGTCGGCGGGCAGCGCGCGGGCAAGCGTCGCGCCGACGCCGAACAGCATCGGGTCGCCGCTCGCCAGCACGCAGACCGGTTCGGGACGCCGCGCGAGCAGCGGTGCAAGATCGAACGGATGCGGCCACGGTTCACGTCGTGCGTGCAAGCGTGCGGGCAGCATCGCAAGATGCCGTTCGCCGCCGATTACCACCGACGCATCGAGCAGCGCGCGCCGCGCGGTGCGGCCCAATCCCGCGAAGCCATCTTCGCCGATGCCTACTATGGTCAGCCACGCAGGCATCCCGCCATCCTCATCATGTCGTTTCAGTTCCGGCTGCGTGCCGACGCATGCGTGCTGCGCATGCGATCGAAGCGCCGGAGAAAGAAGGCATAATACAGCCTCGCCGGTGCCCTTCGGGGCCTAAAAGGGAACACAGCGACACTGTGGCTGCCCCCGCAACTGTATGCAGCGAGTCCGCGCTCCACACGCCACTGATTCATTCGGGAAGGCACGCGCGGACCACGACCTGCAAGCCAGGAAACCTGCCGGCAACACTGTTCGTGCCAGCCATCATCGGGCGGGGTGTACCGATGCCGCGTTGCTTCCTGTCGAGGCAACACCGGGCCGTCGCGCGACGCTAAACCGGTAATCGCTTGAATCGAGTTTTGTCCCCTGCTGCTGTCGATGCACGGTCTGCGCCGCGCGCGTCGGCGTGTCCGTCGCTTGCGCGCATCGTTGCCGCACGCGACGGCGGGCTCTGCCGGATCAAGCTGCCGGGCGGCGAACTGCATGCGCGCGATGCGGTCGCGGTCGCACAGGCCGCCGATCTGCACACGGCTGGTATCGTCGAGTTGACCAATCGCGCGAACCTGCAGTTGCGCGGCGTGCGGGCGGGTCACGAGACCTCGCTCGTTGCGGCGCTGATGCAGACCGGCCCCGGTACGCAGGATCCGAACAACGCGCACGCCGATGAACGTCGCAACGTGATGACGAGCCCGCTCGCAGGCCGCGATCCGCAGGCGCTCGACGACACGCGGCCACTCGCCGCTGCGTTGCTTTCGCGACTGCAACGCGAGCCGCGCTTCGCGGCGTTGTCGCCGAAATTCGCGCTGATGCTCGACGGCGGTGAACGCTTGATGGCGGTCGATCATCCGCACGATGTGTGGTTTTCGGCAATGGATTCGGCAGTCGGCGATGCGGATCGTGCGCGGTACGCGGTGGGTCTTGCGGGCTGTCCGTTGTCGGTGCCGGGCAGCGCACTTGCGTCAGTGGCCGCTGCCGATCTACCCGTTTTCGTCGAAGCGTTGCTGCATACGTTCCTGGACGTCAGCGGCTCTGACGACACGCGAATGCGCGACGTGCTCGCCAGCTACGACGCCTCCGCGTTATTGCAACGCGCGGCCGAACGAGCAGACATTGCTTTGCACGACGATCCCGCTGTCGCCGCATGGACCCGTGCACCAGCATCGCCGTCGTTGCGCGTCGGCGCTCATCGGCAACGCGATTCAAAGCTGTCTCACGTCGGCGGGCAGCCGGCGCTCGGGCGGCTCGATACGTGCACGCTGGTTAAGCTGGCCGCGCTCGTATCAGAACACGGCAACGGAACGCTACATGTCACACCGTGGCAAAGCGTGCTCATCCCCGACGTCGCCGACGATGCAGTGCCCGCCGTACTCGATAGCCTGCGCGCACTCGGCCTCGCGTGCGAGCCGTCGCATCCCTACGTGCGGCTGATCGCATGCGCCGGTTCGACCGGTTGCACGAAAAGCGCCGCCGACACAAAAGCCGACGCATTGCATCTCGCCACCCTTCTTCCCGACACGAGCGCAGACGATGCCGTCCACCTAAGCGGCTGCCCGCGCTCCTGCGCGGCCGCGCATTGCGCACCGCACACGCTGCTCGCAACCGCGCCCGGCTGCTATGACCTGTATCAACGCGCGAGCGTGGGCGGCGCCGACCGCTTCGGCATCCCCATCGCGCACCACCTGACTATCGAACAGGCCGCCGCGCTACTCGCGCGACCGTCCCGGAGCCACACCGATGCATGACTACCTTCGCGACGGCCAGCAGATCTATCGCCAGTCGTTTGCGACGATCCGCGCGGAAGCCGATCTGTCGCGCGTGCCGCCCGACCTCGAAAAGCTCGCGGTCCGCGTGATCCACGCGTGCGGCATGATCGACATCGTCGACGATCTGCGTTTTTCCGAGGGCGCAGGACACGCGGGCCGCAATGCGCTTGCGTCCGGCGCGCCGATTCTCTGCGATGCGCGAATGGTCGCCGAAGGCATCACGCGTGCGCGACTGCCGGCGAATAACCCGGTGCTGTGCACGCTCGGCGATGCAACCGTGCCCGACCTTGCGAAGCAGTTCGGCAACACGCGCTCGGCTGTGGCGGTCGAGCTGTGGCGACCGCATCTCGAAGGCAGCGTCGTCGCGATCGGCAATGCGCCGACCGCGCTGTTCCATCTGCTCGATCTGCTCGATGCGGGCGCACCGCGACCCGCGTTGATTCTTGGTTTTGCGGTCGGCTTCGTCGGTGCGGCGGAATCGAAGGCGCTGCTCGCGTCAGGTGGTTATGACGTGCCGTGGGTGATCGTCGCGGGACGACGCGGCGGCAGCGCGATGGTTGCCGCAGCGGTGAACGCGCTTGCGTCGGAGGTCGAATGAGTACGGGTAAGGGACGCCTGTTCGGCATCGGCGTTGGTCCAGGCGACCCCGAACTGCTGACGCTCAAAGCCGTGCGACTGCTGAAAGCGGCACCTGTCGTCGCGTATTTCGTCGCGAAGGGCAAAAAAGGTAACGCGTTCGGGATCGTCGAGGCGCATCTCGACGATGCACAGACGCACCTGCCGCTCGTCTATCCGGTGACGACCGAAGCGCTCGAACCGCCGCTATCGTATGAAGCGATCATCGCCGACTTCTACGACACTGCTGCCGCGATCGTCGCCGGGCATCTCGACGCGGGTCGCGACGTCGCGGTGATCTGCGAAGGCGATCCGTTTTTCTATGGCTCGTATATGTATCTGCACGACCGGCTCGCCGCGCGTTTCGAAACCGAAGTCGTGCCCGGCGTCTGCTCGATGCTCGGCGGCGCCGCCGTACTCGGCGCGCCGCTCGTTTATCGCAACCAGTCGCTTGCAGTGCTGTCGGGTGTATTGCCCGAAGCCGAATTGCGGCGCCGTCTCGCGGATGCGGACGCAGCCGTCGTGATGAAGCTCGGTCGCAATTTCGACAAGGTAAGACGCGTACTCGACGAACTCGGGCTCGCGAAACGCGCGCTGTACGTCGAGCGCGCGACGATGGCAAACCAGCGCATCGTGCCGCTCGCGGACGTCGATCCGATGGCGTCGCCCTACTTCTCGCTACTCGTCGTGCCGGGGCAAAAATGGCAGGGATGATGCCGCCGGCGATCGTGATTCTCGGCGTCGGTGCGCTCGATGTCGCGCGTCGTGTGCAGGCATGCTGTCCGGGTTCGCAGGTGCATGGACTCGCGGGCCGTGTCGAAGCGGACGTCGGCTACACGGAACTCGCCGCGCATCTGCGCGAGCTGTACGCGCGCGGCACGCCGATCGTCGCGTTGTGCGCGGCCGGCATCGTGATCCGCTGCGTCGCGCCGCTGCTCGCGAACAAGGGCGCGGAGCCGCCGGTGCTCGCGGTCGCGGAAGACGGCAGCGCGGTCGTGCCGCTGCTCGGCGGGCTCGCGGGTGTCAACGTGCTCGCACGCGATATCGCGGCCGCGCTCGGCATCGCACCCGCGATCACGACGAGCGGCGAACTGCGTTTCGGCACCTGTGTGCTGAATCCGCCGGAAGGTTATGCACTCGCGGATCTCGCGCACGGCAAGCGCTTCGTCTCCGATCTGCTGGCAGGCGAGACGACGCGCATCGAAGGCGACGCGCCGTGGCTCGACGATGCGGCGCTGCCGCGCGATGCTTCTGCGCAGCGGGCGATTCGCGTGACGCCGTTCGTCGATGCGTCGGCGGATACTTTGTTGATTCATCCGCGGAGTGTGGTTGCGGCGATCGGTGGTATTAGAGACGACGTCGAACAGCTGGTGCTCGATGCACTGCAAGCACACCACGTTGCGCATGCTGCGCTCGCCGCTCTGCTCGCGCCCGCTGCACGTTGCACCGATACGGCGCTTGCCGATGCCGCACAGGCACTCGCCGTGCCGCTGCGTTTTATCGACCTCGATGCCGACGCGGACCAATTGCTTGCAGCCGCGCTGACTGTTCCGCACAACGTACTGCACGAGGCAACCTCGTCGGTCACGCTCGCGATCGCCGACGCGCCGTTAGACATCGCGACGATCGGCCGCCCACGCGGCAGCGTGACCGTGATCGGCCTGGGCCCAGGCTCCGCCGATCTACTCGTGCCCGCCGCGCGCGACGCACTCATAGACGCCACCGATATCCTCGGCTACGCGACGTACGTGAACATGGCTGGCCCGTTCCGCGACAACCAGCGCGTACACGCGACCGACAATCGCGAGGAATTGCAGCGCGCACGCCACGCTTTCGAACTCGCGACGGAAGGACGCGCGGCGGTCGTCGTATCGTCGGGCGACCCTGGCGTGTTTGCGATGGCGGCGGCGGTGCTCGAAGCGCTCGATACATCCGACGATCCCCGTTGGGCACAAGTCGAGTTGCGCATGGTGCCGGGCGTATCGGCTGCCATGGCGACCGCTGCGCAAGCCGGTGCGCCGCTAGGCCACGATTTCTGCGTGCTGTCGCTGTCGGACAATCTGAAGCCGTGGTCGATCATCGAGACGCGGCTTAGACACGCAGCGCAGGCCGATCTGGTGATGGCGTTCTACAACCCGGTGTCGCGTGCGCGGCCGTGGCAACTGGATACCGCGCTCGATATCGTCCGCGAGTACCGGACGCCCGCGACGCGTGTCGTGCTGGGACGCGATATCGGCAGGCCGGGTGGCACGCTCACGACGACCACGCTCGGCGAGCTGCGCAGCAGCGACGTCGATATGCGGACGATGGTGATCGTCGGGTCGACGACGACGAGAGGGTTTGCGCGCGGCGATGGTGGCGAGTGGGTGTATACGCCGCGTTCGTACCCGTGACGCCTGGCGCCTGGCGCCTGGCGCCTGACACAGCTTTCTGCGTTTGACACACGCCTGCGTTGAATCCGGCATCGTGTCCGGTGCCGTATCCTCTGTCCCTCCCTTGAACACGAAGGCGACGGCGCCGTCGCCCCCCGGTAGCGCCGCATGCCGACGCCGGCGGCACATCCTCCATTCACCGACCGCAAGCGTCGGCAGACAGGCACCGGGCGTCACCGTGACGATCGCCCCACACCCACCGCCGCTGGCCGGATTAGACCCATCCAAAGGCCGCCTCTACCCTTGGTCGTCATTTTGACGATGGCTACTCTCACACTGCGCTCACCCCACAGTGAGACAGGGCGATCCCGCCTTAAAGCGGCATCGAATCGCAGCGTCACCGGCTAATCCACGACAAACAGAAACCCTCATGAGCGGCGTTTCGCCTTTTCCTGCAGAGGAACAACCGGCACGCGACTACGCGTACTACCGTGACGCGCTACGCGGCCATCGTCTGCCGGCTGCATTCGTCGATCTCGATAGCCTGGCGGCGAATCTCGCCGATATCCGTCGACGCGCGGCCAATCTACCGCTCCGTCTCGTCACGAAGTCCGTGCGAGCGGTCGGCATCATCCGGCTCGCGCTCGCGAGTAGTCCGCTCATGCGCGGCCTGCTGTGCTATTCGCCGATGGAAGCGGCGTGGCTGGCGACCCAGGGCTTCGACGACCTCGTGGTCGCGTATCCGTCGGTCGAGCCGTCTGCGCTTCGAGCGGTCGCCGAACAGTTACGCGCCGGCCGTTCGATCACGCTGATGGTCGACTGTCCGCAGCAGGTCGAATGCATCGATGTGCTTGCTCGCCGCGAGGGCGTCGCAATGCCGCTGTCGATCGATCTCGACATGTCTTCATCGTTCCCGGGCATTTACTTTGGTGTGTATCGATCGCCGGTGCGCGACGTCGCAAGCGCAATCGCATTGGCGAACGACATCGCCCGCCGGCCCAACGTGCGGCTTGACGGGTTGATGGGCTACGAAGGTCAGATCGCCGGGCTGATGGACAGCGTACCGGGCCAGTCGTTAAAAAATAGCGTCATCCGGTATCTGAAACGCCGATCGATTCGCGAGACCAATGGGCGACGCAGCAACGTCGTGCACGCGCTGGCCGCTGCTGGCCATTCGCTGCGCTTCGTCAACGGCGGCGGCACCGGCAGCATCGAAAGTACGCGCAGCGACGCGTCGGTCACCGAACTCGCGATGGGCTCGGGTCTTTATACGCCCACACTGTTCGATCACTACACCGCCTTTCGCACGCAGCCCGCCGCAGGGTTCGCGTTGCCGGTCACGCGCCGGCCTCGCGACGGCATCGTCACGTGCTCGGGCGGTGGCTACATCGCATCGGGGCCCGCCGGCACGAATCGCCTGCCGCAGCCGTGGCTGCCTGAAGGCTGCACCCTGATCGTGAACGAAGGGGCGGGCGAAGTGCAAACGCCCGTGTGCCATCCACGTTCGGTCTCCATTGAGATCGGCGATCCGCTGCTGTTCCGGCATGCAAAAGCGGGCGAACTCTGCGAGCGCTTCAACGAACTGCTGCTCATCCGGAATGGGCATGTCGTCGACTGCATTCCGACCTATCGCGGAGAGGGACAGAATTTCTTCTGACCGCTCACGCTTTCCAGCCCACCCACCCGATATGGAAAAACAACGCTATGTGGCGTAACTGGTCCGGCTACGTGAGTTGTCCTCAGGCAACGCTGGCGACGCCTGCGTCGCGAGACGAGCTTGTCGATGTGCTGCGCGACGCGGCCCAAAAGCTTATGCCGGTGCGTGTGGTGGGTGCCGGACATTCGTTCGCACCGCTCGCGCAAACCGACGGCGTAATCGTGTCGCTGGATAAACTGCAAGGTGTCGTGGACGTCGATAGCACCAGGCGCATCGCACGCGTACGAGCCGGCACGCGACTCTATACGCTCGGCAGCGAACTCGCCGCACATGGACTCGCGATGGAGAACCTCGGCGACATCAACGTGCAATCGATCGCGGGCGCGACCAGTACCGGCACGCACGGCACCGGCATCGAGCTCGGCAATCTGGCGACGCAGATCGCGAGCCTGCGCTTCACGACCGCCGACGGCCGCGATGTGGTCGCATCGCGCGACGAAAACGCCGACCTGTTCGAAGGCGGCCGGATCGGGCTGGGCGTGCTGGGTGTGCTCACCGAAATCAGCCTGCGCCTCGTCCCGTCGTACCGGCTCAAGCTCACACGCGGCAAGATGGACTTCGAAACGTGCCTCGCGCAGGCGGATGCGATGACGCGGCAGAACCGTTCGTTCGAGTTCTACTGGCTGCCCCACACCGACACGATGCTGACGAAGATCTGGAACCTGACCGACGAACCTGTCGACACCCGGAACTGGACGCACTACGTCACCGACGAAGTGCTCGAAAACGGCGTATTCGGTTTGCTGTGCGGCGTGAGCAAACATCTGCCGTCGCTGTGTCCGTCGATCAGCCGGCTCTGCGCGGCGCTCGTGTCGTCGCCTGCCGAACGGGTCGACGCAAGCCATTCGCTGCTGTCGACCGTGCGCCGCATCCGCTTCAACGAAATGGAATGGTCGCTGCCGGCTGATCGTGGCGCCGATGCATTGCGCGAGATTCGCGCGTTCATTTCGCGCAAGACATTCCCATTGATGTTCCCGCTGGAATACCGCTGGGTCCGGGGTGACGACATCTGGCTTAGCCCAGACTACGGCCGCGACAGCGTCCGCATTTCGGTCCACCAGTATCGAGGCATGCCGTTCGAACAGTATTTCGACGGCGTGCAGGCAATCTGCATGAATCACGGCGGCCGGCCGCACTGGGGCAAAATGCATTCGCTTAAGGGCCGCGACTTCGCCGCGCTTTATCCGCGCTGGAACGACTTTCTCGCACTGCGTGAACGCATGGACCCGCAACGCAATTTCATCACACCGTATCTGCGGACCCTGTTCGGTCTCTAGCCCACGTCTATCCGGATCACCAGGCGAAAATGACGGCACCCTCCACTTCGACGGATCCTTCTCAAGGCGCACACTTCGATATGACGAACCCGTCCGCCCCCGCTGCTCCGTCGACGCTCCGGCCCGAGCTGGGCCGTCGTGCGGTGTCGCAGCTGTCGCTCGCGTACGCGATCGCGACGAACGGCATGATCCTCACACCGTTCATCGTCGCCGCCGTGATGCTGCGGTTCCATCTCGACGAAGGCATCGCGACGCAGATCGCAGGCGTGGAGATTCTCGGCATCGCGCTGAGTTGCGCGTTATTGCCGCGCTGGATCGCAAGCGCACCACGCATCTTCACGCTTGCGGGTCTCTTCGGTACGCTCGCGGGACAGGCCGCGAGCGTGCTGGTCCCGACAGTCGTCTCCATTGCCATCGCACGCGGCGTGTCGGGCATATTCGAAGGCATGCTCTTCGTCGTCGTTGCATCCGCGATCTCGCAACGCGAGTCGGCGGACCGCCTGTGGGGGCAAATCAATCTGATCGCGGGGATCATCAACGGCGGCCTGCTCGTCGTCATCGCCTATCTGCCAGAGGCATGGCTTGCACACGGGATTTTTCTGCTGCTCGTCGCGACCATTGTGTTGATGTCGCCGGTCATCTTCGGCATCGACGCGTACACACATCGAGCCGCCACCGTGCGCACACATCGGCCGATGTCCAAAAAGCTCGTGTCGAGCATCTGGGCCGTCACCGTGCTGATTTACGGCGTGCAGGCATCGCAATGGGCGGTAGCCGGAATTGTCGGCACGAGAGCAGGACTGTCGACGTCGACGATCGGTATTCTGTTGTCGCTGTCGTCGTTGCTCGGTTTTGCTGGTGCGATCATTCCTTCTCAACGCGCAAGCCAACCGCACCGGTTGAAAATCATCCTGCTTGCTCAAGTCGCGATGATCGGCTCGCTGATCGCTTTCTTCGGTTCGAACGGCGGCACATCGTATTTCGTGAGCCAGCTCGTATTGAACTGCGCGTTCTTCGTCATCATTCCGTTTCTGACTGGGCTCCTGTCCGAAATCGATCCGGACGGCTCACTGGTCGCGCGCACGGTCGTCGTGACGTTCATCGGCGGGGGCATCGGCACCGCGGTCGCAGGCGGTCTGCTCGACACGTATGGCGGCATCCGCTTCGCTACGCTGCTGTGTATCGGCATCGCTGCGGCCATGCCGTTCGTGTGGCTCGCGCTGAGCAGCGCGCGATCACACAGGAACTAAGCCGATTCGCGCGGGCCGCGTCCGGTCCATCGCCTGAACGCGCGGCGGAAGTTGTGCGAATCGCTGAACCCCACCTCATACGCGACCTCTTCGATCGACAGGCGCGGGTTGCCCAGCAACGCGAGCGAACGTGTGCGTCGAATGTTGTCGAGCATCGTCTGATACGACACGCCGCTGTCCGCGAGACGGCGGCGTAACGTGCGCTCGCTCATGCACAGTTGCGCGGCGACTTGCTGGAGCGTCAGCACCGTGCGCATATCGCGTCGCACGATCCGCTCGATCGACTCCAGCAATTCGACTTCGGGGTTCTCCTGAGCCTCCATCAAATGCAGGAATTCGAGCGCCTGCCGATGGCTGAGCGGATCGTAGGTCGCGATCGGCTTGCTGGCCCATACCGCGTCGCATGCAAACACATTGTCCCGTTGCCCAAAACGGATCGGACATTTGAACACGCGCGTGTATTCGCTCGCGTACTCAGGCTGCGGGTAGATCAGATCGATCGACGTCGGTTTGAACTGCTCGCCGACCAGCGCCTGACCGACTTTCATGAAACTACCGAACGCCTCCTCCACCAGAAACATCTGGATGTCGGGCTCGTAGAAGCGGTTGGTCGCGTGGATCGACATCGCCGTATCGCTGTGCACGAGATCGAAATTCATCATGCCGCCCGCGAGATGCTGCATCTTGATGCCGAGTGCGACGGCTTCGCCGAGCGTCGGGCTCGTGAGCATCGCGTAGCCCACCATGCCGATCGAAGCGATGGTTTCGCTCGTACCGATCTCGAGTCCAAGCGCCCGCGACGGCACCATTTCGATAGCACGCCGGATCATCGCACTGGCCTGGCGGAACGACAGCCGGCACTCGGGATTCGACAGATCGGCCGCGTCGAATCCGAGACCCATGCACAGACGCTTTGGGTCGATGCCTGACCCGGTGCTCATCTCGGCAATGCATCGCAACATGTAGACCTGCAGATTCGCGGCCGTATAGCGCTCCGTTCCGTCCATGTGTCTCCCCTCTCTCTGGACCGGATTGTAGAGCGACACCCGCAACCGCGGACACCGCTCGGCGAACCACTCTAAACAGGCACAGGAAGGGAGGCTGGTGAAGTATGGCGTGATCGAATGTGTAGAAAACCCGTCAGAAGTAGTGGCGCAGGCCGACCATGATGCCGGTCTGGGTCGTACTGACCGATGGCGCCTGACCGTTGATCCCCACCAGTTGCGCGCCGGTGAGACCACCGCGATAGATCGAGTAGTCGGCTTCCGCATACAGCATGCTGCGCTTCGACAGACTGTAGCCCGCGACGACCTGGTACTGATGGGCGTTACCGTTGAAGTCGTCCGTGTAGCCGGTCTGCTTTGTCCACCAGCCGTTGACCGCGACCGTGAACGCCGGCGTAAAACGGTACGTGAGGCCCGCGAGAATCATCTTGCGCTTACGGAAGCCGCCGGGAATCGTGGGATCGACGGTCTGTTCCGGCGAGATGATTCCAAGGCCCGCCAGGTCGGGCGCGCTAAACGGACCGTTCGCGAATTGAGTAAAGTCGTTGTCGCGGCTGTTTTCGAAGTAGCCTGCGTTGACACTGAAGTTGCCGATGTTGACCGAGCCGCCGCCGGTGTAAATGTCGAACTTCGCATTCGTCACGTCGTCGCGGGTACGCAGGAACGACGCGCTGGCCTTGACCAGTCCCTTGTCCGGCGCGTACGCAACCGACGCGCCCAACTGACTGCCCGCACCGCCGCCACCGGCGTGACCGCCGGGCGCGTACTGCGCGAGAAAATACATACCGCCGATCTGCGCGCCGTACTGAATCATGTTGCTGGTACGCGAACCCGCAATCAACGTCTGCTCCGGCTTGAATTGATTGGTGTAGGGATCCTGATCGCCGGTCCACAGATTCGAGCCGTATGCGAGCGACACGCCTTCGAACGCCACGTTGTACTGCCGCCCAAACGACAGCTCGCCTAACGTGGACGACTGCAGCGCCACATACGATATCTGGAAGAAGTTCGGCGAGCCCTGTGGGGTAATGCTGCCGTCGCCCGGTGAGAAATGGCTTTCCAGCTGAAACAACGCCTGCAGGCCGCCGCCGAGGTCTTCCTGACCTTTTACGCCCCAGTAGCTTTCCGTGAGTCCGCCTCCGGTCGTCATCGCGAGCTTGCGGCCCACCGCTGTGGGCGTTCCATCCGGGCCGTAGTTCACTCCGTGGGTTTCGTAGCGAATGCCCGCGTCGATCACACCATAGAGTGTGACGCTGGTTTGTGCCCATCCCGAACTGCACAACGTGGAGAGTGCTGCACAAAGCGCTATGTTCTTCTTCATTTTGCGGTCGCCTGTCGAGTAGTAATGGGCGGATCGTGGGCTGCCAGGGCACCCACCGGCTGTCGCGTGACGTCGGCTAGAAGATCACTTCACGTCTCCTCCTCCGGTTCGTTTTTGTTCAGGCGTGCCTGCGCGAGCGAGTCGGCGCAGCGCGATGCCGCAGTGTTGCTGCAAAATGTAGAGGGACAAATTCATGTATGCCGGAGCCGATCCGGCCATTTACATGGTTCATTTCGGCCAGGTTGACGTGCGATTTCATCGCAGCCCGCCTCTGTTCGATGCCCGCGCCCTTCCGAAACAAAAAAGCCCACCCCGAGAAAACACAGGGCAGGCTGAGGCTTTAAACGGTATGCCCGTTGCGGGCATGTCGCAGATAATCGATGGAGTATCGGGAAGGCGTTTTTTGCATCGCGCAGCCGTTGGCGAGATGCGTTGTGCTTAGGCTTCCTTCTTTGAGGCCATTGCTCAAGCCCCGATCAAGTCGTCCGGCACGCAATACTCGGCACTCCACTCCCGAGCCAGCAGCGCACACCGCCCAAGCCGCACCGCCGCCCGTTCGAAATCGACGAACACGACGCGATCCGCTCCCGCAGGCCGCTGCGGCCGGTCGCGGCTGCGTCCATCCGACAGCACCCACAGCCAGCGTTGCTGCGCAGGTCTGCGCCGTGCGGCACGTTCGAGCAAGGTCGCCGCACGCTGCACACCCAACGCGAGCGGTGTACCGCCCGCACCGCCGACCGGGCGCAACCAGCGCTCGTTCCACCACCGAGGCGTAGCCGGCCCAAAGCGGACATCCGCTCCCATTCCGCCGAAGCATACGAGCGCGGCCTCACCTCGTTCGCGTGCGACACGATCGAACAGCGCAACGAGCAAGCCCTTCGCGAGCGCAAGCTGTTCGCCGGCCAGCATCGATGCCGAGCAGTCGAGTGCGAAGCAATGCAGTTCGCCGCCTTGCGATGCGGCCGAGACGAAGCGCAGATGTTCGGCGCGCAGCGGCGTGTGCCGTTTTGCGATGAGCGTCGCGGGCCATGCGATGCGCGTTCCCGGCGCGCCATCGCGTGTCGCTGTGCGTGCGCGTTGCAGCCATCGGAAGCCGCTGGGTCCGTCAGCGGCAGCGCCGTTCCGATGGCTCAGGTTTTTTTTACGGCGAGCGGGACGACGCTTTTGACGTGCGCGAGGCCTGTGGGCTCGGCTGGCAGGTAGCCCCAGTCGCTGTCGTTTTGCGACTGCATGTTGTTCTGACCTGAAGACGACGGTGCGTGGCTCTGGCCGTCGTCGCGAGACGAACGCTCCGAAGCGGACTGCATGTGTTCATCGTGCGCATGACGTCGATGCAGCAGCACCGCATCCGCGACACGCTCGACGTGCGCAAGCGTCACCGCTTCCGCTGCTTCGAGCGCCGCGAGCGCACGTGCTGCACGCAGCATCACGAGGTCTGCGCGCAAACCATCAACCGCTGCTTCGATACAGCACGCGCTGACCTGCTCGTGCACTGCATCGTCGAACACGAGCGTGGGCAACACATCGCGTGCCGCACGAATGCGCTGCGCGAGTGCAGCCTGCTGCGCCGCGTGGTCACGACGAAATGCGTCGGGGTTCGCATCGAACGCGAGCCGCGCCTTGACGATCCGCTGCCGCTGCGTCGCGTCGAAACAGTTTTCGAGCGCCACCATCAGACCGAAACGGTCGAGCAGTTGCGGCCTTAATTCGCCCTCTTCCGGATTCATCGTGCCGACCAGCACGAAACGCGCATCGTGACTGTGCGACACGCCATCGCGCTCGACCGTGTTCGTGCCGCTCGCGGCTGCATCGAGCAGCGCGTCGACGAGCGTGTCGGGCAAGAGATTAATTTCATCGACATACAGCACGCCGCGATGCGCAAGCGCGAGCAGCCCCGGTGAAAACTTCACCGCGCCGTCGCGCAGCACGCTCTCGAGATCGAGCGTACCGATCAGGCGTTCCTCGCTTGCGCCGAGCGGCAGCGTGACGAATCGGCCTTCTGGCAACAGCTCGGCGAGCGCGCGTGCAGCGGTCGTTTTCGCGGTGCCGCGCGGTCCGCTGATCAACACACCACCGATGCCCGGATCGACTGCCGCAATCAGCAACGCCTGTTGCAACGCTTCCTGACCGATCAACGCACTGAATGGAAAAGCCGGAAAAGACGCATTCATGACCGTGTTCCTTCGATATGCTGTTCGCTCGCGAGCAGATGCGTTTCGATCTGTTCGCGATAGTCGCCCGGCGTTTGCCATAGACCGCGCTGCATCGCTTCGAGCAGCCGCTCGCAGATCGCGTGCAGCGCATGCGGGTTGTGCTGCTGCATGAATTCGCGGGTGCCGGCATCGTTCACGTAAGCATCGGCGACGAGCGCGTACTGATGGTCCGCGACGACCCGCGCGGTCGCGTCGTAGCCGTACAGATAGTCGACGGTTGCGGCGATTTCCGCCGCACCTTTGTAGCCGTGCCGCTTCACGCCGTCGAGCCACTTCGGATTCACGACACGCGAACGGATCACGCGCGCGATCTCCTCGTGCAGCGTGCGGATGCGCGGCGCGGCGGGGTTGCTGTGATCCGCGTGATAGACATGGGGCTGCGTGCCCGACAGATGCCGGACCGCTGCGGTCATGCCGCCCTGGAACTGGTAGTAGTCGTTCGAATCGAGCACGTCGTGTTCGCGGTTGTCCTGGTTCTGCAATACGACGTCGAGCGCCGCGAGGCGTGTGCCGAATGCATCGCGTGCTTCGTCGCCGGCGCTTTTCTGCGCATACGCGTAACTGCCCCACGCGTGATAGGCGCCAGCGAGGTCGGCATCGGTTTGCCATTGACGCGAATCGATCATCTGCTGCAACCCTGCTCCATACGAACCGGGTCGCGAACTGAACACGCGCCAGCCTGCACGCCGACGCGCTTCGTCGGGTGCGATGCCGCGCTCGATCATTGCATCGCGATCCGCCTGCACGCGCGCGCGGATCGGATTCAGTTCGGGCGGCTCGTCGAGTTCGGCGACTGCCTGCACGGCTGCGTCGAACAGATGCATCACGTTCGCGAACGCATCGCGGAAAAAGCCCGACACGCGCAGCGTCACGTCGATGCGTGGCCGGTCGAAGGCCTCGATCGGCATGATCTCGAAGTCGGTCACGCGATGACTGCCCGGTGCCCATTTCGGCCGCACGCCGATCAACGCAAGCGCTTGTGCGATATCGTCGCCGCCGGTGCGCATCGTTGCGGTGCCCCATACGGACAGGCCGATCGCGCGCGGGTAGTCACCATGCTCCTGCAGATGTCGTTCGATCAACTGCTGCGCGGACTTCAGGCCGAGCGCCCACGCGGCCTGCGTCGGCACCGCGCGCGTATCGACCGAATAGAAATTGCGACCGGTCGGTAGTACGTCCGGTCGGCCACGCGACGGCGAACCGCTCGGACCCGGCGGCACGAAACGTCCTTCGAGTCCGCGTCGCAACTGACGCATTTCTTCGCGGCCGCATGCGTCGAGTGCGGGCAGCACCTGGTCGCGCAGTCGCGCGAGTACGCGTTCCGCGTGCGACAAAGCGATGCCTTCAGCCGGTGCGGGCATTCCCTCCACGCACAGCGGTTCGACGAGCTTCGCCGCGAGCATTTCCAGACGTTCGCGCGCATCGCCGACATGACGCCACGGTGCGGTATCGACTGCCTCAAGCAATGCAGGACGCGGTCCTTCCCACAGCGCGGACCAGTCCACCGTCAGCGGATCGAACAGATGATCGATCCCGAGATCCTTCGCGATTGCATCGATCAGCCCTGCATTCGCGCCCTGCCCATCGCCGACTGGAAAACGTCCCAGCGCGAGCAGCGTGTCGCGGCGCTGCACGCCCTCCGGCGAATGGCCGAACGTATGCAGCCCATCGCGGATCTGCGCTTCCTTCAACTCGCACAGCCATGCATCGACACGCGTCAACACCGCGTCTTCCGCGTCCTGACCGACCGGCTCCGCGAGACTCAGTTCTTCGTGCAACCGATGCTCGACAATCGTCGCGAGAATCGTTTTGCGCAGCAGCTTCGCGCGGCGCGAGTCGACCATCAACGCGTCGTAGTATTCGTCGACCTGTCGTTCGAGATCCTGCAACGGACCATAGTTTTCTGCGCGCGTGAGCGGCGGCATCAGATGATCGATGATCACCGCCTGCGCGCGCCGCTTCGCCTGACTGCCCTCGCCCGGATCGTTGACGATGAACGGGTATAGATGCGGCAGCGGTCCGAGCACGAGATCGGGCCAGCATGCGTCGCTCAACGCAACGCTCTTGCCCGGCAGCCATTCCAGATTGCCGTGCTTGCCGACGTGCACAACCGCGTCGATGCCGAAACGCTCGCGCAGCCACACATAGAACGCGAGGTACGCATGCGGCGGTACGAGATCGGCGTCGTGGTAGCTCGCGTAGTTGTTGTCGTCGCGCGAACGCGATGGCTGGATGCCGACGAACACGTTGCCGCAGCGCCAGCCCGCGATCATGAAGCGGCTGCGTCGCAGCGTCGGGTCTTGCTCGGGCGGCCCCCAACGTGCATTCAGCGCGCTACGCGCCGGCTCGGGCAGGCGCGTGAAATATTCAAGGTAGTCTGAGAGCGCGAGACTTTGCAGCGCGGGCCGCAGATCGCGCACGGCGGGATCGTTGGTCACGCCCTGCACGAGCCGCTGCATCAGTTCGGCACCGTCGGCGGGCACGTCGTCGATGCGATAGCCCTCGGCGCGCAGCATCGCGAGGATGCCCACGACGGACGCCGGCGTGTCCAGCCCGACACCGTTGCCGATGCGTCCTTCGCTTTGCGGATAGTTCGCGAGGATCAGCGCGAGCCGTTTGTCCGCGTTCGGCAACTGACGCAGCCGGCACCAGCGACGGCTCAGTTCCGCGACGAACGCGACGCGCTCCAGATCCGGCTGATAGCGGACCACGTCGACTTCGGTATGCGGACAGCGGTACGCGAGCCCCTTGAAACTGATCGCACGCGTGATGATGCGGCCGTCTACTTCGGGCAACGCGACATGCATCGCGATGTCGCGCGAATGCAGGCCCTGGTTGTCCTTCACCCAGTCTTCGCGATTGCCGCCGCTCAGGATCACCTGCAGCACCGGCGCGTCGCCGGCCAGCGCGAGCGGTTCGGGATCGTCGATTGCGCTCGCGGCGAATGCGGTCGTGTTCAGCACCAGCGATACGTTGTGCTGCTCGCACAGCCGCTGCACGACGTCGCGGCTGACCGCGTCTTTCAGCGACGTGATTGCGATCGGCAGCGGATTCATTCCGCGTGCTTCGAGCGCATCGATCAGCGCGTCGAATACTGCCGTGTTCGCGGCCTGCAGATGCGCGCGGTAGAACAGGATCGCCGTGACGGGCGCGTTCGCACGCCAGCGGGTTTGCCAGTCGTCGAGTGTGGGCGTGTCGCGTTGCGGGTGATACAGCGCGGCGGCAGGCAACGGCTGCGGCGGCGCCGGCTCGCGGCCCCAACCGAACACCTGCCACGCGATCCTACGCATGAACGACTCGGCGTTGCCCGGACCACCTTCGCGCAGATAGCGCCACAGGTGCTCGCATAACGCCGCGTCGGCGGTGCTTTTCGCGAGCAGGTTCGGGTCTTCCTGCAGATCGCCGGAAAACATCGCGAGCACCTGGTTGCGACGCGCCGCGAGCGCGACGACCTGCTCGATTCCGTACGGCCAGTACGCTTCGCCGCCGAGATGATCGACGACGACCACGCGCGCATGCTGCAGCACGTCGTCGAGATAGAAATCGACCGACGCCGGTTGCCGCAGCCACGTGACGTTCGCGAGCCGCACGCTCGGGAAACCGGGTTCGAGTCGCGTGACGACGCTCGCGAGCAGCGATAACGTCGTGTCGGCGGAACTGAGCACCACGATGTCCGCGGGCTTCTGGTCGATCCGGACGACGCCTGCTGTATCGTCGACGAAACCGCCCGGCGTGGTGCGCAGCAGATGCATCGCGGGTCAGGCCTCGTGCGCGTGCGTGCGGGCAAGCGCGTCGTCGAACGCGCGTTGCAACGTCGGCTGGTCGAGGTCTTCGCCGATCAGCACGAAACGGCTCTTTGCGTTCGCGTTTTCTTCCGGCTTCCAGCGGCGATCGAAGTAGCTGTCGAAGCGACGCCCGACACCCTGCACAACGAGCCGCATCGGCGCACCCGGCAGCGCGGCGAAACCCTTCACGCGATAGATCGTGTGTGTTTCGACGAGCCGTTGCAGCGCGGCGATCGCCGCTTCGCGCGACGACACCGTGCATTCGACGACGACCGAATCGAATTCGTCGTGGTGATGATCGGCGTCTTCAGCCGACCCGTGATGATCGTGCCGCAGATGAATCGTCGTCTCCGACGCGGCTTCGAGACCCAGCAGCGCATGCAGATCCAGCCGACCGTTCTGCGCACGCACCACTTTCACCTGCGGCGGAATTTCTTCGCGCACGAGCGCTTCGACGGCAGCGAGTTGCGCGTCGTCGAGCAGATCGGTCTTGTTGAGAATCACCAGATCGGCCGACGACAACTGGTCTTCGAACAGTTCATGCAGCGGCGATTCGTGATCGAGGTTCGGGTCGTCGCGACGCTGTGCATCAACGGCGACCGGATTGTCGGCGAACTGGCCGCTCGCCGCGGCGGGACCGTCGACCACGGTGACGACTGCGTCGACGGTGAAGCTGTTCTTGATCGCGGGCCAGTTGAACGCCTGCACGAGCGGCTTCGGCAGTGCGAGGCCCGACGTTTCGATCAGCACGTGATCGATCTGGTCGCGTCGCTCGACGAGCCGCTCCATCACCGGGAAAAATTCTTCCTGCACGGTGCAGCACAGGCAACCGTTCGCGAGTTCGTAGAGCTGGCCTTCCGTTTCGCGGCCCTCTTCGTCGCAGCCGATGCCGCAGCCTTTCAGGATCTCGCCGTCGATGCCGAGTTCGCCGAACTCGTTGACGATCACTGCGATGCGCAGACCGTCCGCGTGCTGAAGAATGTGCCGCAACAGCGTCGTCTTGCCGCTACCGAGAAAGCCCGTGACGATCGTGACGGGGATCTTGCGCATCTGTGTCTGCATTGCTGCTCCGTTCGTGCATGTGAGGGCGCCGGCAACGTGTATGCATCGCATGATTTCACGGCGTAACGATCGCGCGTGTCGCATGTGCCATGCAGCACCCGTCGCGAACAGACAGCGACGCGACGATGCGATGCGTTGAACACAGCGGACGGGGACGATACGGCGCGACTATGGCTCGCGAAAGCACACTAATGCGTGTAAAAAGCGCGTTGCAGGCGTGGCAAGCACCGCATCCCCGCGGCGCGAACCCATCATGTCTGGCCGGTATCCGGGCTGACGAAAACGCCGCTTCACCTTCCCGCGCGAACGCATTCCGTTCGCACAGTGGTCGACTGCAGGCGCGCGATGCGCTTGCAGCGAAGCCGGCTTTGCATCGCTTGCGCGATGCCTTCGCTTACCGTTGCGGGGGCAGCACAGGTTGGCCTCGCCGTGTCGGCAAAGCCCCCTGTTTCCCGTTTAACTGCGTGCGCGGGAGGCGCGCACGCGAGCACCAGAGTGCGTGCGAGTGTAGGCGTGCGGCATGATGGCGTCAAGGAAGGTGGGGCATGCGGAGCGTGATCGCAGCGCGCTCGCATCTGTTGTCTATCGCGACGTCGCGCAGTAAATGGTGGGGACGTCATCGTCGTCACATCGGACGCAGTATGGAGTCGTCCCGGTCGCTGCATCCATCGCATCGGATGCAGCGACCGCTAACGCTAACCGGCGTAGCGCGCCTCATCGAGATCGGCAATCAACGTCGGCCCGGTCGGATGCCAGCCCAGTCGCTCCTGCGTCCACGCACTCGAAGCCAGCATGTCCAGACTGACGAACATCCCCATCCACCCGAAATGCTCGGCCGCCTGCTCCGGCGCGATCGAAACCACCGGCAATTTCAGCCCCCGGCCCAGCGACTCGCTGATCTCGCGACTGCTGATGCCTTCCTCGCCGACCGCATGAAAACGCGCGCCCCGCTCGCCTGCTTCCACTGCGAGCCGGTACAGGCGCGCAGCGTCGGAAAGATGCCCTGCGGGCCAGCGGTTCTGTCCGTCGCCGACGTAGGCCACGACGCCCTTTGCACGCGCGATATCGATCAGCGGCGAGATGAGCCCTTGCCTGAATGGATTGTGAACCTGCGGCAGCCGCACCACCGACACGTTGATGCCCGTGTCCAGCAGCTCACGTCCGGCCAGTTCGGACGCGATGCGCGGATTCGGATGGCTCGTATTGAACACGTCCTCGCGCGCCGGTTCGCCGTGCTGGCCGCTGCCCATTCCGGTGCCCGACGTGATGACGAGCGGTCGATCGGAACCCGTGAGCACGGAACCGAGCGCGCCGATCACGCGCCGGTCCTTCTCGCAGTTCTCGACGAATCTCGTGAAGTCGTGATCGAAGGCCGCATGGATAACCGCGTCGGCTTTCGCGGCGCCGCTGCGCACGCTGTCCAGGTCTTCGAGCGTGCCGCGATGCACTTCGGCGCCGGCATCGGCGAGCGCCTGCGCGCCCGCGTCGGACCGCGTCATACCGACGACCTGATGGCCGGCAGCGATGAGTTCAGGAACAAGGGCCGAGCCGATGAAGCCGGTCGCGCCCGTCAGAAAAATACGCATGGTGAAGTCTCTCCGTGATCGTCACGGGCTCACTATCCGTTGATTTGTTATCCAGTTAAAGTAGTGAGTTCATCATGGTAAAGCGACTAACAGGGTCATCATGCCGGTAGATAGCGTCCGATCGCTTGGCGATTTTCTGAGAAGCCGCCGCACGCGGCTCGATCCCGCGAGCTTTGGATTTTCCGGTCGCAGACGCACGCCCGGATTGCGCCGCGAAGAGGTCGCGCAGCGTGCGAACATCAGCCCGACCTGGTACACGTGGCTCGAACAGGGACGCGGCGGTGCGCCGTCGGCGGAAGTGCTGGACCGGATCTGCGGCGCGTTGATGCTGACCGATGCGGAGCGCGAGCATCTGTTCATGCTGGGGCTCGGGCGCCCTCCCGAGGTTCGCTCGCGACCGGCTGACAGCGTCAGTCCTCGTCTGCAACGGCTGCTCGACTCGCTCGGTGCAAGTGCCGCGATCATCAAGACCGCGACCTGGGACGTCGTCGCGTGGAATCGCGCGGCGGCTGTCGTGCTGACCGACTACGGCGCGCTGCCGCCGGGTCAGCGCAACATCCTCCGCTTCCTGTTTCTCGACCCGGCGATTCGCGCGAAGCAGCACGACTGGGACAACATCGCGCGTTTCGTGGTGGGCTCGTTCAGAGCGGATGTCGCGCGCGCGGGGCTGATGTCGGAAGCGGGAGAACTGGTCAACGAACTCTCCGCGGCCAGTCCGGAGTTCGACGCGTTATGGCGCAACAACGACATACCGAACCATCGCGACGGAGACGGTGTCAAGCGTCTGCAGCATCCGAAGCTGGGGGCGATCGAGCTGGAGTACTCGGCGTTTTCTGTCGACGGGCGGCCGGATCTTGGGATGATCGTTTACAACCCGGTCGATGAGGAGGTCGCGCGGCAGATTCGGGCGTTGTGTGTGGGCGATGCGGTGGAGGTTGATGCTAGTGCGTGATGACGCGGGCCGCTAACTACACCACCCCGTCCGCTGCCCGCATCCCCCAGTACGACGCTTCCTCAAACAGCGAAATCCCCGACAGGTCCGCGTGCGCAAAACGCACCGGCCCATCGACGTCGCGCAGCGCGAGCGTGCCCTTGTGCGACAGGAAACCAGGGGCCGGCGTGGCCATCGCGTGTCCGCGCACGGTGATCTCGAGTGCTGACGCGTGGCGCCACAAGTCCAGACCGTAGACTTCCCGCAGATCGATCGCCGCCTGCTCGCGCAGATCGCTTGCGGCTGCCTGCGCGAGCCAGCGGCGCGTGTCCTCGGGCGATTTCGTGTCGAGCGCCTGGTACGCCGAAAACACCGACCGCTGCGGCGGACTCATCCGGATCAACTGATGGGTCGACACCACGTAGCCCAGTCCCGGACCTCGATAGACGACGTTATCCCACGCGAGCGGCACACCGTCGTGTTCACGCGGCATGCCGTCCATCAGAAAGTTCGATACCAGCCACGGTGCGCGCGGTTGCAGATCGCGTGCGGCATCGAATCCGTAGTCGGTGATGCGCGGCATCACGTGCGCGGCGACGAAGAGCGGCATCGCGCAGACCACACGTCGTGCGCGCAGAGTGAAGGTTTTCAGGTTCGCGCCATCGTATTGCGCGCAGGTCACGTCGACGCCGTTGCCCCGCTCCTCGATGCGCGTCGCGAAGCCGTCGAGCGCCCACTGCGCATGTCCAACGCGTGCGCCGATCGAATCGCCGAGCTTCGTCACCATCGAATGCAATCCGTCCGGCCAGGTCAGCACGGCGCCATCGGCTGCATTGCGCGCGTGTCCGCCACGCGCGGCGAAATAATGCAGCCCGGCCCAAGCGGACACGCGATCGAAACCCGCGCCGTAGTCGTCGCGACAGCAGTAGTTCAGATACCAGAGCAATGACGGCGCCGTGTAACCGTGATCGCCGAGCCAGCGCTGGAAGCTGATTGCGTCGAGTGCCCGCCACTGCGGATCGATCGAACTCTCCGCGAGCGGGATGCAGAACACCTTGCGGCCGTCGTTGCCGTGCGCTTGACGCAACGCGTCGGTATAGGCGAAGAAGCGGGCCTGCTGCTCGACTTCGGCATGTGCGATGCCGGCGGACGGAACGAGGCCGTCTTGCCACCGGCCGTTGACGAACAGCCGTTCGTCGGGCGCGTGCATCAGGATGCGCTCGTCGAACGTCGGACGATCGGAAAACGCACCGCTCTCGATCACGCCGAGGTCGGCCAGCATGTCGCGAAGATGCGTCGACTCCATCGACGGCAGCGGCAGATAATGCGCGCCCTTCGGATACCCGAGATCGCCGAACGTACCGCCCGCCGCGTTGCCGCCATACTCCGGCCCGGACAGCACGACGAAATCGCGATGCCCTGCCCGCGCGAGCTGCCAGGCGCACGATAAACCCGCAGCGCCCGCGCCGACGATCGCGACGTCGACCGTGCGCGTGGCCGTTGGCGGCGGCAGTGTCGCGTGATCGCGCAGCGCGTGTCCTTCGCGCATCCCCGGATAGTTGACGGTCGGCGTCGTCTCGATCCAGCCGCTGCGGCCGCACGCGGCCAGCGATACCGAAGCAGAAGCCAGCAGAAAGGTCCGGCGATCCATCAGCGCAACACGTGCTTCCAGTCGTCGTCGAAATAACGGACGAGCGGCTGGTCGTTGAGATGGTTCGGCGGCATCGACAACGCGGGCATGTCCGCCGGAAAGTGGAACATGTCGGCGGCAGTCTGCGGATCGAGCCAGCGGGTCGGCACCGAGTAATGCGTCGGTACCGTGAAATCCGCACGCTTGCCGGCGATCAGGAAACCCCAGTCGCCGAACGACGGCACGTAGCAGTGATACGGCCACGTATTGAGCCCGGCTTCGCGCAGCGTCGCGGCGATCGTCCAGAACGCGTGCGGCGCGAAGTATGGCGACGTCGACTGGATCACGACATAGCCCTGTTCCGCCAGATGCCGCGCAAGCAGCCGGAAGACCGGGACCGAATACAGACGCCCGAGCCCGAAGTTGGTCGGATCGGGGAAATCGACGACGATCGCGTCGAACACCTGCGCATTCGATTCGAGCCAGCGCACCGCGTCGTCGTTGATTACGGTGACATGCGGGTCTTTTAGCGAACCCTGGTTCAGTTTGACGAGCGGCGCGGAGGTCGAGAACAGCTTCGTCATCGCCGGATCGAGATCGACCAGCGTGATGTGCTCGATGTTCTTGTGCTTGAGAATTTCGCGCACCGCGAGACCATCGCCGCCGCCGAGCACCAGCACGTTGCGCGCCCATGGCAGCGCTTCGAAAGTCGGATGGATGAGCGCCTCGTGGTAGCGATGCTCGTCGCGCGACGAGAATTGCAGGTTGCCGTTCAGATAGAGCCGCATATCGTCGTGCCACTGTGTGATGACGATGCGCTGATAAGGCGTGGTCTCGGCGTGAACGATCTCGTCGCCGAAGATGCCGTGCTCGGCCCAGTGCGTCAGTTGCTCCGACGTGACGAAGCCCGACGCGAGCAGACCGATCACCAGCGTCGCGCGCAGCACCTTCTGCGGGACCGCGCTCAGTTGCGCGCGGAACACCCAGGTCGTGCCGAGCGCGACGAGCGCATTCAGAATACCGAACAGAAAACCGGTGCGCAGCAATCCGAGACGCGGCGCCAGCACGAGCGGAAAGATCAGCGACACCGCAAGCGAGCCGAGATAGTCGAACGTCAGCACGTTGCTGACGGTGTCGCGAAACGCCTCGTGACGCTGCTGGAACGCGCGCATCACGAGCGGGATTTCCATCCCGACCAGAATGCCGAGCGCGAGCACGAACGCGTAGAGCGCCGCGCGGAACGGCGCCGACACCCACGCGAACACCGCAAACAGCACGGCCGCCGAAATACCACCCAGCAATCCGACCAGCAGCTCGATATCGACAAAACGATCGAGCACATCTTCGTCTTCAATGTATCGGGACAGCCACGAGCCGATCCCCATCGCGAACAGATAACAACCGATCACCGACGAGAACTGCAGGATCGAATCGCCGAGCAGATAACTCGACAGTGCACCGCTAATCAGTTCGTAACCCAGCCCGCAGGATGCGACGACCAGAGTGGATAGAACCAGCGCGCGTTTATGCACCGAATCTCCGATGGGCGAAAACCATCGCACTGGATATACTGTGCGCAAATCGCGGCAGCCCGGCGATTATTGCGGTGGATTCGCGAAGGGATGTCAATTTTAATAAGGCGGACGAGAGGCGCATATGGACCAGGCTTTTTCTTACGCAATCCATCTGATTTCGGCTTTTATTCTGCTCGCGGGATTCGCCGGAGTTTACCTCAAGGTCACGCCTTTCGACGAACTGGCATTGATCCGCGCGGGCAATACCGCTGCGGTGTTATCGCTGGGCGGTGCGCTGCTCGGCTTCAGTCTCACGCTGGCCTCCAGCATCGTTCACTACTCCACCTTACCCATCGTCGTTGCATGGGCCGTGGGCGCGCTGATCGTGCAGCTGGTCGCGCACGCGGTATTAACTCGTATCCTCCCCGGTATGGACCACTCGATCGAAGAAAACAATGTCGCAATGGGTGGATTGATGGGCGCAGTATCGCTGACGGTCGGCGTGCTGAATGCCGCGTGTCTGAGCTGAATCGATTGGACAGGTAGGCGGCTATTTAAAAGGTGAATCGCGATGAGTCTCGGATCGTTTTTACGCAAACAGTTCGTCGATATTCTGCAGTGGACGGAAGATACGGAAGGCGTACTCGCCTGGCGTTATCCGATGCTCGACGCCGAAATCCGTTACGGCGCGCAGCTCACCGTGCGCGAATCGCAGATGGCGGTTTTCGTGAATGAAGGCAAAGTCGCGGACGTATTCGGCCCCGGACTTTATCAACTGACCACCCGCACGCTCCCGGTACTCACCTACCTGAAAAACTGGGACAAACTTTTCGAATCGCCTTTCAAGTCGGACGTGTACTTTTTCAGCACGCGGCTGCAGCTTGGCCGGCGCTGGGGCACGCCGCAGCCGGTCACGATTCGCGACAAGGACTTCGGCATGGTCCGCATGCGCGCGTTCGGGATTTACTCGTACCGGCTGGCCGATGCGGGCAAGTTCTATCGCGAGATCAGCGGCACGCGCGACGTCTTCACCGTCGACGATCTCGAAGCGCAGTTGCGCGATCTGGTCGTCGCGTCGATGAGCGCGGCATTCGGCAATTCGGATGTGCCGTTCGTCGACATGGCGGCGAACCAGATGAAGCTGTCTGAAAGCATGGTGGCTGAACTCACGCCGACGTTCGATCGCTACGGCGTCGCACTCGACCGCTTCGCCGTCGAGAACGTGTCGCTGCCCGAAGAACTGCAACGCACGCTTGATACGCGGATCTCGATGGGCATGGTTGGCGATCTGAACAACTACACGAAGTACCAGACCGCGCAGGCCATTCCGCTCGCCGCACAGAACGAAGGCGGGATTGCCGGTGTCGGTGCGGGCCTGGCGGCAGGTGCGGCCCTTGGGCAGACGATGGCACAAAGCCTGAATCCTTCTCCGGCTGCCACGCCTGCGCCGACACAGTCGCAAGCACCGGCAAGCACGCCGGCCGAAGCCGCCCCAGTCGAGCGCGACCCGGTCGATTTCGCGCAGCGCCTCACGCAGCTGAAGGCGCTGCTGGATCAGCACCTGATCGAGCCGCACGAATACGACGCGGCAAAAGCAGAAATCCTGAAGAAGCTGACGGGCTGATTACTTCATGTTTCGATTCTCCTGTCCGCAATGCGGCGCGGACGTCGAATTCAAGTCCGCCGCGGCTGTGATGGCGGTGTGTTCGTTCTGCCGCAGCACAGTTCTGAAGAACGGGGACGCACTCGAGCGCATCGGCACGATGACCGAAGCGCTCGAAGACTACTCGCCGATCCGCCTCGGCGTCACCGGCCTTTACCAGGGCGTCGGGTTCACGGTCATCGGCCGCATCCAGTTGCGCTACCGCGCCGGATACTGGAACGAGTGGTACGTGTCCCGCCACGACGGCACCGACGCATGGCTGTCCGATGCGTCGGGCCAGTACGTCGTCACGATGCGCGACGACGCGCTATCGTCGCAGGCGACGATTCCTGAGTTCGGCGCACTCACGCCCGGCATGCCGGTCCGCCTCGGCGAGTTGACGTACCAGGCATCGGACATTCGCACCGCGCAATGCAACGGCGGCGAAGGGGAATTGCCGTTCAGGGTCGGCGACGGCTGGACCGCGAAAGTCGCGGACTGCCGGCTCAACGATGCGTTCGCGACGCTCGATTATTCCGACGTGGGCGATGTGAGCGACGTGGGCAGCGCAGGCCGTCCTGTCGTCTATCGCGGTTTGGCTATCGAACTGGAAGAGCTTGCGTGCCAGGGGCTGCGCAGCGAGTCGGAAATTCGCGAAGCGGCGGGACGATATCGCGGCGACGCCGTACCGTTCACGTGTCCGGGTTGCGGCGCGTCGATCTCGTTCGTCGCGGGTATGGCCGACTACGTGACGTGCGGCACCTGCCACACCGGCATCGATTGCTCGGGTAAAGAGGCCGCGGTGTTCGCGAAGCAACGCCAGGTGGACAGCGTCAAGACCGCGCTTGCGCTCGGCGATACGGCCACGTTCGACTCCGTCAAATACACCGTGTTGGGTCTGACACGCTGCCGCGACAGTGGACACGGCTGGACATGGGACGAGTATCTGCTGTATCACGCGGTACACGGACTGCTCTGGCTCGTGCATAGCGACGAAGGCTGGGATCGCGTGCAGGTGCTCAACGAATGGCCGTCGACACCCGATGCATTGCATGTCCGCTTCCGCGGCAGGAACTATCGCAAGGGTGAGCCGTATCAGTCGGAAATCGTCTACGCGGCCGGTGCGTTCAACTGGCAGGCTAAGGTCGGCGACCGCGTGACTGTTATCGACTACGAGTGGACACCCAATAGCCGGCTGACCTCCGAGTCGAATGCCGAAGAACTGGTGTGGTCGCAGGCCACGCGCGTGCCGGCGAGCACGCTCGCGGAGCAGTTCGGCAAGCCGGAGCTGGCCGGCTCGACCGGTCTTGCCGCAGCAGTCGCCAACCGGAAACTTGACGCAAGCGGTAGCCCCGGCAAGGTCGGCGGCTTCGGCATCATGCCGTGGGCGTTCTCGATCATGCTGGCCGTGTTCAATCTCGACGTCGTGTTCGACGAAGACCGGTTCATCATCCTTGTTCTGCCGCTGCTGGCGATCTGGCTGCCGCCGCTGCTGGCCGGCAAGTTCGACTCGTCGATCCGCTCGGGGCAGAACAAATGAAACACGTCCTGTATGCGATCTATAGCATCGTCGTGGTCGTCCTTTTCAGCTGTTCGATGCATCCGGGTCTGGGCGGCTCCGGATGGGGTGGCTCGTCGGCGCGCGGCGGTTATTCGTCGTATGGGTCGCACAAGTGAGCCGCGCCGAATCGCTTCGTGAGTCTTGCGCGGTCGAGCCGCCCGATGCGGTCGGACTTCATGTACTCGCCGATCTTCACGACGTCGATCCGTCGATGTTGCGCGACGCCGATGCGCTCGAGACCTTGCTCGTCGAAGCCGCGCGTCTCGCGGGTGCGACGGTGCTGTCGTCGTCGTTCAGACACTTCGGCGGCGAGCATGGCGTAACGGGTGTCGTTCTGCTCGCGGAATCGCACATCACGATCCACACATGGCCCGAACACGGATTCGCCGCACTGGATGCGTTCATGTGCGGACATGCCAGGCCGCACGATGCGATCGACCACATTGCGCACGCGCTACGGGCGGGACGCGTTGAACTGCATTCACAGCGGCGTGGCCGCTGATCCGCATTCGGCGGATTACGTTTCACGACGCACAGCAAAAAGCGATAGCGGTAGACTTGCGCGTCCATCGCTTGTATCGAATGGACGCAGCGCAGAAATCTCCCTTCCCTCTGCAGTTAAATGTGAAATCGCCATGCCCATGTTCCGGAAGCTGTGTGTCGCTGGAGTAACGAGTCTTGTCGGCCTGTGTATCCACGCGCAGGCTGCGACGTCGCAGCCAAACATCACGAGCCTGTCCAACGACATCGATTACACGATCAACGCCGACGGCACCTTCGTTAAAACGGTCGCCGAGTCGTTCCGGATTGAGACCGAGCAAGGCGTGAAAGAAGACGGACAGGTTTCGCTCAGCTACAGCACGTCGCTGCAGCGGCTCGACATCGAAGAAGCGTATGTGACGACACCCGCCGGCAAACGGATCGACGTCGCGCCCGGGCAGATCCTCGAGCAGCAGAGCGCACAGGGTGCGCAAGCGCCGATGTTCGACGACAACAAGGTAAAAGTCGTGGTGTTCCCCGGCGTGACGGTAGGCGCGACGCTGACGCTGCACTATCGCCGCACGCAGAAGCGGGCGCTCTTCCCCGGCCAGTTCGCGGCGACCGAATATTTCTCCGACCGTATTCCGCGCGATTCGATGCGTCTTACCGTGCACGCGCCGGCTGCACTGCCGCTGCATGTCGATGCGGTCGATCTGGATGGCGGTCGCGTCGGCAGCACCGATGCCGGTGGTGCGAACATGCAGCAGTGGCAATGGACATTGACGAAGCGCCCCGCCCGCGCGCCGGAACTGGATTCCATCAGCGTCGCCGATCACAGCCCGCGTGTATCGATCAGTTCGTTTACCGATTTTGCAGCCGTCGCCGCCGCGTACCAGCAACGCGCACGTCCGAAGTCGGCGGTGACGCCCGCCGTGCAGGCACTCGCCGATCAACTCACCAAAGGCGTAAGCGATCCACGTCAACAGGCCGAGATTTTGTACGACTGGGTCAGCACGCACATCCGCTACGTGGCGATCTACTTCGGCTTCGGCGGCGTCGTGCCGCACGATGCGGACACGATCCTGTCGGCGGCTTACGGCGACTGCAAGGATCACGTCGCGCTGCTCGAAGCGCTGCTGGCCGCGAAGGGTATCGCCAGTGCGCCGGTGCTCGTCAATGCCGGGAACACGTACTGGCTGCCGACGGCGGCCGATCCGGTCGGCGTGTTCGATCACGCGATCACGTATCTGCCGGCTTTCAAGCTGTTCGTCGATTCGACGACCGGCACCGCACGCTTCGGCGTCCTGCCGCCGACGTTGCTCGGCAAACAGGCGCTCGTCACCGACGACGGCACCGGCAGCGCGCGCGTGGAACGTCTGCCGCTCGCGACGCCGGACAACGCGCGCGTGACCGTTACGACACGCATCATGCTGGACCGCGACGGCAACGCAACCGGCACCGCGCACATCGACAGCACCGGCGTGTTCGACTGGTACGCGCGACAACTGTTCGCGTCGATACGGCCCGGCCTCGAAACACAGGTCGCCGCTCGCATCCTCACGCTGACCGGCCAGGACGGCACCGGCGACTATCGTCACGACAACGTGCAGGATCTGAGCAAACCTTTCGACTACGACTCGCAGTTCGTGCTGCCCGACTACGCACAGTTTCCAGGGCCCGGCGCGATCCGCGTGCCGCTCGGTTTGGGCAGCTTCAGCAACATCGGCGCGGTGTTCGACGTGGCCAGCCCGGAGACGCGAACCTTCGCGATACCGTTCGTCGCTCAGCACCTGGCCGAGACGACCGCGATCACGTTGCCGGACGGCATCCGCATCCCGCAACTGCCGAAGCCGGCCGACATCGAGTCGCCGTTCGGCCGCTACACGTCGCTTTATCGAACCGAAGGATCGACGATCACGGTGACGCGCACGCTCGTGCTCAGCGCGTCGGGACCGTTGATCGAACCGGCGCAGTATCCGGCGTTCCGGCAGTTTGCGCGGGCGGTGAAGCGGGATTTGAGGACGCAGCTGGTTTATTGAGAATTGGGGGAAGCCCGATCCATCCGGCTGTGAAACGCGTCCGTGATGCTATGTCGCGATTGACGATGTTCATCGACAGCGCGCATAGCATCCCAACGCGACGCAGCTTCCACTCAATTCGCTCGACACTCCACAACCTTCGCGCGAAGGCGCACCCGTCACCGCCTTCACGCTGCGTCGGATCAGCGTCTTCGTTTGACGACACCCTACCAGGCCCACCGCACACCGGCGTTGCCGGTAATCGTGCGCTGGTGTTCGCCACCGAGGTTCGTCAGGTAACTGACCGCGGCATACACGCTGCCGCGCTTCGTCAATTGAGCGGTCACGCCCGCACCGATCTGCCCGTCCGTTTGCCCGACGTGGGTATCGAGTGTCGTGGTCGCACCGAAGGTCGTCGCGTCATTGGCACCGAACGACCGTAGCACGTTCAACCGAAGATACGGTTTCCACGCGACCCCGCCCACGTCGAACGCCCGTTGCAGCCGTGCGCCGATCCGCGCCAGGAAAGTATTCCCGTTGTTCCACGTGACGTCCGAGATTCCGTCGTTGAATCGATCCAGCGACAGCCATTGCCACACCAGTTGCGCCTGCGGCTCGAGCGTCAATCCGTAGCCCAGCGCGATGGGTAGTCCGGCTTCGACCGAACCGGTAAACGCGCCGCCATTCGTGGAAGCATTCGATCCGCCGCTCGAGTGCGTGCGCACGCTCAGTACGCTGCCCATCGCGACTGCATCGGTGTACCACCCGCCCGAACCGATGTGCGTCCAGTAACCGCCCGCGTCGTACGTGCTGACCTGCAGCGATCCCACACCCAGACCGGGCTGCCCCAGTGCGAGGCCGCTGACGTCGCCGACCGCGTGCGAGAAACCCAGCAAGAAACCGTAGTGATTGCGGTTGCCGCGCGCATCGCTGTTCGCGTACATGTCCTGGCCGACCTGCGTGCCCCACACGGTGCCGTCGAATGCCGGCTTGACGTCGCCCCCTTGACTGATGTTGCTGTGACCGCCCCATGCGCGCGCCCACGATGCCGGCACGGAACCTGTTTCGGTCAGCAATCCCTGGTCGCCCTGGCGATCGTGGAAGGTATCGATCTGCAGTAATCCCAACTGTCGTGCGACGGCGGGTGCCTCTGCATACAACGGCACTTCGGGACGATAAACCGGTACGGGACTCTCACCCGAAGAACCGGCATCGGCGACCGCTTCCGCGAGCGGCTTCGGCGTTCCGTCCGCTGCGACGACCGGCGGCTCCGTACCGGTGGTGGGCTTCGACGGAACCGTGTTGCGCAGATACCAGCTCTCGCCCGTGCCGCCCGATGTCCCGCCCTTCGCCAGGTAGTACGCGTAGGCGCCTGCGCTGACGGTGCCGCCCGCCAGCGTGAACGTGTCTGCGCCCGTCGTGGCACCGTTCGTCGCCTGTACGACCGTGATGCCGTCGCCTGTCGTCTGCGCACCAGGCCCGCCGACGTTCGTTACCTTGAGCGTGCTCGAACCGCTCGCCGTTCCTCCACTGACAACCAGCCGGTCCGACGGCGCGCCGTCGCCTGCTAGAAACGTGTTCAATGCAATCGTTGCGTTCTGGCCGGCGTAGTTGCCCGCAACTGTCAGCGCGTTGCCGATGCTGCTGCCCCCAAGCTGCACGAGTCCGGCATTGGTCAGATTGCCGCTGATCCGGAAATTGCCGGTTCCATTACTCGCGAAGGTCGGCAGTGCATTCGCGACCGCAATCGTGCCGTCGTTCGTTACGTTACCGGTGATGCTGCCGTACCCGCCCAGCGTGGCGCCGTTCGCCACCTGCACGGCACCGCCTGCCAGTGCGGCGTCTGCATGCGCCGCATCGCCGATCGCCAGTGCGCCGGTGTCGACCTGCGTGATTCCTGAGTAGGTATTTGCGGCAGTCAGTACGGTAGTGCCGGTGCCGGCCTGGCGCACGCCTCCTGTGCCGGAAATTGCACCGGTAAAAGACGAGACGTCAGAGCGATCGAACACCAGCGTGCCGTTGTTGGCCACATTGCCCGCGATGCTGCCCGTCGTGCCTCCATTGCCCAGTTGCAACGTGCCGGTATTGATGCGGGTGCCGCCTGCGTACGTGCTGTCGCTGGTGAGTACCGTGCTGCCGGCGCCGTTCTGCGTCAGCGAGCCGGTGCCTCCAATGACTGAACTCACCGTCAGCGTGGTGTCTGCGTCCGGGGCGAGCGTGCCACCACCAGCGTCGAGCGTGATCGCACGGCTGAGGGCAAGGCTGGATGTCGTTCGCAGACCGCCTCCATCGAAGGTCAATGCGCCGGCGGCGTCGCCCAGATTGTGATCAGCAGATATCTGTATCGTGCCACCGTCGAACTGCGTGCCGCCGATATAGGTGTTCGCCCCGTTCAGTACCAGCGTGCCGAGGTCTGTTTTCACGAGCGTGGAGTTGCCGACCAGGACCGCGTTGATGGTCGCGAAATCGGCGGCCCCGTCGGATGCCCCGTCGCCGACGCGGATCTCCGTGTGTCCAGGGTCGGCGACGGTACCGGCGAGCGTCAGGTTCTCCCCCTGTACGACGTACCCGTTGCTGGCGAACTGCATCGCACCCACGTTGACCTGCCCGAGGCTGTTGTCGACTGTCACCGTACCTGGCGCGGCTTCGAAAATCGCAAAGGCCCGATCGGTGAACGGTGCGTTCACCGCACCGGCGAGGTCGGTCCAGTTGTCGTTACCGCTCGCGTTCTGCCAGGTGCCGTTGCCTCCGTTGACGACCTGGTCGTTTTTGGGACCCGCTGCACCGTCCCAGTACCGGAGAGTGAGGCCATTCGTATTGATCAGGTTGATCTGGTTGTTCACCGATGTCTGCAGATAGAAGTTCTGCGACGGGATGGTGCCGATGCTCAGTCCGTTATTGGTTAACGTGCCGTTGTAATTGAAAACGCGATAAATGCCCGTATCGAACGATCCGCCTGGCGAAGTGACCACATTCAGCGTGCCGTCGAGAACCAGATTGCCCTGCACGTTCACGAGATCGTTGTACGCACCGCCGGCCACACCGGCTTGTCCGAGACTGTAGGACAGGTTGCTGTTGCCGGCGAGATTCAGATTGCCGCCGATGGTCAGCGTGCCTGGTATAGCGCCCAGCGCGCCCGGCGACAGGGTTGCGCCGGCCGCGACCGTGACATTGCCGCCGATGGTGCCGTTGCCTCCGAGCGTGGCACCGCTCGCTACAGCGGTAGCTCCGGTTGCAGCCGACTGATCGCCGTTCACGTAGAGCGCACCTGCATTCACATTGGTGGCGCCCTGGTAGCTGTTGGCGCCGCTCAGGATCGTGGTGCCGCTCCCCGACTGGGTGACGGTGCCCGTACCGGAGAGAAGCCCGTCAAGCGTCAACGCGTCGGACCTGTTGAACACCAGCGCGCCGTTATTGTTCACGTTGCCGACGATGCTTCCGGTTGTCCCGCCGTTTCCGAGCTGAAGGGTACCCGCGCTGATTGTCGTGCCCCCGCTGTAGACGTTGCTCCCCAGCAGGGTGAGCGTACCGCTGCCCGCCTTCGTGAGCGAACCGCTACCGGCGATCGCTTGCGAGACGGTTGTGTTGAATGCCTGGGTGTCGAGCGTGCCGCCGCCTGCGTTGAGCGTCAGCGCCCTCGAGGCCGCCAGATTGAAGCTGTTGCCGAACTGAAGCGTGCCGCCGTTGAAAGTCAGCGAGCCGGTCGCCGCGCCTAGTGCACCATCGGTGCTGACTTTCACCGCGCCCTGGTTGAAGCTGGTCCCGCCGCTGTAGGTGTTCGCTCCCGTGAGCGTCAGTGTTCCCCCGTTCGTCTTGGTCACCGCGCCCGTACCCTGGATCGCACCCGCATACGTACCGTCGGCCGTCTGGGCGAAGCGGACCTGGCCGTTGTCCGTGACGCTCGGCGGAAGACTATCGGAGTCGCCCTCCAGCGTGCCGGCCGCGGCTACCGTGACAGATCCGGTGAAGCCGGCATTGCTGCCGTCGAGGACCAGCGTTCCCTGGTTGACGTTGACCTTCATGCCGCCGGCTATGGAACCGCTCAGCGTCCACGTGCCGGTATCCTGCTTGTTGAGCGTCTGGAAGTTCTGGATCGCGCCCGGCAGACCCTGACTACCCGTGCCCCAAAGATTGATGACGTTGGTACCGCCGCCGCCGTTGAAGGTACCGGTGATCGTCGACCCGGTATACAGGTCGAGTATGTCATTGCCACCGGCAAAACCCAGATTACCCTTGACGGCCCCCTTGTTGATGAAATGCACAGCAGCGCTGCCCGATGAGCCAATGACGTTGCCCGATGCGCTCGTGGTCGTGATGACTCCCGTGGCCTCGTTGTCTATGGTGTTCAAACCGCTGAGATTATCGAAATAGATGGCTGACGAGTTCGCGGATCTGATCGTTCCGGAGTTGGTGATGACATTGCCGGAGCCCACGGTATTGATTGCCTCGGCGTTGCTGGCCGTACCGTTCGCTGAAACAGTTGCGCCCTGCTGAATGGTCACCGTGTTGTTACTGCCGAAATCGATCGTGTTGCCGCCCACTCCGTTGAGTCCCGCGATGGCGGTGTTGACCGTCGCACTGACCTGGGCGCCACTGTTGATGGCGATGGTCGCGTTGTTGCCAAGCGAAATGCCGTTACGGCCGGTGACTACGATCTGCGCGTTCGGATCGAGTGTCACGGTGGCGCCGGAGGCTGTGTTGCCGCCCAGGCCCACCGTATTCGTGTAGGGACTGGGCGACGTCGTGTCGCAGGTTGTCGCGTTGGAGGCTGTGGTGCAGTTCGCGAAGCTGCTTGACGGAAAGCACGCGATCGCTGCAGCCAATAGATTCAGGGCAAAAGGAATGACAAAGATGCGGTTGCGTCGGATAGGCCTCCGAGGGTAACGGATGTCTTTTTGCATCATGTCCTCGCAATGAATAATGTGATTTATATAATTCCGATAGTAATAATAAGCGGCACTCTATGAAAAGATAGGGGTGTTCTTAAAAAATGCTAATTGACTCTCTATTCCGTAATTCAATAGCGGCGCATGCTCCCCGCGTTAGCAGGATCACGTCAAGTCGGCAACCATCCCAGGCGCGGTGACTGACAGGCTACGCGACAGGCAATACGCGTAATTCACTGCAGCTCGCGGCATTTCCTGCGCTTTTTGATAACATATATGTGGGAATTGGTGCTATTCGTGACGTTGAACGGCAATGGATAAGCCGCCAGCATATCGGACGTATTTTAATTGCGGCACTCGGGGAAACAGGCTAATAGATTTCCAACGATAGAAATCAAAACCAATGCAAGCGGCATGATATTTTTTATTTCAGCTTAACAACGATGCTCTCAGTGAAAGGCGGAAGTCTTTCGAATGGATGTGCTCTTGAACCACATCACCATCTTGATTCGCTGCGGCAACTCCCACGATTCACATGCGCAACGCGGCCGCGTCGTTTGTGGCCTGGCAACTGCGCGTTGGCCTGCCGCAGCGAACCAGCCTGCATAAACCCTGTGCTATCGTACGCGCGTCTGGTGCCCGCACACGCACTCGCGTGTGCAGTTAAACGGGAAACAGGAAGCGCTTTGCGCCAGCCTGTGCTGTCCCCGCAACGGTAAGCAGCCTGCGGCCTTCGAGCCGCGCACGTCGTTCGACGCCACTGCGGCAAGAGTCGCGGGAAGGCAACGACGTGAGGCTGTCAGCCCGGATACCGGCCAGACGAAGGGGCACGCGCAAGCGTTGCCGACCGCCCGATCCGCGGGGGACGGATACACGGCGTACACGGTGCGCGTGCGTAAAGCGCGCGTCATCCGTATTGCAATTGCAGCCGCCTGGCATGGCCTGTTTCTTTTCGTCGAATTCCGTTGTGCGTCCTGACGCGCGGTATGCGTGGTATCGGGTGGAGCCGCGTCGATGAGTCGCGCGTCGCTCATTGCCGGCATCGGCTGCCGCAGCGGTGTCTCGGCCGCGCAGATCGATGCGGCCTTGCAGATGGCGCTCGGCGCATATCCACTCGCCGACGTGTGCGCGATTGCGACCGTCGATGCGAAAGCGCACGAGCCTGGCCTGCTCGCGTTTTGCGCTTCTCACGCGCTGCTTCTGTACGTGTTCACGCGCGAGCAGATCGCGGCGTTCACTTCGACATTCCCGGACACGTCCGCGCTCTCGTCGCCCTCGCCTGTCGTGCGCGCGCAGTTCGGCATCGATGGCGTGTGCGAACCCTGTGCATTGCTCGCCGCGAACGGCGGTCCGCTGATCGTCGGCAAGATCGTGTGCGATGGCGTCACCGTCGCACTCGCACGCGATCCCCGCTTCGACTGCCGAACCACCGCGCCGCTCGCTGCCGGCCTCCTCGACTCATCACACCAAAACCTCGAACAGGACCCCATCCGATGAAAACCGATCCCGAATCGCATGCGCGCATGACTCAGCGGCGTCGCGAAGGACACGAAAAAAAGCAGGCCTCCGCGACGATCGAGAAAGGTCTGTTGATCGTCAATACCGGCAACGGCAAAGGTAAAAGCACGGCGGCGTTCGGTATGGCCGTTCGCGTGCTCGGACACGGCATGCGGCTCGGTGTCGTGCAGTTCATCAAGGGCGCGCTGCATACGTCGGAGCGCGACTTCCTCGGCGCGATCGCGGAGTGCGACTTCGTCACGATGGGCGACGGCTATACGTGGAACACGCAGGACCGCGACGCCGACATCGCGACCGCGCGCAAAGGCTGGGCCGAAGCGTGCCGGATGATCGAAAGCGGCGAGTACCGGATGGTGATCCTCGACGAGCTGAACACGGTGCTGAAATACGACTACCTGCCGCTCGACGAAGTGCTCGGCGTGCTGACCGCGCGCCCCGAATCGGTACACGTCGTCGTGACGGGTCGTCATGCGCCCGACGCGCTGATCGAAGCCGCCGACCTCGTCACCGAGATGCGCCTCGTCAAGCACCCGTATCGCGAGCAGCACGTGAAGGCGCAGCCTGGCGTGGAGTTCTGAGCGATGCCCGCGTGTCCCGCGCTGTTCATCAGCGCGCCTGCATCCGGTCAGGGTAAGACGACCATCACCGCCGGGCTCGCGCGTCATCATGCGCGGCTCGGTCGGCGTGTGCGTGTGTTCAAGACGGGACCGGATTTTCTTGACCCGATGATTCTTGCGCGCGCGAGCGGCGCTGCAGTGTATTCGCTCGATCTGTGGATGGTCGGCGAGGACGCATGCCGCAGTCTGCTCGCCGAAGCGGCCGCGAACGCGGACCTGATTCTGATCGAAGGTGTGATGGGGCTGTTCGACGGGACGCCGAGCAGCGCCGATCTTGCCGAAGCGTTCGGTGTGCCGGTTGCGGCGGTGATCTCCGCGAATGCGATGGCGCAGACGTTCGGTGCGCTCGCGTTCGGGCTCGCGCACTTTCGTCCGCAGGTGCCGTTTCATGGTGTGTTCGCGAATCGCGTCGGTTCGGCGCGGCATGCACAGATGCTGACGGACGCGTTGCCTTCCGACATCGCGTGGCTCGGGCACACCGCGAAGGATCCGGCGCTCGAACTGCCCGATCGACACCTCGGTCTGCTGCAGGCCGACGAGATCGGCGACCTCGACGCGCGGCTCGAACGTGCGGCCGATGCGCTCGCGGGCGCCGCGCTTGCCGAATTGCCGCCGGCGGTCGAATTCGAACCTTCTCTTGAAGCGAGCACCCGTGTATCAAAACCGCGTCTGCTCGACGGCATGCACATCGCGATCGCACGCGACGCCGC
Organism: Paraburkholderia flava; assembly: GCF_004359985.1. Taxonomy (NCBI): domain Bacteria; kingdom Pseudomonadati; phylum Pseudomonadota; class Betaproteobacteria; order Burkholderiales; family Burkholderiaceae; genus Paraburkholderia; species Paraburkholderia flava. The sequence continues at coordinate 361,537 of NZ_SMRO01000001.1, read as the reverse complement.
GTTCTCGTTCATCTATCCAGCGAATCTCGACCTGCTCGCTGCACTCGGCGCCCGGTTGAATTTCTTCTCGCCGCTCGCCGACGAACCGGCACCGATCGATGCCGATGCGCTGTATCTGCCCGGCGGCTATCCCGAGTTGCACGCGACGACGCTTGCTGCCGCCTCGCGCACCGCAGCGTCGATACGTGCGCATGCCGCAGCGGAAAAAGCCATCGTCGCCGAATGTGGCGGCATGCTGTATCTACTCGACAGCCTGACTGGCAAGGACGGCGCGACACACCCGATGCTCGGCCTGTTGCCCGGCCATGCAACGCTCGGTACGCGTCTCGCCGCGCTCGGCATGCAGCAGATGGACAGCAGCAGGCACGGCACGCTGAAGGGACACACGTTCCACTATTCGCAGATCACGACGTCGCTCGAACCGGTGCTCAACGCAACGCGCGCTCAATCTGAACAAGCTGGTGAGCCCGTCTACCGCGCCGGGTCGATCGTCGCGACCTACATGCACGGCTACTGGCCCTCCAACCCGGCTTTCACGGCGACGCTCTTCAATGGCGAAGCGTTTTAGCGATCCGGAACGCGCGGCCGTCTACCGTGCGATCCACGAGCGGCGCGACATGCGCCACTTCACGCGTGAACCGGTCGATTCGCTACTGCTGCAACGGCTGTTCGATGCCGCGCATCATGCGCCGAGCGTCGGCTACATGCAGCCGTGGCGCATCGTTCGCATCACCGATCCCGTGCTGCGTATTGAGCTGCACGCCGCGGTCGAGCGCGAACGGTTGCTCACCGCCGATGCGCTCGGCAAGCGGCGCGACGAGTTCATGAAGCTGAAGGTCGAGGGAATGCTCGACTGCGGCGAATTGCTGGTCGTCTCGCTGATGGACGATCGCGAGCAGCATGTGTTCGGCAGACGGACGTTACCGGAGATGGATCTTGCGTCGGTCGCATGCGCGATCCAGAACATGTGGCTCGCCGCGCGCGCGGAAGGAATCGGACTCGGCTGGGTCTCGCTGTTCGATCCCTTCGAGATCGCGACGCTGCTGGGCATGCCGGCCGGCGCGAAACCGGTGGCGATCCTGTGCATCGGCCACGTCGCGCAGTTCTATGACGAGCCGATGCTGGAAACCGAACGATGGGCGACGCGCACGCCGCTCGCTCATTGCGTGTTCGAGAACCGCTGGCCCGTGGACGACTCCGGCTCCGACGACGGTTGAGTCGAAGGTCAGCGGTCCCTGGGTTCGACCGGTTTAATCGACACGACTTCCGGCGCAGTGGACGCGTCCTGCGTCTGCAATTTCACCTGCCAGTCCGCGTGGTCCGCATACGGAAGTTTCGCGAGCGCGCTCTTCACCAGATACGGAACCGCGTGTTGCGGGTCTGCCTCGCGATCGCGCGTCGTCGACGTGACCTTGTATGCTTCGCGGCCAGTCGTGCGTTCAAGGAAACGCAGCGTCAACGTGTGGCGATACGTCGTGCCGCCGAACAGCGAGAACGAGGTTTCGCCTGGTGTGCGGCAATCGGCGTTTACCGCATCGGTCGAGGCTGCCGCAGCATCGCCATCCGCACAGTCGCCCGCTACAACGCCGATCGCAGCCGGCCGCGTATCGTACGCAATCGACAGCAGATAACGCGTGTGCGTCGCATCCGCAGTCGTGAAGCCGTACTTCGCCAGTTCCGCCTCGACCAGCGACGCGTATTGCGGATACGTGGCACTCGTCTGCTGCGACGGCAGCCGCGTCAACGCGTAAGTCTTTTCGCCCTGCAGCGAGGTGGCGTTCGCGCCCGTCGATGCGTGCACGTCGGTCTTCACGCCGGCGCAGCCCGCCAGCGCGGCCGCACAACCTGCCACCAGCAGTGCACTGCGGATCGGCCCGAGATTCATCATGTTGTTCGCTCCGTAAGAGGGTGGGCCGTGTCAGCCGATATCGGACGGCAACGCTGTCGTCTCGTCGAGCGCCGGCAGCGCCAGCGTGAACGCCGTGCCCTTGCCCGGCGCGCTGTCCACGTACACGTCGCCACCATGCCGCGTCACGACGGTCTTCACGAACGCCATGCCGAGCCCCGCACCACCGATGTCGGGACGCTCCGTTTCATGAAAGCGATGAAAGCGTTCGAACAGCTTCGCCTGCTGCTCGACTGGAATACCGTAGCCCTGATCGCGAATCGTACATTGAACGTGGGGCCGCCGGCTGTCTGTCGATTCGACGCGTTCGATGGTGCAGAGAATCTGTGTGTCGGGCGGGCTGTACTTGACCGCGTTGTTCAGGATGTTGACGAGCGCGCGCGTGATCAGCGAACGGTCCGCGGAAATCCAGCATGCGTCGGCGCCGTTCTCTGCGTCGTCTTCGTCGGGGAATTGGGTTTCGAGGCGGATGTGCTTCGCGTGTGCCTGCGGCCACACTTCGTCGCTTGCGTCGATCAGCAGCTCGCCGAAGTTGACCGGTTCGAGCACGTAGGTCTGCGACTCCGCGCGCGCGAGTTGCACGAAGTCGTCGGCGAGCGTCAACGCGCGCTGCGCGTAGCGCTCGATCCGTTCGAGCAGTTCACGCATCCGGTCCGATTCGATCCTCGCGCGCTCGATCTCGACGAGCGCAAGAATCGACGCCTGCGGCGAACGCATGTCGTGCGACAGCAGCCGCAGCGCATCTTCGCGATGACGCTCGGCTGCATGCAGCGCCGTCACGTCGACGAGCCCGGCGATCCAGCCCGTGGCTTCGCCCTGCGCGTTCGTGCACTTCGCGTAGCGCAGCAGATGGTCGCGTCCATTCCGGTCGCTGACCTCGATGCCCTTTTCCATCAGCGTCTCGAACTCGTCGCGTGCCGGATCGAGCAATGCGGGCCAGTGCGTGCGCGCGAAGCCGTCGACGTCCGCGCTTTCATCGATCGATTTCACGTAGGTCAGATCGCCGAATATGTCGCGGATCGGCCGGCCTTCCGGCGACGGCTCGGCAATCCGCGCGAAATGCGCTTTCGCCGCCTGGTTCGCGATCAACACGACACCGGCGACGTCGCTGACGAGGATCGGCTCGGGCACGCTATCGAGGCTGTCCCACACGAAGCGCTTCATGTCCTGCACGCGCTGCGCGGCCTGCGCCATCAGCGACATGTGCTTTTCGAGCGCGTCACCGCCGAAGTCCGCGCTACGACGCGGCGTGCCGGGGAGCAGGTAGGGTTCGTCGGCGAGGCGCTGCAGCTCCTTACGCAGATACGACATCGTCATTTCGAGACGCCGCCAGTTCCAGATCGGATACACGGCGATCAATCCGACGATCGCCGGCATCGGTGACGCCCAGACCCGTGCGCCGTACAACAGCGCTGCACTGCCCGCTGCGGTGAACGCACACAGGCCGGCTGCGAGCAGCAGCGAACGCCACGGCGACAGCACGAGGAAGCCCGCGAGCAACACGCCGAGCGGCACCAGCGAGGCAATGAAGACGACCCAGCTGCGCGTCGGCTCGATCGTGCGACCGGTCAACAGCGAGTCGAGCACGTTCGCGTGAATGTAGACGCCGGGCATCAGCCCAAGCTCGCCCGACACCGGCGTCGCGAAACGATCGTAGAGGCCGGACGCGGTTGCACCGATCAGCACGATCCGCCCACGCAGCACGTCGGGCGAGACCTCGCCGTTCAACAGACTCGCGAACGATACCTTCCGATAGCTCTCGGCGAGCGGACTGAACGGGATCAGGAAGCGCTGCTCGCTGCCGTCGTCGATATGGGAACCCGGCGTATGCCACGTGCCGCCAGGCGGCGGCGCAAGCGGTACCGTGCCGTTCGAGATCGCGCGCCATAGCGGTAACGTGAGTTGCGGCCAGTGCGAATGCGCGTCGCCCTCGAACAGCGCGACACTCCGGACGATGCCGTCGCTGTCCACTTCGAGATTGATGTGGCCGAGCCCGGACGCCGCCTGTGCGAGCGGTGCGACGGGCTGCACGGCGTTACGCGTGCCGTCGGCGTTTTCGGGGCTCAGCAGGATGGGTAGAAACGTATGGTTCGCTGCGATCGAACGGGCGAAACGCGCATCGTCGGGTGACGACTCGGTGAACAGCACGTCGTAGACGATCGCGGCGGGCTGTGCTGCTGCGATCCGCTCGAGCACCTCCGCATGCACCGCACGCGGCCACGGCCAGCGGCCGATTCGCGCGATGCTCGCGTTGTCGATTTCGACGACGACCACGTTATCGAGCACCGGCGTCGCGCGGAACTCGAGGAAGCGGTCGTAGACGAGATGATCGACTGCGTTGGTCAGATGCCAGACCGCGCCGAACAGAACGACGATCACACCGAGGCAACCGACGCCCAGCCATTCGAAAAGAAAACGGCGCCCGACAGGGCGCCCGAGACGAGACCGCGGGTCGAGCGTCATTCGCGACGACTCACCGGCGCCGGCATCAGCGCGCGAGGGTGAACGAGCGGACAGAGCTGCCCTTTTCATAGAACTTGCCGTTCTCGAACTGCTCGGCGATCACGGTCCAGTAGTAGACGCCCTTCGGCAATTCGCTGACGACGAGCCGCCCGGACGACAGATCGGTGCGATCGATAACCGGATCGTGCAGATCGGCGGACTTCGCGAGTACGAAGCGGAATTTCGTCGCCGCTCCATTGCGACTGACGAACCAGCGGAACTCGAAATCGCGCGTGCCGGCGCGCTGCGCGGCCGTCGCAGTGAGACCCAGTTGGCGGCGCTCGAACGCATAGACCTGTGGAAGACCTTGCAGTCCGTTTGAATCGATTGCCGACAGACGCACGAAATACGTGCCGTCGGGCAGTGTGTCGAACGATGCCTTGGGCCCGGTGGTGCGTTGATCGAGGATCATGTCGAGCAGATCGGCGTCGCGCGCGATCTGCACGCGATAGCCGTGTGCATTGTTCGACGGCACGATGTCGAACGAGACGTCTTTCGCGTCCTGGATCTTGCCGGGATCGACGAGTGCCGGCGCGGGCAGCAGTTCGACCGGCTGGCCGACACCACCGCTACCGTGCGTGACGCTACCGAAATGCGCACTGACGAGTTGCGACGACGCCTGCAACGGAATGCCTCGCGCGGGCGGCGGTGTCGCGGCACTGTCGACGCCAACCGCACCGTCGAGCACTTCGACGGCCGTGGACTGAACGTCGCGATCGTAGTTCACGCGGAAACTCGTGCCACGCACACCCGCCACCACGGACGGCGAGCGGATCTGGAAGCGGTCGTCTTTCTTCGTCGCGTGCGTGACTTCGCTGTCGACTTCGCCGTGCTTCAAATTGATCACACGGTCGCTCGAGCCGGTCAACACGGTTTGCCGCAACGAGCCGATATCGATCTCACTGTTTTGCGGGACCGACAGATGTGAGCCATCTTCCAACGCCAGCGTCACGAAACCATTCGGGCCGGTGCGGACGCGGTCGCCTTCGCCGAGTGCCATCTCGGTTGCAACGGGAGTAAATGGCGCGTTACCGAATGCGTGTTCGGCCGGACCGCTCGTGGCGATGACCCGTGCGGAAAGTCGCTCTTGTTTCAGCAGCGCAACGGGCAGACGCACTTCGAGTCCGGGCGGTAAATGGCGCGGCGGCGGTAGATGGTTCAGACGGCTGAGTACGGTCCAGTCGCCCGGATCGCGCAGATAGCGGGCTGCGATTTCATAGAGGGTGTCGCCGGCCTGGGTGACGTACGGCGTCGTGGCCTGGGTAACGTGGGTGGTCGGCGTTGCGTGAGGCACGTGTTTCTGCGCGACGGCCGGCGCGGATAGCCAGCCAAGCGTCGCGACGACGCACGACAGCGCGAACGGCAATGCCCGGCGGTGGCGCTGTGCCCACTCGACGGATCCGGTCGCAATCACGGCTCGCCCACTAATCACGCATCCCCCTTCTCTATTCGCTCCAAACGATAACCATACCCGTAAATCGGCGTGAGCCGATAGCCATTTTCAGGTCGCAGACCGAGTTTAGCGCGCAGCATCGACACGTGGGTATCCATTGTGCGCGACGGAATTTCGGTGGCCTGCTTCCAGATGACGTCGAGAATGTGCGCACGCGATAACGGCCGGCTCAGGTGCTGGAACAGCAGCAGCGCCAGTTCGAATTCTTTCTGCGTCAACGCAACCGACTTGCCTTTGACTTGCACCTGCTTCGCGCCGATGTCGAATTCGAATTCGCCGAACACCTCTTTCGCGGCCGCCGGATTGAGCTGGTACGCGCGCCTGAGCAGCGAACCTACCCGTGCGAGCAGGACGCTTCCTGGGACAGGCTTCACGACGTAATCGTCGGCGCCGCTGTTGAGCATCGACGTGATATCGGTCTCGCGGCTGCGGCTCGTCATGAACAGCACCGGAAGCTTCTCCGACAGACTCTGTCTGACCCAGTGCAGCACTTCGTCGCCGGACATGTCGGGCACGTTCCAGTCGAGCACCAGCAGATCGAACGTCTGACGGCGCAACTGCTTCACGAGCACTTTGCCTTCGCCGAACGCGTGGCAGATATGCCCAGCCGTCGACAGCGTTTCACATACGAAATCGGCCTGAGCCGGATCGTCATCCAGAACAGCAATTCTCATAACACCCCGCATCGCACATCGTTCATCGATCTGGACAGCGTCGCAACCGGCCAATGCTGGATGCACCGCCGGCCACGCAGTCGATCGATCGTTGACGAAGCGCCCGCGTGCCGTTTGCTTCTATACGGCAGCGCAAACGACACAGCTTGAACACGGCGCTACATGCGACGCATGCAGTGATGTTCGTTGTTTGCGATCGGGGCGGTCATCATAATCGAAAAACCGTTGTCCTCTTCCGGCAGCGACATATCGCCAACCGGTTGCGGCCCGCGGGCGAGCCGCATGTCTTCTCTCAGGTTCTGGCCCGGACTGTCGCCGTGCTCTCTCGGGTGACGTCGTGTCGCGTCTACTTGTGATCTGCCGCTGGGTCTGCCGATTCCTCAGGGCTCTTCGCCATGGGTTGGCCTTCATCGTTGACCGGCGCCGGTGCGATACCTTGACCGCCGTCGGCTTCATCAACCTCGGCGTCCGCAGCGGTCCGCAATTTCGCGCGCAGCGCGACATCGAGTTGCCTGCGCACGTGCTCCCACGCTGCGTGCGCGTAGTCCGGCTGATCGGCGGCCCATTCCTGCGCGAGCGCAAACACGCGCATCGTCGTCGCCGCACAATGTGTGATCTCGCCCTGCTCATGAGCCGCCGATACACGCAGCAACTCGGCAAGCCAGGGCATCTCGGGCGCACACGAATCCGCGTAAGCCTCGATTGCGGCGCGTGCATGTACGTCGGTGGCCGGATCGAGTTCGATCCGCTGCAGACGGCGGCCGGTCTTGTTTGCGCGATCGTTCGTCCGGAACGGAAGGCGCGTCGTGCCAGGTCTGAAAAACATCCGTTGCTCTCTGCTTAGGCCAACGTCCTCCGCGGTCGTACTACTTGTGCCGCAGAGGTCCTCATATGTCGTTGTTCCGTCTTTTTGCGCCGAATCGTCAAAGGCTTCACAATCGGCAGCCCAGTATAAGAAGGGCCATCAATTAAATCGTTTAAGGATTGTCAGTCGGGTGGCCTCGCCCGATGCCTCACTGCTTTCAGTTCGTTATGCTGCTGGTTGGTCCCGTCGCGATCCCGTGGGAAGTGCGACACGCGTGTCGCGCGGATCGTGCGCCCGCTTGCGCGGGCGCCCCTTCCCTTGCTTTGTTGTTGCCGGTCTCATCGCCGGATGGCCCCGCCGCCCCGTCCCTGAATGCTGCCTTGCCTGTCGTCGTTGCCCTGCTGTTGTCCTGCTCTTGCTTTGCTGTTCTGTGGTTACTCGTGCTGCCGATCTCTCAGGTTCTGATTGTTCTGCTATTGCACTGTCAATTCCCTGCTGCGTGAATCCATCACTCCACTGCAGTCGTTCATCCAGGTCACCCCACCCGAACGCGCGACCAGCCGATCAAACGCAACGTAGTGAGGCGTCGGGTTGACCGCCTCGAGCGCATCACCGCCACGCTCCTTTCCGACGGATTTCCACGCGATGCCGGCTGCGGCTGCCGCTGCGTCGCCGGACAGACCCGCTGGTCGAAAAACCAGTCGGATTCTCGAGCGCTGCAACGATTGCCCGTTATCGCGATCCGCATCCGCTGCTCGATCGTCCTGCGGCGTTCGCTCTGCGACGTTGAGCCAGCGCAACGATTCACGGTCCTGCGGTAATCCGTCCTGCGCACCCTGCGTTCGAACGAACCGCAGATTCCTGCTTCGCTTCGGGTCGAGGCGAAAAGCTGGCGGCGACAGTGTGAAAGGCACTTTTGATTCGTCCGGTCTTGCATTCGGATTCCCCTAATCGAGCCACACCTGCATCCAGGCCGGCACATTGCCGTCGTTGCCGAGCTGGACGGTCACCTCGTTTGCTCCGCCCTCAGAGAGCACCCGTGTTCCGCCGATCGTCACGCCCGCCCGGGCGCCGCTCATGTTCAACGACATCACATCGCAATTGCCGCTGTCACCGCCACCACGTCTTTCGTACCGCCACACCCACTTCCCGAAGTACCAGGCGGACTGAAGTCCGCTCTTGCTGTCCTCGACCGTCGACGCCTTCGGTGGCGCCGGCAACCGCCCCGTAGCGATTGACCGTCCCGGTGAATCTGTGTCGACCACCGGCTTCTCTGTATGGGTCGTTGCCGCACCGTTCATCACGGTTTGGCGTCTGAATGCATTTTCGAGATATCGACGGGAGGCCACTGTCAGCAATAGTTAAATTCCGTCGATTTAAATGTTAAGGAATGTCAACGTTGGTGCTGGAAGGTGGCCTGGAGAGATTGCCGAGCGACGAAGTAGTTCGCGCTCAGGCAAGCTGGGCGGGACTTTGCGAGGAGCCTGCGGAGGGTGGCGAATCGGGTGACGCGGGCATCACGCGATGTGTTGGATCTGACGTTTCGTGAGTGCGTAGTGGGTGGAAAGCGGCGCGCGACGCGCGGCTACCGAATCGAATTTTGAGCCGTATTTAGCGATTCACCCTGTGCGGGGGTCGATGCCTTCGCGACCGGCGGCTCATGCAACCGCAGCACCGTCACCCGATACAGCAGACGGACGCCCCACTCGCACCTCCAGCCCAGCCTCTGAAAATGCACGAGCAATCGCGGGTGGCGGCGTTTCGTCGGTGACAAGTAGATCGATATCCGTTGGACCGAACGCATGCGCGAGCGCGCTGTGCCCGAACTTCGCATGATCCGCGGCAACGATGCATTGCTCTGCCTGTGCAAACGCGGCGAGCGAATACGACACATCCGATAGCTGTGCATCCATGAAGCGCCCTTCGTGATCGATCGCAGTGACCGACACGATCGCGAAACGCACATGAAAGCGCTTGATGAATGCGAGTACCTCGTCGCCGACTGCTGACAGATCGTCGGCACGCAACTCGCCGCCCGCAACGAACACGCGATTGCCGTTGCGCGGCGCGAGCGTGCGCGCGATCTCCACCGAATTGGTCACCACCGTGAGTCGCGAGCGCGCACATAGCGCGTCGGCGATATGCACGCAGGTCGTGCCGCTATCGAGAATCAGCGAGTCGCCGTCTTGCACCAGTTCGCACACGCTTGCGGCGACGATCTGCTTCGCGTCGCGCTGCTCGACGAGTCGGCGCTGGAACGGCGGCTCGTCGAGTCGATCGGGCAACATCACACCGCCGTGCACCTTCACGAGCAAACCGTCGGCGATCAGCGGTTTGACGGTGCGTCGCACGGTCTCGTCGGATACCGCGAACAGTTGTGCGAGCTCGGCAACCGTGCAGGTCTGTTTCGCACGGACGAGGCGCATGATTTCGGTCTGACGGGGCGTGGTGAACATCGCGGCAACTCGTGGCTGGATGGCGCGGAGTCTAGCAAAGGCCATCGCGGCCGACCAGACCAATCCCACACATATCCAACAAAAGCCAAATCATATCCAATAATAATGTTGTGTTTTGTGGCTTTATGTTGCATCCTTTCGCCCGTTATCTCTTCCTGTTCGTCTCTTCCTCCCGCGAGATTTTCATGGCCACGACTCTTCCCCAGCACACCCGCGTCGCGATCATCGGTGGCGGTATCGTCGGGTGCTCGGTCGCGTATCACCTGACCAAGCTGGGCTGGACCGACGTCGTGCTGATCGAACAGGGGCAGTTGTCGTGTGGGACCACGTGGCACGCGGCCGGTCTCGTCGGCCAGTTACGCGCACAGGAAAGCATGACGAAGCTGATCCGCTATTCGACGTCGCTGTATGCCCAGCTCGAAGCCGAGACGGGTCTTGGCACGGGCTGGAAGCAATGCGGGTCGCTGTCGGTTGCACGCACCGCCGAACGGATGACGCAGCTCAAGCGCACCGCGGCCGTCGCGCGCGCGTACGGCGTCGCGTGCGATGTGATCGGTCCGCAGGAAGCCGGCGACTTGTGGCCCGTGATGCGCACCGACGATCTGCTCGGCGCAGTCTGGCTACCCGGCGACGGCAAGGCGAATCCGACCGATCTCACGCAGGCGTTAGCACGCGGCGCACGCACAGGCGGCGCACGCATCGTCGAGAACACGAAGGTCACGGCAATCCATACGCGCGCGGGCACGCACGGCCGCGAAGCGTGCGGGCTCGCGTGGCGCAACAAGGACGGCGAAGAAGGCACGCTCGACGCGGAGATCGTCGTCAACTGTGCGGGCCAGTGGGCGAAAGCGCTCGGCCGTCTATGCGGTGTCACCGTGCCGCTGCATTCGGCCGAGCACTACTACATCGTCACCGGACGCATCGCCGGCGTGCATCCCGACCTGCCCGTGATGCGCGACCCCGACGGCTACATCTATTTCAAGGAAGAAGTGGGCGGCCTCGTGATGGGTGGCTTCGAACCCGACGCGAAGCCTTGGGGCATGCAAGGCATTCCGGAAAATTTCGAATTTCAGCTGCTGCCCGACGACTGGGACCAGTTCGAAATCCTGATGCAGAACGCGCTGCAGCGTGTACCCGCACTCGAAACCGCGGAGATCCGGCAGTTCTACAACGGCCCGGAATCGTTCACGCCCGACAACAACTTCATCCTCGGCGAAGCGCCTGAATTGCGGCGCTTTTTCGTCGGTGCCGGCTTCAACTCGATGGGGATCGCATCCGCCGGTGGCGCAGGCATGGCGCTCGCCGAGTGGATCGTCGCGGGCGAACCGACGATGGATTTGTGGCCCGTCGACATTCGCCGCTTCGCGCGCTTCAACGGCAACGATACGTGGCTGCACGATCGCGTGAAGGAAACGCTCGGGCTGCATTACGCGATGCCGTGGCCGAACCGCGAACTCGATTCCGCGCGTCCGTTCCGTCGCTCGCCGCTGTTTGCGCTGCTGCGCGACAAGGGCGCCAGCTTCGGCGGCAAGATGGGCTGGGAGCGGCCGAACTTCTTTGCGCCGAGCGCGGCAGAGACGCACATCGATTACGCGTTCGGCCAGCAGAACTGGTTGCCGTGGAGCGGCACCGAGCATCGCGCCTGCCGCGAAGGCGTTGCGCTATTCGACATGACGTCGTTTTCCAAGCTGCTCGTGAAGGGCCGCGATGCCGAGAGCGTGCTGCAATCGATCGTCGCGAACGACGTCGCCGTGCCGCCAGGCACGACGGTCTACTCAGGCTTGCTGAACGAGCGTGGCACCTACGAATCGGACTTCACGCTGACCCGCCTCGCCGACGACCAGTACCTGATCGTCACCGGTTCAGCGCAAACCACGCGCGATCTCGACACGCTGGAAAAGCTGATCCCTCCCGACAGCCGTTGCACGATCGTCGACGTCACCGGACAGTACGCCGTGCTCGCCGTAATGGGCCCGCATGCGCGTGCGCTGTTGCAGAGCGTATCGAAAGCCGACTGGAGCAACGAAGCGTTCGCATTCGGCCAGAGTCGCGAAGTCGACATCGGTTATGCGACCGTGCGCGCGACACGTCTCACGTATGTCGGCGAACTCGGCTGGGAACTGTACGTGCCGGTCGAATTCGCGGTCGGCGTGTACGAGACGCTGCACGCAGCGGGCAAATCGTTCGGGCTCGTCGATGCCGGCTACTATGCGATCGAATCGCTGCGTATCGAGAAGGGCTATCGCGCATGGGGCCGTGAACTCACACCGGACACGCATCCGTTCGAAGCCGGTCTCGCGTTCGCATGCAAGCTCGACAAGGCAATTCCGTTTCGCGGCCGCGATGCGCTGCTCAAACTGCGCGACGAACCGCTACGTCGCCGGATGGTCGTCCTCACCGCCGACGGTGCAACGGACCGCATGCTATGGGGCGGCGAAGCGATCTTGCGCGACGGCGCGCCGGTCGGCTTCGTGAGTTCGGCGGCATATGGTCACTCGGTGGGTTGTCCGGTTGCGATGGGTTACGTCGCGCGCGCTGACGGCGCTGTCGACGCCGCATGGCTCACTGCGGGCCGCTATACGATCGAGGTCGCTGGAGAACAGTTGCCGGCGTCGATTCATCTAAAGGCGCCGTACGACCCGCGTTCACTCCGCGTGAAAAGCTGAACCCCAACGCACTCAGTTAGCCGCCCCCCGATCCAACGACTGCGCACGCAGCGCATCCGCCGGATTCGTGAAAAAACGCTGCCGCAACTGCGCGACCTGCGCGTCGCGATCCTGCGGCGCGAGTCCCATCCGATCGATCTGCGCGCGCTGCGACGCATAGTCCGTATAGCGGCTCTGCCACGCCTGTTCCGTCTGCTCCATTTGCACGACCCGTCGCGCGGCTTCCGGACCGAGCGTCTGCGTCACCTGCGCGCGTATCGCATCGGCCGACGCGCCCTGCTTCTGCATCTGAGCGATCGCATCGAGTGCCGACTGCTGACGCTTCACGCGTTCGCGCGCATCGCGCTCGGCTGCGGGCAATGCGGCGTCGAGCGATGCAAGACGTGCGGCCTTCTCCGCGTCGCTAAGCGATGGGTCCGACGCGATCCGCAGACGCGCGAGATCGTCACGCTGCCTGCGTAACTCGTCGCCGAAGAACGGCTCGTTCCACTCGCCCATCGTCTGCGCGGCGAGCGTCGCGCGTTCGTCGAGCGTGCGTTGCAACGCGTCGAGATCGGTCGTGTTGCCGGGTGCCACAGAAACGGGTTGCGGCAAACGATCGAGTGCCATGCGATACGCGGTGTAGCGACGCCATGCGTCGACGGCTTCGTCTGCCGCTGCAGTGCCGTCGAGTTGCGCAGCGATATAGCGGCGCACCAGCGCATCGAGCGCCGCAGCGGAACGTTCGCTGCTTGCCGTGAGGAAATAATCGAAGAAGTCCCGAACCGCACGTGTGCGCGCAAGACGGCCACCTGTGTCGAGCGGTAAACGCGGCGGCGACGATCCTTGAAGCGAGTCCGGCAGCGCGTTCAGTTGCGCCTGCGTCGCGGACGCACTGGCCGGATCGACAGCGCGCGCGAGCGTCGCACGAGACTGATCCGCAACCGCCTGCGCATCCGTGTGTTCGTGCGACCGCGGGCCGAACCACCACGCACCCGCGCCCGTCGCCGCGAGCACTGCAACCACGAACCAGACTCTGCGCGCGCGTTCCCTCGATACGCGCCGTAAGCGTCGCTCATGCGCAAGCGTCATCGATCAGACGCCCTGCGTCTTCAACCGGTTCGCATGCGTGCGGATCACGGCGACTGGGTCCGCTGCATTTGCGCCGCGCACGCCGAGCAACTGATTGATCTCGTCGAGGTGATTCCACTTGTAGGTGGTACTCAGCACCTTGCCGAACAGCGCACTGCACACCGACACAAGCCCGTCGTTTTGTCCCGACTGCCGACCGATCATCACGGTGCCGGTCGCGTAGAGCGCAGGCGTCGAGATGTCCAACGCGTTTGCCACGTCGATCGGCGCGACACTGGTGTCGACCGCACCGGTCACACCGAACACGCTGACCGGTTGAATCGCGCTGCCCGCCCACGAGTACAGCAGATGCGTATTGCCGTTGACCGTCTCGCTCGACGCGCCCGTTTTGCACGAACCCGGCGCGCCTAATCCGGCGCTCGGATAGTTGATGTTGTAGGCCGCCGCCTTTGCGGTGGTCAACGTCTGCAGCGCGGCGATCGCATCCTGATTCGTGATGTGCGTGCTGTTCGTGAGCACGCCGAACAGGTTGGCGAACGTCGCGAGTATCGGGGTCGACAGGCCGGTCGGATCTTTCTTCAGCGCATCCTGGACGAAATCCGCGAACTCGGAGCCGCGATGTGGCGTGCTGATCGTCGTGACCGATGCGACGAGTTCCGGTGCGACGGCCGCGACATAGCGCGACGTGGTGCCCCCCTGGCTGTGACCGATCAGATTGACCTTCTGTGCGCCAGTGGCCGCAAGCACCTGCTTCACGTAGGCGAGTACCTGTTCGCCGCGTCCGTTCGGACCGTCGTCGCTCTGGAACCCCGACAGGTTCGCGACGTAGACGGTGGCGCCATGTTGCTCGAGATCGGACTGGATGCCGTACCAGTAGTCGAGCACGCCCAGGTACTTGTCGGTGCCCGTGAGACCGGGGACGAGAACGATCGGATAACGCGTCGCGGCGTAGGTGTCGGTCGTAGCCGTTGCCGCTACCGCCGGTGCGATGCTCGACGGCAAACCCAGGCTCAACATCGCAATAAGCGATGCGTTGCCCAGTGTCGCCGCAAGTGCCCATGCGACAACGCGTGCTCTTTTTGTTTTAGCCATGTGACAGTCTCCCGTGCAAAGTCCGCGTATTTAGCACTGGAAACAGTGAGAGCAGCAATAGTGCGCGGTAGTGCACGGACTCCAGACGCATGCACCGGGCCACGCACGCAAACTGCTTAACGCGTGTGCAGCAAAAGCCGTCTCTTATCGTCGACGTCGTCGTTCGTGGGCTCTGCGATGCGCGTCGCATGCGTAGACGAACGGACCAGTTCGCGCGGCGTGACGCCAAGCAAACGGTTCATCCAGTGCGCCATGTGGCTCTGATGCGCGAAGCCTGTTTCGAGCGCGACCTGGCTCGTGCTCAAACTCCCTTGCAACAGCAGCAGACGCGCACGTTCAACACGCCGCTCGATCACATAGCGATGCACCGGCATGCCGAGCGTCTCGCGAAACAGCACCTTGAAATGCGGCACGCTCAAATCGGCGAGCGCGGCTAGTTCGGTCAATGTGAGACGCTGGTCGAGATGGCTTTCGATGTAGTCGACCACACGTGCGACCATGCGCGGCGCGAGCGTGCGGCGCTTTTCTACGAGCGCCGGTGCGCCTTGTGTCAGGCGCACGATCATCGCCGTGCACAGGCTCTCCGCATACAGCGGATCGGATTTCTCGTCGGCCTCGAGTTCGGCGCGCAGCGCCCACGCGAGATGCTGAAAACGCGGGTCGCGAAACTGGAGGCGCGGCTCTATTTGCGCATGCGACGGCTTCACGCCGAGCTGTTCGAACGTGGTCTTCGCGAATTCGCCGCCGATCCAGATGCGCAGCACCGTGCAGTCCGATTCGTCCGTCCATTCGCCGTCGTAGCCGACGGGAATGACATCCGCGTCGCCGTGCGCCTGAATCCGCGCAAGACGACGGCCGCCGCACACGCAATGCGCCTTGATCGGTGTACCGACATGCACGCCTATGCGATGGTGCACGCTCGCCGGAACCCTGTGCACGCCCGCCGGAATCGCGATCAGTTCGGCACCAAAGCCTTTCCAGCCGTGGCCCGCGCTGGAACGCAGGCTGGCGCGCGGGCCGGCATACGGAATCACATCGGATTGGTGTATCGCTGAGGCCATCGCATGTCCCTGCTGAGGAAGTCGAATCTGCGAGCATTGTGCTTCGTTTCGATCCGCTTTGCATGACGTCGCCGCGATGCGTGATCCGGGTCCGTGAAAATCGTCATCCAGATCTGCGCAACGTCATCCCTGGCTGCGCGCGACGCGCTTCCGCCGCGCTTACGATCGCTTCATCGTCGGCCATACCCGGACCCGGCAAGGAGCAATCCAATCGTGTACATCATCTTCGGAGCAAATGGGCAGGTGGGACGCGCGAGCATTACCGCGCTGCGCCGTGCCGGCCAACCCGTCCGCGCCGTGCTGCGCGAACAGCACGACGCACGGCAACGCGAATTTTTCGAGCAGTCCGGCTGCGACGTTGCATTCGCCGATCTGCGCGATGCACGCGCCATCGGTGAAGCGCTGCGGGATGCGACCGCAGTGCAGATGCTGTGTCCGTTGCCGAACGACGACCCGCATCCCGCGCGCACAATGCGCGAAACCATCGCTGCAGCAGTCGACGCATTGAGCGCGCATCGGCCGCCTCTCGTGCTCGCGCTGTCCGACTATGGCGCCGAGCTTGAACACGGCACCGGCATTACGATGCTGTTCCATGAACTCGAAGCCCGGCTGAAACCGCTTGCGGGACCCGACACGCATCTGATCCTGCTGCGCGCCAGCGAACACATGCATAACTGGGCGCGTGTCGTACCCGCTGCTATCGCGACGAATCGGCTGCCGAGTCTGCATCATCCATTGACGAAACGCTTTCCGACCGTCGCTGCGCAGGACGTCGGCACGCTGGCGGCCGAACTGATGACGACGCCGCGCGATGCGCGCTCGCTGCGGACCGTCAGCATCGAAGGGCCTCGACGACTCGATGCTCGCGACGTCGCGCATGCGTTGAGTACGGCGCTCGGCCGCCCGATCGATGCGCTCGAACTGCCGCGCGACACCTGGACCCCGACGCTCAAGCACGCGGGCCTCAGCGACGAGCACGCACAACTGATCGTCGATCTGTACGACGCGCACAACGCGGGGCGGATCGACGTCGAACGTGATGCAACCGAGCGGTACTTCGGCGCGACGGATCTGGCCGACGTGTTCGCCACGCTTGTGCCGCATGTCGTGCAGAGTCTCGCCCGCTAACGGAGACTTCAATGTCTACTTGTCCTTTGTTGCGCGCCACGTTTGCTCCGCAAGCGACACGTCGCCGTTCGAACAATCGCTCGCACTGGCTTACGCTGTTCGCGCTCGTCGTAGCTGCCGCGAACATCGTCGGCTGGTTCGGATTACGCGACCTGCTGAACGCCATCCCCGACAGCAACGACGACTTCACATTCCCGTAGCGCATGTGAGCGACGATCAATAGAACGGCGTAATGGTCCATGACGTGACGACGCCGGTCGTTGGCGTGCGCGTATTGCCGTTGCAGAAACTCGTCTGGAACGCCGCGGAATTGACCGATGAATTGAAGATGATCCAGAACGTCGTGAAGCGGACCTGATAGCCCTTGTTGTTTTTCGCCAGTTCGTGAGCGAGCGTGATGTTGATGTTCGTCAGATCCCCACGAATCGCCGACGACTGGTTCACCGCGCTGGCGATCGTCGCGCCGGTGTCCACGTCGACCAGTTCCGCGTACAGCGTCACGTACGCGCCGCCGCCTGCGCTCAGATCCTGCGGCGCACCCGGGCAGTTCGTCACGAACGAGTCCGTCATATGTGCCCACGAATAGACGACGATGTTGCCGTTGCGCGGCATCTGCGGCACGTTGCGCGTGACGACGGATTGCCAGTAACCCATCGCGTTGTTGAACACCGGCGCGCCGGACGGAGCCACGGTACAGGGGAAATCGGAGGTGCCGGGCTGACCCACTGCAATCGCGCAGGCGGAATCCATCGGTACCGACGTCGGGTTGATTTCCGACTGCGTCTGCCATGTGGGACCACCGCCTGACAGAGTGCTTGTGCAGGTGAGTACGCGGCCGGTCGCATCGGTCGTCACTTCGGTGGTGCTGGTCGAAGGCTGCGGACACGGCGCGCCAAGCGTGCCCGAATTGCCGAGCTGAAGATTGCCGTTCTGATCCACCGCGAGCGCCTGCCAGTTCGCGCCGTCGTAGCGGTATGCGCGGTTTGTGTCGGTGGCGATGACGATGTCGTCGGCATAGAGCGACTTCGGGTCGACGTTCGCGAGGTCCGCCTCTTTTGCGACCGTGCCGCGCCAATGGAACGACGCCTGCGGCATCCATTTGCCGGTTCCGCTGAGGCAGGTCACGACGTTGCCCGCGCTGTCGGCGGCGACCGCTCCGGTATTCGCGCATGCCGCGTAATCGGTCTGTACCGACAGGATGATCGGCACCTGCATCGTGTTCGCTGCGAGATCGTTCGGCACGGAAACGCGGTACAGGTAGTCGGAATTCTGCACCTGGTTGCCGTTGTAGTAGACCTCGCTCGCGAGATGCCCCGTGCCGGTTTTCGTCGTCGTGCACGATGCGCCCGCCGGGTTCGGCGACGTCAGCGTCCATGCACCGAACGCGCCGATCGCAGAACCTGCCGCATTGTTGGTCGCGGGAATCGAACCGCCGCCCTGTCCCGAGTTCGCGGCGATGTAGCCGAGTTCCGAATCGGCGATCGTCGTACCGCCTTCAGTGACGAGCAACCCGACCAGCGCGCCGTTCGAGTCGGTGTAGACGAGCAGACAGGGAGTCTGTCCGTACGGATTGGTTGTCCGCATCGCGGCGGGCAAAAACTTCGACAACTGATACGCGCCGCCGCTGTTGAACGGCACCACGACAGGAACAGTCGGCGAGGCCTGTTGCGACAGCGTCGCTGCATTCGTCTGGATCAGTTGCTTCGCGGCCACGCCGATCTGCTGCTGGTACATCGCCGTCTGCTGTCCGCGCATGTCCTCAAGCGACGAGTTGATCATCGCGACCACGCCGGTGACCATCAACGCGGAAATCGCGAGCGCGGCGAGAATCTCGATCAGCGTGAAGCCGCGCATCGAACCACGCATGCGGACACGCGAGAGATCTCCGCTCGTACCGATGCGCACAACGCGACCGGTCCACTTCCCTGCCTTCAGCTTTCGCATACCCGTCTTTGTCCGCTGCATCACGCGGACCCGCCGTGTCCGTTCTGCCCGTACAGGAATGTCTCGTGCGTCGACGCGTTCCTGTATCCGTTCGTCAGCGGTCTGAAATCAGGATCCGTCAATTGAAATGCATGCCGGACATCCACCGACTACTCATGGTCTTTACGGCAGTAAAAGCGCTTCCTTTAGTAAAAAAATCGTTGCGTCGATTGATGATTTTCGCTTCTCATGCAGCCACGCAAATGCGTTAGCAAACGGTCGAAAAATGTATTGCCGTCAATACGAAAATTCAGCTTGAAAAGCGAAGCGATAGGGAATGAATGGACGCGACGATGCTATCCGCCGAATTACAGCGGATAGCATTCGAAATCCGGAGATCACTCGCTCAGGACGTGAAGCCGCCGTCGGTGAGAATCGTGCGACCCGTGACCCAACGCATATCATCGGATGCAAGCGATGCGATCACATCCGCGACATCGGCCGGTTCTGCGAGACGTCGTAGCGGCGTCTGTTCGGCAAGCGTTGCGCGGACCGCGTCGGGAATATGTGCAGTCATGTCGGTACGCGTCACGAACGGAGCCACCGCGTTCACGCGAATGTTCCGCGGCCCGAGTTCGAGCGCGAACGCACGCGTCAGCGTCTCGACAGCGGCCTTGCTCGCCGAATAGATGCCGTTCTCCGCATGCGGCGCGCTCGCAAGATTCGACGACACATTGACGATTGCACCGCCGCCGGCGCCGAACAGCGGCGCGAACGCCTGCGTCATCAGCACGACGCTGAGCGTGTTCTGGTTGAACTGTTCGGCAAAAAACGCGGCATCCAGATCGCCGATCGCGCGCTCACCATAGACACCCGCGTTGTTCACGAGCACATCGATCGTACCGAAGCGCTGCGCAACCGCCGCCGCGAGCGCGCGTACCGACGCAGTATCGGACACGTCGGCCTGAAACGCTTCGGCGCGTCCCCCGGCGGCCGCGACTTCGGCGACCACCGCTGCTGCGGCCTCGCGCTGCTTCCTGTACACGACCGCGACGGTCGCGCCGCGTGCGGCAAGCGCGCGTGCGGTTGCCTTGCCGATACCGCGCGATGCGCCGGATACCACCGCTACTTTCTGCTGCAGATTCATCATGACTCTCCGTTGACGGGCGGCTCACCTGCCTGCCCCTTGAGAGTCAATGTAGCGATGCACCCCGCGAACGTCGAGACGTGGCCGCGGAACGCGGCGTGCCGCAAATGGAACGCCGATGGGGAACGTTTATCGGGCTGTCGTGAGAGGTTCGGTACCGGCGGTCGGCCAGCGTGCCTGCAGAAAATCGAGCAGCACGCGTGCGGCCTGCGTCATCCCGCGACGCGACGGATACATCGCATGAATCGTCACCCCTTGCGAGCGCACATGCTCCAGCACGCGCACCAGACGGCCGTCGCGCTCGGCGGCTTCGCACAGATTGCACGGCAGTTGCGCGAGACCGGCGCCCGCCATCGCGAGTTCATGAATCGCGAGCAGATTATCGACGGCGATGACCGGCACGACGCGCACCTCGACCGGCTCGCCCGCTTCGCCGACAAACTGCCATGGCCTCGGCGCAACCAGCGTGCCTTGTGCGAGGCACGGAAAATCGGCGAGTGCGTCGAGCGACTGGGGTGCTCCAGCGGCGAGCAACGATGGATGCGCATAGACCGCAGATCGGGAGCGAGCAATCGATCGCGCAACGACATCTTCCGATGCGAGCGGCGCCGCCGACGCGCGAATCACGATGTCGATACGCTCTTCGGTCAGATCGACGAAGCGGTTCGACAGCGACAGTTGCACACGTACACGAGGGTAGGTTCGCGCGAATTCCGCGAGCAACGGCGGCAGTATCGTTTCGCCGAGCAGTAGCGAAGCGTTCAGGTGCAGGATACCGCTCGGTTCGTCGCGTGCGTGACTGGTCAGTTCGCGAATCTGTTCGACCTTTGCGAGCGCTTCGCGCGCCTGCGCGGCGACTTCCTCGCCGACCGGAGTCAGGCCAAAGGCATGCGTGGAACGATGCAGAAGCCGCACGCCAAGCGCCGTTTCAAGCATCGCCACGCGACGCGACAGCCGCGACTTCGCGATACCCGTGCTGCGCTCGGCCGCACTGAAACCGCCGGCATCGACGACCTGCACGAACAGGAAGAGATCATCCAGATGTTCCATGAGCGGCACCGCCCTCGCGTGTCGGCGAACCTGTCGGCCACCGCGCGCCAGGACGCGTTATTCGTTTTCGTCGAAGTAGTGGCCGAACTTGGCCTGCTTGGTGCGGATGTAGCGCTCGTTTTCCTCGCGCATCGGAATCGCGAGCGCGACCCGTTCGCAAACCGGAATGCCGTGCCGCACGAGCGAATCGAATTTCTCCGGATTGTTGCTCATCAGCCGGACCGACGTGACCTTCAGTAGACGCAGGATGCCTGCGGCCGAATTGTATTCGCGCGCATCGTCGGGCAGGCCGAGATCCAGATTCGCCTCGACGGTGTCGCGCCCCTGCTCCTGCAGCGCATATGCACGGATCTTGTTGCTCAGACCAATGCCGCGCCCTTCATGGCCACGCAGATACAGCAGCACGCCGCAGCCCTCGGCCGCGATGTAGCGCAGCGCGAGATCGAGCTGTTCGCCGCAGTCGCAGCGATACGAACCGAACACGTCGCCGGTCACGCATTCGGAATGCAGACGCGTCAACACCGACTGCTGGTTCTCGATGTCGCCCATCACGAGCGCGAGATGTTCGGCACCGCCATCGACGACGCGAAACACGTAGGACTTGAAGGTGCCGTAGCGCGTGGGAAGCGTGGCGGTGGCATCGAGAACGACGCATTCGCCGGTGGAGCAGTCCGCGATTGACGGATCTTGAGACGTGGGCATGGCGTTGAATGGTGAAGCGGACATAAACCGGCGAGTCGCCGGGTACCGTTGGGAACTGGAGTGTACCGCTAATCGATCGGACGCACCGCCCGGCCGCGCGGCCCCTGCCTTAATGCACGCGACAGGCACGCGACGCGCGCGCCGCTGCCGCCTATACTGGAGCCGTCTGTCCTCACCACGGCGCGTCACACGCTGGCGTGCTGCACTGCGAAAACGGAGCCGCCCCATGACTAGCGTTTCCCAGGTACTCAAGTCGAAGCCGAACCATGACGTCTACACGATCGCCGCATCGGACTCGGTGTTCGACGCGATCAAGCTGATGGCCGACCGGCAGATCGGTGCGCTGATCGTCACCGACGGCGACGCGATCGCCGGCATCGTCACGGAGCGCGACTACGCGCGCAAGGTCGTACTGATGGAACGCTCGTCGAAGGACACACCGGTGCGGGACATCATGAGCAAGGCCGTGCGCTTCGTACGGCTCGACCAGACGACCGACGAATGCATGGCGCTGATGACCGATCACCGGATGCGTCATCTGCCTGTCATCGATCGGGAGAAACTGGTGGGGATGGTATCGATCGGCGATCTGGTGAAAAACATCATCGCCGAGCAGCGATTCACGATCCAGCAGCTCGAGCAGTACATCTCCGGCGAGCACACCTGAACCGTTTCGCAGCAAAAAAAGCCCAAGCCGTGATGGTTGGGCGAAGCCACCTTGCGGCGGCGGAGGTTCCTGGAAACTTGTAGCGGCTGCGGACAACGTATGAAGCAACGTCCGCCTGCCGTGCATGAATGGTCAGCGCGCATGCGTCGCGCGAGATCCAGCGGGGCGCCATTCATCCGACGCGCCCGCTGGAAACCTGTATCTGCTTACCTGAGTACTTCGCTGGTTACTTCGCGTGCACTGCGTACGCGACGGACATCAACCTGCCCGCCGCATGGCTGCGCCAATCAGTTACCGAAGTAGATCGAGCGTTGCGGGCTAGCCGGTTGCACGGCACCCGATTGCGACGAACCGTTCGTCGACGAACCATAGCCGCTCGTGTCCGCGACCGGCAGTTGCGCTTGCGCGATACCGGATTGCACATCGACGCGATGTTCGGCGGCCTGGATGTTAGCGGGGTATTGCGCGTCCGACGATTGCGCCGGGTTGTAGCCGGCCTGTTCGACCTGAATCAGCTCCGAACGCACTTGAGCACGCGTGAGGCCTTGATCGGCCGATTGAGCGAACGATGCAACCGGAGCTGCAAGAACGGTGGCGATGAGTGCTGCCTTGATGAACGTCTTCATGATAATTACCTCCAGATGTTTTTTCTGCTCTGCTTCTCACACCATGTGGAAGCGAGTGACTTCAGTGTAGGAGGCAGAGCATCAAGGGAAAACCCTTAATCGGGAGAAACATATTTGCCAGATCGGCAACAATGCTTGAAGAGTGAGCCTATCCGCCGGATAGCAACGCAGCAGCGCGCAATAATTGCAGAGATGTCAGACGAAGGAAAATACTGCCGAACCGCGACCGCGTCGGGCATTCATTCGTCGAGCGAAGCACCCGGGGGCGGCGGCACGAGCAACTTGCGCGGCCCGCTGACGAACGGACTCCCCACTTCGTAAAAACGCAGCAGCCGATGCATCTCGCGCGACAGACCGATCCGTTTCGTCGCGCCCACCTCCGGCACGCTTGCGGGATTCGTCGCGAGCCTGCCGATCCACAAGCCGTGTCCCGCACATAGATCCGTATCATCGAACGACGGACCGATGCCGAACGCCATCGTCAGGCGGCCGGGGCCGCGCGCGAGATCGAGACGCTTGATACCGGGACGGCGTGCCTCCATCGCGGCGATGCCCTCGAGCGGCTCGACCGCTCGAATCAGAATCCCCGCGCCTACGTCCTCAAGCTCGCTCGACATATTGAGCATGTACGACAGCCCATACGTAAGCCGCACATACGCATGACCGCGCGCGAGAAACATCGAACCGTTGTACGGGCGCCGCCCTTGAAACGCATGGCTCGTCGAATCGCCGAGCGGGTACGCCTCGGTCTCTACGATGCGTCCGCTCAACCGTCCTTCGGGCAGATCATGAACGAGATACTGGCCGACCATGAAGCGCGCCAGCTCGACGGTATCGATCGGGAGATCGTCGCGGGTCAGCGCGACGATGGGAAGCAGCGAAGCATTCATGCGGATCGGATCGGTGAAGAAATACGGCGGACGATTCAATGAAACCTGGCAATACATACCAGCGGCAAACCAGCGGCAAACCAGCAACCCATCGATGCACCACATCAATACGCTCACAATACCCGAGCGCAATGCTCGAATCGAAGCACGCGTTTGCCGATTGGAGTATCTTTATTCGCGGCCCGCAACGGTAGACACCGCAAGCCTCTCACGTCGATCGCAGTTAGCTGCAGTAGCACTCGCTGTGGCGACATACAAGAGGATTGCCGTCGACCCACGCGGCGCGCGAACCGCTTC
This sequence comes from Paraburkholderia flava, assembly GCF_004359985.1. Classification (NCBI taxonomy): domain Bacteria; kingdom Pseudomonadati; phylum Pseudomonadota; class Betaproteobacteria; order Burkholderiales; family Burkholderiaceae; genus Paraburkholderia; species Paraburkholderia flava. Next base: position 337,421 of record NZ_SMRO01000001.1, on the reverse strand, counting down.
GCGCGCATCGGCATGCAACAGTATGCCGTCGGTTCAGCTGCAGTTTCCCCGTGGTGTAGTGCACCGGCCCACTGAAGGGTCCTCGCGACGCATGACAAAGGAGAAAACAGATGAAGGTAATCAACGCAGTCAAGATCGTCGGTAGCGCGCTCGTCGTGCTGGCATCGCTCAACGCGTATGCACAAGCGAGCGACACTGACGCCGCAGCGTCGGCGACGCCTGCCGCTTCGGCGAAGGCTCAGAAGAAAGCAGTCCGTTCCGAAAACCGCGCACTGCAACACAAGGTGCGTACCGCGCTGACCAAGGCAGGTGGCATCAGCACGTCGAACATCACGGTCCGCGCACGCGGCGGCGACGTGACGCTGCAAGGCTCGGTGCCCGAACAGGGACAAAGCGACAAGGCCACCGAAGCCGCACAAGGCGTGGCCGGCGTGAAGTCCGTGAAGAACGCACTGGCGATCCGTCCGCAAGGCCAGTAATCCATCCTCGGCATCACAGGCTGCCGCCGTTCGCAACGAACGGCGGCAGCCTCTCTCTCCCTTCTGCGTCAAACTATCCGCCGAACGTCCGCAGCAACTCGCGTGCGATCACGATCTGCTGGATCTGCGTCGTGCCTTCGTAGATGCGAAACAGCCGCACGTCGCGATAGAACCGCTCGATCCCGTACTCGCTCATGTAGCCCGCGCCGCCGAAAATCTGCACTGCACGGTCCGCGACCCGCCCGCACATCTCCGTCGCGAACATCTTCGCGCACGATGCCTCGCTCGTGACCCGCTCGCCCGCATCGCGACGCTTCGCCGCATCGACGATCATGCAGCGCGATGCGTAGATTTCCGCCTGGCTATCCGCGAGCATCGCCTGGATCAGCTGGAATTCGGCGATCGGTTTGCCGAACTGCTTGCGCTCGAGTGCATAGCGCACGGCATCGGAGAGCATCCGCTGCGCGGCGCCGGTCGCGACCGCCGCGATATGCAGACGTCCCTTGTCGAGCGTCTTCATCGCGGTCTTGAAGCCGACACCTTCCCGCTCGCCGATCAGGTTTTCCGCCGGCACCCGGCAGTTGTCGAAGATCACGTCGCAGGTATGCGCGCCCTTCTGACCCATCTTGCGATCGGTCTTGCCGAGCGACAGCCCCGGCGTACCCGCCTCGACGACGAACGCGGAGATCGCGTCGGCACCCTTGCCCGCCGGATCGGTGCGGGCCATCACGGTGAACACGCCGGCCTCGGGCGCGTTCGTGATGAAGCGCTTCGTGCCGTTGAGCACGTAGTGATCGCCGTCGCGTACGGCGGTCGTGCGCAGCGATGCGGCGTCCGAGCCCGCTTCCGGCTCGGTCAGGCAGAACGAGCCGATCAGTTCGCCGGACGCAAGCCGTGGCAGGTATTTTTCTTTCTGCGCGGGCGTCCCGTCGAGCACGATGCCGGTCGACCCGATACCGTTGTTGCTGCCGATCGCCGAGCGAAACGCCGGCGACGTCATCCCGAGTTCGATCGCCGCGAGCACTTCTTCTTCCATCGTCAGGCCGAGTCCGCCGTATTCTTCAGGCAGGCAGAGCCCGAACAGACCGAGTTCGCGCATCTCGTCGAGCAGCGCGGCGGGGATCTGGTCAGTCTCGGCGACGAGTTCCTCGTTCGGGACGAGTCGCTCCCGGACGAATCGCGAGATGCTGTCCAGCAACAGGTTCAAGGTTTCCTGGCTACGAATCACAATGGCTCCTTCGATGTCTTTCCCACCCGCCCCGGCGAACGGTAAAAAACAAATATTCCTTTTATTTTAATATATTAGCGTCGATTCTTGAGATAATAGATCAACTCTGTTTCGCCGCTTCCACTTCTTCACCCGAGTCACTTCAACCCAGGACATTCCGATGACAACGACCTCGACCGCGCTGCCTCGCTGGACGATCGCCGTGCCGATCGCCGCATGGATCGTCCTCGGCGTATCGCTCGCACTGCCCGGCAACGGCTGGCTGCTCGCGCTGGTCGCGCTCGCGCTGGCCGGCTCGGTGTTCGCGGCGGTCCATCATGCCGAGGTCGTCGCGCATCGGGTCGGCGAGCCGTTCGGCACGCTGGTCCTCGCGATCGCGGTCACGGTGATCGAGGTCGCGCTGATCGTGTCGGTGATGCTCGGCGCGGGCCCGGAGAAAGCCGGGCTCGCACGCGACACCGTGTTCGCGGCGGTGATGATCGTGTGCAACGGCATCGTCGGGTTGTGTCTGCTGGCCGGTGGTCTGCGGCATCGCGAGCAGGACTTCCAGATCCGCGGTGCGAGTGCCGCGCTGTCGGTACTCGCGGTGCTGTCCGTGCTCACGCTCGTCATGCCGAACTATACGAGCACCGAACTCGGCCCGGTGCTCACGCCGTCGCAACTGGCGTTCGCGGGGATCTCGTCGCTGGTGCTGTACGGCGTGTTCGTGTTCGTGCAGACCGTCCGGCATCGCGACTTCTTCCTCGCCGACAGCGTACGGCCCGGCGACGAAAACGCGCACGCGGCGCCGCCCAGCAATACCGTGACGACCCTCAGCAGCGTGCTGCTGGTGGTGTGTCTCGTCGCGGTCGTGGTGCTCGCGAAGCTGCTGTCGCCGGCCGTCGAACGCGCGGTACTCGGCGCCGGCTTGCCCGAAGCCGTGGTCGGTGTCGTGATCGCCGCGCTCGTGCTGCTGCCCGAAGGGCTCGCCGCGTTGCGCGCAGCACGTGCCGACCGCCTGCAGACGAGCCTGAATCTCGCGCTCGGCTCCGCGCTCGCGAGCATTGGACTGACGATCCCGACCGTCGCGGTGGTCTTCCTGTGGACCGGCCAGCCGCTCGCGCTCGGTCTTGGTGGCAAGGAAACGGTGCTGCTGTTCCTGACGCTGCTGGTCGGCACGTTCACGCTGAGCACCGGACGCACCAACATCCTGCAAGGCGCCGTGCATCTGTCGCTGTTCGCCGCGTATCTGTTTCTGTCGCTTGCACCTTAGCGCGTCAGCAAGCGCGGGTACGCTCGCTAATCCGCCCAGTGCGCGGCAATCCAGTCGTGGAACAGCCGCACCTTCTGCTGATGCGCGACCGCATCCGGATAAACGAAGTAGTAGCGCGCGCCGGTCGTCAGTACCGCGTCGAACGGGCGCACCAGCCGCTTCGCGGCGACGTCCTCGTCGATCAGCGCGAGATCGCTGATCGCGACGCCGAATCCCTGTAGCGCCGCATTCGTCGCGAGATCGAGCGTATCGAAGCTCGGGCCGAGCGACGCGTCGATATCGCTGACGTCGACGTAATCGAGCCACATTTTCCAGTCGCGATGATCGCGTGTCGGATGCAGCAGCGTGTGACGCGCGAGATCCGCAACCGACGCGAGCGGCTTGTCCCGCAACAACTCCGGCGTGCAGACGGGCGTCAGGCGTTCCTCGAACAGCGGCACCGCCTGGACGTCCACGCCCGGCGACGTGCCGTAGATGATCGCCGCATCGAACGGCTCGCCCTGGAAATCGACGTCGTGCTGCCACGTCGTCGTGATCTGCACGTGCAGTTCCGGGTTGCCCGCCTGGAAGCGCATGATCTTCGGCAGCATCCAGCGCATCACGCAGGTCGGCACCTTCAGCGCGAGGTCGGTGCGCTGTCGTGTGAGACGCAGCGAAATTTCCTCGATGCGCGCAAAGCTCTCCTTGACTGCGGGTAGCAGCAGTTCGCCTTCGGCGGTGAGCGTCAGCCCTTTCGCGTGCCGCTTGAACAGCGGGAACCGGTAGTACTCCTCGAGCGCGAGAATCTGCCGGCTGACCGCGCCTTGCGTCAGACACAGGTGATCCGCCGCGCGCGTGAAGCTGCGATGGCGCGCGACCGTTTCGAAGATCTGTAGCGCGTTTAGTGGAGGAAGTCGGCGCATGGCGAGCGGGGCATCGGAGTCTCAGGTATCAGGAAAATTCATCGCGACGCTGAGCAGGGGAGATCTGAGTGCGCGGGCAAACACACCCGCAACGCCGGCTGACGGCCAGCCCCTGCGAGGCCGGATCACGATCAAGCATACGCGAACCGAAATCCCGTCGCGACCGGCACATCCCCGACGTGCCATGCGCAGCGCTCATGTCAGACGAAAAACTTCCCGCGCGGATATTGCGCCAACACGCATGAGCGCTCGTCATGCCCCCCATGCGCAGATTTCGTTTGTTCGTCGATTTTGGCAAACCTAGAGTGCACGCACGCGTCACCTGAACACTCAGGCGACACCGAAGAAACCCACCTCTCACGAAGCCCGAGGACCGACCGATGCGCTCCCCTTCTTTGATCCGACGTGCCCGTCGGTTTGTCCCGGCGGCCACTGCTGCTGCCGTGCTGTTGTCGTCCTTCGTGCCGATGGCTCACGCGGACGCACTCGATACGATCGCGAAGTCCGGCGTCGTGCGCATCGGCGTGTTCGAGGATTACCCGCCGTTCGGCTCGATCGGTCCGGACATGAAGCCGCAAGGCTATGACATCGACGTCGCTGACCTGATCGGCAAGGGGCTCGGCGCGAAGGTCGAACTCGTGCAGGTGACCGGCGACAACCGGATGGCCTACCTCGCCGACCACAAGGCCGACCTGCTGCTGTCAGTGGGTCAGACGCCCGAGCGTGCGAAGGTCATCGATTTCTCGCAGCCGTACGCGCCGTACTACCTCGCCGTGTTCGGTCCGAAAACACTAGCAGTGAAGAACGCGAACGATCTGGCCGGCAAGACGATTTCGGTCGCGCGTGGCACGCTTGAGGACCTGAGCGTCAGCAAGATCGCGCCCGCCACCGCGACGATCAAACGCTTCGACGATCCGAACGGCGCCATTTCTGCATTTATTTCTGGTCAGGTACAGTTGCTCGTGGTCGGCAACGACGTCGGCGCGACGATTCTGGCGCGTCATCCCGCCAACGATCCCGAGCAGAAGTTCTCGCTGTTCAGTTCGCCGGATCACGTCGGCCTGAACAAGAACGAGCCGCGTCTGCTGCACAAGGTCGACGACACCATCGCGCGCGCCCGCAAGGACGGCACGATGAACGCGATCTCGCAGAAGTGGCTGCGTGCGCCGCTGCCGGCCGACCTGTAACTCCGCGCACCCCGACTGGCCCTCTGACGATTTTTCCAACATGACGTACGCGTTCGACTTCAGCGGCTTCGGCCCCTATGCAGGCATGCTCGTGCGCGGCGCGGGCGTGACGCTCGGCCTGACCGCGATCTCGACGGCGCTCGGCGGACTCGTCGGTGTGGCCGGCGCGAGCGTCGCGGTGGCCGGCCCAAAGTGGGCGCGTGCGCTAATCGCGGCGTACGTCGAGGTGATCCGCAACACGCCGTTTCTCGTGCAGCTGTTCTTCGTGTTCTTCGGGCTGCCGAGCCTCGGCATCCATATCGACGAAATCCAGGCTGCCATCCTCGCGATGACCGTCAATCTCGGTGCGTACGCGATCGAGATCGTCCGCGCGGGTATCGATTCGATTCCGCTCGGCCAGGTGCAGGCCGCGCATGCACTCGGGCTGCAGGGGCGCCAGGTGTTTCGCTACGTCGTGCTGCCGCAGGCGATCGCCAATGTGTTCCCCGCGTTGCTGAGCCAGGTGCTGATCGTGATGCTCGGCTCGGCGGTCGTGTCGCAGATCTCGGTGCCCGATCTGACCTACGCAGCGAACTTCATCCAGTCGCGCAATTTCCGCTCGTTCGAGAGCTATCTGATTATCACGGTCGTCTATCTCGTTCTGTCGATCGTGCTGCGGCAACTGATGAGCCGGCTCGGTCGGGGACTGTTCGCTGGCCGTGCGGCGCGTGTTTCGTCTACGGGTCCGGGCGCATCGAGAAGCCCGTTCATGCGACTCATCATGCGCAACAACGGCGCTCAACCGCTGCCCACGACGGAACGCCCGCAATGATCGAATTCACGCTGTGGGACATCGCCCGCAACCTGCTGCTCGCGGCGCGCTGGACATTGCTGCTGTCGTTGATCGCGTTCGTCGGTGGTGGCGTGGTGGGTCTCGTGCTGCTCGCCGCGCGCGTCTCGCCGGTCGCGTGGCTGCGTCGCGCGGTGATTCTCTACGTCGAGCTGTTTCAGGGCACGCCGCTGCTGATGCAGCTGTTCATCGCGTTCTTCGGTTTGCCGCTCGTCGGCATCGACGTGTCGCCATGGCTCGCGGCAACGGTCACGCTGACGCTCTACACGAGCGCGTATCTCGTCGACATCTGGCGCGGCTGTGTCGAAGCAGTGCCGCGCGGCCAGTGGGCCGCAGGCGCGAGTCTCGGGATGACGTTTGGCCAGCAATTACGCTACATCGTGTGGCCGCAGGCGTTGAAGATCGGCGTTGCGCCGACCGTCGGCTTTCTGGTGCAGGTCGTGAAGAGCACGGCGCTCACGTCAATCATCGGCTTCACCGAACTGACGAAGACCGGCACGATGATCACCAACGCAGCGTTCCGGCCGTTTCCGATCTACGGGATGGTCGCGCTGCTGTACTTCGCGATGTGCTTCCCGCTGACGTGGTACGCCCGCGTGCTCGAAAAACGGCAGAAGGTCGGGCAGCATCGCTGACGCTACCCGACCTGTTTCCGAAGCACCGCCTTATCGCGCCGCCTGGGTCGACTTGCGCAGCTTCGCCACATCCCCCGCCGATACTGCCGGCGCATGGTTGTTCCACCCCGCGCGGATGAAGGTCAGCACGTCGGCGATCTGCTGGTCGTTCAGCACCGGTGCGTACTTCGGCATCGGGTACGGCGCCGGAATGCCCTGAATCACCAGATCGCCGGTACCATTCAGCGTCACGTTGACGAGCGACGACGGATCGGTTTCGAGCACGTTCGGATTGCCCGCGAGCGGCGCGAGCATCGGCGCGAAGCCGCGTCCGTCGACACCATGGCAATGCATGCAGTACGCGGTGTACACACGGGCGCCCGCATCGTTTGCCGGACGCGCGAGCGACACCTTCGTCGCCTGCGCATCGTACGTGTACGGCGCCGCGCCGTTGCCGCCCACCGGCGGCAGCGACTTCAGATAGCTCGCCATCGCGGTGACGTCGGTATCGTTCATCGCCTGCGTGCTGTTGTTGATCACGCTCGTCATCGAACCGAACGCCGACGCATGCTGGTTCGCACCGGTTTTCAGGAACAGCGCGACGTCCTGCTCGGACCAGCGCCCGAGCCCGGTGTTGTGCGCGCCGGTGAGGTTCGCCGCGAACCAGCCGTCGAGCAGGCTGCCGCTCAGATAGCTGCTGCCGGTTTCGTCGAGTGCCTTCTCCTGGAACGCGACGCCGCGCGGCGTATGACATGAGCCGCAGTGGCCGAGCCCCTGGATCAGATACGCGCCGCGATTCCACGCAACGTCCTTTCCGGCCTTGTCCTGGTACACGCCCTTGTCGAGGAACACCATGTTCCACAGCGCAAGCGGCCAGCGCATGTTCATCGGCCACTTGATGTCTGACTCGCGGTTCGCCTGCTTCACGGGGGCTACACCGTGCATGAAGTACGCGTAGAGCGCGCGGGTGTCGTCGTCGTTGACCTTCGCGTACGACGGATAAGGCATCGCCGGATAGAGGTTGTGACCGTCCTTCGCGACGCCTTCGCGCAGCGCGCGCGAGAAGTCTTCCTCCGTGTAGCGGCCGATGCCCGTGTCCGGATCCGGCGTAATGTTGGTCGTGTAGATTGCGCCCATTGGCGTGGTCATCGGCAGGCCGCCCGCGAACGGCTTGCCGCGCGGCGCCGAGTGACATGCGACGCAATCACCGACCTTCGCGAGATACGCGCCGCGCTGGACGAGCGCATCGTCGACCGATGCATTGCCGTTCTGCGCAAACGCGGGCCATGCGGCGCACGCGATGACAGCAGCGAAGACAGCCGAGCCCGCAAGCTTGAATGTGCGATTCATGTCTGTCTCCTTCACGCGGTTTTCAACTGCGCACCGACCGGCAGATGATGCAGCCGCGTGCCCGTCGCTGCGTAGATCGCGTTCGCCAGTGCCGGCGCGAGCGCGGAGGTGCCCGGCTCGCCGATGCCGCCCGGCGCCTCGCCGCTCTTCACGATATGCACTTCGATCGGCGGGGTCTGGTCGATCCGCAGCATCCGGTAGTCGGTGAAGTTGTTCTGCTGCACGCGGCCGTCGGCGATCGTGATCTCGCTGTACAACGCAGCCGTGATGCCGAAGATGATGCCGCCCTGCACCTGCGCCTCGATCGTGTTCGGATTGACCGTCATCCCGCAGTCGACTGCGCAATAGACGTGGTTCACCGTCACTTCGCCCTGATCGATCGTCACGTCGACGACCATCGAGAAGAAGCTGCCGAACGCATGCATCACCGACACGCCGCGCCCTTGCCCCTTCGGCCGCGCGGTGCCGTCCCAGCCGGCCGCTTTCGTCGCGACGTCGAGCACATTGAGCGCGCGCGGCGATTTGCCGAGCAGATCGCGCCGGTACTTCACCGGGTCCACCTTCGCCTGCGCGGCCAGTTCGTCGACGAAACTCTCGACGACGAACGTCCCACGCGTCGGTCCGACGCCGCGCCAGAACGCGGTCGGGATCGTCGCAGGTTCCTGGCGCACATAATCGACCAGTTGATTCGGCAGGTCGTACGGCAGATCGGCGGCGACTTCCACCGCATCCGGATCGAGCCCGTTCTTGAATGCCGGCGGCGCGAAGCGCGCCATGATCGACGAGCCAACGATGCGGTGCTGCCACGCAATCGGTTTGCCGTTCGCGTCGAGCCCCGCCGAAATCACGTCGTAGTAGTACGGGCGGTACATGTCGTGCTGGATGTCTTCCTCGCGCGTCCACACGACCTTGACCGGCACGCCGATCACCTTGCCGATTTTCAGCGCCTGCGTGATCGCATCCACTTCGAGCCGTCGCCCGAAGCCGCCGCCGAGCAGAAAGTTATGCACGATGATCTTGTCGGCCGGCAGCCCGGTGACGGCCGCGCCTGCATCGCGTGCGCGCGTCGGCACCTGCGTGCCGACCCAGATTTCGCACTGATCCGGCTGCACGTGCACCGTGCAGTTGATCGGCTCCATCGTCGCGTGCGCGAGGAACGGCTGCTGATACACCGCATCGACGCGCGTCTTCGCGTTCGAGAACGCCTTGCCGACATCGCCTTCCTTGCGCGCGACCGCACCGTTGCGCTGCGACGCCTGCGCGAGTTCCGCGACGATCTGCTTCATCGACAGATTCGCGGCCGCGCCTTCGTTCCATTTGATGTCGAGCGCAGCGGCGCCGCGTTTCGCGGCCCACGTGTGATCGCCGATCACCGCGACCGCGTTGTCGACCTTCACGACCTGACGCACGCCGGGGATCTTCTTCGCGTTCGTATCGTCGACGCTCGCGAGCATGCCGCCGAACACCGGACAGTTCACGATCGCCGCGTAGACCATCCCGGGCAGCCGCACGTCGAGTCCGAACTGCGCCGAGCCGTCGACTTTTTCCGGCGAATCGAGCCGCTTCACGGGCGTGCCGATCAGCTTGAAGTCCTGCGGTTTTTTCAGCGGCACGTTCTGCGGTGCCGGCAGTTTCGCAGCGGCATTGACGAGCTGGCCGTAGCCGATGCTGCGATTGCTTGCCGAGTGGATCACCTGGCCGTTTTCCGCGTGGCATGACGCGGGATCCACCTGCCACTGCTGCGCGGCTGCGCTGACGAGCAGCACGCGTGCGGTCGCGCCGGCGCGGCGCATCGGTTCCCACGCGTAGCGGATCGACGTCGAGCCGCCGGTCAGCTGGCCGCCGAGGTTCGGGTCCATGAACAGCTTTTCGTTCGGCGGTGCGTGGTCGATCGTCACGTTGTCGAGCGACACTTCGAGCTCTTCGGCGATCAACATCGGGATCGACGTGTACACGCCCTGACCCATCTCGACCTTCGGGATCACCATCGTGACCTTGCCCGCCGTGTCGATCTGGATGAATGCGTTCGGTGCGAATACGCCGTTTTGCGGCGACTCGTCACCGTCGCCGCCGATCACGCTCTTGCGTGCGGCCCCTGTGGCCTGGTCGCCCTGACTGAGCGCCGGCAGGCTGAAGCCGAGCAGCAGACCGCCACCCGTCGCGACGCCTACCGTGACGCCGAATTTGAGGAAAGTGCGCCGCGTAATGCTTGAGCCGCGTGAGCCGCGCGAGTCGCCGTTCTGTGCGTCGAGGAGTCCCTGAGACATATCAGGCCTCCTTCGCGGCTTGCTTGATCGCCGCGCGGATGCGGTTGTACGTGCCGCAGCGGCAGATGTTGCCCGCCATTGCCGCATCGATGTCCGCATCGGAGGGGTTCGCGTTCTGCGCGAGCAGCGAGGCCGCCGACATCACCTGCCCCGACTGACAGTAGCCGCACTGCACCACGTCGAGTTGCCGCCATGCCACCTGGACTTTTTTGCCGGACGGCGTATCGCCGACCGCTTCGATGGTCGTGATCTTGCGATCGCCGACCGCAGCGACCGGCAGCACACACGAGCGCACGGCCGCACCGTCGAGATGCACCGTGCATGCGCCGCACTGCGCGATGCCGCAGCCGAACTTCGTGCCCGTCAGGCCGACGATGTCGCGGAGTACCCACAGCAGCGGCATATCGGGAGGCGCGTCGACGGTGTGAGTCTGACCGTTGATGGTGAGCGTTGTCATGAACTGCTCCGATTGTGGGTTATGGGTTGTTGTTGGGTTGTTATCGATCGAATGCCGCGACTCAGTGAAGTCCGATGCATTCGATACCGGCTTTGTACGCCGGACTAAACTAAAACTCGGCGCCTCGCGATTTTTATTCCGCGAGAAATGCCAATGGACGTATCGCGCCGAATTACTATCGAGATACCGTGCATACCGCGAAGAGGCGCGATGATTGTAGCGCTGCGGGAAAGATAACGTCGACCGCTCTCGCATATCGTGTGCGGCGTGGCGTTAATGCGGCACGCTCGGACGCGTATCCGGATGCGTTACCATCGGCAAATGATGTCGCATGCATCGACGTCGCGCGAGCATCGGCCGTCGATGAAAAATTGTTGCTTCGCTGTCGAAGCGTTTCGTTTTATCCGCACGGAGTCCGTCATGAACGCATCCCACGCCACGCAGTTTCTCTCGGACGTTCGCAGGCCGCTGCTGACGCTGCACAAGTCGATCCTCGATCACGAGCGCGCGGCCTACGAGAAGGAATTCGGTCCGACGACGCCGGCTGCATTCCTGCAGGTGCTCATCAATGGGTCGGGGTTTCGGTGGATCGCGCCGCTATCGACGGTGATCGCCAACGTCGACGAAATACTCGACGACCGCGAAGCCACCGACGACGATCGCCTCGCCGCCGCGCAGGGCGTCGCCGCGCTGTTCGATCCAAACACGCCGCAGAATGCGTTTCTCGAACGCTACCTGCCGCTGTTGCAGGCAAGTCCTGCGGTGCTGCATGAACACGGCATCGTCACGCAGGTGTTGCGCACGATTCAATAGCGTTTTGGTGGCGTTTCAAGCGCGCTTTAGAGCAGTCGATACGCGAGCCGTGCCGCCGCGCGTGCGGTGAGGCGGTCGCGATCGTGTAGCGGGTTGTATTCGGCGATATCGGCTGCGCGCACTTTGCCGGATGCCTTCAGACGTCGCACCATCGCTTCGACCACCGACAGCGGCACGCCGAGTGCCGCCGGTGCCGACACGCCCGGTGCGATCGCGCCGGGCAGGACGTCGAGATCGATCGTCAGGTAGATGTTGTCGGCTGCTTCGATGAATTTTTCCAGTTGCGCGAGGCGCTGCGGCAGCTGCGGTTCCTGCATGTCCGTGTCGAGCATGTACTGAACGTCGAGTTGCTGCGCACGCGCGAACAGCGAAGCGGTATTCGCGAGATCGCTGATGCCGAAGCACACATAGTCGAACGGCACGCCGCGCGATGCGCAATCGCATGCGATCTGATCGAACGGTGTGCCTGAATTCGCTGGGCGCTTCTGGCGTAGATCGAAGTGCGCGTCGAAGTTGACGATCAATAGACGTTGCGTGGGCGCTTCATTGTCGAGGTGCCTGCGCAAGCCGCTATACGTGCCCCACGCCACCTCATGACCGCCGCCGAACACCAGCGGCGTTGCACCGCTCGCGAGTACCTCGCCGACGACGTCTGCCAGTTCGGCCTGCGCGTGTTCGAGTTCGCCGTCGTCGCAGAGCACATCGCCCGCGTCGGCGATGTGCAGTGTTTCTTTCGCCGGCAGACTGGCCAGCGCGCGCCGCAATTCCTTCGGCGCGTGTGCGGCGCCCACCCGTCCCTGGTTGCGACGCACACCTTCGTCCGAACAGAAGCCGACGATCACCGGCCCCGCGCTGTGATCCGAAGCCGCATCGAAACGCACCACCTGATCGAACACCCGTCGCGTATCGCCAGGCTCGCCGTCGTCGCGACGGCCGCTCCAGATCGTCTGGTCGAACGGAACTCTCATGCGCGCGACAGCACCGCCTGCAAGAACGCCCGCGTACGCGGTTGCGTCGGCGCCGAAAAGATCTCCGTCGGCGGCCCGGCTTCGACGATCGCGCCACCGTCCATCACGACAACCACGTCGGCGACCTCTTTCGCGAAACCCATTTCGTGCGTGACGACGACCATCGTCATCCCTTCGCTCGCGAGCAGCTTCATCACCTGCAGCACCTCGCCGACGAGTTCGGGATCGAGCGCGGACGTCGGCTCGTCGAACAGCATCACGCGCGGCTGCATTGCGAGCGCGCGCGCAATCGCCACGCGCTGCTTCTGTCCACCGGACAGACTCGCGGGCATCGCGTGCGCCTTGTGCGAGAGCCCCACTTTTTCCAGCAACGCGAGCGCCGCCGCTTCCGCATCGGCCTTGCTCAAGCCGCGCAGCATCCGCGGCCCGACTGTGATGTTATGCAGCACGGACAGATGCGGAAACAGATTGAACGACTGAAACACCATCCCGACTTCAGTACGCAGCGCATTCAGCGAGCGCTCCTTGAGCATCGCGCCGTCGTCGACGAGCCGATGGCCGCAGATATCGACAGTGCCGCCCTCCGGCTGTTCGAGCCCGTTGCAGCAGCGCAGAAACGTGCTCTTGCCGGACCCGCTCGGCCCGATCACGACAACGACCTGCTGCGGCTCGATGTCGAAGTCGATACCGTTCAGCACGACGTGCTCGCCAAACGATTTGGTCAGCCCGCGAATCCTGACGATGGGTTCGGACACGGCATTCATTGCACCATCCCTCCTACGCGCAACCGGCGTTCGACCCGGTGCAGCGCGTAATTGGTCGCCTGCGTCAGCACCAGGTACACGAGCGCGATGGCCAGATAAACTTCGAGCGAACGGTACGACACGCTGATGATTTTCTGACCTTCATGCATCAGGTCGTCGATGGTCAGCAGCGACACCAGCGCCGAGTTCTTGATCAGCGCGATGAACTCGTTGCCGAGCGGCGGGATCATCCGCACGATGGCCTGCGGCAGGATGATCGTGCGCATCGCCTGCCCCGACGACATGCCGATCGACCGCGCCGCTTCCATCTGCCCTCGATCCACCGACTGAATCGCACCACGCACGATCTCCGACACATACGCGGCCGAATACAACCCGAGCCCCAGCATCCCGCACACGAAAGCGGGCAACAGGATGTTGAATTGCGGCAGGCCGAAGAACAGCAGGAACAGCTGCACGAGCAGCGGCGTACCGCGAAAGAACGTCAGGTATGCGGTACACAGCCCATAGACGATGCGCCGCTTCGGCGCGAGCCGGCCGATGCCGATCAGCAGGCCGAGCGCACAGCTCAATGCGAGCGCAGCGGCGGTGACTTCGACCGTTACCACCGTGCCGTGCATGATGTCCGGCCAGCCGGCGATGACCGGTGAAAAATCGAGTTCCATGTGCGTGTCTCAACCCGTTAGCAGTTATCGAGCGGGTTATTGCGCGTCGGCGCCGAACCACTTGTGCACGATCGCTGCATACGTGCCGTCGGCCTTGATCTTCGCGAGCGCCGCATTGAGCGCGGTCTTAACCTGCGGATCGTCCTTGCGTACGGCGATACCGTAGGCCTCGGTGGTCAGCTGCTTGTCGAGCACGCGGAAACCGCCACGCGTCTTCACCAGTTGATACGCAGCCGGCTTGCCCGTCACCGCTGCATCGGCCCGGCCGATGCTGACCAGATCGAACATCTCCTGATTCTTTTCGACTTCGACGCGGTTGATCTGCGGGAAGTTGTCGCGCAGGAAATTGACCGACTTCGTGCCGACCTGCACGGAGACCTTCTTGCCGTTCAGATCCGCAACCGACTTGATCGGCGAATCGGCCTTGACCAGCACGACGAGGCCGCCAGCGAAGTACTGATCGGTGAAGTCAACGACCTTTGCACGCTCGGGCGTGATGTAGATCGCGGAAATCGCCGCGTCGAAGCGATGCGCGATCAGCCCCGGAATCAGGCCTTTGAAATCGATGTCGGTCCATTCGACACGCTGTCCCATGGTCTTCGCGAGCGCGTTCATCACGTCGATGTCGAAACCGGTGCGCGCGCCGTTCTCCGTGTATTCCATCGGAGCGAACGTGGCGTCGGTGGCGACGCGCAGCACGCCTGCGGATTGCGCCGATGCGGTCGTGGAAAAGCCGGCGAATGCAGCAGCAAACGCGATGCACGACACGGACAAAAGTTGTTTCAGCTTCATCGTGGGTCTCCTTGTGATTCGGTTCGGGAAGTAAATCGAAACCGGCAACGCGACATCAATCCGTTAATCGGCCTGCATGTGTGCGGAAATCGCGCGGGCCGTGCGTAACGCCCCGTCGATAAACTGTCTTTCGTGTCCGGCTGCACGCGTCGACGGCGCCATGAGTGTGATCGACGCGCTGCTGGCCGCGCCGCGTCCGCCGCGATGAAAGATCGGTGCGCTGACACCCCACACGCCGGGATCGACTTCGCTGTCGCTGACCGCGTAGCCCTGCGCGCGAATCCGTTCGAGTTCGGCTTCGATCGCCGTGCGGCCGGCTGCGTCGTGTTCGAACGCGCTGTCGAGCGCTTCGGCGCGCGCCTTGTCCCCCATGAACGCCAGCAGCGATTTCGCGGATGCCCCCGCCTTCAACGGCACCGCACGCCCCTTCTCGAATGAGCAGCGCAGCGAATGCTGGCTGTCGACCATCTCGAGACACATCACCTGATGTTTTACCGCGACGACGAGACCGATACTCTCCTGCGACGCGTGCGCGAGTTGCCGCATCTCGTTGCGGCTCGCTTCGACGAGCAGCGAATTGACGTCGAAGCCGAGCGCGAGCTGCAGACTGATCGGACCCGGCGCATAGTGCCCGGCGTTTTCGGCGACGAAGCCCCAGCGCTTGAGCAAGGCGATCTGCCGGTAAAGGGTGCTTTGCGCGAGCCCGGTGACGGCCAGCAGATCCTTCACCGACATCGCCTTGCCATGACTGGCTAGCGCAGCGAGGACAAGCAGCACGCGCTCTGCTCCGGTAACCATCGGTTCCGCGTTCACGATGAATCCATGCACAATGAATAACGCAATCAAGAATGCCAGAACGTTCCCGATTTTCAAAAATCGATTTCCCGCACGATGGGAATAAGGCGAGAGGGTTTTCCCGAGTTTTTTTGTCAGGACCTCTGGCATGCGGGCGAGCGTTGCGCCGGCGCATGTCGACACACAATGCCCGCGACTGCTAACGTCAGTCCGTGATCTTCTTGCCGGAGCCGTTCACGATGAAAGACTGGCCGCTCGACCAGCATTACCAGTTCCGCAACCAGACCGTCCGCTATCGCGTCGAAGGCAGCGGACCGCCGCTCGTGATGGTCCACGGCACGCCGTTCTCGTCGTATGTGTGGCACCGGATCGCGCCGCATCTCGCGCGCGTGCGCACGGTCTATCTGTACGACCTGCTCGGCTATGGGCAATCGGAAATGCTCGCGGGCGAGGACGTATCGCTCGGCGTGCAGAACGTGCTGCTTGCCGAACTGCTCGCGCACTGGAAGCTCGACGGCAGCGAACTGCCGGATGTCGTCGCGCACGATTTCGGCGGCGCCACCGTGTTACGCGCGCATCTGCTGAACGGCTGCGACTACCGTTCGCTGACGCTGATCGATCCGGTCGCGGTCGCGCCATGGGGTTCGCCGTTCGTGCGTCACGTGCGCGATCACGGTGCTGCGTTCGAAGGATTGCCGCCGTATATTCACGAGGCCGTCGTACGCGCGTATGTGCGCGGCGCGGTCGCGCGAACGCTTCCCGACGACGAACTCGCGCCCTACGTCACACCATGGCTCGGCGAAACAGGACAGCCCGCGTTCTATCGGCAGATCGCGCAGATGGACATGCGTTACACCGACGAGATCGAATCGCGCTACCCGCAACTGCGCTGCCGCACGCAGATCCTGTGGGGCGAAGACGATGGATGGATTCCGCTCGAACGTGGCCGTCATCTGGCGAGTGTCGTGCCCGATGCGCGCTTTCTGCCGGTGCCGCATGCGGGTCATCTGATGCAGGAAGATGCGCCTGAAGCGATCGTCGCTGCGGTGCTCGATTTCCTGCGCTGAAACGCTATACGTTGCTGCGTTAGCCGGCCGCGCGTACCGCGCTCAGCTTGCGCCACATGGTGGTCTTACTGATGCCGAGCGCGCGGCACGCGGCATCGCGATCGCCACCGCATGCGTCGAGTGCTGCGCGGATCTGGTCGGCCTCGACGTGACGGCTGCGCTGACGCAGCGTTTGCTCTGCGTGCGTGTGCGAGTGTGCGTGCGTCGTCGTTTCGACGAATACCTCAGGCGCAATCGCGCGCAACGTGTCGTGCGTCAAAACCGGTAGCGCCGATGCAGCGGATAACTCCACGTCCGCGAGTTCGACGGCAATGCGTTCGATCACGTTCTGCAGTTCGCGCACGTTGCCGGGCCAGCGATAAAGGCACAGCGTTTCGCTCACTGCGTCGAGCACGCTTGACGCATCGTCATGCGTCCGCAGACGGGCGGCGAGCCGCGGTTCGCGTCGCGCCGCCTGGACCAGCAATTCCGCCGCCAGCGGCGCAATATCCGGTAGACGTTCGCGCAATGGCGGCAACGCGAGGTTCAGAATGTTGAGCCGGTAGTACAGATCCGCGCGAAACGTGCCGGCATCGACGGCAACGGTCAACGCGCGATGTGTCGCCGCAATCACGCGAATGTCGACACGCATCGGTTCCGTCGAACCGAGCCGCACCACCTCGCGCTCCTGCAACACGCGCAGCAGCCGGCTCTGCAACGGCATCGGCATCTCGCCGATTTCATCGAGAAACAGCGTGCCGCGATGCGCCGCCTCGATCAACCCTGCCTTGCCGCCGCGTCGCGCGCCGGTGAACGCCCCCTCTTCGTAGCCGAACAGTTCGCTCTCGAGCAGCGCTTCCGGAAACGCACCGCAGTTGATCGCAACAAACGGAAAGTCGTGCCGCGCGCTCAACCGGTGGATCCCCTGCGCGACCATCTCCTTGCCCGTCCCGCTCTCGCCGTGCACCAGCACCGTCGCATCGGATTTCGCGTAGCGGCGCGCGAGCTGCCGCACGCGCTCGATCGCCTCGCATTCGCCAACCAGATCGTCGAGCCGGTAGCGTGCGGCGAACTGCTGAAGACGCGGCCGCGAACGCAACGTCCGATCGAGCCGTTCGACCGCGCGCGTTTCGTGAAACGTCAGCACGCTGCCGGCGGTCGCATCCGGGCCCATGCCGACGAGCGGTCCGCGATGCACGATGTAGCCCGTGCCACGCACGGTCGCAAGCGCTTCGCCGTCCGCATCGGGCATCGCGGCGGCCAGATCGGGCGCGACTGCGGCGAGCGGTCGACCCACCGCAGCGCTTACGTCGATGCCGAACGCGAGCGCGAGCGGCTGGCTGATTGCTTCGATGCGACCTTGCGCGTCGAGTGCGACGACGCCGTCGCGCAGATGCTGCAGCACGTTGTCGAGCCGTTCACGACGCAGCGCTTCGCCGCGTGTCGCCTGCACGACTTCGAGCGCGGTATCGAACGCGCCGCGTACCGATGCGCGCGAGTAGAGAAACACCGCCTCCATCCCGGCCTTCGTCGCGAGATCGGTGACGAGACCCGAGCCGACGACCGTGCCGATGCCGCGATCGCGCAGATCGAACACGCAGGCCTCCGCATCCTGCGCGGACCGGTACGACGCAAACACGACGTCGATGCCATACGCGGCGACGAAGCGGCGCACTTCAGCGGGCGTCTCGCCGTGCGTGACGAACGCAACGGGCGTCTCGTCGCGACGCGATCTCGCTCGCGCGAGCGCATGCATCACGTCGAAGCCGGTCGAATGCACGAGCACGACCGGCACGTCGACGCGCCCTTTCAGAAACGTGCCGTTCAATCCCGCCGCGACCACGACGTCCGGTCGCTGGGTGCCGGCTGCCGCGATTTCGTTGACGGCATCTTCGAAACCGCGCGACACGATCTGCAGATCGGCGCGGCCGTCGTATTCGCCGACGATATCGCGAAACAGGTCGCGCAACCGGCTGATGCCGATCGCCCAGATGCGTGGACGCGGCGCGGTGTCCAGAGGTCGGTTCATGGCGTGCTGCCGGGGAAATGGGAGATGCCGCGATTATGAACCATCTTCCATAAACGAAACTCTTGATTTCATTTTTGAAACCACACAGAACGACCGGCCCCATACATATCCCGTCAAATCAGGCACTTACAGGCGCAACACTCATTGGCCCGGTCCTTGCACTAACAGGCCAGATCATCAAAGGAGACGTCATGAGCACAGCACATCGATCCCCGGCCAGCGCCGGCGCGCAGTTCCGCAAAGCCGTCGCCGAAGGGCAACCGTTGCAGGTCGTCGGCGCGATTACCGCGTACGCGGCGAAGATGGCCGAAGCGGTCGGTTTCAAGGCGGTCTATCTGTCGGGTGGCGGCGTGGCCGCGAATTCGCTCGGCGTGCCGGACCTTGGTATCAGCACGATGGACGACGTGCTCACCGACGCGCGCCGCATCACCGATGCGACGAACCTGCCGCTGATGGTCGACATCGATACGGGCTGGGGCGGCGCGTTCAACATCGCGCGCACGGTCCGCTCGTTTATCAAGGCCGGCGTCGCGGCCGTTCATCTGGAAGACCAGGTCGGACAGAAGCGCTGCGGACATCGTCCGGGCAAGGAATGCGTGCCGCTCGAAGAAATGGTCGATCGCGTGAAAGCGGCCGTCGATGCACGCACCGACGATCACTTCGTGATCATGGCGCGCACTGATGCCGCAGCGGTCGAAGGCATCGATTCGGCGATCGAGCGCGCGGTCGCGTACGTCGAGGCCGGCGCGGACATGATTTTCCCCGAGGCGATGCGCACGCTCGACGACTACCGCCGCTTCAAGGCCGCCGTGAAGGTGCCGATCCTCGCGAACCTGACCGAGTTCGGTTCGACGCCGTTCTTCACGACGACCGAACTGCGCGAAGCGAACGTCGACATTGCGCTGTACTGCTGCGGCGCGTATCGCGCGATGAACGCCGCCGCGCTCAATTTCTACGAGACCGTGATGCGCGACGGCACGCAGAAAGCAGCCGTCGACACGCTGCAGACACGCGACGATCTCTATCGTTATCTCGGCTACCACGAGTACGAGCAGAAGCTCGATGCGCTGTTCGCCGCACAGAAGTAATCGGCCCTACCGTTCAACACCTGCAGCAGGAGACATCATGAGCGAAGCAGACAACAACACGCCGGCCGCCGGCGCATTCAAACCGAAAAAATCCGTTGCGCTGTCGGGCGTGACGGCGGGCAACACCGCGCTGTGCACGGTCGGCCGTACCGGCAACGATCTGCACTACCGTGGCTACGACATTCTCGACCTCGCCGGTGCGTGCGAATTCGAGGAGATCGCGTATCTGCTGGTCCACGACAAGCTGCCCAACGCCGCCGAACTCGCTGCGTACAAGACGAAGCTGCATGCACTGCGTGGCCTGCCCGCGAACCTGAAAGCCGCACTCGAATGGCTGCCCGCATCCGCGCATCCGATGGACGTGATGCGCACCGGCGTCTCGGTACTCGGCACCGTGCTGCCCGAAAAGGACGACCACAATCTGCCCGGCTCGCGTGACATCGCCGACCGCCTGATGGCCTCGCTCGGCTCGATGCTGCTGTACTGGTATCACTACTCGCACAACGGCCGACGCATCGAGGTCGAAACCGACGATGAATCGATCGGCGGGCACTTCCTGCATCTGCTGCATGGACGTGCACCGTCGAAGTCGTGGGTCGATGCGATGCATGTGTCGCTGAACCTGTACGCAGAGCATGAATTCAATGCATCGACGTTCACCGGTCGTGTGATTGCGGGAACGGGCTCGGACATTTACTCGGCGATCACCGGTGCGATCGGCGCGCTGCGTGGACCGAAGCACGGCGGCGCGAACGAAGTCGCGTTCGAGATCCAGTCGCGCTACGCGAGCCCCGATGAAGCCGAAGCCGACATCCGCCGTCGCGTCGAGAACAAGGAAGTCGTAATCGGCTTCGGGCATCCGGTGTACACGATCTCCGATCCGCGCAACAAGGTGATCAAGGAAGTCGCGAAGAAGCTGTCGAAGGAAGCATCGGACACGAAGCTATTCGACATCGCCGAGCGGCTCGAGAAAGTCATGTGGGACGCGAAGAAGATGTTCCCGAATCTCGACTGGTTCAGCGCGGTGTCGTATCACCAGATGGGCGTGCCGACGGCGATGTTCACGCCGCTGTTCGTGATCGCGCGCACGGCCGGCTGGAGCGCACACATCATCGAGCAACGCATCGACAACAAGATCATCCGACCGAGCGCGAACTACACCGGTCCCGAGAATCTGAAGTTCGTGCCGCTGTCGCGTCGCGGGTAATCGCGGGCAATTCCATGCGGCACGCTGTTGCCGTTTATACGACGGCGTTGACACCTCTGTGTCGCGCCGCTGCTTTCTCTATTTCACATCATTCGCCATGAGCCATATCTCCAACGTTCGCCCCGAACCCGATCAAGTACTCGTCGATATCGTCGATTACGTGCTCGGCTATGCAGTCGACAGCACGCTTGCGCTCGAAACCGCGCGCAACTGCCTGATCGACACGCTCGGCTGCGGACTCGAAGCGCTCTCCTACCCCGCCTGCACCAAGCTGATGGGCCCGATCGTGCCCGGCACGATCGTCCCTCACGGCGCCAAGGTCCCCGGCACGCAGTTCCAGCTCGACCCGGTGCAGGCCGCTTTCAACATCGGCGCGATGATCCGCTGGCTCGACTTCAACGACACGTGGCTTGCCGCCGAGTGGGGTCATCCGTCGGATAACCTCGGCGGCATTCTCGCGACCGCCGACTGGCTCTCGCGTAACGCCGTCGCCGTTGGCAAGAAGCCGCTCGCGATGAAAGACGTGCTCGTCGCGATGGTCAAGGCTCACGAAATTCAAGGCTGCATTGCGCTCGAGAATTCGTTCAACAAGGTCGGCCTCGATCACGTGCTGCTGGTGAAGCTTGCGTCGACGGCAGTGGTCGGCCAGCTGCTCGGCCTCACGCGCGACGAGCTGATCAATGCGGTGTCGCTGGCGCTGGTCGATGGCCAGTCGCTGCGCACGTACCGTCATGCTCCGAACACTGGCTCGCGCAAGTCGTGGGCCGCAGGCGATGCGACGTCGCGCGCCGTGCGCCTCGCGCTGATCGCGAAGACCGGCGAGATGGGTTACCCGTCGGTGCTGACCGCGAAGACCTGGGGCTTCTACGATGTGCTGTTCAAAGGCAACGCGTTCAAGTTCCAGCGCCCGTACGGCAGCTACGTGATGGAAAACGTGCTGTTCAAGATCTCGTTCCCGGCCGAGTTCCACTCGCAGACCGCAGTCGAAGCGGCAATGACGCTGCACGGCCAGTTGAAGGCGAAGGGCAAGACGGTCGAAGACATCGCGAAGATCACGATCCGCACGCATGAAGCGGCAATCCGCATCATCGACAAGCAGGGGCCGCTGGCCAATCCGGCCGACCGCGATCACTGCATCCAGTACATGATCGCGGTGCCGCTGATCCACGGTCGCCTGACCGCTGCCGACTACGAAGACTCGATCGCGCAGGATGCGCGCATCGATACGCTGCGCGCAAAGATGACCTGCGTCGAAGACCCGCAGTTCACGAAGGATTATCACGACCCCGAGAAGCGTTCGATCGCCAACGCGCTGACCGTCGAGTTCACCGACGGCACGACGCTCGACGAAGTCGCAGTCGAATACCCGATCGGCCACCGTCGTCGCCGCACCGACGGCATTCCGCTGCTGGTCGAGAAATTCCGCACCAACCTCGCGCGGCGTTTCCCGGTCAAGCAGCAGCAAGCCATTCTCGACGTCTCGCTCGATCAGGCACGGCTCGAAGCCATGCCTGTTCACGAGTATGTCGATCTGTATGTGATCTGATCGCCGCTTGCGTGTGAAGAACCCCTGCCTCGGTGTGCGCGTCGCTTAGCCGCGCCGAGGCAGATAAGGCATCGGATCGACCGGCTTGCCGTCGCGGCGCACTTCGAACAGCACCGCGACGCGCGAGTTGTTCTCGTCGCCCATTTCGGCGATCTGCTGCCCTTGTCGCACGATGTCGCCGGTTTTCACCAGCAGCCTGCGGTTGTGCGCGTAGGTCGTCAGGAAGTCCTTGTTGTGCTGGACGATGATGAGGCTGCCGTATTCGTTGAGACCGGTGCCCGCATACATGACCTTGCCGTCGGCGGCCGCGAGTATCGGGTCGCCTGACTTGCCGCTGATCTCGATGCCGCGCGTCTCGCCCGGCTGGAACGACTCGACCACCTTGCCCTGCGCGGGCCACGTCAACGCAACGCCGTTCGCGTGACGAGCGGCCTGCGCCGCGACTTGCCGCGCGAGCGCCGGGTCGGTTTGATCAGCGGATGCGGAGGTGTTTTCGGTCGTAGTGGGCGCCGTTGCATGGCTCCCGTTCGCATCGTTGGCCGACGCCACGGCCGTCGCATCCGGCGACGATACCTTGAGCGTTTGCCCTGTCTTCAGTCGCGCCGAACGCTTCAGACCATTCCACGTCTGCAGGTCCGCGACGCTGCAACCATGGTTCTGCGCAATGCGGCTCAACGTGTCGCCGCGTCGCACCTTGTAGATTTGCGGGGCGATGGGTGCCGCTGCCTGGCTTGTGGCGATGGTCGTGGTCGCACTCACCGCACTCCCACTCGATGCCGTCGCGGACGATCCCACCGATACGCCCGACGCAGGCACCGTCGCACCGGTCTGCGCATTCTGCTGCCCGACGTTTGCGCAGCCGCTCAATACCGTCGCGACAACCGCGACACCTATACCTGCTACCCGCCACTTCGTGATGTCGAAACGACTTCTCACCATGTTCGACTCCTGCTCAATTCATCGGACCGGCCGAAATCCGGACGCGCGAAAAAGCGCGGCCGCGGTCGGTCGTCGTCATGCATCCAGTCCACTTCTTCGAAGAAAACGACGTTAACTCGGACGTTCCTCGTTTAAAGGGCCGGACTGGGATCTCACATTCCGGCGCCATTGTAAAATGCGTTTCACAAAAGTCTGGGCCGGAAAAACACTCTGATACAAATTGCCCGAATCCCGTGATCGCGTCGGACGCCGGGTTGCCGTGTGTCGCGGGCGTGACTTGTCACGGGTTTGCCTCGTATTTGTCTCGTTATCGGCAAACCCGCACTGCAACTTGAAAAGGCCTGAAGAAATCAGCTGTAGTACTGCCCGTGGTAGAGCACGTAGCCGACCGGATGATGGGTGAAATGCAGCACGGGCAGGATCGGATTGCTGTTGTCCTCGGTCGGGTAGGCGCTGGCTTCGGAGATGTATTCGCCTTGCGCCTCGATCGGTTGACCGGCCTGCAAGCCGGGGATTTCCTGTGCGAGCCCTTCGTTGTCGCCGAAGCGCACCGCGAGGAACACCTCCGTGCCGACGAGGTTCTCGTTACCCCCTTCGAACTTCACGACTTTGTCGATCTTCACGACGAAGTGTTGATGGTTCGCGCCGTGGTGATTCTCCGGACTCGCGAACACGCGGCTGATGGTGCCTTGAATACACGCGAGCGGCGCGCCGATCGAATGGACATAGCGATGATGCGGAAGAATCTGGTCTGCGCGATTGCTCATGAGGTCGTTCTCCGTGAGAAAGGAAGGTGGCACGTCGGGGTCCGGTACTACGACCGCTCAATTGCCGGATCGATCCCGATGATCGTGAATTGCGCGCGGCGTGATGTTCGGTACGTACCGGGTTTGCTGTCGAGATGTGACATCGGCGTGTTTGCGTGGTTGCAGGTCACGCCGTCTCGCGATCGCATTCGGTGGGATCACCTATTTGAAGTACGCGAGTTCAATGACCAACGTATGCGCATCGACAAGCTGCGTGAAACGGTGCGCGTCGATCGACGACATGACTCGCGAGATCAGGCGGATCGTAACCCCGCGAAATATTCCGTTCGGCCATGTCCCGTGCGCCAACGGAACTCGCGAACCGGCCACAGGTCACTTATGACAGCCTTGCGAACGACGTTGCCTCCGCGTCGTCGTTTGCGTCCGGTAGTGTGTCGCCCCCCGACGTCCCCGCTGTGCACTGCCCGCTTGCCACGTTGCTATAGTTATCGACCGGTTCGTGCCGGTGTGCTGCGCGTTTTCGCGCACCGCCACAACGAGCCGCTTTTGTTTGCCTCAGTTATCGCGCATGAAAACGTCGTCGTCACGCCTCGTCGAACTGGATTTTTTTCGCGGACTCGTACTGCTCGTCATCGTGGTCGATCACATCGGCGGCAGCATCCTGTCGCGCTTCACGCTGCATGCGTATGCGCTGTGCGATGCAGCCGAAGTGTTCGTGTTCCTCGGCGGCTTCGCGACAGCAACCGCGTACGCAGCGCTCGCCGAACGGCGCACCGAGGCCATCGCACGCCAGCGTTTCTTCGTGCGCGCGCTCGAGATCTATCGCGCGTTCCTGATCACGGCCGGCCTGATGCTGATCGTCAGCGCGATCCTCCTCGCGCTCAGCATCGACGCGCCGAACATCACCACCGACGACCTCGACGAATTCATCGCCGCGCCGCTCGCGGGCCTGCGCGACATCCTGCTGTTCCGCCGCCAGCCGTATCTCGCATCAGTGCTGCCGATGTACACCTTCTTCGCGTTGACCGCGCCGGCCGTGCTGCCGCTCGCGCGCCGCAAGCCGTGGTTGTTGCTGGCCGGCAGCGTCGCACTGTGGGCGGTCGCGAAGCCGTTGCAGGGTTATCTGCCGGCAGTCGAAGACGCGCACTGGGACTTCAATCCGCTCGCGTGGCAATTGCTGTTCGTGCTCGGCGTGCTGGCGCGCTGCCAGCCGGTGTATCAGCGCGTGAGCGCGCATCGCTTCGGCTGGCTCGTCAGCATCGCGGCACTCGGCCTTGTCGCGGTGGCGGCCTGGTACAAGCTATTCGTCGAGACCACGCCGCTCGACGGCGAGTTCAAACAAAATCTGGCGTGGTTCCGCGCGCTGAATTTCGTTGCGATCGGCTGGCTGGTTGCGAACCTGATCCGTATCGGCATCGCGAAAAAACTCGCGTTGCGTCTGCCGTGGATCGGTCTCGTCGGGCGCAAGGGCTTGCTGTGCTTCGTCGCGGGTGCGGTGATCTCGCTGGTCGTCGACTCGCTGCTGTACGCCGCGACGGACGGTTACCTGAACATCCCGCTCGGCCTGCTCGCGGATGCGGTTGCGATCGGTGCGTTACTGATGGTCGCGCGAGCGTCGGAGCCGTTGTCGCGTGTGCTGTCGTTCCGGTTGCGAGTGCCTGCGTAGATTTTGCGGCGTCTGCCGCCGGCGCGTTTATTTGCATGCGGGTTTCTGTCGACGCAAAGCAAACGGCACGCACGATGAATCGCGGCGATCGCGCCTCGCCCGCGAAATCAAGCCGACAAACTCGCTGCCCGCCTTCCTCTCCGCCGCCACCGAACTCACGCAGATCAACGCACCCAGTCGTTCCACAGCACGACCAGCACCGTCATCAACGCGGGCCCGATGAAGAGTCCGAGCAGCCCGAACGTCTCCGCGCCACCGAGAATACCGAACAGCACGAGCAGGAACGGCAGGCGCGTCGAGTTGCCGATCAGCACGGGCCGCACGAAATGTTCGGCGACAAACACGACGACAAAGCCAAACGCCGCGACGCCGATCGCTGCGGCCACCGCGCCCTGCATCATGAACAGCCACAACGCCGCGCAGCAAAACACGATCGGCGCGCAGAACGGCAGCATCGCGGCGACTGCGGTCACAAGCGCGAGCAGGGTCGCGTGCGGCACGCCCGTGACTGCGTAAGCAACGCCAAGCAGCGCGCCCTCGCCGAGTCCGACCACGACGAGCCCGGTCACAGTGCCGCGTACCGCGCCGGCCATCCGCTGCATCAACTGTGCGCCGTCGGCGCCGAACGCACGTCGCGCGCCCTTGATCAGCGAACCCGACAGCCGCGGCCCGGCCTGGAAAATCACGAACAGCGTGACCAGCATGAAGCCGAACAGCACGAGCCCGTGCGCCGCGCGCGCGCCGAAGTGCCGGCCGAACGTGACGACCGCCTGACTGTGCAATCCCTTCATCGCCGGCGATGCGCTGAGCGGCTGCGCGAGATTGGCCTGCCACCACGCGCCGATCTGTTGCGACGCGAACGGCAGATGCTCGATGAAGGTCGGCAGCGGAATACCGTTTTCCTGGATCGTCCGGAGCCAGATGCGCAGGTCGTGCGCTTCACCCGCGGCCTGCGCGATGCCAAGACCGACCGGCAGCACGACCAGCAGCGCAACCGCCACGGTCAGCAGCACCGAGATCAGCGTCGTGCGTCCCTGGAACCACCGATGCCCTTCGATCGCGCGCATCGCCGGCCACAGCGCGATCGCAATCACGCACGCCCAGGCGACGGCCGGAATGAAGTCGTGCACGATCCACAGCGCGAGCACGACCAGTACGCCGTACAGCACGGCCGATGCGATCTGCTGCATTTTGAGGCGGTCGGGATTGGCGGAGTCGTGCGACGAAGGACGGTGGATCATGAAGCCTCGGGTGATGTGCGTAACTGGCGGCACCGGTTTGCGAAGGCGCGGTACACTCCGCTTCGCCTGACGCATGACGGCAAGAGCGCCCATCTTAATGGAAGCGCCGCCCTCATCCTAACCGCTGGCGTACCCGCCGACCGTCTGCCTCCCAGCCGGCCGCAACTAGTCGTTACCGGCAGAACACTCTGTTGCGAAAATCCGATCTAATGCAATTAGTGTTCCCGGAGACCCGCATTCCTTCGTAGCCCGCCACCCGTTCCATCCCATTATTGCTATTTGGGGAACGGTGTTTCAACTCGCGCGCAATGGCTCTCCGTCTCCGGCAGGAATACATTCGGCACACCACACATATCCCCCGGAGCCGAACGATGAAGACCAGAGAGTCCATTCCCTTGACCGGCGCCAACGGCGTACGCATTGAGATTCTCGAACGCTCCGACACCACGCTTGTGATCCGCTGGGTCGAACCCGGCCGTTGTCATTACGGCGAACAGCGCTGGCGGCGCCGCTCGGCACATACGTCCGGCACCTGCGCGGTCTCGCGTCGCAAGATCCGTCGCGGCGACGCGGTGTTTCGACCGGCCGAACGTCCGGCGCCGTCGAATGCATCCGCGATGATCTCCGCTGAAATTCTCTGCGCGCTGACTGCCGAAGCCTGATTCTTCTTTTGCTGCGTGCGTGACTACGCTTGGTCCAGCCTCGTCAGTCGCGCCGTAGCACCGTCTCTATCTCGCGCTCCGCTTGCCATCACAAGCAAAAGGCCCGCTTGCACCATCGGTGCAAGCGGGCCTTTGAAACTGCCAGGCGTTCAGGCTACAGCAGACGCGCTCAGTTCACCTTCAACTGACCGCCGCGACCCAGCCCGCCCTTCACGTCCTGCGCCTTGTAGCTCTTCAGCGCGACGACCATCTTGTTCCACGCATCGATGAACGCAGAAACGGTTGCCTTGCCTTCCGGCGTTTTCGAGAAGCCACCGAGGGCGCCGCCCGCGCCGCCGCCGAATCCAGCCAGCACCGCACCGTAGCTGGTCGCCGTGGAGCTGCCTTCGGCCGCCGCGATCTGCACCGCCGAACGCACGTCGAACAGCGTCAGCGTCACGACCGATGCCTTCACCTGAGCGCTGCCGGCGATCGCCGCTATCGCCGCCCCCCCAGGGATCAGTCCGCCCAGCGCACCGGCCATCCCGCCGATCGGCGAGTTGCTGATGACGATCGACGGTTCCATATAGTAGTCGGCAGCGACGCGCTGACCTTTCTGCTGCTTCGAACCCGCGCGGTATTCGCCGGAGTTGCGCTGCAGATCGGTGATGCGCGACAGTCGCGCGTCCGTTTTCTGATTGCCGATCGACGTGATCACGAAGCAGTTCGACTGCTGCACCGCGAGACGCAGCAGCGGGTCGATGCTCGTGATCTGGGTCGCGCTGCCGAACGGCCCGAACCAGTCGGCGTTGCGACCGTCGTCGACCGCAATCGTGCCGAGCGGTGCCGCGCAACGTTGCAGCTGGTCGTCCGCGCCGGCGCTGGTCGCCCCGCCCGCCGCACCCGTGACGCCCAGATTCTGGTTCCCCGTGGTTACCATGCCTCCGCATCCAGCCAGAGACCCGATCAGGCCGATCGTGAATACGGCCTTCAAACCCGAATTTTTAGATAGGAGGTTCATATATTGATTGATGTAGTGATTGATCTCGATCTTCGACTTACTCGTCCTGCCAAGCCGAAATAAGCCCCTGTTGAAACGCAGCCATGGTCGTGGCCGCCTCCCGCCGCATGACGGGTACCGTCCGGTCGAGGATCAGTACCAGTACCACGCCGTCTGACGCCAATAGCCCTGGTACGCATAGCCCGAATACCAGTAGCCGGAATACAGCTCACGTTCTTCCTTGCGCCATTTGTAGTCGTCGGCGTCGGCCTTCTTGTCGGCTCTTGCCTGCTCGAGCAACTTCTTCGATTCCTGATCGCCACGGCCTGCGGCGAGCATCAGCCACTTTTCGGCTTCGCGCGGATCCGGGCCCATCTCCTCGAGACCGAACAGATAGAAGCTACCCAGTGCTTTCTGCGCAGGCAGGTTGCCGCGCTCTGCAGCCTTGCGCATCCAGACGAGCGCCTGATAACTGTCCTGACGCACGCCGTCGCCGCGGAAATAACGCAGGCCGAGATCGTAGGCGGCACGTGGCTCGGTATTGGCTGCCGTCTTGAGCGCGACGATGCGCGGATCGCTGGCTTCATCGGGTTCGTCGCTCGGCTGACGCGTCACCTGGTCTTTCGGACGATACGAGCATCCGGTGTCGTCGCACATCCGGACGAGATTGCTCGGCGGAGGACCTTGCACACAGGCGGTGAGAAGCAGAACGACGCACGATGCGAGAACGCGATACTTCATTTCTATCCCCGTTTCTTGTTGGCAATGCACGCCGACATTGCATCCAATACAAACATGACCTGCCGATGAACACGGACCACTATTTCCCGATCACCGGCGAATGCATTCACCACAGACGAGCTAAACCGGCAGACGCCGTACCGGTTTTGACGGTCGTCAGCTAATGTTTCCGGTGAAGTTGTCTACCCGTTCTTTCCTGATCCAAACCTGTTCAACTTATTCGTTTTTAGGCCGAAGACCGCTTCGAGATAGCGCGACAGTCCATGCACAATTCGCCATGCAGGCGAAAGGCCCGATATCGCACACGTCCAGCGGTTTTCCTCCGACTCCCCTTTTCAAGTTTTTCGCGTTTCGCTGCCCATCACTACAGGTATCGTGCATTCACGTTTACCAGCACTTCAAGCCTGTAGACCGTTTATTATCTTTTCAATTTGCCGCGAGAGTCTGGACCGTCATGCCTGCATCTATCGCAACTGGTGGACATCCGTCCCAAGCGTGGACGGATGTCCACCAGTTGCGGCCGCAAGCGTTGGAATAATTCCCAGCCTTATGTAGGACGGGATTGTACAGAATAATTTTAATTTTCAACATCCCGGAGAGCGAGATTTAATGCCTCTCTCCGTAAAGAACGTGTAGACATCCGAGCGCCACGTTTCCGCAAAGAAACCCGCCGTAAGGCGAGGCATCCTGCGCTTTTCTGGAGTTGATCCGTCAGTGCGCTGGCCAACCCATCGACGATAGAAATTAAATCAGTTGACCGAACGCATTCGCCAGGTGGAAGCGAAACACGATAACCGTTTAAAACCGTACGAATCCGGTTACGGATATTGAACGCGATCCGGCTCACCGAATAAACCTGCAACGCGCACACATTCGAACGATCGCGAGAAAACGGGACAGGGGAAAATACGCGGCACGACTCAATCGCTGATGCGACACCTGCCATTGCGACAGAAGGCATCAAGAGAACCTCGCACAACGCGCGAGGTCTCGATATCGAGCCGAAAGAGAAGATCGAAGGCTTCGATGCGCAAACGATTCAACGGCCCGTCACGCGTATCGCATCACGCGCGAGCGCGCGCCGCATCGAGCAAAAAACGGCAGACCTCATCGTGCATTCGCTGCACACCCGGGCTCATATCGATCGCGCGCCAGCATCCATGCACGAGGCCCTCGCCGATCCAGCTTCGCGCATCGCCACCCACCGCGCGAATGCGTTCCGCGAATACACGCGCATCGTCGCGCAACGGATCGTGCTCGACGCCGATCGACAGCACCGGTGGCAAGCCGTCGAAGCGATCCGCATCGAGCGGAAGCATCCACGTCGGCGGCAGCTGGTCACGAGGCAGATCGCCCCAGTAGTGGTGACGAAACGCATGAACGTCGGCGAGCGTGAGCATCGGTGCCTGCGCTTCGGTATCGCGTGCGGGGCGCTGTGGCTCGTAACCGAGCATCGGGTAGACGAGCGCGACGCCGGCAACGTGCCGCGTCGCGTGTGAGTCGAGATCGCGCAGCCGCATCGCGACGCTTGCAGCGAGGTTACCGCCCGCGCTGTCGCCGGCGAGCAGCAGCGGCGTGTCCGCAGAGAGCGACGCAAATGGCAGGCGCCCTTCGAGCGCCGCGCGCGTGATCTCGATGCAGTCTTCATGCGCAGCAGGCGACGGGTGTTCGGGCGCGAGCCGGTAATCGACTGCGATGACTGCAAGGCCGGTGTCCGCGGCGAGACGCGCGGTCACGACCTGATGACTGTCGAGCGACCCGAGCACAAAACCGCCGCCGTGAAAATAGAGCAGCGTGCCACGCGTCTGCCTCTCATTCGCAGCAGCCAATGATCGATACAACCGCAACGCAATCCGATGCCCGGCGCTCGCATCGAACATTCGATCCTCGACATGAACGCCGACAGGCAACGGCGGCGTAAACGCAGCGGCATAGCGATCGTAAACAACGCGTTGTTCAGCAGGCGACAACGTCGTCGCATGCGAGGGATAGATCGCCGCGGTACGCGCGATGAAAGCGGCGATTTCAGGTTCGAGCATGGCGTGACGTACTGGCGTACGTAACGTCAAACGGACCGCGCGACCGGCAACGCGATCGTACGACCCGAGTATTGCGCGGGCGGCGACGCAGCATCCGCATCCGCGAGCACCTGCACGTGCGCCGCCACGTCCGCATCGAACGCAACCGAACGCGGCCCGCTCGTATCGACGTGCAGCAGCATCTGCTCGCTCGCCGCGACCGGCTCCGCACGCTCGTCGGCAAACATCTCGAGATACAGATGCAGCCGCTTCGCATCGTGCGCCAGCAGCCGCGCGACGATGCGAACCTGCGCGCCGAGCTTGATCTCGTGCAGGTAGTTGATGTGCGCTTCGAGCGTGTAGATCGAGCGCTTGCGCGCAGTGCGGGTCGCGTCGTCAAGACCGATGTGATCGATCAACGCATCGGTCGCGAAGCTGAAGATCAGCATATAGAACGCATCGCGCAGATGGCCGTTGTAGTCGACCCATTCCGGCCGCACGGTATCGCGATAGATCTCCAGTCCAGACATCGGCGACATGCTCCTGTGGCGTAATCAGAAAAAATCACTCGTCGACGGCAATCCCATGACGCGCTTTCGCATCGCGGATCGCAGCAAGCACGCTCGTGATGCAGTCGTCGCGATAGCGTTCGAGCTGCTTGATCGAGCGCGGCCCGACCTGCTCTGCCGTGCCGTCGACCACACGCTCGATCAGTTCGTCGGTGAGCTGCGGCGCGACGAGCTTCGTCCACGGTAGTTCGAGCGCGGGCCCGAACTGCTGCATGAAGTGTCGCATGCCCGCATCCCCGCCGGCCAGCGTGTAGGTCAAAAACGTCCCCATGAACGACCAGCGGATGCCCGCACCGAAACGGATCGCGTCGTCGATCTCGCCGGTCGTCGCAACACCATCGTTGACCAGATGCAGCGCCTCGCGCCACAGCGCTTCGAGCAGCCGGTCCGCGACAAAACCCGGCACTTCCTTACGCACATGCAGCGGTCGCATGCCGAGCGAGCGATACACCTGCTGCGCTGCATCGATCGTCGCAGGCGACGTGCGCTCGCCGCCGACCACCTCGACGAGCGGCAACAGGTACACCGGATTGAACGGATGACCGACGACACAGCGCTCCGGATGCGCGGTACGCGCGTAAAAATCGGTCGGCAGCAGACCCGACGTCGACGAACCGATGATCGCGTCGGGTTTCGCCGCGAGTCCGATCTGCTCGTGCAGCGCGAGCTTCAGTGATTCGCGTTCGGGCGCGCTCTCCTGGATGAAGTCGGCGTCGGCGACGCACGCTTCGATCGTATCGACGAAGCGCAGTCGCGCCTGCGATGCCCCTTCAGCCAACCCGATCCGCTCAAGCGCGGGCCACGCGTTCGCGACGTTGTCGCGCAGTTGCTGCTCGGCGCCCGGCGCCGGGTCCCACGCGACGACGTCGAGTCCGTGCGCAAGCGCGCGCGCCACCCAGCCGCTACCGATCACGCCGGCCCCGATTGCCGCAAATGTCTTGATATCGACGATCACTGCCATGACTTTCCCGATCCTGTTCGAAGAGTGTTCTGACGCAACTTACCTATGCAAACTGCTCGACCGGCCGCCGCTCCAGCTGCCGCTCGCCACGCGCCGGCAACCCGAGCTTGCGACGCCCTTCGGCCGGCGTCAGCACACGGCCGCCCAGCCGCTCGATGATCTCCGCCGCGCGCTGAACCAGCGTGC
Organism: Paraburkholderia flava; assembly: GCF_004359985.1. Taxonomy (NCBI): domain Bacteria; kingdom Pseudomonadati; phylum Pseudomonadota; class Betaproteobacteria; order Burkholderiales; family Burkholderiaceae; genus Paraburkholderia; species Paraburkholderia flava. Next base: position 304,414 of record NZ_SMRO01000001.1, on the reverse strand, counting down.
CGTTGGTCGCGTGCACGCCCCTGTCGAGCCAGATGTTGTCTTCGAGACCGACGCGCACGTGACCGCCGAGCAGCATCGCCTGCGCGACCATCGGCATCTGCATCCGGCCGATGCCGAAGCCGGCCCAGTGCGCGCCCGGCGGCAGGTTGTCGGCCATCGCCTTCATCGTCGTCGTGTCGGCGGGTGCGCCCCATGGAATGCCGAGACAGATCTGGAACAGCGGTGGCGCATCGAGCAAACCTTCTTTCAGCAACTGCTTCGCGAACCACAGGTGGCCGGTGTCGAAGATCTCCAACTCCGGCTTCACGCCAAGTTCCTGGATGCGCTTCGCACCCGCACGCAATTGCGCGGGCGTCGACACATAGATGTAATCGCCGTCGCCGAAATTGAGCGTGCCGCAATCGAGCGTGCAGATTTCCGGCAGCAGCTCTTCGACGTGCGCGAGCCGCGTTAGCCCACCGACCAGATCCGTGTTCGCGCCGAAGCGCATCGGATCCTCGCCGGCACCGATCTCGAGATCGCCGCCCATGCCGGCGGTCAGATTGATGATCACGTCGGTGTCCGCCGAACGGATGCGGTCCACCACCTCGCGGTACAGATTCGGATCGCGGCTGCCGCGTCCGGTCAACGGATCGCGCACGTGGCAGTGCGCGACCGTCGCGCCCGCCTTCGCAGCTTCGATCGCCGCTTCCGCGATCTGCTTCGGCGTGACCGGAATGGCCGGATGCTTGCCGACCGTATCGCCTGCGCCGGTCACGGCGCAGGTCACGATGACTTCGTGGTTCATGCGAGAGATTCCTGTGTGTGCGTGTCTTGTCTTTTGAGAGCCGCTGAAAAACTCAGAGCCCGAGATACGTCTTCACCGCCGGCAATCCATCCTTGCCGTCGTACGTCTTCACGCCGGCGAGCCAGCTGTCGAGCACCTGCGGGTTTTTCTTCAGGTACGCCTTCGCGGCATCGGCGGGCTTGTCCTTGTTCATCACCGACTGCATCACGACGTTCTCCAGCTGCGTCGTAAAGCGCAGATTGCTAATGAGCTTGCCCGCGTTCGGGCAACGCGTGAGGAAGTCCGGCGCGGTCAGCGTATAGACGCGCGCTTCACCGTCGTTCGGACCGAACACGCCGTCGCTGCCGGTCAGATATTTCATGTCGAGCTGGATGTTCATCGGATGCGGTTCCCAACCGAGGAACACCACCCACTTCTTTTCGCGCACTGCGCGGTCCACGGTAACGAGCATCCCCGCCTCGCTCGATTCGATCAGCTTGAAGCCGCCGAGCCCGAACTTGTTCGTGTCGATCATCTTCTTGATCGCCGCGTTCGCACTGCTGCCCGGCTCGATGCCGTAGATCTTGCCGTCCAGTTCCGCGCGATGCTTCGCGATGTCGGCGAACGTCTTGAGCCCTGCGTCGTATTCGTAGGTCGGTACCGCGAAGGTCGCCTTCGCGCCGGTCAGGTTAGGCGGCTGCAGCACGTCGATAGCCTTCGCGTCGATGAACGGCGTGATCGCTTTTTCCTGCACCGGCCACCAGTAGCCGAGCGACACGTCGAGCTGTTTGCTCTTCAGCCCCGCGAACGAGATCGGCACCGACGCGACCGTCGTCACCGGTTGATAGCCGAGCCCTTCGAACACCGTGGACGCAAGCGCGGTCGTCGATGTGATGTCGGTCCAGCCGATGTCGGCAAAGCGCACGTTGCGGCAGCTGGCCGGGTCCTGCGCGAAGGCCGGCTGCAGCAACGCGGCGGCACACAGCAGACCGGCAGACAAGGCGGACAAAGTTCTGGCGCGTGGTTTCATGACGTTTCCCTCTGACACGTTTCGAGCGTGTTTCGAATCGGCCTACCGGACAGCAGACCGGTCGGATCGGTGATTGCGTGGTGTGCAGCAAAGGTACAAGGGCATATTGCCGCCAAAGCGACCATCAGCGACCCGTTCTTGCTCGCTTGCGACCATGAGGGAAAACCAGCATGCATCGCGCGAACCGCCTTCATCGAGGCACGCCGCCAATATTGACGGCGCTTGCGGGCATGCGCGCCGCTTGCTACGCTCGCCCCACTCCCCGCCTGGCCACCGCCGATCGCACCTGCCGCACGATGCCCGAAGACATCTCGTTCCTGCTGCTGCCGGGCTTCTCGGCGATCGGTTTCATGTCCGCCGTCGAGCCGCTGCGCGTCGCGAACCGCTTCCGCGAGAATCTGTACCGCTGGCACATCCTCAGTATCGACGGCGCGCCGGTCGCCGCGAGCAACGGCATCTCGCTGAACGCCGAAGCCGCGTTCGACGCCGCCGATCCCCGCACCGTCTTCGTCGTCGCGGGCTTCGATCCGCTCGCGTGCCACAGCCGCGCACTCGCCACGTGGCTGCGACGGCTCGCGCGTGCGGGCGCGACGCTCGGTGGTATCGATACGGGCAGCTTCGTGCTCGCGGAAGCGGGACTCTTCAGCGACTCGGACCGGCTCACGCTGCATTGGGAAGCGCTGTCGGCATTTCACGAGCGCTATCCGTCGCTGCATGCGAGCCAGGAACTGTTCGAGATTGGTGAAAGACGGATCACGTGCGCGGGCGGTACTGCTTCGATCGACATGATGCTCGACCTGATCGGCCGCAGTCATGGTGCGACGCTGGCGTCGGCGGTGTCGGAGCAGTTCGTCGTGAGCCGTATCCGGCAGCGCTCGGATCATCAGCGGATGGAGATCGCCGCGCGCTATGGCGTGCACAACCGCAAGCTGATCCAGGTGATCGGCGCGATGGAACAGCACATGGAGGAACCGCTCGCGCCCGATGCACTCGCGCAGGAGATCGGCGTCACGCGCCGGCAGCTGGAGCGGTTGTTTTGTTCGGCGTTGAAGGACACGCCAACGCATTTCTATCTGCAGCTGCGCCTGAACCGCGCACGCGAACTGCTACAGCAGACCGACATGACGATCACATCGATCTGCGTCGCATGCGGCTTCGAATCGCCATCGCATTTCTCGCGCACGTACCGCGCGAAGTTCGGGATGAGTCCGCGACGGGACCGGAGCGCGGTGCGGGTGGCGACGTAGAGAAACGTGCAGTGCAGCGATGTGCTTTTGATCTAAAAAAGCAAGCGGACGCCCATCGCGTCCGCTCACCTCATCAGGCATCAAACATCAAGCATCAGAACGAATGCCGCATCCCGACGCGCACATCGGCCTGGGTGCTCGTCGTCGACGGCGTGAAGCTGTAGCCGATCACCGCGTTCACGCCTTGCGACGCCTTCAGATAATCGCCGGAGATGTACACATCGGTGCGCTTCGACAGCAGGTAGTGAAAGCCCGCCGACACCTGGTTCCAGTGATGCCCTTCGAAGTTCGTGTACTGATAGCCGCCGATCGCGCTGAACGCCGGCGTGACCTGCCAGTCCGCGCCGCCTTCGAGCACCTTCATGTGCGACGACACACCGAATCCCTTGATCGTCGTGTACGTGAAATTGCCGTTCAGCGTGACGTTGCCGATCGCGTAGCTCGAACCGACGCCGAACGTGCCCTGCTTGTCGACAGCGAACGACGAGCTCGAGTACAGATCGGTGACCGCGCCGGTCGTCGCGTTGACGCTAACCGTCGGGCGGCCGAGGAACGTGCTCGTGCCGATCATCGCGTACGGGTCGAACGCGTAGATGCCGCTCGGGTTGTTCAGCTGCGTGTACGCTGCGCCGACCGTGAACGGACCGTTCGCGTAGTGCGCACCAAGGCTGTATGCGCTGTTCTGATGGAAGTTGCCCGCCACGTTGCCGAACGAGTACATACCGCCGAACATGAAGCCGCCGAATTCGTTCGACAGGAACTTCACCGAGTTCGGCAGACGGTCGCCGTTGAAGCGGTCGAAGTCGCCCTGGTGGATCGCGTAGCCGCTTCCCCAGCTCGAGATGTTGTACAGATAGACCATCTCTTCGGTCATGTCGAGCTGATCGCCGAACGACAGCGTGCCCCACGAATTCTTCAGGCCGACATAAGCCTGGCGGCCGAACTCCGCGCCGCCGAAGCCGAGCTGCCCGTTGCCGAGGCGGAATCCGCTTTCGAGTGCGAACACGGCGGACAGGCCGCCGCCGAGATCCTCGGTGCCCTTGATGCCCCACCGGTTGCCGTACGACACGCCATCGTCGAATTTAACGACGTGCGAGCCGCCGGTGTTGTTCACGTAGGTGATACCTGCATCCAGAATGCCGTACAGCGTCACGCTGCTTTGCGCGTGGCTGACGGCGGGGACGCTGGCGAGCACGAGGGCCGCGCCGGAGAGTGCTGCGGCATTCAGTCTTTTCATTGTGTGGTTCTCTCTTGCCTGCTGGATGGAAAGAGGATTCCGCCTCCAAACTCGCGGAACCGCCTGTCTTGCTGGAATGACGCGCTATCGGTGAAGCGGGTGAAGCGCTCGCCACGGGAAGCCACCACGCATAACCCACGGGCGATGACGCACAGTACAAATTCAAATTCCGGGCAATGCGACCGTAAGCGACGCCGATTGGTCTGATTGCGACAAGCGTGGTGAAAACGCATACGGACACCGGGCACATGAGCGCCGTCGCCCTTCGAAAAGCCGATGAAAAATGCCGCGTCACGGGGCAATGCGTGCCCGCGACGCGGCATGAGGATGCAGCGCTGCAGCGATACCGGATTAACGTATCCCGAGCTGCGTCTGTACCGCCTGCAGACCGTCCGCACCAGACGCGGTCGTCACGCCCTTCAGCCACCCCGACACGAGCGCCGGGTTGCCCTTGAGCGCCTGCAACGCAGCCGCATTCAGATCGACCTTGTTTTGCAGCACGTTCGCGATGATCTGGTTCTCGATGTCGACGTTGAACGTCATCTGCTGGAACAGACGCGCGACGTTCGTGCACTGGCCGGCATAGCCCGCGCGCGTCACGGTGTTGACGGTCGCGCCGCCGTAGTTCGGTCCGAAGTACGCGTCGCCGCCGGACAGGTACGTCAGGTGAAACTTCGTGTTCATCAGATGCGGCTCCCACGCGAGGAACACGATCCACTTCTTGTCACGCACTGCACGCTCGACCTGCGTGAGCATCCCTGTCTCGCTCGATTCGACGATCGACCAGCTGCCGAGTCCGAACGCTTTATCCGAGATCATCTTCTTGATGTTCTGGTTCGCAGGCGCACCGGGCTCGATGCCGTACACCTTGTCCTGGAACTGGTCCGCGTGCTTCGCGAGATCGGCGAACGTGTGAACGCCCGCGGCCGCCACATAGTCGGGCACCGCGAGCGTGAATTTCGCGTTGCTCAGATTCGCGTGCAGCACGTCGATCGAATGCTCGTCGACGAACGGTTTCACGAGCGGCCCCTGCGCCGGCATCCAGTTGCCGAGGAACACGTCGATTTGCCCTTTCTTCAACCCCTGATACGTGATCGGCACCGACAGGTTCGACACGTTCTGCTTGTAGCCGAGCGCTTTCAGCAACACGCCGGCCATTGCGTTGGTCGCGTCGATGTCGGTCCAGCCGGGATCGGCCATACGGACGTCGGTGCAGCTCGGTGGTTCGGCGGCGGACGCTGCGGGCACAAGACCCTGCACCAGGCACAGCGATAGCAGTGGCGATAACAGCGCGGTCCATCTTTTTTTCATCATGGCCTCCGGTTCGTAGAGTAATAGCGTGACATGCGGGATGGAAACTGCCTAACGCGTCTGGCTCACGACGCGCGGAAACCGCGCCATCGCTTCGAGCGTGTCGAGTTCGATGTGATTGCGCATGTAGCGCTGGCTCGCGTCGGTGAACGGCTGCCAGTCCCACGACTGGATGCGCCCCTGAGTCGTCGCCTCGAAGTGGAAACGCCGACGCCGCTGACTCGCGAGTACCGCTTCGTGCAGCGCCGGCAGATTCCAGCGACGCGCCGCTTCTTCGCGGAATGCGTCGAGTACGGCGGTTGCGTGCGGCTGTGTCGCGAGATTGTCGAGTTCGCGTGGATCGGCTGCGAGATCGTAGAGCTGGTCGGGATCGCTCGGCGTGTGGATGAACTTGTAGTTGCCGCGCCGGATCATCACGACCGGCGCGATCGCGCCTTCCGCGAGGTATTCGCCGATCGCTTCGTCGTGGCCGCCATCGTTGTTCAGATGCGGCACGAGACTGTGGCCGTCGACCGGGTCCGGCCATTCGCTGCGGCGCGTGCCCGTCGCGAGTTCGACGAGCGTCGGCAGCAGATCGACGTGCGACACCGACGCGGCCACGCGATGTGCGTCGAAGCGCTGCGGTGCATGGACGATCAGCGGCACGCGCACGCCGCCCTCGAAGCACGTCATCTTGTACCAGAGCCCGCGTTCGCCGAGCATCTCGCCGTGATCCGACGTGACGATCACGATCGTGTCGTCGGCGAGACCGGTCGCATTGAGCGCGTCGAGAATCTGCCCGAACTGCGCATCGACGTACGACAGCGCGCCGTAGTACGCATGCCGCGCGTTGCGCACCTGCTGCGCGGTCGGCGGCGTCACGTCGGCTTCGTAGACGTCGCGCAGCCGGCGCGAATGCGGATCGCTCGCGTCGCGCGACAGCTCGACCTGCGGCATGTCGATCTCGTCGTCGCGATACAGGTCCCAGTATTCGCGCGGAATCGCGTACGGATCGTGCGGATGGGTCAGCGACGCGACCAGACAGAACGGCCGGTCGTCGCCGCCCGCCGCGCGTTCGCGCGCGATGTCGTAGAGTTTCTGACGCGACGTGAACGTGACCTCGTCGTCGAAGTCGAGCTGGTTCGTCCGCACGCATGGGCCCGCGTCGAGCACCGAACTCATGTTGTGATACCAGCTCGGCCGCACGTCGGGTTGCGACCAGTCGGGCACCCAGCCGAAGTCGGCCGGATAGATGTCGGTGGTGAGGCGTTCCTCGAAGCCGTGCAACTGGTCCGGGCCGCAGAAATGCATCTTGCCCGACAGCATCGTGCGATAACCGGCCGCACGCAGATAGTGTGCGAACGTCAGTGTTTGCGCGGGAAATTCGGCGGCGTTATCGTATGCGGAGATCGCCGACGGCAGCTTGCCGGCCATCATCGAGAAGCGCGAAGGCGCGCACAGCGGGCTCGCACAGTACGCCGAATCGAACACGACGCCATCGCGCGCGAGCGCGTCGATGCGCGGCGTGCGCGACACGCGATGACCGTATGCGGCGAGCGCAAATGGCGTCATCTGGTCGGCCATCAGGATAAGGATATTCTGCTTTGTGTTAAGGCTCATGGGCGGGGTCGATTAGAATCGGAAGATCGTTTGACGGCTTTTTGATGTGTGCACGCGCGGCATGTGCACCGTGCGAAAGCGTCCTCACCGTCCTCACTATTGCCGCTTAATAAAGCGCTGGGTAGGCGTCGAACGCTTATGGGTCCATAAGGGGGGGTTATGCCGAGACAGGAGCGACTGCCGTCGATGCAGACGCTGTCGGCGTTCGAATCCGCTGCGCGGCTCGCGAGCTTCACGGCGGCCGCGCGCGAACTCGGCTCGACGCAGCCGGCGGTCAGCCAGCGCGTCGTGCAGTTGGAGACCGATCTCGGCGCGCCGCTCTTCGAGCGCGGTCCTCGCGGCGTGACGCTCACCGCAGAAGGCGCGCGGCTGTTCGAAGCGGTGCATCAGAGTCTCGACGCGATCCGCGTCGCGACCACCGACATCCGTACGCGCCGCGCGTCGGGTGCGCTCACGCTGCTCACCGATTTCGGTTTCGCTACCTACTGGCTGATGCCGCGACTGTCGCGTCTCAAGCATTCGATGCCCGACGTCGATGTGAAAATCGTCACGTCGCAGGAAGGCTTCGACCCACAACGCGATCACGCGGACATCGCGATTGCATTCGGCAGCGGCGACTGGTCGCCGTGCACATCGACGCGGCTGTTCCCGGAAGAAGTCACGCCGGTCTGTTCGCCTGCGTTCGCGGCCGCGCATCCGCACATCGCGAATGCCGCCGATCTCGCGTCGCTGCCGCTGCTGCACGTGCAGGCGACCGAACCCGAGCGTTGGCTCGCGTGGGATAGCTGGTTTGCTGCGCAAGGTGTCGAGCGTGCGCCTGCGGGCACGCTGAGTGGCAGCGGGTTGACGTTCAACAGCTATGCCCTCGTGATCCATGCCGCGCTGATGAACGAAGGCGTCGCGCTCGGCTGGACACCGCTCGTCGACGAACTCGTGAACAGCGGGCAGCTGGTGCGGCTGCTCGATACGCCCGTCGTCACGTCGCGTGGATATTTTCTGGTGTGTCCGCTGGCACGGCCGGAGGCTGCGGCGGTGCCGCTGTTTCGTCGGTGGTTGTTCGATGAGTGTCGGTGAAGCGCGTGCCGTTCGAGCAAGGCTCTGCTTTTACCGTTACGCAGTGACTGATGCGGTCGCCAGGCCCCTGTCGCGACACCCCAAACAAAAGTGCCGGGCAATACGTCACCCGGCACGCTTTCACGTCACCGCAGGTTTAAACCCCGCAGCAAACAGCTTCAGTTCGACTGCGTGAACTGAATCGCGGGCGCTGTCGTGCTCGTTCCTGCGGAAGCGGTACATCTGCCAAGCGTCAGATTATTGGTTTCGCCGGTCGTGCCGCCATTGCTCGGGCCGGCGCACGTCGGCGCTGCGCTGGACCCATCGGTCAACGCGACGTTCACGCTCATCGACGAGCCGCGATTGAAATCGGCTTGCGATCCGCCGGCATTGCCCACGACGTTGAACTCCGTCTGCGTCCAGCCGTTCGCGATATCCGAAATGGTGTCGTCGGTGGACGAGCTAAAAGCCTGCGTGCCGAACGTGGCCGTAGCCGTATCCCTTCCGTTCGCGTTAGCCGTGCCCGACAGTTTCAGACTGGCGAGGTCGGTAATCGGCAGGACCCGGTTCGAGACGACGGCGGCAGGGCTGTTCTGGTAGCAATCGTCTCCCGGACCGCTTTGATCGGGGCCACCGGAATTCCACCCAGCCGGGCAGGCATTGCCGGACTGGTCGGGATCGTTGCCGTAATTTTCCAGCCAGGTCTGGATGAATACGTCGGTCGTTCCGGTTTGTGCGGTGCCTGCCGCGTTGACGTCATTCGACACCAGCACATACTGCTGCCAGGAGAAGCAGCCCGACGTGTCGCCGGTCGCATAGCTCCCGCATGCGGCAGAGGCGAAGTCGAAATTCGTATTGAGCTGCAACGTATATTGATTCGTTCCGGCGTTGCCCCCCACGCCGCGTTCGGTCGTCACCCCGCTGACCGAAGGAAAGCTACCGACCGCCTCGCTGATGAGCGTCCCGGACGGCGCCTGAGCGGCATAGTCGGTTCCGTTCCCGACCACTTGCGTGCCTCGCGTGCCTGGCGTGCCATGCGCACTGCTCGCAAGGTCTCGCACTGCCGCATGGTCTACTGACCGCCGACCTGACCGGTAACCCGACACGGGACCGCATGCCACCTTGTCCCATTTCAGGCTCGGAAAGGATGCGCTATAACATCCCCCTCCTCGCGGCGCGTACTGTCTGACGTTTTCGCGCCAGCTCTCATGTGCCTGCGATTCGGCCTGAACCTGAGCCTGATCGACGAAACTGCTGGCTGCCTGCCCGGCAAAGGCGGACGACAGCGGAATCGCACTGATGAACAGACCCGCACCGGCGACGACGGCGGCGCGGACCATACTGTGCGTGACAAACCCTATCTTCGAGCGCATCTGTTTCTCCTGTAGACCACGACAAATTGCGGCTTTTTTTCCTGGACGAGCCAGGTCTCTCGACCTTCCAGACAACGCTCTGCCACAGAAGCCTCACGATAAGGATCTGGCCAGATAACGCAATTCTTTAAGGTCGATTTCTTGAAAACTTTGGAATTCGCCATTGCATTGCATGGCGATTTTTGGCAATACGGGACCTGCCGTCGTTATTCAGAAACAACGACGCGGGTGAATTTCGGTACCAGTTTTTCGATCCGCCCGGCATAGTCAGCCGAACCGTCACGCTGTGTATGCGTGACATGTGCTAATGATGCGATTCCATCGTTTTTTAGCGGGTCATTCGGTCACATACGCGCGCGGGTAATCAAGCAATCTTGCGTTAATCACGAGCTTCAATATCGCCTTTAATTGATACGACATTTATTAGTAAAATACAATTAATGTAAATCAACAATTCTCATTATACGAAATACAAACGAATTATTTGGTAAGTAATTTGTTTGAATTTTCTCCATGAATATAAGAAAATTCCCTGATGGGAAAGTTAGCAATAAAAGAAATCGGGCGTCAAACATTTTTAGATCGACGGCAAAACCACGAGTTGACGTTTCCCTGACAGATCACGAGGAGCAGCACGATCTCGACAGCGCTTTTCGGATCAAGAAGGCGTGAGGTCAGCGCCGGGAATTTACGATAAGTATCTCGTTTTATTTTTATGAGAATCAACAAGTTGATGCGCCGGTGTCGTCATCGGCCGGATGAAAAATATTCAGAAGAAAGGAGCGGCAACGCACCCATGAGCCGGCGATAGTCCCGGATCAAAAATCAACGGCCCCTTACAATCCCAAAATGGTCCCTATCCGGTTGGATAGGCCGGATCTACGCAGAAAATGAAGTGGGTTCTCGCCCGTTCCGGGCTCCGGAATTGACACCCAGCTACACAAAGCCGACACGAAACTCCCCTGTGAGATGCTGCATCACACGCATCTGTCATCTGAAGCCGCCACCATTCGGCGAGGACCGTACGGCCTCCCCCCGCAGTTCTGTCCACCACGATATTTATGAGACGAGCTCACCGATCCGAGCAACGAACTGTTCCAGTTGCGGCATCGCACAACGGGCGCCGGACAGAATAAGATAGCGGGGCCTCTGGATAACGAATCGACCAACAAGGAGTACGCATGAAAGAAGAACAGGTGCGCTCGAAGGCTTTCGCGATGCCGCTCACGAGTCCCGCATTTCCGATCGGTCCGTACCGTTTTGTCGACCGCGAATTCCTCATCATTACCTACCGCACCGATCCCGAGCTTCTGCGCGCAGTCGTCCCCGAGCCGCTGAAGATCAAGGAACCGCTCGTACATTACGAATTCATTCGCATGGCGGACTCCACCGGTTTCGGCGACTACACCGAAAGCGGCCAGGTCATTCCGGTCGAATTCAACGGTCAGGCGGGCGGCTATACGCTCGCGATGTACCTCGACGACCATCCGCCGATCGCCGGCGGCCGCGAACTGTGGGGCTTCCCGAAGAAGCTCGCGTCGCCCACGCTGCACGTGAACACCGATCACCTGCTCGGTACGCTCGATTACGGCAAGGTGCGCGTCGCGACCGGCACGATGGGCTACAAGCACCGCACGCTCGATATCGCGAAAGAACAGCAGCGCCTCGCGGGCCCGAACTTCCTGCTGAAGATCATCCCGCACGTCGACGGCACCGCGCGCGTCTGCGAACTGGTCCGCTACTATCTGCAGGACATCCAGATGAAGGGCGCATGGAGCGGCCCCGCGTCGCTCGAACTGGCGCATCATGCGCTCGCGCCGGTCGCCGAGCTGCCGGTGCTCGAAGTCGTCGAGGCGCGGCACGTCATCGCCGACCTGACGCTCGGCCTCGGCGAGGTCGTGCACGATTATCTGGCACAGTAGTTGGCCTGGTAGTCACGCCCCTCCACTCTTTCACTCGAAAACAGGAACACTACTCATGAGCAATCTGAACGGAAAAGTGGCAGTCGTCACCGGCGCCGCAAGCGGCATCGGCAAGGAAATCGCGCTGACGCTCGCCAGAGCCGGCGCAGCAGTCGCGATCGCCGATCTGAACCAGGACGGCGCAAACGCAGTCGCAAACGAAATCGTTGCCGCAGGCGGCAAAGCCATCGGCGTCGCGATGGACGTGACCAGCGAAGAAGCGGTGAACAGCGGCATCGACAAGGTCGCAGCCGAGTTCGGTTCGGTCGATATCCTCGTGTCGAACGCCGGCATCCAGATCGTCAACCCGATCGAGAACTACTCGTTCTCCGACTGGAAGAAGATGCAGGCGATCCACGTCGACGGCGCGTTCCTCACCACCAAGGCCTCGCTCAAGCACATGTACAAGGACGATCGCGGCGGCGTGGTGATCTACATGGGCTCGGTGCACTCGCATGAAGCGTCGCCGCTGAAGTCGGCGTACGTCACCGCGAAGCACGGTCTGCTGGGTCTGTCGCGCGTGCTGGCCAAGGAAGGCGCGAAGCACAACGTGCGTTCGCACGTCGTGTGTCCGGGCTTCGTGCGCACGCCGCTCGTCGACAAGCAGATCCCCGAGCAGGCAAAGGAACTGGGCATCAGCGAAGACGAAGTCATCAAGAAGGTCATGCTTGGCAACACGGTGGACGGCGTGTTCACGACGGTTGAAGACGTCGCGCAAACGGTGCTGTTCCTGTCGGCATTCCCGAGCGCCGCGCTGACGGGCCAATCGTTCGTCGTCAGCCACGGCTGGTACATGCAATGAAGCCACGCGCCCGCACCGAAAAGCAGGCTGTCGATCCGACCGACCTGCATAACGAGGTCGGGACGTCGCCGGTGCGCGCGCTGCCCTACGAGACCGTCGCGCTCGTGCTGCAGGGTGGCGGCGCGCTCGGCGCGTATCAGGCCGGCGTGTTCGAAGGCCTGCACGAAGCGGACATCGCGCTCGACTGGATCGCCGGCATTTCGATCGGCGCGCTGAACACCGCGCTGATCGCCGGCAATCCGCCGGAGCGGCGCGTCGCGCGGCTGCGCGAGTTCTGGGAAACGATCTGCCAGCCGGCGTTCTTCCCGGCACTGCCTGCCGCGTTCGAGTTCGCGCTGTTCAACAGCCACGAAGCGATACGGTCGATGTTCACCGCGTCGCAGGCGACGAGCGCGATCATGCAGGGGCAAAAAGGCTTCTTCGTGCCGCGCTTTCCGCCGCCGATCGGCTCGCTCCCCGCGGAGCCCGGCAAGGTCAGCTGGTACGACACGTCGCCGCTGCGCGCCACGCTGCTCGAACTGTGCGATTTCGACCGGATCAATTCGGGCGAGACGCGCGTGTCGGTCGGAGCGGTCAACGTCAGCACCGGCAACTTCGTCTACTTCGACAACACGCGGATCGAACTGCGTCCCGAGCATTTCATGGCATCGGGTGCGTTGCCGCCGGCGTTCGCGCCGGTCGAGATCGACGGCGAGTTCTTCTGGGACGGCGGCGTCGTGTCGAATACGCCGTTGATGGAAGTACTGCGCAGCACGCCGCGTCGCGACACGCTCGCGTTCCAGGTCGATCTGTGGAGCGCACGTGGGCCGGTGCCCGAAACGATGGCGGGTATCGCCGAGCGGACGAAAGATGTCCAGTACTCGAGCCGCACGCGTTTCGTCACCGACATGCTGCAGCGCGACCAGCGCTACCGCAACCTGCTGCGCCACGTGCTCGAACAGGTGCCCGAGGAACAGCGCCGCAATAACGGGTGGTGCAAGGAAGCCGAGGCGCTGTCGTCGAGCAAGCGCTACAACGTCCAGCATCTGATCTACCAGCGCAAGAACTACGAGCAGCACTACAAGGACTACCAGTTCGGCGTATCGACGATGCGCGACCACTGGGCCGCGGGTCTCGACGATATCCGTAACACGCTCGCAGTCCCTGACACGCTCGCGCTGCCGCAGAACGATGCGGGCTTTGTCACGCACGACATCCATCGGCGTAAGTAAGAGCCGGCCGGGCGCGTCGGCAGCCGCTGACGCGCCCATACCAGCGGCACGGCGCATCGATTCTATCCGCGGGCAATTCGGGCTGCTTTACTGTGGCATCCCCGCCTGCGCGCTACATACTCGCTATCGCAACACGGCCCAGGCGGGCACTCTCACGTGAAGCCGAGGACCGCATGCCCGCCATCGAACGCCCCCATTCCTTCGTGCTGACGCTGTCGTGCCCAAGCGCCGCCGGCCAGGTCGCCGCCGTCGTCGCACTGCTCGACCGCCGCCACTGCTACATCGACGAACTCACCGTATTCGACGACGACCTCAGCGGACGCTTCTTCGTGCGCTGCGTGTTTCATGGCGTCACCGATCACGCAGGCAGCGCGCAACCGCCGCTCGACGTCGATGCGCTGCGTCGCGAGTTCGTGCCGATCGCCACCGATTTCGGCATGACGTGGGCGATCCACGACGTCGATGCACGGCCCAAGGTGTTGATCCTCGTGTCGAAGCTCGAACACTGTCTCGCCGACTTGCTGTTCCGCTGGCGAATGGGCGAACTGAAGATGGACATAGTCGGCATCGCGTCGAATCATCCGGATTTCGCGCCGCTTGCCGAACAGCATGGGCTGCCGTTTCATCATCTGCCGGTCAGTGCGGACAATCGTGCGCAACAGGAAGAACAGGTGCTCGATCTGTTCGACTCGTCGGGCGCCGAGCTGATGATTCTCGCGCGCTACATGCAGATTCTCTCCGACGAAACGAGCCGCAAACTCTCCGGCCGCGCGATCAACATCCATCATTCGTTCCTGCCCGGCTTCAAGGGCGCGCGCCCGTATCACCAGGCGCATACGCGCGGCGTGAAGCTGATCGGCGCGACCGCGCACTTCGTCACCGACGATCTCGACGAAGGGCCGATCATCGAGCAGGTGGTCGAGCGGGTCGATCATTCGTATAAACCGGAGCGGTTGCTCGCGGTGGGGCGCGACGTCGAGTGCATCACGCTGGCGCGCGCGGTGAAGGCGTTTGTCGAGCGACGCGTGTTTATCAATGGGGATCGGACGGTGGTGCTGTAACTGCCGCTGTCGTCGACAAAAAAAGCCGGCCGGAGTCTATCCGGCCGGCTTTTTTTCAGCTTCCGCTCGCGGCTAGTTGTTCGAGAAAGCCATCCCATGCCGCGCTTTCAGGAAGTGCCTGAAATCGTCGAAGCTGATATAGCCGCTGCCGGTGCGATCGATCTGCTGGAAGTGATCGGCGATAAAACCCATTCCATGATCTTTCGCGGCCTGCTGCGTCAGCAGATGCGTCGACGGATCGGCGGCTGCGTCGAAACGCTGCTGCATCTGGTCGAGCACATGCTGGTGCAGCGCCTGCCCGCGTAGTTCAGGCGTGTCGTTGGTGGGTGGCGACGGTGGGGGGCGCAGCATGTCGCCCACTCTGACCATATGCGCATCGATCGACGCAGAAATCGGCGCTATCCCAGCCGCATGCGTCACCACCTGCGCGACCGCGCCCTGCGAGGCCAGCGACGCCACCGCGCAGACCATTGCAACCCGAGCCCATACCTTGTTCATGTTAGCGCTCTCCATGGTTAGCGCGACGCCACGTCGGCCACAGCAGCGGCCGGTGTAGCGGCGAAGAAGTTGTCGATCGCCTGCTTCATCGGGGCCCGTGAACTCTTCATCAGATAGATCATGTGGCCGCCGGGGAATTGCTGGAACGGCACCGACTGCGCAAGGTTCGCCCCCTGCAGGTCGAGCTCGGTCTGATGAATCGGGCAGACCAGATCGTCGTAGCCGCCGAACACCTTCATTTTCAGCGACGGATCGAGCGTCAGCACATCGACGATATCGCCCAGCGAACTTGGCCGACCCGACGTATCGGAACCATGCGAGAAGTTCCAGTCGTTGATGATGACCGACGGTTCAAGCGCATACGCGGACGCGTTCTTGTAGCTCAGGAAGTTAGGCAGATAATCGTTGATCGCGTTCTGGAACGCCGTGTCGTTGTACGAACTTCCATCATAGTTCGCTCCGGCGGGCGCGGCGACCAGACCGTTGTACATATCGATCGATCCTACGCCGTTCAGCAGGAAGTTCGCGAAGACATCGGGCTGCATGTTGAAGTTGCGCTTCCAGTTCGTCGCGGACACCGCCGTCCAGCCGTTGAGCGCAGTGGTCACGCTCGCAGGCGGTGTCGTGCCTCTCGTCAGATAGGCCTGGTTGGCCGGTGCGTACGTCTGGTCGGTGAAGGTCTTCATCCCGCTCACGTAGTCCGCCAGCGACAACTGACCCGGGTTGCTGATGTTCGCACCGCGTCCGTACGCGACGCCTGCATAGGAAGGCAGAAATCCGTTACACGTCACGCTGCCCGTCGAGCCGTATTCGTAGCAGTTCGTCTTGTAGCTGAGAATCGGCGAATTCAGCATCACGCCCGTCAACGCAGGGCCGCCCTGTCCCGGACTGCCCTGCTGTTCGAGCAGATCGGCGACGATCGGCGTGCGGATACCGCCGTACGATTCGCCGTACAGATACTTCGGCGACGTCTGTCGGCTGTTGACCTGCACATAACGGTTGATGAAGTCGCGGAACACGCCGGCATCCTTGTCCGTCGTCCAGAAGTCGCGATTCTTGTGCGGCGCGACGGCTTCCGAATAGCCCGTTCCCGTTGCGTCGATGAACACGAGATCGCTGTCGTCCAGCATCGTGACGTCGTTGTCGATCATCGGGAAGCTGGTGGGTTCGGTCGTGCCGAGCTTCAGCGAACCTTCGTCGATATCGAGCGTTCTCGGGCCCCATGAGCCGAGGTGCAGCCAGATCGTCGACGAGCCTGGGCCACCGTTCCAGAAGAACGTCACCGGCCGCGTGCCCGGCGGCTTGCCGTCGAGCGTGTAGGCCACGTAGAACACCGACACTTCCTTGTCGCCGGCCGACGTGATCGCAGTCAGGTGGCCCGCCGTTGCCGTGTAGTTGGCCGAGGTGCCGTCGAGCGATATCGTGTGGTGGGTGATGGCCGCTTTATCGAACGCGGCGGTCGAAGCCAGCGACGCCGTCGCGCTCGAACTGTAGCGGTTTGGATCGGTATACGGTTGGTCCGCAGCCAACGCGCCTGCGGCCGGTGCAGCCGCATTATCCTTCGCGCTGGCATTGAGTTTCGCGGCACTGGTGGAACTGCCCGAGTCTCCGCCACACGCGGACAAGCCGACGCAGGATGCCGCGATCAGCATCGCCAGACATTGGTTGTATTTCATTGGACGCTCTCGACGAGGCACGGTTGAACAAGGTCCTGCAGGCTTACAGCTTGCAAGATAGTTAGCCATCCAAATTGTTATTGCCGGGGTTTTTTATTGATTACGCGCGGTCGTGGCTAATCGAATCGTCATCTATCTGTGCAGTCGATGATTCGCCAGCAAGCCCACGTACACCGTTTATAGATTGCCGATTATGGGGACGCAAGGCGGATCACAATTATTGAGGATCGTTATGCTGGATCGCCGTGGATGGTGCGCCTGAATCCGAACCGGAAGGTCTTATGCCTTCCGGATGGATATCGCAGCGGGCTGCTGGCAGGCGCAGCCCGTGCGTTGAGTTTTACTGCGCGTTGTATTGCGAACCGTACTGCAAAAAGCCTTAATAAAACGGCTTCGCCAGATGATGCGACAGCCACACCACCAGCACGGCCAGCATCAACGCACCATACGGCAGCAACCGGCGCACGCCCGACGCTCCGTTCCCCGGCTGCATCTCCATGTCCTGCGTCATCCGTGCAGGGAAGCGGCCGCGATCCTGCCAGTAGTGGCGATACAGAAACACCGGCACGATCAACAGCATCGCGATCAGACCGTTGCGTAACGTGCCCTCGCCTTGCAGGTCCGCACCCGCGCCGATGAACGCAAGGTCGAGATAGCCGCACAGCGCGCCCGCTGCAAGCAGCCACGTCGGACAGCGGAACGGCCGGTCCGCGTTCGGCCGATCCATCCGATGAATCCAGCCCGACTGCAGATTCAGAAACACGAAGATCATGTAGCAGACACCCGACACCGACAGCACCGTCATGTAGTCGGACATCATCAACAGGATCAGGTTGAAGCCGAGATCGGTCCACATCGCGCGCGTCGGTGCGCCGTGTTCGTTCACGTGCGACAGGTAGCGCGGCAGCCAGCCGTCCACCGACGCCTGGTACAACGTGCGCGACGAGCCCATCATCGACGTCATCACGATCAGCAGAATGGACAGCATCAGCATCACGACGATCACGTTCGCGACGACCGCCCCACCGCCGACCATATGCGCCATCGCCGCGCCGACACCGGTGCCGTCGACGATCTTCGGATTCAGCATCCCCGCCGTGCCGAGCGCACCCTGAAACGCGAGCGGCACGAGCGTCATCACGACGAGACACAGCGCACCCGACCAGAAGATCGCCTTGACGGTATCGGTACGTGGATCGCGGAATTCGCGCGTGTAGCAGACGGCCGTTTCGAAGCCATACGCGGCCCAGCCCGCCATGAACATCGCGCCGAACGCCATCGTCACGCCGGTGCCGTTCCATGAACCGAACGCGGTCGCGGTCAACGCACCGTGCGAATCATGCGCGAGCGGCAACAAAGGCCACAAATGCGCAGCAGGCACGTCGCCAGTAACAAACGGCACGATGCCGACGATCAGCAGCGGCGACAGCGACGCGATGCCGAGCAGGCGCTGCGTTTTCGCCGCCTTCGCGGCGCCACTGTGCTGCAGCCTGAACGTGATGAGGAGAAATACGACGGCGATCACGAACGTCGCATTGATGCGCAGCGTGAGACCGTGTTTGACGAAACCGAGATCGAGCAGCGTGAGTTGCCACGTGTTGATCAGCGCGTCGGGCGCGAACAGCGTGGTGAGCGCGTAGTTCGCCGCGAGGCCGGTGCCGAGCGCGAGCATCGGCGACCACGCGACCCAGTTGCACCACACCGAGACCGGCGCGATCAGTTTGCCGTAGCGCACCCAGCCCATCGCGCCGTACACGGATGCGCCGCCGGACTTGTGCGGAAACAGCGCGGAAATTTCGGCGTAGGTCGCGCTCTGGATCAACCCCATCGAGATCGCTGCGATCCAGATCGCCCATGCAGGCTGACCGATCGTCGCGCACACGCCGCCTATCGTGAACAGAATGCCGGCTGGCACGCCGCTCGTCACCCAGAACGCGTCCTTCCACGTGAGGCCGCGTTGCAGCGTGTGGCCTTCGTCATGAGCAGTGCCGCGTTCGACACCCTGCGTGCTGCGCGCGCGCAGTCTTGCCTGTTCCATCCACGAGCCTCCTGTAAGCGCCTGTGCCCGGGCTGGAACGCATGCATCGCATGCAGCGGGGAGGATCCCGCTGCATCACAACGTCATCGGTTACTGCGCTCCGGCCACCCAGCTATCGACGCGATCCTTGTGTGCGGCGATCCACGCGTCGGCTGCGGCAACAGGCTTTTCGCCGTTCTGGGCCGCCAGCATCACGCTGTCGATCTCACCCGGCTTCCATTGAAACTTCTTCAGAAATGCGACCACGGGCGCGGCCTTCGTTTCGAGCCCAGGGTTGATCACGTTGTCGACGTGCTCCGACTCGCCGAATACCTTCTTCGGATCGTCGAGGAATTTCAGCTTCCACTTCGCGAACATCCAGTGCGGCACCCAGCCGGTGACGATGATAGGTTTATTGGCATGCATCGAGCGCGCAAGTTCCGCGGTCATCGCGCTGCCGGAACTCGGCATCAGTTGAAAGCTGAGGTTATAGGCCTTGATCGCTTCGTCGGCTTTCTTCATTACGCCCGCGCCCGCATCGATCCCGACGATGCGTCCGCCGAAGTCCGCCTTGTGCGCTTCGAGGTCGGCGATGCTCTTTTCCGGCAGGTCGGCCGGCACGATCAGGCCGATCTTCGCGTCGTTGAAGTTCGCGCCGAGGTCGGTCACCTTGCCCTTGAACTGTTCCCAGTACGCACCGTGCGTAACCGGCAGCCACGCGGACAGCGTCGCATCGAGGTCGCCGCGCGCGACGCCCTGCCACATGATGCCGGCCGCAACCGGCACCAGCTGTACCTGATAACCGAGACGCGTCTCGATCACGCGTGCCGCGACGTTCGACGTCGCGACGCTGTCGTCCCATCCTTCGACATAACCGATCTTGATCGTCGGTTTGGTGTCCGCGGTTGCGGTCACGCTCGCGCCCATCGTCGCGATCAGTGCGGCGCCGAACGCCCCGCACAGCAAGAGCTTTTTCAGGCTTCTCATGGTCGATCTCCTTGTAGCCGCAGCAGCGGTGGAGTAGTCAGCATCGCCAGCCAGAAATGACAAGGGATTATCGATTACGACATTCGCTTGTGGAAATGCGACGCGTCACTTTTCGACGACGAGGTCCGTCAACGGCTTGCTGCAGCAGAGCAGCACCATGCCCTGATCGATTTCCCGCTGACGGATGCCGCCGTTGTGCTTCATATCGACTTCGCCGGACACCAGCTTGACCTTGCACGTGCCGCACATCCCCTGCGTACACGATGCAGGCAGGCGCACGCCGGCCTGACGCGCGGCTTCGAGCACGTGCTGGCCGCTGCCGCACGTGATCTCGCGATTGCTGCGCGTGAAGCTGACGGTAAACGTCTGCTGTGTGACGTCGGCAGAGACGTCGCCGCTGGCCGGCGTATCGATCACCACTTCAGGCGCCGATGCGGTCAGAGTCTCGAACGAGAAGCTTTCCTCGTGATAATGCGCGACGTCGAAGCCGCCGTCGGCAAGGAGCGCGCGCACCGCCTGCATGTACGGCGCCGGGCCGCACGTGAAGATCTCGCGTTCGAGAAAGTCCGGCGCGATCGCTTTCAGCAAAGGCAGCGTCAGAAAACCGGTCACGCCATGCCAGTTCGTGCGTGGCCCGACGCGCTCGCACACAAACGACGTGCGGAAGTTGCTCTGGTTCGACGCGATCAGATCGAGTTCGCGCGAGAAGATGATGTCGTCGGGCGTGCGTGCGCTGTGCACGAACACGATGTCGCGGTCTTCGCTCAGTTCGTGATGCGCGCGGCTCATCGACATCAGCGGCGTAACACCCGACCCTGCCGACAGAAACAGATACTTGCGCGCTGGATGCCGCGCGCAGGTGAATTCGCCGGACGGTCCCAGCACGCGCACCGAGGCGCCCGCCTGCAGATTGTCGTGCAGCCAGTTCGACACCTTGCCGCCGGGCACGCGCTTCACGGTGATCGAGATCGTGTGCGGCCGCGTCGGCGACGACGAAATCGTATAGCAGCGGTTGATCGTCTCGCCGTCGATCTCGAGTTCGAGCGTGATGAACTGGCCCGGCTCGAACGCGAACGCGCGGCCTTGCGGCGAGCGGAAAAAGAAGCTCTTCACGTCGTGCGTCTCCTGACGCACCTGGCAGCAGACGAGCGTTTCCTCGACGTCGCTCGTCCAGCGCTCGGGGACCGAGGCCCAGAATTGCGGCTTCGTCAGCCTGCTCTCAACGGGTTCGAAAGTTGCCGCATCCCGCATCATCGTTTGCTCCACCTGTTCACGCTTCGATCTGCGCAGCAAGCCGCCGCACGTACCAGTCGCTGAATTTCTCGACGAGCCCTTCGGTGAACGGCGAGTACGGGCCCGGTTCATACGCGCTGCTCGACGCGCCGCGCTGCGAATATTCGACGAGCGCGCGATCCTGGTCGTTGGTCGCGTTCCACACGGCGGTCAGATTCTTCACGTCGTAGTCGATCCCTTCCTTCGCGTCCTTGTGCACGAGCCACTTCGTGCGCACCAGCGTTTCGCCGGCCGACAGCGGAATCACCGAGAACGTCACGATATGATCGCTCATGAAGTGATGCCACGAATTCGGCTGCGTCCAGAACGATAGCCCACCGAGATCGGCCTGACGGAATTCGCCGAGCAGCTTCTTCGATGCGACCTTCGCGTCGAGCGTCTGCGATTCGCCATCGCGGTCGAGCGGCAGACGCTGCGTGCGAAACCCGCTGACGTCCGACAGACGATCCACTTCGACCGAAGGCAGATCCATCGCTTCCCACTGCGCGGCGCGCTCGATGCACGTGCGCTCGAACGCGGCCATGCCCTCGGCATTCGCCGCCGACGGCTGATAACCGAAGCCGTATTCGTACAGCGAGATGGTCAGCTCCGGATGGTTCGCGACGCAGTGATAGCACTCGCGATTGTTCTCCATCGTGAGCTTCCAGTTGCCCTGCTCGATGATGTCGATCGTCGCGGCCACTTTGGTGTTCGGCAGATCGTGCGGCAGCAGATACGGTTCCATCGCGGCGCGCATCGCTGCGAAATCGGCGGGTGGTTCGTCCGCGAGGCAGATGAAGATCAGCCCGGCCAGGTTCTGCACGTGCACGCTCTTCAGACTGTGCTTGCAGCGGTCGAATTTCTCGCCCATGTGCTCGGCGAACATCAGCTGGCCTGTGAGGTTGTAGGTCCAGCTGTGATACGGGCATACGATATTGCCGACCGAACCCTTGTCCTCGTTGCACAGCCGCGCGCCGCGATGGCGGCACACGTTATGGAATGCGCGTACTTCCATGTCATCGTCGCGAACGATCAGGATCGAGTCGTGGCCGAGTTCGACCGTCACGTAATCGCCCGGCTCGGGGATGTCCGGCTCGACTGCGACCTGGATCCAGTGCTTGCGGAAAATCGCTTCCATGTCGAGCGCGAAAATCTCTTCGCTCGTGTAAAACGGCGCGTCCAGGCTGTAGCCCTGCTTGCGCCGATCGACCAGCGCGTGAATATCTGCCGATACTTTCATCGTGTGCTCCGGAAAGCTCAATGTAGTGTGTGCGTAGAGCAAAATCAGTAATCGATGAGCTGATGCTCGCGCAAATAGCCCAGAATCGCTTGTGCTTTTTCGACCGAACTCCCTTCAATTACGACGCTTCCGCCGCGGCTTTCGGTCGTGGTCGCGGACATCATCCGCGCATGGCCGGAGCGCTTTTCCGGCGCGGCGAGGCGCACGGGTTTGCGCTGCGGCGCGGCCAGTTTCCATTGACTGGCTTCGGGGTCGGCTTTCGTTGTGGCTATCGTGGCTGTCGTGGCCGCGTCGACCGAGCCCGCGCGCAGTCGCGCATACGCATAACGCGGTTGCGCCGGTGCGAGCGGATGCACCGCGACCACCGCCGGCAGCGGCGCCTGCACACGGCGGCGCACGCCCTTCGGCAGGAATTGCCGGACCGTCACGTGGCCGGCTTCGACGCTTGCGTCGACGGCGGCTCCGACGAGCGGATAACCAAGTGCATCGGCCAGGCGGTATGGCAGCATGCCGGTGTCGAAAGCGCCTTCCGCGCAGGTGCCGGTCAGCACCAGGTCGTAGCCCTGCACGCGTTTCGCGAGCGCGGCCGTCGCGTCGTCGTGCTCGCCGCACGCCAGCACTTCGACACGCGCGGCACCGAGCGCCAGATAGTCGCGCAACGCCGGGTTCGATGCATCACCCGCATGCAGCACGTCGAGCAGCGCGCCGTGCTGTTGCGCGAGCGCGAGCCCGGTTTCGAGCGCCGCTGCGTCGTTACGGCTGTAGCGTGCGACGCCGCTGACCGGATGACGACCCACCGACACCAGCACAGCAATCCTTGTGAGCTTGCCGTTCATGCGGCGACTCCTTCTGCAACGTTGGCGGTGGTCGCTTCGGTAGCAGACGCGCCGCGTGTGGACCGTGCCCGCGCCACTTCGTCGATCAACGCAGCGATGGTCGCCTGCGTATCGCCGACGATCGTCAGGTTCGCACGCTTCACGATCGGCGCGCTGCCGTCGAGATTCACCGCGATCACGTGACGGCAGTCCTTGATCCCCTGCAGATGCTGGACCGCCCCGGAAATGCCGAACGCGATGTAGACGCTCGCCTCGACGGTCTTGCCGGTTGCGCCAATCTGCTTGTCGCGCGGGAAAAGGCCGTTGTCGACCGCGACGCGGCTCGCTCCTACCGCCGCGCCGAACGCGCCGGCGAGTTGCTCGAATGCGGCGACGTCCGCGACGCCATTGCCTGCCGACACGATGAAGTCCGCTTCTTCGAGTGCGACCTGCGCGGCGTCGATTTCCTCGATGCCGAGATCGAGACACGCGCTGGGCGCATCTGAAAGCGCCTCAGCCGGCAGTACGAGTTCGATCCGATCGCCGGCGCCGACGAACGGCAGACGCGGATCGACCGCACCTGCCGCGAGCAGTACGAGGTCGGGCAGCGCGCCGGTCGCGAATGCCTGCTTCGCGTGCGCATGGCGGCCAACATGGGCGGCGTCGATCTCGACGACCTGCGTCGCGACGCTCGCACCCGCATAAGCCGCGTAACGCCGACCGAGATCGCCGTCGCCCGTCGCGTTGTCGGGCATCAGGATGCGCACCGGCGCAAGCTGCGCGACGCATGCGGCAAGCGCATGCAGTTCCCGTTCGGGCGCAAATGCACGTCGATCGAAACCCGTCAGCTCGACGATGCGGTCCGCACCGAGCGCAGCCGCATCGTCCTTCAGTTCGCCGAATACGACGAGCGCGACTTGCGTCTGGGCATCCGCGAGCAACGCGGCGGCGGCCAGCACCTGACGTGCGTGTTCATCGAGCGAGCCGCGATCGCTATGCGTCGCGACGAGGATCGTGTGCTGCGCAGGTTGCGTCGTACGCAACGCCTTTTTCACTGCGCCATGCGCGAGCGGCAAGCCGTGATGGTCGTCGTTCGATGCGCCGGCTTCGGCCTGCTCGCCGAGCGTGATCCGCCGCAAACCCTGCGCGGTGATCGTGTACGGCCTGCGCGGATCGATACGTTTGGGGGTCGTGTTCATCGCTTCACTCCAGCGCCGCTGCTACGAGTTCGGCCACGTCGAGCACTTCGGGACGCGGACCGACCACGCCTTCGAGCATCGCCGTGCAGTTCGGGCAGCCCACCGCGACGATGTCCGCATTGATCGCATTGGCGTCCGCGATACGGATATCCGGGATGCGTTGCTTGCCGGGAATGTCGGTCAGCGGCGCACCGCCGCCACCGCCGCAGCAACGGCCGCGCTTGCCGTGACGTTCCATCTCGACCACCTGAATGCCTATCGACTTCAACAGCTTGCGCGGTGCTTCGGTCTCGCCGTTATAGCGGCCGAGGTAGCACGGATCGTGATACGTGACGCGTCGGTCGCGCAGCGCTTCGACCGCTTTCGGCGCGAGCTTGCCGGATGCGACCAGTTCCGCGACGAAGGTCGTGTGATGCAGCACGTCGAAACGCGTGCCCAGCGACCGGTATTCGTTACGCAGGCTGTGCATCACGTGCGGGTCGGCGGTGACGATGCGTTTGAAGTTCAGCGTCGCGAGCGTGCCTGTGAGTTGCTTCGCCATCTGCTGAAACGTCGCTTCGTCGCCGAGCCGGCGTGCGACGTCGCCCGTGTCGGTCTCGTCGCCGCCCAGCACCGCGTAATCGACGCCCGCCTTGTTGAGCACCGTGACGAGCGCGCGCAGCGTGCGCTGGTAGCGCATGTCGAACGCGCCTTCGCCTGCGACGAGCAGCACGTCGACCGGTTTGCCCGGCTGTGCGACCGGTGCGTTCAGATCGACCGACCAGTCGTAGCGCGCAGTCTTGTCGTAGCCGCCCGCCGTGCCGGTTTCGCGCAGATTCGCGAGCACTTCGGGGCCCTTGCCCGGCACCGTGCCGAACACGAGCGTCTGGTTGCGGCGCATGTCGACGATCGCGTCGACGTGCTCGATCAGCATCGGGCACTCATGCACGCACGCCCGGCACGTCGTGCACGACCACAGCGTATCGGCTTCGATCAGGCTCGACACGATCGGCCGGTCCGGCTCGCCCCTATGACGACCGACCGGCAGACCCGGTGTCGGGCTGCCCGCATACGCGGCATCGGTGCCGCCGACCATCCCCGTGACGAGATCCTGAATCAGCTTCTTCGGATTCAACGGCTGCCCCGCAGCGAACGCGGGGCACGCGGCCTCGCATTTACCGCACTGAACGCACGCATCGAAACTGAGCAACTGGTTCCAGCGGAATTCGACCGGCTTGCCGACACCGTATTCGTTCTGTTCGAGCGACGGCGTCTTTAGCGCGGTGGGCGGAACGGCGTTCGCGGCGTTTGACCTACGCACGTCCCCGGGCACAGAAGACGAAGCAAAGCGCTCTTGCCGAGGATGAAATGCCAGATGCAGCAACCCCGCCAACGCGTGCTTCATCGGACCGCCACGTGCGGCGCCGAGCGTCATCGCGAACGCGCCGGCCGCGATCAGCAGCGCAAAGATGACTGCCAGCGCACCGGACATCGCACTGGCCGGCACCATCACGAACAGCACGAGGCCTAGTGCAAACGAACCGAGCAGCCAGGGCAACGTGTCCCACGGCCCACGCGACAACCGCGCCGGCACCGCCTTCGCACCGTGCCGCCGACGCCACACGAACACCACACCAACCAGCATCACCAGCGCCGCGAGAAAGATCAGGCGATCAAGCCACGGCGAGTACAGCGCGAGCCCGTAATTCAGGAACACCAGCGCGAACGCAGCAATCGCGCCGCCCGCAGTCGCAACGTGCGTCTTCGCGATGTACGGATCGCGTGCGACCACGTGATGCAGATCGACGAAATAGCGCTTCGGGATGGTCAGCAGATTCGTCCAGCCGAACGCGCCGGCCGGCGTCGCGCGGCCGAGGCGCCAGTACGACGCGCGCTTCGCGACCGCGAACGCGAGGCCACCGACCGAGACCCACAGCAATGCGGTGATGAGAAACGCCGGGCTCATCGTCAGAAGTCCTTGCAGAGACGCAGCGCATCGTAGATCGCGCCGTGGATGTTGTGCATCGAAATACAGTCGCCGACGCGGAACAGCAGGAAGCGGCCATTACCGAGTTCTTCCGACAGCGACGGCTGCGGTTCGGACGCGAACAGCTTGTGCACGTCCACCTGCCCGCGATTCACCGATTCCGCCTTGAGCTTCCAGTACAGTTCGTCGTTCGGCGTGCTGCCGTTTTCGATCACCACCTGATCGACGACGCGCTCCTCAAGCTCCTCGGTGTACTCGTTGCGCAGCACCGCGATTTTCTTGCCGTCTTCGTCGTACACGCGATCGAGCCAGTAATTCGGCGTATGGATCACGCCAAGCGCATACAGCCGCCGGTAGAAAATCGGGAACGTCGTGCCGCCGACGTCGTCGGCAATCTTCACGTCGGGCGTGACGATCTCGACCTTCGAGCCACGGCTTGCGATGAAATCCGCGACGCCTGCACCGGCATGCGTGCTGACGCCGTCGTAGACGAGCACATTCTGCTTCGGCTCGACGCGTCCCGCGAGAATGTCCCACGAACTGACCGCGAGCCCTTCGTCGACGCCCCACGCCGGAACCTGCTGCGTGAAACTCGAACCGCCGGTCGCGAGCACGACGATGTCCGGCTTTTCGGCCATGATCGTCTTGTCGTCGGCAGCGACGCCGAGACGCCGGTCTACACCGAGACGCTTCGTTTCCATATCGAACCAGCGGACGATGCCCGCCATCTGCTCGCGCTGCGGCGCCTTCGCGGCCAGCATGATCTGCCCGCCGACCGCATCGTTCTTCTCGAACAGCACGACGTCATGACCACGTGAGCGCGCGACGCGCGCCGCTTCGAGCCCTGCCGGCCCCGCGCCGACCACGACCACCTTGCGGCGCGGTCCGCGCGTTTTCTCGATCACGTGCGGCATCGTCGCTTCGCGCGACGTCGCTGCGTTCTGCACGCACAGCACGTCGAGCCCGTTGTACTGACGGTCAATACAGTAGTTCGCGCCGACGCACTGCTTGATCTCGTCTTCGCGGCCGTCGCGAATCTTGATGACCATGTGCGGATCGGCGATCTGCGCACGCGTCATGCCGACCAGATCGACCATTCCGTTTGCGAGCAGCCGCTCGGCCTGACCTGCATCGCGGATGCTTTGCGCGTGCATCACCGGCAGCTTCACGACTGACTTGATGCCGGCCGCGAGATGCACGAACGGTTCGGGCGGCAGCGCCATCGGCGGCATGCAGTTCGCAAGCGTGTTGTGCGTGTCTGCACCCGAGCCGATCACGCCGATATAGTCGATCAGACCGCTCTCGGACATCGCCTGCGCGATCTCTTTCAACTGCTCGTGATCGAGACCGTCCTCGTGGAATTCGTCGCCGCACATCCGCAGGCCGACGCAGAAGTCCGGACCGACTGCTTCACGCACCGCCTTCAGCACTTCGGTGCCGAAACGCAGACGATTCTGCAGCGAACCGCCCCACTCGTCGGTACGGAAATTCGTGCGCGGACTCCAGAACTGATCGATCAGATGCTGGTGCGCAGCCGAAATTTCGATGCCGTCCATGCCTGCCTGCTGCACGCGTTTCGCGGCCGCTGCGAAATCGGCGATGATGCGGCGGATTTCCTCGACCTCGATGATCTTCGCGTTACCGCGATGCACCGGTTCGCGGACGCCCGACGGCGTCATCAGATGCGGCCAGTGCTCGCCGTGAAATGCGGAGCGGCGACCCATGTGCGTCGCCTGAATCATGATCTTCGCGCCGTGGCGATGCATTGCTTCGGCGAGTCGCGCGAGCGGGTCGACGATCTTGTCCGTCGACAGGTTCACCGATTTCCACCAGCCCTGCGGACTGTCGATCGATACCGGGCTCGACCCGCCGCACACGGCGAGGCCGACACCGCCCTTCGCCTTCTCTTCGTAATAGCGGATGTAGCGGTCGCCGGGCAGACCGCCCGGCTCGGCATAAACCTCCGCGTGCGCGGTACTGACGATGCGGTTGCGCAGCGTCAGCTGATTCAGCGTCAAGGGTTTGAACAGATTGGGGTAACGCATCGCGGACGACCTCGGGCGTGAACGGTATGAGCCTGGACGATCAGGCGAGCGGCGACACTTCGAACACGCAATGCGCGTGATCTTCGGCCGCACACTGCACTTCTTTCGACTGCGAGCGCGGCGCGCTCTTACCTGCATCGCTAGTGTCATTCACCCAGTCCATCGCGCCGGCGAACCAGCCCGCGAACATGTAGCAGAGCTTGCCGTGCTTGCCAGGCTGTGCGAGCACGAACGACGAATTGCGCAGCTCGATGCGTGCATGCGCGCGTGCCGGGTCCGCTTCGATGATCGAGAAAAGACCCCAGCCGCGTTGCGACAAACGCTTCAAGTAATGCTCGAACACCGCCATCCCGGCGATGCCGTGCTGCTTCGCTTCCTTGTCGCACCAGTGATACGCCGACTTGTAGCCCGCCTTGTACAGGATCTCGGCATACGTATCGAGGCCGAGCGCTTCTTCGACCGCCGTGTGATTGTTGGTGAAGAAATGACGCGGCACGTACAGCATCGGCAGCGCGTCGGTCGTCCAGACGCCGGTGTCCTGATCGACATCGATCGGCAGTTGCGGTTGCATGGCGGGGTTGCTCCGTGGAAGCTAAAGCGGATTCATGAGGACTCGATGCGCGTCATACGCAGGCGCTGCGAGTCCGGTCCTGTGTTTTTTAGTGTTGGTACTGGCTATGCGTTTTCGCTGGAGGCTCAAGCGCCCCACACATCGCGGAACACGCGCACCCAGTTCTCGCCCATGATCTTGCGGATGCGCGTGTCGCTCCAGCCGGCGCGTTCCATCGCGGCCGTCAGGTTCGGAAACTCGCCGATCGTGCGGATGCCTTCCGGATTCACGACCTTGCCGAAGTTGGTCAAACGGCGATAGCGGCCCTTGTCGTGCGTGATCCAGTCGAAGAAATCGACCGTATAACCCTGCGTGAAATCGCTGCCGATGCCGACCGTGTCTTCGCCGACCACGTTCACCACATGGTCGATCGCCTCGACATAGTCTTCGACCGTCGCGTCGATGCCGCGCTTCAGGAACGGCGCGAACATCGTCACGCCGACGAAGCCGCCCGCATCGGCGATTTCCCTCAACTGCTCATCCGACTTGTTGCGCGGATGTTCCTTCAAGGCGGACGGCAGGCAGTGCGAGTAGCACACCGGCTTCTTCGAAAACGCGATCGCTTCGGAAGACGTATTCGCGCCGACGTGCGACAGATCGACCATGATGCCGACGCGGTTCATTTCGGTGATCACTTCGCGACCGAAACCGGACAGGCCACCATCGCGTTCGTAGCAGCCGGTGCCGACCAGGTTCTGCGTGTTGTAGCAAAGCTGCACGATACGCACGCCCATGTCGGCGAAGGCTTCGATGTAGCCGATGTTGTCCTCGAACGCGTGCGCATTCTGGAAGCCGAGAATGATGCCGGTGCGGTTCTCTTTCTTCGCGCGCAGGATGTCGTCGGTCGTGCGGACCAGCGTCAGCAGTTCGCTGTTCTCGCGGATCTGCTGCTTCATCAGCGCGATGTTGTCGACCGTCTTCGCAAAACTTTCCCACACCGACACCGTGCAGTTCGTCGCGGTCACGCCGCCTTTCTTCAAATCCTCGAACACCGAGCGGTCGAACTTCGAGATGTTCAGACCGTCGATGATGATGCTGCTTTGGTGCAGATTGCTCATGATGTGGGGCTCCGTATGCGTGTGGCGAGTGTCTAACCGGCGCGTATCGATAGTGTTATCAGTAAATCGGGAAGCGCTCGCACAGCGCGAAGATCTCGCGGCGCACGCGCTTTTCAGTGGCCGCGTCGCCTTCCGGGTGCTCGCGCAGCGCGTCGAACACTTCGAGGATCAACCGACCCACTTCGCGGAATTCAGCGACGCCGAACCCGCGCGTCGTGCCCGCCGGCGTGCCGAGACGGATGCCGGACGTGACCGTCGGCTTCTCGGTGTCGAACGGAATGCCGTTCTTGTTGCACGTGATGCCCGCGCGTTCGAGCGCCTGCTCGACCTGCGCGCCCTTCAAACCCTTCGGCCGCAGATCGACGAGTAGCAGATGGTTGTCGGTGCCGCCTGTTACGAGATCGACGCCGCCGGCCTTCAGCACGTCGCCGAGCGCCTGCGCATTCGCGAGCACGGCATCGATGTAGGTCTTGAAGTTGTCTTGCAGCGCTTCGCCGAACGCGACCGCCTTGCCGGCGATCACATGCATCAGCGGACCACCCTGCAGGCCGGGGAACACGGCGGAATTGATCTTCTTCGCGATGTCTTCGTCGTTGGTCAGCACGAAGCCGCCGCGCGGACCGCGCAGCGTCTTGTGCGTCGTCGACGTCACAACGTGCGCGTGCTCGACCGGATTCGCATGACGTCCAGCCGCGATGATCCCGGCGATGTGCGCCATGTCGACCATCAGCTTCGCACCGACGCTGTCGGCGATCGCACGGAAGCGCGCGAAATCGAGCGCACGCGGATAAGCCGAGAAGCCCGCGATGATCAGCGACGGCTTGTGTTCGTGCGCGAGCGCTTCGACCTGGTCGTAGTCGAGACGCAGCGTGTCGCGGTTCACGCCGTACTGCACGGCGTTGAACCACTTGCCGGACAGCGCGGGCTTCGCGCCGTGCGTCAGGTGACCGCCCGCGTCGAGCGACATGCCGAGCACCGTGTCACCCGGTTTCGTCAAGGCAAGCATCACCGAACCGTTCGCCTGCGCGCCCGAGTGCGGCTGCACGTTCGCGTACGCGGCGCCGAACAGCTGCTTGATACGGTCGATCGCCAGTGTCTCGACTTCATCGACGAATTCGCAGCCGCCGTAGTAGCGCTTGCCCGGATAACCTTCCGCGTACTTGTTGGTCAGCACCGAGCCCTGCGCTTCGAGCACCGCGCGCGACACGATGTTTTCCGACGCGATCAGCTCGACCTGCGACTGCTGACGTTCGAGTTCCTTGAGCAGCGACGAGCGCACGGGCGCGTCGCGCTCCGCGAGGGGCTGCGAGAAAAAGGGATTGGAGTTCGACATGGGGTGTCCGGGGTGTCCGTTAATCATGAAAAGCGGGGGCTGCACGGGTTGCCTCGACAGGCCCGGCAAGTGCGCGCTCGACTGCTCCGCTTCCCTTTACCGGCCTGCCGGCAAAGGCTGCCGACGGCTCTATTCTTCTCCGCCGTCATGCGTGTCAATTTACGAATTCAGACGCGTTCTTTGCCTTTTCCGCCATCCAGGTCCGTTTTGGACAAGTCGGACGATCGATGCGCGGGGGTTCGGACCCATGAGCATGGAGATCGCCTGCCGCGCGATACGCTCGTGTTGCGGTGCAATGCGATCGCACTGCCGATGTGCGTCCCGCTCCCGCGAACAGTGCCGCGACCGCACTTCGGAGGTGCGGCATCGAGGTCTCCGTATTCGGCAAGTCAGGGTTTAGCCGTATGGCATGCTTGTTGCCCTCGATCCCAGAATAGTGCCGCCGTCACCCCCACGTCGGCTGCAACAATCGAGACTTCAGTCGAAGGAACGCTCGTCCCCATGTCGCCCGACCGCACCGCGTCGCTGTCGCACTTTGCGTTCATGCCGCTGCCCAACTTCACGATGATCGCGTTCACGAATGCGATCGAAGTGCTGCGCATGGCCAACTACCTCAGCGGGCAAACGCTTTATCGCTGGTCGATCGTCAGCCCGGACGGCGGCCTCGTGTCCGCGAGCAACGGCCTCGCGGTCGACACCATCGCGGCCGATACAACCGACCATCCCGACATCGTGTTCGTCTGCGGCGGCATCGACGTGCAGCGCGAAACCACGCCGGCTCATCTGTCCGCGTTGCGCCGCTTCGCACGCGCGGGCGTTGCGCTTGGCAGTCTGTGCACCGGCACCTATGCGCTTGCAAAGTCCGGGCTGCTCGCGGGCTATGCGTGTGCGATCCATTGGGAAAACATGTCGGCGCTGAAGGAAGAATTCCCCGACACGCGTTTTCTGAAAGAACTGTTCGTGATCGACCGCGATCGCGTGACCTGCACCGGCGGCGTCGCGCCGCTCGACATGATGCTGAACCTGATCGCCGCGCGCGTCGGTACGCCGCGCGTCACGCAGATCGCCGAGCAGTTCATCGTCGAACACGTGCGCGATACCAGCGCGCAGCAACGCATGCCGCTCGTCGCGCGCCTCGGCTCGGCGAACAAGTCGCTGTTCGAAGTGATCGCGCTGATGGAGAACAACATCGAAGAGCCGCTGTCGCGCGAAGAACTTGCGCGGCTCGCGAACATGTCGCAACGTCAGTTGCAACGGCTCTTTCGCGAACACCTCGGCATGACGCCGACGCACTACTACCTCACGCTGCGTCTGCGCCGCGCACGCGAACTGCTGCTGCAGACCGACATGTCGATCATGCACATCACGATGGCTTGCGGGTTCCAGTCCGCGTGCCATTTCAGCAAGAGCTATCGCGACGCGTTCGGCACCGCGCCGACGCGCGAGCGGCGCAAGCAGGTTGCGCCATTGGCGCATGCGTTGACGGGCGGCATGGTCGCGCCTGTGGGGTTGATGCCGGCCTGACGGTTATCGTTCAGGCCGTGCCCATCACGTGCCTTTTCACGCAAAAGAAATCACCAGCCTCTTGCCGCACGCGACTGCGTATTTGCGCAGCGTCGCGAGCGACGGCGAATGGTTTTCGCTGGCAAGCGACGCTTCCAGACGCGACACCGCAGACGCGGTCGTTCCCATCCGTGCGGCAACTTCCGCTTGCGTCAAACCAGCCTCGGCGCGCGCGAGGAGGATTGCGCGCAGGGCTGTGTATTCGTCGCTCGATGCGTCGTAGGCTGCCTTGACAGCAGGCTTGCGAAGCGCCGCTGCGGTGTCCTGCACGGTGTGCGGCACCGGCTTGAATCCTTCGGCTTGCGCGCGTTTCGCTTTCGCCTTGACGTTGGTTCGGGTCATTGATTTATCTCCTTCAGACGTGTGCGGCCAGTGCGCAATTCGCTCAGCGGCGTTTCTCGGGTTTTCTTCACGAACGAGTGCAGGACGATCACGCTCCGGCCCACCTCGGTGCAGTACAACACCCGGCCGATGTCGCTGCCCTCCGGACGCAGTTCGAACAGACCGTCGCCCATCGCGCGCGAGTAAGGCATGCGCAAATCGGCGCCGAACTCCTGCATCAATTCAAGCAAGCGCAAATAGCTCGCGAGAATGCTCGCCGGAACATCAAGAACGGCGCGCTTGACGCGTTCGTTGTAGTAGTAGACGGTCCAGTTCATGCATGGAAAAGGTAATGGCAGATTTGCTAATGTGCCGCAGACGCCTGCCGTCGCGCAAACGCTGTCCCGTAGCCTGCCGCGGCGTGCTACGAATTCTCCGGACGACCTCATTGCGTGCTGCAGCGCCGACGCTCCTGGATGACCTCAAACTGCCCCGGAAAGATGCCCGGCATCGCGCTATAGTGGTGTGAACGACGCTCCGTTTTTCACCCGCTGACATCCTTTCCGCCCGAGGTCTCCATGGCAGAAACCGACACCGTCATCGCTGCACGCGCCCTCCACGTCGCCCCGCAGCAATTCTCACTCGACGTTCTGCTCGAGAAGTACGCGAAGGGCGACGAGCAAACCGTCGACGATGTATATCGGCGCGTCGCACGCGGCGTCGCGCAGGCCGAGCCGCCCGCGTTGCGCGATGCGGTCGAAGCCCGCTTCGCCGAGCATCTGCGCAACGGCGCGCTCGGTGCGGGCCGCATCATGAGCGCGGCCGGCACCGGCATCGCGGCGACGCTGATCAACTGCTTCGTGCAACCGGTCGGCGACAGCATCCAGGGCGTCGACGAGAACGGCCTGCCCGGCATCTACGTCGCGCTATTGCAGGCGGCCGAAACGATGCGTCGCGGCGGCGGCGTCGGCTACAACTTCTCCGCGATCCGTCCGAAGGGTGCACGCGTGCACACCACCAGTTCGTCGGCGTCCGGGCCGTGCAGCTACATCGATGTGTTCGACGCGTCGTGCCGCACCGTCGAAAGCGCAGGCTCGCGACGCGGCGCGCAGATGGCGGTGCTCGACTGCACGCATCCCGACCTGCTCGAATTCATCGAGGCGAAGCATTCGAAGGGACGCTGGAACAACTTCAACGTGTCGGTGGCGGTCACCGACGAATTCATGCGCGCAGTCGAAAACGACGAACCGTGGCAGCTCGTGCATCGCGCGGACCCGTCGCCGTCGGCACGCGCGGCCGGCGATCTGCGGCAGCGCGAAGACGGCCTGTGGGTGTACGCGGAAAAAAGCGCGCGCGCGATCTGGGATCGCATCATGCGCTCGACGTACGACGTCGCGGAGCCCGGCGTCGTGTTCATCTCGCGGATGAACGAGGACAACAATCTGCGCGCGGTCGAATCGATCCGCGCGACCAATCCGTGCGGCGAGCAACCGTTGCCCGCGTACGGTTGCTGCAATCTCGGTCCGTTGAATCTGACACGCTTCGTCGTCGATCCGTTTGCGCAGCGGCTCGGCGGCACGCCGTCTTTCGACTGGGACGCGCTCGCCGAAGCGACACGCACGCAGGTGCGTTTTCTCGACGACGTGCTCGACGTGACGCTGTGGCCGCTCGACGAACAGCACGCGGAAGCACGCGCAAAGCGCCGCATCGGCGTGGGCCTGACCGGCCTAGGCGATACGCTCGTGATGCTCGGGCTGCGTTACGACCGCGAGGAAGGCCGCGATTTCGCTGCACGTATCGCACGATTGATGCGCGACGAGGCGTACCGTGCGTCGGTCGAACTCGCGCGCGAACGCGGCGCGTTTCCGCTGTTCAACGCGGCGCAGTATCTGGAGGAAGGGACGTTCGCATCGCGATTGCCCGACGACATCAAGGATGCGATCCGACGTGACGGCATCCGCAACAGCCATCTACTGTCGATCGCGCCGACCGGCACCGTGAGCCTCGCGTTCGCGGACAACGCGTCGAACGGCGTCGAGCCCGCGTTTTCGTGGACCTACACGCGGATGAAGGTGATGCCCGACGGCGGCCGCGAATCGTTCGCGGTCGAAGATCACGCGTACCGTGTGTACCGCGCGCTCGGCGGCAACGTCGATGCGCTACCCGAGTACTTCGTCAGCGCGCTCGACATGTCCGCGCGCGACCATCTCGACATGATGGCGGCAGTGCAGCCGTTCGTCGACACATCGATCTCGAAGACCGTCAACGTGCCCGCCGATTATCCGTTCGACGCGTTCGAAAACCTCTACTTCGATGCGTGGAAAAACGGTCTGAAGGGACTCGCGACCTATCGCCCGAACGAGACGCTGGGCGCGGTGTTGAGCGTGACGCCTTCAGCAACGGTAGACGATGCGCTGACCGAAACCGACGTCGATCCACTGCGCGTCGCGATCGATCATCGTCCGAGGGGTGAGTTGCCGGCGATCATCGAGAAGGTCGAATACCTGACGCAGGCCGGCAAGAAATCGCTGTACGTGGCGGTGTCGTTCATCGAGGTGACAGGACGCGTCGGCGGCGAGGACGTGACGATCGAACGGCCGATCGAGTTCTTCATCCCGGTCGGCCAGCGCGACGAATCGCAGCAGTGGATCACCGCGACGATGCGCTCGCTGTCGTTGGCCGCGCGTGGCGGGTTCGTCGCGCGCAATCTGCAGGATCTGCGTAAGGTGTCGTGGGATCGAGGTCAGGTGCGGCTCGGCGACGTGCAGCGGCTCGACGGGCATCGCACGCCGCGCTGGCACGACTCGGAAGTCGCCGCAATCGCGTATGCGATCCAGCAGATTCTGCATCGGCGCGGCTTTCTCGACTCGGAAGGCGATCAGGTGCCGTCGCGGTTGCTTGCGAGTTTGCCGCGTGGGCAGTTGGTCGCTTCGCCAGTAACGCCGAACGACAGCGTACCCGCTGCTCACCACCAGCATGAACAAACACCGGCACAAGGCGCAGGCCCGCTCGAACTGCGCACGATGCTTGGTCGAAAATGCGGCACGTGCGGTGCGAATGCGGTGATCCGCAAGGACGGCTGCGATTTCTGTACCGCGTGCGGTGAAATCGGTGCGTGCGGATAGTTTCGGCCTACATACGCGGGCGTGCCCGCGCACGCCCGACGCGTGTCATTGCGAAGCTGGCATCACATTGAAACGCGACCCCGCGAGCGGCGATCCGTAACCCCCTGCCTGGGTGTTATTGGGCAGGCCATTTATCAGCTGCGCACGTGGATCGGTTGGGTTCAGCGGTAGCTCCCCGGCCTGGCGGTTACCGTGCGTCGGGTATTCGCTTCCGAGTGCCGCGTGCGGCATAAGCACGGGATTGTTCTGCTGCGCGTTGACGTTGTCCTGTTGAGTGAGACCCTGTGCGCGGGTCGTTCCCATGCCCAATGACAGGACGAGCGCGGCCGATACGCTCAGCGTGGCGGTGATGAATTTCATGGTGTACTCCTTCGATATGAAAAGGCCCAGGCTATCCGTCGCCGTTCGACGGATAGCAGACCCGAACCCCGTTACCTGTTTCGTCACTTCGGCATCAACACCTTGTCGACCACCATGATGACGCCGTTGCTCTGGTAGACGTCATAGGTAGAAATATCGGCGGTGTGCCCTGCCGCATCCATCACGACAATATTGTGCGGACCGTTCTCCGAGAACGTCAGCATCTCTCCATTGACGGTCTTCAGCTCCGCTTTGCCGCCCCCTTCCCTGATCGCCTGGTCGAGCTTGCGAAAATCGTAGCGACCCGGCAGCACGTGATACGTGAGGATGCGGGTCAGCGTCGCCTTGTTTTCAGGCTTGACGAGGTTGTCCACGGTTCCGGCCGGCAGCGCCGCGAACGCTTCGTTAGTCGGTGCGAAGACCGTAAAGGGTCCGGCGCCTTTTAGCGTGTCGACAAGCCCCGCAGCCTTTACCGCAGCAACCAGTGTGGTGTGGTCGGCGGAATTGACGGCGTTGTCGACGATATCTTTTGACGGGTACATGGCCTGCCCGCCGACCATCACGGTCTGGTCCGCGGCAAGTACGTTAGTCGCAATGACCGACAGTGCGACGGCGGCAAAGAAAGCGGTACGTTTCATCACAGGTCTCCTCAGCGCGCAGCGCTCGATTGCGCTGTGTCTGATTCATATACGGTGCGCCGCGTTTACTGGATTCATTCGTTCCGACAAAAAACGTAGAACCCATCCGAGTGTCTACGCATGTTCAATGTCCTCATCTTTCGTGGCGTGGAAGATTCCATCGATCTCCTGATAATTTTTTGAAACAGACTGCATCCAACGATTCACCCGATTCGTAAAGGCCGTTGAGGACTCGCTTTCCCTACGCGGTACGTTTTCGTTCTGTGCTGAACGGGAGGGAGTCTTTGCGTCCGCGATTTGCGTCATTGCATCGCGCTTGCTGTCCCGTTGTCTCCGCGCATGCATGTTGATCGTGAGTCTTGCGGCCTCTCTTGCGAAGTCTCTGAGGAGCATCGTCATGTCTGATGTCAAAACCGATTCAGCAGCGCTTATCGATGTGTTTGACCGCCGTGTGGAGCGTCGTTTGCAGCGCCGGCAGTTTTTCAGGAACGCAGGCGGGCTTGGCCTCGGGCTGGTGGGAGGCACACTCATCAGCGCGTGCGGCGGCGGCTCCGGCGTCGACGCGGCCGCCGCAGCAGCGCCCACCGATGCGGAAATTCTCAACTTCGCATTGAACCTCGAATACCTCGAGTCGCAGTTCTACTCGTACGCCACGACAGGCAGCGGTTTGCCGGCCACCATGATCACCGGTGTGGGTACACCGGGTGCGGTGATTGCCGGGCAGCAGGTCCCGTTCCAGGACCCGGTCGTTCAAGCCTATGCGAACGAAATCGCAAAGGACGAACGCGAGCACGTTACGTTCCTGCGCAGCGCGCTCGGATCGGCCGCCGTTGCGCAGCCGGCGATCGATATCGGCGGCACCGATCCGAACGGCGCCTTCTCGGTTGCGGCGCGCGCTGCCGGACTCGTCGGTTCAGGTACGGCGTTCAATCCCTACGCAAGCGACAACAACTTCCTGCTCGGCGCATTTATTTTCGAGGACGTCGGCGTGACGGCCTACAAAGGCGCGTCGCCGCTGATCACCAACAAGACCTTCCTCGAGGCCGCAGCCGGCATTCTCGCTGCGGAGGCGTATCACGCCGGCCTCGTGCGGACGGTGCTCTACTCGAAAGGCATCAACATGACGAGCCTCGTCAGCGCGGCCAATGCGATCTCTGCTGCGCGCGCGAGCCTCGATCAGGTCGGCAACGACGATCAGGGGATCACCGGCAGCACGCCGGGAACCTCGAACATCGTGCCGCTCGACAGCAACGGTCTGGCCTATAGCCGCGGCTACGGCAACGTGCTCAACATCGTGTACCTGACGAGCACCGCAGCGATGAAAGGCGGCTTTTTCCCGAATGGCGTGAACGGTTCGCTCAACATGAGCGCCTGAACGACGCGCACGCGGAACGCGCGGCGCCGGCTCGATGCGCCGCGGTTCCGACACTGCACCGGACAAGGTTGACGACGCACAGGAGCAGTCATGAACGAAGCGATGAGCCAGGCCGTCGTGCCCCAGACGCTGACCGAGCGGACCTGTTTCGACATTCGCGAAGCGCTTGCGGGACGCGGGCGTGGAGCCCGAACGGTGTTGTCGTTTGCCGGACCGGCGGTGGTCGCGTCGATCGCTTACATGGACCCCGGCAACTTCGCGACCAACATTCAGGCGGGCGCGGGTTACGGCTATACGCTGCTATGGGTGGTGGCGCTCGCGAACCTGCTCGCGATGCTGTTCCAGTCGCTGTCGGCAAAACTCGGGCTCGTCACCGGACGCAATCTCGCGGAGTTGTGCCGCGACTCGTTGCCGCGTCGCTGGGTGATCGCGATGTGGGGTATGAGCGAAATCGCCGCCATGGCGACCGATCTGGCGGAGTTCGTCGGCGGAGCGATCGGCGTGTCGCTGTTGCTGCATCTGCCGATGATCCCGAGCATGCTGATCACCGCCGCCGTCACCTACGGTCTGCTGCAATTCGAGAAGCTCGGCTTCCGGCCGCTCGAACTGGCGATCGCCGCGCTGGTCGGGGTGATCGGCCTGTCGTATCTCGCGGAGCTGGTCATTGCGCCCGTGCACTGGTCATCGGTCGCGTTGCACACGGTGACGCCGCGCATACCGGACAGTAATGCGCTGACGATCTCCGTCGGCATGATCGGCGCAACGATCATGCCGCACGTGTTGTTCCTGCACTCCGGATTGACGCAAAACCGGGTAAGACCGCGCAACGATCGCGAGTGCAAGAAACTGCTTGCATTCTCGAACGTCGAGGTCGCGGTAGCGCTCGGCGTCGCGGGGCTGATCAACATGGCAATGGTGATCATGGCGTCTAGCGCATTTCACGTCGGGCACGCGGACATCGCGAGCATCGAAACGGCATGGCGCACGTTGACGCCGCTGCTCGGCGGCGCGGCTGCGGGACTCTTTCTCGCCGCATTGATCGCGTCGGGTGTCTCGAGTTCAGTGGTCGGCACGATGGCCGGCCAGATGATCATGCAGGGCTTCGTCGGGTTCCGCATCCCTGTGTGGGTAAGGCGGCTCGTTACGATGACACCGGCCTTCGCGGTAGTGGCATGCGGCGTCGATGCGACGCGCGCGCTGGTGTTGAGTCAGGTGATGCTGAGCATCGCGTTGCCCGTTCCGATGATCGCGCTCGTATGGTTCACGTCGCGCGGCGATCTCATGGGGCGCTACCGGAACCGTCGCGTGACGACAATCGGTGCCGTGCTCGGGACGCTTGCCGTGCTGATGCTCAATGGCGTGTTGCTGGTGCGGCTGGCGGTGGGATGAGCGTGCGTGTGCGTCGAGACGCTTCTGTTTCGGCCATCGACAGAGAGGCGGCGGTTACGTTGAAATTTCCGGCGCGAGCAGGCTCAGGTTGAAGAGCGGGCGAGGATTTCTCGTTGCA
Source organism: Paraburkholderia flava (assembly GCF_004359985.1). Taxonomy (NCBI): domain Bacteria; kingdom Pseudomonadati; phylum Pseudomonadota; class Betaproteobacteria; order Burkholderiales; family Burkholderiaceae; genus Paraburkholderia; species Paraburkholderia flava. The sequence continues at coordinate 264,158 of NZ_SMRO01000001.1, read as the reverse complement.
TCGCACGGCCGCCACCGCTCGCACAAGCAGCGGCAACGGCCTTGCGACATCAATACCGCTTACGCCGCCTTCAACAACCCATGCGGGTCGATCACAAACTTGCGCGGCGCCCCACCGTCGAACTTGCGATAACCGTCCGGCGCTTCATCGAGCGACACGACCGTCACGTTGACGATGTCCGCGATCGGCAGACGGTCCCACAGAATCGCCTGCATCAGATTGCGGTTGTACTTCATCACCGGCGTCTGCCCCGTATGCAGCGAATGCGACTTCGCCCAGCCGAGCCCGAAGCGGATGCTCAGGCTGCCCTTGCGCGCGGCAGGATCGGTCGCGCCCGGATCGTCGGTCACGTACAGGCCCGGAATGCCGATTGCGCCGGCCACGCGCGTGATGTCCATCAGCGAATTCAGCACGGTTGCGGGCGCTTCCTCCTGGCTGCCGTGACTGCCGTGGCCGTGCGCCTCGAAGCCCACGCAATCGACTGCGCAATCCACTTCGGGCTTGCCGAGAATCGCCGCGATCTGTTCGCCGAGCGTTGCATCGCGCGAGAGGTCGACCGTTTCGAACCCGACCGCGCGTGCATGCGCGAGACGTTCCGCGTTCATGTCGCCGACGATCGTGCACGCGGCACCGAGCAGCCGTGCCGATGCAGCCGCCGCCATCCCGACCGGACCCGCGCCCGCGATATACACCGTCGAGCCCGGCTTCACGCCGGCCATCACCGCGCCGTGATAACCGGTCGGCAGAATGTCGGACAGGCATGTGAGGTCGGTGATCTTTTCCATCGCGCGATCGCGGTCCGGGAATTTCAGCAGATTGAAGTCCGCATACGGCACGAGCACGTATTCGGCCTGCCCGCCGATCCAGCCGCCCATGTCCACGTAGCCATACGCGCCGCCCGCACGCGACGGGTTCACGTTCAGGCACACGCCCGTGTGCTGTTCCTTGCAGGTCTGACAGCGTCCGCACGCGACATTGAACGGCACCGACACCAGATCGCCGACCCGCAACGTCTCGACGTCGCGACCCACCTCGATCACTTCGCCGGTGATTTCATGGCCCAGCACGAGGCCGACTTCGGCGGTCGTGCGGCCGCGCACCATATGCTGGTCGGATCCGCAGATGTTGGTCGACACCACCTTCAGGATCACGCCATGGCCGATCGCGCGTCCGCGCGGATCGACCATCTTCGGATAGTCGATTGACTGGACTTCGACCTTGCCCTGCCCCAGATAAACGACACCGCGATTGCTGCTCATTGTTTCGTCTCCATGTTCGTCTGACGTCACGCATTGCGTCACGGCATTCGGCGAACGCCGCTCCTTCGAGCGTAGCCCGCGAGCGGGCGCCCTCAATGTGTGAAACCCGACATCGACCTGGCTCAAACCGACACAGCCCCGAAAACACGGTTTTTTGTTGATTGATCGATCAATAAAAAACCGCTAGCCTACGGTTTTCCTGCTGTTCGGTTCCTAACAGGGTTCGACACCATGCCCAAACTCGGCATGCGCGAAGTACGCCGCGCACAACTGATCGACGCCACGCTGCTCACGATCGATCAGGCGGGCCTGTCGGGCACGACGCTCGCTTCGGTTGCACAGCGCGCGAATATTTCGACGGGTATCGTCAGCCACTATTTCGGCGACAAGGATGGGCTGCTCGAAGCGACGATGCGCCACATCCTGCGCGATCTGTGGGCCGCGACGACGCGCCGCCGTATCGCCGCGAAAGCGCAGCCTCGCGCGAGGCTGCGCGCAATCGTCGCCGCGAATTTCGACGTGTCGCAGGTCAGCGGCCCGGTGATGAAGACGTGGCTCGCGTTCTGGACCGAGAGCATGCACGAGCCGACGCTGCGTCGCTTGCAGCGCGTGAACACACGGCGCCTGTATTCGAATCTGTGCGCCGAATTCGCGAAGGAATTGCCGCGCGGCGCGGCACGTCGTGCGGCGAGCGGTCTTGCCGCGATGATCGACGGGTTGTGGCTGCGCGGCGCGCTGTCCGGCGATCCGTTCGACACACGTGCGGCATTGCGTCTCGCGAACGATTACATCGACATGCTGCTTGTGCGTACTGCCTGAATCGATCACAGCCGCGGGCTCGCACACCGTACGCGGCCCACATAAGCGCGACAAGACCCGAGCAAGTGTTAAAGCCCTAACCCAGAGAACCACGATGCCCATCCACGACCTGCAACGTCTCTACATCGGCGGTGAATACGTCGATGCCACCGGCGGCGACACCTTCGATACCTTCGACCCCGCCACCGGCGAAAAACTCGCCACCGTGCAACAGGCGAGCGCAGCCGATATCGATCGCGCAGTAGCAAGCGCACGCGAAGGCCAGCGCGCGTGGGCCGCGCTCACGGCGATGCAGCGCTCGCGCATCCTGCGCCGCGCAGTCGATCTGCTGCGCGAACGCAACGACGAACTCGCGGAACTCGAAATGCGCGACACCGGCAAGCCGATCGCCGAAACGCGCGCGGTGGACATCGTCACCGGCGCGGACGTGATCGAGTATTACGCGGGCCTCGCGACTGCAATCGAAGGCCAGCAGATTCCGCTGCGCGCCGAGTCGTTCGTCTATACGCGACGCGAACCGCTCGGCGTGACGGCCGGCATCGGCGCGTGGAATTACCCGATCCAGATTGCGTGCTGGAAGTCGGCGCCCGCGCTTGCGGCCGGCAACGCGATGATCTTCAAGCCGAGCGAAGTCACGCCGCTGTCCGCGTCGAAGCTCGCGGAGATCTATGTCGAGGCAGGCGTGCCGCCGGGCGTGTTCAACGTCGTGCAGGGCGACGGCCGCGTCGGCGCGTTGCTCGCGAATCATCCAGGCATCGCAAAGCTGTCGTTCACCGGCGGCGTCGAGACCGGCAAGAAAGTGATGGCCGCAGCGGGCGGCTCGACGCTGAAGGAAGTCACGATGGAACTCGGCGGCAAATCGCCGCTGATCGTCTTCGAAGATGCCGATCTCGATCGCGCCGCCGACATCGCCGTCACCGCGAACTTCTTCAGCGCGGGACAGGTATGCACGAACGGCACGCGCGTGTTCGTGCATCGCTCGGTGCAGCAGGCGTTCGAAGCACGCATCGTCGAGCGCGTGAAGCGCATCCGGATCGGCAAGCCGTCCGATCCGTCGACGAACTTCGGCCCGCTCGCAAGCGCCGCGCAACTCGACAAGGTGCTGGGCTACATCGACAGTGGCAAGCGCGAAGGCGCACGCCTGGTCGCAGGCGGCGCACGCCTCGTGGACGGCGAATTCGCGCGCGGCCAGTACGTCGAGCCGACCGTGTTCGCCGATTGCCGCGACGACATGAAGATCGTGCGCGAAGAAATCTTCGGCCCGGTGATGAGCGTGCTCGCGTTCGACGACGAAGAAGAAGTAATCGCACGTGCAAACGACACGATCTACGGCCTCGCCGCCGGCGTCGTCACGGAGAACCTCGCGCGTGCGCATCGCGTGATCCATCGACTCGAAGCGGGCATCTGCTGGATCAACACGTGGGGCGAGTCGCCGGCGGAAATGCCGGTGGGCGGCTACAAGCAGTCGGGCGTCGGTCGCGAGAACGGCATCACGACGCTCGAGCACTACACGCGCATCAAGTCGGTTCAGGTCGAACTCGGCCGTTATCAACCGGTGTTCTGAAGGAGACCAGCATGGCGGCGAACGAGTACGACTACATCATCATCGGCGCGGGATCGGCGGGCAACGTACTCGCGACGCGGCTCACCGAAGACCGCGACGCAACCGTGCTGCTGCTCGAAGCAGGCGGCCCCGACTACCGTTTCGATTTCCGCACGCAGATGCCGGCGGCACTCGCGTACCCGCTACAAGGCCGGCGCTACAACTGGGCATACGAGACCGATCCCGAGCCGCACATGAACAACCGGCGGATGGAATGCGGGCGCGGTAAAGGACTCGGCGGTTCGTCGCTGATCAACGGGATGTGCTACATCCGCGGCAATGCGCTCGATTACGACGGCTGGGCGCAGCGTAAAGGTCTGGAAGACTGGAGCTATCTCGACTGTCTGCCGTATTTTCGGAAAGCCGAAACGCGCGACGTCGGCGCGAACGATTATCACGGCGGCGACGGCCCCGTTCACGTGACGACCAGCAAGCCCGGCGCAAACCCGCTGTTCGAAGCGATGGTGAGCGCAGGCGTACAGGCCGGCTACCCGCGCACGGAAGATCTGAACGGCTACCAGCAGGAAGGCTTCGGCCCGATGGACCGTACCGTCACCGCTAACGGCCGACGCGCGAGTACTGCGCGCGGCTACCTCGATCAGGCGCGCGCGCGGCCGAATCTCACGATCGTCACGCACGCGACCACCGATCGCATCCTGTTCTCCGGCAAACGCGCAAACGGCGTCGCGTACCTGCACGGCGACAAGGCCGTCACCGCGCACGCGCGCCGCGAAGTGCTGCTGTGCGGCGGCGCGATCGCGTCGCCGCAGATCCTGCAACGCTCCGGCGTCGGTCCGGCCGCATGGCTGCGCGAACTCGACATCCCCATCGTCCACGATCTGCCCGGCGTCGGACAGAATCTGCAGGACCATCTCGAGATGTACATGCAGTACGCGTGCAAGGAGCCCGTGTCGCTGTACCCCGCGCTACTGCTGCACAACCAGCCGGCGATCGGACTCGAATGGATGCTGCGCGGCACCGGCATCGGCGCGAGCAATCATTTCGAAGCGGGCGGCTTCATCCGCACGCGCGACGACGATCTGTGGCCGAACATCCAGTATCACTTCCTGCCGGTTGCGATCAACTACAACGGCACCAACGCAATCAAGATGCACGGCTTCCAGGCGCACGTCGGTTCGATGCGTTCGCCGAGCCGTGGCCGCGTGAAGCTGCGTTCGCGCAATCCGCACGAGCATCCGTCGATTCTCTTCAACTACATGGCCGAAGCACTCGACTGGCGCGAGTTCCGCGACGCGATCCGGATCACGCGCGAGATCATCCGGCAGCCCGCGCTCGATCGTTTTCGCGGCGAAGAACTAAGCCCTGGCGCCGCGCTGCAAAGCGACACGGAAATCGATGCGTTCGTACGCGCCCGCGCGGAAACCGCGTACCACCCGTCGTGCTCATGCGCGATGGGCTACGACGATATGGCGGTGGTCGACGGCGAAGGCCGCGTGCATGGACTCGAAGGGTTGCGCGTCGTCGATGCGTCGATCATGCCGCTGATCACCACCGGCAACCTCAACGCACCGACGATCATGCTCGCCGAAAAAATCGCCGACCGCATTCGCGGACGCACGCCACTCGCGCGGGTGGATGTGAAGTACTTCGTCGCGAATGGCGCGCCGGCGCGTGGCGCGTCGATGAAGCCGAACGCACCGCTGCGTGCGGGAGAAGCGGTTCACGCCGCAACCTGAAGCGCAGGTATGGAGGCGTCCATGACGCCCCCATACCATCCCGATGCCGGTTCCGTTCTATGTCTGCCAATAATGGTCGCTTCTACTGACTGGACTTGAGCCTCGACGCGGTCTGCGTTCGTGGCCCGTTTCACGTCCATCAGAGGATGCCATGCCGACCGCCGCTCCCCCGCCTCGTTCAACGTCTCCCCGTCCCACTGCCGCCGCGCGGCTCGAACGACTGCCGTTCTCCGGCTATCACCGCACGATTTTTCTGATCATCGCGGTCGCGTTCTTCTTCGACTCCGTCGATCTCGGCACGATGACCTTCGTGCTCGGCTCGATCCGCACGGAGTTCGGGTTATCGAGTGCGACGGCGGGTCTCGTTGCGAGCGCGAGCTTCTTCGGGATGGTGATTGGCGCAGCAGTGGCGGGCCTGCTCGCCGATCGCTTCGGACGACGTCCCGTGTTCCAGTGGAGCATGGTGCTGTGGGGTGCCGCGTCGTACCTGTGCTCGACCGCGCATTCGGTGGAGGCATTGATCGTCTACCGCGTGCTGCTCGGCATCGGCATGGGGATGGAGTTTCCGATCGCGCAGACGCTGCTGTCCGAGTTCGTGCCGACCGCTTCACGCGGCCGCCTCGTCGCGTTGATGGACGGCTTCTGGCCGCTCGGTTTCATCACGGCCGGCGTCGTGTCGTATTTCGTGCTACCGCAGTTCGGCTGGCGTAGCGTGTTCGCGCTGCTCGCGATTCCGGCTGTGTTCGTGCTGATCGTGCGGCGCATCGTGCCGGAGTCGCCGCGCTGGCTCGAACATCGTGGCCGGCTGCATCAAGCGGATTCGGTGCTCGCGCAGATCGAAGCGAAAGTGATGAAGTCGGCAGGCATTGCATCGCTGCCGGCGCCGTCAATGCTTGCCGAAGCGGTCGTCACGCGTACGCAAGGTGCGTTCCGCGAAATCTGGAGCGCCGCGTACCGGCAACGCACGATCATGGTGTGGGCGTTGTGGTTCTTCGCGCTGCTCGGCTTTTACGGCCTCACGTCGTGGCTCGGCGCGCTGATGCAGCAGGCCGGCGTCGCGGTGACGAAATCGGTGCTGTACACCGTGCTGATCTCGCTCGGCGGCATTCCCGGTTTTCTGTGCGCGGCGTGGCTCGTCGAGCGCTGGGGCCGCAAACCGACCTGTATCGCGTCGCTCGCAGGCGGTGGAGCGATGGCTTACCTGTACGGCCAGTGCGCATTGCACGGTGACAGCGTCGTCCTGCTGATCTGCACCGGCCTCGTGATGCAGTTCTTCCTGTTCGGCATGTGGGCCGCGCTCTACACGTACACGCCCGAGCTGTACGGCACCGGCGCACGCGCGACCGGCTCGGGGTTCGCGTCGGCGATCGGACGGATCGGCTCGCTGATCGGACCATATGCGGTCGGTGTCGTGCTGCCGGTGTTCGGTCAGGGTGGCGTGTTCACGCTCGGTGCGCTGTCGTTCGTGGTGGCTGCGCTCGCGGTGTGGATGTTCGGGATCGAGACGAAGGGGCTCGCGCTGGAGTCGCTGGCGTCGGAGGCGCAGGAGGAAGGTGCGCTCGCCGGCTCGACGAGTGTCGGCGTCGTGAAGCCGGGCAATCTTCGCTGATCTATCTAAGCCCATGGGTATCCACGATGTAGTGGACCATCGACGCAGCGCTCGATTGAGCGCTGCGTTCCGCTATCGCGCGGATATCTGCTGCATGACCCTCTGCCTACCCGCCCGATTCCCGACGGGCCCAGCGGCTTCTTCGAGTTGCCGCATCCCTGCGCTACGTTCCTGCAAGACTGCATAGAAACGATTTAATCGCATTCGGCGACTTATCCTTCAAATTGAAAGGCACCTTCTCGCTTTCAATCGGATTTATTTAATACTTTCCTAATCATCCGATCAATATTCGCCTGCCCATTAAAATATTCACTAAAAGCGAAGAAAATAGACTCGATAAATAGATTTTTCAAAATTTCACGTTTCACCAATAATGATTTTACATTCATTGAAAGATTAATAAATCTATAAAAAATAAGATCGCTCCCACGTCGTTGACCGCCCTGTTTCGGGGCATTGATCCTAAACACACCGCTCTTGCGTGTTGTTTAAGCTCGGGGAGAAGTTTCTGTTATGAACCGCACATACCGCTCCATCTGGAATGCGGCGCTCGGCGCTTGGGTTGCTGTTTCAGAACTTACATCCAGCCGACGAAAGTCGAATAAATCGGTTATAGCGACCGCGGTTCTGGCGATTATCTCCACTACCAATATTGCGCACGCCCAATATACGGCGGGCGGAGCAACGACAGCGACAGGATCCGGCGCGGTGGCGATTGGAACAGGCGCCGTTGTGAAGAGCGGTACTGCTTTTGGCGGTGTTGCGCTCGGGCTGAATGCGCAAGTCCAGAACACGACTTCCGGCGCCCCGGATGCGGGTGTCGCGATTGGTGGAAACTCACAGGCGAACAGCACGTCGTCCGCGGGTTCTTCCCCAGTCGCTATCGGTACGAGTACCAACGCCAGCGGTACCGGCTCGCAGGTTGCGATTGGCGACCAGGCAGTCGCCACGGGGAAGAATGCGGTTGCGATCGGCGGCAATGCATATAGCACCGGCACCTCGTCCACGGGGGACTACGCCGTTTCCATCGGCGCGGGATCGGCGGCATCGGGCGCCGGCGCACTGGCGTTTGGTGGCGATGCCACTGGCGGGGCCAACGCAGCGGGACAGAACTCTATCGTGTTCGGCGCGGGATCGAGTGCGACCACGGCAGGAACCAATGCCGTTGTCATCGGCCCGCATTCCACGGCGACCAACGCAAATGCGGTGGCGTTGGGCTCCAATTCGGTTACGGCTGCAGCCGTGGCGACGACCAGCGCGACCATCAATGGCGTGAGCTACGGGTTTGCCGGAACGACACCCGGGTCGACCGTCAGCGTTGGGTCGGTCGGAGCGGAGCGCACGATAACGAACGTGGCTGCGGGTCGCCTTTCGACCACCAGTACGGATGCGGTTAACGGATCGCAGCTCAACGCGACGAATCTGGCGGTTGGGTCGGTTGGGTCGAGTGTGGCTAGTTTGTCTAGCTCTACGTCGACAGGGATTAGCTCGTTGTCCACGTCGACGTCGACTGGGGTTAGCAGTTTGTCGACGGGGTTGAGTACGACGAACAGCAACGTCAGTAGCTTGTCGACTGGCTTGAGCAGCACGAATAGCAATGTGACGAGTCTTTCGAGTTCTGCGTCGACGGGGATTAGCTCGTTGTCTACGTCGACTTCGACTGGGGTTAGTAGCTTGTCGACTGGGTTGAGCACGACCAACAGTAACGTGGCCAGCCTGTCGAGTTCTGCATCGACGGGTATCAGCTCATTGTCCACGTCGACTTCGACTGGGGTCAGCAGCCTGTCGACTGGTCTAAGCACGACCAACAGTAACCTGGCGAGCCTGTCGAGTTCTACATCGACCGGCATCAGCTCTTTGTCCACGTCGACTTCGACTGGTATCAGCAGTTTGTCGACTGGTTTGAGCACGGCCAACAGTAACGTGGCGAGCCTGTCGAGTTCTACATCGACGGGTATCAGCTCGTTGTCCACGTCGACTTCGACTGGTATCAGCAGTTTGTCGACTGGTTTGAGCACGGCCAACAGCAATGTGAAGAGCCTTTCGAGTTCCACGTCGACGGGTATCAGCTCGTTGTCTACATCGACGTCGACTGGGGTTAGCAGTTTGTCGACGGGGTTGAGTACGACGAACAGCAACGTCAGTAGCTTGTCGACTGGCTTGAGCAGCGCGAATAGCAATGTGACGAGTCTTTCGAGTTCTACGTCGTCAGGCATCAGCTCGCTGTCGACGTCGACCTCCACTGGTATCAGCAGTCTCTCGACAGGTTTGAGTACCACGAACAGCAATGTCGGTAGCCTGTCGACTGGCTTAAGCAGCACGAATAGCAACGTAACGAGCTTGTCGAGCTCTACGTCGACTGGCATCAGCTCACTGTCGACGTCAACCTCGACGGCCGTTAGCAGTTTGTCGACGGGGTTAAGCACGACCAACAGCAACGTCGGTAGCCTGTCGACCGGTTTGAGCAGCACGAACAGCAACGTAACGAGCTTGTCGAGTTCCACGTCGACAGGCATCAGCTCACTGTCGACGTCAACCTCGACGGCCGTTAGCAGTTTGTCGACGGGGTTAAGCACGACCAACAGCAACGTCGGTAGCTTGTCGACCGGTTTGAGCAGCACGAACAGCAACGTAACGAGCTTGTCGAGTTCCACGTCGACGGGCATCAGCTCACTGTCGACGTCGACCTCGACTGGTGTCAGCAGTCTGTCGACGGGTCTGAGCACGACCAACAGCAGCGTCGGTAGCCTCTCTACAGGCATGAGCTCGCTGTCCACATCGACTTCGACCGGCGTTAGCAGTCTGTCGACGGGTCTCAGTTCGTTGTCGACGTCGACCTCGACCGGTATCAGCAGCCTGTCGACTGGTCTCAGCACGACCAACAGCAACGTCACAAGCCTGTCGAGCTCCGCATCGACCGGGATCACCTCGCTGTCGACCGGCCTGAGCACGACCGGCAGCAGCGTGTCGAGTCTGTCGACGGTCGTATCGGCCACACGCACGCACTACTACAGCGTGAACGACAACGGCACGCAGCAGGGCAACTACAACAACGACGGCGCGACCGGCGTGAACGCCCTCGCGATGGGCACGAACGCGAGCGCGGCGGGTGCCAGCAGCGTGGCGGCGGGCAACGCGGCGAGCGCGAGCGCGCAGAACGGAGTCGCGATCGGCAATGGCGCGACCGCGGCCGATGCCAACAGCGTGGCGCTGGGCAGCACCGCGAAGACCGCACCGTCGAACCCGACGGCGACGGGCACGATCGGCGGCCAGACCTACAACTACGCGGGCTCGACCCCGACCGGTGTCGTGTCGGTGGGCGATGTGGGCGCCGAACGGCAGGTGACGAACGTGGCCGCGGGCCGCGTCACGAGCACGAGCACCGATGCGGTCAACGGCTCGCAGCTGTTCGCGACGAATACGGCGGTCAATTCGCTGTCGACGGGTGTGGGTAATCTGTCGACTGGGATTAGCTCGTTGTCGACCGGGTTGAGCACGGCGAACAGCAACGTGACGAGTCTGTCGAGCTCCACGTCGACGGGGATCACCTCGCTGTCTACGTCGACTTCGACGGGTATCAGCAGCCTCTCTACTGGTCTGAGCACGACCAACAGTAACGTAGCGAGTCTGTCGAGTTCCACTTCGACCGGCATCAGCTCGTTGTCGACTGGCGTGAGTTCGCTGTCTACTTCGACGTCGACTGGCATCAGTAGCCTGTCGACTGGCCTGAGCACGACCAACAGTAACGTAGCGAGTCTGTCGAGCTCTACTTCGACGGGCATCAGTTCGCTGTCGACTGGCGTGAGCTCACTGTCCACTTCGACCTCGACCGGTATCAGTAGCCTGTCGACCGGTCTGAGCACGACCAACAGCAATGTAGCGAGTCTGTCGAGTTCCACTTCGACGGGCATCAGTTCGTTGTCGACTGGCGTGAGTTCGCTGTCTACTTCGACGTCGACTGGTATTAGCAGCCTGTCGACTGGGCTGAGCACCACGAACAGCAATGTGACCAGCCTTTCGAGCTCGACGTCTACAGGTATCAGCTCGTTGTCGACCTCGACCTCGACTGGCATCAGCAGTTTGTCGACTGGCCTGAGTACCACGAATAGCAACGTGACGAGTCTGTCGAGCTCTACATCGACAGGTATCAGCTCGCTGTCCACCTCGACCTCGACAGGTATCAGCAGCCTGTCGACGGGTTTGAGCACGACGAACAGCAATGTGACCAGCCTTTCGAGCTCGACGTCTACAGGCATCAGCTCGTTGTCGACTGGTGTGAGTTCACTGTCCACTTCGACCTCGACTGGCATCAGTAGCCTGTCAACGGGCCTGAGCACGACCAATAGCAACGTGACGAGTCTTTCGAGCTCGACATCTACAGGTATCAGCTCGCTGTCCACCTCAACCTCGACTGGCATTAGCAGCTTGTCGACGGGTTTGAGTACAACGAACAGCAACGTCACGAGCCTTTCGAGCTCGACGTCCACAGGCATCAGCTCTCTGTCGACTGGCCTGAGCACGACCAATAGCAACGTAACGAGTCTTTCGAGCTCGACATCTACAGGTATCAGTTCGCTGTCGACCTCGACTTCGACTGGCATCAGCAGCCTGTCGACTGGTCTGAGTACCACGAACAGCAACGTGACGAGCCTGTCGAGCTCAACGTCCACAGGCATCAGTTCGCTGTCGACTGGCGTGACTTCGTTGTCCACCTCGACCTCGACCGCCATCAGCAGCTTGTCGACTGGCCTGAGCACCACGAACAGCAACGTCACGAGCCTTTCGAGCTCTACATCGACCGGCATTAGCTCGCTGTCCACCTCGACTTCGACTAGCATCAGCAGCTTGTCGACTGGCCTGAGCACCACGAATAGCAACGTGACGAGTCTGTCGACCTCAACCTCGACTGGCATTAGCAGCCTGTCAACGGGTTTGAGTACAACGAACAGCAACGTCACGAGCCTGTCGAGCTCGACGTCCACAGGCATCAGCTCTCTGTCGACTGGTGTGAGTTCGCTGTCCACTTCGACCTCGACCGGCATCAGTAGCCTGTCGACGGGCCTGAGCACGACCAACAGCAACGTGACGAGTCTTTCGAGCTCGACGTCTACAGGTATCAGCTCGCTGTCCACCTCGACCTCGACAGGTATCAGCAGCTTGTCGACTGGCCTGAGTACCACGAACAGCAACGTGACGAGTCTGTCGAGCTCAACGTCTACGGGCATCAGCTCGCTGTCCACCTCGACCTCGACCGGCATCAGCAGCCTCTCGACCGGCCTCAGCACAACGAACAGCAACGTGACGAGTCTGTCGAGCTCGACGTCTACAGGTATCAGCTCGCTGTCCACCTCAACCTCGACAGGTATCAGCAGCTTGTCGACCGGCCTGAGCACCACGAACAGCAATGTCACGAGCCTGTCCAGCTCTACATCGACCGGCATTAGCTCGCTGTCGACTGGCGTGACTTCGCTGTCCACCTCGACCTCGACCGGCATCAGCAGCTTGTCGACCGGCCTGAGCACCACGAACAGCAACGTCACGAGCCTGTCGACCTCAACATCAACGGGCATCAGTTCACTGTCGACGGGTCTGACTTCGCTGTCCACGTCCACCTCGACCGGCATCACCAGCCTCTCGACCGGCCTGAGCACAACAAACAGCAACGTCACGAGCCTGTCGACCTCAACATCAACGGGCATCAGTTCACTGTCGACGGGTCTGACTTCGCTGTCCACGTCCACCTCGACCGGCATCACCAGCCTCTCGACCGGCCTGAGCACAACAAACAGCAACGTCACGAGCCTGTCGAGCTCAACATCAACCGGCATCAACAGCCTGTCCACCGGCGTCGTCTCCCTGTCGACTTCAACCTCGACCGGCATCACGAGTCTGTCGACCGGCTTGAGCACAACCGGCAGCAGCCTGACGAGCCTGTCCACGTCGACATCGACCGGACTGACCTCACTGTCCACCGGCTTGAGCTCGACCAACAGCAACGTCACCAGCCTGTCGACCTCGACCTCGACCGGCCTGACCTCGCTGTCCACTGGCCTGAGCACAACGAACAGCAACGTGTCGAGTCTGTCGACCGGTCTCTCGACCGCGACCAGCGGCGTATCGAGCCTGTCGACGGTCGTGTCGTCCACACGCACGCACTACTACAGCGTGAACGACAACGGCACGCAGCAAGCGAACTACAACAACGACGGCGCGACCGGCATCAACGCACTCGCGGCGGGCACCAACGCATTCGCGTCGGGTGCCAGCAGCGTGGCGGTCGGCAATGGCGCAACAGCCAGCATCGCCAACTCGGTCGCCCTCGGTGCCGGTTCCGTGGCGAACGCTGCAGCCGTACAGGTCCCCTCGGTCTCGTTCGGTTCGATGACGCTCGGCCCGTTTGCCGGCGCAGCGCCGGTCGGCGTCGTGAGCTTCGGCGCGCCGGGCGCCGAGCGGCAGCTCACCAACGTCGCGGCCGGCCGGATATCAGCCAGCAGCACCGACGCGATCAACGGTAGCCAGCTGTTCCAGATTGCCAGTCAGTTGAGCACGACCAACAACAACCTGGCCAGTCTGTCGACTTCGACGTCGACGGGTCTCAGCAATCTGTCGACGTCGACCTCCACAGGTCTCAGCAGCCTGTCGACCGGTCTCAGCACGACGGCCTCGACGCTGAGCCCGGGTGGCCCGAACCACAACCAGAACGGCGGCGACACATCGACGCAAGGCCGCACGTTCAACAACACGTCGGTCACCACGGTGAACGCCGGCAGTTGCGGTACAGCCAACGGCGTCGACACGACAACGTCGGGCACCTGCGCGCAGGCCGGCACGATCGCCGGTGTGAACGGCGCGACCACGACGACGGTCGCGAACGGCGCGACGGCAATGGGTTCGCAGTCGCTGGCGCAGGACACGAACACGACGGCGATCGGCTTCCGGGCGACCGCGCAAGGTCAGGGTTCGACGGCGATGGGCTTCCAGTCGCAGGCGACCGGCACGCAATCGACGGCGCTCGGTGCGAACTCGATCGCCAGCGGCGCGAACTCTGTAGCGATCGGCTCGGGCTCGGTCGCGAACGAGGCGAACACGGTGTCGGTGGGTTCGGCCGGTAGCGAGCGGCGCATCACGAACGTCGCGCCGGGCGTGAACCCGACCGACGCAGTGAACCTGCAGCAGTTGCAGAGCGTGCAGAGCAACGTCAACAACGTCGCGCGCGTCGCGTACTCAGGCATCGCGATGAGCATGGCGATGGCCGGAACCTACATGCCGACGCTGGCGCCTGGCGAACAGGAACTGGGTGTCGGTGTCGGCGGATTCCAGGGGTATGGCGCGCTCGCGATCAACTTCAAGGCGCTCTCCGACAGCGGAAGATGGTCTTACGGCGCGGGTCTCTCGACGACGGGTGCTCAGGTCGGAGTCAACGCCGGCGTAGGCTGGAAATGGTGAGGCAAAAGCGAATGTCGCTATGTCCGTGTCCGGATCTGGACCGCGGATGATCCGATAGTTTGAGAACGCATCGCTGTCCCGGCGATTTGAAGTAACGCCGGGACAGTGACTCAACATCCGGACTGCGACGCGCGACAAAAAAACCGCTGGCTCCGTTACGTCAACTCACCCGTCAGAAACTGCGCGCGTCCCCGGCCAAACGACCAGTCCGCGTCGTCGTTTTCGACGATGGACACGACCACGTCGTCCGGTGAGATACCGCATTTCGCTTGCAGGTTCTCGACGAGCAACCGATAGAACTCGACCTTCTGCGGCTCGGTACGCTTGCGGCTCACGGCAGTCAGCAGAACGACGTCTTTCGAACGCGGATACCCGAGCCCGGTGTCTTCGATCACCAGTTCGTTCGGTCGATGCTGTGCGACGCATTGATAGCGGTCGGTCACGGGGACGTCGAATGCCTGCACCATCGCCTGATGAGCTGCATCCAGCAGTGTGCGCAGCTGTTCGTCGGTGCGGCCTTGAATGATGTCGAATTTAAGCATCGGCATGTGAATTTTTCCTTGAATAAAGCGGTGTAAAGGCGACACGCCGCGATTCGATTCGGGTTCGTCTACTTCTCTACCCCGCTACTTGCGCCAGTAGTCATTCGCTGCGGCAATCGTCTTGAATTCGATCGCCACGACGTGGCCGACCTGTAAAAGCATGCTTGCGTCATTGGCGTACACGGCGCGCAGTTTCTCGCGGACAGTCTCGTCCGGCTGTGTGGCCTTGACGATTAACCGGGCCATCTTGACGGCAAGCTGCCGCCCTTCTTCAGGCGTTTCCGTGATGAGGGAATTGCCCGGTACGAGTGTGGTGTTCATGGTGACGTCTCCCGCGTGTTACCCATAATCGAACTACGTCGAGACGGCGAGGCCGCCTCGACCGCTAACCGCTATTGCTGACGACGCGCAAACGAAACCGGATAAGCAGCGGAACGCGCATTGATCATCGGATCTTCCACTTCGATACCGGGCGGCAGCGCATTCGGCATGAACAGCAGATGACGCTGCGCAAGCACGTTGTCGGCCACCGCCTTCGTGATCGAGATCGTGCCGAGTTCCACGGTGCGATGCGTGCTGGACCATGCGATCGACGGATCGTCGAGCTTGTCGCCCGGTTGCGCGATCTGCAGAACCAGCCGGAACCGGACTGGCCTGTGTGTCACACGCTGACGGATCTCGGATTGAAGAAAGTCCGGCGCGACCTTGGCCGCCGCCGCATCCGACAGATAGTGATCGCCGTCCATCGGCAGAAACTGATAACGCCCATACGTCACGACGCCTTTCGCATCGATGAATCTGAACGTGTTGACGCCGAAGTACGGCAACGTCGCATAGCTGGTAGGAAACGGCTTGTGCGCGGTCAGAAACGCCTTCGCTACCGGATGACTCGCCAGATAACCATCTAGCGGCGTGGGCTTCGGCGCGTTCGGGCCACTCGTTCCGATCGCGATCAGCAGGTCGCGGAAATCGTCCGCTGTGGGGGACGGAAAACCGTTGAACGAGTGCGCGACGATATCGCTGTCGCTGCCGTCGGGGAGCTTGAACTTGATCGCAAACCCACGCGGCGAAGCGAGTGTTTGATTGTCGGGAATATCCGGAATGCCGGCAAAGTTCGAGAACCGCACGATCACCGGAACCGCCGCCTGAAAATGCGGCGCCTTGCTCACCGTGCGTGCTGCAGCGCTCGGCGTAAAGGTGCCCTCGAGCACGATCCCCTTCGCGTGCACGGCGCGCGCATCCGGGTGTTTGCCGAACACGCCGTTCAACGCGTCGACGAGTTGCACGGGGGTCGATTTCTGAACAGCGGGGGAATTCGCGGTCTGGGCAGTCGCCATCTGCCCTATCGCAAGGGCAAGCAGAATGGCTAACGAAAAGCGCGGCACGGAGGGTCTCATGATCGGGACTCGTCAGGTGTATTGAGGGGGGACGGCAAGCGAAGTCTAGGGCACAACGACAATAATGACAATACTATTTGTCATTATTGTCGTTGTGCATCGCTGTGAACCCCCGCGGGCTATAATCGAAACCCACGCCTGCTGAACCACACCCCTTTCCCGTGACTACGAAGAGTGACGTCTTACGCGCGCTGCAACGAGAACCGCTGACTGTCGTGCAGCTCTGCGACCGTCTCAACGTGACGCGCACCGCAATCAATGTCCAGTTGAAACAGCTGGAAGCGGAAGGTCTCGTGCGGCGGCACAAGCCGCTGCAAACCGGCACTCCCGGCAAGCCGGCGGTCGTGTACGAAGCGGCTCAGGGCAGCGAGGACACGTCATCGAGTGCGTATCGCGTCTTTTTGATGGGGCTTCTCGCGACGCTTCGTCACCAGCTCGACGAGTGTCAGCTGAAGAGCGTGCTCACCGAAACCGGACGCGCCCTCGCCCGCGAAAACAATCTGCCCGCATCGACCGATTTCCAGACCAATCTTGCGCAGGCCATGGCGATCGTCGACGCGCTAGGCGCGCACACCGAAGCCGTTGCCGACGGCAACGCGATCATGGTGCGCAATTACAGTTGTCCGGTAGCGGGCGCGGTGCGCGAAAACCCCTGCGTTTGCAGTGCGATGGCCGCTTATTTTTCTGAAGCGACCGGGCGGCCGGCGAGCGAGCATTGCTTGAGGGATGGCCGGCTGATCTGCCGGTATCGAATCAAGAACAAGTAGCTTTCTGCGAACGCTATTCGTCCGCAGTGGTGGGATTCAGATCGGCGTCAGCACCGGCTCGCCCGCGAAATGCCGCTGGGCGTTCGCAAGAAAATGGCCCACCGACGCGCCGATCGCTTCCGGCGACGTGCCGCCCACATGCGGCGTCAGCACGACGTTCTTCAAATGCACCAGCAGTTGCGGCGGATGCGGTTCGCCTTCGTACACGTCGAGTCCCGCGCCGCCGAGCGTGCCCGCTTCGAGCGCCGCAGCCAGCGCCGCGGTATCGACGACACTGCCACGCGACACGTTCACGAGAAAACCCTGCGGACCGAGCGCATCGAGCACCGCGCGATCGATCAGATGCTGCGTGCCGGCGCCGCCCGGCGTCGCGATCACGAGGAAGTCGCTCCACGCGGCGAGATCGCGCACGTTGTCGAAATAGCGTAGCGGCGAGCCTTCGCGCGGCTTGCGGTTGTGATAACCGGTTTCGATGTCGAAGCCCGCCGCGCGACGCGCGACTTTCATCCCGATGTTGCCGAGACCGACGACGCCGAGCCGCTTGCCCGACACGTTGGGCCGCAGCGGCAGCTTGTCCCGCCAGATGCCTTCGCGGGTCGCGCGGTCGCGCTGCGGGATGTCGCGCACGACGGCGAGCAGCAACGCGAACGCGTGATCGGCGACGCAGTCGTCGTTGGTGCCCGCACCGTTCGCGACCACGATGCCGCGCGCCTTCGCATGATCGACTGCGATGTTCTCGTAGCCTGCACCGAGCGCACTGACGAATTCAAGAGCGGGTAGCCGGTCGATCTCGTCGGCCTTCAGACCGGTCGTGCCGTTGGTCAGCACGGCGCGGACCGACGCGCCGTTGGAAGCATCGAATGCCTGCGCGCGTTGTTCGGGAGTCGGCGCATAACGGATGTCGTACGCAGCGTCGACGCTTGCGTAGCTGTCTTCGTTCAAGGGAATCAGAACCAGCAGAGTAGGTTTCATGACCGGGACGCGTGAGCCAGGGAAAGGAGACGGCGATGCACGCCAGTGTAGCAAGGCGGTGCTTCATTGCGCTTTCATCGGGCAGCCTCACGTGGGTCACGGCGCCCAAATAGGCCAGCCCATCAGGGTTCGCACATTGCGTGCTGGCCCATCGTTGCAGCCGCGTTCGCCCCGATGCGTTTCTTCACGCCCTTAACCCCGTTTAACCCCTATTCCCAGCCCCCGTCGAACGCGCCTTAAAATAGATGACCTTCCTTTCGCGGACCGCTCCATGCCCGATACCTCCTCCGCCGCACACGAACCGCCTCCCCGCTCGGCGGCCGGCGACGACTCCGAAATGTTCGATCTCGCGCCGGTCTCGCTGTGGCTCGAGGATTTCAGCGGCGTACGGGAGCTGTTCGACGTATGGCGCGCGGCCGGCGTGACCGATCTGCGCGCGACCATCCAGCAGGAGCCGCATCGTGCGGTCGAATGCGCAAGCCGCATCCGTGTCGTGAAGGTCAACCAGAAAACGCTGTCGCTGTTCGAGGCCGCGAATCTCGACGTACTCACGGGGAATCTCGCGGCGGTGTTCCGCGACGACATGCTGGTCACGCATCTAGAGGAGCTTTGCCAGCTGTGGGAGGGTGCATCGAACTTCATGAGCCAGACCGTCAATTACACGCTCGGCGGCCGGCGGCTCGACGTACTGCTGAAGGGCCACGTGCTGCCCGGCCATGAAGCACAATGGGATCGCGTGCTGGTATCAGTCGAGGACATCACCGAACTCGAAGGCGCGCGGCGCCGCATCGGGCAGGCGGAACAGTACACGCGCGGGCTCTTCGAGAATTCGCCGGTGTCGCTGTGGGTCGAGGACTTCAGTCCGATCAAGCGCCTGCTCGACGATGCGCGCGCAGCCGGCATCATGGATTTTCGGGTGTTCACCGACGTGCATCCGGAATTCGTCGATCGATGCATGCAGGAGATTCACGTGATCGACGTGAATCAGCACACGCTGCAGATGTTCGATGCACCCAACAAGAAAACGCTGCTCGCACGGCTGCCCGAAGTGTTCCGCGACGAAATGCGCCCGCATTTTCGCGAGCAGCTGATCGATCTGTGGGACGGCAAGCTGTTCCAGCAGCGCGAGGTGCTGAACTATTCGCTCGAAGGCCACGAGGTTTATCTGCATCTGCAGTTCTCGGTGATGCCCGGCCACGAGCATACGTGGGACCTCGTGCTGATCGCGTTGACCGACATCACCGCACGCAAGAAGGCCGAGGCGTACCTCGAATATCTCGGCAAGCACGACGTGCTGACGAAGCTGCACAACCGCTCGTTCTACGTCGACGAGCTGAACCGGCTGGAGCGCAAGGGGCCGTTCCCGGTCACGGTCATCATGGCCGATCTCGACGGGCTGAAACGCGTCAACGATCAGCTGGGCCACGCGGCCGGCGACACGCTGCTGCGGCGCGCGGGCGAAGTGCTCGCGAAAGCGATCGAGGCACCGGTGCAGGCCGCGCGGATCGGCGGCGACGAGTTCGCGCTGCTGCTGCCCGCCACCGACGAACGCGGTGGCGCCGCGATGATCGATGCGATCCGTCAACTGGTCGAGCTCAACAACCAGTTCTACCCGGGCACGCCGCTGAGTTTTTCGATGGGTGTGGCGACATGCCAGCGCGGCGACCGGCTGGAACTCATCGTGCAGCAGGCCGACATGCTGATGTACGAGGACAAGCGTAACCGCTACGCGGACGACACGCCGCCCGCCTCCGACGCATAACGCGTCGCCTGCTTCGATATAGTCAGGCGGGCTGCGCCGGGAAGCGCAGTTCGAAGCGCGTCACGCCCGGCTGCGGACACGACACGTGCGCACTGCCGCGATGCAGGTTCATGATTGCCTTCACGATCGCAAGACCCAGGCCGCTCGATTCGGTGAACTGGCTGCGTGCCGAATCGGCGCGATAGAAGCGATCGAAAAGCCGCTGCAACTGTTCTTGAGGAATCGGCTCGCCTTCGTTCTCGACGACGATCGTCGCACCGTGCACCTCCTGTCTACCCGTCAGACGCACGATGGTATCGCGCGCGCCGTAGCGCACCGCATTCACGACGAGGTTGTTGATCGCGCGACGGCACAGCATCGCGTTCGCCCACACGATGCCGTCGGCGGTCACCGCGAAACGCATGCCGCGCTCGTCCGCGAGCCCTTCGAAGTAATCCGCGATCTTGTGCAGCTCGTCGCCGAGCGCGACCGGCGCGCATTCGACGGATAGCGCTGCATCGTCCGCCTGCGCGAGAAACAGGATGTTCTCCGCGATGTGGCCGAGCCGGTTCAGCTCCTCGAGATTCGATTCGAGTACGTGCTGATATTCGGCGACGTCGCGCGATTGCGCGAGCGTGACCTGCGTCTGCCCGATCAGCACACCGACCGGCGTGCGGATTTCATGCGCGAGATCGGCGGAGAACTGCGACAGCCGCTGATATCCATCCGCGAGCCGGTCGAGCATCGCGTTGAACGCATGCGTGAGTTGCCGCAATTCGACGGGTGCGTCGTCGCTGTTCAATCGCACCGCGAGATTCGCGGGGCTGATCTGCGCCGCGTGCGACGCGATGTGCCGCACGGGGCGCAAGCCGCGCCGCAGCACCACGTACGCGAGCAGCGTCGCTGCCAGCATGCCGGCGAGCGTCGAAAAAAGGATGCGGTCGCGATACGCGGCGAGCATGCGCACTTCTTTTGTCATCGGATGGCCGGCAATGATCTCGACTTCGGTACCATCCTCGCGCGCGGACGCGGACGCGACCGCCCACTGCACGGTGACGCCGTCGGGCAGCTTCGTGTACTGGATATCGCCGAGCGTCGGCAGGCGGTTCGCGGCCAGCACATGCAACGGCGGCACTGCGATGGCACCGGGATTCACGTCGATGAACGGCGGATCGCCCGGCCGCCGGAACAGCAGTACGTCCTGCTCCGCGCCGAGCATCGACTCGAACAGCAGCGGTCGGTCCTTCAACTCGCTCACGGTGTACATTTCGCGAGTGAGCCGGCTGAAATGCTCGACGCGGCCAAGCAGCATCACGTCCGCATAGCGTTGGAGCGACAGTTCCGCCGAGCGATAAAAGTACGCGCCCAGCATACCCGTCACGACGCACGCGATCGCCGCGAACAGGATGGTGGTGCGCGTCGTCAGCGAGCGCGACGTCCACAGTTTCATGCGTCGGGGCCGAACGTATAGCCGATGCTGCGCACGGTGTGGATCAGCTTCTTTTCGAACGGGTGATCGATCTTCGCGCGCAGCCGCTTGATCGCGACGTCGACGACATTCGTGTCGCTGTCGAAATTCATGTCCCACACTTCCGACGCGATCTGCGTGCGCGACAGCGCTTCGCCCTGCCGCTTCACGAGCAGATGCAGCAGCATGAATTCCTTGTTGGTCAGTGGGATTTCGATCCCTTCGCGTGTGACCCTTCGGCGCAGCACATCGAGTTTCAGATCCGCGACTTCGAACACGTCGGCCTCGCGCACCACGCCGCGACGCAACAGCGTGCGGATGCGCAGTACGAGTTCGGTGAACGAGAAAGGCTTGACGAGGTAGTCGTCCGCGCCGAGTTCAAGGCCGTGAATCCGGTCGCTGACGTGATCGCGCGCGGTCAGAAAAATGACTGGCAGGTCGCGCCGCGTGCGCAGCGTACGCATGATTTCCCAGCCGTCGATGCCGGGCAGCATCACGTCGAGCACCACCAGTTCGTAGGGATGCTCGAGCGCCATGTGCAGACCGTCCGTACCCGTACGCGCGAGATCGACGGCATAGCCGCTCTCGCGCAGACCCTTTCTCAGGTAGTCGCCGGTCTTCGGATCGTCTTCGATGACGAGGATGCTCATGGTGCCAAACCGTTCGGGAAAACGCGTTATTCAATTCGCACTGCTTCGCCGCATTCTAGCCGTTGCCGCGCGGGCCTCGGCGAATCATGACGTTTTTGTCATCTGGCCGTCAGACGCATGAGCGCTTCGATCGCTAGTCTAGGGTCATCCTCCAACACCGGGAAATAGCCCATGAAGCTCGCTGCACACCGTTTTCTGCGCGCAGTTGCCGTTCCTGCACTGATGGCCGCTGCGCTCGCCGCGACCGCGCCCGCCGCTTTCGCTCAGGCCAAGCCGACCGGCGTGCGTGGCACCGTCACGGCCCTCAACGGCGACATTCTCAAGGTTCATGAGAACAGCGGCCAGGACGTCGACGTGAAGCTCTCGAAAGACACGCCGATCCGCGGCGTGACGCTCGCGAACATCGCCGACATCAAGTCGGACAGCTACATCGGCACGGCTGCGATTCCGCAGGCCGACGGTTCGCTGAAGGCGCTCGAAGTGCACGTATTCCCGGCCAGCATGCGTGGGTCCGGCGACGGCCATCGTCCGTGGGATCTGGGCGCGAACAGCTCGATGACGAACGGCACGGTAGGCAGCGTCGTAGTCAGCAACGGCCGCACCGTCACGATCAAGTACAAGGACGGCGAGAAGAAAGTGCTGATTCCGCAGGACGTGCCTATCGTCAACCTGACGGATGGCGATCGTTCGCTGCTGGTGCCGGGTGCGCACGTCGTGCTGTTCGCGCATAAGGAAGCGGATGGTTCGATGGCTGCGAACTTCATCTCGGCCGGCAAGAACGGCGTCGTTCCGCCGATGTAATGCCCAGCGCCGCTGCATCCCGCAGCGGCGCATTTCTCTTTGTTCCGTTCCATCATGGCAGCCCCCATCGAGCGTTTCGTCGCTCATCCGCTCGTCGTTCGCATCACGCACTGGATCAACGCATTCGCGACGGTTTGCATGATCGCGAGCGGCTGGGCGATCTACAACGCTTCGCCGATTTTTCCGTTTCGATTTCCTGTTTGGGCAACCGTCGGCGGCTGGCTAGGCGGATCGATCGCGTGGCATTTCGCCGCGATGTGGTTGCTGTGCGCGAACGGACTCATGTACCTGACCTACGGGCTCGCGAGCCGGCATCTGCAGCATCAATTGTTGCCGGTGACGCCGCGCGCCGTTGCACGCGATGCGCTGCTCGCGCTGCGTTTCAAACTGCCGCACGAAGCGGGCCGCTATAACGCCGTGCAGCGCGCGCTGTATCTGTTCGTGCTGCTGCTTGGCGTACTGCTGGTTGCATCCGGCCTGTCGATCTGGAAGCCGGTGCAGTTCTCGTGGCTCACGTCGCTGTTCGGCGGATTCGACTTTGCACGGCGCGTGCATTTCTGCGCGATGGCGGGCATCGTCGGCTTTGTCGTCGTGCATCTCGCGCTCGTGCTGCTCGTGCCGCGTACGCTGCTGCCGATGTTTACCGGCCGCGCGACGCGTCATATCAAGCACACCGATACGCAACAGGAACACCGGGCATGAGCGAACGCAATTCTCCTCTCACCACGGTCGAGCCTCGCGAACCTGACGAGCAGTCCAGCAAGCTCATTCAGCCCGCTACCGCCGATTCGATCCGTAACACACGCATCTCGCTTGCCGAGCACCGTCCGCAGCTCGAACGTCTGCAACGAAGGCTGTTTCTGCGCTCGACGCTATCGGCCGGCGCGCTCGCGATGCTGTCGGGCTGCAACATGCAGGACGGCGATTCAGTCGACAAGGTGCTGTGGGCGATGTCGCGCTGGAATGATCGCGTGCAGGCGTGGTTGTTCAGCGGCACGCGGCTCGCGCCAACCTATTCGGCCAGCCAGATCACGAAGCCGTTTCCGTTTAACGCGTTCTATCAGGAATTCGACGTACCCGAGATCGACGGTGCATCGTTCGCGCTGGAGGTGTCGGGGCTCGTCGCCGACAAGCAGCCGTGGTCGCTCGCACGATTGCGCACGCTGCCGCAGGTGTCGCAGATCACGCGGCACGTATGCATCGAAGGATGGAGTGCGATCGGCGAATGGCGCGGTGTACCGTTCCGCACGTTCCTCGAACGGATCGGCGCGGACACGACCGCGCGCTACGTCGGCTTCAAATGTGCGGACCGCTATTACTCGAGCCTCGACATGGCGACTGCATTGCATCCGCAGACGCAGCTCACGCTCGACTTCGGCAGCGAACCGTTGCCGCCGAAATACGGCTATCCGCTGAAACTGCGCGTACCGACCAAGCTCGGCTTCAAGAACCCGAAGCACATCGCCGCGATCTTCGTGACGAACACGAATCCCGGCGGTTACTGGGAAGACCAGGGGTATAACTGGTTCAGCGGGTTATAGGCCTTCTCAAGCAGGCCTTCTCAAGCGCTGCGATGCAAGCCTCCCGCTGCCAACGACACCTCACGCCGCCGTCACGTACTGCCGCTGGGGCGTCGTGCTGCGCGGCGGCGGCGCTTCGATCACGGGGCGCACGCGCCGTACTTCATCGACCGGGCTCCGACCGAACAGACGCTTGAACTCCCTGCTGAACTGCGACGCGCTTTCGTAACCGACGCGCGCCGCGGCCGCACCCGCACTCAAGCCGTCCTGCACCATCAAAAGCCGCGCGTGATGCAGACGCGTGGTCTTCACGTACTGCATCGGCGACGTCGCCGTCACGGTCTTGAACTGCGCATGAAACACCGCGACGCTCATGCCCGCTTCGCGCGCGAGCAGGTCGACGTCAAGATCGCCCTCGTAATCCGCGTGAATGCGCCGCAGCGCCTTCGCGATGCGGCCAAAATGATGCTGATGCGTGAGCGCCGCGCGAATCGCGTCGCCCTGCTCGCCCGTCAACACGCGGTAACAGATCTCGCGCACAATCGCCGGACCGAGGATGCGCGCATCGAGCGGCGACACGAGCGCTTCGAGCAGACGCTGTACCGCATCGCCGAGCGTTGGGTCGAGCGGCGTCGAGTAGATGCCGCGCGGTTCGTCGTGTGTCGCGCCGCGCGTGTCGTTGAGCATCAGCAGCAGTTCGGCGATCACGCCCAGATCGACACGGATCGAGATGCCGAGAAACGGCTCTTCGGCGCTCGCCTCGGTTTCGCATTCGAACGGCAGCGGCACCGACATCACGAGGTACTGCTGCGCGTCGTAGTGGAACGTCTTGCCACCGAGATAGCCGCGTTTGCGCCCCTGACACACGATCACGATGCTCGGCTCGTACATCACAGGCATGCGCGGCCTGGGCTGGTTCGAACGGATCAGTCGCACACCGTCGAGGCTCGCATGCGTAAAGCCTTCGGCAGGGGCGAGCGCGTCGAACAGTTTGACCATCTGCTGTTGCGCGGCCGCTGCTGGCGCAGGCGTGGTCGAAGGATTCAAACTCGGGGTCGAGGTCATCGCTAAATCTTCATGCACATAGAAACAGGCTTGAAATCTAGCATTAAATGCGTTGCATTGCCGCCCCATCGTAGAAATAGGCAAATCTTCAAGACATTCAGGTATTTCCCTGGTAGGACCCGCTCCCTACAATGGGAACCCTGTTGAGAAGCACTTTTCCTCGCCGCCACCGACACTCCAACGTTCCCTCGAACGCCGACGCTGATGCGTCCGGTGCGGCTCGTCTACGCCCTTTTCTTTTAACCCATCTGCCGGAGCAACCATGACCACGACCCAGGCCTACGCAGCACACGACCCTAAATCGAAGCTGGTGCCGTTCACTTTCGAACGCCGCGCGCTGCGCGAAAACGACGTGCAGATGGAAGTCCTGTTCTGCGGCGTCTGCCACTCGGACCTTCACCAGGCCCGCGACGAATGGAGAAACTCGGTGTACCCGGTGGTGCCGGGGCATGAAATCGTCGGCCGCGTGACGGCGGTCGGTGCAGGCGTCACGCGTCATCACGTCGGCGATCTCGTCGGCGTCGGCTGCCTCGTCGACTCGTGCCGCACGTGCCCGAGCTGCGAAGAAGGCCTCGAGCAGTATTGCGAGAACGGTTGGGTCGGCACGTATAACGGCGTCGATCGCGTGAACGGCGACATCACGCTCGGCGGCTACTCGACGAACCTGGTGGTCGACGAAGCGTTCGTGCTCGGCGTGCCGAAGAATCTCGATCCGGCCGGCGTCGCACCGCTGCTGTGCGCAGGCATCACGACCTACTCGCCGCTGCGTCAGTGGAAGGTCGGTCCGGGCCAGAAGGTCGGCATCGTCGGGCTCGGCGGCCTCGGGCACATGGGCGTGAAGTTCGCCCGCGCGCTCGGCGCGCACGTCGTGCTGTTCACGACGTCGCCGTCGAAGATCGAAGACGCGAAGCGGCTCGGCGCACACGAGGTGGTGATCTCGAAGAACGCGGAAGAAATGGCAGCGCACGCAAACAGCTTCGACTTTCTCCTCAACACCGTCGCCGCGCAGCACGACCTGAACCCGTTCCTCAACCTGCTCAAGCGCGACGGCACGATGACGCTCGTCGGCGCGCCCGAGCACGATCACCCGTCGCCGCAGGTGTTCGGTCTGATTTTCAAGCGCCGCCGGCTGGCCGGTTCGCTGATCGGCGGCATCGCGGAAACGCAGGAGATGCTGGATTTCTGCGGCGAGCATGGCATTACGTCGGATATCGAAGTGATTCCGATGCAGCAGATTAACGACGCCTACGAACGGATGTTGAAAAGCGATGTGAAGTATCGCTTCGTGATCGACCTCGATTCGCTCAGGCAGTAAGACCAGGTAGCCGGACACCGCAACACTCGTTTTTTTTGCAGGCCGTGCATTCGCGCGGCTTGCGTCCCGCTCCACGCCTTTACGTTGACTGCTGCGCCGGCGCGCCTCCCTGATGGGACGGTCCGTCGGCCGCAAGCCGTGTTTCTTTTCACTGGATGGCGCGACCGTTTCGCGCCGCGTGCCCGATGCATCGACATCGCGTGCATGCCGCTCAGTATTTCGCTTACCTGATTATTTGTCTGGTTTTGTCTGTTTCGTTCGCACAGGAGATGTCCCGTGATCGACCGCATTCAGGCGATGCGCACGTTTGTCCGCATCGTCGACACTCATAGTTTTACCCGCGCCGCGCAATCGCTCGACATTCCGCGCGCGACGGCCACCACCGTCGTCCAGAATCTCGAGGCGTTGCTCGGTACCGCGCTGCTCACGCGCACCACACGCAGTCTCAGCCTCACGACCGAAGGCGCCGCGTATTACGAGCGCTGCGCGCAGATTCTCGCCGACATCGACGAACTCGAAGCCGGTCTGCGCGGCACGACCGACGCGATCAGCGGACGTCTGCGCATCGAGATGCCCGGCGCCGTCGCGAACGCGCTGGTGCTGCCCGCACTCGACGATTTTCATCTGCGCTACCCGCAGGTCGATCTCGCGATCGGCATCGGCACCCGCAACGTGGACCTCGTCGCTGAAGCGGTCGATTGCAGCATCCAGTTAGGCGAGCTGCCCGACTCGGGGCTCATCGCGCGGCGGCTCGGTTCGCTCGATCACGTGACGTGCGCGAGCCCGGCGTATCTCGAACGTCGTGGCGTGCCGGTCGAACTCGATGACCTCGCGACGCATGTCGCGGTGAACTGGTTGTCGCAGGACAACGGCCGTGCAGCCGACTTTGATTTCGAGGTCGGCGACAGCGTGATCCGCGTGAAGGTAGATGGCTTCGTGAAAGTCAGCGACGAGCAGGCGTATCTGACCGGCGGCCTGCAAGGGCTCGGACTGATCCAGCCATCGCGGATCGCCGCGCAGCCTTACCTCGATTCGGGTCGGTTGATTGAGGTGCTGCCGCAATGGACGCCCGCGCCGATGACGGTGTCGGTTGCGTATGTGAAGAGCCGGCGCGTGTCGCCGCGTGTGCGTGCGTTCGTCGACTGGCTGGTCGAGTTGTTCGATCAGGCTGGGCACGTCGAGCGGGATATGTCGCGCGTGCGGCAACTGATGCGCGGCGGGTTGCACGCGGCTTGATTGTTTTGAATTGAATGTGGCTCACGCGCGCCGCGCTGCTTGCTCGGCGCGCGCGTGGTTCAAGCTCAGTTCGGCAGCTTCACCGGCACGGGCCGCGTCAGCAGATCGACGTAGTAATCGAAGAAGCGCACGTTGTCGAAACGCTTCACGATCGTCATTTTCTGCAGCCCCGCCGGCGGATTGCTCGCATAACCGGTGGCCTTACCATCATTCGCACCGACGCTCGTGTCGACGTCGACCCATCTGTCGACCGTCTGCGTCGCGAACGTCGGGTCCATCAGGTACGCGATGGTCAGCGTGTCCCAGATGTCCGTCGTGTAGTTCGGATTCGTTTCGAAACCGTTCTTGCCGTCGAATCCATAACCGTTCAGCTGCTTGAAGATCTGCGTGACGATGGTCTGCTTCGCCGGATCGTGCGTGACGCGATCGTACGTGGCCTTGTCCATCTTCACGGTATTGGTCACGTCGAGCGGCACGACGACCTGTTTGATCGGCAGACGCAGCACCGTGCGCGCCGCCTCCGGATCGAACCACCAGTTGAATTCGGCCGTTGGCGTCGTGTTGCCGGGCACGTCGATCGCGCCGCCCATGTAGATGATCTGCTTGATCATCGGCACGATTTCCGGATGCTGACGTGTGGCGAGTGCGATGTTGGTCAACGGCCCGATCGCGAGAATCGTCACTTCACCTGGGTATTGCTTCACGCTGTCGACGATGAAGTCGACCGCGCTCTTGCTCTGCAGTTTCGTCTGCGTCGCGAAGCCATCGGGTGGTGCGACGAGATCGGCATCGGACTTCGGCTCCGGCGAATTCCATGCACCGAGGTAACCGTCGCCGCCGGGGAATTGCGCGAGCTCGCTCTGGATCGTCGCGAAGTCGTGCGACAGCGCGTAATTCGCGCCCGAGTACACGCCGATGCGATCGCCGACACCCAGACGCTCGACTGACTTCAGCGCATCCGCGACGCCCTGCTTCAGCCACTGGTTGCCGGACACGACAGAGATGCCGAGCACCTGAATCTTCCCTTGCGCCTGCAGCTGAGCAGCCATCACGCCGAGCTGGCCGTCGTCGCTCATCGTGTTGTAGTCGCTGTCGATGATGACCTTCGGGGCCGATGCCGTTTGCAGCGTGCCGCCGCATCCCGCTATCGTCGCGGTCAGTCCCGCCACGCACGTCAACGCCACGATCAATTTCCTCACTCACGCCTCCTGTGTTGTCGTTACTGTTCGCGCGCACACCGCTCGAAGCGAATCGCGTGCGCGCGACAGGAACGTCCATCATAGACGTAATCGTCGCGCAAGCAAATCGTCATGCGATATACATCGGAGAGCATCGCAGTGCGATCGAATTACGCTTCGATGCGAGCGGAAAAGTAGCGGAGAGAAGAAGGCGGAATGCGCGCGAACGGCGCAAAGAAAAAGCAAACAGGTAACGCGCCCCAAGCGAGCGCTAAAGGAGTAAAAGAACGATCAGGGCTGGCGTGTTTGCGACGCGCTCGGACACGCAGCGTCCTTGCCCCAGTGTCCGTCGCACACGCGCCAGCGGCAGAACTGCTCCTCGAAGAAGCCCTGCTCGCTGCACTCTTTCACGCGTTGTGCGAGCGACGCAGTGGCCGGCGCAGGCGTACCGGCCCGCGATGCATGCGGAGCCGACTTGCCCGTCGCGCCGTTGTTTTTCGTGGGCGCGGGTTTCGCGTCCGCGGGCTTGGTGCGCGCAACGAGTGCCGCGAGCAGATCCGCATCCGAATCGTCGCGCGTCGCACCTGCCTTCGCATCGTGCGTCGACTTCTTCGCCTGTGCGACCGTCGTCGATGCGCCCGCATGATGTGCGTTCGCCGCTTCGTGCTTTGTATGCGACGCGTCGTGCTTCGTCGCATTGCTCGCAACCGTCGTCGACTTATCGTGCTTGACCACCGCCGTAGTCGCAGTCGTTGCCGCAGCGGACGCAGCAGGCGCCGTGTCGCTCGCATCCTGTGCGCCGCTCGCGAGCGCACGCGACAAACGACTGTCGTCGCCCGCACCGGATGCAGCGGCATCGGTGGAAGCTTTGGTGTCCTTGTCAGTGCTGTCGTCGGCGATGATCGTTGCGGCCTGCGATGCGGAAGCAGCGCTATCGGGCGCTTTCGCCGCGACCTGCGCGGTGCCGCTGGCAGGTGTCGCGACAGCCTTGCTCGCAGCGGTCGGCGCAGGCGTTGCAGTCGACGCACTACTCGCGACGACCTCGCTGTGACCCGCACGATGCTGAAGCTGCCATGCACCCCAGCCGCCCGCGGCAATCACCAGTAACGCGACAATTGCGATCGGTGCGCGCGAACGGCGCGGTTTGTCCGTCGGCGGCGCAACGCGGCCCTCCAGATTGGCGAGGATGCGCGAGCCATTGGCTTGCGCGCCTTTCTCCGTATCGGAAAGCAGGCTAGGCGGGGCTTTGGAATTTGAGTTGTCCGGCGCACTCATTCACTGTCTCTTTGAAACCTGCTCATTGAATTCAGGCTTATTTCGCCGCGATAATAGCGCAACCCCCAACTTCGGGGTGGCCTGATTCTAAGAGCAAGCTTTACAAAATACAATTGTTTCGAATTTCCCCGGGGGCCCTTTGATTGCCGTAGCACTCGTCGCTTATTTTGCCATTGCTGTCGCAGTGGCAGCCATTCTGCTATTACCGGCGGTGCGGGCATCGGTTTTCGGTGGCGTACTCAACCTGCATAATCTGCTCACCCGACGCGCGGCAAAAGGCGCTGCACAGGCGCGTAGTCAATTAGCAAAGTCGGCAAGAATTTCGCAATCGACACTTGGCGATATGCAAAATTTACTGGTGCGTCGGCGCTTGCTGATTTTTACGACCACAGGTATTCTTGCGACGCCGCCATTAGTCGCAATTGCATTACGCGGTAAACAGTTGTTATTTCAATATGACGACACCATCAGGGTGCCCGACGAAAAAATCGCCGCACTGTTGAACGGCGAGCAGCTCGTCCCGCCGCCGCCGTTGCCGCCTGAGGTTTTTGCGACCCAGGAGGTCGAACAGGTCCGGCCTGCGCTGAAGGATGCGAGTCGCGACTGGAACCTGCTCGACGCCGACTTCAGGACGCGTTTATTGCTCGTCTACAAAATGATGCGCGAGCAATACGGTTATGAGATGGCTTTGCTGGAAGGTTATCGCAGTCCGGAGCGGCAAAACCGGCTGGCGCAAATGGGGGGAGTCACCAATGCCGCCGCGTTTCAGAGCTACCATCAATATGGGCTTGCAGCGGACAACGCGTTTTTGCGCGACGGCAAGCTTGTCATTACCGAAAAAGATCCCTGGGCCATGCGAGGCTATCAGTTATACGGGCAGTGTGCCGAGCAGGTCGGCCTCGTTTGGGGCGGCCGCTGGAAATTGATGGACCTCGGACACGTCGAATATCACAAACCCGGCTTCGTAATGGGACGTAAAGGTTAAATGGCTAATCATCCGAAGCGGACAATAATGAGGTGAACATGGGGCGTTCATTCATTTTCCCCAGCGACGTGCAAAGCCCGCTCGCGACACCCACCCTTCGCAGATCCATGTGACGATGGCCGCCCATTCCGACGTCCACGCAACCAGCAGGCTTCTGCCTGCGCATCATTCTTCCAGGCGGCCGTGTGCGCCGGGCATGCTTTGGGGCATTGCATATTTCTCCCGCACTTTCGTCTATACGCTACGCGCGCTGCGTATTTCGCGCGTGACGATGCGTGATGACGTCCTGCGCGGACACGTATTCGCCACGCAAACCCGCTACGCTCGCGCGCGTGTCCACGCGAGCATCGTGACGGCAACGAGCGCCGTCCGAACGACAACGCGACCGCGGATGCACGCGGCACCCGGCGCCATCAAGAACAGCAACAGCACTTCCAGCACCAGGACCTGAACGGCATATGCGACGCTTTCTCAACGTGTTGACCCACCCCCGCACGCTTTCGATCATCGGGCTGCTCGCACTCGCGGCCGTGCTGTTCATCGCTGCCGACGCCCTGGACATTCCGCCGATGTGGCCCGCCGCGATCCTCGCGGCGATCATCGTGCTGTGGCTGCTGGTGTGGGTCGTCAAGCGGCTGCGTACCCGGCGCGCAAATCGTAAGCTCGGCGACATGCTCGAGCAGCAGGCGGAGGCCGCGAAGGTCGCGCCCGTCGCGGAACAAGGCAAGCAGGTCGAACTCGATGCGTTGCGCACGCGCCTCGTCGATGCGGTCAAAACGATCAAGACGTCGAAGATCGGCCAGATGTCCGGCGGTTCCGCGCTGTACGAAATGCCGTGGTACATCGTGATCGGCAACCCGGCCGCCGGCAAGAGCAGCGCGGTGCTGAACTCGGGCCTGCAATTTCCTTTCGCGGACAAGAACAGCGCGGTCATCCACGGCATCGGCGGTACGCGTAACTGCGACTGGTTCTTCACGACCGAAGGCATCCTGCTCGATACCGCCGGCCGCTATTCGGTGCACGAGGAAGATCGCAGCGAATGGCTCGGCTTTCTCGGGCTGCTCAAGCGGCATCGTCCTAAAGCGCCGATCAACGGCATCATCGTCACCGCGAGCATCGCGGAGCTGACGGGCAATCGCCCCGAGTTCGCGATCAATCTCGCGAAGAACCTGCGCCAGCGCGTGCAGGAACTGACAGAAAAACTCGAAGTGTTCGCGCCGGTCTACGTGATGTTCACGAAGGCCGACCTGATCACCGGCTTCACCGAATTCTTCAGCGGCAGCGATCGTCAGGAATACGACCGCGTGTGGGGCGCTACCCTGCCCTACGAACCCGACGAGCGGCGCGACGTCGTCGGCTTGTTCGACGAACGCTTCGAAGAGCTGTACGAAGGGTTGAAGGAAATCAGCATCGCGCAGATGTCGATCAATCGCGGCAACAAGCTGTCGCCGGGACAACTGAGCTTCCCGCTCGAATTCTCGACGATCAAGCCCGCGTTGCGGTCGTTCCTCGCGACGCTGTTCGAGACCAACCCGTTCCAGTACAAGCCGATTTTCCGCGGCTTCTATTTCACGAGCGCGTTGCAGGAAGGCGAAACCAACAGTGCCGCTGCGCAGCGCATCGCGACGCGCTTCGGCCTGTCGACCGATAGCCTGCCGAAAGGCAACAGCACGTTCTCGAAGAACGGCTTCTTCCTGCGCGACCTGTTCTCGAAGGTGATCTTCGCCGACCGGCAAACGGTCAGGCAGTTCGCGAGCCCCGCGAAGACGCGTATGCGCTACGCGACCTTCTTCGGCTTCGTCGCGGCACTCGCGCTCGCACTCGGCGGCTGGACATGGTCGACGATCGGCAACCAGCAACTCACCGCGAACGTGCAGGCCGACCTCGACAACGTCGTGCGCCTGCAACAGAACCGCAACGATCTGCAGTCGCGTCTGCAGGCGATGGACATTCTCGAGGACCGCATCGAACAGCTCGAACAGTTCCGCCGCGACAAGCCGCTGTCGGTGTCGCTCGGACTGTACCAGGGCGATCGCCTCGAACAGCATCTGTTGACGCAGTACTACAGCGGCGTAAAACAGATCCTGTTGACGCCGGTGTCGCAGAACCTGTCGTCGTTCCTGAAGGACGTCAACGCGCACCCCGACCAGCTCGCGCCGATGACGCACACGCCCGATTCCGGCGCGGTGCAGGTGTCCGCGCATACGGCGATGTCCGCGAACAGTCAGGGCGGGCTCTATAGCGATGCGTCGCCGACCAACGTCGAGGACGCGTACAACGCGCTGAAAACCTACCTGATGCTGTCGGACAAGCGTCACGTCGAAACTGCTCACCTGACCGACCAGATCGCGCGCTTCTGGCGCGGCTGGCTCGAAACGAATCGCGGCAACATGCCGCGCGACGAGATGATCAAGAGCGCGGAACGGATGATTACGTTCTATCTGTCGCGCGTGTCCGACGACGACTGGCCGATGATCGAGTCGAATCTCGCGCTCGTCGATCAAACTCGCGAAAACCTGCGTCACGTCGTGCGCGGCATGCCGGCGCGGCAACGCGTGTACGAAGAAATCAAGGCACGTGCATCGACCCGCTTTGCGCCGATGACGATTGCGCGCATCGTCGGCGAAGGCAATACGTCGCTGATCGCGGGCAGCTATGCGATCCCCGGCACGTTCACGCGCGACGCGTGGTTCAGCTACGTGCAGCCGGCGATCCGCGACGCCGCGACGAAAGAACTGCAGGCGAAGGACTGGGTGCTCAACACTTCGGCGACCGACGATCTGACGCTCGAAGGCAGCCCCGAGCAGATCCAGAAGACGCTCGTCGCAATGTACAAGACCGAGTACGCGCAGCACTGGCAGAAGTTCATGCAGGGCATCGCGGTGCAGAGCTTCGGCAGCTTCAATCAGGCGGTCGATGCGATGAACCGTCTCGGCGATCCACAGGATTCGCCGATCCGCAAGGTGCTCGAAACCGCTTACGACCAGACCTCGTGGGACAACCCGTCGCTCGCGAACGCGACGCTCAAGCGTCTGCAGCCAGGTGTGACGAACTGGTTCAAGCAGTGGTTCTCGCGCGCGCCTACTGGTCAGCTAACCTCGAACATCGACATCAACGGCAATCCGGTCGAACTGCCGGTCGGTCCGATCGGCCAGGAGTTCGCGGGCCTCGGGCGGATCGTCGCGGTGCATGACAACGCGTCGATGCTGCGCGGTTACATGGACACGCTGTCGAAGGTGCGCACGCGCTTCAACGTGTTGAAGAATCAGGGCGACCCTGGACCCGGCGCGCGTCAGCTGATGCAGCAGACACTCGACGGCAGTGGCTCCGAACTGTCCGACTCGCTGAAGTTCGTCGACGAACAGATGCTGACGGGTCTCACCGATTCGCAACGCAAGGCACTGCGTCCGCTGCTCGTGCGGCCGCTGATGCAGGCGTATGCGGTCGTGATCCAGCCGGCCAGCGTCGAAGTCAACAAGGTGTGGAACGCGCAGGTCTATCAGACGTTCCAGAGCTCGCTCGCGAACAAGTACCCGTTCTCGGGCGACGCGAAGATCGAAGCCGGCGCAAGCGAAATCGCGCAGGTGTTCGGTCCGGACGGCTCGATCGCGAAGTTCGTCGGCACGACGCTCGGACCGCTCGCGGTACGTCGCGGCGATACGCTGACCGCGCGCACGTGGGGCGACATGGGTCTTGCACTGACGCCTGACTTCACGAACGGCTTCGCGCGCTGGGTCGCACCGCTCGCGGGCGGTGCAGCAGCAGGCGGCGGCGCGGGTGGATCGAGCGAACCGCAGACCGTGTTCCAGATCCTGCCGCAACCGAGCACGGGCACGACCGAATACACGATCGCCATCGACGGCCAGCAGCTGCGTTATCGCAACACGCCGCCGCAGTGGACCAACTTCGTGTGGCCGAATCCGTCGGGTTCGCCGGGCGCGACGCTGTCGGCGACGACCTTCGACGGCCGCACGATCCAGCTCGTCAACGAGCCGGGCCGCTACGGTCTCGAGAAGCTGATCAACTCGGCGCAACGTAAACGTAGGCCGGACGGCACGTTCGATCTCGTGTGGACGCAGGGTGCCGTCACCGTCGAGGTCAGCATGCGCATCATCAGCACGTCGCAGGCATCGGGCAGCACCAGCGCCAGTGGCAGCGGCGATGCACCGCAGCAGCAGAGCCTGCGCGGTCTGCGTCTGCCGTCGTCGGTTGCTGATGTGAGCGCCGCGGCGAACGCGGCCAATGCGACGCCGGTCAGTGCACCGGGCCTCGCGCCGGCGCCGGTCAATACCGCTGCAAAACCAGGGAGCGCGCAATGACGCAGACCGTTCAGGCGCAGATCGCCTACTTCGGCAAGATCCCGTCGCGCGGCGACTTCGTGAAGAGCGCGCACAACCCGCAGCTGCTGCAGACGCTCGATCGCTGGATCGCGCAGGCGATGGAAATGCTCACCGACGATCCGCGCTGGAAGATCGTCTACGAGAGCGCGAAGCCGATGCACTTCGCGTTCCTCGGTTCGCGCAGCAAGCTGGCGATCGCGGGTCACATGGTGGCGAGTCACGATCTGTCGTCGCGACGCTTCCCGTTCCTCGCCGCGACCGCGCTCGAAGTCGACAAGCCGCTCGCGTTTCTCGCGCGCAGCCCGCTCGCGTTCGCGCGGCTCTGGTCGCGCGTCGCGTCGCAGATGCGGCCGCTGCTCGCCGCGACGGAACCGGCCGGCGCGCTGCAGGCGCTCGGCGACACGCAGGTGCCGATCGATATCGGCGGCGCCGGCAATCCGCACGACGGCACGTTCAACGATTTCGTCGAACACCAGACGTTGTCGGGCCTCGAACAGATGTTGCTCAACAGCGGCCATCCGGTGCGGCTGCGCGGCGCGATGCTCGCGCTCGGCTCGCTGCTGCGACCGGTGATGCAAAGCGGCTCGTCGCACCTTGAGCGCGGCCTCACGCTACCGCTGCCGGTCGATCCGTTCTATCGCAGTCTCGTCGCCGCGTTCTGGCTCGAACTGATCGCGCCGTTCGTATCGCAGGCCGATTTCGAACTGGCGATCTTCATCGGCACGATCGCGGAACGCGAGCGCCTCATCATCGGCTTCAACGGCGCATCGGCGAAAACGCTGCACAGTGTGGTCGATCCGCAGGCGTACGCGGCCCACAACATCGATATCGACGACCCCGAGTGGGTCAACGATCACGCACAGAACGACCATGGCATCAGCAAGCTCGTCAGCTACCTCGATCAACCGCAACTGTCGCTGCGCGTCAGCATCGACACGTTCCGCGAAGTCTTCATCGGAGAGTGATGCGATGACGACCTATCGACACCGCCCGCTGCGGCTCACTGCCGCTGCCCTGCTCGTCGCGAGTCTCTTCGCGGGCTTCTTCGCGAGCGGTGCAGCCTTCGCCGACGATGCGGGTCCGGCGCGCGTCACGCCCGTCGACAATAGTGGCGTGCAGGTACATACGACGATCCTGCCCGCAACGTCCGCGCCTGCCGCCGCGAACCCGGCCCCCGCGACCACCGAGATACCGCCTGCTGCGAACGCAGTCCCCGGTCAGGTTGTAGTCGGCGGCAAGGTGCCCGACGAAGCGACCAAGGCCGCCGTGCTCGCGCGGTTGCGCGACACGTACGGCGCAGGCAACGTGGTCGATCAGATCGAAGTCGGCGACGTCGCAACGCCGCCGAACTGGGCGAGCAACGTGCAGAAGCTGATCGGGCCGCCGCTCAGGCAGATCAAGAAGGGGCAGTTGAAGATCGATGGCACGCAGATCGACGTGAAGGGTGAAGTGCAGAACGAGTCGCAGCGCCAGCAGCTCGCGAGCGACATGGCGAACGCACTGAACCCGACCTACACGATCCGCAACGGGCTGCGCGTCAGCGCATCCGAACAGGGCGTGCTCGATCAGACGCTCGCGAACCGCACGATCGAATTCGAAACCGGCAGCGCGACGTTGACGCCGCAAGGCCGCGCGATTCTCGATCAGATGGCTGCGGTGCTCGCGAAGCTGACGACGAAAACCGTCGAGATCATCGGCCATACCGACAATGCGGGGAATCGCGCGTCGAACATCGCGCTGAGTCAGGCGCGCGCCGACACGGTCAAAGGTTATCTGGTCGCGAAGGGCATTTCGCCGCAGCAGTTGACGACGACCGGCGTCGGTCCGGATCAGCCGATCGCGTCGAACGATACGACCGATGGTCGCGCGCGTAACCGTCGCATCGAATTCCGCGCGGGATCGTAGAAAATCGTCCTGGCGGGCAACGCGCCCGCTCAGGCTTTCTCGTCAGGCTTCACACCGAGCAGCTCGCGAATGTGCGCGAGCGAGCCATCGTCCTTCACCACCGTCGACAGCCACTGGTGCAGCGGCATGTCGGCCCACTCGGCGGCTTTGTCTGCGAGATACGCAACCGGGCTGTGCGGCTCCGTCGCGCGAAAGAACTTCGCGACTGCGCGCAACTGGTCGACGGCTTGTGCGCGGGTCTGAATGCCGGCTACGGTCACGGTCGGAGCAGCGACGGGCGCATGTGAAGCGGATGTGTGCACGGTGTCCTCCGCGAGCGGCGTCTTGAAGCTGGGCTCATTGCGTTCCGCGATCTCGGGTTGTTTCGGCGCGGCCTTCTGCACGACGGCATTCGCATCGACACCGACGTCGCGTGCGAAACGCTCGGCGAGCCGATAGACGCCGTCGTACGCATCCTTGATCTGGCGAAAACTCGGTGCGGCATCGCCCGCACGCTTGTCCAGTTCCTGTTCGAGTCCCTGCAGCGTCGCCTCGAAATCCTTCAGGCCAGCTAACAGCGTCGTGTAGAACGATGCGGGCGTCGCGCGTTTAGACGCCTCGATCTGTTCGACCGATGGCTTGCCGCGCGCGATATCGTCCGCGTGCTCGGGGTCGCGCTTCACGGCCTGCGCAACGTGCGTCGCTACTTCCCAGTCGATCGTGCTGTACAGCGCACCCGACGCATGCGTGACCGGCATCGCACGCAACAGCTCCGCCGAACGCCCCACGAGCCATCCAACATTGCCGAGCCGGTACTCGGTGTCGTCGCCTTCGGGCAACGGATGCACCTGCTCCCAGAAGCGCTCGCACAGACCGGTCAGCAGCGCGTAGCCCTGCGTGAGCCCGGCAACGCCATCCTCGATCGCCCACGCTTCGGTGAGCCATACCGCGAGCCGCAGATCCTTCGTCTGACTCTGCAGCAGCGCGGTGCTGCGCTCGGCGACGAACGACCAGTCCGCTTCCTTGATGTCGGTCACCCACTCGCCCTGATCGAGCGACGGGTCCTCGAAACGCCGCGCGTTCTGGATCGCGTCGAAGTCGGACGAGAACAGCAGATCGTCCCCGCACGGCGAGGTTTCGTTGATGGGCGCGAGCAGCGCAGTGAGATCGGTCGTCATGACGGAGGCCATAGAAATCGGTTGTAACGTCAGCGGTTGTAACGTCGGGCCGGCGCGTGCGTCAGGCCACCGTGTACTGGAACGCGCCGGACTCGTCCGCGCGCACCGAGATGCGCGCGATCGCCGCGCCCTCCGCGATGCGCTCCAGCACTTCCTGCGCGACTTCCGGCAACAGCGTGCCGTTCAGGATGTGATCGACATTGCGCGCGCCCGAGTCGACTTCCGTGCAGCGTGCGAGCACCGCATCGACCAGCGATTCGTCCCAGTCGAACACTGCCTTGTGATTCGCCTCGATGCGACGGCGGATCCGTTCGAGCTTCAGTTCGATGATCTCGACGAGCACGTCATCGGAAATCGGATAATACGGCACGACCTTCATGCGGCCGAGAAACGCGGGCTTGAACGCCTTGTACAACTGCGGACGCAGCGTTTCGGTCAGTTCGTCGGCGTCGGGCAGTTCCTCCGCGCTCTTGTTCAGACACGCCTGCATGATCGCCGTCGACCCCACGTTCGACGTGAGGATGATCAGCGTGTTGCGGAAGTCGATTTCGCGACCTTCGGCGTCGTCCATCGTGCCCTTGTCGAACACCTGGAAGAACATTTCGAGTACATCGGGGTGGGCCTTTTCGACTTCGTCGAGCAGCACGACCGAGTACGGATTGCGCCGCACGGCTTCGGTCAGCACACCGCCCTCGCCGTACCCGACGTAGCCCGGCGGCGAGCCCTTCAGCCCCGATACGCTGTGCGCTTCCTGATACTCGCTCATGTTGATCGTCACAAGCTTGCGTTCGCCGCCGTAGAGAATGTCGGCGAGCGCGAGCGCGGTTTCGGTCTTGCCGACACCCGACGGTCCGACGAACATGAACACGCCGCGCGGTTTGTTCGGGTCTTCGAGATTCGCGCTCGCGGTGCGCACGCGTTGTGCGATCGCGTCGAGCGCATGGTCCTGGCCGATCACGCGTGCAGACAGCAGCGACTGCAGATTCAACACGGTCTGGATTTCATTCTTCACCATCCGGCCGAGCGGGACGCCGGTCCACGCAGCGACGATTTCCGCGACCACGTGACCGTCGACCTGCAGCGGCACCATCGGTTGGCCTGCCTGCAATGTTTGCAATTCGGCTGCGCGCGCCGCGAGCGTTTCGCGCGCACGCTCCGCTTTCTGTGCGGCTTCTGCGTCCGCGCTGCCACCGCGTGCCGCGTCGATATCCGCGCGCAGTGCGCCGATTTCCGTCACCAGCGCGCGTTCCTTGTCGTAGCGCGCTTCGTCGGAGGCTACTTTCTGCAGATCGGTTTCGCGCAGCGCGCGCAGTTCGGTCAGGCGTTCGTCGTGTACCGCACCGCTCGCCTCTTCACGGTCGAGCGCAGCGATTTCCGCATCGATGCGTTCGATGCGCTTTTTCGTGTCGTCGATCGCACCCGGCGTCGAACTGTGCGCAAGCGCGACTTTCGCGCACGCGGTGTCGAGTACGCTGATCGCCTTGTCCGGCAGTTGCCGACCGCTGATGTAGCGATGCGACAGACGCACGGCCTCGGTGATCGCGTCGTCGAGCACGCGTACGTTGAAGTGTTTTTCCATCAGCCCGGCCATGCCTCGCAGCATCGCGGCCGCGAGCGTTTCGCTCGGCTCTTCGATCTTCACGACCTGAAAACGCCGCGCGAGCGCCGCGTCTTTTTCGAAGTACTTCTTGTACTCGCTCCACGTCGTCGCGGCGATCGTGCGCAGTTCGCCACGCGCGAGTGCCGGCTTCAGCAGATTTGCCGCATCGTTTTGTCCAGCCTGTCCGCCGGCACCGATGATCGTATGCGCTTCGTCGATGAAGAGAATGAGCGGGTGCGCGCTCTTCTTCACTTCGTCGATCACGTTCTTCAGGCGGTTTTCGAACTCGCCTTTCACGCTCGCGCCCGCCTGCAACAGTCCCATGTCGAGCACGTGTAGCGCGACGCCGCGCAATGGTGTGGGGACGTCGTCGGCAGCGATGCGCAGCGCGAGCCCTTCGACGACCGCCGTTTTACCGACACCCGCTTCGCCGGTCATGATCGGATTGTTCTGGCGACGGCGCATCAGGATATCGATAGCCTGACGGATTTCCGCTTCGCGGCCGATCACCGGATCGATCTTGCCTTCGCGTGCACGCTGCGTGAGGTTCGTCGTGTACGTGTCGAGCGCGGGGGTCTTTGTCGGTCCTTTTTGCGCGGCGTTTTCGCCGCTGGGGACGGACGCGTCATCGCCGTTGCTCGCGGTTGTGTTTGCATCACCGCCGCGTTCGACTTCCGCAGAACCCGCCGTCAGTTCATCGAACTTGTGCTTCAGATCGGTCACGCGCACGCGCGTCAGCAACGGCGACATGCGCTGCGCGAACTGCGCGAGATCAGGTGCGGTCAACAGTGCGAGCAGCAGATGCCCGGAGCGAATGCGACCGATCTGCGAATCGAGCGACGCGATCAACCATGCCTGTTCGAACAGCGCGATCAGATGCACCGAGAACACCGGCGTGCGCGTATTGCCGGTCTTCAGGTGTTCGAGTTCGCGTTCGAGATCGGCGCGCAGCGCGTGCGCGTCGATGCGGCTCGCGGCGATGACGAGCGATACGTCGCTGGCCGATTCGTCGAGCAACGTCAGCATCAGGTGCTCGAGGTCGACCTCGTAATGCCCGCGCGACAGGCACAGACTCGCGGCGCGTTCGGCCGCCTGCCGGCACGTGGTGTTCAGTTTCGCGATCAGGGTTTTTAGCGGCGTGCTCATGTCGTGCGATCCAGGGTCCGGTCCAGCATGAAGATCAATGAATGACGTGCAATTCGTAGCGTGCGTCGGCGCGGTCGCGATCGGCGTCCTGCGTGCAGAGGAACGCATCCCATCCGAGTCGCGCACCGGCGCCCAGATGGCTCGGTCCGACTTCCACGCGCCGCAGCACCAGCGATACTTCGTATTCGAGCGTCACTCCGGCGAGCAGCGTCAGCATGCGCTCCAGTGCAACCGCGCGCTCGGCGCCGGGTAGAAACGCCTCGTAGTCCTTTTTCGATAGCGGGCCGATCACCAGCCGCGCGCGCATGTCGCGTTGCCATACGCGCTCGCCGGCAAGCGCGGTCGCGCCCAGCACCGCATTCACCTGGCCGAGCACGGTCAACTGATCTTTCGGCACCTCGTACCATTTGCCGACGAACTGATCGACGCGCACGGGCACCATGAAATAGTCCGACAGCGTGCGCTGCAGATACGCGGCCGACACCGGACGATGCCGCGCCGCAAGCGCGTAGCCGGCAATTGCCTCGTCGAACAGCGCACCCGTGCCTTCCTGCAGACTGTCGCGCGACTCGTCGTTCGCAACACCGGCAAGCGACAGCAGCAACGGCAGATAGCGTTCGTCGCGATCCAGCTCGTAGTGAAACGGCAGGCGATACTTCTTCCACGCGGCGTAAAACAGCGCAGTCGCGCGATTCGAAAAGATGTCGAAGAATTCTCGCGCGGCGCGGTCGCGCTTCAGTTGCTCGCGCGCGACCACCTGTTCGGTGTAATGCAGCGGCAATGCGCCCTGCCCGCCAAGCAAACCGAAGAACGCGGGCGTCAGGTCGACACGTGTGATTTTGCCTTCTGCAAGCGCCTCGAGCCGCTTGCCCTGATCTTTCAGCGCGATGCGGTCGTCGCTGTACGACTGCGCACTTTCTATCTCACTCGGCGGAAAACCGAGCGACAACGTGTTGCGGAATCCGATACGCCGCGCGACGACGTCGCCCGGACGCGTCTGTCCGGCTTGCGCGTCGTCGGTGAACCAGCGCTCGAGCATCCGCACCGCCTGAAAAAATTCGAAGCGGTACGGCTCGTCGAGCAGCCGCTCGATTACGCCAGGATCGATTCGCCGCTGCGGGGCTTGCATCGAAGGATTTCCTCACCAGTGCGTTGGGACAGCACGATCAGTTGCACAAAACTGTTCAGGTGAACATACAGCCCGAAGAACATATCGATCACGCGGACGAACGCGCCGAGACTCGTGCCGACGAAATGCTCCTCGTCGATCGTCAGGCGGATTTCGATGCCGCGCACGAAGGTCGCGAACGGTTTGCCGGGCAGCCACTGTACGGCCGCGTGCTGCTCGATGCCGGTGATGCCGTCGATGTGCCGCGCGGACACCGCAGTGCGGCGCAGGTCGTACAGCACCAGCATTTCGCGCAGCGCGGCGAGACCGCTGCTCGCGAGCGACACGTGGTTCAGCGCGAGATGCGAGATCAACCGCCAGTGCGCGGCGCGGCCGCGCTCGAAGCGCACGCTCGGCGTAGGCCTGCGCAACATCGTAATGTTGCCGGTCAGCGAACCGCCTTCGAGAAACAGATCGCCGCCTTCGAGTCCCACCGCGAGTCCTGCCGGCAAATCGCGATTCGTGCAGGTCAGGTCGATGCTCAGCGTGTCGGTTTGCGGCGACGACGGCTCGAAATCGATGTCGACGATCGAGATTTCCGTTTCGTAGCCGGGACTTTTCTGCGCGACCCAGTCGTTACGCCGTGCGAACCAGTAGTGGCCTGCGCGCGACGCCTCGCCGTGATGCAGCGAATAGAACGGCCGGAACTCGATCACCGATTCCTCATGCGCCTGCTGCCGCACGAGCTTCACCGAATCGATCGAATAAACCTCATAGGCAAACGCACGACGCGCTTCGGCAATGACCGGGTACGAGATCGACTGATGGCTCACACGAATCGGCTCGCCGTGCTGCTTGAACAGATTGACGACCGGCGTGCAGAAGAGCCGGAAATGATGCGCCGACAACCCATCGAGCAACCGCGCAACGTGCGAATCGCTGCGAACTTCTTTCAGCACGATGTGCAGCGTCATGCGCTGACAGCGACCGCTCGCGCGCGTCATCGCGGGCAGATCGAAATCGATGAAGTTGAATTTGTCGGGAAACGCGAAGTATTCGGTCAGCAGGCGGTACGCCGGGTGCGACTTCGCCGGATAGTCGATCAGCGCGTCGGCCTCGTCGTAGCCGGCCTGTATGAACGGCAGTCCGCGCAGCGGCGTCCATACGCCGCGCCGGTCACCTTCCACGTACGCGGCTAGCGCGTTGACGAACAGGCAATCGGACAACGCAGCGATAAACGACTGCTCGCCGTGCAGGTGGGTACGCAACTGATCCACTTTCATCGCGGACAGATCGAGTTGCGGCGACGTCGATTCGAACGTCACGGAGACGATCGCCGTCGCGTTGCCCGGCAGAACAGTCGCGCTCGGCGCCATCGCGACCGACGTGTACTTCGCCTCGGAAATGCGGATCGGCGCGAGCGTCACATCGTAT
The DNA here is from genome assembly GCF_004359985.1 of Paraburkholderia flava. Taxonomy (NCBI): domain Bacteria; kingdom Pseudomonadati; phylum Pseudomonadota; class Betaproteobacteria; order Burkholderiales; family Burkholderiaceae; genus Paraburkholderia; species Paraburkholderia flava. The sequence continues at coordinate 220,123 of NZ_SMRO01000001.1, read as the reverse complement.
GCGGTGCGAAAGCGGCACTGCACGCCGCGAATCGGACGCGACTTGAATTCGGTATCGCGTTCGATCGTCACCGGTTCGGTGAGATGGCTCAGCGCCGCCGACGTACCCAGCTGCGCGATCGAACACGAAGGAAACGGCCGCAGATAGTGCGGATAAAGCACTTCGAGCAGTGCTTCGGTGAACTCAGGGTAATCGTCGTCGAGCTTCTTGTTGATGCGCGCGCCGAGCAGCGCGAACGATTCGATCATGCGCTCGACGTGCGGGTCCTCGCAGTGCTCGCCCGACATCGCGAGACGGGCCGCGATCTTCGGATAGCGCTCGGCGAAATCGCGCGAATAGCGGCGCAGAAAGGCAAGTTCGCGCTCGTAATACGGCAGCAGTTCTTCCATCAGTCGTCCCCGAACCCCCGAACCATCCCGGTCGAACCCGCCGCCGCTGCCGTGGCGCGGAGTGCAACCGGCGGAATTAAAGCTTCGCGCGCGAGCGCGTCACCGAATACTGCAGCGTCGACGGTTGCAACATTGCGTCGAAACTGACCGGCTCTTCTGCCGGATGTACGACCAGCAGCGCCTGGATCGCGAAATTCAGCGCGTTGGTGGATTGCTCGTTCAGCTCGAGCGTCACCGCGACCTGCTGCAATCGCGGCTCGTGCCGCTCGATGGCCTGCTGGATCGACTTGCAGATGAACGTGCGGTCGTAGTGACTCGCGAGGCTCAGCCCGGCAAAGTCGTTCAATCCGTAGGTCAGCACCGAACGCCGGCACTCGGGCAATGCCGCCAGATCGTGCTCGGTCAGTGCGATCCGCGTGTTCAGGATCGCTTCGACGTCGCGAGCGACGGTGCTCTTCAATTCTTCCAGCGACAATTGCCGCATGGCCGGGGATGCCGGCAAATGCGGTTCATCGTCGAACAGCTTGTCGAGAAAACTCGGTTCGAATCGCTTCATCTGGCGGTGCAGAACCGGTGCGACACAATACGGCCGCGACGCACTGCGAGTGTACGCGGCGGCCGTCTATGCATCAGACCGCGTAGGTCTTGTCGTTCTTCGTGAGGCTCCACGCGCCTTGCGCGTTGCCGCCCTGGTTGCCGCCGATCTTCTGCTGCGTGTACTTCCACTGAACGGCGGCGTACTTCAACGCGAACTCTTCGCTCGGCAGTCCTTCGCCGACGACGCTCGGAGCAATGCTCGAAATGATCACGTATTTCAGCTTCACTTCGAGGTACTTGATCCGGTTGCCTTCGCCGTCCGAACGCATGAAGTCGATCGTCACTTCGTCGAACGTCGTGCCGCCGGAAGCATGCTGATACATCAGCGGGCTGACCACGTCGATGTCCTTCGTGAAGCGCATATCGCTGTGTTCGCAGCGTTCGGCCGTATGTCCACCTGCCGTCGATGCGGTAGCGGAACGCGGTTGCAGGATCAGATGGCTAAACGAATCGAGTTCGATCCAGCCTGCGTGGTCCTTGTCCTGCGACTCGCCCTTGATAGCCGGATTGCCGAATTTTAAGTAGAGATCCTTCATAATGCATCGACTCCCCAAAGAGGTGGTTTTGACAGCCCGCCCGGGCGGCCGGCCCGGGCTTATTGACTTCGTTTAACAACAATCAGGCGTTCGCCTGCTTCGGCAGATCGGCAACGAGCCGAAGTGAAATCGACAGTTCGTCGAGCTGGAAATGCGGCCGCAGGAATGCGACCGACCGATATGAACCGGGCTTGCCCGGAATTTCCGATACCTGAATCGACGCCTCGCGCAGCGGGAATTGCGCCTTCTGTTCCTGCGTCGCGTTGTCGTCGAGCAGAACGTATTGCGAAATCCAGCGGTTGAGGAACACCTCGACGTTTTGCGCGGACGCAAAGCTGCCGATCTTGTCGCGCATCATCGCCTTCAGATAATGCGCGACGCGCGACACCGAGAAGATGTATTGCAGCTGTGCCGACAGCACCGCATTCGCGTTCGCGCTGTCCGTGCTGTACTTCTTCGGCTTCTGCACCGACTGTGCGGCGAAGAACGCGGCGTAGTCCGAGTTCTTGCAATGCACGAGCGGGATGAAGCCGAGGTCGGCCAGTTCTTTTTCGCGGCGGTCGGTGATCGCGATTTCGGTCGGGCACTTCAGTGCGATCTCGCCGTCGTCGGTCTTGAACGTATGCGTGGGCAAATCTTCGACAAGACCGCCGCCTTCGACACCGCGAATCGCCGCGCACCAGCCGAAGTCGTCGAACGCAGCTGTCAGACGCGCGGCAAACGCCCAGGCCGCGTTGCACCACAGGTACTTGCTGTGATCGGTGCCGTCCACGTCCTCGACGAAATTGAAGCCTTCAGCAGTCGCACCGTCTTTCGGATTGAACGGCAGACGGCCGAGGAAGCGCGGCAGCGTGAGGCCGACGTAACGCGAGTCTTCCGCGTCGCGGAACGACTTCCACTTCGCGTATTCGACGGTATCGAACACCTTGCCCATGTCGCGCGGCTTGCCGAGATCGGCGAACGTCTCGAGGCCGAGCAGTTCGGGCGAAGCAGCGCTGATGAACGGTGCGTGCGCAGCGGCCGCGACGTGCGACATCTGCTCGATGAAGTAGACGTCCTCCGGCTGACGCGTGATCTCGAAGTCACCGATCAGCGCGCCGAACGGCGCGCCGCCGAACGTGCCGAATTCTTCTTCGTACACCTTCTTGAACAGTGCGCTCTGGTCGAATTCGATCGCGGTCTTGAAGTCGCGCACGATGTCGCGCTTCGGCGCGTGCAGCGCCTTGATCTTCACGGTCGCGCCGGTATTGCTTTCCTTGCACAGGTAATCGAGCCCGCGCCACGTGCTTTCGAGTTTCTGGAATTGCGGCGCATGCATGACCGCGCTCAATTGCGCGGAGATCAGGCGGTCGAGTTCGGCGACGCGTGCATCGATTGTCGCCGACAGGTTGTCCGATACCACCACGGTGCCGTCGAGCACCTGATGCACGAGCTCGCCGATCAGATCTTTTGCGCGCGCGTGTTCGGAATCGGATTTCGCGACCTTGCTTTTCTCGACGATGTCGTCGAGCAGCGAGGTTCCGGCGCTAGCCTCTTGTGCGCCAGCTGCCTGGGTTGCCGCCGTTTGCTGAGTCATCTCACACCCCGTGCCTATTCGCCCTGCTTGTCATGATCCGGCTTGTCGCCGTGCTGGTCGTCCGCGCCGCTTTTCGCAAGCGCCTGCAGTTGCTGCGTATTCGACAGCACTTCGCTCAGCAGATCTTCGAGCTTGTCGTTGCCGGCGAGCTTGTTGCGCAGATCCGCGAGCTTCGAACGCGCGTCGAGCAGACGCTGCAGCGGTTCGATCTGCGCGACGACTTCATCTGGGCTGAAATCGGCGATCGAGCGGAATTTCAGATCCACCGCGAACTTGCCACCGCTTTCGCTCAGCCGGTTTTCGACCTGGAAAGCAGCGCGCGGCTCGATGGCCTTCATCACGTCGTCAAAATTATCGCGATCGATATTGACGAATTTGCGGTCGCGCAGTTTCGGCTGCTCGACCTCCGACTGACCGGCCAGATCGGCAACCACGCCGACGACGAACGGCAGCTCCTTGATTTCGATGGCATCGCCGCGCTCGACCTCATAGGTCAACTGAACGCGGGGCGGCCGCACTTTTTGCAAGCGCTTCTGAATGCTTTCTTTCTTGGCCATCGTCGGCTCCCCTGCTGCAAGTAAACTAACTAGCGTGTGATATCAGCGATGAAACTCAACGAAGCGCGCTGAACGGATCGGATGCACCGCCGCCTTGCGCTGCCTTCGGAGGCGGCGCAGCCGGCGTCGGCGGAGCGATCGGCACGGTTGCCGTGGTGGCGGGCGCAGTGGTCGTCGCGGGCGACGTAGCGGCCGCGGTTTCTTCGGGCTTCGCGCCCCTCACGACGTGACGCACGATGCGACGCTTCTTGACCACCGGCTTCTCGGTCTGATCGGGCGGGAACAATGAAGCTTCGCCGAGCGTGTCGCGCAGCTGCTTCGCGAGCGCCTGCGCATCCGACTTCGCATCGCCGGCAAGCGACGCATCCTGACGCAGTTCGCCGAGCGATTGCGTCGCGACTCTCAAGCCGGCAACCGCGAGCACGCTCTTCGCCTGACGATCGGTCTGATCGCGTTGCAGCGCTTCCTGCGCGGCAACGATCGCCTGTCCGTAGTGACCTTGCGCAAACTGGATCTGCGCGATGCGCGACCACGGCTCTTCGCGCGTGGGATCCGATTTTGCCAATTGCTGATAAAGCCCCATTGCGCGATCCTGATCGCCGCCCTTGGCGACCGTATCGGCATCGGAGAGACTCTTATTGAATGCCTCCGGCGTCGGTGGCGTATTGTTTGCCTGCGTTGCACACCCGGCCATCACCGCGCATGCCAACACTGCCCCAGATACTTTTACAAAAAGACGCTCTTTCATCGTTTTTCACCGACGTGCGATTTTTTAATTCAAGGAAAAACCAGAGTTTTGCTTTGCTAGAAGTGCGCGGGTATAGTACAGGCCAATTTTTGATAATTCAACTTTCGTGTGAACCGGGTCGAAGCTCAAAAAAATCAGGTTCAGGTTAACTGGCGATGTAAAGAAGAAATAGTTTCCGGAAACAAAACTCCGTGATTGCCGATCACGGAAAAAATTTCCGGCAACTTTACCGGACGGTGCTGCCAAGCATGCAATTTGCATCAACGCCCTCCTTTCCTTCTGCATGAAGACGAAGCTTTCCGTTTGCTTTTCTAACGATCTTTAACGCCTTGACGGGAGACGACAGGCCCGACACGCCTGTCGATATAAATGAATCTGGCTTTAATCCGTTATACAGCGCGTTATGCGACGATCCTCGTGGCGAGCGTGCCGCTTCTCGCGGGCTGCGCCGCAGCCATTCCAGCACTCGGCACCGCGGCGCAGGCGGTGATGCAGGCTACCGGCCTCACCAAGCCGGATTTGCCCGACGCGCAGAAGCCGCCGCGCAATATAGGCTTGACGCTCTATGCGGCGCCGAACCTGAATGCAGCCACCGACAACAAACCGCTTGCATTGGTGGTCCGCCTCTATTCGCTGAAAGACCCGACCTCGTTCCAGCAGGCCCCATTCGATACCTTCACCGATCCGAACAAGGAAAAGACGACGCTCGGCGCCGATCTGCTCAATGTCCGCGAGGTGACGCTGATTCCCGGCCAGCGTTACAACGTGACCGAAAAGGTCTCGCGCGAAGCGCAGGCATTCGGTATCGTCGCGCTGTTCCGCGATCCGGCGATGCAGCGCTGGAAATTCGCTTTCGATCCGGCGAAGTCGGAGAAATCCGGCATAATGATTGGCCTTCATAACTGCGCAATGACCGTAACCAGCGGCACGGTGATACCGGTCGAACAGGGAATGCCGGCACAACCGCTCAATTTGCTTTCTTCGGTCAGTTGCGGTTAAAGATGTCGCTGTAATGTCATTTAACACTTTTTGCCGATTCATCGTTCTATGTATGGATCGGCAGTTGGCCCGACGCATATAACAGGTTTGAGATGAGTTATTCAGCCAAGGTGCTCTGGGGGGAAGGCCTTTTTCTCAGGCCGCAGCATTTTCAGCGTCAGGACGCCTATCACGAAGCTCGCCTGTTCGAGTCGATTCAGGCGATCCAGCCGTACAACTGGGGCGTGCGTTCGGTGCGCCTCGATCGCGACGCGCTTGGCAGCAACGTGCTGCGCGTCAGCGAGCTGTCGCTGGTGTTTCCGGACGGCGCGCTCTACTCCGCGCCGCAGGCCGACGAGCTCCCCCCGCCGATCGCGCTCGATACGCTGCCCGACGGCATCAACGAATTCACGTTCTATCTGGCGCTGCATCCGGTGCGCGAAACGGGCGCCAACTATTCGGCCGACCGCAACGCAGGTTTCGTGTCGCGCTACGTTAGCGAGCAGTCGCCGGTCGCCGATCATTTCACCGATGCGGCCGAAGCCGACATCACGTTCCTCAAGACCAGCGTCAAACTGATCGCGCACAGCGAACCGCGCGACCAGCTGTTGTCGGTGCCGCTCGTACGCGTGCGCCGCACCGCGACCTCGGGCTTCGAGATCGACGATGCGTTCGTGCCGCCGTGCCTCGCGATCGACGCGTCGCCGATCCTGCACCAGCGTCTGCGTCAGCTGATCGATGCGCTGCAGGCGAAGGTCAATGCGCTGTACGGCTTTCACCGCGAGCCGACGAAAAACATCATCGAGTTCCGCTCGGGCGACATCGCGTCGTTCTGGCTGCTGCACACCGCGAGCGCGGCATTCGCGTCGCTCGCGCATCTGTACCAGCACGCCGCACTGCATCCCGAACGGCTCTTCCAGGAACTGCTGCGCCTGGCCGGCCAGCTGATGACGTTCTCGAAAGGCTACGCACTCGCCGATCTGCCGCCGTACCGGCACGACGATCCGGGCCCCGGTTTCGCACGGCTCGACACGATCCTGCGCGACCTGCTCGAAACCGTGATCTCGACGCGCTACTTCGCGATTGCACTGGAAGAAGTACGGCCGTCGTTCCATACGGGCCGTCTCGACTCCGGCAAGATCGACGACAAGACGATGTTCTACATCGCCGTCTCGGCCGACATGCCCACCGTCGAACTCGTCGAAGCCGTGCCCGCGCGCTTCAAGGTCGGTGCCCCCGACGACGTCGACAAGCTGGTGCTGTCCGCGATGCCCGGCGTGCGCCTCGTCTATACGCCGCAAGTGCCGCCCGCGATTCCCGTGCGACCCGGCGCATGCTACTTCTCGTTCGAAACGCGCGGCGCGCTGTATGACCGCATGCTGCAGGCCCAGTCGGCGATGATCTACGCGCCGTCCGGAATCAACGATCTCAAACTCGAACTGATCGCCGTCACATCATGAGCTACGCGCCCTCCCTGTTCGGCGACGGCAACCAGCCGGCCCCGAATCCCGCCTCCGCCCCGCTCGCCGAGCCCAGCTACCAGGTCCGGTCGCTGCTCGACCTGCTGTATGACGGCTTCTTCATGCTGTTCCTGCTGAAGAACGGCCGCGAGCCTGGCGACGCTGCCGAGTTCGGCTCGCGCATCCAGCAGTTTCTCGGCGACTTCGAACGCGGCGCGAAAAAGCTGAACGTCGCAGCCGAAGATGTCTACGCGGCAAAATTCGCGTTCTGTGCGGCGATCGACGAATCCGTGTTGTCGTCCACGTTCCGCATTCGCACCGAATGGGAACGGCGTCCGCTGCAGCTCGTGCTGTTCGGCGAGCAGCTGGCCGGCGAGAAGTTCTATCACTACCTTGAAGAGTGCCGCGCGCAGGGTGCTGCGCGCCTGCAGTCGCTTGAGGTGTTCCACATGTGTCTGCTGCTCGGTTTTCAGGGCAAGTATCTGCTCGAAGGTCCGGAGAAGCTTGCTTACCTGACCGCGCGGCTCGGCGACGAAATCGCGCACATGAAGGGCAAGCGCGCGCCGTTCGCGCCGCACTGGCCGCTGCCCGATCAGGTCGCGCACCGGTTGAAGCGCGAAGTGCCGTTGTGGGCGATCGGCGCCGTGTTCGCGCTCGTCGGGATGCTCGGGTATCTCGGGCTGAATACGTATCTGCGCGACTCGACGCTGCATGCGCTCGCGCCGTATTCGCAGGTCGTCAAGCTCGGACCGCAGTCCGCGAATCTGACGATCTCGCTGCCGTAAGCGTATCAAGCAAAGGCGATGCGCAAGCCGCATCGCCTTTTTCATTCTCCGCACTACCCCGTGCGCCACACCTCCCGCAGCATCGCGAGTCCTTCGCGAATCTCCGTCTCGTCCACGCCGCCGTAACCGAAGCCGATGCCGCTGCGTGCGCCTGCGCCAACGCTATAGGCCGACAGCGCTTCGAAGCGCACGCCGCGCTCGAACGTGCGTTGCAACAGCCGGTCGACGTCGCGCCGTCCTGGCCGCGCGAACGCGGAGAGATGCAGCCCCGCATCGGATGCGATCGGTTCGAGCAACCCGTCGAAATCGCGCTGCAAGATTTCCAGCAGCAACCGCCGACGTGCACCATAAACGTCGCGCATCTTGCGCACGTGCCGCGCCAGATGCCCTTCCGCGATGAAGGCCGCGAGCGTGTCCTGTGCGGGCACCCCTGTATGCCATTCGGTACGCAGCTTCAATGCGATCAGCGCAGGCTGTGCCCACGACGGCGCGACCACATAGCCGAGCCGCAGCGACGGCAGCAGACTCTTCGAAAATGTCCCGACGTAGAACACCGAGCCCGAGCGATCGAGCGTCTGCAATGCATCGAGCGGCCGCGCGCCTAATCGAAACTCGCCATCGTAGTCGTCCTCGACGATCACTGCGCCGTGCGTCCTCGCGAAGTCGAGTAACGCCACGCGTCGCCGCATCGACATCGCCGTGCCCAGTGGAAACTGATGCGACGGCGTCACGCATATCACTCGCGCATCGGCAGGCAGACGGTCGACCACGAGCCCTTCGTTATCGACCGGCACCGGCACCACGCGTGCGCCCGCGAGCGCGAACGCCGAGCGCATCGGCGGGTAACCGGGGTTCTCGATCGCGACGGTGGTACGGCCCGACGTCACGAGAATCCGTGCGAGCAGATCGAACGCCTGTTGCGCGCCTGCGGTGACGATCACGTCGTCGGGCCGGCACGCGACCGCGCGTGCGAACGCGACGTGCGCGGCAATCGCTTCGCGTAGTGCCGTGCGGCCCTGCGCGTCCGAATAGATCGCAGGCGCACGCGACAGCGCACGCAACGCGCGCCCCGACAAACGCTGCCAGATGTCGAAGCGAAAAAAGCGTTTCTCCGGCACGCCGAACTGAAAGTCGTGCGGCTTCGGCGTCGGCATCGGTTCGTAGGCCGGCAGCGACTGCGCACGCCAGTACGCGTTGAGTCGTGGATCGCCCCGCCCGGTTGTGCGCGTCGCAGTCGGAGCAGTCGATCGCATCGCGCGCTGCGGCAACGCATCCGCGACAAACGTACCGGCCTTCCGACGCGTGACCAGATAGCCCTCGCTCAGCAACAGATCGTACGCAGCGACCGCCGTATTGCGCGAGATCCCGCACGCGTCGGCGAATGCGCGCGTCGCGGGCAGCCGCAGACCGGGCGCAAGCCGCCCATCGAGGATCGCCGTGCGCAGTTGCCGGTGCAGTTCGCGCAGCAGGTTGCGCGAATCGCGCGGCGGCAGGGTCAGCGGGAACTCGAACGGCCCATATTCTGGTTCCATAAAATTTCCCATTTATGGTTCTTTATGCATACCAGAAGAATGCCTATTGTGGAGCCGTGACACAAGCTCTGATCCCCCGAAACAACACCGAGGAGAACAACCATGAAGCGCACCGATCTCGCCACACTAATCGGCGTCGCCGCGTTGTGGGGCGCGTCGTATCTGTTCATCCGCATGGGCGCCGGACAGTTCGGCGCGGTGCCGCTCGCAGGTGCCCGTGCGGCACTTGCGGCTCTGCTGCTCGCACCGGTGCTGGCACTGCGCGACCGCCAGGGTCTGCGCGATCTGCGCAAGCACTGGAAGCCGATCGCACTCGCGGGCATCACGAATTCCGCGCTGCCGTTCGTGCTGTTCAGCTTCGCCGCGCTGACGATTCCCGCCGGCCAGTCGTCGATGTTCACGGCCGCGACGCCGCTCTTTACCGCAGTGATCGCGCGCTTCTGGCTGAGCGAAAAGCTCGATGGCATGCGCATCGCAGGGCTCGCAGTCGGCTTCGCGGGCGTGCTGTGGCTCGTGTGGGACAAGGCGGGCTTCGGCCATTCAGGACACGGCGCACACGATGCGCACGCGCACGCCACCACGCTCGCCATCGGCGCATGCCTGTGCGCGACGCTGCTCTACAGTTTCTCGGCGAACCTGAGCAAGCGATACCTCGACAACGTGTCGCCGCTCGCGATCGCAACCGGTGGCCAGATCGTGTCGGCGATCGTGCTCGCGATACCGGCCGCCGTGCTGTGGCCTGCTACGTCGCCGGCGCCGCGCGCCTGGGCCGCATTGTTCGTGCTTGCACTCGCGTGCACGGCATTCGCCTACGTGCTGTTCCTGCGATTGATCGCACGGGTTGGCCCCGGCCGCGCGATGACCGCGCTGTTTCTGATTCCTGCGTTCGGAGTGTTGTGGGGCGCGCTCTTTCTCGGCGAGACGCTCACGCTTACCATGATTGCCGGCTGCGGCATCGTGCTGATCGGCACTGCGCTGACGACGGGTGTACTGCGCACATCGTTTCGCAAGCCTACGACTGCTAAACCGCGCACACTGCGCAACGATCAGCCCACATGCCCCGCATCCGGCACATGAAATACCGCGCGCGCAATCTCATCCACTGAGTCCCCTGCGCACTCGACGTCCCGCACGCGCCTCGCGCGTGCACGCGCTTCACCGACCACACGAGCCAGCGTCGCCGCACTCATCCGTGCGGCGACGCCGCGTACATAGTCGTGATGCCGCGCATCGAGCGGCGCATGCAGATGTTCGGCCTGCAGATAACGGATCAACGCGATCCGCCGGTGGCCGAGCGCCATGCTTTGTTCAAGCAGCGTAATCGCGGCCTGTGCATCGCCCGCGTCGTACGCACGTCTGACGAGTTCGGAGGTGCGGGCGCGCGGCATCGAACGAATCAGTCGGACGACAGAAGCGCGCCGCGTGCGCACCACGCATCGTAATCCGCGCGAGTCCAGTCGAGTTCAACGCCGAGCCTGCGCGTCCTCTCGCGAATCTTCGGCTTATGCAGCGCAAGCGTCAGCGCATCGAGCGCGGGCCATTCGCGAAACGACAGCACTGCGAGTTCGACCACGAGCGTTTCGAGCATCCGCGTGTGCGGTTTCGTCGCGAGAAATGCGGTGACGCGTTCGCAGTAGCGTTCGTAGTCGATCATCGCGTGAACGTCGCCCTCCGACGGCTCGCAACGATACGCGAGGCTCGCATCGAGCACGACCGGCTGAGGTGCCTCGTACTCGTGCGGATAGAGCCCGATGCGGGTCGACACCTCGAGCTCGTCGACGAACACACGCCAGCCGCGTCCCCGGCCCGCAGCAGGCGCGAGCCGATCGCGCGACGCCATTTCGACGCGCGGTGCGTCGACCGGCTTCACGACATCAGCGGCGCGGCCGCGTCGAGCATGATGCGCACGAAGTAGTCGGCGAAGCTGCGCCGCACGACGAGTTCATACGCGTTGTCGCCAGCCGGAATCAGCACGATCGACGCCTTGAAGTAGTGACTCTGCGCACAGCTACCCTGGCCGAACACGCGCGGATGCAGATCCAGCGGACAGCCGCGCGCGAGCACATCACGCACCTTCTCGCCGCTCACTTCGAGCACGGTATAGCCGCTGCCGATATCGACCGCCGACGCAAACTGCCCGGCCAGCGCCGCAGCCAGCCGCTTCTCCAGCGTCGACGCCTGTTGCTGCTGCGAACGCACGAGCCATTCGTCCGGCCCGAGCCACAGGATGTCGTAGCCGTTGCCACGCGCGACCGTGTTCGGCTTCGCGGGCGGCCGGCAACCGGTCACGCTTTCCACCGCGCTCGCGAACGCTTCGTCGGATGCATCGCCGCGCAGATTCACGAGATCGCGGAACGGCCGTTCGTCGAGACGGAATTTCTTCGATGCGGCCGTGTGATGCGCCTTCATCAGATCGTCGACACCGACGAGCGGCGACTCCGACCACACGTCGCCTGCCGCGCGCTGCACGACGGCCGAAGCCGCACCGGGCGCATTGCTTCTGGTTTCATTCCACATGTTGACGGACTCCTTCGGTGTCGTAGAAAACCGGGCTCGCGATCTTCGCGGTGACCTGCCGGCCGCTCGCGAGCGGAATCGTCACGCTCTCGCCCATTTTGTCGAGGCCGCCCTTCACGACCGCGAGGGCGATCGAACGCTTCAGGATCGGGCTGTAGTAGCTCGACGTCACGTGCCCGAGCATCGGTACCGGCACGTTAGCGGCGCCCGCTCCCAGCCCCTGCGGCACGATCTGGCTGCCTTCCGGGATCACGAATTGCGCGTCATCCGACAGCAGGCCGACGAACTGCTTGCGGCCTTCCTTCGCAGTATCGGAACGCGTGAGCGAACGCTTGCCGAGAAAGTCCTTCGACTTCGCGACCAGCCCGCCCATCCCGAGATCGTTCGGCGTGATCGAACCGTCCGTGTCCTGCCCGACGATGATGTAGCCCTTCTCCGCCCGCAGCACGTGCATCGTTTCCGTGCCGTACGGCGTGATATCGAACTCGGCGCCTGCGGCCATCAACGCTTCCCATACGCCGCGACCCAGATTCGCCGGCACGTTCACTTCGTACGCGAGTTCGCCGGAGAAGCTGATCCGCATCACGCGCGCACCGACGCCCGCCACCGTGCCTTCGCGATACGACATGAACGGGAACGCAGCGTTCGCGAAGTCGATATCGCTGCACACCTTCTGCAATACCTTGCGGCTCTTCGGGCCGACCACGGCGAACGTCGCCCAGTGATCCGTGACCGATGCGAGCCGCACTCTCAGGTTCGGCCACTCGGTCTGCAGCCAGCGTTCGAGCCATGTCAGCACGCGCGCGGCACCGCCGGTTGTGGTGGTCATCATGTAGTGCTGGTCGGCGAGCCGTACCGTGACGCCGTCGTCGAACACCATGCCGTTCTCGTCGAGCATCAGCCCATAACGACACTTGCCGACTTCGAGCTTGCTCCACGGATTCGTGTAGACCCAGTTCAGCAGTTGCGCTGAATCGGGGCCCTGAATGTCGATCTTGCCGAGCGTCGACGCATCGAGAATACCGACGCCGTTGCGCACCGCAAGGCATTCGCGCGCAACCGCCGCGTGCAGATCCTCACTGCCCTGCGGGTAATACCAAGGACGCTTCCAGTTACCGACGTCCTCGAATGCCGCGCCGTGCTCGACGTGCCATTCGTGAATGCAGGTCTTGCGGATCGGATCGAGCAGATCGCCCAGCTCGCGGCCCGCGAACGTGCCGAACGTAACCGGTGTGTAGTTCGGCCGGAACGTGGTCGTGCCGGTTTCGGGAATCGTCTTGCCAAGCGCATCGGCGAGAATCGCCATCCCGTTGATGTTGCCGAGCTTGCCCTGATCGGTGCCGAAGCCCATCGCGGTGTAGCGCTTCACGTGCTCGACCGATTCGAAGCCTTCGCGCGCAGCAAGCAGGATGTCCGCCGCCGACACGTCGTTCTGGAAATCGACGAACTGTTTCGGCCCACGCGGCGCTGCATCGCGACTGCCGACGAGCCACAGCGGCTGCAACGGTGCTTCCGCGATCTCGGCTGCGTGCGGCGCCTGCGGACGCGGTGCGTCGAAGCCGGTTGCCTTCGCTGCCTCGACACCTGCATCGACCGCGAGACGCAGTCCACGCGCCAGACCAAACTCGCCTGCCGCCGCGCCGATGCTCGACTCGGCCTGCATCGCCTTGCCCGGCACGAAGCACACCTTGTCGTCGTTCCAGTGCGCCTTGCCGCCCGACTGCGCGAACAGATGCAGCACCGGGCTCCAGCCGCCCGACATCGCGAGCAGATCGCACGGCAGATCCGCCGCGCGTGCGCCGACCTTGCCGTTCGCGTACGCAGCAACTTCCACGGATGCGACCCGCAGCTTGCCGTGCGCGACCGTCACGACCGAACCGTTCAGCACCTTCACGCCGTGACGTCGCGCGGCAACCGGCAACGCACCCTTGCTTTCACCACGCGGATCGACAACGGTGACTTGCGCGCCGCACGCCTTCAGATCGAGCGCGCATTGATAGCCGTCGTCGTTGTTCGTGAACACGACCACCGTGCGACCCGGCAGCACACCGTAGCGATGCACATACGTCGACACCGCCGACGCGAGCATCACGCCCGGCAGATCGTTGTTGCCGAAGACGATCGGACGCTCGTGCGCACCAGTCGCAAGAATCACGCGCTTCGTGCGGATTTTCCACAGCACTTCGCGCGAGCCCTTGCGCATCGACACCGGCAGATGATCGGTCAGACGCTGCGTGACCGTAACGAGGTTGTGATCCTGATAGCCGAACGCGGTGCTGCGCGAAAGGATCTTCACGTCGGGCATCTGCGACAGTTCCGACTCGACTTTTTCGACCCATTGCAGCGCGGGCCGTCCGTCGATTTCCGCGCGGCACGACAGCAGGCTGCCGCCGAGTTCGCGCTGATCGTCGACGAGGACGACGCGTGCACCGGCGATCGCCGCCGCATGCGCCGCAGCGAGTCCCGAAGGTCCGCCGCCCACCACCAATACGTCGCAATGCGCGTAGCACTTGTCGTAGCGATCGGCGTCGAGCGCTTCCGGTGCCTTGCCGAGACCCGCGGCTTCGCGGATCTTCTCTTCGTACTTCGGCCAGAACTTACGCGGCCACATGAACGTCTTGTAGTAGAAACCGGCCGGCAGGAAGCGCGAAAACTTCTGGTTGATCGCCATGCGATCGTGCTCGATGCTCGGCTCCGCGTTCACGCTGCTCGCGACGAGCCCCTGGTACAACTCGATTTCGGTCGCACGCGCATTCGGCACCGTGTACGCGCCGCGCTCCAGCTGCACGACGGCATTCGGTTCCTCGACACCGGCCGTGACGATGCCGCGCGGCCGGTGGTACTTGAAGCTGCGCGCAACGAAGTGCACGCCGTTCGCGAGCAGTGCCGACGCGAGCGTGTCGCCCTGAAAACCCTGATACGTGCGGCCGTTGAACGTGAACGTCAGCGGGATCGCGCGGTTGATGCGCCCACCGGCGCCGAGGCGGTCTTTCTGGCTCATGGTGTGTTGCCTTTGGGAGCGTCGTGGGTAGCAGAATCTTCGGCGCCGCCGCCGAAGGTTTCGTAGCCGTGGAACTGGTAGGACACCGTGTCGCGCGTCGCCATGAACCAGCGACGGCAGCCCTGCGTATGCAGCCATTGCTCGCGGTGCACGCCGCGCGGGTTCTTGCGCATGAACAGGTAGTCGCCCCACTCTTTGTCGTTGAGCTTCTCCGGCTCGAGCGGACGCATGATGTCCGCTTCGCCGCCGCAGCTAAATTCGGATTCGGCGCGCGGTCCGCACCACGGGCATTCGATCAGCAGCATGGGTTATCTCCGTTGTGCGTGGGGTTAGTGGGCGACCGCGGCGGCGCCGTGTTCATCGATCAGATGGCCGGTGTAGAAACGGTCCAGCGAGAACGGCGCGTTCAGCGGATGCGGTTCGTCGCGAGCGATCGTGTGCGCGAATACCCAGCCCGAGCCCGGCGTCGCCTTGAAGCCGCCGGTGCCCCAGCCGCAGTTGAAGTACAGCCCCTTCACGTCGGTCTTGCTGATGATCGGGCACGCGTCCGGCGACACGTCGACGATGCCGCCCCACTGCCGGTTCATCCGCACGCGCGAGAACACCGGGAACATCTCGACGATCGCCTGCAGCGTCCCTTCGATGATGTTGAAACTGCCGCGCTGGCCGAACCCCGTGTATTGATCGACGCCCGCGCCGATCACGAGATCGCCCTTGTCGGACTGGCTGATGTACGCGTGCACCGCGTTCGACATGATCACCGTGTTGACCACCGGCTTGATCGGCTCGGACACGAGCGCCTGCAACGGATGGCTTTCGAGCGGCAGCCGCACGCCGGCCATGTCGGCGAGCGTCGACGTGTTGCCCGCTGCGACCACCGCGACCTTCTTCGCCTTGATGAAACCCTTCACCGTATCGACGCCAGTCACCGCGCCGCCCGAGCGGCGAATGCCGGTGACCTGGCAGTTCTGGATGATGTCCACACCGTGTTGATCCGCACCGCGCGCGAAGCCCCACGCGACCGCATCGTGACGCGCGACGCCCGCGCGTCGCTGGATCGATGCGCCGAGCACCGGGTAGCGGCTGTTCAGGTTGATCGTCGGTTCGATTTCCTTGATCTGCGCGGGCGTCAGGAATTCGGCATCGACACCGTTGAGCCGATTCGCGTTGACGCGCCGCTCGGTGTCGCGCACGTCCTGCAGCGTGTGCGCGAGATTCATCACGCCGCGCTGGCTGAACATCACGTTGTAGTTCAGATCCTGCGACAGCCCTTCCCACAGCTTCATCGCTTTCTCGTACAGCGCGGCCGATTCGTCCCACAGGTAGTTCGAGCGCACGATCGTCGTGTTGCGCGCGGTGTTGCCGCCGCCGATCCAGCCTTTCTCCAGAATCGCGATGTTCTTCACACCGTGTTCCTTCGCGAGGTAGTACGCGGTCGCGAGACCATGCCCGCCGCCGCCGACGATCACGACGTCGTATTCCTTCTTCGGCTCGGGGCTACGCCATTGCCGCTCCCAGTTCTCGTGATACGACAACCCGTTGCGGAACAGACTGAATATCGAATAGCGGCTCATGGGGTGCATCCTCTCGTTAGCTTCAGCATTCGATGACGTTCACGGCGAGACCGCCGCGCGACGTTTCCTTGTATTTCGTCTTCATGTCGGCGCCGGTTTCGCGCATCGTCTTGATCACGTTGTCGAGCGACACGTAGTGCTGGCCGTCGCCCTTCAATGCCATCCGCGACGCGTTCAACGCCTTGATCGCGCCCATCGCGTTGCGCTCGATGCACGGAATCTGCACGAGCCCGCCGACCGGATCGCAGGTCATGCCCAGGTTGTGTTCCATGCCGATCTCGGCGGCGTTCTCGACCTGCGTCGGCATGCCGCCCATCACGGCGGCCAGCGCGGCGGCAGCCATCGAGCACGCGACGCCGACCTCGCCCTGGCAGCCCACTTCGGCACCGGAGATCGACGCGGTTTCCTTGTAGATGATGCCGATCGCGGCAGCGGTCAGCAGGAAGTCGACGATGCCGGCATCATTTGAGCCGGGCACGAACTTCACGTAGTACTGCAACACGGCCGGGATCACGCCGGCTGCGCCATTGGTCGGCGCGGTGACGACACGGCCGCCGGCCGCGTTTTCTTCGTTGACCGCCATCGCATACAGGTTCACCCAGTCGAGCATCGACAGCGGATCGCGCAGCGATTCTTCGGAACGCACGCGCAGTTGTGTCGACAGATCGGCCGCGCGACGCTTCACGCGCATCGGGCCCGGCAATTCGCCGTGCACCTTGCAGCCCCGCTCGATGCAGGCCGCCATCGCGCGCCAGATCGCGAGCAGCGCGTCGCGCACTTCGTGCTCCGGACGCGTCGCACACTCGTTGCGCAGCGTGACCTCGGCAATCGACAGACCGCTTTCGCGGCACACGCGCATCAGATCGTCGCCGGTGCGGAACGGGAACGGCACGTCGCCGCCCGCGCGGACGCCGTTCACACGATCGCCGTCGCGATTCACGACGAACCCGCCGCCGACCGAGTAATACTCTTTCTCGACCAGCAGCTGGCCGTTTTCGTCGAACGCCTGAAAGCGCATGCCGTTCGGGTGGACGACACCGGTACCGGCCATCAGCTTGCGGTAGAACGTCAGATGCTCGCGCTCTTCAAACTGCACCGGCTGCTTGCCGAGCAGGTTCAGCGACTTCTGCTCGCGGATCTGCACGAGGCGCGGCGCGATCAGATCGGGATCGATCGTGTCGGGCAGATGCCCTTCGAGGCCCAGCAACACCGCCTTGTCGGTGCCGTGGCCCTTGCCGGTCGCGCCGAGCGAGCCGTACAGCTCGATCTCGACGCGGCGCACAAAACCGAGCAGATTCGCATCCTCGACGTGCGACGCGAAGCGGCACGCCGCAATCATCGGACCGACCGTATGCGAACTCGACGGTCCGATGCCGATCTTGAACAGATCGAAGACGCTGACGTTCATGGAAACTGCCTCGCGAGTATGGGTGGACCGGCAGCGCGGCAGGCCTGGTGGGACACCGCACGCGCATTTACCAATGTGGCGCCAGTACACCAAAGCGTAAAATCCACCGATAGAACAAAAACGGCATCGACGTGGGACGGCACCGCCACCGCGCCGTTCCGGCGGCCCGCCGTTCGTTTCCGCGATGGTTCGCGGCGGAAATGCGCAAGTCGCGGCGGGCCCGATCGGCGACGCTAGGACCATCGCGCGCGCGTACCTGCGTGCGCGCGACGACAGCCCCGACTTCGTACAGGTTTAACCCCGCTGGCTCACCCCGGCCCTCGCTTCACGATGAAAACCGCAGAATCCTTACCGCTGACCTCGATCGACGCCGCCCCGAAGGAGCGCATCCGCTTCGGCATCGTGCTGCTGCCGAACTTCACGCTGACCGCGTTCTCCGGTTTCGTCGACATGCTGCGGCTGTCCGCCGACGAAGGCGACTACAGCAAGCCGGTGCGCTGCTCGTGGAGCGTGATCGGCGACACGCTCGCGCCGGTGCGCGCGAGCTGCGGTATCCAGATCACGCCGTGGGAAACCTTCGCGAACGCGGAGCCGTTCGATTACGTGGTGGTCGTCGGCGGGCTGCTGCATTCGGGTCCGCAGGCCAGCGACGAAACGCTGCAGTTCATCCGCCAGGCCGCGCGTCACGACGCGACGCTGGTCGGCATCTGCACCGGCGTGTTCGCGCTGATGCGCACGGGTGTGCTCGACGGCCACCGGATCTGCGTGAGCTGGTTTCACTACTGGGATTTTGTCGAGCGCTTTCCGGCGCTGAATCCGGATGCGCTGATCGCGGACCGGCTGTTCGTGATCGACCGCAGGCGTATCACGTGTTCGGGCGGCCGCGCGTCGATCGACGTCGCCGCCGCGATCCTGCTGCGGCATTTCGAGCACGCGACCGTGCAGAAGGCGTTGCGTATCCTGCTCGTCGGCGAGATGCAGAAAGGCAACGCGCCGCAGCCGCATCCGCCGGGGCTCGAACCGGCCACGCATCCGAAGGTGAAGCGCGCGATCCTGCTGATGGAACAGCACGTCGGCCGCTCGTTGCCACTCGAGGAACTCGCGCACAAACTCGATCTGTCGCCCCGGCAACTCGAACGCTTATTCAAGGCCGAAACCGGCAAGAGCCCGCAGACCTTCGCGAAGCAGGTTCGGCTGCGCACCGCTTCATGGCTGCTGACGAGTTCGGATCGCACCGTCGCCGACATCGCATCGAGCTGCGGATTTTCGGATGCGTCGCATCTCGGCCGCGAATTCCGCAAGCAGTTCGGCGTGCCGCCGGTGATGTACCGTGAACAGCAAGGCGCGGCCGCCGTCGAAGAGACGGCGGCGTTCAACGAGACGTTTCCGGGGCGCGTCGACGTGTATTGAGGTGCTGTTTAGAAGCGCGGTCAGCCCGCGCGTGCGGTGTAGGTATGCTGGCCGCGTTCGGCCGGCACCATCAGACTCTCGACAAAGCGTGCGATCTCCGGATCGGTGACAAAGCTCGCTGCCGATTGCGCCGCGAGAATCGCCCCGCTTTCCTGCGGCCGCGCGATCGCGTAACCCTGCACATAGTCGACGCCGATCTCTTTCAACGCGGTCAACGTACCAAGATCCTCGACCCATTCCGCGATGCTGCGCATGCCGAGGTTGCGAGCCAGCGCGACGATCGCCTCGACGATCGCGGTATCGGCCGGATGCGCACACATCGTGCGAATGAATTCGCCGTCGATCTTCAACGCATCCGCCGACAGCTCCTTCAGATAACGGAACGACGTATAGCCCGCGCCGAAATCGTCGAGCGCGATCTTGCCGCCCATGTCGTGCACGCGCGCGATGAAGCGCCGCGTGTTCTCGAGATCGTGCAACGCGACGCTCTCGGTGATCTCGAGGCACAGGTAATGCACGATCGCGCTATAGCGGCCAAACAGCGCGAAGATATCCTCGACGAACTGCTCGTCGTTCAGCGAACCGCCGCTCAGATTCACGCAGACAAAGCGCGTGTTCGCGAGCTGCGCGGCGTTCGCGTCGAGCCATTCGAGCGTCGTCGTCATCACCCAGCGATCGATCGCCGCGATGTTGCCCGACTCCTCGGCGGCGACGATCACCTTGCCGGCCGGCAGCGTCGAGCCGTCCTGTGCACGCAGCCGCAGCAGCACCTCGAAATTCAGCGATGCTGTCGGCGTACTCAGCGACATGATCGGCTGCATCACGAGAAAGAGCCCAGCGGGCACGCGGTTCTGTCCGAGCGATTCGACCAGCAGCCGCTCCTTCGCGCGCTCCTCGAACGCGGCGGCGCCCTTGCGATACGTGACGAGCCGCGCATGCGCGACGCGCTTCGCCTCGCGGCATGCGCGGTCCGCGTGCGACAGCGCGTCCTGCACGCGCACGCCCGGCGAGCATTCGATCAACCCGATCGACGCCTTCACCTGGAACGAGCGCCGCCCGACCTGATACGGCGCCGCGCTGAGCGCCGCGATCAGTTCGTGGCATTTCGCGATCGCGTCGTCGATCGGCGTATCGGTCATCACGCAGACAAACTCGTCGCCACCGATCCGACCGACCGGATAACGGTTCTGAAACAGCCCGCGCGTGCGCGCGGTGACCTGCTTGAGCACTTCGTCGCCGGCGCGATGGCCGAACAGATCGTTGATCAGCTTGAAGCGATCGAGATCGATATACGCGAGCGCCCACGGCTTCGTCTGCGCACCCTGCGCGGCGATCGCCTTCTCGACGCCGCGACGGTTCAGCGACGCGGTGAGCGGATCGTGCTCGGCGAGGAAATGCAGCTGCTCGATCGCCTTCGCGCGTTCAGTGACGTCCTGCAGCGAGCCTTCGATCCAGCCGTTCGAACGCGTCGCCTTCAGCGAATAGCGGCGCACAGCACTGTCGTTTGCGCCACTCGCCGCGCCCGCAAGTTCCAGTTCGCCTTCGCTGCCCTGATGCGCGAGCGTCTGCAGCGCGGCCCACGCGCCGGCTTCGAAATAATCGCCCCAGTGGCGCGTGCCGTAGTCGGTGCGGTGCAGATCGAGCATCGTGCGCAGCGCCGGGTTCGCGCGGACGAAACGGCCTTCGCCGTCGAGCGTGAAGAGACCGATCGGCGTGACGTCGTAGGTATTGCGCAGTTCGGTCTGCACCTGGCGGCGACGCTCACGCTCGGCGCGTACCTGCTCGGCGATCGCGAACGCAGCCATCATGCTCGACGACAGCGCGGTGATCACCGGATTGATGCCGCCGAACAGCAGCTTGATGCCGAACGCGGCGCCCAGTACCTCGGAGAACGTCGCGAACAGCACCACCGCCATCGACGCGACGTACCACATCACCGTGCGCGAACGCGCCATCCAGACGAGCCGCGTCAACAGGAAGATCAGCACGCTCATGCCGAGACTGCTCAGCACCCACAGCACCGGAATGAAATGCTCGTAGCTCAGCACGCACGACGCGATGAACAGCAGCACGCCGTTGTACTGGACGATGCGCAGCGTCCACCGGTAGCCGACTACTTTCAGTTCGCGGCGGAACAGCCGGCCGAACAGCGCGACCGTCAGCAGGTAGTAGATCGCGAACGTGATCTGCCGCAGCAGATGCATCGCCTCCGGAGGAATCTCGCGGCCGATCCACTCGGTGTCCCAGCCCATCGCGTTCGCGCACAACCGCAGGTTGCCGACGAGCCACACGGAGAAGATCACATAGGTCAGTTCGCGATTGATCAGCGCGGTGACGAACACGAACACCGCGAGCGTCAGCAGACCGCCGGCGATCAGCGCGGAGCTTTCCTGGAAATCGAGCGCGGAGCCGGCCAGACTCTGGCTGTCCCACGCGAAGGCGTTGATGTACGCGGGACCGGAAAAGGTGCCGCGGCAAAGAATGGGCTGCGCGACGCTCAGCGTGCCGAGTTCGAGCGAGAAGCCCGCCTTGACCGGGCTGATGCGACCGCTCGTCGCGAGCCGGTCGGCGGTACCGAGCGGCGTTAGCGTCGTCGCATCCCAGCAGGCCAGGGTTTGCGCATGACGCGACGGCAACTCGATGAAAACCGGACGCGCCGGCTGCAACGCCGGCGCGTCGAACGTGAACCAGATCGGGGTTTCGGCGAGCTGCGTGCTATAGCGGCGCGTCGGCCCGGCCTGTTGCAGTTGCGCGAGCGCCGCGGCCGGCGCCAGCGCCGCGTGCTCGTCGTGGACGGCGCGCAGCGTGACGGGCAGCGCGCCGCTCGACTCGAAACGGTGCGGCGACCACACCAGCACCGCTAACGTGGCGGCCGCGATCAGCAACGGCACGAGATAGATCGAGAAGGCATACAGCAGCCTGTCGGTCCCCGCACGCATGTCCCTCGATCGCGAAAAAAGTGCCGCCGCTTTCATTAGTGGTGATCCCCTGATTCGCCGTGGGCGTCGCGGGTGCCGCGACAGCGGCAGCGAAACCGCTTCGGTTTCGCCGTCGCCGCGCAGGGTTGGCCGACATTCCGGGTTATCTCGTTCTGATTGGCTGGGCAATTTCCGAATCCCTTGGGCATCGTACCGTTTCCGGCTCCAAAGATAAATGCATAGGATTTAGATCGATATCCGGATGCGAAGTTTGAAACACGAACCGGTAAAGCGGATGCCGCACTTCTGCCCAGCGTTGTCGAGCGACTGCCACCGGCTTTGCCATCACACGATGATGTAATCCGCCCACATGCGCCATCGGCAAAAACTCCTCTTTACCAAAAACATCGACGAATAACATGGCTTCGTATTCCCGGTCTAGTGGCGAACGCGCGGTGATGACCATCCAGTCGATCTGTTCCTGTCCGCAGTACATGAACAGTGCCTTGCACAACGCGATCTTCACCATCCGGCCGATCGTGCCGCCGGCGACGCCGAGCCGCGTCGCTTCCGCGAGCCGGGTTCCGCGCAGCCAGTCGGGCAACGTGACGGACTGTTCGAGCGCGAGCGGTGCGAACTCGTTGGTCTGGATACGCATCGTGCCGAGCGGGCCTCCATCGAGCTTCGACTCGGCAAGCAGCACGATCGTGCCTGGTTCACGATCGCTGCGTTCGATCGCCATCTTCTCGGCGAAATCGGGTAGATGACGGCTATAAGCGAGACGACGCATCTGCACTGCTTTTTCAAGGCCGTTGTCGTCGGCGACGATACGGACGGTGAACGGCATTCTTTCCTGTTGCAGTGACGCGGATGAGGATTCAAGCTGTCCGGCGTCGGCGTGTTCGCGACGAAATTCGGCAGGTAAAACTGCAGGATTAAGGCGATCCATTATGTGGCCTCTTTTAAGTGACAAGATAGTAGAAACGCCATGCCACACGCTATAAAACGCGTAAAAGCATGACGGGCCTAGCCTCTCACGAAGTCGGATAATGGGGTGAGCGCTACCGAATTTTTCGAAGCAAATTTCTACGGTTACGTAAAACGCGAACTGCGCTAATCGTGCTCAAAAGGAAAGCCGCCAATTAATCTGATAAAAAGGCCCAGAAAAATGAGATGCGAAAAATGAGACGCCGAAAATGAGAAATGGGGCGCATCCAGCCGGCAGATTCGCCGGCGGCATGCGCCCCATTTGCTTGCGGCAGGCGGGCTAGCGTCTAGCCGGCCCGCGTGCCTGCTTGCGGACTCAGGACTCTTCCGCCCAGACCGAGTTTTCGCGTGCCATCAGCGTGGTCGACGCCGACGGCCCGAAGGTGCCCGCCGTGTACGGACGCGGCTTGTCGGCCGACGCTTTCCAGCCGGCCAGAATCGGATCGGCCCACGCCCACGCGGCTTCCAGCTCGTCGCGCCGCATGAAATGCGTGAGACGGCCGCGCACCACGTCGATCAGCAGACGCTCGTACGCTTCGGCGCGGCGCTCGGTGAACGCCTGCTCGAGATCGAGATTCAGGTTCACCGGCAGCATGTGCATGCCGCTGCCGGGTTCCTTCGCGAGCATCTGCAGCTGGATCGACTCGGCCGGCTGCAGTGTGATGACGAGCCGGTTGCCGTAGCTGCGCGGACCGCTCGGGATGATCGAGAACGGCAGATCGGCGAACTCGATGACGATCTCCGACACCTTCTTCTGCATCCGCTTGCCGGTACGCAGGAAGAACGGCACGTGCGCCCAGCGCCAGTTGTTGATGTGCGCACGCAGCGCGACGAAGGTTTCCGCGCGGCTGTCGGGCGGCACGTTGTCTTCCTGCAGATAACCCTTCACCGGCTCGCCGCCGACCGCGCCCGCCGTGTACTGCCCGCGCACCGTGTCACGCGCGATGTCTTCGGGCGTCATCACGCGCAGCGAGCGCAGCACCTTCAGCTTCTCGTCGCGGACTGCGTCCGGGTCGAGCGATACCGGCGGTTCCATCGCGACGATGCACAGCAGTTGCAGCAGGTGGTTCTGCACCATGTCGCGCAGCGCGCCGGTTTCGTCGTAAAAACCCGCCCGGCTGCCGACGCCGACCGTCTCGGCCACGGTGATCTGCACGCTCTTGATGTACGGCGCCTGCCACAGCGGCCCGAAGATCGCGTTGCCGAAGCGCAGCACCATCAGGTTCTGCACCGTTTCCTTGCCGAGGTAGTGGTCGATCCGGTAGATCTGCTGCTCGTTGAAATGCTGACCGACCGACGTGTTGATGGCCTGCGCGGATGCGAGATCCGAACCGAGCGGCTTTTCGAGCACGACGCGCGAATGCTCGTCGATGAGCCCGGCAGCCGACAGGTTGTCGCAGATCGTCGTGAACAGGTTCGGCGACGTCGCGAGATAGAACACGCGGCGCACGTTGGGGCGCGAGACCTGGGCGAGACGCGCGTAGTCTTCCGCCGAGCCGACGTCTACACGCACGTATTCGAACAGCGCGAGAAAGCGGTCCCACGAGGCTGCGTCGAACGCCTTGTCGCCGACGAACGGCTTCGACTGCTCTTCCATGAAACCCAGATATTCGTCGCGCGACCACGGGCGGCGGCCGATGGCGAGGATGCGGGTATCGGCCGGCAGGTTGCCGTGCTGGTGCGCCATGTACAGCGCGGGCAACAGCTTGCGGGCCGACAGATCGCCGCCGCCGCCGAAGATGATCATGTCGAGCGGCAGGTCGGGCGAAGCAGGAGCGGTCTGGTTGGTCATGGTGCGGTTCGCGACGTCGTGGGAAAAGGAGCAAAGGGCTGCGCAGAGAGCGACCACGCGAGAACCGCCACGGGCCGTTTTTGCAAGACGCCTATGGTGCAACGTTTTGAGAATGTTTGCACGGCACCAGACGCTATCCGGGCAATACTTTTTGCCCGGAGTGGGGCCGATTCTCTCGTTGTACTGTCTTTTCCTTTTCCTTCGCCTTCGCGTGTTCCCGCGTTACCTCACGCGCCGCCGGCTGAGAGCGTCGCGTGCGCGACGCGGCAGGCGGCAAGATCCCACGCCGCACAGCCGACCGATTTGAAGACGACCGGCCGGTCGGCTGGTTGTTTAGTCGCGTCCGAGATGCCCGTCACCGTGTTCCAGTCGATGCCCGCCTGCAGAAAGTCTCCTGCCTCGTGACGCGCGCCCGCCAGATCGTCGACGAACAGCGCGCTGCCGAGCACCGTGCGTGCGCCCAGCTCGATCATCTCCGGCGTGAACGCGCCGACGCCGATCACGAGCCGGCCTGCGCGCGGTGCTTCGTCGTAGACAGCGGCACGGCTCGTCGTTAACGCGATGACCAGATCGATCGACTCCGGCGTTACTTCGCCATTGCCATCGCCTGCGAGCGGTTCGAGGTTCGGCGCCTGCGCGCGATGCGCGTCGCAGAACGCCTGCGCGCGAGCCAGCGTGCGGCTGCTTACGCGCAGGCGAGCATCGGGATACAGCTCGGCGAGCGCCGCTGCGTGATTCGCCGCCTGCGTGCCGGTGCCGATCAACAACACGTCGCGTGGGGCCGACTGACTTAACGTCTCGATGCCGAGCATCGACATCGCGGCGGTGCGTCGTCCGGTGACGGTCGGGCCGTCGAGGATGAAACGCGTCTCGCCGGTGTCCGCATCGAACGCCATCACCTGACCGTGGATCGTCGGCAAGTCCCGCTCGCCGTTGCGCGGGCAGACGTTGACGAGCTTGTGGATCGCGAGATCGGGCGCGGTGGCCGGCATCGACAGCAGGATGCCGCCGTCGTTCAGCGGCACGACCAGACGCTCGGGGCTGACGATGCGGCCGGCCGCGTAGTCGGCGGTCGCGGTGCGCAAAGCGGCGACGAGTGCCGGGTACGGCGTGACGCGCGCGGTCGCGGCGGCGTCGTGGATCTGTACGGTCTGGCGGGTCATACGGAGGTGCTCCTTGTCTGTTCTGTGGTGCGATCGTCAGGACCGGCGATCGATGCGCCAGTCTCCACGCTCACCGCACCAGAAACCCATACGTCAACGGATCGCGTTCATCGACGATCCAGTTCGCGAACCCGCAGATATGCGCGTCGCCTTCGATCTCCGGGATCACCGCATCGAACCGATCGAGCTTCGTCTCGCGCAGCACGCGACCGCGAAACACCGTGCCGATCACCGATTCGTTGACAAGCGTCGCGCCCATCGCGAGTTCGCCGCGCGCATACAGTTGCGCGACGCGTCCCGCCGTCCCGGAGCCGGTCGGCGAACGATCGACCTCGCGGTCGGCAAAGATGCAGCAGTTCGCCTGCGTCGAGCCGGGGTGGCGCGGCGCGTTGTCGACAATCGTGCCGTAGATGTGATTGATCTCGGGAATCAGCGGATGCTCGACCTTGAATGCTTCGTTCGCCGCGCGCTTCACTTCGGCGCCGAACTGGATCAACCGGTCGACCATTGCTTCGCGGATCTCGAGTCCGAACGGCTCGCCCGACGCGTAGAAATAGAACGCGCCGCCGAACGCGATGTCGCCGCGCACCTCGCCGAACGATGGCGTCTGCACGCTCACGTCGCGCTGCCACACGAACGACGGCACGTTGACGAAGCGCACGCCGCCCGTGTGATCGCCGTCCCAGCGGACGAATGCTTCGATGAACCCGCACGGCGCGTCGATGCCGACGCGCGTTTCCGGCTCGGTGCGCTCGACCCAGCCGAGCGCGACCGCCGCCGTGGCGAGCGCGATCACACCGTGGCCGCAATGATCGCTGTAGCCCTCGTTGTGGACGAAGATGATGCCGAAGTCCGCGCCTTCGGAGACCGCATCGGTCAGGTAGCCGCCGTACATGTCGGCATGGCCGCGCGGCTCGAGCATCAGTGCGCGGCGCAGATGGTCCGCGTGCTCCTTCAGCCACGCGCGGCGCTCGACGATGGTTTTGCCCGGCATCTTCGGCAATCCGCTCGTGACGATCCGGAACGGCTCGCCGCCGGTGTGCACTTCGACCGTGCTGATCACGCGATTCAGTTTCATGGCGCTTTCATCCCCTCGCGCGTCCCGACGATTCAATCATTTTGTTCTCCTCGCTGCTGTCTTATACTGGACCCAAATCTAGACCACATTGGATTAATCAGCAACCAGTATCAAAATAATCGCGGCGATCTGGTTTCAATCCGGATCGGCCGGGGTCCCCCGTTCTGCAAACCAGGCGACATGGTCATGACATCCCCTGCGCTCGACGGCGCGTTTCGTCCGAAGCAGATCTACGAGCAGGTGTCGGAGCGCATCCGCGCCGATATCCGCAGCGGCCATTTCGCGTCCGAAACGCGGCTGCCGTCCGAGCGCGAGCTGGCCGCGCGCTTCGGCGTCGGCCGGCCCGCGGTGCGCGAGGCGATCGGCGCGTTGCAGAACGAAGGGCTCGTGCAGACGCGGCGCAACTCCGGCACCTACGTCTGCGCGGACGCGTTGCAACGGCTCGCGGCCGCGCCACCGGAAGGTTCGCCGATCGCCGATCCCGACTTCAGCCCGACGTCGACGCTCGACGTCCGCTTGATCCTCGAACCAGCGATCGCCCGACGCGCCGCCGCGCACGGCCGGCGCGATCCGCTCGCCGAGCACTATCTCGCTCAGATGGATTCGATTGCGGACGTGTCCGACGCGGGGCAACGCGCGCTCTGGAACGATAGCGACCGGTTGTTTCATCGACAGCTCGCGGTAATGACCGGCGACGCGCTGCTCGTGAAGATCGCCGACGAGGTCGCGAAGACGATGGACCAGCCGCTGTGGAAACGCCTGAAGGACGACGGCATCGACGATCCGGGCCGGATCCGTCTGTATGTGTCGGAGCATCGGCTGATCTACGAGGCGATCGTCGCCGGCGATGCGGATGCGGCGGCCTTTTATGTCGAGCAGCACATCATGCGGGTGCGGCGGGATATCGCGCCTAAGTAGCGCTCACAGGCGCCGTAGAGGGTGGCCGAGGTTTTGGGTCGGTTATAATGGTTAACACCTAGGTAATAACCCTCTCATACCCATTATGTCCAGCCAGCCCGTTTCGCCCACCACTCTCGTTCCTGCGCGCTCTGCCAGAACGTCGTTTTCCACCATGCTGCGCAACGTCGCTCGTGACATGTGGCACTCGTATCAACGCCACAGCCAGTATCAGGTGATGCTGGCCGCGGGCCGCGATCATGGCGTGCCGGACGATGCGGTACACGGTCGTCGCAGCCGCTGAATACCACTAACGCTCAAGCCCGCGTGAGCGTCATCCCACGCCGCGCGTAGAAGCGCCCGAACGTGTCGAACGGCAGCCACGCATCCGCCTGATACGGCGCGACACCGGATGGATTGTGGAACCACACGCCGTTGTCGTCTCGTCCGTGCAGTAAAACCAGATGACCGCCGCGCCTTTCGTTCCGCCGCTCCGGATAGCGAATCTCCGGACTCACCGAAACGATCGCCAGCGTGTCCCGATCGAGCCGCGCCGCGATGTCTTCGATCGAAATCTCCGTCAGCACATCGACGCGCACGCCGAATGCCGTGCGGACCCAATCGGCGAACGGCCGATAGATCAGCCCATCGACACCCCCATCGTCGCGCATCCGGTAGATGTCATGACGCAGCGCTTCGTCGAGCAGCATCGCGCGCGATGGATGCGCGATGTGCCAGTAGTCCAACACCGATTCGAAACAGGTCAGCCCGCACAACCGGTCCGCCCAGAAGCGATAGCGCTCGGGATCGGTGAAGCCGCTTCGCTGCCACTCGGGATCGTCGCAGGGGTCCGCGTCGTCATCGACGATCGCGCGCACCCAGCCGGGGCTGCCCCACTGCGTGTAATAGGGGACGTCGGTGTGACGCAGTCCGACATCGTCAACAGTAGATGCGGAAGGAACCGCACCCGCTGCATCGTTCATTGCATTCTTCATTCGTCGTGGTGTTCCTGAATCGCGAGCCGCGTGTCGCTCCATTCTGCCTGCAACCACTCACCACTTCTCCGCAAACGGTCGGATCGTGTAGTCGAACGTCCACGCGGACGGATGCTGATGAGCGATATGAAACACCTCGTCGGCGATCGCATCCGGCTGCGTGAAATACTCGTCGCGCGAGAACGGCCAGCCGGGCGGCGGCTCCGCCCAGGCCGGCCGGGTCCGGCCGCTCTCTTCGAGCCACGCGGCGTCGATCACCGCATCGATCATCAGATAGCCGACGTGAACGCGTTTCGGTCCGAGGTCGCGGGCCAACGCCTCGGCGAGCACGCGTTGCGCGGCCTTCGTCGGCGCGAACAGCGCGTAGTTCGGCTTGCCGCGCACCGACGCCGTGTTGCCTGTTACGACGATCGCGCCTTCACGGGCCGCGATCATGTCGGGCGTACAACGACGCGCGAGTTGAAGCAGCGCCGTCGTGTTGACGCGGAAGTTGCGCTCGAGCGTCGCCGCGTCGCCATCGACAAACGTCGCGAACGTCTCCGACACTGCGTTGTGAATAACAACCGAGGGTGCGCCCATCTCCGCACGAACCGCATCGAGCGTACAGTCCAGCGCATCGAGATCGCCGACGTCGCACACGTACGCGCGGCTTCCGTCGATCTGCGCTTCGAGCTGCGCAAGCCGCTCGCGATTACGCGCCAGCATCGCGACACGATAGCCATCGCGTGCAAACCGGCGCGCGATCGACGCGCCGGTCGCGGCTCCCACTCCGGTAATCAGACACACGCGACTCATGCTGCGACCGATACCGCCAACGTGTGGATCTGACCGAACTGCGTGCGGATATCGACCTTCTGCCCCGCTTCGAAATCCCGCCGCAGACTGTTCCGGGTATCGGTACGCGGCACGCCCGGCCAGTCGATCGTCAAACGATTTAGACCGCCGCGCACGACGCCCGCGCCCGCCTGAACCCGCAGCGAGCCCCACTGGTCGTCGAGCGTTGCCTGCGTGACCGGTTGACCGTTCAGCTCGACCGCGATCTGGCCGGTGCCGACCGCGTTCGGAATCCG
The DNA here is from genome assembly GCF_004359985.1 of Paraburkholderia flava. Taxonomy (NCBI): domain Bacteria; kingdom Pseudomonadati; phylum Pseudomonadota; class Betaproteobacteria; order Burkholderiales; family Burkholderiaceae; genus Paraburkholderia; species Paraburkholderia flava. The sequence continues at coordinate 190,155 of NZ_SMRO01000001.1, read as the reverse complement.
CGCGGTGAGTTCGATCGACAGATCGAGCGGCGACGTGCACGAGAACGTGAACTCGCTCGTCAGACCGTAGGACGCCGAATACGCGCGGCGATACCAACGATTGCGGTCCGTCAGCTCGGTCCAGTGCGATTCCAGCAGATCGATTGCCTCAACCGCGCCGAGCGACAGATCGGGATCGGCGGGCTGTGCGTCGAATTCGGGAAAGACTTCCCCAATCGCGGTGAGCAGCACCTGCTCCTTGATCACGCCGCGCGCGAGCGGGCTGTAACCGACGAGGCACACTTCGGCGATATCGTTCTTCACCAGTTGATCGAAGGTCGGCAGCAGAACCGGCGGCGTCTTGCGGCTATACGCGTCGTAGACGAGCTTCACGCCGGTCTGCGCGATCGACGGATCGTAGTCCTTCGCACGTTGCAGGTGATGGCGGCAGATCTCCGGGTTCTGCCCCCAGTGCGCGTTATGGATCGCGGCGAGCAGATGCGCCCACGCTTCGTGCTCGGGTGCGGGCTTCGACGCCGCGTCGATCAGATCGTCGAGATGCGCGGTGCGGTTGAACAACGCCGGCAGCAGTTTCTCGGCAGTTGCCGCCATCGCGACACGCATCCCTTCCGACGTGTGATGGCAGAAGTCGAGGTACAGACGCCGCCCCGGAATCTCATGCTCGTAGCGATCGCCGAACAGCTGCGGCAAGTCCACGATCGTCGCGCCGCGCTGCGGAGCGACGCGGCGGATCGTCTCCGCGACATTGACGAAAATGCCCGGTACGACGCGCGTATCGTCGATGATGTCGCGGCTCTGGCGCAGCGTCCGGTACACGTCCTGGTTGCGTTTGCCGGCGCCCTGCTGCGCGCGCGCAAGCAGATCGAGACTCGCCGACGACGTGCCGCCGTCGAGATCGATTGCCGTGCGGATCGACTGCTCGGCAGCGGTGAAGTCTTTGTTTTGCAGCGCGTCGGTTGCGGAACGGTACGCGGCTACCCAGCGTTGGGTGTCGTCTGCCGACATCAGCGGAACGTCGAGCGCGCCGACCGGTGCGCTGGCCCAGTCCGCAACGTTGATCTCGGGAATCACGAACACGACCGGCACCTTCAATTGCATCAGCGACGACGTCAATTGATCGACGACCTGCCCCGCGAAATGTTCGAGACTCGCCAGTTGGCGATTCAGCAGCTTCGAGAAGCCTTGGGGTTCCTCGATCAATTCACCGTCGGCGATGAATGCTTCCGTCGACGTGCTGGCCAGCGACCCCACACGCCAGTTATTGCCGGCGAACACGACGACAGCATCCGGCTCCAGCAGATGCGCCGACGCGGCGAGCTTCGACAACCACCACGGATCGCAGTTGCTTTGCGCGAGGTCGATGATTTCGACCGGCTCAGCAGATGCTGTGATCTGCTCGCGCAACACTTTCGCCGGGCTGTACACCGGGTCGAAGAAGAAGCCGCGCGCGACCGATTCGCCGAGCAGCACGATGCGCTTGCTCGCGCCCTTAGGCGGAATCCGTTCGACGTCGGCACAGAAGCGCCACAAGTCGATGTGCTTGCGGGCGCGCACGAATTCACCCGAGCCTTCGACCTCTTCCTCCCAGATCCCGACCGAGCGCTTCGCCGAGTGCTGTCCCTTCAGGCTCGCGAAATCTTCGGCGAGCGCTGCGAACGGACCCGACCAGTGATCTCCGCCGGGCGCGTCGTTGGGCTTCGTCTCTTCGCCGAGCAACTGCAGCACGGAGAGCGCTGCGTTGTCCTGTTTGAGCAACGCGGCAAACCGGTCGCTCAGTTCCTGTCGCATCGAATTGTCTTTCATGGTTGGAGCTCCTGAGTTTGCAAGACCACAAAGGGGTACTTCCGGTACGGGAACCGACCGTTCAGCAACAGCCGGCGAAATCCAGCGACACATGAAACAGCACGGCGAACAGGTACCTCACGCCCAGCCCGACGCCAGCAACGGACGATCGACCGGGTCCGCCTGTTCATCGAACGGCATGCGTCGACCTTCGACCAGCGTCGCCGCCGGACGACGCGACGCGAGCAGCGACAGAAACGCGGCGCTTCCTGTGCTGTAGTCGTCGGTGTCGCGGCGCTCGAACATGCACAGATCGGCTTTCATGCCCGGCGCCAATGCACCGACGTCGGCAAGTCCCAGCGCGCCCGCTGCGGACCGGGTCAACGCGTCCGCATAGCAGTCGAGCTGCGCGGCCGGCGCATGCGCGACGACACGCGCGAGCAACAACCGCACCGCTTCGCGCGGCACGTGCAACGCGGCGCGGCGTTGCGTGAAGAGCGGCGCATGCGCACGCCAGCGGCTCGCAAAACTGCCGACACCCGGCTCGCCGAACGACACGGTGCACTGCGCGCGTGCCAGCACCGACGCTTCCCGTCGATCGATGCGCGTCGCGTCGAACACCGTCACGTCCTGCTCCTGCGGCAGCAGGTACGCGATCAGCGCGCTTTCCGAGCAATAGAAACGGCTGCGGAATTCGAGCGCTTCGTCGGCGTTCGTCGACAGCCGGATGCCGATGCGCGTACCCAGCATCTTCGCGAAGCGCGCGACCTCGACAATCTCGGTCGCCGACATCAGACGGCCGCTCGCGAGCACGGGCAACACCTTGATCGGACCGGCGGGATTCACCGCAGCGACTGCACGCCCGGCCCGTCCGCGCGACGCGGTCAGCGACCAGTCGAGCAACCCGTTCACCTGCTCCAGGTTGCTGCCGTCGAACTTCAGCAGCGCGACCGTGCGTGCCGACGTCGCGGGCCAGCGGCGCGTATCGCGTGTGCTTGCGCAATACACGCCGACGGTCGTCATGCACGACGGCAGCGAATCGATCGCGGCGGGCGCGGAGCGATCACGCAGCGCCTCGATCCCGACGATGCCCGGCGTGCAGACGAACGCTTCCCCATCCAGCCCGTCGTCAAGTGTCGACGTGCCGGCGGGCAGCACCGCGCGAATCCGCGAGCCCGCGATCTCGACGTCGCGACGCCGGAACGTATGCGTCGCGCTGTCGAAGCTCAGGGTTCGCCGGATGACCCAGGACCGGTCGCCTGATGGAATCTGGATGGACATGGTGGCCGCCCGATGCGCCGGATTACAGGAACGTGTAGACGTTGACCGATTCCGGCGCGACGCGCTTCTTCGCCGAACGCGCGCTGAAGATCTCCTTCAGCTTGCCCCACGTCTCGAGCTTGAAGCCGCGATCGACGATGTAGTCGCCGATCACGAGCGCATCGATGTCGGACACGACGAAGCACCAGATTGCATCGACCGGATCGAGCACGATCGCGTCGCCGCGCATGTTGAACGACGTGTTCAGCAGGATCGGGCAATCGGTCAGTCGGTCGAATTCCTCGAGCAGCGCGTGAAAGCGCGGATTGCTGTTCTCGTTGACCGTCTGCACGCGCGCGGACCCGTCGACGTGCGTGATCGCGGGCAGCGTCAGCTTCGAGATCACCTGGCAGGTTTCGAGCATGAACGGCGACGCGTGGTCGAGTTCGAAATGCTCGGCCGCTTTCGATTCAAGCACGGCGGGCGCAAACGGCCGGAACGCTTCGCGCATCTTGACGAGCGCGTTGATCCGGTCGCGCATCTCCGGACGTCGCGGGTCCGCGATGATCGAACGCGAACCGAGCGCACGCGGACCGAACTCCATGCGCCCCTGGAACCAGCCGATCACCTTGCCGTCGGCGAGACGCTTCGCGGTTTCGGCAATCAACGCATCGGGTTGCTCGGTGCAATCGACGATCGACGCCTCCGGAAAAATCGCGCGTACCGTCTGGCTGATTTCGTGATTCGAGTAAGCCGGTCCGAGATAAACGTGCGGCAGCGTCTTCAGCTCGGGACGCTGCCCCGTGAGCCGCGTATGTGCGACGGCGGCCGCGCCGAGCGAGCCGCCCGCGTCGCTCGCAGCCGGCTGCACGAACAGTTTCTTGAATGGGCCTTCGCGCAACACGCGGCCGTTCGCGACGCAATTGAGCGCGACGCCGCCGGCCATGCAGAGATTGTCGACCGGATGCGTGTCGTGCAGATAGCGCGCCTTCGCGAGCAGGATGTCTTCGAGCGTGCGCTGCAGGCTCGCGGCCACGTCCTTATGGAATGCTTCGAGATCCGATTCCGCTTCGCGCGGCGGTTCGCCGAACAGCTCGGGCAGAAGATCCGAATACATCCGCTCGCCGTTGAGAAAATCGAAGTACTCCATGTTCAGCCGGTACTGTCCGCGATCGCTCATGTCGAACAGACGGCGCATCTGCTCGACGTACTTCGGGTCTCCATACGGCGCGAGCCCCATCACCTTGTACTCGGCGTCGTTCACGTCGAAGCCGAGATACGCGGTGATCGTGCTGTAGAGCAGACCGAGCGAGTTCGGAAATGCCACCTCTTCGAACAGTTCGATCGACGCATCCTTGCCGTGACCGTAGGTGGTCGTCGCCCATTCGCCGACGCCGTCGACGGTCAGCAACGCCGCTTCGGGAAAACCGGAGAAGAAGAACGAGCTGGCCGCATGCGACAGATGGTGATCCACGTATTCGATCGGACCGTCGAAACCGAGGCTCTGGCGAATGTCGCGCTCGGGGCGCGCCGGGTCGATCTTGAAGCGACGCTTCGGATTGCGCAGCAGGTCCATCACGTTCGTCGCGATCTGCCGGGACGCCTTCTTGTACGGGTCCTCGTAGTACGCGATGCAGTCGATGTCCTTGATGGTCACCTTCGCTTCGCGCAGGCAATAGCGGAATGCGCCGGTCGGAATGCTGCTGTCGTGCTTCACCTTGGAGAAACGCTCCTCTTCGGCGGCGGCGATCAGCCGGCCATCCTTGATGATGCAGCACGAAGCGTCATGGTAGTGCGCGGACACGCCAACGATTATGCTCATGAAGTCACCAGTCTCGTGTTTTGAAAAGATAAAGGAACCGCGACGTGCGCCCGGCTAGCGGCCGGTGAAACTGTCGGCGCGTGCGCCGCGGCGTGATCGCCTCGCGGCGAAACTCAGGACCCGAGCTTGTCGAGTGCCTTCTGCAACGACCCGAAAATGCGCGGCACGTCGGCCTCTGACGTGCGCCAGTTCGTGAAAGCGACCCGCAGCCCCCACGTTCCGCCATACACCGTGCTCGTGATGAACACGTCGCCGAGATCGCGCACCGCACGCACGTATGCGTTGATGCGCGCCTCGTCGGGCCGCTCGGCCAGCGTGAAGCAGACGACGTTGAGCCGCGTCGGCGCGAGCAGACGGAAACCCGCCTGCCCTTCGACGCCTTCGATACGTCTGCCGAGCGCCTGCGCGAGTTCGATGTTGCGGGTCACGATTTCCGCGTGTCCGGCACGGCCGTATGCGGCGAGCGAGAACCACGTCGCGAGTGCGCGCAGACGGCGCGAGTTCTCCGGCGTCAGATGCACGAAGTCCGGGTTCTCCGCCGGCACGCCGAGGTACGCGGCGCTGTTCTGGAACACGCGCACCTGCAGATCGCGGCGTCGCGTGAATTGCACGGCAGCGTCGTACGGCACGTTCAGCCACTTGTGCAGATCGACGCAGATCGAATCGGCTGCATCGAGCCCGGCGACGAGCGATGCGTACTTCGGCGCCAGCGCAGCGAATGCCCCGAACGCGGCATCGACGTGCAGCCAGAACGGATAGCGTGCCTTCAGCGCGTGGATCGCGACGAGGTCGTCGAAATCGACGGTGTTGACGGTGCCCGCGCTCGCGACGACGATCGCTGGTGCGCCGTTCAATGCGGCGAGCGCGCTTTCCAGCGCCGCTATGTCGATCGCTTCGCGCTCCGGCAGCGTCGCGACTTTCTGCACCGCATTGCGCCCGATGCCGAGTACCGACAGCGACTTATAGATGCTCGAATGCGCGGTCGCCGACAGCACCTTCACGTCGCCGAGCGCAGCGACACCCTGCTCCGCTACGCGCACGTTCTTCTGTTCGCCGAGCCATTCGCGGCCGATCGCCAGCCCGACGAGATTCGACATCGTCGCGCCGGTGACGAACACGCCCTGCTGCGCGTCGCTCAGGCCGAACAGGTCACGCAACCGCGCGATCGTTTCGCGCTCCAGGTCCGGCGCCGAACTGTCGATGCCCGCCGTCGGATTCTGGTCGTAGATGCTGGTGAGCCAGTCGCCTGCGAGCGACGCCGGTGTCGCGCCGCCGGTGACGAAGCCGAGATAGCGCGGCCCCGCGCTGCCGGAAAAACCCGCGGCCCAGCGGGTCGCGAATTCTTCCAGTGCGCCTTCGAGCCCCGCGCCCTCCTGCGGCAGCCCGCGCACCGTGGCGGGCGGCGGAGCGAGCGCGGCGGGACGGTCGTCGAGCGTGGCGAGCGCCGCGACAGCATGGCGTCGCGTGCGTTCGAGAAGCGAATCGATGTTGGCAAGATCGGAAGCGAGTGTCGGATGCATGGTGTGTTCGAACCTCATTGGCGTGGGTGAATTCGTGGTCCAGCGATCCAGCTTATCTGCGTATGGAAACAAACGCACCGGACCACGAGACACGGCGCGCGTCAGTGGAGCCGTCGGTCCATCACGTCGCGTGCGCCCGCGTAGTATTCCTTCTCGATCTGGTAGCGGATCAGACAGCCTTCGCACAGATCGCGGATGATCTGCGGATGACGGCGCGCAAGCGGCATCAGCACACGCGCGACCAGTTGCTTGCCGTGATTCGCATCGACCGGAACGTGCAGCTCGTGGTAATAGCGGAATTCCTTCGGCACGTCGTGGCGCTGCATGCCCTTCAGCATCCGCGTAAAGCGATACGGCACGGTCTGTTCGAGCAGCGTCAGCGCGCCGAGCAGGCGCCCTACGTGCTGACGGCGCAGCGCGTACATCAGCAGCAGATTGCCGTTTTTCAGCGCGGCGATCGGCATTTCCGCTTCGAGATCGAGATCGCCGAGCTGCGCGCGGAAGAACGGCGACGCCCGCATGAACGTGCGCGTATGCATCTCGTCGAGTTCGCCAAGGCCCATCTCGTCCCAGTAGTTTTCGGCGAGCGCGAGCTTCATGTCGCCGTCCATGCCGAGCTGCGACAGCGCGATGATGTCGTCGAAGCGACCATCCACCTGTGCTTCCAGACTGACGAACAGCGACAGCTGCGGCAACGATGCTTCTTCGGCAAGGAAATCGAAGAACGGCGAGACTTCCTTGCGATGCACGTTGCGCAGCGCGACATACCACTCTTCGAACTGCTCGGCATCGGCCGGCACGTCGCCGAGGTCGATGCGCGACGCCTCGTAGTTGCTCCACTCGCTTTCGAGCGTCTGGATCCGGATGTAGTCCGCGAGCAGCGGCACCGTCTCCGGCGCGCTCGGCGGCGCGAGTTCGCGCAGATAGAACGAGTTGAGCGCCATCTGGCCGGCGAGCGTGTTGCTGTCGAGGGTCTCGGACCGTTGCTGTTCAGTAGTCACGGGTTGCTCCTGTGTATCAATCGGTTGACGAACGCGCGTACCGGCATGCGCGACGGGTTTTACTGACACGCGGTGCGCGCCGCATGCGGCCACGCGCAAAATCGTTTGACGCCGCTGTCGCGCAGCGTCGTGCTGACATCGAACAGCGAGGTGATCCAGTCGCGCGTACCCTGCCAGCGGTCGTGCGCGACGATGCCCGCGAGCGGCGTTTCGTGAGCGGAGTACGTGATGCGTCGCGCGATCGGCGCACCGACCGGCAGCTCGACCCAGCGCACGAGCGACGGATCGCCACGGAATGCATCGATACCGGCGATGCCGTCGTAGGTTTCGTCTTCGAGCGTGTGACCCGGAAAGACGAACCAGCCGTACCATTGCGCCTGCGTCTGAGTAGACGGCAATGCACGCGACGGTTTGCCGTCGAGCAGGATGCGCAGTTCCTCGGACGGCATGTGCACGCCGGTCGCACATTCGAACGTCGCAACGACGTCCGCGCCGCCGACGCGATTGCCGACTTCGAGAAACACCAGTTCGTCGCCGCTCTCGATCGCCTCGAGATGGAAACTGCCCTGCCGGATGCCGACCGCCTTCAATGCAGCCTCGACCCACGCGCGCGCCGATGCCGACACAGGAAAGTGATACGACCCGAGCGGCTGGCCCTTCGCATACGCAAGACAGGTGCCGATATAACGGCTCGCGGTGACCGTCAGCACGTCACCCTGCGCGACGAGACCGTCGAAATGCAGGATCTCGCCGCTGACGAATTCCTCGACCTCGTACGCGTCGGTCAGCTGGATTTCGGCATCCAGACGCGCGACGCCCGAGCGGTGTCCACGGATCGCGGCGGCGGTTTCCTCGAGCGTGTCGAAGATCACGACGTCCTCGCTCGATGCGCCGCTCAACGGCTTCAACACCGTGCGACCGCGCCATGCCGGCGTCGACGGCGACGCGATAAATTCGGGCAAGCCGACGAAGCGCGGCACGCGCAAACCCGCTTCATGCACAGCCGCTTTCATCGCGACCTTGTCGCGCACCAGACGCACTTCGTCGGGCATGGCACCCGGCACGTCGAGCCATGCGCGCAGACGTGCAGCGTCGATCAGATCGTATTCGGACAGCGCGATCACGCGATCGAAGCGACGCGGCGTCTGTGTGAGCCACGCCTGCGCTTCGTCGAATACGCCCAGCTTGCCGGGCCGCTCGACCTGCTCGCAGCGCAAACCAGCGGGCAGCGTGGCGAGCAGACCGGCGACGCCGAAATAGGTCACCTCGTGGAGATCGTGATCGATGCCGCGCGCGTATTCGATCCGCGGATAAGGCACGCGATGCAGGATGAGCAGTTTCATGTTCGTGCTCCGGTCAGGCGGCAGCGGCCAACGGTGTCGCGGCCGGGACGATTGCGTTGGTCGGCGTGAAAATGTCGCGCGCCTCGGCGAGTACCGACAGCCACGTGGCACGCACTGTGGTCACGACGGTGCGCATGTCGGCCGCATCGCTGTCGACTGCGAAGCACGCCTGCGCCGCGAAGTCCGCGTTATCGCGCGGCAACGCCGGAATGAAGCGCTCGGTTTCGCCGAGCCAGCCGAACTCGAGACGGCGCATCGCGTCGAGACCGAGCAGCGCAGCGGCCCGCGCCAGCGTGCGGTCGAACAGCTGTGCGCCTTCGTCGAGCGTCGCCGGCAGACACGTGCCGTCCGACGGCACGCCGAGCATCACGGTCGCGGCCTGCTTGCCGACCGGCGCGAGACGCGGCTCGCGCACGACACCGAACGCCGCATCGACCCACAGCGCGTAGAAGTCGATGCCGTACACCTCTTCCGCGATCGTCCAGATCTTCATGCCGGCGGGCCGCCGGTTGGGTTCGACGATCGCCGCTTCACGGCCTGCGTCGTCGAGCTTGATCTCGTTGTGGAACGGTCCGCGCAACTGGCCCACCAGCACGTTCGCGAGCCGGCCGCTGCGGGTCAGCGTCGCGCGCTCGGCCCCGCTGATCTGCGCCGGCAGGATCTGCGCAACTTCGACCGGATAGCGGCCATGCGCGCTCACTTTCTCGGTCACGAATTCGGTCGCACCAACGCCGTCGAACGAGAATTCACGCGAGAACGGAATGAAGGTTTCGCAGATCGCACCGCGCGACAGATACGGCTCGACCGCCGCGAACGCCGCTTCGAGGCTGTCGCCCCGTTTGACGACCACGACGCCGCGGTTATTGCCCTCGCACGAAGGCTTGACGACGAAGCCGTCCGGATGCCGCCCGGCGAATTCGCGCAGATCCTCGACGCAGTCCACCTCGACGCAGTCCGGCACCATCACGCCCTGCGATTCGAACAGATCGCGAACCCGCGCTTCGCTCACGCGGTAATCGCGCTTGCTGTACGCATTCGCCGCGAGCACAGCCGAATCGACCGGCAACGCGAGACGTTCGAGCAATGCGGCGCCGCTTTGCACCGCGTTGTCGGAGAACACCATGCCGGCGCGCAACTGCTCGCGCCACGGCTTCAGATAGCGCAGTGCCTGCTCGACGAAATCGTCGGCGAGCGGATCGAGATCGATCAGATACTCGCAGAGTTGCGCGTCGCGCTCGCTCGGGTTCGCGCGGACCAGGACGATCTTCGCGCCGTAGCGGGCCCGCGCATACGCCGCGATATGTGCGACGTCGGACACCCTGCTGAGGTTGTAATCGATGATCAGTAGTAACGGTGGATTTGCATTCACGATCGAGTCTCCAGTGCAAGCGACAGGTTCTGGTAGCGCACGTCAATGGCGGTCGCCGATTCCTCCAGCAGGCTGGCGAGCACGACGTCGCGCTCTTCCTGCGTCATGCTCCACAGCAGCTGGCCGAGGAAGGTTTCGCGCGGCGTATCGGGCACCACGTCGCCCGGTTTCAGCAGGATCTGCTCGATCAGCGGCCGACGTCCGCCCTGACGAAGCTCGATGTGTTCGACGCGGCCGGCCTCGGCAAAATAGACGCGGAAAAACGTCGCGAGTGCGGTGGGCGGTGTGCCGTCGAACGCATACGACAGACGCTGCAGCCGGCTCATCAGCGCGCGATACTCGCCGCCGCCGGGTTGTTCCAGCAGCGTGTCGAGCCACAGCTCGAGCATGCTGGCTTCGCCGTTCAACGCCTTGACGCTGTGCGAAATGAAACTGCCGCCCACTCGCGGGTTGACCTCGATCAGATCCCAGCGCGCGCCGTCAAAACGCGTCTCGATGTGAAAGCAGCCCCAGTCGAGCCGCAACTGAAAACACACCGCGCGCAGCCAGTCCAGACCCGCCGCGAGATCGCCGCCCGACAGGGAAGCCGGCGGGCTCGTGCACGCGTCTTCGAGCACCGTGCCGTTCGCTTCGGTCAGCTCGCACTTCTCGTGCACCGCCATCACGAACGGATGCCCTTGCGACATCAGCACCTCGAAGCTAAATTCGGTGCCGGCGAGATAGCCCTCGGCAATGAATTCCACGCGCTTGCCCAGTGCCGATGCGTAGACCGTGTCTTCGCGCGCGCTTGCCGCGATCGCCTCGAGCGTGGCCCACGTCGTGTCGGAGCGCAGACGGAACGCACCATAAGAAGCGATGCCGCGCGCCGGCTTGATGAACCACGGCGCCGGGTCGCGCTTCAATGCATTCAGTACGTCCGGCGTGACGAGGCACGCCGAGACGCGGGACAACCCTTCGCGGTGCAGCTCGTTACGCACGGCCAGCTTGTTGCGCAGGAAATCGACCCGTTGTGCGGGTAGATCCCTGACGCCGAGCAGACTGTTGGCTTTCGCCATCAGCGCCCGATAGCCTTCCCATACGCTGATGCATGCGCGAACGGTATGACCCGCAGCCTCAAGCGACGCGATGGCGTCCTCGACGTCCGTGATCTCCAGCACATGCGAATCGCTCGACAGGACCACCGCTGCAATATTGCGCAGCGCTTGCAACCTTTTCTCGCCGTGTTCCTGCAGGGGCTGCGAACTCAGCACGAAAGGCTGAAGACCGCGCGCCCTGATCGCCGCGATCAGATCTTCCGCGAACGAAAAGCCGCAATGACTAAGAATGAGAACGCCGTTGGACGACATCGCTTTGTCTCCTCTCACAAGGTTCAGGCCGCGGCCTTCAGGCTCGACCCGATCTTGTCTTCGTAGAGTTCCTTGAAGTACAGCGCCAGCACGGTCTGATGCTCATGCAGGTAGTGCTTGAGCGCTTCGACTTCGTCTTCGCTGCGCAGCAGATGACGGATCGCGGCCCAGACTTCACCGGGGTGATCGTCGTTAATGTCCGTGTGCGAATGCGCGATCTGGCCGGTGATGTTGGTCTCGCCCACCGAGTCCTTCAGCGCCTTCAGCTTGCGCGGCTCGAGCTTCACGTTCACGTACTCGACGAGGTACGAATAGGCGATCACGCCGAGCGGACCTTCGTGGTCGAGCAGGTACGAGAAGTAGCCGGTCAGCAGCTTGGTCGACAGATACGGTTCGGTCGCGAGAAACTGTTCGCGCGTCACGCCGGCACGTTCGAGGTCCTGTATGAACAGCTCGTCGTGCAGCATCTCTTCGCGCTCGTAGTTCGCCCAGATCTGTGCGGCTTCAGGGCTCTGCTTCGCGACCTCGGCCAGCGTCTTCGATTCCGACACGCGCAGCATGCGGATGCGCCACGCGGTTTCGATCAGATGACGCTGGTAGTAGTCGGAATTGATGTCCTTGCCTTCGAGGTGCGCCGCATACGGCACGGTCTCGTACCAGTTCTCGATCTGCACATCGATAATCGAATCGATTTCCTGCCGCAATTCGACCGATCTCTTTGCGTTGATAAAAGGCGTACGATTACCCAGACCGACGTTTTTAACCCGGTTCTTCATAACAAACTCCTTAAGTTAGCCATGATTTACTACGCGAGGACCTGCGCAGCGACTACCTAATTAACAGGCGTCGCTGTTTTAATGGTTACTGCGCCGTTGACACTGCATTGACATGCGAGTCTGAATGCATCCCCTGCATATCCGAGCGTTTCGAGAAAATCTTTTTCGTCGCTTCCTTTACTGCCGAGGTGATTAATACCATCGAGCACCTGAATAACACAGGCGCCACAGGCTCCCACCTTGCAGCCAAATGGAATCGACTCCTGGTCATATAATTCGAATTCAAGTTCGACCAGAGAGCTTCCGGCAGACAATAATACCTCTACACCCTGAGGCATAAGCGTCACGGTATGCATGGACTACTCCAAACCAGTTAGCGTTACTTGCTGGGACGCACTCGTTTACGCGCGCAGGACAAAACGCGGCAGGTGCTTTAAATCGTTTAGATTCACTATATAACGTACAGTTGCAATTTGCAACTTCACCACGGAATATTTTTTGTGTCGCCCAGAAGATATTGATCTTCGTTTGATACTTTCGTCATACGAATGCAGTGGTTTTAATTACTTACCGTAACTTTCTGTTTAAATAACGAGATTTACCCAATAAGCATTTTCCAGTATTCGATCGACATAATTCGACTCTGACAGAAAGACGTTAGCGCAATCTGCGCTTTTCAACATATTCGCGTTTCGTAGAAATGATGGATATGCAAAATGAGTTATATGTAAATCGCGGATGCAAATACGCCGTATATCGTGCTGCATTGGACGGCCGATGCCGGCCGGTCACGGATGCGGAACTGAAATGGAACCGGGTGGAGCGGGAATATGGAGTAGCGGATGCTGCCGGCGCGACGCGTTGCAGCTGCGCGAGCCAGCCGACCGTGTGCGATTGCCGGGCCGATGCCCCGACCCTCACTGCTATTTCAGCGCGCCGTCCGGAAGGAGCGAACGAATCGAACCGCGCACTCTCTGGTTATTTGCCCTGCACGTGTTCGCACGTATCGTGTTCGTCGTGCCCGTCGTTATCGTCATACTCGATCTGCTTGAGGACCGTATCGGCAGGACCGAGCAGACGTCCGTCCTGCGAACGAAGTTCGAGTCGCTTGACGGGCAGACCCTGCTCGCGATCGACCAGACAGACCTGCAGTTCGCGCGGCTCGAAGAAATACTCTTCGCCCCATTGCCGCAGCGCGACCAGAAGCGGGAAGAGTCCCTGCCCCTTCTCGGTCAATACATACTTTTGATAGGCGCTGCCGTCGGACGCCGGCGCGGTGGTCATGATGCCGTGCTCGACCAGATTGCGAAGGCGCGTAGTGAGGATGTTCTTCGCGAGACCGAGATTCTTCTGGAATTCACCGAAACGCTCGAGGCCGTCGAAAGCGTCGCGAACGATCAGCAGAGACCACCAGTCGCCGATCGCATCGAGAGGCCGCGCTATCGGACAGGGCATCCCTTTGTGGCTTGTTCGCTTCACCATGGCGGCTCTCCAGTTTTCGCACAACACACTGGCCCAGCCATCTTCGACCGAATACATCGCACCGACATATCCGTCGAACACCAATACTCGATCTTCATCAAGGCATCGGGCCACGAATGCACCGCAACCTCTAGCGATTCGGAATCACACAAACTGCGGAGCAAGTAGTTCTATTATAAAACTTCTTGCGATCCAGGACAAAACCCCTGTTATCTGCGTGCACAAGGGCCTCGCCATATACGGCACGCCGCTCAGTTGAGCTTGAAATCGGTGAACCGGATCCACACGAGCAGCTGGTTGCGATCGGGCTGCCCATCGACGCCGCGGTGATACGCACGCCGCCGCGTCGGAAAACGCAGCCCCTGCACGTCGACGAAGTCCGACACATAGTGCGCGACGCGCGCGCCGCCGGACAATTCCAGGTGGTAGTCCTGACGACGCAGCAGATAGTCGGGACCGAAATAGAACTGCTGTTCCGCGCTATGACTCGCGATACCCGTAGGCAGCACCACGTTCAGCACGCGCCACACTTCGCCGTCTTCGTACCACGGCGCGATTTCCTTGACCTCGACGCCGTCGCGCGCGAGCAGAAACGGAGTCGCGAGGTACGTCCACAACGCGTAGCCGTTGAAATACGCCTGATGCAGCACGTCCCAGTACGCGTACAGTCCGTAGCCCGCGAATGCGGCGCGCGGATCGACGAGTTCGCCGACGATCTGCCGGTCGGTGTTCTCGATCACCACGCGCTCGGGGACAAACGTCATCTTGTGATTCGGCGCATCGTACGGCGCGATGCTCGTGCGTTCCTGCGCCGTGTCGATCGTGACGTTGCCCCATCCGTGATTTTCCGGAATGCCTTTCGACGTCCAGAAGCGGCCACCGGTCGCGCTCTTCACCGCCAGTGTCGAAAACGAATTCCAGCGGTCGAGGCCGCCGTATGCATCCAGAACTTTCTGCAGAAGATCGTCCATCAGACGCTCCATCAGATCGAGGTTTGAATGTCGCGTCGGCATGACCGGGCCCGCAGGGTCCGCAGTCATGCCGATCGCAGAAATCGCAGAAACGTGCCGGCTGCAATTACGCGAACTGCGCCGCCTTCTGCCGACCGAAAATCACGAGGCTGATCGCACCCAGCACCCACACACCGAGCCCGCCGTACAGCATCACCCAGCCGAACCCATGCACCAGCGCGGACTGCACCGTCGCATCGAGCGCGTCGACATGCAGCAGTGCCGGGAAACGTTCGGCGAGCGAATCGATGCTGCCCGACGCGATGTGTTCGGCGACCGCGAGACGTTGTGCATCGTCGAACGTTTGCGGCAGCGCGTTCTTCAGGTACGCGGCAATCCCGGCCACGAGCACGGAGCCCATCACGGCGATGTTGATCGCGAGGCTGATCAACCGTGCGCTGATGTCCATCCCCGATGCCATACCCGCACGATTCGGCGGGACCGAGCCTGTCGTCGTGTTGGTGGTCGGCGTGTTCGTCAGACCCAGACCGATACCGGCAATCAGCGAACCCGGCAGCATCGTGAAGCCGCTTGCGTGTTCGGCGCTCGCACCGAAACGCATCAGGATGAAACCCAGACCAATCGTGAACATGCCCAGCGGAATCACGACACCCGGCTGATACCGATGCGACAGACGTTCGGCAAGCGGCGGCATCACCAGCGTCGGCAGCGTGTAGGCGAGCAGCGAAAGACCGGCTGACAGGATGTCGTAGTGCAGTGCACTCTGGTAGTAGATCGGCAGAAAGATGATGAACGGCCAGAAGCTGAAGTTCATCCCGATCGAGCCCATGATCGCGCCGGAAAACTTCCGGATGCCGAACACCGAGAAGTCGAACATCGGATGCGAGTTAAGCCGCTCGACCACGATGAACACGATGAACACGACGATCGTCGCGGCAATGATCAGGAGCCCGGTGGGACTTCCGAAGCCAATCGCCGAACCCTGCGTGATGTAGTACGACAGGCCGAACACCGCAAGCGACAGCGTGATCATGCCGAGGAAGTCGAGCTTCTTCGCGTCGGGGTCGTTCGATTCTTCGACACTGTTGATTGCGAGGAAGAACGTGACCAGCGCGAGCGGCACGTGGACGAGGAACACCCACTGCCAGCCGGCCAGTTTCGCGATCACACCGCCGATGATCGGCCCGAAGCCGAGACCGAAGCCGAGGAAGATCCCCCAGATGCCGAACGCTTTCACGCGTTCCGGGCCTTCCTTGAACTGCGTCGACAGCACCGCGATCAGGCAGATGAACATCGCGCCGCCGCCCATCCCCTGCACGAAGCGCGCAGCGATCAACAGCGGTGCGCTTTCAGTGAGCCCGCAGATCAGCGATGCAATCCCGAACACCACCAGCGCACCGATAAAAAGACGCTTTCTGCCATACCGGTCCGCCAGCGTGCCGGCGGCCATCAACACCGTGGTACACGCGATGGTGTACGCGTTCATGATCCATTGAACGTCGCGGAAGTCCGCGTGCAGCAGTTTTTCGAGCGTGGGCAAGATCACGGGGACGCTCGAAATTTCCAGCGCGAACATCAGCTGGGCAAGGCAGATCGCAGTCAGCGCGATCGTATTTCGACCAGAGCGGGCATAGGAGATATCCATTATTCACTCTTCAAAGTTCATGTTTAACGAACCGGGATAGCCATCGATCAGGACTGCGCGATGGCCCCCGCCGCCGAGGCAACTAGTTTCAAAAAACAACTGATCGGATGGTAGTTGATGAAGTATCAACTTGCAACCAGATTTTGCGGGGAGCGGCGGCGGCCGAAAAAGCCGGCACAAGATTGCCTGGGCAGGGGTTTCAGGGAAATCGACGGTGCGCTACGCGGCGCGTTCTCAGGCTTTGGGAATTCCGGCGCTGGGCAGGCCGCCGACGTTTTCACATGGCGAAATGTTGGCGGTCTTTTTTCCCTACCCGATCATGCAGGGTGAAAACCCGGGCGGGGAACCCCCTACCAACGCACCAAAAAGCCGCAACAAGCCATATTTTTGCGGTACATTTGCTGTCCGCCGGGACCCGCAGGTGCCGGAAATCGGTATCGCTCTGTCCCGAGCGGCTCCGTCTCGAGCGGCTCATCGGCTACCCTTTTTACATCGACGGGCATTTTTCGCAGCATGGCCAACGAAGCAACCTCACCCGACTCCCTCGCGGTCGCCGAGCGCGTGCGCGAGTTGATGAGCCGGCACGGCATCGGCAAACGCCAGCAGACCACCGAACTCTGCCGCATTCTCGACCTCAGTTTTTCGCAGGGGCATCGCAAGCTGCGCGGCAACAGCCCGTGGACGCTGTCGCAGATCAAGAAGGTCGCCGAAGTATTCGGCGAGCCCGCCGCGCAGCTGTTCGGCGCGCAGTCGCTCGATCCCGGCATGGTCGGCGCGATCGCGCAGGAAGCGGTGTTTTCGGTCGGCGCGATCGAGATGGCCTGTACCGCGTGGGTCGGCGCCGCGCTCGAACCGGGCAGCCGCCCCGAATTCGTCGCGTATTCGAAGCTCGGTCAGTGGCGGGTCGTGCGGCACGACGGTGCGCTGTATCAGAACGCGTACGAAGTCCACAAGATCGAGATCTATCCGCGTCGCGCGGAAACCGACAAGCCGTTGATCGCCGTCGTCGACGACGACCAGTCGTCCGCCGACAACCTGCGCGACTATCTCGAACACAGCGGCTTCACCGCGCTCGCGCTGTACGGCCTCGCCGCCTTCGCCGACGCCTTGCAGACCCAGGTGTTCGACGGCATCGTGATCGACTGGCTGTTCGGCAACCAGACCGCGGCGGCTGCGATCCGCGCGGTGCGCGCGTCCGAAAACCCCGATGCGCCGATCCTCGTGCTGACCGGCGAACTGCTGACCGGCAAGGCGAGCGAATCGGAAATCAGCGCGGTGATCCGCACGTACGACGTCGCGTGCTATGAAAAACCCGCGCGCATGGCGATCCTCGTCGCCGATCTGTCGAAGCGTCTCAATCGGGCTTAACGTCAGTCGGGCTTAACGTCAGTCACGCGTAGCGTCAATCGTGCGCGGCAACGCGTGACGCTGCGCGAGCGCGCGCTCCACCGCATCGCGCAGCACGTCGTAGTGCAACGGCTTCGCGAGGCTGTCGAAGAACGCGTTGCCCTTCCCGCCCGCTTCATCCGATTCGTCCGGCGCATACGCGCTGACCGCGATCACCGGCGCGCCCGCCGCCGGCCCGCTGCGCGCCTTGAAATCCGCGACGAACGCATAGCCGTCGCGCCCCGGCATATGCAGATCGAGCAGCACGACGTCGCAGCGATGCGTATCGAGCCACGCGAGCGCATCGTCCGCATTGCCCGCCGTCGCCGCATCGCAGTGCATGTGTTCGAGCATTTCGCGCAGCGACTCGCGCACGAGTTCGTTATCGTCGACGACCAGCACCTGCGGCCGTGCATCGCCGTGCTGCGGATGCTCGACCGGCTGCGGCGCGTGCGCGGGCGGCTCGATGCGCCAGACCGGCAGCAGCACGGTGAACGTCGTGCCCTCGCCGAGCCGGCTGTCGATATCGATCGTGCCGCCGAACAGATCCACCAGTCCCTGCACGATCGCGAGCCCCATGCCCGCGCCTTCGAAGCGCCGCGAGCGCGACGAATCGAGTTGCGTGAACTCCTTGAAGATCAGCGGAATCTGCGCATGCGGCACGCCCGGCCCCGTATCGCTGACGACGATCGACAGAATCGCCGGCGCGCTCGCCGTATCGAGCGCGAAGCGCACGTGCACCGCGCCCTTTTCCGTGTAGCGGATTGCGTTGGTCACGAGGTTGTTGACGATCTGGCGGATGCGGTGCGGATCGGAATCCACCAGCGCGGCGACGTCCTGCGCATCGCCGTCGAGTGTGAGTCCCTTTGCGATCGCGGCAGCCTGATGCTCGTCGACAATCGACGCCAGCAGCTCGCGCGGATCGACGTTTTCGTTGCGCAGTTCGAGCTTGCCCGCACCGAGCCGCGCGTAATCGGTCAGATCCTTCATCTGCGCTTCGAGATGACGCGCGGCCGTTTCGAGCCGCTGGATCACCTTGCGGTCCGCTTCCGAATGGAAGTTGAAGCCGAGCAGTTCGATCGACGAAACGATCGCGTGCAGCGGCGTGCGCAGTTCGTGACTGATCATGCCGAGAAACGCGTCCTTCGCGAGACTCGCTTCGCGCGCGGCGCGGCTCGCCTGATGCTCGGCTTCGAGCGCCGCATGCTGCTGACCGATCAGGTTCGTACGACGCCGGCCGTTCAGTACGAGCAACGCCGTCGACGCCGCCGACAGCAGCAGCAACACCAGCCCTGCGACGAACAGTAGCCGCCGCTTGACGATGAAATCATGGTTTAGCGCTTCGCGATCCGCGACGTCGGCGAAGCGCCGGCTCAGCGCGAGATCGTTCACCTCGCCCCAATGCGCGCGCAGCAGCGTAATGATGCTGCCCGCGCGTTCCGGGTCGTGCGGCAACGCATCGAGGTCCGGCCCGATCGTCTCCAGCACGCCGCCGAGCGCACGCAGTTCTTCCAGTTGCCGCTGCGCGAGCGCCTTCTGGCTGTCGAGCATGCGCGTCGACGCGGTCATCACACCGACCTTCGACTGCACGACTTCCAGCCGCAACTGCAGCGTCGAATAGTCGTTGTCGACGCCGGTCTCGTAGAGCAGCAGCTGGTTTTCGAAACGCGCATACGCGATCTGCAACTGCGCGGCATCCCAGTAGAAGCCGTCGTAGGTGGTCGTGAGCTGCTGGGTTTCGCGCGGATTGAGCAGATTCGCGTACAGCAGATAGCCGATCGCGGCCACCGGCGCAGCGAGCGCCGCAAGCCACACGATGACGTACAGCGGGCGCCGCAACGGGCGCCGGATCATTTGATGATGAGCGACTTGATCTGCCATACGAACTTCGAGTCAGCGGATGCACCCACCAGTTCGGGGTACGCGTCGCGCGGATAGATCAGGAAAAGCGGCCCGTAGTTGCTGGCCTTCAGCCGCGTGCCGTTCATGCTGTACGCGACGATCGCGCCGTAGTGGTCGGCGTCGGTGACGGGCACGGTGTACGTGTAATCGTCGAGCGTGTGGATTTCGACCTGCGTGCCGGTCGCACCGACCGCCTTCAGGATGTCGCCGAGCAGCGGACCGGTGAAGGTCGACTTCGGCGTCCACGTGGTGGTCGTCGTGATCGAATGCGCAGGCAGCGCGAGCAGATCGGCTTCGCTGAAATGGAAGACCTGATGCGTCGCATCGTTGGTGCGCGCGATCTTGCCCTTCACGTCGAGCGACAGCGGCGCGGCCTGGGCGGAGGTCCACGCCGCGCATGCGAGCATCGCCCAGAATATCCACCCGCCGTTTTTTGTGATCTTCATCGGACCCGTTCCTGTATTCGCTTCGGCGCACATCATGTGCCTATCGCGGCGCGCCGCTCTCGTACTATCGCGATCGTGGCAGCGCAGACCGCTCCAACCGCATGCATAATATCGCCAATCCCGAGTCGTCTCAAAAACGTAGCGCGGCCGCCCAGGCTGTGGCGATGCGCTTCGCACCGAGCCCTGCGAGTCATGAACAAGCCGGTCCTTCCTCTGACTTACGAACAGCTCGATCACTGGATCGAGTCGCTGCAACCCGCGCTGGCGACAGAAAACTTCGCGGCCGTGATCGGCATCCTGCGCGGCGGCGCGCCGCTCGCACTGATGGCGTCGTACGCCATCGACGCACCCGTCGCGTTCCTGCGCTACGACCGCCGCGCGCGCCATGCAATGTGGGATTCGTCGCTGCCGATTCCGCCGCACGGCTCGAAGGTGCTGCTGTGCGAGGACATCGCGGGTCGCGGCTTCACGCTCGTCGACTGCATCGCGTTCCTCGAACAGCATGGCCTCACCGTGAAGACGCTGGCCGGTGCATTCGACGGCGTGAGCCGGATGCGTCCGGACTACGCCCGCGAGGCGCGCGGCTATTTCGCATTGTTCCCGTGGGAACGCCAGGCGTATGCGGCGCGTTATCGCGCGGACTGGCGGCGCAGCGAAACGGGCCTCAGCGAGCATGAGTCCGACGACACCGAACACGCCGCGCAGATCACCTATGCACTCGATCTCGACGGCATCCTGCTGCCCGACGTGCCGCCGTCGCACTACGAAGCGGATCTCGCGGCCGCACTGAACGAACGCGACGCATTGCGGCCCTACGCCGCGCTGCCCGGCGTCGATCTCGAACGGGTCCGCGCGATCGTCACAGGACGGCCGGTCACCGATCGCGATCGCACGGCCGCGTGGCTCGAACGACACGGCTTCGGCCATCTCGACCTGTTGATGCGCATGCCGGAAACGCATCCCGACACCTCGACCGGCGCCGCCGCGCACAAGGCTGCGGCCGCATTGCGCTGCGGCGTCACGCATTTCGTCGAGAGCGATCCGGTGCAGGCGCTGCTGATCGCGCGTCAGGCGCCGCTGTTGCGCGTGATCTGGTGGGATGCCGCGACGCGTTCGGGTACGACCATCGGCGCGTCGCCTTGGGGTTGAAGCGCCTGCGGTGCCGCGCTATTCCCCAGTCTGCAGATGCGCAGCCGCTCGTTGCGATGCGACGACGATCAGCTTCATCGTCGCGCGTGTCGCACCGACAAACAGCTTGCGCGCGATCCGTTCATCGAATGCATCGAAGTCGACTTCAGTCAGGATCACGCACGGCGCCGCCTGCCCCTTGAAACGATAGATCGATTCGAGCAGCACATCGCCCTCGCGATACTCCGGGTTGCCGAACAGATCGTACTTGCCCGTGAAGCTGCGCAGCCGATGCGGGCCGAGCTGGTCGAGCGACGTCAATGCCGAGCCCTCGCGGCCGCGAAACGACAGCACCGCAATGTCCTGCCGACGAAAACCGAGCGCAAGCGCCTGAGTGATCGCGCGCTTGGTCGCCTCGATGCAACTCTCCGCCGCGTTCGCTTCGTCGTAGACAGACACCGACACCGTCGAGCCATCGAACGGACTCCCCGACGCGAGCGTCGCAGCCAACGGCACCGACGCCCCGACGATATCGCGCACGTAATCGAGAATGTCGCGCGGGCTGCGATAGTTGGTCGTTTCCTTCAACACGGTCCAGCCGGGCAGTTCGACCGGCGGCCGCATGTACAGATTCTGCAGCGGATCTTCGAGCCACCACCACGCGGCGCCCGGCTTCAACAAGCGTTCGAGCGTACTCACCCACGGCTGCTGAAAATCCTGCCCCTCATCGACGATCAGCACGTCATATTGCCAACGCTCGTCGATCGGTGTCTGCGCGAAAATCGCTTCCAGTTGCGTGAACACGTCGGGCGAATCGAAGTCCGGCGTGCGGCCCGCTTCGCGCGCGACCCAGTCGCATAACTGGTGATAGTTCGTGACCTTCGCCTCGGACGGCGCGACGCGCGCGATGTGATCGGCGAGCGGCCGGTTGAAGCACACGTACAGCGGCTTGCGCCCCTGCGCGACCGCGTCCTTCATCACCTGCACCGCGAGCTGCGTCTTGCCCGAGCCCGCTGTACCGATCACGCGCAGCCGGAACGGCGAGAATTCGAGCCGCCGCGCCCATGTCGCGAGCCCGCCTGCGAGTCGCGTGACGAGCGTGCCCGCCTCGCCGACGAGCGCACTCGCGTCCGGCGTCAACGCGAGTTCGTCGGCGAGAAACGCGTGGATCTTCGCGGCGCACGGCAGACGCGGTTCATCGGCGGGCAGCACGTCGCGGATCACCGAGATGAAACGGTCCTTGCGTGTCGCGTCGACGATCCGCGCCGGGTTCACGCCCGCGATCGCCGCGTCCTTCACCGCGTGGTCGGGACAGTACAGCAGTTCCTCGATGAAATAGGTGCCGGCACCGAACGCGGCCGTGAAGCGCTGATGCAGACCTTCGATCGTGCGTGCGAGTCCGATCGCGACATTGCGCTCGGTCTGCAGATGCACCTTGACGAGCCCCTTCGGCGTTTCGCGCAGAAAACCCGTGCGCTGCTCGACGATCATCGTGCGGCCGGACGGCCCGACGATCACGAAGTCCGCTTCGCCGAACACCGAGAAGCCTTCGTTCAACCGCGTCCAGTGCACGCCGTGATAGACGGTGTAGCCGGCGGGCAGCGCGTCCCTGAACAACGCAAGCGTTTCGCGCTCGCGCGCGGCGGCGCCGGTGGCGGCGAGGTGCATCCAGTCGTCGGGGACAATACGGGCCATGCTGTGCCTCGTCACGTTCGGGTGCGCACATTGTACGCAACGGGTAAGACATGCGGCGCGGCTCAGCGCGGCTCGGGTTACGGACAGTTTTCAGTCGCCGGGTTCCGCTCGTTCGTCATGCGCATCGTGTATCGTTACCCGCTGAACGCCGCGTCACCTGCGCGGCTTCCGGAACATTCCAACGGAGACATTACCGGATGATCACACTCTGGGGACGCGCCAATTCGGTCAACGTCCAGAAGCTCCTGTGGTGCTGCGACGAGCTGGCACTCCCTTACGAGCGCATCGATGCCGGACTGCAGTTCGGCCGCAACACCGAACCCGACTATCTTTCGATGAACCCCACCGGCCGCGTGCCGACACTGGTCGACGGCGACTACGTGCTGTGGGAATCGAACTCGATCCTCCGTTATCTGGTGATGCAGTACGCGCCCACGAGCGTGCTGTATCCCGCCGGCCCGCGCGAACGCGCGAGCGTCGACCGCTGGCTCGACTGGGCGCTGTCCACGCTGCAGCCCGCTGAACGGCCGGTGTTCTGGACGCTGGTCCGCACGCCCGTCGCCGAACGCGACATGGCGAAACTCGCTACCGACATCAATGCCGTCGCCGTGCTGTGGCGGTTGCTCGACACGCATCTGCAGGGTCGCTTCTTTATCGAAGGCGAGCACTTCACGCTCGCCGACATCGTGCTCGGCGCGTACGCGAAACGCTGGTTCGGTCTTGAAGGCGTCGAGCGGCCCGCGCTGCCGAATCTCGAGCGCTGGTTCACGCGGCTCGGCACGCGCACGGGCTTCAAGAAGTACATCGACTTCCCGCTTACCTGAGCATTCACTTCGACACCCATCATGACCATCACGCTTCACGCCTGGGGCACGCCGAACGGCCGCAAGATCAGCGTCGCACTGGAAGAAATGGAATTGCCGTACACGGTCGTGCCGGTGAACATCGGCAAGGACGAGCAGTTTGCCCCCGACTTCCTGCGCATCAGCCCGAACAACAAGATCCCGGCGATCGTCGATAGCGACGGTCCCGACGGCCAGCCGATCAGCGTGTTCGAATCCGGCGCGATCCTGCTGTATCTCGGCGAAAAGACCGGCCGTTTTCTGCCGAAGCCGCTGCGCGACCGCGTGCCGGTGCTCGAATGGTTGATGTGGCAGATGGGCGGCTTCGGTCCGATGCCCGGCCAGGTGCATCACTTCGCGGGACTCGAATCGGAAACCGACCGCCGCTATGGTCTGAAGCGCTATTCGGACGAGACGCGCCGGCTGTACGGCGTGCTCGACCGGCGGCTCGCGCAGCACGAGTTCGTCGCGGGCGAACTGTCAGTGGCGGATTTCGCGATTCTCGGCTGGGCGTGGCGCCACGAGCGCCATAAGGTCGATCTCGCCGAATATCCGAACGTGAAGCGCTGGTACGACACGCTGTTCGCGCGACCCGGCGTGCAGCGCGGCTTCGCGGTCAAGCTCGACTGAGGCCGCACTGCATCGCTACGCCTCGCCCCGCGAGGAATCCGCGTTCGACCTTATAATCAGCGGATGAAGAACGCCAAGCCCGCCACGGCCGCCCCTTCGGCGGCCGCCTCCGAAGATCATCACGACGGTCACGCCCACACGCACGCCGGTTCCGGTTCGCGGGAACAGGCGCTGGCGCTTGCCGAAGAGTATTGCCGCGAGCGCGGCGAAAAGCTCACGCCGATCCGTCGCAAGGTGCTCGAACTGCTGCTCGAATCGGGTCGCGCGACCAAGGCGTATTCGCTGCTCGACGAGATGCGTCAGATCCACCCCGGCTCTGCGCCACCTACCGTGTATCGCGCGCTGGATTTTCTGCTGTCGGCGGGGCTTGTACACCGGATCGAATCGATCAACGCGTTCACCGTGTGCCATGACCTGACGCAATGCCAGCATGGGATTCTGGTCGTGTGCCAGCAGTGCGGCAACGTGACCGAACTGCATCAGCCGAAGCTGCGTCAGGCGCTCGTCGCGCAGATCCTGGATGCGGGCTACCGCCTCGCCAGCGACGAAATCGAGTTGAAGGGGTTGTGCGCGGATTGCGAAGCGGCTGAGGCTTCCGGCGCTGCGCAGGCAAGCGGGAAGGCGCTCCCGGCCGCGCATCGGTAACTGCGCGGTAAACAACGTCGACACCGCCCGGTTCTTGTATACACCGGGCGTTTCTTTGAGCGCGTACCAGGCAGCCGGACAAACAGGCTACCTCATCGCCGCTCAGTGCAACCCGGACGCTCGCGCGTCGATTGCATCGTGCAGCAGCGTCACGAGCTCATCGGGTTGCGCCGGTTTCGTCATGAAGTGCTGGAACCCTTCGCCGATGCTGCGCAGACGATAGGTGTCGTCGGTGTGGCCAGTCAGCGCAATCGCGACCGATGGCGCATGATCGCCGCGAATCTCGTGATCGCGCAGGCGCTGGATCAGGTAGAAACCGTCCATCGCGGGCAGATCGAGATCGCAGATCACCGCATCGGGCTGTTCGCGTACCGCCGCTTCGACCCCTTCTTCCGCATCCGCGACCGCGACGACGCGGGCCCCTTCCGATTCGAGCAGCGAGGTGAGCGACGCCCGGCTATGCGGGTCGTCTTCCACCAGGACAATCGTCGTTCGCTCGAGTCTCAACGCTCCATTCATTTTGCCAGGTAGCTGCATTCGTTGTTGCATGATGTATTGCGCAATGCGCCATGAGGGCCGCGGTATGCTGCGCGCGCAGCAAGGCGTGCCCAGCAGTGGGTAAGACCCGGTAAGGGCCGATCCATTCCGGGTACCGCCTATGTTCTCGGACCCGATTCCGCGCGCCAAGTTGCAATTGTGTCACGCCGCGCAGGCTAGACCCGGAACAAGGCACGCACATGAAAAACGACGACGCCGATAACGCTTTTTACGGGCCCACGTACACAAAGCCGCTAGCTGTTACCGTCCGCCGCGCCGCGCTAGCTGGGCTGCGTCGAAATCGTACGATCGGGCGCTTTGCGGTACTCGACATCGTTCTTTGCATTCTCATTGCGTCGACTTCCGGAACTCGATCGTAGATAGCACGTGGCGTGCCTCGTCCGGTGCGATTTGTCTGAGCAAGTATGTGCCGGTCTAATGCGACGACACGTAGATCGACGGTGGCCCCGCATCCGGCAGCGCGAAATTGCGTTTCATCCGCGCGACCTCTTCGGTCGGACTGCCGCCGAACAGCCGCTTGAACTCGCGGCTGAACTGCGACGGACTCTCGTAGCCGACCTGCGCGCTCGCCGCCGCCGCGGTCAACCCGTTGCGCGCCATCAACAGACGCGCCTGATGCAGCCGCGTCGACTTGATGTACTGGATCGGCGACGTGTTCGTCACGCTGCGGAAATGCGCATGGAACGTCGGCACGCTCATGTTCGCCTCGGACGCGAGCGTCTCGACACTGAGCGTCTGCGCGAAGCTGCCGTGAATCCGCTGGAGCGCACGCGCGATCCGGCCAAAATGGCCATGCCGGTTCAGCGCCGCACGCAGCGAACCGCCCTGCTCGCCGATAAACACCCTAAAGTAGATCTCGCGCACGAGCGCCGGCCCGAGCATCGTCGCTTCGAGCGGATCGCGCATCGCTTGCAGAAAGCGCAGCACACTCGACGCGAGCGGCGCATCGAGCCGCGTCGACGCCATCCCGCGCGGCTCGGCCGCGACGCTTCCTTCATGCTGGTCGAGTTGCAGCAGCAGATCGGCCGCGACGTTGAAGTCGAGCCGCAGATAGATCGCGAGCAGCGGCTCGCGCTCGGTCGCATCGGTCTCCATCGAAAACGGCAACGGCACCGACACCGCCAGATAGTGCTGCGCGTCGTACAGGTACAGCTCGTCGCCGAGATAACCGCGCTTGCGCCCCTGGCACACGATCACGATGCCCGGATCGTAGAGCACCGGCGTGCGCGTGAGCGGCCGGTTCGAACGCAGGAAGCGCACGTGCGGCAGCGCGCACACGTTGTAGCCCTCCAGCGGCGCGAGTTCCAGCAGCAACGCGATCGTTTCGCGACGGACGTCAGCGGGTATGTCGGTGGAAGTCAGGGGATCGATGGCCATCGTGCGGACATGAATGCATGGAATGCAGCGAGTGTGACACGCACGTGTGCGGTTTTCCAGCCGCTCATAGGATCAGGCAAGCATCGCAGACGAACGGATATTCGCGCGCGCGACGTTGGCGATCATCATGCGTCACATGTTCAACACCTTCAATAAGGAAGCCGATCCGATGAACGCATCCTCTACATCCTCCAGCAAGACCTTTCTGATTACCGGCGTGAGTTCCGGTTTCGGCCGCGCGTTCGCACGCGCCGCGCTGGCCGATGGCCACACGGTTATCGGCACGGTGCGCAACGAAGCCGCCGCGCGCGAATTCGTCGCGCTCGACGCGGCGCGCGCACATGCGGTCGTCCTCGACGTCACCGCATTCGACGAAATCGAGCCGTGCGTCGAGCATATCGAACGCGAACACGGCCCGATCGACGTGCTCGTCAACAACGCGGGCTACGGTCACGAAGGCATCCTTGAAGAATCGCCGCTCGACGCGATGCGGCGGCAATTCGACGTCAACGTGTTCGGCGCGGTCGCGATAACCAAGGCCGTGCTGCCCGCGATGCGGCAGCGGCGCAGCGGACACATCGTCAACATCACGTCGATGGGCGGCACGATCACGATGCCTGGCATCGCGTACTACTGCGGCAGCAAGTTCGCGCTCGAAGGCATCACCGATGTGCTCGCGCAGGAAGTCGCGGGCTTCGGCATCAACGTCACCGCCGTTGCGCCGGGCTCGTTCCGCACCGACTGGGCCGGCCGTTCGATGGTCCGCAGCGAGCGCAGCATCGCCGATTACGACGCGTTGTTCGAGCCGGTGCGCGCGGCCCGCGAAGCCAAAAGCGGCAAACAGGCCGGCGACCCCGACAAGGCCGCCCGCGCACTGCTGACCGTGATCGACGCGCCGAATCCGCCGGTACATCTGCTGCTCGGCAGCGATGCGCTCACGCTCGTACGCAGCGGGCTCGCGAAACGCGAGGCGGAGATCGCGCAGTGGGAATCGCTGACGCGCTCGACTGACTTCTGATCTTTATTGCGGAACGCCCGACAGGGGCGTTCCGTTGCATGCTGTCCGTGACTTCTGCCGCATTGTTCGCGCCGCGCGCGCGACGCACAGTAAGAGCGTCAATTTCGCGAGCCCCGCGCCGCGCGAATGTCCTCCTACTTTTCGACAGAAGCCCGACATGTCCCTCCGACTCTCACACGCCCGCGCGTATCGCGCGGACATCGCGCAACTGCGCCGCGCGGCTCGCGAAAACGGCGTGCGCACGAATCCATCCGACGTTCCCGTCGATATCCCCAACGCACCGCGTGGCTACACGCTGTCGCTGATCGTCAATCTCGCATGCGAGCCGGATCGCGCGCTCGATGCGCCCACCGCATCGCTCGATCTGCTCGGCTTCGTGAATCGCCACGGCACGTTCTGCTTTCGCCGACACCCTCCACTGTGGGCGCCGCCCGCATCGTCATTCGATCTTGGCGTCGACGGGTCGTATCGGCTGCTCGGTTATGCGGATGCGCCGTTGCCAGGGATCTCGTCGGCGAATCTGATCGGCTCGGCGATTTTGCTGAGCCGCTTCCACGGACCGGTGCCAATTGTGCCGGGCATCGTCGCCGATGCGCTCGCGCGGTTGTCGATTGCGGTATCGGAAGCGCTGCGCTTCGTCGCGACCGAAAGCGCGGTAGCCGCGGCGCTCGATAACGGCGTCGGCTATCACCCGAGTGCATCGGGTCATCGACGCCGCTTCGATGCATGGGCCGCCGACGGACATCCGCTCGCGCGCTGAATCCGTTTGCGCGCCGCGCTTATTTTTCGCACGGCCGCGCGTTCAGGAGTTCACGATGAAACTCTTCCGTGTGATATCGGTTCGCTGCGATTGCGGCGCGAAGCCGCCACGTCTCGCGCAGGAAACGCTCGCCACGTATACGACGCGTCTGCAGAAAATCCAGCGCTGGCATCTGCATCGCGCGACGTTGACCGCGCTCGACGCGATCGCAAAAGAAGCCGACGACAACGCATCCATCGAACGCGAGGCAGCGGTCACGTTCATCACCGCGCCCGAGTTTTACTGGAGCACGCCGTGGCATGCGCTGCGCAACATCTGCGAAGTGCGCGAACTGCCTGCGTTGCAGATCGACCCGGTGCGTCGCTGCGTCGCGAAGGTGGCCGCACAGTTTCCATGCGAGCGTTACGGCAAGCTGGTGTTCTTGCCCGGTACGGCCGCGATGCTGTTCGACGCACCGCCCTCCGATGAAGCGCACACCACGCCGCTGTTCGAATCGCTGAACTATCTGTACGCAGCGACGAACTTCATCGCGCCGCTTGCGACGCAGGCGACGCACGGGCTCGATGCGAATCTGCCGCGAGCTGTCGCGTGGCCGAAGCGGTCCATGTCGTCGATCGATTACGGCCTGCGTGAGCGCGAGTTCGACACGCCGCACACGTGGACCCTCACGCTGGGCGACGGCACACGGATCGATGTGCTCAAGCCATCGGACACCGATCCACCCGCGCACGACGGACGCATCGCCGATATGTTCGACAACCGGCTCGACGACGTGCCGCTGTTCGGTGTCGATGTCTGCATAGATTTTCATCGGCAGAAAAACAACGCTCGCGAACCCGCCAGCGATTTCACGCTCCCGCCTCCCGACGATCCACACCACGTGCTCGATTTCGTGCTGTCGTATGGGATTGATCTCGACGCCCGCTGCTTCGACATGCCGCCGTCACTGCGCTACCTCGTCCACAACGACGGTCGCCGGCAGAAGGAAGTCGCCGTGCTCGCGATCGACGAACGCGAGCACACGTGGAGCCGGTTGCCCGACGCATCGGCCACGCGTCACCTGACGCTCGGCGAACGCAGCCATGTGTCGATTCACGAGTTCCTGCTCGATGCAGCCGATGCATCGCCGCGCGAACCCGCAACGGACCGCTGACATGCGCACCCATCCTTTCATCGCGTTACTCACAGCGCCGTTCCGCGCGCTGCTGCATGTGCTGCGTGTCTTGTCCAGAAGCCGCACAACACGCGTCGCCGCTCCGCTCGCACTTCCATCCACCGACGCCGACACGCATCCCGCCCTCGGCGCACTGACCGTGCAGCTCTGCGAGGAATGCGAAGCGATGGCGCGCTACGCGTTGCATCACGGCTTACCCGTCGCCCCGGAACTCATCGCGCAGTTGAGCGTGCTGATCGAACGCGCGACCCGGCGCACCGGCAACGGTACACACGCGGCTCATGCTGCGCACGGTGCGCACGGCACACAGCACGCGCTCGCCGCGATTCATCGCAAGCTCGCAGCGGCGATTTCGCCGGCCACGCCGCAGGCGGTCACGCTGCTCGACACGCAGCACCGCAGCGGTCATCCGTTCGCATGGCTCGGGCCCGTGCCGCTGATCCGGCTGCTGACCGTGTCGTCGATCGCGTTTCTCGTCGCGGTCGTCGCGACCGGATTGTCGCCGGACGTCACGTCGGAAAACATCGACCGCGGCTTCCTGCAGGAGCACGGCACGCGGTTGCTGTGGAACGCGCTGTTCCTGCTGTTCTGCGCGGGACTCGGCGCGTCGTTCGCGACGCTGTTCCAGGCGCACCGCTACGTCGCCGCGTCGACCTACGATCCGAAGTACGACGCGTCGTACGGCGCGCGGTTGATTCTCGGCGTGATGGCCGGGTTGATCCTCGTCGAGATGCTGCCGCCGCACACGTTCGATCAGGGCAGCATGCACAGCTTCGGCAAGCCCGCGCTCGCGATGCTCGGCGGCTTCTCCGCGACGGCCGTGCATCGCGTGTTGCAGCGGCTCGTCGAGACGCTTGAAACGCTCGTGCGAGGCGATCGTTCGCGCGACGCCGATGCCGCGCTGCGCACGCATCGCGCGCAGTCCGCGACCGATCGCGCGCAGTGGCAAGGCGAACTCGCGGCGAACCTGCTCCAGTTGCAGCAGTCCGCCGACGGCGACGCATCCGTCGATGTGTTGCGCCGACGCCTCGCCGATTTCACGCGCGCGATGCTGGTCGCCGAACCGACGCGCGGAGCGTCGAGTGACGGGGACCACGCGCCGGAGTGATGCAACCCGCCACAGCAACGTCGCGCGTGCGCGCAGCACGGCACGCGGCTTCATACGCCTGTTCATATCGTGTCTCCTCCTCTGCCGCCTCTCGCTACATCAGCGATCGCAGCCGCCGTCGCCGGGTCACCGGTCGACGGCGTCATCCACACGGTCTGCACGCTGCGTGCAAGGCCCACAGACGCCTCTCATACGCCCATGAGCCTTACCGCAACGTCAGTGATGCGCGACCGTGCACAGCGGCGTCACGGGCGTACGCGTCACCTCCGAAGCCACCTGACGCGACAGCCACAGCGCGGCTTCGGTCCGGTTGCTCACGCCGATCTGCCGGAACAGCGCGTACAGATGATTCTTGATCGTGCCTTCCGCGACGTTCAGCACGCGGCAGATCTGCTTGTTCGACTTACCCTCCGCGAGCAGTCGCAGTACCTCGCGCTGTCGCGGCGTCAGTCGTTCAAACGCACGTTCGTCGCCGATCGGTCCGTGCGACGGTTCCGACTGCGTGCCGATCGCGTAGCTCGGCGGCACGTAGATCGCCCCCGACGCGACGCGCGCGAGCGCATCGGCGAACTCGTCGGCACTCGCGTGCCGGTCGACGATGCCCGCCGCGCCGGTCAGCAGCGCATCGGCGATCGCCTGTCGACACACCGTGCGCACGACGAACAACCAGGGCACCGTGCCGAGCGCGTCCTGCAGCACCTTCGGCCAGCCCATCTGGGCCGCACGCTCGTCCCATTCGATCGTCACGGCACCGACCGTACCCGCGGGTAAATCCGTACGAATCCGGTAAATATCCTCGGGGTGCTGAGCGGACCAGACCTGCCAGCTCGAATCGCGTTTCCATAACACATCGGCAACTCCTGCAACGAACAGCGGCGGACTATCGATCATCAGGACGTTCATTTGCGCATTTCCCCTCGGTGGCGAGACGCTGGATTGAAGTTTATTCACGTCTCTTCGGCTCGCTTTTACCGCCGTTTTAAGAGCGGCGCACTAGGCCCGTCGATCCGTGTCGAATGTTCTATTACGGGGAACCGGTCATTTCTTCCAGAATTTCGGTACCCCTTTCATCGGCCGCCAGGCATGACGGATGGGCTCTCCCTGCCCCCGCGCAGTGTATGTAATTTGAATAAAGACAGCGAATCCACGCTGCTCATATTTTTTTGATATGGAGTTTTTTATGGACGCGAATTTTATCGGTTCCGTGATTAACGCTTTGCCGATGGATCAAATGATTGCAGGGCCATTGAAAGCGATGATTACCGCGCAGACTCAGGCGGCGAAAAGTTACGCCGATTTTCTGATGCAGGTGTGTATTCAGGACGGCAAGGCAGTCGCCGTGCAATTCGATTACGACGAAACGCTCGTCGATGAAGGCGGTGTGTCGAAAGGCGTCGTGCAGAAGACGATGCGCATTCCGCTGCTCGCCGCGATCGTGCATCCGATCATCGCGATCGAGGAAGGCACGATCGACTTCGAGATGGAGATCACGCAGTCGGAGAAATCGTCGTCGTCGACTGAAGGCAGCGGCGAGTTCCAGGCGAAGTTCGGCTGGGGTCCGGTGAGCGTCAGCGTGTCGGGCCGCGTGTCGCACAAGTCGGAGCAGACGCGCAGCACCGATACGCGCGCGAAGTATTCGATCCATACGCAGGTGAAGCGTCAGCCGCCGCCCGAAGCGTTGATGCGCGTGATCGATTTTCTGACCGATGCCGCGACGAAGCCGGTCGTCACCGATGCGAAGCAGAAGGACGTGAAGCCGCTGCCCCCGACGCCGACCGACGGCAAGCTGATCGGCGAGAAGCAGGACACGAAGGGCACCGGCGACGCAGCAGCACAGCCGGCCGCTCAAACTGCCACGCAGCCGTAAGCGCGGCGCACCGACGCGGACCTCATCATGTTCAGCTTCTTCAGGCGGCGGCGCGATGCGCGCGCCGCATCTGCTCCCGCTTCCGCTTCCGATGCATCGCAGGCGGGCGGTGCGCAGGCCGCGGCGGTGCCGCCCGCTTCTGCTTCCCCGTCTGTCGCCGCGCCCGTTTCTTCGCAGGCAGAAGCGCCGCACGTCGTGTCGGGCGATTCGTCGCATGACGCGCACGCATCCGAAGCACCTGCGAGCGATCCTCCCGCACCACCGTCGCCGCCCTCTCCACCATCGAACGATCCACCGCCCACGAGCGCAGACCATCCGCCCCCGCGCGGTCTCGCACTCGACGAAATCGCACGCGGCATGCAGCACGCGGCAGCCGCCGCGAATCAACTGCTTTCGCATCAGTACACTGCGATGCTCGACCAGTTCTTCGATGCACGCGAGGACGGACTGCTCGCGCCGCGCGCGGTCGAAGTCGCGCTCGATGCCGAGCACACGATGCCGGTACCGCTCGTCGCACTCGCGACGCCGCGCGGTCTCGCGCTCGACCGGATGGTCGTGCATCTGACCGTGCGCGGCGACTTCACCGAAGCGTTGCCGGCCGGCGGCCCCGTCGCGGGCGACGATCAGCGCGGCCGCTTCTACGTGACGCTCGCACCACCGTCGACGCGCAAGGACGATCAAGGCAACGCCGGCCGACGCGACAGCGAGCACATCGACATCGAGATGCAGTTCGTCGCGCTCGCGCCGCCCGAAGCGATCATGCGCGTGATCGACGAATACACGCATCGGCTCGTGCCGCGCCCGCGACACGTCACCGGCGATGGTGCCGGCGATGGCAACACCGGCGGCGACAGCAGCAAAGCAAGCAACCCTACAGACAAGGAGCCTTCCGATGACTGACAGCCCCAATCGCACCGGTTCCGCCGGCATCGAACTGATCAAGCAATTCGAGGGACTGCGGCTCGCCCGCTATCTCGACGCGGTCGGCAAACCGACGATCGGCTTCGGCCACCTGATCCTGCCGCACGAACGCTTCGACCGGCCGATCGAAGCGGGCGCCGCCGAAGCGTTGCTCAAACGCGATCTGCGCAGCGCGGAATTGCAGCTGGTGAAGCTGCTGCGCGTGCCCGTCACGCAGCAGCAGTTCGATGCGCTGATGGCGTTCGTCTTCAACCTCGGCGCGGGACGATTGCGTTCGTCGACGTTGCTGCGTTACCTGAACGCGGGTGCTGCTGCGAAGGCGGCCGATCAGTTTCTCGTGTGGAACAAGGCCGGCGGTAAGCCGCTCGCCGGTCTCACGCGACGACGCCAGGCTGAACGCAAACTTTTTCTCTCGTAGTTCTTCGCTCGTTTTCTTCCGCATGCGCCGCGCCTTTTACGAAGGCGCGGCGCTTTCGTTTGCGCGTTCGCATTCCTCACGCGCATGCCCATGCGCCAGGCCAGGCCGTCGGACACGGGTCGTCGTCCGTACCGTCCGCCCTATTTTTCGCACAAGTCCCCACACGTACGCTGCAAGCACGCTCTTCACCCCAACGCAAACACCCGACAGCGCACGACAGGAGACATCGCATGAACGCGGCAGCCGTCCCGAACGAAGCAGCACCGGTATCAAACGATCGACTGCGCGCAACTCGCGTGCGCTCATGGGCCCAACGTCTGCGCGTACTCGCGTTGAGCACGGCTTACGTGTGCGGCGCGATGTCCGCATCGCTTGCTCATGCGGATACAGCCGCACCGCTGCCCGCGTACGGCGCGGATCTGCAGCGCACATCGGTATCGGGTCTGTCGTCGGGTGCGTTCATGGCTGCGCAATTCGACGTCGCATATTCGAGCCGCTTGATCGGCGCAGGCATCGTCGCGGGCGGCGCGTTTCGTTGCGCGCTCGAATCGTCGCTGGTCGCGCCGGCTGCCGCTGCAGTGACGCTGTGCATGCAGCCGCTCGGCGCGGCACCCGACGCAACGACATCGTGGAAAGACGCACAGGTGCTCGCAAAGACCGGCGACATCGACGACCTCGCGAACCTGCGCCGGCAACGCATCTATCTGTTCAACGGCGCACAGGACAAGGTCGTGTCGACGCGCGTCGTCGACGAAGCGCGGCACTTCTACGACCTCGCCGGCGTGCCGAAAGCGAACGTGTCGTATCGCAAGGATCCGAACGCGGGCCACGCGTTGATCACGAATCATCCGATCGATGCCGCGTGTGGCGCGAACGCGATGCCGTACATCAACAACTGCGGCTTCGATCAGGCCGACGACATCCTCACGTGGATCTACGCGGCCCCCGGCACGAAGCTCAATCCGCCCGCCGTGCAGGCCAGCGGCACGCTGCTCGCCTTCGATCAGCGCGAGTTCGATCGCGACCGTCGCGCATCGCTCGCGGACACCGGCTACGTCTATCTGCCCGCCGCCTGCGCGAGCGCGGCGTGCGCAGTGCACGTCGTCTTTCACGGCTGCGAACAGGGTGCGTCGTTCGTCGGCGAGCGCTTCGTGCGCGGCGCCGGCTACAACGAAACCGCCGACACCAATCGCGTGATCGTGCTGTATCCGCAGGTCGATAAATCCGTCGCGAATCCGATCGGCTGCTGGGACTTCTGGGGCTATACGAGCGCCGACGCGAACATCCCCGACTTCTATGCACACGACGCGCCGCAGATGGTCGCGGTGAAACAGATGATCGATCGCCTCGGACAGCCGCGTCCGTAGCGAGCCAGCGAT
This sequence comes from Paraburkholderia flava, assembly GCF_004359985.1. NCBI lineage: Bacteria > Pseudomonadati > Pseudomonadota > Betaproteobacteria > Burkholderiales > Burkholderiaceae > Paraburkholderia > Paraburkholderia flava. The sequence continues at coordinate 154,584 of NZ_SMRO01000001.1, read as the reverse complement.
CAAAGAAACCACGAACACAACCACACGCGCATCCGCACTCAACCCGCACAAGGAATCGTCATGTTCTCCAACTTCATCGCACAGTGGGAAAACGCCAATCTCACTGCATTCCAGCTGTTCGGCAAGGTCGTCGCGCAGTCGGCGAATCCTGCCGGTCTTGCCGGTGCCGCCGCCGACGTCGGCACGTGGCGCGCGTTCGTGCGCACCGTGCTGCAGACCAGCCATCACTATGCGACCGCGTATCAAAGCGCCAACGACGAAAGCTGGCGCACGCAGCGCGACCGCCTCGGCCTCAAAAGCTCCGCCACCGCGATGAAAGAACTGGCCGCGATTCACGCGGATCTCGCGACGCGTCTCGCGCAGGGTCACGTGCAGCACGCAGGCGCACTCGCCGATGCCGCCGCGCAGTACCTCGACAACGTGGGCCGCAGTCGCAACAGCAACGACGCCGCGATGGCGCTCGGCACGCTCGCGCAGGACATCCAGGCACAAAGCCGCTCACACGCGACGCATCTCGCAATGCTGACGGGCGGTCTGCAGCCCGCGCTCGTGCAATGGGCCGAGAAGCATCTCGCCGACGACTCGACGGAGCAACCGGCATGAACATCTCGCTGCGTTTCATCAACAAGTCGAACGATCGCGGCTCGAGCGAAGTCGTGCTGTTCCAGCGCAACGTGATTCCCGACTTCGACGAACTCGCGATCGCGTGGAAAGTGATCCGCTACTGCGGCCACGGCTGTCTGCATCCGTTCGTCTACTCGACCGACACCGAAGTGTCGATCGGCGACGACTACGGCAACTACTCGCCGCGCCTCATGGCCGACGACGGCGACTGCTTCACCGTCAGCCCGCATCCGACCGGCCGTGGTCGCCTCGCCCGTGACACGACACCCGCACAAGGCCCCGCGCACTCCGACATCGAGGTCGCGAACCGGATGCGGCGCGGCGCGGTGAACGTCAACGCGTACAGCGCGGGCCGGCTGATCGCCGCGAAGCAGGCGGTCGCGCCTGGCCAGAAAGCGGTGTTCCGTTTCACGCCTGCGTTGTGGATCGCCGCGGCCTCGCAGGTGCAGGAAGGTCATGCGCTGAACTCGGCGGTGCTGTCGAGCGAGAACACGGAGTTCGTGCTGACCGGTGTCGTGTCGGCGGACATCGTAATGACGGGCGGCGGCAGCGACGCGAATGCAGAGCCGTTGCGCTTCGCGCTCGAAAACGTCCTGCGCCGCTGACGGCCCGCGTCGACATACGGCACCGACATAGCGCCCAACAGCGCCCTGTTCTTCGAATTGCTTTCACGACCCGTTCATCCGGATGGGCCGGTGGCAAGGTGCGCGGCAAACCGATTGCCGTCTTTCAACTCAAGGAGCAAGCAAGTGGACATCCAGCTGAACTTCGTGAATCGATCCAACGATGCCAACAACTCGAGCATCGTGATCTTCCAGAAAAACGTCGCGACGGATTTCGACGAACTGGCGATCGCATGGAAGGTGATCCGCAACTGCGGTCAGGGCGACAACCACCCGTTCAAGTTCCCGATGACGATGACCGTCAGCGCGAGCGACAGCTACGGCAACTACATGCCGCAGCAGACGGCGACGAACGGTCAGGTGTTCCAGATCGTGCGCTCGACGTCGGGCGATGTGCTGCAGCTCGGCAGCGATCCGGGCAGCAGCTCGGAAGTGCAGGTCCGCAACGACCTGGCTGCGGGCGCCGCGAACGCGACCATCTACAAGGACGGCAGCCCGCTCGCGACGAAGACCTCGATCGCGCCGGGACAGAAGGCCGTGTTCCAGTTCAAGCCGACGCTGTGGATCGGCGTCGCGTCGCAGATCGAACAGGGCCAGTTGCTGAACTCGGCGGTGATCTCGGACATCAACACGGAACTGTCGCTGCTCGGTATCGCGAGCGCCGACATCGTGCTGACGGGTGGCGGCCCCGGCCCGCGCTCGCTGCCGTTCACGTTCCGGCTCGAAAACGTCGTGATGGCGTAAAGCCACGCGTGCGAGGCAGCGGCAGCGCGTCTGCCGCTGCTCATTCCATCCGTTAAGGGTAAGTCATGGACATCAAACTGAATTTCATCAATCTGTCGAACGACGTGAACAACAGCCAGGTCGTGCTGTTCCAGAAGAACGTATCGACCAGCTTCGACGAGCTGTCCGTTGCATGGAAGGTGATCAGCAACTGCGGACGCGGCGACAACCATCCGTTCGTATTCCCGATGCGCACCGCCGTCACCGCGAGCGATTCCGACGGCAACTTCATGCCGCAAAAAGCCGCGCAGAACGGCCAGATGTTCAGCGTCGCGCGCTCGACGTCGGGCAACGTGCTCGCGCTCGCCGGCGCATCGACGAGTTCGCGCGAGATCCAGCTGCGCAACGACCTGCGTTCGGGCGCGATCACCGCGTCGGTGTTCAAGGACAACCGGCTGCTCGCGAAGAAAACCGGTGTCGTGCCGGGGCAAAAGGCCGTGTTCGAGTTCAAGCCGACGCTGTGGATCGGCACCGCGTCGCAGATCGAACAGGGCCAGGTGATGAACTCGGCCGTGATCTCGGACATCAACACGGAGCTGTCGCTGCTCGGCATCGCAAGCGCCGACATCGTGATGACGGGCGGCGGCGCGGGCACCGCTGCGGCGCCGTATCAGTTCAAGCTCGCGAACGTGATCATGGGCTGAAGCGGGAAACCGGAGATTGCTGCCGGTTCCACGCTGTACTCCCCGCCGTATTTCTCGCTGTACTTCTCCAGCCGCCGCCGGCCCCAGCCGGATCGCGCGGCTTTTTTTACGCGAAAACCCTAATCAAGTCCTCTCGCGCGCTGCCGTTATGCAGACACGGTGCCTGCCAGAGCGGGCGGCGCGGCGGTGCCCATTGCCCGCCCCCGCTTCCGGCAAGGTCGCCGATATAAGAGTTCTGAGAGAAAACCTGACTTTCCTGCTGCGGCAGGAGACCGGGTTCCTGCCACCACGTCACGTTCAACGAGGGGAACGCGATGGAAATTGCTACGTCCGAACGCAATCTGGAATTGCACGAACTGCACGCCGTCAGCACGGCGCTCAACCGGGTCCAGGCGGTCATCGAATTCGACCTGTCCGGCACCATCCTGCATGCCAACGATAACTTCCTGAACGCACTCGGCTACACGCTCGCCGAAGTTCGCGGCCAGCATCACCGGATATTCTGCGAACCCGAATACACGCAAAGCGCGGCCTACCGGCAGTTCTGGGAAAAACTCGCACGCGGTGAATTCGATCAGGGCGAATATCGCCGGATCGGTCGCGACGGCCGCGAGATCTGGATCAACGCGTCGTACAACCCGGTGCTGGACGAAACCGGCAAGCCGTACAAGGTCATCAAGTTCGCCACCGACGTCACTGCCGCACGACGCCAGACCGCCGAATACCAGGGCAAGGTCCACGCGATGGACAAGGCCCAGGCCGTGATCGAATTCGATCTGCATGGCACGGTGCTGTCGGCGAACCAGAATTTTCTGGACGCGCTCGGTTATCGGCTCGACGAAATCGTCGGTCAGCATCACCGGATTTTTGTCGACGATGCGCACGCGGCGAGCCCTGAATATCGTGCGTTCTGGGCGAAGCTGAATCGCGGCGAGTTCGACTCCGGCCGCTACCGGCGCGTCGGCAAAGGCGGTCGCGCGGTATGGATTCAGGCGACCTACAACCCGATTCTCGATGCGAGCGGCCGGCCGTACAAGGTCGTCAAGTTTGCGTCCGACGTTACTGCGCAAGTTGAACTCGAAGAACGCGTGAAGCATCGCGCGGAAGACGATCAGCGCAAGGTCGCGGACCTGCTGGACGTGGTGAGCCGCGCGGCGTCCGGCGATCTGACCGGCGCGATCGCGACGACCGGCGACGAACCGATCGACCAGCTCGCAGCCGGCATCAAGCGAATGATGGAAGACCTGCGCGGCGTGATCGGCAAAGTGGTCGATTCGGCGAGCGGTTTCTCCGGCTCCGCGCAGGACATCTCGGGTCGCGCGAACACGGTGGCGAGCGGCGCGCAGCTGCTCGGCGCTACTGTCGAGGAAATGAACGCGTCGATCGAGGAACTCACCGCGTCGATCAACTCGATCGCGGAAAACTCGCGCAGCGCCGACCATCTCGCGAAAGACACGCAGCAGGAAGCCGAACGCGGCGCGAAGGCGATCGCGCGGTCGATCGAATCGATGGAGCTGATCAACAAGTCGTCGGAAGACATCAGCGAAATCATCAAGGTGATCGGCGAGATCGCGAGTCAGACCAACCTGCTTGCGTTCAACGCGGCGATCGAAGCGGCGCGTGCGGGCGAACACGGGCTCGGCTTCTCGGTCGTCGCGGACGAAGTGCGCAAGCTCGCCGAGCGTTCGTCGCAGGCGACGAAGGAAATCTCGAAGCTGATCAACGAGTCGGTGAAGCGCGTTGCACAGGGCAGCGAGATCTCGCGCAACGCGGGCGAGGCGTTCGACCGCATCGTCGCGGGTGTGAGCCGCACCACGCACGCGATCTCCGAGATCTCGTGCGGCGCGGACGAACAGCTGGTGGCCGCACGCGAAGTCAGCACGGCGATCCAGCAGATCGCGGAGGAAACCGAGAAATCGGCGGCCGCCTGCGACACGATCGCCCGTGCAACCGGCACGCTGATGCAGGGCGCGCAAACGCTCGACCAGACCGTCACGCGCTTCGTCGTCTGACAGGTACTGCCCATGACGACCGATCTGGACGCCGATCAGGCGACCCGGCACGCGCTCATCGAGCAGGTGCGCCGTCATACCGGCATCGCGATGAACGAGCGCAAATGGCCGTTGCTCGAAGGCCGTTTGCGCCGTCGTCTGCAGGCGCTCGCGCTGCCGGACTATCGCGACTATCTGCGGATTCTCGAAGCGCTGCCGGGCGAAGTGAAGGACTTCGTCGATGTCGTGACGACCAACGAGACGTCGTTCTTCCGTACGCCGCGCATCTGGGACTACCTCGCCGCGCACTTCCTGCCGCAGTGGCACGACGCGCATCCGCACGCAACGTTGCGGATCTGGTCGGCGGCCGCGTCGAGCGGCGAGGAGACGTACAGCCTCGCGATGCTGTGCGAGGAGTTCCGCGCACTGCGGCCGGGCTTTCGCTATCGCATTCTCGCCACCGACATTTCCGAAGGCATCCTGCGTCGTGCTGCCGACGGGTTCTATCAAGGCCGCAGCGCGGACAGTCTGCGGCACGCGCGACCCGATCTGCTCGAACGCTACTTCGATACGCAGGACGGTGGCATTCGCGCGCGTGCCGTGTTGCGCACGAACGTCGCGTTCCGGCCGCACAACCTGTACGCGCTGCCCGATGCGATCGGCAGCGTCGATCTCGCGCTGCTGCGTAACGTGCTGATCTATTTCGATGCTGAAGGACAGCAGACCGTGCTCGAAAACGTGCGCCGCACGATGACGGTGGATGGCGTGCTGATCGTCGGCGAGTCGGAATCGTTGAGCCGCTTCGAAACGGGGTTCGCGTTCGAGCAGCCGCTGGTGTACCGGAATCAGGCGGCTAATCATGGATAAACCCGACGTAGATACCCCGCGTGAAATCCAGGTGCGGATGTGCGCGCTCGCAGTAGGCAGCGGCAACGACGTACTGCGTGCGACGCTCGGTTCGTGTGTCGGCATCGGACTGCTGTGGCGCGAGCGTGCGGTGTACGGTCTCGCGCATTGTCTGCTGCCGCATGCGTCGCATCCCGAGCTTGTCAGCGCTGCAGACATAGCAACATCCAGTGCGAAATACGTCGTCGATGCCGTGCCCGCGTTGCTCGCGGCAATGCACGCGACGCTCGCGCCGCGCGATGCGCTCGAAGTCGTGCTCGCCGGCGGCGCGAACATGATGCATCACGTGCCGACGCCGAAGCACGGCCTGATCGGCGAGCAGAACGTGCAGGCCGCGCAGCGTCTGCTCGCATCGCTTGGCTTGCGTGTCGTGCATGCGGATGTCGGAGGCGAATGCGGCCGGCAACTGTCGATCGACTGCGCGCAGCACACGTATGCGGTCAAACGGATCGCGCGTTCGCACTGACGCGCGCGATCTTCACCGAACCCGACGAGGAACGCTCACATGGAAAACCGCCCCGCCGCCGTCGAGCTGTATGGTTCGTTCCAGCTCGACACGACCGAACTCGCGCTGCCCGTGGCCGCGCTGCAGGAAGTCGTCAACTATCCGGCTACCGTGACGCGGATGCCGCTGTCGCCCGCGCATCTGCTGGGACTTTTCAACCTGCGCGGCACGCTGATTCCGATTGTCGATCTGCGTCCGCTGCTCGGCCTGGCCGGTTGCAGCGTCGACGCCGGCCGCAAGGTCGCGATCGTCGAGCTGGGCGATATGCGCATCGGTCTGCTGTTCGATGCGACCGGCGAGATCCTTCGTGTGCCCGCCGAACAGAAGATCGATCTCGCGACCACTGAGCCGGGCCGCGCGGTGATCTGCGGTGCGTTGAAGCTGAACGGCGGTGAACGCATTCTGCAGATTCTGTCGGCGGCGGCTTTGCTGGGGTTGCCCGATGTGCCGCAGCCTCAGTCGTCGCGTGAAGGCGCTCGCGATGGTCGGCTCGCGCAGCAGACACAGCACGCGCAGCGTCGGCAAACCGTGTCGTTCGTCGTCGCGGGTGCGCACCTCGCGCTGCCGATGGCGGCCATTCAAGAGATCATCCGCGTGCCCGCGCTGCATCCGTCGCCGCTCGCGGACGCGGTCTGCGTCGGCATGCTGAATCTGCGCGGCAGCACGGTGCCGGTGCTCGACTTCGCACGCTTCGTCGGGTTGGTCGACGCGCCGCCGCCGGGACGCACAGCCATCTGCGAACCCGGCACACCAGGCGACCTGCGCCGCATCGTGATCCTCGCGCAGCGCGACGCGCACGTGGGTCTGCTCGTGGACGAAGTGCGGAGCATCGTCGGCTATCGCGACGACGAACTGCTGCCGATGCCCGCGTATGCGCGACGCGACGTCGCGCTGTTCGCGGGTTGTCTCGATCGCGCAGGACTCGACAGCATCCTGCTGCTGAACGCGGACGCGCTGCTTGCCGACCCGCAGATCGACGCGCTGGTGACCGGTCATCGCGAGCTGTACCGCGCAGCGGACCGCGCGCGAACCGATGCCGAAAATGGAACCGGCCGCCACGGACGCCGTCGCGGCCCGCGCGAAACCTACGTGACGTTCCGGCTCGGCCATCTGCTCGGCGTGCGGATCGGCCAGCTGCGCGAAGTGATCGGCTATCCCGCCGACGTCGTGAAGACGCCCGGTGCGCCGCCGTTCGTGCGCGGCGTCGCGAACCTGCGCCGAGAACTCGTCACCGTGATCGACGTCCGCGCGATGCTCGGCATGCCGCCGTACGCGGACCTCGATGCGGCGCGGCTGCTGATCATCGAGCATCGCGACGGCAAGGTCGGGCTCGTCGTCGATGCGGTCGACAACATCGTGACGATCGACGGCGGCGACCGGATTCCGGTGCCGTCGATGCTCACCGGACAGGCCGTGGCAGGTCTGCGCGGCAGCATGAAAGAAGTCGTCGAGGTGCCCGGCATCGGTACGTTGCTGCTGATCGACCTCGCGACGCTGTGCGAACACGCGACGCTCGAAGCGTTTGCTTGACACTTGTTCAGAACTCGCTTGACGTCATCGTCACGCGAGTCACAACTAAACACGCACACAAACCCAACTAAACACGCGGACAAAAAAAAGCCGGCCTGGGGCCGGCTTAAGGGTTCTGGTTATTCCGAGGGCTACCAGAACCTGAGAGACAGTACTGCGTCAATTCGATGCGGCGCTCGCCCGCTGTCCAACTAATGGGCAAGCGACTCGCGCTTCGCGGCAAAGTATATCCGTGTCGCATGAATTAGTTAAGTTGCAGACCTTTCTGTTCATTTCCCCGCCCATCCGGCACGGGTCGAATGTTCGTCGTTTGTGCTAACCAATCGATGCTCCTACGACAACGTGCGAATCGATTTGCTGATGCCGCGCGCGCAGTCGATCACTGCGGGTGCGAGACGCTGCTGCGCATCGGCGAACGTCCATCGACTCGTCGGTGCGACCACGTGGACCGATGCAACCGGTCGACGTTCGCTGTCGAGCACCGGAGCAGCAATCGTCATGTCGCCGATGAACAGCTCCTCGCGATTCGACGCATAACCGTTGCGACGTGCCTGCAATAACAGCGCTTCGAGTTTGTCGAGATCGGTGGTGGTGTGTTGTGTGCGCGGTGCGCTCGCTCGCTTCGAGCAACACGCGCGCATCGGTCTCGGGCAATGCGCTCGGAAACGCGTGACCCGATGCCGTGCAGTACATCGGAATGCGACTGCCGATCGGCATATGGATCGGCACGAACCTCATGCACACGAAGCGCGCGACTGCTCTATCCGCAGCTCGAAGGCGTCGAGTACGAGTATCGCTGGGCCGGACGCATCGCGATCAAACCGATTCCTCTGCACGCGCTGCAGCGCGGGTACATCAACGCGGGCGTCGCGTGGTACGGGTTGCTCGACGCGTTGTCGTAATCGTGTTGGCACTTTCCTGATCCGCACGGGTCACAGGGTTCGGCTACGGCTTCAGCACAAAGAATGAGCCGCAGTCTGCCTTGCGTCCCCACGCGCGCGTCACGCGCCTTCGATCAGGAGCCTCGCATGCCCACGCAGTCGAAATCGAAACCCCGCAAGAAGGCGAATGAAACCAGCCAGAAAGACTCGCGTAAAACAACCGCCACACCGCTGACACCGAATCTCGCGACCCCGCATCTGCCGCTCGGCATCCGCAGCCTGAGCGCACCGGTCTTCTCGCAACCGCAGCCCACCGCCGACCCGACCGTGTTCCGCATCCAGCATGCATCCGACACGGCCGCGTACAAGGAAATCGACAAGCTCAATGCCGAACACAAACTGTTCCCGCTGCCGTTTCCGGCGCCGCGCGGCGGCGTCGAGCCGCAGCTGTCACTCGCCGACGTGCTCGGCGGCAACACGGCCGCAGTGAAACGGATCACGGCCTCCGGGCAACTCGTGTTTCATGCGATGGGCGATTGCGGCAATACGGGCGGCCCGTCGACGCAAAACGAAGTCGCCGACAAGATGACCGCCGATTTCACCGAAGCCGACGCAGCCGAAGTGCCGCAGTTCGCGCTGCTGCTCGGCGATGTCGTGTACAGCTTCGGCGAGGCGCGCTACTACTACGACCAGTTCTATGAGCCGTATCGCGACTACCCTGCGCCGATCCTGTCGTGTGCGGGGAATCACGACGGCATGGTATCGCCGGAAACGCACGCGACGAGCCTCACCGCGTGGCTCAACAACTTCTGCTCGGAAAATTTCACCGTGACGTCCGATGCGGGTGGCCTGTCGCGCACCGCGCAGATCCAGCCCGGCGTGTTCTTCACGTTCGACGCGCCGTTCGTGCGCGTCCTCGTTCTCTATAGCAATACGCTCGAGGACCCTGGCGTGATCGCGAACCCGCAGATCGGCAACAGCCAGCTCGACTACCTCGATGCGGCGCTCGCGCGCGTGAAGGCCGAGAACTACCAGGGCGCGCTGCTGATCGCGGATCATCATCCGCCGTATGCGCTCGGCCAGCATGGACCGAGCGCCGACATGCTCGCGCAGATCGACGCGTTGTGCAGCAAGCACGGCGTATGGCCGCATGCGTTCCTGTCGGGACATGCACACAACTACCAGCGTTACACGCGCACGCGCAACGCGGACGGCACGCAGATTCCGTATGTGGTGTGCGGCAACGGCGGTCACGGGCTCATCAAGCTGACCGCGAAAAACGCGCCGCCGCTGCGTGCGCCGCAGGTTTTTCAGGCGGCGACGGGCAAGGTCGATCAGGTCGTGCTGGAAAACTACGACGACAGCAATTACGGCTATCTGCGGATCGTCGCAAACGCGTCGCAATTGCGGATCGAATATCACTCGGCCAGCGATGCAAACGCGAAAGCGCCGAACGATTACGTGAACGTCGATCTGACGCAGCGCACGATCGCGCATTTCGCCGCGCGCGATCACGGACGCCCCGCACAGGCGAAGGCAATCCGCGCGCTTCTACGCAAAAAGTAGCGCTAGAATGCGCGCATGACGACCTACATCGCCCTCCTTCGCGCCGTCAACGTCGGCGGCACCGGCAAGCTGCCGATGAGCGAACTGCGCTCGATCTGCGAATCGATCGGCTGTACCGACGTGCGCACGTATATCGCGAGCGGCAACGTCGTGTTCGCGAGCAGGCTGTCGAAGGCGGGCGTGAAGAAGAAGCTCGAAGACGCGCTCGAAGCGTGGGCGGGCAAGCCGGTCGGCGTCGCGATTCGCACCGGGCCCGAAATGGCTGCGGTGCTCGCGGCGAATCCGTTTACATCGGCCCCGCCGAATCGCACGGTCGCAATCTTTCTCGATGGCGCCCCGGCCGCCGACGCGCTCGAACACATGAGCGGCCAGCACAACGAAGAAGCCGCGCTCGGCGTGAACGAAATCTACGTGCACTACGGCGACGGGATGGCGAAAACGAAGCTGAAGATTCCCGCCGCGAAGAACGGGACGGCACGTAACATCAATACGATCACGACGCTTGCCGAATGGGCGGCGGAATGAACACGTAGCGAGTACCTGAAGCGCGTGGAACCGCAGCGCTGGTAAGTGACCTCATTACGCCGATCGGTGACACCAGACGAAATTCATTTCGTCCCGGTAGTCCGAGCCCTGCCCGAGTGGCACAGCAGGCGCACCATGCATGCCCCTTCGTCGATTACCGGACGCTCGTGCGTGTCAGATAGTAGGTGCCGTCGGGCTCGACGTTATGGCCGAAGCCGCACGCGCCGGGCGATCCGAGCGTACGGACCTTCAGGGTTTCCGGGGCGCTCAACTGGAATTCGATCAGGCACCGGTCGGCGCCGGTGTATTTGTCGAGCGTCACGATCCGGTGCGTGGCGTCGATCGGGCCGTCCTGGTCGGGATTGATGGCTACACGCGCTTCGCCGGCGAAGAAGCGGACCGTCGCCACGAGGTCGCCGACGTTTGCCGACAGGTCGCCGTTCTGCATCACGACCGGATAGATGAACGAGCCCGAAAGCGTGTAGGTATCGGGCTTTCCGGGCATGGGCGTCAACGAGATTTCGTTGTTACTGCCGAGCGACACATAACTTTCGAACGTTGCACCCGTGGCGGGAATGCGCGCGACGATGTTGCGGCCGCTAAGCGCGGTGAGCCGCTCGTGCGCGACGGCGATGACCCGGCTCAGTACAGGCGACTTCAATGCAAGAGCCTGCTGATTGATCGCGAAGTGATACCACGCGCGTGCAGCCGCGTCGTTGCCGCTTTTCGCATCGACGTCGCCGTGGTGGATCTGCGCCATCGCGACACGGGCGCTGGCCGAGTTGGCTGCGTTGTCGCTACCGGCGATGATCGAGTCGGCTACCGCGAGCGCCAGTTCGGTATCGACGATTTTTCGCGCTTCCTCGATATGACCCGCTGCAAGCGCAGCCACGCCCGCTGCCGCGCACACTTCATTCGAACGACAGGGCAGGCTTTTGTCGGCGAGCAGGCTCTCGCGATAACGCCCGGCGAAGTCTTCGGCACTCGCCGCATATCCTGACGCGCTGGCGCCGAGCAACGCAAGCGCAATGATCGCGGTGCCATAGCGGCGCGATAACGACGGCGCAGATTTGGAGCGGAAATTATTTTTCATTCGAGCGCCAGATTACCAGACCGTCCCTATTGCAGCAGAACCGCAGCGGTTCTTCCACTTTCGCTAACGAGGATTCACAGCCAGCAGCTTGTGAATCTCTTCCTTGTGCATCTGATAGAACGCCATGTTCGCCGGGCTCACGTCCTTCGAGTCAGGCATCCGCCCGGCCATCTGCGGATTCGTGCTGCGCATGTCCTGCAACCGCGCACTCCCGATCACGATGCTGCCCAGCACAGCTTGCCGCGCGGTCAAACCATGCTTTTGCAAGATTGCCATTTCACCGGGAGACTGTTCGACGCTGGCTGTGAGCGTGTCGATCATGGATCCGCCTGCCGGCGTTTTCTTCGGTGTCTGCGCCGGTTGCGCGCTATGACCTTGCGCATGCACTTCATGGCTGGCCGCGCCATAGCGTTGCAGAAAATCTTCGGTCAACGTGAAGTGCAGGACCTCGTCCCGCTCAGCTTGAGTGAAAGCATGCGCCGCGGTCGAACCCAGCACCGCCATGCACAATACGAATGCCCACAGCGGAAATCCTTTCCTGCGGATCCATCTATTCAATTGCTCAGATATCCTGCTCATTCCGTTCCCTCCCGATAGGTGCGTGACCGGACTCTTCATCGGAAAGCCGCATGAGGAGCCGTTAGACAGGTGCGCGACATTTCGACGCGCAACACATGTCAAACGACGCAAGCTTTTTATTTGTAATAAAGCGGGGACTTGTGGGCAGGTTTCGCAGTGCGCGAATTTCTGTAAAGCCTTCATGCTTCTGGCAAGCGCACACGTCATGCATGCGGCTGGCATGTTCTCCCGTTGCCGCGAGCAACGAGGTCCCGGTGCAGAAGTGTCAGCGTGAAAGCAGCGCTCAGGCCGCACCCAACGCCGCCACCAGCAACTCCTTCAAACTCCCCACCAGCAGCGAATCGCCGCTGCCATGCGACGACGCCACCGCTACCCCGAGCACGGGCAGCGGCGGCAAACCGGACTCGCCGTCGAGAATCAGCAGATCGGCGGGCACTGCGCCTTCGGCCAGCACCGCGATCGCGATGCCTGCGCGGACCATCGCGAGCAGACCGTCCTTGCTCGCGCTCTCGCATGCGACGTGATACGCGATGCCCGCGCCGTCGAGCGCGCGACGCGCCGCCTGATGATCGAGCGTGTCGGGCTCCGACAACGCGAGCGCCAACGACCCGTCGCGCTCCGCGACGCGCGCATGCGCACCGACCCACACGAGCTTTTCATGGCGCACCGGTGTTTCGCCGTGATCGCCGGGTGCGAGCGAGATCAGCGCGAGATCGATTCGCTTGTCGTGCAGCATCCTGCGCAAATGCGTACTCGGCGCACACACCAGATGCACCGCGACGCGCGGATGACGCGCGGCAATCTCGCGCAGCAGTACCGGCAGGAATGCGATGCAGTAATCGTCGGGGCAACCGAGACGCAGCGCACCGGCAAGACTGCGGCCGGTCAACTCAGCCAGTGCCGCATCGTGAATGCGCAGCAGTTCGCGCGCGTGACGCAGCAGCGTTTCGCCGCGCGCGGTCAGCTCGACGCCGCGCACCGTGCGCAATAGCACCTCGCCGCCGGCAACTTCTTCGATGCGCCGCACCTGCATGCTGATCGCGGACTGCGTGCGCCCGACCTCGGTCGCGGTGCGCGTGAGCGAACGCGTGTCGGCGATCGTGACGAAGGTTCTGAGCAGGTCGATGTCGAGATGGGGCATGTCTTCAGGGAAAAACTCATAACGGCAATCAGGGCCGTGAATGGCAGCCATCAACAGTATTCGTTTCCAGCGGCTCGGCGTTCCGTTCTAGCATCCGGGCATGCGGTGCTTCGATCGAAAGCGCCGCTCCTTCCGCGCAACCCTAGCATCAGGAACCGCCCTCATGACCGTACTGACCGACACCGCCTTCTGGTCCGCCGCGCAGCGCCATCTGATCCGCTACGGCGGTTCATTCTCGCCCGTCATTATCGAACGCGCCAGCGGTTCATACATGATCGATTCGACCGGCCGGCAGATTCTCGATTTCACGTCCGGCCAGATGAGCGCGGTGCTCGGCCACTCGCACCCGGAAGTTGCCGAGGTCATCGCGCACAGCGCGCGCGAGCTCACGCACCTGTTCAGCGGCATGCTGTCGCGGCCGGTCGTCGATCTCGCGACGCGTCTCGCCGACATCGCGCCCGCCGGCCTCGACCGGTCGCTGTTGCTCAGCACCGGCGCCGAAGCGAACGAAGCAGCGATCCGGATGGCAAAGCTCGTCACCGGCAAGTACGAAGTAGTGAGCTTCGCGCGCTCGTGGCACGGGATGACGGGCGCGGCCGCGTCGTCCACGTACTGCGCGGCACGCGCGGGCTACGGGCCGGCGGCAGTCGGTTCGTTCGCGATTCCAGCGCCCTACCCGTATCGTCCGGCGTTCGAGCGCAACGGACGCTACGACTGGAACGCCGAACTCGACTATGCATTCGATCTGCTCGATCGCCAGTCATCGGGGAGTCTTGCCGCGTTTATCGCCGAGCCTATCTTGAGTTCGGGCGGGTTGATTCCGCTACCCGAAGGCTATCTGCGCGCGCTGCAGCGCAAATGCGTGGAGCGCGGGATGCTGCTGATCGTCGACGAAGCGCAGACCGGTATTGGTCGCACGGGCCTGATGTTCGCGTGCGAACACGACGGCGTGACACCGGACATTCTCACGCTGTCGAAGACGCTCGGTGCGGGCATTCCGCTATCGGCCGTGCTGACCACCAGCGCTATCGAGGAACGCGCGCACGACAACGGCTTCCTGTTCTACACGACGCACGTGTCGGACCCGCTGCCTGCGGCGGTCGGCGTGAAGGTGATCGAGATCGTGCAGCGCGACGGTCTGGTCGAGCGTGCGAAAGTGGCGGGTGCGCGGCTGCGGCACGGGCTACTCGACATGCAGCAGCGTCATCGCTGCATCGGCGACGTGCGCGGCGAAGGGCTGCTGCTCGGCATCGAGATCGTCGCCGACAAGGACAGCAAGGCGCCCGCGCCGGAACTGTCGGCCGCGATCACCACGCGCTGCCTCGAACTCGGGTTGCATATGAACATCGTGCAGCTGAAGGGGATGAGCGACGTGTTCCGGCTCGCGCCGCCGCTGACGATCAGCGACGCCGAAATCGATCAGGCGCTCGATGTGATGGATCGGAGTATCGCGGATAGTTTGCGGCGCTAAGCTTCGACACAACACGCTGCATGCTCGTGCACGCGCAGGCCGCACGTCTTTGAACGTGCCCTGCGCGCCCGCGACACATCAGCGCACCGTCCTCCATTGGCCGTAACGCGCCACCGCATTCTCATCGAACCCAAACCCAAGACCCGGCGCATCGTGCAATACGATGCGCCCGTTACGCTGAACAAGCTGCCGATCGATCAACCGACGGAAGTTCAGCACCTGATCGTCCCAGAAGAACTCGACGTAGCGCGCATTCGGTGTTGCAGCGACGAGCGGCGCATGCACGTCGTGGAACCAGTGCGGACACATCGTCACGCCGTAGCTCGCAGCAGTCGCCGCGATACGCCGCCATTCGGAAATACCGCCGCACACCGCAGCATCGGTCTGCAGGATCGCCGCGCCGGCCTTGTCGAGCAGTTCCTTGTGATACCAGCGCCCATAACCGATTTCACCGGTGACGATCGGCACGCGCGTGAGCTTCACGAGACGCGCGTGATTGTCGATATCGTCCGGTGAAAACGGCTCCTCGATGAAGTACGGATCGTATTGCTCGATGCGTCGCACGTATTGCAGTGCCTCGGTCGCATCGGTCCAGCCGTTGTTGATGTCGAGCATCAGTTCAACTTCGGGGCCGACCGCTTCGCGCGCCGCGCGCACGCGCGCTTCTTCCTCGCGCGGCGACAGACGCCCCGCTTTCATCTTCACCGCCTTGAAACCCATCTCGACGTAGCTCGCCATTTCGTCGCCGAGCATCTGCGGCGTCTTGCCTTCGAGGTAGTAACCGCCGCTCGCATACGCGGGCACCGATTCGAGGTGCACCGCACCGAGCAGCTTGTGCAGCGGCAACTGCTGCGTGCGCGCGTTCAGGTCCCATAGCGCGGTATCGAGCGCGCTCAGCGCGCGCATCACGGTACCCGCGCGGCCCTGCAGCAGCGACTCCTGATACATCTTCTGCCACAGCCCTTCGACTGCATACGAATCCTCGCCGATCAGCACCGGCGCGAGCAGCTGTTCGACCGCGACGGTGAACAGTTCGCCGGCCGCGCTACCTACGTAGCAGAAGCCGATCCCTTCGACGCCGTCGGTCGAGCGGACCTTGACGAGACCATAGTGACGCGTCGACACGGTGCGGGTAGCGAACGACGTGACGCGATCGAGCGGCACGCTCGCCGCGCACACCGAGACCGATTCGATTCTGGGCATGACAACACTCCTCCGGTTGATATCAGCATGGGCCGCGCGATGCGCAACCATCGGCATGAAGTGTGATAGCCGCCCTTCGTCAAAAACAGTATCCTTTGGCTTCTTTAAAAGATAAAACTTTTATCGATGGACTCGCGCTACCTGCAGAGCTTCGTGTATGTCGTCGAGCTGGGATCGATTGCGGAGGCCGCGCGCCGGCTCGATCTGACGCCCGCCGCGGTCGCGCAGCGCGTCAAAATGCTCGAAGAGGAACTGGGCGCGAAGCTGGTGCGACGCTCGGGCCGCACCGTCGGCACGACCGAGGCCGGCGAGCGCATTCTCGATCGCGCGCGGGCCGTGCTGCACGACATCCGCGATCTGAAGTCCGACCTCGACGACGCGCCGGAACTCGCCGGACAACTGCGCCTCGGCGGCACCCCGACGATGATGACGAGCCTGATTCCCGACGTGCTGTCGCGATTGCTCGCGCGTCATCCGGGCATCGACATCTATCTCGAACCGGGCACATCGATGGATCTGTACCGCAAGGTCGTCAGCGGCGATCTGGATGCGGCGACGATCGTGCAGCCGCTGTTCGAACTCCCTAAAAGCTGCGACTGGCACACGTTCCGCGAAGAACCGCTGGTGCTGCTCACGCCTGCATCGATGAAGGTCACCGATCCGCACGCGGTGCTCGCAAACGAACCGTTCCTGCGCTACGACCGCAACGTCGTGGGCGGCCAGCTCGCCGATGCGTACCTGCGGCAGCACGGCATCCAGCCGCATCAACGCTGCGAACTCGACGGACTCGATGCAATCGCCGTGCTGGTCGATCGCGGCATCGGCGTGTCGCTCGTACCCGACTGGATGATGAACCGTTACGCGGGACTGTCGCTCGCGCGCTGGCCGCTGCCGCATCCGTTTCCGAAACGCGTGGTGGGGATGTTGTGGGGGCGGTCGTCTGCACGTATTCGGCTCGTGCAGGCGTTTCTTTCGACTGCGCAGGCTTTGCAGTTTTGATGCGTCGCTCACGCGTGTTCGTGCGAGAGCATAGTTTTACTGAGGTCTGAAGCAAGCGTTACGCGACGCATCGCCTCGCGCGCGGCCGCGATAATGCAGACACTTCCCTTTGCCCTGGATCGCCCATGACCGACACGCTGCCTCCTGCTCTTCCGCCGGCCGATGCCGATGCTAACGTCGAATCGACTGGTCTGCGCAAAGGTCTGACGAACTACGGCGATAACGGCTTTTCGCTGTTTCTGCGCAAGGCGTTCATCAAAGGCGCGGGTTATACGGACAGTGCGCTGGATAGACCTGTGATCGGCATCGTCAACAGTGGCAGCGCGTACAACCCGTGTCACGGGAACATGCCGCAGCTGCTCGAAGCGGTCAAACGCGGCGTGATGCTGGCGGGCGGCCTGCCGATGGATTTCCCCACCATTTCCATTCACGAATCGTTTTCGCAGCCTACGAGCATGTATCTGCGGAACCTGATGTCGATGGATACCGAGGAGATGATCCGCGCGCAGCCTATGGATGCGGTCGTGCTGATCGGCGGCTGCGACAAGACGGTGCCCGCGCAGTTGATGGGCGCGGCGTCGGCGGGCATTCCGGCGATCCAGCTGATTACCGGCTCGATGCTGACGGGCTCGCATCGCTCCGAACGCGTCGGTGCGTGTACCGATTGCCGGCGCTACTGGGCGCGTTTTCGGGCGGACGATATCGGCGAAGAGGAGATCGCGGACGTCAACAATCAGCTGGTGGCAAGCGTCGGCACCTGCTCGGTGATGGGCACTGCGAGCACGATGGCGTGCATCGCCGAAGCGCTCGGCATCACGATGCCCGGCGGCGCATCGCCGCCCGCCGTCACCGCCGACCGGATGCGCATCGCCGAACTGACCGGCGCGCAGGCCGTGGACATCGCGCGCAACCGGCTGACGATCGACCGCATCCTGACCGCCGATGCATTCGAGAATGCGATGCGCGTGCTGCTCGCGATCGGCGGCTCGACCAACGGCATCGTGCATCTGACCGCGATCGCGGGGCGCCTGGGCTTCGACGTCGATCTCGACGCGCTTGATCGGATGGGTCGCGAAACGCCGGTGCTGCTTGATCTGAAACCGAGCGGCCAGCATTACATGGAGGACTTCCATAAGGCGGGCGGCATGGCGACGCTGCTGCGCGAACTGAAGCCGCTGCTGCGACTCGATGCGCTGACTGTCACCGGTCGCACGCTCGGTGAGACGATCGATGCGGCTGGGCCCGGTTTTGCGCAGGACGTCGTGCGGCCGTTCGCTCGGCCGATTTATCCGCAGGGCGGCATCGCGGTGCTGCGCGGCAATCTCGCGCCGGGCGGCGCGATCATCAAGCAGTCGGCTGCGGATGCGAAGCTGATGGAACACGAAGGCCGCGCGGTCGTGTTCGAGGACGCGGAGGATCTCGCGGCTCGCATCGATCGCGATGATCTCGATGTCACGGCCGACGATGTGCTTGTGCTCAAGCGGATCGGTCCTAAAGGTGCGCCTGGGATGCCGGAAGCGGGCTACATCCCGATTCCGAAGAAGCTCGCGCGGGTTGGTGTGAAGGACATGGTGCGGATTTCCGATGGGCGTATGAGCGGCACTGCGTTCGGGACGATCGTGCTGCATGTGACGCCGGAAGCGGCGGTTGGTGGGCCGCTTGCCTGGGTGCGGGATGGTGACCGCATTCGCTTGAGCGTTGCGGCGCGCGAGTTGACGCTGCTTGTTGCCGACGATGAACTTGCGCGGCGCGCGCAGGCTGCGCCGGTTGTTGAGCCTGTCGGTGAGCGTGGGTATCGGAAGCTGTTTTTGCAGACGGTGACGCAGGCGGATCAAGGTGTCGATTTTGATTTTCTGCGTGCCGCTCGGATGCGGGGGGTGACGCCTCGGGGTGAGTGATACTTGCGCCTGTAGCGCGCCATGGTTAGCGCGAGAGTGGCAGAAATTAAGTAGAACAGCGTCTTTTATTCAGAGTTGCGCAAACCCGCGTTTTGCCACCGGCGCTAGGGATGCTAGCGCAGCGGCCGCCATCCAAGACAATTTCAGCGAACGCCAGTGCCCCCGTAGAAGCAGCACTTATCTTTGTTTGGTCCTTCTCGTTTCTTTCAAACAGGGCCCTTAGCCACACTTTTGCCGTCCGCGCTCACTTATCGAACGTCAGGTCGTTGGCGCGCGGCTGGCCGGATAGCGTACATAAATGGCATCTTTCTTCTCCGCTGTACTCGGTGCCAAACCCATTTATCAAACCCTGTGATCAATCAAACGTGCGCGTGCGTGCCACCACTCGTCGCTGCCGTCTCGCAGAGCCATGCGCACTCGATTAAGGTAGCGCCGACCACGCCAACTGTCTGCCGCGAGATCGACAAGCTTCGACCACAGCTTGTCGTCATCGACCACCGTGCCAAACTCAAGCGGTAGCAGTTCATGATCGACGAAGCGGGTTACTACCGCTCGGCGCAGCCGCTCGCACCGGTCCCAGTCACGCCAAGACCCGACCCATGGGAGACGACGCTCGGTCGTCTGCCAAGCCACACCCGATAGTCGCCCGAGTGCCAAGGCTTCGTGGAGACGCTGCACCGACAGGAACAGCAGACGCCCGGGCGACTTGGAGCTCCATCCCATTGCCCGACAGAAGAGAAAGGACGCCAGGGCGTCCTCGCCGGCCAGGTCTCCCGACGTCCGGCTGTTGTGCATCGCAGTGACCCAAGGATCCTCGTCGATGCTGTTCGGCACCGCATCTGGATCGAGGATTTTCGCGAGTTCTATGAGCTGCGACCTATCCTGAAGCGTGCCGTCGGCCATGCAGTCCGCCAACTCGTCCGTCCTACTGACCAGGACGCGCAGCCAATGCAACAGAGATCCGGATTCAGCGTAGCCGGCGAGCGCTCGAACGAACGAATGCACTCCGAACCGATCGACCACCACTGAAGCGCAGTCGCCTCGCCCGCCGGCAACCATCGCGGCGATGATAGCCACCGCGCGATCCTGATGCACTTCGTGCGATCGGAGCAGTTTCTCCACGTCGATGGACTGTATCTGCCAGAATTCCCATTTCTCCAGAAGTTCAGGCCGCACTTCAAGGATGACTCGCGTCGCTTCCGGGCTTCTCGCTACGGCCTCCAGTAGCTCATCTGCAGTTGCATTCGGCAACGCCGCGTCGACCGCGACTCGCAATGGATCCCCGTCTGGCATCGATTCGCCTAGCAAGTCAGGCATCCACCGCAGAAGTGCTCTGCCCACGACAGCCGGATCGATACCCAGCAGATTGTGGTCGGACCGAACCTGATCGAGTGCGAAACGGGATAAGCGCTCATCGATCAGATTCGGACGAGAGAGCACTATTGTGGCAGCCGACGCAAGGGCCATCCTCCCCTGCCCTGGTCCGAGGCACTCCACCTCAGAGATGGCATCCGCAATGCTCTCTGAGCCTGCGTCTGGACCAAGCGCGGCAAACAACTTGGTGAGCGGCACCATTGCTGCACGGCCGTTGCTAAGGTCGGCGCCCACGTCGCGCAGGAAGGGGCGCAGCCCTGACTGCAATGGCTGCTCCAAATCGTCAAGCAGAGGATCGAGCCAGTCACTGCTCTCGATGCTTGCTGCCGCGACACCGTCAGGCATGCGCGTACGACTAATACGCGAGCCGCCGATTATTTGTAGGTCGAACACATCGGTGGAGGTCGAACGGTCGTCCACTGCGAAAGTGCAGAAACGGAATGCGCGCCGCAACCGTGGCCACTGTTGCATCCAGATCGCCGTGATCAGTCCTTCATCGTCGCCTACTCGTTCCTCAACAATTCGGCTTCTCGGTTTACCGTAGAGCGCGCCGACCAACTGTCTGGCGCGGATAAGACCTGAGCGGGAGACGGCAGAGGGAGACCGCGAGATCGCGATCTCAATCGGTGGCCCAAACGTCGACGTCGCACCACCAGAAGGGCGCACAAACGTCCCAAGCAGGTCGTCCGCAGTGGCAAGACGCGCAAGGTCGGCAAAGTCGATAAGCAGCGAATGAGTCCACACACAGCCAGGTCGGCTCATCTCAGGGGCAGGCCATGTCCGCGCAAGCACGTACATCCCCACCTCCGACAACGGATACCCGGTCAGATATCCTTTGGCCGGGATCCGAATACCGCTCCCCGAGGCATCGCTCAGCACGAGCATGGCCCGTGCAACAGACTGTGGGAGCTTCACCGAACCTTCGATCAGCCGATGCCCCTCACGGTAGCCATGAAGCGTCTGATGAACCTTAATGCGGAAGCTCTTTAGTTCATCAGCCATTGTAGGGGCTCGGTAAGATCGTTCGACTCCTTCTCGCCGAACACAAGCCGGATGCGGTTTGCGGGGATATCAACTTCACGCAGGCGATCGGCGTCTCTTCCCTTTCTCGGTGAGTCTCTTTTGTTCGGGGTGGCTTTGTCTTCACTATCCTCCGCGTTGTCGGCGTTTCCGTCGTACTCACCACCCTGGGCGCTGACACCATAGACGCGGCTGCACCATCCGTCACGACCCGCTTCGAGATATTGGGCGAGCAACGGCAGTTTCGCGTCAAGGAAAGCCCCCGGTGTAAGCCCCTCGCCTTCAGCTTTGTCCCACGCGCTGATCATGATGACGATGCGACGGCCGGCACCACCGACTGGCGCATGCGAGATTTGCTGAAGGAGATCAACTAGCTGTACCTGAGTCGGCGCGAAGCTAGGCTCCCATTCCTTTGGCAGAGCTTTCTCCTTCCGCGTCTTGGTCACTCGTCGTTGAGCCACACGTTCAGTGAGCCACGCAGCAGCCTTCACCTTGTTGCCGTTCAGGAGCAGCATTATATTTCCGATAGCGAGGCTCTCGCCCAGCGAACGGCCAAGCTCACGTTCCTCCCACATAGCGAGGAACTCCTCGCCGGGGGCGTCAGGCATGGCGACATGGACCACCCGCCCATCTTCGTCCTGGAGATTCATTTTCACTGCGCTGAGGCCGGTCAGCCGGGTACGCGCCTGCTCCTTAGCGCTGCGCCAAACCTTGACGATCTTCCGGAGGTAACTTTGATCGTTGTCCCCGATCGAGTGGAAGCGAAGTACCTTAGGCACCCGCCTCTCGTTAACTAGTTCCCACAGCGCCGCCAGGAACGTCGTCTTGCCGGATGCGGGCAAGCCGACGATGGAGATTGAGAACGACTGGTTTTCGGAATCAGCCACGGTCCGTCCCCTCGACAACCAGTCGATCGAAAACCCGGCCGCTGCTGAAATGCACGCGGATCCCTTGCGGCACCGGATTTGGCCTTATCCAGAAGGCCAACAGAGCCGCCAAGCCCTTACCGCGTTCGGTGGTCGCGTCTTTGGGCGAGGCGCAGGTGACGAAAGACGCAATTTCGCCAAAACTTCTACCAAAGCTGTTGTTGATATTTTCGACGACTGCCTGGAAGTCGTGCATGACGCGATCCTTTCGCGCCGATACCTGGACAACGTCGTCCTTGGTTAGGACAATCGCAATGTTTGGCTTTCTCGCGAAAGCACCGTTTTCCACCATTCCTTGAAGGATCAACGGTATCGCACCCATTGTGTCAGCCCGTTCGACCGGAGACGCGAGCCGCCGTCCGTCGACGAGGATGGTGATGACGTCAGCGCGCCGCAATTCGAACATCGCCGAAGCATTCGACGCGAGATCGGCGACCTCCTCATACTCCTCTCCCGAACGATCAGCTATGAGGAGGGACCGCAATTCGCCATCTTGACGCACATCAACGTGGTAAAACTGGACCTCGCCCCGCTTGGTACGTTCTGAGTGCGCCTCGTCTCGATTGGATGCCACCCTGGCATCATGACAGATCAGTTCGAGACCGTGCAGCGTGGACGAGCCGGCAAAAAGCGCCCCCGACACGGGACCATTTTGAAAAAGATCGTACAGACCGGCGATGACACTGGTCTTGCCGGAGTCATATGCGCCGATGACGCCTATCATTCGCGAAGGGAGGATCGTGAGGACGCGATTAGCGCGCGGCGTTTGGAGCGCGGACGCGTCCTGAAGCCGGATGCCATCGAATGTGTTCTCTTGGTGCTCTTCGTGGCTGGATGCGTCTCCTGCTTCTGCTCCTAGTTCACGCCCGTAGTAAGGACATCGGCTGAGCTCCTCGTATCCCTCAAGGCACTTTCCGTCTCCGGCCACCCGGCACTGACGGTTTGCGCAGATCACGTCTGTGTCAGTCATCGCAGATCAACTCAGCCAGAGAATTTCGCGGTAGAAGAGTTCGGCAAGCGCAATCGGTGACAGGGCTGCGCCAGCGTCGATGCCCGTCGCCGCCGCCCACCCTGCTTGCCAGCCACCGTCTGCCCCGGTTTCTTCCCGGCGCGCCAGCGCCGCGTGGATCGGCGAACTCGCAGCTGAAGGCGTGCGGCCCCTTAGTACCGCGGACGTCCATTCGTCCGACACCGCGTTGACTGCATCAACAATCGTTACCTCGCCAGTCGTATTAATCCCGGCTCGGGACAAGAGCGCGGGCACCACTTTCGGCCCTGGATAAATCTTCGTCAACGAAGCGAGATCACGTGCGAACACCAGTGGTTTTTGGATTGAAGGCACCTCACTGAACGCCTTGTTCGGTATCAATGACCGGCCGCCGAATACCCAAGACAGCATATCCAGTTCCTCGTCCGCCATCTTGTTCGCACTAACGACCGTCTCAACAGACTTGTTAAACCTTTCGGTTAGCTCGTAGAGAGTATCGTTCAGCGTACCCCGGAGACTTTCGAACAGGCCTTTGAACGTGTGCGGCTGGTTTGGCTGCACCCCGGAGAAATCCGGTTCGAACTCGAATTCAGGCACCTCGACCTTCACGTTACTCAAGTCCGGCCGCTTGCGACGTGCGGCCGAAAGCTGCGTTAGCGTGTTCTCCGCCGATGTGACGAGGTCGATGGGCAAGTGAGCCTTGCGCGCTCCGCCACAGGCCGTTGTCGTTATGGCCATTGCTGAGCGAGAGTCCGCTGTGGAGAGCTGCAGCAGGGCGGCGGCCGCCAAGACTTGATCCTGCCGGCCACCGGGCTCGAACGAGGGATCGATATCCGAAAACGCTTTGTGGAATTCGGCATGGGCTTTTTCCAGTTCTTCCTGCCGGTGTCCGCCGGCAGGCACTTTCGTCCCGAATGCGAGGCGGACGAGTATCTCGACCTTGGGAACTGACCAGGCGCCTACAAACACTTCGATACCGGCCCAACGCTGGTCACGCTCAGCGCCATCGGTTGATATCTCGGAAAACAGCTTTGGAAATTCCTGGTGCATATGTTCCAGTCTCCCTCTTTTAGCTTATTCACGCTCGGCGACCATCTGGTCGAGCCGGTCGATAAGGTTGCGTTCGGCCGCCCGGATGAGGGCCACGCCATAACGCTGCGCTTCGGGCAACTGGACCTCCTCCTTTGTAATCAGCCCAAGTTCGAGAGCAATCTCTCGTCGATCACTGCCGTCCAGATCCCAGAAGCGATCGACCAGATGCCTAGTCCTCTTGTCGCCCATAGATGCCTCCGCGTCAGTGACCGTGGAAGCCACCGCCTCTTCCACCACAGCTACGCCCACCGATCCTTGTTTCCCCATCGCAATTTCCGTTTCGGCACAAACGCGCAGTGCGTCCACCGGGAACGGTATCGAATGGCGATGTACCTCGTCGCCACGGTCGTCAGTCCTGATCGGGTAGAAGGCCTCCGGGCTCGTCTGAAACTTGTAAAGATGGCTTCTGATGTCGATGCGCCGTTCCGCACCTTCGCCAAGGACTTCCAGCTCAATGATGTTGTAGCCTGGCTCGAACTGCCGTTCCGAGCGCGATGGGTTCACCGCTCCGGCACTCCAACGAATGTTTGTCTTCCCTTCAGAGATCCGCTGCCGGTGCTTATGGCCGAAGACTTGGAACATCGCGCGCGCGTTGAGCATGTCCTCGACGTCGTCACCGTCAATAAGCCAATCCGGCGGATGATGACAGATCGTGAGATTTACCACGTTTGGCGCCGGATCGAGCGTCGTCTGCAGTGGACTTAGGTAGAGTGCGCCCCGTGGATCGTCTTTACCGTTGCGACCCGACAGAAGCGTTGAGGTCAGTCCATGGATTCGGATCTTCACGCCGCGGCCGAGATCGCGCTCCTGCTTCCAATAAAGCCGACCCGGATAAACTTGGCAGTTCATCTTGCTAGCGAAGTCATTGTAGGCAAGGTGGCCGTGAAAAAGCGCCTGACCGGTATCACTATGGGAAAGCTGCTTCTCCAGCATCCATTCCCGCGAACCATCATCGGCGGTGGCGATCATCGCGTGCGCATTCATCGTTGGCGCGTCCTCGCACGATTTGCGGTTCACGTCGTGATTGCCAGGCACCACCCAGATGCTGTCCCTGTCGCACCCGCAGATTGCCGCCAGGTCGATCAGCCATTGGCGCGCCTCGACGTACTCCCGCGGATCTGCCTGGTAGGCGATGTCGCCTCCAACGAGGATTGCGTCGATTGAACCCAGCGCCTCGGTTCGCTTTGCCAGATCGCGTTTGAGGCGCGTCCGATAGGGTCGGTCCCGGTCGGTTGCTGGATCAAGGCACTGGGGCGCGCGGAAGTGGATGTCAGAAAGGTGAAGTATGCGCATTATTTGTTTTTAGCACTTCCCAATGCCTCTTGGGCGATGGTACGGATTACCGTCGGAATACACGAAAACCATTCGCCCTTTCAAACCATCGAAGAGTGGCTAGAGTATCGGATCGAAATAGCGTTACCGCCATCGACGTCGGATCGGCCAATACCTCACGATTTGCCGAGACGGAGTCGTGCACGAAAATCCTCTCCCAATCCTGCAGCGACGTTATGATTTGCTGCGTCAAGGAAGAAACTTTCTATTACGTATTACCAGCCGAACTGCCCAATATTTTGCGCGTTGCTACTCCTTCAGCGAGCGGTGCCTAGTATATCAGCGTCCGTGGGCTCGGAAGGCGAAGGTCTCTACGCCATGGGCGGCCTCGCCGAGCAATCATGAGGCAATCACGTCGAGAAATTCGTCGGCAATCTCGTCCCGTCATGCCGATATTACTGAGTCGAACGCTTTGAGAATCAAACGACGGGGTAAGGGGGCAAGCTGACGCCTAAACGTCCGACTGACAGTGTGCGCGAATGACCGTTTATGGCCGAGAACCGCAGCACAAGCTTTGTCACGTAATCGCACAGCTGAAGCACCAATCGCACCTACCTTAGCGCCCTACCGCACCCGGCCTCAGCCCGCTCGCTCAACCTCACCGAACACAAAAAATATTAACGAGTGAAGCAACCGGACAGCACTTCTTCGCAAGTCTGCACCACGCAATACTGCGCTGGCGATTCCAGACCTTCACGAAGGAGCCACCCCGATGCCCTCCGAAACTCCCGCACTACGCGGCGTACTAGCCCCCGTCCTCACCCCATTCGAAGCAGACGGCACACCGTCGGCAGCCCGCTTCGTCCGCCACTGCCGCACGTTGCTGAATGACAACGTCGGCCTGGCCGCATTCGGCACAAACTCCGAAGCAAACTCACTGAGCGTACGAGAAAAACGCGAACTACTCGACGCGCTAGTCGAAGCCGGCCTGCCGACCTCACGAATGATGCCAGGCACCGGCGCCTGCGCGCTACCCGATGCAATCGAACTCACACGTCACGCGGTCGCGCAAGGCTGCGCCGGCGTGCTGATGCTGCCGCCGTTCTACTACAAGGGTGTCGGCGACGAAGGCCTGTTCCGCGCATTTGCGCACGTGATCGACGCGGTCGCCGACACGCGGCTACGCATCTACCTGTACCACATCCCCGCCGTCGCACAGGTAGGCATCAGCGCCGCGCTGATCGAGCGTCTGCTGCACGCATACCCCGGCACAATCGCAGGCATCAAGGACAGTTCCGGCGACTGGGAAAACACCTCGATGCTGATCGACACGTTCCAGCCCGCAGGTTTCGACGTATTCGCCGGCAGCGAGACGTTTTTGCTGCGCACGCTGCAGCGCGGCGGCGTCGGTTGCATCACGGCGACCGGCAACGTGAACGCGGCGGCAATCGCGAAGCTCGCACGCGAATGGCGCAACGACGACGCAACCGCACAGCAGCAGGCACTCGACACGACACGCGCCGCATTCCAGCGCTTCCCAATGATCGCCGCGATGAAAGCCGCGATCGCCTTGCAATCCGGCGACGCGAACTGGGCTACGGTGCGCGCACCGCTCGTCGAACTCGATGCGGCGGCACGGCGTGATCTCGACGCGAGCCTCGCGCAAATCGGTTTCAGGATCGCGAATGCGGAGGCGCTTGCAGTGCAAGACCCGGACGACATCCCAACGATCGCGCAAAACACCGCATCGCGTGCAGCCGAAAAAGCCGCAGAACGCGCACACGCGAGCCACTAACCACCGCACAACGTACCCCCGAACCGCTCGCAGCACGACTAACATAAACGCCCGCCGACACGCACGAGCGGGCCAGGAGACAACCTTGCTGATCCGCACTCCGCTTTCCCCGACACTCGGCGCGACCGATGCCGACCTGCTGTTTCGCCGCGTCGCGTGGCGCTTCATGCCGTTGCTGTTCGCGGGCTACGTCGTCGCCTATCTGGACCGCGTAAACGTCGGCTTCGCGAAGCTGCAGATGCTGAACAGTCTGCATTTCAGCGAAGCAGCGTATGGGTTAGGCGCCGGGCTGTTCTTCGTCGGTTACTTTCTTTTCGAGGTGCCGAGCAATCTGCTGCTGCACAAGCTCGGCGCGCGGCGCTGGATCGCGCGGATCATGGTGACGTGGGCCGCTTTGTCGATGGCCACCGCATGGGTCACGACGCCCGCGATGTTCTACGCGGTGCGCTTTCTGCTCGGCGTCGCCGAGGCGGGTTTCTTTCCGGGGATGATCCTGTACCTGACCTACTGGTTTCCGTCGCATCGACGCGGCAAGATGGTCGCGCTGCTTATGGCGGGCAATCCGGTGTCGGGTCTCGTCGGCGGGCCGTTGTCGGGCTACATCATGCACGCGACACACGGTGCCGGCGGCATGGCCGGCTGGCAGTGGCTGTTCGTGCTCGAGGCGCTGCCGTCGATTGCGCTCGGCATCGCGATCTTCTTCCTGCTCGACGATCGCGTCGCCGACGCGCATTGGCTCGATGACGGCGAAAAACGCATGATCCAGAACGAGATCGATACGACCGCCGCGTCGCGCACGCACAGTTCGGTCAGTGCGGTGTTTCTGTCGGCACGCGTGTGGCTGATGTGTCTGATCCTGTTCGGGATCGTGATGGGCTCGTATGCGATCGGCTTCTGGCAGCCGACGATCATTCGTGGCACCGGCATCGACGACCCATTCGTGATCGGCCTGCTGACGATGATTCCGTACACGGCCGCGTTGATCTCGATGATCGTCGCGGGCCGCAACGCGGACCGGACGCGCGAGCGCCGCTGGCACGTCGCCGGCCCCGCGCTGCTGGCCGCGTGCGGTTTCGTGATCTGTGCGCTGAATGGTCAGCACGCGGTGCTGTCGATGGTCGGGCTCACGCTCGCGGCGGTCGGCGTCGTGACCGCGCTGCCGATGTTCTGGGCGCTGCCGACTGCGTTTCTCGGCGGCACGGGAGCAGCGGCCGGCATCGCGTTGATCAACTGTACGGGGAATCTGGCGGGCTTCATCAGCCCGGCGGTGATCGGCTGGTTGAAGACGGTCACGCACACGCTGTCGTCGGGGCTGTTTGTGGTGGCTGCGTCGCTGGTGATGTCAGCGTTGCTGATTGTCGTGCTGGTGCCGGCGCGGCTGGTGAATCGTTGATTCCTTCGACGTTGCGATGCGTGCGATGTATCGCACGCATCGCGTTACGGCACGCTCTTACTTCGCGAACAACGACGCCATATTCGCAAACGCCTTGATCTCGACCGCGTTACCCGACGGATCGAGGAAGAACATCGTCGCCTGTTCGCCGACTTCGCCCTTGAAGCGGATGTGCGGCTCGATCACGAATGCGGTGCCCGCAGCCTTCAACTTGTCGGCCAGTGCCTGCCACTGCGGCACCGACAGCACGACGCCAAAATGACGCACCGGCACCGCGTCGCCGTCGACCGCGCTGGTCGAACGATGGCCTGCTTCGTCGGGTGCAAGATGCGCGACGATCTGATGCCCGTAGAAATCGAAATCGACCCACGCATCGGAGCTACGGCCTTCCGGGCAACCGAGCAGATCGCCGTAGAACTCGCGCGCGGCAGCGAGGCTGTGGACCGGAAAAGCCAGATGGAACGGCGGAATGACGGCGGCGTTTGCGCTCATGACGGACATCCTGATAGCTGAAAGTGGGAACGTACGGGTTTCTCTACACCCGATAAGGATAAAGTCTAGGCATTAACGAAATTGCTGAAAAGCGATATATTTTCGATCTGACATCCACAGAAATCGATCAATCGCTCATGCTCCGCGAACTCAAAACCTTCGTCGCCGTCGCGCAGCACGGCACGTTCGCCGCTGCCGGCGAGCACATCGGGCTCACGCAATCCGCTGTCAGCGCGCAGATGCAACGGCTCGAAAAGCATCTCGGTTTCGCGCTGTTCGAGCGCACCGGCCGCTCGGCGACGCTCAACGACGCGGGCCGCGAAACGCTCGCGCTCGCCGACGATCTGCTCGCGCTGTACGCGCGCCTCGGCCGCGACGGCTCCACCGCTGCCGACCCAGGCGGCATGCTCAACGTCGGTGCGATCGCATCGGTGCAGGGCTCGTTTCTCGCGGATGCACTGGTGCGGTTTCGTGGCGCGTCGCCGGGCTGGCGTGTGCGGGTCGTGCCGGGGGTGTCGCTGAATCTGCTGGGTCAGGTGGATGTCGGCGAGCTCGAACTCGCGGCGATCATCAAGCCGCCGTTTTCTTTACCGCCGGAACTGGAGGTTCGCACGCTCGCGCGCGAACCGTTCGTGTTGCTGGTGCCGTCGAAGCTCGCGCGTCGGCCGTGGCGCGAACTGCTCGCGTCTGAGCCGTTTATCCGCTACGACCGGCGCTCGTTTGGCGGCGCGCAGGTCGAGCGCTTTTTGCGCAGGCTGCGCGTGAATGTCGCCGATGCGATCGAACTCGACGAGTTGCAAGGTATTGCGCAACTCGTCGCGCGTGGGCTTGGGGTTGCACTTGTGCCGCTTACTGCCGGACCAGGGCCTGCTGCGCTGCCGCGTGGCGTGACCGCGCTCGATCTCGGCGCCGATACGTTCATGCGCGAGATCGTGCTGGTGGAGCGCCGGCGACGCGATGGGCAGACTACTGCGGCGAACCGGCTCGGTGACTGTATTGTCGAAGCGGCTCAGGGCGCTGCGCCGCGAGAAAAACGCACACGTGCGAGATCGAGGGTGCGCAGCCGCTGAGAAGCGGCCCGCAACGCGACTGATCCAGCAACCTGACCATGCGTTGCCGTCTCCCTTAGCGCGACAGAGATCAACCCAGCAACGATCCGCAAACGCGCACCACCGCACGCGCAATCTCGCCGCGCGCGACGGCACCGCGCAGCGTGTCGATGTCGCCATGCACCCAGCGATCGCGTTCGAGCGCCGCGGGTATGCAGGCCCGCACGGCATCCCACGCGACCCGCGTGCCCTGTCCGACCGGATAGGCCGCGAGGTCGCGCTCGATGAGATCGAGTGCCTGGCACGCGAGCATCATCTCGGCGGCGACGATGGTCTGCGTGTTCTCGACAATCGTACGTGTGCGTCGTGCCGCGTAGCACGAGTTGCTGATGTGGTCTTCGGTGTTGCCTTTGGCCGGCAGGCTTGTCGCGCTCGAAGGCGAGCAGAGGCCCATGTTTTCGAGCACGAGCCCTGTGCCCATGCTCTGCACACACGAGAAGCCGGAGTTCACGCCCGGCTGCGTCGCGATCAGCCCCGACGGAATGCCGAAGTTGCATGCAGGGTCGACCAGCCGCGCACTGCGACGGTCGCAGATCGCGCCGAGATCGGTCACGGTCAACGCAAGCAGGTCCATCGCCTGCGCGACGTATTGCCCATGAAAATGCCCGCCCGAGATGACGCGGTACGTGTCGTCGGTGTCCGGAAAAATGAGCGGGTTGTCGGTGGCGCTATTGATCTCCGTCTGCAGAATGCCATCGACGTAATCGAGCGCATCGAGCACCGGGCCATGCACCTGCGGCGCGCAACGCAGCGAATACACGTCCTGGATGCGCGGTGCGATGGGCGGCACGTGCGGTGTGCCGGCATCGGCGGGGTCGAGCCCCGGTGTTCCCCATAGCCGCACCTGGCGCGCGGGTTCGGTGCAGCGCAAAGTACCGTCGACCACGCGACGCAACGCCTGCGCAACACGGCGCTGCCCCTTGTGCGGACGCGCCTGCATCACGCGGTCGTCGAAGCACGAAAGCTCGCCGCGCAACGCTTCCAGCGACAACGCCAGCGACACCGTCGCGTCGTCGAGCAGCGCACGCGCATCGTGTGCCGCGAGGATCGCAAAAGCCAGCGACGCGGTCGACCCATTGATCAGCGCGGACGCATCCTTGCCGAGCACGTCGAACGTGGGTGCAAGACCCGCGAGCGCGAACGCGTCCGCGGCGGGCATGATCTGCGAACGGAACTCGACACGGCTCTGTGCGAGGCCCATCATCGCGCCGCTCATCAACGCGAGCGGCGCAAGATCGCCGCTGGCGCCGACACTACCCTTTGCAGCGACAACCGGTGTGATGCCGTGATTGAGCATCGCCAGCAACCGGTCGAGCACCTCGATCCGCACGCCCGAGTAGTTGCGCGCAAACGCGTTGACGCGCAGCGCCATCATCGCGCGCACGACCTCGTTCGGCATCGGCTCACCCGCACCGGCCGAGTGCGCGAAGATCAGGTTCCGTTGAAACTCCGCGATCGATGCGACGCCGATGCGCACGTTCTTCAGCGCGCCGACGCCGGTGTTGAAGCCGTACATCAGCGGCGCATCGTCGGTCATCCAGTGGTCGTCGATGTAACGGCGGGTGGCTTCGAGTTGCGTGCGTGCATCGTCATGCAGCGCGACGGCGGCGCCGTGTCGTGCGATCGCTACGATGTCTGCGGCGCGCACCGTCGCGCCATCGAGCACCACCTGCTGCGGAAAATCGCCTGTCATGGAACCGCCCTTTCGATTTTCGATAAGTGTGATTGAACTGCGCCGGGTTTTCCGGAGGCTGTTTCGCCTGGGTCACGCCGCCGCAGTGGACCCAGTAAGTTGCTCATAATAAGCAGCTTCGGTGGCATTGTCAGGTTGTTCGAAATCGCTTTATCACGGTCATCGTTCTCCGGCCAATGAGGTTAGCTTCCCCCAAAGAAAGCGGCCCGGACGCAATGACGTCCAGGCCGCGAAGCTTCACGCATCATCCGATACTTCCGTAGGGCGTGGCCTACACGCCGAAGACGCCCCCTACTTCTTCACCCCAAACTCATGATGCCCGCCGAAACCAAACCGCATCGCCGACAACATCCGCTCCGCAAACGACTCATCGTCGCGCGACCGGAAGCGCGTGTACAACGCGGCCGACAACACTTGCGCAGGCACAGCCTCTTCGATCGCAGCCTCGATCGTCCAGCGCCCTTCGCCGCTGTCCGCAACCTCGGTCGAGTACTTGTCGAGCGTGCCGTCCGACGCTAACGCCCCGGCCGTCAGATCGAGCAGCCATGACGACACCACGCTGCCGCGCCGCCACACTTCGGCGACGTCCGCGAGATCGAGCGTGAAGCGTTCGTTTTCCGGCAATTCGGTCGATGCCTTGTGCTTCAGAATGTCGAAGCCCTCCGCATACGCCTGCATCAACCCGTACTCGATGCCGTTGTGGACCATCTTCACAAAGTGGCCTGACCCGGTCGGTCCGGTGTGCATGTAGCCGTTCTGCACGCGCGCGTCGCGTCCTTCGCGGCCCGGCGTGATCGGCACGTTGCCCGCGCCCGGTGCGAGCGTCGCGAGAATCGGATCGAGGCGTTTAACTGCATCGTCGTCGCCGCCGATCATCATGCAGTAGCCGCGCTCGAGTCCCCACACGCCGCCCGACGTCCCGACGTCCACGTAATGAATGCCCTTCTCGCGAAAGCGCGCGGCGCGGCGGATGTCGTCCTTGTAGAAGCTGTTGCCGCCGTCGATCACGATGTCGTCCGCGCCGAGGATCGGGTACAGGTCGTTCAGCGTGTCCTCGGTGATCTTGCCGGCGGGCAGCATCAACCAGATGACGCGCGGCGTCGCGAGCCCTTTGACCAGGCCGGCGAGATCGTCCGAGCCGGTTGCGCCTTCCTTGACGAGCGTCGCGGTGGCCTGCGGGTCGTGATCGTAGACCACGCACGTGTGGCCGTCGCGCATCAAGCGCCGTCCGATGTTGCCGCCCATCCGCCCCAAGCCCACGATACCGATCTGCATGATGCCCTTCTCCTTTTCTTTGCGTTTCTCTGCGTGACAGAATGGATTGATTCGATGTCCGACGCTAAATTCGATCGCTCACTTCGATTGCCCGACGCGTTGAAGCTGCTGCTTCGCCGCTTCGTAGACATGTTCCGGCGTGAAGCCGAACTTCGTCTGCAACGCCTTCAGCGGTGCAGATGCGCCGAACGTATGCATCGCGATCAACGCGCCGAGGCGGCCCACGTAGCGGTCCCAGCCAAACACGCCGGCCTGTTCGACCGCGACGCGCGCATCGACGGCGCTCGGCAGCACGGATTCCTTGTACGCGTCGTCCTGTTTCTCGAAGATGTCCCACGCAGGCATCGACACGACGCGCGCGGCAATACCCTCGCTTTTCAGCTTCTCATACGCGGCGACGCACAGCGACACTTCGCTGCCGGTCGCCATCAGGATCACGTCGGGGCGACCGTTGGGCGCATCCGCGAGCACGTAGGCACCGCGCCGCACGCCGGTGGCCGGCGCGTATTTCTTGCGATCGAAAGTCGGCAGCGGCTGACGCGACAACACCATGCACGCAGGTACGCGCGGATTCGCGAGCGCGACGCGCCACGCTTCGGCGACTTCATTCGCATCGGCGGGACGCAATGTCGTGAGGCCGGGCACCGAGCGCAACGACGCGAGCTGTTCGATCGGTTGATGGGTCGGGCCGTCTTCGCCGACGCCGATCGAATCGTGCGTGAACACATGCACGGCGTTGACCTCCATGATCGCGGCGAGCCGGATCGGCGGCTTCATGTAGTCGCTGAAAATCAGGAACGTCGAGCCGTATGGCCGCAGGTTCGACAGCGCAATGCCGTTGACGATCGCGCCCATCGCGTGTTCGCGGATGCCGAAATGCAGATTGCGGCCACCATAGCTGTCGGCTTCGAAGCTGCCCGCGCCTTCGAACTTGAGATTGGTTTTTGTCGAAGGCGACAGGTCCGCTGCACCGCCGATCATCCACGGCACGCGCTGCGCGATTGCGTTAAGCACCTTGCCCGACGAATCGCGCGACGCGATGCCCTTCTCGTCCGCATCGAACGATGGAATGTCGCGGTCCCAGCCTTCCGGCAGTTCGTGCGCTTCGATCGTGCGGAATTCGTCGGCTAGTGCGGGGTACTTTTTTGCGTACGTTTCGAAGCGCGCTTGCCACTCCTCGCGTGCGGCCTTGCCGCGTGCACCGAAGCGCTGCTGGAACTGCTCATAGACGCCATCAGGCACGAGAAAACTCGAATCCTCGGGCCAGCCGTAGAAGCGCTTCGCGAGCTTGATCTCTTCGACGCCGAGCGGTTCGCCATGCGCCGCCGACGTGTCCTGCTTGTTCGGCGCGCCCCAGCCGATGATGCTCTTCGCGACGATCAACGTCGGCGCATCGGTATGCGCTTTGGCCTGCGTAATCGCAGCTTCGAGTGCAGCTGCATCGTTGACATCGTCGACGTGCAGCGTATTCCAGTGATAACCGCGAAAGCGCGTCTCGACGTCGTCGCTGTACGCGAGATCGGTATGGCCTTCGATCGTCACGCGGTTGCTGTCGTAAATCCAGATCAGGTTCGACAGTTTCAGATGACCGGCGATCGATGCAGCTTCGTGCGAAATACCTTCCATCATGTCGCCGTCGCCGCACAGCGCATACACGCGGTAGTCGAACAGCTTCGCATCCGGTTGATTGAAATGCGTCTCGTACCAGCGCGCGGCCATCGCCATGCCGACGCTGTTACCGAGCCCCTGGCCGAGCGGCCCCGTCGTGGTCTCGACGCCGGTCGTCATTCGATATTCGGGGTGGCCCGGCGTCTTGCTGTCGAGCTGGCGAAACTGTTTAATGTCGTCGAGCGACACGGCGGGCTGACCGTTCGGCCGCCCCGCTTCGTCGACGGCCTGCACGCCGGTCAGATGCAGCAGCGAATACAGCAGCATCGATGCATGCCCGACCGACAGCACGAAGCGATCGCGATTCGGCCACAACGGCTCGGTCGGGTCGTAGCGCAGATGGTTTTGCCACAGGTGATAGCCGACCGGCGCAAGTGCCATCGGCGTGCCGGGGTGACCGGAGTTGGCTTTCTGAACCGCATCCATCGACAGCGTGCGGATCGTGTCGATGCAAAGACGGTCGATATCGGAGGATGAAGCGGTTGAAGCGGATTCTGCGGAGGTGGACGGCATGCTGCGACTCCTTTGCTGTGACATCGGGCAACCGGCGCAGCAGGGAGCCACGCCGGCACAAGCGGAGTAACTCAGCAAGTGTAATGCCATGCGCGGCGCACGGGGAGCGAATCGGGCGGATCGCGTGTGGGCGTGCGTGCGGCCCGGCTCACGGTGCTTGATGCATTCGGTAATGCATGGACAGGCAGCGAGCAAAATCGGCGTAGCGATGGAAAAACTTGCCGCACGACTTCGACACGTCAACCCGCTCCTGTCCCTCGATCAGAACTACATCCCCGCAATGCCACTAAAAATTAACCGCCGATTTGACTGACTGAAGTGCTGCGTTGTTCAGAAACACTTCGAAGGCCTGCGCTGCTCCGCCACCAAGCGGTGCACTCTGAATGGTCGTGCCGTCGTTGACCAGATTGCCGACATAAATTCCGCCGGCCGCCTGATAGAAAACGAGGTGCGCCGGTGTCGCCGACGATGACAATACTGCGTTCGATACCCATGCCCTGGCGCCGGCCACGGTACTGATCTGCCCATCGGAAAGCTGGTAGGTCGTGCCGCCGGATGTGTACGGAAAGAACGCTTCGAGTGTCGACGCCGCGGAGCAAGGCGTCATGTTCACGCCTGTCGTTCTCGGTGCGACGCAATCTCCAACCGTCAACATATCGCCGACGGTTTGCCTCACGACTTTCACATAAGCCGAACCGGGTTGCCAGACGGCCTGTTTGTTATAAAGCGAGCGGCCATTGACGGTATTGGTCAGAAGCCCAAAAGCACTGTACGAAACGAGTTCAGCTGGAGCGCTCGATAATGCTCCTGATAACGGCACAACGGTATAGCTCGTGCCAAGCAGAGTCTCGACGGCCGTCTGTCCATCCGTGGCGAAAAACTTGTTTGATACGTTCGCGCCTGAATAACTGACCTGGGCCGGCTCGGGCGAGGATGTCAAATAAACTGCGCCATTGATCAGATACCGGGCGGGAACACCGTTAGTCGGTAAGGCCAGGCTCGCTACCTGCGAGTGATTGATCGTCAGAGTCTGCGGCCCGTTCGCTGCACTCTGCGAAATGCTTGAATCGACGCTGTAAAAATAACTGCTGGCGTTAAAAGACGCGACACCCGTCGGCGACGTCGTGAAACTCAGGCTGCCCGACAGAGCGTGAAAACCGCCATTGGCCGCAAGGGCGACGCTCTCGTAATTTTGCTGGACCGCACTGAGATTCGATGTGCCCGAATTACCCGAGTCTCCCGATGAACCGCCCCCGCATCCCGATATCAGCACGACAGAAAGAAGAGCAACGGGATATTGAGCCGGGCAGAAAAAGCGTTTCTTGATTTTCATTCGCTTCCTTTCTATCTAATTATTTTGTGCGCTGAAGACACTGGGCTATTGATCTATTTACCCAGTCCGGTCGGAAGCATATCCGACTCAAGCGAATCTCGATATATTCGAAGCGGTGGTTTTTTGATCCCGTTGAGAAAAATATGCGTCACTCCCAGATTGCCGCCTGCACTGTAATCAAACTGAACGACTCGTTCGGCTGATTGAAAGTGAAACGCGGCCGCGCCCCCAAAAACAAAAGGCGCTCCGCGGAGCGCCCTTCATCACACATCGCAACCCGCGAACTAGAAATTGAAGTTGTCGATATTGCTCGAATCAAAGGTCGTCGGCGGTCCGAGGATCACCTCGCCCTTCGGCCCGATGGTCCGCTTGCCGAGCTTGCCCGCATCGAACGATTCGCCTTCCTTGCCGGTGATCGTGCCCGACGCGAGATTCGCAGCGGCATATGCAGCGAGGTAGCCGAGCTGGCTCGGGTCCCACAACTGGAATGCCTTCACGGTGCCGTTCTTGACGAATGCGCGCATCTGGTTCGGCGTGCCGAGCCCGGTCACCGCGACCTTGCCCTTGCTCGACGACGTCGAGATGTAGCGCGCGGCCGCCGCAATGCCAACGGTCGTCGGTGAAACGATCGCCTTCAGGTTCGGATACGCCTGCAGCAGACCCTGCGTCTCGACGAACGACTTCTGGTCGTCGTCGTTACCGTACGCGATTTTCACGAGCTTGATCTTCGCGTATTCGGGCTTCTTCAGTTCCTCCTGCATCCACTTGATCCACGTGTTCTGATTCGTCGCGTTCGGCGTCGCCGACAGGATCGCGAACTCGCCCTCGCCGCCCATCAGCTTCGACACGAGCTGGATCTGGCCACGGCCGATCCCCTCCGCGTTCGCCTGGTTCACGAAGATCTGTCGGCCGTCGGGTGCGGTGTCCGAATCGAACGTGACGACCTTGATGCCCTGCGACATCGCTTTCTTCAGATACGGCACGACCGCGTTTTCATCGTTCGCGGCGATCACGATCGCGTTCTGCCGCTGCGTGATCAGCGTGTTGATGTACTGCACCTGCGACGACGCGCCCGCATCCGACGGCCCGACCACCTTGCCGTCGCCCTTGAATTCCTTGATCGCGGCCATCCCGCCGTCGTCGGCGATCACTTCGTACGGGTTGTTGATCTGCTTCGGCAGGAACGCGATTTTCAGGCCGTCCTTGATACCGGCCGCGCCCGCTGTCGAGCTGAGGCCGAGCAGCAGCGCGCAGAGCGCCGCGCTGGCCGCTGCCGTGCTCATCGAACGTAGTGGTCTGAACATGAAGTGTCTCCTCTGTGGGTAATCGGACGGATGCCCGATGGTGTTTGCGGTGTTTTTGCAGCACCGCTGTTCACGGCGAGCCCGCCGCAATCAGTCGCCGGTCGCGCCGCGCCCGCCAGCGCGCGGCGAGATTCGGAATCAGCACCGAGGCGAGCAGCAGCGCACCGGTGACGATGGTCAGCACTTCGCTCGACACGTCGACGAGCGTCAGCGCATTGCGCAGCACGCCGACGATCAGCAGCGACAGCAGCACGCCGATCATCGAACCGCGTCCGCCGAAAATGCTGACGCCGCCGAACAGCACCGCCGCAATCACCGACAGCTCGAAGCCCTCGCCGTTGTCGCCGCGTGCGCTCGTGAAGCGCAGCGTGTAGATCACGCCCGCGAGCGCGCTGACCGCGCCGGACAGCACGAACAGCTTGAGCCGCACGCGCGCGACATCGATGCCGGAGAACGCGGCTGCTGTCGGGTTCGCGCCGATCGCGAACAGGCTGCGGCCAAACGCGGTGGCCTGCAGTAGCACCGTGAACAGCACCGCGCAGACGATCACGATCGCGAACGGCAGCGGGATAAACGTCGAACCGAGCGAATTCATTCCGAACGCGGTGTACCCCGCCGGAAAATCCGCGACCGCCTGATCGCCGAGCAGCACGTACGCCAGCCCGCGAAACAGCGCGAGCGTGCCGATCGTCACCGCGAGCGAAGGCAGGTTCAGCTTCACGATCACGAGGCCGTTCAGCAGCCCCGCAAATGCACCTGCGATGATCGACAGCGCGATCGCTGCGGGCATCGGTATGCCCATGTGCCACAGCACGCCGAGCAATGCGCTCGACGCGCCGAGTACCGATGCGACCGACAGATCGATGTCGGCGGCGACGATGATC
The DNA here is from genome assembly GCF_004359985.1 of Paraburkholderia flava. Classification (NCBI taxonomy): domain Bacteria; kingdom Pseudomonadati; phylum Pseudomonadota; class Betaproteobacteria; order Burkholderiales; family Burkholderiaceae; genus Paraburkholderia; species Paraburkholderia flava. The sequence continues at coordinate 115,491 of NZ_SMRO01000001.1, read as the reverse complement.
AGCGTCATCGGCAGCGCCATCAGCGCGACTTCGGTGAGATCGGCGAGCACGTTGCCGAGATTCGCGCCCGACAGGAATTCGGGCGACAGCACGCGGCCGAGGATCAGCGCTAGCACGAGCAGCACCGCGAGCAGCGTTTCCCAGTGCAAGGGAATCGACGGCCGGCGAAAGCGCAGACCAGCGTCAGGTTTAACGGGTTCAGCCATGATCGCGTTTCCTCATCATCCGTTTCGCCACCGAGCGCGCGAGCAGCGTGTCGGCGGTAATCGCCGCGACGATCAGCGCGCCCTGGATCGCCTGCTCCCAGAACGGCGACACGTGCAGCACGACCAGCGCGATGCTGATCACGCCGAGCACCAGCGCACCGAGCGTCGCGCCGAGAATCGTGCCGACGCCGCCGTTGATCGCGACGCTGCCGACCACCGCCGCCGCGACCACCTGCAGTTCGATGCCTTTCGCGGTGCTCGCGTCGACCGTGCCGAAGCGCGCGAGCCACAATGCGCCCGCAAAACCTGCAATCGCGCCGGAAATCAGGAAGCCCATCATCACGCGACGCTCGACCGCCACGCCTGCGAGCCGCGCGGCCTCGGGGTTCGAACCGATCGCGTAGTGTTCGCGGCCGCCGCGAAACTGCTTCAGATACATCGCGAGTCCGAGCAATACGACAGCCGCAATCAGCGCGAGCACCGGAATGCCGACGAGCGTGCCGGTCGCGAGTCGCGAGAACGCTTCGGGCAGACTTGTCGCGTTGATCTGGCCGCCGTGTACCCACGCGTAGTCGGCGCCGCGAAAGATGTACAGCGTCGACAGCGTCGCGACCAGCGACGGCACGCGGCCCACTGCGACCAGCAGCGCATTGATCCCGCCCGCGACGAGACCGACCGCGAGCCCCGCCGCGAGCGCGACCAGCACCGGCATGTGCGGGAACGCGACGTACAGACTGCCCACCGCGTACGCGCTGACGCCGACCGTCGAGCCTACCGACAGATCGATGTGACGCATCAGGATCACGACCGTCATGCCCGCGGTGAGCAGGCTGATGATCGACACGTTGAGCAGCACGTCTCTCAGGTTCTGCAGATTTAGAAACTGCGGTTTCGCGAGCGCGGTGCCGCCGATCAGCAGGATCAGCACGACGAACAGCGTCGTCTCGCGGCTTGCAGCGATGGCGGCAGCGAAGCTACCGGCACCGCTGCGGCGTGTGCGTTGTTGTGCAGCGCCGCTCTGCGGATCGAGTGCGGCCGGGCGAGTGGTCGAGTCGCGCATCATGCCGCGTGCCCCAGCGGTGCGCCGTTCTGTCCAAGCGCCGCGTTCATGATGCGTTCCTCGGTCGCCTCCGCACGCGATATCTCCGCGCTGATCCGGCCTTCATGCATCACCAGCACGCGATCGGCCATGCCGAGCACTTCCGGCAGTTCGCTTGAAATCATCAGCACCGCCATTCCTTCGTGAACCAGTTCCGCTAGCGCGCCGTAGACCTCGGCTTTCGCCCCGACGTCGATGCCGCGCGTCGGCTCGTCGATGATCAGCACCTGCGGATGCGTCGCGAGCCATTTGCCGAGCACGACCTTCTGCTGGTTGCCGCCCGACAGCGTGCCGACCGGTGCAGCCGGATCGCTTGCTTTCAGTTGCAGGCGCGTGCCCCAGCGCGTCGCGAGTTCGGTTTCGCGGCGTGCGGAAATCAGCCCGAAGCGTACGAGCCGTCCGAGTACCGTCATCGATGCATTGCGCGCGATGCTCAGTTCGAGCGCGAGGCCTTGTTGCCGACGGTCTTCGGGAACAAGCGCGAGACCCGCAGCAACTGCCGCAGCAGGACGTCCCGGCGCGAGCTTCTTGCCTGCGATACGGATCTCGCCAGCATCGAGCGGATCGATGCCGAAGATCGCTCGCGCGACTTCGCTGCGGCCCGCGCCGACCAGACCCGCGAGCGCGACGATCTCGCCTGCACGCACGTCGAACGACACGTCGCGGAATACGCCCGTGCGTGTGAGGCCGCGCACCGCGAGCCGCACGTCGCCGGGTGTGACGTCGGCTTTCGGATAGAACGTCGCGAGATCGCGGCCGACCATCTTCGCGACGATCGCGGCGGTGGTGAGATCGGCGGTCGGTGCGTCGAAGACTTTCGCGCCGTCGCGCATGATCGTCACGTGCTGCGTCAGCGCGAACACTTCGTCGAGCCGGTGCGTGATGAACAGGATCGCGACGTCGCGCTCACGCAGCCGCCGCACGATCGTGAACAGCCGCTCCACTTCGGGCAGCGACAGCGCGGCGGTCGGTTCGTCCATGACCAGCACGTTCGCGTTCAGCGACAGCGCCTTCGCGATCTCGATCACCTGCTGATCCGCGATCGACAGGCCGCGCAGCAGACGGTCGCCATGCAGATCGACGCCGAGCGACGCGAGCAGCGTATCGACCTCGCGATGCATCTCGTCGTAGCGGATGCGGCCGAATCGATCCACCGGCTGCCGGCCCATGTAGATGTTTTCCGTGATCGACAGATCGAAGAACAGCGTCGGTTCCTGATAGATCACCGCGATGCCCGCGTCACGTGCCTGCGCCGGCGTCGTGAATTCGCACAGCTTGCCGTCGATGCGCAGCTCGCCCGTGTCCGCGCGGTGCACGCCCGCGAGGATTTTCACGAGCGTCGATTTGCCCGCACCGTTCTCGCCGAGCAGCGCGTGCACCTCGCCGCTGCGCAGCACGAGTTGGCCGTCGCTGAGCGCGCGCACGCGGCCGAACGACTTGCTCGCGTGAATCAGTTCCAGCCGCGGCACGGCGGGGGTCGGTTGCTGCACAGGCTTGTCTCCTTCTTTATGGGGGCGTGTTGTTTGCACGCGACCGGTGTTTTCTAATTTCTGATGCGGCTTTCAGATGCGATACACACGCTCGGCGTTGCGGACGAACAATGCTGCGCGCTCGTCGTCGCTCGCGCCCGCGACGATCGCCGCATACGCATGCCACAGCGCCGCATACGTGCCGAACAGCCGGTCCACCGGAAAATTCGACGCGAACATCGCACGCTCGACGCCGAACGCGTCGATCGTTTCGAGCACATACGGACGCAGGCTTTCGACCGTCCAGCGATGGTCGAACATCGCCAGCCCGCTGATCTTCACCGCGACGTTCGGGCACGCGGCCAGCGTGCGCAATCCGTCGCGCCATGCGCGGTAACCGGCCACGCTATCGCGATCGACGAACATGCCCGCGTGATTGACGATGAACTGCGTGTCCGGATGCGCACGCGCGAGCGCCGCTGCATCGTCCATCTGCGACGGGTACAGCTGCAGATCGAACGACAGCCCATGACGATGCAGCAGCGCAAAGCGCTCGCGCCACAGCGGCTCGCGCATGAAATGCCGGCCGACATAGTCGTACAGCTTGTCGTCATGTACGTTCAGAATCTGCCGCACGCCGCGCGTATTCGCGAACGACGCATGCGCTTCGAGCACCGCTTCCGCATCTGGCGCCGCGAGATCGACCCATGCGACGATGCCGTTCGGCATGCCGTACGAACCTTCGGTGTCCGCTACCTGTTGCAGCCAGCGCGTTTCTTCGACCGGGTTCGCCGGATCGTGATTCGCTTCGACGTGGACGATTTTCAGAACCTCGATTTCCGCTGCGTCGGCGAGCAGATGGTCGAGCAGGTAGTCGTGCTTCAGCGCGCGCGCATCGCCGACGAACGACACGCCGGGGTTTTCCAGCCACGGATAGCGATGCGTTTGCAGGTCCCACAGGTGGATGTGGGGGTCGACTACTTGCATGAGGTTCTTTCTCCTGTGTCGACCAGAGTTAGCGCTTTAGCGCTTACTCTGGTCCCATGCCTGAGTTAGCGCTTTAGCGCCTACTCAGGCGGTCGACCGATCAGCGGTTGCCCGCAGCCAACTCAAACACCGGCACAAGCCCCTGCTGCTCCGGCACATGATCCCGCGCAGTCACCATGATGTCCGCCATCGCGTCCCACCATTTGCGCATCACCGGCAGATCGGGCAGCGCATCCATCGTGTGATCGTCGGTACGCGTGAGCGTCGCGAACAGCGCGCCGGTCGATTCGTCGAGGTAGATGCGATAGTCGCGCACGCCCGCACTGTGCAGCGCATCGACGAGTTCCGGCCAGATCTCGCGATGCCGGCGCGCGTACTCTTCGCGCATGCCGGGGTTGAGCGTCATCCGGAAAGCGATGGTTTCCATGCGGGTTTTGTCTCCTGTCGATGGGAGTTAGCGCTTTAGCGCTTACTCCCATCCCATGCTGGAGTTGGCGCTTTAGCGCCTACTCCAGCGATCAATGTTTTTTGCAGTCGCACGCGTCCTCTCTACGGAGCGTTTCGAACGACTATAATTCCGCCGTCGATAGCGTCTCAATCCGTTGTTGGGATTAGGCGATCCAGAAACCGAATCGCGCAGTTGCCATCCCGGGTCCCATGAATCACCAAGCCGCCACGGTCGCTCTCGTCAATCGCCTCAAGTTCAAGCACCTCGCGCTGCTCGTCGCGCTCGACGACGCGCGCAACGTCCATCAAGCCGCCGAAGCGATCAACGTCGCGCAGCCGAGCGCAAGCCGCATGCTCGGCGACATCGAGGAAGCGTTCGGCTTCCTGCTGTTCGAGCGCAACGCGCGCGGAATGCAGCCGACACCGCTCGGCGTCGTCACGCTCGCGTACGCTCGACGTGCGCTCGCGGAACTCACGCGCTTCGCCGATGATCTCGACGTCAAGCGTAAAGGCGGTCACGGCCAGCTCACCGTCGGCGCGATCATGGGCGCCGCGCCCGATCTGCTCGCGATGGCTGTCGCGTCGCTGAAAACCGAACGGCCGCTGCTGAACATGCGCATCCTCGGCGAAACCAGCGACCAGGTCGTCCAACTGCTGCATCGCCGCGAAGTGGATCTCGCGCTCGGCCGGCTCACGTCGCCGCTGCAGCACAACGATTTCGACTTCGAACCGCTCGCGCGCGAAACGCTGGTGCTGGTCGTGCGTACGCGTCATCCGCTCGCCAATGCGCGCAGCGTCGCGTTGCGCGAACTGATCGACTGGCCGTGGGTCGCGCAACCGCTGACCAGCCCCGCGCGCGTGCTGTTCGAAGAAGAGCTCGCGCGTGCGGGGCTCGCGACGCCGGTCAATCTCACCGAATGCGCGTCGATCTTCGCGACGCTGCAACTGCTCGAAAACTTCGACGCGGTCGCGATGCTGCCCGAGTCCGTCGTGCGCGATCACGTGCGCGGCAAACTGCTGGTCGCGCTGCCGATCGAGATCGGCAAGAGCCTGCCTGGTTTCGGCATTCTCACGCGCAAGGGCGAAGCGCTCGCCGAACCGGCCGAACATTTCGTCGGACTGCTGCGGCGTTTTTCGCAGCCGTTCGATACGCCTCGCTAAACCGCTCGCTGCGTTCACTGCAGGTTCACGAACAACCCGCCGTCCACCAGCAACGCCGCGCCGGTCACGTAGCGCGCCTTGTCCGATGCGAGGAACAGCACGCAGTCCGCGACATCTTCCGGCGCACCGAGACGGCCCAGCGGAATGCGCTTTTCGAAGTACGCTTTCTTCGTTTCGTCGGCGAGGTCTTCCGCGTTCAGATCGGTTGCGATCGTGCCGGGCATCACTGAATTGCAGCGGATACCGTACGGCCCCAGCGCAATCGCGCACGACTGCATCAGCGAATGCACGCCCGCTTTCGTCGGCGTGTAATGCGTCTGCATCCCGCCGCCGACCAATGCGCTGATCGAACTCGTCGCGACGATCGCGCCGCCGTGGCCCTGCTCTTTCATCTGCCGCGCGGCCGCCTGCGTTACGTAGAACGCGCCGTTCAGGTTCACGCCGACCGTGCGTTCGAGCACCGATGGCGGCATGTCGAGAAATGCGTGGAACGGACAGATGCCCGCATTGCTCGCGAGCACGTCGACCTTGCCGAACGCTTCGACGGTCTGACGCACGAGATCGATACCGGTCTGCGGCGCCGCGACGTTGCCCTCGACGGCAATCGCGCGACGTCCGAGCCCTTCGATCTCGGCGAGCACTTCGCTGATCGCCGAACGCTTGCCATACGATGCGTCGTTATCGCCCCAGTAGTTGATCGCGACGTCCGCGCCCTCTGCCGCGCATGCGACCGCAATCGCCCGGCCGATGCCGCGCGATCCGCCCGTCACGATGACCGCCTTGTCCTTGAGCAGCACTGCTGCCTCCTGATCGAACGTTGAGTTTTCCGCGTGTTTAATGCTGGTACGGACGCACCAGCGTGCAATCCGGATTGAGCCGCACGCCGAAGCCCGGTGTCTCCGGCACCTTCATCCGGCCGTTCACCGGTACCGGCTCGTCGAGCAGCAGCGGCGTGAACATCGGCACAACTTCGTCGGCCTTCGGCGCCATCATCAGAAACTCGGCGAACGGCGAGTTGTGCCGCGTGACGACGAAGTGATAGCTGTACACCGACGAACCATGCGGCACGACCATCACGTTGTGCGCATCGGCGAGCGCGGAAATGCGGATCAGCTCCGTGATGCCGCCGCACCAGCCGACGTCCGGCTGGATGAAATCGCAGCACTCCATTTCGAGCAGCATCCGGAAACCCCAGCGTGTCGCTTCATGTTCGCCGGTCGACACCATCATGCCGCGCGGCACGTTGCGGCGCAGTTCGGCGTAACCCCAGTAGTCGTCGGGCGGCAAACATTCTTCGAGCCACTTGAGCCCATATTCCTGCGCGGCCTGTGCAAGACGCGTCGCGTAGCGCACGTCGAGACTCATCCAGCAGTCGTACATCAGCCAGAAATCGTCGCCGACGCGGCTGCGCATTTCCGCGAGCTTCTCGATGTTCTTGCGCAACCCCTCTTCGCCTTCAGCGGGACTGTGCTGCAACGGCAGCTTGCCGCCGATAAAGCCCATCTCCTTCGCGAGATCGGGTCGCGCGCCGGTTGCGTAGAACGTCAGCTCGTCGCGCACCGGGCCGCCGAGCAACTGATACACCGGCTCCTTGCGCACCTTCGCGAGCAGATCCCACAGCGCGAGATCGACGCCCGAGATCGTGTTCAGTACAATCCCCTTTCGGCCGTAGTAAAGCGTCGCGTAGTACATCTGATCCCACATCTTCTCGATGTCGGTAACAAGCTGCCCTTCGAGAAAACGCGCAAGATGCCGCTCGACGATGAACGCACCGATCTCGCCGCCGGTCGTCACGCCGAAGCCGACGGTGCCGTCGCTCGCCTCGATCTCGACAACGAGCGTACCCAGCACGTTGATGCCGAACGATTGCCGGCTTTGTCTGTACTCGGGGTAGCGCGCCATCGGCGTCGAGATGTGATCGTCGATCCAGTGGCCGTCGCCCTGGTCGTGATAGTCCGCGCCGCCGCCGCGAACGATGAAGGCACGCACGTGCCGGATAGTGGGCATGGCCATGTCGATGAACTCCGTAGTGCTGTCGCTTGATGTTGCTTCGTGTTGGGTCGAAACACCGCCGCGTTACGCGGACCGGTGCAATGCAGTTGCTGTCTCCGCGCCGCGCCGTTCGCGCGCCGTCACACCGATCAGCAACGCGGCCAGCAGGCTCGCCGCGCCGAGCACGATGAGTCCCGCCGACGTCGATTGCCACGCGTGTTCCGCGACCGTGCGCAGGGTCGGCGCGATGAAACCGCCGAGTCCGCCGAGCGAATTGATCAATGCAATGCCGCCAGCTGCGGCAGCGCCGGTCAGATAACGTGTGGGCATCGTCCAGAACAGCGGTTGCGCGGCGATGAAGCCGCTTGCCGCGCAACACAGCGCTAGCAAACCGACGAGCGGACTGTGCGTGAGCCCCGACACACCGATGCCGAGCCCCGCGAGTACCAGCAGCGCGACAGCCCAGCGTCGATGACCACCGTGCAGGTCCGCACGACGCGGCACCCATGCGGTCACCGCGACCGCACACAGCCACGGCAGCGCGGTAACGAGCCCGACGCGCAGCCCCACCTTCGTACCGAGCAATGCAGCGACCTGTTGCGGCAGATAGAAGATCACGCCGTACACGCTGATCTGAATCAGCAGATAGATCAATGACAGCATCAACACGCGACGATCGAACATCGCGGCAAGCACACCGCGCGGACCATGCGATGCAGCGGCCTGCGCATCGCCGGCGAGTGCCGTGCGCAGCACGTCGCGATGCGCGGCATCGAGCCAGCGCGCGTCGTCGGGACGATTGTCGAGAAAGCGGAACGCCCACACACCCACCGCCGAAGCAAGAACGCCCTCGACGAGAAACAGCCATTGCCACCCCGCGAGCCCAAACGCGCCGTGCAGATCGAGCAGCAGACCCGACAGCGGACTGCCGAAAATAAACGCGAGCGGCGCGCCGAAATAAAACACGCCGACCGCACGCGCTCTAGACGCCTGCGGAAACCAGTGCGTGAGGTAATAGATGATGCCTGGGAAGAAACCCGCCTCGGCGACGCCGAGCAGAAAACGCAGCCAGTAGAACGCAGTCGGCGTGTGCGCGAACGCCATCGCCGCCGACACGATGCCCCACGTCACCATGATGCGGCACATCCAGATGCGCGCGCCGACGCGATGCAGCAGCAGATTGCTCGGCACCTCGAACAGCGCATAGCCGACGAAGAACACGCCGGCACCGAACGCGAACGCCGCGTCGGAGAGACCCGTGTCGTGCTGCAGCGCCTTTTGTGCAAAGCCGATGTTCGCGCGGTCGAGAAACGCGAGCACGTACATCAGCAGCAGAAACGGCAGCAGACGCCGCATCACGCGGCTCACTGCGGATTCGAGCGTGGCCGCGTCAGCGGCCGGTTGCGTGGTCATGATGGCTCCGGAGGGACCGTTTCACGCATCGTTGGGGCCAGGCGCTTCACAGCGCCTCGCGCTCAGTAAGTCGCGCGGCCGCCCGACAGATCGAACACCGAGCCCGTGCTGAACGCGCAATCCTCGGAAGACAGCCAGAGGATCAGCGACGCGGCCTCTTCGGGCAGCAGGAAGCGGTTCATCGGGATTTTCGACAGCATGTAGTCGATGTGCTCCTGCGCCATCGAATCGAAGATCTCGGTCTTCGCGGCCGCCGGTGTCACGGCGTTGACGAGGATGTTGCTCGTCGCGAGTTCCTTGCCGAGCGACTTCGTCAGGCCGATCAACCCGGCCTTCGACGCGCTGTAGTGGGAAGCGTTCGGATTGCCTTCCTTGCCCGCCACCGACGCGATGTTGACGATGCGCCCGTAGCCCTGCTTGAGCATCTGCGGGACGATCGCACGCGACGTGAGGTACGGGCCGATCAGATTGACGTCGATCACGCGACGCCACATGTCGGGCTCAAGCTCCCAGGTTTTGCCGTTGCCGCCGGTGATGCCCGCGCAGTTGATCAGCACGTCGATCCGCTGATGTCGTGCGACGGTTGCGTCGGTTGCGGCGGTGACCGAGTGTTCGTCGGTGAGTTCGACGATGGCGGTCGACACGTCGCCGAGTGCAGCGAGTTCGCGCTGACTGCTTGCCAGCCGGTCGGCGTCGACGTCCCATAGCGAGACTGCGGCGCCTGAGCGTAACGCGCGTTGTGCGACGGCGTAGCCGATGCCGCGTGCGCCGCCTGTGATGACTACGACGCGGCCTTTGAGGTCGATCTGGTTCATGCTTTTGTCTCCTGTGCTGTCAACCAGAGTTGGCGCTGTCGACCAGAGTTGGCGCTTTAGCGCTTACTCTGGTCCCATGCGCTTACTCCGGCGCGGCTGTTTATATTCAATGACGGCCAATATACGGGCCGTTCATGGCGACCACAATTCAACTATCGGATGAAGCGATAACAAAAGCGGATTGTCTCGCGGGCCTTCTGCGTGCCCTTCGTCCGGGTGCGCGAGTTTCCCTCTTTGAAGAAGTTGCCCCATACTTAGCCACATGGCTAACTATTCAACCAACGCAACCGACGTCAGCAGCATCTTCCAGGCACTCGCCGACCCGACCCGCTGCGCGATCGTCGCGTCGCTCGGCCGTCGCGAGCAGAGCGTCTCCGAGCTTGCCGCGCCGTTCTCGATGGCGCTGCCGTCGTTCATGAAGCACGTTTCGTTGCTCGAACGTAGCGGCCTGATCCGCACGCGCAAGACCGGGCGCACGCGCGTGTGCGAACTGATGCGGGACCGGTTATCGGAAGCCGAGCAATGGATAGCCGAACAGCGGGCGATGTGGGAGGCGCGATCCGACCGCATGGCCGATTTTGTCGAACGCCTTCACGAACAGGAGCAAGCGCATGTCAACAAACCCCGCCGGTCACGCTGAAACCCACGACCTCGTGATCTCCCGCGTGCTGCGCGCGCCGCGCGCGACGCTGTGGCGTGCGTGGACCGAGCCCGATCTGCTGAAGGAATGGTGGTGCCCGAAACCGTGGACCACCGAGGTACTCGCATTCGATCTGCGGCCCGGCGGTGCCTTTCACACGCTGATGCGCGGCCCCGACGGCGGCGTGAGCGACAACCCCGGCAGTTTCCTGGAGATCGTGCCGCACGCGCGCCTCGCGTTCACGTCGATGCTCGTCGCGGACTGGCGGCCGAACACGCCGTGGCTCGGCTTTACAGCCATCATTACGATGGCCGACGAAGGCACAGGCACCCGCTACGAGGCACGCGTGATGCATCCCGACGACGCGACGCGGGAGCGTCACGAAACGATGGGCTTCTTCGACGGCTGGAACGCCTGCATCACGCAACTCGACGATTTCGCGTCGACGTTGCGCTAGGCCTTCGCATGCTTCACGCCGCGTATTCGAGAAAATCGGTGATCGAATCGCGGCTCGGCGTCATGCCCTTCAGTTGCAAAACGGCACCGGCGTTGCCGCGATGGTAGGTCCCGTGCTGGCAGACATGCAGAATGATCTCGCCGCGTCGCATGCGTGCCGGCTTGCCGCTCGTGAACGCGAATTCGAGCGGCTGCGCGAAATCCTCGTCGTTGAGACTGTCGACGTATGACGCGTACCAGTCGTCGACTTCCCGCGCGCTGTTCGCAAGCGCTTGCAGATCCGGGATTTTTTCCGAGCGCGGTGCGCTGAACGGATGCGGGCGTCCCTGCAAATGATGCTGAAAGATCCGGTCGACCACGTGAATGTGATCGAGGATGCGCAGCATGATCGACGCGTCGTCAGCGGTCAGCCGGTCGAAGTTCTCGCTGACGACAGCGTAGAGGCCGAGATCGGCCCATCGCTTGACGGCTATAAGCTGTGAGTAAGGCTGGGTGGTCATGGGGCATTTCCTCCATCGTAGGGGTTGTGGTTCAATCCACCCGATGCATAATACGAGTCATCACTCGTATTCCCCTACTCGCATTCTGAGTGCGAAAAATGCCCCGCAAACCGCTGACCAAACCCAGAAAACACGCGTCTCAACAGAGATCGCGTGTGACCGTCGATGCACTCGTCGAAGCAACTGCTCGCATTCTGGTGAAGGACGGCTTCGACAAGGCAAGCACTAACCGGATTGCGGAGAAGGCTGGCGTAAGCGTCGGTTCGCTGTATCAGTACTTCCCGAGCAAGGAGGCGTTGGTGACCGCGGTCATCGAGCGCCATAGTCAGGAACTGATGCAGGTTGTCCGCCGCGCGTTGCTAAAGGCTGCAATGCTCCCGATGGAACAAGCAGTGCGCACACTCGTCGTCGCAGCAATCGACGCGCACCGGATCGATCCCAAGCTACATCGCGTGCTCGCGGAGCAGATTCCGCGCACGGGGCGGTTTGAAAATGCGGCAACCCTGGATAGCGAAACCTATGCGCTGTTCCGCGCGTACCTCGAAGCTCATAGCGATGAGTTTCGCCCACTGGACATGGGGCTCGCGGCGTTCGTATGCGTAACGTCAATCGAAGCGCTGACGCATACGGCCGTCGTGCATCATTCGGAGAGTCTTTCGGATGAGGCGTTCGATGCGCTGGTTGATGAAGCAACGCGGCTTATCGTCCGGTATCTGCAGCCCGATGTTTAATGTTCTTTGTGACTGTTCGATGCGATGGAGTGGCCGGGCCACTCCATGCCTTACGTCAAGGACTCAGCGCAAAACCCACCGCGCCGTCAAACGACTTGAGCCACTCCACCGAACGATCCGTATAGATCTCGATCTGCGGGGCCGGTAGGCCTTCCATGCTGTCGAGTGTGCCGGCTTTCACGATGACCTGCCCCGGCATTGTCGATACCCGCGTGACCACAGTCGACCCGCAGCTTCCGCAAAAGTAGCGGTACGACGGATGCCCGCTATCGCCGAAGTCCTCGATGGCCTTGATCACACCTTGCTGCCGGCTGGACTTGCCCGTGAGCTCACGCCGTCACCGTGTCGAGCTGAACCCCAAATGCCGGAAAACCCGCGCCAGCTTTGATCCGGAAAACCCAGGTGGATCAGCTTGGCGGCTACACCATCCGATGTCTGTCGCGTAGACTCGCCCGCAACGGAGATTCGCAGTGGGGACTTGCCAGCAATCTCCGAAGACTGGCGTCGGCCTCGGCAATGCAACCGTTGGTCGCCGAAGCCAGCTCCTGATCGTAGATACGAAGGACGGGCTTCAGTACTTCGATGTCGTCTCTCATGAGTTGCCAGACACCTGTTTCTTCCGCTCGCAGCACGGTACGATCAAGCGCTTCTTCTGCGGCCACGAACATCGACAGACTTGAGTCACTGCGACTTCGTTCTTGCAGAAAGAACGCCACGTAGACGACCCGCGCGAGCCACATAACCGAATGGCGGTCACTGCCCGGATATCCGCTTGCAACCAGAGCGAGATGGCTCCTGAGGGAAAGGTCACGAATGCAGGTGTCGGTCAGCGGCATTAAAAGCATCTTTCTGTGCCACCAGGATATCTGCGCTTGAGGATTTTTTCCCCTGTGCGACGACTGCTTCCGAAATGTCATGACGAGTTTCCCGAGCAGACTTGCTGCCGCGATAATGATCCAGGCAGCAAACTGCTACCCCCTGGTTCTTATTCGGTTTCGATCCGGCAGGTGTCGGCACGTGCGAGCATGGCGTTCGCCGCAACGGGGCCCCATGTACCGGCTGCGTAAGGCCTGGGCTTGTCTGGAAAACGTTTCCATTCGTCGAGAATCGGCGCAACCCAACGCCATGCAGCCTCTTGCTCATCTCGCCGGACGAAAAGCGCAAGCCTTCCGTCTATGACGTCGAGAAGCAGCCGCTGATATGCCTCCATGCGGTCCTCCTCGAAGAACTTGTCGAAAGCCAGGTCAAGGAACACCCCGCGCAGGTTCATGCCCATGCCAGGCATCTTGCCTAGTGTGTCGAGCCGAATCGATTCTTTAGGCTGAAGGCGTATGGTTAGTCGATTCGAGCCGGATAACAAAGGCACGGGGCCTAGCGCCGAATGCGGTACTGGCTTGAAGTTCACGACAATCTCCGCGACTCGCTCAGCCAGTCGCTTCCCCGTCCGAAGGAAAAAAGGTACGCCCGACCAGCGCCAGTTTTCGATTTCTGCTTTCAGCGCGACGAAGGTCTCCGTCACGCTGTCGGGTTCGACGCCGGCTTCATCGTGGTAGGACGGAACCCTCTGCCCGCGGATGGTCCCTGCGCGGTATTGCCCACAAACGAGATTGTCCCGAATGCGCCCAGAGACGAGGGGTTTGAGCGCCTGTAGTACCCGAAGCTTTTCGTTCCGTACAGCATCGGCGTCCATCGAATGCGGCGGCTCCATCGCGATGATGGAGAGAAGCTGCAGGAGGTGGTTTTGCACCATATCCCGGAGAGCACCAGTCTGGTCATAAAAGAGCCCGCGTCGCTCGACGCCGAGCTCCTCTGCAACCGTGATCTGAATGCTTTCGACCCACTCTCTGCGCCACAGCGGTTCGAACAGAATGTTTCCGAACCTCAGTGCGAACAGGTTCTGCACCGCCTCTTTCCCGAGATAGTGGTCGATACGGTAGATCTGATTCTCTTCGAAAACTCTTCCGACTTCGTCGTTGATGGTTGCTGACGACGCGAGATCGTGTCCGAGCGGCTTTTCCAGCACGATGCGCGCATCGTCGGTGAGATTGGCGGCAGCCAGGCCTTCGCAGACCGGCACGAAGAGGGATGGACCCGTTGCGAGATAGTAGATGCGAACGGCGCCGCTCTTCAGCGCGGGGAGCTCGCTCAACGCACGATACGCTTCGGGCTTGCCTGCATCGAGCGACACGTAACTAACTCGCTCCAGGAAGGTGCGCCAGCATTCGCCATCGAAACTCCCGTTTTTCAGGTTCGGTTTGACGTGCTCGTCGACCCACTTCAGATAACCCTCCCGGTCCAACGCCGGCTGTGCGACGGAAACGATGGTCCCGAGTTCGGCAAGCGAGCCATCTCGATGTGCCATGTACAGGGCGGGCAAGATCTTGCGCAACGCGAGGTCGCCCGTTCCACCGAAAAGGACGAATGCAAAGCCCTTCTTGCTCGTTGCTCTGGTTCTTTGCGTCAGCACTACAGTGCTCCCGAGGTGTGCCGCCACTCGTCGGTCAGGCATGAACCATTTGCCGGCGCTCGCAGTTGCACGAACCCGTCATGGTGTTCGTCGAGCGCGTGACGGGCGCGGGTACTGGGCAACTTCAGCTGTTCAAGCCGGTTCAGGTTTTTCACGTGCACGTACAAACTCCAGGAAAGCGGTGCGTTCAGCAGTACAGCGTTTGCGCTGCCGAGTAGAGGCCGAGGAATTTTTCATAACGCGCGTTCAGCTGATCGGCCGAAGCGGCATGCGGGACGAACACTTTCTTCGCTGGAAGCGATGCGTGGATGTGAGCATCCGGGAAGCCAAGCGCGGCGAAGCCGAGTTTCGCAGCACCAATGCCAGCTGCAAGCTCGCTGCCCTCGAGAGTACGCAGCTCACGTCCCAGCACATTCGCGAGGAGTTGTGCCCAATATTCGCTAACGGCTCCTCCCCCGACGAGAGAGCACACGCCGACGCCGAGTCCCGATGCTTCCACCGACGTCATGGCGTCGCGCAATGCGAACGCAACCCCCTCAAGAACGGAGTATCCGAACAATGCCGTCGATGTTTCAATCCCGACATTCATAAAGCCGCCTCGAACGTAGGGATCGTTATGCGGGGTGCGCTCGCCGGTTAGATAGGGCAGAAAAAGCGGCGCGCTGTCCGGGGCCGGCTGGTCGAGGAAAACAGTCTTGCTAACCAGATCGAGCAGCGCCTGCTCGCTTGGGATCGACAGCAGCTTCGACGCCCATCGGAGGCAACTGGCGCCGCATAGGACGGCGCCCATCCCGTACCAGCGGGCGGGAATCCCGTGACAAAAACCGTGGACCCCTCTCTCGATCTGGCTCAGCGGAGCATCGGTGAACGACACGACGGCAGCACTGGTGCCTAGCGTGACAAATGAGTCCCCGGGATTGGACGCACCAAGGCCAACGGCCGAGGCAGGGTTGTCTCCCGCACCGCACGCGACGACGACGCCATCCCGGAATCCGAGTTCCTGCGCGACGCGACCGGTAATCATCCCGGTAGCCGCAGTCCCTTCCGCGAGTGCAGGAAACTGCCGCGCATCCAGCCGGCATGCCTCGATCATCGGCCCGAACCACGAACGCAGCTGGACGTTAAGAAAGAGTGTCCCCGCGGCGTCGGACATGTCCGTCATACGATCGCCTGTGAGCTTTAGCCGGATGTAGTCCTTCGGTGAAACGAGGCAGTCAATGGCCCGAAAATTCTCGGGCTCATATTCGCTGAGCCAAAGCAGCTGTGGAGCAGTCAAGCCGGCCATCGGCAAACTTCCCATCTGTTGCACGTGTGCTGCGAACTGCTCCGAGAGCGCCACAGCCTGGCCGGTCGATCGTGCGTCGTTCCAGATGATTGCCGGTCGTACAGGCTCGTCCCGCCTGTTCAGCAGAACGGCACCATGCATTTGTCCTGATAAGCCGACGCACCGGATTTCAGCGTAGGCAGCGGGATAGCGAAGTCTCAGTTCACGCAGCGTCAGGAGACACGCATTCCACCAGTCATCTGGGTCCTGCTCTGCCCAGCCAGCCTGCGGACAAGATGTCGTAATGGGCGCCGACGCTGTTCCGAGAACCTGGCCGACGGCCGAGAGCAGGACGACCTTCAGCCTGGAAGTGCCGAGGTCAATGCCGAGCGAAATGGGTGTGCTGGGAGCACGCGATTCTGATGGCATCGAAGCCTTCTGCACAAAGTGATCCGGACATGCGTCCAGCGGTTCAAGGGGCGCTCGAGCCTCGTGGCTTTATGGGCTTCCTGGATGACGCTATCGCAACCGCGCGCGCTCATGAGAAGGCGTCGCAGGTTGGCGTGAGGTGAATCATAGAAGATTAGAAAGCGCTTGCGCAAGCGCTTGCTTTTGAGTGAAAACCCTGGCTTTGAGCTACTACTAAAGGGAATCAGCAGCTTGGCATTCAGACTTCACTGATACCAATCAATGTTGAACCAAAAAGCGGTAGACGTCGGAATCTCCGCATTTTCCAGGGGAAACTCCCAATCAATTCAAATAAGAAAGCGCTTGCGCAAGCGCTTTCCTTTGCTCTAGCATGCGCTCGTTGGTTGGCCCGATTCCGGGCGGCCTCGACGGTCACCTGATGACCTATTTGCCCCGGATAGGTGACGTTGCCAGGGGAACAATATCAACGGAGTAAAGGATGAAGCTCGACGGCAAGGTTGCGATTATCACGGGCGCAGCAGGCGGCATCGGCGCAGCGGTGGCGCGGCGCTATCTAGGTGAAGGCGCGCGTCTTGTACTGGCAGACCACAGAAGTCCCGACCAGGAAGCGGTGCTTGGCAAGGTGGACGCGCAAAACGTCCTGTCGGTGGCTGCGGACGTCACTAAACGCGAAGACATCGACGTTATCGTGAGCGCCACGGTGGAAAAGTTCGGGCGGGCCGACATCCTGTTCAACAACGCAGCCATCTTCGACATGCGCCCGTTCCTCGATGAATCGTGGGACGTGTACGACCGCCTCTACGCGGTGAACGTCAAGGGCATGTATTTCATGATGCAGGCTGTTGCGCGGCAGTTGGTCAGACAGGGCGGTCACGGAAAAATCATCAACCTGTCGTCGCAAGCTGGCCGCCGCGGCGAGTCGCTCGCCTCGCACTACTGCGCGACGAAGGCGGCTGTCATCAGCTACACGCAGTCCGCAGCAATGGCGCTCGCCGAACACAAAATCAACGTCAACGCTATTGCCCCTGGCGTCATCAACACGCCGATGTGGACCGAAGTTGACGCGCTATTCGCGCAATACGAAGGCCGCCCCCTCGGTGAGAAGAAGCGTCTCGTCGGCGAAGAAGTTCCGCTCGGCCGCATGGGCGACCCCGAGGATCTGACGGGTGCAGCGCTCTTCCTGGCCTCTGCAGACTCCGACTACGTTACGGCACAGACACTGAACGTTGACGGCGGTAACTGGATGAACTAACCCGGCTTGTTTGCCTTTCTGTGCCAGTTGGTCTAGCAGCACATATAACCACCAGGAAGAATGGAGGAAGACATGAAACGAACGATATTGACCAGACACGTTGCGGGTGTCGTCGCGGCGCTCGGCTTTTCTCTCGCCGCGATGTCGAATGCGTCAGCAGTCACGACGGTGACCATCGGCATGCCGAATAACAACGACATGCTCGAGCTGAAGAAGCTCTCCCCGATATTCGAGAAGGCAAACCCGGACATTCAGCTCAAGTGGGTCGTGCTTGAGGAAAACACGCTGCGCCAGCGGTTGACGACTGACATCGCGACTAACGCCGGCCAGTTCGATCTCGCAATGATCGGCATGTACGAAGCTCCGATCTGGGGATCGCGTGGTTGGCTTACCCCGATGACGGATTTCAACGCGAACTATGACATCGACGATGTCTTCAAGACAGTGCGCGATGGCCTGTCGTCGAATGGAAAGCTCTACGCATTGCCGTTCAATGCAGAAAGCACGATGACGTTTTACCGGAAGGACCTCTTTCAGGCGAAGGGTCTGAAAATGCCGGATCAGCCGACATACGACCAGATTGCAGAGTTCGCGGACAAGCTGAACAATCCGTCGCAAGGCGTGTATGGCATCTGTCTTCGCGGAAAGGCCGGCTGGGGCGAAAACATGGCCTATGTCTCCACCCTTATCAACACCTTCGGTGGTCGCTGGTTCGACGAGAAGTGGGTGCCGCAAATCAACACACCGGAGTGGAAAAAAGCAGTCACCTTCTACTCCAGTCTCATGAAAAAAGACGGTCCTCCGGGAGCCAGCTCGAATGGCTTTAACGAAAACCTCTCGTTGATGGCTGGCGGCAAGTGTGCGATCTGGGTGGATGCGACTTCGGCGGCGGGCATTCTCTACAACAAAGCGGAATCCTCGGTTTCCGACAAGGTTGGCTTCGCACAGGCTCCCATCGAGGCGACGCCAAACGGCTCGCACTGGCTGTGGTCGTGGGGCATTGCGATACCGAAGACATCCAGGGTGCAGGCCGCAGCCAGACGCTTCGCCGAGTGGGCAACATCGAAGGAGTACATCCAGCAGGTCGGCAAGGATATCGGCTACGCATCGCTTCCACCGGGAACGCGTAAATCGACCTACGACGACGCTCAATACAAGGCTGCCGCGCCGTTCTCGGATTTCGTGCTAAAGGCAATCAACACAGCTGACCCGCTGCATCCGACCCAGAAGCAAGTACCGTACACCGGTATTCAGTTCGTCGGTATTCCTGAGTTTCAGGCGATAGGTACGGCCGTCGGACAACAGGTAGCGGGTGTGCTGGCTGGCTCGTTGTCTGTCGATCAGGCGCTGCAGGCCAGTCAGGCTATCGCCGAGCGTGCGGTCAAGAGTGCGGGCTATCAAAAGTAAGAGCGCCGCTTCACCTGGCAACGTGCTGGAGTTTCGACGGATGCCGACCAGACTTCAGCACGTCCCCGGTTACGAGAACGCAAACAGGTGCCGCGATGCCCCCAATCGATAGTTCGTGCAGCTTTACGCAGATCGCCTCACAGAGCAGTCATGCAAAGCGAAAGGCAGGCGCAGGCTGGCTTGGTGCGCCGTCTGTCGGCCTTCTGTTTATCTGGATGGCTGTTCCGCTCGCGATGACGATCTGGTTTTCGTTTTCGCACTACAACCTGCTGAATCCCGACAGCAAGGGTTTTGCCGGTCTCGACAACTACGAGTTTCTTGTTGGGGACCCCTCGTTCTGGCCATCGATTGGCCATACGATCGCCCTCATTGGCTGGGTTCTTGTCATCACTGTCGTGGGTGGTGTGCTGCTGTCCGTTCTCTTCGATAGAAAATTCTACGGTCAAGGCATTGCTCGACTTTTTGCAATCGCGCCGTTCTTCGTGATGCCTACCGTGAGCGCACTCATCTGGAAGAACATGATTCTCCACCCGGTGTACGGCATCGTGGCGTCGGCGATGCGCGCCATGGGGATGAAGCCGATTGACTGGTTCGCGGACTACCCGCTCACAGCGGTCATCATCATTGTTGCCTGGCAGTGGCTGCCGTTCGCTTTTCTCATCCTGTTCACGGCTATCCAGTCGCTGGATCAAGAGCAGAAAGAGGCAGCTCGAATCGACGGTGCCGGCCCGTTTGCGATGTTCTTCTTCATTACGCTGCCGCATCTGAAGCGTGCCGTGGCCGTGGTCGTCATGATGGAAACCATCTTTCTGCTATCCATTTTTGCGGAGATCTACACGACGACCGGCGGCGGTCCAGGTACCGCCACCACTAACCTCTCGTATCTGATCTTCGCGCTAGGGCTGCAGCAATTCGACGTCGGTCTCGCTTCGGCCGGTGGAATTCTCGCAGTCATCGTGGCCAACATCGCATCGTTCTTCCTTGTACGCATGCTGGCCAGGAATCTGAAGGGGGAGTACGAAAAATGAGTCGCCTGTCTGTTACACCTGCCCAGCCGAGACAGCGAGTCAGAATCCTGACTGTCGGCGGAATCGCTCGCGGCGTTGGTCGAGTGGTGCCGGGCCTGATGGCATGGCTGGTCGCCCTGCTGCTGTTTTTCCCGATTTTCTGGATGACCGTTACTGCATTTAAAACGGAGCAGCAGGCCTACACGATCTCGCTCTTCTTCACACCGACCCTCGACAGTTTTCGGGAGGTGTTCGCCCGAAGCAACTATTTCAGCTTTGCATGGAACTCGATTCTGATTTCTGCCGGCGTGACGGTTGCCTGCCTGCTGCTCGCGGTGCCATGTGCATATGCGATGGCCTTCTTCCCGACAAAGCGTACACAACAGACGCTGTTGTGGATTTTGTCGACCAAGATGATGCCGTCGGTCGGCGTGCTGCTGCCAATCTATCTGCTTTGGAAGAACACGGGATTGCTCGACACGGTAAGCGGTCTGATCATCATCTACACGCTCATTAATCTGCCTATCGCGGTCTGGATGTCGTTCACGTACTTCGCTGAAATTCCACGGGACATTCTGGAAGCAGGTCGCGTGGACGGGGCGGCGACCTGGCAGGAAATCGTTTATCTCCTCTTGCCGATGGCGTTGCCCGGTGTCGCTTCGACTGCACTCCTCCTCGTTATCCTGTCGTGGAACGAAGCATTCTGGAGCATCAATCTATCCAGCTCGAATGCCGCTCCGCTAACAGTCTTTATCGCATCGTATTCGAGTCCCGAAGGATTGTTCTGGGCAAAATTATCGGCAGCATCCCTCCTTGCGGTTGCCCCCATCCTGGTGCTGGGCTGGGCTTCGCAAAAGCGTCTCGTACGCGGCCTGACTTTCGGCGCCGTGAAATGACAGAGGGCTAATGTCTCTGACGGAACCTCGAAACTCGCAGCGAACGGGTGGTGACGTCCACCGATTCGCGGATGCTTGAAGCACTCTTTCCATGCTCAAGGGCGCTGCACGGCAACTGAATGCAGAATGGAATCACGGAGACAGAAGATGGCCAAAGTAACCCTGCGCAATATCGGCAAAGCCTATGACGACACCGAAGTCATGCGCGAGATCAACCTCGACATTCAAGACGGCGAGTTCGTCGTCTTTGTCGGTCCGAGTGGTTGCGGCAAGTCCACACTCATGCGGATGATTGCCGGTCTCGAGGACATCACAGCTGGCGATCTGCATATCGACGATGTGCGAGTCAATGAGCTGCCTCCCGCCAAACGCGGTATTGCGATGGTCTTCCAGTCGTACGCGCTCTACCCTCATATGACGCTGTACGACAACATGGCCTTCGGGCTCAAGCTCGCTGGCGAAAGCAAAGCCGCTATCGACGTGGCGGTAAAGCAGGCCGCGCGGACACTTCATATCGACCACCTGCTCGATCGCAAGCCGAAGCAGTTGTCTGGCGGCCAGCGCCAGCGCGTCGCTATCGGACGCGCCATCACGCGCAAACCGAAGGTCTTTCTGTTCGACGAACCGCTTTCGAACCTCGACGCCTCCCTTCGCGTAAAGATGCGTCTCGAGTTTGCACGCCTGCACGATGAACTGAAGACGACGATGATTTACGTCACGCACGACCAGGTTGAAGCGATGACGCTGGCAGACAAGATTGTCGTGCTGTCGGGCGGCAACCTCGAGCAGGTCGGCACGCCGGACACGCTGTACCACGCACCGGCAAACCGCTTCGTGGCGGGCTTCATCGGGTCGCCCAAAATGAATTTCCTGGACGGTACGGTGCAATCGGTCTCAAGCGCGGGCGTCCTCGTGCAATATCGAACCGGCGAGACACAGCTCTGTTCGGTCATTGGAGGTAACGCAAAGCCCGGCGATGCGGTGACCGTAGGCATCCGGCCTGAGCATCTGCTGCGCGACCCGACTGAAGGAGGTATCTCCGCATTGACAATGGCAGTGGAGTCGCTCGGCGATGCCGCATATCTGTACGCCGAAAGTAGCCTTGCACCAGATGGTCTGATCGGACGCATTCCTCCGATCGAACAACACCCGAAAGGAAGTCACGTCATGCTCGGCGCGGACCCGAGCTGCTGTCACCTGTTCACCGCGGACGGTCACGCGTTCGAACGACATATCCAGCAGCATCGGATGATCGCCTGAATAGCGCTGTGAGCCCGAGGGAAAGCGATTGCGCAAGCGCTTTCCCCTCTGTAGCATGGCGATTCGCTGAGGGTACGCGTCGACGAGCGCTCTAGCGTTCCCGTAAGCGTGGTGACTTTGAGGAGTGGTACAAATTGGCGACTATGGAAGATGTCGCGCGGGCAGCGAACGTGTCGATGTCCACGGTTTCTCATGTACTGAACAAGACGCGGAAAGTTAGTCCGGCAACTGCCAAGGCGGTCGAAGACGCAATCCGGCAAACCGGCTATGTACCGAATTCACTGGCGCAAGCTCTCGCGGGCGCGTCAACCAGGACGATCGGCGTTGCCATCTCCGCGTTGACCAACCACTATTTCAGCGAGACGGTTCGTGCGATCGAGGCAGAGTGCGCGCGCCGCGGGTTGATGATGCTCCTGGCGGACACGCACGATGACCCGGATCAGGAGTTCAGGGTGGTGCAGGCGCTTCATCAACGCCGCGTGGACGGGATCATACTGGCTCCCACCACGGGACCGGACCGCAGGGCACTGGACTATCTGAAATCGAACAATATCCCCTCGGTACTGGTTGACCGTATCGTCCCCGGTGAATTCGACCAGGTCGGCGTAGAGAACGTGGTTTCGTGTCTGCAGCTTGTCACTCATCTGATTGACCATGGACATCGGCGCATCGGATTTGTTGCTGGGGCACCCGGCATCCCGACCTCGACGGAGCGTTTCGACGGGTATGTGGCGGCCCTGAGCCATGCCGCAATCGAATTCGACTCCAACCTGGTCCGATGTGGTGAGTCGACGAGCGAACCGTCGCGGCGCGCGGTTCACGAATTGCTGTCGCTCGACCCGCGTCCAACCGCGATTGTTGCCTCGAATAACCTGATGCTGATCGGTGCAATGCACGCTTTGAGAGATGCAAGGCTGGAGGTGCCGACGGAAATGGCTCTCGTCGGCTTCGACGATTTCGACTGGGCCGACTACTTCAACCCGCGCCTCACGGTACTCGCTCAGCCGCTGGATGAAATTGGCTCACGTGCGGTGGAACTGCTTATGAAACGGATCGCCCAGCCTGACAGGCGATTCGAGATCGTTCGATTGAAGCCGGAACTGGTGGTCCGCAATTCGTGTGGATGCCTGAACGGCAATTCATAAGTGATGCTTGTGACGCACGTTAGGGACTCAGCGCAAATCCCACCGCACCATCAAACGACTTGAGCCACTCCACCGAACGATCCGTATAGATCTCGATCTGCGGCGCCGGCAAATCTTCCATGCTGTCGAGCGTGCCGGCCTTGACGATGACTTGCCCCGGCATCGTCGATACTCTCGTGACAACAGGCGACCCGCAGCTTTCGCAAAAGTAGCGGTACGACGGATGCCCGCTATCGCCAAAGTCCTCGAAGGCCTTCGTCTCACCTTGCTGCCGGTAGTCGGCTTCGTCTACAAAGAGGTTGAACGAGAACAGACTCCCGCTTTGCCGCTTGCAGTGCGTGCAATGACATATCGCGGTGGCCTTGGGTTCGCTTTTCAACTCATAACGCACGGCACCGCAGAGGCACCCGCCTTTTCGTTCCTGCATGATTCTTTCTCTCGACGATGATTCGAGGTGGAGCCGACCGGCTCCACCATCATTACGTTTACACAGCGTCCGCAACCCGCACCAGCTTGCGGTTCAAAAATTCGCCAATCCCCAGTTCGGACAGTTCGCGCCCAAAGCCGGAATTCTTGACACCGCCGAACGGCAGTCGCGGCGAATCGACAAAACACGAATTGATGTACACCATCCCCGCCTCGATCCGCGACGCGACTTTCTTTGCGTGCTCGACATCGGCGTCGAAAATGTAGGAGCTAAGGCCATACTTGCTGGAATTCGCCAGCCTGATCGCTTCTTCCTCGCTGTCCACGACGTAGAACGACAGCACCGGGCCGAATGCTTCCTGCTGATAAAGCGGATTGTCTTCAGCGATGTCGGTGACGATCGTCGGTTCGAGATAGAAGCCAGGCCGGTCGACGCGCTTGCCGCCGAACACGATCCGTGCGCCTGCGGCCTTTGCATCGTCGATCTGCTTGAGCAGCCCTTCAAGCGCACGTTCGCTACCGGTCAGCGCGACGCCGCGCACGCGAAAGTCGTCGATCAGGCTGGCGGGAGCCTCGCCGAAAGATCTGCAGGAGGTGTGGACGCCGGAGTTGATCGTTCGGTCGTCGGACGGGCCGCATCGTGTGCCGAGTTCGAATGCTGTGCCGGGTAAAGCGGTCGCGGCTAAACGATCGCGTGCGGTTCGGGCTTGATCTCAACCGTTCGCTTTGCCACGCTGCCCACGCAGCGCGGCAAAACGCCGCACCGTTGCCGGCAACAAACCGCGAGCCGATAAACCGCAACTGGTTCGCCACGAATCCCGGTGATACACTTCGACGCGCTATCGCGTCCATCACCATGACCCTCGACATCCGCAAACACTTCACCGCCTGGCTTGGCATTCTTGCCATGTGCCTGATCGTGTTCGTGCCGGTGGTCAGCCAGCTGGTGATGGCGGCGCGTGCGAACGAGCCGGTCGCGACGATCTGCTCGGCCACACAACCGGACGGCGGTAGCAGCACCCAGCATGCGGCCGATCCGCTCGCCGCCTGCGGCTACTGCGATCTGCTCTGTACACATGCCGCGATGCCGTCGGTTGCCCCGGTTGTCGCACCCGTGCTCACGCTGCTCGTGACCATCGCCGTGCCGCTGCTGTCCACTCGTTTCACACCTCTCGGCGCCTTCCCTTCCGGGCGCCCTCGCGACCCACCCTTCGCTTCCTGATCGCCACGGTCAGCCGGTTTCGACGCGCCCATTGAAGGCGCGCGCGGCTGTTCATCCAACGACCATCAGGATTGTCCATGCTGCACTTCGCCTTGCGAAGCCTGTCGCGCCGCGCGCGTCACGGCGCGCGCTACGCGACGCTCGGGCTGTTGCCCCTGTCGTGCGCGACGCCGTTCGCGCTCGCGTCTTCATCCGCATTCGCCGAGAGTCCCGGCGCGCCGGACGCTAAGTCATCGTCTGACGCTTCCGCCATCACAACGCTTCCCGCGGTCGTCGTCACGGCCAGCGGAAGTAACGCCACGGCCGCGCGCCCCGTACTCGACCCGAACCTGCCCGCGTCGAGCGAAACGGTCACGCGCAGCCAGTTCGAGAACTGGAACGTCGTCAACACCGAGGACGTGCTGAAGTACCTGCCGAACCTCGCGGTACGCAAGCGCTTCATCGGTGACCTCAATTCGATCATCGCGGTGCGCGGCACGAGCAATACGCAAAGCGCGCGCGGTCTCGTTTATGCCGACGGCCTGCTGCTGTCGAACCTGCTCGGCAACAGCTATTCGTTTCCGCCGCGCTGGTCGATGGTCGCGCCTTCGGAGATCCGTCAGGTCGATGTGATCTACGGGCCGTTTTCCGCGCTCTATCCGGGCAATTCGCTCGGCGCGACGGTGTTGATCACGACGCGCATGCCGACGAAATTCGAGGCCGACGCCGACGTAAAAGCGTTCACGCAGCACTTCAGCCTGTTCGGCGTGAACCGCAATTTCAACGGCAGCGAAGGAAGCGCGTCGATCGGCAACCGGATCGGCAAGTTCTCGTTCACGCTCGGCGTGAATCATCTCGAGAACACAAGCCAGCCGCTGCAATTCGCGACGCTCGCAAAATCGACGACGCCCGCGAAGCCCGGCGACATCCCCGTCACCGGCGCGCCGTTCTACAACAACCAGACCGGCGCTCCAACGGCGGTGCTCGGCATCAACGGCGAAGGTATCGAGCACACGGTACAGGACCAGTTCAAGCTGAAGATGCAGTACGACTTCACGCCGACACTGCAAGGCGGCTTCACGCTCGGCTACTGGCACCAGACGTACGACAGTCAAACGTCGACGTTCCTGTTAGATGCGAACGGCAATCCGGTGTACAGCGGGAAAGTAGCGATCGGCGGCTACGAGTACAACATTCCGGCTGCCGCGCTCGCGCCGAGCCTCGGCCATAGCGAGAACTGGATGTACGGCGCGTCGCTAAAGACACGCCACGCGACCGGCTGGAACGGCGAGGCGATCGCGTCGTACTACGACGTCAGCGACAGCGTCGCGCGCACCGCGAGCACGGGCGCCCCAGGCAACGGCCCCGGCCTCGTCACGTTCGGCGACGGCACCGGCTGGAAAACGCTCGACCTCAAGGCGACCTACACGCCAGTCTCACCCGACGCAGGCCTCGCCTATCACGCGCTGACCTTCGGCTATCACTACGACAACTACTTCCTCGACAACGAGACCTACAACACGCTCGCGTGGCGCGACGGCGCAAGCGGCAGTCTCGCGAACGCGTTCGCGGGACGCACGCAGACGCAGGCCGTGTACGCGCAGGATGCGTGGCGTTTCCTGCCGCGCTGGAAGTTCGTCTACGGTGTGCGCTACGAGGACTGGCGCGCGTATGACGGTGCAACGTCGCTCGGCAGTACGCGGCTGCCGTATGCGGGCGCGGACCAGCATCATTTTTCGCCGAAGGCGTCGCTGTCGTTCGACGTCACCGACGATCTCACGCTGCGCGCGTCAATCGGCCGTGCGTACCGCTTTCCGACCGTCAGCGAGCTGTTCCAGGGGCAAATCACCGGCTCGTCGATCGTCAACAACAATCCGAACCTGAAGCCCGAAGACGATCTGTCGAAAGAGCTGACCGCGGAATGGGCGCACTGGAACGGGCTGTTCCGTCTGTCGCTGTTCCAGGACGACGTGAAGAACACGATCTTCAGTCAGACCGACACGACCGTGATCCCGAACGTGACCAACTTCCAGAACATCGGCAAGGTGCGCTCGCGCGGCGTCGAAACGAGCTACCAGGGGCAGGACGTCGGGATTCGCGGACTCGATCTGATCGCGAGCGTCGCGTACACGCAGTCGAAGATTATCGCCAACGCGCAGAACCCCGCGACGGTCGGCAAGTACTTCTACCGCATTCCGCTGTGGCGCGCGAACGTCGCGGCGACGTATCGCATCGACGAGCGTTCGGCCGTGACGCTCGCCGCGCGTTATTCGGGGCGCCAGTACAACACGCTCACCAATGCCGACACGAACCCGAACGTGTTCGGCGGCACCAGCACGTACACCGTCGCGGACGCGAAGTTCACGTTCCGGCCGACGAAAGAGAGCGAGATCGGCATCGGTGTCGACAACATTTTCGACGCCCGTTATTTCGTCTATCACCCTTACCCTGGCCGCACCTTCTATGTCGAAGGCCGGTTGCGGTTGTGAACGAGGAGCATGCGATGTCTACTTCTTCTTCGAGCGATTCGACGCGCCCCGGTCGCGGCTACCGCACGCTATGGCGCTGGCATTTCTATGCGGGTCTGTTCGTGATGCCGTTCCTCGTGATCCTCGCGATCACGGGCACGATCTACTGTTTTCAGCCGCAGATCGAACCGCTGCTGTACCCGCATCGACTGATCGTCGCGCCGCAATCTACTCCGCAGTTGAGCGAAGACGCGCTGCTCGCGAAAGCACGCGCCGCGTTGCCGCCGGGCTCGACGGCGGTTGCCGCACGCATCCCGGTGACGCCTGATCGCAGCGCCGAGTTCGTGTTTCGCGTGCCGCACGGGGGCAAGGAAAGCGTATATCTGAATCCGTACGACGGTGAGGTGCTCGGTACGCTGTCGGTCGAGCGCCGCTTCATGCAGGTCGACCGGATGATCCATCGCAAGCTGCTGCTCGGCAAACCGGGCGAGCTGGTAATGGAGCTGGTCGCGTGCTGGACACTTGTGATGATCGCGACGGGCATCGCGTTGTGGTGGCCGCGTGCGGGGGCGACATTGCGAAGCGCGCTGGTGCCGCGTCTGTCGGTGCCTGGGCGCGCGCGCTGGAAGAGTCTGCATGCGGCGCTCGGAATCTGGCTAGCGGTCGGCGCGATTGCGTTCGTCGTGACCGGATTGCCATGGACGGGCTCGTGGGGCAAGCAGTTCAAGTCGCTCGCGACGAGTGTGAACCTGGGGTCGCCGCGCGGTGCGTGGGGTGGGACGACGTTGCGCTCGACGGTGCCTGGTGCGGCGGCGACTGCAACCTCTGCCCCCGCGCATCATCACGCGTCGTCGGAGATGGACTCGATGCCCGGCATGACGATGGACGATCTGCCGCTTGCGAACGTGCCGTGGGCCACGGGTGCGGTGCCGGTGCCGAAGTCTCCCGATGTGTCCTCCGCCGCGTGGTCGCTTGCGCGCGTCGTCGAGTCGCTGCGCAAGCTCGGCCTGACCGGCGGCTATGAAATTGCGCTGCCGACGTCACCCGACGGCGTGTACGCGGTATCGTACTTCCCGTCCGATCCGCAGCAGGAGCGCACGATCTATCTCGACCAGTACAGCGGCGCGGTGTTGAAGGACATTCGCTATCGCGACTATGGTCCGGTGTCGAAGGCCGTATCGTATGGCACGTCGTTGCATATGGGGCGCTACTTTGGGCTGGCGAACCAGATCGTGTGTACCGTGCTGTCGCTCGGGCTCGCGGCGATGGCCGTGACGGGCTTTACGATGTGGTGGATGCGCCGGCCGTCGCGCACACAGGGCGTGCTTGCCGCGCCTTCGCGGGAACGCGCAGCGCCGCCGATGCGCGGCTGGAAGACCGGGCTCGTGCTGCTCGGCATCGTATTTCCATTGATGGGCGGGACGCTCGTCGTCGTGTGGCTTGCCGACCGTCTGGTGTTCGGCCGCACGCCTGACGCCGTTGCGTCCTGACCGTACCATGGCATTTATTTACCGGAGAACCTGATGAACCTGTCGATCAAAACTCTGCTGGTCGCTGCGCTGTGCGGTGCAGCTGTACCCGCGCTCGCTGCGGACCCTTCCGCGATGATGGTCTCGGACTGCTGGATCCGTCTGCTGCCCGGCAACCTGCCGTCGGGCGGCTACTTCAGCGTGATGAACATGAGCGACAAACCAGTCGACCTCACCGGCGTGAAGAGCGACGCATTCGGCATGGCGATGCTGCATCAGACGCAGAGCAACGGCAGCACTTCGTCGATGGCGATGGTCGATCGCGTCGCGGTGCCGGCTGGGGGCACGCTGACGTTTGCGCCGGGTAACTATCATGTGATGCTTGAGCAGCCGCGCAAGCCTTTGAAGGTTGGAACGACGGTGCCGATGACGTTTGCGTTTGGGGATGGGGAGAAGGTGGTTGCGCAGTGTGCGGTTAAGGGGGCGGCGGCGATGGGGAAGTAAGGTAGTGTCGACGCGATGTGCGGCGGTTCGCGTGTGTTCGCACTAATTCAGGATCGGGGGCTTAGGGGTTGGGTTGCCGTGAGCGCCCCGTCGTTTAGCAGGACGTCTTTTTGCACTCAACCTGTTTGATCACTCGTTGCGTCAGGTGCGCAGGTACCAGATCACCATGCCTTGCTCCGTTAGTTCGGGGCCGGGCATCGGTTCACCAGCCTTGACGTGAACCCGTCTCTTGACCAGCGGACTGAACCATTCGCCTTCCTGCGGACAGGGTTGACCCGGCAGCGCACGGATGACCGCACGCTGCGGTAACTCGGCAGGTGGTTGACGTTCCGGCGTGATGGCAGGTTGCGCGGCGTATTCGTCGACTGTCCCGTCAATCTGGTTGAACTCAATCTGATCCGGATACGGTGGCCAGATTCCGGGCGCGTCGAATCGCTGCGACCAGAGCTCGCTCGTGCGACCGTTAAAATGAATTGCACCGGTCATCGAGCCAATGTGGAAACTACGCATCGGCGTTAAGCGCATCGGTTTGATGATGTCGCTCACGACTTTGTAGAGAGGCGGAATGCCATCGGGTACTGGTCCAAGCGTTGGCTGATCCCCGGCCTGTAGTACGTATGTGTGTCCGGCTTTCCATATCTGGATGCCCGGCGTGTTCCTCAGCGTTTCCCAATCGTTCTGCGTAATCGTTGCTGGAAACGCCTTGTCGAACATCGTGAGCCAGTTCGCGCCTTTGAGATGATTTTGGAGATGGTCCATTAGATGAAAACCACTTGCGACCGTCTCCAACCCGAAATAGCGCTGCTGCAAATCGAACTCGGCCGGTAGCGACTCAAATTTGTCTTGCGGTAATAGCGATGCCAGTCCGGCAATACCGTGCCATGGCCGCAATTGCTCACAGCAAAAGCGGATGAAATCGACAAAAACCTGATGATCGCCTTCCGGTCCATAGACAACTTCGATCGGCATCGCGAAATTCAGCCATGACAGCGGGTTGCGAACCTGGATTTCCCATTGACGAACAGTAAGCGCGGCGATGTAGCAATCGCTTGCCTCATCCGCTGAACGTCCCCCCGAGATGCGCCAGTCCATTTCGTCATCCGCGTCCATCGTTGTGATGTAGCTACGCATCGACGATATGTTGTTGTCCGGCTCGATCTCTACCCCGGAGCTTTCAGCATCCTCGTTAGGTACAACCCATTTAACGCGTGACCCAAAAAGCTTCTGAAACCGTTCGAAGCAACGCATCACTGCAAGCCGGCTTTCACGCGTCTCACCATTCCAGAAGTAGAACGTGCCCGACAGCCCCACGCATACCTTGACCATGTCACTGTCGTTCGCTGTGTAGATCAAGTCGTTGCGGTACTTCAGATATTGCGTCCAGATGTTCATATGTTTCACTCCTCGGCGTCACTGCGCGGCTGCAGTTGCGGCGCCGCCCACCACCAGCAGGACCAGTAGAGGTGGGCCTGCAACCACTGCAACGTAGGCGATCGCCAGTGCTCCGACAACCGTCGCCCCGGTCTCCAGCACATTGACGAGCGTAGTGGGCTCAGGGTGCTTCGGGCCAGGTAAGACGCCGTTTCCCACCAGCGCGTTGTGCTCGCGAATTCGCGCGAGTCGTCTTGTCATATCCGGGACAACTGTCTTCTCTGGCAGAGTGACCATTTCCGGTGTTGTCTCAGGTTTATCACATGACTTGCAACTGCACGTTGCAGGCGACAGTAGCTTCAAGCGATCTTGATCGCCGGCAATTTGGACATAGGCTCTCTCTTGACCGGTCTGCCATCTATCCCCCGGAAACTTGATCTCGACCACGCACTCGATGTTCCGCTGACTCAGATCGAAATCGCGCCTGTCCTTCACGATCACGACATCCGGAATACGCAGCAGTCCCTTTTGCGCGCGGCCTGTCAGCTTCGCCAGGTCAATGGCCTCTTCCAGCGCTTTCGTATCCATTCCCAGTGGGAATTGAAATGGCTGATTCCTTTTCAGCGCGGCCATGATCGGTGAAGGCGGATTGTTGATCATGTTGTAGCCCACTTCACCCTTGTATTTCCAGACCTGTTCGCGATAGTCGCAATCGTTGCGCACACTCACTGTCACGCAACGCTGCTTGAGCTGACGACCTTTGCTGGAAATCAACGGCCTGCATTCGCATAGGCAAATGCGCTTGCACAGGTATGCGACATCGTCCGGGGGTAATACAGCAATTGTCTTGCCGCGCGGTTCCGGCAAGGTGCGCGAGTTGCCAATGTTTCGATATACCGGTTCAGCCATGCTCTGGATGCCTGCTATTGAATGGATCAGACAGCGTTATCCAGCACGTCACGAAGCGGAACGTGCCAGGTATCGGGTTCATGTTGACCGGCCGTCGTTGTTACCGCGACAGCGCGGCTCGTCGGAGCAAACACCTGAGCGGTGCGGCCATTTGCCTCGCTGATGCCGTCAGTTAGCCGCCCGTCGCCGGCATCCAGACGGTACGGATATTTCGCCAGTGGGCGGCCTGTTGCGTGATTCACGAACGTCACCCATTCACCGGTCATCTCTCCGGTCGGCAGATCGGGTAACGCCGCATGTTCCGACGTGGCAGCTTCCTTGCTCCACCCTGCACACTTTTCCAGGATCTGCCCGCTGGTGCCATTCACGATCCCGTTCCCTGTGATCTGGATAAACGAGCCACCTGCACCGAGCCAGATCTCCTTTGCCGCATTGAGCACGATCTTCCCGTCCGTACTCGTGACCGTCAGGTCCCTGAGCGCCGCGAGCGCCATCGCATCGCCCTGCGCCTGGATCTCTACTTTTCCTTTACCCGCGTAGAGCCGGATGCCGAGCTGCGATGCGAACAGCGAGATCGCGCCTCTCACCGAGGTCAGCAGCGAGCGGCCCGATACGATGCTCACGTCTCGCCCTGCGGTCACCGCATGATCGTGCTGGCTGGCAACGTGAACGTTCTCCGCCGCCGTCATCCCGATCCCCGCCGCGCTCGCCAGCATCAGGTCCGGCCGGCTTATCTCCGGGAATGGCGCTCCTGTTTGACTGCCCCTGATCGCCTCGTTCTGCATCCCGATCGCCTGCGTGGCCCCGTCCTGGTTGATACCGTTTTCCTGCGCCCCATGCCGCCGCGCAAGCTGCGCCATCTCTGCGTGCTGCTCGCGCGCCTGCGTCAGCCGTGCCACGCTCTCGCCGATGTCCTTCACCAGTGCCGTTGCGCCTTCGCGCGCGTCGGTGGTGAGCAGCATCCCCCGGTTCGCCCGCATCACGCCCCACGCCATCGTCGCCAGCTCGAAGCCTTCGCCGCGTGCCTGCTGCCGCCCCGCCCGGCCCTCGATGCGCGTGTTGTAGCCCAGCACCAGCCGCGACTGCGCGTGATCGCTCGTCAGTTGCACCTGCAGCCGGCCCGGCGTGTCGTCGACCACCACCTGGTTCGCCTGGCTGCCATTCAGCCCCCTGCTGCGCCAGCCCGTCAGCGCCTGGTTCCGGGGGAGTTCCCAGGGTGGCGGGTTGAACTGGTTCACCTGACGGTCCGATACGTACGGCCTGTCCGGATCTCCCTCGTGATAAGTCACCGTCACTTCCTGTCCGATGCGCGGCAGCGCCACGAAGCCGAACCCGCTGCCCTGCCACGGCGAGGACACCCGGATCCAGCAGCTCGCGTGTTCGTCGTGATTGCCGAGCCGGTCCCACACGAACTGGACCTTGACCCGTGCATAGCCATCGACCCACATCGGCTGGCCGGCCGGGCCCACCACCATGGCGGTTTCCGCCGGGGCGTGCGGTTTGCGCTTCAGGCGGTTGCGGAAGAACGTGCTGGCCGGCTGTACCCCGAACCGGGTTTCGCAGCGGTACGCGTCCGTACCGCTCGTGTCGCCGTTGTTGCGGATGTCGAGTGTCGTGGAGACCACCAGGTATTCGGCATTCGCCCGCTTCTGCGGATGGCCCGTCAGGTGGAACGTATGGCCGGTGGCCAGGCCGCGCAGGTTTCCGATGCCTTTCGCGCGTATGCTCCTGCCGCGCTGTGCATCTACCCGTACGCCGGCCAGATAACGT
Organism: Paraburkholderia flava; assembly: GCF_004359985.1. NCBI lineage: Bacteria > Pseudomonadati > Pseudomonadota > Betaproteobacteria > Burkholderiales > Burkholderiaceae > Paraburkholderia > Paraburkholderia flava. Next base: position 82,330 of record NZ_SMRO01000001.1, on the reverse strand, counting down.
GCCTCGGCGTCGTGGTCGTTGGGTGCGCCTGATAACCCCAGTGCCCCGGCCAGTGGCTGCGCGTAGTCGCCCCAGCCGTAGTGCTCGGCGTGGCTGAACGCGATATCGCTGTGGCGGTCCACGGTGACGGTCATCCGGGCGCGGGACTGCGTCGGGTCGTAGTCGGTCAGGCTGACCGCGCCTGCGGTGAGTGAGCGCGATACCTTCAGGCGGTGGATGTGTTCCTCGTCGATGCGTGCGCCGTCGGGGGCGTGATAGCGCAGCGTGTCGTACATGTTGCCGTGCGGGCGGTGCGCGCCGGGCGAATCGCAGAGCACCAGGGTGGCGCCATCCATGAAGTAATAGATTCCCCACTCGCGCCACAGGCGGGTCAGGAAGTCGAAGTCCGACTCCCAGAGCTGGCGCACGTAGTCACGCACCGGATAGCGGCCGTGCAGGCCCACGGCGCCCAGGCGCAGTTCGTAGCGGAACGGGTAGCGGGCGCAACCGAGGATCGTCTCCGTGATCGCCACCGCGCTCTGGTTCTGGAACAGGCGGTTCTCGCGGTTGCGTGTGGCGAGCCACAGCCACGGACGCACGCGCATCGTGTAGTACGCGTGCCGGTCGTCCTCGCCGGTGAAGCTCAGCCGCGTGACGAGGCCGGTTATCTCGCGTGTGCCTGCGCCCATCCGATCGAGGCCTGCGCCACCGGGTACGCCGGCGATGAAGGTGCCCTTGCCGTCAAAGGCGATGGACACCGTGACCTCGGTGCCGGTCAGCCGCTCGGGCACGACCCGTTCGCGGGCTTCCCATACGGGGAGTGTCGGTGCGTGTGCGGTCTTCAGCGACAGCGTGTAGTCGTACAGGTGGCCGAGCTTCTCTTTGCCGTGCAGGCGCACGGGCAGCAGTACCGGCTCGCCTGCATGCGTCGGCAGGGCTGCACCCGATAGTGTGACGACGCGGAGCCGGTTTGAGTCTTCACGTTTCTCTCTCATCCGTTTCTCCTGTTGCTGAAACCGGTGGCCTGTACGGAAGCGGATGCAGCAGTACATGTGTTGCTGGAACACATCTGCAGGTCAGTGCATAGACGACGTTCGCGCACAGGCCGTCATGACCACGGTCGACCTCGAAGACCGAGTCCACTCACGCGATCACCAAAGGATCAATCCGTCACAGCGCAGTAGCGCGCACAGTTTGAGTAGCCCAAAGATATACGCAACCATTTCGATCTGGATGATCTCAAGCGTATCCGCGATGTGCTGTGACTGATTAATTCAGGACGAGTCCCAGCAAGCCGATCCGATCTGGTAAGCACCACGCGTTGAGTCGTTATGCTCACGGCAATTCAGATGACGATGTCGACTTGCCAAACAGGGACGTTGCTGGCGTTTGCCAGACCCGGACACAATCTTTTGCAGCATGATCCGGCCACACGGGCTAAAAAACTGCGACCGCGACGGCTATTCAGTGTCGGTGCACTTCAACAGCTTTTAAAATGATCGCCACTCCACGCACCCTGAAACAACCATGCTGGAAAACAAACAGATCGTGCTAGTCGCCGCAATGGCAGCCAATCGCGTGATCGGCGCCGGAAACGATATCCCGTGGAAAATCCCCGGCGAGCAGAAGCGTTTTCGCGAGCTGACCGTGCGGCAACTCGTCGTGATGGGACGCAGGACGTATGAGTCGATCGGCAAACCGCTGCCGGACCGCGACGTTGTCGTGATCGGCACGCAGGCTCGCGATCTAGCTGGCGTGCGATGCGTCGCTTCGTTTGCCGAAGCGTCGGCAGTGATTGCAGCGGACCCGCGACCGCAGGCGTTGATCGCCGGCGGTCAGCAGATCTACGCGATGTTCATGTCGTACGCGGACCTCGTGCACCTGACAGAAATCGATCTGCAGGTGGACGGCAATGCGCATTTCCCCGCGCTACCTGCCGATTTTGTATTGACCAGCAACGTCGAGGTAAGCGGCGCGATACCGTATCGCTACCGCACCTACGCTCGCTCGCGTTAGCGATTGTTAGCGATTGCGTGAAATCAATCGCGTCTAATCCAGCCGAAACGCACTAACCGCCTGCGCCAGCCGGGCCGCCTGCTCGCGCAGATCGGCGGCCGCATGTTCAGCCGCCCCCACCAGCGACGCATTCTGCTGCGTCGCCTCGCCGATCTGCGTCACCGCGATGTTCACCTGTTCGATGCCGCCCGACTGCTCGCGCGACGCAACGCCAATATCAGCCATGATCGTCCGCACTTTCTCGACGCGCTCAACGATCGCCTGCATCGTCGTGCGCGCATCGCCTGCGATTCTGTAACCCGCATCGACCTTGCCGACCGAATCCGCGATCAACGTGTCGATCTCCTTGACCGCGGCCGCGCTGCGTTGCGCGAGCGCACGCACTTCGCCGGCCACCACCGCGAAGCCCTTGCCGTGCTCGCCTGCACGCGCTGACTCGACCGCCGCGTTCAACGCGAGGATGTTGGTCTGAAACGCGATCCCTTCGATCACCGCGGTGATGTCGGCGATCTTCTGCGCCGACCGGTTGATCTCGCCCATCGTCGACACGACGCGCTCGACCGCCGCGCCGCCGTCAAGCGCCGCCTGCGCGGCGCTCGCGACGAGCGAGTTGGCCTGCGCCGCATGCGCCGCGTTCTGCTGGACCGTCGACGTCAATTCCTCCATGCTCGCCGCGGTTTCTTCAAGGCTGCTCGCCTGCGTCGCGATGCGCGTGGCGATATCGCCGCTGCCCGTCGCGATCCGTTCGGTGCCGACCGTCATGTCCGCCGACGCGCCGCGCACCTGAGCGACGATCTTCGCGAGACCGTGGCCGATGCCGTCGATCGCGAGCATCAGGCGGCCGATCTCGTCGCCCCGCTCCTGCCCGTCTGCGACCCGCACGCTCAGATCGCCGGCCGCGAAACGCTCCGATGCCTTCGCCGCCGCATCGAGCGGCCGCGTGACGAGCGCGCGCACCGTGAACACAAACGCAGCCGCGAATGCAAGCACCAGCACGAAGCCGATCAACAGAAAGCGGTTACGCGTCGCGTCGATGCCGGCCGTCAACTCGTCGCGATACGCCACGCCGCCGATCAGCCACTGCCACTCGGGCACGGTGACGAATGCGGTGCGCTTGTCGCGCGCGGTCGTTTCGCCGAGCGTGCCGTCCGCCGACGCATACGACAGTTCGCCGCTGCCGGCCTCGAGCATCTGGCTGTACGGACCGTTCGCATCGTCGGCGCGCTTGCCAGCCGCTGCGGGATGCACGAGGAACTGGCCGCGGCTCGCGCCGTTCGATGCATCGATCACGAAGTAGTAACCAGTCGCGCCGATCTTCAGGCCGCGAATATCGTCCTGCACCGCCGCGATTTCGCTGCTGACGTCGACGCCGACGAACAACGCGCCGATCACGCGACCGCTCGCGTCGGTCACCGGTTTGTACTGCGTGATGTACTGCTTGCCGAACAATGTCGCGAGACCGCTGAACACCTGGCCCGAAACGACGCGCGCATACGCGGGCCCCTTGCGGTCGAGCAGCGTGCCGATTGCGCGCGTGCCGTCCTGTTTCTTCAGCGACGTGGTCACGCGGATGAAATCGTCGCCGGTGCGCTCGAACACCGTCGAGATCGCGCCGCTGCGCTCGAAGAACTGGTCGGGGATCGTGAAGTCGAGATTCAGCGTGTGGTCGCCGGCCTTGAAGCCGGGTGTCGCCGTGCCGCTGACGTCGATCTTCTGTGTATCGTCGAGCGCGTATGGACCCGGCACGAAGCTCGCGAACAGCATCATGAAGCGATCGACTTCGGCGATCAGGCCTCGGTTGTACAGCGCGATCATCTGTGCGACCGCGCGATCGTCGCTGCGCATTCTGGCGAGCGCCTCGTCGTTGACCTGGGTCGCGGCCGAATGGGTCAGTGCCCACGTGAACACGGCGAACATCAGCGCGACCAGCGCACACGAAAAGAAAGCGAGTTTTGCGCCGATACCGGCGCTGCGCCACGAGCGGATTTGCATGAGGGTTCTGTAGTTCGTACCTGAAGATCCGGAAGGTCCGGAAAGCCGCAATGGCCGGAAAGCAGTCGGCCAGCGAACGCGCTACACAAGGACGCCGGTACGTACCGGCGCGGGTTGTGCAGCAAACGTTTGCTGCAGGCGTTCGCTTCTTTACGGCACGAACTTACAAACCTTTAGGTCTGCGTGGGGTCGGAGGGTGAGTCAATGCTCGTTGGGTGATTCGTTTGCGACTGTCTGTACGCAGGAAGAACGGGGGGGCGCCCGTCGGAGAGCGAACCGGACGCATCGACATGACAACCGTTTCGAACGGAAACGCGCGGTAAGAACTAACGCGGCGCAACCCCACGCGTCAACAACGCGACCGCATGACGCGCAATGTCGTCCGCGCTCAGCGACTTGCGCACCGGATCGTTGCGCCACGTCTTCGACATCGCGAGCGGCACGATCGTCAGCCCAAGCACGGACGTGAACACCAGCGAAGGCACGAGGTCGCGATCGAGCCGCCCTTCCCGCTGCCACTTCCTGATCGCCGCGAGCGCGGCCCGCTGATGCGCGGTGCCGAAGCGTTCGTGCATCCGCTGCTTCAACAGCCCGCCTTCGCTGATCACCTCGCGCACCCACAGCGGTGCGAACCACGGGTAATGCGTCGCGACATCGATGAGCCGTTGCGCCAGGTGCGCGATGGCCGCGACCGGATCATCCGGATGCTCACGAAACGGGCTGCCCAGCTCGGCACGCAACGGTACGAAACGCTCGTCGATCAGCACGTCGAGCAACTGGTCGCGGGTCTTGAAGTAGTAATGCACCATCGCCGGCGTGAAGCCGGCCTCGCGGGCGATCTCGCCCAGCGTGGTGTCGAGGATGCCGCGCTCGGCGAACAGCGCGAGCGCAACGTCGAGCAGCCGTCCACGCTGCTCGGGTCCGCGTGCACTGCCGGCCGGCCGCCCCGGCCGGCGAGCGGGCGCGGGCGCGGCTGCTTTCGGTTTGACAGCAGGCTGTGCAGCGTTCGTGCGGGTCGTAGTCATACCCTCAATCATACGTTCCATTTGACGCCTCAACGATCTTCGAATATATTAATCTGCAAGTTAATTAAATTCAAGGCTACCCTGCCATGAGTCCCGACGCCACGCTTTCTTCGCCGGTTTCGCCGCCGGCCCCCTCGTCCGGGGCCGCTGCCGGCGGTCACGGGCATCCGCCGCTGCGCCTGCTGTTCCCCGCGCTGCTGCTCGTCATGCTGCTGGCCGCGCTCGACCAGACCATCGTGTCGACTGCGTTGCCCACCATCGTCGGCGAGCTGGGCGGGTTGCAGAACCTGTCGTGGGTCGTGACCGCGTACCTGCTCACATCGACGATCGTAGTGCCGCTGTACGGCAAATTCGGCGACCTGTTCGGCCGCAAGGTCGTGCTGCAGGCGGCGATCGGCATCTTCCTCGTCGGCTCGGCGCTGTGCGGCGTCGCGCAGAACATGACCCAGCTGATCCTGCTGCGCGCGTTACAGGGGCTCGGCGGCGGCGGTCTGCTCGTCATCACGATGGCCGCGATCGCCGACGTCGTACCGCCGGCCGAACGCGGCCGCTATCAGGGCGTGTTCGGCGGCGTGTTCGGTCTCGCGACGGTGGTCGGTCCGCTGCTCGGCGGCTTTCTCGTCGAGCATCTGTCGTGGCGCTGGATTTTCTACATCAACGTGCCGCTCGGCGTGGCCGCGCTCGTCGTGATCGGCGCGGTGTTCAAGCCGCGCACCGCGCACGTGAAGCACACGATCGACTACATGGGCGCCGCGTTCCTCGCCACCGCGCTCACCTGCATCATCCTGTTCACGAGCCTCGGCGGCACGACGCTGCCGTGGTCGTCGGCGGAACTTTGGTGTGTGCTCGCGATGGGGCTGATCTCGATCGGCGGCTTCGTCTATGAAGAACGGCTCGCGGTCGAACCGTTGATGCCGCTCACCCTCTTCCGCGAGCGCACGTTCGTGCTGTCGAGCCTGATCGGGTTCATCGTCGGCGTGTCGCTGTTCGGCTCGGTGACGTTCCTGCCGCTGTACCTGCAGGTGGTCAAGGGCTCGACGCCGACGCAAGCCGGCATGCAGTTGCTGCCGATGATGGGCGGCATGCTCGCGATGTCGGTAGTCGCCGGCCGTCTGATCAGCCGGATCGGCAAGTACCGGATGTTTCCGATCGCCGGCACGCTGCTCGCTGCTATCGCGATGCTGCTGCTCGCGACGCTGACCATCGATGCGCCGTTCTCCGTGATGTACGCGTACATGGCGCTGCTCGGCTGCGGGCTCGGGATGGTGATGCAGGTGTTGATACTCGCGGTGCAGAACACGGTCGCGCCGCAGCACATGGGTGTCGCGACGTCGGGGGCGACGCTGTTCCGCTCGATCGGCGGCTCGGTCGGCGTCGCGGTGTTCGGCGCGGTGTTCTCGAACGGCCTCACGTCGCGGCTCGAAACGCTCATCCCCGCGGGCACCGAACTGCCGCATACGCTCAGTCCGGCGACGATCCATCAGTTACCCGCTGCGCTACGTAGCGATTATCTGCAGGCTTTCGCGGGCGCGCTGCACACGGTGTATTTCGTCGCCGCGTGCGTGATGGCGATTGCGTTCGCGCTGTCGTGGCTGCTGGTGGATCATCCGTTGCGCAAGCGGTGACCGCGCGTTTCCAGCAGCGTCAGACGCGCCCGCGCGATTTCGTCGCCGCCTCCATCGCGCGCTGCAGCGTATCGTAGACCTTCGGACGATTGCACTGCGACACGTTGAAACGCAGGAAATTGCCCGCGCTCTGCGACACGCTGAACACATTCCCCGGCGCGAACACGACGTTCGCGCCGAGCGCGTGACGCGCGACCTCCGCCGCATCGAGCCCGTCGGGCAGGCTCGCCCACACGAACAGACCGCCGCGCGGCCGCGTCCAGATTCCGACGCCGGCCGCAGTGAGCCGGCGCACGGTCTCGCCCATCGCGTCGGCGAGCTTTGCATGCAGCGTCTCGAGATGCCGCCGGTACGTACCGTCGACCAGCAATCGATGCACGACGCTCGCTGTCAGTTGCCCGTTGCCGAACGACGTCGCGAGCTTCAGGTCGACGAGCGGCTCGATCCAGTCGGCCCTTGCCGCGATATAACCGCAGCGCACCGCCGCCGACAGCGTCTTCGAGAAACTGCCGATCGATACGACCCGCGACAACCCGTCGAACGCCGCGAGACGCGGCGCGAAATCGCTCTCGAAGTCCGCGAAAATATCGTCCTCGACGATCAGCAGATCGTGCTCGCCGGCCAGTTTCAGCACGCGATGCGCGACTGCCGGCGCGAGCGTCGCGCCAGTCGGATTGTGCAGCGCCGAGTTGGTCACGTAGAGCCGCGGCCGATGCTCGATAAGCGCGCGCTCGAAGCTCGCCAGATCCGGCCCGTTCGGCGTATACGGCACGCCGACGACGCGCGCGCGATGCGTGCGCAGCAGCGCATGAAAATTGAAGTAGCACGGATCGTCGATCAGCACGGTGTCGCCGGGCTCGAGCAAAAAGCGGCACACGAGATCGAGCGCCTGGGTGCCGCAATCGGTCAGCACGATCTGCTCGGGCGGCGCTTCGGTGCCGTGCTGCGCGAGCCGCCACGCAAGCTGCTGACGCAGCGCCGGCAGACCCGACGGCACCGCATAGTCGGCGAGCGGCGCGGCCGGGTCGCGTGCGATCGCGCGCAGCGCGCGGCGCACGCCATCCTCCGGCAGCCACGACGCGGGCAACCAGCCGCAACCCGGTTTCAGCGCACGATCGTCGGCTTCGAGCGACTGCCGCGTGAGCCACAGCGGATCGACCGCTCGATCAAGACGCGGCCCAAGATCGGCGAGCGTGAACGGCGGCGCATGCCCCGACACGAAAAACCCCGACCCGCGCCGCGCGACCAGCACGCCTTCGGCGACGAGGCGATCGTACGCTTCGACCACCGTCGATTTCGACACGCCGAGGGTGCCCGTCATCGTACGCAACGACGGCACGCGCGCGCCGGGCATCAGCGAGCGGTTCGCGATCCGCTCGCGCAACGAGCCCATCACCGCGCTCACCCGGGTGCCGGACGCGGGCGTGGTGTCCGGATTGTCTTCCGCCATCTGTACTGCTCCTTCGTAAGTACAGTTCGAATGAATTGTCTTCAAGCGTAGCTTACCTTTTTAGCTGCGACGGCGGATGCTTCCCGTTTCAGCCTGAAAAGGCGCAACGAGGCATAACAGGAACATCCAGATGGACAAGACGACGAACGGCTGGTTGAGCGGGTTCCTGGGCGTGCTGATTTTCAGCGGCTCGCTGCCGGCCACGCGACTGGCCGTGCAGGGACTCGACCCGTTGTTCCTGACGCTCGCGCGCGCGGCGATTGCCGGCGTGCTCGCGCTCGGTCTGCTCGTCGTATTCCGCGAGAGCCGACCGGCGCGCCGCGATATCGTGCCGCTGCTGATCGTCGCGCTCGGCGTGGTGGTCGGCTTCCCGTTGCTGACCGCACTCGCGCTGCGTCACATTACGTCCGCACATGCGATCGTGTTCGTCGGACTGCTGCCGCTCGCGACCGCGATCTTCGGCGTGATACGCGCCGGCGAACGACCGCAGCCTGCGTTCTGGTTTTTCTCGGCACTCGGCAGCGCGGCAGTCGTCGCGTTCGCGATCCGCGACGGCATCAACGCATCGCCGGTGGGCGACGCGCTGATGCTGGCGGCGATCGTCGTCTGCGGTCTCGGTTACGCGGAAGGCGCGCGGCTGTCGCGGCATCTCGGCGGCTGGCAGGTGATTTCATGGGCGCTGGTGCTGTCATTGCCCGCGATGCTGCCGCTCGCGTGGTGGATGCGCCCCGCGACACTCGACGGCGTGAGCCACGCCGCGTTGTGGGGTCTCGCGTACGTGTCGCTGTTCAGCATGCTGATCGGCTTCGTGTTCTGGTATCGCGGGCTCGCGCTGGGCGGTATTGCCGGGGTGGGTCAACTGCAGTTGCTGCAGCCGTTCTTCGGGCTGCTGCTTGCATCGCTGCTGCTGCACGAGCCGGTGCCGCCCGCGATGATCGCGGTGACGGTGGCTGTCGTCGCGTGTGTGGCAGGGGCGCGGAAGTTTGCGCGTAGTACGGCGCCTGTGCGGGGCTGAGCGACTAGGCCTACGCATGCGTGGCGTGCATGCGCACGTCACGCATGTCACCTCCTGGACAGTCTCACCTTTCGCGTTTTTCCCGAGCTTTTCACGTTGAGAGACCCTCTCCTGCCATCTCCTGGACGCGCTCACCTTTCGCTCTTTCGCAAGCTGCTTGTTCTCCTGGAACGTCTCACCTTTCGCGTCGAACGTAATCGATGACGATACGGTAGCGCTGTAACGCAAACGGACCGCAACACCTGGTCGCACGGGCCTCGCACGCATCGAAGGCATCGCGTCCTCTCCTGGATCGTCTCACCGTTCGTGTGTCACGTCCGATCGCATTCGCGTCACTCGCACGTCACCTCCTGGGAACGCTCACCTTTCCCGCTTCGGTCTTGTTTCGCGCACGTTGTGCGGGCCGTAGAAGCGCACCTCCTGGACAGTCTCACCTTTCGCACCACTGGCTCTGGAAACGGACGACCGCAGCGGTACGGTATCCTGCACGTCTTTGCCGAACAGGAGCACCCGTGAAGCTTTCGCCTCTTCTTTCGCGCTACGTCGCGGTCGCCGCATTCGCACTGTCGACGACTCCGCTCGTCGCGCACTCGCAGACATCGCAGACCTATCGGTTCGGCGAAGGACAATCGTCGCTGACGCCTGTGCCGCAATCCGCACCGCAGCCCACACAGACGCAGCAGGCCCAACCCGCTCCGCAAGCCCAGCAGCCGCATCAGACCGCGAAACCCGCAAAGCGCCCGCCAAGGCAGCGACTGAAAAAGCACCGCCGCCACATGACCCGCCGGCTCCCCGATCAAAGCCTGTACTCCCATCCGTAATACGCAGCCGATCGCGAGCATGCAGGGACGCGCGATTCGTTACCGCACATTCAATGTACTGACGCCCGCGCACCCCGCACGGTAAAATCGCCGTATGCCCAAGACATCACTCCCCGCCGAGCCGGCGCCCACGGCGCCGCGCAACGAGTACACCGTCGACGAACTCGCGCGCGTGAGCGACACCACGGTCCGCAACGTGCGCGCGTATCAGGATCGCGGTCTGCTGGCGCCGCCGGAAAAACGCGGCCGCGTCGGCGTCTACGATGACACGCATGTGTCACGTCTCAAGCTGATCAATCACCTGCTCGCGCGCGGCTACACGCTCGCGAACATCCAGGATCTGATCAAGGCAGTCGACGAAGGCCACGATCTGCGTTCGATCCTCGGGCTCGAAACGGCGATCGGCAGTCGCTGGTCGCGCGAGCATCCGAAGAAATACTCGCTGCTCGAACTCGCGCAGATGTTCGGCGGCAAGGCATCGCCGGCCGTCCTCGCGAAAGCCGTCGAACTCGGGCTCCTCGAACGCGAAGGATTGTCGTTCGTCGCGCGCAGTCCGGCCGCGCTGAACGCGGGCGCGACGATGGCGCGCGAAGGCGTGCCGACCGCCGACCTGCTCGACGCGATGCGCGAATCGCGCGCGCACTTCAACGCGATCGCGAAGACGATGGTCGATCTGGTCGTGCGGCAACTCGACCGCTACGAAGCCGGCGCGCTGCCGCCCGTCGCCGAAGTGCCGGCGCTGGTCGAAGCGATCTGGCGGATCCGGCCGCTCAGCATGGTGCTCGTCGAAACGGAGATGAACCGCGCACTGGAAGAAGCGTCCGGCGACTACCTCGGCGACCGCGTCGCGGGCATCATGGAAAAGCTCGGCCACCCGCACGACGAAGCCGGCGCATCGACCGCCCGCACGCCCGGCAAGGGCAAAAAGAACTAGCGGCCACCCCGCCGGCCTTACCTGGTAAGGCCGCGCGCCGTTCGATCCCCCATAGAGTCACCCGTCTAAACCGCCTCTTGCGCAGGACGGCCTTCGCCCTTATCGTTACATCATTCAATGTAACAGTTATGAGTGGGTAAAGGAGACAGGCCGGATGAACGCACGCACGATGCCTCCGGACGCCGCCGCGTCCATCGATACCGATATCGCAATCATCGGCTCCGGTTTTGCGGGCCTCGGGATGGCGATCCGGCTGCGTCAAAGCGGCCAGACCGACTTCATGATTGCCGAGAAGGCCGAGTCGGTCGGCGGCACGTGGCGCGACAATCACTATCCGGGCTGCGCATGCGATGTGCAGTCGCACGTCTACTCGTTCTCGTTTGCCCCGAATCCGCGCTGGACGCGGATGTTCGCGCGGCAACCGGAAATCCGTTCATATCTCGAGGAATGCACCGATCGCTTCGGCGTGCGGCGTCATCTGCGCTTTGGTCATGAACTGGTCAGCGCGATCTACGACGAAACGCGGCATCGCTGGCAACTTGCGTTCGCGAACGGTCAGCAATGGTCGGCGCGCGTGCTGGTGTCGGGCATGGGCGGTCTGTCGCGCGCGGCGTTGCCGGACATCCCGGGTCTCGACACGTTCGAGGGCAAGGCTTTTCACTCGCAGCAGTGGGACCACGCGTATGCGCTCGAAGGCAAGCGCGTCGCGGTGATCGGCACCGGCGCGAGCGCGATCCAGTTCGTTCCGCAGATCGCTCCGCGCGTCGCGCAGCTCGAACTGTTCCAGCGCACGCCGCCGTGGATCATGCCGAAGGCCGATCGCGCAGTGAAGCCGCTCGAACAATGGCTCTTCAGGCATCTGCCGTTCACGCAGAAGATCATGCGTGCGGGCCTCTACTGGATGCTCGAATCGCGCGCGCTCGGGTTCGCCGTGCATCCGTCGCTGATGAAGACCGTGCAGAAGATTGCCGAGCGGCATTTGCGTCGTCAGGTGCCCGACCCGCAACTGCGCGCGACGCTCACGCCCGACTACACGATCGGCTGCAAGCGCGTGCTGATCTCGAACGACTATTTCCCGGCACTGTCCCGCGCGAACGTATCGGTCGAGACGACCGCGATCACGCGGATCGATCGCGACGCGGTGGTCACTGCGGACGGCGTACGTCATCCGGTCGACTGCGTGATCTTCGGCACAGGCTTCCAGGTCGCCGATCCGTTCCCGCGCGGAGTCGTGCGTGGACGCGGCGGTGTCGACATCGTCGATACGTGGCGCGACGGTGCGCATGCGTACCTCGGTACAACGCTGCCTGGCTATCCGAACTTCTTCATGATCGTCGGTCCGAACACGGGTCTCGGACATAACTCGATGGTGTACATGATCGAGTCGCAGGTCGAGTACATCCTGCGCGCGCTGAACACGATGCGCACCGAACGCGCCGCCGCGATCGAAGTGCGGCCGCACGTGGAGCGCGCGTACAACGAGCGCATCCAGCAGCAGCTCGGCCGCGCGATCTGGTCGATCGGCGGCTGCAAGAGCTGGTACCTCGATCCGAATACCGGCAAGAACACGACGTTGTGGCCGGGCTTCACGTGGCGTTTCCGCCGCGCGACGAGCACGTTCAGCATGGACGATTACTTTGCATATGCGCCGACTGCGCAGCCGGCGGTGCCGGTTCATGCGGTGGCGGCTCACGGTAGCGCCGCACCTGCTTCAGCCGAAGCAACGTAACTCGTACACGACATTCGGACATTCGAACGACAAAGAGAGAGTGGAGACAAGCCATGAAAAATTTCACCGATAGAGTTGCCGCCATCACCGGAGCCGGTTCGGGCATGGGACGTTCGCTCGCCATCGCGCTCTCGCGCGACGGTTGCCACCTGTCGCTCGCGGACCGCAACGCCACTAGCCTTGCAGAAACCGCGCAACTGGCGCAGGCCGCCGCGCCGAATGTCGTCGGTGCGCCGTTGCGCATCACGACGCGCGTGCTCGACGTCTCCGACCGCGTTGCGATGTTCGACTGGGCCGCGGAAACCGTCGCGCAGCACGACCGCGTGAACCTCGTGTTCAACAACGCGGGCGTCGCGCTGTCGAGCACGATCGACGGCATGGAATACAGCGATCTCGAATGGATCGTCGGGATCAACTTCTGGGGCGTCGTGCACGGCACGAAGGCCTTTTTGCCGCATCTGAAGGCGTCGGGCAACGGACACATCGTCAACACGTCGAGCGTGTTCGGACTCTTCGCACAACCGGGCATGAGTGGCTACAACGCGACCAAGTTCGCGGTGCGCGGCTTTACCGAGTCGCTGCGTCAGGAACTCGATCTGATGAACTGCGGTGTCTCCGCAACCTGCGTGCATCCGGGCGGCATCCGCACGTCGATCGCGCAGTCGAGCCGCATCTCGCAGAACATGGTCGGCTTCATGATCGAGAACGAACAGCAAGGCAAGGACGACTTCGAGAAGTTCTTCATCACGACCGCCGACGAAGCCGCACGCGTGATTCTCGACGGCGTGCGCAAGAACAAACGTCGCGTGCTGATCGGCCGCGACGCACGTGCCGCCGACTGGCTCGCACGCACGCTGCCCTCCGCTTATCAGGCGCTGGTCGTGCTGCAAACGCGCCGCATGAAACGCATCGCGGAGAAGCCCGCGCGTTCGGAAGCAGCGGTGACGAGCCGGCGCGCGTGAAGCACTCAAGCACCGCAACACTACGAACAAAATCGAACTGAACCAAACACGCCACAAGGAGTAGAGCCATGATGCCGATTCGCCGCGACCTCCGGTTCGCACTGCCGCCCGAGCGGGCGTCCGACTGGCACGCGAAGGGTTCGCACGTCACGCACTTCTTCAACGCGCTGTCGCTGCTGTTTCCATCCGGCGAGCGCTTCTTCATGGACAGCGTGCGCCACTATCGCGACCGCATCACCGATCCGGTGCTGAAAAAACAGGTGCTCGGCTTCATCGGTCAGGAAGCGATGCACACGCGCGAGCACATCGAGTACAACGATCTGCTGAACAATGCCGGCCTGCCCGCGCACAAGCTCGACAAGCGCCTCGAGATGTTTCTCAACATCAATCGCAGGATACTGCCGCCGGCAGGCCAGCTCGCGATGACCGTCGCACTCGAGCACTACACCGCGATGCTCGCGGGTCTGCTGCTCGAAGACGAGACGCGCGTCGGCGGATCGGTCGAGGGCTATCAGCAGATGTGGACGTGGCATGCGCTGGAGGAAACCGAGCACAAGTCGGTTTCATACGACGTGTGGAACACCGTCGTGAAGCCCGGGCTCGGCCGCTATCTGCTGCGCACCGGTACGATGCTGATGACCACCGTCGTGTTCTGGCTGATCGTGTTCGACTACCACATCCGTATGATGATCGCCGACCGCAAACGCGGCGGTCATCTGCGCGGGATGTGGGAGGTCGTGAAATTCCTGTACGGTCCGCGACATGGCGTATTCCCGCGTATCGCAGGCGAATGGCTGAGCTTCTTCCGGCCCGGCTTCCATCCGTGGGATCACGACAATCGTGCGCAACTCGCACGCATCGACGGGCTGGTTGCCGCAGTCGATGAAGCCAACGCGAAGCATCCGCCGCTGAAGGCAACGCGTCGCGGCGTGCGGACTGCGGCAGGGTCAGCAGCATGATTCGCGACACGCTCGTCGTCGACGCGGGCGACGTGCGGCTCGCCGTGTACGTGAGCGGCCCGCGCGACGCGCCGCCGATTATCCTCGTGCACGGCTATCCGGATTCCGCGACGGTATGGGAACCGGTGCGCGCGCAGCTCGACACGCGCTATCGCGTAATTGCGTACGACGTGCGCGGCGCGGGTGCATCGGGTGCGCCCGAAGGCCCCGGCGCACGTCGCGCCTACCGGCTCGAACGACTCGCCGCCGATCTCGCCGCAGTCGCGGATGCGACCTGCGGCACGCGACCGTTCCACCTCGCCGCCCACGACTGGGGATCGATCCAGAGCTGGGAAGCCGTCACCGATCCCGCATTCGCCGGACGCATCGCGTCATACACGTCGATCTCGGGACCGTGCCTCGATCACGCATCGAGCGCGCTGCGCGGCTCGGGTACGGACGGCACGACGAAACAGCCCGGCAAGCTGCGCCAGATGCTGAAGTCCTGGTACATTTTCTTCTTTCATCTGCCGCTGGTGCCGGAGCTGGTGTGGCGTGCAGGCGGTGCGCGCATGTGGCCGCTATGGCTGCGTGTGACCGAAGGCATCCGCCCGCCGCGCGACCCCGCGCAACTGCGCAACGCGTTGAACGGGCTGAACCTGTACCGCGCGAATTTCATCGAGCGTCTGCTGCATCCGCGTGCGCGCCATGCGCATGCGCCGGTGCAGTTTCTCGTGCCGATGCGCGACCGCTACGTCGGTCCGCCGCTATCACTCGGGCTCGAACGCTGGCTCGGCAGCTATACGCGCGAAGAAATCGACGCGAGCCACTGGGTCGTGCTGCGCGACCCGTTGCGGATCGCCACGGGCATCGGCCGCTTCGTCGACCAGCATGCCGTGCAACGTGACAGCGGTGCAGTCAACGCACGGACGGCAGGCGTCTGAACAGCGTCGGATAGTCGACGACGAGCCCATCGTCGTCGACGCGCAGATTCGCCGAGAAATTCCGGAAAATCCCCTCGTACCGATACTCGCGATCCGTGTCGAGGCACGCATACGCCTGCTCGACGCGCGTGACCTGGAGATCCGGCGTGCCGATATACGCGACCGCGATCGGCTTGCGCTCGCCGGGTGCCAGCTGCAGACGACGGATCGGCAGCGTGTTCGTGAACGGCGTCGCCGCGATGTCAATATCGATGCAGCCTTCGAGCGCGCTCAACGTGAGATCGTGGCCGTCGCGCCAATGCCCTTCCCCATCGCCATGCAGTTCAAGCTCGCCGCCGCCTGCGATTTTCAGGTACGTGTGCCGGACTCGCCATTGCGGGTCGCAGCGCACCGTGTAGTAGAGCCCGTACGATTTGCCATAACGCTGACCGACCACCGCGCTTTCGACAAAAAAGCCGTCGGCCCGCGCGTCGAATGCCAGATGTTCGATGCCGTCGCCCTCTTCCGATGCCCAACGCACTTCGCGCATGACGTTGCCTCTTCCGGTTGCGACACGCGTGCGCGGCAATGAGGTTGCCAGCGCGTCGTTCGTGTCTGATGGAATCCGCGTTCATGGTAGCGCGACCGGCGCCGCTTGCCATGACGATCAAAAAGCCCTCGCAAATAGCCACTATCATCGCGCCGCGATCCCGGATCGCCGGTTGTTGACCTATGCTCGCGCTTTTGCCTGGTCACGTACTGCACCCCTCCGATGCACGCCGCCGCTCACGACACCGATTCCCCCGCATTGCGCACGCTGTTGCGCAGCGTCGGTCAGATCGTCCTGCAGCCGAATGCGTTCACCGGCGCGTGCGTGCTTGCCGCGCTGCTGGTGTGCAACGTACGTCTCGCGTGCGCGGCGATGATCGGAGCGACGACCGCCAATGTCGTCGCAATGCTGATAAACCACGACGACGCATGCACACGTGACGGGGCGAACGGTTTCAACGGCGCGCTGGCCGCGCTCGCCACATTCTCATATGTCGCGGACCCAGCCACCGCGACCGCGCTCGCGATCCTGTCGGCGACCGCTGCGGCTGTATTGCAGGCGCCGTGGTCGCGCTGGCTACGTATGCGAGGTCTCGCGGTTTATTCGAGTCCGTACATTGTCGTCACGTGGGGCTGGCTCGCGTTATTGCGTGAACCTGTCGATACCATCGCGCCCGCCGTGCAGCCGGTGACGACGTCGCTCGGCATCGCGAGCGGTGTGCTCTCCAGTTTCGCGCAGACCGCGTTCGCATCCGGCGCATTGCCGGGGCTGCTTGTGCTCATGGGTATCGCTGCGGCGTCGCGTCGCCACGCATGCGCGGCGCTCGTCGGCGCCGTGCTTGCGAACGCGGTGCTGTGGTGGTGCGGCACGCCGCTATCGTCTTTCGACGCCGGCCTGTTAGGATTCAACGGTGCGCTCGCGGCGCTCGCACTCGTGGACCGTGGCTTCGGCTACGCGCTGGCCGGTGCCGCGCTCGCTGCCATACTGCAACATGCGACGACCATCGCAGGCTGGCCGATGATGACCGCACCGTTCGTCGTCGCGACGTGGAGCCTGCAGATGCTGTACCGTTCGCGGATCGCGAATGCTGCACGAACCGAGACTGAAAGCGCGCCCGCACGATGAGCGCGCTGCGCATCACGAGGAGACCGACATGTCGTTTGCCCACACGCCCGCCGGCCGCGTCGCCGCGACGGGCCCGATGACCGACGCCGAGCACCGCACGCGCATCGATCTCGCCGCTGCCTACCGGCTCGTCGCGCTCAACGGCTGGGACGATCTGATCTACACGCACATCTCCGCGAGCGTGCCGGGCGAGCCGGGCCACTTCCTGATCAACCCGTTCGGTTTCGCATTCGACGAGGTCAGCGCATCGAATCTCGTGAAGATCGATCTCGCCGGACACATCGTCGGCACGAGCGAGCACACGGTGAACGTGACCGGTTTCGCGTTGCACGCCGCCGTGCATGCGGCGCGTGCGGGCGCGTTCTGCGTGATGCATCTGCATAACACCGCTGGGATCGCGGTATCGATCCAGCGTGCGGGACTGCTGCCCGCGTCACAGCACGCGCTGCGCTTTCACGGCCAGCTCGCGTATCACGACTACGAGAGCCTCGCGTTCACACCGGTCGAAGGCGAGCGCCTCGTCGCGCACCTCGCGGACAAGCCCGCGATGCTGTTGCGCAATCACGGCACGCTGACGGTCGGCCGCACGGTCGCCGAAGCGTACGTGCTGATGGCGACGCTCGTGAAGGCCTGCGAAATCCAGCTGCTCGCGCAGGCGCGCGACCCCGAACACGCGGACCTCGTGCTGCCGTCCGAAGCGGTCGCCGCGCGCACGGCGGAGCAACTGCTCGACGGCGGCGCGATCGAAGGCGCGCTCGAGTGGCCCGCGCTGCTGCGCAAACTCGACCGGCTCGATCCGTCGTATCGCGAGTGACGTTTTCTTTTTACTTCATAGGAGAGCCTGCCATGCCCACGTTTCGTATCGAACTGTTCGAAGGCCGCAGCATCGAACAGAAACGCGAGTTCGTTGAAGCGATCACGCGTGCGACGTGCGAGTCGCTCGGTGTCGAACCGAATAGCGTCGATATCATTCTCACCGACGTGAAGCGCGAGAACTGGGCGACGGCGGGGAAGTTGTGGAGTGACGAACGCTAGGACTCGTGCGTCCTGGTCTTGTATAGGCTCTCCCGCCCGAAGCACGCATCTGCGGCAACTTTCGCCATGCCTCGCGCGCGGGCCACATCGCCGATCGCTGCAACGAGCAGATCGGGATTTCACGCCGCGTTGATGTACGCGGCAATCGCTTCTTCGCTATCAAGATAGTCCGTCGCGTCGAAGCGGGCGGTTTTGATCTCTTCCATACACACACTCCATCGCACTTCGATTACTGCTTCTGAATCTGCTCGACATGATGAGCGCCTTTTCGACAGACGTCGTCATCTGCCGCCCTCGGATCCGATGTCATCGAACTTGCGATTGTCCGTAGCTGCTGATCGAAACCCGCATCACGCATCCACAGCCGCCTCACCTCCCCACACCGTCTGTTGCAGCGCGGTGTATTGCCGCACTTCCCACACAACAGCGCACACCCAATCCTCGCAACGCACATTCAAAAAATCACAGCTGATCAATTGTTTACGCGCCTTCCAGCCCATCAAACCACCACCCCTCTGCGTCTTTTCGCCGCGCAGCGCGCCGCAGCAAAAACACCCGTGATCCCCTAATCTGGCGGCATCTGCTGAAACGCAGTGCGCATCGACAGCGGTCGACGCGCGTAGTCGGTTTCCGGTCTCACGCATATGAACACCTCGCTTTCGGCATTCGATCTGGCGCGCCTCCAGTTCGCATTCACCGTCTCTTTCCACATCGTTTTTCCGGCGCTGAGTATCGGTCTCGCAAGCTTCATCGCCGTACTCGAATGGCGCTGGCTGCGCACCAAGAAGGCCTACTACAAGGATCTTTGTCTGTTCTGGTCGAAGATCTTCGCAGTGGCCTTCGGCATGGGAGTCGTCTCCGGCGTCGTGATGAGCTACGAGTTCGGCACCAACTGGTCGGGCTTCTCCGCGTTCGCGGGTCCGGTCACCGGGCCGCTGCTGATGTACGAAGTGATGACCGCGTTCTTTCTCGAAGCGGGCTTCCTCGGCATCATGCTGTTCGGCTGGCAGCGCGTCGGTCCGCGCGCGCACTTCGCTGCAACCTTGATGGTCGCGATCGGCACGCTGATCTCGACGTTCTGGATCCTCGCGTCGAATAGCTGGATGCAAACGCCGCAAGGCTTCGAAGTCGTCAACGGCCACGTCGTGCCGCTCGACTGGTTCAAGATCATCTTCAATCCGTCGTTCCCGTACCGGCTCGCGCACATGGCGATCGCGGCGTTCATCGTCGCGGCGCTGGTCGTCGCCGCGGTCGGTGCGTGGCATCTGCTGAAGGGACGGCGCGACCCCGCCGTGAAGAAGATGTTCTCGATGGCGCTGTGGATGCTGCTGGTCCTTGCGCCGTTGCAGGCTGTCGTCGGCGATCAGCATGGACTCAATACGCGCAAGTATCAGCCGGCGAAGATCGCTGCGATCGAAGGTCTGTGGGAAACCGAAAAAGGCGGCACTGCGCTGAACCTGTTCGGCATCCCCGACATGCAGGCCGAGACGACCAAGTACGCGGTGTCGATTCCGCATCTCGGCAGCCTGATTCTCACGCATAGCTGGGACGGCGAGATTCGTGGTCTGAAGGAATTCCCGCCGCAGGACCGGCCCAATTCGACGGTCGTGTTCTGGAGTTTCCGCGTGATGGTCGGCCTTGGTCTGCTGATGATCGCGCTTGCGGGAATCGCCTGGGTACTGCGCCGGCGCGATCGTCTGTACGAAGCGAAGTGGTTTCAGCGGCTCACCGTCGCGATGGGTCCGAGCGGTTTCGTCACGCTGCTCGCGGGGTGGGTCACGACCGAGGTGGGTCGTCAGCCGTGGGTCGTGTACGGCGTGATGCGCACGTCGCAGGCGGTGTCGCCGCTCACCGCGCAACAGGTCGGCATTTCGCTGATGGCGTTCGTGGTCGTGTACTTCCTCGTGTTCGGCACCGGCATCTACTACATGCTCAAGCTGATGCGCGGCGGCCCTGCGCTGCCCGGTGCGGAGCCACATGACTCACAGGATCCGCAGATCGGGAACGCGGTACAGGCCGCGTCGACCGCGCGCCGTCCGCTGTCTGCCGCCTGACCCCACTCGCTTTCGAATTCGGATTCGGAGATTGCCATGGATGTAACCGTAGTGTGGGCCGCGATCATCGCGCTTGGCCTTTTCATATACGTCGTGCTGGACGGCTTCGACCTCGGCATCGGCATCGTGTTTCCGTTCTTTCCCGACGGCCGCGAACGCGACCTGATGATGAACACCGTCGCGCCCATCTGGGACGGCAACGAAACCTGGCTCGTGCTCGGCGGCGCCGGACTGTTCGCCGTGTTCCCGACGGTCTACTCGACCGTGCTGTCCGCGTTGTATCTGCCGCTCATCTTCATGCTCGCGTGTCTGATCTTTCGCGGCGTGTCGTTCGAGATCCGCTCGAAGGCGAATCGCACGCGGCATCTGTGGGACCTCGCGTTCATCGGCGGGTCGACGGGCGCGGCGTTTTTTCAGGGCGTCGCATTGGGCGCTTTTCTGCAGGGCATTCCGGTCGTCGACGGCAGCTATGCCGGCGGTGCATTCGACTGGCTCACGCCGTTCAGTCTGCTGACCGGCCTCGGGCTCGTCGCAACGTATGCGCTGCTCGGCTGCTGCTGGCTGATCGCGAAGACCGAAGGCGATTTGCAGCGCCGGCTGCATCGCGTGGTGTGGCCGCTGACCGTCGTGCTGCTCGGCTTCATTGCGATCGTCAGTCTGTGGACGCCGCTGCAGGACCCGCAGATCGCCGCGCGCTGGTTTCACGACGGGCTGCTGCATCGTCTGATGCCGGTGCCGTTCCTCGTCGCGGGCTGCGCGTTCCTGATGCATCGCGCGGTGCGCGGCCGGCATCACATGACGCCGTTCTTCGCTGCGCTCGGAATCGTATTGCTCGGCTACGTCGGCTTGCTGTTCTCGTTGTGGCCGTACGCGATTCCGTCGAGCGTCACGCTATGGGAAGCGGCCGCGCCGCGTTCGAGCCAGGTGTTTACGCTCATCGGCGCGTCGGTAATCCTGCCGGTGATCCTCGCGTACACGACGCTCGGTTACTGGGTCTTTCGAGGGAAGGTTCGCCATGGCGACGCGCATTATCACTAGGCTTGCGGCACCGGTCTCGCGGGTTGCGTCGTTGAAACTGCCGCGCTGGATCTGGTTCGTCGCGCTGTGGTGCGGCGGCGTGAGCGCGGCGATGCTGCTCGGGTTCGCGTTCAAGGTATTGATGAACGCGACGCTGTTCGCGGTCGCGTAACGGCCGCTGCGGGACGTGCATCGGTAAGTGCCGTCGACGCGCAAGCGTTTGCGTCGCATCGCCGGCATACACGCACACTCACACGCGACGAATCTCCGTCCCCGGCGTCGCCTCTTCATGCAGCAGGTCGTTCAGATACTGCTCGACGTCCTGCTCGTCGATATCGTCGGGGATCACGATGTCGTCGACGTCACCCACGACACCATTGCCGGGCCGCTGAACCTTCCATCGTCCATCGATGCGCCGCACGTCGATCCGGTAACGTCCGAAGATATCGAATCTCATCCACTTCTCCGCAGTTGTGAGCCGCGTTGGCGGCTCTTCATCTATTTTCTTCGAGTCCGACGCAACCTGCTTGAAAAATCGCCGTTTGCGATTCGTCTAGAAGACAGGCTCTTGAAACCGGCAGTCGCCGGTCTCGGAAGTCGATCGAAGGGGGACGGGGGAAGCGCGACGAGCGACAGCACGAACGGCACCGCACAGCATGGAACGACAACGCATCGGGCCAGCCGCGTGAGGAGATCACCGTACGAACAGAAACTGTTGCAGTTGGACCGGGGAACGCCAACAATACCGGGGACCGTCGTCCGGAAGCGGATCGCAAGACTGCTTCACCGGGCATCTGGGAGTATCCGCGCCGCCAGGCCGGGAGCCGATCGAAAACGATCGGCTCCCGGGGCCGGATAGTGACGGTAAGCAATCGACGCAGTTAAAAAATCGATGCGCACCGCCACGCAAGCAGTAAAGGAAACGTGCTGACCCGCGAGGGGCTGTAGTACCGCGACGCGAGGCGCGGAGCACCGGTGCCGAGCCGGAGCCACGATGCCGCGTGCAATGCTTGCGCTGCGTCGGCAGCGTCGCGGTCGTCATGCAGAAAGCGGGCAGCAACGGCACAACAACAGTCGTACATAACCCGGTAACGCCGACTCGCGGAGACATCATGAAGTTTCTTGTGGCCGACGATCATGAACTGATCCGCCAGGGTGTCAAAGGCCTCTTGCGTGGCCTCGACCCCGACGCCCAGTTCGACGAAGCCGACAGCTGGGAAACGCTCGCCGCCGCCGCGCGGCCCGACGCGGACCACGACCTCGCGATTGTCGATCTGAACATGCCCGGCATGGGCGGTGCGCCTTCGCTCGCCATCCTGCTGAAGGCGAACCCGGCACTGCCGGTCGTCGTACTGTCCGCCGAAGAATCGCCGGACGAAATGCGCGCGGTGCTCGCCGCCGGCGCGCTCGGCTTCGTGCCGAAACGCCAGCCTGCCAGCGTGATGCTGAAGGCAATCGAACTCGTGCTGTCCGGTGGCGCGTACGTGCCGATGGAAGCGCTGAGTCTGCTCGGCACACGCCAAAACGCAGTCGCTTCAGGGCCGGACACCGCCACGGGTAGTGAGGCTGCTGTCGAAGTGCCGGCATCGCTCACCGAACCGTTGACCGCACCCGTCGTCACTGCGCTGCAGCCGCATCAACAGCATCTGCTGGAAAACCTGTCGCCACGGCAACAGGACATCATGCGGCTCGTGCACCGCGGCTGGACCAACAAGATGATCGCGCGTGAACTCGGCGTCGCCGAAGGGACCGTGAAGGTGCATCTGTCGGTGATCTTCCGCGCGCTCGGCGTGCATAACCGGTCGACTGCGATCGCGGTGATCAACGGCTGGCTCGAAGCGGGCAAGACGCTTTAAGGCTCGCTAACAAAACCGCTCTACGAATCGCAGGCAAATAACGGCACAAGCCAGCACGAGCAACGCAGCGTGAGTTTCGATACTCCG
Organism: Paraburkholderia flava; assembly: GCF_004359985.1. Lineage (NCBI taxonomy): Bacteria > Pseudomonadati > Pseudomonadota > Betaproteobacteria > Burkholderiales > Burkholderiaceae > Paraburkholderia > Paraburkholderia flava. The sequence goes on along the minus strand of NZ_SMRO01000001.1, from coordinate 59,197 downwards.
CTCGAAGCGGATACGCCGTTTGCCGAAACCGGCTAGCGACGCATGGGACGCTCGACAATCCGGCGGTGACGGCCGAACTTCTGGTTGCTCCCGGCATCGTGCAAACAAGACGTGCCGTCATACCGACGTGGCCTCAAAGACTCGTAGCCGTTTCGAACGACAGGTACTGTTAGTACACCCTGGATGATCGCAGATGTTGCCTCAAAAAGAGCGCGGCTCGATCCAAGGCCATATCGGCCTCGTCGAGCTGGCCGATGAATGACTGAAAGACGTGCGGCACGCCCGCAGTGACATCCAGCACGACGTCGACCTCTGCTTCGCGGGCACGCTCGGCGAAACGTACCGAGTCGTCGAGCAGCAACTCGTTCGTGCCGACTTGCAGCAAGATCGGCGGGAAGCCCGTCAGGTCGGCCAATACCGCCGGCGCGGCCAATGCCTGATGCGGACTCTGGCCAGCGAGGTACAGGTCGCCGGTATGTTGCATGCCTTCCCTGGTCAGGAACGGATCGACGCCGGCCTTGGTGTCCACTGACTTGCCCGAACGGGTGTGATCAAGACCAGGCGAGAAGGCAACGATCGCGCCCGGCAACGGCAGTGCCGACGCTCGTGCCGCCAGCGTTGTCGTCACCGTCAGGCCTCCGCCCGCCGAATCGCCGGCGAAAGCGATCATCGCCGGATCCACGCCGCTTTCCAACAGGGCGCGATACGCTGCAACGCAGTCCTCGATTGCTGCCGGAAACGGATGCTCGGGGGCGAGGCGGTAGTCGAGCGAAATCGCACGAAACCCCGTCCGCGCGACCAGACTTGCCGTCAGCCCCATCGCCGTTTGCGGTGATCCAAGGATGAAGCCCCCGCCGTGGAAATACAGAATCGTTCCCGGCCTGCTTTCCCCTTTCGGCTCGACCAGCACCGCCGGGCGACCCGCAAGCTGGATTTCACTTTGACGCACATCCGGGACCGGGCACAGCGCCATCAGCGCGACAAATTTTTCCCGCATCTCTTCCACGGGTTGCGGCACGAAACTGTTGCTGCTCTTGCGTAACAAGGCATCGACGGCCTTGCGTTGATCTCGACTCATGCCAGATACCCTCTCTTTGCTAGAATGTATTCCTTGGAATATATTCTATATGCCTAGGAATACAAATGCAAGCAGCAAGCCTGAATCTCAAGACCGTATTCGGCGACCTTGTGCGCATCGAGACGAGGCTGTACAACGCCGTCAACGATCGACTGCGGGCGCGGCACGGACTCTTCGCCTCGCAGTTCGAGTTCCTGTCTTACCTTCGCAACCATCCGAAATCCCGCGTTGCCGATCTCGCGGCCTACTTCGCCATCGGGGTCGGCGCGACGAGCAAAGGAATCGATCGACTGGAAGCGCAGGATCTGGTCCGCCGGTTACCCAACCCGGAGGATGGCCGGTCGTCGCTACTTGAACTGACCGAGACCGGCGCCGCGCAGGTTGACACTGCCGAGCGCACGCTCGACGAACATCTCGTCGCGCTTTTTGGAGCAGCGATTGATCCGGCTCGCTGCGAACAGTTTGCCGACGCCGTTGCGCTTCTGCGTCGTTTTCTCGAACAGGAAAATATCGGTACGCCTGCCGGCTAAGCGGCGTTGCCGAATCATTGTCTGCTTCGTTGAAGCGTCGCGGCATCACTGCTCGCACCGCTCGTGGTGGTACTGAGAGCGGCGAAAAACCCAGCCGTCATCGCCAGGTCGTCGAGCGTCCCACGCGTCGCCAGCCGGTTTCGGCAAACTGCTTATCCGCTTCGAGCGGAGTGTCGATACTTATATGTCGCGTGCTCACATTGGCTTGTGCCGTTATTTGCTCGCGCTTTATGCAGCAGTCTTGTCAGCGAATCCAGGTAGCTCGTTCAAGTACGCCGCCCCTTGCCGCAGCGTGGGTCTTCATTCCCACGACTCATTTCCGGCTTGCGCACCTATCACGACGCGTAGCCCGGCCGACCCAGTTCGACCGGCGGCACCACACCGTTGAGCGGCACGTCCGGCAACTCGCCGGACGCCTCAACGGGCTCGGTGCCCGAGACCACATCGTTCTGCTGCCACAGCAGTTCGAGCGTGCGCCGCAACCGCGCCGGCGTGACCGGCTTGTGCAGCACCGGAATGCCCTGCGCCGCGAGCGCTTCCAGTTCGAGCGACGACATGTCGCCGGTAATCAGCAGCGTAACGACGTTCACGCGACCGCGCCGGGCCATCGCATCTCGCACCGCTGCAAGCGCCTGCGCGCCGGTCCGGTGATTCGCGAGCTGGTAGTCGCACAGCACCGCATCGGGTTCGAAGCCGGACTCGAGCACGCGCAGCGCATCCGCCTCGTCGCGCACGCCGCGCACGACGCAGCCCCAGCGACCGAGCAGGCTCGCGAGGCCATCGAGTATCGACGGTTCGTCGTCGATACACAGGATGTGCCGCCCCTGCGTGGACGACACGACCGGCGGCACATCGCCGAGCCCCGCGACGATCCGCGACACGTCGCCCAGCTGCACGCCGAAGCGGAACACCGAGCCGCGTCCCGGTGTCGAGCGCAGTTGCACTTCGCTGCCGAGCAGGCCGATCAGCCGCTTCACGGTCGGCAGGCCGAGCCCGTGTCCCTGGCGCGCATCGCGCTGCGGATTCGCGACCTGATAGAACTCCTCGAAGATGTGGTCCCGCTCTTCCAGCGGAATGCCGATGCCCGAATCGCGCACCTCGATCACGCCGCCCGCGCGCCGGCCCGCCCGACGAAAGCCCATCCAGATCGCACCGTGTTCGGTGTAGCGCACCGCGTTCGACAGCAGGTTGCTCAGCACGCGCTCGAGCAGCACCGGATCGTCGTGCAGCACGATCGACGTCGGCGCGATCCGCAGCGCGAGCCCCTTCGCGGCGGCCTGCGGCCAGTACTGGTTGCCGACCCGCTCGAACAGCTCGGACAGCCGGAAGTGCATGCGGATCACCTGCGTGACGCCGCTCTCGATCCGCGCGAGGTCGAGCACCTGGTTGAACAGCTGGTTCAGCGCATCGACGTTGTTGACGATGTGCGCGGCCGTCTTCTCGTGCTGTTCGGTCGACGCGGCCGGATCGTTCAGCGATGCGGCGAGCAGCCCGATCGCGTGCAGCGGCTGGCGCAGGTCGTGGCTCGCGGCCGCGAAGAAGCGCGTCTTCGCGAGGCTCGCTTCTTCGGCGACCTGCTTCTGCTCGGCAAGCGATTCGGCGAGATGCTGCTGATCCACCCGCGCCTCGACCACCTGATGAAACAGCTTCCGGTAGCTGATCGCATACACGTTGATCGCGCAGAAGAAAAACGCGAGGACGATCGCGAGCACGGTGCGATCGAACGTGTGACTGCCGAAGTGCAGGACGATCGCCGGCACCAGCAGCAGCGGCACCGAGGTCGTGAAATTGAGCCGGTCGAAACCGTTCGACATGAACACGCCCGCCGCCAGCGTGACCAGCAGCACCGTGTGCAGCAGCGGCAGTTCGGGCTGGTGAGTCTGGAACGCGAACCAGATCGCGAAGCCCGGCGCGCTGTACAGCAGCACGCTGCGCAGCGCATGCAGCTGGATCCAGCCGCGCGACGTGAGCGCGAGCGGCTGGCGCCGGTTCCAGATCCACATCGCGAGGCCCGCGCAGTTCGCGAAGCCGTAGAACGTGAAGCACGCGGCGAACAGCCGAGGCTCGGGCATCTCGCGCCAGTAGACGGCGACGAAGACGGCAATCGAAAACCAGTGGCTGAAAAAGGCGATCGGGTCCTGCGCGTACAGCACGCGGACGAGATCTTCGTCGACCGCGCGCTGGATAGGATCGGCCCGCATCATGCGGTCTCCTTGTCGGGTCCGGCAGTGTTCATTGTTGGTCGTGGTAGCGCCGGACGGTGCGGCAGTGGGTCGACGGGAGCGGGCGCCGCCGCGCCGGATGACGTCGTGACCGACGGCGAGGCATGACAGCAAGGCCCGGCGGCGGGTAGGACGTCGAGGTACGACGGTTTACCCGACAGTTTACCCGTCAGCTATCACTTAATCCATATAGGCGCGGGCGCAACCAAAAACCATACTGGGTGCACTTTCAGCGCGGCATACGGCCCTTGGCGGGGCCGGTCTCCTGCCACCTCGCCTGCTTCCCGGCGACCGGCTCCCAGGCGGATTTTCCGCTCACCGCGCTCTTTGCCCTGACCAACACGGAGGTTTTTATGGGCGCAGTTCCGAGCCGCGAGTTCGCGCGCAATCTCGACGACGCAATCCTGCCCGAACTATGGCGACGCCGTACCCGCCTGTCGGACGACGAGATGGTGTCGATGGTCGAACTCGTGCAGCGCGCGCTGCGTGCGTACCACCCCCAGGAGCTGTCGGCGCTCGGCGAGGACAAGGACGAACTGGTTGCCCAGTTCATCTATACCAAGGTGCTGCGGCTCGCGCCGGGTCACACCGAATCCAACGCCTGCGCCGAAAGCGCACCGTCCAACGGCTATGCGCTGTGCGCTTACTTCAGACGTTATCTGATCGACTGCCTGCGCAGCGCGAGCCATCAGCGCAACGTATCGATGGAAGACGAAGGCATGGCGCAGGAAATCGACCTGCAGGCGCATGCGCTCGAAGACCCGGTGGAAAGCGTGCTGATGCAGTACGGCCTCGACGAACGGCGCGTGCGGCACGCCGCGCGGACGTTCATCGCCGGGCTCGACGAGCCGGAGCGCATCGTGCTGGGCGGCAGCCTCGGCTGGTGCTCGGGCTGCAAGGGCGGACTGTCGGCAGTGGCGGCTCGCCATCGGGTACCTTCGTATCATTACCGTGCCGTGAAACTCGGCGTTACGATGAAGAAGACGGCCGACGCCGACGATTTTTCCAACACCAAGATCGGGCGCTGGCTGATCGACGTGCTCGGCATCGACATCGACAGCGACAACCGGAAAGTCATTCTTATCGCGCTGAACCTGCTCGCCGCCGAATCAAGCGAAGACGAAATGATCGAAGCCGCTGCCTGAATGTCTGCACGGCGTGGCGGCACCGCACGACGGTTCGGCGACCAGGCCGTGATCCTGGCCAACGACGCCTGATTACCCACCGCCCGCCGTTCGTTGCACGCCCATCCGGATCCGCACGCGATACTTGCTTTTGCCCGGTCCCGCACGTCACGATAAGCAGATCAGACAGACTGCGGGGCGCCGCGTCTGTCCCATTCCAGGACTTTCAGGGTTTCCCCCGCCCTGACCTACTACAAAGGTGGTCGAATGAACCGCTTATCGAGTGCCGTCGATACGATGAAGCCTCACTACGAAATCGTCGTGGTCGGCTCGGGGTACGGAGGCGCCATCGCCGCGAGCCGGATGGCGCGCGCGGGGCGCGACGTGTGTCTGCTCGAACGCGGCCGCGAATTCATGGCCGGCGAGTATCCCGCGACGCCGCTCGAAGGCTTGACTCAGGTGCAGTACAACACCGGCCTCGCGCAGATCGGCTCGCCGCTCGCGCTGCTCGAGGTGCACGTCAATCCGGACGTGAACGTGGTGGTGGGCTGCGGACTCGGCGGCACGTCGCTGATCAATGCGAACGTCGCGCTGCCGCCCGATGCGCGGCTATGGGACGATCCGCGCTGGCCCGCCGCGCTGCGCGCCGACCAGGCGGGCCGCGACACGGGCTACGCGCGCGCGACCGCGATGCTGCAGCCGTCGCCGGTGCCCGCCGATTTTCCGCGTCTGCCGAAACTCGACGCGCTCGAATTCGCGGCGGCCAGGCTCGGCATGGAAGACCGCTTCTACCGGCCGCCCATCACCGTCACGTTCAAGGACGGCCCGAACGCGGCCGGCGTCGTGCAGAAAGCGTGCAATGGATGCGGCGACTGCAACTCCGGCTGCAATCACGATGCGAAGAACTCCACGCACATGAACTATCTGCCGGACGCCGTCTCGCACGGCGCGCAGATTTTCACGGGCGTCTCAGTGCATTCGGTCGTACGCGACGAAGCGACGCAGCGCTGGCGCATCCGCTATCAGCCGGTCGGGTTCGGCCGCGACATCTACGATGCGCCCGATCTGTTCGTCACCGCCGACGTCGTGATCCTGTCGGCGGGTACGCTCGGCTCGACCGCGATCCTGCTGCGTTCGCAGGAAGCCGGGTTGCCGGTCTCGACGCAGGTCGGCCAGCACCTCACCGGCAACGGCGACGTGCTCGCGTTCGCGGTCAACACCGATCACGATATCAACGGCGTCGGCTGGGGCAAGGAGACCGACATTCCGCCGGTCGGTCCGACCATCGCAGGCATCATCGATCATCGCAACACACCCAACGTGCGCGACGGTTTCGTGATCGAGGAAGGGACGCTCGCAGCGCCGATCGGCGCCGCGTTGATGGCGGTGCTCGGCATTGCTGCGCCGGTCGAAGGGATCGAGATTCCCCAACTGCGCGCGGCTGCGCCGGATGCGGACGCCGACGATAAAGCGCCGCTCGCACCCGAAGCGCGCATCGTCGACAGCGTGCTGCGCGGTCCGTATCGCGGCGCGATGCGCAACACGCAGACTTACCTCGTGATGGCGCACGACGACGAGAGCGGACAGATCGTCGTCGAGAACGAGCGGCCGCGCATTCACTGGCCGAACGCAGGCAAGCAGCCGATCTATGCGACCGTCGAGAAGACGCTCGATGCGGCATCGACCGCGCTCGGCGGCACCTACGTGCGCAATCCGATGTCGACCGAGCTGCTCGGCAACGGCCTCGTCACCGTGCATCCGCTCGGTGGCTGCGCGATGGCCGATGATGCCGCGCAAGGCGTCGTCGATCAGGCGGGTCGCGTGTTCTCGGGCACGTCGGGCAACGCGGTTCACACCGGCCTCTACGTGATGGACGGCGCGGTGATGCCGATCTCGCTCGGCGTGAATCCGCTGTTGACCATCTCCGCGCTCGCCGAACGCAACTGCGCGCTGCTCGCGGCTTCGCGCGGCTGGCAGATCGACTATGAATCGGCCGGACATGCGGACACGCCGCCCGCGCCGAAGATTGGCCTGCGTTTCACTGAAACGATGGTCGGCACCTACACGCCAGCAAACGGCGAGGCCGCCGCAAGCCCGATGAGCTTCACGCTGACCGTCGAGTCCGACGATCTCGAACACATGCTCGCCGATCCGCAGCACGAAGCGCGGATGGTCGGCACGCTCACGGCGCCCGCGCTGTCGGCGGAACCGATGATGATCGCTGACGGCCGCTTCAACCTGTTCGTCGACAACGAGGAAGAAGTCGACGTGCGCAACATGAACTACCGGATGACGCTCGTCACGGTCGAGGGCAAACAGTTCTATCTGTTCGGCCAGAAGATCGTCACGCATTCGTCGCCGCTCAACCTGTGGGCGCAGACGAATACGCTGTACGTGCAGCTGCGCGATTCGCCCGCAGCCGACGCGCAACCGATCGGCCTCGCCACGCTGATCATCACGCCGGAAAATTTCCTGCGACAGACGCGCACGATGGAAGTGACGAACGCGCCCGACCTCGAAACGCGTCTCGCGTGGCTGCTGAAGTTCGGGCGGTTTTTCGCGGGTGTGCTGTTCACCGAATACGGCGGTGTCGCGGCACCGTTGCAGTATTTCGACCCGGACGCGCCGCTGCGTGCGCGTCGCGCGTTACGCGCGCCCGCGCCGGAAATCGCGTTCTTCAAGACCGGCGACGACAAGACGCTGAAGCTCACGCGCTATCGTGGCGGCGACAAGGGACCAGTGCTGCTGATCCACGGCTCGGGTGTATCGAGCCGGATTTTCTCGACCGATCTCGTCGCGACGAATCTCGTCGAGTATCTGTGTGCCGCGAATTACGACGTATGGCTCGTCGATCTGCGCGTCAGCATCGAACTGCCGAGCGCGGCCGAGTCGACAACCGCCGACCTGGTCGCACGCGAGGACATTCCGGCCGCGGTCGCGAAGGTGCTCGAACTGACCGGCGCTCCTGACCTCCAGGTAGTCGCGCATTGCCTCGGCGCGCTGACTTTGTCGATGTCGCTGATGCTCGGATTGAGCGGCGTGCGCTCGGCGGTGCTGTCGCAGGTGTCGGCGCATCCGGTGCCCGGCGAGTTGCAGAAGGTCAAGGCGGGTTTGCACATGCCGGACATTCTCGGCCATCTCGGCGTGAAATCGCTGACTGCGTTCACGCGCAGCGAGAAGTGGCCGAAGAACCTGCTCGACGAAGCGCTGCGGCTGTTCCCGGTCGGACACGAGGAAGGCTGCAACAGCCCGGTCTGTCATCGCGCGACCTTCATGTACGGGCTGCTGTACGAACACTCGCAACTCGACGATCCGCTGCACGACAACCTGCACGAACTGTTCGGCGTGCACGACGTCGAGCTGTTCGATCAGTTGGCGGCGATGGTGCGTGTAGGTCACGTCGTCGATGCGCAGGGGCGCGACGCGTACCTGCCGAATCTCGACGCGCTGCAACTGCCGCTGACGTTCATCCACGGCAGCGAAAACCGCTGCTATCTGCCGACGAGTACCGAGCGCACGTTCGATCTGCTGGTCGAGCGGTTCGGTGCACAGCATTACGCGCGGCATGTGATCGATGGGTATGGGCATATCGACTGCATCTTCGGCAAGAATGCGGCACTCGATGTGTACCCGGCGATTGCGCGGCATCTGGACGCTTATTGAGGGGTTCGGTTTTCGGTGGACGCATGGCGTGCGCCGGTCACGCCGGCTTCCACCGATACATGATCACCTTCGCCCGCGCGTCCTCTTCGACGAAGATCAGATACTCGCCGTCCGCGCGCCGAAACGCGCTCACGCCGTTCGCCACATCGACCCAACCGGACGCGCGACCGACCTCGGGCCCCGGCTTCATCACGCCGATTTCCGCACCAGTGTTTTTGTCGTAGACGTGCACCGTACCCACCGGCTCCACCGCGAACACATATTTGCCTTCGACCGTCACGCCGATGATCGTCGCAATCGGCTTCGACGTCGTATTCCATGGCAACGCGATCACATAGCGTTGCACGGGCTTGCCGGTCGACCATCTGTCGTAGCGCACCAGCACGCGCCCCGCTTCCTTCCAGAAACTGCGGTCGGCCGCTGCCTGTGCGGTGTAGCCGGTCACGTAGAGCGTATCGGTCGACGGCTCGTAGATCGCGCGACGTGCATCGGTGAACGGCTGCGGCAATGTGTAAGCCGTCATGTTCGACCACGCGTAGACCGGATTGCCGCGCGCATCGAGCCCACCGAAACGCAGACGGTAGATGCCGTCCGAATTGTGCGTGCGCCAGATGTCGCCCGCGCTGTCGACCCAATAGCCCCAACCGCCAGCCAGCATCTTGCCGGTTGAGTTAACGGCAAATTCGTCGCCGTCAAATTTGCCGTTGCCGTTCGCGTCGCGCCAGATCCAGTCGCCGTCGGGTGGTGCGTTCGGTATCGTCTCGACTGCCCGTCCACTGCCCGCGATGAAGCCCGATGGAATCGCAGTCTCGCCGTCGTGCTGCGCGTCGAAGCGATAGATCTTCAGATGGTCCGCGTACATGTCGGTCGAGAACAGAAACGTTTTCCCCTTCAATCTGCGCGCGATCGGTAGACCCGGTGGCCAGCGGTCGGTGTGAAAGACCGGGTCGTCGGGATACTTGAAACGGTTCGACAGGAAACCCGCGTACGTCCACTGCTGCCCCGCCGGTTTCGACAGATCGAGCGTGAAGCGTTTGTTGCCGGTGTAGACGCTGTCCGGTCGCGACGGGTCCATCCATGCCCCGTCGACGAACAGCAGCCCTTGTACCTGCCAGAGTGGGTGGCCATCGGGTGCATAACTTTCCAGTGTTGCACCCATCGTCGCGCCGGCCGAGTCGTCGCGTGGACCGATGCCGTTGGTCGACACATAGACATTGCCGTGCGCATCGACACCGACGCCCGTTAGTCCGTTGAAGCGTTGCGGTCCCGGCCGGCCTGCGACGCCGGCAAAAATGCCACCGCGCTCGCCGAGTGTGCCGGATGCGACGTAGCGTCCATCTTTTCTGATGAAAGACAGTACCTGCTGACGCGGCCCGTTGTCGGCGATCAGCACACGCCCCTGCGGATCGACGGCGATGTCGGTCGCGATGGTATCGGGCGGTAGCGGCAACGTGTCGTCGAGGCGCTGACCGTTCGCCGCGTAGTGCGTAACGCGCGGCGTGCTGCCTGTACGGGTATCGGTGAGCACCCATAGCGTGCCGTCGGGCGCCAATGCGATGCGCCCAGGTTCGTGGACGGTCCACGTCGTCTTGCGCATCAGCGATTGCGCGTCGTAGACCTCGATGCGCTGTTGCGCGGGGTTCGACACGTACAGCAGCGTATCGCTCGCCGCGAGACCGCTGACCTCGGCACGCTTGCCGTCAGGCATGTCGTTGATCATCAGGAAACTCGCGGCGAGTCGCGCGCGTGGATCGGCGGCGTTCGCTGGAGGCTCGAACGGCGCGCTGCGTTTCGTATCGCCGATCTCGCGCCGCGACACGCCGAACCACTGATGCCCTTTCGCCGGCCAGATGCCCTGCGCGACCAGATGACCGCGTTCGTTATTGACCGACACCGCGATAAACGCGTAACGACGATTGATCGCGATCGCGTTACCGCCGCCGTTGCCCCAGCCGTGCGTGCCGCCCGCGAAGCCGAGCACCTTGCCGTCCTTGTAGACGCTCGCTTCCGCGCCGCTCTCGTCCCACGGCGCATTCGTATAGACGGTGCCGTCGGGTGCCACCGCCAGTGCGGTGATGTTGTTTTGCGTCCATGTTCCGTTGCTGAAACCGAAGGTGTTGCCGATCCACGATGTCTGCACGTTTAGCGCGGTTTCGGTTTCGGTTTTGGCTGACACAGCGGTGGTTGCAATGCAGGCAAGAACGCAGAGCATTCCGGCGAACGTGCGAGGGATCAAGATTTTTCTCCGGGCGAAGGCGCTATAAAGGCGCAATTCGATTTGCGCTTTTCATTAACGAATTTCGCTCTACGTTACGCGTTAAATTCGATCCGTCGAAAGCATAATTATTTCTAAAATATTCCGCGATTCCCGTTCCCCGATTAGACAATCCGCAATACCCGTCGGACCCTTTTCTTATCGATCGACACAGGTCAATCGTTCCACCTCTGTGGATAGATCGGACAATACGACCGGCATCCGGCGCGCGTTGCGGATGAACAACCGGCGGATCGCAACCGCAAGAAACGGACCTCGGAGGCTCAATCGGTTCATACAAAAATATAAAAAAAAGAAGTTGTTAGCAATTGATACAACTCTTCACGCACCCCGGGTAAACGCCCAATCATTTTGTGACCGAACCGATTGGCACAGCGCGGTGCTTCGCCCCGTCTCCGCTTGTGACGCTTGTCAATCATCAAGACTACGAGGCACTTATCGGATGAAAGAGCTGAGCGTTTCTCACGGCCAGTATTATCCGCAACTCGATGCACTGCGGGGCGTCGCGGCATTGATGGTGGTCATCAATCACTTTGTTCTGCTGGGTCCTTTAGCGTGGGTTCCTAAAACGCCTTTACGCGTTATTGCGCTAGGGCATGAAGCCGTTATCCTTTTCTTTGCATTAAGCGGATTCGTCCTGACGCTCCAGTTACGATCGCGCCGGGGAATTTCCTATCGGGACTATCTGGTCAAGCGGATTTGCCGGATTTACCTTCCGTATCTCGTGGTGCTGATCGCTACATTCTCGATCGTCAATGCACTGGTGATTCGCCCCGTGAATTGGGCTGGAGGGTGGTTCAATGCCGTATGGAGCGGGCCATTCACCGGCACTGAAATTGTCGACCATCTATTGTTTATCGGCCAGTACAAGGCCGGTCAGATGATCCCGGTGATCTGGTCGTTAATTTACGAAATGCGAATTTCGCTGATCATGCCGCTCGTCGTGTTCTGCATGGCCCGTGCGCCGGCTGCCGGATGCATCGCGTCGGCGCTGGCCGTGTCGATACTCGGCTTCGCGCTGGTGCCGGCGGGCACCGCAAGCAGCGCGAACTTCGAAGGCGACTGGGCGATGACCGCGCACTATCTGGGCATCTTCATCGCGGGCGCGACGCTGGCGATTCATCAGCGAGCGTGGCGGCAGTGGCTTGCGAAAGGCCGGCGCACCGAGGCCGTGCTGGCCGGCTCAGTGGTGCTCTACTTCGTGTCGCGCTCGACGATGTCGATCACGTCGGGCACCGTCGGCCAGTTTATTTTCGACTGGTGCGTCGCAGCCGGTTCAGCGGGCATCCTCTGCACAGCAATCGCTTCTTCGCGTTTCGCGGCGTTGCTGGCGATGCGTCCCATCGCGTTCCTCGGCACGATCTCGTACAGCCTCTACCTGACGCATGCGGTCGTGCTGATCGGCGTCATCCATCTGATGCCCGCGCAGGAATCGATGTGGCATGCGATCGTGCTGGCCGCTGTGCTTGTCATTCCTGTGGCGACCGTCGTTCACTTCGTGGTGGAACGGCGCACGATCGCGCTTGGGCAGTTCTTGACGGGACGTACGGACACGGCGGCGGCGCGTGCTAGGCAGCAGCCGTTCTGATTCGATGATTCGACGCGCGTTGTTTCGCGATGCGGCTACGCGGCTGTGACACCAGGAAGCCCGTGCGGATCGGGCGTGCCCGATCGTCGTCATCGCTGCGAGTTCGTATGTGTGACTGTTCGATCAGCGACGGTGGAATGCCGTGTGTGATCGGCTAGCGAACATAAGCCGATCACACACACCCGGATGGTGCCGAAGCACCATCCGGATCACCTGTCAGTCATCTTCTCTCTTCACGAAAACTCACGTCGCAGAGTTTGTCCGGACGATCGCCAGCGCTGGGCAATAATGCGTCGCGCTCAAGTACGGTGTTTGCTGCGAACGGACACCCGCAGCGCTCGACGTCGGCGGATCGATAAACACCGATGCATTGTTCGATCCAGCGGGCGCCGTGAAGGTCATCGTCACCTTCCACCAGTTGCCCGACTTCACCGCGCTCAGCGAGGTAGCCTGTCCACCGCCCCATGTCCCTCTGACGACAGCGCCCGTGTTCGTGTTGACCACCCAGCCGAACTCGGTGCCGCTCGAATCGTCGGTCTGGATCGATCCGCCCGGGAACGCAGTCGCGTTGGTGGTGGCAAGAACATAGTCGGTGAAGCTATACGACTGCCCGCCCTGGACTCTAATGACGCTGTGAATGTTCGACACGGCGGAACCGTTGGTGCTGGTCACCGCTGCGGCGCCCTTGTTGACCTTCGATATATCGGTTGCGGGCACGGCGGTACCGCCGTTTTGCTGGAACCATGCATCGGGGGCTGCGAGGCTCAGCGGCGAATTGACCAGATTGTTTGCGTAGCAGGCGGCTGCGGCTTTATCGGCCGGCGGTCCATAGAAGCCTGCGATGCTCGCCTGGATCGTGTTATCGGTTGCGTCGGACGTCGCCTTGGTAATCACCGCGCCTTCGAAGAACTGGATCGGCGCACCGCTACCATCGCCGCCTTCGCCAAGCGAAAGACCGCCTTGCCACTGACCGTTAAACGCATGCCCCGCATCGCGCCCGAAGATATAAGCCTCAGGAGGTGCGCCGTCATACGACGCGGTCAGGATCCCTTGCGAAGCAGAACCGCCTTTGACCGCAAAGATATTCGACGCATTCACCGGCGAGTATTTGGACAGCACCGTGACGAACTTCTCTTTAGCCGGCTGCTGTGGACCGTAGAGATACACACCCGCCTCTGCATCGACGCCCGGCCAGTTGGTATCGAGCGCAGCGCACACAGGATCTTTCACCGTGGGCGACTGGTTCGAATCGCCGTCGCAGTAACCAAAGGTGGCCGCGTTGCCGTTCGAGAATGCCAACGCGAACATCTCGCCTTCGATTTCTCCGTGCACATACGTGCCCGGGTCGGCGCTGCTTTCCATGTTGCCGTACGTACCGCAGCACGTCGACGACTGGCTATAGTGCGCACCCGCCACCATGTACTCGGCGATGTCGGTGTCGCCGATCGACTGATTCACCGTGCCGAAGCGATTGCGATACGCCTGTCCTGCAAGCGTGCCCAAAGCCGGAATCTGCACACCCTGCAGCGGCACGAAGGCCAGTTTCGCAGGCGTGCCGGGAAGCGCCGGCAGATCGTTGCCGATCGACAGCTGAAGCGTCGGTGCCTGCGCGGTCAGTTTGGTAGGCGGCTGGAGCAGCTGCACGGTCAGCACGTTACCGGCGCCGGGTAGCGTGATCGTCGCAAAGCCGTTGAGGACGGGAACCGTCGTTGTCTTATGCGATCCCGATGTACCGTTCGGCACGGTCAGCGATTCGGTCCCGTCCAGGTTGAGCGTGAGCGTAGCCGGCACATTGCCGAACGCACCACCCTTGAGCGCAGCGACGAGATCGATCTGGTCATAGATGTACGTGACGGAACAGGTCGTGTTGCGGCAGAACGCGTTCGCGCTCTTGACGTTGGTCGAGCCGATCATCGAACGGTCGGAGCCGTTCGGCAAGCTGCCCGATGTGTACGGATAGATATTTTGCGTGGTGTTGTCGGATGCGCGTTGAATCTGGAACAACGGTCCCCGATAGTTTTTCGTCAGCAGGCGCGTCACGCTGTGAGCTGCGGAGCACGGCGTGCTGGCTGCGGCGGCGGCATCGCATGGCAGAGGCGATGCCTTCGCGTCTACCGACGCGGCACTGTCGTTCGACTGTGCATTCGACTGCGCAGCGTCGTTTGACTGGGCTGCGGTATTCGCCGGTAACGCACTCGAGTTCGACACACCGGCCGCTTGAGCGCCTGGCGCGCCGCTGTCGCCATTGCACGCGGCAAGACCAACGGACATCGCCAGCAACACGGCGACGAAGCCAATTCCTCTGGACTTCATGACATCCTCCTGAGCGACCCCGCATCGGGTTCGCTGCAAATAATTTAGTTATCCAAATTGAACTACCGGGAATCGTCACGAGTCGAGCGGGTGTTTCCGGAACTATCGCTCACGCGCGACGTGCATGGAAAGCGCTACGGGGTAATACAACGTGCTTCGGTGATGCGACAGGCGAACGGCCGCAGCCAGGCAGCAAGCATCGACATGCTGCGCGGCGTCGGTTCATTGAACGGGATTGGCTGGCCGTCAGGGACGGCTTTGATGAGTAATAATATTACTCATTGGGAAGGATTTATCGCCTCGGGATAATCCCTTATATGCCCACGAAGGACGGGGCGCTCACGTCCACATAGTGGAGCGATCTGGTTGAGGCCAGCTACGTCACAGAATATTAACTAATATTACCTAACATGGGGCACGCCCGACCTTCGCCCGTTCGCTCGCCTCGCCTTGACCCGGACGCAACAACCGAAGGACGGACCGCACCACGCAATCCGTCCTTCATCACATCAGTGCTTCGGCTGAAACCCAGCCTCGCCCATCTGCCACAGCGCAAACGACCATTCATCCGCGAGCTGGTTTGCGCGTTGCGACACGCTGGAGCCGATACCGTGACCCGCGTCATAGTCGATGCGCAACAGCACCGGCCGGCCGCTGCTCGTCGCAGCCTGGACTCGCGCGGTCATCTTCAGCATGTGCCACGGCGCCACACGAGGATCGTTCGCACCGGTCGTGAACATCACTGCCGGGTACGGCGTGCCGTCGTGCACGTGTGCATACGCGCTCATCGCATAGAGGCCATGAAAGCCGGCTTCGTTCGAACTCGAACCCATCTCGGGCACGTTAGGAGGCCCGTTGGGTTCGGTTTCGAAACGCAGCGCATCGGACAGCCCGACGTCGTCGAGGATCACGCGGAACAACCCCGGATCGATCTCCATCGCGCCGCCCATCACGATGCCACCCGCGCTCGCGCTATTCGCCGCGAGGTATTTCGACTGCGTGTAGTGCTGGTCGATCATGTGCTGCGCGGACGCGACGAAGTCGAGCATCGTGTTGATCTTCGTGAGCTTCTGACCTGCGCGGTGCCAAGCGTCGCCGTATTCACCGCCGCCGCGCATGTGCGACATCGCAATGATGCCGCCATGATCGATCCACGCCTGCCACTGCGGACGATAGACAGGGTCCATCGAAAGGCCGTAGCTACCGTAGCCCATCACGATCACAGGATGCGATCCGTCGCGCGTCACGCCCTTCTTCGCGATGATCGACACGGGGATACGCGTGCCGTCGTAACTGGTCGCGAATTCATCGTGCGCTTCGACATCGTCGGATTCGGTTTTCGACGGCGGGACGAGGCCCGTGTCGGTCGCTGCGTTGGCGCCTGCACCGACAATCAGTTCGCGCGGCGCCTTGACCCAGCCCTGAAGGCTGAACAGCAGGCCCGGCGAACGCGGATCGGTCGTCAGATCGCGTACCGTGCCGGCAAACGGCAGCGCGATTGCTCCGCTATCCTTACCGTCGAACGACACGCGCTTCAACTGGAAGCTCGCACCCGCACGTTCGCCGATGTACATCCCGTCGCTCGCGACGTCGAATGAATCGATGACGTTCTCGCCCTCAGGCACGACCACGTCCGCATGCGCGACGTCGGGATTCGCAAGAGGCGTCGACAGGATCTGGAAGCGCGATGCGCCCTTGTCGGACAGCAGATAAAGACGATCGCCGCGCAGTTGCACGTCGGTCACACCATCGTCGGGCACGGCGATTTTCTTCCACGGCGTTTGCGCGCCGTGAATCCGGTTGAGCGGCACAACGTAGAAAGTGTTCGGGTTGTTGTCCATGTTGTGATTCGCAACCGCCACGGCAAACGGCGAGTCGGGTGCGAGCAGCACATAGGTGCCCTGCCCTTCGGGCACATCGAGCGACGCAGACACACCGCGCCCAAACACCGCTTCATCGCCTTCGCCGTCGGCATGCTCGCCCAGTACGTGCACGTAGGTGACCGCGTTGTACTCGCTTAGCGCGGGTGGCGTGTCGGGTCCGGCCTTCGGATAGCGCAGGTAGAAGAACGAGCGGTTGTCGTTGCGCCACGAGACGACGCAGTCGCTCGTGCGATCGATGGTTTCTTCGAGCTGCTTGCCGGTCTGCAGATCGACGACGTGCAGCACGCTCTTTTCCGAACCGCCTTCAGAAACGCCGTACGCGACATAACGGCCATCCCACGACGGCGAGTACCAGTCGAGTGCGAAATGATGCGCACTGTCGCTGGAGAGCTTCGCCGGGTCGACCAGCACATGCTCTTCGCCCTTCACGCCATCGCGATACGCAAGCTTCGGCAGATTCGTACCCGGCTCGAGCACGCGATAGAAAATCCGCTCGCCACGGCGCGTGAATTCATCGCGAACCAGATCGTTACCCATCAGCCCCTGGATGCGCTTCGCCATTGCAGCGCGGCCCGGAATACTGTCGAGGACCTTACGCGTGTAGCTGGCCTGCGCCTTCATCCAGCTCTGGACCTCTGGGTCGCCCAGCTTCTCCATGTAGCGATAGTTGTCGACCACCGGTGTGCCGAAGTACGTCGTGGTCACAGGACGCACAGGTGCCACCGGTTGACCATCAGCCGACCACGACACACCTGGAACGCCGGCGAAAATCAAAGCGAGTGTCGCAGCGAGTAAACCTTTTGTTGGTTTCATGAGGACTCTTCGAGTAACGAGGCGACGCAAGACTAACGCGACCGGCGTGCTCGCCACAAGAGAGTGCAGTTGAATTCAATGCGTGAAGACGCGGACTGCAGAGCGCAGTCGATGAGGATCATTGAGGATTGCCGTCGCCGTCTGCGCGAAAAGCGTGGACGGGCTACGTCCTTCGCTTTCTTTTAGCATTTCGAAGGAAGAAGCTGCGCATATCTCGCTTCGCGTCAGCCTCCCCCGTCAAACATTCCCCGCCAGATGAAACCGCGAAGCCGGATGCCACAACTGCACCGAAGTCGCGACCGCCTCGCCGACCCACGTCCGACGCCAAAGCATCAAGCAAGGCTCGCCGATCTCCATCATCAGATGCCGCCGCACATGCGCATCGGGCTTCTGCGCATAGATCCGGAACTCAGCGCGCTGAATGGGCGCGAGTCGCACCATGTAGTGATTCGGTGTCTCGACCGTGAAGTCCTGATCGAGGTAAGCGGGAAACACCTTCGGATTCACATACCGATCCTCGTATTGAATCGGTTCGCCCTCCTCGCTATGCACGATCCTCGAATGAAACGCGGGACCGGCTGCGAGCCCTAACGCATCGAGTGCGAGTGGATCGTCGCTGGGCTCGAGCGTCAGCACGTGAGCCGTATGCAGATGACCCCGCGCGGCGATTTCATCGGCGATATTGCGGATCTCGAGCACCGTCGATTCATAGCGTTGCGGCGCGACGAACGTGCCCGACCCTTGCACGCGTGTCAGCACGCGTTCGGCAGTCAGCTCGCGCAGCGCGCGCGACACGGTCATCCGCGCGACGCCGAATTCCTTGACCAGTTCGGTCTCCGATGGAATCAGACCGCCCGGCTTCCACACGCCCTCGCTAATCCGCTCGACCACGTAGCGCTTGATCTGCTCGTACGCCGGCACCGGCCGCACGAGCGTCTTCGCTGCGGGCGTTACAGTCGAAGTCGCAGTCGAAGTCGGCGTGGCGCCGTGCGTCGCATCGCTGCGCACAGCGGGCTTCGGATCGGTAATCGCATCAGTGTTCATGTTCGTGCCCAGACTTGTGTTCACGTCGACCTCGTGGGTGATGCACAACAACGCCGCAAGCCGGCGGATAAACCGGCCGCAGCCTATTCGTTCGACACGGCACGCAACGCGCCCGTCAGCGACCCGCCAGCGCAGCCGGTCGCGGATCGTTCGCAGCGGACCCCGTCGCGATCGGCACGCCGCCAGTCGTCGGGCTCTGCGCGTCAGCGTCGCGCAGCGGATGCACATTGCCCGGATTCGGCAGCGGCGGCGGCGCAGTGTCGGCGATCAAACGGAACGCGGTCGCCATGTCGTCCGCGAGCGGCCGGTCGTCGCGATACGTCGGCACGAGACCGCGCACACGACGCCACAGTTGCTCGGTGTGCGGCGCGCGCGTCGCATCGGCGGCCTGCAGGTCGTACGCCTGCGCAGCCGCCAGCAGTTCGATCGCGACGATACGCCCGGCATTATCGATGATTTCCAAAGCCTTCAATGCTGCCGGCGTTGCGTGACACAAATGGTCTTCCTGCAGACCCGACGTAATGCCGCCGTCGAGACTCGCGGGCGCCGCGAGCCGACGATTCTGTGCAACCAGCGACGCCGCCGTGTACTGCGCGATCATGAAACCGGAGCACGTGCCGCCCGGCTCCGCGAGAAACGCAGGCAGCCCGCTGACGAGCGGATTGACGAGCCGGTCGAGACGTCGCTCGGCCATCGCGGCAACCTGCGCGATCGCGTTCGCGAGGCTGTCCATCGCGAGCGCGATCGATGCGCCGACCGCGTGTGCCTGCGAATACACGCGCGGCGCGTCGGGCGTGCCGGCGACGATCGGGTTGTCGGTGATCGACGCGAGTTCGCGATTCACGACGTCGGCGGTTGCGGTCAACACGTCGCGCGCCGCGCCGTGTACATGCGGAATCGTGCGCATGCTGAGCGGATCCTGTGTGCGCTGTCCGACGAACGACGCGAGGATCCCGCTGTCCGCCAGCGACGCACGCAGTTTAGAACCGACCAGGTTCAGCCCCGGCGAGATGCGCAGCGCAAGCGATTCTTCGTCGAATGCGGCGAGCTGGCCATGCAGATTCTCGAAGCTCATCGCAGCGACCGCATCGGTCCAGTCGAGCCATCGTTCCGCACGCGCCAGCGCGAGTGCGGCGAGCCCAGTGACACACGGCGTACCGTTGATCAGACTCAAGCCTTCCTTCGCTTCGAGCACGAGCGGTTCGAGTCCGAGCCGTCGCAGCGCGTCGGCGCCGCTAAGGCGCTCGCCGCGATAACGTGCGTGCCCTTCGCCGATGCACACCAGCGCGATATGCGCCATGTGACTCAGATAGCCGACCGAGCCGAACGCCGGCACTTCCGGCAAGCAATCGGCAGCGAGCAACGCGACGAGGCGTTCGGCCACTTCGAGTCGAATGCCCGAATGGCCGTGCGCGAAATTGTTGACGGCAGCCGCGACGATCGCGCGCGTTTCGGCGGCACCGAGCGGCGCACCGACGCCGACCGCGTGACTCATCAGGATGTTGCGCGACAACGTGCGTTGCTCGGACGGCGACACGACGACGTCACACAGCGCACCCACGCCGGTATTCACGCCATACGCGCGAATCCCGCGTGCGACGATCTGTTCGACAAGCACGTGTGCCGCGTCGATACGCGCGGCTGCCCCTGCGGACAGTTCGAGTGTTTCGCCCGCGGCGACGGCCGCGACCTGGTGCCAGTCCAGAGGACGATCGGAACGGATGACGGCCATGATGGTGCTCGCTCGCCTGGTTGGCGGATTAGTTCGCGGTACGGTGGTGATGGCTCGACACGAACTGGCGGAAACGCTCCGACTTCAGTTCGCCGAACACTTCGTCGGGCGTGCCGTCCGCTTCGACCTGCCCTTGATGCAGAAACATCACGCGATTCGACACGTGTCGCGCGAAACCCATCTCATGCGTGACGACGAGCATCGTGCGTCCCTCTTCCGCGAGCGAGCGCATCACGCGCAGCACTTCGCCGACGAGTTCGGGATCGAGCGCGGAAGTGGGTTCGTCGAACAGCATCACTTTCGGATGCATCGCGAGCGCGCGCGCAATCGCCACGCGCTGCTGCTGACCGCCCGACAGATGCGCCGGATAGTGACCACGCTTCTCCGCGAGGCCGACCTTCGCGAGTAGCGCCTCGGCCTCTTCGACTGCTTCCGCGCGGCTGCGCTTCTGCACGCGCATCGGACCTTCGATCAGGTTTTCGATCACGGTCATGTGCGACCACAGGTTGAAGTTCTGGAAAACCATGCCGAGCTGCGAGCGGATGCGATCCACCTGACGACGATCGCCCGGCTGCAGCCTGCCGTCGCCGCGACGCTTCATCTTCAGTTCTTCGCCGGCGAGCGCGACGCTGCCGTCGTCAGGCGTTTCCAGCAGATTCAGGCAGCGCAGGAACGTGCTCTTGCCCGAGCCGCTCGCGCCGAGGATCGAGATCACGTCGCCCTCGTGCGCATCGAGCGAAATGCCTTTCAGGACGTGGTGGTCGCCGAACGACTTGTGGATGTTCTTGACCGACAGTGCGACTGGAGCCGTAGCGTTCATGAGGTTCTCCGCAACTCTATAAAGGGGTTCGCGTGGGGCGACGCTTAGGGTGCCGCGCGACGGGCTTCAGTACCCGCCGCATCGACAGGCGACGCAACCGCAACCGACGGTGCCGCACGCAGATGCCGCGACAGCCGCCATTCGAGCGCGCCCAGCACACGCACGACGACAAAATTCAGGAACAGATAGATCAGCGCCGCACAGATGAACACTTCGGTCGTGCGATACGTCTGCTGGATGATCTGCTGCGCGACACCGGTCACTTCCCACACGGTGACGAGACTCGCGAGCGCAGTGGACTTGACGAGCAGCACCGCTTCCGTCGAATACGCGGGCAGACATTGACGCAACGCGATCGGCCCGATCACGCGACGCAGCAGCGAGAAGCCCGACAGACCGATCGCATAACCCGCTTCGATCTGTCCGACCGGCACGGCCATCAGGCCGCCGCGAATGATCTCGGCGGTATAGCCCGCGGTACACAGCGCAAGCGACAGCACCGCGCACATATACGGCTCGCGCAGCAGCGGCCACATGAAGCTCTCGCGAATCACACCGAACTGGCCGAGCCCGTAGTACACGAGGAACATCTGGATCAGCAGCGGCGAGCCGCGAAACACGAGGATGTACGCGCGCGCGAAGCGGTTCGGCAACCAGTGCGACGACACGCGCATCGTCACGATCACGAGCGACAGCAAACCGCCCAGCACGATCGACGCGAAGAACAGCCCGAGCGTAGTCGGCACGGCGGCGATCAGTTGCCGCATCGTGTCGAGCAGAAAGTCGAAATCCAAATGCATGATGAAGGCGTCCTCGTCAGTTGCGCGCGAAGTTGCGCCGGAACGACCGCGCGATCCGCGCTTCGGCATGATTGAACACGCGGTTCGAAATGCCGGTCATCACGAGATACAGCGCGCCGCCCACGACGAAGAAAACGAAGTACTGATGCGTCGAACCGGCTGCGATCTGGCTCGTGCGCAGCAGTTCGGCGAGCCCGGTTACGGAGATCAGCGCGGAGTCCTTCAAGCTCAGCTGCCACACGTTGCCGATGCCCGGCAACGCGAAGCGCAGCACCTGCGGAATCAAAATACGTCGGAACATCGTGAAGGTCGGCATGCCGACCGAGCGTGCCGCTTCGAGTTCGCCACGCGACACCGCGAGCACCGCCGAGCGATACACCTCAGCCTGGTACGCGCCGGAGATCATCCCGACCGCGAGCGCGCCGACCACGAACGGCGGCACGCCGACGAAACCTTCGGCGCCGAACCACTGGCCGACGGTCGTCACGAGCGTCGAGCCGCCGAAGTAGAACAGATAGATGACGAGCAGTTCGGGCACGCCGCGAAACACCGTCGTGTACAGATCGCCGATCACGCGCGCCGCGCGCCAGCGCGACAGTTTCGCTGCGGCGATGAGCGCGCCGAACACCGCGCCTACGGCAAGCGCGGCGAGCGTCAGCGCCACCGTCATCAACGCCGCGAGCAGCAGCACGCCACCCCAGCCATCCGGCCCGAAGCCGAGTATTCCGATCAGACTCATGCGTGCTCCTCCTTCTACCTGTCCTGCCTGCGTTGCTTATTGCGGTGCTGCTGCGACGGCGACGAGCGCCGTCGTTACGTCACGTCACATCAAGGCGTCACGTCGGTCTTGAACCACTTGTCGGCGAGCTTCTTCACGGTGCCGTCGGCAAGCGCCGCGCCGATCGCGGTGTCGAACTTCGCCTTCAGGTCGGCGTCCTGCTTGCGGAACGCGAGCCCTTCGCCCGGGCCCCAGATCGGGCCGCCGATCTTCGGTCCGGCCAGCACGATCGACGCGTTCTCTTTCTTGTCCATGTTCGCGGCGTAGTACGTCACGTCGTCGAACGATGCGTCGATACGGCCCGCGACCAGATCGAGATCGCGTTCGGGCGACGTCTTGTACACGCGGATCGTCGCGATGTCCTTGAAGCTGTCGTTGATGAACTTCGTATAGACGGTGCCCGACTGGATGCCGATCGTCTTACCCTTCAGCTGCTTACGCAGTGCATCGACGGTCGGCTGGTCGGTCTTTGGATCGCCGGTCAGTTTGACGGCGGGTGCCGTCGGCGACGACTTCGGCAGGATCTTCGTGTCGGTGACCGCGAAGGTCGCCGGGGTCGCGGCGTAGGGTCGCGAGAACGCGATGATCTTTTCGCGCTCGGGCGTGATCGAGATCGCGTCCATCAACACGTCGAACTTGCCGGCCTGCAGACCCGGAATCATCCCGTCCCAGTCCTGCGCGACGAGATTGCATTGCAGCTTGATGCGCGTGCACAGGTTCGCGACCAGCTCCGGCTCGAAGCCGCCGAGCTTGCCGCCGGGCAGTGTCAGATTCCACGGCGCGTAACCGCCTTCGAGCGCGATCGTCACCGTCTTCCAGTCTTTCGCCTGCACCGGTGCCGAGAGAATTGCGACGGCGCCGACCATCGCGCCGATCCATGCCTTTGCCAACGTGCTGCGCTTGCCCATCGAACCTCTCCTTGAGATTGAGAATGCCGCTGCCGACACGTCGATCACTGTGTCGCTGAATTTGACTAGACAAGCTTGCCCGAGCTAAAAAATCGATGCAAGGGAAAACTGTTAAATTGGCGGTGAAGCTCGGGTAAGCCCTAAGAAACCCCTATAAATAAGGATGTTCGTGGAGCCTCGAATCTTTCCAAGAGGTTTCGGACAGGGACGATCGATGTGCACCAGCGGTGCATTTTGTCTAGACAGGTTAGAAGGTGGTGCGTCGTGCACCGATGCTGCGCGGAAATGCGGAAAGTGGGAAAGGAATCACCAGATACCGGGAATCAACCGGTAGCGGACGCGGGCTGCGTAGGCCGCATAGCCGTCGAGTTGCTCGATCAGCATCCGCTCTTCCAGCACCGCGCGCACGGCGAGCGCGGCGACGACAAACGGCATGCACGCGAAGCCCCACCACGAGCCGAGCAGCAGCGGCGTACCGGCGAGGAACGGAATCGCGCCGGCGTACATCGGATGACGCACGTACGCGTACGGCCCGGTGTCGGCGACCTTGTGACCGCGCTCGCTCTGCAGCTTCACGACCGGCGACGCGTAGCTGTTCGCGCGAAACACGAAACGCGTCACGACGATGCTGACAAGAATACCGAGCGACCCGAGCGCGGCCAGCGAACGCGGCATCGTCGACCAGTGGAAGCGCCGCGCATCGAGCGCGATCAGCACGAGCCACGCGCACCAGATCATCGCGGCACACAGCATGAAGACCCGGTCCCACGGCTTCTGCTGTTTCTGCACGAGCGAGCCGAGGCGTTCGGCGAGCAGCGCCGGATCGACACGCGCGAGCCAGAGGCCGAGCCACAAACCCAGCGCACCGAGCTCGATCAGAAAGCACCACGCCGCCGGCCACATGACCGTGCCCGCCGCGCCGAACAGCAGCACGCCCATCACGGCAAGCGAACCGAAGGTCTGGACGTACAGGCGGGTCTGCATCGTGGGCTCCATGGCATCAATGGTTTTACACGCCGGCCGCGACTTCGCTGACGCGCGCGTAGATCGACTCGACGTCGATGCCGGTGAGGTCGAGACCGAACGCATCGCGCAGACACAGCGCAAGTTCGCGCGCGTTGCCGAGCGTGCGCTCGGTGCCGTGGCCGTCCTGCCTGCGTTCGGTAAAGCGGTCGTTGAAGAGCGTCAGCCGCGCCTCCGGCGTCACGCGACACACCACCAGTTGCGTGACGAACAGCGACTCGGGATACGTCGACGTGTACCAGTTCGCCGCTTCGTAATCGGCAGGCTCGGCGCGCTGCAGATCGAAGCGATAGATCTTCTTTGACTTGTCCAGTGCATCGCCGGTCAGCACTTCGAGATCGAATGCGCCGTTCGGTGCATTCACGAGACGAAACGTTTCGTGCGGCGTCTGTTGAAGTTCGTCCGCGACGAGCCGCAGCGGCGCGGTGACCGTGACCACGCCAAAGCCGACGTCCGCCATCCATGAGCCGCCGTCGAGATCGATGCGCAGGATCATGTGCGTGCGCGCGCCGACGGTGCCGGGCTCGCGGTCCCACATCACGCGACCGATCAGCGGCGTCACGCGAAAACCGAGTTGCGTCAGCACCTGCGCGAACAGCGCGTTCTGCTCGAAGCAGTAGCCGCCGCGACGACGCGCGACCAGTTTGTCCGCGACCGCCGATGGCTCGAGCCGCACGCGTTGGCCGGTCAGCGGATCGAGGTTTTCGAAAGGGATCGTATAAGGATGCAGCTGGTGCAGTTCGCGCAGTACGTCGAGCGTCGGCGTACGCGGTCCCGAGTAACCGATACGTGCGAAGTAGGCATCCAGGTCAAACGTATAGGGCATCGAGGTGTCCGGTTCTGTCGATGCGCTTCGTCGGCATGACGCGCATCGCGATGATGAATCCGATGATAGCGCCGCGCCTTTGCGAGCGCCCCTTTCTGAGATGCATTTGTCTTACGTGAAGGCGTCTTTTCGGCGACTTTTAACGATGACCGACAGCCTTCCGTAATGCCCGAGTTTACACACAGTAAAGTTGTTGCGAATCGTTCTCATTTATATTGACTCGCATATTGGGCCTGCGTACGATGCGCCCATCGACGCCCCGGAAGTCGCCAACCCGGCGCGGCGATCCTGTACCGGACGACGGTGCCCGAACGCGGCGGATGCGGACCGGCACGGTCAATAAAACAACACAAGGATTCACATGACCTTCGCCCTCTTGACAGGACGCGCATCGACTCGCGCGCGGCACCTGCCGTCGTCGATGCGCAAGGCGGCGCTGTGTACCGCGCTGTACTCCGTCTTCGCGTGCACGGCCTTCACCGCGCAGACGTCGTTTGCCGAAACGAATCCCGACGCCGCACCCGAAGCGCCGGAAGCCGACCTGAAAATCCAGGCCCAGCAGACCAACCAGTGGACCGGTGTCATGACGCGGCAGAACCTGCTCGGCGATATCGGCGGGCTGCGTCCGTGGCTCGGCAAATACGGCGTCACGTTCAGCCTGACCGAGACCAGCGAGTACCTCGCGAACCTGCGCGGCGGTCTGCACACCGGCGGCGATTACGACGGTCTGACGACAGCGACCGTTCAGGTCGACACGCAGAAAGCGTTCGGTCTGCCCGGCGGTCTCTTCAACGTGAGCGCGCTGAACATTCACGGCCAGAACCTGAGCGCGAACAAGCTCGGTACGTTGAACACCGCGTCCGGCATCGAGGCACAGGACACGACGCGTCTGTGGGAGCTGTGGTACCAGCAGTCGTTCCTGAACAAACGGGTCGACGTGAAGGTCGGTCAGCAGAGCATCGATCAGGAATTCATCACGAGCCAGTACTCGGCCACGTTCATCAACACGATGTTCGGCTGGCCCGCGCTGCCGTCGTACGACATGCCGTCGGGTGGCCCCGCTTATCCGCTCGCGGATCTCGGCATCCGCGTGCGCGGCCAGATCACGCCGTCGTTGACTGCGCTCGCGGGCGTGTTCGACGGCGATCCGCTTGGCAACAATCCGAACAACATCAGCGGGACGAACTTCAACCTGCACACCGGCGCGCTGTATATCGGCGAGTTGCAGTACGCGATCAACCAGCCGGCCGACGGGGAAATGGTCGGCACGGGTTCGAACGGTCTGCCGGGCACCTACAAGATCGGCCTCTGGTACAACAACGGCCGCTTCGCCGATCAGCGTTACGACAACACAGGACTGTCGCTCGCGAACCCGGCCACGACCGGCAACGCGAGTCAGCATCACGGCGATTACAGCATCTATGCCGTCGCCGACCAGATGATCTGGCGTCCCGACCCCGACGAGCCGCGCAGCATCGGCGTGTTCGCGCGTGTGATGGGCGCACCGGGCGACCGCAATCTCGTGAGCCTGGCAGCGAACGTCGGCGTCGTGATGAAAGCGCCGTTCGCCGGACGCGACAACGACAGCGTCGGTCTCGCCGCGACCTACATCAAGGTCGGCAACGGCATTCACGGACTCGATCAGGACGCGGCTGCGGTTGCCGCCGGCCCGTACGGCATCCGCACGAGCGAAACGACGCTGGAAGCCACCTACATCTATCAGGCGACGCCTTGGTGGCAGATCCAGGCCGACGCGCAGTACACGTTCAACGCGGGCGCGGGCCAGAACCCGAGCGACGCGACGCAGCCGCTGCGCAACACGTTCGTTGTCGGCGTGCGGACCAACATCACGTTCTGAGCGCCCCGTCATCCGCTACTTCCATTCAGCCTCGATCATGACCGCACTCAACGCTTTGTGCGCAGGCACGGAGAATCACATGAAACATCTGACGCGCAGACTTTCGTCGCGCACCGTTCGCACCACGCTCGCTGTCGCAGCCGGCGCATTCGCGCTTGCCTCGGCCACCGTCGCGCAGGCCGAGCCGCAAGGCTTCCTCGAAACGCTGCACCATCACACCACCTTGATCAACACGGTGCCCGACAACGGCGACCAGAACCCGTACGCGATCGTCGTGGCGCCGGTGTCGTCGGGCACGGTGAAGCAAGGCGACGTGCTCGTCGACAACTTCAACAACTCGACCAACCTGCAAGGCACCGGCAGCACGATCGTCGACTACCACCCCGACACGAAGCAGATGTCGCTGTTCGCGTCGATCCCGCGCGACCTCAAGGAATGCCCGGGCGGCATCGGCCTGTCGACGGCGATGACGATGCTGAAGTCGGGCTGGGTGATCGTCGGCAGCACGCCGAGCAATGACGGCACGACCGGCACGAAAGGCGCCGGCTGTCTGATCGTGCTGGATAGCCAGGGCAAGATCGCGTCGACGATCGTCAGCCAGAACATCAACGACCCGTGGGGCAACATGGCGGTCGTCGACAACGGCACGAGCGCGACGCTGTTCGTCAGCAACGCGGGCTTCGGTGTCGGTTCGGCCGCGGGCGATCCGCCGGTCTTCAAGCAGGCCACCGTGCTGCGTCTCGACCTCGATATTCCGCAGGGCAAGCCGCCCGTCGTGAAGAAGGAAACCGTCGTGGGCAGCGGCTTCGGCGCGCAGGCCGACAAGGGCGTGTTCCTCGTCGGGCCGACCGGGCTCGCATTGTCCGCCGATCAGAAGCTGCTGTATGTGTCGGATGCGATCGGCAATCGCGTGAACGAAATCGACGATCCGATGACGCGCGACAGCAGCGCGGGCGTCGGCCGTCAACTGACCGCCGACGGGCTGCTGCATCGCCCACTCGCGATGGTCACCGCGCCGAACGGTCACCTGCTCGTGACCAACGCGCTGAACGGCCAGGTCGTCGAGATCGATCCGGCAACCAGCAAGCAGCTGTACGCGCGCTGGATCGACACCGACAAGGCACAATCGCCGCCGGGCAACGGCGATCTGTTCGGGATCGCGTTGACGCCCGAAGGCGACGGCTTCTATTACGTGCAGGACGACGTGAACACGCTGGTGCTCGCGAAATAACGGCAACGGCAACAGTAACGGTAACGGTGACAGTCATGGCCAACGATCCATCCTCTCCCTCGCAGCCCGCGCGGCGCGGTTTCCTGAAAGCGGGCGGCGCGGCAGTTGCAGCCGGCGCCGCAGCAGGACTCGCGCCCACCGCGCAGGCCGCGCTCGCTAAAACCGCGCATGCGCCGACGGACCCGACGCAAGCCGTCGAGCCGTTTTTCGGCGCGCATCAAGGCGGCATCGTCACGCCGCAGCAGAGCCACGCGTACGTCGCCGCGCTCGATCTTACGACCGAGAAACGCGACGACGTAATCGCGCTGCTGCGCGCGTGGACCGACGCCGCCGCGAAGATGACACAAGGCGCGACCGCGACTTCGCTGCAAACAGCAGACGACAAACCTGCAGGCGATTCCGGCGACGTGCTCGGCATCGGCGCATCGGGTTTGACGGTGACGTTCGGCTTCGGTCCGGGTCTCTTCACGCACGAAGGCAAGGACCGCTACGGCCTCGCACAGAAACGCCCCGCTGCGCTCGTCGATCTGCCGCGCTTCAACGGCGATCAACTGATCGCGGAGAAGACCGGCGGCGATCTGTTCATCCAGGCCTGCGCGAACGATCCACAGGTCGCGTTTCACGCGGTACGTCAGCTCGCGCGAATGGCGTACGGCAGCGCGCAGATGCGCTGGGGCCAGGCGGGCTTCCTGTCGGGCGCACGCGACCAGACGCCGCGCAATCTGATGGGCTTCAAGGACGGCACCAACAATCCGTCGACGAAGCAGCCGTCGCTGATGAACGAATTCGTCTGGGCGAATGCCGCCGACGCGCCGTGGATGCAAGGCGGTACATACACGGTCGTGCGCCGCATCCGTATCACGCTCGAACACTGGGACCAGATGGAACTCGGCTTCCAGGAGCAGGTGTTCGGCCGCCACAAGTACAGCGGCGCACCGATCGGCTCGAAGAACGAGTTCGACGCGGTCAATCTCGACGCGCAGGACAAGGACGGCAATCCGGTGATCCCGGACAATTCGCACGTCCGTCTGTCGAACCATGCATCGAACAACGGCTCGCAAATCTTGCGACGTTCGTATTCGTACAACGACGGCACGAACTTCTACATCGAGCGCTGGCCGCCATGGCGCCAGGAAACCGAGTACGACGCGGGGCTGATTTTTATCGCTCACCAGGGCGACCCGCGTACCGGCTTTATTCCGATCAACGAGAAGCTGTCGAAGTTCGACCTGATGAACCAGTTCACGACGCACGTCGGCAGCGCGATCTTCGCGTGTCCGCCGGGCACGCGACAAGGCTCGTTCATCGGTGCGGAACTGTTCGACGCCTGAGTCTCTGTCGATCCACGCTCATTCAACGGCTTAAAAGAAAGAAGGACACGCTACGACCATGACCCACTCCTCGTTCCGCACGCGTCTGCGCGTGCTCGGCGCTGCCGCCTCATTCGCTGTTGCGACGTTCGGCACGCTGCCGTCCGCGCACGCCGCGTCGATCGTGCTGTACAACGCGCAGCACGAGCAGGTCGTCAACATGCTGACGAAGGACTTCGAGAAGCAGACCGGCATCTCCGTGAAGGTCCGCAGCGGCGAAGGCCCGGCACTCGCCGCGCAGATCGTCGCGGAAGGCGCGGCGTCGCCGGCCGACGTCTACTTCACCGAGAACTCGCCCGAGCTGATGCTGCTCGAAGAAAAAGGCCTGCTCGGCAAGGTCGATCCGACGACGCTCGCCACCGTCCCCGCCCGCTTTAGTTCGCCGACCGGCGCATGGGTCGGCGTGACGGCGCGCGAGAACGTGCTCGCGTACAACACGGCAAAGGTGCAGCCGTCGCAACTGCCGCAGTCGCTGTTCGATCTCGCGAAGCCGGAATGGAAAGGCCGCGTCGGCATCGCGCCAAGCGACGGCGATTTTCTGCCGCTCGTGAGCGCCGTGCTCGCCTTGAAGGGCGAAGCGCAAACGCTCGAATGGCTCAAGGGATTGAAGACCAACGCGCAGATTTTCGACGACGACGAAGGCGTGGTGGCCGCGGTCAATCGCGGCGGGGTCGCGACCGGTCTGATCAATAACTACTACTGGGCGCGTCTGCACGCTGAAATCGGCGACAAGGCGACACGTAGCGCGATCTATCACTTCGGTCATGGCGATGCGGGCGCGCTCGTTAACGTGTCGGGTGCGGCCGTATTGAAGACTGCGCACAACGCTGACGGTGCGCAGAAATTCCTCGCATATCTGGTCAGTGAGCGTGCGCAGACGCTGGTTGCGCAAAGCCATGTCGAGTTCGAATATCCGCTGCACGCGGGCGTCGCACCGGACCCGATCCTGAAGCCGTTCAACGAACTGAACCCGCCGACGCTGACGATCCAGCAACTCGGCGACGACAGCCAGGCCGGCAAGCTGCTGCGCCAGGCAGGCCTGCTGTAAATGAGCGACGCGTCGTCAGCCGGTTTGCCCGTCGCGCTGCCTGGCGGCGCAGCGGCTGTGCGCACGCGCGTGCGCGCGCCGCGCGGGTTGCTGGCCACGGCTGCGTTGAGCGCGCTGCTGGTGCTGCTGCCGATTGCGCTGACGTTCTGGCGCGCAGCGAGCTTCGGCGCCGCCGACGCGGTCGACCTCGTGTTCCGGCCGCTGGTCGGCGAGTTGCTCGTCAACACGCTGATGATCACCGGTGCGGCGACGCTCGCGTCCGCCGTGATCGGCACGGCCGCCGCGTGGTTCGTCGAACGCACGCATCTGCCGGGACGCCGCGTGTGGGCCGTGCTCAGCGCGGCGCCGCTCGCGATGCCCGCGTTCATCACCAGCTATGCGTGGGTGTCGTTCAGTCTCGATCTGCAGGATTTCGCCGGCGCGCTGCTGGTGATCACATCGACGTATTTCCCGCTCGTCTATCTGCCGGTCGCTGCCGCGCTACGCAACATGGATCCGGCGCTTGAAGAAAGTGCGCGCGCGCTCGGCTGCGGCCGGCTCTCGACATTCGTGCGCGTCGTGCTGCCCCAGTTAAGACCTGCGCTGCTCGGCGGCATGCTGCTGGTCGCGCTCGGCGTGCTGTCCGAATTCGGCGCGTTCACGCTGCTGCGCTTTCACACGTTCACGACCGAAATCTACGCGGAGTACCGCACCAGTTTCGACGGCGGCGGCGCATCGCTGCTGGCGTGTCTGCTGATCGTGATGTGCCTCGTGTGTCTCGCGTTCGAATTCCGCGTGCGCGGTGCGGCGCGTTACGAGCGCGTCGATCGCGGCACGCGTCGCGCGGTGCTGCGCTACGACCTCGGCGCGTGGCGCTGGCTCGTCGTCGCGGGCTTCGCCGCGCTCGCGATTGCGACGCTCGGCGTGCCGCTCGGGATGATCGGCTTCTGGCTCACACAACCGGGCGCCGCTGCCGTCACGCCCGCCGACGTGTCGCCCGAACTGCTGCTGAACGCGACACTGTCGTCGCTTGGTTTCGGTGTCGCGGCCGCCGCGCTGACCACCGCGCTCGCGATTCCGCTCGCATTCCTGCTCGTGCGCTACCCCAGCCGTCTCGCGACGTTGTTCGAGCGCACCGTGTTCATCGCGCAGGGCGTGCCGGGTCTCGTGATCGCGCTCGCGATCGTGTCGCTCGCAGTGCACGCGTTGCAGCCGCTGTATCAGAGTGCGACGCTGCTCGTCATCGTGTATGCGATTTTATTTTTACCACTCGCGCTCGTCAGCGTGCGTGCGGCGCTGATGCAGGCGCAGCCGCGGCTCGAAGAAACTGCGCGCTCGCTCGGCCTCGGCTGGATGCAAACCCTGCTGCGCGTGTTGCTGCCGCTCGCCGGTCCGGGACTCGGTGCGGCGGCAGCGATGGTCTTCATCTCGGTCGTCACCGAACTCAACGCAACGCTGCTACTCTCGCCGATCGACACGCGTACGCTCGCCACTCAGGTCTGGGCCGACACATCGACGATGGCGTTCGCCGCCGCCGCGCCGTATGCCGCGCTGCTGACCGGCATCTCGCTGTGCGCGTCAGGGCTGCTGTTCGCGCTGCTTGGGCGCTCAGCGTTGCGCGGCGAGCGCACGTGAGCGTTCGACACGTGCGTTGAACGCGAGCGTTGAACGCGAGCGTTAAGTCTTCCACTGGAATTTCATGAGCGAATTACGTATCGGCGGTCTGCGCAAAGCGTTCGACGGTCATCCGGTGCTGCACGGCATCGATCTGTCGGTCGAGCGCGGCACGCTGCTCGCGCTGTTGGGCCCGTCGGGTAGTGGCAAGACAACGCTGCTGCGTGTGCTGTGCGGCTTCGAGCGCGCGGACGGAGGCACGGTCGAGATCGACGGGCGGCGCGTCGCGGGCGAAGGACTGCATCTGCCGTCCGAACAGCGACGCATCGGCTACGTACCGCAGGAAGGCGCGCTGTTTCCGCATCTGTCGGTCGCCGACAACATCGTGTTCGGGTTGCCGCGCGCGCAGCGGCGCGTACGCCATCGCGTCGCGGAACTGCTCGAACTGGTCGGCCTGCCCGCTGCGTTCGCGACGCGCGCGCCGCAGCAGTTGTCCGGCGGTCAGCAGCAGCGTGTTGCACTGGCGCGCGCGCTCGCGCCGTCGCCGACGCTCGTGATGCTCGACGAGCCGTTCTCGTCGCTCGATGCCGCACTGCGCATCGAAACGAGACAAGCGGTTGCGCAGGCGCTGGCGGCGGCAGGATCGACCGCTGTGCTCGTCACGCACGATCAATCGGAAGCGCTGTCGCTCGGTCATGAAGTCGCGGTGCTGTGGCAAGGCAAGCTGATCCAGACCGCGACGCCGCAGACGCTGTATCGCGAGCCGGCGACGCGCGAACTCGCGGCGTTCGTCGGTGAAGCGGTGCTGCTCGCGGGAGAAGTACGTGACGGGATTGCGACGTGCGAGCTAGGTGCATTGCGTCTGTGGAAACCGGTCGCCGATGGTCCCGTCGATGTGATGGTGCGGCCCGAACAGATCCGCGTGCTGCATGCGAACGAAGCTTCGCCGGTCGGTGCGCCGCTGCTTGAAGCAGTCGTGCAGGCGCGCGTGTTCCAGGGGCAGGACGCGACCGTCGATCTGCAATTGCAATCGGCTTCGCGCACTGTGGTGCGGGCGCGTGTGCCGGGGTATCGCAGTCCGGAGCCGGGTGAGCGGGTGATGCTGGCTGTCGACGGTGCTGCGGTTGCTTATCCGCGGGCTTAGTTTGTGGGCTTGATCAAGCCTGCGCCGACGCCCCCTCCGCCGCAGATGCAGACGAAGCTCTAGCCGGCACCCGCACCCCAAGATCCTGCACCATCTGCGCAGCAAGATAGTCGCAGGTAGGTCGATCCGATTTAGCACTGCGCGCGACGACGATCTCAAGCGGCTCGATCGCAGGCAAGCCCTGCGCTTCGCCGAGTATCGACAGCCGCGACGGCACGCTGCAACGCGCGAGCGCAATCACCGCGAGCCCCGCATCGACTGTCGCGACAAGACCCAGCAAACTCGCACTGCTGTACGCGGCGCGATAGCGAATCTTCGCGGCATCGAGCGCGGCGAGCGTGTGCTGACGCGCAACGCAACCCGGCTCGTACAGACCGACCGGCAACGGCGACGCCGCGAGCACGGCCGTATCCTCCGATGACCCAACCCACACCATCGGCTCACGCCGCACGAATTCGCCGCGCAGCTTGCGGTCGCGCGTGACGAACGCGAGATCGATCTTGTTGTCGGCGAGCATCGGCGCAAGCGACGTGCTCTGCGCGCAGACGATCTCGATCTCCACATGCGGGTACAGATTCGAGAAGCGCCGCAACACCGGCGACAGCAACGACGCGACGTAATCGTCCGGCGCGCCGAGCACCACGCGCCCGGTCACCTCCGGTCGCACGATCGCAGACCACGCCTCGTGATGCAGATCGATCACACGTCGCGCGTATTCGAGCAGCGTGTTGCCGGGCCGGGTCAGTGCGAGGTTGCGTGTGTCGCGCGCAAACAGCGTCGTGCCGAGCATCCGCTCGAGCCGCTTGATCTGCATGCTCACCGCCGCCTGCGACCGATGCACCGCCACCGCCGCCTTCGTGAAACTGCCCGTCTCCACCACCGCGACAAACGTGCGCAGCAGATCGATGTCGAATTCCGGGTGCATGATTTATCAATCTATCTTATGGAATTTCTAAATTTAATTCGTTTGTAGCGAGCTTACAAGTCGCCGATACTCGATTTCATCATCGTTTACGGAGTCGCTTCGGCATGTCATTCACCGACCGTCAACAAGGCGCGGTCACGCTCGCCGCGGGCGGACTGCTGATGGGCACGCTCGGCGTATTCGTCGAGGAAGCGCGGCTCGGCGCGCTGACGATGGTGTTTTTCCGCTGCCTGTTCGGCTTCTTCGCACTCGCCGGGTACTGTGCGTGGAAAGGCTTTTTCGCGCGCCGCCATTTCACGCGACGCACGGTCGCGCTCGCGTTCGTGTCCGGCGTGCTGATGGTCACGCAGTGGGTCGTCTTCTTCGATTCGATCCATCGCACCAGCATCGCGGTGTCGACTGTCGTGTTTCATGTGCAGCCGTTCTGGGTCGTGCTGATCGGCGCGGCGCTGTTTCGCGAGCCGCTCGGTATCGACCGGCTGAGCTGGATCGCGACGGCCTTCGTCGGGCTCGTGCTCGCGTCGGGTGTCGCGGCGGCCGGCAACCTGCAGGGGCATACGAGCTACCTGATCGGTATCGCCGAAGCGCTCGCCGGCTCGGTGCTGTATGCGGCCGTCACGCTGATCGCGAAAAGTCTCGGCGATCTGCGCCCTCATCTGCTGACGCTCGCGCAATGTCTGGTCGGCGTGGTGTGTCTGCCGGTGATCGCGTCGTTCACGGCGCCGCTCGACGCCGTGCATATCCAGCCGCAACAGTGGTTCTGGCTCGTCGGCATGGGCGTGCTGCACACCGGGCTGTCGTACGTGCTGATCTACGGCGCGCTGCCGAAGCTCACGACGCCGGTCATCGCCGTGCTGCTGTTCGTCTATCCGCTGACCGCGATTGCCGTCGATGCGATCGTCTATCACCGTGCGCTGTCGGTTCCGCAACTGGCGGGGATGGTGTTGATTGTCGTCGCGAGTCTGGGGGTGAATCTCGGGTGGCCGATGGTGTCGGTGCTGCGGCATGGGGTACGGCGCAGGCAGGCGGAGTGAGTCGGGGCGACTTCTTTCGCGAGCCGCTCATCGCCGCTCGCGATTATGCGTCGATGGCAGTTGACGCTATGTTTCAATCCCCCTTCAACCAACCCGACCATTCGCCTTCAAATATCTTTCCCGCATATAATTTCCAAATCTTACGAGCTGGGCGACTGACCCAGCATCGGTGACGCGACGATCCATCCGGCGCGCACATACACAACCTCCCATCCCCACATCGACATGCCGTCCGCGGCAGCCGATGTCGTGCGTCCGCACTTTTGCGCGACCGCCTCTTCGGCTCCCCGGCCGGTTCGATTTCATCACGTTCGCAGCACCGGCAGTTAATCGATCAACCACAGGGGAATCGCTCACCTCGCTCACCTCGCTTTCCGCCCCCGCGCGCCGCGCGCAGGCATCGCTATGTCAACGCTCGTCCCATTCCATCCACGCCTGCTCACGCATCACGCTTCATGAAGAACAGAAAGAAGACCTACCGCGCCCTGCTCGTCGCCACTGCCTCCCTCGCCGCCGCCAAACCGCTGCTCGCACAGCAGGCTCCCGCCGATCCAGCCGCTGCAGCTACAGCCACCGCCGGCACGACGTTGCCCGCGATCTCGGTCACCTCGACCGTCGACCGCCGCTCATACGACGCAGGCAAATCGAACACGGCGACGAAGACCAGCATGTCGTTGATCGAAGTCCCGCAGACCGTCAACGTGATCCCGCGCGCGCTGCTCGACGAACAGAACGCGACGTCGTTGCAGGACGCGTTGCGCAACGTGCCGGGTCTCGGCTTCTCGGTCGGCGACGGTCAGCGCGATCAGGTGACGATCCGTGGCTTCAACGCGATCACGGACCAGTACGTCGACGGCATTCGCGACGATGCGCTCTACTATCGCGATCTGTCGAACGTCGAACGCATCGACGTGCTGAAGGGGCCGGCCGCCGTGCTGTATGGTCGCGGCTCGGCGGGCGGCATTATCAACCGTGTGCTGAAGAAGCCGCAGGCGAATCCGGAGCAGTCGGTCGGCGTGTCGCTCGGCACCGAAGGCGAGCGGCGCGGCGATTTCGATCTCGGCTGGAACGCGAACGACGCTGCGCGCTTCCGCATCACCGGCGCAGCAGAAAACTCGAACAGCTTCCGCAACCAGTTCCAGTTGAACCGCCAGGCGATCGCACCGTCCGCGCAGTTCCGCATCGATCGCGATACGACGATCAATCTCGAGTTCGATTATCTGCACGATCGTCGAACATCGGATCAGGGGCTGCCCGCGTACCTGGGCCGTCCGGTGAACGTGCCGATCCAGACGTACTACGGTTCCGCCGACGCAGCGAGCTCCTCGTACAACGACATCAGCGCAAAGAGCGCGACGGCGTCGCTCGATCATCGTTTCAACGATTCGCTGTCGTTCCACGCGGCCGTGCGTGCGTACGACTTTTCGCTCGAACGCAAAAACTACGCGACCTACGAGCCGATCAAGACGGCCGTGAACCCGGTCGTCACGCTCGACCAGTCGACGCGTTTTCGTCAGGACCACGGCGTCGACAGTCTGTTCGAACTGACGCAGAAAACCACGCTGTTCGGGATGAAGCACGAACTGCTGTACGGCGTCGAGTTGTCGCAGCAGCAGAAGTTCGACACGCTGTATTCCCGCACGAAGGTCGCGACCTACGACCTGTTCAATCCGCAACTCGTGACGATCCCCGGCATGCCCGCAGGGTTGACACCGAAGACCAATGCATCGACGGTGCTTGGCCTTGCAGGCGTCTACGCACAGGATCTGATCTCGCTGACCGAGCACTGGAAGGTGCTGGCCGGCGTGCGCTTCGATTATCTGCAGCAGACGCGGCGCGACTACACGGCCGCGCAAATCAACCTCGACCGTACGGACCGCAACTGGAGCCCACGCGTCGGGCTGATCTACGAACCGCTCGACTGGGTGTCGTTGTACGCGTCGTACAGCCAGTCGTTCTCGCCGCTCGCCGACACACTGATCTCGAACGGCGCGGTCGCGAACGGCTCCACGCTCGCGCCGCAAAAAACCTCGGCGTTCGAGATCGGTTCGAAGTTCGACATCGCCGGGCGCGCGAGCGCGAGCGTCGCGCTCTTCGACATGAAGCAGACCAACCAGCAGATCGCCGATCCGAGTAACCCGAGCTTCTCGCTGCCGATCGGCACGCAGCGCTCGCGCGGCCTCGAACTCGGACTGACCGGCGAGATCGCGCCGAAGTGGTCGGTGTACGCGGGCTACACGTACATGAACGGGAGCGTCGACGGTTCACCGCAGGCCTCCGCATCGGGACTCATCCTGAAGGACAACACGCCGGGCCTGATGCCGCGTCACAGCGCGAGCATCTGGCTCAAGCGCGATCTGCCGTACGGTTTCTATGCAGCGGGCGGCGCGCAGTTCCAGTCGGCGCGCTACACGTCCGCGAGCGACGCGGTGACGCTGCCGTCGTTCGTCACGTTCGATCTCGGCGCGGGCTATCACGGCAAGAAGGTCGACGTGACGCTCACGCTCGACAACCTGTTCGACCGCAAGTACTTCATCGCTGCTCACGGCAACGCGGATATGTTCAACATGCCGGGTGCTCCGCGTACGCTGACGGCGACTGCGCGCTGGCATATGTAGCCTCATCGTCGCTCACTCGACACGCAGCGTGGCAAAGCCGCCGCGACCCTTCCGGGTCCGGCGGCTTTTTTGCGACTACGAATCTTCGGGACACGCGATCCTTGACATGTGACTTTATGGTCACCTATTATCCGCTCCATGGACGACGTATTCCGAGCCCTCTCCGATCCGACCCGCCGCAGCCTGCTCGACGAGCTGTTCAGGGAGGATGGCCAGACGCTGGGCGCGCTCGAGGCACGCCTGCCGATGACGCGCTTCGGCGTGATGAAGCATCTGAAGGTGCTGGAAGAAGCGGGCCTCGTCGTGACCCGGCGACGCGGCCGCGAAAAGCTGCACTTCCTGAATGCCGTCCCGATCAGGCTTATCCACGACCGCTGGGTGAGCAAATTTGCCGAGCCGTGGGTCACGGCGCTGAGCGATCTGAAGGACCAACTGGAGAAGACAATGGAGAAGGTGTACGAGATCTATATCAAGACGACGCCCGAACGTCTGTGGGAGGCGATCACCAGCACGGAGCTGCGCGCGAAGTACACGTTCGGTCTGCGCGTCGTGTCGGACTACACGCCCGGTTCGCGTCACGAAGCGCGGCCCGGCGCGCCTGCGGGTGCGAGTCAGTCGGACATGCCAGTCATCGCCGATGGCGAGAATCTGGAGGTCGATCCGCCGCGCCGTCTCGTGCAGAGTTTTCATGCGCGCTGGAGCGACGACGTGAGCGTGGAAGGCACGTCGCGTGTGACGTGGGAAATCGAACCGGTCGGCGACTCGTGCCGGCTCACCGTGACGCACGATCAACTGCGAGAAGGCGCGAACCCGGAACTGTACGGCGGCTGGCCGATGGTGCTGTCGGGTCTCAAGACGCTGCTCGAAACGGGTGGTCTGCTGACCACGCCTGGGTCGCTGCAATACGGAACGGGCAGCTAGGCGACGCGCGCGACAAAGCAGCGTCAAAAGACAAACGGGGATGGCATGCCATCCCCGTCTGCTTTGTGCTCTACACCTCTAGTGCTGTTACTGCGGCAACACTTCCCCTTTGGTCTCCGGTGCAAACGGAATGAGGAACAGCCCGACGACAAACGCGATCGCCGTCAGTGCGACCGGCACGCCGAGCGTATGCATGTGCAGCACTGCCGCGCCGAGCAGGAAGTTCACGCCCGCGCCGACGAAGCGGCCGAACGACGTGCAGAACGCAAACGCCGTCGCGCGCACGCGGGTTTCGAACTGCTCGGGCAACCACAGGCTGAACAGCGCGAAGTTGCCGCCGAAGAAACCCAGCACGACGAGCCACGCGATAAACGGCGCGAGCCCGTTCGGCAGATAGAACGCCCAGCCGAACGCACCGACGATCGAGATCGCCATCCCGGCGAAGTAGATCGCGAGCGTCTTGCGTCGGCCGATACGTTCCGCGAGCGGCGGCAACGCGAGACAGCCGATGATCGTTGCGATCGACAGCAAGGCGGTAGCCAGCGACGCCATCTTGATCGCCTCGCCCTTCCCCATGCCGGCGCGCGTCGCGAGCTGGATCACCGCCGACGGTTCGTACACGGCACCGGCCCACAGCCCGATGATCGCGATCGTCAGCAGCGCGCACGCGATCCATGTGCGACGCCGGTACGTGGGTCCGAGAATCTCCCGCATCGGCCGCGTGCGTGCCGCGCCCGCTTCGGCCTTCTGCCACTTCTCCGATTCCTTCACGCGCAGCAGCACGACGATCGCGACGACGACCGGCACGGCGCCGGTGAGGAACATCGCGCGCCAGCCGAAATGCACGCCGACCGTGTAGTTCAACGCCGCCGCGAGAAAGAAGCCCGCGTAGTAACCAGTCTGCAGATAACCCGCGCCCATCTTGCGGCGATCCTCCGGCCACGCTTCCGCGACGTAGGTGCCCGCGAGCGCCCATTCGCCGCCGATACCGATGCCCGCGATGAAGCGATAGATGCCCAGCTCCCACACGTTGTGCGACGTCGCGGCAAGTCCGGTGAAAATCGCGAACGTGAAAATCGTGCCGGCGAGCACGCGCGTGCGGCCGAAGCGATCGGCGAGCGGCCCCCAGATGAACGACAGCCCCCAGCCGACGAGAAACAGCGCGAACAGGATCGAGCCCGCGAGCCCGACGTTGGCGGGCGTCGCCGCATAGCCCGAGCGCGGCAGCAGTTCGGTCAGCGCGGGCGTGAGCACGAGCGCGTAGATGAACGAGTCCATCCCGTCGAGCGTCCAGCCTGCCCACGCGCCCCAGAACCCCGTGATCTGCGAGCGATTGAGCGGCGTGCGTTTCCGCGCGACCCGCGCGCGGTCCGTCATTGAATCCATCATCTCCTCCGGTCGGTCATACATTTGGAATTACGTCGGAACGGAACGGCGCCGCGCGGCACGTGTGACGGTCTGCGTCTACGCGGTGCGCCGCCTGTGCGCTTTGTTCAGCGGGCCCCAGGGTGTCGCGAGAGAACCGGGTTTGCCCTGCTGGAATGTGCGTCTTTTTATATATAATATGTGATCCTATGAGCGACGCAACAGATGGTTTTCCCCTGGCCGGCGCCAAGCGCACGGCCCTGCCGTCGGTGCCCACGGTCCCGCGGGCCAGCACCGCGCGGATGATCGCGGACGCGCTGCGCACGTCGATCGTCGACGGCACGCTGGCGCCGGGCGCCCCGCTGCGGCAGGACGCGCTCGCGCGTCATTTCTCGGTCAGCGCGATTCCGGTGCGCGAAGCGCTGCGTCAGCTGGAGAGCGAAGGCTGGGCCAAGGTCGAGGTGCACAAGGGCGCGACAGTTGCGCCGCTGTCGGCGAGCGAGGCACGCGAGATCTACGAGATCCGTTCCGCGCTCGAAAGCCTTGCGTTGAGTCTCGCGATTCCGCTGCACACTCCCGCTACGCTGCGTGCCGCCGAAAAGCTGTGCCGCGCCGCCGAACGCGAGCCGAATCCATCGCTGTACGTTGCGCGTAACGAAGCGTTCCACATGAGCCTGTACGCGCCCGCCGCGCGTCCGCAGTTGAACGACATGCTCGAGATGCTGCATCGGCGTGGCGAACGTTATCTACGTCTGAAGCTGGACGTGCCGACGCACAAGGGCTCGTCGGATCACGAGCACACTGAGCTGCTCGATGCGGTCGTCCGGCGCGACATCGCGGCCGCACAGGCGCTGGTGGTTTCGCATCTGCTCGACACCGGCGATTTGCTGTACCGTTTCCTCAATGAGCGCGCGGCGACCGAAGCTGCGGCGGTTTCGTCACAGCGCCCACGCACACGACGCTCACGCACCACCCAATCCGGGAGTTGAATCCTCCGATGAAGCCCTCCACCGCCGCGCCCGTCGCCCGCTCATGGACCACCCGTCGCGATGAAAAAGCGCGTCGCCTCGCTGCGATTGCGCCGTGGCTCGAAGACGGCGTGCTGCCTTCTGCGCGCATCGTCGATGCGCTCGAAACGCTGATCTGCCCCGGCGACCGCGTCGCGCTCGAAGGCGACAACCAGAAGCAGGCCGACTTTCTGTCGCGCTCGCTCGCGCAGGTCGATCCGCAGAAAATTCACGACGTGCATCTGCTGATCTCCAGCATTAGCCGCCCCGAACATCTGACGCTGTTCGAGCGCGGCATCGCGCACAAGGTCGACTTTTCGTTCGCCGGTCCGCAGAGTCTGCGCGTCGCGCAACTGCTCGAAGACGGCCAGCTTGAGATCGGTGCGATCTACACGTACGTCGAGCTGTACGCGCGGATGTTCGTCGATCTGAGCCCGCAGGTCGCGCTGCTGTGCGCGGAGAAAGCCGACCGGCACGGCAATCTGTACACCGGTCCGAATACCGAAGACACGCCGACGATCGCCGAAGCCGCCGCGTTCCGTCACGGCATCGTGATCGTGCAGGTCAACGAGATCGTCGACGAATTGCCGCGTGTCGACATCCCGGGTTCGTGGGTCGACGTGGTCGTGCAGGCGGACCGTCCGTTCGCGGTCGAACCGCTCTTCACGCGCGATCCGCGTCACATCGGCGACCTGCAGGT
The DNA here is from genome assembly GCF_004359985.1 of Paraburkholderia flava. Taxonomy (NCBI): domain Bacteria; kingdom Pseudomonadati; phylum Pseudomonadota; class Betaproteobacteria; order Burkholderiales; family Burkholderiaceae; genus Paraburkholderia; species Paraburkholderia flava. The sequence goes on along the minus strand of NZ_SMRO01000001.1, from coordinate 16,963 downwards.
GCTGACCGCGATGATGGTGATCCGCGGCATCTACGAGCCGTACAACATCACGTCGCTGAATCACGGCATCGGCTTCGACACCGCTGCGATCGAACTGCTGCTACCGACTTACGGCGAAGCGCTCGGCTTGAAAGGCAAGATCTGCCGCAACTGGACACTCAATCCGCACCCGACGCTGATCCCCGCGATCGAGTCGGGCTGGGTCGACAGCGTGCACTGCTTCGGCAGCGAGGTCGGCATGGAGGCGTACATCGAAGCGCGGCCCGATGTGTTCTTCACCGGCAGCGACGGCACCCTGCGCTCGAATCGCGTGCTGTGCCAGCTTGCCGGACAGTACGGTGTCGATCTGTTTATCGGCTCGACGCTGCAGATCGACGCCGACGCGAATTCATCGACGGTCACGCGCGGCCGGCTCGCGGGCTTCGGCGGTGCGCCGAACATGGGCCACGATCCGCGCGGCCGACGTCATTCGAGCGCAGCGTGGTTGAAGCTGCTGAAAAACGAAGGTCCGGTATCGCGCGGCCACAAGCTCGTCGTGCAGATGGCGGAAACGTACAAGAAAGGCGGCGAGCCGACCTTCGTCGATGAACTCGACGCGATCGCGGTCGGCGCGAAAAACGGCATGCCGATCGCCCCGGTGATGATCTACGGCGACGATGTGAGCCACGTCGTCACAGAAGAAGGCATCGCGCATCTGCACAAGGCCGAAGGCATCGACGAACGGCGCGCGGCGATCGCGGCGGTAGCCGGCGTGACGCCGGTCGGTCTGCGTGCGCGGCCCGAGAAAACGGCCGAGTTGCGCCGGCGCGGCATCGTCGCGTATCCAGAAGACCTCGGCATCCGGCGCGGCGAAGCGAAGCGCTCGCTGCTCGCGGCGCGCAGTATCGACGATCTCGTCACGTGGTCTGGCGGGCTGTACGCGCCGCCCGCGCGTTTCCGCAGCTGGTGATGCGATGAGCGTGACTGCCGCGTTACCTGTTCGCTATATCGATACCGATGGTCGCTGCGGTCGTGGCGCTGCGGTCGTCGCGTTGTCGGATGCGCAGCTTGGCGCGCTCGCCGTCGATGCACTGATCGACGAGGTCGAACTCACGCCGAAGCCCGCGCTTGTCGACGGTCGCGGCAGCGGTGCACATCGCGATCTCGATCTCGCGACGATGCTGCGTTCTGCGCGCACGCTCGAACCGACTTTTGCGGCGCTCGCGCGCGCCGCACGTGGCCGCGTACCGTCGGCGACGCTGCGCACCGAACTCGCGCAAATCGGTCGCGACGGCGAACAGGCGATGCTCGCGGCCACCGACGGCAGCAATGCGCATCGTGGCGCGATCTGGATCGTCGGATTGCTCGTCGCGGGTGCAGCGATCTGCGCCGATGCAGCCGATGCCGCCGACGCGTGTGCGACGACCTCCTCCGGTAACTTGAATAACGCCGCGAATATCTGCGCACTGGCCGCGCAGATTGCGTGTTTCCCCGACCGCTTTGCGGCACCCGCGAACAGTCACGGCGAACGCGTGCGAGCGCGCTATCAGGTAGGTGGCGCGCGCGGCGAAGCGCAGGACGGCTTCCCGCATGTGATCGACGTCGGCCTGCCTACACTGCACGCGGCACGCCATCGCGGTATCGACGAAACGTCCGCACGTCTCGATGCGCTGCTCGCGATCATGGCGTCGCTCGACGACACCTGTCTGCTGCATCGCGCGGGTCTGCCGGGACTGCGAGCGGGTCGCGATGGTGCGCAACGCGTGCTGGCGCTCGGCGGCAGTTCGACGGTCGCGGGTTGTGCGGCACTCTCCGAACTCGACAGCGCGTTACTCGCGCTCAATGCATCGCCGGGCGGTGCGGCCGATCTGCTCGCCGCGACCCTTTTCATCGACAGCCTGCAATTGCAGAGCAACGCATTGCAGTAAGCGTCTCCACCACGGAGCACAACACCATGGAACATCTGACCTTCGACTACCCCGCGCAACGCGCCGTGACGACGCGCGCGCACGTCGGCGTGGTCGGCTCCGGCGATCTCGAAGTGTTGCTGTCGCCGGCCGACGCGATGCGCGCGCAGGTGATCGTGCGCACGAGCGTCGACGGCTACGGCCACATCTGGAAGAGCGTGCTCGATCGCTTCTTCACGCGCTACGACGGCGCCGCGCAGATCGAGATCAACGACTTCGGCGCGACGCCGGGCGTCGTCGCGCTGCGCCTCGCCGAAGCGATCGAAGCCGCCGAACCGGAGCGCAGCGTATGACGACCACGGCTCCTTTCTCGCCGATGCTGCGCGAGAGTTTCATCGAACTGTCGGCACGCGACCGCGCAAGCGCCCTGCTCGACGCCGGCACGTTCCGCGAACTGCTCGGCCCGTTCGACCGGCTCGAATCGCCGTGGCTGCCGCTGCAGGGCGTCGTGTGCCAGGCGGACGACGGCGTCGTGATCGCGCGTGGGACGATCGACGGCGCGCCCGCGGTGATCGCCGCGATCGAACCCGCGTTCCAGGGCGGTAGCATCGGCGAAGTGTCGGGCAGCAAGATCGCCGGAGCGCTCGAACTCGCGCTGCGCGACTGCGAACGCGGTCATATCGTGCGCCCGATCGTGCTGTTCGAAACCGGTGGCGTGCGTCTGCAGGAAGCGAACCTCGGGCTCGCGGTGATCGCCGAGATTCAGGCTGCGATCGTCGCGTTGCGACGGCATGTGCCTGTTGTCGGTGTAATCGCGGGGATGGTCGGATGCTTCGGCGGGATGTCGCTTGCTGCCGCGCTGTGCTCGCATCTGATCGTCACGAAGCAGGGGCGGCTCGGGATGAACGGCCCCGAAGTGATCGAACAGGAAGCCGGTATAGATGAACTCGATTCGAGCGATCGACGTCGCGTGTGGCAGTTGATTGGTGGCGAGCAGCGCGCGGCGACGGGTTTCGCGGATGCGCTCGTCGATGATGATCTTTCGGCGATTCGCGAAGCTGTGCGATTTGCTAGCGCGCAACCGGCGCCTGTGTCGGCGCGCAGCGAACAGGTCGATGCGACGCTTGCACGGCTGGCGCTGATCGATCCGTCGACGATCACGCCCGACACGATGCGCGCAGTCTTCCACGCGAACGATGCGGCGACGCCGCGCAAGGAGCACGCATGAACGCACCTGAACATCGCAGCCGCGGTGCGCGCTGGTTGAACGCACTAGCCGGTGCGTCTCGCAGCGATGCGCCCGTGTGGTACGCGGATGCCGCACTCGGTAGCGATACCGCACGCTTCATCGCGGTCGTGCCCGATCCGGACAACCGCTTTCCGCGTGCAGTCGATAACGTCGTCGGCCTCGAACAGGGCTGGCTGCTCGCACGCGCGGTGCGCGACGCGATCGCGCAGGATGCACAGGCGGCGACAAAGCGGCCGATCGTCGCGATCGTCGATGTGAAAAGCCAGGCGTATGGATATCGCGAGGAAATGCTCGGCGTTCATCTCGCGTGCGCGGCGGCCGTCGATGCATACGCATGCGCACGCGACGCGGGACATCCGGTCGTCGCGCTGATCGTCGGGCCTGCGATGTCGGGCGCGTTTCTCGCGCACGGCTATCAGGCGAACCGCATCGTCGCACTCGACGCGCCCGGCACGATGGTCCACGCGATGGGCAAGGAAGCGGCTGCACGCGTCACGCGCCGCAGCGTCGAAGCGCTCGACGAACTCGGCGAGACGATCGTGCCGATGTCGTACACGATGGCCTCGTTCGCGAAGCTCGGTCTGCTCGATACGCTGATCGACGGCGTCGATGCCGATGCGCCCGATGACGCGCAGATCGATCGTGTGCGGCATGTGTTGATCGATTCCGTTGCGAGTGCGCGTGCGGGTACGCGTGATCTGTCGCATCGGTTGCAGTCGGAGAATGCGAAGAAGACACGCGCGGCGTCGATCGAAGTGCGTCGCAGGCTTACCGAACAGTGGGATGCCGTGTGATGCGCGATAGCGCCGTCGCTTCGTTTGCAGCAGACGTGCGCTGTCGTGCGCACGATCTGCTGCGGCTGCGACGGCTGGCGCATACGGATGATGAGCCTGCGTGGCTGCGTGACGCGTGGAGTCGTGCGCCGTTCGCGGTCGTGCGGCGTGCGTTGGCGAAAGACGGTTTCGTTGCGATCGGTGTGCGTGGGACGACGCGCGCGCAACGCTATGGCATGTGGGCTGCGAGTGTCGATATCGAGCAACGGCTCGCGCCGGAAGACCTCGTGAATGAAGCGGTTCTTACGCCCGGGCGAGACCTGCCCGCCTTCGCTGCACTCGCACTGCTGCTTCGCGATGCGACGTGTCTGCGGCAATTCGCATGGGGACCGACGGGCAGCGCAGGCTTCGAACTTGCGACGCGTCAACCGACAGTCACTGCATCGAGCGATCTCGATCTGCTGATTCGCACACCACAGCCGTTATCGCTTGCAGACGCGCAGTGTCTCGTCGACGAATTGCAGCATCCGGCGCTGGCCGCCGGCACGCGCATCGACGCACAACTGGAAACACCGGCCGGCGGTGTCGCGCTCGCCGAATACGCTGCCAGCAAATCGCGCGTGCTCGCACGCAGTGAGCATGGCCCGCAACTCGTCGACGATCCGTGGCATCACGCATGGAGTGCAGCGTAATGCTCGCGCTGCTCTTCCCCGGCCAGGGCGCGCAAAGCGAAGGCTTCCTGCATCGGCTGCCGCATCACGCGTGCGTCGATGCGACACTCGCGGAAGCGTCCCGCGTGCTTGGCCTCGATGTGCTCACGCTCGATACACAGGACGCGCTGCGCTCTACCGTCGCTGTGCAGATCGGGCTCGTCGTCGCGGGCGTCGCCACTGCGCGTGCGCTTGCCGACGCGAATCTGCAGCCGCAGTTCAGCGCGGGGTTGTCGGTCGGCGCATATGCGGCGGCGGTCAGTTGCGGCGCGCTCGCATTCGACGATGCGCTGCGTCTCGTACGTCGCCGCGCGGAATTGATGGAAGCGGCCTATCCGTCGGGCTATGGACTCGCGGCCATATCAGGACTCGACGAAGCGCAGATCGAACGGCTCGCCGACGATCATGCGCGCGCAGGTTTGCCGAGCGTCTACATCGGCAACGTGAATGCGCCGCGGCAGATCGTGATGGCGGGCGCCGATGCGGCACTCGACGCGTTCATCGAACGCTCGCTCGCGGCAGGCGCGCGCAAGGCGACGCGCCTCGCGGTAAGCGTGCCGTCGCACTGCGAACTGCTCGCGCCGGCTGCCGACGCGCTGTGCGCGTACGCACGAACTATCGAGTTCCATGCGCCGCGCAGCACGTATGTTGGCAATCGCGGCGGTCGCCCGCTCCACACCGCCGACGGGATCCGCGACGATCTCGCGCTCAATATGCGCGACACCGTGCGATGGTTCGATGCTTTAACGGCCTTGTACGAGATGGGCGCGCGCGTTTTCGTCGAGGCGTCGCCCGGTCAGGTGCTCACCGACATCGCGCGCGAGCAGTTTCCGACGACCAGCGCGCTAGCCGCTAGCGCGCTTGGGTTTGATGCACTGGTGGCGACGGTTCGTCGACGGCTCGATGCGCTGGGTTAAAGGGCGATCGCCGATCGTTATGCGCATAAACCAATTAAAACTTTTATATTTCTTATAAAAATTCAACCATCACGTGGGCTAACCCACCGAAACGTCAGATTGACCCGCTCCCCCATCACGCGTGGTTCACGCGGCACCCGATGACGCCATTCCGCCTGCGTACGCCCACGCATCACAAGCAGGCTTCCACCCTTCAACAGAAACGATTGCGTGACGCCGGTGTGGTTGTGCCGCAGATCGAAGCGGCGCGCGACGCCGAGGCTCACCGATGCGATCACCGGCTCAGCGCCCAGCTCAGGCTCGTGATCCGCGTGCCAGCCCATGCTGTCCAGTCCATGACGGTAGCGATTGAGCAGCACGCTGTTAAAACGCGTGTCGCTTGCGGCTTCAGCGGCGGATTTCAGTTCGGCGACGGCTGGCGTCCACGGTGCGGGCAGATTGCGGATGCCCGAATAGATATAGATCGCGTCCGGTTCACCCTGCCACGCAGTGAGGCGCGGTAGCGGCACGCGACCGGCCGGTGTGCCCATCGTGTCCTGCTTCCAGGCGACTTCATTCACGACGCGCTCGAGTAGCGCTGCGGCATCGCTGGCGGCGAGCCAGTCGGGGAACCACGCGACGTCGGGCGTGGGTAAATCGTCGAACAGATCGGGCATCGGCAAGCCATGCCATCACGCGAAATTGCGCGACGACACATGGAAAGAAAGGTCAGTGAGGACATTATCGCGCCGGCCGTCGCACAGCGCGTGCAGGAACTTGCGCTTTCATTGATCGCGCGTTGTGCGCTGTGTGTCGTGCAACCCGCCCGACAAAACCGGCTCAACTATTGAGCAACGCAACGTAGAACACGATCGCGCCGATCAGCGCGCCGACGAAGCAGAACCCTTCGTCCATCTCGTCCCCTCGCGACCGCAGCCATCCGCCGACGAAGCCGAACAGCCCCACGACGCCGAACGCAACGAACACCATCACGACGTAAAACAGCGCGGTGCGTCCCAGTTCCGAGAAGTTGATATTGCGCACGCCTACATAGACGCCTATCGCCATCAGCGACAGCGCGACCAGCGGCAGCATCACGTGGCTGCCTTCGTGTCCGATGTGATGCGCGTGGCGCATCAGCTTGTCCGCTTTCATTATCTGTCTCCCCCTTCGCTCATTGAACCGGCGACGAATCAAACCACGCGAACCATGAACGTCGCGCGTCCGTGCGGCAGGCGGACTCCAGCGGGATGAAGCGCTGCCGCACCGTGCGACGACAGGATTCACTTTGAGAATAGTCCACCGGGAAGCACAATTCAAAGCCCATTTAATTTGGCTTCGGAGCGATCTGCGGTGGCCGGAAAAGCAGCAGCCAAGGCCGCGTCAGGACGCGTTATTGCACCTCCGGCAGCCGTCCGGAACTGTCGGTAGAATGGGACAGCCGATGCCGCTTCACGCATTTCACGCACACCGGCTCATCTCCGTAGCAACCGCGCGTCCATCACGCGCCAACGTATCACCGCCCTTCTCTATCGCCTCTATGCGTCGTTTCTCGCAGTTCTTCATCCGCATGATCATCATCGGCGTGCTGTTCCATCTGTACGTCGGTTTCCGGCTGATTCACGATCTGCCCATCAGCAGCACGGGCCACTGGCTTGCCGGACTGTATCTCGTACTCTCGTGCCTGCTGATTCCGCTCGGCATGCTGGCGCGGACCATCCAGCGGCAGCCGCTCGGCGACCGCATCGCGTGGGTCGGTTTGCTCGCGATGGGCTTCTTTTCGTCGCTGCTCGTGCTGACTTTTATACGCGACGTGGTACTCGCATCGCTGCTGACCGTCGACGCGATCTGGCCGCATACGATCGTGCTCGCGCGCTGGCGCACCGACAGCGCAGTTGCGGTCGTCGCGCTCGCGGTGCTGTCCACCGTGATCGGCTTCATCAACGCGCGGCGTCGCGCACGCGTCGTCACGATCGACATTCCGATCGACGATCTGCCACGCGAACTCGACGGCTTCACGATCGTGCAGATCAGCGATATCCACGTCGGGCCGACGATCAAGCGCTCGTACGTCGACGCAATCGTCGATGCGGTCAATCGCCTGAAGCCGGATCTGATCGCGGTGACCGGCGACGTCGTCGATGGCAGCGTCGCGCAGTTGCGCGAGCACACGCATCCGCTGTCGCGTCTCACCGCGCGGCACGGCGCGTATCTGGTCACCGGCAATCACGAGTACTACTCGGGCGCGGACGAATGGATCGCCGAATTCCGTCGACTCGGATTGCGCGTGTTGATGAACGAACATGAAGTCATCGCGCACAACGACGCGCAGCTCGTGATCGCCGGCGTCACCGACTACACCGCGGATCACTTCGATCCCACGCATCGCAGCGATCCGGCAGCGGCGCTGTCCGGTGCGCCGGTCGACGTCCGCATCAAGGTGCTGCTCGCGCATCAACCGCGCACCGCCGATGCCGCCGCCGACGCGGGCTTCACGCTGCAGTTGTCCGGCCACACGCACGGCGGCCAGTTCTTCCCGTGGAATTTCTTCGTGCGGCTCCAGCAGCCGTTCACTGCCGGGCTCGCACGGCTGAACGGACTGTGGGTCTACACGAGCCGCGGCACCGGCTACTGGGGCCCGCCGAAGCGTCTCGGCGCGCCGTCGGAAATCACGCGGGTGCGGCTCGTTTCCGCAGGCATCGTGTGATGACCGGACGCGCGCGTTGCATCAGGACTTCCACGCCGAACCGAGAATGATCGAGCAGAAGTTGCCACGGTGATAGTGCGGGTCCTTCAACGCGAGCACGTCGGCTTTCACGTTGCCGAACGTCGTTTCGGGCTTGTGAATCGTGCCTTTCGCGAATGCGTCGATGATGCCTTCCTTGAAGGCCGGCCCGCGCGGATGCGCATGCGTCACCTGCTCGCGTTGCTCGTCGGTGAAGTCGTGATACGCGAGGCCGAGCACGTCCATTTCGACGCCTGCGGTCACCAGCGCAACCACCGGCTTCTTGTGCTTCGGAATGCCGGGCGTCGTGTGCAGCGCAATCGAGTCCCACACCTGCTCGATGTCCGCTTCGCCGATTCCGTGACGACGCAGGAAATCCTGCGCGGCGTTCGCGCCGTCCACTTCGAAGCGCTCGTCCTTGCTGCTGTACGGTGCGACGAGCCCCATGTCGTGAAACATCGCGCCGATATACAGCAGCTCGGGATCGTACTGAAGCTGCCTGCGTTCACCGGTGAGTGCGCCGAACAGAAACACACGACGCGAGTGATGAAACAGCAGATCCGTTTCGGTGTCGCGCACGAGATCGGTGGCCTCGCGCGCCATCGCGCTGTCGGGAATCTTGATGCCTGCAATGGTCGTTGCCATGAGAGTGTCCTCGAGAAGAAAAAAGAGCGACGCGCGCTGCGGACGCGCAACGCCGCCCGTCAATCGACGTAGCCGTGCGAAATCGGATCGCTGGCCGGAAAGGTTTCGGCGAGCGCATCGTCGAGCAATGCCTCCCTATGCGTGTAGGTATCGAGCGCAACGGGATTGCGGTCGTCGGCGGCACCAGGCGCGGCTGCTTTGCTATGCTGTTTCATCGCGTGTCTCCGTGAAGTGGATGACCACCAGTATTGGCAATCGGCGGCCTGCGGACAACGCCGGCACGCCATGCAACACTGCCAACCGCACTGCATACACTGCCGTGGCACGCCGGCCTCTTTCTATCGTTCATTCACCGCTTATCGACGAGAGCATCGAATGCGCAGCGTAGCGATCGCGATTTTTCCAGGCGTGCAGGCACTCGACGTCGCCGGCCCGCTCGACGTATTCAGCGAGGCCAACGGCTTCCTGCCTGCCGACGAGCACTATGCGGTGACGGTCGTCGGCCCCGAGCGAGGCGCACTGCGTGCGTCGAACGGCCTTGCGTTCGTCGCCGATCAGACCTTCGACGATGCGCCCCACCGCTTCGATCTGATGCTCGTCGCCGGTGGCCCGGCGCTGCCGGTCGAACCGCCGGATATGCGGCTCATCAAGTGGCTCGGCGCGGCGGCCGCAGACAGCGCGCGCTACGGGTCGGTCTGCACCGGCGCGTTCGCGCTCGGCCATGCCGGGCTGCTCGACGGCAAACGCGTGACAACACACTGGCAGCACGCGCGCCAGCTCGCGGATCAGTTCCCGCTCGCGCAGGTCGACTTCGATCGCATCTATCTGCGCGACGAGCGGCTCGTGACGTCGGCGGGCGTGACGGCCGGCATCGATCTTTCGCTTGCGCTGGTCACCGAGGATCACGGACCGCGACTCGCGCTCGCGGTCGCGAAGCGGCTCGTGGTGTTCGCGCAGCGTCAGGGCGGCCAGTCGCAATTCAGCCCCTACCTGACCGCCCCCACCGACGACACCGCACCGGTCGCCAAAGTCCAGGCGCACGTGATGGCCCATATTCAGGAGCGCTTCACCGTGAGCCAGCTCGCCGACGTCGCCGGTATGAGTGCACGGAACTTCGCCCGCGTGTTCGTGCAGGAAACCGGCGTGACGCCGCATGAGTTCGTCGAACGGGCGCGGATGGACACGGCGCGCAAGCTGCTGGAAAGCAGCGACGCGGCGTTGAAGGCAGTGGCTTACGACTGCGGTTTTGGCAGTGCCGACCGGATGCGCGTAGTCTTTATGAAGCGGATCGGCGCGACGCCCGTGCAGTATCGCGAGCGGTTTCGTCAACCGATGGTGGACTGACAGGTGGTTACTGATACCATCGAGCGCCGGATCTCCGGCACGCGCACATTCACAGCCGGTTGCCGCATGAGGCACGAAGTTTCAGGCCGCTGAGCAGGATTCAAACGGTCTTTCATTTACAGCGTCGACGTCGACATGGAATACACGGCGAGAAAAGGCAAACGCTTCGTCGAGCGCATCTATCGCCTGCGGGTGACGGGGCTCGCGCTCGGCTTTCTTTGCGTCGCGTCCGTGTTCCTGCAACTGCATCGCGGGCCGCTGCTGTGGACGCTGCTGGTGTTTCATGGTTTCGTGTGGGCGCATCTCGCACGACGCGCGGCACTCGCGGGCGCGATCCCCTATCGCGGCGAACAGCTCAACCTGATGGTCGACGCAGCACTCGGCGGCTTCTGGATCGCCGCGATGCACTTCAACGTGCTGCCGAGCGTACTGATCGTGACGATGTTCAGCATGAACAACATTGCGTCCGGCGGCCCGCCTCTGTTCCTGCGCGGCCTCGTCGCGCATGCAGCGGGCATCGCGATCGGCGTCGTCACGTTGGGTTTCGTCTTCGAACCGTACTCGAACATGCGCGTGATGGCCGCGTGCCTGCCGGTGATGCTCGTCTATCCGGTTGCAGTCGGCTGGACGATCTACCGGATGTCGCGCAAGCTCGCCGAACAGACGCGCACGCTCGAGCACCTGAGCCGCACCGACGGCCTGACCGGCCTGCTCAATCGGCGCTGCTGGGAAGACCGGCTCGCGGATGAATTTACGCGTTGCAACGCGAACCGCTATGCGTCGAGCCTGCTGCTGATCGACCTCGATCACTTCAAGCAGATCAACGATACGCTCGGTCACCTTGCCGGCGACGCTGCGCTGAAGGCGTTCGCGAATCTGCTGCGCGAGCATTTCAAGGACAGCGACAGTATCGGGCGCTACGGCGGCGAGGAGTTCGGCGTCGTGCTCACGGGTGCGACGCTCGCCGAAGCACGCAATGTCGCGGGGCGGCTGCTGCTCGCGGTACGCGCGAAGACCACGCAGGAAAACACCGACTGTCCTTGCACGATCAGCATCGGCGTCGCGCCGTGCATGCCCGGCATGTCGGGCTATCACGCGTGGCTGCTCGAAGCGGATCGCAGCCTGTATCGCGCGAAGCTGCTCGGGCGCGACCGGATCGCGTTCGTCGGCGATACGTCGGTTGAAGATGCCGTCGACGGTGAAAGCGCGTCAGACGGCGCCGCGGTGTAGCGCTTCGTGCTGCAGGTCGAGCACTAACGCTTTCAACGCCAGTTGCTGCGCGGGGTCGAGCGGATCGAATTCGAGACCGTGCATCGTCAGATCGGGATTCGCCGGATCGGCGTAGACGTTGCGGATGACCGCGACGGCCTGCAGTTCGGTGTCGGTGTGGGCGACGCCTGTCTGTTGCTCCGTGTGCAGACCGAACGACACGCACAACCGCTCGCCGGGACGGCCGAGCACACTCGCCGCAGCCAGCGACATCCCCTGCGCACTGAGGTCGTGGCCCAGCCCAAGACCTTCGAACTGGCCACCCGTCAGATCGACCCCGTAGCGCACGGCGAGATGACTGCGCACGCGAATCTGTCGACGGGTGCGCAGTTGACGGATCACGCCGGGCGCGGAAAACACCAGGTAATCGAACGGCGCGCGACACACCGCTTCAACCGTGCACACGAACCACACCACCGCCTGACCGGACAGCACGACGAGTTCGACCTGTTCACCCGGATTGACCGGCAACGGCTCGCGTCCGACAACCGGCAGCGTCGCGAACAGCATGCGGTTCGGCGCCATGCCGATCAGACGCCCCGGATGCATCGCGCGTCCCATTCCGAGTTGCGGCCGCATGCCGATGCGCGCACCGACGGTCAGATCGAGATCTTCGGCACGCAGGTTCTGCGATGTGGCGGGATCGTCGGTTTGTCCGGGGTCGTCGTGTGCGGGATGCGACGTCGTGTTGCCCACACGATGCGGCGAAAAATGCGTGAACAGAAACGAGCGCGCCGCGGTATCCGGCAGAATCGCGCCGGCGGCGAGCAGCAATGCACCGCCTGCATCGACGAGCGGTTCGGCAAGCGGCTCGCCAACGGGGACATCGTCTTCGCGGAGTGCGGCGCCGGCATGCCGTGTGTCGGGCGACGGCGTCTGATTGTGTTCGTCCATAGGCGTCTCTCCATCGGTCGTGCAAGGCCGCACATGACGGCCTCTCTACACGGGCTATCGGCGCAGGCCGCTCGCGACTTGAGTGGCGACGTGTATCGAATGACCCATGTCGCCGAAGCGGTTGACTTGATTCGACGGCGCCGCCTAAAATCCGCCCATCCGTCGAACAGGAATCCGTATTTTGGACAGTAGCAGTAACCGGGCTTCGCCCTTCACGCTCGCCTGATCGCAAGACCGCGTCTCTCTCATTGCCGCCGTCTTGCTTTCCTGCAAGCGGTGCGCGCCCCTCGCTTCCGCACCCGCCCGATGCTGTCGACATGCAGCGCATGTCGTCGTGAGCCTGCGCGTGTGTGCGTTCGTGCGTATGTGTATGCGCGCGAAAATTTCGCGCCCCTGACCGCCTATGCATCACGTCACGCGGTCGCGACGCATCGCGCATGACCGCGTATCGATGACCGCTTTCGTGCGGCTGTCATGCACATCGATCAACCTGTGCGTCTGCACTTTTTTTGTTTATACCCATGACGTTCGAATTCGCTCTGCGGCTCTTCGCCGCCTTCGCTTGCGGTGTCGCCATCGGCCTCGAGCGGCAGATGCGGCAGCGCAACGCCGGCCTGCGCACGATCACGCTCGTCGCGAGCGGCGCGTGCCTGTTCGTCACGCTCGGTGTACTGACCGGCAATGGCTCCGCGGGGGTCACGCAGATCGCCGCGTACGTCGTGTCCGGCGTCGGCTTTCTCGGCGGCGGCGTGATCATGCGCGACAAAGGTTCGATCCAGGGGATCAACACAGCGGCGACGCTGTGGTGCTCCGCAGCAGTCGGCGTGCTGTGCGGCGCGGGACACTATGGCCCGGCGCTGGCCGGCACCTGTGTCGTACTGCTGACGAACACGGTGCTGCGCGAAGTCAGTCACCTGATCAACGCGACGCCTGTTTCAAACGCCGACCTCGTGCGCGAGTACGTGCTGAGTGTGGTGTGTCGCGAGGAAGACGAAATCCATATCCGGACCGCGCTGTCGAACGCGATGTCTTCGTCGCCGCTGTCGTTTCAAAGCCTGACGAGCGAAGACGTCGATGGTCAACCAGGACGCATTCTCGTCACCGCGACGTTGAAGCTGCATCCGAAAGACCAGCCGAAGCTCGAATGGATGGCCAGCCGGATCAGCATGGAGACGAGCGTGTCGAGCGTCAGCTGGAGCGCGCAGGCCGCCGAACCGACGCCCGAATAACGCGTTCATGCTGCGTTGCCGAATGCCCCGCGCATCGGATTTTTAGAGCGTTGCCACGCAAAACCTTACGTTCAATCATTGTTAATTCAGTATCCTGACGATGGACGGAGCAGCAACGTTCGACTAAGCTCTGGCCGTTGATCCCTTTACGCTCAACCATGGAGTCTCGATTATGGAACACGGCATCATTGCATGGCTCATCATCGGCGCGATCGCCGGCTGGCTGGCAGGTGTGCTGGTCAAAGGCGGCGGCTTCGGATTGATCGTCGACATCATCGTCGGCATTGTCGGTGCGTTCATCGGCGGGTGGCTGGCCGGCGTCCTGGGCATCACGCTCGGCGGCGGCTGGATCGGCTCGATCATCACCGCGGTAATCGGTGCGGTCATTCTGCTGTTCATCATCCGGCTCTTCCGACGAGGCTCGTAGTGTTGCCAGCGTCGGGCGACCTTGTGTTGCCCGACGCTTTTCGCTGGTCTTGCGCTTCGTTGTCGTCCTCATTGTTGTTGCCTTGATTCCGCTTCATCGGGCTTCACGTCCATTCTCAACCGGCAGATGCGTCTCGACTTGAACGTCGAAGAGAATGCTTCTGTTCTCGTTGCTCTCGCTGTTCTCGTTGTTCGATACGCGTCGCCCTTCTCTTGTTTCCCACAGATTGCTCACACGTCTTGCGTGTTGCGTGTTGCGTGTTGCGTGTTGCGTGTTGCGTGTTGCGTGTTGCGTGTTGCGTGTTGCGTGTTGCGTGTTGCGTGTTGCGTGTTGCGTGTTGCGTCGCGCAGCATCGATGTCGTTTGCGGTCGCCGTGGCGAAACGCAATGCACATGCCGCGCGCTCATTTGCTTATTCCACATCGAGCTTTGAGCATCGGCTGAAGCGACTACAGTTCATGATGCGTTGTCCCCGCCATCTCTCACGATCGCGATACGGAGGAACATCATGGGCATCTGGAAACCGGACCCCAGCTTCTATCCATCGCCGCGCCTCGCTGCGCAGGCTCCGCCGGAACGCTTTGCATACGTCGCCGCGTTCGATCCCGAACGAAAGCAGCCCGATGAAATTGCGGTCGTCGATGTCGATCCATCGTCGTCGCAGTACGCGAACATCGTGAGCCGTCTGCCGATGCCGAACGTCGGCGACGAGCTTCATCACTTCGGATGGAACGCGTGCTCGTCGTGCCTCTGTCCGAACGCACCGCATCCTCATACCGAGCGCCGCTATCTCGTGGTGCCGGGGCTACGCTCGTCGCGCATCTATATTCTCGATACGCGGCCGGATCCGCTCAAACCGTCGATCGCGAAGATCATCGAGCCGGAGACGATCGCAAAACGTACCGGCTATACGCGTCCACACACCGTGCACTGCGGACCGGGAGGGATCTATGTCACCGCGCTCGGTAACGCAGAAGGCGGTGCGCCCGGCGGCATCTTCCTGCTCGATCCGGATAGTTTCGAGCCGCTGGGTCAGTGGGAGGTCGATCGCGGACCCCAGCAGCTCGCGTATGACGGCTGGTGGCATCTGGGCTACGACACGCTCGTCACCAGCGAATGGGGCACCCCCGATACGTTCGAGAACGGTCTGATCGCCGAACATCTGCTCGGCGCGAAATACGGCCACAAGCTGCACTTCTGGGACCTTACCCGACGCAAGCATCTGCAGGAAATCGACTTCGGCGCGGAGTATCAACTCGTGTTCGAATTACGGCCCGCACACGACCCGACGAAGGCATACGGCTTCGTCAACTGCGTGTTGAGCCTGAAGGACCTGTCTTCGTCGATCTGGGTGTGGTATCGCGACGGTAACCGTTGGGGCGCACGCAAGATTATCGACATCCCCGCCGAGCCCGCTGCCGCAGAGCAATTGCCGCCAATGCTCAAGTCGTTCGGCGCAGTGCCGCCGCTCGTGTCCGATATCGATCTGTCGATGGACGACCGCTTCCTGTACGTCTCGTGCTGGGGTACCGGCGATCTGCTGCAATACGACGTGTCGGATCCGTTCGCGCCGAAACTCGCCGGCAAGGTGCGTATCGGCGGCATCGTGTCGCGCGCGACGCATCCTGGGGCATCGAATGGTGCACTGAACGGCGGTCCGCAGATGGTCGAGGTTAGTCGCGACGGCAAGCGTGTCTACTTCACGAACTCGCTGTATGGCGCAGTGGATGCACAGTTCTACCCGGAAGGAATCGATGGCTGGATGGTGAAGCTCGATGTCGCGGCTAACGGCGGTGTCGCGTTTGATCCGAAGTTTTTTCTCGAGTGGCCGGCCGGCCATCGTCCACATCAGATCAGGCTCGACGGTGGCGACTGCTCATCGGATTCGTACTGCTATCCATGACTTCCGGAAACCCTTTGGCGGGCTCCGCGTGGATGTGGCTCGCAATTGCTGGGCTAGGTGTTTTTCACGGCATCAATCCGGCGATGGGCTGGCTGTTCGCTGTTGCGCTGGGGCTTTATCGGCGCAGTAGCCGCGTGGTCGCGCTGTCACTCATACCGATTGCGCTTGGGCATATGATCGCGGCGGGTCTGATGCTCGCAGCCGGGCTTTCGTTGAGCAGGGTCATCGATCACACGATGCTCAGTCGACTGTGTGGGGCCGTGCTGATCGGCTGGGCGGCGTGGCATATGTTCCGAAAACACCGGATGCGCACTCGAGTCGGGATGCAAACGGGCTTCGTGGGTCTCGCTGGGTGGTCGTTTGCGATGGCAGGATCGCATGGTGCTGGGCTGATGCTGATTCCGGTGCTGATGCCGATATGCAATGCGTACGGCGTTGCGAGTCGGGGAGTGGGTGCTGCCGGCGCCTCTGCTTCCACGTGGATCGCGTTCGCAGCGCTTCTCGTGCACAGCATCGCCATGCTTCTGACGATCGCCATGATCTCGTTCGCCGTATTTGGCTGGTTTGGCCTTGCTGGCCTGCGAACGAAATGGGTGAACTTCGATTTATTGTGGGGGTTATCGCTGGGGGTGTGCGGGGCAGTGCAGGTGTTGAGCCGATGATCGATGAGGGGGTGAACCAGGAGAGGACAGCGGGAGGCTGGAATCGGGGAGCGCAAACACAAAGCCCCCAACCGGGGTTGAAGCGGTTGGGGGCTTTGAGCTGGAGCATAAGGAGCCTGACGATTACCTACTTTCACACGGGCAATCCGCACTATCATCGGCGTGGAGTCGTTTCACGGTCCTGTTCGGGATGGGAAGGGGTGGTACCGACACGCTATGGTCATCAGGCATGACTTGTTGTCGTGTTGAGGGATACTCAACACAACCAATCGGGAAGAAGTAGCTGAGAGGATGCCTCTCGTGTGGGTTGTGATGGTTGAGGCACAACACTGATCTCAACCGTGCGTCTGCC